>NZ_VFPN01000001.1 GCF_006716695.1 Klugiella xanthotipulae
TGCGCGCCGATGACGTGCCGTTGGACGTGATCGCGGAACTCGGGCGATCCGTGGTCGAGACCGTTGGCGAGAAGCGTTCGACCTGGCGACGCTGGAACCTGACCGCGGAAGCGGCCCGGCAGACGATGAGCTACCGGTTCGCATCCACCTCGGACAGGGAAGCCGTAGTCGGTCTCGTGGTGGATGCCGCCGAGGCCGTGTCTCTGCGTCTGACACCACCGGATCTCGCTTCATCCCCGGCGGTGTTCCAGCGTCCGGATGGCACATCGGTGTTTCGTCCGAAGCACTCCAGCGTGTTCTCCTCCGAACACCTGCTTGCGGCCGAGGACCGACTTCTCGAGCGCGCTCGCACCACGAGCGGTCCGACCGTGCCGCTAGTGACGGTAGAGAAGATCACCGCGAAACCGGACCAGGAAGGACGCCGACTCGGCGGCGATCAAGCCAGTGCGCTCGCCAAGATCGCCATCTCCGGTCGCATCGTTGACGTGCTTGTCGGTCCCGCAGGGGCCGGGAAGACGACGGCCATGTTCGCGCTGCGGCGAGCATGGGAGACCACGCACGGCCCCGGCTCCGTGGTCGGGCTTGCCCCATCGGCGGTCGCGGCGCAGGTCCTCGCCGACGACCTCGATATCGCGACGGAGAACACGTCGAAGTGGTGGCAGAACCACCTCACCACCGGCGAGACCTTCACCACCGGGCAACTCGTGATCGTGGACGAAGCCTCACTCGCAGGAACACTCTCACTGGACCGGCTTACTGCGCTCGCCTCCGACGCCGGAGCAAAAGTGCTGCTCGTTGGTGACTACGCACAACTGCAATCCATCGACGCCGGCGGAGCATTCTCCCTCCTCGTTCATGACCGGGACGACACCCCGGAACTGGTCGACGTACATCGGTTCGTCAACCCGTGGGAGAAGACCGCCTCCCTCGCCCTCCGGCACGGACGCACCGAGGTCATCGATACCTACATTGAGTACGACCGCATCGAAGGCGGCGAAACAGACGAGATGATCGACGCCGCCTACACGGCATGGCGTACAGACATCCTCGCGGGGCGGGCGAGTGTGTTGGTATCGGACTCGAACGAAGCTGTCGCTGACCTGAACGCTCGCGCCCGCAACGCGCTGATCCTCGACGGGACCGTGCATGGCGAACGGGAAGCCGACCTTCGCGACGGTGCCCGCGCCGCCATCGGCGATACGGTCCTCACCCGCCGCAACGACCGGCGCCTACGCGCGGGCCGGTCGTGGGTGCGCAACGGTGACCGCTGGACGGTCACCGACGTGCGGGAAGACGGGTCGGTGACCGTGCGCCGGGCCGGAAAGAAATGGGGGTCAATCGTGCTCCCTACTGAGTACGTGACGGAACACCTCGACCTGGGCTACGCGGTGACCTCGTTCCGGGCACAGGGCATCACCACCGACACCGCACACGTCCTCGTAGATTCGGCGATGACCCACGAGAATCTGTATGTCGCCCTCACCCGCGGCAAAGAGACCAACCGCGCCTACGTCGCGGTCGATAAACCCGACCCCGCCCATGACGGCCCGCATCCCGGCGACAACCTCGACGCCACCGCCCGCAGCGTGCTCTTCGGCGTGCTCCAGCACGTCGGAGCCGAACTCTCCGCCCACGAAACCATCACCGCCGAGCAGGAGGTATGGGGGAACATCGCCCAACTTGCCGCTGAATACGAGACCATCGCCGCCGCCGCCCAGCACGACCGCTGGGTCGCGCTCCTGAACGCATCGGGCCTCACCGAGAACGAAACCGAAACGGCCAGCACATCCGACGCTTTCGGCGCGCTCACCGCTGAACTCCGCCGAGCCGAAGCCAACCACCACGACCTCGACGCGCTGATGCCGCGCTTGGTGCGGGCACGCGGATTCGAGGATGCAGACGACCTCGCCGCGATCCTTCACTCCCGTCTCGCCCGCGCCACCAATAGGCCCGCCGGGTCCGGGCGCACACAAAAGCCCCCAAAACTCATTGCCGGTCTCATTCCGGAAGCCGTCGGCGCGATAAGTACAGACATGCGGCAGGCGCTCACCGAGCGGCAGCGCCTGATCGAGCAACGAGCGGAAGCTTTGGTCGATGCTGCGCTCACGAACGGCGCAGCCTGGGTTACCGCGGCCGGGAGACCTCCGACGGACGACAAACTCGCACAGACGTGGAGACGTTGCCTACGGACGGTCGCTGCGTACCGGGACCGCTACAACGTCACCACGTATCAGCCCCTTCGCAGCACACCCGAAACTAACACGCAGAAGATCGACGCAGCCAGAGCCCAAGCAGCGCTCGACCGCGCCCGAACTCTCGCCAACCAGAAGACGCCCGACAGGATGCCGCACCCGACCCTTGCACGGCGAGGCCCCACGCTCTAACACCAAGGATCAGCGGGAGGGGTGTCGCGCCTACACGGCGACATCATGAGGCGAAGAAAACTCACCAGCAACTGTGCCGAGCACCACTCCGAGGGAATCGTAGAGTCGCCGGGCGCTCTCCACCGACACCACGAGGCTGCGGCGTCCCGTCGACAACACAACCCAGGTCTCCCAAACACCAACCCGGCGGAACACACTCACAACCAGTTCATCGGGGTACGACGGTGCCGGCTGACCGGGGACTGCGTCGCACAGATCATCTGGAGCGACAACCGCGACCACCATCTCATCGTTGAAATGCCTCCGATCCACAGGATGCTCCTGACCTGTGTGATCGCCCTCGCACCACTCCGGGCACGGCTCCGTCAGCCACTCTGGGCGTCCAAGCGTTGTGGGCTGCTCGTTCATGAGTGTTCTCCCTTCCAGCCCGCGCACACTGCACCGAACTGAATACCCATACAGCCGTCCGTACCTGGGCTATCGCCCCGAGCGCGTAGCTCAGAGCGAACGTGGAGGCACCTGCACCCGGCGGTGCTGATTGACACCCGAGCGGCCGACGACCTGAGCTGTCTTTCCACTGGCTGCCTCGATCAGGTCGTCAACGTCTTGTGTGTTCGTCACCAGGCGGGCGATGCCCTCCCGCATGAGGCGGTGAGTTCCCGCGCTCGTGACAGAGGTGATCGGGCCTGGAACCGCGCCGACCTCACGGCCCAGAAGATGAGCCTCGTGGACGACGCCGAGAGCACCGGAACGATACCCTGCCTCGGGCACGATGGTTACCGAAGACAGAGCCGCGAGAAGACGGTTCCTCGCTAAGAACCGCCACCTTGTCGGCGCGGTGCCTGGCGGGAGCTCACTTACGAGCAAACCAACATCACCAACCTGTCGCAGCAGGTTACGGTTGCCCGCAGGATAGGGGCGATCCAGACCGCCCGGCAATACCGCGATCGTGCTTCCACCGGCTGCCATCGCAGCCCGATGCGCAGTAGCATCGATGCCGTAGGAACCGCCGGAGACAATGATGCGTTCCTCTTTGGCGAGGTCGGATGCCAACTCGGTCGTGACATGCACGCCATAGGAAGTTGCCGCTCGCGCGCCGGTAAAGGTCACCCGATCACGAAGCGGCACCGAGAGAAACGAAGTCGCACCGCGCATCCACAGCGCGAGCGGTTCCCGATCCTGTAAACCGTTCAGCCCAGCAGGCCACGATGCATCACCGGGAACTAGGACTTCCAGCCCCAGCTGGTCGGTCTCCCGCATCGCGAGCTTCGCCACAGACGCAAGCAGGCGGGGTGCGACTTGGCGACTCCACAACTCGCCCTCAACCGCATCAAGAATCTCGGGCAGCGTCCCTTCGTCCGCTGCCAACCGCACCGTTTCCACCGCACCGATCGCGGTGACGAGCCTTCCCGTTCGAGTGTCGCCTGGTTCCGTCGTCGCGGCGAGAACGATCCTCGCGGCTCGTTCGTCTTTGGCGAGAGAAGCGATCGTGACCATGCTGTGCTCCATCCATCGAGTTGACAGACAGGTGCGCGGGAGGGATGACGGCAGGCGGTTATCGACGAAATTGATGTTCCTCGCTGAAAAGGTCAGGTGTATGTTGGAAGGACGGCGATTCTTCTCAGGTTCGTTCTCAGACACGATGGCATGGCCGCCCGCATGGCAGTCCTTCAAGGTTCTTCGTCGCCGAACCGAGAAAGGACTATGATTATGCTCCGTCTCCTCTGGAACCTCAGCGTTCACGTTCGGAACGCGCTACACCGGTTCGCGCCCACCAACATCCTCAGCGATGCGATCCGTACTCGCCGGGGCCTGAAATGGGGTATCCCGGTGATGCTCCTTGCAGTGCCCTACCTCTACGCCGCCTACCTCTGCACCGTCGTCATCGACGGAGGCGGGCCCGGCTGGCTCTACCTGCTCGTGCTGCTGTTCATCTGGAACGCCATGAAGATGATCTGGATCGGCCCCGTTAGCCTCGTACTGCTGATTCGTGCCCGGGCCATAGAAGCCGGGCAGAGCCACGCAATCCAGGCAGGCCGCACCCCCTAACGAGGCGGACAGAACGTTGTCGCGTACGTCGTTGAGGATATGTGGTGTTTGACTGTCGTCCGCAGATGACGTGCCCAACAATGGTGCATGTCAATCCCTTTGGCGCGGAAGAGGAGAACTCTCACCTGGTGGCTGTAGATAAATACTTGTAGACTTGACCCTATGGCGCGTTCCCGAGTGAGTGATGCTGATCGCGAGTTCGGTCAGCATCTAGGTGAGTACCTTCGCGATGTTCGGACCAGCGCGAAGCTGTCTGCGCAGCAGGTCGCCGAGGCCAGCTCGCTGAGCATCGACACAGTTCGAAGTATCGAGACGGGACGAATCAAAGCTCCTTCATTCTTCACCGTTGCCCACATCGCTTCCGCTCTGGGCCTCGGGCTCGACCAGATACGCGATGCCATCGAGGTTAGGCAGGCAGGGCGACGAAGTTGACCATATCTAGACCAGATCATGAGAACCGAGTACGGACGTCGAATAGAGGAACGCTCTGCGCTGTATTGCTGAACCCTAGTTTCAACGCTGAGAATTCAGTCAGCTATTCAAACCTTGGAGTGGCAGCAGCTTCACTCGGGTTCGATTCATTTCACATCGTTAATCTCATTCAAGTCCAGAGTCGGAATTCAAAAGAGCTCGCACAGAAGGCGATCGATCAAGAACCATGGCTGGTATCGCGTCCTGAGATTTGCCAATCACTCAACTCCGCCGATGAAGTGGTCTTCGCCTGGGGGGCCTCACGTCTCGCTGGCCAAGCTAATCGACACAAGGACGAACAGGTCGAGTGGACAATTCAGCAGACCGTTCGTGCCGGACATACCGAGGTTCTGCTGATGAACGGGAGCCCGCGTCATCCGTCGCGGTGGAGACAATATGTCGGACCCCAGAAGATGCGCGTGACGGGCGACACTCTTGAAGATCGATTTCGCAAGGTGCTGAACCCACACCCGATTGAAGAAGTGTGTGGTCTAGGCGGAAGCCGCGTGTCAGAGGCCCCAGCAATGATGAGACAAGCGTCAATCAACAATGAAGACACGGATCTACCAGTAAATAAAGGAGGGATGAGTTGACTCTCACACCTCTCGCTGCATCAACACCGTCAGAGTCTCGGGCCGAGCAACTTCGAACAAGACTCAAACAGCGTACCCACGACGACCCGAATTTCTGGGCTTTCAATGAGCTCGGCAGCAGGTCTGGAAACCACGCACTTTTCCAGTATCCCGCGATGATGGTTCCCGAGCTACAGGGTGCATTGCTTGATGACGTTCTCGAAGTGCAGACAGACGCGAAACTCGTCTATGACCCGTTTGCTGGCTCAGGAACGGTGATGCTGGAGAGCCTCTACAGAGGGCTCGACTTTCACGGGAGTGACATCAACCCATTGGCGATACTTCTTTGTCAAGTGAAAGCGGCGCCCCCATCGCAAGATGATGCGCTCGCGGCAGTTCAAATCATCCTTGATCTCGCTAAGACTGATTCGGAAGTTGAGATCCCAGAATTCCCGGGAATCGACAAATGGTTCAAGCCCGAGATTAAGGCGGGGTTAGCTCGCCTACGCGAGGCAATCAAGAAGCAAGCTGATCTTGATACACGCCGATTCCTTTGGATCTGTCTAGCCGAGACCATCAGGCTGGTATCGAACTCCCGAATCTCGACGTTCAAGCTTCACACCTACACAGCAGAAGACATCGCGAAACGAGTAACTGACGCGATCAAAGTCTTCGAGGGTGTTGCGACTCTAAACGCCGCTCGAGTGGCAAAACACTGGACTCGGATAGAGCAGGCTCCTCGCCAAGGCGGCACAGCGCAAGCGCTCCTGCTCCCTGGTGCAGTCTCGAACCCATGGACAGCACCTCGTCAGGCCGACATTTTGATGACGTCGCCCCCTTACGGCGACAACAAGACTACGGTGCCCTACGGGCAGCACAGCTACCTCCCACTGCGGTGGTTGGATGCAAATGACATCCCGGGCGGATTCGATCCTGGCCTTCTGGATTCTACATCACGAATCGACACGATGAGCCTTGGTGGTTCTTTGAAGATGGCAGACGTTGCACGAGAAGGACTTGAACAGGACTCGCCCGCACTCGCTGATTTTCTCCTCAAGATCCAAGATGTTCCGGCTCTGCGGAAAAAGGTTCTTTCCTTTTGTCGGGACTATCAGAACTCTTTAACGTTGGTAAGTGCCAGGCTCAAGCCCGGTGCGTTTTGTTTTTTCACCTTGGGGGAACGCCGAGTCGGCAAGCAGGTATTTCCACTCGTGGAAATCACGAAACAGCTTCTCGAAGCTGAAGGCCATGACGTCGTGACCGTGATTGAGCGAGTCCTTCCCGCAGGCCGAAAGCGTATGGCGTCAAAGAACAGCGAAGGGGCGACTATGGCCACCGAGTGGATTCTTGTGACAGAGGCACGGAAGGACGCGGTTAGTTCATGAGTGAACTTTTGCCGGAGGAGATTGATTTGAAGTATCGCGCTGACCGAATGATGCACTTTGAAGTGCACCCATCCGTGCTCTTCAAACTCGGGGAAGATTTGATCACGGACGATGCCCAAGCGCTCGTCGAGTTAGTGAAAAACGCCTACGATGCCGATGCTCAAACGGTGCGCATTGAGATTGACACTGAGAATTGGTTTGACCGGGTTACAGGAGAGCTCGTCGCGCCCGGGGCTGAGACCCACGACGGTGCCGTCAGAGGTCGGCTTACCGTACGCGATGACGGCCACGGGATGGACTTAGACGCTATTCGAGATGGATGGCTTACGGTATCCAACAGCCGCAAACGTGCCTTCAAATTAGCGGGACATAAAACCAGCGCAGGACGAACTCCCCTCGGGGACAAGGGACTTGGCCGCCTCGGAGTACAGAGATTGGGTGGGATTGTCAGCTTGTCGACTGTTCCAAATGGTCAACCGGGCGGGCAAGTGCGCCACGAAGTGCACATCGACTGGACGAAATTTGCTCACGCGGATAACCTCACCTCTGTCTCGTTGCCGGTTTCCAGCTTGGCGGCGGGAGTGAGTGAACCGGGGACGACAATTACCGTTCTGGGGCTCGCGAACCTGGCGTATTGGGAGGGTAAAGGCGACCTCGACCTGCAAAAACAACTTGCGGCGATTCTCTCACCATATGAAAACGCGGCGGGCCTGCGGGTCTTTATCAAGATCAACCATGCTGAAATCGACACTCGCAGAGAGGCAAAGAGACTACTCGAAGCGGCCCCAACCATTCTGAGCTTCACATACGAAAATGGAGTATTTCGGATAGAAGGGCGAACACAGGTTTCAGCATTGCGCGGACGTTCGTCGGAGGAGCAATCTAATTATCGCAGGATTCTCGCTCCAGACAATGGGTTTGCGTTTGCTGAGTGGCTACTCCGAGAGCGAGCTTCGCGGTCTCGTGCCGTTGGCGCTGAACTCGGTGACGATAAGTACTTCATTAGATTTTCGCGCACGTTAACCTTTAACGAAGCAGTTGAGGTGGGGCATCTAGCAGGGGACCCTGGACCATTCGCTGGCGAGATCAGTTCCTTTAACTACAACCGCACCGAAGATTCTGCTCTTGACAGCTCGAGCGAGCTGCGGGAATTCGCGAGAGCGATTGCGGGTATTCGTGTTTTTCGGGATGGTTTCGGCATCCGACTGGACGATGACTGGCTAGGCTTGTCTCAGCAGCAAACGACCGCATCTTCATATTACGGACTTCGACCTCTGAACTCTGCTGGATATGTCAACATCACTGCGCGAGAAAACGCAGCACTCGAAGAAACTTCGAGCAGGGAAGCATTTCGTGACACTCCTGCTTGGCGCGGTTTCCATGACCTGATGCAGCAGGTCGTCCGTTTTGCTCGCGAGACGCAGGAACTCGTCCGCCGAAACTGGAATACTTACGTTCGGGAGCAGAACACCCCTACGGAAATTGATGAGACAGCGTCTCCTTCGGTGATCAGTAAGCACATTGCTGACCGTGCCTCTCAGGTGAGCCTTGCGAAAGGTCGAAGTGCAGAGGTCAAGAAAGCGCTTGTTGAGCTTGAAGGAACCATAGCGTCGCTTGAAGAGTCGCAGCACGACTCCTCTCAGGCAGTCTGGGCTGACCCAAAGCTGCAAGCGGCAGTCGAAAAGGCAACTTCAGAAATCCGGGATGTGCAATCAAAGCTCACGACAACTCTCGCCAATCTCGACGAAATCATGGCGACTGTTCGAGACCTTGAGGGAGCTGCTGCGCTCTTGCAAGAGAAAGTTGAGGTTGCCGACGAGCGGGTCAGTGATGCGTGGGATTCTGTCGCCCTCGGTCTGAGCGCGGAAGTTCTAGCCCATGAGGTCGATCAAATTTCGGACCGTCTTCGTGGGCGAAGTCATCAGATACTTGACTACTTGCGCAAGCAAAACCCTGTTGATACCCGGACCATGGCGTATGCCGAGCATGTACGTGCTTCGGCTGCCGAACTTGTGCGACAGGTGTCGCGATTGAATCCCGCGCTCCGCTTTCGGCGCGATACCAAGTCGACCCACAGGGTATCTGCCCTCGTTGCTTCTGCGATTGACTACCACGGCCCAAGGCTCGCGCAAAAAAACATCGAAATCACTCTGATGGAGGAGCGAGACTTCGCCATTCGCATCAACGAGGGCAAGTTTATGCAAATGATTGACAACTTGATCAGAAACAGTGAGTACTGGGTCGACCGCGATATCAAGCAGAAGTCGCTTAGCAAAGGGGAAATTGTGATCACCGTCGATCTACCGCGCGTGCGTGTAAGAGACAACGGGCCAGGGGTTCAGCCGGTAATTGAAGATTCTCTATTCGACGCATTCGTCACGATGAAGCCCTCAGCAGAAGGGCGGGGGCTTGGGCTATTCGTGGTCGGACAGCTTCTGGATTCTGAGGGTGCCACACTTGGACTTTCGGATCATCGGAACTTTAATGGAAGGCGGGACACTTTTGAGATCGACCTTCGTGCCTTGTTAGCCGACGCCGAAACTGTGAATGGCGGCCAAAATTGATGATCGAGAAGGTCGGTGAGGCTGATTCTGTCGGCGTCGATTCTTTCGAAGATGCAATCGCCGACGAGACTCAGACAAAGACACGGGATCGAGTATCAAAACTCCTTGGCGCGCTTGGCATTGAGGTTGTGATCGCCGTTGATGACATTCATTATTCCGGGGGTGAGGGAAACTCAGCCGAGATAACCGAATCTATGGCTGGTGCGCCAGACCTGCTTAGTTCGATCGTTGAGCTACTTCGCCTCGATGCCACACATCTTAATTTCGAATCCGTCGATGAAACTGACCCGTCAGCGGTATCTGATTTTATCAATGTCAACTGGACAGGATTTTCGGCACATCTTCGAAACCAGTTACTTGGAGCGGTGCGGACTCTTCAGAGAGATAGGGAAGAGAATGTCGAGGAGAGCGAGATCGCGCACGACGTCAAAGCGCAAGGTGCTCTCCGTGCCGTGTTCGACGGTGTCGTTGAATTTATGCAGATGTCTATGACGGAATGGAATGCTGGATGGCGCGAACTTCTGGCTGACGATCGAAAGTATCTCGTTCTGATCGATCGGACATTTAACCGTGAGCAACATGGCGGTGAAGAAACGGGTGATGAGATACTCGGCGAACTGCTTAGTGCGCAGCTCGATAGCGTCTGGGCCGGGCTCTTCACTAGGCATGCGCGTGATGAAGACGGTGAACGTGACCTTACTAAAGCGCTACGTGAAAAGCACCCTGATCAAGCCAACAGAGTCGCCGCTATCGGTAAATTTCGCACCACGTCAATCGCTTTGCTTCCAGCCGGGCTGCGTGCATTGCTCCTCGTGCGAGAACTCAACGCGTACCGCGAGCTTGCAAAAGGCGCGCTCAGTACCGCAGGCGAATCAGCATCGGAACAATTCGAGCTTTTGAGCGACTACGCGATTGTTGAGGCAATCGCCGCCGCTCAGGAGGAAGGCACGTTCGAGCTGGAGCATCCACTTCGCTTAGCTCAGAGATTATTCGCCCATGCGCTTGCTCGTGAGGTTCGAAGTGATTTGTTCGCTCGCGATAATCTAGAAATTCTCCGCAACGGATCGGTCGGAGCATTTCGGAACGCTGATACCGATCATGCCCAGGTGCGCGAGCTCCGTCGAGCAGACATCTTCGAGCCTGACGGGCACATTAACGAATTAGGCCTCTCCCTTGAAATTGGTGATGTGTTCAAATTCGAGTCCGTCTTCGGAGACGGAGAACCGCGCCACTACGTTCTATTGGGACAAGCTTGCGATCTCTCGGTGCGAGGGAAAGGTACCCGAACCCCTGACTTGCGCACCGTTATCCTTCATCGCGTTATGCCTGAACTTCTCCCTGGTACGGGGGCCACCAAGCACAGTCTGGGTTACTTGGAATCGCACTCCGATCAACGATGGGTCGTCGACCTTCGTGCCGCATACGAGATTGTTGTTTCGATTGATATTTTGGACGCAACGGTCTTTAGTCGGACCGGAGAAAGCATGATTGCGTTGGACTACAGTGAGCAGCGACCAATGGCTCAGAGCTGGCTAGAGCGACAGAAGATTCTTCAGAAGAAGGCCAAGAAGGCAATTAATCAATACCGGGCACTTGAGGCCCAAGTGCAAGACGGTGGACATCGTGACATGATTCTACGGATGCTTGCTGCTGAGCTTGGCTGTGGATCGACAAATTGGAGGACTGGACCGACGGTTCAGATTGACATCGAGAACGATGTGGTCCGATACGGAGTCACTCGAGTCGGTCGGATCCGATCGGATACAGCCAGCCGCGTTGCTGATCTTGCTGCCCGATACCGAAGTCGGCCTGCATTTGAAGCAAATCTGGTTGTAGACGAACCGGCCACGATTTGACACCTCGAAATTGAAACGAAGTTCCTGGAGGCCGCGTTGACCGAACGCGTCAGACGTGAGACTCGTGTTAGAGCCTACGGTCGGTGAGCTCTCGACGGACTGAGAGCTTGAGATGAGATGTCCGTCGGGTGGGTTGGCGCCATTCGGAGGGGACCAAAAGGGGACCAGAATCATGCAACCCATGCACACCATGCCCCGCTACCAGAAGGTCTGAGCCGCAGAACTACGCGGAAAACGAGGCCAAATTGCTTCTTTGGACGCCTGGGGGTCAAGGGGTCGCAGGTTCAAATCCTGTCAGCCCGACCATGGTGCTCTTATTAGAAACAAGAGCAAGAGAAAATGATTGAGAATACGGGACTTCCCCGCCAGAAATGGCGGGGTTTTCTTGTTTGGCGACATCGTGGCCCGATGCCGATATGGCGGATGCGATTCGGGCTGAGCTGTAGATTTCTTTGAACGGTGGAGCGAGTACTGCTCGCACCTGATGCTCGTCGAACTGATCCATATAGACCTCAATCTTTTCGAAGAATATCTGGTTGAAGAGCCGTCGAATCTGCTCCGGTGCACTCCGATAGGCTTCCGCGCTTTGCTCGGCAAGTTCGAGCGCCATGTCGATAAGTCGCTGCGTTTCTTCGACGTCGGTTTTCAGGTTGTCGAGATGCCGCGTGACCGTGTTGAGTTCGGTGTCGAGCCTTTTTTGTTCTTCCCGAAGCATGTCGATCGGGATCGCGTCGTTGTAGTGAGCCTCGAGCAGTTTGCGTTGTTTACGCTCAATGTCGAGTTTCTGCGAAGACAGCGATTCGCGTTGCTCGTCGACGTCTTTGGTCATGTTCTTGAGTTCATCGTGGAGCGCTTCGCGGAGGTTCTGGCTATGCGTAGGTTTGAGTGCAAGCTGGTCATACAGTCGCTGGATGAGGTCTTCGGCGTGCTGCATGTTGATCGATCGCAGGTCGCAGTTATTGCGCTTCGAATGCCGCCCAAGGCAGGAGTAGTACGGGTACTCTTCCCCGCTTCGCGATTTGCTGATCTGTACGATCATACGGAACCCACACTGCCCACAAAAGAGCGTTGACTTGAGGTAGTGAGGGTGGTCGCGGTTTCGTTCGCCGTTGATTTTCGCTTTGAGAATCTGCTGCACACTCTCGAAGAGTTGAGGCGTGACAAGCGGTGTGTGATTCCCGGGAAACTGTGCACCCTTGTATAGTACGACTCCGAGGTAGTAGGGGTTTGTCAGTATCTGATGCACCTGTCGCGTTTCGACTGGGCGCTCGGGAAAGCGGTTCGTTTGCGCTGTCGTGAGACCCCGTTTGATCAGCTCCGTCGTGAGTGATCTCACACTGTATTCACCTGTCGCGTATTGCTCGAACGCCCAAGTGACGAGGGGTGCGCGCTTGGGGTCAACCTCAACCGTTCGCACTTCACGGCCTTCATTAATCAGGGTGACGTTGAGGTACCCCATCGGCGCTCTACCAACACTCCCGCCAGATCGAACTTTCTCGCCCATGCCTTTTTTCACTTCGTTGGAGAGATTCTTCGAGTAGAACTCGGCGATACTACTCATGATGCCGTGGAGGAGCATCCCGCCAGGTGTTTGGTCAATATTTTCGCTGGTGGAGACGAGCCGGATCCCCTGCTCGTCAAAGCGTGCGTTGAGGCTCACATCGTCGGCTCGGTTGCGCGCGAGTCGGTCGAGCTTGTGCACGATGACCATGTCGATCGCATTGCGTTCGTCTTCAAGGTATCGGAGCATCTCCTGAAGCGCTGGCCGGTTCGTGGAGGTGCCGGAGACGCCGCGCTCAACGAATTCCTTGACGATCATCGCACCCATCGAGGTGGCCTTTTTCTTGTTGGCGTCGCGCTGCGCCGGGATCGAGAACCCTTCTTCCCTGCCGCCGCGTTCGGCTTGCTCACGGGTACTCACGCGGACGTAGGAGACGGCGCGTTTGGGCGTAAACGCCTCAGTAAGTGCCGAGAAAGGATCGGCTGCTTGCGTGGGTATTCGGGCTTGGGTGTGTGTTGGCATAGTCATGTCTCCATTAACGCTCTGTTGCGAGGAAGAGTCCAGTCCTAAATCGTTGGAATCATGCGAGTTTTCCACTGTTTCGGGAGTGTCTTCGGGGGTGGCGTTGTCGTTATTTGAGGAAGACATGAACGACCCCATTTGCATCGTAGAATTCGAAGTTTTCGGTGGCGCGGTGGTAGAGCGCGATGTAGTCCCAATGGAGGGCCTCGTCGGGGATGCCGAGCCGGTTCATGGTGTGGGCGATGCTAGGTTCCCAGTCGAGGGTATCGAGGTAGCTGTCGAGGAAAGCTTTGCGGTCGGGGAAATCTCCCCAGTACGCGGCATGGAAGGCGTCTTCAATATCTATCGTTGATTCCTTGTTCCAGCAGTAGCTGCGAAACACGGTGAAAGCGCTGTCGAAGTCGCTCTCGAGGCGACCGGGCGCACGTTCGGTAGCTTCAGCCGCGTGTTTTGCCGATTGCGTGAGCGGCGGGGTGGCGGTCGGCTGTTCTGGTGGCGTGTTTGGTGGTGTTGGGTCGCGTTCATTCATGATGGTGTCCTTTCGTTGAGAGTGGCGATCTGCGGGGCGGTTATCTGTAGAAGACATGCACTCGCCCTCCCCACTCAACGAAGTCGTGCCCTTCCTCTGCCTGCTCCTGGAGCACCTTGTAATTCGGTGTCAGGACGTCAAAGTAGAGACCTTTTTCGTTGACGAAGTCGATGACTTCCCGCTCACGTTCGTCGATCTCGCACACTGAGTCGATCGCGGCTTCTATGTCTCGGTACGTCGCGACGAAGGCATCGTGGAAGCCCTCCATGATGTCGCCGCTCATGGCGTTCACGTTTGCCAGCGATAGGTAGGCCTGCAGTGCTGGGTCTTCGCTGACGCGAAGGTTGACGAGTTCTGCTTCGAGTCCGTGAATCGTGCGTGAGTCGTAATCACCGGTCACGTGTACCGTGCCTGACCATTCGCCAGCGGTGACGGAAGTCGGTACGAGGAGTTTGTCGAGGGTGAGCGGATAGGGTTCGTGGTAATCGGTGGACGCGGCCCGAGGATAGATGCGGCGAATATGGCAGGTGCCGAACCAATCGATGAGTTCACGGGCGCTAGCCGGGGCGTCTGGGTGGTGGTAGAGCGGGAGGTATTCTTCTCGGAGGGTTTTGTAGTCGCCGTAACCGGTAGCGGCGTAGTAGGCAAGTTCGGTGTCTTTGCTGAGGCTGCGGCTGAGCAGGTGGGCGATGCATTTCGCAGTCTGAGCATTGATGACGTCCCGGTGTTCGAGTGCTTCGGCGATGCCCTCCGCGATGGTGTCAAGGTGCCGATCTCGGGCAACTTCGAAGCGCCGCCAGTCAGGTGTGACGCGCTGAAGCACGGGGCGCACTGGGTGTTCAGTCGCAAGCGCTTCTGGCGTTGTGAGCGCGGCCTCGTTGTCTTGTTTTTGTGGTGATGTGGGTCGTGGGATGTGTTCGTTCATACTGGTGTCCTTTCGTAGTATTCGTTGATGCAGCGAAGTGCATCCCTGGTGCTGGTATTCCCCCTTCCTTGTCTGTGAAGAGCGGGTGCCGCTGAGTATCAGCGGGGTGTTGTGGGTGGGGTGAGCCGCCGCGTGGCTCGTGGCGACTCACCCCTTTGGGTGGTGCTAGCGGGTGCTAGCGTTCGTTCTCTGGAATGAGAACGTGCCGGTCGAACACGTAGCACCCGTCGTAGGTGCTGATGAACGTGTAGCGATCTGCGATTGCTCCCTGGAGTTCCGCCTCGTCCCAGGTGAGAAGCCCCAGATCTCCGAGTTCACGATTCGCGGTTTCGCGTGCGCGCTCCCAGCCAAGTTCGGCCAGCAGCGCTTCGCGGGCGTAGTGTTCGTTCCGGTAGTCGGCAAGAACGAAGGCTCGTTGAAACAGTTCAACGATGTCCTCAACGTTTCTTGCCGTGGCTTGCGGTACGAGCAAAAACGCGGTGAATGCCTTACCGTGCTTCTTGAGGCCGGTGTCGAGTACGTTGTGCCACTCGTCGTGTTCTGCGATCTTCTCCAAGAGCTGCGCTGCGATACTGGTGGCATCGTCGACTCTCATTTGGATCAGTTCGTTGATCTCGTTGGTATTGTTCATGGTGCTTCCCTCCTCTCAGGGTTTGATGGTTGATCTCCGGGGCGACAGCCGTGAAGGGCTGCCGAGCACCGGTCTATGGAAACTGGTCAATTGGTGGTTGGTGGGCCGTCACGAATCAGGGCGGTGAGTTCAGACGGAGTGATCACGGCGAAGAGTTCACGCGGGAGCTTCGGCTCGCTTGCAATCGCGCTGAGGAGTTGTCGTTTGCGGGGCGCGTGTGGCACGATCCACACCACGAACGGATAGACCCCGTCAGTGTGCTGTTGCTCGGTGCCGCTGCGCCGGTACTGCTCGTACTGCCAGCATTTGCGAATCACTCGGGCGGGGTTTTCTGTCGCCCGATCAATCTCGAAGAAGTACCGATCCACGTAGTCGTTGCTCGTCACGGTGACGGCAAGATCAGGCTTCAACGTGAGGGTGGTGCCTGCGGCTGCAAGGTAGCGCCGCCAGCACTCAGGTTCACCACTCACCTCTATCTCTAGCCCTCCCTGCCTGGCTTCGTGGAGCGCAGCGCGGGTCTCAGTAACCGCGAGCTGGTGCTCCAGAAACGTGGTCGAGTGATGGTGCGGGCGACGCCTCCGCCCAGGAGCCGCCAGCCCGACATGCCGGAGCCCTGTGGTGGTGAGCGTCCAGATAGTGACCTGTGATCCGCCCTGCCAGCCACCGACGCGACGCTCCAAACTGGTGATCACATACTGGCGGTGCAACTGCTGCAAGTGCCGAAGCGTCTGCCTGGTCGCTGAACGTGTGCTCGAGTATTCGTGCCGCGTGAACCGCACCAACTGCTTCGTCGTGGCGAAGCGATGTTCCTGAATCAGGGCCAACAAGGTGTCGTGGATCGGGTGCGCCTGTGCACCATAGGTCGGGAGTTCGGAGGGTGGTTCGGGGGAGTATCGTCTGGTCATGCTGGTGCTCCGGTCTGAACAAAGAGCCGCTGGCTGGGTGCAGTGGTGCTGGTGGTGGCTGGCCTCGCTTGTCGGGCTTGGTGGTGACCCCTGTAATAGGGGTCAGTCACCGCCACTACTGCCCGCACTTCGCCCTGATTCCGCCAAGTTCGGGCAACGTTGAGGCGAGCGAAACGTCTCCCGAAACGTCTCGCACCAAGCCCCTGGTTTCTGCTCATATTCATCGCTTGCTCCTCCCAATGCCGCCCGAACCATCTCCGGGCTGGTCTGGGGTGTGATCCTGTATGAGCGAGAGAATGTGCGCTTCGGTTTCTTCAGCACTCACCCCGTAGCGCTCGTGGGAAGTGGCGTAGACGGCGGCGGGATCGGCGCAGGGCTGGCTGGGTGGTCGGGTGCGGATCGCGAACCATCCCGTGCTTTCGCCTCGCTGGAGAATGTTCACGTAGGCGTGGAATTGCGGCAGCTGCATGAAGTCCTGCGCCTGCAGAGGTGGTGCGTACTTTGCTGCTTGGCTCGCGTCTTTTCCATTCATGCCGAAGTAGATTTTGTTCCTCGCATTCACATCAATCGCCTCACGCATAGCCGGATCAAGCTGACCGAAATACTGGTGCGCCATCGTGAAGGCACCTCCGAGCGACCGTGCTTGAGCGAGGGCGTCGCTGAGGTCACCGGGGATCCCGGCGAGGAAGTCGTGCACCTCGTCGATGAAGATCTCGACAATCCTGCGACGGTCTTTTGACACAGATTGCTGCGCGAGAAGCCTCGACCATAACTGCCCCAGCATGAGCGTGCCGACGAACTTGGCGGCTTCTTTTCCGAGGAGTCCCCGGTTGAGATTCACCACCACAATGCGTCGCTTTGTGAACACGTCTTCAAGATCAAACGCCGGGCTACTCTGCCCCAACATGGCTCGCAGCCCCGGGCGCAAGATCACCTGCCGCAGCTTGTTGAGTACCGGCGCGATCTCCACCGCCTGCGCTTCTGGTTTCTTCGCGTCGTACTGCTGCCAGAACGCTTCCGTACCAAGCGGGTCATGCTGCCCTGCCAGGACGCGTCTTCGAAACTGCGGGTTCGTGAGCAGCGGCTGCAGCCACAACAGATTCGCGTCGGGTATACGGGCGAGGCTCAGAAAGGCTGCGGAGAGGACGTCAGCCGTGCGGATTCCCCAGTGCTCCTTGAATACTGACTCGAAGATCGCAAGCAAGGTGTCACTGGTAACGTGCGCCAGCCGCGCCGAGCCTTTGAGCGGGTTGAAACCGACCGGGGTGGAACTGGTTGGGTCGATTACCACGACGTCGGCCTGGCGGGAGGCTGGGATGCGGGCGAGGACGTCGGTTGCGAGATCCCCTTTCGGATCAAACACAACAATGCCCCGCCCGGCACGAACAGCGTCTTCGATGAGGCCAAGCATCACCGTAGACTTGGCACTCCCCGTCGGTCCAGTTAGGACCGCGTGGCTGGCGTCACGGATCGGGATCGCCACCGGGTCACTCATCCCGGGAGCCGCGCACACCCCGATGCGCCGGGTGTCGGCCACGAGTTCACGTTTCGGGGCGAGTAGGCGCGGGTGGAGCGACCCAATGAGTGGCAGTGGTGGGTCGCCTGCTGGCCATGCGGTGAAGGGGGCGAGTTCGTGAGAGCGCAGCGCGAGTGGCCAACGCCACGGCAGCCGCACCTCATGAAACTTCACCGGACTATCTGGTACGAGGTGCAGGTGGGCTTCGCTGGTCTCGACTGCCCGCATCGCACCGAACGCCTGCCGGATCAGAAACCCGGTTCGCGCCCGGGTGCCGGTCGCCCCGACGCGTATCAGGCAGAGGAACCCGTGCCGTTCACGCTGCCCAGCGCTTGGTCGGGTGGCGGTGGCGGGGAGTGTGCGGCCTCCGATGAGTTGTTCGAGCCAGGCGCGGTGCCGGGGCGGATACCAAGCACTCGCCGGAAGCCGCCGCCCGAGCAGGAGCTGGACGCTCAGCCGTTCCCCATCACCGAGTTGCGTGGCGGTGCCATAGAGTGCTCGCACCGCCGCCGACACCCGATCTGGCGCACTGCTCAGGCGGTGGCCGCCTCGAACCCTGATCTGGCACGCCTCCTCCATCGCGGTTCGTACTCGTCGAGGCTTCGTGACGCGCACCGGCAGATGCGAACAGAGCACCTCCTTCACCGCCGCAATCCGCCCGGGCCTGCTGCCGATGAGCCAGCGCGCACCGGAATGGTCGACGCGGAACTCCAGCACGAGTGTCCCCAGCTCCGGCGCGGTCGCGCACCGCTCGAGCAAGTTCATGAGCTGCTCGGGTGTGAGGGTGTCGTGCCAGCTCAGTTCTCGCCATTCGATCTCCGCGCCTCGCCGCAGGGTTACCCGACGCACCTTGTCAGCGACGGCTTGTGGCCTGGCTGGTTTAGTTGGTTTCGTCATGATCCTCACCTCCCTCATGTTCGTTGCCTTGTTTGCGTCTTTTGTGACGGGTTTGCTTCGTTTCGTCAAGATGGATCGCCAGCAGAATGAGGGCTTTCGCGTACGCGGCCTGGTCGAAGTCTGCCTTCCACACCGGGGTGATGCGGTGCCCGTGGTAGCTGCTGCCTTTGGGTCTGCCCCGACCGCGTTTCGGAGTGTTCGCGCTCATCGTCGCCTCCGTTTTCTGGTTACTACCAGCCGTCGCGGGACTGGTTCCACCACCGCCACGCCATCACTACGGCGGTGATGATGGCAGCGATCACAAGGAGCCACCAGATCTCCCGCAGCAACGCCAATGTCAGATGCAGCAGCACGACGGCGGCGAACAGGTAGAAACTCCCTCTCAGTAATCTCGTCGTCCATGGCGGCGGACTTCCATCGCTTGACATGCTTGACACCTCTCATTACTTCGTATCCTCGCCCAGCGCTCCACCGTGCGGAGTCTCCGGGTACTGAGTCGGAAGGGCTGCGCCTGCCGGGTGATCCCCAGGTACCGGGTAGCCCCACGGAGCCAGCGAAATGAGTGACGGCTCACTCGACGGGATTTCATTTCCCCAGACATTCCAGTTCAGACGACTCGGCGCAGGCCTCCGAGCGAACAGCTCCAGCATCTTCGTGTTCTCATCAGCGCCGACAAGACGCTCGATCATGAGGTGGATTTCCTCTGGCTTCCTGGAATGCGATTGCAGTGCATGAAAGCCCCAATTGGGCTGCGACTTGAACGCCACGCTGATGCCGCGCCCTCGAACCCCCAAGAGCAGCAACTCACCAGCATTGCGGTAGGTGTTCCCGAGCGTAAACCGTGGCTTCGCCCAGAAATAGAAGTTGACGTACCGGTAGCCCCAAGCTGTCAACACCTGGATGCCAAGTGGCAGCGTGGCCGCGGTCACCCACAGAAAGCAGAAGCTCTGCTCTGCAGCGATCTCGCGGATCGCTTCACCCATCCCGAGGATACGTTTGTCGCTCATGACCGGGTAGTGATCCTCGGCGGCAGCGTAGCCCTTACTTTTTCCGCTCCGCCGCTGATGCAAGCCCCATGGAGGATCAGCAAGAATCACCCGGTAGGTTCCGGGTTTGGGCACACGGTTGTGGTCGAGGCGGTTGTTTTCTGGCATGACAAATACTCCTTTTCTGACTCGCCCGCCTGGCGCGGGGAGGCTGACGATAATGACTCGCTCGGCACCCATGGCCCCGACACGATCTGAACGTCGCGAGGTGAGGCCGGGGTGCGGCGTCTGAGGGTAGTTGTACCCCACTGCGGTGGCGGTGTGAAGAGTTCGCAACTCACGAACTCCAGCCGACGCGACACCGCTCTAACAGAGGCGGAACTCGTTTTATGGTGTTACGAAAGTAACCGTTGTTTGATTTACAGCGACTACCGCGTGCGCGGCCTGGGTGAGACGATTTCGGCGATCTGATCCATGTCTCCGAGGGCACGATCGCGATCCGATGCAAGCTCCTTGGCGAGCGAAAAAACTGCCTGTGAGAGTTCGGCGGAGGCCTGGTCAAGCTCAGCCTCGATCCGAGCGATGCGTGCCCGGCGGCGCTCCTCCCACCATTCGGCGATGGCCTCGAGGAAGATTGCGACTATCAGGGCGACGGTGAACATGATTAAGCAAGCCGCGAGAGCCTGCAGAGACTCATGAAGTATGGCTGGGGCGTTCATGATCAGAGCCCCTTGTTCAGACGCTGCACCGTGCCCTGCACATAGCCGGTGACAATAGCTTCGAGGAACGGCCCAGCCTCGGGCGTGACTTTCGCGTGTGACTTCGCCTGAGACACGAGCGCTGCCGTGTTGCTGAGTGCCGTCGCGGTGAGGTAACTCTGTGCGTGTTCCTGAGCGGCACGCAGTGCCGTCTGCGACGCAAGCTCGGCCTGCTGCACCTGATGGCGGGCGGCAACCTGTGCAATTGCGACGTGAGCGCCGACTTGTACTTGCTCAAGATCCCGACGTAGTTGTCGGGATACCGCTGCGCTGAGCGGTTGAGCGGGGGGCGTGAGCGCCCCGCCGCCTCCGAAGAGAGAGATATCGTTTGACATGATCAACTCATTTCCGTTTGAGAGAGAAACACCCCGCCGGAATGACGAGATACTTCAACGGTAAGAGCCGCGTCAACAGCGGTTTGAAAGTTGGAATAAAGTTGGAGAAACACGCAGAGCTGTTGACAAGTACGTTGCGGAGGCATCGTGGAGAACCTGATCGACGATGACACCACAGAATCCCTCCACGGGGAGCTTGCATTGCTTCGCAAAAACGAAGGGTTCATCCCACGTCGCCTCGCCCGCACACCGGTCGTAGACGAGGTGCTTCGGGGTGCACTGACCGACAGTTACGAACGGCTCCAGCATCGTTTCATCTCTGCGATTCACACGCTCGATGTTGATGAAGCGACACTGCTCCTCGACATCTTTGCGCTCAGCAGCGAAACGCAGGGCGTTCCGACGTTGAAACAACGACGCGAGATTCATGGCAGGCGGATCAACCGGAGCATTGAAACGGTTGCCGCACGTGAAGACGCCGCGCTCAATCACCTCCACACCAGGCTTGTGCAAGGCCAATATGCACAATCTCCACTCGTACTTCACGTCCCAGAAATGCACGGCGGCATCATCTATGAACACGTCGCCGTACGCGTCAGAGTCGTCAACCGACAATGGGCAGGCACCTGGGAACGGTATCGCTTTGTCAACATGGTCGATGAACTCGATTTCGTCACCATTTCAAGATCGTATCCGGCGCTCGTGACCACGCCACCGGGCGGTGATTTCAAAGTCAACACGCGGAACGTCACCGGTGGTACCAATTGGAACGACCATTTCTGGCACCTTAACGCAGCCCACACAGCAACGGAACCGATGCTGCGAGAAGGGGCATACGACCTCAGATTTGCAATGGCCCCCGACCCTGACGACTCCACTTCGACACAATCGATCACGCGTGCCTGCCGCGCTCTCCACGAACGTGCACTGCTGTTTTCGCTCCAAGTGAAATTCGACGGTGAAATCCCAAGATCGTTTTGGAGATACGAGCGAGTCAGCCAGTTCGCGATCCCCAGTAGTGCAGATGAATACAACACCTGCAGTCTCGATGCCCATCAGGCCCTCACCTTCCGAATGCGAGATGTGTACGGCGGCCTATTCAGCGGATTCGGGTGGGAATGGGGTGAGGGGTAGCGAGAATACCCTCGTAACTATAATCATCAACCTATCTCAGTCAAAGTGATCGCATGGCCCCTTGTCCCGTACCCCTGTGTACAGAAACCGCAAGGAATTACATCAGTGAAACGGAAGGGGGTTGAGTTCAGAAAACATTTGAGAGAGTAGAAAAATTATTTCTCACCCCAACGCAATTCACGAGCTCTCCGCAATTAAGTTGGTCAGGTTCCAAGGGTGGAGTATTACACCTGGAACGACACTCGTATAATCAATTGGACGTGTAATCCCAGAATTTGGAACGGAAAAGTAGGGGGATCGATTTAGGTGCGTGAGGACTTAGACGCGTTGACCCTAAAAAAACTGCGCAAAAGCTTCACAAACCCTGAGTGGCTAGTTGGTGACAATCTTAAAGACAAGAAGAATTGGCTTCTTGGATCGCTAATTCTGCTACTTGGGCTATACCTACTCAACTGGGGCTTGTCTATTGAGAGGGCATTTAGATGCCTCGCGGACGGAACCCCTCCACAAGGGCGCTGGGTTGACGATCTAGCAACATCGGCATATGTGCCCGTTGTCGTGGCCATTTTGTCTCTTGCTGTACTCAAATATGCTTCAGGGAGATTCACCGCATCATTTCCTCGCAAGAGGTACCAGTGGAGTGAATTGACATATGTCGGGTTCGCTTGGGCACTACCAATTTTCTTTACAAGGTTAATTGCAACTTGGGTTCCCGAAACGCCTTGCGTGACATCGTCGGAACGCATACCTTTATTCAGCCTTTATCAATTGGGTGGCCCGATAGAGGAGGTTTGGTTTGCGGCAGTGATATCCATCTGGATGCTTCTGATGACCGAGCACCCGAGAGCAAAATTCATCGGTGTTATCCTCGGCGGAGGTGTGTTGCGCGGCATTTTCCATGTTTTCCAAGGTTGGGAATCGATAGGACTTTTTGTCTGGGGGGCCTGCGCGGCACTCCTTGTTGCAATGACAGGCAGATGGTTGCTTCTCTTTTTCCTTCACCTTTTGAACAATGCATTAGTTTACTCATTCGGCTCTTCAGCTCTAGAAGCAGCCACCTGCGCATTGTTTGTTTGTGTTGTGATTTGGGGGGTCAGTGAGTCGAAGAACAAGAAAGTCCCGCTTCACAGCAAGCTACCCAAAGGCGCAGCTGGTGGCGACGATTGTTCTTAAATGTACTCACGTATTAGAACATTCATGTCGTTTCTTCCCACCTTGAAGTGTATGCGGAGGCGAGGAAGAGTTGGGAGAGCAATTCGTAAATGACCCATGGTCAACATCTAGCGTTCGATTTCTGGGCGACACTGCTCAATTCTCGGCCTCAGCTCAGCTCAGCTCAGCTCAGCTATGAACATGGAGATTGATGGCCGGTAAGTCCGGGAAGTCCTCTAGTTCGCATGGACGGATCACAGCCAGCAGATCAGTGCAAATTGCAGTACTTGATCATACATGACACGTCTCAACCGTTTCATTGTTCGTTGTTCGTGGTGCTTCAGCGTGGCGGGCCAGGCGCTCAGTGTCACAGGTCGCCGGATGCCTCGCTCGCTAACTCCGTGCCTTCTTACCAAAAACCCCAGTTCATGAGACAATTACAGCAGACCAACTAGGTTGCACAGTGCGACACGTACGTTCCTCCGCATACATTCTCCCTGCGATTGTCGGTGGTGGCTAGTACTGTGAATTGAAGAATGGAACGATAACTGAATCACGCCCCCGTGGCGTAGGAGACTGCACCACATGGCACCCCACCCGCTCACCGCGAAGCTGACAGATCACCAGGCGAAGTACTTCGCCTACGAGCTGCAGCGTAGTTACGCGAACGATCACGTCGGCAAACTCGCTGGCCTCCTGTTTGACGCGCAGGTTGAACCTAAGCCTCACCAGATCGATGCGGCTCTCTTCGCACTCCAAACCCCGTTTCTGCCGGGTGTGATTCTTGCCGACGAGGTGGGTCTCGGCAAGACCATCGAGGCCGGGATCGTCATCAGTCAGTACTGGGCGGAGCGGAAGCGCCGCGTACTCATCATTGCCCCGTCGAGTCTCCGCCAGCAGTGGCAGCAGGAGCTGCACGAGAAGTTCCTGATCCCCTCCGCGCTTATCGATTCTAAGTCGAAGGATCGGATCCTTCAGGCGCAGGATTCTCAAAAGGCGCAGGTGCTGATCTGCTCGTACGAGTTTGTGCTCCGCCACGAAGCGGCATTGTCGCGCGAGTGGGATCTCATCATCGCAGATGAGGCTCACCGATTGCGCAACTTCTGGAATGGCGACCGCGCCAAGATGCCATCGGCAGTGTCCCGGGTTGTTCGGCACGCAGCGAAGACAGTGCTGTTGACCGCAACCCCGCTTCAGAACCGTCTCGATGAACTCTTCGGCCTAGTGTCTGTTTTTGACCCCACCTATTTTCATTCGCTCGAGGCGTTCCGAGAGCGCTACGTCAAGAATCGCGACCTTACCGGCGATGACGACCTTGTCGACCGGGTCGCCACGATCTCAAAACGCACCCTGCGCCGTGACGCCGACAAATACATCCGCTTCACAAAGCGCTCCCCGCTCACGATGGAGTTCACGCCTTCCCCTGATGAGATTCGGCTCTACGATCTCGTCAATGACTATCTGCAGCGCGACGAACTGTTCGCTTTCGCTGGCAGTCAGCGTCACCTTTCCGCGTTGATCATCCGTAAGCGGCTCGGCTCCTCAACATATGCCGTTGCGAGCACACTCGAGAACATCGCAAACCGCCTTGCGGCTGAACTCGCGGAGGGGCGCAGGCGCGATGGGCGCGGCTCGTTGGTGGTCGATGGTGACCTCACGAGTGATGAACTCGAAGAGATTGATGAGATACCCGATGCCCCTGTGCACTTCGGCGATCCTTCGCTGCATGAGCGGATCAAGGCCGAGGTATCTGAACTCAGGGAGTATGCGGCATTCGCCGGCTCGATCCGCGAGAACCAGAAGGCTGTGAAGTTAAGCGAGGCCCTCGATCAAGGGTTCGAGCGGCTTCGTGAGATTGGCGCACCTGAGAAGGCGATCATCTTCACTGACTCCACCAAGACTCAGCAGTACATCGCGCGCACCCTTGAAGAAGCCGGTCGCGGCGAGGGCTTGGTGCTCTTCAACGGCACGAATGACAGCCCGGGTGCGACGCAGATCTACAAAGGCTGGCTAACGCAGAATCAGGGCAGCGACCTGATTACGGGCATTCCGGCGGTGGATCGACGCAAGGCTCTGGTTGATTACTTCCGCGATCAGGGCAAGATTATGATTGCGACCGAGGCGGCAGCGGAGGGGATCAATCTGCAGTTCTGCGCCATGCTCGTCAATTATGACCTCCCGTGGAATCCGCAGCGCGTTGAGCAGCGCATTGGCCGCATCCACCGGTTCGGGCAAAAGCACAACGTGATTGTGGTGAACTTCTCCAATAAGGGCAACCTCGCGGAGCAACGCATTCTGGAGCTACTCACCGAGAAGTTTCACTTGTTTGAGAGTGTTTTTGGTGCGTCGGATCAGGTGCTCGGCGCTATCGAAGATGGTCTAGATTTTGAGAAGAACATCTCGAATATTCTCAATAGTTGCAAGACCGCCGATGAGATTGATCTTGCGTTCAAGAAGCTCGAAGATCAGTATTCTGAAGAAATCTCGTCTGAGATGGCACAGGCTAAGTCGAAGGTGTTCGACAATCTCGACCCGAATGTGCAAGACCGCTTGAAGTCGTATGATGCTCAGTCTGGCGAGGTGCTCAATAAGTTTGAGCGACTCCTACTTGCGGTCACCAGGCACGAGCTGTCTTCGTTTGCTGAGTTTGAAGAAGACGGGCATGGTTTCACGCTCAACCGAACCCCGGTACGAGACACGCCAACTGGGCGATACTTCTTTAAGTCAAAGCCGCAGCCCCACGCGCACCAGTACCGGTACGCAAGCCCGCTCGCTGAGTATGTGATCGACACCTCAAAACAGCGAGCTACCCCTACCCAAGAGCTGACATTTAGCCTTGGTGCATCGCCGCGCGCTGGCGCTGCAGTGAAGGCGGTTGAGGGCACGAGCGGTGAACTTACGGTCGATCTGGTGACGTTCAAAATGACCGCGAAGCATGATGATATCTCGGAGTCGTACATGCTGGCGGGCGGCTACACCGACAGCGGCGACTGGATCGATGAAGAGTTGGTGGCCGACCTCATGGAACTCACCTGCATCGAACAGGCTCCGTCTACCCCGATTGATGGCGCGCGTTTCGCAGAGCGACTGAGCGCGCAGAAGCTTGCGTATGAGCGTGAGGTTCAAGGCCGCAACGCGATGTATTACAACCAGCAGGAAGAGATTCTCGATAGGAACATGAAGGATCGCCGCGCTGAACACGAAGCGGCCATTCGTGAGTACCGCAAGAAACAGAGCGAGGCCCGCAAGGCTGCGCGCAATGCCGACAATCCGCTTGAGGAGTTGCGGCTCAAGAAAGAGGCATCGAAGTGGGATCGCCGCGTCGATGACGCGGAGGACGAGTACCGTGCGATGCGACGCAAACTGCGCGATGAGGCCGATGACATGCTCGAGCTAATTTTGCAGGCACTCACAGGCACCAAAGAGACGCAGCATCTGTTTTCGATACGGTGGCGGGTCGTCACATAAGCAGCGAGTAGTTCCCAGCAACTTCAAAGAATGTTATAACTAGAGGAAATGAATATGAGCAACGACGATATCCACGAGACACCTTCATCAACTCCTAACTTCCGCACGGAGCTTGCAGCTCAGTTGGCTGAGCTTGTTCCCGAGGCTATTGCTGACGGCAAGGTGGACGTTGTCAAGCTCCAGGAGCTTCTCGACGGAGACGCAGCCGATGGTAACGAACACTTTGGCCTGTTCTGGCCGGGCAAGAAGGGTGCGCTTCGTGTGGCACAGGAGCCAACCACCGCGACGCTGAAGCCCGACTTCGAGAATTCGAAAGACTGGGACACCACGCAGAACGTCTTCATTGAGGGCGACAACCTCGAGGTGCTCAAGATCTTGCAGCGTCACTACCACGGCAAGATCAAGATGATCTACATTGACCCGCCCTACAACACCGGTAAGGACTTCGTCTACTCTGACAACTACCGCGATGGGCTTCAAACATACCTGGAGTACACGGGCCAGCTTGACGCAAATGGCAAGGCGAAAAGTTCTAATGCTCGGAACACTACGGACAACCCACACTACCATTCAGCGTGGCTAAGCATGATGTACCCCCGACTCAAACTGGCCAGGAATCTACTTACCGACGATGGTGTCATACTCATTTCGATAAGTGAGGCCGAGCAAGCTCAGTTACGTCGGCTCTGCGATGAGATCTTCGGGGAAAACAACCTGATCGAGCAGTTCGTATGGCTGAACGAAGGAAATGTTGACCAACAGAGCAAGATCAAAGGTGTTCACGAGTACGTTTTGGCCTACGCCCGAGACACCGAGAAGCTGGCTAGGCCATCAGTTATTGATCCGAATATTTCCGAAGACAGTAAGCTCTATCGCGATCTGATCGAGAACTCAATCACAAAGAACGGAGCAGCAAATCCCCCGTCTATAGTTGAGCTGCCTGTCGGATTCCCCACGAGCTTCGACTCTGGCCGTATCGTTTCACGCAACGATACCTTCCCGCACATACTAGATGAAATATTGGTCCAGAGCGGGAAGGTGTCGGCACCTGCTCGGGTTCAAAGCGGATGGAGCTCAAGGAATCTGCTCGACCTATTCATACGCAACGGGTGTGCACCTATTGAGGATTCCGACGGGCGTGAAACTTGGTTCGAACTCCGTGAAACTGGCGCCATCTACATGCTGAAGCGCCGCGCCCAAGATCAAGGGCATGTATTGTCAGTTTTGCGCAACCTCGGCACTACTAAGCAAAACAGCTCACTGCTTGCATCATGGGGACTAAGATTCTCCTACCCAAAACCAGTTGGGCTCATTGAGTACCTTATTACTGTATTCACACGCCCCAGCGAGAACGCGCTAATTCTTGATTTTTTCGCTGGCTCCGCAACTACGGCACATGCCACAATGCAGGCTAATCTGCGTGACGACGGGAACAGAAGGTTCCTCCAAGTGCAGCTACCGGAACCTGCAAGCGAGCCTGCAGAATCTACACTTGCCGACCTCGCTCGAATACGCATCTCGAAGGCCGGTGAGATGCTCGCCAACACAAAAAGCAACCAACTCAAGACAGATTCCATCGGGCAGCTTGACGTTGGTTTCCGCGCTTTCGGGCTTGCGGAAACGAACTTCTCAAAGTGGCGGGCAGCAAGCGATGTCGATGCTCCTGAGCTGGAGCAGCAATTGCTGAGTCTTCGCGACAGCGCCGATGACGATGCGACGCCAGACGACCTCTTTACAGAGATCCTGCTCAAGCAAGGGTTCTCGCTAACTGAACGAATTGAGCCTCGTGAGGTCGCAGGTATTGACCTGCGCGCTGTACTTCAGTCCGATGGTGACCTTGCAGTACTTGCGTACCTGAATGAGCACGTCAAACCGACGCTCGAGCAGCTCCGCGCGATGGTAGCTGAGATCCCAGGCGGAAAGATCATTGTTCTTGAAGACGCGTTCCACGGCGATGACGAACTAAAGACCAACCTTGCCCAGCTATGCAAGACCAACGGCATTGAACTGTGGACGGCATAGGGCATCATGTCGAACACACAGACCTTCAAGTTTGACGATAAGCAGCAGTTTCAACTCGATGCCATCGCAGCGGTCACTGACCTCTTCGACGGACAGCCGAAAGACGCCGACTTGCTCATTACCCGCCTCCGCGGGTCAGTGAAAGTCACGGAAACAGGTAGCGCAGAACTCCCAGGCATCGCTGAGCACGCTGCGCGTGAAGCAGAGATTGCAGCAGAGATCGGTGCGATTGGCAACAACCTCATTGTCGAGAGTGACACGATTCTCGAAAACCTCCGGCTGGTGCAAGGTCGAAATGGGCTTGAACCGAGCGCGATGCTTGCTGACGAAGGGTTCGGCTTTGATATCGAGATGGAGACCGGTACCGGCAAGACGTACGTGTACCTCCGCACCATTTTTGAGCTTGCGCAGAAGTACAACTTCACAAAGTTCATTATCCTCGTTCCAAGCGTGGCGATCCGTGAGGGCGTGAATACAAGTATCGAGCTAATGCGGCAACACTTCCGTGATCTCTACCCTGCTCTACCATTTAACTCCTCGGTGTATAGCGGCAAGGCCGCTGAAGAAGTGCAATCATTTGCGACGTCGACAAACGTCCAGATCTTGGTGATGACAATCGACTCGATCCGGGGTGATGCGAACTCGCGCATCATTCATCAGACCCGCGACAAGCTCCAGGGGCTTCGACCAATTGACTACCTAAAAGCCACGCGCCCCGTAGTCATCATGGATGAACCGCAGAATATGGAATCCAAGCTCTCCCAGAGTGCGGTCGAAGACCTCGCTCCGACTTGCACACTGCGCTACAGTGCGACCCACCGCAAGACGCGCAACGTGGTGTACCGGCTTGACCCTGTCGATGCTCACGACAAGGGTCTCGTGAAACAGATCGTCGTTGCCGAAGCGCGCCAGCAGGGTGCCGATGCTGCCCCGTTTATTCGACTTGTCGATGTCCTGAGTAATCCGTGGGCAGCGAAGCTCGAACTCGTATGTCGCAAGGCCGACGGATCAATGCAGCGAATGACCAAGAAGGTCAAACAAGATCAAGAGTTGTCTGCCAAGTCTGTCTCCGATAACCCGGTCTACGAGGGTTGGCGCATTATGAATATGGGGTTCGAATCGCCTGATGGTTCGGGGCTACCTTTCGTCGAGCTGACGAAGCACTCGTTGTTGAATCAGGGTGAGGAGATCGGTGGCAACTCTCAGGAGATCTACCGTGAGATGATCCGCGAGACAATCAAGGAGCACCTTCGCAAAGAAGCACAGCTGCGCCCGCAAGGCATCAAAGTGCTGAGCTTGTTCTTTATCGACAAGGTTGCCAACTTCCTCGGCAACGGTACGAACAACGATGACTCTGACGGTCAATATGTGAAGTGGTTCGACGAACTGTTCCGCGAAGAACGAGATCGCTTCCCCGCCTACAAGGAGCTACTTCCCGGCGACCCGGCAGACTACCGCAAGGCCTATTTCGCGCAGATGAAGAAAGGCACCGGCAAAGCTGCTCACCTGGAGTTTGTGGATTCGAAGGGTGAAGGTACCACAGCCAAAGACGATGATGCCTACGACCTGATCATGAAAGACAAGGTCCGTCTGCTCAGTGAAGATACCCCCACCCGCTTCATTTTCAGCCACTCAGCGCTTCGCGAAGGCTGGGACAATCCGAACGTATTCCAGATCTGTACGCTGCGCGAAATGGGTGGAGAAACCGAGCGACGGCAGACCATTGGCCGGGGTCTCCGCCTTCCAGTGAACCGCAACTATGAGCGAGTAGCCGACTCGAGCGTTGCCCAGCTGACGGTGATTGCGAACGAGTCCTATGCAGAGTTCGCGAAGAGCCTGCAAGACGAGTACAAGAAGGCTGGCGTGCAGCTCGGGTTCGTGCGCCGAGGTGAGTTCGCGCAGATTCCGCTCGTTGATGGCGAGAACGAAACCCCACTTGGTTACCATGCCTCAGTACGCATTTGGGAGACGTTGATGCAGAACGGCTTCTTGGACAAAGAAGGCCGTGTACTCGAGACATTCACGCCGAATGTCATCGGCTTCGACCTTGGTTTGCCGGTCGACATCACCTGGGCCTCACCAGTGGTCATTGAGCTGATTGACAAGTGCAAGCTAGACAAGCTCGTCAAGCGGAAGAAGGATAAAGAACTCCGCACGCTCAACAAGGAGCTGTACTGGTCTGAAGAGTTTGAAGAGTTCTGGTACGCGATCAGCCGCAAGACCACGTACCGAGTGAAGGTTGATCGCGACGAGCTGATCCAAAAGTCTGTCGAGAATTTGCGTGACCTGGTTGCTAACCCTCGCATTGCACCTCTCCGCATTCAGATCACAAAGGCAGGCTTGAAGATTGAGCGCGGCGGTGCGAAAGCGGAAGAGCGCGGCGTACGAACTGCGGAGCTGCGCGGAAGCTACGACCTCCCTGACATCATTACCGAGCTGCAAGACGAGACTAAGCTCACGCGTCGAACCATTATAGACATTTTGACTAAGAGTGAGCGTCTTGATGAGTTCATCGGAAACCCGAATGATTTCATCGCGATGGCGAAACGAGTGATCAAGGCTGAGCTGGCGAAGATTGTCGTGAAGGGTGTGGAGTACGAGAAGATCGCGGGCAGTATCTACGAATTGCGGGAGCTTCAGAAGGACAGTCAGGACGATGCAGATCGCTTCCTTGACCAGCTCTACAAGGTGCAAAACCAAGAGAAGACCGACTTCGACTACGTGCTGTTTGACTCTGGCGTCGAAGAGGCGTTCGCGAAGAAGCTTGATACTCGCGAAGATATCAAGATGTTCATGAAGCTCCCGGCGAAGTTCAAGATCGACACCCCCGTCGGGCCATACAACCCAGACTGGGCGATCGTGAAGCACGAAGACGGCGCTGACCGCATCTACATGATCCGCGAGACCAAGAGCACCTCAAACGTAGAGCTACTCCGCCCTACCGAAAAAGCCAAGATCGAAGCCGCAACCGAACACTTCAAGGCCCTAGACATCGACTACGCAAAGTCATCCCCGGAAGGCTGGAACCTATGACCGAACACCTGCTTGACAAATCACTGGCGACGACGGATTCAGTTCACGACATCTCCTTGGAGAATTGCAACAGCATCGACCGCGGTCGAATCCAGCTGTTCAAGGGTAAGCTCAACGTGAAGTACGGCCCAAACGGAACTGGGAAAAGCACAATTGCTCGAGTTCTCGACTCGCGCACGAAAGGTGAAAAAGAACTAGAACAATACACGCCATTCAAACACAAAGACGATGCGAAAGGCGCACGACCTTCTGTTCTCGGGGCTGACGATATCAAAAGCGCACTCGTCTTCGATGAGGACTATGTTTCTGCGTTTGTTTTTCAACCCACCGAGGTTCTCAAGGATAGCTTTGAGGTGTTCATCAATACGGAGGAATACAGACAGGGCCTCGCTGACATTGCAAAGCTTTTTGAGTCCTTGAAGGATACGTTCTCGCAGGACCCCCACCTCGAGGAGGCAATCGCAGGTTTCACGCGGCTCCGAGATGTTTTCGGAGTTACCAAAGCCGGAGCAATTTCGAAGACGAGTAGTGGCTTCAAAGCGCTGTCAATGGTAGGAAAACTCCACAAGATCCCGAACGAGCTTCAGGGTTTTCAGGGATTTCTAGAGGGAGCCGATCCTGGAGGCTGGATCAGCTGGCAGTCCAAGGGGAAAGCTTTCTTGGACCACTCGGACAATTGCCCATTCTGCTCGGTTCCAAACCTAAATAGAGCGGTTGCCGAAAGGGTTTCAACCGAGTACGAGTCTGCCGCCGTGAAAAATCTCAATGCCATCCGCTCAGTGGTTGATCAACTGGGAGACTACGTCGAGCCATCGAATCTCGCGCAGTTACAGGAGATTACAACAGTGATCGACGGCCTGACACCTGAGCAGTTAACGTTTCTTTCGACAATTCAGGCACATATCACTACCCTTCTAGCCAAACTTACAGAGGTCAGGGATGTATCTTTCTTCGCGTTTCAGGAAGATCGAAATATCAAGGAAAAGCTTGCGAAGCTAAAAATTGACTTACCGTTACTCTCAACCCTGGCATCACCGAAGACAAAAGAGGTTACGGACGCGATCAACACAAAGCTCGATGAAGTCGCTGAGAAGATTGCCGAGGTTGCCGTAACAGTCGACAGGCAAAAAGGGCGCGTAAAGAAACTCGTTGAATCAAACCAGGAATCAATCAATGACTTCCTGAGATCTGCGGGTTACAAGTACTCGGTTAGAATCATCCCCGATGGCGACACGTTTAAGATGATACTTGAGCATCAAGATTCTGCAGGGCACTTAGGAAAAGCAGGGCAACACTTAAGCTATGGCGAGAAGAACGCCTTTGCATTGGTGCTATTTATGCATCAGGTCAAACAAATAAAACCCGATCTTGTAATTCTTGATGACCCGGTCTCTAGCTTTGATAAGACGAAGAAGTTTGCGATTCTGCATAAACTCTTCCATAACGATGATGGGATTCGTCAATTCACCACACTTTTCCTGACGCACGACATCGAACCCGTAATTGACATGCTGGTGAGTGGCCCTCTGCGCAAAGGTATGGGAGATCAAGCAGTCGCACATTTCCTGCGGTCTTTTGACGGCGTCCTCGAGGAAAATAGGATACTACGCGATGACGTAAAAACATTTGCTCAGATCTGTGACCGCAACATCTCAGAGGCGTCGGACATCGCTATCAAGTGTATATATCTTCGACGACGATTAGAAGTGAGCGGTGACTACGGGCTTGGATACCAACTGTTGTCAAGCCTCCTTCACCTGAGAGAAGTACCTACCCGCCAGGAACTGGATGGTAGGCAGATAGATCTGACTCCTGACCAAATACATGAGAGCACAGAGCTGGTGCGTTCATGCTTGAACCTGCCTGAATTTGACTACAGTTCAACTGTTGCCGACCTACGCGCCGAAGGGGACTTGATCGCTCGATTTGATGCGGCATCCGCTGGGTACGAGAAGGTTCAGCTCTTCAGGATTTTTTCAGAACTCCCCTCTGTCCAAGTGAAGGCGAGCTCACCATTTCAAAAGTTCGTGAACGAGTCGTTCCATATCGAAAACGAATACCTCATGCAACTGGACCCGCGGAAGTTTGACGCGGTTCCTGAGCACATTGTCAAGGAATGCGAGGCACTGATTGATTCACACCGGCCTATCATAGTTGACTAGCGTATCTTCGAGGACGGCAGTCATCCGTGTGGCCGGGGACGCCAACGACTATTTATGGAGATCTGAATTTACCCGCCATGGACGGTTCTCTCGCTGATGTGCTTCCTCACCGTCTTGTGATTCCGCCCCACCCGCTTGGCGATGGTCTTGAACCCGAGCCCTTCAGCGTGGAGCTGTCTCCAGGTCGCAATTTCTTCGTCGCTTGGCACAGCAACTCGAGATTCGATGCCTGCCGCGGCAAGGTGCTTCATGATGGTGTCGCGGCCATGACCGTAGCGCTTCCCTATTTCGCGGGCTGACATCCCTGCGTCGTAGTCGGCGATCATCAGTTTGAGTCGTTCCGGTGTCACTCGCCTGAGTGTGCGGGTCTTAGGTGCTGGTGTGCTAAGTTTTGGGGCAGCGGGAGCGAATTCAAGCAACTTCCACCCCTGTTCTATTTTTTCTGCATGGGACGAGAACAGCCCGACAGAATGCCCCGGAACATCGTTGAAATATCAACGGAGTTCCGGGGTTTTGTTGTTTCTGCAGAACTGTCCGAACCCCCTTTGGCCGGTATCCCTAGATTGCAGCACATGGTCGTGAAGTGACCTATTCCCTGTTGCATCGCCCATCACGCTTCGGCGTGCGGCGCGGCAGCAGTTCAGCGTCTGTCGTCACCGGTAGCGTGGATCCCATCGAGCAAACGAACATTTAGCGCACTTTGATGCGCAGGAGAAGACACATGGCACCAACGTCCAAAGAAGCCCAACGAGCCCAACTACACAAGACCATCTGGCAGGTCGCAAACGACCTGCGCGGTTCAGTCGATGGGTGGGACTTCAAGACGTACATTCTCGGCATGCTGTTCTACCGCTTCATTTCCGAAAACCTGAGCAACTACATCAACAAAGGTGAACACGAAACGGGCAACACCGGCTTTGATTTCGCGAAGCTTTCGGACAGCGACGGCGAATTCGCTCGCGCAGACATCGTGCACGAAAAAGGCTTCTTCATTCTCCCCTCCGAGCTATTCGAAAACGTTCGGGCACGGGCCGCACAAGACGAAAACCTCAACGAAACACTCGAGACAGTGTTCCGCAACATCGAAGCGTCCGCCGTAGGCAGTGCGAGTGAAGGCGATCTCAAAGGCCTCTTCGATGACTTGAACGTCAACAGCACGAAGCTCGGCAACACGGTCGCGAAACGCAACGAGAAGCTCGTGAAACTGCTTGCCGAGATCGGCAGGCTCCCGCTCGGTGATTTCGCCGACAACTCGATCGATCTATTTGGTGACGCATACGAGTTCTTGATGCAGATGTATGCGTCAAGCGCTGGCAAGTCTGGCGGTGAATACTACACCCCGCAAGAGGTGTCAGAACTTCTGGCGTTCATCACGACGCGCGGCAAGAAGCGCATCAACAAGGTCTACGATCCGGCAGCAGGCTCTGGATCACTGCTGTTGAAGTTTGCGAAGGTACTCGGCAAGGAAAACGTGGGCGGGTTCTACGGGCAAGAGATCAACCTCACGACCTACAACCTCGCGCGCATCAACATGTTCTTGCACGACGTGAACTATGAGAAGTTCGACATTGCTCTCGGCGACACACTCACAGAACCCGCGCACTGGGACGACGAACCGTTCGAAGCAATCGTCTCCAACCCGCCCTACTCGATTAAGTGGGAGGGTGACGCGAACCCGCTCCTCATCAACGACCCACGGTTTGCGCCTGCCGGTGTGCTCGCCCCGAAATCGAAGGCCGATCTGGCGTTCACGATGCACATGCTGCACTGGCTAGCGACCGACGGCACCGCTGCGATCGTTGAGTTCCCCGGAGTTCTGTATCGGGGTGGCGCGGAGCGGAAGATCCGCAAGTATCTGATCGACAATAACTATGTTGAGGCTGTGATCCAGCTCCCGTCTGATCTGTTCTTCGGCACGACGATCGGCACCTGCATCATTGTGTTGAAGAAGTCGAAGCACACAGACGATGTGATCTTCGTTGACGCGTCGGCGGAGTTTGTGCGTACAGGCAACAAGAACAAACTGTCGCAAGCGAACCTCGACAACATTCTTAACGCACTTGACGAGCGTGCACCGCAAGACCACTTCGCCCAGATCGTGAAGAACAGCGCGATCGCCGAGAACGACTACAACATTGCGGTGTCGAGCTACGTCGAGCAGGAGGACACTCGCGAGGTGATCGACATCACCGAGTTGAACGCGCGTATCGAGCAGATCGTCGCCCGCCAGTCCGAGCTGCGCACCTCGATCGACGCGATCGTCGCCGATCTTGAGGGAGGTACGAAATGACGAACGCCTCAGATCAGGGAGCTGTTCTCGGCCGAGCTACTGGCAAACTCGCGCGAAGGGCAACTGTTCGGAATCTCCGAACAGTTCGAGCTGAGGTCAACCGAACTGTCAAGAATTCCTTGACCGTTGGTACTGGGGCAAGGTGTGGGAAATCCCGACAGGTTCAGCAGAGAGAGATTTGCTCATGACAGAAATGCCGACTTGGGAATGGTTCATGACTCCGACGCTGCGTGTGCTCAGCGATGGTGTTGTTCGGCACTGGCGTGAGTTTCAGCCTCTTGTCGCTGACGCAGCAAAGCTCACCCCAGAGCAAAAGACTGAGATGCTGCCATCTGGCAATCAGCTTAAGTACCAGAACCGCATCGGCTGGGGTGTTTCGTTTCTGACGAATGTAGGTGCTCTCGAACGCCCGAAGCGGGGACACTACCAGATCACGGAAGCTGGGAAGGAATTGCTTGCGCGCTTTCCCAATGGCGTTCTGGAACGCGACATCAAAGCGCTCGGTGCAGACTCGAACTCGCCGATCCGCATTTACCAGTCCACTGGGCCGCGCACAAAGGCCAGTCAGGAGACCGTCGAAGTTGAAGAATCATCGTTGACGCCGATTGAGCAAGTGCAGAGTGGTATCGAACGCATCCATGAGGAAGTGGCGACTGAGCTGTTGGAACGCCTCCGCGGCAAGGAGCCTGGCTTCTTCGAACACGCGGTCGTCGACCTTTTGCTCGCTATGGGTTATGGCGGAACCACCGGGGCGGGTAGTGTTACGCAGCTCAGCAACGATGGCGGCATCGACGGCGTGATTGATCAAGACATTCTCGGACTCAATCGCGTTTACATTCAGGCCAAGCGTTACGCCGAGGGTAATGCGGTGGGGCGTCCGGATCTGCAGGCGTTTGTGGGGGCTCTCGCTGGCAAGGCAGACAGCGGTGTATTCATCACGACGAGCCATTTCTCGGAGCATGCGAGCAGGTACGTGCATACGGTTCCGACACGTATCATTCTCATCGATGGCAAGCGACTCACAAGCCTCATGATTCGCTACGGTGTTGGCGTGCAGGTCAAAGAAACCTACAAGGTCGTCGAGATCGACGAGGACTTCTTCGCATGAGCCGCATTGACGAGTTGATCGCGCAGCACTGCCCTGACGGGGTGGAACACTTTGTGCTGGGCACTGTCGTAAAGTACTCCACCACAAGGGTGGATGCAGAAGAACTCGACGAGACAAGTTTTGTTGGTGTTGATAACCTCCTGCCCAACAAAGCCGGGAAAGTCTCTGCCACGTATCTTCCCAATACCGCTCGATTGACCGCGTACGTCTCAGGTGACGTGCTCATCGGAAACATACGCCCTTATCTCAAGAAGATCTGGCTTGCCACGGGAAGCGGCGGCTGTAGCGGCGATGTCTTGGCTATTCGTATCGTTCAGGATTTCAGCGAGCGGCTTGACTCAGGATTTTTGTTCTACATACTCTCCTCGGATGGCTTCTTCGCGTACAACATGCAGAACGCGAAAGGCGCAAAGATGCCGCGCGGTAACAAAGAAGCGATTATGAATTATCGGGTGCCGGTGCCGCCGCTTGCGGTGCAGCGGGAGATCGTGCGAATTCTTGATATGTTCACGGAGCTGGAAGCGGAGCTGGAAGCGGAGCTGGAAGCGGAGCTGGAAGCCCGCAAACAACAGTACGAGCACTATCGTGGATCGTTGCTCGATTTCGGCGACGACGTTGAGCAGGTGCCGCTCGGGGAGATCGCAACGATCGGTACGGGCAGTCACGACACAAAAGATGCGATCAATGAAGGGGCGTATGCCTTCTTTGCGCGTGGCCGCGAGCCTCTTCGCCTGAACTCGTTTGACTTCGAAGACACCGCGGTCATTACTGCCGGAGATGGTGTAGGTGTCGGCAAGGTGTTCCACTATGTCAGCGGGAAGTACGCGCTGCACCAACGTGCGTATCGAATCGTGCCGAACGTTGGTATCGAGCCTCGCTACATCTATCACTATCTCGTATCAAGTTTTGCACGGTACCTTGAACGCACTTCTGTGCATGCGTCCGTGACGTCACTGAGGCGGCCAATGTTCCTGACCTGCCCTGTCCCGCTACCTTCGATTGAGGAGCAGCGGCGCATCGTCGCGATTTTGGACAAGTTTGATTCGTTGGTGAATGACTTGTCGGTGGGGCTTCCGGCGGAGCTTGCCTCGCGGCGGCAGCAGTACGAGCATTACCGTGACCGGTTGCTCACGTTCAAAGAACTGGAGGTGGCAGCATGAATCAGCATCCCAAAAACTACGACATTGTCGCGTTCGGTGGTGAGCAGACCGTTGTCGTCGAGTACACACCGGATCCGCGTGATCAAGCGAGCTATCAGTCCGAGGCGCAACTCGAAGCTGAGTTCATCAAGCAGCTGCAAACCCAAGCGTATGAGTACGTGAACATCACGAGCGAAGCTGAACTTGTCGCGAACCTGCGGGTGCAGCTCGAAGCGCTCAACGACTACCAGTTCAGCGACACCGAGTGGAAGCAGTTCTTTGAGACGCGAATCGCGAGTGCCGGTGACGGGATCGTCGAAAAGACCGTGCGCATGCAAGAAGACCACGTGCAGCTCCTCACCCGAGACGACGGCACGACGAAGAACATTTCGCTGATCGATAAGCAGCACATCCACAGCAACCGCCTGCAGGTCATCAACCAGTACGCCGTAGATCGCGGGCATGGGGAAACTGGGCACAGTGGCGGAGCGAACTACTCAAACCGGTACGACGTGACCGTGCTCGTCAACGGCCTGCCGATGGTGCACATCGAGCTCAAACGTCGCGGGGTGCCGATTCGTGAGGCGTTCAACCAGATCGACCGCTACCAGCGCGACAGCTTCTGGGCAGGCAGTGGCCTTTTCGATTACGTGCAACTGTTCGTCAGCTCAAACGGCACCCAGACGAAGTACTACTCCAACACCACCCGCCGCCAGCACATCAACGACCAGACCGGGGCGAGGCGTTCAAAGAAGACGTCCAACTCGTTCGAATTCACCTCGTGGTGGGCTGACGCAAAGAACACCCCCATTCTTGATCTGACCGCGTTCGCGAAAACGTTCTTCGCGAAACACTCCCTGCTCAGCATTCTCACCCGCTACTGCGTACTCACGAGCGACCGGTTGCTGCTCGTCATGCGCCCGTACCAGATCGTCGCGACCGAAAAGATTCTGCAGAAAATCGACATCTCCACCAACTACAACACCCTGGGGAGTATCGCCGCGGGCGGGTATGTGTGGCATACCACCGGATCCGGAAAGACACTCACCAGTTTCAAAACCGCGCAGCTCGCCTCCCGTCTCGACAGCGTCGACAAGGTCATTTTTGTGGTGGATCGTAAAGACCTCGACTACCAGACGATGAAAGAGTATGACCGCTTCGAAAAGGGAGCTGCGAACTCGAACACGTCAACGGCGGTGCTGAAGCGGCAGTTGGAAGACCCGTCGAAGAAGATCATTATTACGACGATTCAGAAGCTCTCTACCTTCATCGCGGGCAACAAGCAGCATGAGGTGTATGGCGGGCATGTGGTGCTGATCTTTGATGAGTGTCACCGTTCGCAGTTTGGTGACATGCACACCGCGATCACGAAAGCGTTCAAACGGTACAACCTGTTTGGGTTTACCGGCACGCCGATCTTTGCCGAGAACTCCTCAGGTGGTGGCAACCCGCAATTGCGGACCACAGAGCAGGCGTTCGGTGACAAGCTGCACACGTACACGATTGTGGATGCGATCACGGACAAGAACGTGCTGCCGTTCCGCATCGACTACGTCAACACCATCAAGGTCGGCAACGTCGGCGACAAACAAGTCTCGGCGATTGACACCGAGACCGCACTGCTCGCCCCCGTACGCGTATCGCAGGTGGTCTCGTACATTCGGGAGCACTTCGATCAGAAGACAAAACGCAGCGAGGGGTACGCGCTCGGTGAGCGGCGGGTGCGTGGCTTCAACTCGTTGTTCGCGACGGCTTCGATCACCGCCGCGCGTAGCTACTACCTCGAGTTTCAGCGGCAGCAAGCTGGGCTTGTGCCGGATCAGCGGTTGAAGGTTGCGACGATCTTCTCGTACGCGGCGAACCCGGACACCGAAGACGGGATGCTGGATGAGGAAGGCTTTGAGACGGATGCGCTGACTGGCGATGCGCGGGCATTCCTTGAGGGTGCGATCGCGGACTACAACGCGATGTTTGGTGTCAGCTACGACACGAGTGCTGACGGGTTTCAGAACTACTACAAAGACCTGTCTCAGCGGCTTAAGACCCGTGAACTTGATCTCGTGATTGTCGTGAATATGTTCTTGACCGGGTTTGACGCGACGACGATGAACACGCTGTGGGTGGATAAGAACCTGAAGAGTCACGGCCTGATCCAGGCGTACTCCCGCACCAACCGGATCCTGAACTCCGTTAAGACCTACGGAAATATTGTCGCGTTCCGTGATCTTGAGGCTGCAACGAATGACGCGATCGCTCTGTTTGGGAACAAGCACGCCACCGGGATCGTGCTGCTGAAACCGTACCGCGACTACTTCGAGGAGTATTCGGAGAAAGTCACTGCCCTGCTGGCCCAATATGTGCCGGGTGAATTGATTGTCGGTGAGGATGAGCAGCGGGCGTTCGCCAGGTTGTACGGCGATATCTTGCGGCTGCGGAACATTCTGACGTCGTTTGATGACTTCGCCGCCGATGAAATACTCACGGAGCGTGACCGGCAAGACTTCCAGTCGACGTATCTTGATCTCTGGAACGAGCGGAAGAAAGCCGCCGGGAGTGAAAAGGAAAGCATCGCCGATGACGTGGTGTTTGAGATTGAGCTGATCAAACAGGTTGAGATCAACGTTGACTACATTTTGATGCTCGTGCAAAAGTACCGCGACGAACGCGGCGACGGCGACGATGTTGAGCTGCGCGCTGGCATTTCGCGGGCGATCGACTCGAGCCCTACCCTACGCAACAAGAAGGATCTGATCGAGAACTTCGTGGACTCGGTGTCGGTGACCGGCGAGATCGATGCTGAGTGGCGAGCGTATGTCGCGACTGAGCGTGAGCGGGAGCTGGCGGCGATTATCGCGGCAGAGTCGCTGCGCGAGGAAGAGACTGAGCGGTTTATGGCGGCGGCGTTCCGCGATGGGGTTTTGCGTACGAGTGGTGTCGAGATCACCCGCGTGCTGCCGCCCGTGTCGCGCTTCGCCCGCAGCGGTGGTCACGGTGAGAAAAAGCAGCGCGTGGTTGAGTTGCTGCAGGCGTTCTTTGAACGGTTTAGTGGGTTGGGCGGAGGAGGCAGCAATGCCTAATGTCGAATACGCGAGCTTCGGGGGTGGTGTTTACGAAGTACGCGAGCTTCACAGAGACAGTCAAGACGATTCAAATCGCTTCTTTGACCAGCTCTACAAGGTGCAAAACCAGGAGAAGACCGACTTCGACTACGTGCTGTTTGACTCTGGCACCGAAGAGACGTTCGCGAAGAAGCTTGATGCTCGCGAAGATATCAAGATATTCATGAAGCTCCCGGCGAAGTTCAAGATCGACACCCCCGTCGGGCCATACAACCCAGACTGGGCGATCGTGAAGCACGAGGACGGCGCTGACCGCATCTACATGATCCGCGAGACCAAGAGCACTTCGAACGTAGAACTGCTCCGCCCCACCGAAAAAGCCAAGATCAATGCCGCAACCGAACACTTCAAGGCCCTGAATATCGACTACGCAAAGTCATCCCCGGAAGGCTGGAATCTATGAGGATAGAAAACCTTAGGAAGTTCGTTAATGCGGGAGGTCATAGCGCCTAATGGCAACAGTACCCTATTCGGTCCGGAGCTTCAAAGCTCTCGCGGAGCGGGAGTCACGACGAGGGGCAGACCTATCTCGCACAGTTCCTGCCGTAAAAAAGGCTGTTGCTGATCTCCATGCAAGGCGAGAGCAATGGTTTGGCCTGGGTTTAGTTCCGACTATTTTGTTCATCACTCGACGGTTGTCACGAGTGACTGCGCCTCAGCATAGTACGCCGTCTCAACCTCGACCGGGGTTCGCCTGCCTAGCTCGCCGTGGAGGCGCTCATTGTTCCACCACCACACATACTCCAGGGTGGCGAGTTCGACTTCCTCAACTGTTTTCCAGGGGCCACGCCTGCGGATGAGTTCTGCTTTGTAGAGCGCGTTCACTGACTCGGCCAGGGCATTATCGTAGCTGTCACCTACGGTCCCCGTTGAAGGAATCGCCCCCAGTTCTCTGACGCGGTTGGAGTAGACCATCGACATGTAGTTCGATCCGTGGTCGCTGTGATGCACGGCCCCGTCGAGCGTTCCACCTGATTGCCAGGCCGCCATCTCAAGCGCCTGCAGCGGCAGTATCTCAGCTTTCAGTGTTGAGGCAACGTTCCAGCCAACGATCTTACGATCAAAGACATCAATAATGAACGCGGTGTATGCGAACCCAGCCCACGTAGCAACGTAAGTGATGTCACACACCAACAACTTCATTGGCCCGTCGGCCACGAACTGGCGTTCGACGAGATCACCCGGCAGCTGATCCCTGACGTCACTCGTTGTTGTGAAGGCTCTCTTCGAACGACGTACCCCACGCACTCCGGCGATTTTCATCAGACGCTCGGTTTGGTCGCGTCCGATGACCCACCCTGCTCTGGTGAGGAGGGCGTGCATCTTGCGGCGCCCGTAGACGCTGTAGTGCTGTTTGTGGAGTTGACGGATCTCGGTGACGAGAATCTCGTCGCGTAGTTTCCTGACCGACGGGAGTCTGTGTTTCGCTGCCCGATATCCTCGGGACGTCAGAAACCCACGAATTGCCGAGCCCAGCACACGGCACAGGAACTCAACCCCGAAACGATCACGATAGGTATCGATGAATTGGATCATTTCGTTCGTGGGGGGTCGAGTTCCTTGGCGAAAAATATGCTCGCAGCTCGCAAGACTTCGTTTGCTTTCTTGAGTTCAGCGACTTCGCGGCGCAGTCGCCGGTTCTCCTCGTTCATATCAGTGGTCACGCCGGGTTTTTGGCCAGTATCGATCAGCGTTTGACGATGCCAGATACGCAGCGTGTCTGGTGAGACACCGAGGAGCTTGCCGACCTGGTTGCTGGCTGCGTTGAGGCTCGTATGCTCGGGGAGCGCTTCGGTGAGCATACGCAGCGCGCGTTCACGGAATTCTGGTTCATATTTGTTTGCCATGGTGTTCCTATCCTTGTTGAAAGTACGGAACTAAACCCAGGCCAAACCAGTTCACTGCGGAACCTCGCTCATCTCCGAGTATCGAGCAGTGGTGGGGCACCTGGAGTTCGAGGGGAAACGCGCCGTGCTCCTGCCCGCTGAGGGGCCGCTCCCCCGGGCGGAGTTACGAGTCATGATCGAACTGGCTCTCACCTCGAAACGCAGGAGGACCGGCTAGCCTGGTCCCAGCGATCGACAGGAACGGACGGCGGGGATGCGCGCGCAGGATTGGGTCTCCTATGAGGAGAGCTTCGATATCGTACTCGACCATATCTACGAGCACCTTGACGAGCCGCTCGACCTGATCCGGCTCGCCCGCATCGCTGGCATGTCGCCTCGGCACTGGCACCGGGTGTTCACCGCCGCGTTCGGTGAGTCGTTGGCCTCTCTCGTCAAGCGGGTGCGGATTCAGCGCGCCCTCACTCTCCTCACCGGCGAACTGCCGATACGTCGGATTGCCTCGGTTTGTGGCTACCCGGATGTCTCATCATTCACCCGTGCGTTTCGTTCAGCCGTCGGGGTCACACCCGCCGCCTACCGCGAGGACGGCGGACATATCGAGTTGCGGATCGCCCGAATCACGGGTGATCCGCAGCGCTTCAACGTGCACGAGATCGAGGCACCACCCATCAGGTGCATCGCGATGCGGCACCGAGGGTCCTTTCTCGAGATTGACCGGGCCTTCCATGACCTGCGACTGTGGCAGCTCGCGCAGGGGCTGAACCCGGAGGAGGAGCAGATGTACGGTGTCTATCTGTCGGACCCGTCGAGCACGCCCGAGGAACAACTCGAGTCGCTCGCTTGTACCACCGTGCCCCGGGGATTCACCGCCGAGCCACGGCCACTCTCTCACGACGCGGCGACTCCCGAACGGTTCACGCTGCGGGGCGGCCCCTATGCGGTACTCACCCACGTCGGAGCCTACGCTGACATGCCGGACAGCTACGCCTGGCTCCTCGGCTGCTGGGTTCCACACTCACAGCGCCAGCTGAGCGACGATCCGATCCTGGAGCGCTACGTCACACATCCGAAGGAGAGTTCCCCCACCGATATCACGACAGAACTCCTGCTGCCGCTGTCCACGCGCCGCAGCACAAAGCCTCGATGAGACAGCCCGCCAACCATGATGTTACCAAGGGGTCTCCGCTGGCCATTGACCTCACACTATACTGAACGGGATATTGGACAAGTGGACCCGGAAACGGCTCGCAGGGCTTCCGTGCACGTAACGTGTTGACGACAGGTCGGCGGTACTGTCGGTGGGCTCGCCAGGACAACCGCGAGTGTCGGCATTCCTCGCTCGGATGCCGCAGACCGGGGACCATCCAGGAGGCCCGGGTCCAGGAACAACGCCCGAGGAACGAGAAATAAGCAATGAGCCAACCCGGATATTACCCCTCACCGTACAACGGTGAAACGCATCTGCTGCGCTGGTGGGATGGCTCCGCCTGGACGTCTGCGATGGCGGAGCGCCCACCCGCCCAGCGGCAGATGCCGAGGAACCCGCGTTCACGGAAGACTGTGACCGTGGCGGTGACGGCTTCGTTACTCGCTTTTTCACTGCTCGTTTTCGGCGTTGTCCTGCTGATCGGGAAGGGTCAAGGGTGGATTGGCGGGCCGCACGAAGCAGAGCTGCACGCCGTGGAGGAGGCCATCAGAAGCTCACCACATGTCACGGAGGGTTCATACGCGAGCTACGATTGGTCGTCCTCGTGCGAAAGGCTCTGCATGACGTATACGGTCTCAATAACAATCACACGCGATTTTAGCGATGCCGATTTCACAACCGCTGTGCGCGCGATTGCGCCCCTGCTCGAGACAGACACGACGGTCATCATCGAGCTTCATCCCGCCGGCTACGATGCCTGGCCTGATTGGTCTAGAGACCGCGAAGCGTTTAACTCCACTCTCACCGGTCAGCAGACCTTCACGTACCTGGCCCTTACCCCGGAAGAAATCAGGGCGATCTAAAGCTCTCGACGAGCGAGGGTGGAGCAGGGGGTGGATCGTTGATGAGACCGTGGTTTTCGGGACGCGATCAGCACCAGCTGGGTCGTGAGCCGTTAGGTTGGCGGCACGGAAGGCCGAGCCCTCGTTCATTGGTCTGGCTGGCGGCGATGCGAGGCGTACCGGTCCCGGATAATCGGACGAGTATCCGGGACCGGCACCGTCGCGACCGGCACCGGCCAGGTGGGGCGTTCCCCGGACAGCGCCCAGGCAGCCTGGACGGCAGCGCCGAGGGCAACATACTCCCCCGGTTTGGGCACAACAACCGGTGCATCAAACACCTGGGCCGCAATTCCCGCCACCGCCGCGCTCCTCGCAGCTCCACCGATGAGAAGCACACGCCGAACCGCCACGCCACGAACGCGAATCGCGTCAAGACCCTCGGCTAACCCGCACAGCACACCCTCGATTGCGGCTCGTGCGAGGTTCTCTCGCGTTGTCGAGCCGAGGGTCAGGCCGAAGAGTGTCGCCGTGGCATCCGGGAGGTTTGGTGTGCGTTCACCCTCAAACCAGGGTTGCAGTACGAGCCCGTCAGCGCCGGCCGGGGCGCTCAGGGCGAGCCGCGAAAACTCGGCCTGGTCAACGCCCAGCAGGGCGGCGGTGGCGTCGAACACCCGGGCGGCGTTGAGCGTCGTCACAATCGGCAGATAGAGCCCGGAGGCATCGGCAAACCCCGCCACGATTCCGTCGGCGTCGTGGACGGGCACATCCGTTACCGCGAACACTGTGCCGCTCGTGCCGAGAGAGACAACAACGTCGCCCAGGGCCGCCCCGAGGCCCAGGGCGGCGGCGGCGTTATCCCCCGCTCCGGCGGCAACAATCGTGTCGCCCGGACCGGCAACGCTATCGGCTACTCCAAGCACGCGGGGAAGCACAATATCTGCGGTGTCGCGGCGCAAGGCCTGCGTCAGCAGTTCACGATCATACTCGCCGCGCACCGAATCAAAGTATGACGTTCCACTCGCCTCAGAGCGGTCGGTGACAAGTTCGTCGAGCACCCCGCCATGCGGGGCATCTGGCCCGTACCCACGCAGACGCCACGTCAGCCAGTCGTGCGGCAACGCGACGGCGGCAACGCGGACGGCGTTCTCCGGCTCGGCATCCGCGAGCCAGCGCAGCTTGGCAGCCGTGAACGACGCAACCGGAACGGAACCCGTGCGCCGAGCGTATTCCTCAGTACCTCGTTCCGCAACAAGATCCGCTGCGGCAGGGGCGGAGCGGGTATCGTTCCAGAGGAGTGCGTGCCGGATGACCGCACCGGAGGCGTCGAGGGCGACAAGACCGTGCTGCTGGCCGGCGATACTTATCGCAGAAACGTCCTCCATGCCCCCGGCATCCGCGACAGCACGGCGCAACGCCTGCAACCAGGCCTCAGGATCAACCTCCGTACCGGCGGGGTGGGCGGCTCGGCCGGAACGCACAACGGTTCCCGTCACCGTATCCACGATGACGACCTTGCAGGACTGAGTTGACGAGTCAACGCCAAGAACCAGCGACATGACAGGCTATCGAGCCCCGAGCAGATGCTCGGTAGCGAGTTGCTGGAGACGAACAAACCCGAAGCCGCGGCCGCCAAAGTAGGCGTCGGCGTCAAACTCCTCGAAGGCTGACCGGTCCGAGAGCAGAGTCTCGTAGGACTCGCCGGGGTTCAGCGTCGGCACCGCGAGCTCCCCGACTTTCGAAGCTTCGAGCGCCGCCTGCACCTCGGGGTCGGCTCGGAACGCTGCCGCCCGCTCCTTCAGCAGCAGGTAGGTGCGCATATTGGCCGCAGCAGAGTCCCACACGCCGCTCTCATCCTCGGTGCGGCTGGGCTTGTAGTCAAAGTGGCGGGGGCCATTGTAGGCGGGCACTCCCCCGGGGCCACCGTTTTCGAGCAGATCAACGAGCGCAAAGGCGTTGTGAAGGTCACCGTGACCAAACACGAGGTCCTGGTCATACTTGATGCCCCGCTGACCGTTGAGGTCAATGTGGTAGAGCTTGCCGTGGTAGAGCGCCTGGGCGATACCCGCTGCAAAATTGAGCCCCGCCATCTGCTCGTGACCCACCTCGGGGTTCACCCCCACGAGTTCGGGACGCTCGAGGGACTCGATAAACGCGAGGGCGTGGCCGAGCGTGGGCAGGAGGATGTCGCCGCGTGGCTCGTTGGGCTTCGGTTCGATCGCGAATCGCATGTCGTACCCCCTGTCGGTCACGTAGTCACCCAGCAGATTCACCGCTTCACGGTAGCGCTCCAGGGCCTGCCGCACGTCTTTTGCGGAGTCATACTCGGCACCCTCACGGCCACCCCACATGACGAAGGTTTTTGCGCCCAACTCTGCGGCGAGATCAACATTCCGCAGCACCTTACGAAGCGCAAAACGTCGCACCCGCCGATCGTTGGAGGTGAATCCACCATCTTTGAAGACGGGAGCCGAGAACAGGTTGGTCGTCACCATGGGCACGATCAGCCCCGTGTCGGCGAGGGCCCCCCTGAGCCGGTTGATCTGAGTCTCACGCTCCGCCTCAGATGACCCGAAGGCGAAGAGGTCATCGTCGTGGAAGGTGAGACCGTAGGCACCAAGCTCTGACAACCTCTCCACGGCGTGCACCACGTCGAGAGCGGGGCGAGTAGGCCCGCCGAAGGGATCGGTTCCGTTGTAGCCGACCGTCCAGAGGCCAAAAGAGAATTTGTCATCACGGGTGGGAGTAAGGGACATAGGTACGGGGTCACTTTCAGCGTCAATGGTGAATTGTTGTGGTTAACAACTTATCACGAAGTTGAGAATGAGCAAGGAGATATGGTGAAATCCGATAATTTCGAAGGTATCGTCGAAACATGTCATCCACATCCCGCGCCACTCTCGCTCACATCGCCGACGCGGCAGGGGTGTCCCTTGCGACAATTTCGAAAGTACTTAACGGTCGGACGGATGTCGCACCGGGAACCAGGAAGCGTGTGGAAGAGTTACTGACCGCCCACAACTACCGCAAACGAGCCGGAGGGCACTCTCACGCCCCCCTCATCGAGTTGGTTTTCCACGAACTCCACAGCACGTGGTCAATGGAGGTCATCCGCGGCGTCCAAGAGGCCGCAGAAGACTACGGTCTCGGCGTGGTTCTCACCAAAAGCGGCTCACGGCACTCACCCGGAACCGAGTGGCTCGACGGAGTCATCCGCCGTCGCCCGCTCGCGGTTGTCCTCGTTTTTTCCGAGGTACCGCCCGCCATGAGAGAAACCCTCGCAGCGCGATCCACACCCTTCGTCGTGATAGATCCCGCAGGCGATCCGGAACCGGACGTTCCCGCCGTAGGTTCAGCAAACTGGGCCGGTGGACTCGCCGCCGTGCGCCACCTGATCGGGCTCGGACACGAGCGCATTGCCGCGGTCAGCGGCCCGTCCGACATGATGTGCTCACACGCACGCATTGACGGATACCGCGCGGCGATGACCGCAGCCGATCTGCCGATTCGCGATGAGTGGATTCTGTATGGCGACTTCACCAGTGAAGGTGGGTTAACCAACGGACGAAAGCTGCTCGCACTCCAGCACACGCCAACCGCCATCTTTGCCGGAAGCGACCTGCAGGCCCTTGGCGTATACGACGCCGCCAGGGAACGCGGCCTGCGGGTGCCGGAAGACCTCTCCGTCGTCGGTTACGACGACATCCCCCTGGCGCAGTGGGTGAGCCCCCGAATGACGACCATCAATCAGCCCCTCGCTGAGATGGGCCGCCAGGCCGTACACATTGCCGTGGGGCTCGCGAAGGGTGAGGTGCAGGACACCCCACGAATGGACCTCGCCACACAGCTTGTCGTACGCGAATCGACCACCTCACCCCGAGCCGTTACATCACCCGAATAGGGACCTCCTCAACACACACGCTGGCGTGCAACGCCCTGCGGTGATCGACAACACGCGCCTCGCCGGTCAGAACGGCGGATAGCTCGGCCTCCATCGCACCGGCAGAGCGGCCACACCCAAACACCATCTCCCCCGGCTCAACGATCCGGCGACCATCCCTGGCGGTAAATGAGGTGAGGTCGGCCGAGAGAAGAAAACGGACCCTGGCGGAAGCCCCCGCGTTCAGTTCCAGCCGGTGGTAGGCGATCAGACGACGGACGGGGCGCACCACAGAGGCAACGGGATCGCTCAGGTACACCTGAACGACATCAGACCCGGAACGCTTACCCGTGTTTGTGACCGTGACAGCAACCTCCACCTCGTTGGAGAACTCGGCCGAAGAAATCTGCGCCTCCGTCCAGGCGAAGGACGAGTATCCCAGCCCGTGGCCAAACCAGAAAGCGGGCGTGGGATCAATATTCGAGACGCCACTGCGCTGCCCCAGAGGTGCCGCCAGGTAGGTGGAAGGCTGCGCACCCGCATGAGCCGGAACGCTCACCGGCAGACGTCCAGACGGATTAACTCGACCGCTCAGCACACCGGCAATCGCCCCTGTCCCCTCCTCCCCCGCGAAGAAGGCCGCCACAATCGCCCCCGCGCGCTGCGGCGCAGAACCCAAAAAATAGGGGCGCCCGGCTAGAAGCACAAGACTTGTGGGCGTACCCGTGTCGAGAATCGCATCGACCAGCATCTGCTGGGCACCGGGCAACGCCAAGTTCTCAGCGTCACACCCCTCCCCACTCGTGCCGCGCCCGAAGAGGCCTGCACGGTCTCCCAGGGCGAGCACAACCACGTCAGCGCTACGGGCAAGTTCGGCAGCGGCGGCGATGCCCTCCGTCTCCCCTCCACTCACCGACGTTCCAGACGCGTGGACGACCTCAGCATCCGGGAACTCCATCCGAACGCTGTCACGCAGCGTGGGGAGGTCGATACCGATCGGCAGATTGGGATGCTTCACCCCCACATGGGCGGGAAAGGAGTAGCAGCCCAGGACCGCGTACGGGTCGTCAGCATTCGGACCGATAACGGCAATCCTGCGAGGATTCATAAACGGTAGTGTGCCGTTATTCGTCAGCAGCACAATCGATCGTTCCGCAATATCACGGGCAAGCTCACGATTACCGGCGGTATCGAAAGAGACGGAGCCACGAAGTGTTTCGGCATCTACCGAATCAATATCGTGTCCACGCAACGCCTCAGGCGTGGGGTCATAGTCCGTATCGAGCAGGCCAAGTTCTATCTTCTGGGCGAGCACACGGCGGAGAGCGCGGTCCACGAGATTCTCCTCGACCCTCCCCTCCCGAACCGCCGCGATGAGCTCATCACCGTACGCAGTAACCGTGGGCAGTTCAACGTCAATGCCGGCCCGCAACGCCTGGCCCGCGGCTTCCGCCCAATCTGCGGCCGTGCCGTGCAGCCGATGAAGGAACCCGACGGCGAAGTAGTCCGCCACAACCGTTCCGGTGAACCCCCAGGTGTCTCGCAACAGCGTCGTCAACAGGTACTCGTCCCCGGCGGAGGGGACACCGTCGATATCGGAGTAAGAGTTCATCACGCTGCGTACACCCGACTCCCGGATTGCCATCTCGAATGGAGGCAGCAGCACATCGGCAAGCTCACGAGGCCCAACGGATACCGGAGCAAGGTTGCGTCCGGCTCGCGAAGCCGAGTACCCGACAAAGTGCTTCAGAGTAGCCACAACACCGGCACCCTCAAGCCCGCGGATGTATGAGCTCGCGATAGTACCCACCAGGTAAGGGTCCTCACCGATCGTCTCTTCGATCCGCCCCCAGCGAGCATCGCGCACCACGTCGAGTACCGGAGAGAGGCCCTGGTGGACCCCCACTGATCGCATATCAGCACCAATACGTGCCCCCACCCGCTCAATCAGCTCGGGTGAGAACGTTGCCCCCCACGCCAGCGGCACCGGATACGCGGTGGCCCCCCACGCCGCGAAACCGGCAAGGCACTCGTCGTGAGCGACGGCGGGGATTCCCAATCGACTCTCCGCAACAATACGCCGCTGTGTGCGGGCGAGAGACAGCGCACCCATGGCAGGGTCAACGGGCTGGGTACCGAATGGGCGGGTCAGCTGGCCCAGTCCCCGGGAAAGGAGGGCATCCAGATCAACCGCGTCGCTCATATCGTGCTGATGTGGCGCAACTTCACCTCCCTCAGCGGAGGCGGCAATCCAGACCCCGTAGAGCTGGGCGCACTTTTCCTCAAGTGTCAATTCGCTCAGCAGCGCTTCCACTCGCTCGTTCGTGCTGCGCGTGCTGTCGCGCCAGGGCGGTGTATCGGGCATTGAGGGTGTCTCCGTTTCGTTCATCCTTTTACCGCTCCGGTCAGTCCGCCCACAATGCGTTTTTCAGCAAGCAGGAAGAAGACCATTGCCGGGATCATTGCCAGTGAGGTGTATGCGAGTACTGCCCCCGTATCCTGGGAGTACTGCGTCGAAAATTGTGTAACGCCCAAGGGAAGCGGCCACCATTCCTGTGGCAGCGTGCCGGTGCTGATAACGAGCAGTGGTAATAGGTAGCCATTCCAGCTGGCCACAAAGGCAAGAATTCCCACCGTCACAAGTCCGGGTTTGGACAGTGGCAGCAGAATGCGCCAGAAGAAACCAACGCGCGTGGCCCCGTCAATGCGGGCTGCTTCCTCAAGTTCGTCAGGAATCGCGCGCAAAAACGGCACAAGAATAATGATCGTCGTGGGGAGAGCGAACGCAATACCGGGAATGATGACACCAAGATACGTTCCATGCAGCCCCATGGTGCGCAGGAGGAGAGTAAGCGGTAACGCTGCAACCGTCAGAGGGAACATCAGCCCCGCGGCAAACAGGGTGTACAACCCCTCGCGCCCACGGAAATTGTAGCGGGCGATCACGAAGGCGGCCATGAGTCCGGCAATCACCACACCCACGGTTGTCGAACCCGCGAGGATCAGGCTGGCGGTCACGTTGCCCCAGAACCGCGGGCTCGTCGCCACCGTGATCCAGTTCGTGAACACCCACGGATCGGGCAGACCCGCCGGGTTCGCATTGAGGTCAGCCGTCGTCCGAAACCCGCCCACAAAGACGTAAAGCACGGGTCCGATGGCAACGGCAGCAACGGCGAGTGCCACAACGTAGACGAACGGTTGACTCCAGTCGAACCTGCGGCGCTCCCGCGCGGCGGCCTCGCCGGTACTGGCTGTCATGGTGGACATTATTGAACTCCCCGGGTAATGGCACCGGTGAGATCACGGCGCAGTGCGAGGCGCTGATAGACGAGCGCAATGATGAGCGAGATAACAAAAAGGATGACGGCGATTGCGCTTCCATATCCGGGTTGTCCGCCGAATTGACCCTGCTGGACCATGTAGGTGGCCATGGTCTCGGTTGAAATCCTGCGCACCGCCGGGGCAACAGTGACCCACACCATGTCGAATACCTGAAGGGCACCGATGATCGATAGAAACGCCCAAATACGAACCGTGGGGGCCAGAAGCGGCAGGGTGATGTAGCGCTGGGTCTGCCACCAGGTCGCACCATCAATCTGAGCCGCCTCTGCAAGCTCATCCGGCACCCCCTGGAGTCCGGCGAGCATCAGCAGGATGGCGAAACCGATGTACTTCCAACTGAGAATCAGGAAGATCGTCCACAGCGCGATGTCCGGATCGGCCAGCCAGTTGTGGCGCAGAAACCCGAGACCACAGGCCTCAAGCATCGCGTTCACACCACCACCAGGTTGAAGAAGAAGCTTCCAGGCGAGACCGGCGATCACCTCGGCCAGCACGTAGGGCACAAAGATGAGCAGGCGGAACACCCCGCGCCCGCGCAATTTGCGGTTCAGTAGCAGAGCGATCCCGATCGCGAGCGGGCCCTGTATGAGCAGTGACATCACGAGGATGAGGAAAGTATTTCCGATGGCACGCTGAAATTCGGGGGTCGAGAGGGCACGCACATAGTTGTCAAAGCCGACAAAACGGTCCGGGTCCGCGAGGTTATCCCATCGAAACCCGGCGGGGAGATTATAAAAACTGTAGACGGCTGCCAACACGACGGGCAGAATCACAAACCCGATGAAGAGCACCAGGGCTGGAGCGGTGAACAGGGCAATCTCGAACCGTTTGCGGACAACACCCGTGCGGCTCGGTGGGCGGGATGCGGGATGCGGGTCTGGCCCCGCGGAAACCGCCGGGCCAGACGAAACGACGGCGGTCATTACTGCGTCTCCGCCGCATCCTGCATCTTGGTAACAATATCTTTCGGGCTACCGGCACCGGCAAAAAGGTTCACGATTCCCTCATTCATGGCGTTGCCGACCGTTGTTCCGAAGGCCGTATCAAACCACAGCTGAACGGATGAGGAGGCCGCGAGGCCATCGGCCACCATCGTGAGATTTGGGTCATCGAGTGACGAGACAGCGGCGGAAACTGTTGGGATTCCGGACCCGCTGGCGGCGAATCGCTTCTGAACGTCTTCACTCATGATGTAGGCCAGTAATTCGGCGCACTCTGGTGGTGCCGATGCGGAGCATCCGAAACCGTCACCGCCACCGAGGGCAGCCTTCGGGTCGCCGTCGGCACCCGTGATACCGGGGACGGGGAACCATCCCAGGAACGGGGGAACTTTCTGGTCCGCGGTCAGACCGCCGATGGTTCCCGCATTCCAGTGGCCCATGAGCTCCATCGAGGCCTGGCCGTTCGCCACCATACCGGCGGAACTCCCCGCGCCCTGTTGGGCTGGCGTGCCCAGGAAGCCCTCCTGGAACGGCTCAATGCCAATAAAGTCTTGTAACCGTTCACCGGCTTCCACCCAGCACCCATCACTGAAGTCGAAGTCCTTCTCCGCCTGAGCCAACGTCTCGGGCGAGCATGACTTGAGCGCAAATTGGTACCACCAATGCGCTGCGGGCCACCCGTCTCCGGCACCGACGGCGATGGGGGTAAAGCCCGCGTCGCGTAGCTTATCGACGGCGTCGATGAGATCGTCGAATGTCTGGGGAATCTCAACACCGGCTTCGGCAAACTGGTCGGTGTTGTACCAGAAACCCTCAATGCCGAAGGTGAAGGGGACACCGTAGGTGACCCCATCGACCTGCCACGGGGTCACGGTGGTTCCCACGCTGGCGATAGTGTCACCAATCGAATCATCCAGTGGCATCAGATAACCGTTGTCCACCTGATCGCGCAGCTCACCGCCGGGCCACACCTGGAACAGGTCTGGCGGGTCACCGGCTGCCAGCGCGTTGGGGATCAGTGTGCGCTGGAGCTCTTCGTTCTGATATCCGGTCTGTTCAACGGTGACGCCCGGATGCGCGTCTTCGAACTCTGCAGCCACGTCTTCCCATACGGCAGGGATGGGGCCGGAGGTGGCATTGTGCCACCAGGTAAGGGTGACGTCTCCGCCGCCGCCCGTGTTGTTTCCGTCTGTGCTGCCGGAACATCCGGCCAGTGCTGCGGCGGTGAGCGCAGCGGTAACAACGGCCACACCCACACGCTTCATACTTCTGCTGTTCATCATTGAACCGTCCTCTTCGTCGAACAGACTACTCAGGTTTCTCTGGGGGAATCGAAAGTTTCGTAACTATCACCGAAACTCTTCGAATGCTTCTATCGTAGAGAGGAAATTGATATGGTGTCAAGGGCAACAAATTCACGGAGCAGAGGAGCACCCATGGTTGAGCGCCCATCTCGCGTGGACGGCGTGCGCCGCACCAACCTAGGCAAGATCCTCCGATGTGTCCACCTCAACGGCCCGCAGTCACGGGCAGCACTGACGACCGAAACCGGCCTGAACCGCTCAACGGTATCCGACCTGGTTTCCGAACTGGCCCTGAGCGGCCTCGTTACCGAGCGCGACCCCGACCCCACCCGCCGCGTCGGGCGCCCCTCACCTATCGTTGCCGCAAGCGACGACGTGGTTGCGATTGCAATCAATCCCGAAATCGACGCACTGGAAGTGGGCGCGGTGACCCTGGGCGGACGAGTCCGGGAACGCGTCCGCGAGACCTTCACCCAGCCACCAAGCGCCGCCGACACCGTTGCAGCGGTAGCGCGCATCGTCACCGGCTGGCGCACCACCCCCCTGGCCGAGTGCCGGATGATCGGGCTCGGCGTCGCACTACCCGGACTGGTTCGGGCCGACACCGGCCTCGTCCGCCTCGCACCGCATCTGGGATGGCGCGACGAAAACTTTGGTCACGCTATCTCTCTCGCAACGGAGCTATCCGTTGTCGTGGGAAACGACGCCACCCTGGGCGCACAGGCCGAACACCTATTCGGAGCCGCCCGCACCCATCACAACGTCGTATACCTCAATGGCGGCGCAAGCGGCATCGGCGGGGGGCTCATCCTGCAGGGCGTCGTTATTGAGGGGGCCGACGGCTACGCCGGCGAGTGGGGTCATATTCACCCCGGCATTGACCGGGAAAGCGACCGCCGCACCCCGTCCGGGACGCTCGAGGACGAGGTTAATCAGACCCGCCTCCTCCAGGCCGCGGGACTCGGCCCGGTTGACCATAGTGCGCTGGCGGCGACGCTCGCCGCCTCGGAAGACCCCCGGGCGCTCGCAGAGATCGACCGCCAGCGTCGGATTCTTGCCGTTGTGCTCGCCAACGCAATCAATGTACTCAACCCGTCCATGATCGTCCTCGGTGGATTCCTCGCGATCCTGCACGAGCGAGACCCGGAGGGCCTACTCGCCGACGTCCAGGCACGGGCACTCACCTCCTCCGCGGAAAATATCACGATCAGCGCCGCCGCCCTCGGCCGGGACCGACTCCTCATCGGGGCGGCAGAAGCGGCCTTTGCCGCTTTACTTGCGGACCCGGTGGGCGTCTAAAGTCGCGCATCCGCTGATCAGCGAGCGATTGTTTCACAACGGGAAAAATCGAAGGATCGAGGCTCACGACCTTCCGCAGGTCGTCACGTATATCCACACACACTCGCTACTCAGTGGTACTATATACCAGTACTTAGCGACGCCAAGTAGCGAAGGAGAGCGTATGGGCAAACAGATGACAGAGATGCTCAAGGGAACTCTGGAAGGCATCGTCCTCGCGATCCTGGCCGCACGGCCAGCCTACGGATACGACATCACCACGCAGCTGCGCGAGCAGGGTTTCTCCGACCTTGCCGAGGGCACCATCTACGCGCTGCTCGTCAGAATCGAGCAGCGCGGGCTGGTGGACGTCGAGAAGGTCCCCTCCGAGAAGGGACCACCACGCAAGGTCTACACACTCAACGCACAGGGCAGCGAGTATCTCGCCGAGTTCTGGGGAACGTGGAGCTTCCTCGCCGAACGAATCGCACAGCTCCACCAACGCATCGAAAACTCACCCGAAGAAACACCGAGAGAAGAGGGAGCATAATGATGGCCGCAGGATGGATCGAACAGCTCACCGGCTCGTTCGACGACAAGAAGCGCTGGCGCCGGTACAAGGCCCGCAAGGAGCAGCTACCCGTTAGCTATCGCACCGCAATTGACGGAATAGAGCGCTACTTCATGTACGCCGGGTCCATCGTCAAAGGCGATGTCATGATGCGGATGCTTGAGGATCTCGCCGACCTGATCGAACGCGCCGCGGCCGATGGCACCCCCATCCGCACCATTGTCGGGGAGGACCCCGTGGAGTTCGCGGACACCTTCATCGCCAACTACGCGGACGGTCAGTGGATCAACAAGGAACGCAAACGCCTGACCGACGCCATCGACAGAGCCGCTGACCAGGCCTAGCACCCGAACCGGAGGAACCAACCATGACAACCACCCCGACCCCCGAACCCGCCATCCGGGTGCAGGGCATCACAAAATCCTTCGCGGACCTGTACGTGCTGCGGGGCGTCACCTTCGACGTGAAAGCGGGCAGCATCTTCGCACTGCTCGGCTCAAACGGTTCCGGCAAGACCACGCTGGTGCGGATCCTCTCAACCCTCCTCAGAGCGGATACCGGCACCGCCTCGGTGCACGACTTTGACATTGCCACACAGCGCGGTGAGGTGCGCGAGTCGATCAGCCTCACCGGTCAATTCGCCGCGGTTGACGACATCCTCACCGGACGAGAGAACCTCGTACTCATCGCAAGGCTACGCCACCTGAAAAATCCGGGCACAATTGCGGACGAGTTGCTCGCGCGCTTCTCACTCACCGAGGCGGGCAATCGCCGGGCAGCCACCTACTCGGGCGGGATGCGCCGCAGGCTCGATATCGCGATGAGCCTCATTGGCAATCCACCGGTCATCTTCCTCGACGAGCCCACAACCGGGCTTGACCCACAGGCTCGCATCGAGGTGTGGCAGACGGTCAGACAACTCGCCCAGGGCGGCACGACGGTGCTGCTGACCACGCAGTACCTTGATGAGGCCGAGCAGCTCGCCGACCGCATCGCGATCCTGCACCGGGGCACGATCATCCAGAATGGCACCCTCGCCGAGCTGAAGCAGCTTCTCCCCTCGGCCACCGTCGAGTACGTCGAGAAACAGCCCTCGTTAGAGGACGTCTTTCTCGCCCTCGTCGGCGATGACGATAGCGATCACACCGACAACACCGGCGACAGCACCACTCCCACAGGAAAGGATCCCCGATGACCAGCCACATTCTCAGCGACACTCGTGTCCTGACCGCTCGCTCGCTGCGCCACATCCTGCGCAGCCCCGACACCATCATCACCACCGCGGTCACCCCGATTGCCCTGATGCTGTTGTTTGTGTACGTGCTCGGCGGCGCAATCACCACCGGATCCGGCGGGTCCTATATCAATTACATGCTCCCCGGCATCCTGCTCATCACCATTGCCTCTGGTATCGCGTACACCGCGTACCGACTGTTCCTGGACATGCAGGGCGGCATCTTCGAACGATTTCAGTCCATGCCCATCGCGCGGTCAAGCGTGCTCTGGGGGCACGTGCTCACCTCGGTAGCCGCCAACCTGGTCTCGGTTGTGATCGTCACGGGGGTTGCGCTCCTGATGGGGTTCCGCACCGGGGCATCCGCGGGTTCCTGGCTCGCGATTGCCGGCATCCTGGTCCTCTTCACCCTCGCCTTGACCTGGGTCGCCGTTATCGCCGGGCTCTCCGCGAAGACCGTTGACGGAGCGAGCGCCTTCAGCTACCCGCTAATCTTCCTGCCATTTATCAGCTCCGCGTTTGTGCCCACCGACACGATGCCCGGCCCGGTGGCCTGGTTCGCCGAGAACCAGCCGGTAACCTCCATCGTGAACACTATCCGCGCACTATTCGCTCAGGAGCCCATTGGCGGCGACAGCTGGATCGCTCTTGCGTGGCTGGTTGGCCTCCTTGTTATCGCCTATGGTTGCGCGAACGCGATCTACCGCACGAAAATCCGTTAACATCGACAGCTATCACACACCCTTCACGATGTATCGTTGAGTATCGTTCACATGTCAACAGGAGGTCATCATGGGCAGTTCATTCCCCGCAGGCGGATTCGGCAGCGGCACTCACACCGACGGTATGTGGCAGCTGATGGATCAGCTACGCTCCCGGTTCGAGAAGCGCGCGGGCAGCCGTGCGGGTCGCGGTGATGTACGCGCGGCGATCCTCGCGCTGCTCACCGAGAAACCCATGCACGGCTACCAGATCATCCACGAGATCGAGGAGCGCAGCGGCGGCAGCTGGAAGCCGAGCCCCGGCTCGGTCTACCCCACACTCCAGTTACTGGCAGAGGAGGGACTCATTAGCGCCGAGGAATCGAACGGCCGTAAAACCTACCTCCTCACCGAGACTGGCCGGGACGAGGCGGCGAGCGCGAGCGACCGGGTGCACTGGGAGGGCGATGCCCCTGGTTCAGGTGTCGGGCGCACGGCGCTCCCCCAGGCGGGTATTGAACTCGCCCAGGCGGCTGCCCAGATGAACCGCACGGGAACCCCGGAACAGATCACGCAGGCCGTGACCGTGCTCGACGAGGCGCGCCGTCGGCTCTACTCGATTCTCGCCCAGGACTAACCCGGTGCCGTCAGCTCGCCGCACACAAGAGCATTCAATCCCGGGGTCCGGGGAGGTCCGTAGCCGTTACCGCCGCATCGTCCGTTTCGCCGGGGCTCAGCTTGCCGTAGCCTGGTGGTTCGAACTCTTCCTGCCGCGCATCGGGCTGGCGAAGGTCGCGGAGCGCACCCGGGCTCGGCGGATGCGGCGCTTCGCGCAACGTTTTCATGTGCTCGCGGTAGACCTCGGTGGGCTGATGATCAAGGTGGGTCAGTTCATGTCCTCCCGGCTCGATGTGCTGCCGCCCGAGATCACCGCAGAGCTTGAGGGGTTACAGGACGAGGTGCCCCCCGTGCCCTTCGCCGCCATTCGTACCCTCGCAGAGACGGAACTCGGGGTGCCGCTTGCCCGGGCGTTCGCGACAATCGACGATAGACCGATTGCGGCGGCCTCCCTGGGGCAGGCACACCGGGCCCGGCTCGCCCCCCTCGACGCTGCCGAAACGGGACTCGACGGGGTGGTCATCAAGGTTCAACGGCCGGGAATTGACGAGATCGTTGCCGTTGATCTGGCGGCACTGCGCAAAGTCGGCGGCTGGCTCAGCCGCGTGCGGTTGGTCGCCGACCGGGTGAATATGCCCGCGCTTGTGGAAGAGTTTGCGCAGACCAGCCGCGAGGAGATCGACTATCTCCACGAGGCCGCAAACGCTGAGCGGTTCGCGGCTGACTTCGCCAACGATGAGCGGGTGAACGTGCCCGCCGTGGTGTGGGAACGAACCACCCGGCGCGTCCTGACCCTTGAGGATGTCACCGCGCTCAAGATCACCGATGCTGAAGGGTTGCGCGCCGCGGGCATCGACCCGGTGCAGGTGGCCCCGGTCTTCGCAGCGGTCATGTTCGAGCAACTATTCACCCACGGATTTTTCCACGCCGATCCGCACCCGGGCAACATCTTCGTGACCCCAACTGCCAAGACGCCGGGTGGGCAGCCGTGGATTCTGACCTTCATCGACTTTGGCATGATGGGCGAGGTCACCACCGGCACTCGCGGTGGCCTGCGCAAGCTCCTCATCGCGGCGGCCTCGCGGGATGGAAGCGGCCTGGTCAGCGCCATCCGAGACCTGGGCGTGCTCCTGCCCTCGGCCGAAACCACCGAACTCGAACGGGCGATGACGCAGCTTTTCGCCCGGTTCGGCGGCATGGGTTTTGCTGAGCTCCGTGAGGTAGACCCGCGTGAGTTCCGCGACTTCGCCGTTCAATTCGGTGATGTGGTGCGCTCACTACCCGTCCAACTGCCCGAGAACTTTCTGCTCATCATCCGTGCAATGTCACTCACATCCGGGGTGTGCAGTGCGCTGGATCCGGCATTTAACCTCTGGGACTCCGTTGAGCCGTATGCAACGCAGTTACTCCGCGATGAACGCGGAAACGTGGCCAAAGATTTCGCCCAGCAAGCGTTGGGGGTCGCCGGGGTCGCCTGGCGTCTCCCCACACGGCTGGATGGGCTCATCACGCGAGTCGAGGAGGGCTCGGTGGCGGTTGCGACGCCCCGACTGGACCGCACAATCGACCGGCTTGAGCGCACCGCACGGCGGGTCATCTCGGCCGTGCTATTCGGTGCACTCCTCATCACGGGAAGCATCCTCCGCACGGATGATGCGCTGCTCGGCACGGTGATGATGGGGGTCTCAGTCGCCCCGCTGCTGCACACGCTTTTTGCGGGTCGCCGCGGTCGCTGAGCGTGTCACAAAACCAGTTCTGCCAGGACGCCCCCGGTTTCGAGAACCCTCCAGAACGTGCTCGTCACGCCGTTGTATGCTGCACGCGTATACTCACAAACGCCGCCATACATCTAACGGCATTCTGCATCCAACGAGGGAGAAGACATGAAATCGTGGCGTTTTTTGGGAACAAACAAGCCGCTTGAGCTCGCCGAGGTCGACGAACCACACGCCGGACCGGAAGAAGTCGTGGTCACTGTCAAATCCGCCGGTCTCTGCCACTCCGATGTTAGTGCGCTCGACGATCCGGGGTGGATGCCGCTCTTCCCCCGCCTGCCAATGACACTCGGGCACGAGAATTCCGGCATCATCACCGAGGTCGGTTCCGGAAAGATCGGCGACACCTGGAAGGTCGGCGACCGTGTGGGCCTCTCCCCCGTGATGCCCGACGGTGACGCCATCGGCTACGGGGCCTGGGATGGCGGCTTTGGGCCGAAGGTGCGCGCCACCGAGGCCAACCTGGTCGCGCTGCCCGACGAGGTATCCTTCGAGCTCGGCTCAATGGCCACGGACGCCGGGCTCACCTCCTACCACGCCATGATGTCCGTCGGCGGCTGCCGACCGGGGATGAAGGTCGGCGTGATCGGTCTGGGCGGTCTCGGCTACATCGGTGCACGCGTTGCCGTGCTCACCGGCGCCGAGGTGTATGCGGCCGAGGTGAACCCCGAAACGCAGAAACTCGCCGAGGAGATCGGCCTGGCCGGGGTCGCCAACTCTATTGACGAGTTTAAGGATAAGGGTCTGGAACTCATCGTGGACTACGCGGGCTTTGGCACCACCACCTCGGCGGCCGTTGAGACGCTCGCCGAGTTCGGCACGCTTGTACAGGTGGGGATGGGCCGGCTCGAATCAACCATCAACACCTACCCGATCATCATCAACCAGCTCTCCATCAAGGGCTCCAAATCGGGCACGAAAGAAGACCTGGCAGCGCTCTACGAGCTCATGAAGTCGGGCGACCTCAACCCGCCCATCACCCCCATCACCTTCGATCAGATTCCGGAGGCACTGGATAAGCTACGCGCCGGCGGCGTCATCGGCCGGTTCATCGTCACCTACGAGTAGGTCACCGGCGGGCACCATCCCACGGCCCAGACGAAAAGAGTGGTGGCCCGGCATCTCTGCCGGGCCACCACTCCCGCGTCAACAGCTACTCGTACCGCAGCGCGTCAATCGGGTTCAGCCGGGCCGCCCGCCGCGCCGGCAGCGTGCCCGCGAGGAACGTGATGACCAGGATGATCCCCACGATCACCGCGAGGGAAGCCAGCGGGAACAGCATCAGGTCGAAGCCGGGCAAGTCCTTCAGGAACGACTCGGCGGCCACCTGGTTGACCGCTTGACCCACACCCCACGCGGCGAGGATACCGAGCACACTCCCCCACAGGCCCAGGAGCATCGCCTCGATACTGAACAGCGAGAATACCCGCCCGGAGGACAGTCCGCCCGCTTTCATCAGCCCGATCTCCTTGGTGCGGTCCTGCACCGACATGTACAGCGTATTGATGACACCGAGGCTCGCCGCGAGCAGCGCGATCACGCCGAACACGGTGAGAACCGTGGTGATGGCGTCAAAGATTTGCTTTGCGATCCCGATCTGGTCCTCCACCGTCATCCCCTGGAAACCCAGGTCGGAGAGGTCTGCCTTGATCTGGGTCATCGTTTCCGGGTCCGTATTGGCCGCGTAGAGCACCGCAGCAAAGTAGCTGTCGGTCGCCTCGGCGGGTAGGCCCTGCTGGGCGATGGCCGTGACCTTGTCCTGTAGCGTGTCGTTGACCCAGAGGCGCCCGCCACCCAGGAGCGACTCGTTCATTACGCCGGAGATCTTCGCCTCGACGGTCTGTACCTGCTGGAGCGGGTCGCTCACACCGAGCGTGACCGTCGCTCCCACAGCGTCCTTGTTCGTGTCAAAACCGAGGGCGATTGCGTACTGGGGCGAAATGATAATCTCAGGCTGAGCGCCCTCCTTCGGTGCAGAGCCCGCGACCACATCGACCGTCTGGCCGCGCACGAGCTGCTGGGAGGAGAGGACAAATTTGTCACCGTTCGTCTGGATGTAGCTGGGCGAGCTGCCCTCAAACGGCACCGCGGAATCCACGTTCTTGATCGCGGCAATCGCGTCGATATCCGCGTTCGTGAGCGTTGATACCGTTTGGCCGAAGTTGGTCTGGGCCTTCGGGTCGTACACGGCCGGGCCGTCACCGTCGTCCTCGGCGGCCACGCTCACCTGCATGAGGTTGGGCGCGCCGAAGCCGTCCGTCTGCTTGTCGAGATAGGTCGATACGCCCGCGCCAATCGCGGTCGTGAGCGTGATCGTGAAGGCGGCGACAAAGATCGCCACGATCGTGAGAATGCTGCGCGTCTTGTTGCGCCACATGCCACCGGAGGCCATACCCAGGATGTCTGCAAACCTCATGCTGCGGCCCCGCTCTCCGACACGATCTGGCCGTCGCTGAGGAAGATCTGCCGGTCGAAGCGGGCCGCGAACTCGGGATCGTGCGTCACCACGACGAGCGTGATCCCCTTCTGCTTGTTCAGGTCAAAGAGCATCTGCTCTACCTGCTCACCCGTGTGGGTGTCGAGGTTACCGGTGGGCTCGTCCGCAAAGATGATGCGCGGCTCGTTGACGAGCGCACGGGCGATCACGACGCGCTGCTTCTGGCCACCGGACAGGTCGTTGGCACGGTTTTTGATCTTATCGCTCAGGCCGACGGCCTCCAGCGCCGCGCGGGCGCGCTTCTTACGCTCTGCCGGGCGCACACCGCCGATCACGAGCGGCAGCATCACGTTGTCGAGCACGCTCTGGCGTCCGTTGAGGAAAAATTGCTGGAACACAAAGCCGTAGTAGCTGTTGCGCATCTTGTTCACCTCGACGGCGCGAAGGCTACTAACATCCCGGTCGTCCAGGCGGATACTGCCCTCATCGGGGGTGTCTAGTAGGGCGAGGAGATGCATCAGGGTCGATTTGCCGGAGCCGGACTTGCCCACGATGGCGATGCTCTCCCCCTGCCTGATGTCGAGGCTCACACCGCGCAGGGCGTGGAACGCGTTCTCCTTCTTGCCGTAGGTCTTACGCACGTTGACCGCGCTGATGGCGGTCGCTGAACTGGGAGTATCCACTCGGATCCTTACTGTGGGAGGGCCGCCCGGACGGGCGGAGAAGTGGGCGCGGCGACGCGCCCACGGCCAGCGTATTGTCTGGAGGGGTTTTGGTCTATCAGGGGATCCACCCATTTTTTACGGGGGTTAACCCCCGTATGGGACGGTCGCAGTCCGGTAACCGACTACAACCGAGTCACAATCCGCTCCCGCTGGAAGCGACCCACCACGCACACAAACACCACAACGTCCACGACCAGCAGCGCGGCAGCCACGATGAGTGCGACGGACACGTCAAACAGCAGCAGCCCGGTGGCTTGGCCCACCACGAGCGCGATAACGGGCAGCACGATCAGCATGGCGGAGCCCTGGGCATCCTGCATCGAGGTCGAACGCCCCGACACCGCCACAATCAGACAGGTCGCGAGAAAAGACACGAGCGGGACAAGCACGATGATGATCACGGCCCACGTCCACGTGGGGAAGAACATTCCGCCGAGGATGGGGCCGCCGAGCACGTTGACGAGCAGGGTGTAGATCAGGAACGACCCCCAGGTGAGCAGCACGGCGGGAACAACCGAGACGAGCACCTTACCGAGCACCAGCTCGCGGTCGGTGAGTGGGGTGTAGAGCAGACCCTCAATCGTGCGGCGCTCCTTCTCCCCCACAAAGCTGGAGCTCGCCATAATGCTCGCGACCATCACCGGGATGAGCAGGAAAAACGGGGCCATAAAGTACACGATAACCGCGTAAATGATGAGCTGCCGGGTGCTGTACCCGTCCGGGGTGATTCCCACGGGGAGGTTGTCGATGAAGGCCTGCAACCCGTTAACGGTGGCCAGCAGGGCGGGGTTGTTGCCCAGCAGAATAATGGCCGTGGGGATGATGATGACAAAAACGAGTGGCAGAACGAGAAGGGGCACCGTGGCCTGTTTATTCCGGGAAAGTTCCCGCCAATCCTTGCGTATGAGGGCGCGGACCCGCTGGCGATTCATCATGAGGGGCTCCCGTCGTTGAGGGTGGCAAAGTAGAGGTCCTGAATGGTGGGATACTGCGGCACGACCGCCCGCACCCCGAGCCCGTCCCGGACAAGACGCGCGATAACGCGAGAGATGGCTTCGTCCTCCGGCACGGCAAACTCACAGTGGTCACCCGTCACCACGACCTCCGCCTCGGCACCAATGACCGCGGTGATCGCGGCGCGCACTGCGGCGGGATCCCCCGCGGCCGAGAGACGGTAGCGCTTCTCGGGCCAGCGTCGGCGCAGCAGACTCTGCACCTCCCCCGTGATGACCAACCGGCCCTGACGGATGATACCGAGTTCGTCACACAGCGACTCCAGACCGTGCAATTGGTGGGTGCAGATAATCAGGGTCGTGTTAAGGGTGCGGATCATCTCTTTCAAGTAGTCGATCAGGTCAGCGGAGGCCTCAGGGTCAAGCCCCGCTGTGGGCTCGTCGAGGAACAGGAGGTCGGGCTCGTGCAGCACCGCTCGCCCCACGGACAATTTCTGACGCATACCCTTGCTCAGCTGGCCCACGAGTGAGTCCACCCGCTCCGACAGCCCGAGCACCTCAAGCACCTCCCCCGCTTTCTGCCGCACGACCGCCGGCGCCAGCCCATACAGCTCGCCCCAGATCTGGAGATTGTCGCGTACGCTGAGCGACTCGTACAGATTCGTGTCGGTCTGCACGCCAATCCGGCCGCGCAGGGCGTCGGCGCTGGCAGTATCGAGCCGCTGCCCGAAAAGCGTGACCGTACCGCCTGTGGGGCGCAGGAGACCCGTGAGCATTCGGACGGTCGTGGTTTTGCCCGAGCCGTTGGGCCCCAGCAGGCCGAAGGCTCGGCCGGTGGGCACGCGGAAGGACAGGTTAGACACGGCCTCACGCTCCGCGAAGCGCTTGGTCAGGCCGGACGCGACGAGCGCGTCGGTGGGGCTAGTCATCGGCAAGAATCTCTCTTTCTTTCAGTCCATTAATCAGGCTCGCGGCGGTCTCCGAGTCTGAGACGGTGATCACGAAGGTTCGACCGGTGCGCAGATGAACGGCGAGCGCGGGCCCACCGGCGGTAATCACGCCGAACCGTGAGCGTGCACCCCAGCGCAGACCCCAGCCACCGAAGTCGGGCAGAGGGCTGATGCGGATCACCTCAGCGCGGTCAATTCGGTCGAGCGGATAGCGAAACTGCGGTCGGCCGATAATGGGTCTCGCCCGGAGGCCTGCGGCATCAACTGACACCCGCCACGGTGCCAGCACGGCCACGCATATGCAGGTACCCATCGTCACGTTGGCCACCCCAGTGACCGTGTGATCGGGCAGCAACGCCCAGACCGCCGCGGCGGTGATGAACACCCAGAGCAGCGTGATACTGCGGGTTGCCGCGGACCAGTGGACCCGCTGCGTGGCGCTCAGACGCAGTGCAGTCGGGGCACCCCGGAGGGGGGCAGCCCGGGTGAGGGCGGCAACCGCCCCACCCGGAATGAGGAGAAGCGCGGAGAGGACCAGAGCCGCACCCGCCGCAACAACAACCCAGAGAGAAACCTGCCCTGGTGCCGGCCTGGCCTGCTGCCAGGTCGGCAGGTACACCGCGAGAAGGAGGAGTGCCGCGAGAAGCGGGCCCCAGGAGGCTCGCAGGCGCACGTGGCCCACGGTGACGTCTTCCGACAGGAGTTGCACGGCGGCTGTCGTCGTATGGATCGCGACCAGGAGGGTTACGACGGGCGGGAAGAGGATGGCAGCCCAGAGCCCCAGCGGCTCCGTCGGGGCACTCCCGAGACTTGTGCCCAGCATGATCGTGTCGGGAAGACGCGGGGTCACGGCCGCGGTCCCTGCCGCCGCGAGCATCATGAGCGCGACGGGCGCGACGAGCCCCACCGCGACAAGCCGCCGGGTGAGCATCATGAGCTCGTCGAGGGGTGCGGCGTCGGGACGCCGTGCGGTCACGGTCACGCGGAGGACTCTTTGACCAGTCGAGACAGAATCTCGGGCGAAATACCCAGCTCCCGGGCCTCCGTGACCAGGTTGTTCACGGCGACGGAGAGCTGGACGAGGTTATCGGCCTGTGCCGTCACGGTTGCCCCGCGGCCGCGGCGCAGCTCGACCAGGCCCTCGTCACGCAGCATCTGGTAGGCATGTAGGACGGTGTTGCGGTTCACCGCAAGGGAGGCACACAGATCTTTCGCCGTCGGCATCCGATCACCGCGGCGAATCGTGCCCGTGACGATACCCGTGCGAACCGCCGCGGCGATCTGCTCAAAGAGCGGAGAATCATTGGTCTCGTCAATCGTGATCAGCATGAGCGCGCGTTCTTCCTCTCCGTATGATGCAAGCTTTCGACAAGCAGTTTGTATAGTCCTATTTCAACTAGGACTATACGCCACGCGAGGAGCACCACCAAATGCGTCGCTATTCGACCGTGAGAACGAGCGGCATCCTCCTCTGGTAGGAAAGATCAACCGCCACCACCCAGAGAAGCGTGAGTGGCTTGTAGCGTGAAAGCATGACAGTTATCCGACTCCCCCACCCCACGAATATTCCAGGCTGGCTCGCTCGCAGTGGCCCCTTCCTCCTGCCCGTGACCGCGGTGGTATTTATCGTCCTCTGGATTTTTGCCGAGACCGGCCGAATCGGCACGACCGGTGACGGCGACTTCTTCCCGATCGTCAGATTCTTTCTTCCGCTCCTCCTCCTGGGGCTATCCATCGCGCTCAGCCACGTTCAGCCCCTCGCCGCCATGCCCCTCGCACTCGTGACGCTGATCGTACAGTCGCTACCCGGGTTCACCACTTTTGGCAGCACCATGTGGCCGGCCTACCTGGGGCTTATCATCGTGTCGGTCCAGGCGGGGCACTCAGCCCGACCCACCATCCGTGGAATATCACTCGCCTTCTCACTGGCCACCGGCCTCGCCGTGGCCACAATACTCGCCCGCATCCCTGACGAGCCAGCACCCTCCCCCACCGCAACCTATCTCCTCTACGGCACGGTCCTGTTGGTCGCACTCGTCCCCTGCCTGGCCGCTATCCTTCTCCGGCTCTGGCGTCAACGCAACGACACACACGCTCAACTCGCCGAGATTACGCGGAGCCTAGCGACCGTAGAATCCGAACTGGCCGTTACGACCGAACGCAGCCGCATCGCCCACGATGTCCACGACATCATGGCGCACTCCCTCGCCGTCATCATCGCCCAGGCTGACGGGGCGCGCTACGCACGTCACAGCCAGCCCGAGGTGATGCGGGAGTCACTGGAGAACATCGCAACCTCTGCCCGGTCCTCCTTCACCGAGGTACGCGCCCTCATAGATTGGCTGACCAACGAGGTGAGCGATACCGGACAACCACAGCTCACCGATCTCCCCGAGCTCTACGAGCGGATGCGTACGGCCGGTCTGACGATCCTCACGGAAGAGTTGGGTGAGACGACCCCACTACCGGCCAGCCGCGAATTAGCCACATACCGCATCGTGCAGGAGAGCCTCACCAACGCACTCCGGCACGGCAACACGAGCGAACCTGTGCGCGTGGTGATCGATTGGCACGGCGCGGGGCTCTCGGTATCGATCACCTCGCACGCAGCAGATGACGCCGCAGCTGTACCGGCCGGGCGCGGCATCCGGGGCATGATGGAGCGGGCACGACTCACCGGGGGCTGGCTGGCGGCAGGACTCGACCCGACTCCCCCGCGGACCTTCCTCGTGACGGCGTTCATCCCCACCGCCGAGGAGAGCACTGAAACAAAAAAACCCCGTGACCACTCGCGTCGAGACGACCAGCACCGAAACAGGAACAGCATGAACCCCATATCTCCCATCCGTGTGCTCGTGGTTGACGACCAACAACTCTTCTGCGCCGGCATCTCTCTGCTCATCAATTCGCAAAATGACCTCACGGTAGTGGGGATGGCACACGATGGACTCGCGGCGGTCGAACTCGCGGCAACGTCAACCCCCGATGTGATCCTGATGGACGTAAGAATGCCACTGCTGAACGGTATCGAGGCGACGGCCCGTATCCTCCGGGCCGCGGGTGGGGAGACTCCCCCACCACGCGTTGTGGTACTCACCACGTTTCAGCGCGACGGGGCTGTCGCCCACGCGATCCGGGCGGGGGCCAGCGGGTTCCTCTTGAAAGACGCCCACCCCGACTTTGTGCTGGCCAGCATCCGGGCCGTACACGAGGGACAGTCGGTGATTGCGGCCTCGGCCACCGCAGACATCCTGCGACATAACTCGCGGGCGGCCGACGCCGCTTCGCCGTCGTCGCGCGGAGCCGAAGAGGCCATCGAGATCCTCTCTCCCCGAGAGAAAGAGATCTACCTACTCGTAGCGAAGGGGCTGAGTAACGGCGATATTGCCCGGGCCGCTTTCATCGGGGAGACAACTGTGAAGAGCCACGTCGGCAGCATTCTCACCAAGCTAGGGGTGATGTCGCGGGCACAGATTATCGCGCACGCCTACGATAACAGGCTGATCGGCTAGCGACCAGGACTCTCACCTACGCAGCCCATTGCGCACCCACACCGAAACGGCGGCGCACGTTAGCCACGTAACCGCGCCCGCAACCCACTCTTCACCGCGGGCCACTCCGAACTGATGATCGAAAAAAGCACGGTATCTCGCAGGGTGCCATCGCGCCACACCTGGTGGTTGCGCAGCACACCGTCCTGCTTGGCTCCGAGACGTGCGATCGCGGCGCGCGATTGGTGATTGTGCCAGTGCGTCATCAGCACCACAGACAGCGCCCCACACGTCTCAAACGCGTGCGTCAGAATCAGCAGCTTGGCCTCGGGGTTGATACCGACCCCCTGGGCGGCCTTGCCCAGCCAGGTGTATCCCACCTCAACCCGCCGGTGCTGCTCCTGCGGGTTGTAAAAGCTCGTCATACCAACGGCACGGCCGCTGAGGGTGTCGATAACCGCCCACGGCATCATCTGCCCCTCCGCACGGAGCGCGAGGCGGCGGTCGATCTCATCGGCCATACCCTCGGGTGAGGGGATACTCGTGTACCAGGTGTCCCAGAGCCTCCCCTCCGCGACGGCCTCGGCGAGATCATCGCGATGCCTCGGCGAGAGCGGTTCCAGCGTGATGCGCGGGCCGGTCAGGGTGGCGGGGGCCAAAAAACTCATGAGCCGATTGTAGCCTCGGATGCTCGATCCCTCCCGCACGCGACAGAAAACCATTGACATGCCGCGGTTTCTGGCGGAGGGTAGAGGAACAGCCGGACCCTCCACGTTTCACTCCGCACCGCCGTTGAAGCGATCCCGGATGAGTGGACGCATTCAGCGCCGGGAGGGCCGCATGGCACACGTAACGCAGGGCAATCGTTCCTCACTGAATCTCAGTACCCGCTCTGCCCACGACCCCGCAACGGGTCATTACCCTGCCCGATAGACCACCCTGTGGCACCGGGCGATAACAGGATCCGCCCGGTTCCGCAGAGAGGGACCGCTGGCGTAGTTAAACGCGCCGAGGATACTCCGCACGGTATGTCAGAATATTGACGTGAATTCTCCCGAGAGCACAGAACCGGCCATACCCGCACCCGCCGTCAGCGGACTCATCCACCACACCAATGCACTGATACGCGCTCGGTTAGACGCGATCCTACGACCTCACGAACTCACCGCGCCGCAGTACACCTGCCTACGTATTCTGCACCGGATGCCCAACATCTCCAGCGCGGAGCTGGCGCGGCGCGCCTATGTGAGCCGTCAATCGATGAATATGCTGCTGCGCACGCTCGATCAACGCGGGCTGGTGCAGCGCGCCACCATTCCCGCCCTGGGTCGTGTCTTGCCCACAACGATCTCTCCCACCGGCCGCGAGCTAATAGAGCGAGTCAGCGAAGAGGTTGACTCCCTCGAACACCGGATGACAGCCGCACTCACGGGTGCCCAGGTTGACGCGCTCCGTGAAGCGCTCAGAAGCTGTCAGACACAGCTCGGGGCGGCGAGCACCCCGGATCAGAGCACACAATAGCCGAGGAAGCCAGAGAATCACGGCACCCACCAACCCCCTCCCTCTCTGGGAGCCCCCTCTGCACTGCGACCCCCGCTAGGAGCGAACGAGCCGCCCAATCGCCGCCGAGGCCTCGGCCAGCTTTGCCTCCGCCTCCGGGCCGCCATTCTTCGCCGCATCCAGCACGCAGTGGTTCAGGTGATCGTCCATCAAGCCAAGGGCCACGTTTTGCAGGGCCTTGGTGATAGCCGAAATCTGAGTGAGAATGTCGATGCAGTACTGCTCCTCGTCCACCATCCGCTGCACCCCCCTGGCTTGCCCCTCAATGCGACGCAAACGCTTGAGATACACCTCCTTGTCGGTGATGTAGCCGTGGTGGGCATGGTCGCCACCCACCGTGTCAATCGTGTCGGTCATAGTACTTCTCATTTCTCCGATGAACGGTAACGGCGCGGATGGTGGAATAACCGCGGGAACAGCGTGCCCCGAGCCTAACGGCACTGGGCATCAAGTATCCGAGCCCGGCCGAAACCTGCGCAGTCGCAGGCTATTACCCACCACAAAAACGCTGGAGAAGGCCATTGCTGCCCCGGCGAGCATCGGATTAAGCAGGCCCAGCGCGGCGAGCGGGATCGCCGCGGTATTGTAGGCAAACGCCCAAAACAGGTTTACCTTGATGGTACGCAGCGTGGATCGCGACAGCCGGATGGCATCGGCAACCGAGCGCAGGTCGCCCCGCACGAGCGTAATATCGCTCGCTTCGATGGCGGCATCGGTGCCCGTACCCATCGCGAGCCCCAGGTCGGCCTGGGCCAGCGCGGCGGCATCGTTCACCCCATCGCCCACCATCGCAACTACGCGCCCCTCCCGCTGAAGCTCACGAATCACCCGCACCTTATCGGCCGGCAGCACCTCTGAGATCACCCGATGGATGCCGACCTCAGCCGCAACGTGCCGGGCCACGGTGTCGTTATCCCCCGTGAGCAGGACAGGCTCCAGACCGAGGGCGGTCAGCCGGGTGACGGCCTCTGCGCTGGTCTCTTTGAGCGCATCGGTGACCATCAGCACGGCGCGGGCCGCGCCCGCCCAGGCCACCACAATCGCGGTGGTACCGGAGTCCTCCGCGGCAGCCTTCGCCTCGGCCAGCTCGACGGGGAGCGAATCGCCAACGAGAGCGCCACGTCCGGCGAGCACAGAAATACCGTCAACGATCCCTGCAACGCCCAGACCGGCACGGTTACTAAAATCGGTCACCGGAGGCAGGCTACCCAACTCGGCAACGGCACCCGCGGCGATGGCACGGGCGATGGGATGTTCTGAGGCCTGTTCAAGCGCACCGGCGAATCTCAGCGCCTCGTATCTGCTGACCCCCACGGCGGTGACCACATTAATGAGCGTCATCTGCCCGGTCGTCACGGTGCCGGTCTTGTCGAGCACAATCGTGTCAACCGCGCGGGTGGATTCCAGCACCTCGGGCCCGCGGATCAGGATGCCCAGCTGAGCTCCCCGCCCGGTCCCCACAAGAAGCGCGGTCGGGGTCGCAAGCCCCAGGGCACAGGGGCAGGCAATAATCAGCACTGCCACCGCCGTGCTGAAAGCAAAGGCAGCGGTACCACCAACCAGCAGCCAGACCACCAGTACCACGAGGGCAATCCCGATCACAATGGGCACAAAAACCCCGGAGATTCGGTCTGCTAGGCGCTGCACCTGGGCCTTGCCGTTCTGGGCCTCCGCCACGAGTGCGGCCATCCGAGCCAACTGTGTCTCCGCGCCAACTGAGGTGGCCCGCACCACAAGCCGCCCACCCGCGTTCACCGTCGCCCCGGCAATCTCGTCGCCCACGACCACCTCAACGGGAACGGACTCGCCGGTCAACATACTCGCATCGACGGCCGAACTCCCCTCGACAACCACACCGTCGGTGGCAATCTTCTCACCGGGGCGCACCACAAAACGCGTGCCCACGGCGAGAGTCTCAGCGGAGACTCGTTCCTCAGACCCGTCCGGCAGCAGCACGGTGACCTCTTTCGCGCCCAGCTCAAGGAGTGCGCGGAGGGCGGCACCGGCCTGGCGTTTCGAACGCTTCTCGAAGTAGCGTCCCGCGAGAACAAACATGGTAACGCCCGCGGCGACCTCCAGGTAGATATTTGCCGAGGCCTCCGTTCGGCTGATGGTCAGCTCAAACGCGTGGGTCATCCCCGGCTCCCCAGCCATCCCCCAGACGAGCGCGTAGACGGACCAGGCGTAGGCGGCGAGGGTGCCCATCGAGATCAGGGTGTCCATCGTGGCCGAGCCGTGACGCAGGTTAGCCCAGGCCGCACGGTGGAAGGGCCAGGCCGCCCACAGCACAACGGGGGTGGCGAGGGCCAGCACCACCCATTGCCAATAGATGAACTGGAAGATAGGGAACATGGAGATCAGAATGACCGGAACGGCCAGCACCACGCTACCGAAGAGTCGGCGCCGCAGGGATCGCAGTTCGGTGTCCTGGGGGGAACCCGCCGCCTCGCCCGCAGACGGGGCCGGAAGCATGGCCGCGTAGCCGGCATTTTCCACCGCGGTGATGAGCGCCGCAGTGTCCAGTACGACCGGGTAGGTGACCTTGGCTTTCTCTGTTGCGTAGTTCACACTCGCGGTGACACCGTCGAGCTTGTTCAGCGTGCGCTCAATGCGGTTGGCGCACGACGCACAGGTCATGCCGGTAATGCTCAGTTCAGCGCTCTCCAGGGGGAGGGCCGTGTCTGGGGCCTGGGGATTTGTCATGGTTATTTTCCTTTGTACGTTGTGGGCGATAACCCGCCGGTCAGTGACCCGCAGTATTAGACACGGACGGCCGTGTACCCCGCCTCCCGCACGGCCTCAATCACCTCGGTATCGGCGAGCGGTTCCGCCGAGGTGACGCTCAGCACGCCCGTATCCGCGCTCACCCGGACGTCACTCACCCCGATGATTTTCTCGACCTCTTCGGTCACGGACATTTCGCAGTGTCCGCAGGTCATTCCGGCCACGGTGAAAGTGGTTGTTGTCATGGGTTTTCTCCTCACACGATGCGATACTCCCAGGGGGTATCTAATAACATATTTTCAATATACCCCCTGGGGGTATTAAAGGCAATGTGTTCGCACAAAATGGCGGTGCACACCCAGATGATGCACACCGCCACGAAACCCGCCCACCGCTACTCCAGCTGCCCCAGCCACCCGGGCGCGGATATCCCCGAGGTACCCTCCGGTAACCGCCAGCACAGGCAAAACGGATGCCCAGCCGGGTCACGGTACACCCGAAAACGGGGCGCATACCCGGGGGCCGGATGCGGAAGACCCGTCCTCGTCGCACCCGCCGCAAGCACCTCACGCTCAGCCGCCTCAATATCCTCCACAAACACATCAAGGTGTATCTGCTGAGGGATACCCGGCTCGGGCCAGGTGGGCACCACCAGGTTGGTGGCCCGTTGAAACGCAAGATCGTTACCCCGCGGCACGCGTAACTCCACCCACTCGCCGTACCCCTCGTCCTCACGGGAAATATCCCCGCCCAGAAGAGCCCGGTAAAACCGGGCCAGCACCAGCGGATCCGGACAATCAAGAACGGTGTAGTCACCATATCCGATAGCAACCATGCGCCCCTCCTCAGGTGGTATGTGCGGGTATCGTAACACCGCGCCTGCCGTCCCCAGCAGAGACACGAGCGGCCCAGCACCAACGGGTACCGGGCCGCATATCGTGGTGGCCGTCAGGGCCGCACACAACGAGGTTACGTGCGCACGCGCTTCTCACGCACACGCATATTCAACACGATGGGAGACCCCTCAAAACCGTAGATCTCACGCAGACGGCGCTGCACGTAGCGGCGGTATCCCGGGTCCAAGAATCCCGTCGTAAACAGCACGAATGTGGGCGGACGCGACGCGGCCTGCGTACCAAAGAGGATACGCGGCTGCTTACCGCCACGCACGGGGTGCGGATGCGCCTGGGTGAGCTCTGCCAGGAAGGCATTAAACTTGCCGGTGGGGATGCGCGTATCCCACGACTCCAACGCCTTCTCTAGCGCGGGCACCAACTTCTCCAGGTGACGACCCGTCGTGGCAGAGATGTTGACGCGCGGAGCCCAGGCCACGTGCGCCAGATCCTGCTCAATCTCGCGCTCCAGGTAGCGGCGACGTTCGTCATCCAGCAGATCCCACTTATTGAAGGCCAGCACGAGCGCGCGGCCCGATTCGAGTACCAGATCGATGATGCGCACATCCTGCTCGCTGATCGGCTGAGACACGTCCAGAAGCACAACGGCCACCTCGGCCTTTTCGAGCGCGGTGCTCGTGCGCAACGAAGCGTAAAAGTCAGCCCCCTGGGCCATGTGTACGCGGCGACGGATACCGGCTGTATCCACAAAGGTCCAGACCTTGCCACCCAACTCCACCTGCTCATCAACCGGGTCGCGCGTAGTACCAGCGAGATCGTTGACCACCACGCGCTCCTCGCCTGCAGCTTTGTTCAGCAGACTCGACTTGCCCACATTGGGGCGACCCAGAATAGCCACCCGACGGGGGCCCCCCACCTGGCGCTTGGCCACAGCAGATTCAGCGGGCAGCTTCGACAGGATCAGATCGAGCAGATCCGCCACGCCACGCCCATGCAGGGCGGAGACGGGATACGGCTCACCTAGGCCCAACGACCACAGTGAAGCGGCCTCCGCCTCCTGCCGCACATCATCCACTTTGTTCGCCACGAGGAAGACCGGCTTGTTGGTCTTCCGAAGCATCTTCACAACCTGCTCGTCGGTCGCGGTCGCCCCCACACGGGAGTCAACCACGAACATCACGGCGTCACACAGGTCAATGGCCACCTCGGCCTGGGCGGCAACGGCGGCGTCAATGCCCTTGGCATCCGGTTCCCAGCCACCCGTGTCCACAATGCTGAACGGCCGCCCACCCCACTCCGCTTGATAGGTCACCCGGTCTCGGGTCACACCCGGCACATCCTCCACGACGGCCTCGCGGCGGCCCAGGATGCGGTTCACGAGCGCCGACTTGCCCACATTGGGTCGGCCGACAATCGCCACGACCGGCAAAGCGGGCAGGTAAATCACGGCGTCAGGGTCGGCCTCCTGCGCCTCCAGGAGGGTGATGTCGGCCTCATCCAGATCGTAGTCGCTCAGGCTCGCGCGGAGGGAGCGGGCGCGCTGCTCAGCCTCCTCGTCGGCCAGCGCCGCAAGCCGCTCGTCGAGCCCGGGCTCATCCTCAACGGAATCGTCAAAGCCGCCCGTAGCGGTGGTGTCGTTCGTCATGCTTGCTCCTTTTCCGTGGCGGCCCGGATCACGTTGATCACGGCTTCCACGGTTTCGTCAAAGTTCAGGGATGTTGAGTCAATGGTCACGACGCCCTCGGCCGCATTCATGAAATCGACCACCTGCGAGTCCGCAGCATCGCGTGCACGGATCTGATCGCCCGTTGCCTCCGCCGTGACCCGCACGGCAGTATCGCTCAGCTCGAGGCTGCGGCGGGCCGCGCGCACCGCCTCGTCGGCCGTCAGTAGGATGCGCACCGGGGCATCCGGCACCACAACAGTTGTAATATCGCGCCCCTCAATCACCACACCCGGCACATAGGTATCCGCCACGATACTGCGGAACAGCGTGTTCAGATGTTCGCGCACGTGCGGCACGCGGGCCACGGCACTCACCGAGGCGCTGATCTCGGGTTGCCGAATAGCGTCGGTGACGTCCTCGCCGTTGACCGTGACAACCACCACATCAGGGTCGAGGCCAATCGTGTAGTCGAAGGTAGGGAGGATGCCCTCAACAGCATCGACGTCCTCACGATCAATACCCGAGCCGTTGACGAGCCAAGCGAGCGCACGGTACGCAGCCCCCGTGTCGAGGTAACCGAAGCCAAGGACGCGGGCAACGGCCCTGCTCACACTCGATTTTCCACTCCCGGCGGGGCCGTCAATCGCGACGACCGTGGGCTCGGAGTTGTTGTCTGTGGTCATAGTCCGGCGATCCTCCATCCGCGAGCCACGAGGTCGTCGATGGCGCGCTGCTTCACCTCGGGCACCACGGCGATCTCGGCAAAGCCGATCTGTGCGCCGGGAGAGTGCTCCAGCCTAAGGTCTTCCATATTGACCCCGATCTCGCCGAGCTCGGTGAGCAGGCGACCCAACGCGCCGGGGGTGTCATCCACCATAACGGTGAGGGTCACAAAACGTCGATTCTGCCCGTGCTTACCGGGCAGACGGGCCACCCCGGCGTTCCCCGCGGCGATAGCGTCGGCAATAGCCCGGCGCGTACCAGGCGTCGCCTCCCCCTCGCTGTTGATCGAGGTCAGAGCCGCCACGACCGTGTCCAGATCACGGCTCAGATCACGCAGCACCTCCACCACGGGTTCGGCGTTAGCGCGTAGGATCTGCAACCAGAGCGACGGGTCGCTTGACGCGATGCGGGTGGTATCGCGCACGCCCTGACCGGCGAGCGCCACCGCGATCTCGGGGGCGTCAATCAGGCGGGCGGCCAGGAGGCTGGCGACCACCTGGGGAACGTGCGAGACGAGGGCCACCGAGCGGTCGTGCTCCTCGGGGGTCATCTCCAGGGGGGTGCTACCCAGGTCGAGGGCGAGGTCCTCCACCAGACCGAGCGCCCAGCCGGGCGTCTCCGCGTCACGGCAGATCACCCAGGGCCGACCGTAGAACAGGTCGGCGCGGGCCGAGATTGCGCCGCCGCGCTCCCGACCCGAGAGCGGGTGCGAGCCGATGTAACGGGTCAGGTCAACACCGCGACGCTGCAACGCGAGAAACGGCTCCAGCTTGACGCTGGCCACGTCGGTGACCACGGCATCCGGATGCGCGGCAAGTTCCCGCTCAATGAGGGGGGCCGTCACATCCGGCGGTACGCACACCACCACAAGAACGGGCGCATCACCCACGGCCGCACGGCGGCCCGCACCGTAGTCGATTGCGAGGTCGAGGGCCGACGGCGAGGCGTCGTCCAGGATCACGTCAACCCCGTGCGCGCACAGGGCCAAGCCGATGCTCGCACCGAGCAGGCCGGCACCCACAACGCGCACCGGGCCCGCGAGCCGTGCCGATCGTTCGGGTTCGTTCACCGTGAATACTCTTTCGTGCCGCGGGGTGCGCGGCGGCCGTTTAGGACGTGTGGGGTGAGGCAGATGCGTCGGGTGAGGCAGATGCCCGCACGAGCGTGAGCAATTCGCCTCGTTCTACTTTAGTCAACTCCCGCACCGCACCGGAACGCAGGGTGCCCAGGGTAAGCGGACCAAACTGCCGACGCACCAGGTCAACAACCGGATGCCCCACCTCAGCCATCATTCGGCGCACGATACGATTACGTCCCGAGTGCAGGGTCACCTCCACGAGGGAGTGCTCGGCACTCTCGCCGCTGTTTAACAGGCGGGCTCGGTCAGCGGCGATGGGCCCGTCGTCGAGCGTAATGCCCGCGCGGAGCTTCGCAATTGTCTGCGGAGTGACTTGACCGCGTACCTTCGCAATGTAGGTTTTGGCCACACCAAATGAGGGATGCGAAAGCACGTGAGCGACATCACCGTCGTTGGTGAGAACAAGCAGCCCGGAGGTCTCGTAATCGAGTCGGCCCACGTTAAAGAGCCGCTCCTCAAACTGATCGGTAAACTCGCGCAGATCGCGTCGTCCCGCCTCATCACTCATGGTGCTCACCACACCGCGCGGCTTATTCAGCATGTAGTACCGCTTCGACACGTCCAGCTGTACAGCCCGACCATCGACCGACACCCGGTCGGTCTCGGGGTTGACCCGGCTACCCATCTCGCGCACCACACTGCCGTTGACCCGAACCCGACCCTCGGCGATCAAGTCTTCCGAGGCGCGTCGGGAGGCCACCCCCGCCGCGGCCAGCGCTTTGTGCAGACGCACCTCGCCCCTGTTATTGCCGGATATTGCGCCCCAGGGCGCGTCGTTATATGACACCGTCGAATCCTTCCGTGCCGTCGTCGAGTAGTGGGGAGATCGGGGGAAGCTCCTCAATGGAGTTGATCCCCAGCTGAGTGAGCAACAGGTCGGTGGTGCCATACGCGATCGCGCCGGTCTCGCTATCGGTGGAGACCTCCGTGATGAGTCCGCGGCCCAGAAGCGTGCGCACCACCGAGTCCACGTTCACCGCGCGGATCGACGCAATGGCACCCCGTGAAATGGGCTGACGGTAGGCAATTACGGCGAGGGTTTCGAGGGCCGCCTGGGAGAGCTTGCTGGGATTGTTGGTGTGCACAAACTCCCGCACCACCTCGTCGTAGTCGGCGCGCACGTAGAGTCGCCAACCGCCGCCCACCTCCCGCAGCTCGAAGCCACGGCGCACTCCCCCCTCCGCCTCGCCATCGTAGTCGACCACCAGCCGGGCGAGGGCCTTGCGGATGTGGGCCACAGGAGTGTCGAGCGCGGTGCCCAGGCTCACAGGGCTCTGTGGCTCGTCGGCCACGAGCAGGATGGCCTCAACCGCCCGATCCAGATCAACCGTCATAGTCGGCCCCCAGGTTCGCGAGATCGTCATCGGACCAGTCGCTGTCTGTCCACCGCAGGATCAACTCACCGAGCGGCTCTACCTGCTCAAACGAGAGGGATGCGTGGCGATACAGCTCCAGCACCGCAAGGAAACGCGCGACAACAACGCCCTGCTCTTCAACGCCAGCGATCAACTGACGGAAGCTCACGGGATCCCCCGGACGCAGGATACTCACCACATGGGCCGCCTGCTCCCGGATACTCACGAGCGGTGCGTGCAGATGAGACAGCCCCACCGTGGGAATCTCGCGCGGCGTCAGGGCGAGGGCAGCGAGCGCGGCGAAGTCACCCAGACTCAGCGTCCAGACGAGCTCGGGGGTGCGCTGCCGGTACTTCTCCTCCAGCCGCACCTGACGACTGTGCCGGGTTGACTCGGCGGTCAGCTGCTCGCTAAACCAGCCCGAGGCCACCTTAAACGCGCGATATTGCAGGAGGCGAGCGAAGAGGAGATCGCGGGCCTCCAGCAGGGCGACGTCCTCCGCATCGACAACCTCACCCTGGGGAAGCAGACTCGCGATCTTCAGATCGAGCAGGGTTGCCGCCACCACAAGAAATTCGGAGGCCCGATCCAGTTCGTCAATCGAGTTGAGTTCACGGAGGTAGGCGATAAACTCATCGGTCACCACGCTCAGCGACACCTCAGTGATGTCCATCTCGTGTTTACCGATCAGGCTCAGCAGGAGGTCGAAGGGGCCCTCAAAGTTGTTGAGGGAGACGCGGAAGGTGCCCTCCTCCGCCTCGGCGGCGGTCTCACCGCCGACGCCCGCGTCGGCGGTGCTGGCGACGCTCATCGCTCTCACCTAGGCGACGGCACCGCGGGCCACAAGCTCCCGGGCGAGCTGGAGATAGGCCTTGGCCGCAGCGTGATCGGGCGCGAAGGTGGTGATGGGCTGGGCCGCGACGCTGGCGTCCGGAAACTTAACCGTGCGCCCAATGACCGTCTCCAGGGCCTCGGTACCAAAAGCGTCAACCACTCGTTCCAACACCTCTCGGGAGTGCAGGGTACGCGAGTCATACATGGTCGCAACGATGCCGTCGAGGGTAATGACCGGATTCAGGCGATCACGGATTTTCTCGACCGTCTCTATCAGCATGGCCACACCGCGCAGAGCGAAGTACTCACAGGCAAGCGGAATCAGCACGCCGTGGCTGGCCGTGAGCGCGTTCACCGTGAGCAGGCCGAGCGAGGGCTGACAGTCGATCAGGATCACATCGTAGTCTTCACTCACCCGACGCAACACGCTCGCCAGGATCTGCTCGCGGGCCACCTCATTGATGAGGTGCACCTCGGCGGCCGAGAGGTCGATGTTGGCGGGGATGACGTCGAGACCTTCAACCTCCGTGTGCTGGATCGCCTCGCGCGGGTCCTGAACGTGCCCCAGCAACAGGTCGTAGATGGTGGGCACATCGTGGCTCTGCACGCCCAGCCCGGCAGAAAGGGCACCCTGTGGGTCAAAGTCGATGGCGAGTACACGGCGACCGTACGCGGCGAGCGCCGCGCTCAGGTTGATCGTGGTGGTGGTCTTGCCCACACCACCTTTCTGATTGCACAGCGAGATAATGCGGGCAGGGCCGTGGGCGTCGAGCGGCTCAGGTACCGGAAAATCGGTGAGGGGTCGCCCGGTTGGACCCGTGACCGCCCCGCCTGTGCTCTGCTCTGGTGTTGACACCGACGCCCGCTTTCCATTTTCTCGACGACAAATTCTGGTCAATACTACCGCGGCAGCCGCCATATTCCGGGGCGGCACCAGCATCCGGGCCACATTACTCGCCAGTTTCATCCCGCTCAATGTCGATGCCTTTTGCTACAGACAGATAAATCCCCGGCTGCTAGCGTGGACGTGTGATGCTGGCGCAGAGTTCACCCGCCCCCGCAGCCACCCCGTCGGGGCCTGCCACTGAGCGGCGCGCCCTGGTTGAGTCGATGGCTATCGCGCTCGGCGTGGCCGTGATCGCCGTCGCCTGGGGGCTTCTTTCGGGGGCGAGAATTGTGCTCTTTGACGGCGTCTACGTGCTACTCGGCATCGTCTTGTCGTGGTCATCTCTTCTCGTATCGCGCACGGTGCAGGCCGGGGCAACCACGCGCTTCCCGTTCGGTCGCGAAAGCCTCACCCCTTTTGCCATCGCCGGGCAGGGGCTTGCCCTCCTCGGCACGCTGATCTACGCGGCGACGGATGCCGTTATTCTGATTCGCGACGGCGGGAGCGACGTCGCCCCCGCGGCCGTTGCGGGCTACGGGCTCCTCACCGCTCTCGTCGGGATCGTGGCCGCCTGGCGGCTCCCCCGCGTGGCTCCCGGCTCGGAACTGATCGTGGCTGAGGCCGCACAGTGGCGAGCCGGGGCGGCCCTCAGCGTCGTCATGGTGCTGGGGGCCGGGGCAGCCCTCCTGCTCGACCGCACAGACCTACGCAGTGTGGTGCAGTATGTTGATCCGGTACTCGTACTGATGGCGTGCGCGCTGCTCGCACCCATGCCCATCCGGTTGCTACGTTCAGGGTTTAACGAGCTACTGGAGGCCGCGCCGCCGGCAAAAATTCAGGAGTCCGTCGGCGCGATCATCGAGGCGGTCCGCGCCGAAAATAATCTGGACTCACCCATCGTGCGGATGCACAAGGTAGGCCGCCGCCTCTACCTGGAGGTGGACTTTGTGGTCCAGCCCGGTCGCTGGGATGTCGCTGACGAAGACCACATTCGCCACGCCATCATCAACCGGGTGGCACCCCTCGGCTTCGATCTGTGGGCCAATGTGGAACTCACGACCGACCCCACCCTCACTCAGTAGTTTTCACACGCTCTACCGCGCCCGCGGATGTGCCGTCACGTACATTTCCCGGAGGGTATCCGCGGTCACCAGAGTGTAAATCTGTGTGGTGACGACCGAAGAGTGGCCGAGGAGTTCCTGCACCGAACGCACATCCGCCCCACCCTGCAGCAGATGCGTCGCACAGGAGTGCCGGAAGGTGTGCGGCGAGATATCAAGCCCCAGCTCGGCCTTCTCGGCCGCTGCCTGGATAATCAACCAGACGCTCTGTCGGCTGAGCGGCGCGCCCCGCACGCCCAGAAAAAGCGCGGGGGTACCGCGGCCGCGCTGCGCCAGCACGGGCCGGGCCCGCACCAGATATGCATCGAGCGCATCCCGCGCGTAACTACCGTAGGGCACGATACGCTGTTTATTCCCCTTGCCGAGAACGCGTAGCAGGTTCTGCTCGGGCACCACATCGTCCACGCTCAGCCCCGTGATCTCGGACACCCGGGCACCCGTCGCATACAGCAATTCCAGGATGGCTCGGTCACGCACATCGACCGGCTCGTCACCCGTCACCGCCCCGAGCAGCGTGCTCATCTGCTCGATCGTGATGGCTTTGGGCAGGCGGCGGCCTCGCTTGGGCGGTCGCACCTCGCGCGCGACGTCCTCGGCCAGCATCCCCTCGGCGTGCAGGTACCGGTGCAGCCCGCGCACCGATGACAAGATACGCGCGATGGAGGCCGTACTCAGCGGCTCCTGTCGGGTCGCGAGTGCCCCGACAAAGTCGGACACGTCGCTCTCGGTTACCGCCGAGAACTCCGTGATACCGCGCGTACCGCACCACTCCCGGTACAGCACCAGGTCACGACGGTAGGCGGCGACCGTGTTGGCCGACAGTCCCCGTTCAAAAGAAACGTGGCGTAGAAACCCCTCAATCGCGCGCGCGCTGCGCTCAGGCTCAGGGGCCGGTTGAGTCACGACCGCGTGCCCCGCACCCACTCGCGGCGCTCCCACAGCGCATCGGCCGGGGCCAGGGTGGACCAGCCTCGGCTGCGCGCCGCCTGGGCGGTGAGCGCACCGACGACAACCGCCGGATTCTGCACTCGGCGCTCCAGCACCGCGGTCACAACTTCGTCGAGGGGTACCCAGGCACGTCGAATGTCGGCTTCCTCACCGGTGCGGGCGAAGACCTCGTCCGCGTCGCTCAGTCCCCGAGCCAGGTAGATCCGCATCGCTTCGGTGCTGCCACCCGGCGTCATCACAAAGTCGGAGAGTACCGCCCACTCGGTAGCCACCAGGTCGGCCTCCTCCGCCAGCTCGCGCTGCGCCCCCGCGAGCGGGCTTTCACCCGCGACATCCATCAGACCGGCGGGAATCTCCCAGTCTCGGGCGGCAATGGGGTGCCGGTACTGCTGGATCAGCAGCATTCGCTCTGCGTCGTCGAGGGCAAGCACGGCGACGGCCCCGGTGTGGTCGGTGTACTCTCGCTTGAGCGTCCCGTCGCCGTAGGCAAAGGTATCGCGCCGAACGTCCCATACTCGGCCGGTGAAGACGATCTCGCTCGACTCCACCTCAATCTCGGGAGTGGCTACATCGTACAGTTCGCTCCCCGCAAGGGCCGGGCGTTCGGCGGCCACGCTACGCGTCCTCGGTTTTGACCTCGAAGAGACGACTGGCCTGCTGGCGTTCCAGGGCGGCTTTGACCAGCCCGGCAAACAGCGGGTGGGGGCGGCCCGGGCGTGAGCGCAACTCCGGGTGGGCCTGCGTGGCCACGTAGAACGGGTGCTCCGCGCGGTCCAGCTCCACATACTCCACGAGGCTGTCGTCGGGGCTCGTTCCCGAGAAGATGAGCCCGGCATCGGAGATCCGCTGACGGTAGCTGTTGTTCACCTCGTAGCGGTGGCGGTGGCGCTCCTCGCTCGTGGGCGCGCCGTAGAGCTCAGCCACAATCGAGCCGGGCGTGAGCGCGGCCGTGTACAGTCCGAGACGCATGGTGCCGCCCAGGTCGCCGCCCTCCAGGATGCTCACCTGCTCAGCCATCGTAGCGATCACCGGATACTCGGTGTCCGGGTCAAACTCGGTCGAGGAGGCCCCGGGCAGTCCGGCACGATTGCGGGCATACTCGATCACCATGCACTGCAGTCCGAGGCAGAGCCCGAGCACCGGGATACCGTTCTCCCTGGCGAAGCGCAGCGCACCCAGCTTGCCCTCAATGCCGCGGATGCCAAACCCGCCGGGGACGCAGATACCGTCCACCTCGGCGAGCGCAGCGGCGGCACCATCCTCGGTCTCGCAGCCGTCCGAGGGAATCCAACGGATGGACACTTTAGCCCCGTGCGCAAAGCCACCGGCTTTGAGGGCCTCGGTTACCGACAGATACGCGTCGGGCAGGTCAATGTATTTGCCCACCAGCCCAATTGTGAGTTCATGTTTGGGGTTGTGCACCGCGTCAAGCACCGGCTGCCAACCCGACCAGTCCACCTCTGTGGCGGCAAGGCCAAGGCGCTCGATGATGTAGCCGTCAAGGTTCTGGTCGTGCAGCATCACGGGGATGTCGTAGATGCTGGGCACGTCAACCGCGTTCACAACGGCGTCCGAATCCACATCACACATGAGTGCAATCTTGCGCTTATTCGAGTCGGTTACGGGCCGGTCACTGCGCAGCACGATAGCGTCCGGCTGGATACCGATGGAGCGCAGCGCCGCCACCGAGTGCTGGGTGGGCTTGGTCTTCTGCTCGCCCGAGGCCCCCATGTAGGGCACGAGCGAGACGTGCACGAAGAACACGTTCTTGCGGCCCAACTCGTGTCGCAGTTGGCGCGCGGATTCGAGGAACGGCTGCGACTCAATATCGCCGACGGTACCGCCGATCTCGGTGATAATCACGTCGGGTCTCGGGTCGAGTTCGGCCTGGGCGCGCATCCGACGTTTGATCTCGTCCGAGATATGGGGGATGACCTGCACCGTGTCGCCAAGGTACTCACCGCGCCGCTCGTGGGCGATCACCGTTGAGTAAATCTGACCGGTCGTCACGTTGGCCGCCTGGTTGAGATTGATGTCGAGGAAGCGCTCGTAGTGACCGATGTCCAGGTCGGTCTCCGCGCCGTCGTCGGTCACGAAGACCTCGCCGTGCTGGAACGGGTTCATCGTTCCGGGGTCAACGTTGAGATAGGGATCCAGCTTTTGCATGACGACGCGGAGCCCGCGCGCGGTCAACAAGTTGCCGAGACTCGCCGCAGTGAGCCCCTTCCCCAAAGAAGAAACGACACCGCCAGTCACAAAAATGTGCTTAGCAATGCCGTTTGACGTACCCGAGTTTTTATTATCCACCACGGGCTTCAATCCTAACAGCTTCCGAGGCTCAGCGGCAGCAACAACCCCACATCACGAACAAATACGTCTCCCGATTACTGGGTCTCGCTCTCCTCATCGCTCATTTTGCGCGGGAATCACGACCTGCTTCACGATCATGAGCAGAGCAGCGGTGACCGGTATCGCGATGAGCGCACCGAGCAGCCCGAGCAGTGTACCTCCGGCGAGCGCGCCGATCACCACGAGTGAACCGGGTACCGATACCACCCGATTCATAATGCGCGGGGTGAGCAGGTAGGCCTCCAACTGCATGTAGATCACATAGTAGATACCGATCGCGAGGGCGGTGGCTGGCGAGTTGAACAGACCGATCACCACAACCAGCACCGTGGCCAGCACAGAGCCGATGAGCGGGATGAGCGCCAGCAGGAACACCACAACGGCCACCACCCCGGCAAATGGCACTCCGCACACGGTCATGGCGATGAAGCCTAGCCCGGCGTTCAGCAGGGCCAACACCACCATCCCGTTGACGTAGCCGCCGATAGAGGTGGTCACCTGCTCGGTGATGTCGATCACTCGGTAACGGGCGGACCGGGGGGCGAGCGCGTAGGCACCCTCTTTCATCCGACTGAGTGAAGCGAGAAAGTACAGGCTGAGGATAAGCACCACAATTGTGGCGGTGACCCCGTTGGCCACGCCAATACCGGCCTGCCAGATACCACCGGCCAGGTTGGTCCAGTTCTTCGGGGTCCCGATAAAGGTCATTCCCAGATCGAGCAGGCGGTCGAGGTCAACCGCCGAGCCGACACGGCTGTTGAGGTCGAGGAACCACTCCTGGTTCTGGATATCCGTCAAATACCGAGGGGCGAGCCGCAGGAACTCTCCCACCTGCGTGGCCAGCAGTGGCACAATCAGCGCGAGCAGGCCCACCACGATCAATGCAAACCCGCCAAAGACCACCCCGATTGCCGTCGGGCGACTCATCGAGCGCCTCTCCAACCAGCGCACAATAGGGTCAAGACCCAGAGCAACAAAAAGCGCGGCGACCACGTAGAGGATGATCGTCGAGAGCTGTCCAATGGCCCCGCCCACGACGATCGCGAGCAACCCGCCGAGGGTGATGGTGAAGCCGAGGGCAAACGGCGAGCGCACCGTCATCTCGTGCACGGGACCCCGACGACCACGGGGCTCGCCGCGGTCATCGGGTGGGGCACCAACAGGGCCACCGCCGAGGTCCTCCGTTTCAGCCGTGGCGACCGGGACGGGTGAGGCGGTGCGACGTCGCACGAGTCGAAAGATCATGCGCTGACAGTAACCCGGTTCGCGGGCCGAGCGGGGGAACAACCGCGCGTGTCCGGTGAACCTTCCTGTGCCTACATAGCGGAACGGTCAAGTAGCTCCCGGGCATGGCTGAGCGCATTCTCGGAGTCGGCCAGCCCCGAGAGCAGCCGGGCGATTTCACTCACCCGCTCATCGCCACCCAGCGAGCGCACGCTGCTTTCGGTGTACCCACCGCTTCTGTCCTTCACCACCTGGAGATGGTTATCGGCAAACGCCGCGACCTGCGCCAGATGAGTCACAACGATCACCTGCGAGGTTCGGGCCAGACGAGCCAGACGCCGACCGATCTCGATGGCGGAGGCCCCACCCACCCCGGCATCGACCTCGTCAAAGACAAACGTGGGGACCGGGTCGGTGGCTGCCACGACAACCTCGATTGCGAGCATCACCCGGGACAGTTCGCCCCCGGATGCTCCTTTGGCGAGCGGCCTCGGGTCGCTACCAGAATGCGGTCGCAGCAGGATGGTGACCTCGTCGGCACCGTGGGGGCCCGGCTCAGCGAGCGGGGTGATCGCCACCACAAGCTGTGCGTCAGGCATCGCCAGAGCGGACAGTTCGGCGGTGACCGCCGTCGCGAGCGCCAGACCCGCGGTCGTGCGGAGCTCGGTCACCCGGGCCGCACACTCGCTGCCCATAGCTGCCTCCGCCGCGATCAGACCACCCAATTGCGCAATCCGTTCGTCATCACCGTCAAGCTCCAGCAAGCGCTGTTCTGCCGTCTCGGCGAGGTTTAGCACGTCGGCAAGCTCGGGGCCATATTTGCGTGTTAGCGCGGATAGTGCGGCGCGGCGCTGCTGGATGAGTTCTAGGTCACGCGCGCTGTCCTCCGCTTTCTCGCCCAGGTAACGTGAGAGCTCAGCGACCGCGTCGTTAAGCAAGAAACCCATGCTCGTAATCGTCTCAAGGGTCGGAGCCAAGACCGGATCGTATACGGATGCCCGCTCCAGCTCGCGCTTGGCCTGGTCAAGTAGGCCGCGCACATCCGCCCCCACCGACTCGGGCGACTGACTCGATAGGGCCTCACGTGCGGCATCCGTCGCCGCGCGGATGGCCTCGCTATTGGTCAGCACCTCGGCCTGGGCCGCGAGTTCGTCATCTTCGCCGGGCACGGGTGCCACCTCGGCAATGGCGGCGACCGCGGCACGCAGTTCCGCGGCTTCGAGCTGGCGGCGGTCATGTTCCTCGGTCAGGAGGGTGAGCTCACTCCGAAGGCTCTTGAGCCGCCGATAGGAGGCCTGGTAGTCCGCCAGCGCGAGCGCCAGCGGGCCACCCGCGTATCGGTCAACAACATCGCGCTGGGCAGCCACCGAGCGCAACCGCTGCTGATCGGATTGACCGTGCACCACCACAAGCTCTGCGGCCAGACCGGAGAGCAGGGATGCCGGTGCAGCGCTCCCCCCCACGGTCGCGCGGCTGCGGCCCTCGCTCGACACCGAGCGGCTGAGGATGAGTTCGCCCTCCTCAACATCTCCGCCGGCCTCCCGCACGCGTTCAGCCACGGACCCATCGTTCGGCACTAACCAACGCCCTTGGGCCCGTGCCTGCTGGGCCCCGGAACGCACCGAACCTGCGTCTGAGCGGGCACCCAGGAGCAGTCCGAGAGCGGTGACTACCATGGTCTTGCCCGCTCCCGTCTCTCCAGTGATCGCCGTGAATCCGGGACCGAGCGGTAGCCGGGCATCCTTGATAACGCCCAGGTCACGTATCGACAGTTCCTCAATCACCTCGTACCGGCCCCCTCCACCCGTCAACGGGAAGGTGGAACTTATTAACGAGCCGGTCGGTAAAGGGCGCGTCAGCGATGCGGGCCAGACGCACCGGAACGTCAGATCGGTGCACCACCACGCGCGCCCCCGGTGGGAGATCCCATGCACGCCGCCCATCGCACCATAGGATTCCGCTGCCCTGGTTACGTTCCAACACCTCAACGGCGAGCGACGAACGGGGGTCAACAACGAGCGGTCGGTTGAATAGAGAGTGCGCGCTGAGCGGCACGAGAAGCAGCGCCGCCACACTCGGCCAGACGATGGGGCCGCCACCCGAGAATGAGTAGGCGGTCGAGCCGGTTGGAGTGGACATCACAACGCCGTCGCAGCCGAAGCTGGAGAGCGGTCGCCCATCGACCTCGATGACAACCTCCAGCATCCGTTCTCGCGAGGCCTTCTCCACGGTGGCTTCGTTGAGCGCCCAAGTCTCATAGACCACGATACCGCCCACCTTCACGAGCACCTGGAGCGCCATCCGTTCCTCCACCCGATACCGGCGTTCCACGATACACGTGACCGTTTTGGCCAGATCATGGCGCTCACTTTCAGCGAGGAAGCCCACATGGCCCAGATTCACTCCGACAATCGGGGCGGATTCGCCACGCAGCATTTCTGCGGCGCGCAGGATGGTTCCGTCTCCACCCAGCACAATAGCAATGTCAATCTCGTTGATCTCGGTGTCTCGGTGTAGGACCGCTACGTTGAGTTCCTCGCCGTGGGCGGCAAGCAGATTGGTGCGTTCGTCATCGGCCATCACCGGGGTGACCCCGGCCTCAATCAGCTGATGGTAGACGGTGAGGGTTGCCTCAACGGCCTCCGGGCGTGCGGTGTGCGACACCAAGAGGATGTGGCGAGGGCCCCCGCTCAAAGCCGCATCGGACACGGTTCACTCTCCCGTCAAAGTCATAATTGTCTGTACCCATTCTGTCGGATTCTGGCCCACCCGGGGGCTCAACCACACGACATACTCATGATTACCCAGGCTACCGAGGAGAGGGGAAGGAATAATCCCGGCCGTTCCCAGCCCCAGCCGCCAAGCCGCCTGAATCACACGGTGAATGGCTTCGGCCCGATCCGCTGCTCGGGTCACAATCCCCGCGGTGATACCTCCTCGGCCCACCTCAAACTGCGGTTTGATGAGAAGAATAAAGTCGGCATCGGATGCGCTGCTCACCCGCAGCGCCGGCAACACCATTTCCAGCGAGATGAAGGAGAGGTCCCCCACCACGAGCGTGGGCGGTTCGGTCACCCCCGTGGCTTCACGCAGAAGCTCGGGCGTCATATAGCGGGCGTTGAAACCCTCCGCGAGAACCAGCCGCGACTCACCGATCAGGTCGGGAGCTAGCTGCCCGTGCCCCACCTCAATCGCAAGCACTCGGCGAGCACCGCGTTCCAGAAGCACCTGGCTAAATCCGCCGGTGGAAGCCCCCACATCCATCACAGTCCGGCCGCCGGGGTCTACCGAGGAAAAAGCGTCAAGGGCGGCACGAAGTTTGTACGCAGCCCGACTCACGTAGTGGTCGGTGCTCTCGACCGTGACGACAGCATCAGCAGACACTCGCAGCGACGGCTTTGTCGCGGTCACCCCGTTCACACGGACGGATCCCGCAGCGATCAGTGCCTGCGCGTTGGTGCGTGAACGAGCCAGGCCACGTTCTGCAAGAGCCATATCAAGACGGGGATCGGTCACAGTCGCCCGCTCAACGATTGATGTCACCGCTCTCAAGCCGCTCACGCAGCTCGGTGTGGATCTGTTGGTAGGCCGCCGCCCGGGTGGCCAAGGGCTGCTCCTCAATGACCGTCAGACGAGACACCAGCCCACCGTCACCCGCCAACAGGTCTCCGACATCCCTCTGGGCGTGCTCAAGGTCGCTACTCATGGTCTCTACAGTACCCGCAGGATCCCGGGTTGTGCCGGATATCCACAGTCCAGACAGCTACGTGTAAAGCTTTTCCGGCACCTCAAGCCCGTAAATAGCAAGACCGGAGTTCCAGATTGCCTGGCAGCCCGCGCGCAGCAGGTTGAGACGATCATCGCCCTCGGTGACGATCTCAACGATGTGCCCACGCATCCGCACCTCAGCCGCACCCACACGCACGCTGTTGTTCTTCTCGTTGATCTGCGAGGTGGGATACGGCTGGTGCAGTTCACGCAGGTCGCTCAGGATGTAGTCGGGTCGCATCGTCTTGTCCGCAGCAACCAGCTGCTTAGCCCGGTCAACACCGGTCATCACGTGCACGGACCGGATACCCGCCCGTCGAGCACCGAGGATATCAGTGTCGAGCCGATCCCCAATCATGAGCGCATTGCGTGACCCGAATCGCCGAAAAGCCTCCTCAAAGATGGCAACCTCGGGTTTACCCGCGAAGGTTGGCAGACGGCCAACAGCGGTGTGCACCGCGGATACGAGCGTGCCGTTTCCGGGAGCGAGGCCACGAGCCACGGGAATCGTCCAGTCGGTGTTTGTCGCCACCCACGGAATACCCGCGGTTCCCTCCTCCGCGTGGAGCGCGAATGCAGCCTCTGCAAGATGTGTCCACCCTACCTCGGGCGCAAAGCCTTGGATAACGGCGGCAGGCCGGTCCTCTGCGGAGCGGGTGACGGTAAACCCGGCCCGCTGCACCTCGACAACCAGCCCCTCCCCACCCACGACCAGAACTGTCGCGCCCTCGGGAACAAGGCCCCGCAGCAGCGTTACTGCGGCCTGAGGGGAGGTCACCACATCAGTGGCCTGAACACGAAGTCCCAGCTCGTTCAGATGCCCGGCAACCGCGGCGTCGGTGCGTGATGCATTGTTGGTGATATAGGCAAGCCGTGTCTGTTCTGCCACCCGGTTCAGGCTCTCCACCGCGAACGGAAGTGCAGAGGGACCCGTGTAGACAACACCATCCAGGTCAGCCAGTACCAGGTCCATGCCCTCCAGCGGAGCAGGTCCGTTAGGACTCATCTTCTGCTTCGACCGGAACAGTGCCATCGTGCGATTCGCCTTCCGTTCTAGAACTGTCACCCACAGAGCCGACCACCGGAGTGGAATCGTCGTCATCAACCTGAGTGCTCATCACCGACTCGGGCGGCCAGGGCAATCCGTGCTCCGCGGCAAATGCGGCGTCTTCCTCAGCGTAAAGCGCGGCCTCAGCCCGAAGTGCTTCCTCCTCGGCCACACTCGCTGCCTCGGCGGCCAGACGTGCCTCTTCACGAGCCGGAGCTTCCGCCTCCCACCGGGCAGCAGCATCAGCGGCATCCACTTGGTAGGACAGTTCCTCATCCATCACATCCACGATATCCAGCGTCTCGCTATGACCGTATTTCTCCTGAATCGCTTCCCAGGCGATCTCGGCTCGCTTACTCCACAGCGCAGCCTCATCCAAACGGCCCAGATCCTCCAAGACCTCTCCGTACGCCGAATAGAGGTCGGGACTGAACAGGTAAGCGCGGTTCGGATCGAGCTGTGAGATCTCCAGCTCCTCCAATGCGCGCTCCGTCTGCCCAAGATCTAGTCGCGCACCAGAGAGGGCAATGGCCACGGCCACCTGCACATCAACGGGGAGGCTCGAACGTTCAACAGATGCCCCCAACTCAAGCGCCTTTTCGGGACGACCCAGCCCTCGCTCGCAGTCGATCATGAGCGCGAGCTGATCATCCTTACCGGAGATACGTCGATAGGTGCGCAACTCACGCAGCGCAAGTCCAAAGTCACCAATCGTATATGCAGTGATCGCGAGTGTCTCGCGCACAATCGCGATCCGACCGGCACGACGGGATGCTGAAATGGCATGCTGGTGGGCAAGCTCCGGGTCGCTATCAATCAGTCGAGCGGCCATCGCGAGATGCATCGCAACATTGTCCGCGTTTTCCTGAGTTAGAGTTTTCAACTCAAACCGAGCACCTTTGTTCAGCTCCTTTGGCTGCAAATCAGCGGGGAACTCAGGGTCCTCATGCCGGGTACGAACGCTTTTCAGTTCGCGAGCCCGAATCTCTTCCTCGGTCAGTTCACGATACTCACGACGGTCACCCGACTTATCGTCTGTTCGCACGTACCGTGATGGCTCTCGGTCGCGGCCGCCCCGTCCGTCGGAACGTCCGTCGGAGCTGCGATGATTCGGTCGATCACTGCCCTGACCCCGAGAAGGTTTTTCACCGCGAGAATAGCTGAAGGACCGATCGGGTCGCTGTGATCGATCATTCGTGGAGGGTCGATCCCCTTCCCGCCGAGAGCGATCAGAGCTGTAGGAACGTTCACCACCGCTTCGCTGCGGGCGCTCGTCATCACGCTGTGGACGACCTGATCGATACGAGCGATCACTACTACGCTGTGAACGGTCGTCATCACGGCGCGGCCGATCACTACTATAGGGACGATCCCCACCGCGCTGTGAACGCTCCCCGTCCCGGCGCGGACGATCAACACGGGCAGCACGCTCATCCGAGCGCGGAGTCCTGTTATCCTTACCGACCGGACGATCCCCCTCACGACGCGGGCGACCAGTTGGGGAAGAGGAACGATCAGCGCTACTTCGAGACGGATGACCCGATTGATACGGGCGATCAGCGCTACGCTGTGGACGGTCACCCTCACGGCGCGGCTGATCGCTGCGTGAACGAGCAGACCGGCCGTCGGAGGCAGAGTCTTCGCGCTGTGGGCGGGAACCCCCAGAAGATGAAGAAGAGCCAAAACGCTTACCTCGTGAGTAGGAGGAGGATTCCCCCCGCGTATCACGGGGAGGGCGCTGACGCTCGTCGCCGTCAGACTGACCGTTTTCAGACATTGCTCTCCTCGTAACTGCAGTCATCTACTGCGGTATCCATCTTCTACTGTGAACTTGTTAACGCAAAATGGCCACCCATTGGGTGGCCATTTCACAGGTTAAGTTCGGCGGTGACCTACTCTCCCACAGGGTCCCCCCTGCAGTACCATCGGCGCAACGAGTCTTAGCTTCCGGGTTCGGAATGTAACCGGGCGTTTCCCTCGCGCTATGGCCGCCGAAACACTATTGATGTATCAAACGAAAAGTAACACACAACAAAGTTTGTGTCACTAGTTCTCGACCGTACATCGAGAACCACAAAGTGGACGCGTTATCATCACAAAATCAGGATCAATATAGAAAAGTGTTATCAAGTTATCGGCTTATTAGTACTGGTCAGCTCCATGAGTCTTTAGTCCTCACTTCCACATCCAGCCTATCAACCCAGTCGTCTACTGGGAGCCTCTCCCCCGAAGGGATAGAAATCTCATCTTGAGGCCGGCTTCCCGCTTAGATGCTTTCAGCGGTTATCCATTCCGAACGTAGCTAATCAGCGGTGCTCCTGGCGGAACAACTGACACACCAGAGGTTCGTCCAACCCGGTCCTCTCGTACTAGGGTCAGATCCTCTCAAATTTCTTACGCGCGCAGCGGATAGGGACCGAACTGTCTCACGACGTTCTAAACCCAGCTCGCGTACCGCTTTAATGGGCGAACAGCCCAACCCTTGGGACCTACTCCAGCCCCAGGATGCGACGAGCCGACATCGAGGTGCCAAACCATGCCGTCGATATGGACTCTTGGGCAAGATCAGCCTGTTATCCCCGAGGTACCTTTTATCCGTTGAGCGACAGCGCTTCCACAAGCCACTGCCGGATCACTAGTCCCGACTTTCGTCCCTGTTCGACCTGTCAGTCTCACAGTCAAGCTCCCTTGTGCACTTACACTCGCCACCTGATTGCCAACCAGGTTGAGGGAACCTTTGGGCGCCTCCGTTACTTTTTAGGAGGCAACCGCCCCAGTTAAACTACCCATCAGGCACTGTCCCTGAACCCGATTAGGGTCCGAAGTTAGATATCCAGAGTGACCAGAGTGGTATTTCAACAATGACTCCACCTGAACTAGCGTCCAAGCTTCACAGTCTCCCACCTATCCTACACAAGCCACACCGAACACCAATACCAAACTATAGTAAAGGTCACGGGGTCTTTCCGTCCTGCTGCGCGTAACGAGCATCTTTACTCGTAATGCAATTTCGCCGAGTTCGCGGTTGAGACAGCTGGGAAGTCGTTACGCCATTCGTGCAGGTCGGAACTTACCCGACAAGGAATTTCGCTACCTTAGGATGGTTATAGTTACCACCGCCGTTTACTGGGGCTTAAATTCAGAGCTTCGCCAAAGCTAACCCTTCCTCTTAACCTTCCAGCACCGGGCAGGCGTCAGTCCGTATACATCGTCTTGCGACTTAGCACGGACCTGTGTTTTTAGTAAACAGTCGCTTCCCACTGGTCTCTGCGGCCTTCAAACGCTTCACGGAGCAAGTCCGCTAACGCCTCAGGCCCCCCTTCTCCCGAAGTTACGGGGGCATTTTGCCGAGTTCCTTAACCACGATTCTCTCGATCTCCTTAGTATTCTCTACCTGACCACCTGAGTCGGTTTGGGGTACGGGCGGCTAAAACCTCGCGTCGATGCTTTTCTCGGCAGCATAGGATCATCAACTTCGTCACTTAAGACTCCCCATCGGATCTCAGACACATGAACGACGGATTTGCCTATCGTTCGCCCTACATCCTTAGCCCGGGACAACCATCGCCCGGGATTGACTACCTTCCTGCGTCACACCTGTTAATACGCTAACCGCACTAGAACGGGGTCGAGGGTTACCCCTAGAAACTCACCCCGAAGGGCTCGAAACCAGGATTAGTACTCTTAGCACTACTAGATTAGCTTGGGCGGTTTTTCGCCGGTACGGGAATATCAACCCGTTGTCCATCGACTACGCCTGTCGGCCTCGCCTTAGGTCCCGACTTACCCAGGGAAGATTAGCTTGACCCTGGAACCCTTGGTCTTCCGGAGGACGGGTTTCTCACCCGTCTTTCGCTACTCATGCCTGCATTCTCACTCGTGTAGCGTCCACGGCTGGTTTACACCGCCGCTTCACTCGCCACACGACGCTCTCCTACCCATCCACACGGCTGGACCACGAAGGCCTACCAATAATATGAATGTCACAAATTCGGTGGTGTGCTTGAGCCCCGTTACATTGTCGGCGCGGAACCACTTGACCAGTGAGCTATTACGCACTCTTTCAAGGGTGGCTGCTTCTAAGCCAACCTCCTGGTTGTCTAAGCAGCTCCACATCCTTTTCCACTTAGCACACGCTTTGGGACCTTATTTGGTGATCTGGGTTGTTTCCCTCTCGACTATGAAGCTTATCCCCCACAGTCTCACTGCTGCGCTCTCACTTACCGGCATTCGGAGTTTGGCTGACGTCAGTAACCTTTTAGGGCCCATCGGCCATCCAGTAGCTCTACCTCCGGTAAGAAACACGCAACGCTGCACCTAAATGCATTTCGGAGAGAACCAGCTATCACGAAGTTTGATTGGCCTTTCACCCCTATCCACAGCTCATCCCCTCAGTTTTCAACCTAAGTGGGTTCGGTCCTCCACGCGCTCTTACACGCGCTTCAACCTGGCCATGGATAGATCACTTCGCTTCGGGTTTAGAACATGCGACTATAACGCCCTATTAAGACTCGCTTTCGCTACGGCTTCCCCTCACAGGTTAACCTCGCCACATATCACTAACTCGCAGGCTCATTCTTCAAAAGGCACGCTGTCACAGCTACAAGGCTGCTCCAACGGATTGTAAGCAAACGGTTTCAGGTACTATTTCACTCCCCTCCCGGGGTACTTTTCACCTTTCCCTCACGGTACTTGTTCACTATCGGTCATCTGGGAGTATTTAGGCTTATCAGGTGGTCCTGACAGATTCACACGGGATTTCTCGGGCCCCGTGCTACTTGGGATACTCTTCGAGCGATTGCTGCATTTCGACTACGGGATTATCACCCTCTATGATTGGTCTTTCCAAACCATTCGCCTATACAACGTTCTAACTCTCAGGCTTCGGCAGAAACCAATGAAAAGTCCCACAACCCCGACCATGCAACCCCTGCCGGGTATCACACATGACCGGTTTAGCCTCTTCCGCGTTCGCTCGCCACTACTAGCGGAATCACTTTTGTTTTCTCTTCCTGTGGGTACTGAGATGTTTCACTTCCCCACGTTCCCTCTACCCGCCCTATATATTCAGGCGGGAGTCACTGGGTCTATCGCTAGCCCAGCGGGGTTTCCCCATTCGGACATCCTCGGATCACAGTTCGTTTATCAACTCCCCGAGGCTTATCGCAGATTACTACGTCCTTCTTCGGCTCCAGATGCCAAGGCATTCACCGTTTGCTCTTATAAACTTGAAATCACATGAGTTGAATCGATTAATCATTAAAGAAAAATTGACCAATGATCTATAAAAATTTAGATCTTGTAAAAACAACAACAAAAGTTGCTGTCAATAAGATGCTCGCGTCCACTGTGTAGTTCTCAAAGTACGGGCGGTACCAAACCTCAACCAGGAAACAATTCCTGACCTCAGTAAGGCCCAGAAGGAACAGTCACAACCCAAAGGTCATGCCCGGTCCCTCAGGACCCAACAGCGTGCAAACACCACACCCCCGGCACAGCCCGTTCCAAATCCCCGAAGAGACCGTACTAAAACCACACCATCCGGCATGATGCATCAATGTCAATGTTCCACCCATGAGCAACCACCAGGAAACATTCGCTCCTGTAATGGCTCTGGACACTCCGAAGAGCGCCAAATGCTCCTTAGAAAGGAGGTGATCCAGCCGCACCTTCCGGTACGGCTACCTTGTTACGACTTAGTCCTAATCACCAATCCCACCTTCGACAGCTCCTCCCTTACGGTTAGGCCACTGGCTTCGGGTGTTACCGACTTTCATGACTTGACGGGCGGTGTGTACAAGGCCCGGGAACGTATTCACCGCAGCGTTGCTGATCTGCGATTACTAGCGACTCCAACTTCATGAGGTCGAGTTGCAGACCTCAATCCGAACTGAGACCGGCTTTTTGGGATTCGCTCCACCTTACGGTATTGCAGCCCTTTGTACCGGCCATTGTAGCATGCGTGAAGCCCAAGACATAAGGGGCATGATGATTTGACGTCATCCCCACCTTCCTCCGTGTTGACCACGGCAGTCTCCCATGAGTTCCCACCATTACGTGCTGGCAACATAGGACGAGGGTTGCGCTCGTTGCGGGACTTAACCCAACATCTCACGACACGAGCTGACGACAACCATGCACCACCTGTATACAGACCTTGCGGGGCGACTATCTCTAGCCGTTTCCTGTATATGTCAAGCCTTGGTAAGGTTCTTCGCGTTGCATCGAATTAATCCGCATGCTCCGCCGCTTGTGCGGGCCCCCGTCAATTCCTTTGAGTTTTAGCCTTGCGGCCGTACTCCCCAGGCGGGGAACTTAATGCGTTAGCTGCGACACAGAAGCCGTGGAATGGCCCCTACATCTAGTTCCCAACGTTTACGGCATGGACTACCAGGGTATCTAATCCTGTTCGCTCCCCATGCTTTCGCTCCTCAGCGTCAGTTACGGCCCAGAGATCTGCCTTCGCCATCGGTGTTCCTCCTGATATCTGCGCATTCCACCGCTACACCAGGAATTCCAATCTCCCCTACCGCACTCTAGTCTGCCCGTACCCACTGCAGGCCCGAGGTTGAGCCTCGGGTTTTCACAGCAGACGCGACAAACCGCCTACGAGCTCTTTACGCCCAATAATTCCGGACAACGCTTGCACCCTACGTATTACCGCGGCTGCTGGCACGTAGTTAGCCGGTGCTTTTTCTGCAGGTACCGTCACTCTCGCTTCTTCCCTACTAAAAGAGGTTTACAACCCGAAGGCCGTCGTCCCTCACGCGGCGTTGCTGCATCAGGCTTGCGCCCATTGTGCAATATTCCCCACTGCTGCCTCCCGTAGGAGTCTGGGCCGTGTCTCAGTCCCAGTGTGGCCGGTCACCCTCTCAGGCCGGCTACCCGTCGTCGCCTTGGTGAGCTATTACCTCACCAACTAGCTGATAGGCCGCGAGTCCATCCTTGACCGAAATTCTTTCCACCCCCAGAAGATGCCTTCAGGGGTCATATCCAGTATTAGCTACCGTTTCCAGCAGTTATCCCAGAGTCAAGGGCAGGTTACTCACGTGTTACTCACCCGTTCGCCACTAATCCCCAGGAGCAAGCTCCCAGTTCATCGTTCGACTTGCATGTGTTAAGCACGCCGCCAGCGTTCGTCCTGAGCCAGGATCAAACTCTCCGTAAATGATTAATAAGCAGCAAGCAAGCTCGCCACTAAATCTTGTGCATGAAGCCACCGGAAAAAGGCGGACAACACACGAGTTTGATCTGACTAAATCAGATTGTCTGACAATCTGTCTAATCCAAAGGAATCTCTCCCACCAACCAAAGCTGATGGCGAGGATAATTTGGCATTTGACATTGTGCACGCTGTTGAGTTCTCAAGGATCGGACGCACCAGAGTTCCAGTCTCACAACCTGCCCTCTAGGCAACTTCTCTATCCTGCCACTCCCACAAGCTCCTGTCAAATCAACCCCGCCATAACAGCAGAAGAAAAGAACCTGACACTCACAAGAGCAGGAGTTACATCATCACACTAAAACCTGACCCCCGCAACCAAGCAGGGAATGTGGAGTATGAATCGGTGCCACTTGAGGCCGGCGAGCTAACCGCTCTGCCGCACCTGTGGGGTACTTGGATTACATTACAGCCGAAACTCAACACCACGCAAATCCACACCACCCCACACCACCCAAAAACCCCACCACCACAGGCCAAACCACCCCAACCACCAACACAACCCGGGCGTGTCACACGTCAACACACTGACAAAAACGAATCAGAATATGACGAGTGCCTGGCCTTCCACCCCGATCCTCGGCGGAGATATTTAGACCCCGAAGTTCTCAGCAGCGACGGAACATGCAATTGATCGCGACGATGCGGCATCGCATAGATTCCCGGACCGACGCAACGGACCAGCACGGATGATCCGGGGAATCTGGATGGTAATGACAAAGATGCCGAGTATCTGCGATTCCCGCATAGACGTACAGGTGTTGAACACAGAAAACGTTCATCTGTGGGAGAGTACATCGCTCCGAAACAACACCTACTGCCTCCACTCTCAGCGGAGTGCCAGGTCACATGTCGAAACGAAGAATAACCTCAGAACAAAGAACTCCCCCGAAGAAAGAAGACGCCATTATGATGATTGTGACGACCAACGATATCCCCGGCTATCGCATTGAGAGTGTTCTCGGGGAGGTTATGGGCCTCACCGTGCGTACCCGCGATGCAGGTTCTCGCTTTGTCGCGGGCTTCCGCGCTATCGGCGGAGGCGAACTGCCCGAGCTCACAAAATCGCTCTATGAGGGGCGACAAGAGGTGATGCAGCGGATGGTTGCCGAAGCGCTCAACCGCGGAGCGAACGCCGTCGTAGCCACACGCTTCGACACCTCGGCAATGGACCAACTGGGCACTGAGGTATGCGCCGTCGGCACCGCCGTCATCATCCGCCCCCTCGCAGTCGGCGAACCCGGATCAACCCAGCAGTCCGAAGCACACGCAGCACAACTGGGCCACCCACAGGGATAACACGACCCGGTTGCGTAGCTCACCCGGCACCAATAAACAGTGCGGTCCCGTCGGACGGGGCTGCACTGTTCACAGCTAGTCGGCGAGCGTGACCGCTGCCAGGGTACGTTTACCCCGCCGAAGGACGGCACCGACGCCGACGAGGATCGCGTCGGCGGTCAGCACGGCATCCGCAGACCCAACCGTGACATTGTTCAGATACACCCCGCCCTGTTCGATCGCCCGCCGCGACTCCCCCAGGCTCTTCGTCAGGCCAGCATCCACAAGCAATTGCGTGAGCGGCATACCGAGTGAGCCAATCGCGCGAGGAAGTGCGGCAAGAGCGGAGTCGAGAGTTGCGGCATCCAGCCGAGCCAAATCTCCCTGACCAAAAAGCGCCTGTGAAGCTGCAATAGCCGCCCGGGTAGCCTCCACACCGTGCACGGTTGACGTCACCTCAAACGCCAGACGCTTCTGCCCCTCACGCCGGAACGGCTCACGAACCACAAGCTCAGCGATGCGCTCAATCTCGGCCCTCGACAAGAACGTGAACACCTTGAGCCTGGCCACGACATCCGCGTCCTCGGTATTAACCCAAAACTGGTAGAAGCCGTACGGGGACACCAAATCGGGGTCAAGCCAGATAGCGTTGCCCTCGCTCTTACCAAACTTGGTGCCATCCGAGTTCGTGATGAGCGGTGTGCCAATGGCATGAACGCGCACCCCCTCCGCCCGGTGGATCAGATCGGTACCACTCGTGAGATTGCCCCACTGGTCACTACCACCCGATTGCAAAACACAATCGTACTGTCGGTAAAGCTCCAAGTAGTCCAGGCCCTGCAACAGTTGATAGCTGAACTCTGTGTAGCTGATACCCGCCTCAGAATTGAGACGCGCGCTAACAGCATCCTTCTTGAGCATCGTTCCGACACGGTAGTATTTGCCGACGTCACGCAAGAAGTCGATAGCGCTCAGCGGAGCAGTCCAGTCAAGATTGTTGACCATGCGAACGCCGTTGCTACCCTCAGCGCTCAGGAAACGCTGGATCTGGGCACCAAGGTACCCAACCCACTCGGCCACGGTCTCCTTCGTATTAAGAGTGCGCTCAGCCGTGGGGCGCGGATCTCCCACCAAGCCGGTGGAACCGCCGACCAGACCGAGAGGTCGATGCCCTGCGAGCTGCAACCGTCGCATAAAAAGGAGCTGAACCAAATTGCCCAGGTGGAGACTCGGCGCGGTGGGATCAAACCCGCAGTAATACGTGATCGGATCACCCTGGAGTAGCTCGCGCAGTGCCTCCGCATCGGTAGAGACGTGAATCAGGCCACGCCAAACGAGCTCATCCCAGAGGGACTCGAAAGTGGCATCGTTGCGTGGGACGACCGGGGTCGCCGCTTCATCAGTGAGATCAGACACAGAAGCTATCGTAGCAACGGCATCCAGCCTCCCGGGGCCAATTTCTCCCCGGGCAAAGAGCAACACCACGCGGGCACCAGGGGACACGGTAAGACCCTGCCCTGACTGATTCGGGGCAGGGTCTTACCGCACGATTGATTAGTCGCGGAATTCCGCCGTGACCCGAGCCAACTCACGGAGCTGCTCAGCAACCCGCACGGCAGCGGTTCCCCCCGCGCCGACCCGACTATTAACCGAGCCACTCACCGTGAGGACCTCACGCACTGAACTCGTCAAATGGGGAGACACCGCAGCGAGTTGCGCATCGCTGGGCTCAGGGAGTTCCAGACCGTTCTCTTCGCAGAAACGAACTAGTTCACCCGAAATCTCATGTGCATCGCGAAAAATGACACCCTGCTTGACGAGCCACTCGGCCACGTCCGTGGCAAGAGAGAATCCCTGCGGGGCCAGATCTGTCATGCGCTCAGTATTGAACGAGAGAGTGGCTACCATACCGGTGAAGGCGGGCAACAAGACCTCCAGAGTGTCAACCGAATCAAAAACCGGTTCCTTGTCCTCCTGTAGATCACGGTTGTATGCAAGCGGAAGGGCCTTCAGTGTGGCCAGCAGGCCCGTGAGGTTACCAATCAGACGACCCGACTTACCCCGTGCAAGTTCCGCAATATCGGGATTCTTCTTCTGGGGCATGATTGACGATCCCGTGGAGAAGCTATCGTGCAGCCGCACGAAGCTGAACTCGCGCGTGGCCCACAGGATGATCTCCTCCGAGAAACGCGACAGGTCAATGCCCACCTGGGCAAGGATGAAGGCAAACTCGGCAACCACATCCCGGGCAGCCGTCGCGTCGATCGAATTGTCGCACGGCAGTCCAAGCCCCAGCTCACTCGCCACGAGGGCAGGGTCAAGCCCCAACGAACTGCCCGCGAGGGCACCCGCGCCGTAGGGCGAACGGGACGCTCGGACCGACCACTCACGCAGGCGCTCCAGGTCGCGCACAAGCGGCCACGCATGCGCCGCAAGCTGATGCGCCAGCAGGACCGGTTGGGCATGTTGTAGATGAGTGCGCCCCGGCATGATTGCCGTCGGATGTGCCTCAGCCTGAGCCGTGATCACCTCAATAAGCTGCACGAGTAGACCGCGAATAATCGCTGCATGGTCGAGCAAATACAGGCGCACCAGCGTGGCAATCTGATCATTGCGGCTGCGACCGGCACGGAGTTTACCGCCCAATTGGCCCCCAGCTCGCTCAACAAGACCGCGCTCCAGGGCGGAGTGAACGTCCTCGTCGCTCTCGGCGGCCACAAACGCGCCGCTCGCCACATCGGCGCGCAGAACCTCCAAAGCCTCGTGCATAGCGGTGAGCTCCTCGCCCGTGAGATACCCGGCCGCCGCGAGAGCGGTAGCGTGGGCCTTCGAGCCGCGGATATCGTAATCGGCAAGCACCCAGTCGAACTGAGTCGATTTACTCAGGCGCTGTAGCTCGGGAGACGGACCGCTGGCGAAGCGGCCACCCCACAGGGCACCCGCCTCGCCAGCACGGTTCATGGCCTCGTGATCAGAATCAGTCGATGCCGTCATGAAACTACTTGACCGAGCCGTTCTGCTGGGCGGCCAGATCGCGCTGGGCCGAAATCTTACTCGGCAGCGAGTGAAGCTCAATGAAGCCCTTCGCGAGTGACTGATCAAAGGTGTCGCCCGTGTCATAGGTCGCCAGGTCGAAGTCGTACAGGCTCTGCTCGGAACGACGGCCCGTGACGGTGGCCTTCCCGGCGTGCAGGTTCAGACGAACATCGCCCGATACATAGCGCTGAGTGTCATCAATGAACGCGTCCAGCGCTCGCTTGAGGCCCGAGAACCACAGGCCGTCGTAAACCAGCTCGGACCACTCCGCCTCAACGCGGCGCTTATAACGAGCAACCTCGCGCTCAATCGTCAAATCTTCGAGATGCTCGTGCGCCTCAATCAGCGTGGTCCCTGCGGGCGACTCGTACACCTCGCGGCTCTTGATACCCACCAGGCGATCCTCAACCATATCGAGACGGCCAATACCGTGTGCTCCCGCAGACCGGTTCAAGATCTCTACGGCCTGGAGCGGCGTCACCGACGTGCCGTCGATGGCTACGGGCACACCCTGATCGAACGTGATGGTAACCTCGGTGGCCTCGCGGGGAACCGAGGGGTCCTGCGAGTAGGTGTAGAGATCTTCAATGGGGGCGTTCCAGGGGTCCTCCAGGAATCCGGTCTCAACCGCACGACCCCAGACGTTCTGGTCAATGGAGTAGGGACTTTTTTTGCTCTGCTCAATGGGGAGATTGTGCTCGGCTGCGTAGACGATCGCTTTGTCTCGCGTGAGCGCAAAATCGCGCACCGGAGCGAGCGAGATCAGGTCGGGAGCGATGGCGGCGACGGCGGCCTCAAAACGCACCTGGTCGTTACCCTTGCCCGTGCATCCGTGAGCGACGCTATCCGCACCATGCTCCTGAGCCGTGCGAGCGAGGTACTTCGCAATCAACGGCCTGCTGAGCGCCGAGACAAGCGGGTAGCGCTTCTGGTACATGGCGTTGGCCTTGATGGCGGGCACCAAGTAGTCGTTAGCAAACTCGTCCTTGGCGTCGATGACAACAGACTCAACAGCACCGCAGTCGAGAGCGCGCTGGCGGACCACCTCCATATCCTCGCCATCCTGGCCGACGTCGATGGCCATAGCAACGACGTCTTTACCCGTCGCATCCTTCAACCAGCCGATACCAACCGAGGTGTCTAGTCCACCCGAATATGCAAGAACAACGCGCTCCGTCATTGACCAATCTCCTGTGTTTGAGGTTCTGGACAAGTCTAGTGGTCGTTGGGAGACGATCCACCCACGCTCGCAGCCCGACGGGACACCATGGTGAGTAGCCGTTCGAGCGGTCCACGACCAAGGGTCAGCGTCCAGCCAGTGCAGAAAACAAGTGTGCCGCCTGCCAGCCAGAAAAAAAGCGCGTTGTCGAGCCACAGAAGATCGTTGCGCTCGGCCCACATGACCACAAAAACATGGGCGGAGTAGGCGGTGAGAGCCATAGCCCCCGTGGCAGCAAGCGGGAAAAGCGCCACCCGAAGACGCGGTCCCGCCCACAAGCACAGCGCGATCACCGCAAGGGCAAACCCGGATGAGCCCACCACCTCAAAGGTGGAGCCCGTGTGGGGCAGCGCCGAAAAGTAATTAGCCGGCTCTAAGGAGGCACCCGAGGCCGAGCCGGTCATAGCTGATGAATCCAGGTCCAACGGCTTTCCAAAAAACGTGCCGGAGGCGGACACCGCAGCCCACACGAACGAGCCCACCCCGTAACCGAGCGCAGCAAGACCCACACCCACGAGGCCCAAGCGCAACTGCACCGTGGGCGACTCCAGCGTGAGACGCCCCACGCCCAAGCCCAACAGCATAAACGTGATCCAGATAGTGGCTGGATAACTGCCGCTAAACAAGACGGTCGTCACCGCGGAGTCGCCCAACTCGGCTTCACGCATCCCGATGATGGCAAATGAGTTCAGGATGGGCATGAGCAGGGCAGAGACAGCCGCCGCCACGAAGAGATTGGGTGCAGACCACCGGAGGAAAGGGACGGCTGCGACAAAGAGAAGACCGTAGGCGCCCAGGATGATCGCGACCGGAGTAAACAGCGCCTCCAACAGACCGCCAATCAGAACGATCAGCGCGGCACGGGTAAGGATACGCACACGGGCCTGGAGCAAAGGCACGCCCTCGACCGGGCGGGTGCGGCCCGAAATAATAGCAATTGAGACACCCGCGAGCACCGCGAACAGGATCGAGGAACGCCCGTTAACGATCGCAGGCCAGGTGTCGGTAGCGCCCCAGTCGAGGTCGCCAGGGATGACGAGCAGATGCGCGCCGAACATCCCCAATACCGCAAGACCTCGGGCCACATCGAGACCGACGATGCGGCCGCCACCCGACGGAAAATCAGCGGACACCCCGGGAACAGCCTCGGATACCCCGGCGACGACCGGCGGGTTAAGCATGCTCGAGAAGCCACACGAGCAAAGCCTTCTGGGCGTGCAGGCGGTTTTCCGCCTCATCCCAGACCACACTCTGCGGACCGTCAATGACACCGGTGGTCACCTCATACCCGCGATAAGCGGGCAGGCAGTGCAGAAAAAGCGCCCCCTCAGCGGCCTGCGCCATGAGTTCCTCGTTGACCTGATAGTCGATGAAGATGGATTGGCGCTCGGCCTTTTCGTCTTCCTGACCCATCGACACCCACGTGTCAGTAACCACCACATCGGCACCCTGCACCGCCTCTGTAGGATCAGACCCCAGCCACACATCGACGCCCTGGCGGTCGGCAAGAGCTAGAGCATCCGCCACATACTCGGGCCGCGGCAGGTAACCATCGGGCCCGGCAATACGCACGTTCATCCCGGCCGTAATACACCCCAACAGGTATGAGTGGGCCATGTTATTAGCGGCGTCCCCCATGTAGGTCAGGGTGAGGCCCGCCAATTCGCCCTTGTGTTCTCGGATAGTGAGCAGATCGGCGAGGATCTGGCACGGGTGGAAGTCGTCGGAGAGCGCGTTAATCACGGGAACCGTGGTGCCCTCAGCCATCTCCTCCAGGCCCGCCTGCGAAAAAGTCCGCCAGATAACCGCCGAGACCATCCGCTCCAAGACCCGGGCGGTATCCGCAACTGACTCCTTACCAGCCAACTGGCTGCCCTGGCTATCGATGATGAGCGGATGACCGCCCAGATCGGCGATGCCCACGGCAAAGCTCACGCGGGTACGGGTAGAGGTTTTATCGAAGATCACGGCAGCCGTCTGGGGGCCCGCCAGGGGCCGACGCGAATACGGACTCGTCTTCAGGGTTACGGCGAGGTCAAGAACCTCCCGTTGCTCAGAGGGGCTGAGGTCATCGTCTCTTAAGAAATGCCTGGTCACAGGCTATACCCTATCCGGCTGCGCGAGGAGCCACAATATTTTTCTGCGAATACACAGCTGTGATGGCCTGACCAAGCAGATCGGCCAGCAGCCGCATCTCCTCGTCACCAATCACGAGCGGGGGGGCCAAGCGGATGGTTGACTCGTTGGGAGCGTTCAGGATGAGCCCACGGTCGAGAGCGGCCACAACAACATCCGACGCAACCGGGTCGGCCAGGCTCACGCCCAGCAGCAGACCCCGGCCCCGGATACCCGTTATCGCCGAGATCTCCTGGCACTCGATTGCCCGACGAAGCTGAGCACCACGCTCGGTTGCTGCGGCAACGAGATCCTGTTCTTCGATCACGTTCAGCACGGTGCACCCCATCGCGGTCGCAAACGGGTTGCCGCCGAACGTGGTGCCGTGCAGGCCCGGCTGGAACAGGTCAGAAGCCGCACCCGCCGTGACGAGAGCACCAATCGGGATGCCCCCGCCGAGGCCCTTGGCCAGAGTGAACGCATCCGGGATGATGCCCTCATGCTGGAACCCAAACCAGTATCCGGTGCGACCGATACCCGTCTGAATCTCGTCGATGATGAGCAGTGCACCCGCCTCGGCCGTGAGTTCACGCGCCCGGCGCAGATAACCATCGGGCAGGGGTAGAACGCCCGACTCGCCCTGAATGGGCTCAACCAGAAGGGCGGCGACCTGGGTAGCATCGGGGCCCGTCAGCGCCCGCTCCATCGCCTCGATTGTCGCCGGTATATGCTCAACGCCCTCCGGCATCGGTTCGAACGGGACGCGCATAGCGGGCTTCCCCGTGAGCGCAAGCGCCCCCATAGTACGGCCGTGAAACCCGTTTTCGAGGGCAATAATCCGCGGACGCCCGACACCACCGTGCAGCCGTGCCAGCTTGAACGCGGCCTCGTTCGCCTCGGCCCCGCTGTTACCGAAGAAAACACGCCCCGTCTCCCCCACTCCCGACAGCCTGAGGATGGCCTCGGCCAGGTCGAGTTGGGGCCGGGTGGCGAAAAAATTGGAGACGTGCATGAGTCTGGCGGCGTGCTCGCTCGCGGTGGCCACCAGGGCAGGATGGGCATGTCCCAGAGCATTGACGGCGATACCTGCCATAGCGTCCAGGTATCGCTTGCCCTCATCGTTGTACACGTAGCACCCCTCGCCACGCACCAGAAGCTCGCGGGGGGTCGCAAAGGTATGTACCAGGGCGTGCTCGTACTCGGTCTGCCAGGTCTGGTTCATTGTTGTCATCAGGTCCTCAATATCGGGGGTGCTCGTACAAAAGACACACGTAAAATCAGGATCCGGCGGCACCACGTGAGGCGTCGGCAGCGACAACCTCGGTGCCAATCCCCTGCCGAGTAAACACCTCAAGCAGGATGGAGTGGGCGACACGACCGTCGATAATGGCGGCCTTCTCCACCCCGCCGTCCACAGCATCCAGGCACGCGGTCATCTTGGGGATCATCCCAGATTCGAGCGACGGTAATAGGGTGCGCAACTCATCCGCCTGGATATTAGAAACAAGCGAGTCGGTATTGGGCCAGTCGCTGTACAACCCGGCAACATCCGTGAGAATAATGAGCTTGGCCGCGCCCAGTGCAACGGCAAGGGCCGAGGCAGCCGCGTCTGCATTGACGTTGAGCGAGCTGCCGGGCTCGTTACGGTCGGGAGCGATCGAAGAGACAATCGGGATAAGTCCCGACTCCAATTGAGCGAGGACCGTCTCCGGGTTCACCGCGACAACATCGCCCACAAGACCCAGATCAACAGGTTCACCGTCCAGCACCGCGTGACGCTTCTCTCCCTCAAACAGCCCGGCGTCCTCGCCCGAGAGACCCGTGGCGAGAGGGCCGTGCTCGTTAATCTGCGCGACCAGCTCAGGATTAACCTTGCCGGTGAGCACCATCCGCACGACGTCCATCGTCTCGGGAGTGGTCACGCGATAACCGCCGCGGAATTCACTCTCAATGCCGAGGCGGTTGAGCATCAGAGAAATCTGTGGGCCGCCGCCGTGGACCACGACGGGCTTAAGCCCCGCGTAGCGCAGATAGACGATGTCTTCGGCGAAGGCGCGCGTGAGTGCCGCACTCACCATGGCATTACCACCAAACTTGACCACGATGATCTGGTCGCGGAAGCGTTTGAGCCAGGGCAAAGACTCGATGAGCACCTCGGCCTTTTTGGCGGCCTCAGCCTGATTGGGGGTTCTATACGTGGTCGGCATCAGCTGGAATAGGCGCTGTTCTCGTGAACATAATCGTGGGTGAGGTCATTGGTGTAGATCGTCGCGGTCTCAGACCCGGCCAGCAGATCAATCAGTACGTGGACATCACGCGGCTGAAGATCAACCAGTTCACGGGGCTGATCCGGCTCGCCGGTGTGACACACACGGACGCCGTTCATCCAGACATCCACCAGATAGGGGTCAAACTTGGCATCCGTGGTACCGATCGCCGCAAGAACACGACCCCAATTGGGATCGTTCCCAAAGATCGCGGCTTTGAAAAGGTTGTTGCGGGCCACCGAGCGGCCCACCACCTCAGCATCGCGCACACTCGCGGCGTTCACCACCTCAATGTTGATGTTATGAGTTGCACCTTCGGCATCGCCCTGCAACTTGTGAGCCAGCTCCAGGCAGACGGCTGTCAGGGCCTCGGTGAAGGTCAGCAGATCGGGAACAATTCCGGACGCCCCCGAAGCCATCAGCGTGACCTGATCATTGGTGGACATACACCCATCAGAATCGAGGCGGTCAAAGCTCACACGGGTGGCGGCACGCAGGGCCTGATCCAGATCGGCCGAACCCAGGTCGGCATCCGTCGTCACCACCACGAGCATGGTGGCGAGGCCGGGCGCAAGCATCCCGGCCCCCTTGGCCATCGCGCCGATTGACCACCCTTCGCCGCGAAACTCGGCCGTCTTGGCCACCGTGTCGGTTGTCAGGATCGCGTGGGCCGCCGTATGGCCATCGGTCGAAAGGGCAGCGGCAGCGGCCGGGATATTCGTCAGAATCTTGTCCCGGAACTCCTGATCGCCCACACCAATCAGGCCGGTGGAACAGACGAGCACGTCGCCAGCCGATACACCCAGTGCATCGGCGACCGCCTCAGCGGTGGCGTGGCTCGTCTGAAATCCAAACGACCCCGTGAAACAATTGGCACCGCCTGAATTAAGAACAATCGCCGATACCGTACCGTCGAGAATCACTCGCTCACTCCACAGGATGGGGTTGGCCTTGGCCCGGTTACTCGTGAACACCGCTGCGGCGGCCTGCCGAGGGCCCTGGTTTTGTACCAGAGCAAGGTCGGGCTTACCTGTTGACTTGAGCTGGGCAATAACTCCCGACGCCACAAACCCTCCCGGTACGGTTACACTCACGGCGCTACTCCATCTACGCTCAGGCCGGTAGTCTCCGGCAGACCCAGGGCAATGTTGGCCGATTGGATGGCAGCCCCCGCAGTTCCCTTGGTTAGGTTATCGAGGGCCGCGACCACAATCACACGGCCAGCAGCCTCATCGACCGCAAGACCCAGAAGACAGCTGTTAGCACCCAGGGTGTCGGCGGTGCGCGGAAATTGCCCCTCGGGCAGCACATGCACAAATGGCTCATGAGCGTAGGCAAGCTCCCAGGCGGAGCGAACGTCCGCGGCCGTCATGCCGGGTTGCAGGCGGGCCGTCGAGGTAGCCAAGATGCCACGCGACATGGGCACCAGCACGGGCGTAAACGACACGGAGACGTCATCGCCGGCCCCGGCCGCGCGAAGGGCCTGCTTAATCTCGGGGATATGGCGGTGTGTACCGCCGACGGCGTAGGGATTAGCCGACCCCAGGATTTCACTCGCGAGAAGGGTAACCTGCGGACTCTTACCCGCACCCGAGGGGCCGACAGCAAGAACCGTCACAATATCGTGTGCCTCGATCACATCGGACTCAATACCCGGGGCCATTGACAACGCCACAGTGCTCGCATTACAGCCGGGGGCCGCGATACGGCGGGCACCAACGAGGGCATTACGCTGCTTACCGTTCCGGGTCGGCAACTCCGGAACACCATAGGTCCAGGCCTCCGCATAGTCGCCACCATAAAAAGCATCCCAGTCTTCTCGGCTGGTCAATCGGTGGTCGGCACCACAGTCAATCGCAAGCACATCCGAGTCAAGCTGTGCGCTAATCTCACCAGAAGCCCCGTGTGGCAGCGCGAAGAAGACGATATCGTGTCCGGCGAGCACCTGGGCTGTTGTCGGCTGAAGGACAAGGTGGGCCAAGGAGCGGAGGTGTGGCTGTACATCCACCAAGCGCTGACCCGTGTTGGAATGGGCGGTGACCGTAGTCACCACAAATTCGGGATGCCCGGAGAGAAGCCGCAAAAGCTCCCCACCGGCGTATCCACTCGCACCTGCTACCGCTACAGAAAAAGTCACGTAACCAATCTACCCGTGCGCACCAACCCAATCGAGCCAACGACGCGCACAGGAAGACGGCAGTTACCGCGAGCTAATCAATCGGGGCCGTGGGCAACATCATCAGGCGACTGACCCACGCCGTGACCTCATCGCACTCAACTCCCAATCGGGCGGCCGCCTCGGCGGGCGTGAGCTTGCCGAGAAGGACGTTCATAGTGGTGTCTATTCTTTCACGGGTATTGCGTTCAAATCGCAATCGCTCCATGGTCTGCGGGTGCGGTTTGAGCACCCGCAGAGCCCGTTGGCGTCGGCCGAACGGGATGTGATTATCGCATGTGCGCTGGGTGTAGTAGGCCACATTGGTGATGTGGACGCCACCGTCAAACAGGGGGGCTGCCTCGGAGAGGCTGTATTCACGGGAGGGGCGAGGCATCGGGTACACGCATCCGGCTGTGGTGAAACTCACCAGCACGGGCCACGCAACTGACAGTGCGTCAGCGTAGGGCTCGTTCCGGGTATTCACGACGGATTCCTTTCGATCGTCCTGCTCAGCCGCGGGGGATGTGTGACCGGATGGTTACTGTCGTCGGCGTCGCGAGTTGAAACTCGTATAGTAGGGAGGCCGCTGCCCGCGTTAGTAGCGGCGCAACCCCCTCACTGTTTAAAGACTCGTTAGGAGCGAAAATATTACGGAATCTCGGCAAATTCGTGCAAAAAAGCGAGAATCCCCCACCTATTTCATCCGCGAGGAAAAATAGATGGATGATTTTGTTTTAGTCGCGGAGGGTCACCTCAAAAAGCTGTTCAGCATGTGCTACGCCCGCGAGCTTTGCCTCGTTCGCCTCGGCCGCGGTCAGCGTCCGATCAGATGCCCGGAAACGCAGAGCGAAGGTGAGAGATTTGTACCCCTCCTCCACCCCGGTGCCACGGTAGTCATCCACGAGACGTGCACTCTCCAGCAGGTCGCCCGCCCCGGCAACAACCGCGCCCAACACGGCGTTCGCTGGAACCGCAACCGACACGAGCAGTGAGAGGTCCTGAGTGGCCGCGGGGAAGGACGACAGCGGAACGTACTCCACCTCGATGCGGGCCGCCTCGATCAGCAAGTCGAGGTTGGCCTCGACCGCGGCCAGGCGATGCGGCAGCTTCAGATCTTCGCCAATCGCAGGGAGCAGCTCACCGGCGTAACCAGCCACCCGCTCCGAACCGTCAATCGTGACAACCAGCTCGGCCGTACGCCCCGGATGGAACCCCTGGTGGGACCCCTGACGCACCGTGATCTCCACCGCGAGCGCCAGTGAGATTTGCCGCACCACGTCGAGAGCGTCCGACCAGTCAAAGAACCGAGGTTCACGGCCCGGCTGTTTGGCCACAGCCGTACCGGTCAGGAGAGCGGATACATAGCGAGGCTGCGGCGGGATACTCGCGTTGAGCTGGGCCAGAACCTCATTGGTGGGCCGCACCCCCAGCGGGGGCACCGCCACAACGCCGTACGCAACGCCAGCCTTCGGAAGAAAGACGCTGCCCGTCTCATACAGGGCCAGAGTGGTCAGGCCGCGGGACACATTGCGCTGCGCCGCCTGGATCAGGCCAGGGATGAGCGAGGTGCGCAGGTAGCTCGCCTCACCATCCAGCGGATTGGCCAGACGAATAGCGGGCACGGAACCCGCAATGGGTGAGCCGAAACGGTTGTTGGCAGCCTCCCCCACAAACGGGTAGCAGAGCACCTCAACGGCACCCGCATCTGCAAGGGCGCGGGCCACCGAGCGCCGGAGCTTCTGGTCACGGGTGAGGCCACGGCCGGGCGGCGCAACGGGCAGTACCGAGGGAATACGGTCATATCCGACGATGCGGGCCACTTCCTCCGCGAGGGAGGCGGGAAAGGTCAAATCGGGGCGCCAGGTGGGCGGCACAACTCGCAGACCCCCCTCAACGGATGCAACCTCGGCACCGATGGCGGTGAGACTCGTCACAACCTCATCACGGGTGAATTCCACGCCGACCAGACCCTCAATGAAGCCGTCAGGCAAATCAATCGGGTCAGCGGGGCGGCTCACGTCGTAGACCGAGCCCTGGGTATCCGCGGTGCCACCAGCAAGCTCCACCAGCAGGTCAACCACACGCTGCGCCGCCGCCGCCGACACTCGGGTATCCACACCGCGTTCAAAACGCTTGGAGGCCTCGCTGTGCAGCTTGTGACGGCGCGCGGTGCGCGCGACCGACACGGGATCGAAGATCGCAGCCTCAACAAGCACATTGCGGGTTGTGTCACCAATTTCGGTGGCGGCACCGCCCATCACACCGGCGAGACCGATGGGGCCAGACTCATCGGTAATCAGTAGGTCTTCGGGATGCAGTTTCCGGAGGTGCTCGTCAAGCGTGACGAGGGTCTCCCCCACCTCTGCACGACGGACGGTCATTCCGCCCCTGAGCTTATCGAGGTCGTACCCATGAATGGGGTTACCCAGCTCCAGCATCACATAGTTGGTGATATCCACAATCAGAGAGATCGAACGGATACCGGCAAGGGCTAGTCGCGAGGACAGCCAGCGGGGTGAGGGCCGGGCCGGGTCCACACCGCGCACCACGCGCGTCACGAACGTGGTAACGCCAGCGCGGCCACGCAACGGAGCCGTATCCGACACCGTGAGGGGGAAGCCCGCAGCTTCGACCGGAGTGACCGCGAGTGCGGGGTCACGGAAGACCGCCCCCGTAGCGTGTGAGTACTCGCGAGCCACGCCACGAATAGAGAAAGCGTAGCCGCGGTCGGGGGTGACGTTGATCTCCACCGCAGAATCGTCAAGGCCCAGAAGGGTCTTGGCGTCCTCGCCGACCTCGGGGTCGAGCCCCATGCGGGCGAGAACCAAAATACCGTCGTGGTCCTCGCCGATACCGAGCTCACGCACCGACGCAATCATGCCATCGGATACGTGTCCGTACGTCTTACGAGCGGCAATAGCGAAGCCGCCGGGCAGAACCGCGCCGGGCAGGGTGACAACAACTTTGTCGCCCACCTCAAAGTTGTGGGCACCACAGACCACACCGCGAACATCCGCGCCGCCATCAGCCGCGAGGTGGCCCTCGGGGGCAACGCGCACTTGACACCAGTTGATCGTCTTACCATTGGACTGCTCCTCGGGCGTGCGCTCCAGCACCTGCCCGACAACGACCGGGCCAGAAACCTCGCCGCCGTGCACATCCTCTTCTTCAAAACCAACACTCACCAGGGCGGCGTGCAACTGCTTGGGCGTCATCTTCTCGGGAAGATCAACGTAGTCGCCGAGCCAACTCAGGGGTACTCTCATGGCTAAATCACCGTTCCAAACTGGGTGCTAAAACGAATATCGCCCTCAACCATGTCGCGCATGTCGTTCAGGTCGTTACGGAATTGCAGAGTGCGCTCAATCCCCATACCAAAGGCAAAGCCCTGATACTCGGTGGGATCGATACCCGCCGCGCGAAGCACATTGGGATTCATCATGCCGCAACCACCCCACTCCACCCAGCGAGCCCCGCCCTTCGCATGAGGCTGCCAGACATCCATTTCTGCGCTGGGCTCGGTAAAGGGGAAGAAATTGGGCCGCAGCCGGATTGTGGCTTCCTCGCCAAACATCTGGCGGGCGAAGTGTTCCAGGGTGCCCCGCAGATGCGCCATCGTGAGGTGACGGTCAATCGCGATACCCTCAATCTGGTTAAAGACGGGGGTATGGGTGGCATCCAATTCATCGGTACGGAAGACGCGTCCGGGCGCAACGACGTACACGGGTAACTCACGCGAGAGAAGCGCACGGACCTGCACGGGCGAGGTGTGAGTGCGTAGCAGCAGGTGGCTGTCAACAGGATCCACGAAGAAGGTGTCCTGCATGGCCCGCGCGGGGTGGTCAGGATCAAAGTTGAGCGCGTCAAAGTTGAACCACTCGTTTTCGAGCTCGGGACCCTCAGCAACTTCCCAGCCCATACCGATGAAGATATCGGAGATATCCTCCTGGAGAGCGGAGAGCGGATGGCGCGCGCCGGCCCGCCACTGCTGAGGGGCCGCGGTCACATCAACTGTCTCGGCGGCCAGCCGGTTGAGTTCCTCCTGTTCCCGCAGGGACTCTTCTCGGGCAGCAAACGCCTGGTTCACGCGGCCACGGGCCTGACCCACGAGCTTGCCCGTGGCGGCCTTCTGATCGTTGGGCACGGTACGCAGCATCGCGTTGAGCTGAGAGAGAGGGGAGGCCTCCCCCGTATGCGCCGAACGCAACACCTTCAGATCGACAAGGGTGGCTACCGAGTCCACAGCGCGGAGCGCCTCATTCACGGCAGTATCAACGGCTTCTTCGGTAATGGGATTGGTCTCTGACACAAAACACCATGTTACCGGGTCACGACGTAGCGCCGTATCCGAGAGCGCGATGCAGACTCAGAGCTGAACCTGTGAAATATCCTGAGTTGTTTTGTGAACGAGTGAGCTAGGGCTGCGCCGCAAGCGCCGTTCCAACCAGGTGGACACACCCGAGAGAATCAGGCACAGACCCACATAGATGATACCCACCACAATCGCGGCCGGGATGATAGGCGATCCAAACTGCACTTGCGTGCCAAGCCGCTTCGCCTCATAGAGCAGTTCTTGGTAGGTCACGATAAAGCCCAGTGCCGAATCCTTCAGAATAACCACCAGCTGCGCGATGATCACCGGTAGCATCGCGCGAATAGCCTGCGGCATCAAAACAAGTGATAACACCTGAGACTTTCTGAGGCCAATTGCGTAGCCTGCCTCACTCTGCCCGCTTGGCAGCGACTCCACACCGGCCCGAAAAACCTCGGCTAAGACCGCACCATTGTAGACGGTCAATGCGGTGACGACGGCGATAAACGGTGTGATGAAGGTGAAGCCCAACGGGGGAAGACCGTAGTACAGGATCATCATCAGGATCAGCAGCGGGGTGGCCCGGAAGAGCTCAACCACCCACATGCACGGCAGGCGAACCCACGGATGTGCGGACATCCGCCCAATCGCGAGGAGCAGGCCCAGTACAAGGCTCAGGACGGCACCGACGGCAAACGCTTGGAGAGTGGCGACGGTCGCTCTCAGCAGACTCTGTTGCACGAGAGGATAAGTGAATATGCTCCATTTTCGCGACTCAAACTGGCCGGTCTGGTAGAACTGCCAGAGCACAAAAACCAGCGCAACGAGCACCAGGGCAAGCACCACCACATTAAGAAGGACATTCAACCGTTTGGCCCGGGGGCCCGGGGCATCAAAAAGCAGGCTCGTCATCGTGCCACCTTCCACATATTTTCAAGTTTTCGCTGCAGGAAAGCGAGAACACCCACGAGAAGGATAAAAACGAGGGCCACCCACAGCAGCCCGACAATCGCCGGTTCGCCACGCTCCGACAAATAGTTCTTGACCGCACCAGCCTCCATCACGGAGAAGCCTGCGGCGACCGTGGTGTTTTTAAGCAGCGCGATAAACACGCTCATCATGGGCGGAATCACCGCACGAAAAGCTTGCGGCAGAATAATAAGCGTCATCGTTTGGCCAAACGGGAGGCCGATTGCGCGGGCAGCCTCCGCCTGACCCAGGGGAACGGTGTTAATACCCGAGCGCAGAGTCTCCGCCACATACGTGGCGGTGTACACGCTGAGCGCGATAATCGCCAGATTCATGTAGCTGATCTCGGGCAGTTGGAGTTTGGGGTAGCCAAACGCACAGAAAAACATAATAAGTGTGAGCGGTGTGTTGCGAATCGTGTTCACGTAGAACGTACCGACGGCCCGCATCGAGGTGACGGGGGACACTCGAAAAGCACCCACAACACCGCCCAGAACAAGCGCGATAATCGCCGAAAAGGAGAAGAGAATCAGCGTATTTTTGAAGCCCTCGGTAAAAAGATCAAAGTTATTGAGAAGCGTATCCACTGCGGACCCTTTCCGTCACGGATGCTGAACATGAGAGCCCGGTCGTGACACCGCTCCCGGAAGGGTGCCACGACACACGGGGACTTAGGAAGCGTCAACCTCCGGCTGTTGAACCTTCGTGCCGGACTGACCCAGGGTGTCATCGTAGATCTGCGTCCACGTGTCGTTCCCGTTGGTGAAGAGGTCATTGATGTGCGCACGCAGCACCGCGTCGCCCTTCGCGAGACCGACACCGTACTTCTCGACGGTGAAGGGCTCCCCCACCACGGTGAGGTTGTCGGGGTCCTGTGCGGCATAGCCAATCAGAATAGCGGCGTCTGTCGTCACAGCGTCCACCTGTCCGTCGGTGAGCGCTTCAACACACTGCGAGTAGGTATCAAATTCCACCGTTTTTGTGTCAGGAAAGTTGTCTTTGATGTTCTGAATCGGTGTGGACCCGGTGGCCGAGCAGACGCGCATACCCTTCAGGTCTTTCTCGCTCTTAATCGTGTCGTTGTCGGCCGCCACCAAGAGACCCTGACCAGTGATGAAGTATGGTCCGGCAAAGTCAACCTGTTCCTTGCGCGCATCCGTAATAGAGTACGTACCCACGTAGTAGTCGATGTCACCGTTGACGATAGCTGACTCGCGACTCACGCTCGGAATAGCTTTAAATTCAATCTGGTCGGCCCCAAAACCCAGGGAGGCCGCGATCCACGTCGCAATCTCGACATCAAATCCCGTGCGCTCACCCGTTGCAGCATCACGGTAACCGAGGTTGGGCTGGTCTTCCTTGACACCAATGATGACTTTATCGCGCTTAACCATCGCGTCGAACGTAGGACTACCGCTCAGCGAGACATCCTTCGCGACCTCGAAACGTGAGTTGGAATCGCCCGCAGTGTTATCGCCGTCATTGGCGGGTCCACCACCACAGGCGCTCAAAGTCAGTGCAGCGACCAGGCTTACTCCGAGGAGCAGTGCTTTCTTACGCATACGTTTCCTTTCATTGTGGCACCCCGTGACGGGGCGACCGTTGCTCTGTCCGCGCCCACAAACTAGTTAGTGAGCAGCTTCGACAGAAAATCTTTGGCGCGATCACTCTGCGGATTGGTAAAGAAAGCCTCGGGCTCCGCCTCCTCGATAATTTCGCCCTCAGCCATGAAGACCACCCGGTCGGCAGCCCGGCGGGCGAACCCCATCTCGTGAGTCACCACGATCATGGTCATCCCCTCGGCTGCCAGCTCAACCATGACGTCCAAGACCTCATTGATCATCTCGGGGTCGAGAGCTGAGGTGGGCTCGTCGAAGAGCATCACTTTGGGCTTCATCGCCAGTGCTCGCGCGATCGCTACGCGCTGCTGCTGGCCTCCAGAAAGCTGGGCAGGCATTTTGTCAGCCTGCTCCCCCACACCCACGCGATCAAGGAGCATCCGGGCGGCCATCTCGGCATCTGCACGCTGTCGCTTGCGCACCTTGACGGGGCCGAGAGCGACATTTTCGAGAATGCTCTTGTGCGCAAACAGGTTAAACGATTGGAACACCATGCCCACATCGGCTCGAAGAGTCGCGAGAGCTTTGCCCTCTTCCGGCAACTTTTTACCGTCTATGAGAATCTCACCGGCACTGATGGTCTCCAACCGATTGATCGTGCGACACAGGGTGGACTTACCGGAACCTGACGGGCCAATGACGACGACAACTTCCCCCTTCGTAACCGTGAGATTGATGTTTTTAAGCGCGTGAAATTCGCCATAGAATTTTTCCACCCCAGAAACAACCACGAGCGGCTTACCGATGTCGGCCAGGATGGGGTTACTGGTCGTCTCAAACGCGTTCAGCTGCGCGGCACCGGGGGCGGACTCTGAATCTGTCATGCCTACACGGTAACCGCGCGAAGCCATCCACACTCATGGACGCATAGCTTTGTTACCCAGATGCAATCAAAAACGTTTTAACTTTTATAAAAACCAAAGTTTTCACACCGAGTTTGAAAATACCGGATACGAAAGCCCGGTTCTTCTGATCGGGCACTCGTCGTATACCATCGGCATGTGAGGTGTAACCGATGACGCGGGGTGGACGCACGTGGCGGGGCCTGGTGGCCGCCGCCAGCGCCATCCTTCTTGCCGCGCTGTCACACACCATTGCAGGAGGTGCCGCCCCGTCCGTTGCCGGTATCGTCTCGGCCCTGATCGTATGCACCCCCGTGTGTATCGCGCTGGCGGGACGAGCGCTATCCCTCTGGCGGCTCGGCAGCGCGGTTGTCATCAGCCAGGGTCTCTTCCACGCGGTCTTCTCCTACCTCGCAATGCCCGCCTCCGCTCCAGCAGACACCGCAGGCATCCCGACAGGTTTACACGTACACGGCTCCGCAACGGCGGCGGCAATCCTCTCGCCTCACGCCCTCGCGGGAGATGCACACAGCGGGTGGATGTGGCTTGCACACGCCGTTGCAGCCGGGTGCACCATTGCGGTGCTGCGCTTTGGTGAACGGGGCGCATACCGACTCATCGCGCTCACCCGGCTCGCGGTACGACGCCTCACGGGGAGCCATCCCCACCCCATTCTCCCGGCCGCCACCCACACCCTCGTGCCCGGCTGGCACAACCCCTTTACCTCCGTTTCACGCTGGATGTCCGGCCTCAGCTATCGCGGTCCGCCCGCACCTGCCCTGGCCTAACCTCGCGGAACAATCCGCATCCGATGACAGCTCCAGACGAAAGAACCCACATGCGATTCCTCCCCCGGGAGGGTCAGGGTGAACAACGTCGCCATCGACTCACCCGCATCCTCGCCACCACAGCCATCGCGCTCGGTGTCATGATTGCGAGCCAGCTTGCACCCTCAGCCGCCTCCGCGCACGATCAACTCATCAGCGCAGACCCGGCCGACGGCAGCGAGCTGGAGGCGATGCCCGATAGCGTCACCCTGACCTTCTCCGACACACTGCTCGATATTGGAACGGTTGTGCGGGTTGTAGACGCCACCGATACGGCAGTCACACGCGGTGACCTCACCCTTTCGGGGGCCAGCGTCACCCAACCACTCAACACTGATGCGCCCGACGGCACCTACACGGTGGTCTGGCGAGTGGTGTCTGGCGACGGTCATCCGATCACCGGTACATTCACCTTTGTCGTGGGCGAGCCCTCCGCGGTTGTGGCCCCCACAACGGCCACAACGGCTCCGGCGGAGGCGACATCCGGGTCAACCGAGACGGCACGGTCTATCCCCAGCGCGATCCGCACCATCCTCGTGGTGGTTGTCGGTGCCGGTGTGGGCCTGGGCCTGTACGTGCTCGTGATTCGGCTGCGCACCCGACGAACCCCGAAGTAACTTTTATCCTCCTCCCCCGGCCCGCTGTCTGACAGCAGGCCAGAAAGAACACGCCATAATGTATACACGTTCACTCACCCTGACCGCCCTCGTTGCCGCAGGGCTGCTGGCCCTCTCCGGCTGCAGCAGTACTCCCACACCGGTAGAAACGACAGCCGTTGCCGCTGACGCCCTCACGGTATCGGATGCCTGGATCAAGGCCAGCGACACCGGAATGACGGGGGCCTTCGGAGAATTGAACAACTCCTCGGCCACCGACATCACCGTCGTCGCTGCCTCGAGCGACGCCGCCGCAACCGTGGAACTGCACGAGGTCATCACGGGAGACGACGGTAACTCGCTCATGCAACAAAAGGAGGGTGGGTTTGTTGTACCGGCCGAGGGCACACACGCCCTGGAACCCGGTGCCGACCACCTGATGTTTATGGAACTCACCGACAAGTTGGAGCCCGGCCAAACGGTCAGCATCACGCTCGAACTTTCCGACGGGTCCACCGTAAAAATCGAGGCTCCTGTGAAACAGTACGCCGGTGCCAACGAGAGTTATGCTCCCGGGCATGGTGAACCCACCGACGGATCCGACAGCAGCATGGATAACGAGAGCACGGAACACTAAATGACCGACAGCCAGCAGGAATCCACTGTTGGCCGCCGCACCCTCAGTCGGCGGCACCTCCTTCTCGGGGGTGCCGCCGCGGGGGTCGGGGCGGCTGTGGCCGTCGGCGTCGATCTGGTGCAGCGCTCGGGCGGCGAGACGGGCCTGCCCGCACCCGAGTTCTACCCGACGGGCAACGACACGGAACCGTTCTACGGCACACACCAATCCGGTGTAATGACGTCACCCCAGGCTCACGTCACCCTCATCGCCTACGATCTCCTCCCGGGTACCAGCCGTGAGGGCGTCGAGCGGATGCTGCGCCTCCTCACCGATGATGCGGCCAAACTCACCCTAGGGTCGGCCGCTCTCGCCGACACCGAACCCGAGCTGGCCGTAGTGCCGGCCCGGCTCACCGTGACGGTGGGCTTTGGCCCCGAGCTGGTGAAGCGGGTCAACCCGGCAGCATTACCCGAGTGGTTGACCCCCCTACCGGCGTTTAATCGAGACAGCTTGGCCGATGAGTGGAGCGGCGGCGACCTGCTCATCCAGGTGGGTTCGGATGATCCGCTCACCGTCTCGCACACCGTGCGGATGCTCTCCAAAGACCTCCGCGCCTTCGCCACCCGACGATGGGCCCAGAGCGGCTTCCGGCGAGCGTTGAGCAGCGAATCCCCCGGCACCACCATGCGCAACCTCTTTGGCCAGGTAGATGGCACCGTGAACCCGGCAGCCGACACCGAAGATTTCGACACCGTGGTCTGGCAGGGTGACGGAGCCGGGTGGATGGCGGGTGGCACCTCGTTCGTGCTGCGTCGTATTGCCATGAACCTCGATACCTGGGACAAACTCGACCGCTCCGGCCGGGAGCAGGCCATGGGCCGTAACCTGAAAAACGGTGCCCCCCTAACCGGTACGAAGGAACACGATGAACCAGATTTTGAGGCGAAGACATCGCTCGGCTTCCCCGTGATCTCCGATATCTCGCACGTGCGACGGGCTCGCTCGGAGAACACCCACGAACGGATCTTCCGCCGCGGGTACAACTACGATGAGGCAATAGGAGACGGGCACGACAGCAACGCTGGCCTGCTCTTTATCTCGTTCCAGGCCAACCCCACCACGCAATTTGTGCCACTACAGAAGCGACTCGATGAGCTCGACCTGATGAACGAGTGGATCACCCACATCGGCTCGGTGGTCGTCGCAATTCCACCGGGCTGCACCGAGGGCGGCTTCATCGGTGAAACGCTGTTCCGATAGACGCTGCCCTCGCGCGGCAGGCCGTGGGATACTTTCAGTCGGGAAATAACACGTTCAGGAAGGACGCCCGAGATGACACAACACCGCATCTTCACCACCAGCTTTGCCGTCATCTATCCGCTCTATCTGGCCAAGGTGGAACGGAAAGGACACACCAAGGAGGAGATGGATCGCGTCATTTCCTGGTTGACCGGCTACGATGAGGCCGGTCTAAAACAGACCCTCACCGATCAGGTTGACCTGCGCACATTCTTCGCCGAAGCCCCACGGATGAACCCGCAGGCCTCGCTCATCACGGGCGTGATCTGCGGGATTCGCGTGGAAGAGATCGAAGACCCCCTCATGCAGAAGATCCGGTATATGGACAAACTCGTTGACGAGGTGGCCGGGGGGAAGAAAATGACCTCCATCCTGCGGGGTGGCGACACGCCCTAGGCTTCGACTGCGCCGCCCGCCCGTTGCGAGAACGCGCTCTCGTATAGGCAGACGGAGGCCGCGGTCGCCAGATTCATCGACTCAGCAGTGCCGTAGATGGGTACAGTGAGTGCGCGATCAGCCATCGCGAGGTCCGCATCGTTCAGACCGCGGGCCTCGTTGCCAAAGAGCCACGCGGTCGGGCGGGCCAGGGTGCCATCTTCGCGAGCCGCCAAGAGGCTATCGCCCTTAATATCGGCGGCGAGCAGGGTGAGGCCGGCCTCATTCACACGGCCTCGCACATCCTCAAGCGTGGCGTCAACGGCGACAGGGATGTGAAAGAGCGAACCCGTCGTCGAGCGAACCACCTTGGGGTTGAATAGATCAACGCTGCGTCCGGCGAGGATGACGCCATCGGCTCCCGCCGAGTCGGCGGCCCGGATGATCGTACCCGCATTGCCCGGGTCGCGCACCTCATTCAGGATCACGAGGAGCGTCGGCTCCCCCGCAAAGATGTCTTTAAGCGCGGTGGGAAACTGGCGACAGACCGCCACAAACCCCTGTGGCGTGACGGTATCTGCCAGGGCGGTAAGCACCTGCTCGGTGACGAACTCGAACTCGTGCCCGGCAGCCTCGGCCAGTTTCACGATTTCCGGGTAGCGCTCAATCGCCGTGGGTGTGCCAAACAGTTCGGTGAGCAACTCGGGACGGTAGCTGAGTGCTTCACGCACCGCCTGCGGGCCTTCCAGCAGGAAGTAGCCGGTCTCCTGACGGATGTTCTTCTTGGCCAGGGAGGCGATCGAGCGGACACGGGCTGAACGGGGATTTTCAAGCATTGTTCCAGTGTAGGCCCGCCGAATGTCGGCAGTGGTCTCCCCCACCGGTGGCACAACGACGAATGCCCCGCACCACGAGAGTGGTGCGGGGCATCAACCGACTGCGAAGAGTTACGCGGTGACCTTGGGAGCCGAGGTGTCAGCGGGCAGAGCAGCGCGGGCGCTCTCCACCAGGGCAGCAAACGTCTTGGGCTCGTGCACGGCCAACTCGGCCAGCATCCGACGGTCTACCTCAATACCGGCAAGACCCAGACCCTGGATAAAGCGGTTATAGGTGAGGCCGTTGGCGCGTGAGGCGGCGTTGATGCGCTGGATCCACAGGCGACGGAAGTCTCCCTTACGCTGGCGACGGTCACGGTACTGGTACACAAACGAGTGGATCGTCTGCTCTTTTGCCTTACGGTACAGACGTGAACGCTGTCCGCGGTAGCCCTTTGCGCGCTCAAGGATAACGCGACGCTTCTTGTGAGCGTTGACGGCTCTCTTTACTCTTGCCATTTCTGGATTTCCTTTACGTTATGTCGTCGGGATGCGGACTAGCCGCGTCCGAGAAGCTTGTTAGCGACCTTGGTGTCGGCCTTGGACAGGATCTGGTCCTGGTTGAGACGACGGGTGCGACGGCTGGACTTACCCTCCAGGTTGTGACGCATACCGGCCTGCTGCTTCTTCAGCTTTCCCGATCCGGTGACCTTGAAACGCTTCTTGGCGCCCGAGTGGGTCTTCATCTTAGGCATTTTCTCTCCTCTATCGGTTTCGCCACCGGGGTGGCAAAAGTCTTATTCTGCGGCGGCGGGCGAGGTGTCGCTCGCGGCATCCTCTTCAGTGACGGGCGCGGCTGATACCGGCTCGGTCTGAGCGGACTCTGCCGGAGCAGCTTTCTCGGACGCGTGGCTCTCGGCACGGGCCGCGCTCTTGTTCGAGGCGCGAACAGCGTTAGCCTCGGCCTTCGCCTCAGACTTGTTCTTAAGTGGGGCAATAACCATCACCATGTTGCGACCGTCAATCGTGGGGTTGGACTCTACCGTGCCAAACTCCACAACATCCTCAGCAAACTTCTGGAGAAGACGAACCCCCTGATCGGGCCGCGACTGCTCGCGGCCACGGAACAGGATCATTGCCTTCACCTTGTCGCCCTGCTTAAGGAAGCCCTCGGCACGCTTACGCTTGGTTTCGTAGTCGTGCTTATCAATCTTCAGGCGGAAACGGACCTCTTTGAGGACCGTATTGGCCTGGTTACGACGCGCTTCCTTCGCCTTCTGCGCAGCCTCGTACTTAAACTTGCCGTAATCCATGATCTTGGCAACCGGGGGCTTCGAGTTGGGGGCAACTTCTACCAGGTCGAGATCTGCCTCGGCAGCTAGACGCAGGGCAACCTCAATCGCCACGACGCCAACCTGCTCGCCGCTGGGTCCAACCAGGCGAACTTCGGGAACGCGGATACGCTCATTTGTACGGGGATCGCTGATGCGTTTCTCCTCTGATAGTGATGGTAGCCTCTCAACCGGTTGAATAACCGGGCGAGCAACGATCAAGGAGTTTCACGCATCCGCCCACCACAGTCCTGCGGTGAGTATCAGCTTTGCGCCCTATCTACCCCACTCGGTGACCCGGGTGTGGCGGAGCGCAATACCCGGTAACCTTGTGTAGGCGGTCAAGCGCGGGTGGGAGAATCTCCACTTTCGTACTGGAACAGATAAGTTCCAGAGCCTCATGAATAATAGCAGAGACCGCGAGAAAATCACAGATCGCGGCAACCACAGTGAAAGAACGTGTACATGAGCGACAAAAACGTATTCAGCGGGAGCCCCTACGACTCAGAAAACGAGGCCGCCCAGCTGAAGGATGCCAGCGATCAGGCTCTCCGCGACATCGCCGATGTGGGGGCCGTTGAGGTCATCACCACAACCGCCGTGCACCTCATGAGCGCAGCCGCGGTGAAGTGCGGCCTAGCGGATCACCCCGAAAGCCAGACCGATCTCGACGAGGCCCGCAAACTCATCACCGCTCTGGCCGGGCTGATTACCGCGGGTGCCCCCGAAATCAGCGATATGCACGCGCGCAGCCTGCGCGACGGTCTGCGCTCGCTCCAGTTAGCGTTTCGTGAAGCATCTGTGATCCCCGACCCCATCGGCAAGGGGCCGGGCGAGAAGTGGACCGGACCGGTGAACTAGTTCATCGTCTTGTTCGCGCATTGCGCGGGTCTTTTTCGTTTACCGATCGCCGATTCGCCGATTCCCCGGCACCCACACGGCATCCGCCGCACGCGGAGCTGCCCCACTAGAGCGCGGGCAGCCGGGGCACCGAAGACACCAGCTTCTGCGTGTAGGGATGCCGTGGGTTACCCAGAATACTGGCTGTGCTGCCTCGCTCCACGATCTGGCCGGCCTGAAGCACCACGGCAGAGTGGCACAGCGCCGCGACGGCCGAGAGGTCGTGCGAGACCATCACCACGGCGAGGCCACGCTCCTCACCCAGGGTACGCAGCAGGTCGAGCACCGAGACGCGCGTGGTCACATCGAGGGCACTCACCGGCTCATCGGCGAGCAGCAAACGCGGCCGGGGCGCGATGGCCCGGGCAATCGCGATGCGCTGGCGCTGACCGCCGGAGAACTCGTGCGGATACCGGCCAGCCGCGTTACCCGGCAGACCCACCGAATCCAGAGCCTCCGCGACCATTCGGGAACGCTCACTCGTGTCACCGACGCGCAGCGACCGTAACGGCTCGCCCACGATGCTGCCAACGGTCTGTCTCGGGTCAAGTGACGAATAGGGGTCTTGAAACACCATCTGCACACTCCGCCGGAAAGACCGGAGCACGCGCTGCGAGCCCGAGGGCCGCGGTTGACCGTCAAAAAGAACCGCCCCACGGGTGGGCGAGGTGAGGCCCAGCAACAGGGAGAGCAGCGTGGACTTACCGGCCCCCGACTCCCCCACGATGCCCAGATGAGCCCCGGCTGGCAGGTCCAGGCTGATACCGGTGAGGGTTGGTGCCTCGGCACGAGGGTAACGGTAATCGGCAGCGCTGAGCTGCAGGATGGGCGGGGCTGCCGTCACGGCGAATCCTCCTCCGGTGTCGTCTGCGCGGGTTGACCCGGCGCGGTGGGGCGGGCAACGCTGTCAAGCACGGCGTCGAGTGCCCGGGCAGAGGCCACCAATTCGGCCGTGTACGGATCGTCGGGGGTCCGCAGAATATCCGTGAGTGGGGCCGCCTCAACCACCACCCCCGACCGCAACACCAGCACCCGCTCGGTCACAGCCGAAACCACGGCCAGATCGTGACTGATGAAGAGCAGAGCCATACCGCGATCACTCACGAGCGTGTCGAGCAGGGCAAGAACCTCGGATTGTACCGTCACATCGAGCGCTGTCGTCGGCTCGTCCGCGATCAATAGCTCGGGTGCACAGGCGAGGGCCATCGCGATTGCCACGCGCTGCCGCTGACCGCCCGACACCTCGTGCGGGTAGGCACGAGCGATGCGGTCGGGGTCGGATATCTGCACCTCACGCAGACCGCGCAGCACGGCCTCCGTCAGGGCACTTCCGCGCAGATTCTGGTGGCGGCGCAACGGGATAGCCAGCTGGTGACCCAGCCGCATGAGCGGGTCGAGTGCGGTGAGCGGCTCCTGGAACACCACAGAAGCCACACGCCCCCGCAGAGAGACAAGATCGCGCTCGGCCGCAGCCACGACCTGGGTTCCCCCCAGCAGAATACTGCCGGTTGCCGTCATACCGGGCGGGAGCAGACCCATCACAGCGAGGGCCGTCATGGACTTGCCGGAACCAGACTCACCGATCATGCCGACCCGCTCGCCGGGACCCACCGCGAGGGTGATCCGGTCAAGCAGGCGGCGACCGTCATCCGCGGTCACGGTGAGGGCCTCGATGTCAAGAATGGGGGTACTCATCGGCTCCTCCTGCGGGTGGGGTCAGCGATGTCGCGGAGACCGTCGGCGATGAAGTTGACACCGAGCACCAGCATCACGAGGGCGATTCCCGGGGCAAGCGCCCCGACGGGGGCCGTGAGGACAGTACCCTGAGCCTCCTGGAGCAGGCGCCCCCAGGAGGCGTTGGGTGGCGGGGCCCCCAACCCCAGGTAAGACAAACTCGACTCGGCCAGCACGGCCAAACCAAAGTGCAGGGCCAGGCTGACCGAAACGGTGGGCCAAATATTGGGAAGAACGTGCCGCCACACGATCCCCCACCAGGACGTACCGGAGGTGCGTGCCGCCGTAATGTACTGCTGAGCGAGCACTCGCTTAGCCACCACACGCGTCAGACGCGCGACGATCGCGGACATCGCGATACCAATTGAGAGAATCGCTGACCCGAGTGAGGCCCCCTGCGCGGCCACGATGAGCATCGCAAGCAGCAGGGTGGGAAAAGCGATCAGAATGTCGAGGCCCGCCGAGATGGTGTCGTCCACCCATGACACGGCAAACGCCGCGACCAGGCCGATCGCGATGCCGAGCACGGCACTGATCGCAACCGCACCCAGACCCACCGTGAGCGCGATGCGAGCACCAATCATGATCTGGGTAGCCAGGTCGCGGCCAAGTTTATCGGTGCCAAGCCAGTGCTCGGATCCCGGGCCCTCCAGCCGGCCACCCGAGGTATCGGCGGGATCAAAGGGCACCCAGAACAGCGACACAATCGCCAAGATCACGATGATCCCGACGAGAACGGCACCGATCCTCAGGGTGATGGAGCGGGTCCTGCGGCGGGGCGTTGAGACGTCAATCTGCGCCTCGGTGAGTGCACTCATCGGTTTCCTGACAGGCTCGTGCGCAAACGCGGGTCAACAACCCGCTGGATGATATCGGCGGCGCACCCCACCAGCAGCACAAAGACCGTGCTGATGAAAAGAATGCCCTGGATGTTGGGGTAGTCATGCTGGGCAATGGCTGTGAGCAACATTGTGCCCAGCCCGGGCAGGGTGAACACACTCTCCACGACCACGGCACCCAGGAAAGTGGTTGCCAACTCAATGCCCAGGATCGCGATCACGGGCACGGCGGCGTTGCGTAGACCGTGCCGCAGCATTGCCTCACCCGAGGTGGCACCGAGGGCGCGGGACGTGCGCAGAAAATCACTACCCAGGACGTCAATCGTGGCAGAACGCACGTAGCGCGACATCGACGCGCTCATCACGATCACGATTGTGGCCACGGGCAGGATGAGGGCGGTGAGGGCAGCCCCGGGATAGGCCCAGTCACGTCGGGGAAACCCGCCCGAGGGTAGCCAGCCCAGGCCCAGGGCAAAAACCCAGACCAGCAGGATACCCACCCAGAACACGGGCACAGCCACCCCCAGCTGCGAGAACCCGGAAAGCGCGGTACCGTACCAGCGGTCGGCGCGGTATCCGGCGACAAACCCGATGCCCACCGAAAGCAGCGCGGCGATGACAAACGACATCAGCGTCAGCGGCACCGTCACCTGCAGCCGCACCGCGATCTCGGGCAGCACCGGAAGCTGGCTGATAAAGGACTCGCCCAGATCGAGGCGGGCCATCTGACCGGCCCACTCAAAAAATTGCTGCCACAAGGGACGGTCGGTGCCGAGCGCCGCCTCGGCCGCCGCGATCTGCTCGGGCGTCGCATCCAGGGGAAGGAGGGCGTTGGCGGCGTTTCCCGGCAGCAGGCGCAACAAGAAAAAGAGCACCACCATGGCGGCGGCGAGGGAGAGCAGCAAGAAAAGCAATCGCCGCAGCACGTATGAGGTCATGAAAATCCGGTCTACAGAATGCCGCGGCGGGCCGCGACGGTCACGGGATGTAGGAACAGCGTAGCGTCCCGGCTCCCCGCGGTGCGGGCGGGCCAGGACGCTACCACGCTACTCTTTGACGATGTTGTATGCGAAGAACTGCGAGTTGAGACCGTTAACCGGGTATCCCGTCACGTCGCTGCCCGCGACCACGATCTGCGGATAGAGGTAGAGCCACAAGCTCGCGGCATCCTTCGCGATCTGCTCGTTGACCAGCTTGAGGGTAGCCGTCTGCTCGTCTGTACTGTCCGCCTGCTCGGCCTCGGTGACCCACGTCGTAACCTGCGGGTTGTCGTAGCCCCAGTAGAAGTCGGGGTTGCCATACCACACCACATCGCGATCATTGACGTGCTCCTGCAGGGTAGCCTCAAAATCGCGCTCGGTGAACACCTTGGTATACCACTCGTCAGGGGTAATCACGTTAATATTCATGGTTACACCCACACGAGCAAGCTCACCCTTCACGAACTCGGCCACGGCCGGATGCGGGTCGTAGTTAGGAGTGTCAAGGGTGAACGTGAAGCCGTCCCCATACCCGGCATCCGCAAGCTTCTGCTTCGCACGATCCACACTGTAGGGGTTCACCTGGGTGAGGTCCTCATACCAGGGGTCGGTGGGCGGAACCATCGAGCCGATCAGCGTACCGTAATCACCCCAGATGGAGGTGAGCAGCTTCTCCCGGTTAATCGCGGAGTAGAGCGCGGCGCGCACCTCAGCGTTGTCAAACGGAGCCACTCGGTCGTTGAAGGCAAGTAGTTCTTTGGTGGTGGAGTTTCCCTCGCTCACGACGTAGTCGCTGTTGTTCTCGAACTGGGTCAGGGCATCCGGGCTCTGCACGGTTGTGACAATATCAACCGCGTTGGTGAGCAGCGCGTTACTGAGCGCCGTAGCGTCCGTGAAGTAGGTGAAGACGACCTCGCCATTGGTAGCGGGACTGCCCCAGTAGTCATCCCAGCGCTCCAGGCTGAGCGAGTTACCGCGCTTCCAGGTGCCGAGCGTGTAGGGTCCGGTTCCGTCCTCGGTGCTCGTGAGATCTTTCGCCTCTCCGTTGATCACCCAGATGTAGCTGAGGTTATACGGGAACGAAATCGACGGGGTGCTCAGGTGGTAAACAACCGTACTGTCATCGGGAGTCTCGATACTCTCCACCACGTCAAAGCTGCTCTTACGGGCAGACTTGGAGTCCTCAGCCACCACACGCTCCATGCTCGACTTCACATCGGCCGAGGTGAGCTTCTTACCCGAGTGAAAGGTGATGCCCTCACGCAGCGTCACGGTGTAGGTGAGGCCGTCGTCACTCGTGGTGAAGCTGTCGGCCAGCAGGGGCTCCACCGCCCCCTCGTCGGTCAGCGTGAAGAGACCCTCGTACACATTTCCGTTGAAGGCCTCGGTAACACCCTGTCCACCACCGGCGGTATTGTCGAGGTTCTGCGGCTCGTAGAGCGAACCAATTGCGATGGATGCGTCCGTGCCGCCATCCACGCCAGCCCCGCCACCGGCGCAGCCCGACAAAAACATCGTGGCCGCGGTAACCGACGCGAGTAGCGTAAGCGAGAGTTTTTTCACTGGGGTCTATCTCCTGTGCTGTGTAGTGATGCTGCTGCGGTGAAAGAAGTAGGACAGGGCGAGACTCAGCTAGGCCGAGGTGAGGACACTTTTCTCGCCAGCCGTAACGGCCAGGTTAATCCGATTCTGGGCGGGTGGGAGGGGACAGTTGTAGTGCGGCGAGAATCCGCACGGCGGGATGAACGCCCGGTTAAAGTCGAGCACCACCGTACCGGTCTCACCTCGATCCAACTCGGTAGGGATGTGCAGGAAGCGTCCGGCCGGGTAGGTCGCGTCGGGGGGCTCCTGGCTACGATTGGTCAGGTCACCAAAAACGAGCAACAGGGTGCCGTTGTCATCAAATGCGCTCAGCGTGTATTTCTCCCCGCCGAGCGTGACGCTGATGTCTCCGGGTACCACAAGGTCACGTGTGCCGCCGTTGTCGCGGATATGCTCAAACGGCACGGTACGCTCGGCATCCACCGGGGTGAAATGGGCCGTCACCACCCACTCGGGCGCAAAGGGGAACGCATCAATCGTCTCAAAGGAACGGATGGCGGCAGAGTCGGCATCCCAGAAGCGCAGTCCCACCTCGGTCTCCCCCGTATCGGGATCTATCCGTTTCACGTCGGAGACCCTAACACCCGGGGGCTGTTCGTCCGCGATCTCGCTCGCCCTGGGACCAGCGGCGGGCAACCAGCGGGTCTCCACCAGGGCCAGATTCCCGGTGGGCGCGGTAACGGCAGCATCGCGGTCGGCACGCCAGGAGGCGAAGGATTCGTAGGCTCTGTTAACAACATCAACTGGCGCGTTGAGATCGCTCTGGGATGTGATGTGCGGCATAGTGAATCAATTCTCTCGACGGTTTACTGGAGAGACACCCCGTGTGACGATTCATGACGACGGAACGCTCACGTGAGGTAACGCGCGCAGCGGGTCCCGCATTCCGAACCTCCGATAAAAAGGAAACGGTTAGGCAGCGGCGAGGGTGAGCGCCATCGAGTCCACCCGATCAGCAATCAGTTCGCTCCGTGACCACGCGATCTGGAGGCGCTGCACCAGTCCCGCGACCTCAGACTCGCCGAGACCCGGCACGAGCCGCAACCTCACGGCCAGCTCGGGCGCGGCCAGACGCGAACGCGGGTCACCGCTCGACAGTTCAACGGCAACAACCGCCGGCTCGTCCGCAACCGAGCTCTCAAACGCGAACGCCACCTCGGGGTCACGCCACGCGGGCGACCAGGGGTTCTCCTGCGCGACAGCCCAGACGGTGGGGCGACGCAGAACAAACTCGGTGGCCGCACCGGGATCGAGGACCACGAGATCCGTTTCTTCCCCCGCCGCCGCGAGCGCTACCCGAATACCGTCGGCCGGAACGGGCCGCGCCAGCGGGTTCCACTCGGCCATCGCCGCGACGCACGAGAACACGGGCAGGGCCCGGCGGCCGTCGGGGGCGGCGACCGTTACAATCGAGAGTTCCTGGGTCTTATCAACCTGGCGGCCGTCTTCCGTGAAGCCAATATCCCCCGCCTCGGTCACGAGTGGGATAAGGAGACGAGCCGAGCGGAACGCGTCAACAACGCTCTCCGGACCGGCCGCACCCTCGGCAAAACGGGTGAGGGCCAGGGCGAGTACCTCAGGGGTGCTGCCGTCGTCATTCGCAAACTCGTTGGATTCGAAGGCCCGCCCCGCCCAGGGGAAGCCGGCAGAGTCTGCTTTATTGGTAGAACCCAGATTCTGTGCGGCCATGATCTGACAGCCTTTCCGTCGTGCGTAATCGGTGGTTAATCGCCAGCCACATCAAGCGCCTCGGCGAGGGTGAAGGCATCGGCGTAGAGCGCCTTGCCTACGATGGCACCCTCCAGGCCGTTGGGCACGAGTTCGCGCAGCGCGGCGAGGTCATCCAGGCTGGACACGCCACCAGATGCCACCACCGGGCGGTGGGTGCGCTCAAGCACCTGCTGGAGCAGCTCGATGTTGGGGCCACGCAGCGTGCCGTCTTTGGTCACATCGGTGACCACATAGCGGGCGCAGCCGGCATCCTCCAGACGGGCAAGCACTTCCCACAGGTCACCGCCGTCTTGGGTCCAGCCGCGGGCGGCCAGGGTGGTACCGCGCACATCAAGGCCTACGGCAATTAACTCGCCGTACTGGGCGATGACGCTGCGGGTCCACTCGGGGTTTTCGAGGGCGGCAGTGCCCAGATTTACCCGCTTCGGCCCGAGAGCCAGGGCGGCCTCCAGGCTCGCATCGTCACGGATACCGCCCGAAAGCTCAACATTCACCCCGCGCACCTGCTTAATAACCTTCTTGAGCAGTGCGGCATTACTACCCCGACCAAAGGCAGCATCCAGATCTACCAGGTGGATCCACTCGGCTCCCTGATTGACCCAGTCCATGGCGGCGTCAATAGGCGAACCGTAGTTGGTTTCGGTACCCGCCTCACCCTGGGTGAGGCGTACTGCCTTGCCATCAGCCACGTCCACGGCCGGCAGTAGTTCCAGTCGGGGGCGCTTGTTAAATTCGCTCATGATGTCCTTGATTGTTGGGAGGCGAACGCCGAGAAGGGGCGAACACACGTGAAAATTCTAGCCGAGGCTGTGCAGCCAGTTGGACAGCAAGCGGATACCCGCAGCACTCGACTTTTCCGGGTGGAATTGGGTAGCAGTGAGCGGTCCATTTTCGACGGCTGCAATGAAACGCGAACCGTGCTCGGCCCAGGTGACAGCAGGCCGCTGGATCGCGGGATGTGGGTCAAGCGTCCACTCCTGGGCACCGTAAGAGTGCACAAAGTAAAAGCGCTCCCCCTCAACCCCAGCGAAAAGCGTGGAGTTTTCAGGAACCTCGACCGTGTTCCAACCGATATGCGGCAGCACGGGGGCGTTGAGGCGGGTGACCTCACCGGGCCACTCGCCCAACCCCTCGGTCGTGACACCGCGCTCTACACCTCGCTCAAACATGATCTGGAGGCCCACACAGATACCGAGCACCGGGCGGCCACCGGCCAACCGCCGGTCAATCAGCTCACCACCGCGCACATCGTTCAGCTGGGTCATCACGGCGTCAAAGGCACCCACCCCGGGCACGATGAGCCCGTCTGCCTCCATCACGCGTGCACGGTCACTCGTGAGTTCGACATCCGCCCCGGTCTTCTGCATGGCCTTGACAACGGAGTGCACGTTGCCCGAACCGTAGTCGTAGACGACCACACGCGGCTGGGTCACAGCGCTCCCTTAGTGGAGGGGACGCCGGACACGTTCGCGTCGAACGCCTTCGCTTGGCGAAATGCACGCGCGAAGGCCTTAAACTCGGCCTCGGCAATGTGGTGGGGGTCGCGACCTGCGAGAAGTTTCACATGCACCGTGAGGCGAGCATTAAGCACGACAGCCTCGAAGAAGTGGCGCACCATGGAGCCGGTAAAGTGCCCACCGATCAGGTGAAACTCGAAACCCTCCGGCTCACCACCGTGTACGAGATAGGGCCGACCCGAGATATCGACAACGGCCAGGGCGAGCGCCTCATCGAGGGGCACATGCGCGTCGCCGTAGCGAGCAATCCCGCTCTTGTCGCCGAGGGCTGCCACGATGGCCTGACCCAGCGCGATACCCGTGTCCTCCACCGTGTGGTGCACATCAATGTGCGTGTCGCCCGTGGCGCGCAGCGTGATATCGGTGAGCGAATGCTTGGCAAACGCGGTCAGCATGTGATTAAAGAAGGGAACCGTCGTCTCAATATCGGATCGTCCGGTGCCGTCGAGGTTAATCGTGAGATCAATGCTCGACTCGCTCGTCTCGCGCTGGATAGTCGCAACCCGGGCGGGGCGCGCCGTTTCTGGCAGTGTCATGCGTCCCATCCTATCCAGTGGGCGGGACCCATGCTGCCCCGCGTAACCTAGCGAGGCAGCGCAGCAATCGCGTCGAGGAAGACGCTCGTTTCAGCGTGGGTGCCCGCACTCACGCGCAGGTGGTTCGGAATGCCGACATCCCGGATCAGGATGCCCCGCTCACGCAACGCCTGAAATGTGGCCTGCGGGCTCGTCACCCCGCCAAAGAGCACAAAGTTGCTCTCGCTCGGATAGACGGTGTAGCCGAGCTCCGCGAGCCGCTCGGCAATCCGACGTCGCTCAGCACGGATATCGCCAACGGTTGCGAGCATCCGCGGGGCGTGCCGGAGCGCGGCGATACCCGCGGCCTGGGTCAGAGCGGAGAGGTGGTAGGGCAGGCGCACGAGGCGCAGGGCATCCACAGCGGCCGGGTCGGCGGCCAGGTAGCCGAGGCGCACACCTGCAAACGCAAACGCCTTACTCATGGTGCGTGAGACCAGAAGGCGCTCACGGCCGGGCAGCAGCGACACGGCGGACGTGTAGTCGCCGCCGGCAAATTCGGCATAGGCCTCGTCAACCACAAGAAGACCCTCGGTCGCGTCATACAGCGCCCGAATCACGTCGAGCGATACGGTTGTTCCCGTGGGGTTATTGGGCGTACACACGATGGTGATCGTCGGCGAATGCTCCCGCACCGCGGCCAGCGCCGTCTCCTCGCACAGCTCGAAACCGGCGTCACGCGGGACAGGAATCCACTCGGTTCCCGTCCCGTTGGCGAGCAACGGGTACATCGAATATGTGCTGACAAAGCTCAGAAGGCTGCGGCCGGGACCGCCAAACGCCTGAAGAATCTGCTGAAGAACCTCATTCGAGCCGTTGGCGGCCCAGAGATTATCGGCGGTGAGACCGTGGCCTAAATATGCGGCCAACGACTCGCGCAACTCGACAAACTCGCGATCAGGATAGCGGTTAACCCCCGTCACGGCACGGGCAAGCGAGGACACGATATCGACCGCGACCTCCTCCGGAATGGGATGAGTGTTCTCGTTCACGTTGAGGCGCACGGCAACCGTGTCCTGCGGAGCACCATAGGGCGTCTTGCCCACCAGGTCAGGTCGGAGAGGGAGGTCGTTGAGGGTAGCCACCCCACAAATATACGCGGTGGGCGCGACACCCAGCTACTTTGCCAGCGCCCACCGATAAAATGATCGCCACCCACACGACCCCTACCAAGGAGCCTCAGCACGTGAGTACTGACCCCACCCAGACCATCCCCGACCGCACCTATCGCCCCCCGGGACCAACCTCCCGAGCACTCGGCTACTTCATCTTCACCAGCCGCTGGCTCCAGGCACCCCTCTATATTGGGCTGATCGTGGCACAGGTGGTCTACGTCATCGTCTTCATGCTCGATCTGTGGCATCTGATCAACGATGTCATCACCAATTGGAACAAGCTCAACGAAGCCACAGTGATGCTCAGCGTACTGGGCCTGATTGACGTCGTCATGATAGCCAACCTGCTCATCATGGTGATTATTGGCGGTTATGAGATCTTCGTGTCGAAGATTCGGGTGGATGGTCATCCCGATGAGCCGGATTGGCTCTCACATGTGAACGCCAACCTGCTCAAGATCAAGCTCTCAATTTCGATCATCAGCATCTCCTCCATCCACCTGCTCAAGACGTTTATCGAGGTCGGCAACATCGGAGAGGTGGGAGCCAAGAGCGACACCGGGCACAGCTACACCTCCGAGGGGGTCATGTGGCAGGTCTTCATCCACCTGGCGTTCATCGTGTCGGCGCTCGCGCTCGCCTGGATTGACCGGATGCAGAACAAGACTCTACTGGAGGCAGCTCGGGCCGGAGCACACTAACCTCCCCAAAACGTATGAGCGCGCTCGACACCTCAGCGGGAGGTGTCGAGCGTCGCCGTCGAAGCCAGGGACGACGACCGTCTGCACCAGATACCCCTGACAGCGCCCAATCATGCTGGTCGGCGGCCTCAGCGGCCGCGTCGGGCTCGGGGGCAACCCGCTCTCAGCCAGTACCGCCCCGGTGCAGTTCCTCCTGGAGCCATGGTGGAGCCGTGGGCCAGATGTTGGTCCCGGGCGCATCCGCAACCCTGCTACGCAATCTCTCTTACTCTCCGGCCGCCGACACCGGCGGCTTAACAACGGCGGCCCCACCCCACCGCGAGGAGGGATGGGGCCACGTTACGCGGAGCGCTACCCCGCGGTTAGCGGTACAAAGGCCGCCGAACCGGGCGTACGCACCAGCAGCGAAAGCTGCGCTGTTCCACCGGCATCACAGAACTCCACACGGAGGTTCTGAGCCTGGGCCGCGGTCAACTCAAGCGAGAACTCACTGTCTGTTGCCGCACCCGTCCAGTTGTTTAACACGAGCGCATTATCCGCATAGACGCGCACACCATCACTCAGTGTGTTGGCCACCCGGAAGGTGTAGGTACCCGTCTGCTCGGCCGTGATCTCCGTATTCCAGCGGATCGCGAAGCTGCTCGTGGGGAATCCGCTAGCCGGGCCCACCCCCGAGCCCAGGTCGAGCGAAATGGGAGCCTTCTGGCTGAGGGCCGCAGACCCCGCGAAGGTACGGTTCTTCCAGTACTCGGCTGTGGCCTCACCCTGGGCGAGACCGGCCGCAACCGTGCCGTCAAGCATCACCGGAACGGGTAGCGACCCGAAGACGGCCGCGCCCGGAACAACAAGACCCAGGCTCAGGGCCGCATCACCGGAAGAGTCGAAGTAGTCCACCCGCAGGGGAACCGCCTCGCCAGCGGTGAGGTCAACCGATACATCCGTGGAACGGACCGTGCTCTGAGTGGTCCAATTATCGAGCACCAGGCGGTCGCCGAGATACACTCGGACCCCGTCATAGGCCGAGGTACCCACCCGCAGCGTGTAGTTTCCGGTCACCTGCGGCACCACGGTGGTGCTCCAGCGAATCCCGAAGTTATCGGCAGGGAAGCCCACCGCCGGGGCGACCCCCGAGGCCAGCTTCAGCCCAATCTGCTGCTCGTAACCGCGGCTCAGTGTCGGAGCTCCCGTGAGGGTACGGTTTTTCCAGTACTCGGCCGTAATCGGACCGACCACGGGGGCGACGGGCTGAACCGCGTCGAGGGTCGCCGGGGCGGGCAAGTCCTCAAACGTCGTCGATCCCGGTGTGACAACGCTCAGCTTCAGTTGCGCATCGCCGCCGCCATCGAAGAACTCCACCCGAAGCGCTACGCTCTTACCCGCGGTGAGCGAGAGGGATACATCGTTGGAGGAGACTCCACCGCTCCAGTTATCCAGCACCAGCTTGTCGTCCGCATACACACGCACCCCGTCACCAAGCGAGTTAGCTGCGCGCAGCACGTAGTCGCCCGTGGTCTGAGGAACCAGGGTGCTCGTCCATCGGATACCAAAATTATCGCCGGGGAAACCGGGCAGCGGGACCGCGCCGGAGGCGAGGCTCACGCCGATACCGGGCTCAAACCGATTGGTCTGGGCAGGATCACCGGTCAGGGTGCGATTCTTCCAGTAGGCAGCTGTGATCGGTCCCAGAACGGGCGCAATCGGGGTCACGGTGCCATCACGGGTAGGCTCGGGTAACTCGGCATAGCCGAGCGCGCCGGGGCCCTTAACTCTCATCACGAAAGTGGCATCGTAGGCGGAATCGTAATATTCCACTCGCACGGCGGCCGGTTGGCCCGCCGTGAGCGTGACGCTACCCTCCTTAGCGGAGGCGGCGGGGAGAGTGTTCCAGGCATCAACAACCAGCTCGTTGTTGACGTAGATCCGCGCCCCATCGTAAGAGGAGATCGCGGCCTGGAAACTATATTCGCCGGTCTTCTGCGGGGTGACCGTGGTCTCCCAGCTCGCCCCAAAGTTATCCGCGGGGAAACCGGCGGCCGGGGCCGCACCCGCGGCCAGATCCATCCCGATTGACGACTCATATCGGTTAGTCTGGGCGGCTGCACCCGTGAGGGTCCGGTTCTTCCAATAAGAACTCGTGATCGGCGCGACGATAAGCTCCTCGCCTGTCGCCTCAACAGGTGCCGGACCCGTGGTCATCACGGCGGCCGGGATCGGTGTCAAACTGCTACTTCCGGGAGTCTTCCAGGTGAGCGCAAGCGCGGCATCGTAGGCCGTGTCAACGTACTCAACCCGCAGAACGGCGCGCGCACCCGCGGTGAGAGCCAGTGGCACATCATACGAACCCTTGGCCGTAGTGGAGGCCCACTTGTCAAGGACCAGCATGTCGTTCACATACACCCGGACACCGTCGTAGGCGGCCGTGTCCAGATGCAGGGTGTGGGTGCCCGTCTGGGTGGGGGTCACCGTGGTGGACCAGCGCACACTGAAGTTATCACTCGGGAGCCCTGCCGCCGCCGTGCCGGTACCCAGGGCAAACCCGATCGGCGAGATGTTGGTGAGTGCGGGATCCCCGGATAGGGTCGCGTTCTTCCAATACTCGGTCGTAACCCGACCTGAAAGCGGCACACTCGCCGTGCCCGTGTTCGGGCGGTCAGCAACGGTCCACGCCACGGTGACAGTCGTTTTGCTCACGCCGTTGGTGGCCGTCACCTTAGTGGTGTAGCTGCCCGGCGTGGTGATTTTACCCGTGATGTGACCTGTAGACGCATCAATAGCGACTCCCTTGGGCAGTTGCTTGGCCGAGTAACTCAGCGCAAACCCGGCCGGATCGGTAGCTCCCACCGTGACGTCCACCGTGTCACCCGTAAGGTTTTTCTGCGCGCCAACCGGCGCAAAAACGGGGGCGGCCGGTGTACCTGCGGGAGCGAACGTCGCGGTCAGGGCGGTCGCCTTGGTCACCGAGACGGTGATCGTGGCATCCGTGCTGGTGCTGCCCCCGGACCAACCCGCAAAGCGGTACCCGGGCAGAGGCTGCGCCTTCACCGTGATCGGCACCTCGGGATAGTAAGAACCGGTCCAGGTCGGCGTGGCCGCAGTGAACTCCGTATCGAGGGCCAGGCTATTCAGCATGATCGTCCCCATCGAAGGGTTATTGACGCCCACAGTGACATTCTGTCGTGCTGAGAGTTTGTACTTGGCCTGTGTCTGCGTATCGAGGATGGCGTTGCGCGTGTTCAGGAACTCACGCAATCGAGCCACATCCGTAGTCTCCCAAGACTCGGCCGTACCCAGGGCGGGGTTCTTCTTACGAAACTCGGCGATGTAGGGTTTGACCAGAGCCACCATCTCGTCGAGGCGCGCGTTGGTGTTCTCCGTCTTAAAGCGAGAGTTCATCTGATCGGCAACCGTGTTGATGTACTGGTTCTGATACTCCGGGTTACGCATCAGACTGGAAAACGCATAGTTATTCGACGCGTAGATTCGGCCATACATGTTAACGGAGGACTTGGTGTTGGCTCCCCACGCCAGGAGCGGGGTAACGTCCATTCCAATATCGAAATCGTGCGACTTATACTGCCATTTATTGTCGAGGGCAGTTGAGCGCCACGCGTGGATGTTCTTCCAGGGCCAATCCCAAACGGCCGCCCACGCGTAGGAGGCGGTGACCTCCGCGAGGGCCTGCGTGTCAATCATGCTCTGGGCCTTCTCGTAGTTGGCCTGGTTTGTCATCGAGTTGCTATTCATGTAGGCAACCATGTCGCTGTAGGCCTTCTCCGCCTCAGCTCCGCCGCTCACCTCGGCACCGTCGGAGACATACTGCACGCTGTCTTTGTCGGCACCCGTTGAGGACTCAACCAGGGTCTCATCCTCACGCTCACGGATATCCATCAGGCCGCGGTACTCACCATTCACAAACATGGCAACGGGCGTGTAGCCAGACCAGAGGGAGGCGCTATCACTCATCAACGACTGGGCAAAGGAATCGCGCAGCCGACCGTAGAAGAAGTCGTTCCCACTGTTGCGCAGTCGGAACCGCTCAATAGTCTGCGTCCCCTTACCGGGGAAGAGCGGGTAGGTGAAGTCGGTCTCCCCGCGCGCATCACGCAGGGTGACGTTGAGCGGATAGATTTTCTGAGCGCCCAGGCTACCCAGCTGACCGGCCACTTTGCTCTCGGCGTCTGATTGCAGAATGATGCTGCCATCAGTCTCTCGCAGATCAACCGTCGAGTCGAAGAGATGGCTCTGGTTCGCGACGCGGTAGAGCATATCGTCCGCGGGGTCGAGGGTGACCATAATGACACGCTGGCCACCGTACTTCGAGTCGGCTTGGGCATCAATCACAAACGACGCGGTGGTGGTGATGCTCGACATCGCACCGGTACGGAATGACGCGGCCCGAACACTGGAACCGGTCGAGACCGAGAAGGGGGCGGTGTACAGGGTCGAATTGGCCACGGGTTCGCTGCCATTTGTGGTGTATCGGATCTCACTACCCGAGGGGGCCGTAATCGTGACGATCTGCGGGGCAGAGAAGACACCACCGTTCGGCGAGATTACCGGCTGAGCGGCCATCTCGGCAAACGATTTACCCGAGTTCGCGGCACCCTTGGTGAGCGTCTCGCAGAAGTTAAAGGGTGACGAGGCACTGCCCGAGGGCATCCGACACCACGACTGATCGGTTTTGGTGCGAGGAGGGGAAACCGAATCAGCCAGAGCGCCGGTGCTGCTGCCGTCGGGGACGGACAGGAGCAGGGGGTCAACGCCATTATCGAGGTTGAAGCTCGCGTGAAGCTCCGCACCGGCGACGGCACGGTCTTTCTTCGAAAGCCACACGACAAGGTAGGCCTTCGATTTGATGACGGTACCTGCGGGGAAGGTCCAGCGGAAGGCTGAGGCGTCTTTATTGCTGAGACCCCAGTAGGAGATATCAACCGCGTTATCGGTGGGGTTGTACAGCTCAACCCAGTCTTTCGCCTCGCCATCCTGGTCTTTCGCACTGTTATTCCACGCAGCCGCAACAACCTCATTAATGATGACGCCACCCGTCGCCGGGGCGGCCGGCGATAGGTCGTTTGCCACGGCGGGTGAGGACACAGCGGGTAAAGTAGCAGCCACCGGGGTGGTCGCCGCGTGGGCCTGAGCCTGCGGCGCGAGCGAGAGATCGGTGGCACCACCCACCAGGAGGGCTGCCAGAATCACCGCCAGGGTGCGGGTGAGCGGGCGCGACATACGCCTAGTTCTATGAGTCATGGATATCCTTGCTGTTTCAGTGCGAGACGGGCAACTCTTCGTGAGAGCAGTACCAGCAGTGTCCGGGCGTGCCGGGTGGGTGACCACGGCCGGCACGCGGGGTAGGGGTGCGCGCCGACCGGGTCACCGGGCGACCAGAAACCTTCCCAGGGCACCCCGTACCGGCGAGAAGAAATAACCAACTCTCCGGTTTTCTTGCAAGAAAAACAATACCTGTCAGCAGCGAAGTACCTGTCAAAATGCTGAGATTTTCACCCCCGAAGGTAACCCCCTGTCCCCTCAGGAAAAACAAAAATTTCACCCCCGAATATTCGTCACAAATCCCCGAAAAGTGAGTGCTCCTGGAGGTCTCGGGAGAGGACGCGAGTGCACACATAAGAAAAACATCCCGGCCCCTTCAGCGGAAGGAACCGGGATGTTTTGCGTTGTGACCCCAGCGGGATTCGAACCCGCGTTACCGCCGTGAGAGGGCGGCGTACTAGGCCGCTATACGATGGGGCCTTCTTGACAACCGTTATATCTTGTCACACTTTTGGGAGGGCACCAAATCGAGCAGAGCATTCTGCGAGAAACACCGGTGTCCCGAGTGAGACACCAGAGCCCCTCCCCGGGGTACCGTGCTGCCGGGTTAAACCAGGACTCGGAGGGAGGAAGGAGCCACGCGAACCGAGAGGGGAAGTGAGCCCATCCGCTCGCCATCCGCATACCCGACCAAACCCTCCGAGGCGACCCGCACCTCGCGGGCCCGAACGATCTCCACCTCGGGCACCCCCGAGTGGGCTCCCGAAAAAACCTTGGGAAACAGGCGAATAAAGCGCAGTCTGGTGGCTCTGTGCACGATAAACACGTCAAGCAGCCCATCATCAAGCTGGGCATCCGGCGTAATGTTCATGCCTCCGCCGATCATGCCGTTATTGGCGACAGTAACTAAAAGGGCATCCGTGTGCCGATCAACCCCGTCAATCGTCAGAAGATAGTGCCGCGGGCGCATCCGCAAAAACTCGACGGCGACGGCGATCACGTAGCGGGCGCGACCGCGCGGAAACGTCATCCGGTTGGTACGGGCATTGACCTGGGCATCCAACCCTGCCGAGAGGGCACCCACATAGGTGCCGCACCCCTCAACCCCCTCCGTCTCGACGGTGTCAATGAGACGCCCCACGCTCCGCCCGGTATCCCGCAGAATCGTCACGAGAAGGCGGGTTGCCGCCTCCGCGCTGAGCGGCAGTCCGAGACCCCGAGCCAGGTCGTTCCCGGTGCCTGCCGGAACAATACCGAGCGGGATACCCGTGCCCACCAGCAGCCCCAGCACGAGGCTGACCAGACCGTCACCGCCCACCACGATACACGCGGTGGGACGGGAGGCAAGCTCCCGCTCAACGGCAGCCCTCAACTCGACGGCGCTGTTCTCGCGCAGCTCACTGACACGAAACCCCGCCGCCCGCAGCGCATCGGCCACACGGGCCCCCACCACCCCGCGTTGACCCGTGGCTGCTGCCGGGTTAATAGCGACAATAACGTGGGGTGTGGAATCCGGCATGGAATCACCCTACCGTGGGGCCTCCGGGGATCGTCTAGGGTCGTTATATGCGTCTGACAAAATTTGAGCATGCCGCCCTTCTCCTCGAAAAGGAGGGTAAAAAGATCTTCGTCGATCCCGGCAATATGACCACCCCGCTCACCGAGGTGGACAACACCGTCGCAGTCGTGATCACTCACCAACACCCTGACCATTGGACGCCTGAGCAGTTGGCGCGTGTGCATGAGCTGAGCCCGGAGGCGCGCGTGTTCAGTACGGCCGCGGTCGCAGAGGCCTGCCCCGGCGTGGACGTGACGGTAGTGACCGCGGGTGACACGCACAGGGTAGGGCCTTTTACCCTACGCTTTTTCGGTGACACACACGCCGTTATCCACCGGTCAATTCCGGTCATAGACAACGTGGGGGTGCTCATCAATGGTGAACTTTTCTACGGCGGGGACAGCCTCGTGCCGCCCGCGGGCCTCGCGGTGGATGTGCTGGCCGTACCCGCCGGTGCGCCCTGGCTCACGATCGGTGCCGTTATGGACTACGTCGTCGCGGTGGCACCGCGACGCAGTTTCCCCACACACGAGATGGGTCTCTCCCGCTGGGGGAAGGACCTCGCGGCCGACCGCATCCGGTGGGCCACCGAGGCGGGCGGGGGCCAATATCTGCCGCTCGAACCCTTCGACAGCTACGAGATTTAGCCCAGGACAGGCTCCACTATGAGGGAACCGACCCGGCGCAGCTCGGCCACCGCCTGATTGACCGTGCGGCGCACCACCTCACCGGCGGAGGGGATATCCGTGATAAGCCCCTGCACCAGGCCCACCGACCAGACCCCGGCCTCCACATCGCCGTTTTCATAGACGGTGCGCCCGCGTGCGCCCGCGACAAGCTCACGAACATCCGCAAATTCGCCACCCTCGGCAAGAATCTGCACGACCTCACGGCTCACCTCGTTACTCGCGACACGCGCGGTATTGCGCAGAGGCCGGAAAATAAGCTCGGTATCCAGCTCCGTCGCGGCGACGATGTGCTCCTTGACCGACCGGGCCACCGGCGACTCGGTGGTGCACATGAAGCGTGTACCCATGTTGACCCCGTCCGCACCCAGGATGAGCGCCGCCGCAAGGCCGCGCCCATCGGCAAAACCGCCCGAGGCGATCACCGGGATACTCAACCGCTGCGTGGCGGCCGGAATCAGCACGAGCCCCGGCACGTCGTCCTCACCCGGGTGACCGGCACACTCGAAGCCATCGATGCTGACGGCGTCCACCCCGACCCGCTCGGCGGTGAGGGCGTGCCGCACACTCGTGCACTTGTGGATGACTTTGATACCGTGCTCACGGAACAGCTCCATATGCGGCTCAGGATTGGCCCCGGCCGTCTCCACGATCGTGATCCCCGCATCAATGATCGCGCGGCGGTACTCGTCGTAGGGTGGCGGAGTAATCGAGGGCAGGATCGTGAGGTTAACCCCGATGGGCTTAGTCGTGAGGTACCGGGCTCGTTCAATCTCCCGCACCAGATCGGCCGGGGTCGGCTGAGTGAGAGCCGTAATCATGCCCAGACCCCCCGCCTCCGAGACGGCAGCGGCGAGCTCGGCCCGCCCCACCCACATCATGCCGCCCTGAACGACCGGGTGCTCAATACCGAAAGCCTCGGTGAAGGGTGTGGCGAGACGGGTCATGGTATGTCCTTTCGAGAGGCGGCGGATATTCCCCCGGCCGGTGCAGCGGGTGACGTGGCGTAAGCGGCAAGGCTGCCGCCACTCTCGGCGAGAGTGGTCAGCGAAGCTGGCGGAACGAACCGCAGACCGTACAGGTCGGACAACTGCTCGGCCCGCCGCACAAAACCCGCAATGCCGCCCGTATACTGCTCGATGTAGCGCATCACGCCACCCGTCCAGGGCGGGTAGCCGATGCCCAGGAGCGACCCGATATTGGCATCCGCAAGCGAGGTGAGAACACCCTCGTCAAAGGAGCGCACCGTTTCGAGGGCTTCCGCGAAGAGCATACGCTCCTGAAGATCAACAAATGGCTCACGCGGGGGCAGGGTGGTGCGCGTCTGACCAGCACCGGGCTGGCTCCCGGCTGTGTGCGCGGCAAGGCCGGTCCAGAGAGTGCCGCGGCGGCCGTCAGCGTAATCATAGAAGCCAGCACCCTCGGAACGTCCCGGCCGACCGGCGGAAAGCATCCGTTCGAGGGCCCGCTCAGCCCCTGCCACGGGCGACCAGACGGTACCGGGAGCCGAACCGTCCGTCGCAACGCGATTCTCCGCCCAAATCCGAGCGACAAGGGTGAGACTCAGCTCGTCAATGAGCGCGAGCGGTGGGGTGGCGTAACCGGCCTGCCGCGCCGCACGCTCGATCGTGACGGGCGAGACCCCCTCGTCAAGCGCCGCGAGCGCCTCCTCGATAAAGCGGAAGATCACCCGGCTCGTAAAGAATCCGCGCGAATCGTTGACCACGATGGGCGTCTTGCGGAGCTGCCGCGCGCAGTCGAAAGCGCGAGCGAGGGTCTCATCGCTCGTCTCGGGTGCTCGCACAATCTCAACCAGGTCCATCCGGTCAACGGGCGAGAAGAAGTGCAGGCCCACCACATTGTGCGGGCGGGTGACGGCAGACGCGAGGCTACCAATCGGGATGGTGGAGGTATTGCTCGCGAGGATCGTGCCCGGCCCGGCAGCAGCCTCAATGGCGGTGAGCTGATCGCGCTTGAGCCCGGCATCCTCGTACACCGCCTCAACCACCAGATCGGCCGCCGCAACCTCGGTGAGGTCGAGCGTGAAGCGGATGCGCGCCAGAACATCATCGGCGGCCCGGTCAGCCTCCGCCTCGGTGAGCTCGGGATGCGCGCGGCGAGCCGCAGAAACGGCACGAGCAGCCGCATAGCCGAAAGCCCGCTTCCCCGCAGCCGGGTCGGTGTCGGTCATCACGACCGAGAGCCCGCTGCGGGCCGCCGTGTAGGCGATAGCTGACCCCATCATTCCGGCCCCGACCACACCGAGCGTGGTAACGGAGGTGCGCGGGATATCCGCCGGCCGGCTGGCCCCCTGCGTAACCGCGGTGAGGTCGAAGAAGTAAGCACCGATCATATTGCTCGCGGCGGCGGAGCCCAACACATTGACAAAGTAGCGGGTCTCGATGTCGAGAGCCGTGTCTATATCCACCTGGGCCCCCTCAACAGCACTCGCCAGGAGGGCCCGCGGGGCCGGGTAGTCGGCCCCACCGAGTTGCGCCCGCAGCCGAGCCGGAAGGGCAGGCAACGTGACGGCCAGGGCGGGAACAACACCGTCCGTGCGGGGCGAACCCCCGGGAATACGAAAACCCTCGCGATCCCAGGGTTGGCTGGCGTCCGGATGCGCGGCGATCCAGGCGCGCGCGGCCCCGTCCAGCTCCGCAACGCTCCCCACAACCTCGTCAATGAGCCCCGCAGAACGGGCTGCCCTCGGCGTGAATCGCGTGCCGGGTAGCAGCGCCGTGGTGAGGGCGGATTCGAGGCCCAGCATCCGCACCGTGCGCGTGACCCCGCCGGCACCAGGGAAAAGCCCCAAGGTAATCTCGGGCAGACCCAGGCGGGTGCGCGGGTGGTCGGCGACGATGCGGTGATGGCAACTGAGCGCCACCTCGAATCCTCCGCCGAGAGCCGTGCCGTTAATCGCCGCGACGACGGGTCTGCCCAGGGTTTCCAGGCGACGAAACTGGCGCTTCATCCGAGTAATGCGCGCGTAGTCGGCCGCTGCATTCGCGCTCGACCCCTCACGCAATTCGTGCAGGTCACCACCCGCAAACCAGCTACTCTTCGCGGAGGCCAAGATAACGCCCGTGACGCTGTCCCTCTCCGCCGCAAGCCGGTCGTTGACCGCCTCAATAGAATCGATGAAGGTGTCGTTCATGGTGTTGACCGGGTGGTCCCGATCATCCATCACAAGGGTGACGATGCCCTCCGCGTCTCGCTGCCAGGACATCATGCCAATCCACTCGCTATCTACCCCTGTGCTAGCTGCCTCAACCGAGCCCGCCGCCGTCTCTCTGACCACGCCGCTCACACCCTCTCAATAATCGTTGCAATACCCATGCCGCCGCCAATACACAGCGTGACGAGCGCCCGCCGCCCACCGCGCCGTTCTAACTCGTCAAGCGCGGTGCCCAGAATCATGGCCCCTGTGGCCCCGAGCGGATGGCCCATCGCGATAGCCCCGCCGTTCACATTCACCCGCTCTGAGGGGATGCCGAGGTCGCGTTGCCACTTCAGCACAACCGCCGCAAACGCCTCGTTAAGCTCAAACAGGTCGATATCCTCGACCGTGAGGCCCGCCCGGTCGAGGGCCTTGCGCGTGGCCGGAGTAGGCCCGGTGAGCATGATCGTGGGGTCGGCCCCGGTGACGGCCACCGATACGACCCGGGCGCGCGGCGTGAGACCAGCCTCCGCCCCGGCCTGCTCGCTGCCCACGAGCACGAGCGCGGCACCGTCAACAATGCCCGAGGAGTTTGCCGCGGTATGCACGTGGTTAATACGCTCAACCCAGTGGTACTTAGCACGGGCGACCGCGTCAAACCCGGCATCCCGCCCCAGCCGCTCAAACGAGGGCCGAAGCGCGGCAAGCGACGTGGCCGAACTCTCGGGGCGGCGGTGCTCGTCGTGGTCGAGTACCACCAGACCATTCATATCTCGCACGGGCACCACCGAGCGGGAAAAACGGCCCTCGGCCCAGGCAGCCTCGGCGCGGCTCTGCGATTCGAGAGCGAAGGCGTCTACGTCGTCCCGGGAGAAACCCTCTAGGGTGGCAATCAGATCGGCACCGATGCCCTGCGGAGCAAAATAGTTATCGTAGCTCGTCACCGGGTCATACGACCAGGGCCCGCCATCAGCCCCAATCGGTACCCGTGACATCGACTCGACGCCACCGGCCAGCACAAGAGAATCCCAACCCGAGGCAACCTTCTGGGCGGCAATATTGACAGCCTCCAACCCGGATGCGCAGAAGCGGTTCACCTGCACCCCCGCAACCTCGTCAGGCAGGCCCGCCGCCATCGCAGCGGTCTTGGCAAGGTTACCGCCCTGGTCGCCCGTTGGCGTGACGATGCCAAGTACCACATCGTCGATGCGGGCGGGATCGAGACCGGGTGCTCGGGCACACAACTCGTGAATGAGGCCCGTGACCAGGTCAATCGCCTTGGTGCCGTGTAGCGACCCGTTACGCCCGCGACCGCGCGGGGTGCGGATAGCGTCGAATAGGTAGGGGGTGGTTGTGTGGGTGGTCACGTCACTGTGCTCCTCAAAACGGCGGATACGGCAACCCTACTCAGTACCACCGACACGGCAACAGCCCCCTGAGGATGCACACAACCTTTTCACGGGCGTGGCGACCTACCCTGGAGATCTCGACTGATTTGGCCTGGGCTGTGTTCCGACCTGTTGCCTGTTGCCTCATCAGTTTCGGAAGGGATTCAGAGCCAGCAGAGTGGGCCTGTTCTTATTCGAGGGTGGCAAGTTCGACCATCGAGTTGTCGTAGCTGTCGCTGACTGTCGCTGACTGTTGCTGACTGTTGCTGACTGTTGCTGACTGTTGCTGACTGTTGCTGACTGTCCCAGTCGAGGGGATCGCGCCGAGTTCTGCGATCCTGTTGGTGTAGACCATCGACATGTAGTTCGAGTCGTGATCGCTGTGATGAATCAGCCCATCCAAGCTCCCACCCGACTGACAGGCAGTCATCTCCAGCGCTTGCAACGGCAATGCGTCTGTTTCGAGCGTTGAGGCGAGTTTCGAGCCCACAATTCTTCGCGAGTACACGTCAGTCATGAACGACACATAATGCGAACCCAGACAATGACGGGGCGTCATCTCTCTCACGACCGTCATCGACTACTATTCGAAGAAAGTTGTCGGCTGGTCCATCGCTAATCACATGCGCACCGAACTCGTCACCGACGCCCGCTGAATCGTTCTTCTCAGCGTTGAAAAACGAGTGTGTCTACGGCACGGTCTACGTGACGAAGGCCCAAGCCCGCCGCGATGTCATCGCATACATTGAGGGGTTCTACAACAACCGGAGGCGTCACTCAGCGCTCGATTATCGCCTGCCAAACGAAGTCCAATATTCCTACGAACAGCCAACCGTGGCAGCGCACAAAATCATCAATTCCGCTGTCCGAAATCCCCGCAACAGATCAATCGCACCCCTCAAGACCTGGCGCATACTCCACACGGACTACCGCCGCCCGACCAACACATTCCCCGAAACAATCACCACAACCATCGGACTACGCTTCTATCGAACACAATTTTTATAAACCTCAGTGGAATTTTCTTAGAATCAAGGTATTCAACATATCATCGTTCTTTGAAGTATCGAAACAAATTATCCTCACGAAGAAACAAAGGAGTAAATATTATTGAAAGCAAAAAAGCTAATGCGGAAATAAAAATAAATTTTAGCCCAACACAGAAAGAACTAATCCAAGGGTCAGGATTAGAATAGTGTGAAAAAAAATATAGTATAATTGCACTAACTAAGCCTGCGGGAACCATAAGAACCGAAAATTCTATAATAAGTTGAAGGATTATATCAGCGCGCCTAACCCCGGCATGCAGAGCGCTTGAGAACTCAAGTCTGCGCGTCCAAATCCAGATTGTAGCGGACGAGAACGAAATTGCAATTAAAAATATTTGAACTGCGACAAATGGAACTTTATCAAACTTCTCTGATCCGTCAAATTTAACTCCAAGAGTGGAGTTGAGCTGACGAATGGTTGGCACCTCCATCTCGAATATTCCATCGGGTGATGCCAACACGGAAAGATACGATAACTGTTCAGATTGAGGCGATATGGGCCAGGAGTCAATCCAGCACTCGTCGAATAAATCCGAATATGAGTAAGGAGAAGCCACTGCATATGCAAGTGACTGGTCTCGGCCATCACTTGGAAAATCATATACTCCAGCAACATCGGAAGTTCGGCCGTCAGATAATGACACCTTTGAGCCAGCCAGCCAGCCGGTATCAGATGATAGGTCCCGTGATATCCAAATGCCCGAAACGGACGTCTCGAGGGAAGTGCTAGATAAAAGAGATGCGAAGCCAGGCGTAATTGCGTATTGGTTAAGTGCGCGATCAGGTAAAGCACTAAAGGTGATTGATTCAATTTGACGTATTGCGCCGGAAGAGGAGATGCCTGAAGTTTTTGAGAGAGCATCGCATTGTTCGCCATCTATTTTTGCTGGTGCGCTAACGATAGTTACTGAACCACCTGCCTGACGGAATTTCTCAGCGTCCATTGACAGATCAACCACGGTCCTTGATGACCACCCCGCGCCAGAAAATAGGATGAAAGAAATAACAAAAAAAAGATAAACTGTTCGAGACGCTCCAGTGGAAATATTTCGGAACGCCTCTTGGGCAATAACCGTTTTTCGCATCAAGAGGACTCATCAATAATAAAGTCGTTGAGGTCGATGACTCTCGAGCATGCGTCCCGCGTGTGAAAATCATGGGTGGCCACTACAACGATTGAGTCGATACCGGAAAGTGAGCTTAGCACAGCGTTCACTGTCTTCGCGGACGCCATATCTAGTTGGGCAGTAGGCTCGTCAACTAGTAGAACACTGGGTTTTTTGGCTACTGCCCGGGAAAGCATAAGGCGCTGAGCTTCGCCACCTGACAGAGAAGAAAAAGGCCGGTGCGAAAGTTCAAGCAAGCCAAAGATCTCAAGTATTCTTCGGGCCTCGGTGTCAGCTTCAGACCGCCCTAGGCCTCGAGCAAGTAAAGGTAAGCTGACATGATCTAGGGCTGATCTTTGTGCTACGCCATGCGGGTTTTGAAATACCCAACTGATTGATTCTATGCCACTGCGTAGGACTTCGCCTTCGGATGGTTTTTGCCATCCGGCGAGAATAGAAAGCAGTGTTGACTTGCCGGAGCCTGACGGGCCAACGATTGCAACCATCTCTCCAGAACAGATGGAGAACGTGACGTGAGTAAATAGTTGCGGTTGACCACTAAAGGAATGGCTTACGTCGGTCAGATTTATCTGCATTTTTCCTCGTCGCTGAAAGGACGAATGGAGACTTGTGATGGCAGGTTATCAGCGGTAACGAACGTCTTTCCCAACTCTGAACCGATAATTGTTACAGCTAACGATTTTCCGTTTCCTATAATGCAAGCGTATCTCCCATCGACCATAAATAAAGCCGAAGAAGGCACAGTAACAGAATGTATTGGTGTTTTTAAGTGTGATTTGACGGTCAGCCCCTGCGATTGATTGGCCCTCCACTGAATAAATTCAGGTGTTTCTGAATAGGCATCTAAAAACGCCCTGTCAGTAATCGTTCCGTTTTCTGTCAACTCTGACTCTATGCCACCTGCAGTAACAACGCGGCTCCCATCACCCTGATTATTTTCCGTAAGTTTAATAGATGTTAACTGATTTCCTGATGTCGCCAAGCTCTGCCCGACAGAAATCAAATCACCAATACTATTTGCGCAGGATGATATGGTTAATTCTGGGGAAGGTAGCCATATAAAGCGAGAAAGTTGAAGCGCGTATTGACGAGAATTATCGTGTGAAGGAATTAATTTTCTTACGGCTTCGGAGGTTCTAAAATCGAATCTGCCGCTTTCGATGATGTTAAACCCGAGACGAATAAGTTCTCGCTGTAATGAAGAGACATCTTCGCCGGTGTCGCCAGAATTCAGATCTCGCCATAGAGGTAGATCTGTGTATAGGGCTACAATCGATTCGTTATCGATTGTAAATATAGGTTCCCCGGATCTAATGCTCACACCTGGGGTACACTCGCTGCGAACCAGGACCCCGGAATCAGGGGAGAGAAGATCTCTCTCGGGGCTTAAAGTAACGGAAACCTTGTCAACGCGGGCTCCATCTGATTCCCGCGTTAGAACAGAAACATCGTATACATTGGATGGCGGTTTTAGCGACTCTGGTTTCGTATTCGGTGCCAGCAGCAGTCCGAGAATTACTCCTACTCCCAGCGCAGCGATGAATACTAGAAACCCAACTCTTGGGCTCCATTTTTGACTTAGAAATTTGGCTCTCTTGATTTTGCGTTTAGTTTTCATTTATTTTAGCTTCGCGTGAAGACATAACATCTAATTCGCTTGAGGGTTAGTGAAGCAAAGCCATGCTTCGTCGGTGTCTAAGCTGCCACCTCCGGGGATAACACCCAAATTGTTTTGGGGGTCAAGGGGTATCTCGATGTTTCTGTCGTCCTTATTGGAGTCGTCGGCCGGAGAATTCACAGATGTTGTATTTTCTTTGGAGTCCAAAATGGCCTTGAGCTCATTCCCGGTGAACCCGCTTGGTGCGATTCCTTTTTTGACGAGACATTCCGCTCGCACATCATTCATGTCTTTAGCCTGGGGATTGTCTCTTGCTAGCATATATAGCGGTTCAATCAGTGCAATTGATTGCTTTCCGCACTCCGCCTCTACCGATTCGAACCTTGACTGGTCGTTTTTCGCATACGTTACATCGTATTGAGGTGCCCCGTCGATCATGCTGGCCACGACTGTGAAGCCCTCGTCATCGAGGCAATCGGTGTATTTCTGCTGCGTTTCAGAATACTCTTCGGCGGTGATCTTGCCGTCATCGAGTATTCTTAGCTGGAAGTCGTTTACAGAGGCAGCCTTAGCCTCAGTAAATTCTGTCTCATAGGGGTTGATTTGGGCCGTACGAGTCTCTGTGCAGGCCGTTCCCCCAGATAGAATTATTGCGATAATTACGACTAGGCCGCCTCTGTAAAACATTTTTATTCCATCCCTTAGAGGTTGAAATTGACTCCATTGATTTTATGGAATTTCCCAGTCGGCAGCGAAGCACTCGAAAGGGCCCCCTTCTGCGATGCCCATGCGCCATAGGTAGTACTGACGTAGGCATTGCTCGCATCGCTACTGTAGTACTGCTTAAATGCGCGGAGCTTGGAGCCTGAGCTGCATGCGTTAACGGAGACAAGGATTTTTGCGGAGGTGTTGACGAGTTGAGTCATTGTACAGTCTACAGCGCTGGCTGGTGCCGCCCCTCCCCCTAAGCAAAGTGCCACAGTAACGGCGACAGTCGTGACTAATTTCGTTCGTTTCATTTTTTCTCCTGACATTGGCACCAAAACTATAACAACAGATATGCATATCTACAAGTTGAACAAGCTGGTCGGTTTAGTGCGACGGCGCGATCTTCTCGCTCTTGGGAGAAGGACTTGGACTCGCTGAGGGGGTTGGTGCGTCGCTTCAGGGGAGTTGAGAGGCTGTAGGGCATCTGACCTGACCTATAGTTTGGTTTCCACTCTGACCTGACCCACAGCAGTCCCAGATGTCCACCCTACGGAGTCAAGGCCAAACTGGGCAACATTCCCGATGGCGGCGGGAGCACCATGTTGGTTGACAGCAGAGCGGCAAGAGCCGGGCGGTTACCAACGACGCTGGGCGCAGCAAACACACGAACCAACTCGCCGACCGATCTCCGGTAACTCCCGCAGCCGAGCCAACTTCTCCTCCGCAATTAGATGCGCAGTCACGTGCGCCCTCACACGAACCGACAAAGCACCAGAACAGCAGCCCACTTAGCCCATATCCGTTCGGTTTTCGGCGGAAAATAGGGAGCCTCCTAGACCGCCAGCAGAGGTCAAGACGTCATGAGTAGTGCACCAACTGTCTGAACCTGCCGGTGATTGGCACGATGCGACCTCACAATCACATCTGTCAGAACGTTTTCATAGTGGTGGAGAGATTCTCTGCCCTTCCAACGTTTGGAGTTCCATGCCCGAATCTCATATTGAAATTGACCCCGCAATCCTCTACTTCGGAACTCCAGTAGTACTGCTGAGCACCGTGGACGCTGAGGGTAGACCAAACCTCGCCCCCATGTCATCCGTTTTCTGGTTGGGCCAAACAGCCGTACTTGGAATGTGCCTACGGTCGCAACCGTCGTCGAACCTCGCAGCCGCGGGAGAGATTGTTATCAATTTGCCTTCTGTTGAGCAGGTGAGTGCAGTAGACCGACTCGCTCTGACCACGGGCCGAAACCCTGTTCCGACCGCTAAAGAACAGGTTGGCTATATCTATTCATCCGACAAATTCGCTCATGCAGACCTCACGGCTGTCCCCTCGAGAACAGTGGCTCCACCTCGGATTGCCGAATGCCCGGTCTCTCTTGAAGGACGTTTGGTTGCCACCCACCCCCTGATCGCGAATGATCCGTCAGAGACTGGAAAAGCATCAGTTTTTGAAATCTCGGTCACACGAGTACACGTGCATCCTGCTGTGCAGGACGAGGCGTTTCCGAACCGTATCGATCCAGATCGGTGGCGACCGCTCATCATGAGCTTTCAGAAGTTCTTTGGCTTGACCACTCAAATACGTCCTTCGCGACTGTCAAAGATTGATGAAGAATGGTATCGCTGACTGTCTGATTTGGTCTGGGTTTTGTTGGCTCTTCGCGAACGAGGGTGTAGTCGGTTGAGTGCGTCGGTGGCCGGATGGGCGTCGAGGTCTCCCGGATGACCGCAGACACCGAGCGTTGCGTCAAGATGGCTTGGATGATTCGATCGTACCGGCCCACGGTCAGCGCGCCCAACATGATTCCACCGCATTGCGGCAGAAGAATCATCCGCACGGTCCTCTCATACGATTCGTAGGTCGAAAATGTCCCTGCGCCAGATACTGCCCTGGCCCGAACCCGTTTCGAGCCACGCCACGGAGACGTCGGCGATTGTATCCGCGGCGGTAAGCCCGGCAACGGCTCGCAGCTGGTGCAAGTTGCCTGCGTCGTTGCGGGCGCGTGCACGTGCACGGTAGGTATCGCTGGCGAGCTGTGTGATCTGCACGTGCCGAGCTCACCGGCCTTGGTGCGGGGTCTAGCCATGTCGCCGCCCCTTGATCCAGGTAAACAGCTCATCGCGGTCGTAACGAACGTGTCGTCCGAGTTTGACGTATGGCGGGCCGACGCGCGTTTGCCGCCAGTCTTCTACGGTGCGCACCGGTACACGAAGAAGCTCGGCGACTTCGGCCTGGGTAAAGAATGTTGGAGATGATCCGTGAACACTATCCATGAAGGACAGGTGCGGAATGCGGCGAAGAAACGGCCGCGAGAAGATTTTTGTTCTTCAATCTGGTCACCAGCGCCGAAGCGGCTGGTGACCAGATGACGAAGATTGGGCAATTTAGCCGCGCAATCTCGCCACTATGGTGGCTGGGGTACCTGGACTCGAACCAAGAACAACTGAACCAGAATCAGCCGTGTTGCCAATTACACCATACCCCATTGGCTCAGAATCGCTCCCGAACCAAGACACAACTCTATCCCATGGAAGCGGCAATCGACAAACCGAGATCGGCCCGGATCAGGGAGACGTTGATCCGGTTCGACACACGGGCTCCCTCACCGGCCGCAATGAGCAGTTGCTCCGGGCCGGGCGGGGTGATGTCACCGGCGGCGTAGATTCCGGGGATACTCGTCTCGCCGTTGGCGCGAACCTCCAGCAGGCCCCAGCGGTTGCGGCGCGGCACAAGGTCGCCCAGGTAGTCGGTTGACGCGTTCCAGCGCGGGCGCACAAATCCGCCGCGGCACTCGATCACAGTGCCATCCGTCAGGCGCACGCCGGTCATCTCACCCTTCTCCCCCTCGATATCCTCAATGGGGCGGCGCTCTAGCGTGACCCCGGAGACCTCAAGCAGCTGCTCCTCCTCGGGCGTGACCGTGTCGGCACCGTTGGTGAAAAGGGTGAGGTCCTGCGTAAAGGGGGTGAGCTGAAGGGCACGGTCAAAAACATCCGTCGTCTCGCCGATGACGGCGAGCGGCCATCCGGTCTTCTCGTAGGCGTCGCACTCCACGCAGCTGTGCAGAGCCGTGCCGTAGTACGCCCGCAGGCTGGGAAGGGCGGGCAGCTCTTCTACCAGACCTGCGGCCACGAGCACAAAGCGCACCGTGATGTCCTGGTCGGGGGCACCACGCACACCCTCGGCCACCACGCGGAATCCGGCCGTATTGTCCACATCCTCGTCACCGCTGAGGGGGGTCACCGCGGTAACCGTCGCCTGGGCAAACGTGGCATTCTCGTAGGCCTCGAACTCTTCGCGGCCCAACCGACGCAGCTCCAGCGGCGGTGCCCCGTCTCGCGTGATGAAGCCGTGCGAGCGTAGGGTCGCCGCGTGCCGAGGGCGGTTGCTGTCCAGGATAATCACCTGACGGTTGGCCCGCGCCAGGTTAAGCCCAGCGGCGAGGCCCGCGGGACCGCCACCGATGATGGCGACGTCAAAATTCCACTCAGTCATGATTGTTCTCCGTGTTGTGCGGCACATCGAGCCAGACGCGCGAGCGTCTCCCCACGGCCCAGGATGTCCATTGATTCAAAGAGCGGCGGTGATACTCGCCGTCCCGAGGTCGCGACGCGCAGCGGCCCGTAGGCCACGCGCGGCTTGAGGCCGAGCCCCTCGATGAGGGCAGCGCTCAGGGCGGCCTGGAGGGGCTCCGCTGCCCACTCCTCCGCACTGATCGCCTCAAGCGCCAGAATTGACGCCTGGAGAACCTCGCCCGTGTTGGCGGGCAGAGTCTTGACAGCATCCGCCTGGTAGGCCAGGGCCTCACCGGGGATGAAGAAAAAGCCGAGCATATCAACCGCCTCGCTGAGGACGGTGATGCGCTCCTGGATGAGCGGGGCCGCCGCCACCACAATCGCGCGCTGCTCCTCGGTTACCGGCTCGCTCAGCACACCACCCGCCACCAGGTACGGGAGAATGCGCTCAACGAAGTCATCGGGCGCGAGCAGACGGATGTGGTCACCGTTAATCGAGTCGGCCTTCTTCTGGTCGAAACGGGCCGGGTTGGGGTTAACGTTGACAACGTCAAAGGCCGCAACCAGCTCATCCACGCTGAAAACATCACGGTCGGGCGCGAGCGACCAGCCGAGGAGCGACAGGTAGTTGATGAGGCCCTCCGGAATGAAACCGCGGTCGCGATGGTGGAACAGATTTGACTCGGGGTCACGCTTGGAGAGCTTCTTGTTGCCCTCACCCATCACGTAGGGCAGGTGACCAAAAAGCGGGACAAACGTGGTCAGCCCGATGTCGATGAGCGCGTGGTAAAGCGCGATCTGGCGGGGCGTTGACGAGAGCAAATCCTCCCCGCGCAGCACATGGGTAATGCCCATGAGGGCGTCGTCAACCGGGTTGACCAGGGTGTAGAGGGGCTTGCCGTTGGGGCGCACCACAACGAAGTCGATGGTCGAGCCGACAGGGAAGGTGATCTCGCCGCGGACGAGGTCGGTGAAGGAGAGATCAACGTCCGGCACCCGCAGGCGCAGGGCGGGCTCGCGGCCCTCCGCCCGGAAGGCCGCACGCTGCTCCGCCGTGAGGTCCCGGTCGAAGTTGTCGTAACCGAGCTGCTTGGGGCGGCCGACAGCCACGTTACGCGCGTCGATCTCCTCGGCATTCGAAAAGCTCTCGTAGACGTGGCCCGACTCGATGAGACGGTCGATGACATCCCGGTAAAGATCGCCACGCTGCGACTGGCGGTACGGCGCGTGGGGGCCGCCCACGTCAACGCCCTCATCCCAGTCGAGGCGCAGCCAGCGCAGGGCATCAAGCACCTGCTGGTAGCTCTCCTCGCTGTCTCGCGCTTCGTCGGTGTCCTCTATCCGGAAGACAAAGGTGCCGCCCGTGTGCCGGGCGTAGGCCCAGTTGAATAGTGCCGTACGCACGAGCCCCACGTGGGGAGTCCCCGTGGGGGACGGACAAAACCGTACCCGAACGTCGCTACCGGCGGCCGTGGAAAAGGGGTGCATAGTGAGGTCAGACATCACGCTAATCCTAAACCAGTCGGCGCGCACCACCGGGATACGCCCCTAGCGAGCGGGAATTGTGATGCTACTGGTATCCTCGGGGCGCTCCCCAACCTCGGGGTCTGCGGGTGCGGCCATCCCCTCCTCAGGCACGGATTCCCGCACCCGCAGGAGGGGGATCGTGCGCGAACAGAGCGGGCCGATCAGCAGCGCAAACGCCACCGTGCCCGCCCCCACATTGCCACCCATCAGCCAACCGGTGCCGAGCACCGTGACCTCCACAATCGTGCGGCCCACCCAGAGAGGCCAGCCGGTGCGGGTGTGGATGCCCATCATCAGGCCATCCCGCGGGCCGGGGCCCATCCGCGCCCCAATATAGAGGCCACTCGCAACCGCAAGCAGCAGGAGACCGGCGGCAAACACGAGGATCCGCAGCCACAGTTCCTCGGGATGCGGAATCAGCCACAACCCCAACTCCATCGACAGCGGCACCAACACAATATTGAGAATCGTGCCCACTCCCGGCCTCTGCCGCAGCGGAATCCAGATCAGCATGACACCGGCACTGATAATGAAGGTGAGCCAGCCCATCCCGAGCCCGGTATACCTGTCCCAGCCCTGAGCGAAAACGGTCCAGGGGTCCACACCAACCCCCGCAACAATCATGAGGGCGCAGGCAATGCCGTAAAGAAAGAGGCCAATGAGGAGCCGGAGGGAACGAATGAGCATAAATGCAATCCAATAATAAAAGTGGCTTGTCTGCAAGATACCAATAAGCCTAAAGTGGCTTTTATGACGATTGCTGCCCTCTCCGCCCGCGCACTGGGCACCATGCTTGCCGACTGGCGAGACACTGGCCCCGCCTACGTGGCCCTCGCCGAGCGCATCTGCCTGCTCATCGTGGACGGCCGCATCGCCAGCGAGACTCGACTACCCGCCGAGCGCGAGCTGAGCGAAACCCTCCAGCTGAGTCGAACCACGGTGTCCTCTGCCTACCGCACCCTGCGCGAGCGGGGCTTCCTGCGGAGCACCCAGGGCTCCGGGAGCGTGAGCCAAATCCCCGCAGGTCAGGAGGCACGCGGGGCCACGCCGCGCGGCCTCGAGGCCGCCCCGTACGACCTCACCACCGCATGCCCACCACCCTGGCCGGGGTTGCGGCAGCTCACCGAGCGCACGCTCGCCGAGCATCCCGAACTCTTCACCGAGCACGGCTACGACCTGCTCGGCACCCCCGAGCTGCGGGCGGCCATCGCCCGGCGCTACACCGAGCGTGGACTGCCCACCGAGCCCGAGAACATCATGGTAACGGTGGGGGCCCAGCACGCAATCGGCCTCCTCAGCCGAACCCTGCTACGGCGGGGCGACCGCGCCCTGATCGAAAACCCCAGCTACCCGCACGCCCGCGACGCACTCATCGCAGCCGGCGCGCGACTCACCCCGCTGCCGGTCTCGACCGATGATCCGACCATAGGAGGGGAGGCGGGCTGGGATGCCGACCAGGCGGTCGCCCTCTTCCGCCGCGCCTCCCCCGCACTCGCCTACCTCATCCCCGATATTCACAATCCCACGGGCCTGTCGATGCCACAAGAAACGCGCGAACGAATCATCCGCGCGGCCGAGCACGAGGGCACGACGCTCATCGTTGACGAGACGACAGCCGAACTATCGCACACGGCCGGGCCTTCACCGCTGCCATTCGCCGCGAGCGCTCCCCCCGGGCGGGCCGGCCACATCATTACTCTCGGCTCGATGGGTAAGACCGTCTGGGGCGGGCTGCGCGTCGGCTGGATTCGGGCCACACCGCACCGCATCCGCCGTCTCGTAGCAGCCCGACCGGCACACGACCTGGGCACACCAACCATCGATCAGTGGGTGGCGATGACCGCCCTGGACTCAATCACGGACATCCTGCTCTACCGGTCAGAGCAGTTGGCCGCCACCAACGTAGCGATGCGAGCCGCCCTCGCACACCACCTCCCCGAGTGGACGCTCTCCCCCGGCCGGGGCGGTGTCTGCCTGTGGGCCAACCTGGGCGCACCGCTCAGCACCGCACTCACGATTGCGGCCAGTTCCCACGGGCTCCTCCTGACAGCCGGGCCACGCTTTGGCCTCGACGGAGCCTTTGAGCGATTCCTGCGCGTGCCACTCAGTATGGAACCACAGGAGGTGGAGCCCCTCATCGTGGCGCTCGCGGGGGCCTGGCACGCGGTCTCGGGTGGCCGCCGGGCGGCCGAGGACCCCCGAGGCTTCCCCCGGATTGATGTGGTGTAGCGCGGTCTACACCTAGCCGCGGCGCACCAGATTGCCGCCACGGACCCTGCGGCGCACGCGAGCAGCCCACCCCTCAACAGCACCCACCGCACGACCCACTGTGGCATCAAAAAAGCGATACCACTGACTCTTAAGCCCCACCTCAATCACCCGGTGGACAGCGTAGGCCAGCACCACCATGCTGAGAATCAGGCAGGGGAACACCAGCCACTGGTTCTCGTTGGTGGCGAGGTGATTCAGCACCATATACCCGATGCTGGCGTGCAGCAGGTAGATCGGGTAGGTGAGTGCACCAACGAACGCCGAGCCCGGGAGCGTCCACGACGAGACGCGCCTCGACAGGGTGAGCAGGAGCATCCCGTAGATCAGGGCGATCAGGCCCACCGTAACGACGGTGGGCATGGGGGTAACGGTGTCACGAGCCTGATTAAAAGCCTTGGTCAATTCGAGCGGAATAACACCCATAAACGAGGCCAGGAGCCCCGCGATTCGCAGAGGGCTCCACCCGCTCTGACGGATACTGGCAATGATTGCGCCACCGGCGAAGAGAAAATAGTAGCCGCCGAGAAAGTCGATCTGCTGGGCATGGCCGGGCGCACGAAGGGTGACCAGCAGCATCCCGATAGACCAGAGGGGCATGAAGGTGCCCAGCCACGCGGTCTTACGGAAGAAGACAAAGAGGCCCACGAGCGCGTAAAACTTAAGCTCGAAAAGGAGCGTCCAATAGACTCCGTCCACCGGATTCTCGCCCCACCAGGTGGGCACCATCGTGAGGTTGGCGAGCACCTGCGGACCCGTGACAGCGAGTTCCCCCGTGCCCCAGAAGGCGGCGATAGAAGCGGTGATGAGCATGGCCACCCAGAAGGCGGGGTAAAGCCGCACAAACCGTCCGACCGTAAACGACCTGGCCGTCTTTCCCGATACAGACTGAACGATCACAAACCCGCTGATCAGGAAAAACAGATCAACACCCAGGTAGCCGTAGCGGATGGCGGCGGGAACGGGCGAGAGATAGTCGAGGCTCGTCACCCGACCCGAAGCGATACCGCTGAAGAAGTAGTGGAAGAGCAGCACCCAGGCGGCGGCGGCAAACCGGTAGTAGTCCACAATCTGAACGCGTGAGGACCGCCCCGCAGATATCTCATTGGCCGCTCTAAACACTGCACCTCCGTCTCTGGCATATGGTCATCCCCAACGTGACAGCATAGTCACTTCTCTGGGGAGATCCTGGGGGGTCACGCAGTCGAGGACTCGACCGGGGCCCCCGAAGCCCCGTCGAGTCGGTCAATCCGGCGGAGAGAGACCGTGATGCGGGCGATCACCAGCACAATCAGGAACGCCACCCACGAGAGGCCCGCAAACCCGATAAGGCTGAGCACAAGCCCCGCCCCGGCCGCGGCAAGCGCCCCGCTACCGTTCATGACGGTGTCGGCGATTCCCTGCCGGGCGGTACCCTCACCCGTCACCGCGTTCTGGGTCAGGAGGGCCGCCCCGGCAACCGTCACAGCGCTCCAGCCCAGCCCCAGCAGGATGAGCCCCACCTGCACCACGGGGCTGTCTGCGGGGCTGAGCCCGGTGCAGAGGAGAGCCGCGGCGAAGATCACACACCCCAGGGAGATGACCCGGGCAGCTCCCCAGCGATCGCTGAGCAGACCCCAGACGGGCGCGCAGACGAACATACCGGCGATATGCAGGCTGATGGTGAGGCCCACCAGGCTGAGGGAGCCCCCGTGCTCGCGCAGGTGCACGGGGGTCATCGCCATCACGGAAACCATGACGGCGTGCGCGAGCGCAATCATGGCGATTGCAGCGCGCTGACGGCTAATGCGGGTGGCCAGGGTGGGCTCGGTAGCGGGCGCAACACCCCCGGCACCGTCAGCAGGCTCGAACCGCCGCTGCGTGGCGAGGCTGTGCGCGGTGAGCAGCGGGTCGGGGCGCAGAGCCAGAGAGTAGAGGACGGTGACGGTCAATTGGGTGACGAGAGTGAGGAGGAAGGTGCCGGTGAGGGGAGGCATCCCGAGCGCTGTCCCCACCAGGTCACCGGGAACGAGCAGATTGGGGCCGATAACCGACCCAACGGTCGTGGACCACACCACAATCGAGAGGTCACGCCCCTTCGTCGAGGGGCTGGCCAGGTCGGCAGCGGCAAACCGTGATTGCAGTTGCACGGCGGAGGCCGAACCCATGCAGGCCAAGCCCGCCAGCAACAGCCAGAACTGACCCCACACAGCGGCGGTCACGACGAGGACAACCCCGACCGCGGCAACCAGGCTTCCGATACTAAGGGAGACGCCGCGGCCGCGGCGGGAGGCAAGACGCGCGAGCGGAAACGCCACGACAGCAGCCCCAAACGTGGTCATGGTGGCGGCCATCCCGGACCACGCCGGATCACCCGAGATGGCGGCGGCGAGAAGGGCACCCACCGACAGGGAGGCACCGATGCCCAGGCCCGCGAGAACCTGTCCGATAATGAGCACTCCGAGAGTGCGACGCTGAAGTGCGACGACCGCGGCAGGATCGACGGGGTGGATACGCGCGGCGGTCACCGTGACACCGCGGAGGCGAGGGAAGGCTGAGCCGCAAAGGGAGTCAGCGACCACGCGGCGGGGTCGAGGGCACGGCAGGCCGCACGGGTAGCGGTGATGGCGGGTACATCGCTGGCGCTCAACGGACTGACGAGGCTGATCACGCGGTGCGTGTCGCCCTCAATCGGCAGGAGAACCACGCGCGAAGGAAACGCCTTGGCGGCAAGAACAGAGAGCTGTGGGACGAGGGCGACGGCAAACGAGGCAGCGACCATGCCCATGACGGCGACCATGTTATCGGTCTCGTGACTAATCCTCGGGATAAATCCGCTCGACTCGGCCGCAGCGACCAGATGACCCCGGCAACGGAGGCAACCGGCGATCCAGGTGTCCTCTGCCAGGTCATTCAGCCGCACGCGATCACGCGTGGCGAGGGGGTGGTCGGCGGGCAGTGCCACGCGCACCTCCTCGCGCCAGAGGTGCTCAATGCGCAGACCCGGCAGTGTGTCACCGACGAGGCCGACGCCGTCACCCGGGTAGCTGAAGGTGAGGGCGGCATCCAACTCTCCATTACGAACCGCCTCAATCGCCTGGGGCGGTTCGAGTTCACGGTAGTGGGTGGTGAGACCGGGGTGGCTGTGACGGATGCTCTGGAGCAGTTCAGGCACGATGACTGCCGAGGCGGAGGGGAAGGACGCGAGACGCAGGCGACCGCTGCGCAGGCCCACGAGGTCGGAAATTTCGGCGACGGCACCCTCCAACTCGGCCGTAATCACCCGGGCATGCCGGGCAAGGATACCGCCAGCCTCGGTCAGCCGCACACCCCGCCCCACCCGCTCGACAAGGGGAATACCGAGGCGCGTCTCGGCATTCTTAATCTGCTGGCTCACGGCAGGCTGGCTGAGGTGCAGCAGCTCGGCCGCTGCGGTGATGGAGCCGGTGACGCTGACGGCGTGCACGATGCGCATCACCCGGCCGTCAATGCTGTCCGCCGTGGGAGGGGTGACGGCAGGGGCGGGGGTGAGAGACATAAACATAAGATATTGGTTGGCGACGAGACATCCAAATTACTAATACATTCTGAGGAGCCCGGCCAGGCACCCTCCACTCCGGGTGAGAAAAGCTCACAATACCGAGAAATAATCGTCGATGTGTGAGGAAAAGTCACCCGAGGTGCGGGGAGAGCGGCCCTTCATCCATAAGGGAAGAAGAGAGTGGACATAAGAAATATGCTCTTAACTAATGTGTGGTCCGCTTCTAGACTGACCTCGTGAGTACACCAGTGACAAGCTCCCTCACCGTGGCCGAGGCAGGAACACACTTCCCCCGCCGCCCGGGATACCTCTCAGCGTGCACCATGGGCGTACCCACCCACGAAACCTCGGCGGCCCTTCACCGTGACCTGGACGCCTGGTGCTCCGGCTCGGCCAGTGCCGCAACCTACGGTCAGGCCGTCGAGGACAGCAGAGCCCTGTATGCCACGCTCGTCGGGGTTGCCCCGGAGGCCGTCGCAACGGGATCGCAGACCTCCTCACTCGTATCAATCATCGCGGCCGGGATGCCCGACAACGCCGAGATCCTGTGCGTCACGGGCGACTTTAGCTCGGTGGTGCATCCCTTCGTGCAGCAGGCACACCGCGGCGTAACCGTGCGCTTCGCAGAACTTCACGACCTGGCCGACGCGGTCACGGATGCCACGACCCTCGTGGCGTTCTCACTCGTCCAATCGGCGACAGGTGCGGTGGCCAACAGTGACGCCGTGCGCGAGGCTGCGGCCCGTCACGCAGCACTCACGCTGTGCGACCTCACCCAGGCGGCCGGCTGGCTGCCCGTCAACGCCGGAGATTTTGACGCAACCGTGTGCCACACCTACAAGTGGCTGTGCTCACCGCGGGGCGCTGCTTTCCTCACGCTCAGCCCGGCCCTGATCGAATCTCTTGTACCCATCGCCGCGGGCTGGTACTCCGCCGACGATGTGTGGTCGAGTTGCTACGCCACCCATATGCCGCTCGCGAAGACCGCCGGGCGTTTTGACGTCTCGCCAGCCTGGTCGGCCTGGGTGGGTGCCCGGGAAGCGCTGACCTTCTTTAACCGGCTCGACCTGGCAGCGGTACGCGAGCACTGTGCGGGGCTGGGTGATGAGCTGTGCCGCGGACTCGGCATCGCGGAGGCGCACAGCGCAATCGTCACCTGGCCCGACGCCGACGCGACGCGACTGGCGGCGCTCACTGCGGCGGGCCTCACGGCATCCGGCCGGGCAGGTCGCGTACGGGTCGCGTTTCACCTGTGGAACACGCGGGAAGATGTGGCGGCCATACTGGCCGCCGTGCACGGGGAGGCTGCGGGTGATGCGGCCCGCTCGGGCACCCTCCGCTAGGGTATTGCAGGCACCCCTCACGCATCACGCCCACCAGCGGAAGGACTCCCGTGCGCTCCGAGCTGTCCCCCGCGACCACCGTACTCCCGCACTCCCGCGTGCCCTACTGGGACAACGCCCGTGTAGCCTGCATCATCCTCGTGGTGCTCGGGCACAGCATCCAGCGGCTGATCCACGAGTCGGATGCCGCACTCACCACCTACCTCGTCGTCTACGCCTTCCACATGCCCGCGTTTGCCATCGTGAGCGGATACTTCGCCCGCTCGGGCGCACCTACCACCCGGCAGATGACGCGGGTCCTGACCGACATTGTGCTGCCCTACATCATCATGGAGTCCATCTGGAGCCTCGTGCAATTCATGGCCGAAGACAAGACTCACATCAACCCCACCCGACCCTCCTGGACGCTGTGGTTCCTGCTCGCACTCGGCGTATTCCGCCTGGTTATGCCCTACCTCGTCCTGCTGCGCTGGCCGCTGGCCTGGGCGGTCGTGATCTCGGTCGGGGTGGGCTACTTCGGCAACGTCGATAACACGTTTGCGCTGTCGCGTGCGCTCGGCATCCTGCCCTTTTTTGTGTTCGGCTGGCAACTACGCCGGTGGGGCCTCGCGGAGCGGTGGCTGGCGCTACGACGCGGCTCCACAGCCGTGCGCGGCGCGGCGATAACGCTGCTCCTCGGCTGGATTGTCGTGGTACTCACGTTCCTCGACACGTGGCGCAGCGTAGAACTGCGCTTCTGGTTCTTCTACGACGACTCCTACGTGGGACTCGGCAGTCAGGAGTGGTGGGCTGGCGGCATCCGCCTGGGCGTGATCGCGCTCGCCGCGGTATTGAGCGTGGCGTTCCTTGTTCTGGTGCCCCGCACGCCCAACCGGATGACGCGCTACGGGCAGTTCACCATGTACGTCTACCTACTGCACAGCTTTGTGCTCTACCCACTACGTGAGAGCGGCGTGATGCGGCACACCGGATTCCCCGACCTCTGGCTGACGGGGATGCTGCTGCTGTCGATTATTCTGACCGTAGTGCTGTCGAGCGCACCGGTTCGACGACTGTGTCGGCCGTTTGTGGAGCCGAAACCACGCTGGCTTTTCGCACCCGAGCCGCCGGATACGTCACGATCATCGCCACGGTGACCCCGATCATCCCGCCAATCGTGTTGGCAATGACATCTCGCAGATCCGGGACGCGCTGGGGCAGGAACATCTGGACGGTTTCGATTCCCACCGTGGCCAGGACACACACCTGGACAGCAAACCACCAGTAGCGGCGGCCCAGCAGCAAGATGAGGAACATCCCGCCCGGGACGAACATCAGGATGTTGGAAATAAATTCCAGGTGGGGAAAATCGAACCAGTTCAGGGGCTCCCACAGACTAATGCGCCATGCCACCATACGCATGAAGGCGTCGCCGTGGTCGTCAAGCGGCTGCGGCCCGAGGGTCATCCACGCCACGATCGCCAAGTACACCACGGTGAAGACGGTGAGGCGCGGGTGCTGACGGAACATCATCTCAGTCTTTCACCTCTCACTGGGCAAGCCCCGAACGGTGCGGTTGGCGGCGCGTCGCCCCCCGGCGGGCCGCGCGCGGCCAGGTCAGACCCCTCTGGCACACTGTCCCTATGACCCCAACCGCCGCACACGCTCGTCATATCCTGCGCACCCTCGTGGGTCGGGAGGACGCCGAGTTTCATGTCGGCCAGTTGGAGGCCATCGAGACACTCGTGGACGACCGACGCCGGGCGCTCGTGGTACAGCGCACCGGGTGGGGAAAATCAGCCGTGTACTTTGTGGCCACCCTGCTGCTGCGTCAGCGGGGTGCAGGCCCCACTATCCTCGTCTCGCCACTGCTTGCCCTCATGCGCGACCAGGTCGCCGCCGCCGCCCGGGCCGGAGTACGTGCGGTCGCCATAAACTCGGCCAACGTCCACGAGTGGGATGACGTGCTGCGAGCAATCGCCGCAGACGAGGTCGATGTGCTCCTCGTCTCCCCCGAGCGGCTGAACAACCCCGCCTTCCGCGATGAGCACCTGCCCGCCCTGCTCTCCCGGGCCGGGATGCTCGTGGTTGACGAGGCCCACTGCATCTCCGACTGGGGCCACGATTTCCGCCCCGACTACCGGCGACTGCGCGATCTGATCGCGCAGATGCCCGAGGGCGTCCCCGTGCTCGCGACCACCGCAACCGCCAATAGCCGCGTGGTCACCGATGTCGCCGAGCAAGTGGGGATGAACGTCCACGGGCATCCGGTCGAGGTCGTCACGGTGCGTGGCCCCCTCGCCAGGGCCTCGCTGCGCCTGGGTGTGCTCCCGCTACCGGATACCCGAACCCGCCTCGCCTGGCTCCTCAGCCATCTGAACGACCTACCCGGCAGCGGCATCATCTATACGCTCACGGTCTCCGCCGCCGACGATACCGCCCGGCTCCTGCGCGACGCCGGCCACGCCGTGCGCTCCTACACGGGCCAGACCGACACGGAGGAACGCGAGCGCTCAGAAGAGATGCTCACCCGCAACGAGGTCAAGGCTCTCGTCGCCACGAGCGCACTCGGGATGGGTTTCGACAAACCCGACCTGGGCTTTGTGGTGCATCTGGGCGCACCCTCCTCCCCCGTGGCTTACTACCAGCAGGTGGGCCGCGCCGGACGCGCGACCGACAACGCCGAGGTGCTCCTGCTACCCGGGCCCGAGGATGAGGCCATCTGGCGATACTTCGCCACCGCATCCATGCCGAGCGCCGACAACGCGCGCGCGGTGCTCGATACGCTGCGGGCGAGTGACGGCCCGCTCTCCACCCCCGCACTAGAGTCACGGGTCAATCTGCGCCGCACCCCGCTCGAGCTGTTACTCAAGGTACTCGACGTGGATGGCGCGGTCACCCGGGTGCGGGGCGGCTGGCTCGCCACCGGTGAGCCCTGGGAGTACGACGAGGAACGCTACACCCGCATCGCCGCCGAACGCCGCATCGAGCAGAACGCCATGCTGGCCTACGAATCCACTGCGGACTGCCGCATGGAATTCCTCCAGCGCGCCCTCGACGACGACACCGCCGCGCCCTGTGGCCGCTGCGATAACTGCTCCGGCCCCTGGTATCCCACCGATCTCCTCGCCGCTGCCCACACCGAGGCAACCACCGCACTCGACCGGGTGGGAGTCCTCCTCGAACCGCGTGCGCAATGGCCCACCGGAGCCGCACGACTCGGGGTTGAGGTGCGCGGCAACATCCCACCCGCCCAGCGTCTCGCCCCCGGGCGCGCCCTCGCCCGCCTCACCGACCTGGGCTGGGGTGGCACCCTACGCGAGCTTTTCGCCCCCGGGCAACCAGATGCCCCCGCCAGCCAAGCACTCCTCGGCGGTTGCGTGCGCGCACTCGCCGACTGGGGGTGGGCGGAGCGCCCGGCCGCGGTGGTGAGCGTACCCTCCCGCAGTCGGCCGCAACTGATCGACTCGGTGGCCCGAGGCCTCGCGAGCGCGGGACGACTCCCCTACCTGGGCACGCTCGACCACGCGGGAGGCGGACCCAGCGGCGCACCCGGCGGCAACAGCGCCTACCGCCTCGCGGGAGTATGGAACAGATTCACCGTGGGCTCCGCACTCGCCGACGCCCTCGACGCGTACGCCGGTCAGCCGGTGCTCCTCGTGGATGATCAGGCAGACAGCCGTTGGACCCTCACGGTCGCCGGGCGGGTCCTACACGCGGCCGGGGTCGCCACGGTGTTGCCATTTGTCCTCGCGGTGCGGTAGGAAGGGAAGATGACTCCCCCCGTCGGAAACGTCTACGCCACACTCAGCCCCCGCCTGGGTGTGTACCTGGCACTCCAGATCACGGCCAGCGGAACGGGTGACAATGCGGGGCGTGTGGCGCTCGCCCTCCTGGACTGGCAAGACCCAGAGCTGCCCGCCACAGGCACCCTCGATACGATCCATATGCAGCCGCCACTCGTCGCGAGCGCGTGGGAATCACCGACCCACTGGTGGGCTCCATTCCCCCTTCCCGAATCCTGGATACCCCTCGGCCACGCCGAGCCGGTTATCACCGTGCCACCACCGCCCGCGGTGCTCGGCTGGGACGTCTGGGAACGCAGCGACTGGATGAACGTCACCCGGGAGCAGAAACGCAGCTTCTCCGTCTCCCGCATGGATGACGACCCGGCTGCCGTGCTCACCCTCGCCGGGACCGCCCTCCCGATCAGCACCGAGCGGATGACTGCCGAGCAGGTGGGCGCACTCAGCGATCTGGCCGAACTAGACCGACTGCCCGGGCTCACGGCACTCGCCGCCAACACCCCCGCCCTCGGCCTGCCGCAATACTTACGTGAGCGCCCGTTTATCCGCCAGGTGACCCTCCACAACCACAGCCTCACCCGGGTGGATATGCGCGACACGCGAATCTTTACACTCACACTTGACGCGACCGGGGTCACGGATATCTTCCTCGGCGAGCATCAGACCGTCCTGGTGCTCACGGGCCGGGTACAACCGGGCCTGCGCATCCACGGTGACGGCACCTGGCTCACTCTCGCCGGGCCGCGCAGCATCGTGGGCTGCATCGGGCCGGATTCTCTCGGCGGTGTCACCATACATGCCGCGGCAGACGGCACCCCCCACCACGGCACCGCCGGAACGGACGACACCGTTGACCTCGCCGTGATCGCGCGCCGATTCCCCGGCATCACGCAGCTCACGGTGCACGGTGCACCGAGCCGACTCGGTCACCTCTCCGCACTCGCCGACTTCGCCAGCCTGCGTTTCCTAGAACTTAACGCGATCAGCTCAGCCGACACCGAGACGGTGCTGGGGCAGCCCCGACCCGCTCAGCTACCACCGCTCGAACGGGTCGCGCTCAACCGGGTCGAGCGCGACACGATCCAGGCCGTCGCCGCCCTCAGCCAGGACACGACAGCGATCCGGGGCAGCGAATTCGCCGAGGGCTGAGCCCCCCGCACGCGCCACATCTACCCGGCCCCAGGGCGGACTACACGCCAGGGATGAAAAAACGTTTGAAACTCTATGTTTCACGCGCATTAATAACGCGTACCGGATATTCCACGAAGGGTTGCGGTATCCGTTAACGGCACCTAACGTGGCTCCCAGTCAACGCAAAGAGGCAGTTTCCGGGTTTCAACCAACTGCCGGACTCTCACAGCTGCTTCTCGCTCCCCCCTCCGGGGCGGCCACCTCATCTGAGCAGAAAATACGCATAGAGAAAGTTCTATTCTCATGACTATTTTGACGTTCCTTCACACAGCCCCCAGGATCATTCCCGGCTCGGTGAACGCCATTTTCCCGCACAACTTCTTTGACGGCTGGACCGTCTACCTTCCTCTCGCCATCGCCGGCACGATCGTCTGGGCGCTCTGGCTCTACCGCGTCATCCTCTCGGGCCTCGCGAAACCCATCGTCTCGGATTTCCGCGCCACCAGCTCCGTGGTCGTGCCGTCCTACCACGAAGACCCCGACATCCTGATGCGCTGCCTCGACACCTGGCGGGAGCAGGGCCCCGATGAAATCATCATCGTGCTCGACGTGGCCGACACCGAGGCCTACGCCCGCATTGACCGGCTGGGCGACCCGAGGGTACGACCCATCCTCTTCCACCACGCGGGTAAACGATCGGCGCTCGGGGCCGGTATCCGGCTCGCCCAGGGCGAATTACTGATCCTCGTGGACTCCGACACCTCGTGGCTACCCGGCCTACTGGAGAACGTGCAGATGCCATTTGCTGACCCGGCCGTCGGCGGCGTGAGTACCCAGCAAAACGTGTACCAGCGTCACTCCAGCCTGTGGCGAAAAGTTGCCGACTGGATGGTTACCCTGCGCTACTACAACTACGTGCCCGCCATGGGCCGGGCCGGAGCGGTGCCCTGCCTCTCGGGGCGCACCGCCGCCTACCGACGCGACGCCGTGCTCCCCGTGCTCGACAACCTGGAAAACGAGTTCTTCCTGGGGCGCCGCTGCATCTCGGGTGATGATGGCAGGCTCACCTGGCTGGTTCTCGCCTCGGGATACAAGACGGTGCACCAGTCCTCCGCCCGGGCGCTGTCCATGTTCCCCTCCGCGTTCTCCGCATTTGTGAAGCAGCGCGTGCGCTGGAGCCGCAACTCCTACCGCTGCTACCTCACGGCCATCGCGAAAGGATGGGTGTGGCAGGTGCCGTTTGTGACCAAGATCACGGTGTTGCAGATCCTCATCACCCCGCTCACGATGGGTTTCACCATCTGGTACCTCATGTTCAGCCGGGCCAGTCTGGCCCCGGTTGGCCTCGGCCTCGCACTGGGTTGGCTGCTCCTCGGCCGGGCTATCCGGGGATTCTCGGATCTCAAGCGGCACCCGTGGGACATCCTCATCCTGCCCGTCATGGCGTTTGCGGTGATCTTCGTGGCCCTCCCCATCAAGGCGTACGCATTTGTCACCATGAATAAGCAGGGCTGGCTCACCCGCCACGCCGACACCATCGGCGGCGACGGCCAGGCCGCACACACCCTGGAGCCCACATTCGAACCCGCATTGGAGGCATCATGATGCGCCACACCTCGCGCCTCGCGGCGGTAGTGACCGCCGGGGGTCTGCTGTCCACCGCGATTCTTCCCGGCCTCGGCACCCTCGACACGACCGCCGCCTGGGCCGATACAACGTCGGACACCGGCGCCGAACCCACCACTGACACCGGTTCAACTGGCCGCGCCTACCCGGGAGACCCGGACCGCGAATCGGTGCTCGTCACCCGCGAAGAGGCCCGAATCGACACCCTGCGGGGTGCCGCCTCAGCCGCACAGTGGCCCGGCTCCGGGCTGAGCGCGCCGTTCACCGTCACCCCCGCGAACGCGCTGCCCACGGTGGTGCTGGTGCCGGCAACGGCCCCCTACACCTATCAGGACCTCGTGGATATCCCCGACACCCTCAGTCGGCAACCCGACGGCTCCTACCTGCTCTCGAAGAGCGTCGTTGTGGTGGCGGGTGCCACGCTCGACCTCAGTATGCCCAACGATCACGAGCTCCACCTGGCGAGCTCCCCCGACGGCTACGTGTCGATCCTGGGGTTGGGCGGTACCCTCCGGGGCGCGGGAACGGCCGAGCATCCGCTCACCATCACCGGCTGGGATGCCGCGGCCCAGACCCCCGACACCCTCACCGACGACGGGCGGGCCTACATCCGCACTCTCGGCGGCACCGCCGTGCTCAGCCAGACGCACCTCGACCACCTGGGCTTCTGGAGCGGCAATACGGGCGGTCTAGCTATCACCGGGGCATCGGAGGTGTCCACACCCGCGGATGCTGATACCTCTGCGGCATCCGGTGCCCCCGCCACCGGCCGCCTCGACCACGTCATCATCGACGGAAACGCCTTCGGCATCTTCGTCAACGGCGCGACGGGAGTGAGCATCATCAACAGTCTGATCGTGAATAGTCTCGTCGATGGGATCGTCTTCCATCGTGAGGTCACCAGCAGCAGCGTACGATCCACAATCACGAGCAACAACGCCGTGGACGGCCTGAGCGTGACCCGGGCCTCGACGGGCATCCACGTGACGGGTGTCACCTCAGAACACAACGGTCGCGACGGCTTCGCGTTTGACGGCACCCCCCTGGCCGACGGGCCAAGCGCCACCGGGGCCGCCGTGGACGACTACGGCAATAACGTCCTCTCCACAAGCACCACGAGCACCAACGAACGCTACGGCGTGCGCGTGGTCGGGGGCGAAAACGTGCAGGTGACGCGCAACACCGTGCGCAACAACGAGACGGGTATCGCCCTGTCGGGGGCTGCCTCCGACGTGGTCGTCAGCCACAACACCGTGACCAACAGTGACGAGCACGGCATCACGGTCGTTGATGCCGTGCAGGATGCCTCCGTCACCGGTAACACTGTAACCGGGGCCGACACCGGCATCTACCTGCGCGACTCAACCGGTCAGGTGACGGGCAACACCGTCACGGAGGCCACCAACCACGGGGTCACACTCGTGGGGACCAACAACGGGTCGGTCGTAAAAGACAATACCCTGGCCGGGGAGGGCCCCACCGCGATTGACCTGGAACGCGGCACGGGTACCACCCTGGGAACCAACGCGGTGGCGGACTGGTCACGCGCACGGAGCCTGCCCATCATTATCCGGGAAATCTTCCAGCCCCTCACGGTGCTGTGGGTTATCCTCGCGACACTGCTCGTCCTGACGGCGACGCGCGGGGCCCGGCGACGCACCCAGGGCATCCACAACCCGTACGAGGAGATGCGCCCGCTCAGCCAGTTCACGGAGGGGATGGTCTCCCCCGAGGCGGTGGGTCTGGTAGCCAGCCCGGTGCCCGCGACCGCACACTCAACGGTGCGCTACGGCGAGCCCGATAACGGGCCGGCCGGAGTCCGCGGATGACGCGCGCGCAGGTGTACTGGCTCGCGGCGGCCGCGGTCGGAGTCCTGACCATCGCTGCCATCCTGTGGAGCGTAGCGTCCGGGCCGCGGGGTGAACCCACGACCCGGGCGTCCACCGCCCCCGCCGACACGACCCCGACCGAGGAAGCCACCCCCGCCCCGGCTGCCGCTGCGGGTGACTGCCCCGCGGCAACGGTCACGGTGGGGACGGCCCGCGAGCTCACCCGGGCGCTGTCCGCGGCCGAGCCGGGAAGCGTCATCCGGTTGCGGCCGGGGGTCTACTCCGGCACGTTTGAGGCGAGCGATGCGGGCACCGCGGCCAACCCGGTGTGGCTGTGCGGCAGCGCCGACAGCGTCCTCGACGGTGGTGACATCACCGACGGCTACGTGCTGCACCTCGACGGGGCTGACTACTGGAACCTCAGCGGTTTCACGGTGCGGAACGGCCAGAAGGGCGTGATGCTGGATGCCACGGCCCACGCCAGCCTCACCGGGCTCACGGTCACCGATATCGGTAACGAGGGTATCCACCTGCGAAACAACAGCGTTTCAAACACCGTCAGCGGCAACACCGTGAGCCACACCGGAAAAGTGAAACCCAAGTTTGGTGAGGGCATCTACGTGGGCACGGCCGAGAGCAACTGGTGTCGGATCACAAACTGCAACCCGGACCGCAGCGACAACAACACCGTGGCGAACAACACCATCTCGGATACCACAGCCGAAAGCGTCGATATTAAGGAGGGCACAACGGGTGGCAGCCTGAGCGGCAACTCCTTCGACGGCACGGCCATCACCGCCGCCGACTCGTGGGTGGATGTGAAAGGAAACGACTGGACCGTGACCGACAACACCGGTGTCAACTCACCCGAGGACGGCTTCCAAACTCACGAGATCCTGGACGGCTGGGGAAACGGCAATTCCTTCAGCACCAACACCGCACACGTCAACGGCCCGGGATTTGCGATCAAAACAACCCCCGTGCTGGCCAACGTCGTGCACTGTAACAACGTCGAATCCGGGGCAGCCAGAGGGCTGTCCAACGTGGGCTGCGTCGGCTAACGCCCGCACCTCGTTCCCCGAACCTCACACAACCCGCAGGTTACCCCTCGGTGACCCTCCCCGTTGATTTTTAGGAGCATCCCATGACAACTCTCAACCTCACCCCCGACCACCGCCCCACCACCCTCGTCGGCACCATTCCACCCATCGCCGAGCACCCACGCCTGACCGTCATCGGCACCGGCTACCTGGGAGCCACCCACGCCGTCAGCATGGCCGTCCTCGGCTACGAGGTGCTCGGCGTGGATGTTGACGCTGCGAAGATCGCCCTGCTCGCGTCGGGCCGCGTGCCATTCTATGAGCCGGGCCTGCCCGAAAAACTGCGCGAGGCCCTCGACACGGGCCGCCTGCGCTTCACGACCGACTTCACCGAGGCCGCCGAGTGGGGCGATGTGCACTTCATCTGCGTGGGCACCCCGCAGGCCCACGACTCCAACGCGGCCGACCTCACCTACGTGGACCGGGCGTTCGCCACGCTCAGTTCGGCGATCACGCGCCGGGCCCTGATCGTGGGCAAATCAACCGTTCCTATCGGAACCGCGGCGCGGCTGACCGAACTCGTGCGAGCCTCCTCGCCGGTGGGTGAGCGCGTCGAGCTCGCCTGGAACCCCGAGTTTCTGCGCGAGGGCTACGCGGTGGAGGACACCCTGCACCCCGACCGCCTCGTCTTCGGGGTGCAATCGGAGTGGGCTGAGGCCCAGCTGCGCGCGGCCTTCCGACCGATCCTCGACGCGGGTACACCCCTCGTCATCGCCGACCTGGCAACCGCTGAACTCGTCAAGGTGGCAGCCAACTCCTTCCTCGCCACCAAGATCTCCTACATCAACGCGATGGCGGAGGTGTGCGAGGCGACGGGGGCCGACGTCAACATCCTCGCCTCGGCGCTCGCCTACGACAGCCGCATTGGCTCGCGTTTCCTCAAGCCGGGCCTGGGATTTGGCGGCGGTTGCCTACCCAAAGATATCCGGGCGTTCATCCACCGCGCGGAGGAACTCGGGGTTGGCCAGGCCGTAACGTTCCTGCGCGAGGTGGACGGTATCAACCAGCGGCGACGCACGCGTACGGTGGACGTCATCCGCGAGATGGTTGGTGGATCCCTGGAGGGCGTCCCCGTGGCCGCCCTGGGGGCCGCGTTCAAGCCAAACTCGGACGACATCCGTGATGCACCGGCCCTCGATGTGGCACGGATGCTCAGCGCCGAGGGGGCCATCGTGACCATCTACGACCCGGAGGCCATGCCCAACGCCCGGCGAGCGTATCCCGAACTCTCGTTTGCCCCCTCGCTCCCCGAGGCCGTGCGCGGGGCCGAGGTCGTCGCGCTGCTCACCGAGTGGGCTGAGTTCCGGGAGGCCCGCCCCGACGACCTGGGCCGCCTGGTGGCCCACCGCCGCATCGTGGACGGTCGCCATGCCCTCAACGCGGACGAGTACCGGGCGCGCGGCTGGGAGTACCGCGCCCTCGGCCGCCCCGTCGAGTCGCGCACGGTGGAGCTCCTCTCGGATGCGCGCGACTAGCTAGCCGGGGTAACCACACAGAACGTGCGCCCCGCCGGGACCCTCACCCCGGCGGGGCGCACACCCCCGCGCGGGCTACACTGTGGGAAACCCACAACCCACGGATAGCACCCACACGATGACGACCCCCACGGCGTACACGGAGACGCGCAAAACCACCCCGGCCACCACAGCCCGTCGCGGGCCGCGAGCCTGGCTCGCCGCCCAGCCCGCCTGGGCCCGGGTGCTGGCCGTCTACGTCGCCTCGCGCCTGCTCTCCACCGCACTGCTGGGTGCGATGTTTGCCACAGCCACCGCCCAGCAGTGGGCGTTTGCCAGCCCGCGGATCGCTGCCGACTTTTTCGCCTTCCTCAGCTCCTGGGATGCCTCCTACTACCGCACCATCGCCACCGCGGGATACCCCGCCGAGCTGCCGCTCAACACCTCCGGCGAGGTCGAACCCAACGCGTGGGCTTTTCTTCCCCTCTTCCCGATGCTCAGCCGCGGCCTCATGGCGGTCACGGGTCTCGGTTTTAACGTGGTCGCCCCGCTCATCGCGCTCGTCTGCGGCGGCGTTGCGGCCCTCCTGCTGTACCGGATGCTCCGCCTGCGGGTCGGTCACGTCCCGTCGTTCTGGGCGGTCGTCTTCTTCTGCTTCGGGCCGCTGTCGTTCATCCTCCAAACCGCCTACGCCGAGAGCCTGTACCTGGCACTGCTCTTCGGTGCACTCTGGGCGGTGCTCGCACGACGCTACCTGCTCGTCATCCCATTCGGCGTGCTGGCCGCGTTCACCCGGCCCGGGATTCTCGCCCTCGCCCTCATGCTGGGCATCCACTTCCTGGTGCGACTGTGGCGCTCGGGAACCCCCCGGCGCTGGTGGGGGCGATGGGCCCCGGCAACGACGCAGCCCTTCAGTCTGCGAGACCGACTCTCCCTGGTCGCCGCGGGATTACTGATCGCCGCGGCGGGCCTCAGCTGGCCCCTCATCGCGGATGCCGTCACCGGGTATCCGGACGCCTACCTGGAGACCGAACTCGCCTGGTGGACCGGGTTTGTGGGTCGGCAACACTTCGCCCCACTCACGCCCTGGTTTGTGATGTCCACCCGGTACCTGGGCTGGTGGGGTGCTGTGCTGGTGCTGGCCGTCGCGGCCGGGTTCGCCGCGTGGCTGCTGCGGCGGCGCATCCGGCCGCTCGGGCACGAACTGCTCACATTTTCGGGAAGCTACGCGCTGTACCTCGTGGCGGTCTTCCTGCCGCAGCAGAGCCTGTTTCGGATGGTCCTACCGATGGCCCCGCTGCTCGGCGACCCGGCCCTCTCGGCCACCCGGGCGCGGCGGGTCACGCTGCTGTGCGTGGGGATTGCGCTCCAGCCGGTAGCGATTGTGCTGCTCTGGTTCGTGGGGTACCCGTAGGGCGGATGCCGGGGTGGCGGCATTACTCCGCCGGGAGGTAGGGCCGGAAAGATACCGCCGTTGAGGTGAAGAAGGTGAGCCCGTGCGCAGCCTGCTGCGAGAGCCAGCCCATTTTGAACTCGTATGGTGTACCGGACTCAAAAGAATCGGCTATCCGCTGCATATTCTCACTCGTCACCCCGCGTGTCACGGTAATAGTCCGACAGTTTTTCGTTGTGACCCTCACCGTTGGAACGGAGGAAGACGGTCGCCAGTAGCTCACCGACGAATACCCGGGACTCGCCGAAACGACGTCGCAGCGCACCCAGTCTTTACCCACCCCGTTAAGAAGGGGAACCAGAACACTAAGAGCACAGGCCACCAACAGGAGAGTGACCCCGAGAGCGGAAATCCCGGTGCGGGTCCGCCGCCACCGCTGATTCGCAGCAGGCTGAGCGTGACGGCCTCGGGGCGGCGGAGAGGAGTGTTCTGCCGCTTCGGTCTCGAGCGGGTGGGAGTCACCCACCGGGTCCGAGTTATTCTGCTGGGTCATACGCTCTGCAGGCCTCCGCCGTGGGTGTGAAGAAAGAGAAACTCGTCGCGGCATGTTGCGAGAGCCACCCCATTTTAAACTCAGATGACGCACCGGGCTCACACGAGTGGGCGATCCGCTGCATATTCACGGGCGGCACACCCCGTGGCACCCTAACGACCTTACAGTTCTGTGCTCTGGGTGTTGTTCCGGTTTTTGTACAAGGATAGGAACACCATGGCCAAGAAAATACGATCGAGAATTCCGGGAGCGTGCCCTGCGCATGCTCACCGAAGCACTCCCCGAGCAGACGAGCCTGCACGCCGCAAGTAAACACGTCGGCGGGCTGTTGGGTGTCTCGCCCGATACGCTCCGTATTTGGTATCGCCACACCCAGATTGATATCGGCAGCAAGCCTGGCATCACGAGCGATGTTGCCGCAGAAAACCGGCGGCTGCGGCGTGAGAATGCGGAGCTGAAGAAAGCGAACGAAGTGCTCAAAGCAGCGAGCATATTTTTCGCGAAAGAGCTCGACCAGCCACGACTGTAAGGTCGTTAGGGTGCCACGGGGTGTGCGCATCCCGAGCTTAGAATGGCGGCGCTTTCGGTTGTGGAACACCTCGAGATACTCGAAAATCGCATTCGCACGTTCGAGCCTGGTCCGCCACGACTTCCGGTTCAGGAGTTCTGTTTACATGCGCCCCCAGAACGATTCGATCATGCTGTTGTCGTAACACGAGCCGATTGCCCCCATCGATGGCATCAGCCCTGCACTCTTTGCGCGCTCCGTGAATACCCAGCTTCTGAAGACCGTGCCGTGATCCGAATGAATCACCGTCCCGGGCCCAGGCGTCGCGTCTTGATCGCCATCTGTAATGCGTTCGTCACCAGCCCAGCATTCGGGGCGCTATCAATCGCCCAACCGACCACTTTGCGGCTGAACGTATCCAACACGACCGCACAGTAAATCTTTCCTTCTCTCGTGCGATGCTCACGTGACGTCGGTGACCCACAACATGTTTGGATGTTCTCGATGAAATTCACGCCGCACAAGATCCCCGGGGAGAGGGGACTCCTGTCGCGGTCTCCGGGCGCTGCGAGGTCCTGGAATGCCACGTCATCCCGCGCGTGACATCACCAGTTCCACCTGGGACCGCCCCACCTGCAGACCTAACCCCATCGTGAGTTCGGCCCACACTCTGCGAGCACCATACACGCCCCGTGTCCCCTCGTGGACGGCCCGAATCTGATCGAGGAGCCACGCATGCCGGATCTGACGTTTCGACGGGGCACGAGTCTTCCAAGCGTAGTAACCAGATTCAGACACACCGAGCAGCCGGCACGCCTTCTGCACAGGGAGACGTTCCGCGTCCATCACCGTGATGGCCGCGTAGACCCTTTTAGGCGGGGCGCCTCTTTCACGAGTTCCCGCGCTCGAACCAGGATTCGCACTTCCTCTTCACGCTCGCGGATACGGCGCCTTGCGCTAGCACGTTCAGCGCTCTCGGTGCTGGTCATGCCCGAGAGCTCGCCCCGGTCAACGAGGCTCTGTTCGCGCCAGTTGTCGATGGTCTGCTGACTGATGCCGAGATCCTCTGCGACATGCTTTACGGGCGTGCCGTCAGCAAGTAGGTCTAGGACTTTGCGTTTGAATGGTTCAAGGTAACGACTCATAGCCAGCCTCCTTCTTGGTGGAGCTGCTACCAAGATTCCAACAGGTCGACTCCGTTAAAGCCAGGGCACATCACTTCCTCCAAACCTATTGGTCAGATACGACCCACCAGCACCGGTCGCACATCCATCGCCGAGGCAATTGAGCCAGAGTTATTCCGCCGAATCATACATCCGAAATTTTTCCGCGCTGGGCTCGACAAACGGGAAACCACGAGCCGCTTGGATTGACACCCACTTCATCTTAAACTCATACGTCGCACCCGGCTCGAACGAATCTGCGATCCGCTGCATATTCTCGCGTGTCACACCCCAACTGATACTAATTTCGCGACAATCGCGAGTTTCTACCGTGACAGTCAAACGCGAGACAGACCCTCCCACCCCACCGGATGAAACGTGTGGAGCAGCAGAAACCACTTCACATCTAATCCATTGCTCATCCAACGAATTAAAAAGGGGAATCATGAGCACTAAAAGGCCCGGGACTATGAGGATGATTCCTCCGATATTCAGGATCCAATCTTTCGGCCGCCTCCATTTCAGCCACCAACTCCACCGCGCCGGAGGCCTACCATGACGACCTCCCGTCGATGTTGAGGGCAGACTTTCCTCCACTTTAATATCCCGCCGAGTGAACACCGGTCACAGGACCGGTGCCGCCTGTGACAAAGCCGAGCAACCCGACCGACACCAGGTTTTCTACCGCTGTGTCCCCGCCCGCGCGGATGTTTTCGTTGACGACGTTCTGCGTCATTCCGCCGAGGCGGTTCAACAGTTCTTCCCCCAGCCGGTTATTAATACTTCCTCCAAACCTATTGGTCAGATACGACCCACCAGCACCGGTCGCAAATCCAGTGCCGAGACTCTGTAGATAGCCCAGCGGAGTGTGATCGGTTGCGTTTACACCGTAGTTCAGGGTGTTACTGGCCGCGTTTCCGCTTCCATTTGCAATCGCTGTGCGCACCGCGGTGTTTCTCATCGCAGCATAGCTGACCTGAACCAACGTACTAGCATCATCAGCCAACAACACCTGTGGTGCAAGCACCCGTGCGCCCCGGGCCAAACTACCCGCAACGCCACCACCAACCGCACCACCCGCAGCACCGATGAGGGCGCTTTTACCCGCCTCACCCCAATCGACCGTGCCGGTGGTCGCCTTCTGAGTCACCACCGAAACACCTCCCGAAACGAGTGCCCCGCTGGCCGCTCCAATCAGCATCATGCCAACGGGGCCGCCGACGCCGGTAAACATGAGTGCCACGCCGGCCACAATCGCGAGCCCACCCACGATGTACTCCCAGTTTTCGGAGAGCCAGTGTCCGGCCGCTCCCGCAGCCTGCGCGAGCGGGCCCTGGAGACTATCGGCGTATCCCCTGAGCTCGGCATCCGTGATTGGAGCCAGCCCGTGCGGATCAATCGCGTGAAGGGGGTCATTTCCCGCATAAGAATAGGGGTTCCCAGACCAGGCTGCGCCCGTGACCGGGGCAAGGGGATCAACAGAGAGGAATCCGCGCGTTGCCGGGTCGTACACCCGGGCACCCATCCAGTCGAGTCCCGCAACGCGCAGCCCACCATCCGCACCAAACGAGATGCCCGCAGGAAACGCATCGCGATCGCCGGAGTCAGGGCCGGTGAGAGCGTCGAGAACCTGCCACGGATCCTCAACATCCGTAGCACGCCCCGCACGCCACCCCGATACCCGCCACTCGCTCCCGCTACCGGTGAGCCCTGCCGGTCCTTGGAACACGGCCGTCCCACCGAGACTGAGCAGCGACGGCACAACGGCTGCGGCGTCCCAGGTCAGAGCTGTTCCATCAATATCAGCGAGTTCGCCGAGGGCGTTCACCCACAGTCGAGTTTCCCGCACCGTGTCAACATCATGTTGCCTGACACCAGCCAGCCAGCCGCGGTCATCCCACTCGTACTCGGCAGCACAGTCACCGATTGTGGCACGCACACGATGACCCTGCCCATCGTAGGCGTAGTCCGTACTCACGCCGCCAGACTCTCTGACCGAGAGAAGCTGCCCTGCCTCGTCATACCGGAAAAAACGTTCACACCCACGCACGGTTTCCGCGGTGAGGCGGCCCGACTGATCGTACATCCACGCCGATTCGATGCCACCCGACGTTGCCGAGAGAAGCTGACACGCATCGTCATAACGGTAAACGGTGGTACCGTCCGGGCGGTTAATCTCCGTGATCCGGCCCTCGTCGTCACGGACAGTACTGGTCACACGCGCACCGTGCGCATCGGTACGAGCGTGACGAACGGGGTATCCGTTCTGGTACTCCCACGACTGCAACAGTTCGCCCGACCGGACCTCGCTCGTCCGGCCCGACGGGTCGTAGTCGAAGTATGCCTTGCCCAGACCAGGATGCGTGATACCAACCAGTCGGCCAACCAGATCGTACGTGTATGTAACCCGGGCTCCCATCGGGGTAATGAGCGCAACACGGGTACCATCCGCGTCGTACTCCCACCGCGTCTGCTGAGGATCATCGCCACAGTCTGTGGTGCGCTGAACAAGCCGTCCCAAACGGTCGAACTGGAGCGTATGCACAACTGGAGCAGCTGCGGGCCTGGTGTGATCGGTGATGCTCGTTGTTCGGGCACGGGCATCCCGCACAGTCTGGGACACCCACCTGCCATCCATCCGGACACCAGCCTCACGACCGGCAGCATCGTACACCCACTCCATCGTCCGCCCGTGAGGAGTGGACTGGGAGATCCGCCTGCCCGCGGCATCGTAGGTGCTGGTCGTGACCCGGCCAAGCGGGTCCGATTGTGAACCTACCCGGTTACATTCGTTATAGTTTCGTGTAGTGACCCCGCCCACGGGGTCTGTGATGCGCACCACACGGCCGCGATCATCGTACTCATAGCGCGTCACACCACCGACACCGTTCATAGCTTCAGTCAGCTGCCCGGCTGCATCGTAGGTGAACCTGCGCCGCCCGTAGCGGGAATCCTGCGCACCGGTGAGCCGTCCGGCACTGTCATACGAGTATCGGGTGACGCCGACCCCGGGAATGCGCTCCCGAAGTACACGGCCCATCCGGTCATAATCGATCCGAGTCACCTCACCGGTTGGTGAGGTGCGCTCAATAACCCGAGAGTCCGCGTCATATGCGAGCGTAGTACGTGCACCGGTCGCATCGGTTGTGCCGACCGGGCGACCACACGAGTCGTATTCGTAACGCGTCACGCGGCCCGCGGGCGACGTAACCTGCACGACGCGGCCCGCGAGATCACGCTCGACCCTTGTGAGGCCACCCTCGGCATCCAGGAACTCGACCGGGCGACCACAGCCGTCATAGGTGACCAGTTCAGCGACCGCATCCCCCTGCTCCACGCGGATCGGACGCCCATACTCGTCGGAGCGGATTCTGCACTGGTCAAACGCCTCATGTATCGTGAGCGTCCTTTCCGCGCGTGAGTGTGAAACCTCACGGCACACACCCGTCGGGTCGGTCGTTGCTGTAGGCTGCCCCGTCGCATCGTAATCACATGCCCAGACACCACCGGCCGGGTCGATGATCTTCCGTAGCCGGGAGAGCGCATCATGGGTGAACCTCCACTCCGCACCGTCCGGTAACGTAAGTGATGCGATATTCCCCAACTCGTCACAACCGCGGAGGGTCACGCGCCCCAACGGGTCAACTATCCGCGCCATCTCGCCATGTGGGCCATACTCCATCTCAGTGCGTGCACCCAACGGGTCAACCGTCGCGACGACTTTTCCACCGACACCGTGTTCGAACCCCCACACAGCACCGTCCGGATCCTCACGAGTTACCAGTAGCCCCGCGTCATCGTAGCGATAACGAGTACGGTTGCCACCAGGAGAAACCGCTTCGGTCACGCGCCCCGCCCCATCCCATACCAGACGCGCCCTATCTCCCGCAGCGTTGGTCACGCCCACTAGATCGCCACACGCATCATATTCACACGCGATAGTGACCCCAACCGGGTCGGTTACCCGCATCAGATTACCGTTTTGCCACTCCAGCAGACTCTTCCCACCCTCGGGGTCAACGATGACGCACGGCCCTCGATCCTGCTCGTTCGCATACTCGTAGGCGACCAGACCTCCGGATGCCGTCACGACACTCGTCACACGATCAAAGTCGTCGTATGCGTAGGTAAAATCGGCCCCCTCCGGCGTAACCGTGCGAATCTTTCGCCCACGAACGTCGTACGCATGGACCGTGACCTGCCCATCACGCTCGGTCACCGACACCAGGTTGCCGTGTGCGTCGTAGGCCATCGACTGACGGTTAGCCTCCGCATCAATAATCCCGACCACACGCCCCTTTTGATCCGCAATCCAGGTGTTCGCATTCGAGCCGTCCAGGTCAGATACCGAGGTAACCCGCCCACGAAGGTAGGCGAACCGCACACGTCTCCCATACGGGGTCAGTTGCTCGATGACCCGCCCCTGTGCGTCGTAACCGTTCTCGCATTCCACCACCCCAGCAGCAGAAACCACCCGATCAATCAGACTCGCATCATTCCAGCGGTAGCGGCGCGTACCGACCCTATCTTGCACGCCAACAAGCCGCCTCGCATCATCATAGAGGTACTCCGTCCTGCGCCCGTCCGAGGCGGTGACATAGGCGACCCGTTCACCCACGTACTCGACCTCTATAAACCTGCCGCGCTCATGTGTAAGGCGGATAATCTGGCCGGTATCATCACGAACAACAGTGACGGAAGTCCCGGGGCCGTTCCCCCTACCAAGCCACGTGCCCACCAGCGTAAATGCCCACCAGCTACCCGTGTTGTTCCGCACCACCAGCACGTGGTCGGGCACAGCACTGCGAACGGGCAGCCGGGATGCGGGTTCTTCCGTGATCCAGTAGTTCTCGCCGACACCGCGATCCCAGGCGTTTCCTAACCGCGGAAAAGTAATCTGGCGACCATCATCCATCACAAATGTGGCACCCTCATCGTTGAGATCAAGACGAATGCCGAGAATCGACGCCCAGCCAGCACCGAAGACCCCGATATGCGGATCAAGGGAGTTATACATGCGAGTAAACCCCATAGATTCGGCCGCACCTGGGAAGGGGAGATCCGTTTCTGGTTCTAAAAAGTTACCCGTCGCTGTGTTCACCGGATCGTCGGAGAAGCCATTCGTTGGCGGGGTACCAATCGCAGAGAAGGGGCCGATCGTGAAGTCATCCCGATATACATCGACACCCGCTGCCGCCAACATGGCAGAAATGGACGCGTCCGAGATCGAAACCACGCCATTACCTGCGGCTTCAAAGGCAGCAGCAACCGATCCAGCCCACTCAACATCACTCAGGTTCTCATCGAGCCACGCTTGAAACGCCGTCACCAGCGACTGGGCACTCAGGGTACCCCACTTACCGTTACAGAACGACTCATAGTCGCTCAGGGCCGTCCGCAGCGAAGCAAGATAACCAGAAATATGGGTATTCAGCGCGTACATCCCGGACTGAAACGAGCGAAGGTCCGCCGGTGCTGCCGATGAGGTGCCACCACCCGCGCCGCTCGTACCAGGGTTTCCGCGTCTTCTCACTGTAACCTCATCCGCCTGACACTGCGGTTCAGGTTGGGGTTGTGGTGGTTGGGGATCGTCCTCAGCCCCAAACCACGAGGCCACCTCGTGCGCGGCACCGGCCCAAAAGTCTTCCTCTCGACGCCGCTGGCGCTCTTCCCACGCCCGCGCCTCCGCGCGTCGCTGGTCTTCTTCCTTCGCGGCATTCCTCAATTCGGCAACAAACCCAGCTACCGTCCGCAACGCGTCCACAAGTGCAGCGGCACTCTGTGAGGCAACGGAGGAATTCTCCGTAAACACCTGTGCGAAAAATCCCCGGAATTCCCGCTGAGCGGTTTGCACATAAGAAGACCGCGAACCCAACTGGTTCTCAACTGCCCTAGCTGCGTTTTCTGCGATCAGTTTTAGACTGTCGGCCGCGCTATAAGAATACTGAGTGGGGTCGTTTCCACCGATCTTCGCCATATTGAATTCTCGCTTTCTCACGGGGGGTGACCTAATGCCGAGATTTTTCATACTATGAGACTCATCTAAAATCCACAAAACAAATATTTTGTTTATGGTTTTTGATCCCCACTAAACGTTGGGTTGTGTTTTCATCTCTCAGAGCATGCAGTTCATTCCCTGCACCCCACCGTCTAAGAAACCTGGAAGAAACTCAGAGGAACCTAGTCACTGTGAGCACACCGAAAGCTCACAGAAGGGATACCCGATGAAACTCCAGACCCGGGCACCGCGCACAACCGCCCCGATACTCATCCCGACACCCCCACGGGCGAGTGTGCCCCGCCGACTACGCACGCAGGACGCCCTCATCATCACCTGCTGGACCTCCGTAGCCCTGGCCGTCACCCTGTATCTCTCCTCGGGTGGGGCCGCAACTGTCACCGACATCCCCTCGGCGTTCTCGGCCCTCGGCATTGTGACCGGGCTCGTGGGGACCAACCTCATCCTCATCATGTTGATCCTCGCGGCGCGCATCCCCCTCATCGACCGGACCGTGGGCCAGGATGTCGCAATAGCGTTCCACCGCCAGCTCGGCAAGCCTGCCCTCTACCTCATCCTGGGCCACGCTGTGCTCCTGACCGTCGGCTACGCGCTCACGGACGGCAGCAACGTGGTCGCCGAGACGCTCTCCCTCTTCAACACCCCCGACCTACCACTCGCCTACCTGGGGCTGGGGCTGCTCCTTGCCGTGGTGGTCTCCTCCGTGGTCGCCGTGCAGCGGCACCTGTCCTACGAGGTGTGGCACGTCATCCACCTGCTCAGCTATGCGGCCGTGCTCGTGGCGGTGCCGCACCAGCTGAGTGCCGGGGCTGTGCTCGCCGAGGGCACCGTCCAGCGGATCTACTGGATTGCCCTGTACGTGTTGGCCTTCGGCGCAATCGGGATCTACCGCTTTGTGCTTCCCTCGGTGTCCAGCCTGCGGCACGGCCTCCGGGTCACCGCGGTCACGACAATTGCCCCCGGGGTGGTGTCCATCTCTCTGAGCGGTCGTCACCTGGCACGGTTCACAGGTGCGGGTGGTCAGTACGCGGTCTGGCGATTCTGGACGGGGGCCACCTGGTGGCACGCACATCCGCTCTCCTTCTCCGCTGCCCCCAACACGGCGACCCTCCGCATCACGGTGCGCGACCTGGGGGCGGGTTCTCGCTCACTCGCCGGGGTGCGACCGGGAACGCGGGTGTCTTTCGAGGGCCCCTACGGGATCTTCACCGACCGGGTACGCAGTTCCCCCTACCTCGCCGTGATGGCGGCCGGGATTGGGATCACCCCCGTGCGCGCCCTGCTGGAGCACTCCCCCCTGCACCCGGGTGAGGCCACGATCCTGCTGCGCGGGAGTGACCAGAACCAAACCTACCTGTGGGATGAAATGGGTGCCCTCGCGCACCGCTCCGGCTCCACGATCTACTCGATGATGGGCCACCGGCCCCGCGGGCTCGACACCTGGATGTCCGCCCAGGCGCTCTCCTCGGGAGTGACCCTGACCTCCGTCTTCCCCCACCTCCGACAATCCGACCTCTACGTCTGCGGGCCGCAGACGTGGACCGACGCGGTCGTGCGGGATGCCCGGCACGCGGGGCTCCGCCCACAACAGATTCACGTAGAAAGGTTTGACTGGTGAGAAAACGCGCAGTATATGCAAGCATTCTGTCCTCCGCCGCGGTCCTCGCGGTGGGCTGGCAGATCGGGACGATGGGTACCGCTCAGACGTCAGTGGTGGCGGCCACCACCGCCTCGGACCCCGCGACGACACCCCCGAGCACCTCGGGAAGCAACGGCGCGACGGCGGAAGCCCCCAGCGATACGACCACAACGGATACCCCCACAACACCACCGGATACAACCACCACCGCCCCGGCCACAGCGGCAACCGACGGCACCTACACCGGCGCGAGCGCGAGCACCCGGTTTGGCAACGTCCAGGTGCAGATCACGGTGGCCGGTGGCCAACTCACCGAGGTCACTGCCCTCCAACTCACGGACTCGGACGGCAAGTCTGTGCAGATCAGCAACCGGGCCGCCCCCGTCCTGCGAGAGGAGGCCCTCACCGCCCAATCTGCGGCAATCCAGACAGTCTCGGGAGCCACCTACACGAGCGAGGCATACATCACCTCACTCCAGTCGGCACTCGACCAGGCGGGGCTCTAGCCGTGGCCGACGTGGTGTTTAACACGATGGGCACAACCGTCAGCCTGCACTCCCTCACGGAACTGGCCGAGCCCGACGTGCTCGCCGTGCGGGAGGCCTTCGCCCGGCTCGACAGGCAGTTCAGCCTGTACCGAGCCGACTCAGAGGCCTCCCGGATCGCCCGCGGCGAGCGTCGCCTGACCGCGTCCACCTCGGAGTTTCGAGAGGCCTACGCGCGGGCTATCGAGTGGCGGGAACTCACGATGGGAGCCTTCACCCCGCACCGCCCCGACGGTGTGATCGACCTGAGTGGCATCGTCAAAGCAATGGCCATCACCGCGGCCGGCGATGAGTTGCGCGGGCGCGGGTACGACGACTGGATTCTCAACGCGGGCGGTGACATTCTGGTTGCCGGAAACGCAGCTGATAGCCTCTGGCTGGCGGGCATCGTTGACCCCGCTGACCGTGCCGCCCTGCTCTGCTCCGTCCCCCTGATCGCCCCCTGGCAGGCACTCGCCACCTCGGGAACCGCCGAACGGGGCGAGCACGTCTGGCGGACATCCACGGCCGCGGAGTTCGTGCAGGTCACGGTGCTCGCGGCCACCATCGAGGAGGCCGATGTACTGGCCACCGCGATTCTGTCCGCTGGCTGCACCCTCCGCGATGACGTCCTGGATTGCCGGGACGTGGACGTCATCACGGTTGACCGGGAGGGTCAGATCACCGCCTCACAGCGGGTGAGTCGGCACTCCACCCTCGTGTCGGCATGATGTGCCAGACCCCCGCCGCGCCGGATGCCTATACTTCGGATATGAGCGATTTGCCGCGCATCCTTGTGGTCGAGGACGACCCGCACCTCCTCGCCATGCTGGTTGAGCTCCTGGAGGCCGAAAACTACTCGGTTGTGACCGCCCGCGACGGGCAGCGGGGACTCCACGAGGGACTCACCCAGCAGTTTGACGTTATCCTGCTCGACCGGGGACTACCCGCAATCGAGGGGCTTGATCTGCTCACCAAGCTACGCGGGGCGGGCGTTATCACCCCCACGCTGATCCTCTCCGCCCTGGGCAACCCCGCCGACCGGGTGGAGGGACTCAACCGCGGGGCCGAGGACTACCTCGCAAAGCCGTTCGATATCGACGAGCTACTGGCCCGCCTCCGCGCCCTGCAACGCCGGTCGCTGGCGAGTGTGCCGGTCGTGGCACTCCCCACCGGGTCGCTCGACACGGCAAGCCGCAACGCCCGGTTGACGAGCGGGGCCACCGTCGCGCTCTCCGAGCGGGAAAGCGAGTTATTGGCGGTACTCGCCCGCCGCCCCCACCAGGTTTTTCCACGGGCCGACCTGCTGCGCACGGTTTTTCCGGATGCCGATGATCCGGGTGTGATCGACACCTACGTGCACTACATTCGCAAGAAGTGTGGCCGCTCCACCGTGCGAACGGTGCGCGGCATCGGGTACACGCTGGGCCAGGTTGATTCGTGAGGGCGACCCGATGAGTTCACGCGTCGCCAACACGCCGGGCCGTACCACCGTCCGACTCGCCCTGCAATTCAGCGGGCTGATGCTCTGCGTTTTGGTCTTCGTCAGCGTCCTCGTCTACTCAATCGTGGCCGCCAGCACCCGGGAAGAAAACGAGCGGACGCTGCGTGCAGCCGCCCTCGTTGACGCACCCGATGATGCCCCGGCTGGCGTATACGCCATCTTTGTGGGCGGCAAGGAACCACACCGCGGAGGGGGCGGAGCGGGCGGGTCGGGAACCTCCCCCACGCTGCCAACCGGGCTGCCCGACGACGACGCGCTCGCCGCGGTGGCTGCGGGCCGCGGCGAGGTCTGGAGAACGCTCTCGGTGAACCACGAGACCTTTCTGGTGTTGACCACACAGAGCAAGGGGCGCATCGCGCAGGTCGCCGTGAACACCCACGAGACGGAGGAGGAGTTGCAGCGCCTTCTGATGTCGCTCGTGGGTGGCGGCCTCGCCGCAACTCTCGTGGCCGGGCTCCTCTCGCTCGTTATGGCCAGGCGGGCGGTGCGACCCCTCACCGAGGCGCTGGCGATTCAGCGCCGATTCATCTCTGATGCGAGCCACGAGCTGCGGACACCCCTCACCCTCATCAGCACTCGCGCCCAATTGTTGCGCCGCCGCACCGCGACCCAGCGGGGCGACACCTCCGGACTGGATGACATTGTGCGCGACGCCAGCCTGCTCACCGAGATCCTGGAGGACCTCCTCCTGGCCGCCGACCCGCGCGAGGATTCCGCGCGTGAGACGGTAGACCTGGGTGCCGTCGCGGAGCAGGCCGTCACGGCGCTCCACGGCACCGCGGCAGAACGCACCGTTGAACTCCGGGCCACCCGCACGGGTACGCGGCACTCGGTGCGGGGGCTGCCCGTGCCGCTGCTGCGACTGGTCACGGCGCTCGTCACCAACGCGATTGACCACGCAGAGAAGCTCATCATCGTTGAGGTGTCGGCCGGGAAAAACACCGTAGTACTCCGGGTCTCGGATGATGGGCCTGGTTTCCCCCCTGGCGAGGAATCGCGGCTCTTCGAACGCTTCGCAAGCATCCGTGAGACACGCCCGGAGCACGGCAGGCACTACGGCCTTGGCCTCGCCATCGTCTCGGAAATCGCCACACGTTTTGAGGGCACCGTCTCGGTCGAACAATCCGGGCCGAACCGTGGGGCAACAATCTGCGTCAGCTTCCCAGCGGCGTAGCATGGGTGCACTCACACTTTTGGACGAAAGAAGCAGCATGAACACCGCGAAAAAACGTTGGCTCGGTCTGGTGGCGGTTAGCCTCGCCGTCGCGATGATCATCGTCGATTCCACCATCGTAAACGTGGCGATCCCGTCAATTGTTGACGACCTGGGGATCAGTTCCACACAGGTGCAGTGGGTGCAGGAGTCGTACACCCTCGTGTTTGCCGCCTTACTCCTGGTTTTCGGATCATTGGCCGACCGGTTTGGCCGCCGCCGGATGCTCGTGATCGGCGTCACCGTGTTTGCCCTGGCCTCGGTGCTTGCCGCCCTCGCCTCCACGGGCGAGCTCTTGATCGGGTCACGCGTCGTGCAGGGCGTGGGTGGCGCGATGGTGCTGCCCACCACGCTCTCACTCATCAACGCCACGTTCCGGGGTAAGGAGCGGGCACTCGCGTTTGCGATCTGGGGCTCCACCATTGGTGGAATGACGGCCCTCGGGCCGCTGCTCGGGGGATGGCTGACCACCTCCTTCTCCTGGCGCTGGGCGTTTGGTATCAACATCCCACTCGGCATCATCATCATGCTGGGAGTACTGCTCTTCGTGACCGAGTCGCGCGAGACCGGCACGGTCAGTCGCATCGACGTGGTGGGGGCGATCCTCTCGGTGGTGACGAGCGCTAGCCTTGTTTTTGCCCTCATCGAGGGCCGCACGATGGGCTGGTGGCTCACCAACGGCACCGTCACGCTGGGCGGTTGGACCTGGCCGCTGGAGCTCTCGCCCATCCCCCTCCTGGGTGTCGTGAGTGTGCTGGGCGGCGTGGCGTTTGTGCTGTGGGGTCGGGCCCGGATGCGCGCGGGCCGATCCACGCTGCTGCCGTTCGCGCTGTTCTCAATCCCCTCGTTCCGCAACGGGAACGTCGCGGCCATGATCGTGAGTCTGGGCGAGTTTGGCATCATTCTCTCGCTGCCCCTGTGGCTGCAAAACGTCCTCGGCTACGACGCACTCCAGACGGGATTTGTGCTGCTCTCCCTGGCCATCGGGTCCTTCGTGGCGAGCGGTTTTGCGGGGGCATTTGGCAACAAGATTGCGCCCGTGATGATCGTCCGGGTTGGCCTGCTCGCCGAGGTCGTGGGGGTCGCCGGTATCGGCCTGGTGATCAGCCCGGCGGCCTCGTGGCTGGGGCTCGCACCGCTGCTGTTTGTGTACGGATTTGGGGTGGGCCTGGCGACCGCTCAACTCACTGGCGTTGTGCTGAAGGATGTCCCGGTTGAGCAGAGCGGGCAGGGCTCGGGGGCTCAGAGCACGGCCCGCCAGGTCGGCTCGGCTCTGGGTATTGCGGTCCTCGGCACCGTGCTCTTCACCTCAACCTCGCTGCTACTGGATGCCCGGTTGAGCAATCAGGGCGTCCCCGCCGCCCAGCGCGACACGGTCGTCTCTGCCGTGGTCGATAGCGCCGGCTCCGCTATCCCGGGACTCGCCCAGAACCCGGCGACCTCGGCGCTGGCCGACGACGCGAAGGCGGCCTTCTCCGACGGGACACGATTTGCGGCCTTCTCGGCTGCGGGTTTCCTGGCTCTCGGCTTCCTCGCAACCCTCTCGCTGGGTGGGCGACGGGAGGAGGGGAACGAGACGGCACCATCGGTTGGCGCGGTGGACGCGCCAACCGGGTAGTGCGCTACACCCCCATCAGCCGCGACCGGATCAGAAACCGTTTTCCCTCGGGAGCCTCCAGCGAGAACCCGCTCCCCCGCCCCGGCACCACGTCCACCGTCAGAAACGTGTGCCGCCAATACTCAAACTGTTCGACCGACATGTAGAAGGGAATGCTGCGCCCCGCCACATCATCCGCGGCAATCTCCAACTCCCCCAGCAACACGTCGGCGTCGGAGGTGATGAAGTCATCCAGTGGATAACACATGGGCGAACTGCCGTCGCAGCATCCGCCCGACTGGTGAAACATGAGCGGCCCGTGCTGGTCCCACAGCTGAGTGAGCAGGGTAACGGCAGAGGCGGTGAGGGCAACGCGCGGCTCGGTTTCGCCCGCAATCGTCACGCTCGCCACAACGGCGGGCAGCTCAGCGATTATCGGCAGGTCGTTCTCGGTAGCTTTCCTGGTCATCATTGACCTTCCTCGTTTCCCGGCGCGGTCGGATGTGTGGCCAGTGTACGCCGGTGCCGCGGCGTCGGATCGCGTGAATCTGGGCACCACCGCCACCCGGTGGCTGCCGGAGCCGCCCGCGCGGCCACGGCCCCGGCAGCCGAGTAACGTTGGACGAGGCTAGAAGAAGCCCTGTGCCGTCTCGCTGTAGCTCACCAACAAGTTCTTGGTCTGTTGGTAGTGATCGAGTGCGAGCTTGTTGTTCTCCCGCCCAATCCCCGAGCTCTTGTATCCGCCGAATGCGGCCCCCGCCGGATAGGCGTGATAGTTATTCACCCAGACCCGGCCGGCCTGGATATCCCGCCCCGCCCGGTACGCTTCGTTGCCGTTGCGAGACCACACCCCGGCTCCCAGCCCGTAGAGGGTGTCGTTGGCGAGGGCAATCGCGTCGTCATAGTCGGTGAAACTCGTGACGGCGACCACCGGACCAAAGATTTCCTCCTGGAAGATGCGCATCCTGTTCTGGCCCTCAAAGATCGTGGGGGCCACATAGTACCCGCCGCTCAGGTCGCCGCCCAGGTCAACCCGGTTACCGCCCAGCACGAGCTTTGCTCCCTCCTGCTTTCCAATGTCAATGTAGCTGAGGATCTTCTCCAGTTGGTCGTTGGACGCCTGTGCACCCACCTGAGTGTCGGTATCGAGCGGGTTGCCCTGCACCGCCTTCTGGGTGCGTTCAATTGCGTCGCTGAGGAAGTCATCGTAGATCGACTTCTGAATCAGCGAGCGCGACGGGCAGGTGCACACCTCTCCCTGGTTGAACGCAAAGAGGGTAAACCCCTCCTGCGCTTTGTCGTAGAAGGCGTCCCGTTTGTCGGCCACCGACTCGAACACAATATTGGGGCTTTTGCCGCCCAGCTCCACGGTGCTCGGGATGATATTGGCACTCGCATACTGCAAGATCAACCGCCCCGTGGTCGTCTCCCCCGTAAACGCAATCTTGCGGATGCGCGGGCTCGACGCGAGCGGCTTACCCGCCTCCACCCCAAACCCGTTCACAATATTGACCACACCGGGTGGCAGGATATCCGCGAGCAGCTCGATCAGCACCAGGATGCTCACGGGAGTCTGCTCCGCGGGCTTCAGCACGACCGCATTGCCCCCGGCGAGCGCCGGGGCCAGCTTCCACACGGCCATCAGGATGGGGAAATTCCAGGGGATAATTTGCCCCACCACGCCGAGCGGCTCGGCGAAGTGGTACGCGACCGTGTTGTTGTCGATCTGGGTAAACTCGCCCTCCTGCGCGCGGATGAGGCTCGCGAAGTAGCGGAAGTGGTCGGCGGCGAGGGGCAGGTCGGCGTTGAGCGGTTCACGGATAGATTTTCCATTGTCCCAGGTCTCGGCGACCGCGAGCAACTCCAGGTTGGCCTCGATGCGGTCGGCGATCTTGTGTAGCACGGCGGCGCGCTCGGTTGCGGTGGTCTTCCCCCAGGCGGGCGCGGCGCGGTGCGCGGCATCGAGCGCCGCGTCGATATCCTCGGCGGTGCCGCGGGCGACCTCGGTGAACGGCTTGCCGTTGACGGGGGAGATGTCCTCGAAGTACTGGCCCTTCACGGGGGCCACCCACTCACCCCCGATCCAATGCTCGTAGCGGGGTTTGAACGTGATGAACGATCCGGGCGTGCCGGGGGCCGAATAAACGGTCATGGGGTGTCTCCTTTGACGACGTTGTCATAGTCTTCCCGTGTGGGAGTCTGCTCACCGTAGCCCCCACGGGGTTGCATCCTGGTTGCACCGAGGGGCGAGGACCTCTCAGAAACTCCGATAGTGTGGTGCGGATAGGTCCCACGCGTCACGCGAAGACGCCGGGCCACCGGGAAATACCACGTTAGCGCTGTTCCCAACCCCCGGAGGAAAACCCACAATGACCCCCCTCGCTATCGCCAGCAGCGGCATCGTTGTTTTCCTCGTCCTCCTCGGTGCACTGATCCTCCGACAGATCATCCGCACCCGCCGCTCGTCAGCAGGCGCGGATGACCAGCTCTGGGAGCGCCTGCGACTGACCGGAACCCGCACCGAGGCCGAGATTCTCTCCGGGGCCCCCCGGCTGACCGGACCGCTCCCGGCCCCGAGCGGGCTCCCACCGGTCACCGTCGAGCTGAAGGTGCGGTTCTCCGACCGCCTGGGCACCCCGTACACGGCGTGGATACGAACGTCAGTCGCTGCCGATCAGCTCGGGGCGGTGGAAACGGGTCGTCAGATCAGCGTAGTTTTCGACCCGATGACACCGCGGACCGTCACCCATGACCGCAACGATTCCCAGCTTCAAGGCGCACGCAGTGGTTCCGTAGCATCACCCGTTACCGGCTACACCTCAGCCACCACAGCGACGGCCACCGCCAACTCGCGCCCCACGAGTCGCACCCCGGGAAGGGGTTTGGGCTGGCTCATTATCGGAGCAGCGGTAGGTCTCCCCATTCTGGTCTCCGTAGCAGGGTCCACGAACTGGGCGGGTTTTCTGCCGGGGGGCGAGACCGCCGAGACCGCACACGCGACCGCACGCGAGACCGCCCAGAACTATATTGAGGCCGTCGCGGCCGGTGACGCCACCGAGGCAAACGCGCTCGCACACCTCTCCACAGCCGACCCGCAACACCGCCTTCTCACCGATAAGGTTCTCGGCGCGGCCAGCCCCATCACCGAGGTTCAGCTAGGTGAAGACGGATGGGGTACCGACTTAGACTCCGCCGAGAACTCGGCCCTTTACCAGGTGGGATATACTCTGGACGGTGAGGACTCCTTGGACTTCATTGAACTAGAGAAAAACAGTGCGGGTGAGTGGGTGGTCACCGAGGGGCTGGTCTCGGATTCTGATCTCTCGGCCGACCTGTACGGTGCCCGGTTTGCACTCCCCGGTGACAGCAGCGATGCGGGGGAAAACTTCGACACGGCAGCGACCTCCTCGGCCAACGCGTTCCTGTATCTCGGCGTGTACACGCTGAAGACCCCCAATAGCTTCTTCACGGTATCCGGTGACTCGACTGTTGCCCTCGGCAGCTCGGGGTTGAGGATCACGGATACCCAGCTCACCCCCTCCCCCGCATTTGTGGCGGAGGCCCAGAAACAGATCAACGCCCAGATCGACGAGTGCGCCCTATCGAAAGATTTCTACGAGTTTTCGCTGTGTGGACTCCACTTTGGCTACCCCGAGTCGGGGATGTTAAACGCGCCAACCACGGTGACGACCACGGTGACAATCACGGAGTATCCCACGCTCACTCTCCCGGACACCGCCTTCGGCGATGCCACCCTCACCAACGGGAACATCACGGCCACCGTGTCAGACGGTACCGTGACCGAGACACTCATGGCTGCTTTCGATGCCCCCAACCCCCGAGTGACAATCGTGGACGGAAAAGTTATCGTCACCCTGCGTTAACCGATGGCCCATGCTTACCGGGCACCCCGGTCCGGGGCCTCGACCCGTAACATGGGAGCAGCCCGCCAACCCGAGGAGCAGCCATGACCACATCCACGCAATCACGCACCCGTGCCTCGCTCGGAAAAGCCGTGCTACACGCCGTGGCCTGGGCCATCGTCGTTGTGCTTGTGCTCGCGGTTGCCTTCCTGGTGTGGGCCAATTCCCCCATGCACGGTAATCGAGCGGCCGCGATAGAGGTCTGGAAGAACCCTGCGGTGAGCGTTGAATCCACGAGCACTTCGATCATCCTGACCCCGACGGGCGGCGTGGCGAACGGCACGGGTCTGGTGTTTATCCCGGGCGCGCGCGTTGACCCCTACGCCTACATGAATATCCTTTCGGGGGTTGTTGCGGAGGAGGGGGTCACCGTTGTCATCACCAAGCCAACCCTCAACCTCGCGTTCTTCGACCAGCGCCCGCTCGCCGCTTTTACCGATCCCGTCTCGGGCGTCGATACCTGGTACGTGGGTGGCCACTCCCTGGGTGGCGTGCGCGCCTGCATGATGGCCGAGTCGGAGGATGTCGCCGGCCTCGTCCTCTTTGGCAGCTACTGCGCAACCGACCTCGCCGACTCCGGTCTCGACGTGTTGAGCCTCGCGGGTAGCAACGACGGTCTGAGCACCCCGGTGAAGGTCGCGGATGCCCGCAGCTTGCTTCCTGCCTCCGCCCAGATGGTAACCATCGAGGGGGCCAACCACGCGCGTTTTGGCGACTACGGTGTGCAAGCGGGCGACGGTACCGCCACGATCTCGCGCGCCGCCATGCGCGCCACCGTAACGGATCAGCTCAGCTCGTTCCTGGACTAGCCGCCCAGGGAGGATGACCGGCACCCCACAACTCGCACTCATCGTGTACGCCCTGGTGGCTCTCTCAACGCTTCTCGTGCTGGGTCTTCTCTTCCGCGCGAGGGTACACCGACCGTAGTCAACGGGTCATCGCAACGGTAGCCGGTGCTGGAGGTCGGGTGTCCCGGCGAAGGGTTGAGGAAACGCGCCTCTCGTGGTCTCGCCGTATTCGGCCAGCGCAGCGCAGCGCAGGCCAGCACAGGGCAGCGCCAACCTGGTATAGCTCGCCCCACCCGGTCTGCGGTCAGGCTCACCCCATTGCCAAATACCCCTAGGGGGTATATGTTCGGGGTGAGGTCCGCCGAGACCATGAGGAGTCACGATGGTGCAACACGAGACGCACACAGACGGCCACGACCCGCACGGGTCCGGTGCCACGGACATCACCCCCCATGCCGGTCACGGCGAAATGGGCAGCCAGATGAATCACGGTGATCATGTCGGTCAGTTCCGGAAGTTGTTCTGGATCATGCTGTTGATCGCGGTGCCGGTGGTGGTGTTCAATGACATGTTCGCGATGATCCTGGGCTATCCCCTCCCCGACGCGCCTGCACTGACATGGATTTCTCCGGCGCTCGGGACGGTGATGTACCTCTGGGGCGGTCGGCCGTTCCTTCAGGGGGCAGTATCAGAGTTGCGGTCCAGAACACCGGGAATGATGATGCTGATCGCTCTGGCGATCACGGTTGCATTCCTGGCATCCTGGGGCGCGAGCATCGGCCTACTCGACCGGGAACTGAATTTCTGGTGGGAACTCGCTTTACTGATCGTGATCATGTTGCTCGGGCACTGGATCGAGATGCGCTCCCTCGCCCAAACCTCAACAGCTTTGGACTCCCTCGCGGCGCTACTACCGGATGAGGCGGAGCGCATCCGTGGCGAAGAGATCGAAAAGGTATCCCCCGTGGATCTCATGCCCGGCGATCTCGTCTTTATCCGCCCCGGCGGGCGGGTACCAGCCGATGGCCGGGTGACCGAGGGCACCGCGGATATGGACGAGTCGATGATTACCGGCGAGTCCCGTCCGGTCCGTCGAGGTCCTGGTTCTCTGGTCGTCGCGGGTACCGTCGCGACCGACACAGCCATTCGGGTCACGGTGACTGCGGTAGGCGATGACACCGCACTTGCGGGTATCCAACGACTGGTTGCCGAGGCACAAAACTCATCTTCTCGAGCGCAGCGAATCGCAGACACCGCAGCGGGGTGGTTGTTCTGGTTCGCACTGACCGCGGGCGGAATCACCGCAATCGTGTGGATGATACTGGGTCAAGCGGATAATGCGGTGGTCCGCAGCATAACGGTCCTGGTGATCGCATGTCCACACGCGCTGGGTCTCGCAATCCCGTTGGTCGTGTCGATTGCAACGGAACGTGCTGCCAAGGGCGGGGTGCTCATCAAGGACCGCCTCTCGCTAGAGAGTATGCGCACCGTGGACACAATTCTTTTTGACAAGACGGGCACCCTCACCACGGGCACACCCACCCTGTCTGCGGTGCAGACGATCAACGGGATTCCAGAGAACCAACTACTGGCGATTGCGGCTGCGGTCGAGGCCGACAGTGAGCACCCACTGGCACACGCGATCACGACCGCAGCAAAAATGCGCGGTATCCGGGTACCGATTGCCTCCGCATTTCGTGCATCCACAGCGGTCGGGGTCACGGCAATGGTTGACGGACACACGGTCAGCGTCGGAGGGCCACGCATGCTTCGTGCTCATAATGCGAACCCGCTGGAACAGACCCACGCGTGGGAAGGCGAAGGGATGATTATCCTGCACGTCGTTCGAGACGGTCACGTCGTCGGCGCTCTTGGGTTAGCCGACGAGGTGCGAGAAGAGTCGCGGCAGGCGGTGCAGGCATTGCAGGCGATTGGTATACAGGTTGTCATGGTCACCGGAGACGCTGAGGCCGTCGCCCACACAGTTGGTCAAAAACTCGGCATTGATCTGGTGTTTGCGGGCGTAAAGCCGGAAGATAAGGCCGCGAAGGTTGCAGAGTTACAGCAGGAGGGACGTCGCGTCGCGATGATCGGTGACGGCGTGAATGATGCCCCAGCCCTCGCCCAGGCGCAGGTGGGCATCGCGATCGGTGCAGGCACTGACGTCGCAATCGCATCCGCCGGGGTGATCCTCGCATCCGACGACCCGCGCTCAGTGATATCTGTGATCGAATTGTCCCGGGCAAGCTTTCGGAAGATGAAACAGAATCTCTGGTGGGCCGCCGGCTACAACCTGCTGTCCGTCCCACTGGCTGCGGGGGTGCTCGCACCGGTCGGATTCACGCTCCCGATGTCGGTCGGGGCGATACTCATGTCCGGGTCTACCCTCGTCGTCGCATTGAACGCGCAACTGCTGCGCCGCTTGGACCTTACCCCCGACTCCAGCACCCGCGCAGCGCTGAAGCGTGGCATAGCACCGACGCCTTAGTCACCGTCCGCATCCAGAAAAACAGCTACGGCCCGCTGAGTGACCAGAGGGCACAGAGACCAGAGGGCACAGAGACCAGAGGGCACAGAGAAACTAACCGACCTTTTTCGGCAGATACGTGGCGCTGACGGTCGTGAGCAACTTGCCCTGATCATCCCGCACCTCGGTCTGGGTGACCACCACGGAGCGACCGGCACGCACGAGCGTGGCGGTCGCTGTTGCATACCCCGCACCCGTGTTACTCAGCAGGTTGATGTTGGCCTGGATGGCGAAGGGAAACACACCCTCCGGCACGTGATAGCGAGCCAGGAAGGTGCCCGTGATATCGGCGAGGCCGAAGAGGGCGGGGGCGGAGAACATCCCGGCCGGCTGCCGGTTGGCCTCGGTCAGTGGCATCCGCACGCTCACGGCCTCGGGACTCCCGGACACCGGCTCCAGGCTGAGGGTTGCGGCCATATCAATGCCCACCTCGTCGTAGAAGTCGGTCCAGATCTGGTCGAAAGTCTGCTCGCTCATATCATTTGCCCTTTCCCCGCGAACACTGGCCACGGGACACATACTCGCCCACGCTAGACCAACGTCGGCCACCCGGTGCGTGCGCGTGCCACGGTTCGGCACAGCAGCATCCCCGAGGTACCCCCGAGGGGATTCACGTTCCACTGCACGGAACAGGCCGTGACACGGAGCACATCCTTGCCGTTAACTAGACCGCACATCACCGACAAAGGAGTACACGGATGACGGCCATCAATCTGACCCCCCCGTCGGCGAACCCCCAGACACACACCGAGCGAGGAGACCTCCACCGACCGGCTGCGCTTACGCCCACCGTCGATGTCTCCTCCCTCATTGACACGACAAACGGGGTCGTCGATCGAGCAATCTTCACCAACCGAGAAATTTACGAGCAGGAGTTACGGCGGGTATTCGCCCCCAGTTGGCTCTTCCTCGGGCACGTCAGCCAACTCACCAAGAAGGGCGACTTCTTCACGACGTACATGGGGGAAGACCCCGTGATCGTTTCGATGGACCAGGACAAAAAAATCCAGGCCTTCCTGAACTCCTGCCGACACCGGGGGGCGCGCGTCTGCCGGGCGGATGCCGGCAACACGAAGGCCTTCAGCTGCACCTACCACGGCTGGGCATTTGACCTGCAGGGCAAGCTTCAGAACGTGCCGAACGAGGCTGGGTACAACGAGAAGTTCGATCGCGAGGCCTGGGGACTCGTCCCCGTTGCCCAGCTCGACACCTACCGCGGGCTCATCTTTGCCACGTGGAATCCGAAGGCACCACCCCTGCCCGAGGCACTCGGCGATATGGCCTGGTACATGGATGCCATGCTCAACCGCGACCCGGAGGGCACCGAGGTGGTGGGTGGCGTGATGAAGTGGGTCCTCAAGGGCAACTGGAAACTCGCTGCCGAGCAGTTTGCCACCGACTGGTACCACGTCAACATGTCGCACGCGTCGGCGCTCATGGTTCTCTCGCCCACCGGCAAGGGTCCCGTATCCGGAATTGCGAACACCCCCGGTCGCCAATACGTTGACCCCCAGGGTCACGGTGCTGGCTTCCCCACCCACCCCAAGAGTCGTTTCGATGCTCAGGCCGTGCACGAGCACTACGACTATGACGCCCTCCGTGATCGCCTGGGTGCGGCCCGGGTCGAGGGTCCCATGACAACGGGCCACGCAACGGTGTTCCCCAACTTCTCCTACCTGCCCGTGAACGGCAGCATCCGTATCTGGCACCCGAAGGGACCGGACGAGATGGAGGTCTGGGCCTGGACGCTGCTCGACAAGTCAATGCCGCCCGAGGTCAAAGAGGCTCAGCGTCTCTACAACCTGCGCACATTTGGACCGAGCGGTATTTTCGAGTCTGACGACGGTGAGAACTGGAGCGAGGTGCAGGCTATCTCGCACGGCTTCATCACCAACAACACGCCCCTGAACTACCAGATGGGGCTCGGAAGTGAGCGTCACGACGGAGTTTACCCCGGCACCACAAGCGAGCTGTACAGCGATGCTGCTGGCCGCTCCTTCTACGCCCGCTGGGCAGATCTGATGAACACCCCTGCCTGGCACGAGGAGACGGAATGACCACGGGAATTAAAATAGCCGAAGTTGGTGACGTCGATGATGGGGAAGGCATCCGCATCGACAAGGCCGCAACCGGCACAGAGGACGATATCGCCCTCTTCAGCGCCGCTGGCCGCTACTACGCGCTCAACGACACCTGCACCCACGAGAAAGCGTCGCTCGCTGACGGCTGGGTAGAGGATGGCGCGGTCGAGTGCCCCCTCCACGTCGGCAAGTTCTGCCTGAGGACGGGAGAGGTGCTGTCCATGCCCGCCAACGAGAGCACGGTCGCGCACCGCGTGGAGGTGCAGGGCGAGGACATCATCCTCTACCCGGGCGAGACCCCCAGCGAGGAGACCGAATGACCACGAACGATAGTCCGCAGAGTGTGGTGATCGTCGGCGGCGGCGTCGCGGGTATTTCGGCCGCACGCGAGTTGCGACGACTGGGCTACGACGGTGATCTCACGATCGTGGATGCCGGTGCCGCCCCCTACGACCGGCCGCCGCTCAGCAAAGACTATCTACTGGGTACCAAAACGATGCCTGACATCCACCTGGCCCCGGCGAAATGGTTTGCCGACCAGAACGTGACCCTCGTTACCACTACCAGGGTCGAGCGCATCGAACCGGATGCGGGCCAGGTTCTCCTGAGCGACGCCAGCGTCCTGCACGCTGACGCCATCATTCTGGCAACGGGCGGAACACCCCGCCCGTTGCCGGTACCGGGTGGAGACCTGCCCGCCGTGCACGTCCTGCGCTCGGCAGAGGACGCAGACCGGCTGCGCGCCGCACTGACCCCGGGCACACGTCTGCTGGTGATCGGAGCCGGCCTGATCGGAGCCGAGACGGCCTCCACGGCGCTTCATCTCGGAGCAAGCGTGACCCTCGTCGATCCGATGAGCGTCCCGCTCCTGCCCGCCGTCGGACCGGAGGTCGCCGCCTTCCTGCACGCGCAGCACCCGGAACGGGGCATCACCACCATTCACGGTTCGGTCACCGGTATCGCACAGGAATCGCAGACCAGCCCCCTCGTGGCCACGCTCGCCACGGGGGACACCATCGAAGCCGACCTGGTCTTGGCGGGTATCGGCATCACCGCCGACACCGCCCTGGCCGAAGCCGCCGGGCTAGACATCGACAACGGCGTGATTGTTGACTATTCCCAGCGCACCTCGCACCCTCGAGTCTTTGCCGCGGGAGACTCCTCCCGCCGTCGCGGACCCGACGGGGTACTTTCGCGCCGCGCAGAGCACTGGGACGCTGCCGAGGGAACCGGCAGGGCAGCGGCAGCCGGGGTGCTCGGCCGCGAACCCGTCACAGAGATTTCCAGCTGGTTCTGGACTGATCGCCACGGCATCCATGTGGAGGGCGTCGGTGATATGAGCCCCTCGGGCACCACCGTCCTGCGCGGCACACTGGGCGACGGACCGGCGACGGTGTTCCGGCTCGACGGTGATCGTGTCGTGGGGGCTGTCTCAATCGACGACAGCAATGCCATCCGGGCAGCTCGCCGCATGATTGACGGCCGGATATCGGTCACTGCCGAAGACCTCAGTAACCCGGAGCACAACCTCCGTTCACTCCTCCGCTCCACCGCCTCGAAAGGATAACCGCCATGACCAGCACCGCCCCGGCAGCCGCCGACGTACTGGAGGCCCCGCTCGCCGATGCCGACACCCACTTCCGGATCTCGCAGTTTTACTTTCGTGAGGCCGAGTTGCTCGATGACGGTCGCTTCACCGACTGGCTAGACCTTCTCGCCGAGGACCTGCACTACTGGGCCCCCACCCGCACCAACCGCCTCCGCCGCCAGCAGGCCCTCTCCATCGCCCAGCCGGGTGAGGCAGCCTTCTATGACGAGACCAAGGAGAGTCTTGCCTGGCGCATTCGCAGATTCGATACCGGGATGGCCTGGTCCGAGGACCCGCCCTCACGCACCCGGCACCTGATCTCCAACGTCACGGTCCGAGTCACGGGCGAGGGTGAGTACCTCGTACGCTCGGCGTTTATCGTCTACCGTAATCGCCTTCTCACCGAGGTGGACATTTATGCGGGTGGGCGCACCGACGTGATCCGCGCGGGCGGGCCGGAAGGCTTTGAAGTGGCCCGGCGTACTCTGCTCTTTGAACAGAACGTTCTTCTCGCCAAGAACGTCGCTACTTTCTTCTAGGATCACCCGCACCATATTTGCCACACCCGTGGCCACAGTCAAGGAGGACTTGTGAACTCACCCCTCACCCAGGGCACAGGCTGGCTTCCTGGCGACGTTGCGCTCATCACGGGGGGAGGGTCCGGCATCGGTCGGGCCCTCGCCCTGCGCTTCCTCGCCGAGGGCGCATCGGTCGCCATCGTTGGCCGCGACCTCGATAAACTCGCCGACACCGTCGCGGCTGCTGGCGAGGCGGCAGACCGCATCCTCCCCATTGCGGCCGACGTCACCTCCACCGACGATATGCATCGCGCTGTTGCCGAGACAATCACCCGTTTCGGACGGCTCGATATTCTGGTGCCCAACGCGGGTATCTGGGACTATAACCGCTCGATTACCCGGCTCACGGGTCAGCAACTTTCGGACTCCTTTGACGAGGTGTTTGCCATCAACGTTAAGGGATACCTACTCACGGTTGAGGCCGCCTGGCGCGAGCTGGTGGAGTCTCGGGGATGCGTCGTCATGACGCTCTCTAACGCCTCGTTCTACCCGGCTGGCGGCGGTCCCGTTTACACCGCGAGCAAACATGCGGACCGCGGATTACTGCTCCAACTCGCCTACGAGTTGGCCCCCAAGGTTCGTGTGAATGGCGTGGCTGTGGGCGGAATGCGCACAAACCTACGGGGTCCGTCTGCCACGGGTCTGGCCGACCGATCAATCGCCGACTCGTTTGATCGTAACGACACCTCGGGAAATAACCCACTCCTCCCCCTACACGATGTGAGCGTCGAGCCTGAGGACTACACCGGCCCTTACGTCCTACTCGCCTCGCGGCGCAACAGTTCCACGATCACGGGGTCAATTGTGAACGCCGATGGGGGTATCGCTGCCCGCGGATTCCAGACCGCGGCGGGAGGTGATGACCTGTGAGTCCCGTCGATATCAGCCCCATCCCCCGCTTCAGCCAGCATGCCCGTTACCGCGGCGATAAGGTTGCCCTGCTCTACGAGGGTGAAACCTTCAGCTTTCGTCGGCTCCACACCGAGGTGGGTCGCCTCGCGGCGGCCCTCGCACACGGCGGAGTCTCCCGCGGTGATCGCGTCATCTTCCACGGGCTGAACAGCTCCACCTTTGTCATCACCTACCTCGCCTGCGCCTGGATCGGCGCAGCATTTGTGCCCATCAACTACCGTCTCTCCTCGGCCGAGGTGGTGGATATGTGCCACGATTCCACCCCCACCGTGTTGATCTCCGAGCCGGAACATGCCGCACAGCTGATCCCTTCATTCGATCAGTTACCACCCCTCACCGCACTCGTTGTGGATACGGATCCCTCACTCTCGGCAGCCCTCGCCGCGGCCCACCTGGGGGATGCGCCCTGGCACCCCCTCAGCGAGTTCATCGCTGTGGCGACCGAGGAGACACCCGTACCGGTGGCACTCCACGAAGAAGATATCTCAACTCTGCTCTACACCTCCGGCACCACCGGCCGGGCAAAGGGCGTGGTGTTAACCCACGGAAACCTGTGGTGGAACTCCCTCAACGTGGACAGCGTTGTAGACACCCGCACGACGGATGTCTACCTCGCAATTGCCCCGCTGTACCACATCGGAAGCCTCAACACCTTCACGCTACGGGCGCTCACCCGGGGAGCCACGTCGATTATCCGACGCACCTTCGAACCATCCCAGACCGTCGATGACCTGGTGCGCTACGGTGTCAACGGCTTCTTTGTGGTGCCCGCGATGCTCGCGGCCGTACAGCGAGAGCCCGGCTTTGCCGAGGCCAACCTGACAGCCCTGCGCTCCACCATCGCGGCGGGTGCCCCCGTGCCACCCTCGCTCATCACCGCCTACGCCGATAAGGGTGTCTACCTGCAGCAGGCGTGGGGGCTGACCGAGACCTCCCCCTTTGCGACCTATCTTGAGACCGAGATGACGCTGCTCAAGCTGGGCTCGGCAGGCATCCCCATGCCACACACCGAGGTACAGGTCGTTGACCCCGACACCCTCCGGGTCATCACCGAACCGGGTGACAGTGGTGAGTTGTGGGTGCGTGGCCCTAACGTGGCCGGTTGCTACTGGAATAACCCTGAAGCCTCAGAAAAAGCTTTTGTGGAGGGAGGGTGGTTCCGGAGCGGCGATATTGGCTACTTCGACACCGACGGTTATCTCTTCATCATCGACCGGCTCAAAGACATGGTGATCACGGGCGGCGAGAACGTGTATCCGGCGGAGGTTGAACGGGTCTTGACTGGGCATCCGCAGCTCACCGACATTGCCGTGGTGGGATGTCCCGATCCGCGCTGGGGCGAGGCCGTCGTCGCCGTCATCTCGGCCCCCGAGGAGCACACGATCACGCTGGACGATCTGCGTGACTTTGCCGCGGACGAGTTGGCCCGGTATAAGCTGCCGACCAAGATGCTACGGCTCGAAAGCATCCCCCGCAACGGGGCTGGCAAACTCGACAAGCCCACGATCCGTGAGCTCGTTGCCACCAGTATTCTGACAGGACGGTAGACCATGTCTTCACCCACTCCCAGCCCCACGGATACCCGGCCCCGGGTCACCCCGCTCGCCGATGTCCTTCCCGGCTGGCGCTCCAGCTACGAGGTCTCACGCCCCGGTGCACCGGTGGCCCATTTTGTTGCGCGCTTTGCCCTGGAGGGTCCGCTCGGCCGGTCCTACCCGGCGGGGGCGCACGACCGGGAATTGCGCAGCGCGGAGGGCGACACGGCCACCGTGGCCGGTCGTCCGTTCGACCCCGAGGCGCTGCGCGCGGTCAGCGAGTACCTCCTGGCGGAAGACCCCCGCTGTCGGCGGGTCGTGCTTCCCGTTCCCGAGCAGGACCTGGCCGCGATCGCCGCGGCCGAGGCGGGCGGTTTCCGCTATGTGGTTGATGTCGAGACGGCGGAAACGGAACAGTCACTTCTCGTGGTTGAGCCCGATTGGGTGACGGCCCAGCCCCTCGATCTGGACGCTATCCCCCTGGACTAGTGGGGTTGGCATCCCCATGCTCTCCCGGGCACCGCTCGCTGCACCTCCCCTGCGCGGGAGAGAATTCCCGCTACCGGGAGACGGTTGAGAGGGCTCGGGATGCGGCAAAGCAGAGTCTCCGCAGGGCCTCCGCTTGCTCCTCCGGGCTAAAGAAGCCGCGCTGGCCAGCCACCGAGAACGCGGCGACGGGGCGACCCTGTGGCCCCATGACGGGTGCGGCAACGCACACCAGTTCGGGGAGAGACTCGCCGTTATCGTAGGCGACGCCCCGCCTCCGAATGTCATCAAGCTCACGCTCCAATTGAGCGGCTCCCGTGATCGTTGTGGGGGTCGGTGCATCAAAAGTGCCGCGGCCCGCGGCGGTGGAGGCGACCTCGTTGAGGGCCAGAAGCGTTTTACCCACCGCGGTACGGTAGGCCGGTACCCGACCACCGATCTTTGAGGGGGTGGGGACCCGCCGGTGGCCGTGCAACTTATTGAGATAGATCACCTCTGTCCCGGTGAGCACGGCGAGATGCACGGTCTGTCGGGTCTGCTCGTACAGCTCGGCGAGGTACGGGGTCAGGAAGTCGCGGAGGGTGTCGTGCAGGCGGGAGTCGCTACCGGCCCCCAGAGCGTTCAGCATCGGGCCGATCCGATAGCTGGTACCCACGCGCTCAACGGCATTTTTGCGTTCAAGCAGAGCGAGCAGCCGAAACGCGGTCGATTTACTGAGCTGGGCGCGCCGAGCAAGAGCGCTGACCCCCATCCCGGTTGGAGCGTCGGCCCCAAAAGCTTCCAGCAAGCTGAGGGCTTTCTCGACGGCCGTGCGTTCGTCGCGCGATGCTGTAGCAGTGTTATTCATGATGGATGTCCTCATCACCGTTGACGTTGGTGAAGCGCACTGTACGCTTCTGATGTATTCCCCTGGTCGTCCACTATAACAGCACGCCAGGCAATTAAAATAGACACGGAGATTCCATGAGCACAACGGCAACGATGCTGGCCCGTAATATTCGACGCTTCCGCACCGAACGGAGCATGTCACTCGCCGAATTGGGCCGCCGCGCCGGACTCTCAAAACAAACCCTGGGCGCACTCGAACAGGGCAACGGTAACCCCACGATCGAGACGGTTTCTGCGATTGCGGACGCCCTCGGTGTCTCCCTGCGCTCGGTACTCACCCAGTGGGGCAGCGGCGTTTTTATCCGACGGGCCGCCGATGCCGCGTGGAACCCGCTCCACCCCACCGGCGAGCTACGCGAGCTCGACGAGGTGTACGGTTCCGGCTACGTGCGCAACGCCCTCCTCACGGTGCGGCGCTCAGATGACCCACAGATCACCCCCTGGGAGACCCACACCCCGGGCAGTCTGCACCACGCCTACGTTATGTCCGGCACGGTGCGCCTCGGACCCGTCGAGGAACCCATCGAGGCCGCGACCGGTGACTACGTGCGATTTCCTGGTGACCGTGAGTACCTCATCCAGAGTGTGAGTGAAACCACCGAGCTGTACCTGGCGACCACGTTCCCGCAGGTACCACAACTGGGGCAGGGCTAGGCTCCACGGCCACGATGCCCGGACCCTCCGACATCGGGACGGACCTCCGCCGCTAGGCGGTCGCCGCGGCGGCCTCGGCAGCCGCATCCATAATTTCGAGCCGGGAGAGCACATGGGAGCGTTTGGGCGAGCGAGCGGGCAGCAACCGCAGGCAGGTCTCCCAGGCCTGGCGGTCATCCGCGCCCTCCGGGGTTTGCACGTAGGCGAGCAACACCTCCACCGAGGCGTCGGTGAGCAGAGCCTCGCGCAGCGTGTAGGCGACCTCGGTGCGAATATCCAGGATGCCGGGGGCCTCCGACTCCGGCAGCAGCGGACCCGCGTAGGCCGCGAGGGCCAGACGGTGCGCACCGCGGCCGATGGCCGAGAGGACATCACGCACATCGAGTGTGATCGAGCGCGGCAAACGGTAGGGCCGCGAGAGCGGGGTGAGGCTCGGATCAATACTCTTGAGCACCGAACGCAGACGCACCATCTCGGCGCGCAGGGTGAGCGCACCGTCGTCCCGACCGTACAGCAGCTGTGAGAGACGCTCCGCAGACAGACCGTTCTCATGCCAGGCAAGCAGGGTGAGGATCTCGGCGTGGCGACGGCTGAGCTCGACCAGTTCACTGCCGATGTAGAGTTCACCGCGGTCGCGACCGAGCACGTTGAGCCGGGTGATGCCGGTGCCGCGCACGGGCCGACGCTCCGAGAGGCCGCGCGAACCGCGGCGGGCCTGCGCGAGCACCATGTCGTTGCGGAGGGTCTGAATGCGCAACTCGGCCTCCACCGCAGCCACCGTTGCCTCCACAAGTTGCAGGGTGTGCGGGGCCACCACATCGTCGCCGCCGGTAATGTCTATCACCCCGAGCAGAGCGTTGGTCAGCGGGTCGTGCACGGGCACAGCCGTGCAGCTCCACTGGTGGGCTAACTCACTGAAATGCTCAGCCCCGAGCACCTGGATACCGTGGTTGAACGTGAGCGCGGCCCCCGGGGCACTCATGCCCACGGCAGCCTCAGACCAGTCAGCCCCGGCCACAAAATTCATGCGCTCGGCCTCGTCGCGCAGCGTGTGATCGCCATCGATCCAGAGCAGACGACCCGCGGCATCCCCCACGGCCACGATAATACCGGCCTCCTCGGCATCCTCGATAAGGAGCCGCTGGATGACGGGCATGATGGTCGAGAGCGGGTGGGTGCGGCGGTAATCTTCCAGCTTCTCGCGCGCCCACACGCTGAGCGGGGGGATCTTCGCGGGGTTCATCTCGCTGAGAATGGAGCGCTCCCAAGACTCGCGCACCCGATCACGCACCACATCGGGGATCGCGAAACCGTTAAACGCCTCCTCGTGTGCACTCAGCAAAACCCGGCGTCGTTCGCGGGCAGATTCACCGCGGCGGAGCGCCAACCATGGACTGTGCATCCCCTTCATACCTCCCTACACAATCATGAGTGCAGACCGCCCCAGTCTACGGTGTGATTCTGCGCATCGCCTCAGTGGGACGATCCCCGAGGCTGGGCCCTATTGTTCACGACAACAACGCAACAAAGGTCATCGCCCTCGGGCACAGGGGCTATTCTGGAGGGCAGTGGGTTCGGCCGTTCGGAGCCGACCCGCCCCGTTGTTCCCCCGTGCGCACGATGAGGTGCGCCGCTGACCGTCCCCAGGAGACCCCGCCCCATGACTCGCACCTCCCTGCTCGCCCGCCTCATCCTCCCCCTCGTTCTTGCGGCCCCCCTCCTCCTGACCGGATGCACGGCACCGGCTGTCACCACCGAAACCGGACCCAGCGACAACCTCACAATCGCGGTTGTCACGCACGGCACCCCGGGCGACTCCTTCTGGGACGTGGTGAAGAGCGGCGCCGAGCAGGCCGGGGAAGACCTGAACGTCTCAATTACCTACCAGGGTGACGGCGATCCGGTGAAGCAGAGCTCCCTGATCGACAGCGCCGTGGCCGACAAGGTTGACGGGATCGTGGTGTCGATGGCCAACCCGGACGGGCTGAAAGACTCGGTTGAGGCGGCCGTTGCGGCCGGTATCCCCGTGGTCACCATCAACTCGGGACTGGAACGGTCCGCCGAGTTTGGTGCCCTCACCCATGTGGGTCAGAGCGAGTTTATTGCGGGCCAACGCACGGGCGAGAAGCTCAACGATGCGGGGGCGACACGGGTTGCCTGCGTGATCCACGAGGCCGGTAACTCCGGGCTGGAGGAGCGCTGCTCGGGCGTCGCTGACACCTTCAACGGAACGATCAGTAACGTGCAGGTGGATATTGCCAACATCGCCGACGCCCAAAACCTGATCACCAGCCAGCTGCTGAGCGACCCGAGCATTGACGCCGTACTGACGCTCAACTCGGGTCTCGCAACCGCTGCCACGCAGGCCGTTGCTGACGCCGGTAGCGACGCCCGGGTCGCCACGTTTGATGTGTCTAGCGACGTGACCGACCTCATCCTCGACAAGAAGGTGCTTTTTGCCGTAGACCAGCAACCCTATTCGCAGGGCTACCTGCCGGTCACCTTCCTCACCCTGCTCAACCGCAACGGGGACCAGGTGGGCGGCGGTCAGCCGGTGTACTCCGGCCCCGGGTTTGTGACACTTGACAACGCCGCCGAGGTGGCTGAGTTCGCACAGAACGGCACGCGATGACCCGGGCAGCACCCGCCGTGAGTGAGACGGCCGCGCCCCTCGGGCCGGTCGCCGCGGTGGTCCCTGCTGCCACGCATCCGTTTGTCGCTGTTCTGCGGCGGCCCGAGATCGGTGCCCTGGCCGCCGCACTCATGATCTTTGTTCTTTTTTCGAGCATCACCACAGCCTTCCTCACCCCGGCGGGCATCGGCACCTGGCTGTACTCCTCCTCACTCTTCGGCATCATGGCCGTCGCGGTGGCGCTGCTCATGATTGGCGGCGAGTTTGACCTCTCCGCCGGGGCCATGACCGGCACAACCGGCCTGCTGGTGGGGGTACTCACCACACAGTGGCAGGTCAACATCTGGTTAGCGATGGCGTTATCGCTCGCCGTTGCCCTCGGACTCGGCGCGATTAACGGCCTGCTCGTGGTCACGACCGGCCTGCCCAGCTTCATCGTGACCCTCGGTACATTCTTTATCTTGCAGGGCATCAATCTGGCGGTAACGAAGCTCATCACCGGCTCGGTGGCCATTCAGGGGATGTCCGCGGTGGACGGCTTCGACACCGGCAAGATCCTCTTCGGGTCACGCGTGTCGCTCCTCGGGGTGGAGGTGAAGACCTCCGTGTTTTGGTGGCTCGCGGTCACGCTGATCGCCACCTGGGTGCTGCTGCGTACGCGGCCCGGAAACTGGATTTTTGCGGCGGGTGGGGCACCGTCGAGCGCGCGACAGATGGGCGTACCCGTGGCTCGCACCAAAATCTCGCTCTTCATGACCACCGCCGGTGCAGCCTGGCTGGTGGGGATGCTGCAACTTTTCGACGTCTCGACCGTACAAGCCACGAGCGGTATCGGTCAGGAGTTTGTGTACATCATCTGCGCCGTCGTGGGCGGCTGCCTGCTCACGGGCGGCTACGGCTCGGCCGTGGGGGCCGCGCTGGGGGCGCTCATCTACGGGATGACGTTGCAGGGGATCGTTTTTGCCCAGTGGGATAACAACTGGCTCAAGGCTTTTCTGGGCGCGATGCTGCTCGGCGCGGTGCTCGTCAACCTGTACGTGCGCAAGAGGCTGGGGTCGCGCTCATGAGCGGGGCCACTCCCCCGCGACCCGGTTCGGCCGGCACCCCCCTTATTGAGGCGCGGGGCGTGGGCCGTTCCTATGGCTCCATCGTGGCACTGCACGACGTCTCCGCCCGGGTACTCGCCGGTGAGGTGCTGTGTGTGCTGGGTGACAACGGGGCGGGCAAGTCAACGCTCATCAGTATCCTCTCAGGCGCACAGCCGCACGGCAGCGGCGAGTTCCTGGTTGACGGCCAGCCCACCCGTTTATCGAGCCCGCGGGAGGCGCGCGACCACGGCATCGCCACCGTCTATCAAGACCTCGCGGTCGTGCCGCTGATGTCCGTGTGGCGCAACTTCTTCCTCGGCTCCGAACTCACGGTGGGTCACGGCCCGCTGCGCCGGCTCGATGTGGCCCGGATGCGCTCGGTTGCCTCCGCCGAACTGGCCCGGATGGGCATCCAGCTGCGCGACCTGGAGCAGCCCATCGGCACCCTCTCGGGCGGTGAACGGCAATCCGTAGCCATCGCCCGGGCCGTCTACTTCGGTGCCCGCGTTGTCATCCTCGACGAGCCCACCGCGGCCCTCGGCGTCAAACAGGCAGGGATTGTGCTGCGCGACATCGCGAGGGCCCGTGACCGGGGGCTGGGTGTGGTCTTTGTGACGCACAACCCGCACCACGCATATCCGGTGGGCGACACATTTCTGCTGCTGGGCCGCGGTGAGATGCTGGGCACGTACGCGCGCGGTGAGATCACGGTGGAGGAACTCACCAGGCTGATGGCCGGTGGGTCGGAACTGGATGATCTGACGCGGGAGCTGGGGCGCCACCCGAGCTGACACGAGCGGGTCCCGACCAACCGATAACCAGACCAGCGGTATCCTGAATCAGCGAAAGGACCCCCATGACCCTCCTGCAGAATCTCCCCGCCGACGACTTCAAGGCTCTCAAGCTGACGACCCCACATACGCGCCTTCTTCCGGTGAAACGCGCTGAGGACATGGGGAAACTCCCGACGGATCCACAGGTTGTGTACGGAAAATACACGAGTCGAAAGCGCCGAGTCTTACAGGGTGTCTACCTGGTGGCTGGCACGTGCCTGGGGGTGGGTTTCATTACCGGAAACGCCCTGAACCACGGCGGTGTGATGCCGCTGGCCTGGGACATCATCTGGATCCTCTTCCCCTGGGTCTTCCTGCTGCCGCTGTGGCGCGGGTACTTTCGCGGTTGGCGATCAGCAACTCGGACTCAACAGAAAAGCGCCGAGGACTACGCCGCGTTTTCACAGGCCGCGCTGCACGTTACCGGCACGGTTATTGACCGGATTCTCCGGGTAGACCGCACCAACCGCGCGGTAGTCCTCGTCCTTCTCCTCCATACTCAGGTCCCGGGTCGGCCGATGGAGTCACTCGTGGTGTCCGAGTTTGCGGCGGGAAACCCGCCGCTGGAGTCCGAGTCACCCCAGGTGGGGGACACCGTTATTGTGTGGATAGACCCGCACCCCGGGGGTTCCGGCGAAAAGATTGTGCAGAGCAACCAGGCGTGGTCACGGCGGCAGGAGCGCGCGGCAGAACAGGGTGCCACCGCCGACCCGGATCTCGCAGAATAGGCTCTCAACGGGAGATCTCGTGGCCAACCTCAGCGAGCTCTCCCGGATGCTGCATCAGGGCGACCGCGCCTACCGAACCGGGTTCCGCAGAATCCCGATGCCGGGAATCTCCACCGAGACCTCATCACCGCTCACGACCGGACCAACACCCGCCGGTGTACCCGTGAGGATGACATCACCGGGCAGCATCGTCCAGACACTCGACGAGTACTCGATGATGTCGGCCACCGAGTGGATCATCGCGGTGAAGGGCGCGTGCTGCGCCACCTCACCGTTGACCCGCGTGGTCAGCCCGGAGGCGGCCACCTCAAACTCCGTCTCGATCACCGGACCGAGTGGACAGAACGTGTCGAAGCCCTTACCGCGCGCCCACTGACCATCGGCCTGCTGCAGGTCGCGGGCCGTCATATCGAGGGCGACGGTGTAGCCAAAAATGTAGTCGGCGGCATCCGCTGCCTTCACGTTTTTGGCTACCCGTCCGATGACCACGGCCAGCTCGCCCTCAAAATCCACGCGCTTCGACTGCGGCGGGATCACAATCGCGTCGCCCGGGCCGATCACCGCGGTGTTGGGCTTGAGAAAGAGCAGGGGTGCCTCGGGGGCCACCCCGCCCATCTCGGCGGCGTGGTCGTGGTAGTTCTTCCCCACGCACACCACCTTCGAGCGCGGGATCGACGGGGCCAGCAGCGTGACCTCGGCCAGCGGGATACGCTCAGCCGTGGGCTGGAAACCCGCAAACATGGGGTCGCCGTCGAGCACAACAACGTCCTCGCCGTCAATGATGCCGTAGGCGATGGCCTCGTCGTGGCTGAGCCGTACTACCTGCATGGGTCTCCTCGGGTGTGGTTGTCTCAAAAAGAAGGGGTTAGGCGTCCAGCCGCGTCAACCAGCCGTGGCGGTCGGGACGACGCCCGTGGTGGATATCCGTGAGTTCCTCGCGGATCGACATGGTGAATTCACCGGCGGGTGCCTCCGGGTCACCCACCTCAAAACCGGGCCCCTTGAGCACGTTGATGGGGGTGATGACGGCGGCCGTACCGCACGCAAAGGTCTCAACAATATCGCCCGAGGCCACGCCATCCTTCCACTCGGTGATCGTAATGGGGCGCTCCTCCACCGCAACGCCGCGGTCCTTCGCCAGCTGGATAATGCTCGCGCGGGTGACGCCGTGCAGGATGTTGCCGTTGAGGTTGGGGGTCAGCAGGGTGCCATCTTTCTTCACAAAGAACACGTTCATACCGCCCAGCTCGTCGATGTACTCACGGGTGACCGCGTCGAGGAAGAGTACCTGCTGGCAGCCGTTGGCCGCGGCCTCCTGTTGTGGTAGCAGTGAGGAGGCATAGTTGCCACCACACTTAGCCGCCCCCGTGCCCCCGCGACCCGCACGCGAGTACTCGGTGGACAACCAGATGGAGACGGGCTTCACACCGCTGGCAAAGTACGGCCCCGCGGGGCTCGCGATCACCAGGTAGGAGACCTTCTCGGCGGCGCGCACGCCCAGGAAGCTCTCATTGGCAATCATGAAGGGTCGGAGGTAGAGGCTCATGTCGTGGCCGGAGGGCACCCAGGGACCGTCCACCGCAATCAACTGGCGCAGCGACTCGATGAAGTCGCCCACCGGAAGTTGGGGCAACGCGAGACGCTGAGCGGAGAGGTTGAGCCGGGTGCCATTCGCCTCGGGGCGGAACGTCCACAGGGAGTCATCTGGGTGGCGATAAACCTTCATGCCCTCAAAGATTTCCTGGCCGTAGTGCAGCACCGACGAGGCCGGGTCCATCAGGAGCGGGCCGTAGGGCAGCACGCGGGCGTTAGTCCAGCCCTCCTGACGGGACCAGTCGATCGAGACCATGTGGTCGGTGAAGTACTTGCCAAAACCCGGGTCGGCAAGAATAGCCTCACGCTCGGCCGCGGGCAGGGAATGGGTGTTGCGCTCGGTCGTGAAGGTCAACGGGGTCGTGATGGGTGCGTGTGTCATGTGTCAATTCCTGACGTACTGAATAGATTTATCGAGAAAGTCGCTGAACGATGCGGTCGCCAACGTCGCTCGTGCGAGTGGAGAGCGCACCGGCCGGAGCGGAACCACGGGTGGCCACATCCTGAGCGACCGCCTCGCGGATCCGGGTAGCCTGTTCGGGCAGACCCAGGTGGTCGAGCATGAGGGCGACCGACAGGATCGCGGCGGACGGGTCGGCCTTCTGCTCACCGGCGATGTCCGGAGCGGAACCGTGAACCGGCTCGAACATGCTAGGAAATTCACCGCTCGGGTTGATATTGCCGGAGGCGGCGAGACCGATGCCGCCGCTGATTGCGCCGGCCAGATCGGTGAGGATATCGCCAAAGAGATTATCCGTGACGATGACATCAAACCTAGCAGGGTTTGTCACCAAAAAAATCGTCGCGGCGTCCACGTGTAGATAATCGACCGACACCTCCGGGAACTCGGCGGCAATCGCATCCACGTGTCGCTGCCACAGCGCACCCGCGTAGACGAGCACATTGGTCTTGTGCACGAGGGTGAGTTTCTTGGCGGGGCGAGCCTGGGCCACCTCAAACGCGTAGCGGACCACGCGCTCCACACCGTGCGCCGTGTTAATCGAGACCTCGTTGGCAATTTCGTGCGGGGTGCCGGCGCGGATCGCGCCACCGTTACCCACATAGGGGCCCTCGGTACCCTCACGCACAACCACAAAATCCACGGTGCCCGGGGCCGTCAGCGGACTCGTCTCGCCGGGCAGCAGAATACTGGGGCGCACGTTGGCATAGTGGTCGAGCTCAAAGCGCAGCTTCAGAAGCAGCCCCCGCTCAATAGTGGCGTTCGCCAGGCGCGGATCGCCGGGCACCCCACCAACCGCACCCAGCAGGATGACGTCGTTCGCCCTAATCGCGGCGAGATCCTCGTCGGTGAGGGTGTCCCCCGTTTCCAGGTAGCGCGCCGCGCCCAGCGAAAAGTGGCTGCGCTTGATCACCACGTCGCTGCCCACCAGCACGGCATCAAGAACCTTGTTGGCCTCCGCAATAACCTCGGGGCCGATGCCGTCTCCGGGAATAACGGCAAGCTTGATCTGACGGGTCACGGTATCTCTCCTGGGGTCGGGGCGAAAACCCCTCTAGCCTACTCCCGCGCGGGCTCCGCGGGGAGGGTGCGCACGGTGCACGCCACACGACCGCTGCCATATGACTAAGATGGGTACGGTCTGCGGGAGTGGTGGAATTGGCAGACACGCAGGATTTAGGTTCCTGTGCCGCAAGGCGTGAGGGTTCAAGTCCCTTTTCCCGCACCAACTTTTACCCCCGTATTCCGGTCAACGACTGGGATGCGGGGGTTCTTTTTTTGTTGGCCCGCCATTTTGCCCACTTTTTGCCCACAATTGTTTCGGTGATCTTGTGATCGAGGCGCGCTGCAACATCGTCTAGGTCGTCGTCGAACAGGTCGGTGTAGGTGTCGAGTGTCATCGCGGCCGAGGCGTGTCCGAGCATCCGTTGTAGCACCTTGACCTTGGCACCCGAGGACACCGCGAGCGACGCGGCCGGGTGGCGAACGTCGTGTGGCGTGAACGTTGCCGGGATGGTCTTGTGCTCCTCCCGCAGGGCGTTGAGCGCACGTGTCAGCCAGCCGTTGGCCGGCTTGGGATTCCACACGTGGTGATGCCGTCGCCGACGTGGACCTTGCGCGGGAGCATGACGCCGCTGGCCGGGTTGGCCGGGTTGGCCGGGTTGGCCGGGTTGGCCGGGTTGGCCGAGATTCGCCGGTCTCGCACGGCCACGTCAAGGATGCTGGCGAGGGTGCCGTAGTCGCGGATGACGACGGGCGTCGCGCCCCATCTCTCGCGAACGCGGAGCCGCCAGCCCGTTTCAACCGGGCCAGAGGCCGATGGGCTCAGGTGGGCCTCTTTTTTGGTGCGGAACCCGCGGCTGTGCGCCTGCTTGTTGTCAGGTTTGCACTACCGGACGCGGGACAAGAGGCCCTTCGTGGCGTCGTCGGCCTTGATCGTTGCCATGTTCGTCTTGTTAGTTACTCGGGCCGGACAGTTGTTCTGGCCGTCTAGCCCACTGGGCAGTCGTTGTCTTAAAGGCTTAACAACCGGTGCCGGGGGCGCGCAGGCACACGCACCCCCAGCCTTTGTCGCTAGCGGCCGTCGATGGTCGCGTTGAATTTGCTCTGCACGATGGCGTCACCGATGACACCGAGCAGGAACATAAGCAGGAAGGCCCCCACAGTGCTGATGCGGCGGTTGGTGAATGTCTCGACGCCGACGGCGTAGCGCCACATCCACCAGATGTTCACGAACGGAACGATGAACAGCCAAGCGGTCGGGATGCGAACCTCGGGGTTCGAGGCGTTGGCTTCGTTCATCTCGTTCTTGGTTTTCACGAACCACACGAGGGTGTAGATCCCGAAGGTGATGAGGGGCAGAAGAAGGGGTGCGGCTGGGCTACGTCGTTTCATAGTTACTCCTTTTTAAATTGGACTCGATGACCATAGCAGAAGGTCGATTACAGGTTGGGTCGGTTAGGCAATATGGCGGGTATTGCACCCGCCGCTGTCGCCGTACTCCTCCAGTAGGCCGTGAATAGCTCGCGGGTGATACCGAGTTCGCGACAGATCTGGTCGCCGTCGGGGTAGACGCGGACGAGCTCGGAGAGTTCGCGGGGGTTGGTGAGGCGTTCGGCGGCAACGCGATTGGCGCGGGCCTCGTCTCGTGGGTGGTGGCCGACGGGGTCACCGTTCTCTGCGTGGGCGAGTTCATGCGTGAGCACGCACCGCCCAACGAAAACGCGCTGGCCTTGGCGGAGGAAGGTCATTCTCCGTCCTCGGGGTAACCGGGTTCCTCGGTATCCGCGTAGGCCGCATGTGGCACAGATTCAGGGGCGACGTCCTCGTCAAACGCGGTGAAGCTCTCAGTCTGCCCGATGGGTGTGGCATGAGAGACGCCACACCCAGTTTCTCGGATCGCTAACAGCTCACTCAGCTATCTCTGCAAAGCCGGGTGTCCCGAGTCCAAGGGTGCGTCCAAAATGGCCTACACAGGATCCTCTTCCTATGCCCGCGCAGGCTGAATCACGTGCTCCGGCGAAGGCATTTCGGAAGCATTTTCGGCCACCTGGCCAGAGGTGGTGGCCACATAGATATGAAAGCGAACAGCCTCTTCGGTACCTGCCCCTGAACCGTCAACACAACACACAGATCGTTTATCCTGCTGCCGCATGGCTTCGCGCAACCGCTCGAATTTATCTGTCGTGCAGGAATTGAGGCGCACCAAAGCGTTACCCCCTCCGGGGCGCTCAGGCGAACATCCAGCCCCCGACAATTCGCTAGGCTCGCCCCATGGAATACTTTGGTCTCATTGCGGCCGCGGCTGCGGTTCTGGGTGTTGTCTTTCTCGTCATGCGCACGGGAAAGCTCGTGAAAGAGGGCGTCGAGGCGACCGCGCTCATCGTCTCTGCCCGGTCCACAGCCCAGGTCACCGGCTCACGCCCGGTCGTCGAGTTCACGCTCGACTTTACCGACCCCCACACCGCAGAGCAGCACCATATCGTCGTACGCGAACCGCTCTCCCCCCTCTACGCCCCCCACATGCAGCCCGGGATGACCGTCCCCATCAAGTTCATGCGTAACAACCCCAAAAATCTGATGTTTGTACACAACTAACCGGCCCGACTCCTCACCACGCCCACACGCATCCCCGAGTGTGCTCGGGCACCGGAACTCGCGCTACCCCTCCTGACCCCGGGTCGGTCATGACCTCACAAATGGAAACTCCGTGACTCGCGAAGAGCCTCGGCGCATCAACGTGGGACACGAGAAGGCCTCCTCCTCGGTGATGTTAGATACCACCAATCGTGGAGGCCCTCTCCCTACCCATCAGTAACCAACGTCATGGCCGGGTACACCTAGTGGCGCACGCCGCTGCCCGTTATGTGCTCCTGCGCAATTTCCGCGAGCAATTGAGCCCCCGCCAGATTGGGGTGCACCGCGTCGGTAAAGTACTGTGGCGCGTGGCGTGTGGGGGCATTGTTGTCAATAATTGTGACGTCGGAGAAGGCATCCGTACTGACGGCGGCAAGGATCTCCCGAATCACCAGGTTAACGCCAACATCTGTAATACCGTAGATCCCCGAGGACTGCACGGCGGGCGGCAGGACCACGTAAACGGTGGGGGCGCTGGGCAGGCTACGATACGCATCAATCAGGGCACGATAGTCGGCGACCAACTCGTAACCGTAACGCCAGTTCTCTGCCTTACTATCGTTGGTACCCAACTGGAGCAGGACCACGTCAGAATCGGCTTGAAGGCTCTCGGCGTAGAGCGGATCGTTCACATAGGGCGCGTTTCCCCGGGTGAGGGCGGTTGTGCCGGAGGCACCGTATCCGCTCACCGAGAATCGGTCGCCCAACAGCGCACCGAGCTGAGCGGGGTAGCAGTCCTCGGTCTCGTTGGGGAGCCCGTACCCCATGGTGATACTGTCACCAATGGCGGCCACCGAAACCGTATGACCGGGTTCAAAAACGCGGATGTGGCCGGTCACCGGTTGACCATCCGCCAGCAGTGTGCCCGAAATCGTGTGGATTCCCGGCGACACGAGGGTGCCCGCAAAAACGGGTGACCACCGCACGGGGCGGGACTCGTAACTGCCATCAGCGTTCAGGGTCGTCACGGTGCTGGGCAGCTCGGCCGCAACCCCAAACGGGGTGACCACCGTGACATCCTGCACCCGGATGGTATACAGCTTTTCGGCGGGAGGTAACGAGGTGGGGCTGCTCAGGGTGGCCTGAGCAGCCGACAGCCCGGTCCAACCACTCAACCCCCAGATCATCACCAGCACGCCCGCGGCGGCCAACAGCGCACTCCCGACGGCCAGGCCACGCCAACGCGTGTGAGTGGTGGATGACATGGGGCGGGATCCTGTAACTGGGGTGTCGTCGGTATAGAGGGGGGTCCGGTGATCGCTCACAGACCAGCGGCGTGAGAGAACTCTGGACACATTATTCCATGACGGGAGGCGCGCGGCGGCTCAGCGCACCCGATAGTGCACCTCCGGACGCAAGGAACTTTCCCGGGAAGCCATCGGTACACTGGGTGGCGGCCCACATCGCCCACCCCCCCCAACGGAAAAGAGGACACTCCCGTGTATCCAGCCCTGCTCGGCATTGACTGGCTAGACCCCGAATGGCTCATCAGCTGGTTTGGTCCCTTTGTGCTGGTCGGCGTGTGCGCCATCGTGTTTTTGGAGACCGGCGTCCTGGTGCTCTCGTTCCTGCCCGGTGACTCCCTGCTCTTCACGGTGGGCCTCTTCACCGCAACGGGGGTGATTCCCTACCCCATCTGGGTCGTCGCCCCGCTCATCTTCCTCTCGGCCTTCGCCGGTGATCAGCTGGCGTATACGCTCGGTCGGCGCATCGGTCCCTCCATCTTCAACCGGGAAAAAAGCCGATTCTTCAACCCCGAAAACGTGGAACGTACGCACGAGTTCTTCGAAAAGTACGGTGGAAAGGCGATCATCATCGTCCGCTTCCTGCCCATCTTCCGCGCCTTTGTCCCCGTCGCCGCTGGCGTGGGCAAAATGCCCCGCCGCCACTTCGCAGCCTACAATGCCATCGGCGCTTTCCTCTGGGCCATTGGCGTCACCCTGATCGGTTTCTTCCTCGGCCAGATCGAGTTTGTCCGCAACTACTCCGAGTACTTCATTATTGCGATGGTGCTCATCCCCGGCATCCCGATCCTCATCGAGATGTACCGGGGTTTCCGCTCGACGATGCGCAAGCGGGCCGCGGCCGCGGCCGAAGCTTCGCGTACGCCCGAGGTCTAACCCCCGGGTAGCATCGGAACATGCTCATCTTCGCCCTGGTGGTGGCCGCGCTGTGTGCGGCTTACGTGTTTCTTGTCGTGCGCACCGTGCGCCGCATCCGACGACTGGGCGGGGGATTTATCGTGCAGTACCTCCCCATCAAGGGGATGCCGCTGAGCGACGCCGCGATTCTCACTCGCCGAGACAAGAACGTGGCCGCTGCCACCCTGATCGACCTCACGGTGCGCAAAAAGATTCGCATCCTCGCTCCGCCCACCCCCCGCGAACCGGTGTCGGTCGAGTTTCTCAACGGCAGCGAACTCCACCCCGACGAGGCCGCCATCATGGAGGCGCTCTTTGGCCGCCCCGGCTTTGGCCAACCCGTGCGCCGCTTCACCCGGGAAAACCGACAGCTCGCCCGCGCCCTGCGGGAGGTGCTGCGCACCGGACAGAGCCGACTCACCCGCCTCGGATTTGTGCGGCGAGGTGGCAGCGCACTGCGGCCCCTGCTTGTCGCCCTCGGGTGGGGTGGGCTGCTGCTCGGCGGCCTCGGCCTACTGGGTGCCCTCGTGGCACTGCAGCCCGTCGCCATCGTGTTGTTCCTTCTCACCACGGTGGCGTGCATCGTTACCCTCACACAGATCCCGCCGACCTGGCGGGTATTCCGCGAGTCTGCCGCGCCCTACCGCGACCACCTCAACGGCCTCTACGACTACATCACACTGGCCGAGGCCGACCGCTTCCGCGTGCTCCAGAGCCCCCAGGGTGCACTCCAGGTTCCGGTGGAATCGGGGATACCCAACAGCGGGCACCCCGTCACCACCTACCTGCTCAACGAGCGTCTCCTCCCCTACGCAGTACTCTTTGGCCACGGCAAGGAATGGCTCGACAAGCTGCGCGTGGATGCCGCGGTGGTGGAACAGTACAGCGGCCTCGACCTGTCGGGTACTGGGCTTGGCGATCTGGCGGAGGCCACGGCGCTGATCACTAACCTCGCCCACATCTTTGACTCCCTTGAGCTTGCCGACTTTGGCGACCTGGCCGGATCCATCGGGGATGTTGTGGGCGAGGTTGACGGCGGTGTGCTGGGTGGTGTCTTCGACGGTTTTGGCCTCGACCTGTAGCCGACCCCCGAGCGAGGGAGCCTCCTACTCCACGGTGATTCGGCGCGCCTGAACCTGCACCCGGCGTATCGCCCACCCCGCGGCACCGGCAAGAAGCAGGGTGCCGAGCAGCGTCATCCACCGTTGCCCACCACTACCACCGGACTCGGGAAGCTCCGTGCTGCCCGGGTCGCGGACCACAATCGTGTGTGCCCGTTGCGACGCGTCCCAGTCATCCGTGACCCGAATATACGGGCTGTGTCCCCTCTCCAGCGTCAGGGAACCGTCAATGGCAACCGTAAACTCCACCATCTCTGCCATCAGCTGGAATCCCGACGGTGCCCTCGTTTCGGCCAGCCAGTACGTGCCCGGCATGAGCTCGGCCCGAAACCAGCCCATCTGCCGGTCGGGGGCGCTCGTGTTCGGGTTGGTGATCTCGGCGGGGAAGGCCACTACCGGCGCGTCACGGTTGGGAGTTCCCGGGGTAACCGGTGATGTACCGTAAACCGCCCACGATGACCCGCTCATGCCGACCTCCCGACTCGTCGTCGATTCGCCGGTCTTCCACAGGTACACACTGCTGGGCAGCCGAGGAGTCCACCATACCCAGGGTGTTGGCATCACCGCCTGACCGCTCACGATCACGCCGCCTGGATCACTCGCCAGGGAGGTCTTGGTGTTGTTCGACGGAACCCAGGCGATAGCGGAGTCCGGATACTTCCAGTCCCCGTTCGCCTCGGTCGGTGTGGGCCGCGGCTCAACAAGCCTGACCTTTGTGGTGACTTTTCCACCGACCAGAGAGAGTCCGGTCAGCTTCTGACCGGCGACAACGGCCACCTGTGTGCCGACGGCCGGAATCGAGATATCAACCAGCGAGTCGCCCGTGAGGAGTTCCTCACCCGGGTTAACGTAGGCCGTCACCACAATCTCCCCACCGGCCGTTTGTGGGTTGGGGTCTGGAGAAATATTGAGCCCCAGTCGATAGGTGTAGCATCCGATCTGTGTGGGCGCGGACCCCTCCCAACTGACGTAGACCTCAACCCCACCGACCACATGTCGGGGAACCTTCACGGCATAATACGGTTGACCATTTTCGGTGCGGATATCGGCGGCGGTCACGGACACCGCCTGCGATTTGCCCACCCCACTACCGAGTGCCGGGTCACCAAAATACACGATGCCACGCGCCGCAGCTGCGGGTATCTTCAGGATTTCCTCGGCACGATCATCCGCCCATCCCGTCACCGTTCCACCCACCTTGTCCACGTTAAGCCACTGCGGATCAACATCACAGGTGTACGTGTTCGGGATGGTGTAGAACCGCACGTCACCCGCCGGTACATTGCGACTCACCGTCACGTTGCCGGTCGATGTTTCCACCCGGGCGGTGGCCGAGACGGGGTACTTCCACGCATGGGCACCATCGTTGGCGGAGGGAGTCGGTGCCGTCAACTTAACCCGCGTTACTGCCGATGCCGGGGTGCCGGAGGCGAACGGAACGCCCGTCACCGTGGCCCCGGACCCAAGAATCAGCGCGGGAGAGCCACCGGACACGGCGGAGATGCCAAAGTCGGCGACCGATTGCCCAAGATAAGGTTGCTCTTTCGGGTCGTACACCGAGGTGGTCACGTCAACGGCCTGGGTCGTCCGCGCGGGCGACGGGGCCGAAGCGACTTTCAGGCCAACCGTGTAGGTATAGCATCCGGTGCGCGTCCAGGTGCCACCGTTATCCCACTTTACATAGACCGGCGTGGGCCCGGCAACGTGTGCTGGCACATCACCGCGCAGCACGTTGACACCCGCGTTCGACACAACCCGCGTGTTCAACGCCAGCTGATATCCCGCCGCTCCCTGGGTCTGCGTCGCCGGGTTTCCGAAGGCGATCTGACCACTCACCGGAACGGTGCTGGGTACGGTGACCCACGTGGTTGCGGGGGTCCCCGACACACCAGTCAGAACTCCCGGCGTGAGGAATGAGGCCAAGCCGCGACCCACCTGTGTGCCGTTTCCCCACATGGAGGTATTGCCTGCCTTCGCCCCCGCGGCCCCGTACCCGGTGGCCACCTCGGTGGCACCGCTGAGCACTGGGCCGGTGAAAGTTCGATAGATGGTGTTGGCGTTACCTGCCCCCAGCTGCAGATTGACCGCGTTGGTCCCCGCCGTATAGACCCCGCCAGCAGTTGTCACGATGGTTGCCGTTTGTGTGCCCCCAGAAACCTGTTTTACCCCGGTGACCCCTGTGTTCTGCGGCGTCGTCCGGGGAAGCCCCTCGGCATCGAGGATTCCTAGTTGGCCGTAACTGTTGTTTCCCCAGGAATAGAGCACACCACCGGTCGTGACCGCGTAGGAGGAGGCCCAGGCCGCGCTCACCTGCTTAACCCCCGTCATGATCTGCGTCACTCCGGCCCCGGAGGAAGTATTTGATCCGTCGCCGAGACGTCCCGAGCTTCGCATCCCCCACATGTACAGCACACCGGTCGAGGACACCGCCCCCGCGTGCTGGTATCCGGCACTCACCTGGGTGATGTTCGACAGGCCCGATAGTGCGGTCAGGGTCCCGCCGCCGACACCAGCCAGCGATCCATAGTTGTTATACCCCCACCCGTAGACGACACCGGTCGTCGAGACGGCCAGCGAGAAATCGTGTCCCGCACTGATGTTGATAAATTTTACGCCAGCCGGAGCCTGCACCTTGAGCGCCGTGTTTTGACCATTGGGAACAACGGTGATGTTACCTTGACCGAGTTGCCCCGAGTTATTTGTTCCACCCCACGCGTAAATATCGCCATCACTGGACAGCGCAAGAGCGTGACGTGACCCCGCACTGACCTGCACAAACGTTGCGGTAGACGGCAGGGTCGTCACGCGTTCTGGATAGTACTTTGCCATGTAGTCGGTGTTGGTCGGATTACCAGAAATCCCTATCCCCAGCTGACCGTAGCGGTTACCACCCCAGGCCCACACTTTGCCAGCGCTATCGATGGACAGACCAAAATTGCTGGCATCACCGTCAACATACTTCGCGAGCGAGAGGGTTTCCAGATATCCGGTTCTGTACTCGACAGAGGTTACGGGTGTGGGCAGGTAGACAAAGTGCCCGTTGGCCGCACCCACATCCGTTGGTACCCCGTTGTACCCCAGAACGGTTCCCGAACGCGGATCAGATATACCGTAGGAATTGTTTTTCCCGAATCCATACGTGTTGGGAGCGGTACAGAGGTTGTTATAGGGCCAGTCCGAGGCTGCGGCCGGCGAGATCTCAAGCCCAGTGCCCGCCGTATCAGCCACCACAGACTCCGACACCGAGTCTTTCCCGGCGGTATCGCCCTCGGGCTCGGCCATCAACGGCGTCTGAGGTGTAGTGGTGGTGGCCGCAGAAGCAACCGTTCCGGAGGTTACCAGTGAGATGACCAGCGTGATCCCCACGACCGACAACATCTTTCGGGCGGCGCGCTTCCTCCGTGTATTTCTCTGAGTTCTCAACATCTCGTCTTCCTTCTCCACGTGGCTCGCCGGCCCTTTTCGAGCGGCGGGGCCGCGCCCTCTTGAGCCCTGTTATCAACGCGAGTTAGCACACCCCACACCACCGTTGGAACTCCACCGGCCACCACAATCCACCACGGAAAATCTGGGCTGTATTCGGTTGCCGCGATATCGTTCATCAGTTCTTCGGCGGCGGGGCCGTCAATTCGTGTGCCCCGCACGAGCAACCGATGGGAATTCACCCCGGTTGGCGTGCAGGTCAGTAGCGTCAGGTAGTCCTCGCCGGCAACCTGACGGAGCATCTCACCGGAGTACGTCGGTTCAACAATCTCGATGCTGTCCACCCGGTAGTAGAAGCGTTCCCCCAGCACATCGGAGAAGAACACATCTCCTTTCCGCAGACGGTCAAGTTCGGTAAACAACTGTGACGTCACGCGACCGGAATGGGCCGTAATCACCGAGTGACTGGACGGCCCACCCACCGGCAGCGCCGAACCGTGCAGATGACCGGCACCCTTTTCGAGCGTGTCAGCCTCGGTTCCATGCCGGATCGGCAGAGAGACGTCGATGCGGGGAATCTCGATCCACCCCATCGGGACGCCGGGACCCAGGTTCAGCTGTTGGCCGTACGTTTCCAGGTCGTCCCGAAGGTCAACGAACTGCCCACTATCGGACAGCATGTAGGGATCCCGCAGCGGACCGCTCGGCAGGTGCATATTGTAGTCCCGGGCTGAGTCGATCAGTTCCGCAATCTCCGCCTCGCTCAGTTCGTCAACCTGGGTGTCGTAGGACCCGTGCTGAGCGCTCACTCCCAGTGTAGAAAACCAGTTCGCGATGTTCGGAAACAGGAGCACCAGCACACCGATCAGCGCAACGAGCGTAATCATGACGCGCTGCACAATCGCAGAACTGGCTCTCATGTGTCGTGTGTCTCTCAGCTTGTGGTGGTGCCGGTGTGAGGGCCAAACTCTGCACCCTCACACCGGCCTCAACCGCGTCACCCCGTCAGGGGCTTTCCAGCGGTACCGGCGGTTATCGACAGTTACTCAGCCGCAACATTCCTGCGACGGACGCGGTGGATGATCATCACCGTTGCCCCACCGAGCAGCGCGACACCGCCGAGGAGGAACAGGACGGTTCCGGTCCCACCGGTAAAGGGCAACTCGAGCCCGCCGCCACGCTTGACGTTCTTCACCGTCATATCCGTGTTTGCGTGTGTGCCGGAAACAACCGTATCCTTCGTGATCTCGAACGGGATGGCTTCCGTGAGCAACTCGAAATCGCGTGGTGCCGTGACCTCAACCAGCCAGTAGTGGTTCCAACGAGGATCGCCAGCGGTCAGCTGGGTGTCCTCCGCGAAGTCAGAATAGCGAAGATCCATGGTGCACGAGGTGGGATCGCCGGAGCCGGCCATGTCACACACGGCACCGGTGTCGGCCACTCCGGTCACCGGGTTACCCGTTTCAGTGAAGTCCGGTGTTGCCGAGTGCGAGTAATACACCTTGAATATGGCACCGGTGAGCGGCACATTCTGGGAATCGGTCTTGTTGACCGTTACCTCGCCAAACTTTGCCTGACCGGGAGGGGTGGTCACCTCCTCAGTTTCGGTTGACGAACCGGGCTTGTTGACGATGATTTTTGCATCGTTGGTGATGACTCCCACGTAGTCGTCCTCCAGAACGGTGTTGAAGTGCACCAGAATCGTCTTGCCGTAGTGATTGGGCGTTCCGTTAATCTTGGCGAGTCCCGCAGCGGTGAGGGTTGCTGAGACGGTGTTACTCGGCCCGTCAACCGTGACGGAGAAGTCAGTCTCCGGCACCAGCGAAATATTCGACGTGACGGGGCTCTGCCAGGTTGTACCGATCTGCATCGTAACGGCACCGGGGGCAGCAACATCCGGTGCCAGCTCGGGTGCCAGGGTGTCCGTGAACCTCATGATTGTCACCGGATGGGTGATGTCGCCGGGGATCGTCGTCCGCAGTTCCCAGGCCATCTTGTCACCGGGCTTCGGAGTCTCCGTATCAAGGGGCACCTTGACGCTGTCATCTTTAATATTTTTTGGATACACAAAAACGTCGTACATCCAGTTATCAAGCTCCACCGGATCCGTCATTGGGGCGGTCACAAAGAACGGTTCCGAGGCCTTATAGCCCGCAGGAACGTTGGTCTCCACAACGTAGTAGAGACCAAGATCAAGACCTGTCCACGTGATAACGCCAGTTCCGTCACGACCAGTGGTGACCGGGCTACCGATGCGATTGAGGGTGACCCCGGGCTGGGCCTCCACGGCGGTTTTTGCCGGATGCGCCGTGGTTGCCGCAATGAGAGTCTCAAGATACTGCCAGCCCTCATTCTTCGTCAGATTTAAATTTGAGTGGTTGACCTTGTAAATCTCAAAAACTGCACCGTCCAACAAGACCGAATTTGTTGTCGGCGCAACGCCGTTTTCTATGCCACTCCCCTGCGCGGGAACCGCCGGCACTTCGGCCGCAGGTGTTCCGTACTTCGTGAGTGTGATGCTGCTCTTTCTGGTGGGATCAATATTGTACGGATCCAGTGATGCCGCGGAAGCGGTTCCAGCAAGTCCGACGACGGCTACCGCGCAAGCGGCCAACATCGCCGCGGCACTGCACCACCTGCGGCCTGTGGGATTGTTTTTCATGGTTACCTTTCGTTGTCCTGCTCTTGTTTTTCTCAAATCACTTTGGGATTTAAGAAAGTTCGCTACAAACGTCATACCGCTCACTCTGGAGACAGCGAGACGCTCGACATCTTCTTTTCCCCGACAACCGCCGGGCTCAGTGGGTTGGCAAGACCAACCCACTATCAAATGAATACCGTTCTCCAGGTCTCCGAAGGCCTGCACCCGCTCGCGGCAGGGAAGCGTCGTCACACTATTCGGGTTGACGCCCCGCGTCACAGAAGTTTCACGCGGTAAGAACGAAACGCAAACGCCGAAATATACCCGCACGCATCACAACCCAAACGACCGTGTATGCCTCCGAGATAAGGTCATCACTCCGCATAACGGAGATAACGGAGATAACGGAATTCTGCCCGACCCACGGTTTCACGCGCCTACTTTTCCGTAGTCACGGTAATTGTTTTACCGTACGGCAGCATAAAGCATCCAGCCGAATCGCCCGGAATATTACCTAGTGGACGACGCGTGTGATGATTTACCGATTTATACGGCGGAAGATCAGCCGGTCACCGGCACACCTGCCCACCGCTACTTCGTATTCCCCGCTGTACGGCCAGACTTTCTCTGCGCGGTTCGCTCCGCCAGGCCATATCTCATTTCACGCCTCATGGCGCTCCCCCTTTTTTGTTATAACAAAGTAACTACAGCCTCAGACAGACCGAGCAATTCTCCCAAAAATTGCGATCATACAGCCATATAACTTAGGAGACAGCACACAAAATATTGTGTTGTGGGCCATCAAAAATCCTCACCGGATACACCAGATCAATGCGTAGGCAACACCGATGATCGAGAACTAAGCTCCGCTGCACGCGAAATAAAACTAATAGACCACAGTTTACTCAGTCCGCGTGCTAACATGGATTATTTCCCCCTTAGCGCGTTTCAGACTCGACTCGAAATATCCCGGCCTAATGCAGATTCTTACCATCATTACTCTCCCCCAAAGAGACATTTTTATGCAAACCTTGCGCGATGTCAACCACGATACTGACCTCATCGTGAATGCCAATAGTGATCGCATGATCCCCGCAAAAGTTTCTGTTTCCCCTATGGTAGACAATATTTCTTTTACGCGCAAACAATCCGAACATCGAGATCCTGATTGTCGCTAATTCGTCTCTTCCCATTCACCGAGCACGGTCAGGCAACGGGCGGCGACAGGCCCGATTCGGCATCCGAAAGCCGAAAGGATCAGACCCACCAACTCACCAGCACCGAGGTAACACCACCTAATCGTGCCGGTGTCCCTCGTGTGCGGCGTGCGTCTCGGGCTCCAGCTGAAAGGTGGAATGCGCCACATCAAAGTGCTCAGCGAGACACCCGTCGAGCCGGTCAAGCAGCGCGCCGGTGTCACCGCGCTCAAACACTGCAGCCTCCACCACCACATGCGCGCTGAATACGGGCTGTCCCGACGTGATCGACCACACGTGTACGTCGTGCACATCCACGACGCCGGGTGCGCGCAGCACGTGCTCGCGAATCTCGGCGATGTTGGTATCGACGGGGGCCGACTCGGAGAGCACACGAAAAACATCCCGAAGCAGAAAGAGGGCCCGCGGGGCAATCATCGCGGCAATCACGAGCGAGGCGATGGCGTCGGCCGGCATAAAGCCCGTGGCCCAGATGACCAGCCCGGCCACAATCGCGGTGACCGAACCGAGAAAGTCGCCAAAAACCTCCAGATACGCGCCGCGGAGGTTGATGGTGTGAGTGGAGGCCGGCCGCAGGATGAGCAGCGCCACACAGTTGGCGACCAGCCCAATCACGGCCACGACCAGCAGGGGGCCGCTCGCGACCTCCACCGCAGTGGGAACAACGAGCCGCTCAATCGCGGCAATCGTGATGCTCACGGCAATGGCCAGCAGCAGAACTCCGTTGAGCAGCGCGGCAAAGACCTCCACCCGCCGATAGCCAAATGTGTGCCTCTGGGTGGCCGGGCGGGCGGCAACCACCGTCGCCACGAGCGCGATGATGAGTCCGATGAGGTCCGAGAGCATATGACCGGCGTCGGCCAGGAGCGCCAGCGAACCGCTGAACGCCGCACCCACCACCTCGGCCAGGAGGACGCTGCCGGTAATACAGATGACAACAATGAGTCGGGTCTTACCCGAACCATCATCAACGCGGGGAGTGTGATCGTGTGCCATAGCCCTTTCGACCCTACGCACTCCGTGCAGCCAAATCTAGGCGGTGCGCCCTATAGGAAATGATTCCGGTTATCTATTAGGAGTTGCGCGGGTGGCTAGCCCAGCATCTCGACCACAACAGGCGCAATTGCCCGGAATGCGCGCGAGCGGTGCGAGAGCGCGTTCTTCTGCTCGGGGGTGAGTGCGCCGGCCGAGCCGGGGGCATCGTCCGGCGCAAAAATCGGATCGTAGCCAAAACCACCGTCGCCGTCGATGGCGCGCAGCACCCGCCCCGGCCAGATCCCCACCTCGGCGTGCTCACGGCCGTCCGGCAGCACCAACGCCGCGGCGCACACAAATTGTGCGGCGCGGTGCGGGTCAGCCACATCGCTCAGCTGCCACAACAGCAGGTCCAGGTTGGCCCGGTCATCCCGAGCGGGCCCACCCCATCGCGCCGAAAAAATACCGGGCGAGCCACCCAGAATGTCCACACTAATACCCGAATCGTCGGCCAGCGCGGGCAGCCCCGTGTGAGCGGCCGCGGCACGAGCCTTGATGAGCGCGTTCTCGGCAAACGTGAGACCGTCCTCGACGGGTTCGGGGCCGTCATACCCGATCAGCTCGACCCCGCCAAGCCCGGGGGCCATGATGCTGCGCAGCTCGCCCAGCTTGTGGGCGTTGTGACTCGCCAAAACAACCTGCGTCATCGCGACTCCGACTCGGCCGTGTTCGCCAGCGCGGCACGCTGAAACTCGGTCAGGTCTACGGCCCCGGCCAGTGCCAGGTCAAGGAGGTTGTTGAGTTCGTTGCGATCAAACGGGGCCCCTTCGGCAGTGCCCTGCACCTCGACAAACAGGCCGCGGCCCGTCACAACCACGTTCATATCGGTCTCCGCACGGGAATCCTCGCGGTATTCCAGATCGAGGCGGGGCTCCCCATCCACAATTCCCACCGAAACGGCGGCGACGCTGTCAATCAGCGGCGTAGCCTTCTTAGCGATAAAGCCGTGGGTACGACCCCACTCAATCGCATCAACCAGGGCCACGTAGGCCCCGGTGATCGCGGCGGTGCGGGTGCCGCCATCGGCCTGCAACACGTCACAGTCGATCACGAGGGTGTTCTCACCCAGTGCCTTCATATCAACAACCGCACGCAGGCTGCGGCCAATCAATCGTGAAATCTCGTGGGTGCGCCCACCCACCTTGCCCTTGATCGACTCGCGAGCCATCCGGTCGTTGGTGGAACGCGGCAACATGGCGTACTCGGCCGTAACCCAGCCCTTGCCCTGGCCCATCATCCATCGGGGCACCCCATTGGTGAAGGATGCGGTACAGAGCACCCGCGTGCGGCCACACGAAATCAGTGCCGAGCCCTCGGCCTGATCGCTCCACCCCCGCTCAATCGTCACGGGGCGCAGCTGGTTGGCGGTTCGCCCATCGGGGCGCAGTGTATCGGTCATCAGAACAGTCTCTCTCGTGGATAGTGTACGAATTACGGGGAACGGACGGGATGGGCTACGGCTCACGGGACAGGGAAGAATGCGCACCGGTCTGCACCAGGTCAACCCCCGGGATATCCGCACCCAACAGGCGACGGGCGAGGGGCAGGAAGGCGTCGGCGGTGTCCCCCGTGGACTCGTAGCGGTATGTGGGTGGCGCACCGTCGGCGCGCAGCAGATCCTGCTCGACGAGTACCCGGTACACGTCGTTGGCCGTCTCGATATCGCTCGACACAAGCGCCACCCCCGGGCCCATCACGCGGCTAATCGCGCCGCGGAGAAAGGGGTAGTGGGTGCAGCCCAGCACGAGCGTATCAATATCCTGCTCGCGCAGCTCGTCCAGGTAGCCCCGAGCCACCTCGTCCAGCTCAGCGCCCGAGGTGACCCCGGCCTCCACGAACTCCACAAAGCGCGGGCAGGCCCGGGTCAACAGGGTGATGTCGCTACGGATACTGAACAGATCATCATAGGCCCGCGAATTAATCGTGCCCACCGTACCGATCAGACCCACCCGGCGGTTACGCGTGATCGCGACCGCGCTACGCACCGCAGGTTGGATGACCTCCAGAACGGGTACGTCGTACCGCTCATGCGCATCCCGCAGCATCGCGGCCGAGGCCGTATTGCACGCGATCACGAGCATCTTCACCCCCTGCTCAACCAGGTCATCCAGAACCGCGAGGGCGTACCCGCGCACATCGGCGATGGGTTTGGGCCCGTACGGGGAATGCGCGGTATCCCCCACATAGATGATGGATTCCTGGGGCAGCTGGTCTCGCACGGCGCGGGCCACCGTGAGGCCGCCGACTCCCGAGTCAAAAATCCCAATCGGCAAGTTATTCACGAGGGACAGCCTACCCGCTGCGTTTCCCGGGCCGGGTTTCCCGAGGCCAACCGGTACACTTGCGCCGTGATCGCTTCTTCAGCACTGCTCACCGACCGCTACGAACTCACCATGGTGGATGCCGCCCTCACGGCCGGTACCGCCCACCGTCGCTGCGTTTTTGAGGTCTTTACCCGCCGCCTCTCCGGCGCACGACGCTACGGCGTTGTCGCCGGAACGGGCCGCCTCCTCGACCTCGTGGAGCGGTTCCGCTTCGATGATGCGGAACTCACCTGGCTGCGCGACAACAGCGTGGTGAGTGGGCACACCCTCGACTGGCTGGCCAACTACCGTTTCACGGGCACCATCTCCGGTTACCCGGAGGGCGAGGTATTCTTCCCCGGCTCCCCCGTGCTCACGGTCGAAGGCGGATTCGCCGAGTGCGTCCTCCTCGAAACGCTCGCCCTGAGCGTGCTGAACTACGACTCGGCAGTCGCCACAGCGGCCTCGCGGATGGTCAACGCCGCGGGCAACCGCCCCGTGACCGAGATGGGCTCGCGCCGCGCTGGCGAGCACTCGGCCGTCGCCGCCGCCCGCGCCGCCTACATCGCCGGGTTCGCCGCCACCTCCAACCTGGAGGCGGGTCGCCGCTGGGCCGTGCCCACGATGGGCACGGCCGCGCACGCGTTCACGCTCCTGCACGATAGCGAGGAGGAGGCCTTCCGCGCCCAAATCAACACGCTCGGCACCGACACCACTCTGCTGGTGGACACCTACGACATCCCGACGGCTGTCGAGACCGCCATCCGCGTGGCAGGACCCGGCCTGGGGGCGGTACGCATAGACTCCGGCGACCTGCCCGTCGTGGTCGCCCAGGTGCGCGCCCAACTCGACTCGCTCGGGGCGCGGGACACCCGAATCACCGTGACCAACGACCTGGATGAGCACGCCGTCGCGGCGCTCGCGGCCTCCCCCGTTGACTCCTACGGTGTGGGCACCTCGGTGGTGGTGGGCTCCGGCTCGCCCACCATGGGGATGGTGTACAAGCTCGTTGCGCACACCAATGACGCGGGAGAATGGATTTCGGTGGCAAAAAAATCCGTCGATAAGGCCTCCGTGGGGGGCCGCAAGCAGGCCTACCGCAGCCTGGATGCGTGGGGCACGGCCCGCAGTGAAATCGTTGCTCTCGATGCCCACCAGATGCCCGGCGAGCGGGCGCTGCTCGTTCCGCTTCTCGTTCAGGGTGAAATTGATGAGCAATTTCGCGGCGCGGCGGGGGTGCAACGGGCACGCGAGCAGCACGCGAGCAGCGTGGCAGAACTCCCCGCGGAGGCCATGCGGCTGACGCGCGGCGACCCGGTGCTGCCCACGGTATACCGCTAACCCCTATCCGCTTCTCCGAGACCTCGGAACCGGCGCAGTCTCATCCCATTGGTACAGTACTGACTGGCGCTCGCCCTTATGGCGACCTCTGCACACACCGACACCTACGGAGAAAACACACTCATGACGTTCACGACGAAAACCATCAGCGCGCTCGCCATCACGGGCATCACCCTGAGCGCACTGGTTGGCTGCGCCTCCCAGTCCACGGCCGCCGCCTGCCTCTCCCTCGGTGCCGATCTGGCCCCGTTGCAGGCCGAACTCGCGGAGACGACAGCCGCGAGCACCAGTGACACTGACAAACTCGCCGACATGATGAGCAAGGTAGCCAAGAGCTACAGTGAAGCGGCCGGCAAGGTGAGTAACGAAGAGGTGCGCGCAGCCGCCAACGGACTCACCACCGCGATGGAGGATCTTGCCCAGGTCTACCGGGATGCTGACGGCGAATTCATGAATATTGACTCCGAAAAAATTGGCACGGTTACCGAGGGCATGACCGAAGACCTCACGGCCCTGAGCGACCTCTGCGGCGCAGACTTTATGCAGTAAGAGCACCTCTCTCGGCACTCCTCGTGAGGTCCCCGCACGCTGGTGCGGGGACCTCACGATCGTTAACGGGTTAGTAGCCCAGAAACGCGTCGGTGTGTATGTGTCGAACGCCCCGGGCTCGGAGACTTACCCGCAGATCGGCGACCATCGCAGGCGGACCGGAGAGGTAAGCCCGCCGAGCGGCCAGGCCAGGGACGGTTTCCGCCAACAAATCGCCGGTGACCCGCCCGGGGCCGCCGTAGGTCCACCCGGCAGGCAGCGGCTGGGGGCTCTCCGGGCCGTAGGCGATCACGGGAACGCCGCACTCGACCAGTTCATTGGCGTAGGCGAACTCCCGCGCGCTACGCGCGCTGTAGACGAGCACCACATCGCGGCGCAGGCCGCGGACCGCGTCCGCCCGCAGCTGGCTGACGCACGGGGTGATACCGATGCCACCCGCGACCAGAAGCACGGGCACAGTGGTGTCGCGCGGCAACACATAATCGCCCCACACGCCCGTGGCCGAGAGGGTCGTGCCCGGGGTGAGGTCGCGCAGGGCCGCCTTCGCGCTGCTCGGGCGATCAGGGATACTCATGGCCACCGTCACCAACCGAGGACGTCGAACCGGGGCAGCAGCCGGGGCAACGTCCGGGGCTGAGGTGAAGCTCACAATGCGGCGCGTACCCCGGGCATCCGGCCGACGGTGCGGAACCGTCAACTCCAGATACTGACCAGGCACATACCCCAGCGGACGGGTCGGCCGGAAAACAAACTCGGTTACCGAGGGGCTGAGCGCTCGGCTCCCCTCGTAGGTGAGGCGAATGCCAACCCGACCCACCCACACCGCAGCGGCCAGGTTAACCAGCACGAGCATCAACTCGGGGCTGTTGTAGAGCGGTCCCAGATGAAACGGTACGGCCACGAGGATGCCGCCGACGGCTGCGAGCACAATCTCCTGGTATCGACGGGCGGGCAGGGTCAACGGCTCGCTCAACATAAACCCGGCCACAAAGAGGTAGGGGTAGCTCATCAGCACGGTACTCACGGCGGCCCCCACGTTGACCCCAGCAACAATCTGCACCGCCGAGCCCGTGGTCACCGCAACCGCCACGAAGGTGAGGGCCAGCGGCAGACGGCGCGTGCGGTAGAGCACCAGGAAGGAGGCCACAACGACGTAGGGAAAAAGGTAGGGCGTGGCCAACCACCACACGGCGGCGGTCAACTGGGTCAACCCGCCGATGAAGGCCGCCGCCGCAGCCGGGTTAAAGAGGTGTCGTCCGCGCCAGGCCAGGATGTACTTGGAGAGGCTCGCAACCACCCCCACGAGAGCTACGCGCCACAGCTGGTTGGGGTCTGCGCTAGGCCAGAAGAGGAAGAAGATGAGCATCCCGGTAATGGCCGCGGACTCCCACTGGGCGGTGGCCCGGAAGATCCGGGCGAGCACAGCGCTGGACAGCACCGTGGCCGTGACTGCAACGGCGGCGGAAAGCGCGAGGTCGATGGGGGTATAGAGAAGCAGGCCGAGAAACGAGTACCCAAAACTCACCACCCAGAGAGCGAGCAGCAGCACGAGCACCACCCGGTACATGCTCAGGCGACCGAGCAGGCTAGCGAGCTGGCGCACTCCGAAACACCTCCCCGGGGAGGGTGGGCGAAAGCTCCACGCGGCCATCGGTGAACATCCGCACGTAGTCACACGCGAACTCGGCGGCCAGTGTCTCTCCCGGCACGCTAAACAGCGCGGTCGCGAGGCCGTCGGCCACGGCCGGGTCGGCGGCGAGAACCCAGGTGGCGGCGACGGTGGTCACGGGAAGACCGGTGCGGGCATCCAATATGTGGTGGAGTCCGTCGCCCCACGCGCGGCGATTGGTGGCGGAGGCGCACAGCGCGCCGTCACCCAGCTCAACAACACCAATGGCCTGACCCGGCTGGAAGGGGTGTTCCAGCCCCACCCGCAGGCTCGTCCCGCGGTTCGCGAGGTCGCCGCTCGCGTCCACGGTGTAGTCGGTGTGCCCGGCCGCATCAAGCGCGCGAGCGAGGAGGCCCGCAAGACAGCCCTTCCCGGCAGCCCCGATATCAAGGACGACGGGGGCATCCGCCGCAAGGGTGGTGCCCGACCAGCGCACCGAGGAATCCCAGGGGCGCGGGGCGGGTGCACCGCTCAGCGGCGTGAGCCGGTAGCCGGGGCCGTACCCCCAGTGTTCGAGGGCAGCCCCCACGATGGGGCTCAACGCCCCCTCGGTCAGGCGGTACAACGCACGATACAGTTCTGCGAGGGCAGCGGACTCCGGCGGCAGCGTCACCTCACCGGGTGCGTTGCGCAGGCGTGAGACTGTGCTGTCGCTGCGGAACCGGGACCAGGCCGCATCAAAGTCCCCGGCGATTCGCCGGATGGCGCCCCTCTCGGCCCCGGACAGCGGCAGTGGAGTGTCCACCTGCCACGGTGCCCCGATGGCGTCGAAGGCGAAGCTAGGCACGGGCCTCCGACTTGATCGAGTCGAGCGCCTCGGTGAAACCGATGCTCGTCAGCGACGAGCCCGCAAGCTTGTCGATACTGATCTCATCCAGGTTTTTCCCCACCACGGCCCCCTCAAGTGCCGAGATGAACTGTCCTTGGTACTGCTTCGAGCTGGGGTTGGTAGCATCGCTCGTAAGGGAGACCTCGGTGACGGTACCGCCAGCGAGAGTGACCTCCAGCGTGATGTTTTCCTGGCCCGCGGGGCTCTGGTAGCTACCCTCGGCCGTGTAGGTGCCGTCACTGTATTCGGTGCCCGCATCGCCCGCGAGGGTGTCGGTTGAGCCGTCGCCAGCACCGGAGGAGGAGGCATCTGTCGTGGGCTGCGGGGGCGTCGCCGCGCTGTCCTCAGCCTCGGCAGCGCAGCCCGCGAGAGCTCCAGCCAAGCTCAGGCTGGCGGCCAGGGCGAGGGTTGTGTGGGTGGTTCGTCGAGTCAGCATGGGGCGTCCTTCTCCGGTGAAATCTGTTGTTCGTTCAAGCATCAGTGACCAGGCTATGTGCGGCCTGAGTAAGCCCGCAACACACTATGACGTTATGGGTCCCAGGTAGGCATCCGCAAATGTGCCGTGCGCCGACTCGTCGTCAGAGGGGTGGAACAGTCCGGCGACCACGTCGCGGTAGAGCCGCGTCAATTCGGCGTCGTTGCGGTAGGAGCCACCACCGCTCACCCGGATGGCGGCATCTACCACGCGACGCGCCGTCTCAGTGGCGCGAATTTTGGGTCCGACAAACAGCGGGAACCAGGCCGGACCGTGGTCAGCGAGGGCGTCAACATCACGCGCCGAGGCAAGGATCTGCGGGCGCACCGCCGCCTGCTCAATCGCGGCCGAGGCGATGCGCCAGCGGATATTGGGGTCGTTGGCGTAGACCTCTCCCGTCTTCTTCGAGCGCCGCGTGGTAACGGTCTCGACCGCAAGCCGGAGGGCACGGTCACCGAGCCCGGCGTAGACCGAGGCGAGCAACAGCTCGAAGTTGGCAAAGATTGCAAACGGCAGCAGGTCGGCGCTCGGGCCAACGGGAAGGATACGGATGATGCGGTCGGCGGGAACAAAAACGTTGTCAAGTACGGTGCTGCGGCTCTGCGTGGCACGCATCCCCAGTGGGTTCCAGTCGTCGGAAATCGTATACCCGGAGGTCTCCCGCGTGATAAAGCCGTACACAAGTTTCGGATTCTCCGGGTCGCTGTTGTCGCGACCAAAAATTCCCAACCGCGTCCAGGCGGGTGAGAGCGACGTGAATATTTTGGTACCCGTGAAGCGGTATCCGCCAGGGGTCGGCGTGGCGACCGTGTCGGAGTCGAAGAGCACCGAGTCGTTTCCGGCCTCGCTAATACCGAAAGCGAAGATCTCACCGGCCGCAGCCTCCGCCAGCAGCCAGTCGAGGGAGGTGTCACCACGGTCGCTGAACGCCCGAGCTACCCCCGTCCACACGAGGTGCATATTGATACCGAGAGCCGTCGCGGGGGCGGCCGCGGCCAGCCGCATCTGAAGTTGCGCAACCTCTTCGAGTCCGAGATTGAGCCCGCCGAGTTTCTCGGGGGAAAACAGGCCAAGATAACCCACCTGGGCGAGCTCTTCGAGATCTTCGGTGAAAAACTCGTTGCGGGCATCGTACCCCGCCGCCCGGTGTCGGATACGCTCCAGAAGCTCGTCGGACAGAATGGTCTGCATCGTTGTTTCACTCACCCCATCAACACTACGCCGGTGCGGTGTATGCCGGGGGCTGCATCCCCCACGCGAGCCCGGCCACGAGCCACAGGCCGGCGAGGAGGGCGGGGCCGAGCGGGATTCCGGCACCATCAGCTCCCCGACCACCCGGCTGCACCCGATCGCCACCCCCGGGCATCTGCCCGCAGCCAGCAGCAGCCAGCCGGCTCCCCAGCGCCCAGATGCCGCCCAGTACACAGCCGACCGCGAGCCCGGCCACCGCTGCACCCCAGGAGTGCAGGCCCAGCGCACAGGCGATCAGACCGGCCAGCTTAGCGTCACCCATCCCGAGGCTGCCGAGGGCGGCGAGCACCCCCAGACCCAACAGGGCTACCGCTCCGGCGACCGCGGAGGAGAAGGGGAACGGGCCACCCAGTACGAGGGCGAGGAGCCACGAGGCGGCGGCTACCGGATAGCCGGGCAACACGAGCAGGTTGGGCAGTCGCCGCTCACGCAGATCGCTCATCGTGAGCGGAAGAGTCACGACGGCGAGGTAGGCGTAGAGCGGCAGAGCGGCGAGGGTGAGCGGTGACATGCCCTCACGGTAGGGCGACGGCCAGCCCGGCGCACACGGTCATCCACAGGTTACCGCGATCTGCCCGCACGGTGTTCTCTGAGGGTCGCACCCGGCCCTGATGGTGAACGAAACACCTACCGCACTTGCGCACGGCTCATTCATCACCTACTCTGCATTTACGTTTACTTTGAAATACAAAGTACTTTCGAAAGCGGAACAATTATGTCACCCACCTCCGTTTCTCCCGCAGACCCCACACCAGAACCGGCGAGGAACTCCTCACTGAACACCGACACCGAGGCCCTCGACCCATTCGCCATGCTCGCCCTCGCCGATAACCAGCAGCGCAGCATCGAGCAACAGATGGGCAGCTTTGTCCCCGCCCTGGCACTGATATGGGCGGTCGCCTGGTCCGTGGGCTTCACCATGCTCTGGCTCATCGACGGCCTGGCTCCGAAGTTTTCCCTGCCCCTGCCTGCCGCCATCATCACGTTTGCCAGCCTCATCCTGGTCGCCGCCGGACTCTCGACCTGGATGAGCATCCGGGCCAACCGCGGCATCAAATCCTCGGCGGAGAGCGCCTTCACCGGCATCATCTACGGGGCAATGTGGGCGGCGGGTAGCATCGCCATCATCGTGTTTGGCTACGGCCTTGAGGCAAACGGGATGAGCGCCGAGCTCGCCACCATCTACTACCCCACCGCGTTTGTGCTCTTCGCCGGCATCATGTACGTGATGGCGGGGGCCATCTGGTCCGAATCGTTCTCAGCTGTTACTGGCGGCCTCCTGATGGTGTTGGCCGTCGTCGGCCCCTTCTGTGGCTACCCAAACCACTACCTCTGGTTTGGCCTCGCGGGCGGCGGCACGTTTGCCCTCCTCGCACTCGTGTCGTTTATCCGGCTGCGCCGGGTGCGCGCCCTCGCCGAGGGCGGTGGGAGACATGGCTGACCTCGACCCCGTCATCCACGCCCAGGCCCGGTTGCGCATCACGGCGGCGCTGGCCACTCTCGACCAGGACCAAAGCATCGCGTTCCCCCGGCTCCAGGAACTCCTCGATATGACCCCCGGCAACCTGTCCACTCACCTCAAAAAGCTGGAGGACGCCGACTACATCGTGCAGACAAAGGAGTTTCTCGGCCGCAAACCCGTCACCTACCTGCGCCTCAGCACGCGCGGTCGCCGCGCCTACGAGGACTACCGCGAGCAGCTGCGCGCCCTCCTCGACAGAGAACCCTAACCGCCCTCCTCGCCACACCACCAGGGGTGAGTTTTCTCCGCCAGACCGGGTTTATTTCCCTACCCGGCGAAGAAAACTCACCCTGGATGCGTCTACGCGAGCTCGGTGCCCTCCAACAATTCGGTCACCAGGGCGGCGATCTCGCTGCGTTCCGAGCGGGTGAGAGTGATGTGGGCAAAGAGCGAGTGACCCTTGAGCGCCTCGATCACGGAGGCCACACCATCGTGGCGACCCACCCGCAGGTTGTCTCGCTGCGCCACATCGTGGGTGAGCACCACGCGTGAGTTCTGCCCGATTCGACTGAGCACCGTGAGCAGCACATTGCGTTCCAGCGACTGCGCCTCGTCCACGATCACAAACGCGTCGTGCAGCGACCGGCCACGGATATGGGTGAGGGGAAGGACCTCCAGGATGCCCCGCTCCACCACCTCCTCCAGCACATTCTGCGAGACGACAGCCCCGAGCGTGTCAAACACCGCCTGACCCCAGGGATTCATCTTCTCACCCTGATCCCCCGGCAGGTAGCCGAGCTCCTGACCGCCCACCGCGTAGAGCGGGCGGAACACCATGATCTTCTTGTGCATACCACGTTCCAAAACGGCTTCCAGGCCGGCTGCGAGCGCGAGCGCAGACTTCCCCGTTCCCGCTCGACCCCCCAGCGACACGATACCCATCGACGGGTCGAGCAGCAGATCAATGGCGAGCCGCTGCTCGGCGGAGCGGCCATTCACGCCAAAAACGTCACGGTCGCCACGCACGAGGCGCATACTGCCGGGACCGTCCACCCGGCCGAGGGCCGACCCGCGGTCGGAGTGCACGATCAGTCCGGTGTTAACGGGCAGGTCACGCACCTCCTCGGTGTCCATGTGTTCGGTATCGTACAGGTCACTCATCTGCTCGTTCGACAGGTAGATGCTGGCGAGACCCGTGTAGCCGGAGTCAACCGACTGCTCGGCCCGGTACTCCTCGGCAGCCAAGCCGATCGAGGCTGCTTTGACGCGCATCGGGAGATCCTTCGAGACCACCGTAACCGCGAGACCGTCGTTGGCCAGGTTGTGGGCAACCGCGAGAATCCGTGAGTCATTGTCCCCCAGTTGGAGCCCGCTGGGCAGCGAGGACATCGTGGAGTGGTTGAGTTCCACCCGCAGTGAACCACCCTCGCCCACCGGGATGGGAAAGTCGAGCCGCTCATGCTGCACGCGCAGATCGTCGAGTAGACGCAGCGCCGCCCGGGCAAAGTAGCCAATTTCCGGGTCGTGACGTTTGCCCTCCAACTCGGAGATGACGACAACGGGCAGGACCACCGCATGCTCGGCGAAACGGAACAGTGCCCGTGGGTCAGACAACAAAACCGAGGTATCTAACACGTAGGTACGCTCGGCCTGGTTCTGATTCTGAGGCTCCCGCCCGGCCGGCCGCTCGGCCGCCCCGCTGAAGTTTCCGCTTGTTTGGTTCGATAGTTGATCGCGCACAACCACTCCCGTCCCGAGCGACGTATCGCTCGGTTCCTCAGGCGATACGACCACAGATTTCGGGTTCGAGAAGAACATATGTGGCCGTCTCGACCGGGCGCGGTGCCCGGTACTCCCGACGGTACGTCTGATCGAGAAAATTTTCCAGCAGTGACACACCGGGGAAGGTAACCATCGGGTTAACAGGGACTGTGTACCCGGTGGATCACGAGCGGAGTTCCTACCCGCCGAACCTCCGCTGCCGCCGCGAATAGTCGCGCAGCGCCCGCAGGAAATCGACCTCACGCAGATCCGGGTAGAGCGCCTCCACGAAGTAGAACTCGCTGTGGGCGCTCTGCCACAGCATGAAGTCACTCAGCCGCTGCTCACCCGATGTGCGGATAACAAGGTCGGGGTCAGCCTGGCCCTTGGTGTAGAGATGCTCACCAATCAGTTCAGGGGTGAGGGTCTCCGCGAGGGCGTCGAGGGTGCCACCTCCGGCGCGGTGCGTGTCGATGATGCTGCGTACGGCCGCCGCGATCTCGCTGCGCCCGCCGTAGCCCACGGCCAGGTTGACCTGCATCTCGCGGTTGCCCGCGCTGCGCCGTTCGGCATCCCGAAGCGCCGTCACCAGGCTCTCAGGTAAACCCTCACAGCTGCCCACCTGTTGCACCCGCCAGTTTCCGTTGGCAGACAGGTACTCAGCCAGGTCGGCGATGATGCCAAAGAGTTCGTCCAGTTCGGGGCCCGCCCGGCCCGCAAGATTGTCGGTCGAGAGCAGATAGAGGGTGACCACGCCGATGCCGCGCTCCTGGCACCAGCCCAAAAACTCGGGAACCTTACGAGCCCCCGCACGATGCCCATGCGCGGCGCTCTCCAACAGGCGCTGCTTAGCCCAGCGGCGGTTACCATCCACAATGATCGCCACGTGGTGCGGGGTGCGGGAGTCGTCAATCTGTGCACGCAGGCGATGCGCATAGAGACGGTAGAGAATCCCCTCGCCTCGCCCCTCACTTTGCCTGGTCACAGAGATACGTTATCCGATGTTCATACACGCGGCTGACGGATGCACCACCTAGCATGGGGTCTATGGGAAACTCACAGCGACCGGAGAACACGGGCAACAGCGACCGGCCCGCCAGTGTTGCGGACGACACCGCACGGGATACCGGGCCGGGTCTCGCCGAGGACGGGGCAGTAGAACTGCCCAACATTCCGCTGTTGGAGGCATCCGATACCGCACCCGTCGAGGTCAAACCCACCTGGCGCGGCTGGATTCACGCGGGAACTTTCCCCGTCACCATCATCGCCGGGGTGGTGCTGATCGTGCTCGCGGAGGGCACCGTGGCCACCTGGGCCGCGACGGTCTTCACCCTCAGCAGTATGCTGCTCTTTGGCAACTCGGCGCTCTACCACCGTGTGAACTGGCGGCCCGCCGTGAAGAAAGTGTTCAAACGTATCGACCACGCCAATATTTTTGTACTGATTGCGGGCACGTACACGCCGCTGGCCCTGCTGGCCCTCCCACCCGAGAAGGGGATTCTGCTGCTGGTTCTCGTGTGGGCCGGGGCCGTTCTGGGCATCGGTTTTCGCGTGTTCTGGCTGGCCGCACCCCGCTGGCTGTACGTGGCCATCTACATCCTGCTCGGCTGGGCCGCGGTCATGTACATGGGCGACCTGTTCCGGGTGAGTCCCACCATGATGGTGCTCGTGATCGTGGGTGGCCTGTGCTACACCGCCGGGGCCGTGATCTACGGACTCAAGAAACCCAACCCCGTGCCCGGAGTGTTTGGCTTCCACGAAATCTTCCACACGCTCACGGTCATCGCGTTCCTCTGCCACTGGGTCGCCACACTCATCATCTCACTGCATCCGGCATATCACGCGGGATAGCCACCATCGCTCGTTGCGAGAATCACCAGGTGGATGCGGGGGTCAGCACGACCGCACGAAAGTATTCCTCGACGAGTTGCCCGACAAAGACAGATAGCTTCACCCAGGAGACAGCGCCGAGGTCCTCTCCCCCCTCGCACCCGATTTTTGGACTGGTGTCAGCGTTGGGCAGGACGCCTTCATCTGCGAGGGCCGCCGCCACTAAAAATCCCCGAGCACCGCCAACAGAGCCTCACCGTAGCGCGCGTGCTTCTGCTCGCCGATACCGCTGATACCCAGTAGCGCCTCGGCGGTGCGCGGCAGCTCCACAGCGCAGGCCCGCAGCGTCGCATCGCCAAACACAATGTATGCGGGAACCCCCTGCTCTCGGGCCTCGGCCGCACGCCAGGCCCGCAGCGCCTCAAACACGGGCAACTGCGCCTCGGTCAGTTCGGCGGCCGCAGCCGACCGGGAGCCGCTCGTCTTCTCGGGCCGCGGGGCACGCAGCGGTTCGTGACGCATGAGCACCTTCTGGCTACCCCGCAGCACCCCGACACTCCCCTCACTCAGTGCAAGAACGCCGTAGTCGCCCTGGGCGGCGAGCAACTGACGGGCGAGCAACTGACGCACCACTCCGCGCCACTCCTGGTCGCTCAGGTCTTTGCCGATCCCCCAGGTACTCAACTCGTGGTGAGCGGAGGAACTACTGCGCGGGTTTTCTTTGCCGCGCAGGATGTCGATCACCTGCCCGGCCCCAAAGCTCTGGTTGCGCTCGCTCTTCAGCCGGGCCACGGTGGACAACAGCTTCTGGGCGGGCACCGTGCCATCCCACACCTCGGGCGGGTTGAGGCAGGTGTCGCAGTTACCGCAGGGCTGGGCCACTGGCTCACCAAAGTAGGCGAGCATCCCCACCCGGCGACACTCGGTTGTCTCGCACAGGGCGAGCATGGCGTCGAGGTGCTGCGTCTGCGAGCGCTTGTGCACAACATCACCGGGTGACTGCTCGATCATCCGGCGTTGCTGCACCACATCCTGTAGGCCGTAGGCCATCCAGGCGTCGGAGGGCAAACCGTCCCGGCCCGCACGGCCCGTTTCCTGGTAGTACCCCTCAACCGATTTGGGCAGGTCGATGTGGGCAACAAAACGCACATCGGGTTTGTCGATACCCATGCCAAACGCAATCGTGGCCACGATCACCACGCCGTCCTCACGCAGAAAACGTGACTGGGCCCGGGATCGCACCTGGGCATCCAGCCCGGCGTGGTACGGCTCAGCATCCACACCAACGCTGCGCAGATACTCCGCGGTCTTCTCTACCGTGTTGCGGCTCAGGCAGTAGACAATGCCCGCCTCATCCGGATGCTCACCCTGAATAAACGACGATAGCTGGGTTTTTACCGACGCCTTGTTCACGATGCGATAGCGGATGTTCGGCCGGTCAAAACTCGATACGAAAAGCTCAGCGTCGCCCAGCGAGAGGCGTTCGACAATCTCTCGGCGGGTCTCCGCCGTCGCCGTGGCGGTGAGGGCCACCCGCGGAACATGGGGCCACCGCTCGGCAAGCACGTTGAGGGTGAGGTAGTCGGGGCGAAAGTCGTGACCCCACTGCGACACGCAGTGCGCCTCATCAATCGCGAAGAGCGAGATTTTTCCGCGACTGAGCAACTGTTGAGTACCCGGTGCGCTGAGCCGCTCGGGGGCCACGTAGAGCAGGTCAAGCTCACCCGAGAGAAAGGCGCGCTCCACGGCAGCGCGCTGCGCGCCGTCCTGGGTGGAGTTGAGAAATTCAGCGCGGATGCCCACCGCACGCAGGGCGTCCACCTGGTCGTGCATCAGCGCGATAAGCGGCGAGACGACGACCCCCACGCCGTCGCGCAACAACGCGGGAATCTGGTAGCACAGCGACTTACCACCGCCGGTGGGCATCAGGACAACGGCATCCCCGCCGCTCGCCACCCGCTGCACGATATCAGCCTGCTGACCGCGAAACTCGGGGTAGCCGAAAACGCGATGCAGGATCTCCCGTGCACGCTCGCGCAACTCGGGCTCCGGCACGGGTTCGGCAGAAACAGATGCGACGGGCGGATGTTCCGGTTCAGATAGGCCCTGCACCGGTGCACCGTGTCCGCCCCAGGGGTCGCCCTGCGGCTCCCAGGAATCCCAATCGGGCTCAGCGTAGTCGTCGTAGTCGGGCGGAGATTCGGACCCCGGCAGCGCATTGTGGGCGGGGGCAGCACCGTCGGGAACCATGTGGTTAGCGGGGGGTGGAGTCGGAATCGGCGGGCGAAACGGGTTCGCCCGACCCCACGAGAGGAGCGACAGAGGCGGTGGGATCCGCACTCTCAACCGTCTCGCCACGTGCCTGAGCCTCCTCTGCGTCGAGCAGAGCGCCCACCTCGGCACGGTAGCGGGTGCGGCGTACTCGGCGCATCATATCGAGACCTAAGAGCACTGCCATGAGGGCCACAAACGCCGTCGCCAAAAAGCCCACAGCCCCGGGGGTCACATCCTCATTATCAACCGCGACGGGTGCCGTCGTAGCAGCTCCCAGCAGGCCGATGACGAGGGGGTTGGTTAGCAGAAGGGTCAGCATCTAGTCGTCCTCACTAATTCCCTGGAAAAGGTCCGCCTCCGGGGTGGCGGTGGCGACACGGGATGCCGCCAATTGGTAGTCCTCGTACGGCCAGGCCTCCTGTTGTACCCGGTTGGGCCAGAAGAAGAACGAGCTATCGGGTGCGACCTGGCTGGCGTGAGCCTTGAGCGCCTGGTCACGCCGCTCAAAAAACTCGCCCACCCGCACCTGGGTGGTGGCGTTGAAGGGGCGGTCGCGCATCCACCCCACCATTTCGTTGAACTGGGTCAGCAGCGGCGAGTCTGGGTCGATCTCGGCCAGATGTTTACCCACGGCCTCCATGCGGGGAAAATTGAAAATGCGTTCGTAGTAGAGCTTAGAAACGGCCCAGGGCTCACCAGCCTCGGGGTAGCGCTCCGGGTCGGCCGCAGCCTCATAGGCAGCCATACTGATTTCGTGGCTACGAATATGGTCTGGGTGGGGGTAGCCACCGTTCTCGTCGTACGTAACGATAACCTGCGGGCGAAACTCGCGCACCACACGCACCAGGTGCTCGGCCTCAATCTCCACCGGAATATCGGCAAAGCTCCCGGGCGGCAGCGTGCCATCCTCCCGGGCCATCCCCGAGTCTACGTAGCCGAGCCAGCGATGCTGGAATCCGATGATGGACTGGGCATCAGCCATCTCCAGGCGACGCAATCCCGCCAGGTCGCGGCGAGCGAGCGCATCCCGCTCCAGATGGTCGTTCAGAATATCCCCGCGTTCGCCTCCCGTGCACGACACCACCATCACCTCAACGCCCTCGTTCAGATAGTGGGCGTAGGTCGCAGCACCCTTACTTGATTCGTCGTCAGGATGAGCATGAACAGCCATGAGTCGCAGTGACACCAATCGCCTCATTTCTTTGCGGAAGTCGTGGGATAAACGGCGACCGTAAGGAATCGTCGGCACCGCAACCAATGGTACGACAACGTAGGCTATCCCTAATAACGAATTCGAACAGGATGGGAGCAACGTGACGGAGTCTGCTGCTGTGAGGGAACAGCATCTCGAAGACCGCTACGGCAGGTCCGCCTCCCGCAGACTCGATAAAAGACTCCTCGGCGTGTTCGGTGGTGCGCTCGGGCTCCTCCTCGTTGCCTGGGTGATCTGGGCCACCCTGAGCGGCAACAGCGCCACACTGGAGTACCGTAACCTCGGCTACGACACCATCAGCGATCACAGCGTGGAGGTCCTGTACGAGGTGACGGCCCCCGCAGGTTCCTCCGTCGCCTGTGTGGTGCAGGCGCTCTCGGAGTCCTACGCCGTCGTCGGGTACCGGGTTGTGGTGCTCCCCGAAAGCGACCAGCGCACCCGGAGCTTCACCGAATCGCTTCGTACCGTGGCACCCAGCAACACGGGTGTGGTTGATCGCTGCTGGATTCTGTCTTAGCTCTGCTAGCCTTGACGGAATCGCCCTAACGTCACCGTTAGGGCGCGCGTCGTATGTGAGGAGTTCGCCATGTCGAACGAAGCAACTGAAACCTGGCTGACCCAGGAGGCCTACAACCGTCTCCGAGACGAGCTAGACACCCTGAGCGGATTTGGCCGCGAGGATATCGCCAAGAAGATTGAGCTGGCCCGAGACGAGGGCGACCTTAAGGAAAACGGTGGTTACCACGCAGCAAAGGACGAGCAGGGCAAGATGGAGGCGCGCATCCGCACCCTCACCAACCTGCTCAAGATCGCCACGGTGGGGGACGCTCCCGAAAGCACCGGGGAGGTCGTTGTGGGCACCGTCATTACCGCGACCGTGATGGGTGACGAAGAGACGTTCCTTCTCGGCAACCGCGAAATTGCCGGTAATAGCGATCTCGATGTGTACAGCGAGCAAAGCCCACTGGGTGCGGCGATCCTGGGCCTCAAGGTGGGCGAATCCACCAGCTACGAAGCACCCAACGGCCGTAGCATCCCGGTGTCTATCGTCAAGGTCGAGACGTACAACGGTCAGTAATGTGGCGTTGGGTGGGGTAGCGACCCGGTACTGGGCTTAGAGCCCCTCCAGCCGGATGCGGTACCCGGCACCACGCAGCCGCTCAACCACCTGGTCACGGTGCTCCGGCCCGCGCGTCTCGATGTGCAGTTCGAGCTCCACCTCACTGATTTGTAGACCCGAGCCGTGCCGCGTGTGCTGCACCTCGACCACGTTCGCGTTGGCCTCGGACACAATCTCGGCCGTACGGGCAAGCTGCCCGGGACGGTCCGGTAGCATCACACGCAGTTTGAGGTAGCGGTCGGAGGCCGCGAGGCCGTGACTAATCACGCGCTGCATGAGCATTGGGTCAATGTTTCCGCCAGAGAGAATCGTGGCGGTCGGACCGTTCGCGGGGATCAACCCCGCAAGCATGGCCGCAACGCCCACCGCACCTGCGGGCTCCACCACCAGCTTGGCTCGCTCCAACAGCACGAGGATACCGCGGGCAATATCGTCGTCGCTGATCGTGACCACCTCATCCACGTACTCACGGATGATCTCAAAGTTGAGGCGGCCCGGTCGGCTCACCGCGATACCGTCGGCGATTGTGGGGGTAATCGTCACGTCAAGCGGCTTCCCCGCGGCGAGGGAGGGTGGGTAGGCGGCGGCGTTTTCAGCCTGCACCCCGATGATTCTCACGCTGCGGCCGTCCGCACGGGCACGCAGCTTAGCAGCAGCAGCCACGCCTGCGATAAGCCCGCCACCGCCAATCGGTACCACGAAGGTCTCGATCTCAGGTGCCTCGTCAAGCATTTCGAGGGCAAGCGTGCCCTGACCGGCCACCACGTCAAAATGGTCAAATGGCGGGATGAGCACGGCACCCGTGGCTTCGGCAAACTCAGCAGCAGCCCGGAGCGGCTCCTCAACCGTGTGGCCGCGCAGCACCACCTCAGCCCCATAGTTGCGGGTGGCCTGGAGCTTGGGCAAAGCAACGCCCAGCGGCATGAAGATCGTGGCCGCGATGCCCAGCTCACGAGCAGCAAATGCCACCCCCTGAGCGTGGTTACCGGCCGAGGCGGCCACGACACCGCGGGCCTTCTCCTCGGGTGTCAACTGGGCCATCCGGTTGTAGGCCCCGCGAATCTTGTAGGATCCCGTACGCTGAAGGTTCTCGCACTTGAGATAGACCTGGGGGACGCCGATCAATTCAGCCAAATAACGCGAGGTTTCGAGCGGTGTGCTCTGCACCACCCGTGACACCACACCGCGTGCGGTCTGAAAATCGGCCAGGGTGGGGTGCGGGTGAGTTGTGGTGGTCATTCGACGGACTTCTCCAAATCGGCGGGGGTGGGGGCTACGGCAGGGGTGGGTCTACCCGCGAGGCCGGTGGGATGCGAGTGTGCAAGTGGGTCTGGTTTTCCCTTCCACACACCCGAGGTGAGATAGTTCACCATGCTGTTGAGCGCCGCAGCGATCGGCACGGCAAAAAGCGCCCCAGGGATACCGGCCACGAGTGTTCCGATGCTCACCGCGAGCACGACGCCCAGCGGATGCACCCGCACTGCGCTGCCCATCACGAGCGGCTGGAGGACGTGACCCTCGACCTGATTCACAAGGATCACGATACCGAGCATGATGAGGGCGTTCACGGGTCCGTTATAAATCAGTGCGACGAAGGCGGCAATCGCACCCGTAGTGATCGCCCCGAGGAAGGGCACAAACGACCCCAGGAAAACCATAATCGCGATGGGTATGGCCAGCGGAACCTGAAGGATGCCGGCACCGAGACCGATACCCACCGCATCCACAAAGGCCACCAGGATCTGCACACGCACGTACTGCCCAACAGACACCCACCCGGCACGGCCCGCACCGTCGGTCGCCGCACGGGCGCGGGTGGGCATAAAGCCGACAAACCAGCGCCAGATCCGGGCACCGTCGATCAGGAAGAAGAGAGTGGTGAAGATCGTCAGCAGCAGCCCGGCCAGCACGTGGGTGAGGGTGCTGGTCACCGAGAGGGCACCGTTGAGGAAGAAGCTGCGATCGGCGTTGAACCCCTCGATGAAATCGTTGATCGTAGTGTCTACCTGCTTCTTACTGAAGTGGAAGGGATCGCCGCTCAACCAGAGTAGAAACTCGTGATAGGCCTCCTCGGTGCGCTGACCCAGACCACCAAGGCCCTCTCGGAACTGGGTAATAATGAGGACGAGCAACAGACCAACCCCCGCGATCAAGCTCAGCAGGGTAATCGTAACGGCCAACCACTTGGGAAGTTTCCAAGCGATCAAGCGGTTTTGTAAGGGCATCAGCAGGGCCGCAAGCAGGGCCGCAATAACCACGGGGATGACCACAATGCGCAGCGTCACCACAAGCCACAAGAAACCGGCCAGGGCGACCACAATGAGGATTAATCGCCACGACCAGGCCGCCGAAATGCGAATGCCAAATGGCACGTAATCCCTGACCTCGGTGGGCGGCGCGGCGGGAGAACCCTGTGGCTCCGGGGCGTTCTGTGGTGTGTCGTTCTGCGCCATTGGTTCAGTCTAGTTGTTTCACCCATGCGCGCCAGGGATACGGCAGGCAGGTGAATCGAGTGTCGGTAGCATCCGCTAACCTGACGCCATGCCAGAGTCACTTTCGCTCGGCCAGGCACGCCGTCTGGCCCTTGGGGCGCAAAACCTACACCGCCCCCAACCCGAACTCACCACCCGTCGCCGCGTGAGGAGCCTTCTCACGGGCCTGGGGGTTATGCAGATCGACTCGGTCAACGTGTTTGAGCGCAGCCACTATCTGCCCGCCTTCTCCCGACACGGCGGCTACGACACCGGCCTCCTTGATTCCACCCTGTTCACGAGCGGGGAGTACGTGGAGTATTGGGCACACGAGGCGGCCTTTATCCACCGTGAACTGTGGCCGATGTTCCGCTGGCGCATGGCGGAGCGTCGAGATGCCGGGGCCGCCACCGGCGGTTGGGCCGCCGAGCACGCTGACACAATCGACTGGGTGCGGCGCGAGCTCGCCGAGAGGGGCCCTTCTCTGGTACGGGAGATCGAGGGAGATGTACGGCGCACACGCGGCGAGTGGTGGGATTGGTCGGAGGTCAAACGCGCGGTGGAGTGCCTATTTGGTTGGGGCGAGGTGACCACGCTCGGGCGGGAGCGCTTCGAGCGCCGCTACGCGCTCACCGAGCAGGTACTCTCCCCCGAGATCGTCGGCCGTCGGGTGCCCGAACCGGATGCCCACCGCCACCTGATCGAGACGGGCGCACGGGCGCACGGGGTTGGCACCCTGCACGACTTCGCCGACTACTTCCGGCAGCCACTCGCGGCCGCCCGCCGCGCCGTGGCTGAGCTCCAGGAGGAAGGCGTGCTCGTCCCCGTCACGGTTGAGGGATGGACCACCTCCTCGGGCTCTCCACTGCCCGCGTGGCGACACCGGGATGCCGTCATCCCGCGCTCCGCCGGTGCCAGCGCCCTCCTCTCCCCCTTCGATCCGGTCGTGTGGTTCCGCCCCCGCATCGAGCGGCTTTTCAACTTCCACTACCGAATTGAGATCTACACGCCCGAGGCCAAGCGCGTGTACGGCTACTACTCACTACCCGTACTCCTCGGCGACCGGCTCGTGGGTCGGGTCGATCTCAAGAACGACCGGAAAGCCGGCATCCTCCGCGTGCAATCAGCCTGGCAGGAGGAGGGCGCACCCGCCGACACCGCCGAGCGTGTGTGGCAGCTACTGGAACGCGCGGCCGAGTGGCGCGGCTGCTCCGGAATCACCGTCTCGGGTCGGGGTAATCTGCCGCTCGCGGAGCATATGTAAGTCGAAGCGCGCATCGTTGGAGAGTGCGCCACCCGGCACCGGAGCCTAGGAGATCCGTCGCAGCAGGCGGCGAATGACCGTCTCTTTACCCGCTGTATACGGCGGCATAATCGTGGACCGCAGCGTATCCGGGCTGAGCGGTTTACTGAGCACCGCTTTCTCATGGCTAAAGGTGAGGAAGGAGCGCTGCCCGTGGTAGGCACCCATGCCGCTGGCACCCACCCCACCGAACGGCAGATCGGGCACCATCAGGTGAGCCATAGGCACACCAAAGGCGAGTGCACCCGAGCTGGTCTCGTCGGTCCAGCGCTGACGGGTACCCCCATCCTCACTGAACACATAAAGCGCAAGAGGCTTATCGCCGGAGCGCACGTAGCCAATCGCATCGTCCAGGTCTGAGACCGCGATCATGGGGAGAATGGGGCCAAAGATCTCGTGGGCCATCACCTCGGAGTCTCGCGACACATCCGTGAGTACCGTGGGCTCGATAAAGAGGTCCTCCACATCCACCCCGCCACCCACCACAGCGGTACCATCGTCGATGAGGGCGGCCAGGCGCTCGGTATGCCGGGTATTCACAATGCGGCCGTAGTCTGGATTCTTCTGCGCCGCAGTGCCGTAGAGGCTACGCACCGCCTCGGCGAGCAGGGGCGTCAGTCTCTGGATAACTGGCTCGGTGGCCAGGAGATAGTCGGGGGCCACACAGGTTTGCCCGGCGTTCACAAACTTGCCCCACGCGATGCGCTGGGCGGCCTGTCGCAGATCGGTGGTTTCGTCCACGTAAACGGGCGACTTACCGCCGAGCTCCAGGGTCACGGGGGTGAGGTGCTGCGCGGCGGCCGTCATCACGATGCGGCCCACCGTGCCGTTTCCCGTATAAAAAATGTAGTCAAACTTCTCACTCAGCAGCGCCGTGGTCTCCTCGACGGCTCCCTCAATAACCGTCACCGCGCGGTGATCCAGGTAGCTGGGGACGATGCGGGCCAGTAGTTCGGAGGTGTGCGGTGCCAGCTCACTCGGCTTAATCACCACGGTATTACCCGCCGAAAGCGCTCCGATCACGGGCGAAAGCGCCAACATCAACGGGTAGTTCCACGGGGCGATCACGAGCACAACACCATAGGGCTCCGCAACGATGCGAGCCGAGGCGGGTTGGAGCGCGAGCGCTGTGCGCACCCGAGTGGGACGCATCCACCTGCGCAGTTGGGCACGGGTGTGATCGATCTCGGTCAGCAAAAACCCCAACTCGGTGAGGACCCCCTCAACCGGCGATTTGCCCAGATCTCGCTGGAGTGCCGTCTCGAAGAGCGCGGTGTTATCACTGAGCATCCGGCTCAGGGCGCTCAACTGGCCGTCCCGCCACTCGTCGGAACGGGTGAGGCCGCTTGCGAAGTGTTTCCTCAGCTGAGCCACGGCCTCGGGGATGTGCTGTTCCGTCATAGGGGACATCCTACGCCTCGACCCGCTCCGTGCCACCGCTGCCGGGCAACCCGCAGCCGAAACCCAGATATTCGCCCCGAGACGAGAACCTCAGGCAGAGGGACCGCCCCGTGTCCGCGGTGAGTGCGGTCTCTAGGCGTGCAGGGCCGGCACAATCAGGTAAATACCGAAAAGCACACACGCAATGCAGAGAGCAAAGCACACATTGGCTCCGACGGTGGCCCAGCGAGGCCTGCCGAGCTCCTCGATATCGTCAAACTCCTCGTCGCGGGCATCCCCGAGGGGTTCAAAGCTACCGTCCTCGCGGGGTACGCGCGCCGCCGGCATGGCCAGGAAGCGGATACCCAGGGAGTACAGGCTGACAACGATGGTTGCAGCCACGAGGGCCGTGCCAAAGACGGTCAAGAACGCAATCCAGTCGATCACTTACTGTCCTCAACTTTCTGCCTGGAAGTGTCGTCCTCCGCGGCGGCTTGGGCCTCAGCCTTGGCCTCGGCTTTGAGCGCCTGCGCTTCAAGCTTGTCGTGCATCACGGCCGATTGGGCCACGGGTGTCAGCGGGGGAACCGTGCCGGTGTCGGTCGGTACTCGGCGGATTTTACGCTTCCGGATGCGGACAGCGTAGCCCGACTCGGCCACATCGCTCACGGCGTTATTGGCGCTGATTCGGTTGCGCTTGGACAGCAGGAAGATAACCAGGATGACGCCCACCCCCACAATCGCGTCAATCGCGATACCCACGGGGCCCAGATGCGCCACCCACGCGGCAATCGCACCAACGGCCCCCGCGGCGGGTAGGGTCATCACCCAGCCGACGGCGATTCGGCCCACGGTGCGCCACCGCACGGTGGAGCCACGCCGCCCGAGGCCGGAGCCGATCACGGAGCCCGAAGCAACCTGCGTGGTGGACAGGGCAAACCCGAGGTGGCTGGAGGCGAGGATCGTGGCAGCCGTGCTCGTCTCGGCGGCGAACCCCTGCGCAGGCTTCACATCGGTGAGGCCCGCACCCAGGGTACGGATAATGCGCCAGCCGCCCGAATAGGTGCCGAGGGCAATAGCCAGGGCGCACGAGACGATGACCCACAGTTGAGGGCCGGTACCCGCCTCCTGCACATTGGCAGCAACGAGCGTGAGCGTAATGATACCCATCGTCTTCTGGGCATCATTGGTGCCGTGGGCGAGGGCGACGAGCGAGGAGGAAGCGACCTGAGCGTATCGGAATCGGCCGCGACCATCCGGCTTGCCGTCGTATCGGCGAGTGATGGAGTACGCAACACGGGTCGCGACGAAGGCTACGATTCCGGCGGTAACCGGGGCGGCCAGGGCAGGCAGGATCACTTTAGACAGCAATACTCCGCCGTCGATGGCGTTGATTCCCGTACCCACAATGGCGGCACCGATGAGTCCGCCAAAGAGCGCGTGCGAGGAACTGGAGGGGAGACCAAGCAACCAGGTCACCATATTCCAGATAATGGCCCCGACGAGACCGGCAAAGATCATCTCGGGTGAGATGAGCACCCCGCCATCACCCTCACGGATGATGCCCTGCGAGATGGTCTTGGCCACCTCGGTGGACAGGAACGCGCCCACGAGATTCAGAATGGCTGCCAAGAAGACAGCGGTCTTCGGCTTCAGCGCACCGGTCGCAATGGGGGTAGCCATCGCGTTCGCGGTGTCGTGAAAACCGTTGGTAAAGTCGAAAAAGAGGGCCAGCGCGATGACTAGCAGCACGATAAGTGCGAGTTCCACCGAAGTCTTCCTGTCGAGACGTATCTTCCTCGCGCGCGTGAAAGTGTTCGATGAAATTCATCGAAAGTCCCTTAACGCGAAGCGTGCTGTTAGCGCACACAAACGATGCTTGCAGGGCGCGCCACTCAGGTCAAGTCGAGAACAGATTTCACCCCCTGAGTCACGTCCATTTCATAGCTGCTACAACGCAACCCTGTTGCAACCTTTTCGCTTCACGTCAAAGCATTTTCCGGCCTATCCTGAGGGCCAACGACGTTAGCATCAGCGTCGGGCAGACCCTGCCACAATTTTATTCAGCTCAGGAGTACATTCATGTCTGGAACAATGCGGGCCGCTGTGGTTCACGAACTCGGTAAGCCCCTTACGATTGACGAGGTTCCCATCCCGGAGCCCGGATACGGTCAGGCTCTCGTTAAGGTTGAGACCACGGGTGTGTGCCACACCGATCTGCACGCTGTAATGGGCGACTGGCCGGTCAAGCCTAAGCAGCCCCTCATCCCCGGTCACGAAGGCTACGGCGAAGTAGTCAAGCTGGGCGAGGGCGTCACCGACCTCGCAGTTGGCGACAAGGTCGGCAACGCGTGGCTCTGGTCCGCCTGTGGTGTCTGCCAGTACTGCCGTACCGGCTGGGAGACGCTCTGCGAGAAGCAGCAAAACGGCGGATACTCGGTTGACGGTTCCTTTGCCGAGTACATGCTCGTTGATACCAAGTACGCCGCCCGCATCCCCGCGGGTGCCGACCCTGTCGAGGTTGCCCCCATTCTCTGTGCGGGTGTCACGGTCTACAAGGGTCTCAAGATGACCAACGCTCGCCCCGGCGAGTGGGTTGTCATCTCCGGCATTGGTGGCCTCGGCCACATCGCCGTCCAGTACGCCGTGGCCATGGGCCTCAACGTGGTCGCCGTCGATGTTGACGACTCCAAGCTAGAGCTGGCCACGAAGCACGGTGCACTGCTCACGGTTAACGCCATGAACGAAGACCCCGCCGAGGTTGTCCAGCGCGAGGTGGGCGGCGCTCACGGCGTGCTCGTTACCGCGGTACACCCCAAGGCCTTCGGCCAGGCCCTTGGCGTCGCCCGCCGCGGTGCGACCATCGTCTTCAACGGTCTGCCCCCGGGAGACTTCCCCGCCAACATCTTCGACATCGTGCTGCGTGCCATCACGATCCGCGGGTCCATCGTGGGAACCCGTCAGGACATGATCGAGGCGCTTGACTTCTACGCCCGCGGGAAGATTAAGCCCACGGTCGCCACCGAGTCGCTCGACGATATCAACAGCATCTTCGACCGTATGACCAAGGGCCAGATTGATGGCCGCATCGTCATGAAGCTCTAACACCCCCGATTTGGTGGGGGCAGCGCTCGCGCCGTCCCCACCACCAGATGTGCCCCGGATGCTCCCGCCTCTCCTGCGTTCGGGGCATTTCTGTACCCGACGCGTCTGACCCCGGGAGGTAGCACACCACCCGGGCGTCGAGCGTTACTGTTCCTCGTGGGTGTCGGGGTCGCCGCCGAAAAGGCGGCCATCTGGACGACCCAGGGCCGTGATCGCGGCGATTTCACCCTCCGACAACTCGAAACCGAACAGGTCAAGGTTCTGCCGCTGCCGCTCAGGTGTCGCCGATTTCGGGATCGGCAGCGACCCAATCTGCGTCTGCCAGCGGAGGATTACCTGCGCGGGGGTCACCTCGTGTGCGCGGGCGGCCTCCACAATCACCCGCTCACCGTAAGGAGCTTTACGCTTGCCCAGCGGGCTCCACGACTCGGTCTGAATCCCCAGCTCAGCGTGTACAGCACGCAACTCCACCTGCGGAAAATACGGGTGCAACTCCACCTGGTTCACGGCGGGCCGAATGCCAGTCTGCTCAATAATGCGACCCAGATGCTCCGCGGTGAAGTTACTCACGCCGATCGAGCGGGCCAGACCCTCCTCCTGTAACCGGATGAGGGCGCGCCAGGCCTCCACATAGTTGCCCACCGCGGGATTGGGCCAGTGGATGACGTAGAGATCCACATACTCGAGACCCAGCCGCCACAGCGATTCGTGCGCGGAGTCAATCGCGCTGTTGAACTCGTGGTAGCGCCCGGGAAGCTTCGTGGCCACCTGGAGGGCCGCGCGGTCCACACCCGAGCGGCGGATGGCCTCACCTACCGCCCCCTCATTCTGGTAGTTCACCGCGGTGTCGATCAGGGTATATCCCGCGTCAATCGCGCTCTGGATAGCCGTTACGCCTGCCTCACCGAGGAGGGGATAGGTGCCGAAGCCGATCTGAGGGAGGGAGTTTCCGTCGTTCAGGGCGTAGCGGGGAAGGTGTACTGACATACCCCTCAGCGTACGGTGTGAGTCGCCACCGTGTGAAGATCCGGGCCAAACCGAAAATCGGCATCCACGGTACCGCCCGTGAGCACGGCAGGCAACCAGTACTGGGCATCATCCCACAGCAGCGAGTAGTCGATTCCGGCAACGGGATACCAATCGAGCTCTAGCTCATCGGAATCGGCCGGTGTTCCCGACCACTCTCGGGCCACAAAGACAGTAGATTCCTGGTCCCACTCGGGGCAATCGGGAAAGCTGTACCGCACCCGGCCCACCTCGGTAACAGCCTGGCTGCCAATATTGAGTCCGGCTTCCTCGGCCACCTCGCGCACAATCGCCTGCACGGGGGTTTCTTCCCCCTCCAGTTTGCCGCCGGGGCCCACGAGTTTGCCCTCGCCCAGTCCGCGCTTCTTACGACCCAGGAGAACCTCTTCGCCCGCGCCGTTGCCGGGGCGAAGGAGATAACATACACACACCTGGGGCACAGTCATAGGTTTTAGCTTAGTGGTTGGGCCACGGCACCTCGATCCGCGCGATAGCGTAGAGGGGTGACCACCTCTCCCACCTCCGACACCGTCTCGCCCGCCCGCCCCCACGCCCCGCAGCGACCCACCGCGCGCACCCACCACGGTGACACCGTCATCGACAACTACGAGTGGCTGCGCGAGAAAGACTCCCCCGAGGTGATCGCCTATCTGGAGGCAGAAAACGCCTACGCAGACGCACGTACCGCCCACCTGGAGCCCCTGCGCGAAAGCCTGTTCACCGAGATCAAGGAGCGCACGGTTGAAACCGATATGTCGGTACCCACGCGCCTCGGTGACTGGTGGTACTACGCCCGCACGGTCGAGGGCCAGCAATACGGGTTGCAGTGCCGTGCACCGCTGGCCGGGCCGGATGATTGGACCCCTCCCCGGTTGGACCCCCAGGTTCCCGTACCGGGGGAACAGCTCCTGCTCGACGGCAATGTGGAGGCCGAGGGCCACGACTTCTTCTCACTCGGCAGCTTCGACGTGAGCGGCTGCGGCTCCCTGCTGCTCTACTCAACCGACACGATCGGCGACGAGCGCTACACCATCCGCATCCGCGACCTCGCCACAGGCCGCGACCTACCCGACACGATCCCGGAGACCTCCCCCGGCGCGATTTTTGCGCCGGATGCCGCGACCATCTACTACACCACCTGCGACGAGGCGTGGCGTCCTGATACCGTGTGGTGCCACCCGCTCGGCTCCTCGGAGGCCCCCACCCGCGTTTTCCACGAACCCGATGAGCGCTACTGGGTGGGCGTGGGCCGCACGCGCAGCCGCCGTTATCTGATCATCGAGTTGGGCTCCAAGATCACAACCGAATATCACCTGCTGGATACCCGCGAACCCGAGGCAGGCTTCCGTATCGTGTGGCCACGCCGAGAGGGTGTCGAGTACTCCGTTGAGCACGCCGTGCTGAACGGAGAGGATGTACTGCTCGTGCTGCACAACGACGGCGCGCCCAATTGTGAGCTGGTGGCCCTCGCCCCGAGCATCCCGGGTACCGGCCCGGAGGGTGCCCGCGTGGTAATTCCCCACAACGACACCGTGCGACTCGAAGATGTGTCAGCGTTTGAGACTTTCATCACGCTGGATTACCGCCGCGACGGTCTCACTCAGGTGGCGCTCGCCCCGGTATCCGCCCTGGCCGGAACGCTCACCACGGCCGATAGTGAGCTGGCCTTCGACGAGCCCCTCTACACCGTGCACTCGGGCGGAAACCCGGAGTGGAGCCAGCGCACCCTGCGGCTCAGCTACGGCTCCCTCGTGACCCCCTCGACCGTACTCTCGGTGGATGTGGCGACAGGCGAGCGCAGCATCCTCAAACAGCAGCGAGTGCTCGGTACCTTCGACCCCGCACGCTACGAGCAGCGGCGCGAGTGGGCGATTGCGGCCGACGGCACCCGCATCCCGATCTCGCTTGTCTCTGCAACAGCGGTGCCAGGGCAGCCCGATGACGGCCCCCGCCCGCTGCACCTCTACGGCTACGGCTCCTACGAGAGCAGCATCGACCCTGGCTTCTCGATTGCGCGACTCTCGATGCTTGATCGCGGCGTCATCTTTGCCATCGCACACGTGCGTGGTGGTGGGGAAATGGGCCGCTACTGGTACGAGGAGGGCAAGCTTCTCGCGAAAAATAACACGTTTACCGATTTCATCGCGTGCGCAGAGCACCTGATAGCCCGCGGCTATACGGTGCCCGAGCGGATGGTCGCCGAGGGCGGCAGCGCCGGTGGGCTACTGATGGGGGCCGTGGCCAATCTAGCCCCCGAGCTATGGGCGGGTATCCTCGCCTCGGTGCCGTTTGTGGACCCGCTCACGAGCATTCTGGATCCCTCGCTCCCCCTCACCGTGATCGAGTGGGACGAGTGGGGCGACCCGTTGCACAACTCGGACGTTTACGCCTACATGAAGGCCTACTCGCCCTACGAGAACGTCCGCTCGGATGTGCGCTACCCGCGCATCCTCGCAATGACGAGCCTCAACGACACGCGCGTGCTCTATGTGGAGCCTGCCAAGTGGATCGCGCGCCTGCGGGAGAACAACGCACCCGTCCTCCTCAAAACGGAGATGACGGCCGGACACGGCGGGGTCAGCGGCCGCTACAACGCGTGGCGCGAACGCGCGTTCGAGCTCTCCTGGCTCCTCGACGTGCTGGGCCTTGCAGCGTAACACCCCACGGAAGCGTGCGATGATGGATGCCATGAGTGACTACATCCCAGAATCCGGCACGATCACCATGTTTTCAACCCCCTGGTGCGGCTACTGCCAGCGGCTGAAGGGCCAACTGAAGCGGGCGGGCATCGGGTACACCGACATCAATATCGAGGAGACCCTCGGCACGGCCGAATTGGTCGAGTCGATCAACAACGGCAACCAGACCGTTCCCACCGTGCTCTACCCGGACGGGTCGAGCGCGACCAACCCGTCGCTCGCAGATGTGCAGGCCGCGCTGAGCGTGTAACCCGCTACCACCGCCTGAGGAACGCGTCGGCTGCCTCCGCCGGGAGGCAGCCGACGCGTTCCTCAGGACAGACACACGGTCTAGCCGAAAAGAATTGCGGCTTCGTCGTAGCGGTGCTGGGGCACGGTCTTCAACTCGCCAAGCGCCTCGTCGAGACCCACGACCTGCACCTCGGTTCCGCGTAGCGCCACCATATTGCCCCAGCGCTCGGCCAGGACGGTGTCGATGGCCGCAAGGCCCAGGCGGGTGGCGAGCACCCGGTCGTAGGCGGTCGGAACGCCGCCGCGCTGAATATGGCCGAGCACGGTCGCTCGCGACTCAATGCCGGTGCGCTGCTCGATCATGGGGGCGAGGATCTCGGCGATACCCCCCAGCCGCGGCCGGTTAAAACCATCAAGGCCCTTCGTGGAGTAGGCCTCATCCATTGTGTCCAGAGTGAAACCCTCGGCCACCACGAGCAGGGGTGCGCGGCCGCGATCACGAACGCTCTCCACCCAGGTAACGATCTGGTCGATGCTCACCGGCTGCTCCGGGATAAGGATAGCGTGCGCACCGCCGGCCATACCCGAGTGCAGCGCAATCCAGCCCACGTGGCGACCCATCACCTCAAGCACCATGCAGCGCTTATGCGAGTCACCGGTGGTGCGGAGGCGGTCAATCGCCTCCGTGGCGATCTCCACAGCAGTATCGAAGCCGAAGGTGTAGTCGGTTGCGCCCAGATCGTTATCAATGGTCTTGGGGACGCCAATAATCTTGATGCCCGCATCCGCGAGTCGCTTGGAGGCGGCCTGGGTCCCCTCACCGCCGATTGCTATCACCGCATCCACGCCGAGACGATCCAGTGTTTTCTGGATGTTCTCCGGGCCCCCGCTGGGCCCCTCATACGGGCCAAAACGGCTCGTACCGAGGATGGTCCCGCCCTGCTTGGCGAGGCCCCGCACACGGTGACGATCAAGAGGGATGACGTCCCCCTCAACAAGACCGCGCCAGCCGTCTCGAAAACCCACAAACTGCTGCGAGTAGACGCTGGTTCCTTTCAGCACAATTGCGCGAATCACCGCGTTAAGCCCGGGGCAGTCACCACCGCTCGTTAAAATTCCGATTTTCATACACCACTCCTCATGGTTCCTGTTCATAGTGGAGGGTACTTATTACGCACCGTACGGCCGCGCGGACCGCCGATGCCCCTGGCTAGCGCACCGTTATGACGATGCTATCGCGCTTTTCAGCAGGTGGATGAGCGCCTCCAGTTGAACCGAATTACCGGTGGAGGTATCCGCCTCGTTACCGTCGAGCGCCCGGGAGGCCAGGCCTGCCTTGCTGTCGATCAGCTCGGCAATCTTGCTGTCGATGGTGTGCGCGGCGATGATCCGCCAGGCGGTGACGGGTTCCTCCTGGCCGATGCGGTGCACACGGTCAATCGCCTGAGTCTGCTCGGCATCCGTCCAGCTGAGCTCGGCGAGCACCACGTTGGAGGAGGCCTGTAGGTTCACGCCCACACCGGCCGCCGTGAGTGAACACACCGCAATCGACACCGCGGGATCGTTGTTGAAGGCGTCAATCTGGGCCTGGCGCGACTCGGAGGTCTGGTCGCCCCGAATCGAGATGGTGCGCAGGCTACGCTCAGCAAATGCGGCTTCGGCGGCATCCATGACATCGATGTGCTTAGCGAAGAAAACCACCTTGCCCACCGAACGGGCCAACTGCGCGGCGTAGTCGGCGGCGAGCGAGGCCTTCGCCTGACCAATCTGACGCACCATAGTGAACACATTGATGCCCTTCTGGCTGCCCGATTCTTCGAGCTCCTGGCTCGCAATCATACGGATGAGCGCCTCGGTTGAGAGCTCGGTACCCAACCTGCCCGTGAGGGAGCGGTTGTAGCGCTCCAGCATTTTGCGGCCCAACTCCTCCTCAGCCTGGCGAATACTGCGACCCAGATCGTCGTCGAGCTCGACCGGGAGATCAACCACGCGCTTGGCCGGCAGATCGGCGGCCACATCCACCTTCTTGCGGCGAACAATACCCATATCAATCACGGTTTCACGGGCCGCAGCGTAAAAGCCGGGATCGGCCGGGGTGAGACCGGTATCTTCCAGGCGGTGCATCAACTCGGGGGCAGGCTTTGCCTCGTCGGTCCAGCCAAGGAAACGCCAGATGGCGCGGAAATCATCTACATCGTTGATCAGCGGGGTACCCGTGAGCGCCATCATCAGCGGCTTTCCGCCGGGCGTGTTCTTGCGGATACGGTCGGCAATCGCAAGCACATTCTTGGAACGCTGCGATTGGAGGTTCTTGATCATGTGGGCCTCGTCAACCACCATGCCGCGGAAGCCCATCTTGCCGATCCAGCTCAGGTGGCGATCCAGGATCTCGTAGTTGACCACAAAGACGTCGGCGAATGCATCGAGGTTCTGACCGTCACCCTGAATCACGGTGGCGCGGCGCTGCGGCGTCCAGCGGTGCACCTCGCGGGCCCAGTTCATCTTGACCACGTTGGGCACCACCACGAGCAGCGGGTAGGCGTTGGCGACGGAGGCCGCAAGCACCGATTGCGCCGTCTTACCGAGTCCGGGCTCGTCGGCGAGCAGGAAACTGCGGTGACCGTTGCCCACAGACTCCAGGAAGCGGGACTGGTGGCGCATGAGTTCGTGACCGCGGGGGGCCAGGCGGTCAACCGGAGGAGCCTCGGGCAGAGGCATACACGCAGCCTTACCACCGGCACCCTGTTCAAACGATTTGAAGAGCGGACCGAGCAGCTCCCAGCTGGCCAGACGAACAACGGGTCGCTTGGCGGGAAGAGGGGTAAGGTCGGGGGCCAGAAATGGGTTGGAGCGCTGGCGGGCGATCACGGTGGGCGGCAGAACCTGGCGCTCAGCGAGTTCGGGCGGCACAATGGCCTCGGCGGGAGCGGCGACGGGTTCCTCCTGGGGAACCTCCAGGCCGGCGGTCTCCATGAGGCTACGACGCAGCTTACGACCCGCCTCGGAGAGCGTGGCCTCCGGCTCCAGCAGGGTAATAAGAGAGGTATCGCGGGCAGCAGCCTTCGCCAGAATCGATGCAATGCCGTCGAGGCGTTTGAGCGTTTCGGCCCGGTCACCATCACTCAGGTTCGGATCCGACTTGGCACGGGCCCGCTCGTCGCGCATGAGAAGCGCAATCACCTGAAACTTGGTGCGGTTCATGGGCGTGGCCTTCCCACGCTGGGCAGAAGCCTCCACCTCGCGAACGGCGCGCGCGAGCAGAGGGATGAGACCCTCGTTGTGGGCCTGTTTGGTGCGGGCCGGGGCTTGCTGTAGTTCTGGCTGAGCCATGTTTCTCCTGATCGGAATCCAACACACGTTGGTTCGGAACGATTACGAACCCCCCGCTAAACGCTCGGTGAGGTTCTGATAGATAACAGAGTTTCCGTGCTCGAGCAACGAATAAGACGGTCGAGCGGGTGATGGGAAACAGTTACGCTGTAGACAAGTGTACACGCACACGCCGATTTTTCCGCCGACGCGCGAACGCAACTGACAAACCAAACGCTCCGCCTACCCGGGATTATTCCTCCTCTCGCGGGATCATCACCGCCCAACGGTGCGGTGGAGGACGATGATCCCGCCGCATACGGGAGAATATGGGGGTGACCCCAACGACAACCATCGCCCTCATCCGCCACGGCCAGACGCCCTGGAATGCCGAGTTCCGCATTCAGGGTCGCACCGACATCCCGCTCAACGACACGGGCCGGAAGCAGGCTCAGGATGCCGCGACCACGCTCGGCGAGGGCTGGCATGCGATCGCCACCTCACCGCTCACCCGCGCAGCGGAGACCGCGCGCATTATCGCGGCGGAACTGGGGCTCGACTCCCCCACCGCCGTTGAGCACCTGGTGGAGCGCGACTACGGCCGGGCTGAAGGTCTCGGTGCCGGCGAAGAGTTGGAGAGCGTGCGCATCCCCGGCGGCTTTCAGGAGGCCGAACCCGAGGTCGAGGTCGCCGCACGCGGACTCCTCGCACTGGAACATCTGCGGGATACCCACCCGGGACACCGGGTGATTGCGGTGGCGCACGGGTCATTCATCCGTCTCACCATCGCCAGTCTTTTTGAGTTTGATGCACCGCGGATCGGCAACGCATCGGTGACTGTCCTCACCCACGATGAGAGCGGATGGGAGCTACAGACCGTGAACGGCGAGCCCGCGCGCGGCCTCGCGGCCCGCACGGATTAGTCGTCAAGCCCCACGTGGTTGGGGTCGAGCACGCGACTGAGAAACTCCTGGGTGCGCGGGTTCTGCGGGGCCGTGATGACCTGGGCGGCGGGGCCCTCCTCGACCACAACACCGCCATCCATGAAGACAACCCGATCAGCGACCTCGCGAGCAAAGCCCATCTCGTGCGTGACCACAAGCATAGTCATACCGGCATCTGCCAGCTCACGCATCACCGCGAGCACATCGCCCACCGTCTCGGGGTCCAGAGCAGACGTGGGCTCATCAAAAAGCATGAGCTCAGGGTCCATGCTGAGCGCGCGGGCAATCGCCACGCGCTGTTGCTGACCGCCCGAGAGGGCTGCCGGTCGGGCCGCCGCTTTATCAGAGAGACCCACTCGGGCCAGGTTCCGCTCGGCAACCTCCACAGCCTCCGCCCTCGACCGCTTGAGGACCTTTACCTGCGAGACCACACAGTTCTCCAGCACCGTGAGGTGCGGAAAAAGGTTGAAGTGCTGGAACACGAGACCCACGCGGCGACGGAACCCGTCAATATCTACCTCGGGGTCGGTCACAACGGTGCCATTAACCACGATCTCACCCGAGTTGGGCGTCTCCAACAGGTTCACGCAGCGCAGCAGCGTGGACTTACCGGAACCGCTCGGGCCGATCAGGCAGACCACATCTCCGGGATTGACGGCGAGGCTAATACCGCGCAAAACCTCGTTGTCGCCAAAAGATTTGGTGACCCCGGTGAGCTGGATGGCGGGGCCGACTGGTGCATCCGTCATTTTTTGATCCTCGCAGTCTTGGTCTCAAAGCGCCGCGACAGCAGGCTGAGCGGAACCGTGATGATGAGATAGCAGACACCGGCCACCACGAGCGGCGTAAGACCGGCATCCGTACCGTTAAGCGCCTCGCGGCCAAACTTGCTGAGCTCGTACTGGCTCGCGGTAAGGCCCAGCAGGTAGATCAGGGAGGAGTCCTTTGTGAGCAGGATGACCTCGTTGGTAAGCGGCGGCAACACGATGCGCAACGCCTGGGGAATCACAATCGTGACCATCGCCCGCGAATGTGACATCCCGAGCGAGCGAGCGGCCTCCATCTGCCCCGCCGGCACAGCCTGGAGGCCCGCACGGATCGTCTCGGCAATGTAGGCGGCCGAGACGAGGCCGAGGGCGAGCATCACGGTCACATACGTGTCGAGTCGGAGGCCCGGGAACGCCGTGGGGATACCGTAGCCAAACGCGATAAACACCAGCAGCGCCGGGAGCCCACGGAAAACCTCGATGTACAGCGTCGAAATCCAACGGTACGGGGCCACCGAGGACAGTTTGAGCAGCGCCAGGAACACACCGCCCGCCAGGCCCAAGATAAAGCCGAGGGCCGTGTACAACAGCGTGTTACCAAAGGCCTGTACCAGACGCGGGAGGAAGGTGCTGTCCTCAACCACAAACCCGAAGTTGAAAAACGCGTGACCGATCTGACCCCAATTGGCGAGGGAGGCGACCAGCACCACCACGGCGACCAGAATCAGATACTGGATGTTACGGGAGAGTCGCGCGCGCTTTGCCGCGGTTAACGCCATAAGAAGCTCACTTTTCTTTGGGAGACTCGACGGAACCGGTCTACGGAGCCTACTGCATCCACTTCTCGACGAGCGACTTGTGGGTGCCATCCTCGTAGATCCGGGCGATTGTAGCGTTGACGCTGTCGAGCAGCTCGGTGTTACCCGCGCGAACACCAACGCCCAGCTTCTCGGTGGCGAACGTGTCCGCAACCACAAGGCTGGTGTTGTTCTTGGCGGCAACCTCCACCGTGGCGATATTGTTAATGACCGCCTGCACATCCCCGTTATTGAGGGCCTGAATCGCGAGGGCCGAATCCTCAAATTGGCGGGGCTTGAGACCCTCGTCGTTGGCAAATGTCTCGCCCGTGGTGCCCTGCTGGACGCCGACAACGGCGTCACCCAGCGTCTTGAGGCTGGTAATCCCGGAGTCCTTGGTGACCAGCAGCGCCAGGCTGTCGTCAAAGTAAGACTCTGAGAAGTCGAACTTCTTGGCGCGGGTCTCGTTAATTGACATCCCCGAGATGGCCACATCGCACTGCTTAGTATCGAGCGCCAGGCCGGACTGAATCCCCTCAAAGGCCGTGCTGACGATCTCGACCTCGGCGCTGAGATCCGTGGCGATCAGGTCGGCGAGGTCAATGTCGAAGCCAACGAATTCGCCATCCTTGGTGGATTCGAAGGGCGGGTAGGAGGGGTCGCTGCACACCTTGAGGGTGCCCTCAGTAATCAGGGGACCCGCCGAGACGGAATCGCCGTTGCCGGAGCATCCCGTAAGCGTGAGGGCACTGACCGTGCCAACAACTGCCAGCGTGCGGACTGCTGAGATAACTCGCGACACGATTACCACTTTCTCTTGTTATGGGTCACCTCGACCCGCAAAAAAATAGTGTAGTCGAACACTCCGCGGGCGAAAACCAAGGCAAATTTTGGGGTGATACGCGTTCGAGCATAGCGGCTACCCGGAAAGCAAGGGGCGCTCCCTGGCGATCGTGCCGCCACGCGGTTCATTGATTCACGCGTCCCTAGCGGTCAGTGTAAGGGGAGCGGGCTAGAATTTACCGCCCATATCGAGCAGGCGGCGGATGCGGTCGGGGATCGGCGGATGCGTGGCAAAAAGCTTGGCGGTGAAGCTTTTTTTCACGAGCGGGTCGGCGATCCACATATGCGCCATACTCGTGTTCTGGCGCGCCATCGGCCGACCGTACTCGCCAAGTTTGTGCAGGGCACTGGCGAGGGCCTCGGGATGACGCGTGGTGAGCGCCCCCGTGGCATCCGCCAGGTACTCACGCTGGCGCGATACGGCCAACTGCACCACGGTGGCGATGAGGGGGGCCACAATCATCGCGACCAGTCCAAAGACCAGCATGATCGGGTTATTGTTGTTGTTATTGTTGCGCCCGCCGCCAAAGATGGCCATGCGCAGGAACATATCGGCGATCATCCCGATGGCCACCACCAGGCCGTAGACGATCATATTGAGCCGGATGTCGTAGTTGCGCACATGCCCGAGTTCGTGCGCCATCACACCCTCCAACTCGGCATCCGTCATCATATCGAGCAGGCCGGTCGTGGCGGCCACAATCGCGTGCTCCGGGTCGCGACCCGTGGCGAACGCGTTGGGGGCCGGGTCGTGGATGATATAGACCTTGGGCATGGGCGAACCGGTGGCAATCGCCAGATTCTCAACTACGCGGTACAGGCGGGGATTATCCGCCTTCTCGATGCGCTGCGCACCGCTCATGGCGATGGCCTGGCGACCCGCCAGGAAATATTGGATAGTGGCGTACCCAACCGCAATAACAACCACAAAGATCACGATGGACATGTCGTTATAGACGTAGCTGGCCAGGAGGCCCAGGCCGCCAATAATCAGGATGAACAGCATGATGATGAGCACCGTGTTGATCTTATTTTTACGAATCGCGCTATACACGCGTCACCTCTTTGCTGGGCTGGAATCGAGTGGAGGCCCGCCGCGGCGTGCGACGGGCCTCATCGGGGCATTCTCGCGGATGCCGGTTAGAACTGAACGCGGGGCGGCTCGGAGATCGCGGCGAGGTTCTCGACCTCGAAGAAGTCGCGGGCGCTGAAACCGAGACCCCGGGCAAACATGTTGTTGGGGAAGACTTTGATCTTGGTATTGAGCTCGCGGACCCCGCCATTGTAGAAGCGTCGCGCAGCCTGGATCTTGTCCTCGGTGTCCACCAGTTCGCCCTGTAGCGCGAGGAAGTTCTGGCTGGCCTGGAGCTGAGGGTACGCCTCGGCCACCGCAAAGATGCTCTTGAGCGCCGACTGCATGTGGCCTTCAGCGACGGAGGCCTCGGCGGGCGTCTCGGCCGAAATGGTCTCGGCACGGGCCTGCGTCACGGCCTCAAAAACGCCCCGCTCATGGGTGGCGTATCCCTTGACCGTCTCGATCAGGTTGGGCAGCAGGTCGCCACGGCGCTTGAGCTGGACCGTGATGTCACTCCACGCCTCATCAACACGAACGTTGAGGCGGACCAATCCGTTGTAGGTGGTCCAGAAATAGATGCCAACAATGACGACGAGCGCCACAAGAATGAGTAGGGGAATAAGCAGGGCTTCCATGCGCTCATCATAGTGGTTCAATGGTGAAACTCCGCTGGGAGTCGGCAACCACCTTTCTGGATACTCAGAGGCTATCGGCCCAGCACCCGCTCAATGTAGTCGTTCGCAAAAACTCGCTCGGGGTCAAGCTCATCGCGCAGTTGACGGAACTCGCCAAATCTCGGGTATCGCTCGGCGAGCCGCTCCGTCTCAAGAGTGTGAATTTTGCCCCAGTGCGGCCGACCTCCGTGAGCGAGCATGATCTCCTCGACCCCCGCAAAATACTCGCGGTAGTCCTCGCGCCAGTAACGATGCACCGCGATGTAACCAGATCTGCGGCCGTGGGCCGTCGAGAGCCACACCTCGTCAGCGGCGGCGCTGCGCACCTCAAGGGGAAAAGAAATCCGCCATCCCCTCGTCTCGATCAGGGCCATCACCTCGCCCAGAGCGGAGGGTACCTCCTCCAGCGGTAGCGCGTACTCCATCTCGCGGAAACGCACCGTGCGGTCGGTGACAAAGACGCGGTGCGAGTGGTCGCTGAACGTGCGATTGGCGGTGAACCGTTGAATGGCCCGGCTCACGGGTGGCGTGGTCGCCGGCCAGACTGCGCCCAGCCCACATAGGACGCGGTAGACACCGTTCGCCATGAACTCGTCGTCACGCCAGCGCGACAGGGCGGTGAGTGGCTGACGCTCAGCATCCCCGGGGAGGCGCGTATTGGTCTTGGTGAGGGCCGTCCGGGTGTGCGGGAACCAATAAAACTCGAAGTGGTCGTGGGCCGCCGAACGCTCCACAAAAGATTCGAGCACACCCGCGAGTGGTTCCGGTCGCTCCCTCGCGCGGAGCACAAACGCGGGCACACACTGAAGCGTGACATCCACGAGCACACCGAGAGCGCCGAGACCCAGCGCGACCGCGGGCAGCAGATGGGCATTCTCGGTATCAGAAATATGACGGAGCGTGCCCGTGCCATCCACGAGCGTGACCCCGACCACCTGGGTAGCGAGCCCACCAAAGCCGAGGCCCGTGCCGTGGGTGCCCGTGGAGAGGGCCCCCGAGATCGTCTGCCGGTCGATATCCCCCATATTGGCGAGCGCGAGCCCGAGCGGCGACAGGATATGGCCCAGCTCGTACAAGCGGGTACCCGCCCCCACCGTCACCCGACCCCGCCCGGGATCGGCCGAGAGGAGACCGCCAAGCCGGTCCAGGTGCAGGCGGATGCCGTCGGTCGCACCGATGGCCGTGAAGCTGTGCGAAGCCCCGATGGGTTTCACCCGCTGGCCGCTATCGCTCGCAATCGCGACAATCTGCTGGATGTCCTCGGGGGTTTCCGGGGTCAGCACACGGCTCGGCGTACTGCTCTCCACGCGACCCCAGTTTTGCCAAGTGGCTGCTGTGCTCATAGGAATGCCTGACCCTCTCCACGATAACTCGGCGTGGTACCCACAACGGCCCCGTCGCTCACCACATGAAAAACGTTGACGTGCTCGGAAAGCTCCCCGGCCTTGGTGTGCCGTAGCCACACCCGGTCGCCACCCCTCAGCGTGCGGGCAACCGGGCCGCGCAGGGGGGTCTGGACTTCACCGGCGGCCTCCCGCGCCTCGTACCTCAGACCCCGGGGCCAGACCACCTGTGGCAACCGATCGGCGGCGGCAGGACCGGAGGCGACCCAGCCGCCACCGAGCAGGGTGACCGTATCCGGGAGTGGCTTGCGCACAACATCCAGGGCAAAAGCGGCGGCCGGGGCCGGGTGGAACGTGGCGTAGTTGTCGAAGAGGTGCGGGCCGAAGAGGCCGCTACCCGCCGCAATCTCGGTGATACTCGGATCGGTAGAGGTGGTTTCGAGCGAACCCGTGCCTCCCCCGTTGACAAAGTCGAGTTCCGTTTCGGCCCGCACGAGACCGATTGCCTCGGCCCGACGCGCACTCAACTCGGCGAACGAGTTCTTCTGCATCCAACGCTTCATCACGCCGTCAAGCGGCCGACCCGCGGGGGCGCTGCCCACACCCGCAATCTGGGCCTCGTAGGAGAGGATACCCACCAGTCGGAATCCGGGCTCACTCAGCACGCGACGGGCCAGGCGTTGGAGCGCCTCGGGGCTGTGCACCGGTGAGCGGCGCACCCCCATATGGCCGAGGACGGGGGCCTGCCAGGAAGCGTCAAAGTCGAGACATACACGGATCTCGGCGCGCTTCCCGGCGGGGGCCGCGCGGTTGATCAACTCAAGCTGCTCAACCGAGTCAACCATGAGCGTGATCCGGGCGGCGAGCCTCTCCCGAGACGCGAGGTAGCGGAGGGCGTTGAGGTTGGCGGTCGGGTATCCGACGACCACATCATCCACCGTCTCGGCGAGCCAGATCGCCTCGGGCAGGGTGTAGGCAAGCACACCGGCGAATCCGGGAAGGGCAAGGACGCTGTCGATCACCTCGCGCACACGCACCGACTTACTCGCGACCCGAATGGGTATGCCACCCGCGCGACGCACCATATCGGTGGCGTTGTGGAGGAGGGCCTCCAGAGAAATCACCGCGAGCGGGGAGTCGAGGTCGGCGACCGCCCGGCTGAGGTCGGACCAGTAGGCCCCGGGGTTCAGCCAGGGCTGGCGGGCGGTGCGGGCCCGCAGTTGCGGGTCATCCCAGGTGAAGGTCATCCATGCTCCCTACCGTACCGGTGACAATGTTATCGCCACACTACCCCCTGATTTGGCACGGAGGGAAGAACCCTCTGGTCAGTCGCGCAGCCAGGAGAGAACGGCGAGCACGCGGCGGTTCTCCGAGACGGAGTCGTCGAGGCCCAGCTTGGTGAAGATTGTCGTGACGTTTTTCTCAACCGTCCCCGAGGTAATGAAGAGCCGCGCCGCAATCGCCCGGTTGGTGAGGCCCTCGGCCATCAGCCCCAGCACCTCGCGCTCGCGTACCGTGAGGGTGGACACAGGATCGCGGTGACGGGTCATCAGCTCGCTGACCACCTGGGGATCGAGGACGGTGCCGCCGCGGGCGATGCGCTCGATGGCATCCCGAACCTCGTCCAGGGAGGCAATCCGGTCTTTCAGCAGATAACCCAGACCGCCGGCCCCGGCGGCGAGGAGTTCCTGAGCGTAGACACTCTCGACGTACTGGCTGAGCAGCAGGACGCCGAGGCGGGGCCAGCGGGCGCGCATGGTGATAGCGGCGTGAACACCCTCGTCGCGGAAGGTGGGTGGCATCCGGACATCCGTGACGACAACATCCGGGATGTCGTCGGCGGGGCAGGATTCCAGGAAGGAGAGGAGAGCGACGGCGTCGCCATACGCGCCGACCGTGACGAAGCCAGCCTCGGCAAAAAGCCGGGTGAGGCCCTCCCGTAGCAGAAGAGAATCCTCGGCAACGGCAATGCGCAGGGCAGGCGTGGCAACGTCGTGACTCATGGCTCCCTCAGAGTTAGGCTGGCAACGGCAGGACAACCGTCACGGTGGTGGGGCCACCGGCCGGGCTGGCCACCCGGATCGAACCGCGCAGACCCGTGACCCGCTCACGCAGGCCACTCAAGCCGTGACCCTCGGCAAAGGTGGCACCACCCGTGCCATTATCCATCACCGCAATACTCAGCGCGGTATCGACAGAGCTACCGATCAGGGCGAGCACAACCGTGACCTCGTTGGCTCCCGAGTGCTTAGTCGTGTTGCTGAGCAACTCGGCGATCACGAAGTACGCGCCCAGCTCCACCTCGGGGGCCAGCCGACGGTTATCGGGAAGACCGGACTCAAGCGTTGTGGGGATGCCGTTGCGCGCGGCCAGCGGCACGAGCGCCGCGGCAAGGCCCCGGTCTTGCAGCAGGGGCGGCGCGAAGCCGCGAGAGAGGGCACGCAACTCTTCGAGGGTGTCGCGCGCCTGAGTGCGGGCCTCGGTGAGCAGGACCCTGGCGCGGTCGGGGTTGCTATCCAGCATCCGCTCGGTGGCGGCGAGATCCATCTGAAGGCGGATGAGACGCTGCTGGGGGCCGTCGTGGATGTCGCGCTCCAGACGGCGCAGACCCACATTTTCGGCCGAAACTGCGGCGCTGCGCGAGGCGGCAAGGTTCTCGACCTCCGCGGCGAGGTCGTCGGAGCGGAACCGGCCGAGCATGGCCGCGGCAAGGCCGCGCTGGAGCCGCATCATGCCGTGCAGGATCCAGGGCAGGCACACGAGGACGACCAGTCCGAGAGCCAGGTTGACCAGGTTCGAGACCAGGAGCGGCTCGCGGAGCGGAAAACCCGGAACACCCTCCACGATGACGAGACCGATGTCCCGCCGATCATCCGGCAGCGCCCAGCCCCAGGCCCAGACGGTACTGCCTGCGAGCGCCACGGCAATTGCGGAGATCGTGAGTGACCAGGTGAAGATCATTACGATGGGACCAACGATCATGCCGTGCAGCAGGTACAGCCAGTAGTGGCCGTTGCGGGCCTGGGCACACACCTGACGGAAGACGTTGCCACCCGCGGGTAGCCGGGGCCAGACGGGTCGCGAGATGGGGGCCATGCCTGCGGCTTCGAGCCGGGCGAGCTCAACCGTGCCGAACCAGCGGGCCGTAGCGAACATCCCGATGCCGAGGTAGAGACCAGCCACAAAAAGGGCGAGCGAGAGGCTGAGAGAGAAGAGAACGGTGAGCAGCGCGAGGCTCCCCACCGCGATGACGATAGTGGGCAGGAGGTAGCCGAGAGCCGCGGGGGTGCGCCGCCACAGTTCGCCGTAGGTGGCCCGGGGTTGGAGATGCTCGGCGAGGGCGGAGGGGCGCGCCGTGGTGGGTGCGTGGGGCTGCGTTGTGTTCATGATTCCAGTCTGCTGACTCGGTACACCCTCGGGTAGCGGATGCGCCCCCGAACTCGTCTGGGGGTTACCCCCCAGTTTCCCTGATTCCGACCCTGATTGGTGGAGTACGGCTTGCACACGACGGCAAACGCGATATATCGTGAGTTCTATCGAAAACACGATATATCGCGTTACGTCGTAACAGTATCCCCCGCAAACCAAGAAAGGGACCTCCCATGGCATCCGAAAAATGGCTGATCCAGCCCGGAGAATCCAAGATTATCGACCTCGAACTGATCCGCTCACTCAAACTGGGCATGATCGCCGGGCAGGTCGATGTGATCGCCCACGACGAGCCCGGAGCCCGGGTCGAGGTGCACACGGTCTCCGGCAAAGACCTGCGAATCGAAATCTCGGGTGACAGACTCGACATCGACCACCCCCAGCTGCGCTGGGACAACTTCATCGAGGCGTTTCGCGCCTGGCGTGGCTTCGCCAAGGCCGATATCAGTGTGCTCGTGCCCCGGGATGTGGCGATCACGTTTGGCGTCGTCTCGGCCAGCGGTCTCGTGTCGGGATTCACCTCGGACGCGAAACTCAACACCGTCTCCGGTGAGCTCGTGATTGATGGGCTCACCGGAAAAATTGACGTGAACAGCGTGAGCGGCGATGTGAGCATCCGGGACCACCGCGGGAACGTCAGGGTGCACACCGTGAGCGGCGACATCCTCGCCAACGGTGAGCTCAACGTCTTCACCTCGGACACCGTATCCGGCAACGTCATGCTCGACGCCTACGGGGTGCCGGACCGGATCGGTACGAACACCGTGAGTGGAACCACAACCGTCCGGTTGGACGCCGGAGTCGGCGCACGGTACCGCGTCAACTCGGTGGGCGGCAAACTGCGCCTCGATGGCGACGTGATCACGGGTGTGCGCGGTGGCGGGTACACCACGACCACGGGCAACCTTGACGGAGCCTGGGTAGAGCTGAGCGCCAACTCGGTCTCGGGGAATATCTCGGTCATTCACCGGGCGGCCACCCCCAGTACGGACACCAGTGCGGATGCCGGTGCGAGCGACGAGGAGGCGACGGCATGAACCCGCCAGTCTTCTCCCACGGCAGCCTGCGACTCTACCTCCTGAGCCTGCTACGCGACGAACCCCGCCACGGTTACGAGCTGATCCAGGCGTTGAGTGACCGGTTCGGCGGCACCTACGTGCCGAGCGCCGGTACCATCTACCCCCGGCTTGCCAAGCTGGAAGAGGAGGGTCTGGTGGCCAAAACTGTTGACGGCCGCAAAACCGTCTACACGATCACCGATGCGGGCCGCGACGAACTGGTCGGACGCGAACCCGAGCTCAGCGCGATTGAGGACGAGGTGACCGACTCCGTGCGGCGGCTCGCCGACGAACTACGGGCCGGAGTAACCCAGGCCATGAAAAGCATGAAGGCCGACCTCGCCTCGGCCGCGCAGGAGGCGAGACGAGAAGCGAAAGCCAACCCGGGCGGGAATCCGCACTACACGGTACACACCGCGGCGGCCGACCCCCGGGTGGTCTCACGACAGGCACTGCGCGAAGCAGACCTCGTCATCAACGAGTTTCGCCAGCAGCTGCGCGCCGACCTGCGCGCCGAGGTGGCACACGGCACACTCGATTCAACCGCGGTGGATAGTCTGCGCCTGCGGTTGGCACAGGTGCGGGTGGAGACACTGCAGCAGTTCTCGCGCTAGGTCTGCACCATCCGGCCGACCAGTTCGTCAAGCCGATCCCGCCCCAGGACCTGAGCCGGGGTGTGACACCCGGCGACATCGCCACCGCGGACCTCCTCGATCAGGGCCAGGCACACCGCGGCCATGAAGTCGCGAGTGTGCGGCACCGCCACCACGGCGGTGTGTGACCGCCCCGATGTGTCGGTTGCGGTGGCCTGAGCATACGACATTCGTGGGGCCGGGACGGGCGTCTCGGCCCGCCCCTTTCGTCGCATGACGGCGGCAACCACAGCCTCGCGCACCCAGCCCGGACGCAGCAGGACCGATAGTGGGGGCATGAGGACGCGGAGAACACGAAGCGACACCCGGACCGGAGTGAACACCATCACGTTGGGCACCCGCGTGCCCCGCGCGATCGACACGAGGTCGCCTGTCGATACCGGGGCAACACTGACAACATCCCCATTCGGGAGGGTTTCAGCGCGGGCGAAGCGGCGCACGGATAACCGGCGTAACGTGCCGTTGAGGAGGCCGCGCCCGCCGCCCGCCACGAGCGAGAGCGTGCTGCGGAGGACACCGGCCGTACCCGAGCTGCCGCGGGGGACAAAGAGAATATCGAGGCTGTGCGCGTCGGGTACCTCGGCCACGGCTCGAAGAGCGGCCAGCCCGGCCGCGGTACCGCCAAACCCGGACCCGCAGACAATCGCGGTCTGCCGAGCCACGGCATCCCGATGGCGGAACCAGGCGTGGGTATGGGAGCTGTACTCATTGGAGAGGTCAAGATAGTGAACGCCTGCAGTAAGTGCGGCGCTCAGCAGCGGCGGTGCCGTTCGGGCGAAGGGGCCGGCCGCATTGATGACCAGGTGCACACCGTCGAGGGCCCCGAGCACACTCACCCGATCACGCAGATCAGCGATCCGGTACGGAACGCCCAGGTCGCGGGCGACGGCACCCACACGTTCCGGCGAGCGCCCCGCGAGTTCGACGTTGAGTCCCGCGGCGGCGAGGGCCGCGCAGAGGCTGCGACCGGCACCGCCAGCACCGTACACCAGAACACTCACACCCATGACAACCTGACCTCACATCTGTGGCAGCACAACAGCAGTACCACAGAGTATCAGCCGAGCTGCCACCTAACCCCCGGCAGCAGCGGTGCCGGTGCGCGGGCACTAGACGCGCTCGTGCACCCGGTGGGCGGCATAGGCGCGGCGGTGGTAGTTCTCACGCCGGGCCGTCTCGGACACGGAAACCCGGGTGCGGCGCACGGAGGTGGGCGGCACGGCCCTCCCCGCGCGCCGCGCGGAGCGGAGGAAGATGAAGCGGCGCTGTACGTCGTAGCTCAACAGGTAGAGGCTCGTGTCGGTGGCGATCTTGGCGGGCAGGAGGGGCATCCCCAGTTGGGTATCCGCGCAGACCCGTCTGGGTTTCGTAAACCCGCAACCCGGTCGCCAACCGAAATGCGTGCCGGGTGACCGCATTGCCCCACCGACTGCGGCGCGGCATGCGGCCTGTGAACCGGTGCCCGCCGAGCACCATCGCGGTGTCCGAGTCGGCCACGCGTGTGGAGAGCTTCGTTGCGTTCTAGCGTGAATGGTTGCGTGCGGCGTCTTCGTCGTTGCGCGGTAACATCAGCGGTCACAGCCCGATACCCACAGGTTCGCGTATGGCTACCGCGGACCTCTCACGAGATCACCGAGGGTGCCCGGTGAAGATGCCCCGCGATACGACGAAGAGACCACCCCGCTTTCACCCGGCACTAATCTCTACACGATCAGTAACCGAGAGAACCCGACGTAACACAAGAACCCCATTCCACCCGACCCCACACAACACAGGGTGTTACTACCACGCTATGAGACCAAGCAAAAACAAATTCGGCCACACCTCTTGCAATGAGGGAAAAAATTTACGCAGGGCTATTTTTACCCCCACATAAAACCATCAAAAATTCACCCTCAGCCCGCTTAGTTAACGCACCTCTATAAAGGAGGAGAAAACAACACCTACGCACAGAAGAATGGGGCTCAAGCAGTCGGGAGGCACCCCACCGCATCAAAAACCGCCCGTGCCGCCTCATCCTTCGACCCGCTCGCCTCGGCCACAATCTCACCGTCAGCGCGAATCACCACGACGGTGGTGTTGTCCGCACCAAACCCGTGCTGCCACCCCACGGCGTTCAACACCAGGAGGTCAGCCCCCTTACGCGCCGCCTTCGCCCGCCCCCGGGCCAGCAACTCGTCACGATCCGCCGCGGTCTCCGCCGCAAAACCCACAACGACCTGCCCCGGCCTACGCGCCGCCGCGAGGCCCGCAAGGATATCCGGGGTCTGCACCAGGGTCAGCGTCAGCGACTCGCCCACGGCATCCTTTTTCAGTTTGCCCTCGGCCACCGTCTCGGGGCGGTAATCGGCCACCGCGGCGGCCATGATCACGATATCGGCCTCCGACGCGGCCGCGGTCACCGCGCGGGCCAGCTCGTCAGCGGTCGATACGTCCTCGACCGTTACCCCGGTCAACACGGCAGCAGCATCCCGCATATCGCCGTCTACGTGGGCGGCGATCAAGCGCACGCGGGCGCCGCGCCGCGCCGCCTCCCGGGCCAGCGCAACCCCCTGCTTACCGCTCGACCGATTGCCCAGGTAGCGCACGGGATCCAACGGCTCACGCGTGCCACCCGCGGTGACCACAACGGTGCGCCCGGCCAGGTCATCGGACGGGACCACCCCAGCGGGGTGCAGCACGGCGAGCGCGTAGGCCACAATATCCGCGGGCTCGCTCATCCGTCCGAGCCCCACATCGCCGCCGGTGAGCTCGCCTCTCTCGGGGCCCACACAGTGCATGCCCCTCCCCCGCAGCGTCGCCACATTGGCAACGGTCGCCGGGTTCTGCCACATCTCAGTGTGCATAGCGGGGGCCAGCACCACGGGGGCGGTCGAGGCGAGGACGGTGGTGCCGAGCAGGTCGTCGGCGAGACCAACGGCAAGCTTCGCGAGGGTGTGTGCGGTCGCCGGTGCAATTACGATCAGGTCGGCGGACTGACCCAGGGAGACGTGCCGCACCCGGGCAACATCCTCAAACAGGGAGGTGTGGAGCGGGTTTCGGCTGAGTGCCTCCAGTGTCGGGGCACCCACAAAACGCAGGGCGCTCTCGGTGGCGATCACGTTCACGTTGTGACCGGCCACGACAAACTCGCGGATGACCCCCACCGCCTTGTACGCCGCGATACCCCCGGTGATGCCCACCACGATATTGAGTCGCTCCGTCACGCTGGTCTCCCGTCTCGCGGAGCCGGGGCCACCGCACAATCAACTACCCCAACGATGCCACAGGCCGGTGAGGAACACACGCAATCCGGTTACACCCGTCGGCGGGCGTGCACAACGGCGTCCTCCAGGATCTCGGGGCGGCCATCGCGGCTCGTGATGGTGCGCTGCCGGGTCTCGGCGGCCACGACATCCCACCGGCTACGGTCTAGATCTGCGACGATCTCGTCGGCGGTAAAGAAGAAACCCTCGGGGTGTCCGCCGTGCCGGGCGGAGGGCCGGTGCCCGACGATCAGCAGAGACCCGCCCAGGGCAACCGCCTCGGCGAGCCGGGCGTAGACCAGCCTCCGAGACTCCGGGAGCAGATGCATGAACTGTGCCGAGACCAGATCGAAGGTACCGACGGGCGGCACCCACTCAAGCAGATCGCGCTGCTCCCAGCTCACCCGCTCCGCCACAGCGGGGTGACGACGACCGGTCACCTCGGCGGCCCGGCGGAGCGCCACCGCCGAGATGTCCACGGCCGTCACCGCCCAGCCCTGCTCGGCCAGCCACAGCGCATCGGCACCCTCGCCACAGCCCACGTCGAGGGCCCGGCCGGGGGCGAGCGCCGCCGTCTCAACAACCAGCTGAGCGTTGGGGCGGCCGCTCCAGACGGAGTCGGTCGCCGCGTAGCGCTCATCCCAGAAGGCCCGGTCGTGCTTGGCCGGGCTGATCTGTGCCGCCTGGTCGTGCACCCGGGCCGGGGCGGCACGGCGGGCGGTCACCGCGGCGGCGGCATCCTCCTGAATCAGGTCGTTGTTCACGGCAATCGCGGCGAGTAGCCCGCCGCTCGCGGAGGTCATTACCTGCGCCGCGAGGTCGGTCACGTTACCGGCAACCCACACGCCAGGTACGGTGGTGGCACCGAACCCGTCCGAATCAATCCGGCTGCCCATCGGATGCTCGGTACCCGTGAGCCCCAGACCCGCGGCCAGAGCGGTACGCGCCGCATACCGCGGCCCCACGACGAGGGCGTCAACGGCCTCCACCCGGCCGTCGGTGAGGCGGAGGCCGCTGAGCGCGTCATCCGTGACCACGAGCGACTCGGCCGTCCCGGACACCAGCCGAATACCCAGCGCGGCCAGCATCTCGGCCTCCTCGGCGGTGAACTCGGGGGCGGTGTGCCGAAACACGGTCACCCGGTCACTCAATTGCCGAAACAACAGCGCCTGGTGCACGGCGGTCGGCCCGGTCGCCAGGACGCCGATGACCCGATCACGCACCTCCCAGCCGTGGCAGTAGGGGCAGTGCAGCACGTCGCGACCCCAGCGCTCCGCGATCCCCGGCAGCTCGGGCAGGGTGTCCACGAGGCCGGTGGCGAGGATCAGGCGGCGGGCGGTGAACGTGTCATCGGCATCCGTGGTCACCCGGAACCCGCCGGGGATCGCGGCGGCATTCTCAGCACGGGCGTTCAGGATGCGACCGCCGTAGGACTCTACCTCGCGGCGGCCGAGGCTCAGCACCTCGTGTGGGCTGGCCCCGTCACGGCTGAGGATGTTGTGGGCGTGCGCCGCGGGTGCGTTACGCGGCTGCCCAGCGTCGATCACGAGCACGCTGCGGCGTGAGCGACCGAGCGCGGTGGCGGCGGTGAGGCCGGCGGGGCCACCGCCGACGATCAGGACATCGACGTGCTGCGGGATGGCGTTCATGTGGAGGCCTTTCAGACGGGTGTGTTGAGGCTCCCATCCTCGTGCAGCACTGCACACACCAGCAAGAAGTTTTGCCACTATGGCAAACTAGACGCATGATCGAGACGATAGAGGACGTCCTCACGACTGTGGGCCCGCGCATCCGTAGCCTGCGCCTGGCACGAGGGCTCACCCTCGCCGAGTTGGCTGACACAACGGGTATCTCGGTCAGCACCCTGTCTCGACTGGAATCGGGTCGGCGCCGACCCAACCTGGAACTCTTGCTCCCCCTGGCCCGTGAGTTTGGCGTGCCACTTGACGACCTGGTGGATGCGCCGGCCACGGGTGACCCCCGCATCCACATCAAGCCGCTGCAGCGGGACGGGATGACAATCCTGCCGCTCAGCCGAGGCAGCGGCGGCATCCAAGCGTTCAAACACGTTATTCCGAACGGGCCGATCCGCCGGACCCCACACCCCAGGGCGCACGAGGGCCACGAGTGGTTGTACGTCCTCACCGGCACGCTACGCCTCATCCTGGGCGAGCACGATCTGCTGCTGCCCGCGGGTGAGGCCGCCGAGTTTGACACCCGAACCCCGCACTGGTTTGGACCGGCCGACACCCGCGGCGTGGAGTTCCTCAGCCTCTACGGGCCGCAGGGCGAGCGGGTACACGTACGAGCCAGCGGCTCAGCCCCGACCTGACCCGGTGGCATACTGGGGGTGGCCGCGCGGAACCGCGCCCACACCAGCCACCACCCCGAGGATTCACCGTGTGCACCGTCATCGTCAGCATCGACCCCGCGAGCGCCTGGCCCGTTGTTCTCCTCGGGATGCGCGACGAACTCATCACTCGCCCCTGGGATCCGCCCGGCGCGTGGTGGCCCGAACTCTGCGAACACATTCGCGGTATTCGGGACCGTGAGGCGGGCGGGGCATGGCTGGCCGTCAACGGACCGAAACGGCGCGCATCCGTCGTCCTTAACCGCGGTGAAAACGTCGTGGAACCCCCCGGCGGCTGGACCACCCGCGGCGAGCTCCCCCTGATCGGCAGCACTACGGGTATCCCGGCAGATAGTACTCCCACAACCCGTCCGTTCAACTTGCTCACCGTCACCGGGCCGGATGCGGAACACACCAGTTGGAACGGCCACACCCTCACCACCACCCAGCTGACCCCCGGCGTCCACATGCTCACCCACGAGGGACCAGACGAGACGGCCGTGCCACGGGTACACCGCTGGCTACCCGCGTTTCGGGGGGCAACCGCCCCCACGGGGCCGATCAGCTCGGGCACCTGGGCGGCCTGGCTGGGCGTGTTGCGCGACAGCGCCGAGCTGCCCTCCACCAGTCCCGAGGCGCTGCTGCGTGAGGAGGGCCCGGGCCTAGACGCGTTCCGGTCGCTGTCCGTGTCGGCCGTCGCGGTGGGTCGGGATGATGTGAGCATCGAGCACGCACGGCTCACCCGCCCGGGGACACTCGACCGGGTGCTGGCCTGGCGCTAAGGCGCGGACGTTGCGGAGAGAAAGCATCGGGAGATATGCCGAGACATGCATGCGATGGGGAATATTCCGTTACCCGCATTCGCTGCCAGTAGATTACTCAGTAACCCGGCAACAGCGCCGGTCCATCACCGGAGGTACAGCACTCATGACTCGCACCGAGGACATTCAGAAACCCACCCCGGCCTTCATCGGCGCATCCTGGCTCGCTCTTCTCATCGGCCTCTCGACCTACATCATCGGCCTCTTCAACGCCAGTATGGAGCTCAACGAAAAGGGCTACTACTTCACCGTCCTCATGTTTGGTCTCTTTGCAGCAGTGTCGCTGCAAAAATCCGTACGGGACAAAACGGAGGGCATCGCCGTTACCGCCATTTACTACGGCCTCGCCTGGTTCTCCCTCGTGCTGGCGGTTACGCTTCTCTGCATCGGCCTGTGGAATGCCGGCAGCCTTGAGCTGAGCGAGAAGGGCTTCTACGGCATCGCTTTTGTGATGAGCGTCTTTGCCTCCGTCGCCGTGCAGAAGAACGTGCGGGATGTCGCCCGCTACAAACTGGTCACGGAGGCCCCCTACACCGAAGCGCTCCCGCCCTACGTCGCGCCCACCCCCGAGCCCCCCAGAATCCCTTTCTCGTAACGCGCCGGATTCGTCCCATATACGTGGCACACCCTTCCCGCTGTCGCGAGGAAGGGTGTGCTCGCACTGACCCGCCGCCCGTAGCCGAGTCTGGCAACGTCCATGCCCCTTCCCGTTGTGACGGGGAGGGGCATGCTAGCGTGGGAGGCTCAGCCACCACCCACTCTGCCGAAATGGATACCGTTGTGAGCCAAGAATCCACCCCCTCCACCGCACCCGTACCGAGCGCAACCAGCGGCGCGGCCAGCGGCCCCGAACATGTGACGGTTCCGACGCACTACGACGCCATTCTGCTGGCAGGGTTCGGCGGCCCCGAGGGCCAGGACGATGTGATCCCGTTCCTACGCAATGTGACGCGCGGCAAAGGCATCCCGGATGAGCGCCTCGAAGAGGTCGCACACCACTACCGCCACTTCGGCGGGGTGAGCCCCATCAATGACCAAAATCGCGCACTCAAGGCCGCCCTCGACGCGGAGTTAGCCCGGCGTAACATCGACCTCCCCGTGTACTGGGGCAACCGCAACTGGGATCCCTACCTGAAGGATGCCCTGGTAGCGGCGCACAGCAACGGCCACGATACGCTGCTCGCCATTGCCACGAGCGCCTACTCCAGCTTCTCCAGCTGCCGCCAGTACCGGGAAGACTTCGCCAGTGCTCTCGATGCCGCCAACCTCACCGACACCGTGCGCATTGACAAAGTCCGCCAGTTCTTCGATCACCGCGGCTTCATCGAGCCCTTCATTGAGGGGGTGCGTGCCGGGCTCACGAGCCTACTCACGGATATCCCCGACCTCGCGCTCGAGAGCGAGGTGGAGATCCTCTTCTCCACACACTCCATCCCCACAGCGGATGCGCAACTCTCCGGCCCAGCGACACGAGAGTTTGGTCCCGGGGGCGCGTACGAAGACCAGCACCTAGCCGTGTGCCGGGTCATTATGGCGAGTATCCAGGCTGAGTTTCCCACCGCACACCCCATCTCCTGGCAGCTTGTCTACCAGTCACGCAGCGGTCCGGCAAGCCAGCCGTGGCTGGAACCCGACATCAACGATGCTATCGAGACACTCCCCGCGAAGGGCACCCGTGCGGTGTTGATCGTGCCCGTTGGCTTTGTCAGCGACCACATGGAGGTGATGTGGGATCTCGATACCGAGGCCATCGAGACCGCGGAGAAACACGGCCTGACCGCCATCCGAACCCAGACGCCCGGCACCCACCCCGCCTACGTGGCCGGTTTGGTTGACCTGGTACTCGAACGCGTCAACGGCACCCCGGTTGCCGACCGCTCCTCCCTCACCGAGCTCGGCCCCTGGTATGACGTGTGTCGGCCCGGATGCTGCGAAAACCGTCGCCTCGGATTTAAGCCCGCGGTGGCTGGCGTCGCGCCGTAATCGACAGGCCTCGATGCTTTCCCCTCGCGGCTTTCGGCGGCTCATCACTCTCGCGGTCTCCACCGTGGTTGCCCTGACGCTGATGGGATGCGGCCACTACGCCGCTACCTTCACCCCCGCCTCCACTCCACAGCCCACGCAGTCGGATGTGGTGGGCGAGTGGCTACACGCGGCGGATGATGGCAGCGCAGAGGCAACCCTCACGATGAAAGCCGACGGCACCTTCACATTTGACGGTATCCCCTCGGCCGTCTTTGCGGACAACCCACACCCCACCCATGCAGATCTGGAGAACGCCGAGTGGCTGACCTCCGGCGGGGGAAGCTGGTCAATCCCCACACGGGATCCGCAGACCTTCCCCACCATCGACACAACCATCACGACCATCACAACCATCACAACCATCACAACCATCACGACCGATACCGCGGGCGGACCGCAGTGGAACCTCAACTCACACCGATTGCGGATGACGAGCATGCTGTTCTCCCCCGTTGAACTGGTTTTCGAGATCGGCGACCCCGATCAGGTGGTTTGGTTCCGCTTCGTGCGGGCGTAACGGTACACCCCACGGAACTGGTGACCAGTAACCTCTCTCTGGTGCGCGCCGCCTGGCGGGGCAACTGGCGATGGCATTCCACACGTCGGTCGCCCCGGACGGAAGTCTTAGCGTTTCGCCGCCGAGGATTCCTCGGCGGCACGCCGCTTATGCGCGGATTGCCGCTCCAGCTTGGCCAGATCTTTCTCGATCAGGTAGGTGATGCGGTCGTCGCGGCGATGCCAGTAGCTTTCATCTCGCACTCGTCGCTTCTGCTCGTTCACCAGCATGATCTCGAAGGATCGACTGATTTCTAGCCAGGCATCCTGGCGAGCCTTTTCAGCCGTCGCACGCACATACCCCTCATCGTCACGCAGCCGGGTGAGTTCCGCGGACAGAAGCTCATAAACTTCCTGGCGGCGAACGTTGAGGACCTGCTGGGTGGCGCGGTTCTCATCTCGCCGCATCCAGACCGTGCGTTTGCGGGGCTTCGTGGCGGCGTCCGCGGAGATGCGTTCAGCGTCCTCGTGTTTCTCGGTGGCAAGAGATTTTAGCTCGGCACGCACGGCGTCCATCACGGTCGCCTCATTGTAGGACAGCTGATCGCCCATGGCGTTGATAATGATGAAGTTCTTGGCGACCATGCGCACGGAGACCTCGGCGATCATCACCCCCTGGCGGACCACCTCGGCGATCGGCGCGGGTTCCGTGGTCGAGGCATCGCTCGACTGCTCGGCGTCTTCTGCGCGACGTCTGCGGAACCATGCCATAACTACCCTCACTTCTGAGCGTCGAAAACCTCACACACGATCCGAGATCCTACGTAGCAGGGAGCTTCGCAACCATCGCAAAGTGCACGGTCTCAGCCTACTCGACCCCACCGACAGCCCCGAATCGACGCCGCCACCGCTACCTGAGAACGATCCGCACGCTCCGCAGGGAACTAATCCCGTCACCCAGTTCAACCGCGTCCAGCGCGCTACCGGCCGGAACATCGAAGTAGGCAACGCCGTCAACGCTCAGACCCGGTTTCACCTGTGAGAGCAACAGGTCCCCGCCCACATCGCCCAGGGTCGAGATGGACCGATACTCGTTCGCACCGATAAACCCGAACTGAGAGTCGAGCCAAATTATTACGGCACTCGACGAACCGTTCACGGCGGTGAACGATACCGTGCAGAACTCGCCCGCGGGCAGCTGTTCCGTATCAAAAACGGTCCGGGCGGACGTGATCCCGCACTCACTCCCCGTCACGGTAAACGTGACGCCGGTCGTGGTGCTGGCGGGCTCGCCAATCCCCACCTCATCCGGGTTGGTGGGGGCCGCAGCCGATGGCACCTCGGTTGGCTCCTGCGTGGGGGTGGACGCCTCGCCGGTTATCGTGGGCCGAGCGGTCGAGGTGGTGTCTGACCCGGCACGCAGCAGCCCGGAGGAGACAGCAATCATGGCGCACAAGATGAGGGTGCCAACGATGCTCACACTGAGCGCAGTCAGCGACACTCCCCTCTTGGTGTGGTTTTTTTGAGCAAGAGCCACAATGGACAGAAGCAAGGCCGGGATCAGCACCACCCAGGCCAGCACCGTCAGGACCGGGATACACGCGGCCACAGCCCCGATAACCGCAACCACGAGAGCGACGAAGCCAAGCGAGCTGCTGCGCGGCGGGTCCGGGGTGGGCGGCATCAGACCATAGCCACCGGGTGCGCCGTAGGGCGGGTGGGCACCGCCTGGCGGCACAGGAGGCTGTCCGTACGGCCCGCCGGCGGAGGGCTGGGGGTTCTGCGGCGGGTACGACACAAGTACACATCCCTAACGATCGACGAAGCGAACAGTGGCGGCTCGCAGCCCTCCCGGGATGCGAGCCGCCACCTAGTGGGTACAGCCTACTTCAGTGAGAAGGTGACACCCGTCCCCAGACCGAGGTTGGTGTTGAGGCGAACAGAGTCCAGCGTGCTGCCAGCGGGAACATCGAAGTACATCACCGAATCAACCGACAGGCCGGGGTTCAGGGTGGTGAGCATACTGTCCGTACCAAACGTGCTGATCAAGCCGTCGGGATAGTACTCGGTGCTCCCCACCATGCCGGCAATGACGCTCGTCGCCAAACTCACGGAATCATTCGATCCGTTTTTAACGGTGAATTCCACCGTGCAGAATTCGCCCTGAGCGGGCTGCTCCATATCGAACATGTCGGTGGCGGAGGTGATCCCGCACTCAGTATCGGTCACGGTAAAGGCCACCCCATCACTCATGGTGGCGGTGTCCCCCAGAGAGAACTCCTTACCGGACTCTTGCTGCGACAGGCTACTTCCGCCCGCATCTTCAATTGCGCTACTCACCCCAGCCCCCAGGATGACGATACTCACGATGGCGATGATAATCGACATGATAATCCCCAGAACGCTCGTAATGAGCGCAGCAATGGCGAGACCCTTTTTCTTGTTCTTTTGCACCAGCGCAATGATCGCAAGAACCAGGCCGGGCACCAGCAGGAACCAGGAAAGATACGCCACGAACGGGATACACGCCGCCACAAAACCAACGCCAGCCACAATGATCGCGACAAGCCCCAAAGTGTTCTTACCAGCGGGTCCACCCTGCGGCGATACCGGCACGTAACCGCCCTGTCCGGGTGGCGGGTACGAACCGCCGGGACCCGGGTACTGGCCGGTGGGAGGCGGGTACATGCCCCCTGGACTGGGGTACTGACCAGCGGGCGGAACCGGCTCGGAAGGACCGCCAGCGGGCGGGCCGGGGTTTTCAGGAAATTGAGACATGGGTATTTTCCTCAGTAGTGGGTCACGAATCGTGCGTTAATATTCAGCGTACTGTTCGGTCTGGAAAAAATTCCATCGCCGCAGCAACCCGTGACCAATAAGTAATCAAATTTCTACACCTCACGAAAAACCAGGAGAATTCGCCGCGGCGGGGGGTGTATGCGTGGGGGCGGAGGCCAACCCGGCATCCGCCCCCAGACGCGGCTACAGGGCCGGCGTTTCGGTTTCTTCGCGGTCGTTCACGTCCTGGGTGGGGCGGTGGTTACTCGGGAAGATCTCCTGGAAAGCTGCCAGCTGGTCAGCCGAGATCTCTCCGACAGTCTCAAACACGTTCCAGCGCACACCCTCGGTGCACGGCGGGGTCGTGAGGGACCCCTCATACTGCACAACCTCCGAGCCAGCGGGCAGGAGATCGGCGGGGTTGATCTCTTCACTCAGCTTCACCAGGTTCTCCTCCTCGGTCACCTCGGTGGGCATCGAATCGAAGAGTTCGGTGAGCGTGGAGTTGGCGGCACCCGTGTTGAAGAGCACGCCGAGAACGGCGATCTGACCATCCTCACTCTTGTTCACGAGGTGCAGTTCAAGGTCGCTGCTCTCACCGTTAATGGTGTGCTCGCTCGTGGTGTGCAGGTGAAACTGCTGCAAGAAGTACTTCGTGCCCTCGAGGACAACATAGTTGTGTGTCAGGTCCTCGGGCACGGCCTCAATAGTGTGGCCGTTGTTCTCGACCTCAAACGCAGTGGCCTGGTAGTGCACCTCGGGAGCACCGGTCGGGGTAGCGACGAGCGCGTCTTTCTCAATATCAATGGGCGACTGAGCCGCGCTCGTGCTGCAGGTGTCGGCGACGGCTCCCCAGTGGTCGGGACCGTCATCACCCGTGTAGGACCAGCTGGCCGCGGAAGCCGAACTGGCGGGTGCCGTTGTGGGGGTAGCCGAATCGGTGGTGGCACATCCGCTGAGGATAAGGGCCAGGGCCGAGACGGCCAGAATCGGCACTACATTGTTCTTCACTTTTTCTCCGTAGAGTTATGAGCCCAAACACGGGGAACTCTGGAGACATTATTCGACGGTTTGGGCACGGGGCAGATGGCCGCGGTGGCGGCCAGAGTTGATGGTAGTTCATCGACTAACCATTTAAAAAATCGACCATCCCCGGACCAGTAAACTCACAGGATCACATCGTGTTCGCCACCCAAACACCTGATCAAAGATTAATTTCATATATCGAGGGATGAAAAATGCGTCAATTTCCGTGAGTGTGGAAGACTAATGCATAATGTCAACTCCAGCACTCCACCCAGCGCCGCAATCAATTCACGTGCTTCGGCAGGTACGTATCCCCTTGCGCGACGGCAACTCACTCTCGGCCCGCATCTGGCTGCCCGCCTCGTCGGGCGAGCGTCCCGTTCCCGCGGTGCTGGAGTACATCCCCCATCGCAAGGCCGATATGACGGCCGCCCGCGACGATACGATCCACCCGGTCTTCGCCCGATCCGGCTATGCCTCGGTACGGGTTGATACCCGCGGTGCCGGCGACTCCGACGGGGTCATGGATGACGAGTACGCGGCCCGCGAACTGGCCGACGGCCTTGAGGTACTGACCTGGATCGCCGCCCAGTGGTGGTGTGACGGCGGCGTCGGCATCATCGGCACCTCCTGGGGCGGTCTCAACGGCCTCCAGCTCGCCGCCCTGCGCCCACCGGAGCTGCGGGCCGTCATCACAGTGTGCTCCACGGATGACCGCTACCGCGATGCCCACTACAACGGTGGTGTGATTATCGGCTCCGAGCTGCTCTCCGAGGCAGCAACCATGCTTGCCCATAACGCCCGCCCACAGGACCCCCGGGTGGTGGGCGCGAGCTGGCGTGACAACTGGTTTGACCGGCTCAATAACTCCCCCGTCTCCTCGGAGATCTGGCTCGGCCACCAGCGCCGGGATGCCTACTGGAAGCACGGCTCTGTGGCCGAAAATTTCAGCGCCATCCAGGTACCCGTGCTCGCGGTGAGTGGCCTCTACGACCAGTACCGCAGCACGCTCTTCACCCTGTTGAATAACCTCGATATTCCCACGCAGGCCATCCTCGGCCCCTGGGCTCACAGCTATCCACATCAGGCCGCGCCGGGCCCGGCCATCGATTTTCTCCCCGAAGCTGTGCGCTGGTGGGATCGCTGGATGAAGGACGCCGACAACGGCGTCGAGAAACAGCCCGACCTGCGCGTATACATGCCCACGGGCGTGCGCCCCGGCCTCGACGTGAACGCGCGCCCCGGCCGATGGGTGGCAGAACCCGTGTGGCCGAGCCCCTCCGTCACCGAGGTGAGCTACTCCTCCGCCTACGCGGTACGCGCCGGTAGCACGCGCCTGTCCAGCACCGAACTTATCGGGGTGGCCGCCGGTAGCTGGCAGAAACGCGGCGATGCGGCCAGCCAGCCCGTTGACCAGCGCGAGGATGACGCCCGGTCGTTCACCGTCACCTGGCCCGAGGTGGACGAGGCACTGGAGATCGTGGGCGATATCGCCGTGACACTGACGGTATCCGCCGACCAACCGCACGGGATCCTGGCCGTACGGCTCAACGACGTGGCCCCCGATGGCTCGTCGCGCCTGGTCACCCACGGGCTCTTCAACCTCACGCACCGTGACAGCCACGAGCATCCGCTATCTCTGATCCCCGGCCAGACGGTGAGCGTCACGGTACCGCTGCTCGCGAGCGCACACCGCTTTGAGCCGGGACACCGGTTCCGCGTCTCCGTTTCGGCGAACTACTGGCCATTAGCCTGGCCCTCCCCCTCGCAAACAAGCGTCACGCTTGACCCCGCATCCATCACCCTGACGCTGCCCACGCGCGCCGACACCGACGACACCTACGAGCAGACCGAGTTTACGACCCCGACCCCCAGCCCCCGCAGCGCCATCCGGTTATTCCCGGAGGAGACGACCCGCACGGTCGTCCGCGATATGGTGGCCGGCACGCAGGACATCATCATCAACTCGGAGACTGACCAACACGATGAGGTCGATGGGCTGCACTACTACGCGTGGGCGCAGGATCGCTACCTCATCACCGAGGGCATCGCGACCTCGGCTGTGGCCGAGTGTCGGCGGGTGGAGCACTACCGCCGCAGCGGCCTACCCGGCGGCGCGGCACCGCTCGCGTCGAATACGGTGCGCACGGTTGAGCGGCTGGCCGACGACTGGGATGTGAAGATCGTCACCTTCAGCCGGATGTCCGGCGACGCCTCCTCGTTTTTCCTCACCAACCAGGTCACCGCGTTTGAGGGCTCACAAGAGATCTTCTCGCGCAACTGGTCCGCAACGATCCCGCGCGACCACACCTAGCCACTGGCGCATCCCCCCCCCCCCCCCCGCCACGCCCACGCCACCACGGGTGACTTTTCCTCACACATCGACGATTATTTCCTCGTATTCTGATCAAAACTCCCCCAAACTGGCCGGACTCCTGGGTGCCGACCCCAGCCTTCACGCAGGTGAGAGGATTCTTGTCACGGGGCTTGCGACTGACCGCACGACGTCGGCTAGACCCGCCACCGAGAGAAAAACATATGCACAGCTAACTACCCTCACGCATCCATCGGTCTCGATTTTGACGGAATCACCGTGGTTCGGAATAGTTTGTGATCGCCTCGGGGTTATACCTGTCACCGAAAGTGGCACCGGTGTGCCGACACCCGCAACACAACCTTCCAGCCGCGTCGATCTCCCCCATCGACCCACACCATCCATCCCGCATCCCGCATCCCGCACTGTCAAGGACACACCATGACGAACACACCCACTACCGGCACAGCTGAGGCGGCCCCGCCCGAGAGCGATGACCGGCTGTCCCCACGGGATCGCCTGGTCATCACAATCCTGCTGATCTCAGCCTTTGTGGTCATCCTCAACGAGACAATCATGGGCGTGGCACTGCCACAGCTCATGAAAGACCTCGGCATCACGGCCAGCACCGGCCAGTGGCTAACCACCGCCTTCCTGCTCACGATGGCCGTCGTGATCCCCATCACGGGTCTACTGCTGCAACGCTTTAAGACGCGCCCGGTCTTCATGACCGCCATGATCCTCTTCAGCACCGGCACACTCGTGTCGGCGATGTCGCTGGGATTTCCGATGCTGCTCATCGGTCGTGTCATCCAGGCGAGCGGAACCGCCATTATGATGCCGCTGCTCATGACCACCGTGATGACCCTGGTAGCCCCCGCCTCCCGCGGCCGTATCATGGGGACAATCTCGATCGTGATCTCGGTGGCCCCCGCCCTTGGGCCCACGATCTCGGGAATCATCCTCAACGCACTCAATTGGCGCTGGCTATTCTGGCTCGTGCTGCCAATCGCAATCGCGGCGCTGCTCTTTGGCGCGCTGCGTATCCCCAATGTGACGGAAACGCGACTGGTGCGGGTGGATATCCTCTCGGTGGTCCTCTCGGCGTTGGCCTTTGGTGGCCTGGTCTACGGGCTCAGCACCATCGGCGCGGCGGCCAACGGTGGCGCGGCGATGTCCCCGTGGATTCCGCTGGCGATCGGCTCGGTCGCCATGGTGATCTTCCTGCTGCGGCAGACGCGGCTACAGAAGACCGACGAGGCGCTGCTTGACCTGCGCACGTTCTCCTCCTCCACATTCTCCCTGTCGGTGGGGATGATGGCGCTCAGCATGATCGGCCTGTTTGGCACCATCATTCTGCTGCCCATCTACATGCAGACCGTACTTCAGCTGGAACCAATCACCACGGGACTACTCCTGCTACCCGGTGGGCTCATTATGGGCCTGCTCGGACCGGTGGTGGGGCGGATCTATGACAAGCACGGGCCACGGGTTCTGCTGATCCCCGGCTCCATCGTGGTGAGTACCGTGCTGTGGTGCATGACAATGCTCACTGAGAACACACCGTTTATGTGGATTCTGGCCGCCCACGTCAGCCTGAGCATCGGTCTCGCGCTCATGTTTACACCGCTGTTCACGGCCGGTCTCGGCTCGGTCAAACCCGCTTTTTACTCCTACGGCAGCGCCATCATCGGCACCGCACAGCAGGTGGCTGGGGCGGCGGGGACTGCGCTGTTTATCACCGTCATGTCGGTGCAGACGGCGGCACTCGTTGCGAAGGGGCAGGACGTGATTCCGGCGACGGCGGGGGGCATCCACGCGGCGTTTGTCTGCGGGGCAATCCTCTCGCTGCTGCCCGTCGTGGGGTCGTTCTTTGTGCGCAAGCCCGAGGATGACCAGGAGGCGGTACCGGCGCACTAGCGCCCCGGGCCTCTCCGGGTGACTTTTCCTCACACTTCGACGATTATTTCCTCGTTTCCTGGCCATAACTCCCCCGAGGGAGGTGTGGGGACGAGGACCTAAACGTTCATCGACATTTCGATCTCGCTGCGCTCCAGGTTGAGCGGGTAGGGCTCGCTGTGGCCGGTTCGGGTGAATCCCTGTCGCTCGTAGAAGGCAATGGCCCGCGCGTTGTCTTCGTGCACGAGCAGTTTCAGCACGGCCACATCGGGGCGATCCTGCGCCCACTCGACGACGCGGTCGAGCATCCGGTCGGCCACATCGCTGCCCCGATAACCGGCGTTCAGGTAGACACTCACGAGGTGGGCGACCCCTGGCGAGGACAGATAAGCACTCATGGTGCCCACCCACACGGGGGTATTGCCGCTCGCGTCAACCCCGGCGAGGCCCAGCGTGGTGGGACCGTTGGCGCGCCAGGCCCGAAACTTCCAGGCTTCATCGTTAAGACCGAGGGCGTGCTCCCGGGTTTCGAGATAGGCAATGGGAGTATCGCCCAGCATTTCCAGGCGAAGGGTGCGGTATTCGTCCCAGTCGTCGGGCGTGATCGGAACAATCATGACGTCACTGACCATGGGCAGCAACTCTACCGGATTTAGTATGCACACAAAACAAGTTGACAGAAGTCAACTAGATACATATAGTTGACTTCTGTCAACAATTGGTGCGCCGACGCGCCCCCCCTCACACTGGAGAACGATGACCCGCGATAATACGCACGAAACCGCCGCCACACCGGCGACCCCCCGAGACCACTCCGTCGCGATGACCCACAAGCAGGTCCTCCAGGCCCTCTCCGGCCTCCTGCTCGGGATGCTCGTCGCAATCCTGTCGGGAACGGTCGTCTCGACCTCCCTGCCCGTCATCATCTCGGACCTGGGCGGTAACCAAAACGCCTTCACCTGGGTGGTCACCTCCACTCTGCTTGCCACCACCGTGAGTACCCCCATCTGGGGAAAACTCGCCGACCTGATGAGCCGCAAGCTCCTTGTGCAAATCGCGCTGGTCATCTTTGTCTTCGGCTCTTGCCTGGCCGGACTCTCGCAGGACACCACCTGGTTGATCGTCTTCCGGGTGTTCCAGGGCCTCGGGGCCGGCGGCCTGACCGCGCTCGTTCAGGTGGTTCTGGCCGACATCATCAGCCCCCGCGACCGCGGCAAATACATGGGCCTGCTCGGCGGCGTGATGGCCGTGGGTACCGTGGGCGGCCCACTGCTCGGCGGGTTCATCACCGACGGAATCGGCTGGCGGTGGAACTTCTTCATCGGGACCCCGATCGCCGTGGCCGCGATCATCCTCATCCAGCTCACGCTGCACCTGCCCGACCGTCGCCGCACGGTGACCATCGACTACATGGGGGCCGCGCTTATTGCCGGCGGCATTTCGCTCCTGCTCATCTGGATCTCGCTCGCGGGTAACCAATTCGAGTGGATGTCCTGGGAGACCCTCCTGATGGCCGGTGGATCACTCGTTCTGCTCGTCGCGGCCGTGCTCGTCGAGCTACACGTCGAGGAGCCCATCCTGCCGATGTCACTGTTCCGCAACAAGACGTTTGTCTACGGCGTCATCGCTTCCATCTCGGTGGGGGTCGCGATGTTTGGCACCTCGGTGTTCCTGAGCCAGTACATGCAGCTGGCCCGCGGAGCGACGCCCACCCAATCGGGTCTGCTCACACTGCCCATGGTACTGGGCACCTTCATTGCCTCGACCGTGATCGGCACACTCATTAGCCGCACGGGCACATGGAAGCCGTTTATGATTACCGGTTCCGTCCTGATGACCGTCGGCCTGGCCTTCATGAGCACCATCCGCTACGACACCAACTACGCGCTCGTCTCCGTGTACATGGCGACCCTGGGCCTCGGCGTGGGTATGGTGATGCAGAACCTCGTTCTGGTGGTGCAGAACAGCGTGCCCCCGCAGAACCTTGGCGTAGCCAGCTCGGGTGTGGCCTTCTTCCGCAGCCTGGGCGGCACGATTGGTGTCTCGGTGATGGGCGCGATGCTCGCCAGCAAGGTCTCGGAGTTAATCACGGATGGCGTGGTCAAGCTGGGCATTGACCCGACCACCTCCGGGCTCAGCGGGGGCAGTATCCCCCACGTTTCGGAGCTGCCGGGGCCCATTCGCACCGTGGTGGAGTCGGCCTACGGGGTGGCGGTGGGAGATGTCTTCCTGATGGCCCTCCCCCTCGCCGTGCTGACCATCGTGATGGTCATCCTGCTGCCGAACGCCACGCTGGGAACCAAAACGGCCGTACAACAGCTCGCGGAGAAGGGCAAGCCGGAGGCCGCAGCGGCTGAGATAGGCGTTGATGCCGAGGCCACGATTGAGACCGAGGCCGTCCGGGGCCGTTAGGATGAGGGGCGTGACGCGAGACACACCACACCCGGCCGGGCACCCCCCCGAGGGAGACCCGGCCCGCGTGGAGGTGGCGCGCGGCGTGGGCGAAGAACTTGCCCACCTGCTCGCGAGCACCCGCACCCTCTCCCAGCGCGGAGCGTCTCTCGTGCACCCCCACCTACAACCGGCCGGTCTCACCGTGCTGCGCTGGGTGGCGGCGAATGAACCAGCCCAGGCTGGCCAGGTCGCCGCCACCCTCGACATGGACAAGAGCGCGGTCAGCCGCCAGCTGCGCGCGCTACGCGATTTCGGACTGGTGGAGGGCGAGCCCGACCCGGAGGACGGACGCGCGATGCTCCTGCGGCTCACCCCCGCGGGCCGTACCCAGCTGGATAAGCTGCGCGTACTGAGCCGCGAAAAATTCTACAGCCGCCTCGATGGCTGGTCCCTCGAGGATATGGAGGCGCTCCGCCGTTACCTGGAACGGCTCAACCGCGGCACGTAGCATGGCGACGCTATCGCCGCGGCGGATGTCAGGGCTACACTGCTACGATGACAGCCCTCGTCACACTCCACGGCAGCGTGAGCCTGCGGAACTGGACCGATGCCGATCTCGCACCGTTTGCGGCACTCAACGCCGACCCCGAGGTGATGGCGTATTTTCCGGGAACGCTGAACCGCGAGCAGAGTGACGCGCTGGCCCGGTGCCTGGGGCCGTGGTCTGGCCACAGCAGCGGCCCGCGCAACGCTTCCCGTGGGACCGATGCTGCCACCGGAAACAGCTAGGACACAGACCCCACGAGGGTGATGGGGCTGAGCCAGATACCTGGCCGACTCAGTTGGTGTCGCGGCCACTCTCAGCGATCTCAGCACGAGCAGGTGCGTAGGCGCACTGGCAATCACGGGAACGAACCGAGCAAGATCCTGGCACCCGGTGTTACCTCTTGGACAACACCTCACACCTCGCTACGACGCCCCCCGCACCCGGGCAAACGCCACAATATCGTCGCGATCAATCGCCGCGGTCTTCCGCCGAATGTTGTTAATGTGGCTCTCAACCGTGCGCGTGCTCACGACCAGGGCCGCGGCGATCTCGCTGTTACTGAGCCCCCTGGCCACCAGATCAACAATCTCGGTCTCCCGCGGGGTGAACACAACCGAACTCTGCGCCAGGGTGTCCACCTCGGAGGTCGAGCCACCACCCGGTGCCGTCACCGTGCGGATCGCGAGCCGGGCACGGTGCACACCGTCCACATCTCGCCGCTCACGGTAATAACGTGCCGACAGCGCGAAGTAGCGGATGGCCTCGCTCGTAGCCCCCGCCATCTGAAGCGCCTCTGCCGCCTGGTAGATACCGTCGGGATCGGAGAACTGGCTCGCCTGACGGGCGGCCAGGAGGGCCGGGAACAGCGCACCACCCACGCGCTCAGCCGCCGGGGCGAAAGCCTCCGCCACCTCGGGATCGTAGTGGGACAGCAACGAGAGCAACACGGCGATATCGGCGGCAAAGTCGTAACCGCTCGCGCGAGCCTCCTCGGCCACCGCGCGGAACTTGTGGGCCGCAGCGTCACGGTCCTTGTCGGTGAGGGTGGAGGCGGCATCTGCCCAGTCCAACGTGCCGAACGGAACCGATTCACTATCGCCAATGGCCTGGCACGCAAACTCGCGCAGACTATCAAAGCTCGACATACGCCCGGTGCGAAGTGCGCTCACCGACTGACAAATCAGGAGGGCCTTGTCCACGGCGAAGGCTACCGGAATGCTTACGATACCCATCCCCACGACCCGGCCAGCCAGCGTGTAGGCCTCCTCAAACTGGCCGAGTAGGCACAGGCTCAGCGCCCCCACATAGGCGTTACCCACGAGCGCCAGCCGATCTGAGCTCGCAACGGCCTCGTCAACCTTGCGCCGGGCAAAGCGGGCGGCCTCGGCATACTCCCCGACCCCGGCGAGGGCGAGCCCGCGCAGCACGCTCACCTGGTAGTTACGCCAGAGCTGGCCGGTGTCATCCATTCGATCAAGCATGGGTACCGCCTCGCGGGCGCGACCGGACAGGATGTAGGCCGCAGCCAACACTCCGGAGGCCACGGTGCCGTTGAAATCGGGGCGGGTAGAGATCTCCGTCAAATCCTCCACGAAGGTATCCGGCAATCCGTGGGCCTCAATCCCCAGCATGTACATGATCGTGTCGAGCGCATCCTGATACGCGTAATCATCCTCCGCACGCAACGCGGCACGCACCTCGGCCTCAGCCGCGCCCTGGGAGGTGAGCCAACGCGCGTGCAGGTATCGAAAATCGAACTCCTCCAGCGGGGTGTAACCGAGCGTCCAATCGGTGTCGCGAAGCACCATCTCAACAACTTCCGGGTCGTTGTTCCCGGTGAGTTGCGTGTACAGATACTCGATCGCGTTGGCCACGGTGGGGGCGTTTCCCCAGGTAAAGCGGCAGGTCGCGAGGTGAATCGTGTAGTCCTCGGCAAACATATGCGCGTCCAGGGATGACGCGGGGGTTTCGAGCCCCGGCCCTCCGGAGACCCTGGCCTGGAAACGCGAGTTGAGCGCGGCGACCTCCTCAGGAGTGGTCGCGGCGAGTGCGCTGAACATACTTTCGGTGAGCCGATCACGCCGGGGCGTGGGCGGCTGGTGCCGGAAGTAGTCGCGGATACCGGGAGGCGTTACCGAAACAATCGTACGGTCCCCCTTCACCGCGACCTTAATCAGGGCGTTCTCGTGTAGGGCTTCCAGCACGGGCTGAGTAACAAAAGCCCGTGCCGTCGGCAGGGTGACGGTCCCCGCCAGCGACAGCATTTCGAGAGCCTCCTGCAGGTTAATCGGATACCGCTGAAGCAGCGTCTCGTAGGCCCCGTTCATTGCGGGCGACCAGATATCGCCCTCGGCGACCAGCATCGATCCCTCCGTGAAGACCACCCCGCTCCCCATCGCCGCGTCCAATAGCGCGACGGCAAAACCGGGCACCCCCGCGGCGAGCGTATGAATCTGCCCCGTCACAACGGGCGAGATGAGGTTCTGAGCCCGATCCTCCAGCAGCTCGTGGGTAGACTCCAGCGAGAGCTCACCGAGAGAGATATTGACGACGGGATGCGCCAGCTGCATGAGGTCGTCAGCGTGGTGCTCATCGGCCCGGCGAAAACTGGTGGCCAGGATAGCGGTGCCCCTGGTGCGGTGGAGGGCCGAGATCACGGCCCAGGACACGTCATCCAGTTCGTCGGCATCGTCGATGAAGAAGACACCGGGACGCGTGGTGAACATGTCGATGAGCGCCTCGATCACATCGCTCGCCGTGCAGGCGGGGCCGAGCGCCTTACGTACCTGGGTGGGCAACGCCAGCCGTACGGCTTCGAGCGGAAGCGCACGGCCAATACCGTGCACCGTCACGGGGATATGGTCGCGACGCATGATATCAATCACGGCGGTGAGGACGGTGGTGCGCCCCGACCAGCGCGAACCGGTCAGCGAAACGCTCGTGTGCCCGGTAAGCAACTCGACAATGTGCTGGATGAGTGGCATTCGAGCAATCACGGCGGACGTCCTCTCGGTCACGGTGACATCAGGATATGCCGATCCGGCCCGCAAGACCAGGGGTTATTCTGCAGCCAACCCGCGAACCCGGAACCACGGGGCCTGCCGGGCAATCGGGCATCTCCTCAGCGGAGCCAGCGGGCAACACCGGCAGCGACCCCGCTGCCGACGCCCTGGCCGCGGCCGCTCGCGACTCAACCGCAGCACCAGCCCCAAACACCAACTCGACCTCCGCGGCAGCCGTCGTTCCCGACTCGGTCAGCTTCGCCATACCGCCCGGACTCGTCTCGAGATACCGGATGACAACCGTGACGGCCAACGCTGCCGGTGGTTGGGAGGTTTCGCTCACCGACACCCCCGCCCTCTCGATCACTTCGTCCACGGATGCGTTTTCTTTCGCCGTCACGTCGCCAGCGGGAGCGACGGTTGAGCTGGCCGAGAACCGCGGGCTCTACTCGCACCACCTCATGCCGACGCGCGGCACCGACACCCTGCGGCTGACTGCCAACGGGTCCGGGCTGTCCTCAGACACGGCGTTCACGCTCGCCGCGCGGTACACGAGCCCTGACGGCACCCGGGTAGGTGCCGCGGTAACGTCCGACTACCTGCCGTAGGCCTCGCTGACGGAGGCATCTGCGGCGGCATAGAATAACGAAAGCCCCCTGCCTGGCGAGAGGCAGAAGGCTAACGAGTGCACCCCCCGGGACTTGAACCCGGAACCCACTGATTAAGAGTCAGTTGCTCTGCCGATTGAGCTAGAGGTGCGTGGCCGCTGAGCAGCAGAACCAAGAATTGATCCTAACAGTTCTTTAGGGCGAGCGCAAAACGGGGCGGGCAGCGACCACAGTCCGTCTGAGCCCGTGACCAGAATGGGACACCCCGGAACAGGTTAGATGCGGTACACAAACAGGCGGCTAGAGCAGCGAGAAGAGCGCGGAGCCTGACACCAGAACGGTCAGGCCCAGAAACACGCCTCCGGCCAGTCGAGCAAAGCCCAGCAACCGTGATCGGGAGCCACCGACACCCCGACCGTCCATCTCGCCCCGTCTCGTCACCACCGAAAAGTTCGTCATACCGAAACTATAACTCCTTACACGCGTTAATGCACGCATACCCGAACAAAAATTATTTTTATGGGCCCGCTACCGGATGCCGACGCGCGAAGTATTGGGGTGCCGCAGCTAAGCTGTCAGGGTGACTGCACCCACCCTCGCCGACGACCTCGCCCTCGCCCGCGAACTGGCCGCTCGTGCCGACGCCCTCTCCCTCGCCCGCTACCGGGCAGCTGACCTGGTGGTCACCACCAAACCCGACAGCACCAACGTGACCGACGCGGACCGGGCTGTCGAGCAGGCCATTCGGGCCCGGTTACAACAGGAGCGCCCCGAGGACAGCATTCTCGGCGAGGAATTCGGAATCGAGGGAGCGAGCCCCCGCCAGTGGATCATCGACCCGATTGACGGCACCGCCAACTACATGCGGGGCATACCCGGCTGGGCCACCCTCATCTCGCTCGAAATCGACGGCATCGCCCAGGTCGGCGTGGTCTCTGCCCCCGCGGCCCAGAAACGTTGGTGGGCTGCCCGCGGCGCGGGTGCCTGGCTGAGCGACAACGGTGGCGAGCCCCGCCCCCTCCGGGTATCCGGCGTGAGCAGGCTCACGGATGCCTGGCTCAGCTTCCAGAGCCTCGGCCAGTGGGACGACGCGGGCTACCTGGATACGCTCACCGCGTTGAGCCGTAGCGTGTGGCGAGACCGCGCATTTGGTGACTCCTGGGGGTACATGCTTCTCGCCGAGGGCGTGATTGACATCGTCGGAGAATTCGACGTCAAACCCTACGACCTCTCGGCCGTTATCACCATTGTCGAGGAGGCCGGTGGCCGTTTCACCGGCATCGACGGCACCCCGGGCAGCCACTGCGGCAACTCCCTCGCCACCAACGGCCTCCTCCACCAGCAGGCACTCGACATTCTCGCCCGCTAACCGCGTGGGTGTCGAGACCACTCCCCGCACCACACCCCGCAACATCACCGCGCTACAACGCCATCGCGGCCGCGCGTTTGCGACGCCCTCGCATATCGAGCAACGCCACCACACACGCCAGGATGAAAAACCCGATCACAACCATAAATCCATGCAGAAAGGCGTCCCGATACACACCCGTATCGTCGGCTCCGGCCGAACCCACCGTCTCGCGGTAGATCGTCGCGAAAAAAAGCGAGCTGGCCGCAGCCGTACCGATTGCGGTACTCACACGCTGCACGAGCTGACCGATTGAGCCGGCCAGACCACCATCCGTCACAGGAATCTCGGCGAGAGTGAGCGTCTGGTTGGGCGCAAGCACGCCCCCGGCACCAAACCCGGCCACCGCGAGCGCCGCGGCCATGAGCCACGGGGCATATTCACGGGGCGCATAGTACCCGGCAACCAGCACCCCCATGAAGCCCACCACCACGATCAGGAGGCCGAGCACCACAAGGGGACGCCCCCATCGGCTCACGAGACGACCGCTCCACCACGCGGTGCCCGCCGAGCAGAGCGCAAACGAGATACTCACCAGCCCGGCCGCGACGGGTGCGAGGCCCAGGCCCGTCTGTAGGTACAGGGTGGAAAGGAGGAAGGCCGCGGGCATCCCGGCAAAGTAGGCACCGCCCACCAGGATGCCGTTGCGGTAGGAGGGGATTCGGAACAGCAGAAAGTTAATGAGCGGCGTGCGGCCTCGGGCCGCATACCGCCGTTCCCAGAGCACAAAGCAGAGCGCGGCAGCAGCAGCGAGGGCCAACCACCCCCAGCGGGCGGGCGAATCATCCGCCGACCCGGTGGTGAGCACAAACGGCAGCATGAGCGAAAATACCGTGACCCCCAGCAGGAGCACCCCCACCGGGTCCAGATACACCGGGCCCACCCGGTTGGATGGAGTGCGGGGCAGAACAAACCAGGCACCGATGAGGGCTGCAACGCCGAGCGGGACGTTCATCCAGAACAGTAGCCGCCAGCCGTCAGGCTCGCCGCCCACACCGATCAGCAGACCACCGACGGTGGGGCCGAGAGCGGTCGAGAGGCCAATCGTGGCACCGAACACACCGAACGCACGCCCGCGCTCCTCCCCCTGAAAAAGCTCCTGGATCATCCCGATCACCTGGGGAGTCTGAATGCCTGCGGCAACACCCTGGATAATCCGGAACAGCACGAGAAAGTGCACCGAGGGTGCGCTGGCGCACAGCATACTCGCGGTCACGAAGGTAATGAGTCCGGCAATGAACATGGTCCGGCGCGAGAAGAGGTCCCCGAGCCGCCCCGCGGGAACCAGCACAAGGCCAAGAGCGAGGGCGTAGCCTGCGACGATGAGTTGGATATCCGTGGGGCCCGCACCGAGCGCGCGCTCAATTGAGGGGATACCCACGTTGACCTTACTCAGATCAAGAATGGTGAGAGCCGACACGCTCGTAGCCACGGCAAACGCCTGCCATCGTCGTCGATTGGCGTGGGCGGCCGCGGAGGGATGTGTCATGGGGAGGGGCGGTTACTCCTGATTCGAGATAACCCGGCGGTCCGGGTCGATGGATTCGAGCAGGGGCTGGAGCAGGTCATTGAGCTGCTCCACCTGTTCGCTCGCAAGCGGGTCAAAGATGATCTCACGCACTGATTCAACGTGGCCGGGGGCCGTCGCTACGATCTTCGCCCAGCCCTCGGGAGTCAGGCTGGCGATGGTGGCGCGGCCGTCACTGGGGCACGCGGACCGGGTCACCCACCCCTGCTTCTCCAGGCGGGTGACCACATGGGAGAGTCGAGAGAGGGACGAGTTACTGTGGAAGGCCAGGTTGCTCATGAGCAGAGAACGGTCGGGGGCCTCGGACAGCATCGCGAGCACATGATACTCAAACAGGCTGAGCCCTGCGTCCCGCTTGAGCTGCGGTTCGACGGCACCGGCCATGAGCGTCGCAATGGCATTGAGCTTCAACCACAGCTCGCGTTCTGTGGGGTTCAACCATCTCGGCACGGTCATGAATCCTATGCTACGCCTATTAGTTGACGCTTCAAATCATTTATTTTCGGCTAGCATCACAATTACTCACTTCCATACTCCGTCACATCCCTTCCGTCGCCGTCCCGCAGGCAGTAGCGTAATGAGCAGACACTCAATGGAGGCCGCATGATGCCCGCAAAAACCAATGCCGAAAGATTGCTCATCAAGCCGGGGGACCGCGTGTGGATAATGGGGTCGGGTGCCGATCTGCACACACTCGTTGAACCGCTCCCCCTGGACGCCCGGGCCACGACCAGCCCCAGCACCGGGGCCTCGGTGGCGATCACGTTTCTGCGGGACACCGGCGACCTACCCGGTGGGCTTGACGGGCATCTGAATGCACTCGCCCACGTCGATGCGGTCTGGATCGGTTTTCCGCTGGGCGAGGATACCGAGATCACCGAAGATCTCCTCAACCAGCACCTCTGGCAGCGGGGCTGGCGCACAATTGACCGGGTATCCCTCAGCGGCGCGTGGGCCGCACTGCGCGCCCGCCGACAGACCGTCCAGGAGCTCGCCGCGACGGGTGCGGAATGAGCGCATCCTGACCAGTTCCACGAGTTCCCTCAACCCGGTGGACCTGCCGGACGAGCGGGCCAGGCTTCTCTCTTCGTTTGTATTTCTACACAGAAAACGGTAGCCTTGAGGGCTACGTGCGGTCTACGCACGGGGTAATAATTCAATAGCGTGTGATGTGACCCAACGCTTGGCCTCCGTTCGCGGCGGCCACCCTCAGGGGCTGATCGGTTTCGACGTTGCCTGCGAAACTGTGAGAAGCGGGTCGAGGATGCACAGTTATCTCGTTAACGATCTGTGCAAAACAATAGGTGCCAATTCTAAGCGCACCGACTTCGCTCTCGCCGCCTAAGGCCGAGTAGCAAGTCCGTCAGACCGGGTATGCTTCCGCCCCGTGCTCTGGCGTCGATTAGGGAGCTTGCTGATAAGCCGCGTTTCAGGACTTATCGGGACTTAAACTGGGACTGGGCCCGTCGATCTAGGTGCTTGTGACAAAGATCGGGGCCGAGTAGAACGATTTCACAAGATACACCCGTAGAAGGCACAGAATCACAGCAGCGGACCCGGGTTCAATTCCCGGCAGCTCCACTCGGAGGCACATCACACGCCCACAGGATCGGTTACCCCGCGAGGTAGCCGATCCTTTTTTATGGGTCGCATTCCGCCCGCTGGGCAATTCGCTGAACTACACTTCTGCTAAACCTCACGTCGGCGAAAGGACACCCCCATGAGCACCCTGGACGACTATATCGCTGCACTCGACCCCGCCCAGCAGGAGATTTCGGTTGCCCTGCGCTCACTCCTCGACTCGGCGCTCCCCGAGGCGGCGGGACAGTTATGGCATGCACATCCCGTCTGGCTCCTCGCGAGGGCACCCGTCGCCGGGTTCAAGGCCTACCCGCGCTACGTCACGTTCATGATCTGGAACGCCTCGCCCATCGTCGATACGAGTGGTACTCTCGTGCCCGGCCCGCGGATGGCGACGGCCCGGTTCACCTCGATCAGCGATATTGACGAGAAGTCCATACGGAATTGGCTCGCGCAGAGCGCCGCATAACGGCTGCCGCGTACAGCCAAGGGGTGCGATATCTCTCAGTACACCGCACCCTGGTATGACACGGTTGGTCCCGGAGGATGATTCGCTACCGGGGAGACCTCGCGAGGATTGACTCATTCGCCTCGGGCTTGGCCCGATCAACACGAGGAGTCCCCCCATGAATGACGAAACAACCACCACCGACAGTAGCAGCGCCCTGATGAGCGACAACGAGCTCATCTACGTCGTCCTCTCCTCCGGCCTCTACCTGTACGGCACCCGCACAATATCGCTCGGCGACAGCCTCAGCCTCAGCCTCAGCCTGCGATAACGGAAGAAAGCCCCACCCGGCTTCGTGCACAGAATGCGGGCTCGCGACCAGAGAAGTGCGCTACGATTTCCCAGGTTTTATCTGAGCCCCGAACAGCGAGACAATCGGGTCCACCATCCGCGTGGCCGCCAACAACGTGACTCGTTTCGATGCGGCTACCCCTCCCCTGCCACCGCCGAGCTGGCACTCATGAGCGGGAGCTTCAGCTCAAAAACGGCTCCGCCCGCTCGTGTCGCCCCAGCCCCGGCCTCGCGGCGGGTCTAGCATAAGTGGATGACGCCCGGGCGCTCGCTCACCGCCGAGCCGAGCATCCCGGACCCCCACTGCAAAGGAGCACCCCCGTGTCACACACCATTCAAGCCGCCGTCCTACACGATCACCACCAACCGTTTGTGATTGAGGATGTCCAGCTAGAGGATCCCCGCCCCGACGAGGTTCTCGTCAAAATCGTCGCCGCGGGCGTTTGCCACACCGACCTCGGCGTGCGGGCCGGCCACATCCCCTTCCCCCTGCCCGGCGTGCTCGGCCATGAGGGTGCCGGAATTGTGGAGCGAGTGGGCAGTAGCGTGACCTCGGTGAAACCGGGCGACCAGGTGCTGCTCTCATTCACCAGTTGTGGTGAGTGCCGCAACTGCACCACCGGGCACCCCGCCTACTGCGTCACATTCTTGCCGCGTAATCTGTTGGGCGGCCGCCGCACCGACGGCAGCACGGCAATCACCCAGAACGGTGCCGAGCTCAACAGCCACTTCTTCGCCCAGTCCTCATTTGCCACGTTTGTGCTCGCCGATGAGCGCGGGGTCACCCGGGTGAGCGACACCGCCGATCTGAGCCTGCTCGCCCCGCTGGGCTGCGGCATCCAGACGGGGGCGGGAGCCGTGCTCAATATTCTTCAACCGGAGGCCGGCTCCAGCATCGTGGTGTTCGGGGCCGGAGCGGTCGGGCTCTCAGCGGTCATGGCTGCGCGCCTCACGGGGGCCACCGAGATCATTGCGGTTGACCTCGTGGAGTCCCGGCTTGACCTAGCCCGTGAGGTGGGGGCCACCCGCGTAATTAACTCGCGCGACATCGATATCGTGCAGACGCTGCTCGACCTCACCGACGGTATCGGTGTCAACTACGCGCTTGATACAACCGGCAACGTCGGCGTGTTGCGTTCGGCCATCATGGCGCTCGCCCCCCTCGGCACGGCCGGGTCAATCGGCGCACCGCCCGCGGGGTCCACCGTGGATGTCGATGTCATGTTCCTGCTCAACGGCCGTTCCCTCGTGGGCATTACCGAGGGCGACTCCACTCCGCAGCTCTTTCTCCCCGCGCTCGTGAAACTGATCGAGCAGGGTCGCTTCCCACTCGACAAGCTCATACGCACATTCGAGTTCGCTCAGATCAATGAGGCAGCAGACGCGATCGTGGACGGCTCGGTACTCAAACCGGTACTACTGTTTTCGTAGCGCGCTTCCGTTCGTGTCTCCACCGGCAGTGCAACACACGCACCACAGATCCGACGCAAAAAAACTTTCCAGAATTTTCCCACTCCGGCGTCATGATCGGGGTGAAGTGACTCTCTCTACTTATGGGGCCTGGTTCTCACCGGCCCCCACCACGCCATAACAATCGAGAGATCAGAAACAATGCGCAGTATCCCACCCGCACTTCGAGCATCCTTTACCGTGGATGAACTTATGCAGTTCCTCCAGGAATGCTGGTGGGCCATCCTGTTGGTCGGCGTTCTCTACCTCGCTTTTTGGGCGTTTAAGAACGGCATCTTCCAGAGCAAAAAAATCCACCGGAACTCCCACCCCGGATCACGACAACCCCGTCTCGCCGGAGCAGAGCGAAGCCGCGTCTACCCCCGCTTCGAACACAGACCCCCAGTATCGGGACTGACGCGGGAAGGGTCCGGGGCTAGCGGCTGGGTAGAGCCGTGATGGTGTTGCTCGTCCCTGCGGCACCACGCGCACTGTAGCGCCTACCACCGCCCTGATGTCATACGGCATCAGGGTGAGTCTGCCGCCCCACGGTCCCCCGTCTCTCCCCTGTGCGAGGGGGAGAGACGGGGCTTTTTCACCGACCACTCGCAACCGATGGCATCATGGACGGATGAGCCACGAGCCCGTTACCGTTTCTATCGTCCGCACCGTTCTACCCGAACACATCGATACCGTCACCCGCTGGGTCCAGGCCGGCGTCAATAAGGCCAACAAATATCCCGGATTTCTCGGGTCTGGCTGGATTCGCCTGCACAACGACTCCCACCAGTGGCTGATGCTCTATCGCTTCTCCGACCGCGATACCCTGCACGCATGGGATGACTCCACGGAACGCCTCGACTGGCTGGAGGAGGGGCACGGGATGATCCTCGACACCCGAGTGCAGAAACGTACCGGAATCGAGGGCTGGTTTGACGAGCCCGTGCCGGATGTCTCCCCCGAGGCTACCGGCCCTATCCCCGTGGTGGCCCCCGCCCCACCGCGGTGGAAGCAGGCCGCGAGCATCTGGCTGGGATTCTTCCCCGTCAACCTGGCCTTCACGCTTCTCGTGACGGCCTGGCTGCCCGGCTGGAACGATCTGCCCACCGCCCTCAAGGTGCTCATCACCACGAGCGTTCTCACCCCACTCATGGCGTACTGGGTGCTCCCGTGGGTCACCACCCGGTTACGGGGTTGGCTGCATTCACCCACCACGGGTGACGCACCGAACTAGCAGAACTCCGTACGGTCCCGCCAGATTGGCCCGGGCCGAAGAAAAGCCCTACCCTGATGGGTATGGATATTCTGCACACGATCTTTCTCATCCTGCACTTCATCGGTATCGGTTCCCTACTCGGCGGCTTCATAGTGCAGCTCAAGCAGCTCAAGTCCCACACCGCTGTTGTCAACATGGCCATGTTCCACGGCTCGCTTACCATGCTGGTGTCCGGTCTGGCCCTGCTCACAATCAACGAGATGGACCCCGCCGCCACGGTTGATCATATGAAAATCGGTGTCAAGCTGCTGGCGCTGGTCGTCATCGTGGTCTTGGTCATGATGAACCGTAAGAAGAGCACACCCCCGGCCTGGGTAGTGCCCACCATCGGCGGACTCACGACGCTCAACATCATCCTCGCGGTCGCCTGGCAGTAGTAGTCTCTGCCACCCCAACGGAGCCCACCTCGGTAGCGAAACGCAGCATTGCGCCGGGGTGGCGCACCGTGGCGGCGGCAATCCCCATCGCCCGATCCAGCAGGGTGCCCCACTCCGCATCCGTCTCGGGCCACCGGTGCAGGATACCTGCGGCCACAGCCGCAAACGTCGCGTCCCCGGCCCCCATCGTATCCACAACGGGCCCGTGCAGTGGAGCCACCTCCCGGTGCACGCTCACCCCGGCGCTTGTGTAGACCGAGGCACCGGCGGCACCGGCGGTAGCCAGAACGGCCCCCACCCCCGCGTCGAGCAGTCGCTGCACCACGTCGTCGAGGGGACGCCCGTAGAGCAACTCTGCGTCGTCCTCACCCACCTTGACCAGTGCGCTCATCCCGGCCACCCGTTCCCAGCCCGCGACGAAGGCCGCCCGGTCGCGCAGCATCCCGGAGCGGGGATTGGCGTCCAGCAGCAAACGGCTCTCCGGATGGGTGATGGCCGCCACCAGCCGATCCGTCTCCTCCGCATCGTCAAGGGGAAACCCACTCACGAGCACGGCCGGTGCCACCGCGAGGGCGTGCACCTCCCGCTCGTACAACCGCAGGTGCCGGTTGCGTGCCGCCTCATTGAACGTGTAGGTGGGCTCACCGCCCACCCGCGTTGAGACGGCGCGGGAGGTTCCCAACGGGCTCGGGCTTGCCAGCAGGCTGACCCCGTGGTGGGAGAGAAATAAACGCAGCGCATCACCGTCGGCGTCCTGACCCACCGCGGCGATGAGCGAGGCAGGCACACCAAGCCGGGACAGACCCACCGCAACGTTCAGGGCGGCACCACCGGGAACGCTCGTCGTCTCCCGCTCCGTCACCAGCTCGTCAATGAGCGCGTCCCCCACCACAACCACACGATTGATCACGGGCACACTCTAACCCCACCTCGCACCGAAATAAAACCCCTACCGGTGCGGGAGCAGCCTCGCTAGCATGGGGTAACGCAGCGATGCGATGCGACCGTCGGCCACGCCGTGCGATCGCCAACATGAGGGGGACATCATGACACACTCAACACACACCGGCACCGCGGGCGCGGGATCGGGCACCTCTCCACTGCTCACCTGGCTCGGCCGACGCTGGCTCGGCATCCTCATCGCCCTGGCGATCATCATCGTGATTGTGCAGAACATCGGCGTGGTGCAGGCCGTACCCGTCACGGTGTTCTGGATGAGCTTCGCCCTGCCACTGTGGATTGTCCTCGCGATCTTCGGTGCGGCCGGTCTGATTACCGGGCTCGTGCTGGCCCGCAACCGGGCCCGCCGCCGCGGCTAGCTACTCGCCCAGGCGGTTGCGCATGGCCATAGCGCGTGACGCTTCACGCTTATCCTGACGCTCGCGCAACGTCTGCCGCTTGTCGTACTCTTTCTTACCCTTCGCGAGGGCCAGCTCCACCTTGGCCTTACCGTCGTTGAAGTATAGTTTGAGCGGTATGAGCGTGTAGCCACCCTCGCGGGTCTTGTGCCACAGCTTGGTAATCTCCTGCTTGTGCAGCAGCAGCTTACGCGTGCGGCGTGTGGCGTGATTCGTCCAGGTGCCGTTAAAGTATTCGGGAATGTGCACGTTATCGAGCCATACCTCGCCGTTCTCAATGAAGGCGTAGCCGTCAACAAGCGAGGCCCGACCCTGCCGGAGGGACTTCACCTCGGTACCGCGCAGCACCATACCCGCCTCAACGGTGTCCTCAATCAGGAAGTCGTGCCGGGCCTTCCGGTTGGTGGCCACAACCTTTTCGCCGCGTTCCTTGGGCATCGTTCACTCTCCTGGGTGTATGGGGGCCGAGGGCCCGAGCCAGACCCCAGAACGGGGCAGCCTTACAGCATAGCAGCAGCGACGGGGATGCCCGGACCCGTCAGAAACGGCCAACCCCGGGCATCCCCGTCATCGGTGAAAACTAGACCCGCAGATACCGGGTAATGGCAACCTTAGCGGCAAACCCAGACAGCACCACGCCCAGCACAATGAGGATGGGTGGCACCACGAGCGATTGGGCCGTCGTGATATAAGACGTAAACGGCACGTTGACCGCGAGGAAGCCCTGCACAAAGAACTTGACAATCGCCACCGTGGCCGCGCTCGCGAGCACCGCCCCCACCAGGGCCGCGATAATGCCCTCCAGGATAAACGGCGTCTGAATGAACCTGTTCGAGGCCCCCACCAGGCGCATGATCCCAATCTCGCGTCGCCGCGAGAACGCGGAGAGTCGGATGGTGGTGGAGATCAATAAGACCGCGGCGATCAGCATGAGGCCGGCAATAGACAGGGCGGTATAGCTGGCCGCGTTCAGCACCGTGAAGATGCGGTCAAGCAAACTGCGCTGATCGGTGACGCTCTGCACACCGGCCACACCGGCAAAGGTCTCCTTAATCACGTCGGCCTGAGACGGGTCTTTGAGTTTGATCCAGAAGGTTTGGTTAAGCTGCTCGGGCTTCGCAAAATCCACGACGGGGTTACCCGCAAACTGCTCGGTGAAGTTCTTGTAGGCCGCATCGTGGTCCTCGAAGAAAAAGTCGTCGATAAATGGTGCGAGCGTATCCGACTCAAGCTGGGTCTTTATCCCGTCGATCTGCTCCGGGGTGGCGTCGGTGCCGTCACAGGTATCCGAGCTGTCAAATCCTGTACACATGTAAATGGAGACCTGGGCGCGGTCGTACCAGAACGACTTCATCTGAGTAATCTGCAATTGCAACACGATCGCCGTGCCCACAAATGTGAGCGACACAAACGTGACCAGGATCACCGAGATCACCATAGACAGGTTACGGCGCAGACCCTGGCCTACCTCGCTCAGAACCAGTGCATACCTCATCGAACCGGCCCCACATCCTGCTGATCGTCGTTGTCCGCGTCATCGTCACGCAGCCCCAACCGTCGGGCGATACCCGCGGTGTCGTTGAGCACGCTGATCTCGGGCTCCAGGCCCAGTTCAAACGCCTCGTGGGTACCCGAGGAGACCTCGGCCTGGATCGCCTCGTCGAGTGACTCTGGGACGTCCTGGGCCGCAGCAGCCGCCGCGGCCGCCGCATTGGCCGCCTCACGGATGATCGGGAGCGCCGCCGTAATACCGTAGCCGCCGTGCTGTTCATCGCGCACAATCTGGCCCTCGGCCAGTTCAATCACACGCTGCTGCATTTCGTTGACAAAACCGGCCTCGTGGGTGGCCATAACCACGGTGGTACCGCCCGCATTGATATTCTGCAGCAGGGTCATAATGCCCAAGCTCGTGTTGGGGTCAAGGTTACCGGTGGGTTCGTCAGCGAGCAGGATGGCCGGTTTATTCACGATGGCGCGGGCAATCGCCACGCGCTGCTGCTCACCACCCGACAGCTCGGTGGGCATCCGCTTGGCTTTGTTGGTCAAGCCGACCATCTCCAGGGTGTCGGTCACGGCCTCCTGGATAAATCCGCGGGACTTACCAATCACCTGGAGACTGAACGCCACGTTGTCGTAGACGGTTTTGTTACCGAGCAGGCGGAAATCTTGGAAAACCACGCCGAGATTACGGCGAAAGTAGGGAACCTTGCGGTTGGAGATCGAGCTGAGATCCTGCCCCAGCACATTGATAGTGCCCGAGGTCACGCGCTCCTCGCGCAGGATCAACTGCAGGCAACTGGACTTACCAGAGCCCGAGGCACCCACCAGGAAGACAAACTCTCCACGCTTGACGCGGATATTGATGTCCGACAGCGCGGGCTTTGCCGTACCGGGGTATTTTTTGGAGACGTTATCAAACCAAATCATGTCGTCACGAGCCTAAGCACCCCACTCCGCTTTGACCTGGCGACGCGCGGGAGTTTGGCAAGACAACGCGGTCCACCCTTTTCCAGCTACTCGGTGCGCGCCGCTTTGAGTGAGCGCCAGCGGATACCGGCCGAGATGAACTCGTCCAGGTCGCCATCAAACACGGCCTGCGGGTTGTTTACCTCGTACTCTGTGCGCAGGTCTTTCACCATTTGGTAGGGTGCCAGCACGTAGCTGCGCATCTGATCCCCCCAGCTGGCCGTAATGTTACCCGCGAGTTCCTTCTTCTTCGCGTTCTCCTCCTCGCGCTGCTGAATCAGCAACCGCGATTGGAGCACCCGGAACGCCGCAGCCCGGTTCTGGATCTGGCTTTTCTCGTTCTGGCAGCTCACCACAATTCCGGTGGGCAGGTGGGTGAGGCGCACCGCAGAGTCGGTGGTGTTGACCGACTGACCGCCGGGGCCGGAGGAACGGAAGACATCCACCCGGATATCGTTCTCCGGAATCTCGATGCTCTCGGCCTGCGCGATCAATGGCACCACCTCCACCGCGGCGAAACTCGTCTGACGTTTACCCGCGGAGTTGAAGGGGCTCATTCGCACAAGGCGATGCGTGCCTGCCTCCACCGACAGCGTGCCAAATGCGTAGGGTGCGTCGATCTCGATTGTGGCCGATTTGATACCGGCCTCCTCGGCGTAGCTCGTGTCCATCACCGTGGCGGGATATTTATGCTGCTCGGCCCAGCGCAGGTACATCCGCAGCAGCATCTCGGCGAAGTCGGCGGCGTCTACCCCGCCGGCCCCCGCGCGAATCGTGATAACAGCAGGGTTGGGGTCATACTCGCCGCTCAGCAGCGTCTGCACCTCAAGCTCACCGATCACCTTCTCGATAGCGAGAATCTCCTGCTTGGCTTCCTCGGCTGAGGCCTCGTCGCCCTCGGCGTTGGCCAACTCGACCAGCACTTCCAGATCGTCGAGGCGATCTTCCACCGCACGAATCTTCTTCAGCTCCGTCTGGCGGTGACTCAGGTTGCTCGTGATCTGCTGAGCCTTTTCGGTGTTATCCCAGAGGTCAGGCACGGAGGCTTGGCTCTCGAGGTCGGCCACCTCAGCCACCAGCCGGGTGACATCGACGACGGCGGTGATGTTGGCAAACGTGGACCGCAAGGCGGTGATGTGCGCAGAGAGATCAAGATCTAGCATGGTGTGACATAGCTTACCCGGAGCGGCAGCAACGGCCTCCCTCGGGGACCTAGGCCCTCAACCGCTACCTGCGGCGCAGATAAACAGTTCCGCGCAATTCCGAGTTGTGGCCAGACGGCGATGCGGCGGAAAATCGCGTCGTCAGATACAGCGGGGTGCATCATAAAAAGAGGCGAGGGAGCAGCCCCCCGCCACTCCCTCGCGCGTCTCAGTATAAAGGCTATTCGCCGATAAAGCTCATCACGTGTTTAATTCTCGTATAGTCCTCGAAGCCATACATAGACAGGTCCTTGCCGTAGCCCGAGTGCTTAAATCCGCCGTGCGGCATCTCGGCGACGAGCGGGATATGGGTGTTAATCCATACGCACCCAAAGTCGAGGCGCTTCGCACAACGCTGGGCGCGACCGTGGTCCTTGGTCCAGACCGAGGAGGCGAGACCGTATTGCACGCCGTTGGCCCAGGTCAGCGCCTGCGACTCGCTCGAAAACTTCTGCACCGTAATCACCGGACCGAAGATCTCCTGCTGCACGATATCGTCATCCTGCCGCAGACCCGAGACCACGGTGGCCTCGTAGAAGTAACCGCGGTCACCCTGGCGCGAACCGCCCAGCTCCAGGGTGGCGTGGCTCGGCAGGTTACCCACGATGCTGCTCACCCGATCCAGCTGGCCCGCGTTATTGAGGGCACCGTAGAGGATGCCGTCATCCATCGGCGCACCCGTCTGAGCGTTGTCCCGGGCATAGGCCACAAGGGCGGCGACAAAGTCGTCGTGGATATTCTCGTGTACGAGCACCCGGGTCGCCGCAGTGCAATCCTGCCCGGCGTTAAAGTAGCCGGCGACGGCAATTCCGGCGACGGCTGCCGGGATATCCGCATCGTCGAACACGATCACGGGGGCTTTACCTCCCAGCTCCAGGTGCAGACGCTTGAGGTCGCGCGACCCCGCCTGGGCCACCTCCATCCCGGCGCGCACGGAACCGGTAATCGAGATCAACTGGGGCGTGGGATGGTCCACCATCGCCGACCCCGTCGTGCGGTCTCCCACCACCACGTTGAGCACGCCCGGCGGCAGGAACTCGGCGGCAACCTCGGCGAGCAGTAGGGTGGATAGCGGGGTGGTGTCGCTCGGTTTGAGCACCGTGGTGTTGCCCGCGGCGATGGCCGGGGCAAACTTCCACACGGCCATATTCAGCGGGTAGTTCCACGGAGTAACCTGGCCCACCACACCGATAGGCTCACGCCGAATTACCGAGGTGTGGTCGGCCATGTACTCACCGGCGCTGCGTCCCTCAAGGATGCGCGCGGCACCCGCAAAAAACCGAATCTGATCGATTGAGAGGTTAATCTCGTCCTCGACCAGACTGGGGCGGGGCTTGCCGGTGTCGTGCGACTCGACATCCGCAAATTCCTCGGCGCGGGCCTCCATGGCATCCGCAATGCGCAGCAGGGCCAGCTGGCGCTCGGCAGGGGTGCTCTCACCCCAGGAATCGAATGCCCGGTCAGCGGCGGTGAAAGCCGCATCCACGTCACCCTCATTGGAGATCGGAGAGGTGGCAATCACCCGCTCGGTTGCGGGGTCATAAACGGGGAAACTGTCGGTGGACCGTGACGAAACAAACTCGCCATTGATGAAATTTTCTAGTACACGCTCACTCATGCCCACCATACTAGGGGTGACTCCCCGAATTGGCCAGCAACACTGGGGGAAATCATCACGAATCTGGAGCTCTCGCAACGGATTCAATTGCAGAAGAGGCAATTTAGTGCGAGAATCGCAGGATGAGCGCCAAAAATAAACCCTTCCCCCTGGATGAGCTCTCCAAAAAGATTGTGGAGCAACTTCAGGACGATGGGCGGCGTTCGTACGCTGAGATCGGCAAAGCCGTCGGGCTCAGCGAGGCCGCAGTTCGGCAGCGTGTGCAAAAGCTCACGGATGCCGGAGTGATGCAGATTGTTGCCGTCACCGACCCCATGCAGTTGGGCTTTCATCGCCAAGCGATGATCGGCATCCGCGTCATCGGCGACACACGAATCGTGGCCGACCGTCTTGCACAGATCTCCGCAGTGGACTACCTCGTCCTCACCGCGGGATCATTCGACATCATCGTAGAAGTCGTGTGCGAGAGCGACTCCGACCTGATTGACCTGCTCAACAGCCAGATCCGTCAGCTACCGGGAGTGGCATCCACCGAAACCTTTGTGTTTCTAGAACTCCGCAAGCAACTCTATAACTGGGGAACTCGATAAACCATGTCCTACAACCCATCAGCACCCAGCGATAACGCGTCGCTCCAAAAGAAGGCCCAAGACCACCTCTGGATGCACTTCTCGCGTCAGTCCACCGTCGCCAACGGCGTGCCCATCATCACCAAGGGTGAGGGCCACCATATCTGGGACATCAATGGCAAAAAGTACTTTGACGGTCTCGCCGGTCTGTTTGTGGTGAACGCGGGGCACGGTCGCCAGCGCCTCGCCGATGCCGCCGCGCGCCAGGCAAAAGAACTCGCCTTCATGCCCATCTGGTCCTACGCCCACCCGGCTGCAATCGAGCTGGCCGACCGCCTGGCCGACTACGCACCGGGCGACCTCAACAAGGTCTTCTTCTCCACCGGCGGCGGCGAGGCGGTAGAAACAGCCTTCAAGCTGGCCAAACACTACTGGAAGCTCCAGGGCAAGCCCGGCAAATACAAGGTCATCTCCCGCCAGGTGGCCTACCACGGCACACCGCAGGGCGCTCTGACAATCACGGGCATCCCGGCTATTAAAGAGATGTTTGAGCCGCTCGTACCCGGCGGCTTCCGCGTGCCCAACACCAACTTCTACCGCGCCCCGGAGCACGGTGATAACCTCGCAGATTTTGGCCAGTGGGCCGCCAACCGCATCGAGGATATGATCCTGGCGGAGGGCCCGGACACGGTCGCCGCGGTATTCCTGGAGCCGGTACAGAACAGCGGCGGCTGCTTCCCACCACCCCCCGGATACTTTAAGCGAGTGCGCGAAATCTGTGACCAGTACGACGTTCTGCTCGTGAGCGATGAGGTCATCTGCGCGTTTGGCCGCATCGGTGAGATGTTCGCCTGCAACGCCTACGGCTACGTGCCCGACATGATTACCTGCGCCAAGGGGATGACGAGCGGATACTCGCCCCTGGGTGCCACGATCATCAGTGACAAGATTTACGAGCCCTTCTCGACGGGCGAGACCACCTTTTACCACGGGTACACCTTTGGCGGGCATCCGGTCTCGGCAGCCGTTGCGCTCGAAAACCTCGACATCTTCGAGGAGGAGAAGCTCAACGAGCGAGTGCGTGAGAACTCGCCGCTCTTCCGGGCCGAGCTGGAGAAGCTGCGTGACCTGCCCATCGTGGGCGATGTGCGCGGCGACGGCTACTTCTTTGGCATTGAACTGGTGAAAGACAAGGCCACGAAGGAGACTTTCAACGACGAGGAGGCCGAGCGTCTGCTCCGCGGATTCCTCTCGAAGGCGCTCTACGACGCGGGTCTGTACTGCCGTGCCGATGACCGTGGCGACCCCGTGGTTCAGCTTGCCCCGCCGCTCACCATCGGCCCGAGCGAGTTTGTCGAGATCGAGCAGATCCTCCGCGGCGTACTCACCGAGGCCTGGACCAAACTATAAACTCTCACCACCTCGCTGATGACGGGCGGGCATCCCCACACGGGGTGCCCGCCCGTCGCGCTCCAGGCAACCAGGGTGACTTTTTTCCTCCGGGTAGAGAAACTTTTTCGGTCTGGAGGAGAAAACTCACCCGGCAACAACGCCAAACACGGTGACAGCAGCCAGGGCGGTGAGCCGAGACGATCAAGGAACCCCCGCGCACGGGAGGCAGCACCTACTGGATCAGCGCCTCAATCGGCCCACGCGCGAAGTACAGCAGGAATCCGGCCGCAACCACCCAGAGCAGCGGGCTCACGTTCTTACCGCGCCCCGACATGGAGTGGATGAGTACCCAGCTAATGAAACCCACGCCGATGCCGTTAGCGATTGAGTAGGTGAGGGGCATCACGATAATGGTGAGGAAAGCGGGCAGTGCGATGGCAAAATCACTGAAATCAATATCCCGAATCTGCACCACCATAAGCGCACCCACCACAACGAGAGCGGCCGCGGCGGCCTCAAGCGGCACGGCCTGCGTGAGCGGCGTGAAAAACATGGCGGCCAGGAAGAGCAGACCGGTGAAAACGCTCGCAAGCCCGGTACGGGCCCCCTCGCCCACACCCGCCGCCGAGTCCACAAAGATCGTGTTGGAGGATACCGACCCGGCCCCACCCGCAACCGCACCGATCCCCTCGATCACGAGCGCCGACTTGAGGCGCGGAAAGTTGCCGTTTTCATCCGCCAACCCCGCAGCCTTGCTCAGCCCCGTGAGCGTGCCCATCGCGTCAAAAAAGTTCGTGAACACCAGTGTGAACACGAGCATACAGGCGGCAAGCGCGCCAATGCGCTCAAACGCACCAAAGTTGAACTGGCCGAGCAGACCCAAATCCGGCACGGCAATCAGCTGCGAGGGGATCTCCGGCACGTTAAGGTTCCAGCCACCCTCATTCGTGAAGCTAGGGCCCAGATGCCAGATCGCCTCCACCGCGATTGCCAGGACGGTGGTGCCGAGGATACCGATCAGTAGCGCACCACGCACCCGACGAGCCGTGAGCACGCCCATCAGAATCAGCCCGACCACAAAAACGAGCGTGGGGGCCGTGGCAATTGAGCCGGCCTCCCCCAGTTGCACGGGCGGCGACGCGCTGCCGCTGGAACGAACAAAGCCCGAGTTGACAAACCCGATAAACGCGATGAAGAGACCAATCCCCACGGTAATCGCGGTTTTCAACTGGGGCGGCACTGCGTTAAAGATCAGCGTGCGCAAGCCGGTGCTGGCGAGCAGCACGATGATAATGCCGTTAATCACCACGAGTCCCATCGCCTCGGCCCAGGTCACCTGGCCCACCACACTCACCGCGAGGAACGAGTTAATGCCCAGACCGGCCGCAAGACCGTAGGGCAGGTTGGCAACAAGGCCAAAGACGATGGTGAGGACGCCCGCAGTGAGAGAGGTCGCAGCCCCCACCTGGCTCGCATTGAGCCAGCCGCCCGTCACATCGAGTGTGGCTGCCTCCGCGCTGAACCCGCCCAGGATGAGGGGGTTCAGCACCACGATGTAGGCCATAGTGACGAAGGTCACGAGCCCACCACGGATTTCGCGGCCTACGGTCGAACCGCGCTCCGAGATATGAAAGAAGCGGTCCACGCTAGCGCGCCACGGGGCGTTAGCGGGTGAGGGGGCAACGGGCGAGGGCGAGCTTTTCTCAGTCACTGTACCCATAATAGTGGCGACGGGCGGGCGACAGACAGAAACGGGATGTACCGTTCCACCGCAATAAAAAACTGGCCCCACACGGCAAACCGTGCAGGACCAGTCATCAAGAAGTTCGTGTTATCGACGCAGCCCCAGACGCTCAATGAGCGTACGGTAGCGGGCAATGTCAACATCGCGCAGGTAACCAACCAGACGACGGCGCTGACCAACGAGCAGCATCAGACCACGACGTGAGTGGTGGTCGTGCTTGTGCTCCTTCAGGTGCTCCGTCAGGTCGAGGATGCGACGCGTCAGCATCGCCACCTGAACCTCGGGGGAACCCGTGTCACCGGGGTGGGTTGCGTACTCTTCGATGATCGCCTTCTTGACAGATGCTTCAAGTGCCATAGTGGGGATCCCCTCTCGTTCGTTGCGCGGCGCTGGTGGCAGGATACCCCAGCTCTCTTTATCCGCGGCCGTTAAACGGCAACCGGCCAATAATAGCAGACTGGCCCCGGGATAACTGCACAGACTATTCCGCGGCCCCCACCACCGCCCGCACGATGGGCTCGGTCGCCCACACACCTAGCCATACAAAGCCAACTCCCCCGACCAGGCTGAGCGCAATCGTGAGCACGCTCAGCGGCGCGAGCACGACCGCAAGACCGACGAGCGGGAAGACGAGCACACCGGCCACCAGCACCGAGACAATAACCGTCCAGCGGAGCGGGGCAAGCACAGCCCGGCGGCGAGCCCGCGAGACCATCAGGTCGGGCATACCGAGCAGGTGGAGACTTCGGTACAGATCGGCACGATCATACACCGCCGCGGCCTGGCCCACCCCCACCGAGCAGGCCACCATGAGAAACGACATCGCAATGGTCAGAACGATTCCCGTGCTCATATCGCTGAAGAGCACCCGGCTGGGCTCGTCCAAGTCTCCGTTGGGCACCTGGCTAATCAGCCCCAGGCCACTACCGGCAACCACCGCCACAAAACAGGTGACGGCCACACCGCCCACCTGCCGCCAGGTGGCCGCGGGCGATTCGAGTACCTGGCGCAGGGCAATTAGCCGCTCCGGAGTCTTGACCCGCTTCACCTGGGAACGCGCAATAGCGGCGATGACGAGTGGCCCGAGCAGGTTGAGCACACCGATACCGGCGGCAAACCCACCGATAAAGGTCACTCTCATCACCAGCAACGACGTGCCCGCCTGCATCACCTGCAACGCACCAACCGCGAGCAGGATGACCGCACCGGCGACCACAAAATGCCAACGACGGAGCGGCGGGGCGTCACGACGCATCCGCACCCCCAGCGGGGAGATCACCACCCGGCGCACACTCAGCACGGCGCTGAGCGCGGCGAGCGCGGTCATCCCGGCCACCACCCCCACGATGACGAGCGGTGACAGCATCAGGGCGGCCGCACCAATCGGGGCACCACCAAACGAGAGAAGTCCCACGAGCGGCAGGCCCACACCGTAGAGGAGAGTGCCGAGCAGCGCACCCCCGAAGGCGATCATCGCCGACTCCATGACGGTCATGGCGGAAACCGTGCCGCTCGTCGCCCCGAGCAGTCGCAGGGTGGCGAGTCGGTCGTCGCGGCGGTGGGCCGAGAGCCGGGCTGCAGCCGCGCCCAGGCTGAGCAGCGGGATCACCAGAATGGCCCCGGCCAGACCCGCAACCGTCGGGTAGATATCCAACTCGTGACCCTCCCAGCCCAGGAACATGATGACACCGGCGAGCACGGTAAGGGTGAGCGCGGTCGCGGCGGCAAAAGCCACGAGAGGCAGGATGAGCACCGCACGCGAGCCGGAGCCGCCCGGTCGGGGCCGGGAGAGGTGGGCCACCAGGAGTAAGGGCAGGCCCCACCGAGAACCGGCGGCAGGCCGGGGTGGGGCATCCAGGGGAAGGGTCGGGGTTCTCATGCGTGGGGTCCGCCCACCAGTCGGCCGTCACACAGTCTCAGCACCCGGTGGCAGCGAGCAGCAACGGCCTCATCGTGGGTCACCACCACCAGGGCACCACCCCGGTCAATGGTGGAGTCGAGGAGCACCGTCATCACCTCATCGGAGGTCGTGGAGTCGAGCGCGCCGGTTGGTTCATCGGCGAAGACCACGTCGGGCGCATTGACCTGGGCACGGGCGATGGCCACACGCTGGGCTTGGCCACCCGAAAGCTGTCCGATGCGTCGATCTTCGAGCCCACCCAACCCGAGGGCGGCGAGCCAGTGTGCAGCATGCTGCTGCGCCGCCGTCCGGGAGATACCGGCCACCATGAGCGGCAACGCCGCGTTCTCCACGGCCGTCAGTTCGGGGAGAAGAAGCCCCTGCTGGAAAACGAAACCGAAACGCTCCCGCCGAAGCCGTGAGCGTTCGCCGTCGCCCAGGTCGCTCACCGTGACCACGGGCAGACTCGCCGCCGCGCCGATCGGTGGGGCGAGCCGCACGGTGCCGCTGGTGGGCTGGGTAATACCGGCCAGGCAGTGCAGCAGGGTGGTTTTCCCCGAACCGGACGTCCCCATCATCGCCACCGCCTCACCGCGGCTGATCCGCACGCTCACCCCGCTGAGAGCGTGCGTGTGGCCAAAACTCTGTGTCACGTTGATCGCGTCAATAACTACTGTGTGCATGGGCCCAGTCCACGGCATAGACCGACCCTCGCGTATCCGTTTGATGTACCACGGACCGCATAAAAGTAATACTTGGGTACAATTCTGGCAACGACTAGGCTCAGACCATGATCGTACTCATCACCGTTTCGGCGACCCTGGCGGCGGCCCTGCACATCCTCATTTTCTATATGGAGAGCATTGCCTGGACCAAGCCCAGCGTGTGGAAAAGGTTCGGGATTGCCACCCAGGAAGAGGCCGAGACCACCTCAAAAATAGCCTTCAATCAGGGATTCTATAATCTTTTCCTGGCCATTGGCGCGCTACTCGGTGTGATCCTCTACGGCAGTGGCGTCACGGGAGCAGGGCTGGCACTCGCACTCTTCTCCGTGGGCAGTATGCTTGCCGCGTCGGTCGTGCTCGTTGCGACGGGTAAAAAGTACATCAGGGCCGCGGCCATACAGGGCACCTTTCCTCTCATCACGGTTGTGCTGCTGCTCCTCAACCTCAGCGGAACGTTCTAGCCCCGTGAACACCACCCCCGATTTCTCCGCTACCCCCGACGGGGGTTTCAGTGCAGGCCCCTTCAGCCCCGACGAACTCCTGCGGGTTGCCCACACCGCCGCGCGGGCCGGAGCCGAGCTGGCCCACCGGATGCGCCGCGAGGGCGTACACATCGCCGCGGCCAAGTCCTCGATTGTGGATGTCGTGACGGATGCCGACCGAGCCGCCGAGACCCTCATCATTGGCATTATCGTTGCCGAGCGCCCGCGCGATTCGATCCTGGGCGAGGAGGGTGGCGAGAGCGTCACGGGCGATTCGGGGATCACCTGGCTGGTTGACCCCATCGACGGCACGGTTAACTACCTCTACAACATCCCCGCATACGCCGTGAGCGTTGCGGCCGCGGTGCGCGACCCACGCGGTCCCGACGGCTGGTACCCACTCGCGGGCTGCGTCATCAACCCCTCAACGGGCGAAGTTTTCACGGCGACACGCGGCGGCGGGGCCTTCCGAAACGATCACCCCCTGCGGGTGAACCCGGCCGAGTCACTCGACCGGGCGCTCGTGGGCACGGGCTTCGGCTACACCGCCGAGAAGCGCCGCGCCCAGGGCGAGGTGGTGGCGCGGTTACTCCCCGCGGTACGGGATATCCGCCGCCTCGGCTCGGCAGCGCTCGACCTGTGCGGTGTGGCCGCAGGTACCCTCGATGCCTACTACGAGTCGGGCCTGAATCCCTGGGACTACGGTGCCGGGGTTCTCATCGCCGCGGAGGCGGGCGCGGTGGTACTCGGCCGCACGGGCGATGGTCAGCCGGGCACCGACTTCCTGCTCGCGGCAGGCTCGGCGATTGCCGAACCGCTGCGCTCAATCGTCACCTAACCGCACGCGCCCGCCCACTCAGCAATTCGAGCGTGCGCTCCCGCGCCGGCACCCGGTCAAGCGGATCCGAACGCCGGGCACCCGCACTCGGCGACACCATAACCTCGTCCACACGGTGCTGCTCGGCGAGCGCAGACAGCCGCTCCCACGCGGCGGTCGGCTCGTCCAGAACCCAGTTCTCGGCAATCCTGGCCACAAGCACACGCTCGTCCTCGGTCAAGTCGCCCTCATGCACATCATCAACGAGCGGGATCGTCCTCACCCTCTTACCCAAACGCATCCGGGCAAACTGCAGCAGTTGGGGCAAGGCTAAGCGGCGAGCCTCTCCCTCCCCCTCCGCCACGACCACGTTCGCGGTGAGAAACGTCTGAGGCACGGCAATATAGCCGGACGGTCGGAATGTTGACCGATACAGCTCCAGTGCCCGCGCCATCCCGGCACCGGCAAAATGATTGGCAAACACGTAGGGCAGGCCCAACTCACCGGCGAGGCGGGCCGAGTAGTCGGATGACCCCAATAACCAGACAACGGGCTGAGTCTCGGCGACGGGCGTGGCCCGGAGTTCGTAATCGGGGCCGCTCGACACCCGCACACTCACACCCTCGGTCGTGAGCATCGCCAGCACATCCTGCACACTCTGCGGGAAGCGATCAACACTCTGCGTGGTGCCCGATTGGGTGAGAAAAGCCGTAATCACGGGGTCGCTACCGGGCGCGCGCCCGATACCCAGGTCAATGCGCCCGGGAGCTGCGGCCTCCAGCAGAGCAAATTGCTCAGCCACGACCAGCGAGGAGTGGTTGGGCAGCATCACGCCACCTGAGCCCACCCGAATACGTTCGGTGTGTGCCGCAACAAGCGCAATCAACACGGCCGGGTTCGTGGATGCCACCGAGGGCATGTTGTGATGCTCAGCCAACCAGTAGCGCTCGAAGCCCAGCCGCTCGGCGGTCTGGGCCTGCGACAGGGTGGCGCTCACCGCCTGGCTACTCGTTTGGCCATCACGCACGGGCACCAGGTCAAGAACGGAAAGTTTCACAGATAGTCCTCCTGCTGAGTCGAACCGGAGAGGCCAGCGACCTATTCCCACCCAGCCTGCTTTTCACCTCCACCCGAAACGGGCAATGCAGGATGCCGTCGGATACGAAAACGTCCCCGCGCCCGCTACCAAACGGCGGGCCCGGGGACGTGCTGTGCAGAGCGTAGCTGGGCTAGCTCACGCCCAACAGGTCAATCACAAAGATGAGAGTCTTGCCCGCGAGGGGGTGACCACCGGCGGTACCGTAGGCCTGCGCCGGGGGAACAACCAGCTTGCGACGTCCGCCAACCTTCATACCGGGAATACCCTCCTGCCAGCCCGAGATCAGACTACGCAGCGGAAAGTTAATGGATTCACCCCGACTCCACGAGGAGTCAAACTCCTCGCCGGAGTCGAACTCGACACCGAGGTAGTGCACGTTGACAGTGGAGCCAACCGCAGCCTCCGCACCATCCCCCACGATGATGTCGGTGATCTCAAGGGTGGCCGGAGCCTCGCCATCCGGAAATTCAATTTCGGGCTTCTCGCGCGATGTATCAGTCATACCCACCATCATGCCGTAGGGCACCGACACTCGTCACGCGTTCGGAGCACTTACGCGCAGCGCGAACGGAGCGGGAGCCTCCGACTCAGCGCTACCCCGCCGCCAACTCGGCCCGCACCCCCGTCACACGCCCCAGTAGCTCCCGCTCGAGCGCCACCGACGACGCCATATCTCGACCCGTCGCAATACGCTGACGCGTATAGGCCAGCCGTGTTGAATCGCGGATGAGCTGGCCCATCAGCCTCTGCTTCTGCCCACCCCGACCGCGAGCCCACGCACGCGCCTGGCGACGACCCGGACGCGTGGCCAGCAACCAGACCTCCTCGGGGGTGAACCAGCCGACCGCCGCGTACTCCCCGAGCCGACGCTCAGTCAACATTCGCTCGCGTTGACGCACGTAAAATACGATGAAAATCGAGAGCGCAAAGAGCGGCATCTGGACCACAACATAGAGCAGGAAAAAGTCGATATAGGTGGATCCATTCCACAGCGCGTGCAGCAGAATTGCCACCGAGAGACCCGCCAAAAAGTACCCCAGAACGCGCACACCCCCACCGCGGGAAGCCGCAAAACCCACCGCAAAGCCCGTGCACGCCGTGAACATGGCGTGGGCGAACGGCGAGAGTAGACCGCGCATCACAAACGTGGTGGTCAGCGAGGCATCAGCAGCCAGGTAGGCCTCGCCGAAGTAGAGAATGTTCTCGGTGAAGGCAAAGCCAGCGGCAATCGTGATGCCGTACACCAGTCCGTCCACAACACCGTCAAACGTCTTGCGCCAGACCAACACCACAACCAGGATACCGAGACCCTTCGACATCTCCTCCACCACGGGAGCCTGAAAAACCGCGCCCACAAACTCACCCGTCTCGACGTCAAAAACCACCGAGCTCACCTGTACGATCAGGTCAACGAGAAGGGCCATCGCCACCGAGGCCCCTGCACCCCAGAGAAACGCGAAGAGCATCGCAAGCCGGGGTTCGGGCTCCCAGCGGTCAATCCAGCGCACCGCGCACAACACGATCGCGAGCGGAATGAGAGCCAAGACAGCGCAGAGAAAAGCGGCCTCTGGGCCTATCGATGCACCCATCAGGGCCAGGATGCTGAGGAAAACGAGGGCCACTAAGCCCACGACCACAACGGCCAACCAGGTTACCGCCGGAGAACTCATTGGCGCGGTTGCGGGGGCGGCCTGAAGATGAACGGGGGCCTGTACCGGCTGGTCAATGAATCGGGACTCCCCCGGCTGAACCGGGCCGGATGCACCCGCTACTGTCGGCCGATACGACGAGGGCTGCGACTGATAGTGGTTATAGGACACGAGCCACACACTACCCGTTGTGGGGGCGGCACGATAAACCGCCCCCCACAACGGAACAGGTTTAGATCACACCCAACGCAATCATCGCGTCGGCAACGCGGGTGAATCCCGTGATATTGGCACCAAGCACGTAGTCACCAGGGCGACCGTACTCATCGGCCGTCTCGGCGCAGCGGTCGTGGATGGAGCGCATAATCTTGGCGAGACGCTCCTCCGTGTACTCAAACGACCAGGAATCGCGGGACGCGTTCTGCTGCATTTCGAGCGCAGAGGTCGCCACACCACCCGCGTTTGCCGCCTTACCCGGCGCAAAGAGCACATCGGCCTGCTGGAATTCACGGGTAGCATCCGGGGTGCAGGGCATATTAGCCCCCTCCCCCACGGCAATGACACCGGACCTAATCAGCGTGCGCGCGTCATCCGCGTTGAGCTCGTTCTGGGTGGCGCAGGGCAGGGCCACATCAATTCGGGTGTCGGCGGCGACGTCCCAGACGCGGGCACCGGCACGGTACTCGCTCTGCGAACCGCGCACCGCAGCGTAATCGGAAAGCCGACCCCGCTCCACGTTCTTTACGTGCGTCAGCAATTCGATGTCAAGCCCGTCGCTGTCGTACACAACACCCGTGGAATCGCTACAGGCGACAACAGTGCCACCCAGTTGAGTAATCTTCTCCATCGCGAAGAGGGCCACATTACCGGATCCCGACACGATCACGCGTTTACCGGCGAAATCGCGCTGGGTGGAGCGCAGCATCTCATCGACGAAGAAGACGGTGCCGTAGCCGGTCGCCTCGGTACGCACGAGCGAGCCGCCCCAGCCGAGGCCCTTGCCGGTCAGCACACCCGACTCGTAGCGGTTGGTGATGCGCTTGTACTGGCCGAATAGATAGCCAATCTCGCGCTGACCCACGCCGATGTCGCCGGCGGGTACGTCGGTGTACTCGCCAATATGTCCGGCCAGCTCCGTCATGAACGACTGGCAGAAACGCATGACCTCGGCGTCTGACTTACCCTTGGGGTCGAAGTCGCTGCCGCCCTTGCCGCCGCCAATGGGCATACCGGTGAGGGAGTTCTTGAAAATCTGCTCGAACCCAAGAAACTTGATGGTACCGAGCATGACGGAGGGGTGGAACCGCAGCCCACCCTTGTACGGGCCGAGAGCGGAGTTGAACTGCACCCGGAATCCTCGATTAATCTGGGTTCGCCCGTGGTCGTCAACCCACGGCACCCGAAAAATAATCTGGCGCTCGGGCTCACAGATACGCTCCAGGATGGAATTATCGGCGTACTTCGGATGCTTTTCGACCGCCAGGGAAACGGACTCAAAGACCTCGCGCATGGCCTGGTGGAACTCGGGCTCTCCCGGGTTGCGACGTAGGTTGTTTTCAAATATGGGGCTGACCAGCGGGGATAGTTCAGACACTTCGATAGATATGCTTTCTTCCGTGATACACAAAGCACCCTGACCGGCGTGCACTTGTCACACGGGGGTGCGCCATCTCTTTTAGACATTAGTACGAGGGGACCCCAATCTCCTAGCCGACCGCGGTCGGCTAGGAGCGCTTCCGGGCCGAACGAACGAGGAACTCCCGATCATCGCTTACTCTAGAGAGCGTGAGATTTGCGCATTTGGGAGAAACATCATCGGCCACTACCCGCTTGGCGGTTGTCGTCAACGACGCCGCTGCCTTCGTGGCGGACCTCGTCGCCGACCCGCCCCGCGATCTCCAAGAGTTCATTACCCTCCCCCGCGAGCATCAAGATGACCTGCGGACGCGCATCCAAACGGCTCTGGATGCTGGTGCCCCGCTCACCCCTCTTACCGAGCTGCATTTTGGCTCAGCAGTGCAACGCCCACCCGTGATCCTGGGCGTGGGCCTCAACTACTCGGCACACGCGAGCGAGCTGAGCCTCGATAATGACTCCGAGCCCGTGCTCTTTGCGCTCTTCCCCAACTCTCTCAACGGTCACGGTCGCACCGTCGAGCTCCCCACTCAGCTGAGTGAAGAAGTTGATTACGAGGCCGAGCTCGGCGTCATCATCGGCCGTGAGGCCAAGAACGTCTCCCCCGAGGAAGCCCTTGATTACGTGTTCGGCTACACGGTTGTCAACGACATCACGGCGCGCAATCTCCAGTTTCAGGAACCGCAGTGGTGCCGGTGTAAATCGTTCGACGGGTTCACCCCGACCGGGCCCGTGGTGGTCACGGCCGATGACATCCCCAACCCACAAAACGTGCGGATTCGCACGGTTGTCAACGGGCTCACGGTGCAGGATGCCTCCACCTCCACCATGATCCGCACGGTCGCGCAACTCGTCTCCTCGCTGTCACGGTCAACGACCCTGTTACCGGGCACCCTCATCTCGACCGGCTCACCCGGTGGTGCCGGGCGCTCACGCACACCCCCGCTCTACCTCGGGGCGGGCACGGAGGTCACGGTATCTATTGACGCGATTGGCGAGTTGACCTCACACTGCGTCGCGGTGTAGCCCACACACCCCCGGGTGACGTTTCCTGACACACACCCGCGCACGGGAAGGGGCGGAACCCGATCACGAGTTCCGCCCCTTCCTCTCTGTGGTGGCTACTGGCTGGCCCGAATAATGCCGATGGATGCCGTGGCCGGGGCCACGCCCGACAACTGGTCCGGCGAGAGTAGCTTGTCCACATCCTCACGGCTGAGCAGCCCACTCTCCACCACCAGGTCGGCCACATTGGCGTTCTTGGCGAGCGCGGTGTGGGCGAGGGTCGCGGCCTCCTGGTACCCGATGTAGGGCGTGAGCGCCGTGATGACCACAACCGAGCGGGCAACCATATCGGCCAAACGGTCCTCATTGGCCGTGATGCCGTCGATACAGTTGATCCGCAGCGTGTAGCAGGCACGTTCCAGCCAGGTGATCGATTGCAACAGCGAGTGGGCAATGATCGGCTCGAACGCATTGAGCTGAAGCTGGCCAGCCTCGGCCGCCATGGTGACCGTGACATCCGACCCTGCAATCGCGTAGGCGACCTGACTGACGGCCTCCGGAATAACGGGATTGACCTTGCCCGGCATGATGCTCGACCCGGCCTGGCGCGGCGGCAGGTTAATCTCGCCGAAACCCGCCTGGGGCCCGGAGGACAGCAAGCGCAGATCGTTGCAGATTTTACTGAGCTTGATAGCGCTGCGCTTGAGCGCCCCCGAGAACGTCACAAACGCCCCCGTGTCGCTCGTGGATTCCACCAGGTCGGTGGCGGTTGACAGGTTGAGGCCCGTAATCTCGTTGAGGTGACGGACGACGGCCTCCTTATACCCGCGAGGGGCCGTAATGCCCGTGCCAATCGCGGTGGCCCCCATGTTGATCTCGGCGAGCAGGTCCTTGGCGTCGTCGAGCCGCTCAATGTCTTCACCGATGGTGGTGGCAAAGCCGTGGAACTCCTGACCGAGGGTCATCGGCACGGCATCCTGCATCTGGGTGCGGCCCACCTTGAGAATCTGTGAGAACTCCCCCGACTTAACCAGGAATGAGCCGCGGAGCAGGTCGATCTCGTCAATCAGGTTACGCAGCGAGAACGCGAGCGCAATCTTGATCGCGGTGGGGTAGGTATCGTTCGTACTCTGGCTGCGGTTGGTGTGATCGATGGGGTTGAGGTAGGCGTAGTCGCCACGGGGGTGGCCCGCGATCTCCAGCGCACGATTGGTGATGACCTCGTTGACGTTCATATTGGTGGAGGTACCGGCCCCGCCCTGCACGACGCCCACAACAAACTGGTCGTGCAGCATCCCATTTTTCACATCCTCACAGGCCCGGTCAATCAGACTGGCCTTCTCCGGGCTGAGCACACCGATCTCAGCGTTCGCCCGGGCCGCGGACTGCTTCACGCAGGCATACGCGCGCACAAACTCGGGATAGACCGAAATCGGCCGCTTCGCGATGGGAAAATTTTCGTGGGCACGGGCCGTGTGGATGCCCCAATAGGCCTCTGCCGGTATCTCCATTGAACCCAATGAGTCTTTTTCAATACGAATAGTTGACGGGGATGTGTTCATCACTGTGTAGGCGCTCCGCTTGTCTCAACATTGAGGGTTTTATGAGGTTTTTCCTCACGCACTGAGCCTACCCTGCAAGCCGCGCCCGGTGTCGGTGAGAGCCCTGAGAAAAAGAGGTCTGCGGCGCGTTGCCGACCGTTGTCTGGATGCGCCCCTACCGTCTCGACGCCCCCATCAGCACACCCCGGCTGCGCCTGCACACGATCGAGCCCACCGAGGCAGAGAGTTAACACGAGCACCGGGTTTGCCCACATGGAGATCTTTAGCCTGCTACGGAGCGAATGGGAGGCTCCGCTCCCGTAACCACACGCTCCGCCTGCCTTCGGCGCGCCAGTAAAAATCTATACTGGCGTAATGCATACCTTCACGCTCGACGCCCCGATCGACACCGCACGACTCCGGCTCCGCTCGCTGGAGGCAACAGATGCCGAACAGGTGCACGCCTACCAATCCGACCCCGACGTCACCACGTTCATGCCGTACGGGCCACGGAGTCTGGCTGAAGTCGTCGAGAAGATCGGGGCACACTCACCGCGCATCCGGCTCGCGGAGGACAAGGACTACCTGATGCTCGCAGTGGAGCGGCGGGACACGGGCAGGGTGATCGGCGAGCTCTATTTTTCTCTCCTCTCGGTCGAGAACAACGGTGCCGAGATTGGCTGGGCCCTGAACCCCGATAGCCAGGGAGCTGGCTATGTGACCGAGGCGGCCGGAGCCGTGCTCGACCTGGCGTTTGGTGAGCTGGGTCTCCACCGAGTGGAGGCGCACGTTGACCCGCGTAACGATGCCTCGGCAGCCGTGTGCGGTCGGCTCGGGATGCGCCACGAGGGCACGCTGATCGAAAACGCGCTGCTACTCGGCGAGTACTGCGATACCGCAATATTTGCGCTGCTCGACCGTGATTGGGCTACGACCCGGAGCGGCGAACCGTCATAAACTCATCACTATGACTCAACCGTGGACGCTTGCTGTTGACCTCGGTGGCACCAAGGTTGATGCCGCCCTCGTCCGCAACGGCGCAGTGAATTCCCGCTCCCGTAGCCGCCAGCCCACCGGAGCATCCGCCACGAGTGACCAACTGGCCGCATCCGTGGTTGCGGCCGTGACGGCAGCCCTGGCTGAGCTGCCGGTGGGCGACACGCTCGACTCGGTGGGTGTTGCGACGGCCGGGCCCATCACCATCGCGACGGGCAGCACAAGCCCCGTGAACCTACCCGCCTGGCGTGACTTTGGGGTGCGTAGCCTTGTCGCTCGTGCGGTGCACGAGGTTCACCCCGGGGTGCCCGTGCACTTTGGCCTCGACGGGACGGCCATCACGGTGGCTGAACACCGATACGGGGCTGGGGCGGGTATCCCGAACTTGATGTGCATCGTGGTCTCGACCGGGATCGGCGGCGGGATCCTCGTAGACGGGCAGCTGCTGCACGGTTCCACGGGAAACGCCGGGCACCTGGGTCAGACGTACGTCTCCGGGTTTGAGTTGCCGGGCAGGCCCAGCACGGCCGTCACATTCGGGCCGCGCGCAGTAACCGTCGAGGAGGTCGCCGCCGGACCGGGTAGCCTCGCGTGGGCACGGCAGCAGGGCTGGATGGGCGACGACGGGCTCGCCCTCGCCGCCGACTACGCCGCGGGGAATGCCGTGGCCATCGCAGCGGTGCGCCGCTCCGCCGCCGCCGTGGGCCAGGCCATCGCCGGAGCAGCCGCCCTACTCAACCTCGATGCGGTGCTGGTCGGCGGCGGCTTCTCGCGGGTGACCCCCCAGTACACGCGGCTGGTACAGGAGACGGTGGATGCACATCCGCTACCCTTCGTCCGGGCGACCCGCGTGCTACCGAGCGTCCTCGGCGATGATGGTCCCTTGCTGGGGGCCGCCGCGCTGCGGCACTACTCGGGGGCCGCCGCGCATCAACTCTGAGCGCGGGGGGTCGGGCAGAAGGCTCCACCTCACCACACTTCGTTATTGTCATGTAGTTACCACCGTGCCAAAATCTATGCTCCCCGTACGGATTTTCTCGAACACTTCAGCACACTAGCTCGCGCTCCCCTCCCCACGCCTGACCGATCAGGGTCAATGACCAGCACCGTGGTGACCAGCACCGTGGCGCCGTGGATGTTGATAGTGCGGCTCATCCCTCCAGCCGAGGCCTGGCTTCCGCCCGCCGTTGAACTCAGCCGAGGCGGGACAGGAGAGGGCAGGACTACGGGGCGCTGTGGGGGCGGGAAGCCCAGTCTTCCTCAACAGTTTGGGGCGTGCGCAGCACGCGCGCCGCCCAGATCCCACCGAGGAAGAAGACACAGAGGACGGCGTAGCCCGCACCCCAGCCGCCCGTAAGGTCGTGCAGGAGGCCAACGCCCAGCGGGCCGATGGCCGCGACCGTATACCCGACCGACTGTGCAAACCCGCTGAGCGTGACCGCAGTGCGGTGACTGCGCGTGCGACGGTTAATCATCAGCAGGGCGATGGGGAAGAGCGTCGGCCCGAGGCCGGCAATCACCACCCACAACCAGGTGAGGGTCCCGGGCATCACCCAGAGACCCGCGTATCCGACCAGCCCGCAGGCAATCGCAAAGTAGATCAGCTTACTGACCGAGCCGAGGCGGGAGGCCAGGGCCGGGACGAGCAGGGCGGCAGGCAACCCCATAAACGCGTAGAGGCCCATCAGGCTGCCCGCCTCGGCAGCCGACACCCCCGCACTGTCCTGCAAGATAACAGGCAACCAGGAGAACATCGAGTACGCGTTCATACTTGACAGCGTGAACACCACCGTGACCGCCCAGGCGACGCGCGAGGTCCACACACGACCAGCCGGTCGGTCCGTAGCCGCCACACCCGGTTCAGGTTCACCGGCCATCGGCGACCCCAGCCGGATGCCCTGGCTGCGTTGCTGGAATGCCACAACCAGCCACGGGATGATGACCACGGCCGCAAGAGAGCACCAGATCCCCATCGACACGCGCCACCCCGCAGCGCTCGCGATGGGCACAGCGAGGAAGGCCGGCACAAACGTGCCCACCGAGATCAGAGTGACGTACACGGTGGTCATCACGGCGATGCGCTGCGGGAAGTGGCGCTTGATCAGCGGCGGCAGGAGCACATTACCCATCCCCATACCGCCCATGGCACAGGCGCTGCCGATAATCAGCCACGTGGTGTCGGGAGTTACGGCGCGCATGAGCAGGCCGGTTACCTGGATGCTGAGCGCAATGATTGTGGCGACCTCTAGCGAGGTGCGCCGCACGAGCATGGGCGTCAAGACGCCACACACCGCAAAGAGGATGGGGGGCATCATCCCGATGACGGCCTTCACCGCAGAATTGAGCGGAATATCCTCATTGATGAAGACGAAAACGGGTGACATCGAGGCGACGGCGCTCCGCAGGTTGACCGACATGAGCAGGATGGCAACCAAGACGAAAAATTTGCCGAATCGAGACGTCACCGGCAACGGGGAGGGTGTCACCGGCGGCCAACTCCCAGTAGGCGTCGGGTCTGGGCCACATCATCTGTCATCTGGGCAATGAGGGCCTCACGCGAGTCAAACGCGACCATGCCGCGCAGGCGATCAACAAACTCGACCTCCACCACGCGGTCGTACAGGTCAATTGCACGGTCAATCACGTAGACCTCCACCTGGCGGACCACGACATCGTCAAACGTGGGGTTGGTACCCACCGAAATCGCGGCGGGGAAACGCTCGCCCTCGGTCATCAGCCACCCGGCGTAGACACCATCATCCGGCACCAGGCCCTCGGCATCCGGGCCCAGATTGGCCGTGGGAAACCCCAGCTCACGGCCGCGTTGAGCACCGTGCACCACTGGGCCACGCACACGGTGCGCCCGGCCCAGCAGAGTCGCAGCGCGAGCCACCTCACCCCGGCCCAGCGACTCACGGATGAGCGTGGCCGAGACCTTCTGATCGGTCGCCGCGACGACATCCTCAACCACCTCGACGGTGAAGCCCAGACGCTCGCCCAGATCGGTAAGCACGCCGACAGTGCCCGCCCCGTGACGACCGAAGCGGAAATCGGCCCCCACGAGCACGTGACTCACGTGCAGGCGGTCACACAGTATCCGGCCGACAAACTCCTCGGGACTCTGTGCGGCAAGTTCGGCGTCGAAGGGCACCATCACAGTTGTATCAATGTCCTGCTCCGCAATGAGGTCGAGCTTCTGCTGCGGACTCAGCAGGGGCAGCGGACAGACCTCGGGTTTGACGATACTGAGCGGGTTATTGGAAAAGGTGAAGACAACGGCGTCGAGGCTGCGCTCCCGGGCAATCGTGCGAAGGTGACGCAGGATACGCCGGTGGCCCAGATGCACAGCATCAAATTTTCCCACGGCAACAACCGAGCGGGGAAGGCTGGCAGGGACCTCCGCCAAGCTGGTAAAAACGCGCACTACTTCTCCGCCTCCGAAGACCCCGCGGCCTCAGATCTAATCGGCTCAGATCTAATCGGCTCAGATCCAATCGGCTCAGATCTAACACGCGTCGGATCGCTGCGCCACAGCCACACGAGACCAGCGATGGGCAGCAGGAGGGGGATGAAGCCGTAACCGCGGCCATACACCGACCACACCGTATCGTGCGGGAAGAGATCACCCAGGGTGATACTGAGAGTGCCAACGACGAGCACACCGAGCAGTTCAAAGAGGATGGCCGCCCCGGCCACGCGACGCCACCACGGCCCCTGCCGAATCAGCGCAATCGTGGCCACAATGTACACCGCGCCGGCGAGCCCCGACAGCAGGTACGCGACGGGAGCCTCATTAAAGCGAGAAAGTATCTGGTAGAGCGAGCGAACCGTTGCGGCCAGTGCGAGGATGCCGTAAATGGCGACCAGGAGGCGACCGAGACCCGACATCCGGGAGTCCCTCTCTCGGGTCGGCGACGACCCGTCGGCGGGGCCAACCTCTGAACCGCGAGTAAGTGGAGACATAACTCCGCAAGTTTACCCGTAAACCATCTGGCCGAGTGCCGAGCCGAGGGAATGCCCACAGCCCACCCATCCCCGGGTGACTTTTCCTCACAGTACGACGAAAGTTATCGCGACTCGTGAGGAAAAGTCACCCGGGGAGGGCAGGGCTCGGAGGGGCAGAAGGGCGGCCCCGGCTAGAGACCAGAACCGGTCCAGATCTGGTCCATCCGAAACACCATGATGGCGACAGCCCACGCCACGACGGCGAGGATGAGCGTGCTCCACCGAGTCCGGTCGCTCAGCGCCCACACCACCGCGAGCACTGGCAGCAGCAGTGCCGTAATCAGGTACAGGGCAAACTCCAGGCCATCGCCGCTGGGCGAGTTTCCCACAAAAGGGGCCACAATCGCGGTGACCGCCTGCACCACGAGGAGCAACTCGACGAGCGCTATGGCACCCAGGGTGTAGTCGTTGGGTGCACGCTGAGCGCAGAAAAACGCGACACAGAGCACCCCGGCGGCGAGCCCCACCACGACCTGAGCCCAGGTCAGCCACTCGATCACGAGGTCACCACCGGAAAGTTCACGATCACCCTCGTCCCGCCCTTCTTCACCGAGATCAACCCCACCAGACGTCCCTCGGATGCCACGGCCGCCACAATAGGCGCATCCGCCACCCCGTCCAGCTCCAGCCGCTTGCCCTGGCCGAGGCTGATGGTCTGCGCATCCGTCAGGTTCACACGGGGAAACAGCGTGGTCGCCACCTCCGTTGGCGCGAGCGCCCGCTCGGCGTAACGCTCATCCTCCAGCGTTACGGCATCGGCCACGTGAAACGGCCCCACGCGCGTGCGGCGCAGGGCAGTCAGATGTCCACCAACGCCCAGGTCCGCCCCGAGATCGCGGGCGAGCGCACGAATGTACGTGCCTGAGGAGCACACCACCCGCACGTCCAGGTCGATTGCCTCGCCGCCCGCCACAGCATTTTCGACACCGACATCAGCCCGCGCCGACCGCCGGTCCAGCACCACAAACTCGCTCACGGTCACGGGCCGACTCGTCAACTCCACATCCTCCCCCGAGCGCACCCGGTCGTAGGCGCGTCGGCCATCCACCTTGATGGCGCTCACCGAACTGGGTCGTTGCAAGATCTTCCCCGTGAGGGCGATGACTCCCGCGGCAATCGCCTCGGCGGTCACGGCGGAGAGTGCGCCCGGGGCGGCGGAGGTCAGCACCTCCCCCTCGCGGTCATCCGTCACGGTTGATTGGCCCAGCCGGATGGTCGCCAGATATTCCTTATCGGCCCCCACCAGGTAGGTGAGCAAGCGCGTAGAACTGCCCACGCCGAGCAGCAGCAGCCCGGTGGCCATGGGGTCGAGTGTACCGGCGTGGCCCACCTTACGGGTGCCCAGCAGGCGGCGGCTGCGAGCCACCACATCGTGACTGGTCATTCCTGCCGGCTTATCCACGAGAAGGATGCCGCTGGGGTCGGTGACGGGCTGGGTCATGGCTCCCTAACAGAAGTCGGACAGGACACGGCGCGGATGCGCAGGGTCGGAAATATCAATAGCAGACTGCGCCGTCTGCCCGGGCAGCACCCGTTCGCGGTAGAGGGTGTTCGCTTCGGCGTTACGCCGCACCCCGGCCGAGACCTCGGGCACCGCCACGGGTGCGTAGCTCACGGGAGCCAGCGAGATAGCCTCGGCCGCATCGGAGTTCTGCGGCGCGTCGAGCCACACCGAACCGTGCCACAGACCACGCAGGGAAGGCAGCAACAACACGGAGCCATCCACGATCAGGATGGCGTCCTCCGGCGCCGTCACCCAGCGCGCCTCATACGGCTGGTTGCGGGCCAGGTCGAAGCCAGCCAGCTGGAAACCCGTGCTGCCGCCCAGGCGGAACGGCTCGACCAGCACGCGGCGCAGCAGGGACTCATCAAACGAGAAGTCGAGGTACCCCTCAGCCGAGTAGCGACCGCGCAGGTGCCGACGCTGTGCGGGGGCGTGAAAGTCGTCGAGGTGTGCCCGAAACACCGTGTGGCCGCGGTAGCGCAGCAGCGTGGCGAGGTCGTCGGCAAACTCGCCAACGGGAACGCCAGGGCCCCCATCCACAGCCATCGTGATGCGCCCGTGCGGGTAGAGCGTTACCAGGCCGTCAGCCAGCTCAGTGAGCACCTCGGTTTTTTCTGCAGACCATCCAAACACCCGACCAGTCTACGGCCACCGCGGACCGGGACACGGCCGGACCAAGACACAGACATCGCGGGGCACCGCCTACCCTAGTGAGATGGACCTCTGGCAGCGCGTCAACGAGTGGTACGCGCAGAATGCGCGGCCGCTGCCCTGGCGAGAACCCGGTTTCAGCGCCTGGGGCACCCTCGTGAGCGAATTTATGCTGCAACAGACCCCCGTCACGCGCGTCATTCCGCGGCTTGCGGAGTGGCTGGAGCGTTGGCCCACGCCCGCGCACCTCGCGGCCGACCCGGCGAGCGAGGCGGTACGCGCCTGGCACAGTCTCGGCTACCCGCGCCGCGCGCTGTGGCTACACCGCGCCGCGACCACCATCACCGAGAAGCACGGCGGGGTGGTGCCGCGAGAGGTGGAGGCGCTACTCGCCCTCACCGGGGTCGGCGACTACACCGCACGGGCAGTCGCGGTGTTCGCGTACGGGGAGCGGCATCCGGTGGTTGACACCAACACGCGCCGTGTCATCGCTCGAGCCGTGCGGGGCCAGGGCGAGGCCGGGCCGCCCCAGGCCGCCGCCGACCTCAGGGCAATGAGCGAGCTGATGCCCACGGAAACGCTCGCCGCGGCCACCTTCAACGCCGGAATCATGGAATTGGGAGCGATCGTGTGTACCGCCCGCAGTCCGCGCTGCGGTGACTGCCCGCTCGCCGAGATCTGCGCCTGGCGCGGATCCAACTACCCCGAGTATCTGGGGCCCAAAAAGGCCGTGCAGAAGAAGTATGAGGGCTCCGACCGTCAGGTGCGCGGCCTGATCCTGGCTGCGGCGCGGGAAGCCACCGGCCCGGTAACGGATGCCGAGATCACCCCGCTCTGGCCGGACAGCACCCAGCGGGATCGTGCCCTCAGCAGCCTCGTGCGCGACGGCCTCCTGGTGGTCAGCACGGAGCCCACACCGGGCTACATCCTGAACCACGAATAGCCGCGAGCAGACGGCCAGAACGAACGAGCGATGACGGCCAGCCGGGCTGGCGAACCGTTCTCACTCGTCCGCACCCGGACAATCTATACGCCCGGCTCGTCGTCTTCTACCAGCTCGCGTGGCTTCACATACGGATCTTCGTCACCCGCATACTCGGCCGTGGCAGCCAGCGCCGCGGCCTCACGGTCTCGCTGGTGCGCGGCCCGCAGTAACTCGTTGATGTGGTCGGCGTTCTCCGGGATGCCGTCCAGAATAAACTCCAGGGTCGGCGTAAGCCGTGTGGTCATGTTGCGGCCCACCTCGGTGCGCAGCATCCCGGTGGCGGCGGCGAGGGCGGTCGCACTGTCGGTGCGCTCCTCCTCCGTGCCGTACACGGTGTAGAAGACGCTCGCGTGCTGAAGATCGCCCGTGACGCGGACATCCGTGATCGTCACAAAACCGAGACGGGGGTCGCGTAGACCCTTCTCTAGACGCTTGGCGATGATCTGCTGGATGCGCTCGGCCATCCGACTGGCCCGTGGATTCTCTGCCATGTTCTCTTGTCCTTTCGCTTCCGCACGCCTCCGGCGGTGCCGGAGACGGGTGTGGGCCCGCACCCTCTCGGATTCGGGCCCACACCGCCGGGGTACTAGACCCTCAGCTTCTCAATCATTTCGGTGGTTTCGATCTCGTCACCCTCCTGGATGTCGTTGAACTTGCCCAGTCCGATACCACACTCGAAGTCCGTGCGGACCTCGGTGACATCGTCCTTGAACCGGCGCAGCGACTCGATGGCCAGACCGTCGGCGACCACGATACCCTCGCGGATAACGCGCGCCTTGGCATTGCGCGTGATCGTTCCCGAACGCACAATACAGCCGGCGATGTTGCCAAACTTGGAGGAACGGAACACCTCGCGGATCTCTGCAACGCCAGACTTGACCTCTTCGTACTCGGGCTTGAGCAGCCCCTTGAGCGAGTTCTCGATGTCTTCGAGGGCGTTATAGATGACCGAGTAGAAACGCACGTCGACACCCTCACGAGCGGCACGCTCGCGCGCCTTCGTGTCGGGGCGAACGTTGAATCCGAGGATAATCGCGTTGTCGATGGTCGCCAGGTTGACGTCCGACTCGGTGATGGCACCCACACCACGGTGGATGATGCGCAGCTGCACGGAATCGTCAATATCAATCTTGAGCAGCGACTCTTCGAGGGCCTCAACGGCACCCGACACGTCTCCCTTGATGATGAGGTTGAGCGACTCGACCTTGCCCTCTTCGAGAGCACGGGTGAAGTCTTCCAGGCTAATGCGCTTGCGAGCCTTGGCCAGCAGGGCGTTACGCTCGGCAGCTTCACGCTTCTCGGCGATCTGACGCGCGGTACGGTCCTCCGATGTGACGATGAAGGTGTCACCGGCGCGGGGCACCGTTGACAGACCCTGCACCTGCACCGGACGGGAGGGGCCCGCCTCGGCAACAGTCTCACCGTGCTCGTTGAGCATGGCGCGAACGCGTCCATAGGCGGTTCCCGCCACAATGGCGTCTCCAACCCGCAGCGTTCCCGACTGGATGAGCACGGTTGCCACGGCACCGCGACCCTTGTCGAGGTTGGCCTCAATGGCGACACCACGAGCATCCTTGTTGGGGTTAGCCCGCAGGTCAAGGCCGGCATCCGCGGTGAGCAGAACGGCATCAAGTAACTGCGTGATACCGATGTTTTCGCGGGCAGACACGTCCACGAAGATGACGTCTCCGCCGTACTCTTCAGCCACCAGGTTGTACTCGGTGAGCTGCTGACGCACCTTGGCCGGGTTGGCCTCGGGCTTGTCAATCTTGTTTACCGCAACCACGATCGGGACACCGGCGGCCTGGGCGTGATTCAGCGCCTCAACCGTCTGCGGCATGATGCCGTCGTCGGCCGCAACAACCAGAATCGCAATATCCGTCACCTGAGCACCACGGGCACGCATGGCGGTAAACGCCTCGTGACCGGGGGTATCAATGAAGGTGATCGGGCGGTGCATACCGTCATGCGTCGCGGTGACCTGGTAGGCCCCGATGTGCTGCGTAATACCACCAGCCTCACCCCCACCCACGTCGGCGTTGCGGATGGCGTCAAGCAGTCGGGTCTTACCGTGGTCAACGTGACCCATGACCGTCACAACCGGGGGACGGGCCACGAGCACGTCGTCGCCCTCGTCTTCTAGCTCGGCATCAAGGTCGATATCGAAACCCTCAAGCAGCTCGCGATCCTCATCCTCCGGGGAGACCATCTGGATCTTAAAGCCCAGCTCCTCACCCAGAATCTGGAAGGTAGCCTCGTCGAGCGACTCGGTTGCCGTTGCCATCTCACCGAGGTGGAAGAGCACGGTCACCAGGTTTCCGGGACTGGCGTCAATCTTGTCCGCAAAGTCGGCAATGGATGCACCGCGACGCAGTCGGATGATCGTGTCGCCACCACCGCGGGGTACGCTCACCCCACCCAGCGACGGGGCTTCGCGCAGCTCAAACTCTTGACGCTTCGCCCTCTTCGACTTACGCGACTTGCTCTTGCCGCCGCCGCGGCCGAAAGCACCGGCCGTTCCGCCACCGGGGCCGCGACCACGGCCGCCACCACCCGTGGGACGTCCGGCGAAACCGCCGGGACGTGCGGGACCACCCGCGGTCGTCGCGGGTGCACCGCCACCGGGGCGCTGGAAGCCACCCGGGCGGTTCGCTCCACCGGGACGGGGGGCACCGGGGCGACCCGGAGCTCCCGTGCCCGCTCCACCCTGCGGGCGAGCCGCGGGGCGCGGGATGTTACCGGGGCTGGGCTTGCGACCCATACCCTGCGCCGAAGCAAAGGGGTTGTTTCCGGGACGCGGTCCGCCCGGGCGGCTCTGGCCCATACCCTGCGCCGAAGCGAAGGGGTTGTTTCCGGGACGCGGCGCACCGGGACGTGCCTGGGGGCGGGGAATAACGGATGCCGGGGTCGGGCCGGAGGGCTTCTTCCCGTCTGCACCGTCGGCGGGTGCCGCGGAGGCAGCCTCGGCCACGGGGGCAGCTACCGGTGTGGCCGCCTCGGCTACCGGGGCAGCTTCAGCCGCAGCGGCAGACGTCTGTGCGGGGGCCTTCGCCGCCGGAGCGGGAGTCGGCGCGGGTGCCGGAATCGGTCCCGGTGTGGGAGCCCCCGGCTTTTTAGCACCGGGCTTGGCTGTGGGCTTATGTGCCGGGGCAGCGGGTGTTGCCGATCCCGCCGGTGCCGAACCGGACGGCTCAGAACCAGAAGGCTCAGAACCAGATGATGCCGAACCAGGCGATTCAGACGTTGGTTCCGCGCCGTCAGCGGTGAGGGATGCCCTCAGCTTGCGGGCGACGGGTGGGGCGATACTCGACGACGGCCCCTTCACGAACTCGCCCATTTCTTTGAGCTTGGCGAGTGCGACCTTGCTATCGACGCCCATTTCGGCGGCGACTTCATGTACGCGTGGGTTTGCCACAAATTCTCCTGTCTGGGTCTTCGCCCGGACAGGCGCAGACCGTTAATTACGGACGGTTCTCATTTCGAGCCGCTCATTAGTTTTCCATTAGCCGTTTCAGCCTGTTCTCTAGTGGTTGTGTGTCGAGTGGCCCCGACACGCGAAACGCTCGGGCAAAAGCCCGACGCTGTACCGCCGTGTCAAAACACGCACGAGAGGGGTGTAGCCACGCGCCGCGCCCGGGCAGAACCGCCTTCTCATCAACAGCTACCTGGCTGTTTCGAGAAACGATTCGCAAGAGGACACTTTTTTCAACACGCGAACGGCACCCAATGCACGTTCTTACCGGATCCATCCTACCATTCTCCCACCATCCGCGCGGTCCGGCATCCCGAGACCACGCGACGGCCGGTTGTGTGTTAGGCGTCCATCACCGAATCGGGCTGAATATCGATCTTGGCCCCCGTAAGCTTCGCCGCCAAACGGGCGTTCTGCCCTTCTTTGCCAATCGCGAGCGAGAGTTGAAAATCGGGAACGAGAGCGCGCACCTGTTTATTAGCCATGTCGATGACAAACGCGCTCGTCACCTTGGCAGGTGACAGGGCATTGGCGACAAACGTGGGTAGATCGGCCGAGTAATCGACGATGTCGATCTTCTCGCCGTTGAGCTCGGCAGTCACGGCACGCACGCGCTGTCCCAACTCACCGATACAGGCACCCTTCGCGTTGATGCTGGGATCGGTAGCCTTGACGGCCAGCTTGGTGCGGTGTCCCGCCTCGCGGGCGAGCGAGACAATCTCAACGACACCGCTGGAAATCTCGGGAACCTCCAGGGCAAAGAGCTTGCGTACCAGGCCAGGGTGGGTGCGGGACACCATCACCTGGGGGCCTTTTGTCCCCTTGGAAACGCTCGTCACGTAGACTCGGATGCGTGACCCGTGCGAGTATTCCTCACCGGCCACCTGCTCCTCAGGGGGCAGGATAGCCTCCACCGTGCCCAGATCGACGTGTACCATGCGGGGATTCGGACCCTGCTGGATCACCCCCGCAACGATGTCGCCCTCTTTGTTGCGGAACTCGCCGAGCACCGCATCGTCCTGGATATCCCGCAGACGCTGGTTAATAACCTGCTTTGCGGCGAAAGCGGCGATGCGCCCAAACTCGTCGGTGGACTCCTCCACCTCGCCCACAACGTTGCCGTCTTCGTCCCGTTCGGGGACCAGCACGGCCAGGTGGCCCGTTTTCTGATCAAGCACCACCCGAGCCGAGGTCACCGCCTCGGCTCGCACCTCTGCCTCGTTGACGTGCTTGAGGTAAGCCGTTTGGATCGCCTGTTCGATGATCTGGACCAGTTCCGCAAAGGGAATTTCCTTCTCGCGTTCCATCATTCGCAAGACGGTGAGATCGATTTCCACAGTCGGCCTCCTCTATTCAATTCAGTATTTTGTGCGCGTAAGCGCGCATGTCTTCATCTACGGTACCCGATATCTCGGGGTCGAAACACCAGGGACGGCACCGGCCCCCGCTGAGCGGCCGACACCATCCGTTGGTAGCGTCTGCGCTTAGACGGTGAGTGCCGCCGAAAGATCGCCCAGGGCAACTCTGGTTCGCTCACCGCTACGACGATCCCACAACTCGACAAAGCCCTCGCTCGCATCGCGACCCACGATCACGATTGTCGGGACGCCGATCAGCTCAGCATCGCCAAACTTTACACCGGGCGAAACCTTGGCGCGGTCATCAAAAAGAACCTCAAACCCGTTCTCGTCTAGATCGGCGACAACCGTCTCGGCAACCGATATGACGGCCGGATCCTTGCCCGTCGCCACGACGTGAATATCGAACGGAGCGACCGTCTTCGGCCAGATCAGGCCGCGGGCATCGTTATTGAGCTCCGCAATGATTGCGAGGATGCGCGTAATGCCGATGCCATACGAGCCCATCGTCACCGTCACCAGTTTGCCGTTCTCGTCGAGCACGCGGAGGCCCAGGGCATCCGCATATTTACGACCCAGCTGGAAGACGTGACCAATCTCCATCCCGCGGGCCAGCTCAACCGGGCCGGAGCCGTCGGGGGCGGGGTCGCCGGGCTGGACATCTGCCACCTCAACGGTGCCATCGGCCACGAAGTCACGTCCGGCAACAAGACCAAACACGTGGTGACCGGGGGTATTCGCCCCCGTAATCCACACGGTACCGTCGGCTACGCGCGGGTCAAGCACATAGCGGATGCCCGTGGCCGACTCTTCACCCAGCACGGCCCCCTCGGACGACCAGGGGCCAATATACCCCTTCACCAACGCAGGGTACTTGACAAAGTCCTCGTCGGTGGCCGCGACCACCTCGGCCGGTTGGAAAGCCACCTCGGCGCGCTTGGGGTCAACCTCGCGGTCTCCGGGCACGCCAACCACCACAATCTCGCGCGTACCATCGGGGTGAAGCAGGGCCAAAACCACGTTCTTCAACGTGTCCGCCGCGGTCCACTCGCGACCGTCGGTGCGCATATGCACCTCATTGGCCCGATTAACCAGAGTCTGGATCGTGGGGGTGTCCGGCGTCGCCAAGACCTCGGCGGGGGCGAGCCCCTCGTAGGAACGCGCCGCAGGGGCGGCTGTCGTGAACGCCTCTACGTTAGCCGCGTACCCGCCGCTTGAGCGCACGAAGGTGTCCTCGCCAACCGGGGTCGGGTGCAGAAACTCCTCGCTCTTGGAGCCGCCCATCGCGCCAGCATCCGCCTGCACAATCACGTATTCGAGGCCAAGCCGGGTAAAGATGCGCTCGTAGGCGTCACGCTGCGCCTGATAGCTGGCATCAAGCCCGGCATCGGTGTAGTCGAACGAGTATGCATCCTTCATCGTGAATTCGCGACCGCGCAGCAGACCGGCACGGGGACGAGCCTCATCACGATACTTATCCTGGATCTGGAAAATCGACAGGGGCAGGTCTTTGTACGAGTTGTACAGATCTTTCACCAGCAGAGTGAAGACCTCCTCGTGGGTGGGGGCCAACAGCATGTCGGCACCCTTACGGTCCTTCAACCGAAAGAGTCCCTCACCATACTCATCCCAGCGGCCCGTAACCTCATAGGGTTCACGGGGTAACAAGGCCGGAAAGTGCACCTCGTGGGCCCCTGCGGAGGCCATCTCTTCCCGCACGATACGCTCAATTCGCTCCTTGACCCGCAGGCCAATCGGCAACCAGGCAAAAACGCCGGGGGCCTGACGGCGGATGTAGCCGGCTCGCACCAAAAGCTTGTGACCGATCACCTCCGCATCGGAGGGATCTTCACGAAGGGTACGGAGGAAATAGTTACTGAGGCGTGTTGGCACCCCACCATGCTACCGGCTGGAGAGGGGAACGGAGGATGCTCGCCACACGCGGCGGCGAGCATCCCGATTCCTACGAGGGCACAGGTTAGTCCAGGTCATCCTCGTCCGGCTCCCGCCGCTCAATTCGAACCGCCACCGCCCGGGTGGCTCGGGCCCAGCCCAGCGAACGCAGTGACAGCGCCGACTTCCACTTCTGGCGACGGGTCATCGTATCGCTCCAGTTTTTACGCAGATCGGTCACCTCCGTCCAGTAGTGATCGACAGACTCGGGAACGACCGGCTCCGGGCTGAAAACCATCCGATCAGCACCGTAGGCGAGCGCCAAGATACGCGGCTCATCCAGACTCTCGGCGTACTCAACTCGCGTCTGGGTTCCCACGCTGTCGGCACCGTGGTCGATTGCGAGATCAACCACCTCACGCCATCCCCCGGTCACCCGGTCGAGTGGCTCTAGCGCCTGGTAGCGACGACGACGACGGAAAAGCTTAGCGAGCAGGATAATGGCAAATGGTGCCACGATCACCCCGATAACCAGCACCACCCAGCCCGCCACGGCGAGGATGCCCAGCAGGATACCCACCCACTCGGGTGCATCCGGGTCGGGATCACGCATCTCACCCTCCGGTCGATACGGCACGATAGCCTCGTCGCTCTCGGGGGGCGGGGGTGGCGGCACGCTCAGCGGTTGCGAGACTTTCTCCAGATCCTTCGGCTTCTCCTCGGGGATTTTACGCCACTCGGGGGTCGCATCAACCGCAACCCACCCGTGCTCACGGGTGTTAATCTCGGTCCAGGCCGTGACATTGGAGCCACGGACGGTCTCCCCCTCGGCGTTTGGCAGGAAACCGAAGACCACCCGCGAAGGGTACCCTAGCTCCTGCGCGAGCAGCGACATCGCTACGGCGTACTGCTCCGCGTCTCCCAAGAGCAGGGGCTCATCCAAAAACTGCACGATGCGGTCGAGCGCGTGGCCCGGACGACTGTAAATCTCATTGGTGCCTCCGTGGCTGATATACCCCTCGCGCAACTGAGCGAGCACTGCGGACAGTTTCTGCCCCGGGGTATCCTCCCCAGCCGACCAATCCTTCACGGTTGAGCCGATCACCGAGGGCATCTCATCGAGAGTCTCGATACGGGCACCGCCCGGTGTCACCTTGGCCAGCTCCACCTCGCTCAGGATATCCGGCACGACGGCATTGAGAGTGTAACTATCGCCCTCCTTCAGACCCGAGGTGACAACCGCGGTGCCGCCCGAAGCGTTGTAGAAGAACGACTCGTTCAGGGCTGCGGCGCGGCTGCCCGCGAACGTAACCTCGCTGAGCCAGCCCACCGTGGGCATCCATACGCCGCGATACCCCGCGATCGTAATCGTCACGCTCGCTTCCTCGCCCTCCCGAGCGCTCTCGTCAACGCGGAACGGCACCCGGGAAAAATCACTCGCCTCCGTCTCCGCGGTGGGGCTACCCACCCGGTAGAGAACACCGTCGTAATAGTCGAGGGTGGCAATTCGAATGCGCCCCTCGGCGGGTAGCCCTTTTACGGTGAACAGCGGCTCGTTGATGACCTCGTCGCTCAGATAGCTGCGAAATGATGATAGCGGGCTGGCGTAATCACGCGGATTAAAGGGAGGCTGAATGCTGTCGCGCAGAACCTGCCGTGCGGTGGCGGGCGCGACCAGGTGCACACCGACCCCGGCGACCGAGCCGCCCACGAGCAAAACAAGCCCGGCGACCAGCGCCGCCCGAATCCGGGGCCATACGGCAGATGCGGCCACCACGAGCGAGTTCTCATCGCTCGTAACGACGGCCGTCGCAACGTCGTGGCGACGGCGGGCGCGCCACAGCATCCAGGACACCACCAGGGCGATACAAGCAAAACTCTGGCCCGCGAGCCACCAGGAGGGGTCAATACCGTCAACCGGCGCGTGCACATTGGACACACCAAAAACAATCCCAAATGCATACACCGCGAGCGGACCGAGCACACCAGCCGCGGCAAACCGCCGCGAGCGCAAGACCGCGCTGAGCCCCAGAACCGTACCCAGCAGTAGCACCACAAACGCGGGCACCATGAGACCCTGGTAGGTGCCAACAGGCGCATCCACCGTCAGGAGGCGTTTCCAGCCCAGACCGGTGCCCAGCACCAGCTCGCGCAACCCGCTCAGGCTGGGGAGGTACGTGGCAACCGCATACGTCGGCACGGCCATCCCGCCGCCCACGACGGCGTAAACGAGTGCGGCGAGCAGGGGGGTGAGCCAGGTGGGAAGCTTGGTCAGAGCGCCCAGCAGCGCGATACCCGCGCCCAGAGTGATCGTGACGGCGGCCAGGACAAAAATGTGGACCTGCTGGTAGATGGGCCAGAGACTCACCGCAGCCAGCAGCATCAGGGCGACAAAAAAGAGGGTGTTCGCGACCACGTCTCGGCGCTGCAGAACGTGCGGCTTTTTCACAGTGTGGCCGCCTTACTCAGGGCCCGCTTAAGATCGTCGAGATAACCCACCATGAGGACGGTCAGGCCGTCAATACGCCGCATACTGGGCACGATACCCGGGTTGCAGACCACCGCAACCACCTCGGTATCGGGGCTAAACGCGAGCGAGGCGGCACGAATCTGGGTTGATGTGGGCAGCGAGCCAAAAACGAGAAAAGCCACCGAGATACCGGTAATCGAATCGGCGCACACCCGACTCAGGATGTTCAAACTAATAGCTCGTGGCGTGTGCGATACACCCGACAGTTCGTCGAGGAGACGCGAGGGCGTACTCACCCGCAGCTGTCGTGCGGCCGGAGTAGCCGCCGCTGTGTACTCGGGGAGCTCAACGGAAATAGCCACATTGGTGTCGCGCCCGTCACGAATCGCGCGAATACCCACCGAACCGGTAACGCTCACAGCCAGTTCGAACTCTTCCTCGCTGTAGTAGTCGTTGCTGCACGTGCTCAACGCGATGAGCAACTGGCTGCGGCGCGTTTGCTCAAACTGACGAACCATCATCTGACCCGTGCGGGCCGTGCTCTTCCAGTGGATGTGGCGGCGATCATCCCCTGCGGTGTACTCCCGCAGGGCGTGGAAGGAGACGTCGCTATTCGTGAGATCCCGCGTGGGGTTTCCCTCCAGATCGCGAATCAACCCGGTGTTGGTGCTGGGAATCGAGGTGGTCAGGGGGTGGATGAACAGTTGCAGCCCCGTGGTCCACACCAGTTCACGGCGCAGCAACAGCAGGGGATCAGCACGCACTGAGCGCACCGGACCCACCGTGATGATGGATCGTTTGAGGGTCGGTACGATGAACTCGCCCCGAAAACTGTTCCCCGCGGCGAGGCTCGGCAGGTGAAACTCGGCGAGCCCCACCCCGACGGGAACCTCGATGGTCTCGGGAAAAAGCCGGCGGCGCGTCGGATTGGTCACCGTGAGTGACCCCGGAGCCTGCTCCCCCACCATCACCCGTGGACTCACCATCGCAAGGTCAACCGAATAGATACTGCGGCCAAACATGAAGAAAAGCGCGATGGCATAGAAAACCACGGCGGCATATCCCACAAATATGGCCTCAAGCCAACCCCAGGCATAGCCACAGGTCAAACCGAAAACAGCGGTGGCAATCATCGACCAGCCCAACCCGGTTACGGTCGATCCCAGCCACGCGCCCAGCCGACGAAGGCGACGATTCAGCTTGCGCCACATCCGGCGAAGAATGCGCGCGGCGACAGCCCGGAAGCCCGTCTCCGGGACGTTCAGGTGGGTGGAGGTTCCGGCGTATCCGGTCTCGACGTAGCTGGATGCTCCACTGCGCAGCGTCGATGCGCGCTGGGCCGCCTTCAGCCGCTCCTTACGAAGGGCGCGTCGTGCAAACGGTGAAGTACCGGCTTTCACCCCCGAACGAGCCTCGGCTCGCTGTGATGGCTGTTTACTCACGCCACGGTTTCCCGCTCAACGGGCGGCTCAACATCAATCAGTACCTGAGCGATGACGCTGTCGGCCGTTACCCCGTCAAACTCAGCCTCAGGATCAAGCATCAGCCGGTGGGTCAGCACGGGGCCAGCCAGGGCCTTCACATCGTCCGGCAGCACGAAGTGGCGCCCGTGCACGGCGGCCCAGGTCTTCGAGGTGCGAACGAGGGCCAGAGCTCCACGCACACTCACGCCCAGGCGCACCTCGGGTGCGCTGCGTGTTGCCTCGACCAATCGGGCGATGTAGTCGAGCACGGCGGGCTCAATGTGCACCGTCTGGGCAAGTGCCGCCATCTCGACCACGTTCTCGCTGCTAATCACGCTGGGCAGGATGCTGTCGTGTGAGCGCGTTCCCGCCTTCTCGAGGATGCTGATGGTTGCCAGGTGGTCGGGGTAGCCGAGCGTGGTCTTCATCACAAAACGGTCAAGCTGCGCCTCAGGCAGGCGGTAGGTTCCTGCCTGCTCCACCGGGTTCTGCGTAGCAATCACCATGAAGGGGCGACCAACGCCGTGCGTATGACCATCGATCGTCACGCGGCCCTCCTCCATCACCTCGAGCAGAGCCGACTGGGTCTTGGGGCTGGCACGGTTAATCTCATCGGCGAGCACAATGCTGGCAAAGATGGGGCCGCGGTGAAACTCAAACTCCCCCCGCTTTTGGTCGTAGATACTCATTCCCGTCACGTCTCCAGGCAGCAGGTCCGGAGTGAACTGGATGCGGCTGCTGGTGCCGCGGACGCTCTGGGCAATAGCGCGGGCGAGCGAGGTCTTGCCCGTTCCCGGGTAATCTTCCAGGAGCAGATGGCCATCGCTCACGAGAGCGGTCAGCGCGAGTTGTACAACACGCTTTTTACCCAAAAGCGCTTTCTCCACGTTGTGCACGACCCGGTTAAAGACGTCGGCAAACCACGCGGCCTGCTCGGGGGTCATGGTCATTGGTTTCTCCTTGGTGTGTGGTTGTACTCCGGGCTGCGGCGTGATGCTCCGCAGAAAGCGGGTGACGTCAGTTACAGTTCACGCTGAGGCGTAACGCATCGGGCGTGTCTTCACCGTCGTATCGTGCCCACACGATCATACTGATCGCACTGCCCGGGATGGTTTGGCCCTCAGCCCGAGTCACGACGCGACCATCGCGCAACACGTAGCTCCAACGAACCTCGGCCGGGCCCACCACGTTAATCACGGGCTTCGACACGTCAGCGTAGACCTGACAGGTCAGCGGACTTGCCGAGTTCGGGGTGACGGTCAGATTGAGCGGCAGACCCGCGCTGGCTGACCCATAGCCGCTGCAATAGGCTTCATTGCCGTCAGTCGTCGCGCACGCACGCAGCGAAATCTGGTTCTGGGAGTTGCCAATAGTACCGGCAATCTCCTTGGTCTCACCCGGCTTGATCAGCACGCCGGTACCGTTGCCCACGCGATAATAGTAGCTTTCCACCCCGGCCGTGGTCGGAGCCGTGATCAGCAGGTTTTTCAGGGCACCCGTGAATTCCGTGGCCCGAGAGATCGATGGAGCCCGCGGTATCGATGGTTTCTGCCAGTACTGCTGCTGACCAGTGACCGTCGCGCAGGCCCATCCGTTCCAGGCCGTGATCGACACGTTCGCGAGGGTCGAGGCGTTGAACCGCTGGGTGCTTGAGGTGGCCGAGTCACCCCTCTTGGCCGCGGCACAGGTTGAGGCTCCTCCGCCCCACACCACATCGTAGGTGGGTACGATCCCACCGTTAGCCGCGGCAGGATACGATGCCGTGAGCTGCCCATCACCCGAGGTGAAACTCACCGGGTTCATTGTGGGGGCCTTCTTCGCCGCGGCACCGCTGACGGTTGCCGACTTCCACGCAATCGCACCGTAGGTGTCCGTCTCCAGGTTATTTTTGGCCGTCACCGTCACGGTGTGCGTGGTCGCCTCCAAGTTGGGCACCTGGACGGAGGTTCCCGAGGTGACATTGCTGTACTTCACATCGCCGCCCTCCTGGGTCACCACAACGAGATACTCACTAGCGGGGGTACCGTTGTGCGGGGTCACCGAGGGGCTCCACGAGATGTTGAGGGTACCGCCGTTCACGGGCGCAAGCTCGCTCGACGCGACGGGCTGCACCGCGGTGAGGTTGGTGGGAGCCTCCGGAACGTAGTCGATCCGGAGCGGGGGGCCTGGCGGGCTGGCAACGGACTCCCCGACCGAGTTGACCGCAATCACCATGTAGCTGCGTTTCACCCCAACACCAGCCTGAGCCGCCGTGACGGTGCAGCTAGAGTTATCCAGACCGCAGTCAACGTTGACGGCACCATCGGTGCTGCGCAGGAGGTAGCGCTCAATCGGCTTACCATTACTCGACGCGGAGGGGGTAAAGCTCAACCGTAGATTCCCGTCGTTCTGGAACGAGTCCTGCTTGAGGTATCGTGGTGCGCCGGGCGCATCGGGAACGTCAACCACAATCACCGTCACGGTTCCCGTGACGATCCGATCTTTCTGGTTCGCGGCGTCTTGCACCCGATAGGTGAGTTGGAGGTTGGTGGAGATTGCGGCATCCGCGGCGGCCGTCACCGTGATGGTGCGGTTATCCGCGCTCGGGCTGGCTGTCACACCGGCAACCTGATTCTGACTCTCCACTTTCACAACCGTGTAGGGGGTGAGTTCGGCAGGACCGAGGTCGTTGGCCAGCACGTCAACAGTTTTTGTCTCGCCACGGCGCAACTCAACCGTGTCCGGCTGAGGCTGAACCTTTGCCTTGGTCGAGCCCACCACGCTCACGGCAATCGACGCGGTCGCGACCTCACTCTTTTTATCCTTCACCCCAATAGCGATCGGCACCGTCTCGCCCAGGGGCGTGTTGTTGTCCATCTTGACCGTGAGCGAGCTCTGGGACAGGCTCGCGGAGAGTCCCTTGGGAGAACCGGCAGGCAGCGACCACTCCAGGTCTGCGTAGTCGTCTGGGTAGGGGTAATCGGTGAGATCCTTGAGGTCCAGAGTTCGCGTGCCCGTCGGTTCCAGGGTGAAGGAGGCCCCGCGCAGGGTGGGCGGCTTGTTATCAATCGGAGTTACGGTGATGGGCAACGTGATCGTCGCCTCGTTACCCTTCTCGCCGGGTTTCCCATCTGTCGCGGTGAACATAATGGATGCCGGGCCCCAATAGCCCTTCTCCGACACAAACTCCAGAGTGGTGTCGTTTCGGTACGTGTTGGCTCCGTTGGAGTTATTAGGTTTCACCGTTGAGGCGTCGCTGATGCGCACCGTCTTGCCCCCGGCCGCAATCACCTGGTCGGCCAGGTTAATCGTGAGCTTTTGCCCGCTGGGCACCGTGAGGGGCTTGGCATCCGTGCGGCGCTCGGGTATGGCAGACTTGCGGCCAGGAACCCAGACAAACCCGTAGGAGGCCACCTCGGGATCGTCGGTGACCGACACCCGGAAGGGGATAATTTGGTTCTTGTCCGTCACCTGGATACTCAGAAGCTTCTTGTCCGTCACCTGGACATTACTGTCCCACCCGGCAACCGATCCGATCGTAAGATTCTTGATCGAACCCTCGGCATAAAAGACGTTGTCCCAGGTATCGACCGCAACACGTTCGTTGTCCTTCGAAATGTCGGTGAGATTGAGCACGGTATCGTCCACGATGGGCCGGGTCGGCGGGGCGTCTTTGCGCACGCTCACCTGGATCCAGGCCGAGCTCTGCCCACCGGTCGCGTTTTGAATCGTGTACAGAAGGGGATAGTTACCCTCCTTCGTGGGCACCGAAATACTGACGGTATCGTCGGTGAACGTGGCGGGAAGCTCGTCACTCTTCTCAGTGTCCACAATCGTGAGTATGCCACCGTCAGGATCCGAGTCATTATCGAGTGGTTTGACCACAAACTCGGTTCCCGGACGGACCGTAACCAGGTCGGTCGTCGCGATCGGGTTACTGGTGAGCTCGGCCGCAGGCATCACGCCAACCCGGATCTGACCGTTACCCCGGGCTCCGAAACTGTCAGTAACCGAGTAGTAGAACACGTCTGTTCCCGTCGTGGCGGGCCCCGCCTCGTACTCGATGTAGTCTTTGCCGGTTGCCGTCGCGACGCCCAACTGGGGCGCTGTCTCGGTGCCGCTCAGCGTCACCGAGTCGCCGTCGTTATCGATTCCGTTGAGAATAATCGGAATGCGGATTGTCTGCCCCTGCACAGCACGAGCCGTCACGGTTCGCGGTGCGGGTGCCGAGTTGGTCTCAGCATCGAGCTCACGCACAGAAATTTGAACCACCGCGGTCGCGATCTCGCCACCGGGACTCTCCACGATATACGTCGCGTAAAACTCACCGGGCTTATCGGGTGCCAGGTACCGCAGCTTGGTGCCCGAGACGAATAGCAGCCCGCCCCCCTTGTTGATGTCGTGAGCGAAGTCCGGACGGAGCGTAATCGGCTTGCCATCAGGGTGGATGTCGTTATCAAGAACCGGGATCTCGATCACCTCGCCCACGCGAGCCTTCGCCCGATCAGCCACGGCAACAGGGGGCTTCTCCTTGGCAGGCGGCTCAATCTGGATGATCGTGAGCACGCCCTGGGTGGTCTGATAGCCATTCGTCACGGTGTAGATAACGTCAACCCGCCCGCCCGGAATCGGCTCGGAAAGGCTCGCCCGCATCATCCCGTGGTTAAGTACCTCCACAATGAGACCCTCGGACTCGAGCGGGTTACTCATGCCGCTGATCATCAGTACACCACCGGCCGGATCCACATCTGAGGCCAACACATTCACAGTATCGGTCTGAGTGAGGTAGAGGAACGCAGATGATGGCGTGGTAATCGGCACTGAGTCGGGGGCTGGAGGCTCAAAGATGTCGATGCGGAGACTGCCCGATACGGCGCTACTACCATCGCTCACCTTATATTCCAGCAGGTAGGTTCCTACTTTGCTGGCGGTAAAGCGCACCTCGCCCGTTTCACTGTTTACCGCGACAGTTGCGTCAGCAAGCTTGTCATCAGGCACCCCGGTCACACGAATCAGACCGTTTCCACCGCGCACATAATCGAGGGGCTGAACGGTGACCTCCTGGTCACGGTGACCCGTTGCGGCGATGCCATCGGCAATAATGGGGGCCGACGCCGTTGACACCTCAACGGCGAGCGTGCCGGGGGTACTGGCAGCACCATCGGAGACCATCAGGGCCACAGACTTATTGCTGGACCCGCTATCCGAATCTTGGAAGTAGACGATGCCCTTGGCCGAGAAGGTCGCCACATCCGGAGCGGTCGTCACGGCATCGGCGAGGAAGATCGGATCGCCATCGGGATCGTACCAGTCACTCAGAACGGCGCGGTCAAACTGGTCACCGGAGGTTACCGTCTGACTGGTCTGTCTCGCCTGAATGGGCGGGCTATTCTCGCCCGGCTGGCGAATCTGAACCGTCACGGTTGTCCCGGCGTCTTTCCCCTTGCCATCGCTGATACGGTAGCCAAAGGTGAAGGAGCCGCTGGCATCCGGCGGCAGGGAGACCTGAAGGAACTGTCCGTTAGAAATCACCGCCGCCGTACCCATGTCTGAGGGGTAGTCGGTCATATCCGAGATCATGATCACATCGCCGTTGGGGTCGAAGTCGTTGAGAAGCACCGGGAGGGTGCTCGTGCGTCCCGGTCGAGCGCCAAAGGTGTCTGGCTGTGCAACCGGCGGCTTCTGCACGGAATCCACCTCAGCCGGGAGCATCGGATCGTTTTCTTTCTGCTTGTCGTCGTCCTCAATGTCCTGCAGAATGTCATCCCAGTTATTGACCAGCTGTCCATCTTTCTGGACCATCCAGGAGCGACCCGTTACCTCGTCGTTGAGCACAACGTAGCCAAAGCGAACGGCAAAGGCGAGCCGAGGCTCACCCGTAGCGCCGGCCAACTGCTGAGTGAAGGTTTTTCCTGCACAGTCGCGCCAAAAAGATCCATCATTCCAAGCGGCAAAAACGCAGTTGCCGACGACAGTGGTGCGGGCCGAAACGCCGGAGGCATCAGAAAAGACCCGGTCGGAGTTGCTGCCCGTCAGGGACACCCGAATGAGGCCACGGGAGTCGCTCACATAGATGTCCTCTGCCTGTGGCGCAGAAGACATCAAGACGGGCGACTCGGCGCTGTCCAGCGCTACCGGGTCTGCACCGTTGATACTGAGGGTGCCTGCCGTCGTGTTCAGGATAATCGCTTTGCCCGCGACAATCGCGGATTGGTAGCTGTCGTCTTTCTCTCCGAGAGAGACATCGCTACCGGCCTCCGGGGCGGTCGAGGTGGCCAGGTCCATCCGAATCAATCCGCTGCTCTCGGAGTAGGCAGCAAATGCACCGTTATCGTCCCCGGCAACCGTGGAGTTTTTACCGAGCGTCAGATCGGGTTCGGTCTCGGCGGTGAAACCGTCCAGGGCATTGGTGGGGATAAACCACACCTGACCGGTAGATGACGCGTGAACCACGAGCGTCTTCCCTGCAAGGAAAATATCGTCGGCTTCGACGGGAAGCTGCACCTTCTCGTCAAAGGAAGAGAGCGCCTCATCGACGATCGAGAGTTCTTTTTTCTCGCGGGAGTAGAGAAGAACCTGCAAGTCGTTCTGGATGACCGTCAACCCGGTCTGGTTGCTGCGCGTCGCGGTATCCAATTGCGTAATCTGGGTGTTCAGCCGACCGAGGGCTGTCTCCGCGTCGTTGACCACCCAGACACTCGCGTTGTCCAGGTCTGTGCGCTCGGTGCTGTAGCCGCCCGAGGCCGCGGCAACCGTGATAACGAGTGCAGCAACCAACACAATCACAAGACCGCTACTGGCGGCAGCAACATTTTTTTTCAGCCACGAACGAATCATTAGCTAGCCTCCCACGGACGAACAGGTCTCAGAGCTGACTTCACCCGGTTTACCCTCACGGGTCACCGTGACAGTAATGCACACGGGAGCTCCCGGGGTGGACGGTGCCGCACGGTACTCGGTATCGCGCTGGGTGCTCACTTCGCCGTCAGAGGTGCTCACCAGGTAGCGGTCGCCATCGCCCAGGCCGGGATCATTCCAGGTGAAAACGACCGCGTCATCCGTGGGCTCGGCCGTGATGTTACTGACGATGGGAATTCCGGTTGAGCCACCCCACAACAGAACGCTGACGACCGCAGCCGCAGCGAGCACAGCGACGCTCCCGAGGGAACCCCAGAGAATACGACGACGACGCCGACGGCTGCGGTTGTCGCCGCTACCGCTCGCCGAACGGATGACGGTAACTCCCGTCTCCTCGGCGCTCTCGTGTGGCTCACGGTTCCCGCTGTGTCGATAGCGGCGATGGGTACCCGCCAGAGGAACTCGTTGAGCGGGACCGTCGGCCATACCGTCCGAATCAATCAGGGTACGCGAGGCCTGAATACGCGCATCATCCGCGATCTCGGCCGGGGTCTGGGCGAACCCGAGTTGCGTCTCCACGATCTGTAAACCACGCACAAATTCGAGCATGCTTTGTGGGCGGGCGGTGGGGTTTTTGCTCATTGACTGAGCCAGAAGCGCCTCGAACTGGGGCGGAACATCCGGCCGACCGAGCGATTGCAGACGGTCGCGACCCACGATTCGCGAACGCACCACCTCACGCTTGTTCCGCTGCTTCTCGTCGCCAGGAAGTTCGTAGGGCGAGCGACCCAAGAGGAGGGTGAAGAGGGTGGCGGCAAGCGAGTACACCTCGCTGGTAACGGTACCTGCGGTCTCGCCACGCAGCACCTCGGGTGCCGACCAGGGCACCGACATCCCCTCAACGTGCTCGGAAGCCAGCGCGGCGGCTGTGGCGGCGATCCCAAAGTCGGACAGCACAGGATGCCCATACTGCGTCAGGAGGATGTTGGACGGTTTGATATCCCGGTGCAGAAAACCTACCCGATGGGCGGTTTCGAGCGCACTGCCAATCTTGATTCCCACACGCAGCACCTCGGAGACCGAGAGCGGCTTCTCTTTGTATCCGGCGCCCAGAGAAGACGGGCAGTATTCCATCACCAGATAGGGGCGACCATCCGGGGCAATACTGGCGTTGTGCACGGTGAGCACCGACGGGTGGGCTTTCAACTGCGACATCAGGTTGGCCTCGGAGAGAAACATCTCGCGAAGCTTCTTGTTGGCAACTTTGGGAGTCAGCACCTTAACCGCGACCTCGGCCCGCGGGAAGTCTTGCTCATAGAGAAAGACGTACGCAAATCCGCCCTTGCCCAGGATGCGGATGTGATGGTAACCCGACAACTGAGGAGGAACTATTTGTGTGGATACTGACAAAACTCGTGACTCCCTAACGTCGCGGGCATGTGGATATATCTGTGTATGGTGCCGCCACCCGCACGTGGTGCTGCGGGTGGCGGCAGAGACGGGTTTTACTCCGCTGTGAGTACGATGAAGAACTCATTTCCGATCTCTACCCGGGTGCGCGCCTCGACAAAAACCTTTTTGCCCGGAACGCACTCCTCTTCGGGACGATTGGTATGGCGCACACGCGTTCCGTTTCCGGAGTTTCGGTCCTTGACCCAGAGTTTTCCCTCCTCAACCCCAAACTCGATGTGAGTCTTGGAGACGGAGCGTGCTGGATCAATCATGACCAGCACGTGGTCGAAGATCTCGCCCTCAGCTGGCCGCGGGTTACGCCCGAGAAGACCCGATCCCCCAATCGTGAACTCCTCCCCCGTGCTGAGTTGCAGGGTAAAGGCGGCTGAAACCCGGCGGGGCCGACGACGCATCGAGATCATCGTCTCTTCAAGATCCTCCGCACCGGCCACCGCTGCGGGAGCCTCCGGGATCGGCGCGGTGGAGACCACCGGCGCTTCTCCCAGCGGGGGACGAATCGGATCGGCGCGAATCTGCTCAGCAGGCACGAGCGGGGTCTCCGTGGTACGGGGCCTCGTCGGCGGCTCTGCCTGAGCAAGTCGCGGTGCGATCGGCTGCTCGACAACCGAGACAGAGCCGGTACGAGGGGCCGGGGGACGCGGCGGGGCGGTCACCTTTTCCGGCAGAGGGGGACGCGGCGGAGCCATCTGCGGCGCAGGGGGACGCGGCGGCTGAACCGCCACGGGTGGCTGCGGGGCAACCGCCACAGACGAGACCGGCTGTGTACGCACGGGAGCAACCTCGGCTGACGGCATAGCCGGCGGCGCAGGGGGACGCGGCGGCTGGGTGGCGGGAGGGATGGCGGAGGCGGGCAAGCCGGTCACAGGCATCCCACTTCCCGGAATACCGGCTGCCGGGGAACCGAGAGGAGCTGGCGGCCGCGGCGGATACCCCGGGGTGACACCCACAACCGGCGGAGCGGGCGGACGAGGCGGAACCAACTGCGGAGCGGGCGGCGAGAACGGGGCTTGCTGGATCGCGGCAGGCGGAGCGGGCGGAGCAGGTGGACGCGAAGAAGCGGCTGAGGGAGACACCGGCGGAGCAGGCGGACGCGGCGGCTGACGCCCATCCAAACCAGCCTGAACACGGCTCGACGAGGTAGCGGCAGCTGGCTGCACCGAGGTCGAGCGAACCAACTGGCCACACTCCCCACAGAACATACTGTTGGTGAGGAGTTCGTGACCGCAATAACTGCAAACGGCTCTCATTGTTTAAGGATCCTTTCCGTGCACCGGAGCCCCCCCGACGACTACGTGCAACCCCATACTAACCGCCCCTAGCGGCCCTCTGCACGACTGCCTACTATAGCCGAAGCGATATAGGCACTGAAATTAAGCGGATGTTACTCACAGGTTGATGCCAGGAAGGGTCTCATGCCAATCGGTCTCATCTGGACCCACCGACGTGATTTCAACGAGCACAATGGTGATATTGTCACGACCGCCGGAAGCCAGCGCCGCCGTCATCAGACGGTTCACGATCTGCTGGGGAGAGCCGCCCCTGGCAATATGCTGAGCAATATCTCCATCGACCAGTTCCTTGGTTAATCCGTCGGAACAGCAGATGACTTTGGTGCCCGCGAGAGCGGGGACCAGCCAGTAGTCGGGAACTGGAGCGTCCTCAAAGCCGACGGCACGGGTAATCATGTTGCGTTGGGGGTGAGACAGCGCCTCTAGCGGCGTGATCTCACCCGTGTCAACCATCTCCTGCACGACCGAGTGGTCAACACTCACCTGGGAGAGCACCTCGTCCTCAAAGATGTAGGCCCGGGAATCCCCCACGTTAAAAATGAGCCAATAGGGATCATCCCCCTGGGTGGTTAAGGCCGCCCCCACGCAGGTAGACCCGCCAGAGGCACCCGTCTTTGAGCCCTCAATCCGGATAGCCTTTGTGGCGGAGTGCAGGGCATCCTGAAGCTGCTGGGAGCCGACAGGTACCGTCGTGATCGCACCAAGTGCGCCCGCGACCGCCGCGCTCGCGACATCGCCAGCCGCGTGGCCACCCATGCCGTCAGCAACGGCAAAGATCGGCGGAAGCGCCACCAGGCTGTCTTCGTTCTGCGCTCGCTTCAGTCCGCGATCAGTCGCGGACGACCAGCTGAGGGTGACGGTACGTCCCTCTGCGCCCAGTACCACGTCTCGTGTGCGACTGGTTGCCTCGGTAAAGGTCACGCGTCGTCCTTCCGTTGGAATGGCAGGATTGTGAGTGCCACTCCATCGCCAATATCTAAAATCGTGCCGGGGATAACGGCCATCGCTTCACCCTGTCGCATTCGCCTCGGAGACATTCCGGGCACCGTAACGATCGTGCCGTTTGCCGAGGCGAGGTCGGTGGCCACGACAGCCATTCCCTCCTGCCTCAGCTCCAGGTGCGTCGCCGAAATACTACCCGCTGGCGAGTGAACCTGCACCAGGCTGGGCAACCGACCAGAGATAATCCGAGTTGAGCGGGGCTTACGCCCAAAAATGAGTGTACCCACAATCGCCATCACACGTCCGTCAGTCAGCGAGACTCCGGCCACGAATCGCGGCTCGGCCCGAGCGGGCGGCGGCGTAGGGAGCGGAGGCAAGGGCGGTAACGGCGGCAACTCACCGTCAGCCAGAGGAGCCAGTCGCTTTCGCTGTGCGGCTGAACGCCGCGCGGGCGGCGGCGGGGGCGGCGGCGGCGTAATCACGGTGTCGGCCAGGTCGCCCGTCTCACGCGGAGTCAGCAGGGTCTCATCGTCACGGTAGCCGAGGTGAGCTGAAAGGACAGTGTCCTGGTCATCACGTACCGCGGGGGCCTGGGGCGGGGGCACCTGAGCCGCGAGTGGTGGGGCAACCTCCGGCAACGGGACCGGAATCGCAGGCAGACCCAGCGGAGCCTCGACCACCTGCCCCAGCACATTCAACACCGTTTCCGCATCATCGACACCGGGGGCCACATAGGACTCAAATTCGGCGGCAGGTGGGGCTAAATTTAGTGGAGCGCTCTCGGCGATGTCTGGGGTCTCGGGCTCACTAACCCGCTCGGGATCATGAGACGCAACCGCCGCAAAGCGCGGGTTGAGTAGGGTGTCCTCCATGGAAGGTTCGGCCGAGTCGGAGACCGAGTGCTCAGCCTCGGCCACGGAGAATCCGATGAGAGTGTCCTCGTCGTCAGGCAGCTCATCCGTCCCCCGTGGTGTGCGACCCAGAACCGTGTCTTCCTCATCCAGCTCACGCCGACCCAGAACCGTGTCTTCCTCATCCAGCTCACGCCGACCCAGAACTGTGTCTTCCTCATCCGCCACCGCGGCCGGTATCGCCGGAACGCTGTCCTCGGTATCGGAAAGCGGTTCACTGAAACCAGCGTAGGACTCAAGGAGGGTGTCTTCATCATCATCCGAATACACGCGCGCGCCGAGAGCCCCGAGAACGGTGTCTTCATCATCCACCACGGTCTCTCGGACAGGCACGGAATCTTCGACAACGACGTCCTCACCGGGGCGGTCCCTGGCCCCGAGCGGATACGCGTTGGGCGCGCTCTCGGTTGTGGCGTAGATCACGGAGGCGGCCACCGTCTCGCCACCGGCCGACGCCAGCGGCGCAGGATCGGTGTCGTCAATCACAGTGTGACTGCCCGGCCACACGCTGGTTGCCGGTTGCTCAACAGGATCTGCATAGGGTGACAGTGGGGGTGCAAAAGGCGGTGGCGACGGGGGCGCCGCCACAGAATTCACGGCCAGATTGAGGATGGTGTCGTCAATCCCTTCGGCGTCCTGGTTGCGCGGCGTGGGAATCGTGTCCCGGTCGTCACGCACCGGAACAGGACCGGCCGGGTGCTGCCAGGTAGCCGTAACCGAGCGACGCTCACGCGGCCGGGGGGTGAGAACGGTATCGCCATCATCCACCAGGGAGCGCTCCGAAGAGGGAACGCCGTACACAAGAAGCGTGTCACCGTCGTCAGCGGGTGCGCGCTGGGCCGCGGGTACACCATAAGAGAGAAGGGTATCGTCGTTATCTTCGGGAACTGTCTCGGGCCCGGGGCGCGCGCGGTCCCCGAGAATTGTGTCATCCATATCGTCGGATGCTGGAGCATTCACCGGATTCAGCGCGCCACCGTCCGCACCCTCGTGCGCGGCGTTGACCACCCTATTGGTGCCATCGGGAGTGGGCTCAGAAGCCACGACATTATCTGCTGTCACCGGACCAGCCTATAGGCCATTTCCGCGGAGTTCATACGCGGACAATTCTTGTTCGGATGGGAGATGCGGACAGCGAAGCTAGGGTAAGCCCGCTGAGTCCAACTTGCCGGTATCCGCTTCTGCCGGTTACGCTTGGTCATTCACTACGAATGAGATCCGCGGCATAACCGTGCTTCCCGAGCAATCGGTGATCGACGGCTGAGTGTGGGGGTGAGCGCATCACCTCACGTACCCGCACACATCGACTGCGGCTCGTTGCTGGAGCCTGACGTCTCTCGACGTTGCTCCCCCCACGAAAGCGCCCGCGATGACTTTGGATCGGAACCAGCACTACACGCTCGCAGCCGACCCCACCGCCGACGCCGAAACGCTGGCCCGCCTCGCCGAGGATCACCCCGAGCTGTGGCCCACTCTGCTCGCCAACACCTCCTGCTACGACGAACTGCGCAGGTGGATTCACGACCGACAGGAGCAGCAGCCGCTGACCCGGCCCCCCATCGGCGCACCCACCGAAACCTCCTCTGTCCCGTTGCCACCGCCCCCCGTCACACCGCGTACCAGCCGAGGTCAGATTCTCGCGGGGTGGACAGTGGGCGTGCTCAGCATCAGCCTCGTGACCGCACTCCTGATACTGATCATTTTCGGGGTCGCCCGAACCGCCATCCGAGGCCAAAACACTGCCTCATCGGTCTCGATTTCTGCCCTCTCGGATGCCCCCTCGCCCACCCAACCCTGGACGATCAGCCTGGGCGAGAGCATGGACCCCGCAATCCTGTCCTGCTTCTCGCACACGATGAGTACCTTTGGCCAAGATCGTGCGGTGATCGTCGGCAGCTACAGTGATGCCGACCCCACCTGCGACGCCACCACCGCCGAGCGGTCGGCAACCCTCACACTCCTGAACACGCGCAACGGGTCAACCGAGTGGTCCGTGCTGCTGGCTGATGAAGCACCCTGGACAGCCGGTGCCACGGTTGAGAACGTGTCACCCGGGGAAGCGAGCGACATCATCCTTCAGGTCACCGGGTCGGGAACCAACCCGCTCTCGTATCTGACACTCGCGAGTTCCTCGGGTCGGCTGACGGACCCCGCGCTGGCGAACCGCCCCGCGGATGTGGACCGTTACGAGTCGGCCACTCTGAGTAGCATCCCGGAGGACACCGGCCACCTCGTCCTTGTCGGCACCCGGGCGGGTCTTGCCGAGAGCGTCGTGTCCTATGTGGACGCCACCGACCCGATGTCGCCCCTCTGGGAGTCCGCTCTCCCCCGCCGTTCTCTACCGACCACCACCGTGGTGGGCTCCACACTGGTGCTCTCCGAACAATCAGGCGAGGGAAGCGCCTTTGATCTGACCCGTGGCACGCCTGCACAATGGTTACCCGCTTTTAACGGCACGATCACGCCACTGTCCGACGGCTTCGTCTCCTACCAGGAACATCCGGAGGGCACGGACGGGGCGAGCGGCACCCTCCGAGGATTCAGCTCACGCGGCACGATCACCTGGCAGCGGGATATGAGCGAGGCCCCACAGTTTAGCCGCGACGGCCTGAGCACAGACGCTCCCAGTTCCTCGGGCTACCTGTCGTTATTTGTGACAACAGACAACGGTTCCCGGCTCATGCGCCTCAACCCGAGCACCGGCGAAAATGCCTGGCGGGCACCGGCAGAGATCGGCACAGGGCGCGTCTGGGAGCAGAGCGGCGGACCGGAAGACACTATCTTTGCCGCAACGAGCACCGGAGAAGGCACCTACTCGGCGTTTGTCGCGATCAATATCCTGGACGGCACCACCACCTATACCCGAGCATCGAACGGCACAGCTTTCCAGGTCTTGGGGCTCTCCCCCACCGTGGGTTACACGACGTCCAGCGCCAATGACCGGACGACCCTCGTGGCCTTCGACACCGGAACCAACACCACCCTGTGGAGCCTCGTGACCGAGCAGCAACAGCGCGTGTACCTTCTCGGCGGGCAACTCGTCCGCTACGACCCGCGCACCGAGACACTTGCCCAGCTGACATCGGACATTAACTAGCGGCAGTAGCGCGGCGCGCGGCCTACCAGGGCTTATCGGCACCGCTCGGTCCCTCCTGATCACCACGATTCTCGGTGTCGTAGTCCTGTAGCTCTTCAGCGCCCTCGCCCAGCTTCTGTTCAAGCTCCTTCAGCTGTTCCTCGGTGGGGGTGTCCTTCGGGGTCTCCTGCGGTTTCTCGCCCTCCGCCTCGGTTCCCTCGCCCTCGTCCTGGGGGTCTGTGTCGCCCTTGCCCGAGCCCTCATTCTGATCCTGCTTCTGCTGCAGGCGCTCCTCGGTCTCGTCCAGAGAGTCGCCCATGCTGCGGTTCGGGTCCGACGACTTCTGATCGGCCTCGTCGCTGTTGCATTCTTCGGGCGCCGCATCGAGAACCTCCAGAGCCTCCCGGTAGCGCACAGTGGAGTCGGCAATGTTGCCGTCAGCTTTGGACTCGTCTCCCCTCAGTTCCAGAACAAGGGCAAGGTTAAACCGGACGCCGCACACCTCCAGGCCCTCGGCCAGCGGCAGAGCCTCCTCGAAAGCATCCTGTGCCTCGGTCAGCTTACCCGCGGCAGCCAGACCAACTCCGAGGTTAAATGGTGCCTTGAACGGTTCAAACCAGTTGAGTGGGGCCTGCCAGGAGGACTGGCGAATGGTGTCTTCGTAATCGCCGGCCATGTACGATGCGATTGCCATATGGGCAAAAGCGTAGAGGCTGAGAAGCTTGATGACGAGAACGCCCGCCAGGATACTCACGGGCAAAGTTCCCCAGAACAGCCAGCGACGAACCTTGCGACGACGAGCATTCACGTTCAGAAGACGACCAGCGGCCTCCTGAGCGGCGGACGTTGTGGTCACCGGCTCGGCTGGCCGCTCCACGGGACTAGGCACGCCCTCAGCACCGGACCCGACCGAGGGATCGGTGGAGTCGGATGTGCGCGCTATGGTCGGGTCGGTCATGTCTATGCACCTCGTTGGCTCGGGGTTTTGGTGAGAGCGCGCAATTGGACGAGCTGGGCGGTTCCCCGCAGAATCTCCAGCGACAGCAGAAGCGCACAGAGAATAGCGGGAATCCAGTACAGCGCGATCACGTTACCCACCGTGCCCCCGGTGGCGAGGGGCACCGTTGTCGTCTTCACCTCGGGGATGGTCAGATCGGTGTCCGCCGTTCGGTGCTGATACTTTACCCCCAGCTGGGCGGCAATAGCCTCGAGGTTGTTCTCATCAATCACCGACAAAGCAGGGTTACCGGAGGAATCGTCGATGTACTCCGGCGCAGCGGTATCGCCCACCTTACCGGTGGTGACCCGCATCTTCCCGCCCTCAGCCGTACCATAACCGAGTACAGCCCCGCCGTTAAGCCACTCCGCGCTCTCGGTGAAGGAACCGGGCTCCTGGGAGGATGTCTGCTCGCCATCGCCGAAGTAAAACACCATGCGCGACCGCTCTGGGGCCGAAACCGCCGCCTGCGAGACCGTCTGGGCGAGGAGATCGTTGGCCTCGCTGATACTGCTGCCCCGGGAATACTTCGTAATCTCCGGGGTCAGCACCGAGAGAGTGGAGAGTAACGAGGTGCCGTCGGTTGTCAACGGGACACGCAGAGCCGCGGTGGCGTCGAAGGTGATGAGCGAGAACCGGGCACCGGGATACTCGCGCACCAGCGCGGCCGCATCATCCCGGACACCGTCGAGGCGCTGCTGGCCATCGCCATAGTCTTCGGCCACGATACTCGCGGTGGTATCGACGACAAAAAAGACGTCTAATTCGGTTTCCAGGGTCTGCGTCTGGCCTCCGGGCAGACCCGGACGCAGCAGCATGGCGAGCACGCACAGCACCATCAGGGTACGCCCCAGCCACACGAGACGTTTGCCGTTACCCGTCGCCCGGACAACCCGCCAGACGGTGAAGGCAACAATGGGCAGCACCAGCAGCAGAAGCACGAAAATATTCAGAACCGGCTGAAAGTTAAAGATCACAGGCGCACCCTCCACAGCAAAACGATGAAGGCGATACCGGTGAGCGAGAGAAAAAGGATGCCCAAGTTAGGGTCATCCGCCCACACCACGCGCGCCTCGCCCGTGAGACTCGTGGCCTCCTCGGCCGTGATCGTGTCAACGATATCGCTCACGGCCGTGGTTGAGCGCAGGGGGAAATACTTCCCACCCGTCAGTTCGACCGCCTCGCGAAACGCCACGCTCTTGGGGTCGTCATCGTTGTCGATGGGGTTGAGACCATACACCTTGACCCCCTGAGCTTTGGCATACTCGGCAGCCTCCTTGAGCTCAACAATCGAGTCGCCGTAGACCTCGTTATCGGTCGCAAAGATCACCGAGCGGGAACGCTCCTTATCGAGGTGGTCGAACCGCATCGCGCACGCCGCAAGGCCATCGCCGATGAGTGAGGCCCCGCGGCCGTTACTCGTCCCCACCCAGTAGTCAAAGTCGTCATAGTTGCCGTCAAAGCTATCGCGCACGCGTGTGAGCTGCTCCGTGACAAAGTGGTAGTCGTCGGTCAGGGGAAAGACCTGGACGGGCGAACTATTGAATAGCACAAGGCTAATCCGCTCGCCCGAAAAACCCTTCACCAGTTTTAGGAAGGTGTCAGCCACCTCGGTGTCAACCTCGGTCATAGAACCCGACACGTCAAGGCAGAGCACAATATCGCGGTTGGTGTTGACGGGCTTCACCGTGGAGGAGGCTGAGGGCCGGGCGGCCACATAGCTGGCCATCATCACGGCAAGAATGCCCACCACAAGCACGCCGCCCACACCGAGCCGGTAGCGTCGGATGGCAGAGCCGAAGCCGGGGAGGGAACGCAACCGCTCAGAGTGGGCCACGGCGAGACCCTCCGCCGCCCCGGCCTTTCGGTTACGGAGCAGACCAAGAAAGAACCCGCACAGGACGGCAAGCAGGATCAGGCCGCCACCAACAGCGAGCATCCACGGAAAACCTAGTGCCACGTCGTCACCACCCGTCGTGCCGCCTCCAGGCCCGCCAACGGGTCAATAACGCCCGAGCGGCGGAACACGCTGGGGTAGTAGTGTCGGCCAACGGCATCCAGCAACACGGGATTCACTCCCTGGCTCATCAGATCGGACAGAGTCATCACGGGGGCCTCGATACCGCTGTATTCATTCACGAATTGACGCACCACTAGGCTCAGCACCTTATTGGTCTCGCGCCCGCCAAGCTCGCCACTGCGGAAGCGCGACTCAACCACATCGAGCTGGGCCAAGTACTCGTAACGCAACTGGTTGAGCATCTCGGGCCCCACGAGCGGCGGGGCAGAGGACACCGCCGCGACCGGGCGCAGGGCGTTCTTGGGCCGCGTGAGAAACGAGACCAGCAGGTAGAGACCGATGCCCAGGGCAATCACGGCCAGGGCGACATAAAGCCAACCGATGCCGTACTGACCGGGGGGATACAGTTCGCCGTTACCGGGCATACATCCGCCGTTCCAACAGCCGGAGCAGACCCGGGATGACGTCGTCTTCGGAGCCGACCGAGATATGCGAGATCTCCAACGAATCGAGCAGGGAAGCGCGGCTGGACTCCAGGCTCCGCGCGGCGGCCGCAAACTCGGCGCGCAGATCCTCGTTGCCGTGCACAAAGTCGGGAATCGCCCAGCCGTTGGCCACGTCCACGAGCGGGACATCGGCGGCACGGTGATCCGACACAAGATCGGCGTCGCGCACCGTCACCCAGAGAATGTCGTGCTGCACGTGAAGTCGGCGCAACAGCTTCTCAATAGCGGGGTCAATTGGAGTCTCGTCGGCCACAATCACCAGGATCATGCGACGGGCAAAGACCCGGGCCACATAGGAGAGTAGTCCGGGCAGGTCGCTCCTGGCGGAGGTGACGGTGGGGCGGGTGTGTACCACGCGCAGCATCCGCTCCAACTGAGCCTCGGAGCTAGCCGGCGGGATGCGCTGCACCCGGTCACCGTCGCCGTAGACGAGAGCCACATCGTCTCCGTGCCGCACCGAGAGGAAACCGAGAGCGCCGACCGAGAGCAGGGCGATATCTCTTTTGGACTCGCCGCCCAAACCCTGCGCGGCCATATTGCGACCCGTGTCCACCACAAACGTGACGGTATGCCGACGGGATGCGCGGTAGCGCTTGATCAGTGGGGCACCGTGGCGAGCCGTAGCCTTCCAGTCGATATCCCGCACCTCATCTCCGGCCTCGTACTCGCGGAGATCGTCGAAATCCATACTGCGGCCACGGATCAGCGAGCCGTATTCGCCGTCAAGCAGGTGAACCGCTTTTCGGCGTGACTGAATGAAAAGTTTCGATTTCACCCGCACGAGAAGACTGGACATGAAGCGCCCTACGGGGTGGGAACGGAGTCGAAGATGGCGTCGATAATGTCTTCATTAGAGATGCCATCCGCATCAGCCTCAAACGTAAGCAGCACGCGGTGGCGCAGCACCAGGTGGCGCAGGTAGGTGATGTCTTCCGGGATGACATAGGAGCGGCCGGCCAGCAGAGCGAGAGCCCGCGAAGCCTGGAGGAAGGCGATACTCGCGCGGGGGCTCGCACCGTACTTGATGTAACGGGCGCGCTCCTCGCCGATGTACTCGGCGGGGTGGCGGGTCACGTAGACGAGCGAGACGATGTAGTTACGGATGGCTGCATCCACGTAGACGCGGTTGGCCACATCCTGAAGGAACAGCACATCGTCCAAAGTGACGCTGGTGGTGGCATGCTTCTCGGGATCGAGGACACCCGAGTCAAGCCGTTCCAGAATTGTCAGTTCCTCGGCGGGCGTGGGATAGTCCACGATCTCCTTGATCAGGAAGCGGTCCATCTGGGCCTCGGGCAGCTGATAGGTGCCCTCCTGCTCGATGGGGTTCTGCGTGGCCATCACGAGGAAGGGCTTGGGGAGACGGTGGACCTCGCCACCAATCGTGGTCTGGCGCTCCTGCATAGCCTCCAGCATGGCGCTCTGGGTCTTGGAGCTGGAGCGGTTGATCTCGTCAAGCAGCACAAAGTTGGCATGTACCGGGCCCAGCTGAGTACGGAAAGAACCCGTGCTGGCGTCGTAGATCTGGGTGCCCGTGATATCGCTAGGCAACAAATCGGGGGTGCACTGGATGCGCTTAAACTGCGCCCGAACCGTATCGGCCAGGGTGCTCGCCGCGGTGGTCTTGGCCAGGCCAGGAACGCTCTCTAGCAGCACGTGACCGCCGGAGATGAGGGCCACGAGAAGACTCGTGCGGAGTCGCTCCTGACCGACCATCTTGGCGGAGTATGCGGTAGAGACGGTGCGGAGGATAGCCTCCACCCGCGCTATGTCCTGGTCGGCGGCGACCGTTGCTGTGGGGTTGTTCATCCTGGCAGTGCCTCTCGTAGAAGGGGGATGCGCGCTCAATGCGGCACGATTCTGTGGTGGCCGGGCCACCCGGTGTAATGCCTTAGGCACCCACCGTGACGGTGGGGCTTCCGGTGCTGGTGTCGTCCGCTGGCATCTCTGCCGCCAGGCGATTGGCCTCGGCGATTAGAGTAGCAACAATCTCGGACTCGGGAACGGTCTTGATCACCTCGCCCTTGACAAAGATCTGGCCCTTACCGTTGCCGGAGGCCACACCCAGGTCGGCCTCGCGCGCCTCACCGGGGCCGTTGACAACGCATCCCATCACGGCGACACGCAGCGGGACAGACATCCCCTCGAGGCCGTCGGTAACATCATTGGCCAGCTTGTACACGTCTACCTGAGCGCGACCGCAGCTGGGGCACGAGACAATTTCGAGCTTGCGCTCACGCAAATTGAGCGATTGCAGGATCTGCAAACCCACCTTAATCTCCTCGGCGGGTGGGGCCGAGAGCGAAACCCGGATGGTATCGCCGATACCCTCGCTCAGCAGGATGCCAAAAGCGGTTGCCGACTTGATGGTGCCCTGGAAGGCCGGGCCAGCCTCGGTCACGCCAAGGTGCAGGGGCCAATCGCCGCGCTCAGCGAGCAGGCGGTAGGCCTTAACCATCACGATGGGGTCGTTGTGCTTAACCGAGATCTTGAAGTCGTGGAAATCATGCTCCTCGAAGAGGCTCGCCTCCCACACGGCGCTCTCCACGAGCGCCTCGGGTGTGGCCTTGCCGTACTTCTGGAGCAGACGCGGGTCGAGCGAACCGGCGTTGACCCCGATGCGGAGACTAACACCGGCGGCCTTCGCCCGGCGCGCGATCTCACCCACCTGATCGTCAAACTTGCGGATGTTACCGGGGTTGACCCGAACGGCGGCGCAGCCCGCGTCAATCGCGGCATACACGTAATTGGGCTGAAAGTGGATGTCCGCAATCACGGGGATCTGGCTCTTCTTCGCGATGATGGGTAACGCCTCGGCATCGTCGCGGCTGGGGCAGGCAACGCGCACAATATCGCAGCCGGTGGCCGTGAGCTCGGCAATCTGTTGGAGGGTCGCGTTGATATCTGTTGTGGGGGTTGTGGTCATCGACTGCACACTCACCGGGGCGTCACCGCCCACGCGAACGCTCCCCACGTTGATTTGCCGCGACACACGTCGGGGAGCGAGAACGTCGGGAACTTTCGGAAGACCTAGATTTACTGCAGCCACCCGACTACCTTACTTTGTCACGCTGTACACTGCCCGAACGAGGGGCCACCCGTGGCGCTAGCCAAAGAGATTAACCGGCTTCACGATATCTGCGTAGATGAGCAGGAGACTCATGGCACCCAGCAGAATCACCACACCAAAGGTGATGGGGACCATCTTGGCGGCGTCCACGGGTCCCGGATCGGGCTTGCGGAAGATTGTGGCCAGCGTACGGCGCACGCGCTCATAGAGGGCCGCAGCGATGTGGCCGCCGTCCAGAGGCATCAGCGGGATGAGGTTAAAGACAAACAGCGCCACATTGAGCGAGGCGAGCAGGCTCACCATGACCTGAGCCTTGGCAACAACGGGGATGGTGTCGAGGCTGGCAATCTCGCCAGCGACCCGGCCCACTCCCACGACACTCATCGGGCCGTTGACATCGCGCTCTTCAGAACCGAACGCAGCATTCCAGATGTCGATGAGGCGCTGAGGCAGGTGGGCAATCATGTTCACGACCGCGCCGATATTGTCGCCGACCGCAGGTAACACGGCCGTGACGGGAGCCTGGACAAGCTCCTGAGTGGGGGACATGCCCACCATACCCACCTGCTCGGTCTTGAGCGTTCCGTCGCCACTCTTGACCACCGCACCCGCCTCGTCGGTAACATACCGCTCGGTGAGTTCGGGGGTCATCGTGAGAGCCTTCTCAACACCGTCACGCTCGATAACCATATCGAGCGGTTGGTTAGGGGAATCGCTAATTGCATCGCGAATCTGCGCCCAATCGGTGATCTTCTCACCGTTAATGCTGACAATCGTGTCCCCCGGCTCAAGACCCGCCGCGGCACCGGGGGCCTGGGGGTCTTGACTGGAGCACTCGGTGTGAGTGCTCGTGGCGGGCAACACGCACTCGCTCACGGTCGCAACGGTGGTGCTCCACTGCTGGGTGCCAAAACCCATCAGCAAGACAGCGTAAAAGAGCACTGCCAGCACCAGGTTCATAGCGGGTCCGCCCAGCATCACAATCACGCGCTTCCACACCGCGAGACGGTAGAAAGCGCGGGAATCTTCCCCCGCCCCGATGGTCTCGGCGCTCGCCTGGCGGGCTTCGTCAATCATGGAGGAGAGGTAGCTTGCCTGGGGGTCGTCCTCGGTGCGAGCAGTGCTCGGCAGGCGGTCGGTACGCTCGGCCTCGGGGGCCAGCGCCTCGGCCAGGGTGGGATCGGCCTCAATCGCCTCGCGAAGGGCCAGAACGGCATCGTCGTGCTCATGTTCGCGGGTGCGCGTCGGGGCACCCTCCTGCACGACAGAGTTGAGGAAACCGGTCGTAGATTCGCGGGACTGCTCACCCGGTTTAGTAGGCGGATACATCCCGATCATAGAGATGTAGCCGCCGAGCGGGATCATCTTGACGCCGTACTCGGTCTCGCCCTTACGCTTGGACCACAGGGTGCGACCAAAGCCGACCATGTATTGCGTGACCTTCACCCCGAAGAGCTTGGCCGGAACGAGATGCCCAATCTCGTGCAGGGCGATCGACACGGCGAGCCCCACCACGATGATGACGACGCCAAGAATGTAAAGCAGCACGGATTCCACCCGGTAATGCTACCCCTGATCGGGGATTGCCCGCTGGGAGTTTGCGCTGCACCAGCCGGGAGATCACGATGCCTTCTCCTCGAACTAGGCCCTCGCCACGAGGGCATCGGCACGGGCGCGGGCCCACAACTCGGCCTCGGCGAGGGACTCCCGGGTGAGCCGGGCATCCGGCGTCTCGTGGGCATCCACGACCCGCTGCACGGTATCCAGAATGTCAAGGTAGCCAATCTTGCCCTCGTGGAAGGCGTCAACGGCCTGCTCGTTGGCGGCGTTAAACACGGCTGGGTAGGTGCCACCGGCGCGACCCACCTGCTTGGCCAGGTGCACGGCGGGAAACGCCACGGAATCGAGCGGCTCAAATGTCCACTCGGAGGCCACTGTCCAGTCAATCGGTGCTCCCACGCCCGCGAGGCGGCGCGGCCAGTCGAGACCCAGTGAGATGGGCAAACGCATATCGGGCGGAGAGGCCTGCGCAATCGTGGAGCCATCAATAAACTCCACCATCGAGTGCACCATCGACTGCGGGTGCACCACCACGTCAATGTGCTCGTAGGGCACGCCGAAAAGCAGATGCGCCTCAATCACCTCAAGCCCCTTGTTCACAAGGGTGGAGGAGTTGGTGGTGATCATGCGGCCCATATCCCACGTGGGGTGGGCGAGCGCCTCGGCCGGGGTAACAGCGGCGAGGGAGGCCCGACTGCGGCCCCGGAACGGCCCGCCGGATGCCGTCAGCACCAGCCGACGGACCTCGCCCCGCTCCCCCGAGCGGAGGGCCTGGGCAATAGCGGAGTGTTCGGAGTCCACCGGCACAATCTGGCCGGGGGCGGCAAGCGCGGACACCAAATCACCGCCCACGATCAACGATTCCTTATTGGCGAGGGCCAGCGTAGCGCCCACCTCCAGGGCGGCGAGGGTGGGGCCAAGACCCACCGAGCCGGTGATGCCGTTGAGCACAACATCCGCCTCAACATCGCGCACCAGCTGCTCCGACTCGATGGCACCCACCGCGGTGAACTCCACGGCGAAACGGTCGGCCTGGGCCTGCATCCCCTCGCGGTCGGAACCCACAGAGAGACCCACCACCTCAAACTCGCTGGTGCGGGCACCAATCACATCGAGGGCCTGGCGGCCGATGGAACCCGTTGAACCCAGAATGATGACGCGACGCATGTGACCATCATGACACCTCGCCGGGCGGATGGGGTGCGGGCAACCGGAGGCAACCGCTTAAAGGTGTGTGCCACGGGTCCGAAGATCCGTGGCACACAGCGTGTGGGTGAGAGCTACTCGGTTGCCGCAGCAGCCGGTTCGGTGTGCAGGATATCCACCACAAAGCCAATGTCGCCGAATTGGGCCTTGCCTGTCTTCTCGGTGTCCTCACCGTAGGCCTCCGCGGAGGGAATCAGAATGACGACCTGCGAGCCCACCTTCTTGCCCACAAGCCCGTCGCCGAATCCGGCGATCAGGGAGTCGAGGGACTGGGTCATCGGGGTACCACGGGTCCAGCTGGAATCGAAGGTCTCACCGGTTTTCTGGTTGAAGCCCAGGTACTGCACGCTCACGGTGTCGCCCTTCTTCACCTCGGTGCCGTCACCCTCAATGGTCGTGGCGGAGGCAAGTTTCGCGCTCGGTGTGAATCCGTCGGGGAGCGTAACGGTCGGTTCGCCGTTATCGGCAAGGGTCACTTCGGGGAACCCCTCGGGAAGCGCGGTTTCCTTACCCTCTGCGCGACTCGGAATAAGGTCTAACGCGTCAACAACCACGACGAGGGTGGCCTCAGCCTCAATACCCAGGTCTGTGTTCCCCGCCTCGCCGAAGATCGACTTGGCCTGGAGCACCGTGGTGGAGCGACTACCGAGGGGCATACACGAGATCGCGTCAATCCAGCCCTCGTAGACGGCATCCTTATCGATCGTGAGCGTGCTGGTTTCGGTTCCGAGGTTCTTGCCGTCCTTGGCATCAAAAACGTTCAGCTGGAAGTTGACGCTGTCACCGTCTTTCAGGAGGTCTCCATCGCCCATGATGTTGATGGTTTTCTCGGTCTTGGTCACCGCAAGAGGAGTCTCAAACTTGGCGGTCACCTCCGCGCCCAGATCTCCCGTTACCTCGACCGCGTTACTGGCCTTACCGGCGGCAACGGGTGTGCATCCGGCCTTCTTGGCGTCATCGGCGTTGATAGTGCCGGTTCCTGAGGAGCACCCCGTCACGGTGAGGGCAACAACTGCGAGCAGGACTGGAAGGGTACGTAACTTCACGAGACTCGTTTCACGTTAGGTGGGTGACAAAATAACAGTGCGCTCCAGTCTGCGGGCCCGTCCTATGAACAAGCTGACAGCCGAGTGACTGACTAGCTCTAAGCCTACCGGGGCGTGCCCCATACACAAGAGAACCGGTCGAATCACCGGGCCGGAATACCCCTGCCGGTAGAGTCTCACCCTGTGAAAACAACCCACAACGCGACCTCACCCGTGGCCACGAGCCCCGGGGTCCTCTACCGTGTGGGGCGCGCGGTGCTGTGGCCCCTCGCCCGGGTGCTCTACCGCCCCACCGTAACCGGGCGTGAGAACGTGCCCCGCAGCGGGCCCGTTCTCTTTGCCAGCAACCACCTCTCGGCGCTCGACAGCCTGGCGATTCCGCTGGCGGCCCCGCGACACGTACAGTTTCTCACCAAAGCGCACTATTTTGAGGGGCCCGGGATACTCGGGGCCGTTCGCCGCTGGTTCTTCACCAGCATCGGAGCGGTTCCGGTACATCGCGGCGCAGGGCACGCGGCGCAGGAGGCGCTCGACTCGGGGCGCGAGGTGCTACGGAACGGACACACATTTGCGGTGTATCCCGAAGGCACCCGCTCGCGCGACGGGCGGTTATATAAGGGACGCACGGGGGTGGGATGGTTGGCATTGGAGACCCGAGCAACCGTTATTCCCGTGGGGCTCATCGGCACAGATGGACAGCCTCCGGCGGGACAGCGCAGGGGGCGGACGCCGGTGCGCGTGGCGTTTGGTCGGCCCGTTGACCTCTCCGACCTAAGCTCGGCGGGCTCGGGGGCGGATCGGCGCGAGGCGACCGACCGGATCATGGCGGCCGTCCACGGGCTCAGCGGGCAGGAGTGGGCGGGGAGCTATAACGACGTGCCGGAGGCGGGGTAGAGCATCCGTCACTCCGGTGTGGCGGATACTCCTCAGCTACAGAATCGGGGGGGGTCGCGAGGGGTGCGGACGGCAGGGTTCCCGCCCGGGGCGGAGCGAACCGATGGGTGGCACGCGCTGAGCCTAGGAGCGGGAAGAAAATCAGCGGCGCGCGTCCTTGCACCCGGTACCTAAAAGCATTCCGGGTGAGTTTTGGTTGAAAGACCGAGAAATAATCGTCGATGTGTGAGGAAAAGTCACCCTGGCGAGGCTGGGCGGTACGGGGCGGGGCGGTAGGGGGCGGCGCGCGGCGGGGCGGTAGGCCGCACGGGGTCTGTAGGGCAGGGGTGTGGGTGCGCCCGGGGCGGCCCGGGCGCACGGGGAGGCTACACGCCGGGCAGGTGCCGCTCATCGACACCGTTGTAGGCGCTCAGCGGGCGAATGAGCGCGTTGCTCGCCTGCTGTTCGATGATGTGTGCGGTCCATCCGGTGATCCGCGCCGCGACAAAGAGCGGTGTGAAGATCTCGGTATCGAAACCGAGGATGTGGTACGCCGGGCCCGAGGGGTAATCAAGGTTCGGCAGGATGTTTTTGCGCTCGGTCATCGCCTTTTCGAGCGCATCGTAGAGCTCGGCCAGGTCGCTGCGCCCGCTCTCCGCGATCAACACGTCAAGCGCGGCCTTCATGGTGGGCACGCGGGAGTCACCGCGCTTGTACACGCGGTGCCCGAAGCCCATAATTTTGCGCTTCTCGGCGAGGGCCTGCGCCAACCAGTCCTCTGCCTTGTCTGCCGTGCCAATCTCGTTAAAGATGTGCATCACGGCCTCGTTAGCCCCGCCGTGCAGCGGGCCTTTGAGCGCACCGATGGCCCCCGTCACGGCCGAGTACAGATCGGACATGGTCGAGGTAATCACCCGGGCGGTGAAGGTGGACGCGTTGAATGAGTGCTCCGCGTAGAGCACCATCGAGATGCGGAACACATCAATCGCGGCGGCCGAGGGTAGTTCACCAAACGTCATCCACAGGAAGTTGGCCGAGTAGTCGAGGTCGTCCCTCGGCTCAATCAGCTCCTGGCCGCGTCGGCGGCGCTGATCGTAGGCCACGATGGCCGGAATCGCCGCAAACAGCCGCGCCGCATGCGCCAGGTTGCCCTCGCGCGAGTCGTCCGCGGCCTCCGGATCACGGGCCCCGATCGCGCTTACCGCGGTGCGCAGCACATCCATCGGGTGCGCGGTGGTGGGCAGCTGGTCAACAATGAGCTTGACCACCGGGTCCAGGGCCCGCTGCGAGCGCTCCACCCGTACACACTCGGCCAGCTCGGTGGGCGTGGGGAGCTCGCCATGCCAGAGCAACCAGGCCACCTCCTCAAACGAGCAGCGCGCCGCAAGTTCCTGCACCGGGTAGCCGCGGTACAGCAGCGAGTTGGTGTCGGGGTTGACCTTCGAAACCGCGGTGTAGTCCACCACGACTCCCGCGAGGCCCTTATAGATCTGGATGGTGTCCGTCATTTTCACTCCTTCGTGATGGTGCCGCTGGGGGATGCGGGCGACGACGCGATGCCGCCGCCCGCGGAGATTCTCTGCTACTTCTCAACCGTAAAGTTAAAGACGCCCTCATCGAAGGCGTTGTACGCAGCGTAGTCGATCAGTTCGTACAGGTCGGCACGGTGCTGCATCTCCCCCAGCACGGGGTTGAGGCTGCCCTCTGCGATAATCGTGTCCAGGCCGCGCTCGGCCGCGCCCATCGCCAGGCGGAGCAAAGAGACCGGGTAGATCACAATGTTGATGCCGATGTTCGCCAGCTGTGTCGTGCTGAACAGTTCGCTCTTGCCAAACTCGGTCATGTTGGCGAGGACGGGTACGTCTACAGCACCGCGGATCGCCTCAAACTCGCTCAGATCACGCATGGCCTCGGGGAAGATGGCGTCGGCACCGGCATCCACGAGCGCCTTCGCCCGGTCAATCGCGGCCTGCATTCCATCCACCGCGCGAATGTCGGTGCGCGCCATGATCAGCAGGTTCTGATCCCGTCGCCCCTGAACCGCCGCACGGATGCGCTTGAGCACGGTGTCCTCGTCAACGACCTGCTTGCCGTCCAGGTGGCCGCACCTCTTTGGGTTGACCTGGTCCTCGATATGCAGGCCGGCGACCCCGGCGTCCTCGAGCGTCTGCACCGTGCGGGCCACGTTCATGGGTTCGCCGAAACCGGTGTCGGCGTCCACAATCGCGGGCAGGTTGGTCATCCGCGCGATCTGTTGGCTGCGCCCGGCCACCTCGGTGAGGGTGGTGAGGCCGATGTCGGGCAGACCGAGATCTGCCGAGAGTACGGCCCCCGAAATGTAGACCCCCTCGAAGCCTTTGCGCTCAATCAGTCGCGCGCTGAGCGGGTTGAACGCGCCGGGCAGGCGCAATAGTCGGCCGGTCGCCAACTCGGCGCGCAGGGCGGCACGCTTCTCGGCGGCGGTGCGTGTGGAATACAGCATTAGAAAAGTCCCTTCGGGGTGGGCACAGCGGCAAGGAGGCCCGGCTTGCCCACGATTGTGAGGCCGGCCAGTTCATCGGGTCGCAGCTGGGGGAGGCGTTGCGCGACCTCCAGGAAGCGCTCGATCTCGGCTGGCTCCAGCACGTCGTCGGCGAGGGTGCGGAACTTGGCCACGTACTGCTCACGGGCAAAGGGCCGGGCACCAAGCGGGTGGGCATCGGCCACAGCGATCTCATCGCGGATGACGGTGCCATCCGTGAGCTGGATCTCCACCGAGCCGCCAAACGCCTTCTCGGCCGGGTCGAGCGAGTGGTAGCGTCGGGTCCACTCGGGATCCTCCTCCGTGACCACCCGGTGCCACAGCGCCACCGTGTCGGGTCGGCCGGCGCGCTCCGGCGAGTAGGAGTCCACGTGGTGCCAGCGGCCATCCTGCAACGCCACCGTGAAGATGTAGGGGATTGAGTGATCAAGGGTTTCACGCGACGCCGTGGGGTCGTACTTCTGCGGGTCGTTGGCTCCCGAGCCGATCACAAAGTGAGTGTGGTGGCTGGTGCGGATAATCACGCGCTCGATGCGCTCGGCCGCCTCCGCCAGTTCGGGATACTCCCGGTTGAGCTTACGGGCCAGGTCGATCCATGCCTGCGCCTGGTATTCCGCTGAGTGCTCCTTCGTGTAGGTGTCGAGAATGGCCCGCTTGGCCTCCCCCTCCGCCGGGAGCGGAACCTCGTAGCGGGCCCCCGGACCATCCAGCAGCCACGCGATCACGCCATCCTCACCCTCGTAGATGGGAGTGGGACTGGTCTCGCCGCGCATCGCCCGGTCCACAGCCTCAATCGCCATTTTGCCGGCAAACGCCGGGGCGTGCGCCTTCCACGAGCTAATCTCGCCCTTGCGCGACTGGCGCGTGGCTGTCGTGGTGTGCAGTGCCTGGCCGATGGCCTGGTAAATGGTGGTGACATCCAGCCCCAGCAGCGTGCCGATACCCGCCGCCGCGCTAGGCCCGAGGTGCGCTACGTGGTCAATCTTGTGCTTGTGCAGGCAGATTGCCTTGACCAGGTCCACCTGAATCTCGTAGCCCGTCGCAATACCGCGCACCAGGTCGCGGCCCGTGATGCCGCGCGCGGCGGCTACGTGCTGCGCCACCGCGGTGATGGGCGGGATATTGTCGCCCGGGTGCGAGTACTCTGCCGCCAGGAAGGTGTCGTGGTAGTCGAGCTCCCGCACGGCCACTCCGTTGGCCCACGCCGCCCACTCGGGCGAGACCCGCACATCGGCATCCTCACCAAATACGGTGGAGCCGGTGCCGCCCGTGCTCGCCGGGTGGCTGAGCGCCTGCGAGCGCGCCGAGGTGACAGGAGCGCGGGTGAGCGATGCGGCCGCGACCGAGGCGTTATCAATCACGCGGTTGATGACCATATCGGTCACCTCCTCCGTGACCTCAACGGGATCGGTCGCCACCCGGGCGATCTTCCAGGCCAGTTGCTCCTCCCGGGGCAGGGGCTCGTCGCTGCGGTACACGCGTACGGGGTGAAGCTGAACCATGGGGTTCCTTTCGTGCGGTTGTCGGGGGTGGCTGCTCGACCGTCTGTGTCGGCGAGCGAACGTTACGGGATGCCCACGAGCACCGGGATGCTCCGGGTCACGGGGGGCAGAACCATGCCACTCTCCCCCGCTTGAGCGAGGGCGCGCTGCGCGTTGGCCCGCACGCTCGCGAGGCTGTTGTGCAGGTGCAGGTGGGTGGCGCTTGCGGCGAGTTCCGGGTCTCCGGCGAGCACAGCATCCACGATGGCCGCGTGCTCGCGGGCCGCGGCGAGCAACCGCTGCGGCTTGTCGGTGGCGAGGCGACGGATGCGCACCAGGTGTGTGCGCACGTTTGAGATCGCCTGCACGAGGTACGGGCTCTGGGTGGCCTCGTCGGTGGCCTCGTCCAGCCGACGCACCAGGTCGAAGTAGTCGTGTCTGGCGGCGTCGTCGGCGGGCAAGAGCTCGGGCACCCGGGCGAACTCGTCGCGCAGGGCGGCAAAGATCTGCGGGTCTCGACGGGCGGCAGCGAGGCGCGCGGCCTGCTGTTCGAGTGCTTGGCGCACCTCGAAGAGTTCGGTGATGCCATCAACGGAGACCTCGGTGACCACGAGGCCGCGACCGGCCTGGGTAGCGACCAGGCCATCCGCTACCAGCCGGGAGAGGGCCTCACGCAGTGGGGTGCGGGAGACACCGAGCCGGGTGGATTGCTCCACCTCGGCGAGCACGGTACCCGGGGCGAGTTGCCAGGTGACAATCTCATCGCGGAGGGCGACGTAGGCTCTATCGCTTGCCCGCATGGCGGCCTCCTGTGGCTGGGGTGAATCTCTCGAACACCGCAATTGTATACACAAATTGCAAATATTCCGATTAAAACCCAAATGCTGGACATTTCTTCTCGGTTTGTGTATACATTTAAGGACCACACCCGGAGTCAACGACGACACTGATAGGGGCACCCCTCGTGACTAACACCCTCGGCACCGCCTACCGCGACATCCACAACGCGAGCATCCACGAGCGCGAAAAGTTCTGGCTCGACGCGGCCGCGGGAGTGGACTGGTACACCCCACCCACCGCCGCACTCGACGACAGCGAGGCCCCCTTCTACCGGTGGTTCCCCGGCGGCACGCTCAACACCAGCTACAACGCCCTGGATCGGCATGTGCTAGCCGGGCGGGGCGAACAGCCCGCGCTCATCCACGACTCCGCCGTCAAGGGCAAGTCCGTCACCTACACGTACAGCAAACTCCTGCGCGAGGTCGAAAAATTTGCCGGAGTGCTCTCGCGGCACGGCGTAGCGAAGGGCGACCGGGTCGTCATCTACATGCCCATGATCCCGGAGGCCGTGATCGCGATGCTCGCCACAGCCCGGCTGGGGGCCATCCACTCGGTTGTGTTTGGTGGGTTTGCGGCCAACGAGCTGGCCGTGCGCCTCGACGACGCCCGGCCCACGGTGGTGGTGACGGCCTCGGGCGGGCGCGAGCCCAGCCGCGTGGTCGAGTATCTGCCGCTCGTGGCGAAGGCGCTCGAACTCACCACCCACCACGTAGACACCGTGATCGTGAAGAAGCGACCGCAGGTGCCTGGCACCGCGGCCGACTACGACGGCCTCACCAATACGCGCTGGTTCGACTGGAAAAACGAGACCAAGACCAGCGAGCCACATGCGGCCGTGCCGGTGGCGGCATCCGACCCGCTCTACATTCTGTACACCTCGGGAACCACGGGCACACCCAAGGGTGTGGTGCGCGATAACGGCGGGCACGCGGTGGCACTCACCTGGTCGATGGAGAACATCTACACGATGAAGCCGGGCGAGGTGATGTTTACCGGCTCCGACGTGGGCTGGGTCGTGGGGCACTCCTACATTGTGTACGCGCCGCTGCTCGCGGGGGCGACCACCGTGCTCTACGAGGGCAAACCCGTGGGCACACCGGATGCCGGGGCGTTTTGGCGTATCGTGCGCGACCACAACGTGAAGGTGCTCTTCACCGCACCGACCGCACTACGCGCCATCCGCAAAGAAGACCCGCAGGCACACGAGTTGGCAAAGTACCGCATCCCCAGCCTGGAGCATGTGTTTCTGGCCGGTGAACGTCTCGACCCCGACACCTACCACTGGGCGACCGAAACCCTCGGCGTACCCGTGGTGGACCACTGGTGGCAGACCGAAACGGGCTGGCCGATCTGTGCAAGCCCGCGCGGTATCGAGGTGCTGCCGCTGAAGGCGGGATCGCCCTCGTTCCCGGTGCCCGGCTACGACCTGGAAATTTTGGATGAGCGGGCCGAGCCGCTGCCCCACCTTGCCGAGGGCAACATCGTCATTCGACTCCCCCTCCCGCCCGGTACCCTGACCACCCTCTGGGGCAACGACGACCGTTACCGGGCCGGTTACCTCAACGAGTTTCCCGGCTACTACCTGACCGGTGACTCCGGCTACATCGACTCCGATGGCTACGTGTTTGTGATGGGCCGCACGGATGACGTGATAAATGTGGCCGGGCACCGGTTCTCGACGGGGGCAATGGAGGCCGTGATCGCGGGGCACCCGGCGGTGGCCGAGTCCGCCGTGGTCGGCGTGAACGACGACATCAAGGGGCAGGTCCCCGCCGCCTACGTGGTGCTGAAAAAGGGGGTGACGATCTCGGACGAAGAACTCTCCCGCGATCTTGTGGCGCGGATGCGGGAGCAGATTGGGGCCGTCGCCGCGTTCCACCAGGTGACCGTTATCCCGGCGCTACCCAAGACGCGCTCGGGGAAGGTCCTGCGGAAGACCATGCGGCAAATTATCGCCGGAGAACATTACGTGGTACCCGCGACAATTGACGACGTGGAGGTGCTGGCCGCACTTGAGGAGACGGTGCGGCGCGGGGTTGTCGCGCGGTAGCGATGACCCCGAACGTTGCGGGCACACCCGTCAGATAGGCTGAACCGTTGCGTGGCAGCGGGAAAGCGGGACAGCATGGTAGTGGACAACGGTGAGGTGTGGGCTGATGGCTCGCTGCATCCCGACCTCGCAGCGCTGCGCGGGCTCGACCTGACGGCGCACGGCGTCGAGACGGGCGCACCCTTCTCCGCCCCTATCGCCGAGCCGGAGAGCGCCGAGTACGCGGCCCACACCCTCACCATGGGCGGGCGCGCCGTGCGCTTCCGTGTGGCAAAAACCACCCCCACCAAGGCGGGACACTTTGTCACACTGTGGCAGCGCTCCACGGCCGGACCCATCCGGCCGCTCGACGTAGCCGACGGCGACGACCTCGTGATCGTGGCCACCCGCAGCGAGTCTCGGCGCGGATACTTTGTGTTTCCCGTCGCCGCGCTCGTGGCCCGCGGCGTCGTGTCAGCGAATAGTCTCGGCGGCAAACGCGCGCTGCGCGTCTATGCGCCGTGGGTGACCGCCCCGAACGCGCAGGCCCGCCGCACCCAGGCGTGGCAGGTGGAGTACTTCAGCTACCCCGTGGGACTCATCGACTGAATCAGCGTCGCCGAACCGCCCACACACATGTACCCGCGCCCCTGCGTGATAGCCACGGGAGCCCGCCTCGGCAGTCCGACGCCGAGCAACTCTCCGTCATAATCGACATCCGGCTGGAGCAGGACGCCGCAGCGGGCCTTACGCAGCGTCTTGGACCAGTGGCTGAAGAGGCTACGCAGATCCGCCGAGCGGCCCGCCGCGATGATGCACAGACCCGGGTGGGTGGTGGCCACAAGGTTCGCGATGGACTGGTCGGCATCATCCACCCGCTCGCCGTCATCAATCAGCAGGATCACCGGGCCGCGTTCCAGCCGCAGCGAGGCCAGGAGGGCGGGGATCTCCTCGGCGGTCGCGGCTGTGCGATCAAGATCGGCATTCGCGAGCGGCGAGCGCCGATCAAAGATGCCCCAGATTGCCGGCCGGGCACCCTCAACGCTCGCGGTACGAATGGCCTCGGCCAGCGCCAGGATCAGGGTTGACTTACCCGAGCGCGCCGGCCCGGCGACGAGAATATGTTCCCCCTCATACACCTCCAGGAACGCGGTGCCGAGCGTGTCCTCGCGCAGGCCAACGGGGATGCGCCACGGATCACCCGTGAGGCTCAGCTGCGAGACCAACTCCCCCACCGGGACGTGCTCGGGCAGGCTGCCAATCGCGTCCGACTTGGGTGGGATGTGCGCCCACCGCTCGGCGGCCTCTGCCACCGCATCAGCGGGGCCACGACCGGGGGTGGCGATGTGCATCTGCAACTGCGTGGTGGTGTTGACGCAGCGTCCCGGCACCTGGGCGGGGATGCTCTTGCCTTTGACCCCAAAGGTGGCGTAGTCGTAGGGGTCCGCGAGGCGAAACAGCCACTTCTGGGTGGTGACCTCGTCCATGGCGGACGGCACCGCCTTCACCCGGGTGGTCGAGACCACGAACGACATTCCCACGCTCGGTCCATCGGCGTACACCCGATACAGAATGTCGAGAAGCTGTTGCCCCTCAAAGTCTTGGAACTCGTCACGCAGGGCGGCGAGCCCGTCGATCAGCACCACGGCCGGGCGCTGCGGCTCGACAGCTTCGCGGCGGCGGTCGAACTCGGTGCGCAGGTAGCGCAGGAACCGGGCCTGCTGCTCCTTCGATCCCGAACCCGAACCCACATAGGCAACGGTGTGTGGCAGGGCGGCCAGGGGCGACAGGTCGCGCGCCATGTCGAGACAAAGAATGTCGAGGTCGGCGGGCGAGTACTCACTCGCCAGGGCCAGGGCGATGCTCGACATCGTTGTCGTCGTGCCGCTGCCCGCAACACCCATGACCATCAGGTTGCCCTCGCGCAGATCCCACCCGGCGGCCGATTGACGTTGCAGGTCGGGCTCATCGGCCAAGGCAACCGTGACAATGCCGTTGCGGACACCGCCGGTCGCGGGTGCGGCGGCGGCGGGGACGGCGGCGGCGGGGACGGCGGCGGGGGCCGCGACAAGCTCATTGCCGGTATCGGGAATGTCGACCCGGGCGTACCCGTCGAGGGCAACACTCTCGCCAAGCGCCTCCGGCCAGACCTGGCGCGGCGGCGCAAAGCCGCACAGCTCGTTGGCCCCCACAACCGCGTCGATCAGCAGGTCAAGGTCGTTGGCATCGCTCGCCTTCGATGCGGGCGCGGGCGGCAGCGGCGCGGGAACCCCGAAGAGACCCACCTCCCGCACCTCCACCAGGTGAGACTGCGCCTGCTGCGCCCGACCCGTCACGAGGGCGGTCTGCACGGGGGTGATGTCGTCCTGGCCAAGCTTGACGTAGGCCCGGCCCATCTGGGCCCGGCCGATGCTTGACGCGGAGGGCACACCGATCACGTTGCTGGAGTCTTCGCGGCTCTGCACCCGCAGGGCAACCCGCAGGTTGGTGTTGGCCAGGATGTCCTCGTTGACCACACCGGCGGGACGCTGGGTCGCCAGAATCATGTGCACACCGAGCGTACGACCCACCGCTCCAACGCTGACGAGGGAGGCGAGAACATCCGGGAAATCTTTGGCCAGCATCGCAAACTCGTCAATCACGAGCAGCAGCCGCGGGAGGGGCTCCGCGGGGTTCGTCGCGAGGTAGGCGTTGAGGTTATCGACATCCTCCCCCGCCTCAGCGAAGAGGCGCTGCCGACGCTGCATTTCTGCCTCCAACGCGCGGAGGGCGCGATCGGCAAGCTGCTCGTCAAGGTTGCTGATCGTGCCGATCGTGTGGGGGAGGCGCTCACAGGCCTTAAACGCGGCACCGCCCTTAAAGTCGATCAGGATGAAGTTGAGGCGGGTGGGGTCGTTACGGGCGGCCAGCCCGGCAACAAACGAGCGCAAAAACTCGCTCTTCCCCGATCCCGTCGTACCGCCGACGAGACCGTGCGGGCCGTCCGTGACCAGGTCGAGACTGAGCTGGCCGGACTCACCAATGCCGATTGGCGTTGACATACCCGAGGGCGTCTGCCAGAGCCCGCGAACGGCCGCAGCATCCAGGGTGTCCACACCGAGCAACTCGGGCAGACGGACGAGTGAGGGCAGGGAGGCGCCGGGCACCAGAAATTCGGGGTCGTCGAAGTGGGCGAGGGTCATCGCACAGGTCAGGGCATCCCTGGGGCTGATACCGGCGAGGATCACATCCTCAACCCGCGTGAGGTTCTCGGGGTTCTCCACGGTCGCGGAGGCGTCCGCACCAACTTCAATCACGGTCGAGCAGGAGGAGGGGAGCTGATCGGCGGTCGTCGCGATCACGATGCCACTCACGCGACGGGTTTTCTCGGTTGAACGGGTGGACTCCCCCGGGGCGATGCGGCCCACGGCGAGAAGTTCGCGGGCCGGGGCATCACGCCCCTCGGTGAGCACCTCGGAGTCGAGAACGACGAGGAGAGCGGGGGTGGGCAGGCTGTTGACGTTCTCGCGCAGGCTGCGCAGCATCGCGGAGCTGGCCTCACGCTGGTTGGAGATCCACCGCACGCCCTCGCTGCTTCCGGCCTGACGGGTATGCGGGAGCCAGGAGGCCCAGTCCCATTCTTGCTCACGCCCCTTATCGCAGAAGATCCCGATGGTGAGGTCGGCGGGGCCGCAGTGCACGGCTGCCTGCGCCAGGAGGCTGCGTGCCAGGGCGAGTGCTCCGTCGCGGTCGCCGACGATGCCAACGACCCCGGCGTTGCTGAGGTCAACCAGGACGGGGGCGGCTACGAGCCGACTCTCGTCGAGCGTCTCCTTCACCTTGTCGTCCAGGCGCACGGAGGACCGGCTATCGATCTCGGGCTGCCACGGCACATCGCCCACACCGGCGTGTAGCGCGAGGAAGTCGGCCGAGTCGGCGCGGCGCTGCCACATCAGGGTCGAGGGCAGCGCCGGGCGGCGCAGCACCACCGCCGGGTCGGGAATCATGTCCTGCCTGCGCAGGCTCTCGACCGCGGCAACCTTTGCGATGTCACCGCGGAACTCGACGAGCGCCGCCTCGAAGCGTTCCTCTTCTTCCTGAAGATTCTTGCCCCGGCGGTGCTTCTGTTCAAACCACATGCCGATGGCCATGACCGGGCTCAACGCGGCGAACAGCGCAAAGCGGGCATCCCCCATGATCATGACCATGACACCAGCCATGACGAGCGGCACGAGCACCGTGATGAAGTTGAATTTGGAGGCGGGCGGAACATCCTGACGCGCCGGGGGCACAACCGAGTCGGGTTCCTCCGGCGTACCCGGCCGCGGGGGGCGGTTGAAGGGTACCGTCGCGGCCGGGGTGAGGTTGTGTAACGAACCGGGTGCGGGGGCCTGCGGCTCGATCAGTGTGGGCCGGATGTTGAGCACCGCCCCGCCGACAATTACGGTGGACGGCGCGGTCAGCAGGATGCCCTCGGCATCGACGGCGTTGCCCTCCACGTACGTGCCGTTGGTGGAGTCGGCGTCGCGCAGTCGAACGCCGTCCTCTTCCAACTCTAAGGAGCAGTGGTGCCAGGAGGCGCTCTCGCTGGGCAGGACCAGATCGGCCTGCGGTGCCCGACCTACGATCACCCTGCGGTGCGCCGGGATGGGGACGACCGTGCTCACCGCGAGCCCACCCGAGAGAGCGACATTCCAGCTACTGATCCGGTGTACACCTACGGGCGGTGTGCGCGAGATCACGGAGCCCTCAAGTAGCACCACCTCCGCCAACGGGGTAGCCCCGGAGTGGGCGGTACCGTCAACAAATACCTGCTCCTCGTCGGCGAGCGGCGACACTCCCGCGCTCTCGACGAACTGGGTCAGAGTGGCTGACGGCTGCCACCCGCCCACCTCCACCACGTGCGGCTGTCCGTCAAGTTCGAGAAAAACCCGCATGGGCAAACCCTTCCATCAAAAAGCGTGGGCCACGGTACGGTTTGGGCGTCACACGCAGAGAATTTAGCGGTCGGTCGGCCCGGCAAACCAGACGAGTCGCGCGGCTGCCTCGGCAACACTCGGGCGCAAACCCAGGTCCTGCGCGGTCGCGTGCTGAACGGTCAGCTTCCCCGTCAAAACGGTGTCCGAGGTGAAGTTCAGCCCGGGTCCCGCAATTCCGTCTGACGATCCCAGCTTAAGAGTGGCGAGCTCAGCCTCAACCCGCGCCGGGTCGGTACTGCCCGCATCCGCGACAGCCCGCACAAGCGAGATCACAGCGTCATGGCTACGAGAGTCGGCCGAGGCGGCCACGCTGGCAAAGGTGTCGTCATCGGTGAGGTTGGAAATCTTCGGGTCGCCCGCAAACAACCGGACGCCCGCCAAGAAGGACGACATCCCTCGCCCACCCGCATCCTGACCGAGCGTGGTGGAGTCCCCCCACGCGGCACCGACAGTTACCAGGTTTGTTCCGACGCTCCCACCCTGGGCAGCCAGCACCGTGGCAAAGGTTGGGCTCGTAGCCTCCGGGGTGAGCACGATGGGCACAGAAACATTTTTGGCCTGGAGCGCACACACGATCGCGGCTTGGAGGGCCGGATGCCCGCTCACCACAACCGTGTCATTCGGTTGTTCAACACGAGCATCAGGTTCGGTATCGCCCACATAGGCACCACCAGCGGAGGTGTCCGAGTCGGTCATCCGCGCGACAACCGTGGCGAGCGCGGCCACATCTGCCCCCGCGGGGAACGGCACCATATCGGGGATGTCCACGGCCACCGGGAGACCGGCCCCAGCATTGACGTGCAACGGGTTTTGTGCCGTGGCCAGAGCGTCAGTAAGCGCGGTGGCCACGGAGGCATCGGTTGGTGCCATCGACCATGCACCGTCAGTACCATCCGGGGTGGTGTCATAGGGAAGAACAACGGGGATGCCCGCCTCGGCGGCGGCGTCCAGGGCACCGCTCAGGTGCGGCCCCGAGGAGGCAACGACAATCCCGGAAACGTTCTGCTCCGCGAGCTTCTCGACGGCAGCGCGAGCGCCTTCAACCGTCCCTCGATCATTCTCCGTCACGAGGGTTACCGTCGCACCACCCAGAGCCAGGCGGTGCTGCGCAACCCGGGCACCCTGCGCGGCCTGGTTCCACTCGGTACCCTCCGTTGCCCCGGTACCGAGCGTGAGGATCACCCCGATTGAGGTCTTGTCGGGGATGCTCAGCCCAGAGATTGCCACGGGAACGGTGGCAGCCACGGGATCGGCGACGGGCTTGGAGTTACCGCGAAGCACCGCACTAACTGACACAATCGCTACGGCACACACCAGCACGAATGCGCCAACCAGAATAATGATCCGTTTACGCGACCAGCGGGACGGCCGCCCCGGACCGGTAGAGTTCTGCGGCTCAACTGGCGGGTGAGCTGTGAGACTGTGAGCACTCATTACTTCTCACCGCCCAGGTGAAAGGAGTAGATGGTGTGCGAGGTGGCACCGCTCGGAACCTTCAGGTGGAAGGCGGGGAACGTGTTAGCCGCTTTTAGAGAGGCGGCAAACTGAGCCTGTTGGAGAAGAATTCCGGCGACATCCCCGGAGCGGATGTTCGCGTATCCGGCCGCATTCTGCGAGGCCAGGGCGAGCTGGAAATCGGCGGTATCGGCCTTCGCCGCACTCACGGCCATCGCCCCGAGCAGGCCGGAGCCCGCCACCTTCTGATCGCCCAGGTCAAGCAGCACCTTATTGAGGTTGTCACTGAGCAGTGTCGAGGCAGCCTCAACGTCTCGTGACGAGGCCGAGGTGCTCGCGGCGATACGTTCCAGCGCGCTGGCCGTCTGCTCGCTCAAATCGGCGGTGGCAGCCCTATTGCTCTCGGTGAGCCGCGACTTCTGGGTGTCGATGAGGCCACGCGCATCCGTAATGACGGTTTGCGAGGTGGACGACAACCCCGAGATGGTGCTGTTGTAGGAGGCGACAAGCGAGCCACGACCCAATTCAGCACGGTCGGAAACCACCCGAACCTGCTCGTTGATGGTCGTGGAGACGAGGGCATTCGTGCTGACCGCTGCATCGGTGAAGGACTGCATAACCGAATCGGCAAGGGTCAACTGCTGCCCCCGGATGACACCCAACTGCGCCCCCAGTTCGGTTGATTGTGTGACCGAGTCCTGCGCCAGAGCAGCAAGGGCATCAACCGAGAGGTCAAACGCCTCGTCGTGAGTCACCGTCGCGCTGCGGATATCGTCCAGGCTCGTCTGAATACCCGCCAGAGCCCCGGAGAGGAGCGACACGGTTGACGTCGGGTTCGCGGTATCCCCGGCATCCTGGATACCTTTCCACGCGTCAACCTGGGCCTGAAGCCGGTCGGCCAGAGGAGTGGGGTAACCCGCGGGCGGCGCAACGACCGCTCCGGTGGTGCACGGGGTACTCGTGAGGTAGGCCCGGAGCTTCTCCACGACCTCGGGATCAACCACGCTCACCCCGTCCGTGCTGAGCGAGCAGATGCTCTCGGCGAGGGTGTCCAGCTGTGCGATCATCGAGCCAGCGGGTAGCGGGCCAACGCCCGAGTCTTCGCCGAGTTCCGTCAGCGACCCGGTAGCGGTGCTGCGAAGGGTCCGGCTGAGAGCGCTCACCTGAGCGGTCGCGGCTTCGAGCGATGTTTGTGCGGACTGAACGGCGGTGGCGAGCTCCGGCTCGTCCGTCACTCGTGGCAGCAATGCGAGCGCTTCCGACAGGTCCGCCACGTTGTTGGCCAGGGTAGCCTGTTGGGAAATCGCGGTGTCGATATCGTCGGTGTTCAGATCACTGACGATAGCCTCCCCGTTTACCACAAGCTGAAGCAGCGCACCGGTGACGACGAGTGACGAGCCAAACAGGGCGCACGTCATGGAGGACTCGGTGCAGGTCTCAACGCTCGGCACTCGCGGCCCAACGGTGTTCTGCAGGTCAACCACGATCTCGTCACGGCATCCCTCATTCGCCGTGGCGTACCCGGCCAGCCGTGCGGACAACTGCACAAAAGCGGAGTAGATGCTGTAACCGGCCTCGGGGGCGCGCACCGTAGCGGCGCATCCCGTTCCCTCCACCTGGGAGGAGGGGGTGCCGCTCGTGTCGCCCAGAATGTTCTTCATCGACTCGACCGTCTCGCGAAGCTGTGCGGACACGGAGGTTTCGGTCCCCGTGGCGGTCGCGCTCAGGTCGGTCTGAAGGTCACCCAGCTGCTCCCCCAAGCTCTTCATCGTTGTCGCGAGCGACTCGCTGCTGTCATGAAGCTGCTGTGCGGTGCGTACACCGAGAGTCTTGGACGTGTCATCGAGGTTGGTACGGACCTCTGTGATGGTCGTGCCTGCCCGGTTGAGCACGGCGTTCACCTCGGAGATCAGCGTGATGGTGCGCTGCTGAAGGCCCAACTCGGAGGTGGGACCGTTGTCAAACGCTGAGCCCAGCGCTCCCTCGTAGGAGAGGTCGGTGTGGAGCCCCGCCTGCATCGCAATGTCGATGGAGGGCACCGCGAAGTCCGTCACATTGGCAACCAGCTGGAACGTGGTCGTGGCCTGCGACTGCGGCGGGGCCAGCAGAGCAGCCCACTGGACGACCGCATCGCCGTTTGCCGTGGCACTCACGATTCCGTTGGTTTGGCTGCCACCGTCGTCAGCGCTGACGACGATATCGCTCGGACGCGTTCCGGCGAACTGAGCGGAGGCGGCGATGCTCATGGGGGTGCCGACGAGTGCCGCGTCAACACGGGACTGGCCCGCGACATCGTACTCAACATCTGTTGGCTTCACCGTGAGGTTTTCTACCGTGACGTTAAGCTCCACTCGACCGGTGTACCCCGCCACATCGTTCAGGTCTGAACCGCTGGAGTCCGCCGTCTTGTACTGCGTTGTGATGCGCACGGGCAGGTCATCCGCCACCGTGCGAGTCTCGTAGGAGGTCGTGGTGCCCAGCGACTCACCCTTCACCTCGTCGAGGTACACAGCGGTACCGTCAATAGCGGTAATCGCACCGTCTCCGGCAAGGTTGACGCTGACCGATTGCAGCACACTCGATGAGGAGTCGATGGATGGCTGCGGCCCGCTGCAACTGATAGTAAAGAGCACCGCCCCCAGCGTGAGCATCATCGTTCCAACCCTGGCCGAACGACGTACCCGTCCCCCGCGTGATCCGCCCGTTCCTGGCAGACTCATAGTGCGTTTCCTTCCCTAACGACGCATTCCCCCCCGCACGAATATATAACGTCATTGCGGTAAATACTAATTGGCCCCGATACCGCATAGTGCCCAATCGCAGAAAAGCCCGATCACACAGGCAACGATGCGCTCAGAGAGGATTCTCGAAGGTAGGTGGTTGGTGGGAGATAATTGCGCACAAAGTTGAGGGATTGGCAGATGCCGGTCGCGTGAGAAAAGAGGACTGCCTTCGCAGTGTAGAGGAGCACAATTAGCGTCGGTAGAATCCCCGCATCACTGACCTTCCTCGTGTGACGCTCTGGCCTACTCACTAAAAAAGACTTAGAGATTTATTTATCTTGTGAGTTCTGCGGTTTCAAGAAATCCAGTTCCCAACACGTATTGACCCCAAATAAAAACCGCACACATTCCGACCATCACGACGGGAAGCACACGCAATTCCCACGACCGAACTTCTTGTATTGATTTCTCCCCCTGGGCACCCAAAACAATAACAACGCAGGACACACCGGGAGAACCCCCAGCGGTGCCTTCCACATCCGACCCTTCGTCGTCACCTCGATATCAGCATATTACTTCGTCGCACGCGCACATTGTCGAAGCAATAATGAATTTGCCCCCATATGAAGTTTTCATTTTTCACGGCATAGTTCCCCATTCCTCGCCAGCACATTTCAGCGAGTCACGGGACCGATCCGCACATTACCCCCTGCAACATCAATGCAGTCCGCTTTCCCGGACATAACCGACAGCTCCGGGCGGAGAGGAAGCAATGTCAATATCCATTCTCCCCCAGTCTCGGGAATTTAATACAGAGCTTTGCCCACAGGCCTCATGCACTTCTAGCTTTCCTGTAGTCGCCCCAACAAATCAGTTGGTGGCAGGTAACCATGCTCAGCGATATAGTGCAGGACAAGGGTGGGAGCCAGCCAGATCCGATCCTGCCCATCAATGATTTTCACGCATGCGAAGCCCAGTTGGATCGTGCGACCGTCGGTCATTCGGTAGGGGGTCGGTCCAAGTTCCGGAGCAGGCGAACAAAACCGACACGTGTAAAATCCTCGCGTGATGAACACTGGCTGGAGTGCCGCGGTTTCGAGCGTCCGGATGAGGTGCCGGGGGCACTCCCCCTGGGAATAATCATGTCCACGGTCTAGCCACCCGAATGAGTTCCACGGGCCACAAGACGTCGGAACTCCATACTGGTCAACAGAGCTCTTGGAATTTCTTGAGGTCAACCGTGTGAAAAAATTCTCGTGGCCGGGCCGTTGAACCCCTACAGTTGTTCCGTCTGTAATATATGGCACTCGAACTCCAATCCTTCGGGGGTACTACACCCAACTCGCCGCCTCACAATAAGCGACCCACTCAAAGGCACCCTCACCGAGGGTACCAACCCCAAGAAATAATCAAAACAAAATGAACTAATTCTCTTGAAGCTCAAGGTGCTTGAAAATATTTATAATACCTATCTTGTGAGTTCTGCGGTTTCAAGAAATCCAGTTCCCAACACGTATTGACCCCAAATAAAAACCGCACACATTCCGACCATCACGACGGGAAGCACACGCAATTCCCACGACCGAACTTCTTGTATTGATTTCTCCCCCTGGGCACCCAAAACAATAACAACGCAGGACAGGCCAGGAGAACCCCCAGCGGTGCGTTCCACATCCGACCCTTCGTCGTCACTTCGATCACCGTGTCCAACGGCACCCACAGGAGAACATACAGCCCGAACCCCACAGTTACCAGGAGGGTAAAGTACACCGTTATCACAGCCCGCCGGTTAGGACGTTTCACCCGTTCATCATCAGAGAAAAGCAGCCCCGGCGAGACGTCGCGACCGTCAGGTTCGTCTATCACGGTAACAACCCCGCCTGCACTGTTTCCACCGCCCACAATCGCAACCTAACCGCTTATACGCGATCACATGCATCTCCACATATTTCGGCTATGTTTTTATTTCAATAAATGAAATAAAATCCATCCGTAAAATATTTACCAAAAATCAACCCCTGCTGCATCCATAAACCCTGCCACTAGAGCGTACTGACCCCATAAAAATAAAACACAAATGATTGTGACGACAACAGGCAATATACGAATCTCTGAGAGGGAAACGTCTTTTCCAGTAGGCTTGCTTCCGCGAGTCGCCAAGAACGCCAGCACTCCGGGGACCAAGAGCAAAACGAACAAAGGAGCGTTCCACGTTCTCCCCTTCGTCGTCACCTCAACGGTTACATCCCAGGGAACACGCACCACAACGTATAAAGCAAAACCTACAACAACGATCAGCGTGACATACAATAATACCCGCATTCGCCTATTGCTTCGCAGCACGCGCACGTCATCGGGAGCAAGCATTACTTTGCCCTCATCTGAAGGTTTTTCATTCGTCACGGTATAATCCCCGTTTCCTCGCCAGCAAACCTCAATGAGTCAAGTGACCAATCCGCACATTGCCCAGCCCCCGCAACGCCAATGAAGTCTGCGATTCCGGGCGCAACCGACAGATCCGAGGCACCGGGGAAGTACGACAGCGCCCCACCAGTGGTCGCGTCAATCACGGCGTCAATTCCGTCATATTCTTGCCCCGCAACTGCGCTCTGAGTCCATCCGCCAGCAACGCTTCCTCCACCAGAAATTCCAAGCTGGGTGATGTTCCGCAAAAGTGTGCTTGACATAGGGCCAGCCAGCGGAGCAGCACCACCAATGGCAGCACCACTTACTGCTCCCCCTAACAGGGCAGCCCCTGCTTCAGCAAGTGACCAATTGCTGTGATTGGTGACGGAATACGTCGCAACATTCCCCAGCCCACCAACCGCACTATTTACAGCGGTGCTGATACCCATTTGCCCCCACGGTATCTTGGACAGATAGTTCGACCCGGCGGCCATGACCTGCTCCGAGGCCGTGGCTGCGGCACCTGATCGCACAAGCCCACCTGCCCAACCTCCTGCAGCACCCGTTGCAGCACCGATGAGAGTGTCAACGCCCACCCGCTTCCAGTCAACGGAACCGTTCTGCGCTTTCTGAGAAACCACAGAGATCCCGCCACCCATGAGCGCACCGGCACCAGCCATGAGCGCGATGCCCGCAGGCCCACCCACCCCGGTACACATCAACGCGATACCGCCAACAATTGCCAGCCCACCAACCACGTATTCCCAGTTGTCGCCGAGCCAGTCGCCTACTGCGGCAAACACCCCATTATTCGCGTTGTTATACGCCGCAAGTTCCTCATCCGTCACCGGACGCAACCCCGTCGGATCCGATAAACCTACGGGGTTATTACCCGCATACGCATACGGATTACCCGACCACCCCGCACCCAACACCGGCTCCAACGGATCCACCGACAAAAAACCACGCGTAGCCGGGTCATAGGTACGAGCACCCAACCACTCCAGACCGCCCACACTCACACCACCCGAGGCCGTCAGATCCACACCCACAGGGAGCAGACCGGCGAGGGCACCGGCCGCATCCGATTCCGCACCACCGGCAAGGCTGCCGGGCGCACCGCCACCACCACTGCCCGGGACGGGCGTACCGGGCACGGCCGCGGCACCAATCACCGCCCACGGGTCTACAACATCCGTCGCCCGCGTCGCACGCCACCCCGGGGTGGTCCACACACCACCAATACCGGTCACGCCCCCAGACACGGGGAGAACCTGTGTCTCACCAACGCCAATCAGCATCGGGAACGGACGGGCGGTATCCCACCACACCGGCACCGCGACGGCAGAGTCGTTACCGCTGGTCGTGGCAATCTCAGCCAGTTCACCGGTCGCATCCACCCACAACTCATGCTGACGCGTCACCGCCCCATCGGCACCGTGAGCGGCTACCCGGGTGAGATACCCGCGCGGGTCCCACACATAGTCACACCCAGAGCCGTTATTCACCGCTTCCCGGATGCGACGACCAGACCCGTCGTAAGAGTAGCGGGTCGCCACGCCACCGTGGATGGTACTCAGCAACTGGCCCACCGCATCGTACGTGTACTGGCGCTCAGCACCGCCCGCACCGCCCTCGACCACCAGGCGACCGGCGGCATCATACTCCCACGACAAACGGGACGTTTCACCGTCACTATCCGTCTGTGCCGAGACAAGCTGCCCGGCCTCATCATACGAATACGTCGTCACGGCCCCATGAGTAACAGTAACAACGCGGCCCATGTCATCGCGGCCGATGACCGTCGTATCCACACCCTCGGCACCGGTGCGGGTGTGGCCCGTGAGCCACCCATCGGTGTAATCCCAGGACTGAGCCACATCACCCGCAGACGAACTGATAGTTCGCCCCGCTGCATCGTAGGCGAAGAACGCCTCACCCAGGTGCGGGTGAGCGATGCCCGTGAGATTCCCCGCCCGGTCGTGCGTGTAGCGGGTAGTGGTCCCGGTGTGATCGGTGAACGACACCCGCCGACCATCCGCATCGTAGGCCCACCGCAACTCGCCATCGCCCCGGGTGCGGCGGATCAACTGGCCGCGACGGTCATACTCCAACGTGTGCTCCACGAGCTGACCATCGGAGCGGGTGTGATCAGTAAACTGCACCCGTCGCCGCGCGGCATCCCGCGACACGGACGACACCAGCCGGCCATCAATACTCACCGTATCCTGACGCCCTGCCCGGTCATAGGTCCACGACATCGTGTGCCCGTCGGGGTCGGTCTGGGTGAGCTGCCGACCGGCAGCATCATACGTCGCGGTTGTCACCCGGGCGAGCGGGTCGGTGACCAAAGCCACCTTATCTGTATCCGTATAGGTGCGGGTTGTCACCCCGCCCACCGGGTCGGTGACACGCAGGAGACGACCGCGGGCATCATACTCGTAACAGGTTTCCCCGCCCACACCGTTGACCACTCGGACAAGTTCACCCGCCGCGTTGTACCGGAAGCGCCGCGTTCCGTAATAGGTGTCCTGCGAGTAGGTGAGACGCCCCACCTTGTCGTAGGCATACCGGGCGACACCATGACCCGGTGCGACCCTCGACGTTAACCGGCCCGCGACATCGTAGGTGAAAGCCTCCACCTCACCCGTGGCCAGGGTGCGCTCCACTACCCGGGAATCCGCGTCATACGTCAGCGTCGTAACAGCACCCAGCGGATCAACCGTCTTCCACGGGCGCCCGCACAGGTCATACTCGAACCGGGTCACCGCACCGGCCGGAGATGTGATTCGGATGATCTTGCCCGCCACATCCCGTTCCAGACGCGTCAGTCCACCCTCACCATCAACAAGTTCGACCGGGTGACCGGCCCCGTCATACGTGACCAGCTCGGCCGCACCGTCCGCAGACTCCATCCGGGAGGGGCGACCGTACTCGTCGAACTGGAAGGACACCGAGGCGAACGCATCCGTGAGCGCACCGGTCCCCGCGCTCCGATCGGCGCTCGCATCCAGGCGCACCCCGGTCGGGTCAACAACCGCGCTCATCGCACCGTTTGGGCCGTACTCGCGCGTCCAGTCGTGACCGCCCGGGTCGGTAATCGCCGTCAGACGCGACAGTGCATCATGAGCGAAACCCCAGCGCGCCCCGTCAGGGAGCACGACGCCCGCGACGTTGCCCAGGTCGTCAAAAGATCGCTCAACTACCCGGCCCAGCGCATCCGTGGTGCGGATCAGCTCACCGCTCGGCCCGTAGGTCATCTCCGTACGGGCCCCCAGCGGGTCCAGAATAGCCGTGACCCGGCCCACGCTGTCATGTTCGAACCGCCAGGTAGCACCGTCCGGACCCTCACGCGACGCGAGTAAACCGGTACCGTCATACGTGAACCGTGTGACGCTGCCGCCCGGAGTGATGGCCTGGACGGGCCTCCCGGCCTGGTCCCGCACAATCCGTGCGGTGTCACCCGCCGCGTTAGTGCTCGTCAACAGGTCTCCGTGCTCGTCGTACGTGAACGACACGGCCACCCCCACCGGGTCAACCACCCGGGTGAGCAGGCCGCCCGTCCAGGTCATCTCGGTTCGCCCGCCGAGGGGATCCCGAATCACCGACGGGTTACGGTCATCCCCGGAATACTCGTACTCAACGGCACTTCCGGACTCGGTCACCAGTGTCGTCACCCGGTCACGATCATCCCACCCGTACGTGATATCCGCACCCTCTGGCGTGACCGTACGCACCTTACGCCCACGCTCGTCATACGCGTGCACCGTGACGCCACCGTCCCGCGCAATTGAGGACACCAGGTTGCCGTGGGAATCATACGACATCGATTGACGCCGGTCCTCGCTATCAAGCACGCCCACGAGGCGGCCCTTGGCATCGGCGATCCACGAGTTCGACCGCGACCCGTCCTCATCCGACACCACCGTCACCCGACCCGGCAGATACGCAAACCGCACCCGACGGCCGTGCGGAGACACCTGGAGCGTCACCCGGCCGGAGTCGTCGTACTCGTTCCGAGCCTCCACGACACCGGAGGTGGCGACAACAGCCTCAATCAGGCCCGCCTCGTTCCACCGATACGTACGAACCCCCAGGGGCGAACGAACCCCCACGAGCCGCCCGGCTTCGTCATACACATACTCCACCCGGCGCCCATCCGAGGCCTGCACCACAGCCACCCGACCAGCACCATACTCCACAGTGAGGAAACGACCACGCTCGTGCACCAGACGCGTGATATCGCCCTCACCGTCGCGCACAACGCGCACCGCAGTCCCCGCACCAGACCCTGAGCCCAGCCAGACCCCCGCAGCGGTGAAAGACCACCACGACCCGGAATTGTCCCGCACAACGAGCGTCGATCCGAGGTCACGGTCCGCCCCCTCGGGCACAGCCTCGGTGGCCTCCGATGCCAGCCACACGTTCTCCCCTACCCCGCGGCCCCAGCCCGTGCCCTCACGCGGGAAATGCACCTCACGTCCATCGTCCATCCGCCAGACCGCACCCTCATCGCTGAGAGTCAACGCCGTCTCCAGCGCCGAGGACCATCCCGGGCCAAAAAGCCCCACCCGCGTATCCAACGAGTTATACATCCGAGACAGCTTTAAGGATGCCGCACCCCCGGCACACCCCAAATCCACCTCGGGCTCAATGAAGTTACCCGTCGCCGTATTCACCGGGTCCATCGAATACCCCGTCGTCGGCGGGGCTCCAAAAGCCGTCGGAGGGTCAATCTGCAAACCCGAGCGAGACGCCTGCACACCCGCAGCAGACAACGCCGCGCCCAACGCCGCATCCGAGACCCAAGACACGTTGCCCTCACCACCCGCAGCAGCAAACGCATCCGCAAGAGTCGTAGCCCAGCGGGTGTCATTAGCGTTAGCCTCTAACCACTTCTCGTACGCTGTCACCACCCCCGAACCGTCCAGTGTTCCCCACTGACATTGCGCGGCAAAATCTGCGAGTTTACCCCGCAACAGCCCCGGGGTGCCACTCAATAAAGCATCAAGACCAGAGGTTCCGGTCGCAAACGAACGTAAATTACTTGGCCGCGCCGATGACGTACCGCCACCACCACCGCCACCGCCAGACGTCGGGCTCGGGGTATTACGCGACCCCGCAGGCGGGGCGGCAGCCTCATGGCGTGGTGCCGGTTTCGCCTCCTCCGTCGGGGCATCCTCACCACCCGTAAAAGCATCACCAATGCATTCGAGTACGCTCCGGTCGTCTTGGCGTTTCTTCCACTCCCGCGCACGCCGACGCCGACCGTCCTCCGCCCACGCCGCCTCTCGCAGCTCCAACGCATACGTAGACACCAGTCGCAACGCCTCGACCAAACGCCCCGCATCTACAGCGGCAGTAGATGCGTTCGCCGCGAAAAGATCTGCAAAATGCCCCTGAAAATCCTGCGCACCCGTCGTCACATACGATGCACGCGATGCGGACTGCCCCTGCACGGTATTCGCCGCACCGCTGAACGCCGTGACCACACCATCAGCCGTGTCGTAATTGAAAACCAGAGGATCACTACCATGCATACCAGACATACGCTAAACCTTTCCAAAACCCCCGCAAAGCCCCAAAACCCCCACAAAACCCCAGCCGCGAACCCCTCTGAAACACAGACAAAGAGAACACGCGTAAATTTAGCCCGATTTATTCATACCTCGGCCGCATTATTCGACACACCCACCGCAATGAAAAACATAGTTGGAGAGGGGTAGCTCTCCATCACTAACGGGGCAGTTATTCAACCTCACCGACCCCGCATCACATCAATCCCGACCACGGGACGAGCAAAGACGAACGTCCCTTACCATCCGAAGACCCCATCCGAGGCTCACCAGAGGTAAGGGACGCTCAGCACACGGGACGGTTACGCTCCACCACCACCGGCACTGAAAATGTCCTGCGAAATCTTATCCAGCTGCGTACGCAACTGCTCCAACTCCGTCTTCGCCTTATCAAGCGCAGCCTTCGTCTCGGGCCACGTCGAACCGCGGAACGTGGACGCCAACGGACCATCCCACACATTCTGATCAGACAGAATGCGCCCCTGCGCATCCAACTGCGAAATCTGGTCCGTAAAACCACCATTCACAATCGACTGAATCTGACGAATCGCCGTCTTTGCCTGCTCGGTAGATAGCACACGCGACATAAATAAACCTCCAGCGTCAAGATACCCCCACAAGCACAGCGCCCGGAAGGCCTTTAGCCAGACTATCCACCCGCACCACACACAGAAAACTCACAATAAAAGCCACCCACCGCGCACAATAAAAACAAAACTGCATATGAGTCCTGACCAGGGAAAATACTTGCTCGCTTCGAATACACAAGAATAACCAGCAAAAAAATCACCCCGAAAACCGCCTACAGCACCAGCAGCTTTCGCCCCCTATGCGTGGTCATCCGCCTCTTCGTGATGACGGTGAGGGCGAGTTCTGAATCCAAGTTTCTTCGTGGCTCAGGCGCAGCCGATTCACCGGAGAGCCGTTATCCCAACACAACCGTGTCATCGTGAATCCGCGCTACTGCGACATAACTGTCCACGTTTATTTCGAGATCGGAAATACGGTAGATCTCTTCCGAGCCGGATCGGTTATTCCGTGCGCTGAAGGAAAGTTTCAGGAGACCGTCGGTCACGTAATAGTTTGGCCAGCCGTGATCCGGTTGCGCGGTTGGATACCGCAGCACCTCAACTCGGAGATCCGTCACATTGCTGTATTCCTCCAGTTGGCGTTGCCCACAGGAACGTTCACCCCATGATGAGGGAACGTGACCAAACAGCCCCGCGACGGAGAGACACCCGTCAAGGAACGTTGAAGCCGCCTCGTCAACAAGCTGAACCGCGCGTTCTGACGGTTCAAATGCATACTCAGCCGCTGCCACGTTTCTGTCCTCGCCCTCCGCGAAATCTCCATGAACTGCCACAACAGTTTCAACCGAATCTCCAACAAAAAAACCTCCCGCTGGCGGATCAACCTGATAGACCGCTGGATACGCGTCGTAAACGAACAACGATTCACTCGCCGGTGTTGTATTCACCCCTGAAATACTGAAGCCGGTTATTTCCCCCTCTGGGCCTCTGTGAACTGGGAGAGGAGCCACCATCGGTTCGAATACCCAGCGCGCTACTTTCCGATGAAGCTGCACAACTGAGGTGTGCTTGGTTGCGGCCAATCTATAGCTGAAGTGAACATCAAAGCGGTGGTTCGGTAGCTCCTCCACCTCGGTCACCGTTGCCTCAGAGATATGCTCCACCGCCTGGGCAAAAACCGCGTTCGACAAAAAGATTGCTGTCTCCCCCCGTGCACGAGGCCCGGCCATCTTAGTTGCCGATTCGGCATCACCGTCGGACAAAAAACCGAGATACGCTTCAACGGCCGCTTTAGCGTTGTTCGCTGTGGCTTTACCGTTGTCTGTGTACACTGTCTGCGTCGGGGCACCTTCGTTCAGCAGCGATTGAGTTGCACCTGATTCCGAAACATCGAAAACGAGGTCGGTCACCGTGTGGCCAAGCAGTAGTGATAACACAACGGCAAGCGACAAAAACAAGCGTCCATGCCACCACGGTTCACCGAATGTGGGCTGAGCCGAAGTATTTATTTTTTCGCTTCGGCTCATGTCAACCACCCCAAGACAATTTCTCCGTCAACAAAATTGACAATATAGCTGTACGGAATCCGCATGAGATCTACTTCAAGATCGGTGTATCTCTGTACCCCAGCGGCTTTTGAGTAGTCGTCAACCGCCGAGAAAGACAGTTTTATCCTGCCACCAACAGCAGAATATCCAGCTCCGTTCGAGTACACATTTTTAATCGTGATAGTTGGATACTCAAGCACCTCAACCGTTAAATCACTCACAGCGGCTTTCCTGCCGAGAAGCTGAAACGGCGAACAGGTGTCCCCGTAAGAATGCGCGTAAAACAAATCAATAGTGGTCAGACACTTGTTGACGAGGGCGGATAGCTCTTCCTCCAACACGGGCAGAACACTGTCGGACAGGGTGTAACTATCATCAAGCCCGACGATTATCGCAGGGTCTTCTGCCGAGAAAAACGGAACCGCCACGCTAACCGGGTCCGCAGAAACAAACCCGTGGCTGGGTGCACCCACCTCATACACCGCCGGGTAGGCTTCCCACGTACAGAACAGACTTACGTCTCGGTCAACATCAACGCCCGACACGTTGAGCGTGCTGTGGTACCCCTCATAGGCCACAGAGTTGAGAGCTAACGCACGCGTCATAGGCTCAACGTTCCACCGGCGGTCTGCGGCAGAGAAGGCGGCGTCTATGTCCGCGGCGTAGTCAACCCCGTCAAGAACATACTCGAACGACACCACGTAGCCACCCGAATCACCGTTTTGCACCACATCTGTTATTTCAATCTCAGCGATATGCGCTTTGGCCTGAGAAAACACGTCGGCAGACATAAACCCATCACAACCAGCTTCTACCTCAGGATCGGCCATCCGGGTTGCTGCAGCCGCGTTACCAGCCGCCACATAGCCCAGATAGGTGGCAACCGCGGCCTTCGCCCCGCCTGCAGTTGCGTGGAGAGGACCGCCCCAGGGGATAGCAGCCCCACCCTCAACGCGGGTTATAGCGGTGATACCTCCACCCACCAGCACAGAAATAGCGACAATACAGGCCAGCATGACACCGCCAAACCTGCGCGGTTGTTGGACAGGAATCATGATGAGAAGGCCCTCTGCTCTGATCTACAGTGCGAACAAATACGAACAGCATAAGCCGCTATGGATGGTCGGACGGCGCGGGTTCCCCCTCCGCGATGCTTCTCAGCATAACCAATGGGTATCAACAGACGCATGATCGCCGTAACGCTTCCGAGGAGGAGCGACCGCCCGCGCCGACACTCCGCCGGGAGACGGCCGGTCAGTACCGCACGGCCGGGGTCACGTCGCTGGCCCGTGACCGTGAGACCACGCGCGTCGGCCCAGCTACGCTCCAACTGCGATCAGTCAGGAAACCCTTAATCGTGAAAACCAGTTTCGGGAATAGAATGGAGAAATTTTTCACCGGAGCGTGAAGCTATCAGAAAGTAACGGGGCGACGCTGCCAGACGTCCGCCGAGACAAGCCAATCCAATTCGGGGTCAGGAAGGTTTTTATCGCGGAAATATTGCCCCGCTTGCAACGCCGTCTCGGGCAGAACAGGGTGGTGTCATAGCGTGGTAGCAACAGGGAGGGGTGTTGCTGATGTTTCCGCGACGGCAGTTAACGTTTCAGGACAGGGCAGAGATCGCGGTTGGGCTCTGATGCGCTCTGGGTGTTGGTTTGGCCTGGGTTTAGTTCCGTACTTTCAACAAGGATAGGAACACCATGGCAAACAAATATGAACCAGAATTCCGTGAACGCGCGCTGCGTATGCTCACCGAAGCGCTCCCCGAGCATACGAGCCTCAACGCAGCCAGCAACCAGGTCGGCAAGCTCCTCGGTGTCTCACCAGACACGCTGCGTATCTGGCATCGTCAAACGCTGATCGATACTGGCCAAAAACCCGGCGTGACCACTGATATGAACGAGGAGAACCGGCGACTGCGCCGCGAAGTCGCTGAACTCAAGAAAGCAAACGAAGTCTTGCGAGCTGCGAGCATATTTTTCGCCAAGGAACTCGACCCGCCACGAACGAAATGATCCAATTCATCGATACCTATCGTGATCGTTTCGGGGTTGAGTTCCTGTGCCGTGTGCTGGGCTCGGCAATTCGTGTTTCTGACGTCCCGAGGATATCGGGCAGCGAAACACAGACTCCCGTCGGTCAGGAAACTACGCGACGAGATTCTCGTCACCGAGATCCGTCAACTCCACAAACAGCACTACAGCGTCTACGGGCGCCGCAAGATGCACGCCCTCCTCACCAGAGCAGGGTGGGTCATCGGACGCGACCAAACCGAGCGTCTGATGAAAATCGCCGGAGTGCGTGGAGTACGTCGTTCGAAGAGAGCCTTCACAACAACGAGTGACGTCAGGGATCAGCTGCCGGGTGATCTCGTCGAACGCCAGTTCGTGGCCGACGGGCCAATGAAGTTGTTGGTGTGTGACATCACTTACGTTGCTACGTGGGCTGGGTTCGCATACACCGCGTTCATTATTGATGTCTTTGATCGTAAGATCGTTGGCTGGAACGTTGCCTCAACACTGAAAGCTGAGATACTGCCGCTGCAGGCGCTTGAGATGGCGGCCTGGCAATCAGGTGGAACGCTCGACGGGGCCGTGCATCACAGCGACCACGGATCGAACTACATGTCGATGGTCTACTCCAACCGCGTCAGAGAACTGGGGGCGATTCCTTCAACGGGGACCGTAGGTGACAGCTACGATAATGCCCTGGCCGAGTCAGTGAACGCGCTCTACAAAGCAGAACTCATCCGCATGCGTGGCCCCTGGAAAACAGTTGAGGAAGTCGAACTCGCCACCCTGGAGTATGTGTGGTGGTGGAACAATGAGCGCCTCCACGGCGAGCTAGGCAGGCGAACCCCGGTCGAGGTTGAGACGGCGTACTATGCTGAGGCGCAGTCACTCGTGACAACCGTCGAGTGATGAACAAAATAGTCGGAACTAAACCCAGGCCAAACCATACATCTGTGCCTCCCGATCGTTGGTACTTGATTATCAAGTCCAACTTTCGGGGACCAGTCCACTCATCAGAGAATATCTCCCCAAAGGCACCGAGATCACCTCGCACCAACCCTACCTAGACGCGATCGCTGACGAGCTAAACAACCGACCCCGACAAACGCTCGGGTTCTACACACCCAAAGAAATCTTCCAACAGCTACTCACCAAACCAGTTGTTGCTACCACGAATTGACACCACCGAGGCTCACCAGAGGTAAGGGATACTCAGCACACGGGACGATTACGCACCACCGGCACTGAAAATGTCCTGCGAAATCTGGTCCGTAAAACCACCACTCATAATCGACTGAATCTGACGAATCGCCGTCTGTGCCTGCTCGGTAGACAACACACGCGACATAAATGCACCTCCAGCGTCACAACGCTTTCACGAGCACAACACCAGGAAAGCCGGTGAGCACAGAATATACACTGGGCACTGCCGCACAAAAACCACGTACAGCAAGCCAAATACTAAACATGGTGTTTGATCGGGGGAAATTCTTACGGGGCTCCTCAGCGTAGGATTATTCAGGGCAAAATTCACCCCGAAACCGGCCTCTGAAACCGGGAAAAACGAGTCGGCCCAACACAGTTGAGATGGAGAAAACATCGTGCAGTCCCACCAAGGCGATGCCCTGGGCGCTTCGTACCGCCTCGTTGAGCGAATCGGCTCCGGTGCCGCGGGAGATGTCTGGCTCGCCACCTCGACATCCGCCGGCGCTCACTTCGCCGCAAAGATCCTCAAGGCAGAACACGCGAACGACCCCGCACTTGTCGAGCGATTCATTCGTGAGCGCTCCGTTCTCCTCGGGCTGCGCCACTCCAACATCGTCACGGTGCGCGACCTCGTGGTTGAGGGCAGCACCCTCGCCATTGTTATGGACTACGTTCCCGGAGGTTCGCTCCGCGACCTGCTCGACAACGCCCGTTCTCTGCCCGCCGCCGATGCCCTAACCCTGGGCGCTCAGGTGTTTGAGGCACTCGCGAGCGCACACGCCGCCGGGGTCGTTCACCGAGATATCAAACCGGACAACGTCCTCCTCGCAGAACATTGGCACCCCGGCCAATCAGGTACCGTGCGGGTCACCGACTTCGGCATCGCCTCGGTGGTGAGTGAGCGGAACCGACAGACAACGGGCATCCTCGGCACCCCGCAGTACATGGCCCCCGAACTCATCAGCCACGGACAGTCCACCAGCGCCGCAGATGTCTACTCTGCGGGCATCCTGCTCTACGAGTTGATCGCGGGGCGAACCCCGTTCGCCGGCCCGGGTACCGACTTCACGATTGCCTACCGGCACGTCACGGTGGCTCCCCCGCGCCTGGATGTACCCCCCGCGATGTGGGACTTCCTCACTAAGCTCCTGGACAAAAATCCGCGCAACCGGCCGAGCGCCGCAGAAGCGGCCGCCACCGCCCGCCGACTCGCCAGAGAAAACTCGTCGCTGCCCGCGCTGCCCGTGGGTGAGACCGTGCAGGAATTCGTCGAGGAGGAGCGCCACGCAACCGTTCTGCGCAGCGACCTTCTCGCGACACCGGAGCACTCCGCCGAGCCAGCCTCCACGCTCTCCGCGGCACACCCGGAGCTGGGCGAATCGGGGCAACGAACAGTCCTGCGGCCACTCCCCCGGCGGGAGGCTCCTCTCCGTTCTCCCACTGAGGAGCCCACAACGGAGAAGGTGAGCCGCCGCCCCTCCTGGCTGACCAATCGCGCGATAGTGCTGGGCGGGGCCGGGGTGCTCCTGATCGGCGTTCTGATCGTCGGCGTCGTCTGGCTGTTCCCCGGCGGGACCGAAAAACCCCCGGCAGGCGCAACGGAGAGCGCCACCGCCCAGCAACAAGACCCCACGCTACCAACCGGGCTCGGCGTTGCACGGACCGCACGCTACGACGCCACGGAGCAGACGGTCTCCCTCGACATCACCTACTCGGCTCAGAAGGCACCCCTGTCGGGCTCCCTGCTGGAGGTCATCCCTGCCGTCGGGAAAAGCACGGCGTGCCCGGCCGTCAGCTGGGAGCAGGTATCGGCGGCGAAGCACCAGTCCTCCACAACGGGGATGACGACCCACTGCGGCTGGGAACTCACGGACATCACAATTCCCGCCAATGGCACGGTCACCGTCACCGCCACGCTGCCCGCAGAGACGGTCGATGCGGCCGGACTCAACGAGTGGCTCGCCGGGGCCGCAACAGCAACCGCGGAGGCACTCAACGATCCCGCAGTGACCTCCCCGGCCTACCCCGCTCAGCGACTCCAAAGCATCAACGTTGTCACTCCGCCGCGCACCACCAGCCAAACCCCCCTCCCCATCACCCTTGTCCCCGTCTGGCCGAGCGGCCCCGACGAGCTCAATCCGCTCTATCAGAGCCCATCATCCGGCACTCCCTCGCAGATGCTCCAAAATATCGCGGGCGGAGAAAAGGGGATACGGTTCTCAGACAATTGTTCGGGTACAGTCGCCATCTCCTCCGACGGCCTGGTCGTGACGGCCCTGTCGATCACCCCCACATGCACCCTGTTTGCCCAGGTGGGTAACTTCACCGACCTCCAAAGCTCACCGTTCAGCATCACAACCCGGGAGTAAACCCCACAGCCGTTTCACTCGCATCACACCTGACCGGGAACAACCGGTTACGGTTATGGGGGAGCACCCGACCGGGGTACCCCCTGACGGCTAGGAGGCCTCCATGACCGGCTTCGAGGCCAGCACAGACTCGCTCGGCGTCACCCGCCGAGGGATCGTCGGCCTCACGGATGTCTCCCTCACGCTCGCCCCCGACCGCGTCCACGCCGTGCTCGGCCGCGCGGGCAGCGGAAAAAGCACGCTACTCACGGTGCTCGCCGGGCAGCGACGACCCACCGCGGGCAGCGTTGCGGTTGACGGCGAAGACCCGTTTGAGCATCCACAACTCACCCGCGGCATCCAACTCGCGCGCGGCACCGGAACACTGCTGCGCGAAGAAAGCCTCGCGGCGAGCATTCAACTCATGGCTCTGCTGCGACCCACCGCGGATGCCGCTCTGGCCCACCGCCTGTGCGCCGAGTTTTCGATTGACCCCCGCAAGAAACCCATGCGCCTCTCCCTCACGCAGCGGCGCACAGCCGCCGCACTGCTGGCGCTCGCGAGCCGAGCACCCCTCACCCTCTTCGACGAGGTGACCGCGGCCATGTCCGCACCCACCCGAATGGCGTTTTACGCGGCGCTGCGGGCCGAACAGGCCGAACATCCGCGCACCATCGTGCTGGCCGCCCGGGAATGGGACGAATCGACGGAGCTCGTCGAGCAGGTGACGGTGCTGCGGCAGAACCGCGTGGCGCTGAGTGCGCCCCTGACCACCTTCTCCGCACTGGCCACGGTCTTCTCCGGCACCCGCCTCGCCGTGACCGAGCTGGATGCCAGCACCCCCAGCTCGGCGGTGCTGGCCCGCACCTCTGCGGGCGGGCGAGCGAGCCTCACCGTCCTGGGGCCGGTGAGCGTCGAAACCGCCCTGCGGGCCGACACGCTCGGGCTCACCCGAGCACCGCTCGCCCCGGGTGACCTCCTCGGCCACCTGACCGACCGACGCACGGACCTCTCCCCCACCGCGGTGGCCGCCCCGGCGACACCATTCACCCCGAGGGAGGGCGACCGATGAGCGCCACTCCCCCAGCGACCCCGCACTCCCGGGCGGCCACCCGCGCCGTCACCCACCGTATCCTGCACAGCCTCACACCCGTTCTGACGGTGTTCTGGCTGCTCATGATCCTCGGGATGATCTGGATCAGCCTCAGCGTCGCCCCCGCCAACGGGGTGGCCACCTCCCTCGTGGCCTTCATCCGCGAACCCGGCTGGTGGCTCTCCGCCGCACTGGGGGTTACGGTGGCCCTCACCTCCCCCGCGCAATACGTCACGGTCGGCGCAACCCGGCTCCTCACCGCCCGGGCCCTCACCCGGGCCACCCACCTGATCGCCCTGGCCAACACCGCCGTTTTTGCCGTGCTCCTGGTTGTCGAGCGGCTGGTCGCGGGCGGACGCAACGTCGCCTCCGGCGGCCACCTCGTCGGATACCTGGGCGAGCCCGAGACCCTCGCCAGCGCCATTCTCAGCACCGGTGGCGCGTTCCTCGCCGCGGGGGCGAGCGGTACCCTGATCGGCACGATCCTGTACCGCTGGGCACCGCGATGGCAGTGTCTCGCGGTCATCCCCGCGCTGGCACCGGTCGGCGTCAGTATGCTGTGGCACGCGGGAAGCGGGTGGGCGGCGAGTGCCGCCTACGGCATCCTCACCGTGGGCCTGGTCGTGGTCGCCGCGCTCCTCACCCGCCGAATCCTGACCGGCAGTGCCCTCCGTGAGACGCGACCCCGACACACTACTCGGGGCGCCGCCACTTCTTGAGGCTCAGCTGCATCGTGATGATCCCCAACCAACGCTCAAACTTGTAGCCCACCTTGCCCATTCGTCCGGTCTCCTCAAATCCGAGGGCACGGTGAATCCTGAGCGAGCCCTCGGCCCCCCGGTCGGCGATCACGGCGATCATCTGTTTGAGGCCGGCATCCCGCGACCTCTCGATCAACTCCACCATGAGCACCCGACCCAGCCCCTTCCCGGTGGAGGCCGGGGCCAGGTAAACCGAATTTTCCACGGTAAACCGGTAGGCGGTCTTGTCTTTCCACGGCTGCACGAGCGCGTAGCCGTGCAATTGGCCGCTCGGAGCCTCCGCCACAATAAAGGGGAAGCCGAGACGTTCCAGCAGCGCAAACTTGGTCGTCCAGGCCGCGAGCGACATGGGCTCCTCATCAAAGGTGACCGTGCTGTTGGTCACGTAGTAGTTGTAGATCTCCCGCACGTGGGGCAGGTCTGCCGGGGTGGCCTCGCGCAGCACATAGCTAAACTCCCCCTCGGAATCGGGTGCCGACCGCAGGTGGCGGGGCAGCACGCGGGGCTTGTGGTATTCCTCTTCCAACATTCGATTATTCTATGACCCGGATGCGCCCCTGGCCGTGTCTGTTAACATCCATTTCACGGGCACACCGCCCCGGCTCTCGAGCGCGGCATTAGCCCGGCTGAACGGCTTCGACCCGAAGAATCCGCGCGAGGCCGACAGCGGCGACGGGTGGGCGCTCTCGATGTACGGGGTGTCACCCAGCAGGGGCTTCAGCGAGGCGGCGTCGCGGCCCCACAGGATCGCGACGAGCGGCTGGGGGCGCTGCACCAGCACGCGGATGGCGTGCTCGGTGACGGCCTCCCACCCTTTACCGCGGTGCGAGGCCGGGGCACCGGGGCGCACCGTGAGCACGCGGTTGAGGAGCATAACCCCCGACTCAGACCACTCGGTGAGATCGCCGTGCGAGACGGGCTCGTATCCGAGATCATCGCGCAGCTCGCGATAGATGTTGTTCAGGCTTCGTGGCACCGGGCGCACATCGCGGGTTACCGCAAACGACAGGCCCATCGGATGCCCGGGCGTGGGGTAAGGGTCCTGGCCCACGATCAGCACGCGCACCTCGCTGAGCGGGTAGCTGAAGGCTCGCAAGATGCTGTTGCCCTCGGGCAGATAATCGCGGCCCTCGGCGCGTTCGTGGCGCAGGAACTCGCCCATCAGGGCAATCTGCGCGGCAACCGGTTGCAGGGCCTCAGCCCAATCGGGGGCAATCAGGTGGGCATCGGCCATCTCGGTGAGGGTCATTGGCATGGCGGCTACTCCGTCGCGCCCAGGCTCGACACGAGCACACCGGCCTCACTCGCCCGCACCCGCCAGACGCTGCCCGAGCCGACCACGCGGAGGGCCCCCTGGCCAACCACGAGCGCGGTGTTCTCGTCAATCGCAATACCCTCGGTAATCAGACCGGCCTCGACCGCGGCGATCACCCGCGTGAGGGTGCCCCACTGCGCCGCGTGCACATCCACGGTGAGGTCGATCAGGCCCAGGCCCTCGACGATGCTGACCTCGGCACGGTTTTCACTCGCCGCCTCGGGGGCCACCGGCACCCCGCCAATCAACCAGCCGCCAACGAGAGCGCGTTCGGCCACAATCGCGGCTCCGGCAGAGAAGCCCAGGTAGGGCGCACCCCCGGAAACCAGGTCACGGATGACGGTGGCGCTGGCCCCGAGGGCCGCCGCGTAGGAGGGGGTATGCCCGCCGGCCACCAGGATGCCGTCGTTATGGGCGCAGAGTGACGCCTCCACAACCCCGCCCTCGGGGGCCGTGACGGGCACCACATCGGCGGCTCCGTGGGCGCTCAGCAACTCGGTAATCCCGGCCACGCGCTCCGCGGGGGTGCCGTAGGTGGAGTGCTCGTCGGCAACGACTACGACGGCAATCCGCGGGCGGGTGCGCCCCGCGGACGTGGCCAACCGCTGCGCCTCGCCCAGGAAACCGGCAATAACCGCGGGATTCTCGCCAGATTCGCCCTGGCCCGCCAGAAAAATACTCACCGGCTCAGCCTAGCGGCTACCCACGCACGAGTGAGTCTGGCGACCGCCGCCCCTACCCGCATAAAAATGGGGCATCCCCGCACGCTAGTAAACGGGAATGCCCCGGCCGGAGGTGCCGCGGTTACGCCGGTCCCCCGCACGCGGCAGCTGAATTCGAGGAGAACCGAGGGACAATTCCCACAATATACCGAAATGGTTCTTTAATAAAACCGAGTCCGCTACAGCGTCCGCAGCCCCGCCAGAAGCCGCGTGCGTAGATCGTATACCCGCCCGATACTCACCCGCTCGGCACCGTGGACACCGTCGCGCAGCACGCGCGGCAGCAGCGAACGCCGCACCACAATCGCACCCGCCCGCGGGCCGTGGGTTATCATCACGATGGGTTCGGCGAGCGCCGCATCCGGCACCACGAGCACGGGGGCGGTAAAACGCACGCCCAGCGAGCGACCCAGCAGCCCGCATTGGCGGGCTAGGTCGGCGAGCGGATGCTCGTCTACCGAGATCCCCTCCCCCGCCACGTCCCCACGCACCACGCTCACACCGCGCCCCCAATCCGCCGAGCGCAGGCCGTAGAGCCCAGAGGGCCCCAGCACCACATGATTGAGCGGCTCGGCACCGGTCACGGCGACCTCGTGCCAGGCGATGTAGCCCATGCCCAGGTGCAGGACCAGCTGCTCCGTTTCCTCCTGGGCGAGAGCCATCGCCAGCACGGCGCGCAGCTCGGGTGGGGCCGAGCGCACCACGGCGGGGTCAAGGGGGTTACGCCCGGCCGCACCGCCCCAGTCCGCCACGAGCCGCGCGTACTCGTCGCGGGCCAGTCCGCCAGCAACGCCAAACGAGCGGGCCCGCAGGGCCGAGCCGCCGCCCGGGGCGCGCCGGGCACAACCGGCGGCATCTCCCGAGCCGGGGAGGGTGTAGCCGCGGTCGTAGGCGGCGCGCGCCTCCTCGTCTCCCACCCGTTCCCACGCGGATTGAACCGCGAGGAACTGCGCCGGGTCGCCGCCGGTATCGGGGTGGGTGAGGCGCAGCATCCGGCGATACGCCACGCGCAAGTCGCTCGGAGAAACGGAGGCGGGCACGCCCAAGACCTCGTAGGGGGTGGGGGCGGCGATGCTGTCCGTCATGGGAGTAGCGACGCTAGCGGGGGGTCAGCTCGCCGCGATGCACCTGGTAGATGCTCGACTGGGCGACCGGCTTCACGATAATAACGTCGGTGCTCACGTGGGCGGGCAGCTCCACGGCGTGCACGATAGCCTCGGCAATATCGGCGGCCACCAGCGGGGCGGGCACATTGTCGTACACGGCCTCGGCCCGGGCCGCGTCGCCGCCAAAGCGATTGAGCGAGAACTCGGGGGTGTGCACCATTCCGGGGGCAACCTCCAACACCCGGATCGGTTCGCCGCCCAGCTCCAAACGCAGCACGCCGGTGAGGGCGCGGGCCGCAAACTTGGTGGCGTTGTACCCGCCCCCGCCCTGGTAGGGGAAGTAGGCGGCGGTTGAGGTCACGTTGAGAATGTCGGCGCTGCCGTGCTCCCTGGCCCCGTCGCGCAGCACGGGCAGCAGCGCGGAAATTACGTTGCGCACGGCGATCACGTTGATCTCGAACATCCGGCGCCAATCGTCCGCCGAGCCCTCCTCGATGCGGTCGGCCCCAATCGCACCACCGGCATTGTTAATGAGTGCCGTGGCCCCGCCGAGGGCGATGATGCCCTCGGTCATTCGCCGGATGTCCTCCTCTCGCGTCAGGTCAGCCACGATCACGTGGGCACCGGTCTCCGCCGCGAGCCGAGCCAGGCGGTCGGCGCGGCGGGCAACGCCGATCACGGACCAGCCCCGCTCGCGGAACAGCCGCACCGTTGCCTCCCCGATGCCCGAACTTGCCCCGGTCACTACCACCTGCCGTGCTGTCACAATGCGCCTTCCGCTCGCCGATTCCTGTTCCACTATCTTGCCGTACGCATCCCGGAGATTCCGCGCACTCGGCTGCGTTACCCCGTGTGTCACGCCGTATTGCCCCACCCCCAGCCAGCCAATAAGCTCAGACGCGGCTTAACATATCCGTGAAGCATCACAAGGAGCACTAAAATGACCGATTCGTCCTCGTGGCAGTTTGAAACCAAGCAGGTTCACTCGGGCGCACAGCCCGACCCCACCACCGGCGCTCGCGCAACTCCCATCTACCAGACCACCTCGTACGTGTTCAAGAACTCGGACCACGCCAAGAACCTCTTTGCCCTGGCCGAGTTTGGGAATATCTACACCCGAATCCAGAACCCCACCCAGGATGTTGTTGAGCAGCGGGTCGCCGCGCTGGAGGGGGGCACGGGTGCCCTGCTCGTGGCCTCCGGCCAGGCCGCCGAAACCTACGCGGTACTCAACATTGCCCAGGCCGGCGACCACATTGTGTCGTCAAGCTCCATCTACGGCGGCACCTACAACCTTTTTAAGTACACGCTGGCCCGTCTTGGCATCGAGACCACGTTTGTGGAGAACCAGGACGACGCTGAGGAGTGGCGCCGCGCGGTGCGGCCCAACACCAAGCTGTTCTTCGCCGAGACAATCGGCAACCCCAAAATCAACATCCTCGACATCGAGAAGGTTGCGGGTGTCGCGCACGAGAACAACCTGCCGCTGATCGTGGACAACACGATCGCCACCCCGTACCTGATCCGCCCGTTTGAGTTTGGCGCGGATATTGTGGTGCACTCGGCCACCAAGTTCCTGGGCGGACACGGCACCACCATTGGCGGCGTGATCGTGGACGGCGGCACATTTGCCTGGTCGAAGAACGTCGAGAAATTTCCCGGTCTCACCGAGCCCGACCCGTCCTACCACGGTGTCAGCTACACGGGCGCGCTGGGCGACAGCATCGCGTACATCATCAAGGCCCGCGTGCAATTGCTACGCGACCTCGGCGCGGCCATCGCCCCGGCGAGCGCCTGGCAGCTCATTCAGGGTATTGAGACCCTCTCGCTGCGGGTGGAGCGGCACGTGCTCAATACGCAGGAGATTGCCGAGTGGCTGGATAGCCATCCGGATGTCGCGAGCGTCAACTACTCCGGCCTCCCGTCGAGCCCGTGGTACGCCGCGGCCAACAAGTACGCCCCGAAGGGTGTGGGGGCCGTCCTGAGCTTCGAACTCAAGGGAGGTGTCGATGCCGGTCGCGCGCTCGTGGACAACCTGGAGCTGTTCAGCCACCTGGCTAACATCGGTGATGTGCGCAGCCTCGTCATCCACCCGGCCTCGACCACGCACTCGCAGCTCACCCCCGAGCAGCAGCTCACAACCGGGGTCACCCCCGGCCTGGTGCGGCTCTCGGTGGGCATCGAAAACATCGACGATCTGAAGGCCGACCTGGACCGGGGTTTTGCCGCGGCCCGCTCGGTAGTTGCCGCGGCCCGCGCCGCCAACTAGGGATCGCCGCGTGAGGCCCCGCTCACCCGAGCGGGGCCTCACGCGTGTCTGGCCCGCGCCGCCGTAACAAACGGTGCTCTCCCGGCCCACTTTGACACAATGGGGGAATGGATTGGCAAACACACGAGGATTCGGCCCCATCTCACTTCATCACGGACGCCCAGATCCGCTCCCTCATCGGTAAACCGGCCCCCTCGGGTGCCTGGCGGGACGGTGACCCGGTTGGCCAGCGGTCGTTCGTCGATATTGGCGAGATCGTCACGGAAAACGGCGAGAGCATCCCGCACGCCCGCATCGCGTACGAAACCTTTGGCACCCTCAACGCCGAGGGCAGCAACGCCATCCTGGTGCTGCACGCGCTCACGGGCGACAGCCATCTGAGCGGGCAGGCCGGACCCGGCCACCACACCGACGGCTGGTGGCAGGAGGTTGTGGGGGCAGGCTCAGCGCTCAACACCGACGAGTGGTGCGTGATCGCGCCCAATATGCTGGGCGGCTGTCAGGGCAGCACCGGCCCCGCCTCGCTGCACCCCGACGGCACCGAGTGGGCCGGTCGTTTCCCGTACCTGACGGTGCGCGACCAGGTTGCGGCGCAGGTGGCGTTTATGCGGGCTCTGGGCATCCGCCGCTGGGCGGCCGTCATCGGCGGCTCAATGGGTGGAATGCACGCGCTCGAATGGGGTGTGCAGCACGGCGATCTGCTCGACCGGTTGGCCGTGATCGCCTCGCCCCCCGTAACGACCGCCGACCAGATCGGCGTTAACCTGGTGCAGTTGGAGGCGATCCGTAGCGACCCGGCCTTCCACGGCGGCAACTACTACGATGCGGGCGACGGCAACGGCCCGCACCACGGCCTCGCGCTCGCACGACGGATGGCACTGCTCAACTACCGCAGCCACACCGAGTTGAACGAACGCTTCGGCCGGTCGTGGCAGAGCTCACTCAGCCCGCTGGGCGGCGGCGGGCGCTTCGCGGTCGAGTCATACCTCGACTTCCACGGCAACAAATTCACCCGGCGTTTTGACGCCAATAGCTACGTCACCCTGGTGCAGGCGATGAACTCGCACGATATCGGCCGCGGACGGGGCGGGGCAGCGGATGCTCTCTCGGCGATCGCCGCGCCCACTCTCGTCATCGGAATCCCCAGTGACCGGTTATTCCCGTTCGAGGGGCAGGAGATCATCGCCCGCCATGTGCCCGGTAACATCGACGGCAACGTACCCGCCGTGATCCACTCGAAGTTTGGTCACGACGGCTTCCTGATTGAGTCGGATGCCGTAGGGGCACAGTTGCGCCGGCTGCTCGCCATACCGGCGCTCCTCCGTGCGGGGGCACCGGGGGGCCCTGATATCCGGCAGAATAGGGCAGTGTGATCCTGCCCTCCCCATCGGCCCCTGGTGCCCCGCTGCCCACGCGCACCGAACGTCTGGATGCGCTGCCACTCACCCGCCAACACCGCCGTCTCCTCCTCGGCTCGGGTGCGGGCTGGGCCCTCGACGCGATGGATGTTGGGCTCATCTCCTACGTCGTGGCGGCACTCACCGTGCAGTGGAGCCTCTCGCCAGCCGAGGCCTCCTGGATCGTCTCCGCCGGGTTCATCGGGATGGCTATCGGAGCCGGAGTGGGCGGGTTACTCGCCGACCGGGTGGGCCGCCGCACCGTATTTGCACTCACCCTCCTGCTCTTCGGCGTGGCCACGGGCTTCGCCGCGCTCGCCTGGTCGGTCGCCTCGCTCGTGGCGCTCCGCGTGTTCATCGGGTTGGGCCTCGGAGCCGAACTGCCGGTGGCCTCAACCCTGGTCAGCGAGTTTGCGCCACCGCGCATCCGGGGCCGCATCATCGTGATCCTGGAGGCCTTCTGGGCCGTGGGCTGGAGTCTCGCGGCCGTGATCGGCTATCTGATCGTGCCCGCCTCGGACAGCGGCTGGCGCTACGCCCTGCTGATCGGCGCTCTACCCGCGATCTTCGCCGCCGTGGTGCGGTTCCGGCTGCCCGAATCAGTGCGCTTCCTGGAGTCGCGCGGCCGGTTTGCCGAGGCCGAGGCCACCGTGCGCTCGTTCGAGCGGTCAGCAGCGCGCGGCGCGCAGACGCAGGAGGCCGCCGCTGCGAGCACTGCCGACCCTATCGGCACAGTGGGTGCATCCGGTGGCCTCACCTCCGCGGCGGCACGCCCCCTGCCCACCCGCACCGCAGCCCAGCGCATCACCGCCCTCTGGGCCCGCCCGCACCGCCGCACGACGAGTGCCCTCTGGCTTGTCTGGTTCTGCATCAACTTCGCCTACTACGGCGCGTTCATTTGGATCCCCTCCCTCCTCGTCGCCGCCGGTTTCGACCTGGTGCGCTCATTCGGCTATACCCTCGTCATCACACTCGCACAGTTGCCGGGCTACGCCGTCTCCGCCTGGCTGATCGAGGCGTGGGGCCGCCGACCCACCCTCGCGGCATTCCTCGCGGGCTCCGCCGTCTCCGCCGCCCTCTTCGGTACCGCGACCGATCCCGGCCTCATCATCACCTACGGGATGCTGCTCAGCTTCTTTAATCTGGGAGCCTGGGGTGCCCTCTACGCCGTCACCCCCGAGCTCTACCCCACCGACCTCCGGGCAACCGGCGCTGGTGGAGCGGCCGGTTTCGGCAGGGTGGCCTCCATCGTGGCCCCGCTGCTCGTCCCGCTGCTGCGGGAGTGGGGCGGAACAACCCTCCTTTTCACCATTTTTGCGGCGTTTTTTGCCGCCGCGATGCTCGGCTCTCTGGCTCTCGCCGAACGGAGAGGGATGGCACTTGAACACGAGTAAAACTCCAGGTACCTCACACCTGCTTCCCACCTGACGGAGCTACGCTGAGGACAAGAATTTACGCTCGGTGCGCCCCGCGCCTGTGACACCATCCTTCCATTAGCCGTCACACCACCATCCACCACCGCGCTACACCCACGCTATTTGAGCGCACTACGCCTGTGAAAGGAGCCAGAATGTCACCACGATTGCGCCTCGCGCTGGTTTCCAGCATCATCGCGGCTGGCCTGGTTCTTCTCGGATTCGGCTCGGCCGTTCTGGTCCTCTCGTCCTCGCAGGCGGGGAGCGATGCCGCGGTCAGCGATGCAAGCAAAATCCCGCCGATCATCGCCGACAGCCACAATATGCTCACCGCCCCGGTACCCGTGCGCTACGAGGCCACGGGTACGGCCACCAGCACGTACGGCACCGACACGGCCAACAATCATGCGGTTGAGGGCACCACCACCGGAAATATAGAGCTCACGGATAATGTGCTCACGCAGGCCTCCATCGAGATCAGCGCGGCCGGGTATCCCACTATCTCCTTCACGCTCACCGAGTCCTGTTTTCTGGGCCGCGACGCAGCGACGGGTGATACCAACGCAATCGCCTACGGCCTGGTCACCGTTGACGGGGTGGAGCGCCCAACCGATCTCTCGCTCAACGCCAGCTTCGGTGAAGATACGGGCACCGTTACGGGCACGATCACGGTTCCCAACGATCTCCTCAGCGCCGCCCAGCAATCCGCAGGGTTCTCCGTGCAGAGCACAGATGTGGTGTCCGGCACCGTCGATTTCAGCCTCAACGCCGAGCGACTGGCCGATACATCAGACGCCGACTGACTAGTCTGCGGCCAGCTCGGCAACCGCCCGGCCAATCATCCCCGCAATATCCAGGGCCGCAATGGGCCCGCCCGCGCTCGCCAACTCGGCCGCCCGCGAGTGGATGACCACGGAGGTCGCCGCGACCGAGGCGAGAGTGCGCGGGTCGCCCACGATCACCTCGGCGTTGGTGGCACACAGCGCGCCCAGGATACCCGCAAGCACGTCTCCCGTCCCGGCCGTGGCGAGCCAGCCGGTCGCCCGCGGCAGCACGCGCAACTGCCCCTCGGCATCCGACACAACCGTTTGATGTCCCTTCAACAGCACCGTGCTCTGTAGCTCGCGCGCTGCCCGCGCCGCCCAGGAGCAGGGGTCGGCAGAGATCTCCTCCTCCGTGACCGGCACCCCACGCGACGAGAGCAACCGCGCCAGCTCACGGGCGTGCGGGGTAATCACAGCCGGACCGGAGGTCTCCCCGGTGAGGTCAAGCGCACCGGCATCGAGCACACACGGTACGCCCGAGTAGGCGGCGGCCACGAGGGTCTCGCGCTGCTGGGCCGTGCGGGTGCGGGCATCCATTCCCGAGCCGAGCAACCAGGCCTGGACCCGCCCGGCCACCGTCACCACTTCCGGCCGTCGGTGCAGCACCAGGTCGCAGACGCGGCCGGGACCCGTGTAGCGCAGCATCCCCACCCCCGTTCGAATGGCAGCCTCGACACCCAGGACCGCGGCACCCGGGTAGTCGTGCGACCCCGTCACCACGCCCAGGACACCGCGTGTGTACTTGTCATCGCTGGGGCCGGGCTCGCGCACCCAGCGACGCGCATCGGCGCGCGTAAACTCAAGAATCATCGGGTCGTTCATATGAACCTCCCTCGTCTCGTGGCATCGTGGACCTCGCCCACCAGTTCCTCCACGATATCTTCGAGGAAGAGCACACCCGTGGTCTCCCCCCGTGTATCAAAGGAGCGGGCCAGGTGGGCACCCGTGCGCTGGAGGCGGGCCAGAGCGTCCTCCAGGTCGGTATCCTCAAACAGCGACACCACCCGGCGCACCCGCTTGGTGGGGATCGGGTCGTGCAACTCGTCTTCATCGAGATCAATCACATCTTTCAGGTGCACGTAGCCCACGGGCTCGCCCGCGTTATCCACCAGCACGTAGCGCGAGAAACCGTGCTTGGTCACGGCCGCCTCCACATCGGCGGGGGATGCCGTGGCCTCGGGCAGCGTCACGAGAGTGTCCATGGGGATGGCCGTGTCACGAACCGTCTTCTCGGTGAACTCAAACGCCGCGGTCAGCGCACCCGTCGAATCTTTGAGCACCCCCTCCCGGGTGGACTGGTTCACGATGGTCGCCACCTCGTCGAGGGTAAACGTGCTCGCGGCCTCATCCTTCGGCTCGATCCGAAACAGGCGAAGGATACCGTTGGCCGTCGCGTTCAAGAACACGATCACCGGCCTCAACATGTTGGCACAGAACACCAGCGGCGGGGCCAGCAGAAGCACGGCCCTATCCGGCAGGGAAAATGACATATTCTTGGGGATCATCTCGCCAAAGACCACGTGCAGGTAGGACACCGAGAGCAGCGTAATCACAAAGGCAATCGCGCTCACGACCTCGACTGACCAGCCCGTCAGGCCGAGCGGTACCGACAGCAGGTGGTGGATGGCCGGCTCCGAGACATTCAGGATCAGCAACGAACAGACCGTAATGCCCAGCTGGCTGGTGGCCAGCATCAGGGTGGCGTGTTCCATCGCGTAAAGGGCCGTCTTGGCACTGCGCTTACCCCCCTCGGCGAGTGGCTCGATCTGCGAGCGCCGAGCCGAAATCACGGCGAACTCAGCCCCCACAAAGAAGGCGTTGGCGAGCAGTAACACGCACAGCCAGGCTATTCCGGCCCAATCACTCATCGTCGCCCTCCTTCTCGGCCACAACCACCGGGGTGAACCGGAGCCGGTCAATGCGCCGACCGTCCAGCCGCTCCACGCGCAGTTCGCCACCGGGCAGCCCCACGACGTCGCCGATGACGGGCAGGTGGCCAAGTTCACTCATCACGTATCCCGCGACGGTCTCGTAGGGGCCGTCCTCGGGCACCGTGACACCGGTGCGGTCAAGCAATTCGTCGGGCCGCAGGGCCCCCGGGAAGGTAAAGGAGTTGAGCCCCTGCACCACATCGGCCCGCGCGCGATCATGTTCGTCGGCAACCTCGCCAATCAGCTCCTCCACGAGGTCTTCGAGGGTGGCTACCCCGGCGGTTCCGCCGTACTCGTCCACGACGACGGCCATCTGGAAGCCGCGTCCGCGCAGTTCTTCGAGAAGCACGTCGAGCTTCATCGTCTCGGGAACACGCAGCGCCTCCTCCTGGAGGGCACCGACCGGTACCTCGCCTCGCTTTTCGCGGGGCAGCGAGATGGCCTGCTTCACGTGCACAATGCCCACAACATCATCCTGGTCGGCATCGATCACGGGAAAGCGGGAGAACCCGGTTGCCCTCGCCGCATCCAGGATGGCCTCGGCAGGGTCCTCCCGGTGCACCACAACCAGCCGCATCCGGGGCGTCATCACATCGGATGCCGTGTGCTCGCTAAATCGCAGGGTGCGGCTGAGCAGGGTGGCCGTGTCAACCTCCAGCATCCCCGCGAGGGCGGAGCGCCGCACGAGGGAGGACAGTTCCTCGGCAGAACGCGCACCGGAAAGCTCTTCTTTGGGCTCGATTCCCACGAGTCGCAGTACCCCGTTGGCACTGTTGTTCAGCAGGGAGACGGCCGGTCGAAACACGGTCGTGAAGAGCACCTGGAATGGCACCACCACCCGGGCCGTACCGATGGGTTTAGCGAGGGCCAGGTTCTTGGGCACCAGCTCGCCGATGATCATCGAGAGCAGAGTGGCCAGCACGATCGCGATCGTGGCAGAGACCGGCCGGAGTGCGGCATCCGGGAGGCCGATGGCCGACAGCGGTCCGGCCAGAATGCGACTCAGCGCAGGCTCCACCGTGTACCCGGTGAGCAGGGTGGTCAGCGTGATCCCCAGCTGGGCACTCGACAGGTGGGTTGAGGTGATTTTGAGGGCCGAGATCGTGGTGCCGAGACCCTTTTCGCCGCGATCCTGGCGGGCTTCCAGCTCGGCACGGTCCAGGTTAACGAGGGCAAACTCGGAGGCCACAAAAAAGCCCGTGCCCACGGTCAGGAGAACTCCGACCCCAATCAGAAGAATGTCGATCATCACCGGTCGCACCACCCGTCACCGCGCGCGCGTAAGGGGGCAACCGGTCTATGAGAGGGAGGGTCATCCATAATTCCTCCGATTATAGTCGCCTCTCTCTGGGGCGCTACCGAAAATTAGCGGGGCACCGCTGCCGCGGCACGCCATAACTGCCCCGCCCGTGGCCCGACCTCACTACCAGCTGGCCGGCAACGGTTTGCCCTCCTCATAACCCGCGGCCGATTGGATACCCACGCGCGCCCGCTCGTGAAACTCTGCCAGCGTAGCCGCACCCGCATAGGTGAACGAACTGCGCACACCCGCCGTAATCATGTCGAGCAGGTCCTCCACCGAGGGCCGCGTGGGGTCCAGGTAGATGGTGCTCGCGCTAATACCCTCGGCAAAGAGTGTCTTGCGGGCCAGTTCAAAAGGATCAAGGCGACCGAAGCGACCCTCGACGGCCTTGGTCGAGGCCATCCCCCAACTCTCCTTATAGTGCAGGCCCTCGTCGTCAGTCAGAATACGCCCCGGCGCTTCAATCGTGCCCGCGAACCACGAGCCGATCATCACGCTTGCAGCCCCTGCCGCGAGCGCGAGCGCCACGTCGCGCGGGTACCGCACACCACCGTCGGCCCACACATGCGCGCCGCGCTGGCGAGCCCGGTCTGCCGTTTCGAGTACGGCCGAGAACTGCGGACGGCCCACGGCCGTCATCATCCGCGTCGTGCACATTGCCCCGGGGCCAACACCCACCTTGAGGATGTCCGCACCGGCCGCCACCAGATCGTCAACAGCATCCGCGGTCACCACATTACCGGCCACGAGCGGGATGCCCAGGTCGAGCCCACGCACGCGCTCAATCGCGCGAATCATGGCGTCCTGGTGCCCGTGCGCCGTGTCGATCACCAGCACATCTACCCCGGCCTCGGCGAGCGCACGGGCCTTCCCCTCAATGTCGCCGTTGATTCCCACCGCGGCGGCAACGGCCAGGCGACCCTCAGCATCCACGTGGGGCGTGTAGATGGTGCTGCGCAGAGCGGATTTACGCGAAACCGTACCCACGATGCGACCGTGGTCAAGGACCGGGGCGAAATGCGCATCGGCGGCAACCAGGGCGTCAAACGCGCTGCGGCCGTCACGGATATCCTCGGTCGCGAGCGCCACCCACTGCCCGCGCAGCAGGTCGCTGAGGGGAGCGCCCGGCTGGGCCCCCACGAGCGCCTCGGCCGGCACGATGCCGCGGTACTCGTCATCCTGGATCACGATACCGTGCTCAACGCTCGGTGGTAATAGTTCGCGGGCCTCTGCGACCGAGGCGGTCGGCAGCAGCGTAATGGCGGTGTCGTAGCGGGTGGGCTGGGCTTTTACCCAGCGGATGGCGTCGGCCAATTCCTGTAGCGGCATATCCTGCGGGATAACGCCCAATCCGCCCCGGCGGGCGAGCGTCGCGGCCAGTCGCGGACCCGTCACCGAGTTCATATTGGCTGATACAACGGGCAGGGTTGCCGCCGTACCATCGGTGGGATTCAGCGCCACCGACAGACGGCTCGTCACCCCGGATCGACGCGGTACAAGAAACACATCCGAGTAGGTCAGATCGTGCTGCGGGCCCTCATCAATAAACTCCATAACGAAAAGGCTACCTCCCCCACATATGGAACGGACGTCCAGATTTTTCGCACTAGGCTAGTGACACCGTATTTATGCGAAAAGACGCACTTTCGTGCGCAACGATTTGTGAGAACACAAGAGAGTGGGCGATCGGCTTGAGCAGCCAAACAACCGGGACCGGAACCTCGGAAGGATCATCAAACGATTTTGGGGCAAACGAATGGCTCGTCGAGGAGCTGTACAAACAGTACGTCGTTGACCGTAACTCGGTCGATTCGTCCTGGTGGCCTATTCTCGACAAGTATTCCCCCGCTGATCCGCAGGGAGCGCACCGCGCCCCCGAAACCCCCGTAACAATGTCACCCGCGGCTGGCTCGACAGAGACGTCCACCCCCGCACCCGTCACGGCATCGCAGCCGGTCGCCCGCACCACCAACACCGCACCCCGCCCCCAGCCGATCCCGGCTGATGCTCCCGTCACCGGCACGATTGAGATCGTTTCCGAGGAGCCCCAAGACACCGTGACCCCGCTGCGGGGCATGTCGAAGGCGCTCGCCACCAATATGGATGCCAGCCTCACGATCCCCACCGCCACGAGCGTCCGCACGATCCCGGCCAAGCTGCTGATCGACAACCGCATCGTCATTAACAACCACATGGGCCGCTCGCGCGGAGGCAAGGTCTCGTTTACCCACCTGATCGGGTGGGCGCTCATCCAGACGCTCAGCAGCTTCCGCAGCCAGAACGTCTACTACGACGAGGTAGACGGCAAGCCCTCGGTTATCTCACCGGCGCATGTCAATCTGGGTATCGCCATCGACATCCCCAAGCCCGACGGCAGTCGCGCACTCCTGGTTCCCAGCATCAAGCGTGCTGACACACTGTCTTTTGCGGAATATCTCGCCGCCTACGAAGACCTGGTCAAACGAGCCCGCGCCAATAAGCTCGTCGCCGGCGACTTCGCCGGTACAACTGTCTCCCTCACCAACCCGGGTGGAATCGGCACCGTACACTCGGTCCCCCGCCTGATGAAGGGCCAGGGCTGCATCATCGGAGCCGGGGCGCTGGAGTATCCGGCCGAGTTCCAGGGCGCGTCGCAGAAGACGCTGAATGCCCTCGCCATCGGCAAAACCATCACGCTCACGAGCACGTACGACCACCGTGTCATCCAGGGGGCCGGTTCGGGCGAATTCCTCAAGCTCGTGCACGAACGACTGATCGGCAAGTACAACTTCTACGAGGACATCTTCGCGGCGGTACGTATCCCCTACCAGCCGATCAAGTGGGCCCCCGATATCAACGTGGATATCTCGGATGCCGTTGACAAGACGGCCCGCGTGCAGGAACTCATCAACGCCTTCCGGGTGCGCGGACATCTCATGGCGGATATCGACCCGCTCGAGTACGTGCAGCGCACACATCCCGATCTGGAGATTGAGTCGCACGGCCTGACGTTCTGGGACCTTGACCGGCCGTTCGTCACCGGCGGAATCGGCAACAAGCGGGCAATGCCCCTGCGCGATATCCTCGGCGTGCTGCGCGATTCCTACTGCCGCAGGGTGGGCGTGGAGTACATGCACATTCAGGACCCGGCCCAGCGCGTCTGGTTCCAGAACAAGGTTGAGGTGCCCTACGCCAAACCCACCCACGACGAGCAGTTGCGCATCCTCGCCAAGCTCAACGAGGCCGAGGCGTTCGAGACCTTCCTGCAAACCAAGTACGTGGGGCAGAAGCGCTTCAGTCTTGAGGGCGGCGAATCCACGATTGCGCTACTCGATGAGATCCTGCAGGGTGCGGCTGAGGACGAGCTAGACGGTGTGGCCATCGGCATGGCCCACCGCGGCCGTCTCAACGTGCTCACCAATATCGCGGGCAAGACCTACGGCCAGATCTTCCGCGAATTTGAGGGCACCCAGGCCAAGAACAAGACCGGCGGGTCGGGGGATGTCAAGTACCACCTCGGCACCGAGGGCACGTTCAAGGGCACGAAGGGCCGCGAGATTCCCGTCTACCTGGCCGCGAATCCCTCGCATCTGGAGGCCGTCAATGGTGTCCTCGAGGGTGTTGTGCGGGCCAAGCAAGACCGCAAGCCGATCGGCACCTTCTCCACCCTGCCCGTGCTCGTGCACGGCGACGCCGCGATGGCCGGTCAGGGTGTTGTGTTCGAAACAATGCAGCTCTCCCAGCTACGCGGCTACCGCACGGGCGGCACGATCCACGTGATCGTCAATAACCAGGTGGGCTTCACCACGCTTCCCCGCGACTCGCGCACCTCGGTCTATTCCTCCGACATCGCCAAGTCGATCCAGGCCCCCGTCTTCCACGTCAACGGGGACGACCCCGAGTCGGTGGTGCACGTCGCCCGCCTCGCGTACGAGTACCGCCAGGAGTTCAAGCGCGATGTCGTCATTGACCTGGTGTGCTATCGCCGTCGCGGTCACAACGAGGGTGACGATCCCTCGATGACCCAGCCGCTGATGTACAACCTGATCGAAGCCAAACGCTCCGTACGTCGTCTCTATACCGAGTCCCTCGTGGGCCGCGGTGATATCACCGAGGAAGAGTACGAGAACGCGAAGAAAGACTTCCAGGATCGCCTCGAATACGCTTTTGCGGACACGCACGCGGCCCAGACCTCGGCCATCCCGGTGGTTTCCCCCACCGATGATGTGTCCTCAGATGTCTCCGAGCACCCCGAGGTCACGGCCGTCGAACGCTCGGTTGTCGAGTTGATCGGCGACACCTTCGCGAACAAACCCGCGGGCTTCACGGTGCACTCCAAGCTGCAACAGCTCATCAACAAGCGCGTCGATATGAGCCGCAATGGCGGTATCGACTGGGGCTTTGGCGAGTTGCTCGCGCTCGGCTCCCTCCTGGTTGAGGGCACCCCGGTGCGCTTCGCCGGCCAGGATGCCCGTCGCGGCACGTTCGTGCAGCGTCACGCCGTCTTCCACGACCGCGAAAACGGCCAGGAATGGCTCCCCCTGATGAACCTCTCGGAGGATCAGGCCCGCTTCTGGATCTACGACTCACTGCTGAGCGAGTACGCCGCCCTCGCCTACGAGTACGGCTACTCGGTCGAGCGCGAGGACGCCCTCGTGCTGTGGGAGGCCCAGTTTGGCGATTTTGCCAACGGTGCCCAGACGGTGATCGACGAGTTCATCTCCTCCGCCGAGCAGAAATGGGGCCAGAACAGCTCCGTTGTCATGCTCCTGCCGCACGGCTACGAGGGCCAGGGGCCCGATCACTCGTCGGCCCGGATTGAGCGCTACCTGCAACTGTGCGCGGAGAACAACATGACAGTTGCACGGCCCTCCACCCCGGCATCCTATTTCCACCTGCTGCGTCGCCAGGCCTACGCCCGGCCGCGGCGACCCCTGGTCGTGTTCACGCCCAAGGCTATGCTGCGCCTGCGCGGGGCCACGAGCTCGGTTGAGGACTTCACGTCCGGTACGTTTGAACCCGTGATCGACGATGTCCGCATCACGGACAAGACCGCGGTTAAGCGCGTGGTGCTCGTCGCAGGTAAGACGTACTACGACCTGCTGCACGAGCTGGAGAAGAATCCCCGCAGCGATGTCGCCCTCGTGCGGGTGGAGCAGTTCTATCCGGCCCCCGTCACTCAGCTCAACACGGTGCTCTCGCAGTATCCGAACGCCGAGTTGGTCTGGATGCAGGACGAGCCCGAGAACCAGGGTGCCTGGCCGTTCATCTGCCTGGAGGTGAGCCGTTATCTGAACGGGCGCAGCCTGTCGGTGGTAGCCCGCGCGTCCTCCGCCTCACCCGCAACGGGTTCGGCTAAGCGCCACGGTGCTGAGCAGGCCGAGTTGATCGCCCAGGCGCTCACTCTCTAACCTTGCGGCGGGTGTGTGGGCGTCCCGATGCCCACACACCCGCCGCAGGCTAGGCGTGCTCCGCCTGGATCGTGCGGATGCGCGCGAGCACCTGGTCGCGCAAATCCTCGGGAGCAGCCTCCTGGCAGGCGCGCTGCACGGCCTCGCGCAGCACAAGACCCACCCGATGCTCGCCGGAACACTCGGGGCAGTTCTCGATATGCTCCCGAATATCGCTCGCGTCGTCTTTACACAACTCATTGTGGAGGTACTCCTCCAACGATTCTTTTGCTTTGTCGCAGCCACAATCAGTCATCGGCTGACTCCCTTTCCCTGTTTCTGTCCCGGTGCTGCCGCCGTGGGCACAACCGAGTGCCCCTGCTCGGCCGCGTACTCGCTCAGCAGGTCGCGCAGTAGTCGGCGGCCACGGTGCAGCCGACTCATCACGGTCCCCACGGGCGTCTTCATAATGTCGGCGATCTCCTGATACGAGAAACCCTCCACATCGGCGAGGTAGACGGCCATCCGAAAATCCTCCGAGATCGCGTTGAGGGCGTTCTTCACCACGCTCTCGGGCATCCGATCAATGGCCTCGGCCTCGGCCGACCGCGAGCCGGATGCCGTGGTCGATTGTGCATCGCCCAGCTGCCAATCCTCCAGCTCGTCGATAGCCCCCAGATACGGCTCACGCTGGCGTTTGCGGTACGAGTTAATGTAGCTATTGGTCATGATGCGGTACAGCCACGCCTTGAGGTTGGTACCGTCTCGGTACGAACCAAAGGAGGCGTAGGCCTTGGTGAACGTCTCCTGCACCAGGTCTTGGGCGTCCTGCGGATTTTTTGTCATGCGCACCGCGGCACCATAGAGCTGGTCGAGGAAGGGCAGCGCCTGTTCCTCAAATCGGTCGTGTCGCTCGGACTGCTCAGCCATGTCGAGCAAGCTTACGCTGCCCGCGGGCCAATCGGTCTCGGTGCGCTCCAGTGTCGCCGGTATCACACACACTCCTTAAACATGATGCGGGCTGACGCGCGCCGTGATGGGGGCTGCGCGACGTCGAGAATCCACGTATACCGCGGAGGGCTTTCGAACGTTTTTGCCGACAAATTGAGTGCACAATGCGTGCCTATAACACGCAGAATGCTTGCTAGGGTTAACAACCAATGTTGATTTCGAAGTATTCCCAGCCAGACTTCAACCCCTTCGGCGACGAGTTCGACGAGGAGGGCGAGCCACAGAACTGGCCAGCGCCAACTCCGACCGAGCCACTGACCGCCACGGTCCGTATCCCCGGATCCAAATCGTTAACCAACCGCGAGTTGGTACTCTCGGCACTCGCAGCGTCGCCCTCCCTGCTGCGTGCACCGCTACACTCGCGCGACAGTCAGCTCATGGTCGAAGCGCTCGGCCTGCTGGGGGCCACAATTGATGAGGTTCCGGGTAGCGGCGGATTCGGTCCTGATTGGCGGGTGACACCGGGCGAACTGCTGGGCAGCACCTCTATCGACTGCGGCCTGGCCGGCACCGTCATGCGCTTTGTCCCACCGGTTGCGGCACTCGCCCTCGGACCCACCTCATTTGATGGTGATGAGTCGGCCCGCGTGCGCCCCATGTCGGCGATCATCACGGGCCTGCGCGGCCTGGGGGTCGATATCACCGATGAGGGGCGCGGCAAGCTCCCGTTCACCATCCACGGCACGGGCTCTGTTGCGGGCGGACGGGTAAACATTGACGCCTCCCTGTCAAGCCAGTTCGTCTCGGGGCTGGCACTGGCCGCCGCGCGCTTCGACGAGGGTGCGCACATCGTACACACCGGGGAACGGCTGCCGAGCATCCCCCACATCGACATGACCGTGCGCACCCTGGAGGCCCGCGGCGTTATCGTGGAGCGACCCGCCGAGGGCGAGTGGAAGGTCCTCCCCGGCGAGATTGCCGGAGCCACACGAGATATCGAGCCCGACCTGTCCAACGCGGCCCCGTTCCTCGCGGCGGCGCTCGTCACGGGTGGCACCGTGAGCATTCCGGGTTGGCCAGAGGACACGACGCAGGTAGGCGACCAGTTACGGCAGCTGCTCCCCCACTTCGGTGCGGCGGTAACGCTCGCCGATGGGGTACTCACGGTTACCGGGACAGGAACCATCACGGGTGCGGATCTTGACCTGAGCGAGGCCGGGGAGCTGGCCCCCACGATGGTGGGTCTGGCCGCCCTCGCCACCGGGCCCAGCACGATCACGGGTATCGGTCACATCCGCCACCACGAAACTGACCGACTCGCGGCTCTCGCCACCGAAGTCAACCGCCTGGGTGGCCGGGTCACCGAACTCGCTGATGGGCTGCGCATCGAGCCGTCCGAGTTGCACGGCGGCGTCTGGCTCAGCTACCAGGATCACCGGATGGCGACAACCGGCGCGCTGATCGGCCTGGCCGTCGCGGGTATCGAGATCAACGATGTGCAGACGACGGCAAAGACCCTCCCCCAGTTCACGGAGTTGTGGACCGCGATGGTCACGGGCGCGTCTCGGTCATGAGTTGGTGGGCGGACGATACCGAGGACGACGAGCCCTACGCGGACTACGACGAATCGAGCATCCGGGTGCGGCCCAACCCCAAGGGCAACCGGCCACGCACCAAAATCCGGCCGGGACACAGCGATGCAGTACCCGGGCAGATTCTCGGCGTTGACCGCGGGCGCTTCACGGTGCTGCTGGATGCCGACACGGATGCCGAGCGCACGATCACGGCCACCCGCGCCCGCGAGTTGGGCAAGAAGGCTATGGTCACGGGAGACCGCGTGCGGCTCGTGGGCGACGTCTCCGGCCACGAGGGAACCCTCGCGCGGATTGTTTCCATTGACGAGCGACGCACCCTGCTACGGCGCAGCGCGGATGACACCGACGCGGTTGAGCGGGTCCTCGTGGCCAACGCCGACCAGATGCTGATCGTCATCGCGGCGGCCAACCCGGAGCCGCGCATCCGCCTGGTGGACCGCTACCTCGTGGCGGCGTTTGATGCCGGCATCCGCCCGCTACTGTGCGTGACCAAAACCGACCTCGCCGACCCCGGTGAGTTTCTGCACAACTTTGCCGGGCTCAGCGTCACCACATTTTTGAGCGGGGAGGGCAGCTTCCCGGTTGAGGAGATTACGGCGGAACTGCTCGGCCACGAGACCGTCTTTGTGGGTCACTCGGGGGTGGGAAAGTCCACGCTCATCAATGCCCTGGTGCCGAGCGCGGAGCGCGCGACCGGCGTCGTCAACACCGTGACCGGACGGGGGCGACACACCTCTTCCTCGACCGTGAGCCTACGACTGCGCGACGGCGAACGCTCCGGGTGGGTGGTGGATACGCCCGGTGTGCGTTCATTTGGGCTCGGCCATGTCAACCCCGACAACATTGTGCGCTCATTCACAGACCTGGCCGAGATCGCGCTCGAATGCCCGCGGGGCTGCACCCACCGGGCCGATGCCCCCGATTGCGCTATCGCGCAGGCTGTGCGGGAGGGGCGCCTGGGAGATGTGGGGGCCGCGCGCATCGACTCACTACACCGACTCCTCGAAACGTTTGCCACCTAGACGCAGAGACCATCGGAGGGCTGCCCAGCCCGATGTCCGGCGAGTGCGTATGGCGGGTCCTCCTGGTTACGATAGGAGGCATGACAGTTTCCGTTCGTCTCGCCCCCGGCGACACCGCACCCGATTTCACCCTCGACGACCAGGACGGCACCCCCGTCACACTCAGTTCGCTGCGTGGGGGAAAGGTCATCCTCTACTTTTACCCCGCAGCGAAGACGCCCGGATGCACCACCCAGGCCTGCGATTTCCGTGACAGCATGGCCTCGCTCGGTTCGTCCGGCTACCGGGTGCTGGGGATCTCCAAGGACTCCGTGGCGGTGCTGCGCTCGTTTGCCGACGAGCAGAGTCTCGCGTTCCCGCTGCTGAGTGACGCGAGCGTGGAAACCCATCACGCTTATGGGGCTTACGGCGAGAAGAACCTTTACGGCAAGGTGGTGACCGGGGTCATCCGCTCCACGTTTGTGCTGGACGAGGCAGGCGTCCTCACCCACACGCTCTATAACGTGAAGGCGACCGGGCATGTGGCGAGTCTGCGGAAGAAGCTCGGGCTCAGCGCGTAGATACGGCCACACCTTCGTTCGGTAGCTGGGTACCGGGTGGAGAGGAGTGAGGGGCCCCGACCTTGTGGTCGGGGCCCCTCACTCCTCTCCACGGTTCCGGTTTTATTCGTACAGGTGACGAACTATTCCCCGGGTACCGACCGAGCCTGATCCGCTGCACCGCGATCACGCACCGCGCGGAGCAGTAAGATCAGCGCTGTTCCGGCTGAGACCAGAAGAATCCAACCCACGACAGGCTGCGCGTAGAGGCCCTGAAAGCTACCAACCGCGATAGCGATCTGGAGAATCTGAATCGTGACGGCAGAGCCGCGCGACCACGATGTTTCACGGTAAACACCCCACGTGGTCACGGCAACCCACAGGGTTGAGAGCAGGATGAGCGCGTACAGGAAGAGCGCCTGGCCCAGCGAATCGGGGGATGCGGTGAAGAGCTCGAAGGTATACCATGCGCTGGCCGCCACGAGTGCACAGGTCTGCAGAGCGAGCAGGGCGACAAGAAGAGAAAAAGGCCGTCCGTGCAGCACTTCGTGTTGGTTATTAGAGGACAGTTGATCGGCCATATATTTACCTCAAAACTATTGATTTGCTGCTGACTCTATGGGAGTATATTGCCTGTTGAGTTTTCGCGCACGGGGTTGTGTGCGACTCTGTTACCCCCATAGATTTTCCCCCCATGGCGCGAGAAACAGTCTCTCCTCTTCGGAGTGTTTTTTCGTTGCGCCTACACATATATATACAAGGAGCACACGCATGGATTGGCGCGAACAGGCAGCCTGTCTCACGGCAGACCCGGAACTTTTCTTCCCCGTGGGGAACACCGGCCCGGCGGTAGACCAAATCGAAAAGGCTAAATCGGTCTGTGCACGCTGCACGGTCACCGAAGTGTGTCTACAGTATGCCATCGAGACCGGTCAGGACTCCGGCGTCTGGGGCGGCCTCAGCGAAGATGAGCGCCGCGCCCTCAAGCGTCGCGCCGCACGCGCCCGTCGCGCATCCTAGTTCAGCATCACAACAGCAACACTCGCCTCCTGACCACAGAGGCGGTAGTCGCTCTCCACCACTGAGAGCGCGTTGATCTCACGAAGAACCTCATCGCCCGGGGAAATCATCACTGCACCCGTGCGCGTGACTCATGACGATTCCGCAGCGTTATCGCGCTGCTACACCGTCACCCTGTTGTGCACTGCCCTGGATAACGTGATGTGCCGCGCGGCGATGTCGCCGCCCGGACGCCTCTACCAGGCATCCGTCACAAAGCTCCGTGCGGTCACGCCGCACGGAGCTTTGTCGCGCCTCGGAATCGCCGGAGGGGGTGCACCCGAGCCCCATCATCCCCTCACCTACCCGAAATACACACGGTTGTTCCACCACGCGCCCCCGGCACGTTCGGATCGGCCCGGATATCGGTATCCTTTTCGAAAGGATGCACCGGAGTGAACGCGGGATAAAAACGAGGGGGGAGGAGGCTCATGCTGCTGGTCGTCTGTGCTTTCGCCGCCCTAGCCCTGGCCACCCCTCTCCTGACTCGCTGGTGGGGGACTCGCGTTTTCTCGGTGGTGGCAATCCTGCCCGCAGCCGCCTTCGTCTACACCCTCACCCAATCCGCCACGGTCATCGCCGGCGGAGAATACACCGAGTCGGTGCCCTGGATTCCCCAGCTCGGTATCGCGCTCTCCTTCCGGGTCGATGCCCTCAGCTGGCTCCTCGCCCTCATCGTCACGGGGGTCGGGGCCCTCGTCCTCCTCTACTGCGCGAGCTATTTCTCGCCGAGCGAGCCCGCCCTCGGCCGCTTCGCCAGCATCTTGCTCCTGTTTGCGGGCATCATGTATGGGCTGGTCACCTCCGACGATGTGGTCGTCATGTTCATCTTCTGGGAGGCAACGAGCGTGCTCTCCTACCTGCTCATCGGCCACTACACCAGCCGTAAAGAGAGCAGGGGTGCGGCCATCCAGGCACTCCTGGTGACCACGTTCGGCGGGCTCGCGATGCTCGTGGGCGTGGCCATACTCGTGGTCCAGGCGGGTAGCACCTCACTCGCCGTGATCGTGGCCACGCCCCTGCACGGACCAATAATCTCCACCGCGATCATCCTTGTGATCGTGGGGGCGGGCAGCAAAAGCGCGCTCGTGCCATTCCACTTCTGGCTACCCGCCGCAATGGAGGCCCCCACCCCTGTCAGCGCCTACCTGCACGCGGCGGCCATGGTCAAGGCGGGCATCTACCTGATCGCGCGCCTCGCCCCCGGCTTTGCCGACACCCCGGGCTGGCGTGAGACCCTGATCACCGTGGGCCTCATCACAATGCTCGTGGGCGGGTGGCGCTCCCTGCGGCAGAACGACCTCAAGCTCGTGCTGGCCTATGGCACCATCAGCCAGCTGGGGTTCCTCGCCCTCATCGCAGGCTATGGCAGCCGAGATTCGGCCCTCGCCGCGGCGAGCCTACTGGTTGCACACACCCTCTACAAGGCGGCGCTCTTCCTGACTGTCGGCATCATCGAGCACCGCACAGGCACGCGCGATCTGCGCCGACTCTCGGGCCTGCGGCGCAGCCAACCCGTACTCGCAGTGATCGCACTCGTCTCGGTGGCCTCGATGGCCGGGGTGCCACCGTTCTTCGGCTTTGTTGCGAAAGAGGCCGCATTCACGGCCCTCTTCGACTCGGGCGGATCCGGGGATGCCTGGGGCTGGATCGCCCTGGTCGGCATCGTTGTCGGCTCGGTGATCACCTTCGCCTACTCGGCACGCTTCCTCTGGGGCGCGTTCGCGGTCAAGCGGGAAACCGCGGCCACACCCGTCACCCACCCGGATAACGGCGTGATCCTGATCGCCCCCGGCATCCTTGCCCTGTTCACGGTCGCGGCCGGGCTCGCCTCCCCGTGGCTCGACCACGCCCTGAGCGCCTACGCCGACACCCTCGGCACTGGCGACTACCACCTGGCGCTGTGGCACGGGATCGAACCGGCCCTCGTACTCACGGCGCTGGTGGTGATGGTGGGTGCCGTGGTGGTGTGGCAGCGCATCCGGGTCACCCGGTTCCAGGCCACCGTGCCGCCGTGGATCAACGCGAGCGGTGCCTACTGGCAGATCATTCGATACATTGACTCGTTCTCGCACGCGATCACGGTTCGGGTACAGCGTTTCGGTCTCCCCGGCTACATTGCTGCCGTCCTGGGCGTGTTCATCGCGGCCGTGGGTGCGGCCACCATCATGAACCGCACCTGGCCGAACGAGGTCACGCTGTGGGACTACCCCGCCCAGGTCTTCATTGCCGTCGCCATGATTATTGCGGCCCTCTGCGCTGCCCGAGCCACCCAGCGCATCGCGGCCGTGCTGCTCGTGGGAGTGACGGGCTACGGCATGGTGACACTATTTGCCGTGCAGGGCGCACCCGACCTCGCCCTCACCCAGGCGCTCGTCGAGACAATCACCCTCGTCGTTTTTGTCCTGGTGCTGCGCCGCCTGCCCAGCGATATGATCACCCGGCACCGACCCCGCCACCAGGTGTTCAAGGCTCTCGTGGCAACCACCGCCGGGGGCGTCCTGGGTATCGCAGGCTTTATCGCCCTGGGCGCACGCCAACACGAGAGCGTCTCCGAACGAATGCCGGAACTTGCCCTCGAGGCCCACGGTCACAACGTGGTCAATGTGATGCTCGTTGATATCCGCGCGTGGGACACGATGGGTGAAATCGCGGTGCTGGTTGTCGTGGCAACGGGCATCGCGAGTCTCATCTTTGTGAACAAGCGCACGGGCGGAGCACCCCAACTGCCCCAGGCCCGACCCACCCGACAGCTACGCAACCGCCGCGCAATTGTGCTCGAACCAGACACCCGTAGCGCCACTGTGCTCAACGGCGACAGCTCCACCCTCCTGCCCGATCCCGACGCCCCCACGCGCGGCGCTTTCCTCATCGCCGGACGCACACTCTCGGCCCGTAACCGCTCCATCCTGGTGGAGGTGCTCACCCGGTTGCTGTTTCACCCGGCCATCGTCCTCTCGCTCTACCTCCTCTTTGTGGGTCACAATATGCCCGGCGGAGGCTTTGCTGGCGGATTGGTCGCGGGCCTTGCCCTGGTTACGCGCTACCTCGCTGGCGGGCGCTACGAGCTGGGTGAAGCGTTGGGGATTGATGCCGGCCGGATCCTCGGCACGGGCATCCTCCTGGCAACGGGTACCGCACTGCTCGGGCTGTTCCTGGGCGGCGAGGTGCTGCAATCTACCTGGTTCCAGCAAGACCTTGGCTGGGTGGGCGAGATCAGCATCGGCACCACCACCCTCTTCGATATCGGCGTGTACCTGGTGGTGGTCGGCCTCATCCTCGACGTGCTACGCAGCCTCGGGGCCGAGATCGACCGACACCTGGACGAGGGCGTGCAGGCAAACGACACGCTCACCGATTCCCCCGCGGAGGCGAACCGATGAGCGCATCTCTCACCCTGCTGGTTCTGGCCAGCGTGCTTTTCGCTGTGGGCCTCTACGTGATGATGGAGCGCAACCTCACGCGCATCCTGCTCGGCTTCCTGCTCGTGGGCAACGGGGTCAACATTTTCATCTTCCTGATGAGCGGCCGACCGGGCAGCGCACCCATCACACCAGATAGTGGGGATGCGGCGGGTCTAGCCGACCCGGTGCCCCAGGTATTCATCCTCACCGCAATCGTGATTAACTTTGGCATCACGGCGTTTCTCCTCGCCCTCATCTACCGTTCGTGGTGGCTCGCGCAACTGGGCGAGGATGGTGACACGGTGCTGAGTGACCAAGATGAGGACGACGAGGACAGCGCCCAGGTGTTTGAGCAGGCCCACGACGATGACGAGGCTATCCAGGAGGCACTCGACGCCTCGGACGATGACGATGACACACCCGCAACGAGCACTCCCCCGCACCCGACAGACGCAGCCTCCGTGCCCGAGGCCGGTGACCGCCCATGACCTGGCTCGTCCCGCTCGTTGTGATTCTGCCCCTGCTCGGTGCCGCGGCCACCCTGGTGGTCAGCCGCAACCGCAGGCTACAGATACTGCTGAGCGTGGGGATGCTCACGATCGTCACACTCGTGAGCATCGCCCTGCTCGTGATCGTCGATGCGGGCGGTACCTTGGCCGTGCAGGTGGGCGGCTGGGCGGCACCGTGGGGCATCACACTCGTGGTAGACCGGCTCTCGGCCATCATGCTCGTCATCTCGGCACTCATGCTGCTGGGGGTGCTCGTGTACTCGGTGGGGCAGGGCATCGCGGATGGCGACCAGGAAACCCCCCTCTCGATCTTCCACCCCAGCTACCTGGTCCTCGCGGCCGGACTGTTCAACGTATTCATCGCCGGTGACCTCTTTAACCTGTACGTGGGTTTTGAGATGCTCCTCGCGGCCAGCTACGTGCTCCTCACGCTTGGTAGCACGGGGGTGCGCATCCGGGCTGGCACCACGTACATCATTGTGAGCCTCGTCTCCTCCGTGTTTTTCCTCGGGGCCATCGCACTCGTCTATGGCGCAACAGGAACCGTCAACCTGGCGCAGCTCTCCGAGCGGCTCGGCGAGCTGCCCGGCGACGTACAACTGCTGCTGCACGCCGCCCTGCTGATCGGATTCGCGGTCAAAGCTGCCGTGTATCCGGTGTCGTTCTGGCTACCGGATTCCTACCCCACCGCCCCCGCACCCGTCACGGCCGTGTTTGCCGGTCTCCTCACCAAGGTGGGGGTGTACGCGATCCTGCGCACCGAGACCCTGCTCTTCCCCGGCGGACAGCTCAGCCAGGTGCTGCTGTGGGTGGCGCTGCTCACGCTACTCGTGGGCATCCTGGGGGCGGTGGCGCAGGCAGACATTAAGCGGCTGCTCTCGTTTACGCTCGTGAGTCACATCGGCTACATGATTTTCGGCATCGCACTCGCGAGCCTGAGCGGGCTCACCGCGACGGTCTTCTACGTGGTGCACCACATCACGGTGCAGACCACGCTCTTTCTCGTCACCGGCCTGATCGAACGCATCGGCGGCACCACCTCCATTAACCGGCTGGCCGGGCTGCTCAAGGCCGCGCCGCTCATCTCGATCCTGTTCTTTATTCCGGCACTCAACCTGGGCGGCATCCCGCCGTTCTCGGGGTTCATCGGCAAGGTGGGACTATTCTTAGCCGGCAGCGAGCAGGGTGGATGGCTCGTCTGGGTCGTCATCGCAGCCGGTGCGGTTACCTCCCTCCTAACCCTCTACGCACTTATGCGCGTATGGAATATGGTGTTCTGGCGCGGAAAATCGGAGCTGGAGGGGTACACCTCCCCCATGCTCGAAAGTCTTCAGGAGACCGACGAGGCCACCATCGGCAAGGTGCAGAGCACCACACCGCGGCTCATGGTGGGCACCACCATCGTGATGGTGTGCCTCACCGTTTCCCTCACTTTTTGTGCCGGGCCGCTGATGGACCTGGCCGGGCGGGCCGCCGCCGACCTCCTCGACCCGTCGAGCTATCTCACGGCTGTGCTGGGCGGAGGCAACGGATGAGTACCTCCCGCACAACCGGACAACCAGCCAGCCTGCTCGGCACCCTCCTCGCGCAGGTGGGTCTCGTGGTGATCTGGATGCTGCTCTGGGACCAGATCACCTGGACCACGATCATCACGGGCTGCCTCATCAGCATTTTGCTGGGCCGGGTCTTCTACCTCCCCCCGGTGGACTTCGGCGGCCGGATCAGTTTCTGGCACCTGCTGCTCTTCTCACTACGGATGATGATCGACGTGATCCGGGCGAGCATCCACGTGGCCTGGCTCGCCGTCAACTGGCGCTACACGCCCAGCAACGCGATCATCGCAATCGACCTGCACACCCGCAGCGACCTCATCCTCACCTGGACGGTCGAGGCCGTGTCTCTCGTGCCGGGAACGATCGTGGTCGAGGCCGACCGTGAGGAACGCCGACTGTACCTGCATATTCTTGATGTTCACGACGACATCGACCTGGAAAAGGTGCGCCGCTCGGTGCGGGCCACGGAGGTGCGCCTCACGATGGCCCTCGGCTCGCGCGCGGAGGTGGCCCGGCTCCGGGCGGAACGGAGCGAGCCATGAGCCTGTTGCACCTCGCCGGTCTCATCGTGGGGATCTTCCTCGTGATCGGGGCGATCTGCGCGATTGCCCGCGTGATCATCGGGCCGACCGCCCTGGACCGCATCCTGGCCCTCGATGTCCTGCTCGCAATTGTGCTCTGCAGCCTCGGAGCCGATATGGCGATCAACCGGCACGCGGATACCCTGCCCGTTCTGGTGGTGCTCGCCTTCTTCGGCGTGACCGGCTCGATCAGCATCACCCGTTTCATCTCGCGGCGGGAGGAACCGTGAATAGTGATCTCATCCGCGACCTCCTGACGGCGCTGCTGCTGGTTATCGGGGCGGCCCTCTCGGTAGCCGCCGGCGTGGGTATCCTGCGTTTCCCCGATGTGCTCTCTCGGCTGCACGCGGGTACAAAACCGCAGATTCTGGGGCTCACCTGCATCCTGATCGCGGTGGTGTTGCAGAACTTCACCTGGTCGGCGGCCTCCTCGGTGATCGTGATTCTCGTCATCCAGTACCTCACCCAGCCCATCTCGGCGCACCTCGTGGGCCGCTCGGCGTACCGCGCCGACAACGTGCGCCGGGACCTGCTCATCGCCGACGAGTTGGCCTCGGTACGAATCGCCCAGGACGAGGATGATGACGACGACCCGGGCGACAACGCCCCGGCGCCCCCGGCCGCGTAGCCCCGCATTCGAGGCCCACCGGGTGCGACGACTAGGCCCGGGATGGCGGTTCGGCGGGCGCAGCCCGCTCCGTTTCTTTCTGTGCCCGCTGCTGCCGGCCGAGCACCGAGTTGCGCCGACTGTAGGTGAAATAGATCACAAACCCGACCGCCAACCAGACGAGAAACCGAACCCACGTGAGCGTCGTCAGGTTGAACATCAGCCACAGGCACAGCGCCGCCGAGAGGATCGGCACATACGGCGAGAACGGTACCCGAAACGCGCCCTGCTGCCGTGGCTGCTTCGTGCGCAGCACCAGGATGCCGAGACTCACGAGCACAAAAGCCGAGAGCGTGCCAATGTTGATCATCTCTTCGAGCACCCCCACATCCGTCAGCCCCGCGATGAACGCGACGATCACCCCGCAGATCACCTGGGTACGAATGGGGGTGTGCGTGTGCCGACCGGTTTTGCTGAGGAAACGCGGCAACAGGCCGTCCCGGCTCATCGCAAAAATCACCCGGGCCAGACCCAGCAACAACACCATGATGACGGTTGTCAGGCCCACGAGGATGCCCACCGAGATGATCTGCCCGGCCCAGTCGGCCCCCACCAGGCGGAAGGCCAGGTCAAGTGAGGCGTCCCCGCCGGCATCCGCCAGGTCGGTGTAGGGCACCATCCCCGTGATCACGAGCGAGACGAGCACGTAGAGTACCGTGACGATGCCCAGACCCAGGAAGATCCCCTTCGGCAGGTTCTTCTGCGGGTCCTTGACCTCTTCGGCGCTCGTGGCCACCACGTCGAAACCCACAAACGCGAAGAAAACGAGTGAAGCTGCGGCGAGCATCCCGAAGATACCGTAGTGGCTGGGGGCCGCACCGCTCAGGAACGAGAAGAGCGATTGCTCCCACACGGCCGCGGCGTTACCCGTGACCTCCTGGGCGTCCGGGATAAACGGCGTGTAGTTGGCCGGGTTCACGTAGAAGAACCCGACAACCACCACGAAGAGCACAATCGCCACCTTGATGATCGTAAACACGTTCGAGACACGCGCCGAGAGCTTGGTACCGGCCACGAGCAGGGCGGTGAAGATCGCCACGATCACAAACGCACCCCAGCTCACCTCGAGACCCAGCACGCTGATGGTGCTCGGGATATCCCAGTTCCAGTACTCAAACACGTTACTCAGGTAGATGCCCCAGTATTTGGCGATTACGGCCGCGGCGGTGAGGATTTCGAGGATCAGGTCCCAGCCGATAATCCAGGCGAGCACTTCGCCCAGGGTGGCGTAGGTGAAGGTGTAGGCGGAACCCGCAACCGGAACGCTTGAGGCGAACTCGGCATAACACATGATGGCGAGAAAGCAGGTGGCGGCGGCCAGGACGAACGAGAGGATGACCGAGGGCCCCGCAAACGAGCCGGCCGCTTTCGCCCCCACCGAGAAGATACCGGCCCCCACCGCAACTGCGACCCCCATGATGGCGAGGTCCCAGGGGCCGAGGGTGCGTTTCAGCGTGCGGCCCTCCTCAAACGTGTCCGCGATGGACGCTTCGATGCTTTTTGTGCGAAAAAGACTCATGCTGCGGGGATCCTTCAGTGGAGAGCTGGCCGCGATTCGCCGCGGGTTACACCCTGCGGCACGCAGCACTTCGGACAGGCAACCTTTGCACACGCTGGCTGCCGCACAACGCTGTAACCGGTTACAATATCCCTTTTGTTGCCAGTTTGTTGCACTTATCACAGAAATTACGGTGATTAACCGTTGGCATCCCGTGCCGCGAGTCAGCCGCGCACACCCAGGTACGGCAGCGAATGGATGCCGAAGACCCGGCTCAGCGCCGTGCGGGCGGCGTAATAGCCGCCCAGTCCGTGCACGGCGGGGCCGGGTGGGGTGGAGGCCGAGCCCAGGAAGACGCGCGGCAGCGGGGTGGCCCAGGGCACCGGCGAGAGAACGGGCCGCCGCAGCATCTGCGTGAGGCTCACCTCACCACCCATAAAGTCGCCACCCGCGTAGTTGAGGTTGTGCGCGGCCAGGTCCCGCCCGGTACGCACCGAGGTGGCGAGAATCACCTCACGAAAGCCCGGCGCGAACCGCTCAATCTGTTCGATGATCCGCCCGGACACGTCAAGGGCGGACCCGTTGGGCACGTGGGTGTAGGCCCAGAGGGTGTGTTTTCCGGCGGGCGCACGGCTCGGGTCGTAGGCGGTGGGCTGGGTCACGAGCACGTAGGGGTGTTCGGGATGTCGGCCCGCCGCCGCCTCCCCCTCCGCCCGGGCGATCTGCTCCCGCGTGCCGCCCAGATGCACGGTGGCGGTACGGTGCAGCTCCGGGTCGGACCATGGCACGGGTCCGCTGAGCGCAAAGTCCACCTTGCACGCCGCGACTCCCCGACGGTACCGGGCGAGCGTCCGCCGGTAGCGCAGCGGCAGCTGACCGCCGGCCAGGTCGCGGAACTGCTCGGGTGAGACGTCCAGGATGACAGCGTCGGCATCCGCGAGTTCGTCGAGGTGACGCACGCGGCGACCCGTCTCGATTGTGACACCGTGGGCCACCGCATCCTCGGCCAGCGCGCGGGCGATTGAGGCGGAGCCACCCACGGCGACGGGCCAGCCCCCCGTGTGGCCCGTGACGGCGAGTGCGAGGCCACCACCGGCCGTCATGAGCGAGGGCTGCGGGCCGGGGATGTGCGCGGTCACCCCGGCGAGCAGCGCGGCCGGGGCCGGGCCGACGAGGCGACGGGTGCGCAGCGGGGTGCCCTGTTCGAGGGTGGCCAGGCCAAAGAGCGCGGCGGCGGCCGGGTCGCGGGGCAGTTGAAGTAGCTGGTCGAGGGTGGCCCGGGCGATACCCTCCGCCCGGGCCACGAGGGGACCGAGCAGGTTCTGCCACGCGCGGCCGTCGCCCGCGCGGTGGGCGTCGAGTCGGTGGGCGGTCTGCTCCAGGCTGCGCAGGGCGAGGGCTGCGGGGGCACCGTCGAGGGGGTGGGCGTAGGACACCTCTGGCACCACCAGGTCGATGCGGCGGCCAAGTTCAAACGCCCGAAAAAACGGGGAGGCGAGGGCCAACGGATGCACAGCGGAGCACTCGTCGTGCAGAAACCCGGGCAGGGTCAACTCGCTCGTGCGCAGCCCGCCACCGAGAGTATCCGCCGCCTCGATCAGGTGCACGCCCAGCCCGGCACGAGCCAGGAGTACCGCGGCGGCCAGACCGTTGGGCCCGGCACCCACCACAATCGCGTCGGTCACGGCCATGCTCCTCTCCGCCACACCCGCGGGGTCGGCACCCCTCTACGGTACCCCGTGGGGTTGTAAACGTACCTTCGTCCTTCTAGTCGTGTGTAGCTGGTAGGGATTACGACTCCGTTTGAGCCTCCGACAAAGTCGCCGGGTGTGGGTGCTAGTGGTGTTGGTATTTCATTCCCGAGTCTTGCGGTCGAGGTAGGCCCATCAACTTTGCTGAGGGCACCACCGGCGACCTACCCCCAGTTGTCTGTGAGCTAGTGCCCGGCAGCTCCCGCAGCCTGGGAGAGGGGGCCTTGGAGACTATCGGTGTACCCCGTGAGGTCCTCATCGGTGACCGGCGCGAGCCCCTGCGGGTCGAGAGCGTTACCCACAAAGGAGCTGAGGTGACTTCCGTTCAAAGCGGCAGGGTCGAGTTATCGCAACCTGTATATAAATCTTAAGTGGCATTAGGGCCCCAAATCCCGATTTCCCCGTCCGGTAAACCAATAATTAAAACCCCTTCGGGACCGTCTAAATTGAGCACCCAAGATTCAAATTGAGGGTCGGAGTATGTGCGAATCTTCATTCCATTGGATGTTCTTAGAACAACCCCCTCGCTACTTATTGAAATGTCTTTAATCGTCGTGTTGACGACTTCAAGGGCGGGAGCGAGCTCTGACTTTGAGCCCTCTGGGTCAACTATTTTCACGGTTTCGTCAGTCAAAGTTATCTCGAACGGGCAGGATAGCGCTAAGGACCCAAACTCCTCAAAGACAAGAGTGATTCGGAAATCGAGTTCGATTTTATTTATTAGAACACCCTGTAGGGAATTTTGAATGGTATCTAGGTCGGCCATCCCAGGTATTCTCCTGATCTCTCAGCTGGTACGTGCGTTTCCGCTCGGGATCCAGACTTTCCGGTATTTGGGTTTAATGGTTGGTTCGAGGAGTTGTAATAAACGCTATAACCATTGGGATATAGACCAGTTGGTTCCATTACTCGAATGGAGTCTGAGTTTTTAAGAGCACCGGAGTGCTGAGCTACTAGCCCTTTTCCGTTGTCTGCTTCTCGGAGCGGCCAACCAGCAGGAATATCATATGTCGTTCCGTTTGGGGTGACGACAAACGTGTTTCCACTGGACGGAACAACATTAACTGGTGTTGGTGGTTGGTCCCCGAGTTTCGCGGTCGGGGTAGGCACGTCAACCTTACTGAGGGCACCACCGGTGGCGGCCGACAGGGCTGCGCCGCTGGCAGCGGTACTGAGGAACCCTCCAACAGTAAGAGGCTGCCCACTAACCGCATACTGCGCAACACTTTCCAACGCCCCCTCGGCCGCATTCCCCACAGCATGACGCCCAATCGCGGTGGCCAGGCCACCACCAACAAGCCCAAACGCACCACTAACAGCAACCTGCCCCCAGTTAACCTCACCTGTAGTAGCTTTCTGAATAATCGCATCAGCCCCCGCAGCGACATAGCGCTAGGTCACCTTCACGACTAATGACCAGTGTTAGTAAGGGCCAGGCTATTGGGGGTTAAGGTCCGTTATGCCATGGCTGTGGGTTTTCGGCGGTTTCAAGGAGCCATCGCAACACTGCCGATAAGTGCGTCTAGTTTCTCACGTGGCGTGTGGAAGCCGAGGGTCTTGCGCGGACGGTCATTGAGCTGAACGGTCACGGCCTGAATCTCTGCATCACTGATGGTGTTGAAATCGGTGCCTTTGGGGTAGTAATCACGGATCAGGCCATTGAGGTTCTCATTCGATCCCCGCTGCCAGGGGGAATGCGGATCGCAGAAGAACACCGGGCAGCCTGTCGCGACGGTAAATTCTCGGTGTCGTGACATTTCTTGCCCTTGATCCCAGGTCAGCGTCTGCCGCAACCAGCCCGGTAGCTGCGTAATTTGTTGCTGGAGGATATCGATCACCGTTTTGGAATCACGTGTGCCAGGAAGCCGGCCGATCAACGCGAATCTCGTGGCCCGCTCCACAAGTGTGACGAGGCCAGAGTTCCCGGGACCGACAACAAGATCTCCTTCCCAGTGTCCAGGGACAGCACGATCAGAAGCTGCGGCTGGACGATCGGTGATCCGAGCTCCCGCGAGCCAAGGACGCACCTCACGAGAAGGTAAGCGTGAGGCTGGTGTTCTCCGGTTCCGGCCCGTTCGGAGTGCTTTCACCACCGTCAACTCATGCCGAAGCGCGCCTCTGCCTTCGTGTGAGGCGCCGATACGCGTGAGGCTGCTGAGACTTCTCGGCGTACGAGTCTGCCACTGGTTCGATGCCACCCCGAGCGCCCATGCGAATGATCATGCTTGCAAGCCTGGCCCATTCGACAACCGCACCGGTGTTCACATTGAACCGTCGCGCCGTTGTTTGCGCCGATGTGCCGGAGAGCAGCATTGAGTACGCGATACACCGTTGATCCCACGAAACCGCCACGATAACCTCCTGGAGAAGGTGTTGCGATAGCTCCTTGAAACCGCCAAGCATGCCCCCAATTACTGAACTCCAGCTTGAGGTTTCGGTAGGGGATTCCCCTTTTCGTCTCGGCCCATAGAGCCAACTAGTGTTATACCCGGCAGACCTAATACCCAGGGGTCGATGTCGGTGTCGGCGTAGGTGATGAGGTCTATCCCGCCGGAGATGTGGAAGATGGGGTTGATCATGTCGGGGGTGGATGTGATGCCGATGATTTCGTGCCCGAGAAGAAATTTCACGTCTTCGCCGGTTAGTAGGTTTTCTTCGGTGTATAGAACGCCGGTTTCATTGTAGCGATCAATGTGGCAGTTTGGGCCGGTGAGGAGCCAGTCGCACATGTAGTTTGATCCCCAGCCTTCGCCACTAAGTACCAGGACGGGGTCGGGAGACATGTTTGCATAACCGATGCGGAGAGGCAGCGCTGATAGCGCAGTATCGAGCATGCTTTCATCTTCCCTATATGTTGACATTATGGCTCCAAATTTAGGTGTGTGCGTTCTCGGATGTAAAGATTTCGTTCTGTTCTGTCAAAATTTCTCGGAGCGTGAACGGGCTTGCCTGTAAACGCACTGACAGGGTCTCGACCCGCGTTTTCAAAGGATGCGCGGAGTGGTGCTGGTCCTGACGGTTCCATGATTCTCACCTTAGATCCGTCCGGCAGTATGTACTCGGTTCCAGGTGATCTCGTGGCGCTGTTGGGCAGTCCTGCGTTGATGAAGCCTTTATATCGCGTCAGCCCCCGCAGCAGCGAGCCCCGGTCAACGAGGCGAGTTATTGCGTGAGATCTTCGCTCTAAGCGGTAATTCCACCCACTAGAGTAATTCCAGGAATTCTTATAACCCAAGGATCTAAATCTGTATCGGTATGAATAGCAAGTTCCACTCCGCCAGAAATATAGAATACAGCATCTACTAAATTCTCATCAGATGAAACTTCATAAATATCGCGACCAATAAGAAAGGAGAGATCGCTGGCATTGAGTTCTCTTTCATTGATTGATTCAAGCTTGTCATTGTATCTGTCTATTTTTATGTTCGGTCCTTTTAGGAGCCAAGGGCATATGAAGTAAAATGACCAATCAGCACCTGCCATCCAAAGTGTCGGGTCGGGAACAGAATTTGCCTGACTGATGCGCAGAGGTAAGGCTTTAGTGAGAACTTCTCGTTTAGTCATCGATGAAAATTCTGAGAGAGTCATAATCCCAATTCTATGTGAGTCCTTGAACGAATATAATTTCTGGCGGCGGCTCCAGCAACACCTGCAGGTGGGTGTGGAGGTTTGCCTGTAATGGGATCGATGGCGTAACCGTTTGCGTTTTCAAAGGATGCGCGGAGTGGTGCTGGTCCTGACGGTTCCATGATTCTCACCTTAGATCCGTCCGGCAGTATGTACTCGGTTCCAGGTGATCTCGTGGCGCTGTTGGGCAGTCCTGCGTTGATGAAGCCTTCTTCTAGCCGTGTGCGGCTGGTAGGGATCGCGACTCCGTTTGAGCCTACGACAAAGTCGGCGCGCGTGGGTGTTGGTGTGTGGTCCCCGAGTTTCGCGGTCGGGGTAGGCACATCAACCTTACTAAGGGCACCACCAGTGGCAGCCGACACCGCCGCCCCACTGGCAGCGGTACTGAGGAGCCCTCCAACAGTAAGAGGCTGCCCACTAACCGCATACTGCGCAACACTTTCCAACGCCCCCTCGGCCGCATTCCCCACAGCATGACGCCCAATCGCGGTGGCCAGGCCACCACCAACAAGCCCAAACGCACCACTAACAGCAACCTGCCCCCAGTTAACCTCACCTGTAGTAGCTTTCTGAATAATCGCATCAGCCCCCGCAGCGACATAGCGCTAGGTCACCTTCACGACTAATGACCAGTGTTAGTAAGGGCCAGGCTATTGGGGGTTAAGGTCCGTTATACCATGGCTGTAAGGTCAATTACTGAACTCCAGCTTGAGGTTTCGGCAGGGGATTCCCGTTTTCATCTCGACCCATAGAGCCAACTAGTGTTATATCCGGCAGACTTAGTACCCACGGGTCAATGTCGGTCTCGGCATATATGGTGAGATCCACCTCTCCGGAAATATGAAAAGTCGGATTTATCATGTCTGGTGTGGATGTGATTCCGATGATTTCTCGCCCGAGAAGAAATTCCACATCCTTGCTAGTAAGGAGTTCTTCATCCGGAGTAACGATGTTATTATAATTGTACCGATCGAGGTAGATTCCCGGACCTCGCATAAGCCAGTCGCAAACATAATTAGATGACCATTTTTTTCCACTTAACGTGAGAATTGGATCGGGTTCTATTGCAGCAAAAGTAATGCGAAGGGGCAGTTCAGACGTTGCGATATCTAACATGCTTTCTTCTTCCCTATAGGTCATTTCTACGGCTCCAAGTTTATGTGGTTATGGTTTCGGGTATAAGCCTTTTTATCGTTCGGGTCCAAACCTTTCGGGGCATGAGCGGGCTTACCGGTGAATGCGTCAACAGGTTGTCCGTTTGCGTTTTCAAAGGATGCGCGGAGTGGTGCTGGTCCTGACGGTTCCATGATTCTCACCTTAGATCCGTTTAATAAACCTCATACTTGCTCTGAAGTAAAATTCATGATGGACTCCCTGGTGTGTTCGTGGGGTAGGCGGTCCAGACTCAGTCTGGCTTTGCCATGGCGTTCCAAATGCTCAGTTCTCCACCGGGTGTTGCGATAATTCGCTCAGGCTCCTTTCCTGTACCAAAATAACTCCAAGCCTCGTACTCAAGTGATGGTGGACAGGTCAAGGTCGAGCCGTTTGAGAACTCTAGATTGAGGGTACTATCAGACACATATCCGCGTAAGACTTTGCTCGTGTGAAGCTCAAGAAATTCGACCAGTTGATTTTTCTTACCTGCAGGATCAACAATTTTTTCAATACCGGTTGCGCCACGCAGCGAAAAGGGGCATTCGATGACAACGGAACTTGAATCGGAAAATATGAGTGTGACTTGATAATCAATCCGAATCTGTATAACTTCAGCTTCCGAAAGATTTAGATCAATTGAGCTCATTGTGGCCATCCTAGATACGTGCCTTGGTGCGTTGTAAGGACATGCGTGTTTGGGTTGTTGCTTGGTTTTCCGGCACGGGGGTCGAGATACTGTCCGTTTACATTTGAATAGCGGCTGTACCCATCAGGGTTTTTGGTGTCTGGTTGCATAATGCGAATTTCGTTTTCCTTTCCATTTCCGACGGCGAGATGGTTTGGGTGTTGGGCGACGAGCCCTCTCCCGTTGTCTGCTTCTCGGAGCGGCCAACCAGCAGGAATATCATATGTCGTTCCGTTTGGGGTGACGACAAACGTGTTTCCACTGGACGGAACAACATTAACTGGTGTTGGTGGTTGGTCTCCGAGTTTCGCGGTCGGGGTAGGCACGTCAACCTTACTGAGGGCACCACCGGTGGCGGCCGACAGGGCTGCGCCGCTGGCAGCGGTACTGAGGAACCCTTCAACAGTAAGAGGCTGCCCACTAACCGCATACTGCGCAACACTTTCCAACGCCCCCTCGGCCGCATTCCCCACAGCATGACGCCCAATCGCGGTGGCCAGGCCACCACCAACAAGCCCAAACGCACCACTAACAGCAACCTGCCCCCAGTTAACCTCACCTGTAGTAGCTTTCTGAATAATCGCATCAGCCCCCGCAGCGACAAGCGCCATACCGATAGGCCCACCAACACCCGTAGCCATAAGAACACCACCAGCAACGACCAGAGCACCACCAGCAACATACTCCCAGTTATCCGCGAGCCAGTGCCCAGCAGCCCCCGCAGCCTGCGCAAGAGGACCTTGAAGACTATCGGCATACCCCGTGAGCTCCTCAATCGGAGTGCGCCGTTCAACGAGCAGGCGACTGGGAGGTTGAATCCGGTGGTTGAATGTTTCCCTGAGTAGTTCTCTGGCCGGGTTTTCCAGGACCAGCAGGGCACCAGGGTGCCATCCAGAATGAGTTGCTCGTCAGGGTCAGATCATGCACGGTCGGGGTATAGGCCGTGAAGATACCCGCGAGGACGGGAACGTAGCGGGTGATGATGTTCGAGATCGTGACCTGGCAGACACCGTAGGTTTCCGCGATTCCGCCGCAGGTACGTCAAGACGATCACGATCTTCTGGAACAATCCGAACGCTTGCCGACGCCCGCGCTGACGAGCAGGCATCGGGTCACAGGGCCGCACGAGGACACAGATCTGCTGGATACCCTCACGGGTGAATCCTGTTGTAGAGTACATGAGACGGTTTGTTTCTATTGAATTAGGTGTTTTAACTCAATTCTCTCACGAAACAAACCATCACTCATTTAGTAGGACCCCCCCATTTTTATGAACCTCATGGATGTTTAGTGTCTGTAAGTTTTTGTGATGGACTTGGCCCCCAAATTGCCAAATCTTTTCCAGGTAATGCAATGACTAGAGCCCCCTCAGGCCCATTGAGGCTGAGCTTCCAAGATTCATAGTCCGGATCCGAGTAAGTGCGTATTTTCATTCCATTAGACGCTGTTAAGAGAATTCCTTGATGGTTTATCATGATTTCCTGAATTGATTCGTTTACAAACTCAAGAACGGGGAGGAGATCGGTTTTAGGGCCTTCCGGATCAATGGTTAGTGCCGAACGGTCTTTTAGTCGTATCTCGAATGGACAAGATAGGGCCAAGGAGCCATGATCAAGAAATACGAGAGTTACTCGAAAATCGACTTCTATCTTGCTAATCAAAACCCCAGTGAGGGAACGTTGTATATCGGCTAGTTTGGCCAATTTAGATACTCTCCGATCCTTTCAGCTGGAACGTGTGTTTCTGCGCGAGTCCCCGGTCCGCCGGTACTCGGGTTGATCGGTTGGTTGCCCGAATTATAGTACACACCGTAACCGTTCGGGTATCTATATGTGGGTTCCATTATGCGTATTGAGTCCACGTCGTCTAAAGTGCCAGGTCTTTGGGCGACGAGCCCTCTCCCGTTGTCTGCTTCTCGGAGCGGCCAACCAGCAGGAATATCATATGTCGTTCCGTTTGGGGTGACGACAAACGTGTTTCCACTGGACGGAACAACATTAACTGGTGTTGGTGGTTGGTCTCCGAGTTTCGCGGTCGGGGTAGGCACGTCAACCTTACTGAGGGCACCACCGGTGGCGGCCGACAGGGCTGCGCCGCTGGCAGCGGTACTGAGGAACCCTTCAACAGTAAGAGGCTGCCCACTAACCGCATACTGCGCAACACTTTCCAACGCCCCCTCGGCCGCATTCCCCACAGCATGACGCCCAATCGCGGTGGCCAGGCCACCACCAACAAGCCCAAACGCACCACTAACAGCAACCTGCCCCCAGTTAACCTCACCTGTAGTAGCTTTCTGAATAATCGCATCAGCCCCCGCAGCGACAAGCGCCATACCGATAGGCCCACCAACACCCGTAGCCATAAGAACACCACCAGCAACGACCAGAGCACCACCAGCAACATACTCCCAGTTATCCGCGAGCCAGTGCCCAGCAGCCCCCGCAGCCTGCGCAAGAGGACCTTGAAGACTATCGGCATACCCCGTGAGCTCCTCATCAGTAACCGGCGCGAGCCCCCACGGATCAGTAGCGTGAAGAGGATCATTACCAGCGTAAGAGTAAGGGTTACCACCCCATGCCGCCCCAACAACGGGCGAGAGCGGATCTACCGACAGGAATCCGCGAGATACCGAGTCATAGGCGCGTGCACCCATCCACTCCAATCCAGCAACCACAAGGCCACCATCAACAGCAACCGCAACCCCGCCGGGCATCCCCAACCCACCGGCGGCATCGCCACCACCGATGCTAGCGAACACCTGCCAGGGGTCATTCGCATCCGTTACACGAGCAGACCGCCAACCAGCGGGTGCCCATTCGTTTCCGATACCGATAATTCCGGCCGGGCCAGTGAATACAGTAGTGGTATCCACCCGCAGAAGAGAAGGAACGCCAGACGCGGCGTCCCAATCGAGCGTTGAGCCACCCACCTCCGAGAGCTCACCCAGGGCATTCACCCAAAGTTCAGTTTCACGAGTCCCATCCAGACCACACTCCAAAACACCCGAGAGCCAGCCGCGCCCATCCCACTGGTAGTCTGTGCGGCTCTCACCGGTGACCGAGCTGACGCGGCGGCCCTGTCCGTCGTACTCGTACCGGGTGGTTTCGTCACGCGAGTCCGTGACGGCGAGGAGTTGACCGGCAGCGTCATGGCCGAACGAGCGGGTGTGGCCTGCAACCGATTCGGTGTGGAGGCGGCCGGCCTGGTCGTAGGTCCAGGTAGATTCGCTGTTGGCGGTTGCCGCTCCGACCAACTGACAGGCATCATCGTACGAATACGTGACGGCGGTTGCCGGGTCGCTTATCTGTGTGATGCGGCCCTCGGCATCGCGCATGATGCGGGTGACGTCTGCGCCCTCCGCTGTCGTGCGGGTGTGTTGGGCGGGATACCCGTTCTCGTATTCCCATGTGTGCAGCGAGTCACCCGTGCGAGTCTCGGTGAGGCGGCCCATTTTGTCGTAGTCGAGGCGGGCTTCTCCGAAGGTGCCGTGCACAATCCGGGTGATCCGCCCGGCCGCATCCCGCTGATACTCCACCCTCGTACCGTCCGGGGCGATCAGCGCGGTCCTGTTGCCGTCGGCATCGTATTCCCACGCTGTCTCGCGCTGTGCCGCGCCGTCATCGGTTGTGCGGCGGACGAGGCGATCCAGACGGTTGAAGTGGAGGGTATGCGTGATCCCGGCGTTATCGCGGGTGTGGTCGGTGATTGTCGCGGTGCGGGCTCGGGCATCCCGCACGATCTGGGCGGTGAGGTGCCCGTTGACGCGCATCCCGGATTCGAGGCCGGCACCGTTGTATTCCCACTCCGTCGTGTTGCCGTCGGGGTCGGTCTGGGTGAGCTGCCGGCCGGCCGGATCGTAGGTGGCGGTGGTCACCCGGCCCAGGGGGTCAGTGGACGAGGCAACCTGGTCACCGGCTGTGTACGTGCGACGAGTCTCACCACCGAGCGGGTCGATGGTCGTCACCAACCGGCCGCGCTCGTCATACTCGTATGTGGTGACGCCGCCCAGGCCGTTGACCGCGGCGATGAGCTGGCCGGCGGCATCGTACCGGAATTCGCGCTTGCCGTACCGGGTATCCTGCGCCCCCGTCAGGCGACCGGCCTTGTCGTAGCGGTACCGTGACACCCCGATGCCGGGCGCGCGTTCCAGCGTGACCCGACCCATCCGGTCGTACTCGGTCTCGGCGATCTCACCGGTGGCGGTGGTTCGGGCAATCACCCGGGAATCAGCGTCGTAGGTGAGGGTCGTGCGAGCACCGGTAGCGTCTATCGCGACGGCGGGGCGACCACACTCGTCATACTCATACCGGGCGGTCATCCCGGCCGGGGTGGTAACCTGCACGACGCGGCCCGCGCGGTCGCGCTCGATCTGGGTCAAGCCGCCGTCGGCGTTGAGAATCTCGACGGGTCGGCCGCAGGCGTCATAGACCATGAGGTCGGCCGAGCCGTCGCTCTGCTCGATGCGGGTCGGACGCCCGAACTCGTCCCGGTGGATGGTGTTCTGCTCGAAGGCCCCCCGGACGGTCTGGATGCCGTCGGCACGTGACCGGAGGATGTCAGTGCGCACCCCGGTCGGGTCCACTGTCGCGGCAAGATTGCCGGTGACATCATACTCACGCCCCCACACGCCCCCAGCGGGATCGGTGATTGTCCGGAGCCGCGAGAGAGCGTCATGGGCAAAACCCCACTCCGCGCCGTCCGGCAGGGTCACCGCGGAGACGTTGCCGAACTCGTCGAAGTCTTTGTGCGTTGCCCGCCCCAGCGGGTCAACGGTGGTGACGAGCTCGCCGTGCTGGCCGTATCCGTGTTCGGTGCGCGCCCCCAGCGGGTCAATGACGGCGATCACTCGTCCGCCGATGCCGTGCTCGAAGCGCCACACCGACCCGTCCGGGTCTTCGCGGCCCACCAGCAGCCCCGCGTCGTCGTATCGGTAGCGCGTGCGGCACCCCGTCGCGGTGACGGCCTCGACCACGCGTCCGGTGTGATCCCGCACGAGGCGTGAGGTATCACCGGCGGCGTTTGTTATGCCGACGAGGTCCCCCAACGGGTCGTACTCGAATGTGATCGAGACGCCCTCAGGATCGACGGTACGCAGGAGGAGGCCGTGCGCCCACGTCAACTCGGTCCGGCCGCCTCCGGGGTCGGTCACCACGCTCGGGTTCCGATCCTCGCTCCTCGCGTAGGTATAGTTCACGGTGCCGCCCGAGGCGGTCACGACCGTTGTGACCCGATCCTGGTCGTCGTAGCCGAAGGTGAGGTCAGCGCCCTCGGGGGTTACCGTCCGAATCTTCCGGGCGCGATCATCAAACGCGTGAACCGTAACCTGGCCGTCTCGTTCCGTGGCCGAGACCAGGTTCCCGTGTTGGTCGTACGCCATCGACTGCCGGTTTCCCTCGGCGTCGATGATCCCCACCACGCGACCTTTGCGGTCGGCAATCCAGGTGTTTGCGTTGGTGCCGTCGTCATCCGAGACCGAGGTTACTCGCCCACGTAGGTAGGCGAACCGGACGCTCCGTCCGTACGGGGTCACCTGGCGGATGACGCGGCCGGTGCTGTCATAGGTGTTCTCGCACTCGACCACTCCGGAGGCAGAAGTAACCTGATCAATGAGCCCCTGGTCGGTCCATCGGTACCGTCGTGTGCCGACCGCATCCTGCACCCCGATTAGCCGCTCGGCGTCGTCGTAGAGGTACTCTGCCCTGCGGCCGTCCGACGCAGAGGCGTATGCGACGCGATCGCCGACATACTCAACCTCCACAGAGCGGCCGCGTTCATGCACCAATCGGGTGATGCGCCCGGAGGTATCGCGGGACACCAGGATGACCGTGCCCGACCCGTTGCCAGAGCCGAGCCAGGCCCCCGCCGGTGTGAACGCCCACCATCCGCCGGAGTTGTTGCGAACAACAAACGCATGGCGGCCGACATCATCACCACGGAGGGGAAGCGCGTCTCGTGGCTCCTGGGCGAGCCAGTAGTTTTCGTCAATGCCGCGGCCCCAGCCGTCGCCGAGGCGCGGGAAACGGATCTGGCGGCCGTCACTCATGACAAACCCGGCACCCTCATCATCCAGGTCAAGACGGGTGTCGAGAAGTGACGCCCAGCCCACGCCAAAGACGCCGAGGCGCGGGTCAAGAGAGTTGTACATGCGGGTGAACTGCAACGACGCGGCGGCCCCCATAAACGGAAGATCAACTTCGGGTTCCAGGAAGTTGCCCGTTGCGGTGTTCACCGGGTCATCCGAGTAACCGTTTGTGGGCGGGGTGCCGACGGCCGAGAACGGCTCGATGGTGAAATCATCGCGCTGTGTGTTGATACCTGCCGATGCGAGGGCGGCGGACAGGGACGCATCCGATACCGAGATGACACCGGAGCCCCCACCAGCGGCCTCGAACACACCGGCAACAACACCCGCCCACTCGGAGTCCTCTTGATTGGCATCGAGCCAGGTCTTAAACGCCGTGGCGAGGGACTGCGCGTTGAGGGTTCCCCAACACGGGTTGCACCCCGTCTCGTAGTCGGAGAGTGCATTTTTAAACGAGGCGAGCTGGGAGGTGAGCTGCTGATCAAGATTGTGACAACCGGTTTGGAAGGACCGGAGATGGGCAGGGACCGCAGACGAGGTGCCACGGCCGCCGCCCTGAGCGGGAATATCGCGGCCAGAAACGGTGACCGCAGTGGAGGTGAGGTGAGGTTCCGGTGCCGGGGACGGCGGTTTCGGGTCGTCCTCCGCCCCGAACCACGAAGAGATTTCATGCCCCGCCCCGACAAACCAGTTCTCTTCCCGCTCCCGCTGACGCTTGGCCCATGCGCGGGCGTCTGTGCGTCGCTTGTCCTCGTCCTCCGCGGCCTGGCGCAACTCGGTGACGTATCCGGAGAGTGTCTGCAACTCGCCCGCCAGCGCGGACGCACTGCGCGAAGCCACCCCGGAGTTTCGGGCGAACGCCTCTGCAAAGTAGCCCCGGAAATCCTGCTGCGCCGTCCGCACGTAGCTAGCACGCGAACTTCGCTGATTATCAATGGCGTTCACAAGATTACTGATCGCAGTTTTCAGCGAATCCGCTGCACTATACGAGTACCCCGTGGGGTCGTTACCACCGATCTTTGCCATGCGTCACATCTCTCAACTATTCGGGCAGCGAGAAATTGAATCCCACACACACCATCTGATTACCGCTAAAAACGACAGTGGCCGCGCCTCGCCAGTGACGAGACGCGGCCGATGAAAGACTTACGCTCCGCCGCCACCGGCGCTGAAGATATCCTGCGAGATCTTATCCAGCTGCGTGCGAAGCTGCTCCAGTTCGGTCTTCGCCTTATCCAGCGCCGCCTTCGTCTCAGGCCACGTCGAGCCGCGGAACGTGGACGCCAACGGACCATCCCACACATTCTGGTCCGACAGAATGCGCCCCTGAGCATCCAACTGCGAAATCTGGTCCGTAAAACCACCATTCACAATCGACTGAATCTGACGGATAGCGGTCTTCGCCTGCTCGGTAGACAATACGCGTGACATCAATAAACCTCCAACATCGGGGGAAGCCCGCAAACAAGACGTTCGAAGAGCCAATGGGGGACAGACTAGTCACAGAAAGGATGGAAGCAAAAACGCATACTTGACCCTGGCGGAAATGTTTATAAAAACAAAACCCAATTTGCGCTCCTGGTCTGGGGAAAAGAATTAAAGTTCTCAATTAACCTGAATATATACCGAGAGAAAATCACCCTCACGCGCTTATTTATTTTTAATAAATAATGGCCTGGGGATTCTGCGGGCAGACCGTCACAGACGAGAGGCGCGGGGCTGGTGCCCCTACGGTACCCCATCGGCGCGGTTAGGTCGCCGACCCTCGCGGGTGGGGGTAGGTTGACCCTATGGCCCTCTTTTTTGCAGCGTTCAGCGGATTCCTGGGTGGGGTGACCCTGATCCTGGGAGCCCTGCTCGCCTGGTTTGTTCATGTACCCAAGGGAGCCGTGGCGAGCGTGATGGCGTTTGGGGCTGGCGTGCTCATCTCGGCGCTCGCCTACGAACTGGTGGAGGAGGCCACCGCGGATGGCGGGCTCCTGCCCACCGTGATCGGTTTCACGGGGGGTGCCCTGCTCTACGTCGGAGCCGATTGGTTGCTGAGTCGGCGGGGCGGGTCTACCCGGGCCACGGCGCACGCGCCACACTCGGGCCCGGCCCGCAATATCACGCAGCGGCGAGCGGCGGGTTCGGCGGACAGTAATAGTGGAACCGTCATCGCGGCGGGGGCGCTGATTGATGGCATCCCAGAGTCCATCGTGTTGGGTCTGAGTGTGACCGCGACGGGCGGGATCAGCCTGCCGATTGTGCTCGCGATTGCGATCAGCAACGTGCCCGAGAGCCTATCGAGCACGTCGCAGCTGAAAGATTCGGGCCGCACCGCCCGCTTCGTGTTCGGCCTCTGGACGGGGATCGCTCTGATCTCCACACTCGCGGCCTTCCTCGGCTACCTGCTGCTGCGTGACAGCCCGGTCGAGCTGATCTCGCTCATCACCACCGTGGCCGCGGGTGGCCTGCTCGCGATGGTCTGCAACACCATGATCCCGGAGGCGTTTTCACGGGAGCGGACGCTCACCGGGCTGTGGGCTACTCTCGGTTTTCTCACCGCGTTTTCGCTGCACGAGCTGGGCTAGTAGCCTGGGGAGGTCGCGTCTGCGACATCCCGGCCCGAAAGCGTTCTCCCCCACATGCCCGTGAGCACTTCAGTATCACCGCCCTTCCTCCGCACCGCCTGGGCGGCCCCCCTGGCCGTCCTGAGTGGCCTGGGGGCGGCCGTTCTCCTCGTCTTGTTTGGCCACGCGTTCTCGGTGATCGAGTGGGAGTGTGTGGCCAGCCGCTGCACCACGGATGCCCCGCAGGCCTACTACGGGATCGGCGGCCTGGTGCTGCTGGTCGTCGCGGCCGCCTGCGGGCTGCGCTTTCTGCGCGCGGCGGCCCCCACCGCGCTGATCGCCCTGGCCGTGCTGCCGCTGTCGGCCGGGTTCTGGCTCTCACTGTGTGATACCAACACCTCCGCTGGCTGGACCGCCACCTACGCCGTTGTCACCGGGCTGATCGGGCTCGCTGCCCTCGTCTGGGCCGTGAAAACGGGGGTGCGGGCGTTTCATCGCTCCGGGCTGGGGCTGCGACTACGCACCACACGGACCTGGGCGGATGCGCGACTCTCCGCTGACGACGGTGACACCACCACGGGACTGGTGCACTTCCGCGCGGCGGACGGCACCCGGCACCTGGCCCGCGCGACCGTGCCCGCCTGGGCGGTGGCGGCGGATTCCCGGGTGATCTTTGATCCGGCCTCCCCCACGAGTTCTGTCACGGTCGCCGAGCCGCCACGGCTGTGGTGGCCGCCGCGGGCGCGGGCGCGACGTCGGGCCATCGCCGCCGACCTGCCGCTGCCCGGTGAGCAGACCTTCAGCGAGCACGCTAAGGCTGAGGCTGATACCGCCCGCGCCGCGATTGGCCTGCCACCGGCAGGAGAGGCTTACGTGCCGCGACTCTCCCCCCTCATGCGCGGCCTCGCCAAGACCATGCGTGCGGCCAATAGTGCCCGTGCCGCGTTTCGGGAGGGGCAGGAGCACCCGGATGACCCTGCACCGGGTGGGCGGGCATCCCCCCGCGAGCCGTCGGGCGGATAAGCATGACCCGCAGCCCCTTCAGCCTGTTTCGGCAATTTCGCAGACTGCCGCTCTCCGCGCGCGCACTGTGCCTGGCCGCGTGCGCCGCGTACCTGCTGTACCGGACGCCGCCCCGAGCGGGATGCAGTGACAGTTTTATCCGGTGTCGGCTGGAGAGCAGCGAGAGTGGGGCTGCCGCCATCGGGGTGTTGTTGGCCATCGCGGCCGCGCTGCTCTTCTGGGCAGCCCTCCGGGCGGTCCTCCGCACGGGGGTGATCAGCCGCCTGCGCTACCGCGGCACCTGGGTGGATGCCCGGCTCAACGAGTGTGTGACCGTACCGGCCCTGGGTGGGTCGGCCAGCACAGTGGCCACCGTGCACTATCTGGACGCGAACGGGTTTCGCCGATCCCTCCGGCTGCCGGTCCCCCGAGCGGTGACGGGCACTTCTGCGCAGCTGCGATACGATCCCGCCGTCCCCTCCGATCCCACCGAGATGCGATTGGCCCCGCCATTCCAGCGCATCGGCGGTTGGCGCCAGCGGGCCGCAACCCGGCGCATCATCCGGGAGCTTCCCCTCAACGAGGATGCCGCGGGAGTGACTCCGCCGATCCGCCCCTCCCGCTGGGGCACCCTGTTCACAACCGCGAGCCGGGTAGGCCGAGCCGCCGTGCAGCCGGGACCAGTGCCGCCCCTCGCCGCCATGATCGAGGCGGCAGAGCCAGAACCAGATCCTCCGCGTGAGCCGGGGTATGCTCCCCGGCGGGCGAATCCCGCTGGCCAGCCCAGCGCGCAGCGTGGTTCCCGGCCGAACCCGCTCGACCCGGAGGTGGCCGCGCAGCTCTCGCAGCTCACCCGCCAGCACACGGCGGGTCGGCTCAGCGACGACCAGCTACGCGCAGCCAAGGCCCGGCTGTTGGGTCTCTAAGAGGTCCCGCCGGGTTGGCCGACACGCTCCCCCGCCTCCCCCGCAAACCGATCCCGCAGCCCGCTCAGCGTCGCCGCCATATTGCGGCCATTGGCCCGCAACATCCCCAGAAAGACCAACACGGGCCCACTCCAGTTGCCGCGAAAATCGCACACCTCCGTCACCTCGGTGCCACCGTCGGGCAGCGGCTCCAGCTCCCAGCGCCAGCGGTGCCCGGCCGGGTGCCGATGCGGGTTCACCAGCAACGCAAAAATATCGGCTGCCGGGGCCGGTACGTGAATCCGGCGGGCCTCCTGACGCGGGCCGCGGTCAACGGTCTTGGGGAGCGCAATTGTCAGGTGAGGGTGCGTTCTTTCGTCGGTGCAGGCCCAGCTTAGGCACTGGACTCCGGGGGCACCAGGAGTACATTTGTGGGATGACCACAATTTCCGCGCTCTCCACCCCCGCCGCCGACCAGCCTCTCGCCCCCACCCTGATTACCCGCCGCGACCCGCGGCCACACGATGTGGTGATCGACATCGCTTTTGCCGGCATCTGCCACTCCGATATCCACCAGGCGCGCAACGAATGGGGCGGCTCACACTTCCCCATGGTGCCCGGCCACGAGATCGCGGGCATCGTCACCGAGGTGGGGAGCGCGGTCACCACGCATCGGGTGGGCGACCGGGTGGGTATCGGCTGCTTCGTTGATTCCTGTCGTGAGTGCGAGAACTGCCTCGCCGGCGAGGAGCAGTACTGTCTGAACGGCCACACGGCCACCTACAACGGCCGCGACCGCGAGACGGGCGAGTCCACGTTCGGCGGCTACAGCACCCAGATTGTGGCCGATGAGAACTACGTGCTCCGCATCCCGGAGTCACTTGACCTGGCCCAGGCCGCTCCCCTGTTGTGCGCGGGGATCACGCTCTACTCACCGCTGATGCACTGGCAGGCAGGCCCCGGCAAACGCGTCGCCGTGCTCGGCATGGGCGGGCTCGGCCATATGGGTGTCAAGATTGCGCACGCGCTCGGGGCAGAGGTCACTGTTCTCAGCCAGACGCTCAGCAAAAAGGAGGACGGCCTGCGCATGGGTGCCGACCACTACTATGCCACGAGCGACCCGGCAACCTTCACCGCGCTGAAGGAGCGTTTCGATCTGATCCTCAACACCGTGTCCGCTAACGTCGATATCGACGCCTACCTCGGCCTGCTCCGCCTCGACGGTGCCCTCGTCAATATCGGCATCCCCAGCCAGCCCGACAGCGTGCGGATGTTCTCGCTGGCCCGGCGACGACGCTCATTGTCCGCCTCCACTATTGGCGGCATCCGCGAAACCCAGGAGATGCTGGATTTCTGCGCCGCCCACGATATCGCTGCCGACATCGAGATCATCACGGCCGCCGAGGTGAACGACGCCTACGAGCGCGTGATCGCGAGCGCGGTGCGCTACCGCGCCGTAATCGACATCGCAACGATGCCCACGGTGGAATCTCTCTCGTAGCGCACGGCCACTCCCACCGGAAGGAGGCCACCGGTCTCGCCGCCCGTGAGGGCGAGCGTGCCGGTGGTGATGGTGGGTGCGGGGGCCGAGGTCTCCACCGGAAAATTCTCGCTCAGAACGTTGCCGAAGGTGTCGGTCGCCGCCACGGTGATGCTGTAGCTTCCGGGAACGGTCGGGGTACCCGCGAGCAGGCCATCGGTCGAGGCACACCCGGATAACCGGCCCCGCCGCCTATGTGGTCGGCAGGGCCGGCCTACACGCGCCAGCCGGTAGGCAGCCCGCCCGTGCAGGATAAAAGAGGCTTCGCCGGGATGCTCAGCCTCAGTGGGGGGTGCACACACCGAACGAATTCGGTAGATCGTGGGGGACCACCCGACGCTGTTTCGCCGAAGGATCAATCCCGCGCAACTCCCTACAGTCACGCAGTGCACCATTACGCTAACAAATTCTCGACCCAAAGGTGAAATCACGGACAAAACATAACTTAACACTCAGGAGATCAGGGAGGCGCGCGCAGCAGAAAGGTTGCCTTTATCGACTCATCTGTCGTAAGGTTCTAGCGAGCTTCTTCTGCTGTCCCCCGGGACAGCATGGAGGCTCTCGTCAGTTAACCGCACGCTACATCACCTCACCCCTCCCAGGCCCGCTCACCGAGCGGGCCTTTTTTCATGAAAGGAACACGGCATGGCCCTCTCCTTCACCGTCTGGGTTGCCCGGGCGGAGAACACGTGGATCGACCGAGACGGTTATCCGCCCGGTGGAAACATTTACCAGTGTCACGATGTCTGGCTTGACTACATTAACAGGGTCTATGACCTGCCCATCTCGGCCGGTCACGCCGGCGGAGCCACCAGCCGGGTGTACACGGAGTTTCCGCGCGTTGCCATTCTCAGCAACTACTTCACCCGGGTCGGGCCGGGTACCGCACAGCCCGGAGATGTGGCCTTCTGGCCCAGCCCACACGTGGCCGTCGTGATTGCAGACGCGGGAGCCTCGCTCATCACGCTGTCACAGAATAACGGCGGCGATAGTCGGCCCATGAAGACCCTGCGCACCACCCTCAGCAAAAACGGCCTGCTGGGATACCTCCGACCGAAAACCACCCTCACCGCCGCAGCCTTATCCCTCGTCCAGAAAGAAGAAGATATGTCACTCCCCCGTCTCTACCGCAATACCGCAACGGGAACCATCGCGGCCGCGTGCATCGCAACCGGGTTTTACTGGGATATCCCCAACCTCGCAGCCGTCACGCTACTTCGCAGCAAGAAACTCGCAGTTGACGAGGCCAATGTGGAGCTCAACGCCGAGCAGTGGGAGTTTCTCCTGCAGTTGCTCGCGGTTGCGCGAGCAACCACCTCGTAGCGGCTAGCGAACGGCCGCCCGGCGCACCGTTGCGGGCCGTCGCTGCCGGATGCCATCCACAATCAGACTCAGACCAATATCGAACGATCCGGGGCTGGCCGCGGCCAGCCCCGCCGCACCGAGGCTACTGGCCTGCATATGCTGCTGCTCGCTGGAGACGTAGCCAAAAACGAAGTGCAGGATAGCCGCGGCCGCTGCCACCGAAAACACCGGGTCAAACCCGCCCCCAGCAATCGCCGCGGCCAGGCGCTCCCGGGCCTCGTGCCCGCCCAACCCGAAGGCGTACGCGGTTGCAACCAGCTCAGCCCCGTCCCGGTAGGCGAGTAGGGAGTCACGCAATTCGTTGGCCGCCGCGAGCGTGGCCACGTCCCAGGCCGCGTCGCCACCGAGCGGGCGGCGGTGACCGCGGGCCACAATCTCGGTGGCCATCGCCGCTAACAGTGCCTGCTTGCTCTCAAAATGCCAGTACAGCGCGCTCGGCTGCACGCCCAGAGCGGTCGCCAGCCGACGCATCGACAGGTCGGGCAGGCCATACTCATCCAGGATGCCGATGGCCGTCTTCACCACATCCTCCGCAGAATTTCGCATAGTTTTGTCCGCCTCCCTTGACGCGGAGCCAGGCTATCACTAACCTGAACACCGTTCACCTGAACGATGTTCACCTATCCGTCACCCCGAACATACGAGAGCAACTATGACCTCCCTCCACCTGTCCCCCGCCCCGCGGTTTCTTGCCGACGCCCTGCCCGGCGCACGCGTGCGAGACGCACTCCTTGTTCTCGGCGGTGTCGTCGCCCTCTCGATCCTCGGCCAAGTGGCCATCCCGCTGCCCTTCACTCCCGTTCCACTCACGCTCGCCACGGGTGTCGTCATCCTGATGGGGGCAGCGCTGGGCCCCACCCGGGCCAGCCTCAGTCTCGGCCTACACCTGATCATCGGGATGCTGGGTGCACCCGTCTTCGCGGGCCACGCCTCCGGATGGGCGTTTGCCTCGTTCGGCTACCTCATCGGCTACATCCCGGCCGCCCTCCTGGTAGGTACCCTCGCCCGCCGCCACGCCGACCGATCCGTGTGGGGAACCGTGGGAATATCGGTCGTCGGTTCGGCCACGATCTACAGCTTCGGAGTCGCCTGGCTGGTGACATTCCTGGGCATTGACCTGGCTGCGGCCCTCGCAATCGGCGTCATTCCATTCCTGGTGGGAGATGCGATCAAGGCAGCAGCCGCAGCAGCTCTCCTCCCCGCAACCTGGAAGGCGATCACCCGGTTTTCCGCGCAGGGTGCAGCACCTACGCGTACAGACGGATACCGACCCCAGCCGTGGGAATCGGCAAGATAACGGCGATATCAGCTTCCTCTTCTCGACGATAAAACGCCACCAATTCGGTCCCCGCACTCAACCGTGGGATGACGGGCAGGGGCACGGCCACCCGCACCTCGGCAAGAAACCAGTCCCCGTCCTCTCGGTACACCCGCAACCCCAACACCATCCAGGGGTAGTCACCCACAATGTCACCGGTTGGCCGACACGACAGCACCAGCGCGCGGGTTTCCCGACCCTCCCGGACGACATCGAGCCGCTCACACTCCACCTCGCCCTCGGCCAACCGGATCCGATCAAGAGCCCACTGAGCGTGGAGTGGGGAGAGTCCCCGCGCAATGCGCACCCGAGATACGCTACCAGGGCGACACCTTACCGCAACCATAGCCCCCGGTCGGAGGGCCGCCAACGAAAACGGCCCGGAGCTGGCCACGTGGAAAAAGGTGGAGGCCACGTAGCTCTCACCCCCAACTCGACGGACAAAAAGTTCACAACGCACGCGCGGGTTGATACCACCGCGACCACCGGTATCGTGCACCGACAGGATGGTGGCAATCGCAATTGACCCCCTCCCCACACCCGGAAACACACCGTCGCGCCCGGGGTGGAGAAAAATCATGAGCCCCAGCAGCACAAGAACAACACCCGACGACCCCAGCATCCCACCCGGAAAATCCACGCCGGAGGACTGCGCCACCAGGCACAGCGTGACAATACCGAGTGCGATCAGCACGGGCGAGGGAGGGGGTTGACTACGCACCTAGGGATGCTAGCAACATCCCTGCCGCCGCTCCGCTCGGAGCAGGCCGCGCCTCCCCACCCTTCAGAAAGAAGTGCCGATCAGGAGGTTGTGAACGCCTTGGAGGCGGGAGACCGGGGCCGAGAATCACCCTCACTATCACCTTCCACCGAGGTGCGCGGGCCACGCGGAGTAAGTTAGCCTGAATTGACCTCACAATATGAGCGCTTTCGGGGTCCGACTCTGGGTGGAGCCGGGGTTCTATGATGTCCGGGAACATCATCACCTTGACAGTGGACGACGCGGATCGCGCCGATCCCCGAGGCACGCGGCGCCGCTACTCGTACCATCACAACTGAGGAGTCCCGATTGCCCAATCTGTGGATTATTCTTTTTGACCTCGTCGCCATCCTGGTTCTCATCTTTGGCATCTACTTCCGGCGATACCGTCGTCGCGACATGCTACTAGCCTATGTGGGCCTCAACCTGGGCATCATGGGGGTCACGATGGTGTTCACCTCCTCCTCGGTGGGGGCCGGGCTGGGCCTGGGGCTCTTCGGCGTGCTCTCGATCATCCGCCTACGCTCCTCAGAACTGGCGCAGGAGGAAGTAGCCTACTATTTCGCCTCTCTGGCCCTCGGCCTGGTGGCCGGTCTCCAACCCGAGCCACTCTGGGTAACTCCGGTCTTTAGTAGCGTGTTCATCCTCGTCATTGGGGTGATTGATTCCGATCTGCTGCACGCGCGCTACCGCAGACAGGTCATCACGCTCGACTCGGTTTACCCCAACGAGGTGGAGTTGAAGTATCGACTCGAGCAGATGCTCGGCGGCTCGGTACGCCGCGTTATCGTGCAGGCGATTGATCTGGTCCGCGACCAACAGGTTGTCGATGTTCGCTACGTTGTGCCGAAACAGGCCGAACTCGAACGGCTCGATGCGGCACGACGAGCGAGCGAGCGTCGAATCGAGGCCGAACGCCTCGAAGCCCTTCGCCTAACAGAGTTGTCCTCCCAGGAAGAGCCAACGTTCCCGGACGACTCACTCCCCGCCATTGGCCCGCTGTCGCTGCCCGTCCGTCCCGCTGAAGCCGCGGCGGTTGCCGATATCGAGGCGTATACAGAGGCCACAGCTCCCCGCGAGACCCACGTTGCGGTTGCGACCGCATCCTCCGCCACACCCGTCCGTGAGCACGCCCCCACAACCACCCCCACGAGCGTGCAGCAGGCACCCACCCCGCCACCACCCGCATTTCCGGCCCCACCGGCGACGGCGGCTGAACCGTTGATGTCCGCAGGCACCCCGGAACCGACCGCAACCGAATCGCTACACACCGAGTCAGCACCAGTCGAGTCAGCACCGGTCGAGTCAGCACCGGTCGAACCAGTACCGGTCGAACCCACACCGACCGAACCCGCACCTGCCCAGCCCCCGACAGGTGAGCACGCGCCCCAGCCGTCCTCGGCTGCGGCCCCCATCTACGACGCGGCCGCGGCCGCCCAAGCCCATGCCCTGGCCCAGGCCGAATACGAAATCGCCCTGGCCGCGTACAACCGTGCCGCCGCGGCCCAGCAGCTGATTGCCCAGTCGCATCCGGTGACCCAGGGCAACCCGGAGTGACCCGGGTGCGCCCGCAGACGGCCCCCGCCCCCCAGGTCTCTGCCGTGGAGGATGTCCTGCGCACCTTTGCAACGGTTGATCTCCCCCGCATCCAGGAACTCGCCGATCTGCAGACCCGAATCGACCGCAAGTACATCGTGCCCCCCGGGGTCTTCGCAGAGTTGCTGCGCGATCAGCAACCGGTGATGAGAATGCTGAGCATTGACGGTCGGCACCGTTTTGGTTACGAGTCGGTCTACTTTGATACCCCCGACCTGGCCTCATACCACAGCGCAGCCTACGGTCGCCGCCGCCGGTTTAAAGTGCGCACCCGCAGTTACCTCGATTCTCATGACTGCGTTTTGGAGGTCAAAGCAAAGGGAGGCCGCGGGCAAACGGTTAAGGAGCGCTTCCCCTATCACCCCGCTCTGAGCAGCACTATCACGGCCGAGGCACGGCAATTCATTCTCGACCGCCTGACAGGAGTGGTTGAGAACATCGACACTCTGATACATACGATCACGCCAACACTCACAACAACCTATGACCGAATGACATTTGTAAACCCTGATAATGGCACGCGGATGACAGCAGATGTTGAGTTGATCTGCGACGAGCATTCACGAATGGTCTCCGTTCACCTCGCAGGATACGTTCTTATCGAAAGCAAGTCGCCCGGTGGATCCACGCCGATTGACCGTTGGCTCTGGGGTCGAGGATACCGCCCCCTCTCTCTGAGCAAGTATTGTGTGGGTCTCGCGACCCTAACTCCCACGCTGCCCGCAAACAAGTGGCATCAAACGCTCGCAGAGTATTTCCGCGATCTTCCCGTGAGTTATCTCGGCTCTCGTTGACTATCATCACGATAATTCCACAACCGTCGCCAAAAAACACAAAGGGCCGCTGCTGCGTGATCTCTGAAGATCGAAGCAGCAGCGGCCCTAATGCGTAGATACTACTTGTTGTGGAAAAGCTCAATCAGTTCGTTCGGGATACGACCCCGATCAGAAACATTGTGTCCGTTTGCGCGCAACCACTCGCGAATTTCACCGAGGTTCTTCTTCGGCTTTGCCGTTCCGCGTGCTGCCCTGGTGCCCACTGACGACGCCTTACGCGCGTGATCAATGTACTTCTTAAAAGTGGCGCGCAACTCATCGGCGTTCTCCGCGCTCAGGTCAATAATGTAGTCAGTGTCATCCAGACCAAAGCGGACAGTCTCGCCCTGCTCGGCCGAGATCTCTTCCTTGGTAAGGTCATCGATAAGGATGGTAATTACTTTTTGGGCCATGTGTGTTCTTCCCCCTGTGTAGTCGGGATGGGTACGAACATCGACAAACGTCAACGCGTACCAGTGGAGTGGGACAAATGCATTCTTTCACCAATTGTGATGAATACCTAATAAGACGCCCCACAATCGACCAAAATTATTTACATCTTCTTCCTAAAAATCTTGCCAAGAGAGATGAAAGGCGCGATTTTCCTACGACACAAATCCACAAAAACCAAGCAACACCGTTTCGCTAGCCAGTAGGCTAGCGAAACACGGATGCCTCAATACCATACAAATCTCTCACCCCCACCTGCGCGTTCACCCTTCGGCGGGAACCTATTAGTATCGGCCCGCTAAATACGGCCAGATCCTTCTCCATTCCCCACACAACGGCAACACTCTCTCTTTCACTCGTTGAACGACATCTGATTTCTGGGATATCGTGTGAGTCTATGTCGCCCCGTGAGAGGGGGATGCCCGTGCCACCGCGCGGGCACAGTACATCAGAGTTATTCGCACCCCTACACACCCCGCGGGCGCGAGGAAAGGCATGTTCGTGGCACACGCATCCAGTGACCATCCCGGCGGATCAATACCCCGTAACCCCCGGGTCCGGCTGCGTCTCGTGACCTCCCCCGCAGAGGTTGACTATCTACCCGCAGACGCGTCTATGCTCGTCGCCCGCCCGATGTCACACGCGGCCCGACTGCGCTGGCTCGCCGCGGGGGTCGTGGGCACGGTGGCCGTTCTCTGGTATGCCCTGTGGGTTCTCTTCACCGAAAACGACGGAACTCTGTGGGTGTGGAACACGGTGTGGGTGCTCGTGATGTGTGCGGCCCTCATATCGCTGTGGATAAGTTTCATTTCCTCGTGGCGAGGTTCCCTCCTGAAACGTGAGTTCAGCGATATGTATCCGGCGTTCCTCGCCCAGGCCCAGGCCATACACGGCACGGTTGCGGAGCGCGACGTCACCGCCTACAACGGCCGGGTGACTCGACTGACAGCCACCGTGGACTACACACCGCCCGGACAGCCCCCCGCCAGACTGATTGCACGGATGACCGGCAACGCACGCTCCACGGTACTGCAATCGGATATCCCCCAGGCCGGGGATGCGGTGATGGCGTGGATCGGGCCGGGTAACGACCCGTGGGTCATCGTGCAGTTCAACAAGGAGTGGGCCACCGCCCGACTGCCCCAGCGGCAGGCCAAAGCCGGCGCGGAAGAACCCGAGGAGTCGCGCTTTGTCAGCGAGCTCGCCGAACTCACACAGATGCTACACCGCGGCGACCTTACCCCGGAGGAGTACGAGGACGCCAAGGGGCGGCTACTCAACGAGTAGTCCGACACCGGCAGGCCGCTGCGGAAGTAAAGAGCTCGGGACAGGTCTGACCCCCAGCACGCGTTAACCGAGGGCTAGCGATGCTCGCAATCCTTGTGGGGATCCTGGTGCTGGGGCCCGTGCTCGTCACGGTTTGGGCAGGTGCTGCACCACCCACAGCACCAGAAAGTGCACGATAAGCAACACCACAACACAGCCCGCCGCGACGAGAACTACGGGCAAAAGAAAACGCGCGACCTATCGGAGACCGCACCCCCGCATCAGCACGTAGGAGGCACCGAGCAGTCGTTGAAAGCCGTATCCTTTGACGCTCGTCACCGTGGTCGCCGGGCCGGTCACCAGGACGAGGCTCTCTGCCCCAGCACGCCCTCGTCATCACGTGCGCCAACCGCGAGAAAAGAGGACACGATCGCGTAGACCACAACGATGGCGTAGGCCAGACAGATTCCTCGTTGCTTCACCGATTATCCTCATGTTCTTCGCGCTGCGGGACAGGCTCAGAACCTGACTGAGGTATCACCAATAGTTAATAGCATATATAAAAACTTGCTCTATGTTATGGGGGGCTCGTCTCACGGAGTCAAGACGGGTGGTTCCATCGGGTTCACAACGCGCCAGACGCCCGCTGCCCACAGCGGATCAGCCCTCAGCAGCGTTTCTCGCGCCGCCAACCGGCCCCGGTGCATCCTGAGGACATGACCGACACTCCCACCCCACCGCTCTTTGACGCCCGTACCCGCAACCAGCTCCTCTTCCGTCGCATCCTCGTCCTCGACGGCCCGCTCAACGACGACAACGGCACCCTCCTCCTCGCCCAGCTCCTCACACTCTCCGCCGAGGACCCGCGCGCCGACATCGCCCTCTGGATCCACTCGCCGGGCGGCTCCGTGCCCTCGATGCTGGCGATTCGGGACATTATCCGGCTCCTTCCCTGTGACGTTGCAACCGTCGCCCTTGGCCTCGCCTGCAGTGCCGGGCAGTTCTTGCTCTCGTCGGGCACACCCGGCAAGCGGTTTGCGCTCCCCCACGCGCGCATCCTCATGCACCAGGGCTCGGCGGGGATCGGCGGATCGGCCGTCGAGGTGGAGGCCCAGGCCAACGACCTGCGCCACACCCGCGACACCGTGCTCGGCCTTATCGCGGCCGACACCGGGCAGCCCGCTGAGCGCATCTTCGAGGACTCCCTGCACGACCGCTGGTACACCGCCGCCGAGGCCCGTGACTACGGTTTCATCGACGCCATCGTTGACTCCGTCGAGCAGATCATCGCCCCCGAAAAACGCTAGGACAACCCGTGAACACCTACACCATTCCCAACGTCATCACCCAAAATGCCCGTGGCGAGCGCATCATGGATGTCTACTCCCACCTGCTCTCCGAACGGATCGTCTACCTGGGCACCGCCCTCGACGCCGGGGTGGCCAACACCCTCATCGCCCAATTGCTGCACCTTGACTCAGACCGCTCGGGCCGTGAGATCAACATGTACATCAACTGTGAGGGCGGCGACCTCACGGCGATGCTGGCCGTCTACGACACCATGTCGCACATCCAGTCCCCCGTCGCCACGACCTGTGTCGGTCAGGCCGTTGCGGCCGGTGCGGTCCTACTCTCGGGCGGCCACCCGGGCAGGCGGGCGGCACTCCCCCACGCACGGGTGGTCCTCCACCAGCCCGCGGCGCAGGGCAGGGGCACCATCCCCGACCTCATCCTGCAGGCGGATGAGGTCGTGCGGATGCGCGCCGAAGTCGAGTCCATCCTTGCCCACCACACCGGCCAAACGGTCGAGCGACTACGGGCAGATACCGACCGTGACCGCGTCTTTACGGCGCACGCAGCCCTCGGCTACGGCCTGGTTGACCAGGTGCTCGGAACGCGCGACGACACGCCGTAACCGGGCGCGGGCGGGCTCAGGCCAGGCTATGCGGCTACGAGCCAGACCCGGTTCTCCACGACCGTCCGATCCAAATCGCGCCCCGCGGAGGCCGCTCCGCGCTCGTGGCCGGTCGAGCGCGACAGATCAACCACCTGAACGCGCCGCAGATCGTCCGACACCAGTGCGGTCAGGTCCACCAGGGACATCCCCAGCGCACCGACAATCGCGGCGATCATCTCGCTCGAGGGCTCCTTGCGGCCCCGCTCAATCTCGGAGAGGTACTGCGGTGAGATCCCGGCCCGCTCGGCCGTCTCGGCGAGCGTGAGGCGACGGTGGGTACGGATGAGCCGCAGCCGGTTTCCGAGCGCCTCCCGCCACAGCGGCTCAGGTCGGCGCTTCCCGGCCCGGGATAGTGCGGACGGGGAGGGGCGTGACACCGTAACCATGCCTCATCCTACCCACCGGGGAGGCGGAACCTCCCGCCGTTCTGCCCTGGGCAGAACGGCGGGAGCGGGCATCCTCACACGCGCGGTTTCCGCGAACGCACCCGGGCACCCCCGGCCAGCACCAGCGTCACCCCGGCCAGAAGCGCCAGGGGGAGGCTGCCGCCGCCGGTGACCGCGAGCGTTGCCGCCGCCGCAGTACCCGATGCCGCGGGCGCGGGTCGGTTGGCGGACCCGCTCGGCGCGGCTGAGTTCTCTCCACCCGGGACCGATGGTGGGTCGATGCGGGGCGCGGCAGCCACGGGTGGCAGGATGACAATGCTCACCGCACCCCGCGACTCCACCCCGGCCACATCGAGCACGGCGACCAGTTCGTGATTCCCCGCAATATCGCCGGGAAGTGTTCCGTTGAGAGTGACGCTCCCATTGTTTTCCACGGTTCCGGTCGCCAGAATCTGCGGCGTGGAGTGCAGCTCAAAGGTGACCGTGGAGCCCGCGGGAAGACCCGTTGCGGCAACCGCAACATCCGTACCGGGAGAGACCTCTCCTCCCGTCACGATCTGCTTCCCCTCCGACCCATCGGTAAAGACCGGCTCAAATAAGTAGGGTACCGCCGAAGTCTCAGCGCCAGCCACACCGCTCAGGTCCGAATTCACGGCCGTCACGCGCAGCTGGTAGGTGCTTCCGTTGACGAGACCGCCGAGTGTCGCCGTCGTGCCGGGGGCCGGAATGCTCACCCGGGTCCAGTCATCGTCGTTCGTTTTGTACTCCAGCAGGTAGCTCGTGATGGCGGAACTCCCCACCTCGGGGGCGACCCAAGAGACGTCAATGGTTTCGTTCGAACCGGTGGCCCGCACACCGCCCGGTTCGCCGGGAGCCACCAGTACCCGCGGAACACCGAACGGCTGCACCACCGTGCCCGTAAAGGAAATGTAGGCCCCGGAGGGCACCTGCGGATAAGCCCCGAAGGTTGCCGTCACCTCGGTCAGGGAGTCGCTCAGGCCCGTCCAGTGGGCAGCACCGGCGGAGTAGGTTCCCGCGTTACTCAGTTCGGACAACGCCACGGCGGAACCGTTGACGGTCGTCACCGGGGTAGGCACATCCAGGTTGGCGGCGAAGGGGGTCGATGGCAGCACCACGCGCTGACCCGAGACAGAGATGGTACTCAGAGCAGTCATGGTCGAGAAGGCCGACACATCGGCAATTGCGTTGCCCTCGGCGTTGAGCGTTTGCAGGCCGGTCAGCGAGCCCAGCGGGGCAATATTTGACACCCCGTTCTCACTGATATTGAGGTATCGGAGGCTCTTCATCGCCGATAGCGGTGAGAGGTCGGTCACCGAGTCCTTGTTCAGGTAAAGCGTATTGAGGTAGGGCAGGGCGGCGAGCGGGCGGATATCGCTCAGCCCGGCGTTGCTGTCGAGAAAGGTGCGCCGCAGGTCAGTCAGCCGCTCGATACCCGCAATCGAGGTCACCCCCGAGTTACCCAGGTTAAGCCACTGCAACTCCCCCAGCTGATACACGGGGGAGAGGTCGTTCGCCGGCGTCTCGGAAAGCCCCAGCAACCAGATCGACGGCACTCCGGCCAGCGGGGTCAGGTCGGTGATCGGATTTTTGTCGAGCAGTACCTGTTCAAGCCCGCTCAGGTTCTCGATCCCGCTGAGCGAAACGATCCCCCTGTTCGCGCAGTTGAGGTTCTTAAGCCCGGCGAGCGTTGTCGGGGTCACGACCGTGGCGGGGGTGGTCCCCAGCGCCGTCGCCACGCACGCGGCGAGCTGTGGGTCGGCGAGAATATCCCCCAGCCTCTGATCGGCCGCGGCGGCTGGAGCCGCGGAAAAACCGAGGATCGGCGCGGCCACGAGGCTGGCAAGTACGAGCCCGCCCAGGCCCACCCTCCACGCTGCCCGACGACCGCCGCGTGCGGGCACGCGCGCGTGAATCTGCTCTGATGAGTGCACAATTCTTCCTAACAAGAGAGTGTGATGTGTGCACAGGGGTACTGGCAACCGCGATGGTAGAAGGTGGTTGTCCGACAGCATCTCCCTAACAGGATGCTGTCCTACCAACCCACGCCGCAACGCAGCAGCGTGTTCAGTATCAGAAAGCCGACAGCGCGGGAACCATCCCGCACCACTCAGCTATTTCTCGATGCCCCCAAGACATCTCCCCCATACGAAGTGCAAACATAATTCATCAATCGCCAAAGATGCAAGTATTCTTCCGCAACCACTCCCGGAGCGCTCCTGAATTTCACTGCGGCCTCTCGTCTACACGGCGAAGCTCGCGCCCCGGTGTTCGACGGGTAGGCGACGACCCCGCCCATGTAGCTTCTCGCGAAGCGTCCCCTCAACGTACTCGGTCGGGTAGGCACCACGCTCCTGAAGCACCGGAATCACAAACTCAACAATGTCCTCAAACGTGCCGGGGGTAATGGCGTAGGCAAGGTTGAAGCCGTCCACATCGGCCTCCTCCGCCCACTCCTGTAACTGGTCGGCGATCTGCTCGCCGGACCCGACGATCGTGGGCCCCAACCCCCCAATCGCGCTGTGCTTACCGATATCGCCAACGGTCCACTCCGCGCCGTCGTCCTTGCCCTGCTGAAAATGTGACACGACCGACTGGATCGCGTTGCTCTGCACGTTACCCACCGGCTCGTTGACGTCGTACTTCGAGAGGTCAATGCCCATCCAGCCCGACATAAACACGAGGGCACCCTCCTCACTCGAGTAGGACAGGTACTCCTCATACTTCGCCCGAGCCAGCTCGGGTGTGGCATCGGTAATCACGGTCATCAGCGTGTAGATCCGCGCGGAGTTCCGGTCCCGTCCGGCACGTTCGAGAGCGTCTCGGATGCTGGCCACCGACTTCTTAAGCGATTCCTTCGTAGGGGCCGCAACAAAGATTGCCTCGGCGTTTTCGGCGGCAAAGGTTACCCCCCGGGGCGAGGTGCCCGCCTGATAAATCACGGGTGTCCGCTGCGGAGAGGGCTCAGAGATATGGATACCCGGTACCGTAAAGAACGTGCCCTTGTGGTTGATGCCGTGCACCTTGGCCGGGTCGGTAAACACGCCGTTCTCGCGGTCCACCAGAACCGCGTCATCCTCCCAGGAGCCCTCCCACAGCTTGTAGAGCACCTCAAGGTACTCATCGGCGTGGGCGTACCGCTCGTCGTGCGCCATCTGATCGTCGTGCCCCATGTTACGGGCGGCCGACGGCAGGTATCCCGTCACCACATTCCACCCGACGCGTCCCTTCGTCAGGTGGTCGAGCGTTGTCATGCGGCGGGCGAAGGGATACGGATGCTCGTACGCGGTCCCGGCCGTCACGCCAAAGCCGAGATGCTCCGTCACCGCAGCCATCGCCGATACGAGCATCAGTGGGTCGCCCACCGGCACCTGCGCCCCGTGGCGAATCGGCGCTTCGTTGCTCCCCTCATACACGTCGTAGGTACCGAGCACATCGGCGATGAAAATGCCGTCGAAGCGCCCCCTCTCCAGCAGCCGGGCGAGCTCCGTCCAGTAACTCAGCTCGTTGTAGCGCCGAGACTGATCCAACGGATGCCGCCACATACCCGATGACTGGTGGGCAACACAGTTCATATCGAAAGCGTTAAAACGAATCTCGCGGGGCAGGTTCAACTCGGACATCTGCGGAGGCCTTTCTCAGCGGGCGTTCATGGGGCGATAGCCGCAATCCTGCTCCCCGTCGGCCGCATTCATCAAACCGGTCGGCAACATAGCGTCATGAGGCCGCACTAACCTTCCCGGTCACGGAGCGACATATCGCCCACACCGGGCACCTCGTCGAGGAACTCGTAGCGTTGCCGCACCACCCCACGGGGCGAGCTGACGACTGGTTCGATGAGTCTGAGGCTCGTTGGCGCAACCCCCGTGGCGAAGATTTTCTTTCCCGAGCCGAGGAGAATCGGGTGCACCCACAGGGTGAGCCGGTCGCAGAGCCGCTCGGCGAACAGAGTCTGCACAAAGTCAAGGCTGCCGATCACGTGGATGTGCTCGTGGCGGTCGCGCAGCCCGCGGACGGCGGCGACAACATCCCCCCTGAGCAGCGTGGAGTTGGCCCAGTCGAGGGTCAGCGCCTGCCGTGAGGCAACATACTTTGGGAGGCGGTTGAATAGCCGGGCAATGCCGCCGTCGTCGCCGTTCTCAACGTGTGGCCAGTAGGAGGCGAAGGTCTCGTAGGTTCGACGGCCCAGTAGCAACGCATCCATCCCAGCCATCCCAGCACCGACCTGCTCACCAACGACATCATCAATGAGCGGGGCCTGCCAGCCGCCAAACCTGAACCCGCCCTCGGTATCTTCTTCGGGACCGCCGGGGGCCTGAGCAACACCGTCAAGCGTGGTAAAGAGGTCAATGTGGATGAATCCCATACTCTGCTCCGTCCGGTTCACCGTCACCCAGCGACGGGGTGCTTCGAGAGTGCCACACGAGCCCACCGACCGCAACCGGCAGCAAGAACTCCGCACGCGGCCAGGCCCCCGGTGCACCGATGCGAGACTCGACCCGGCTCACAACGGCGAGTGGTCGGCGGGCGGTGCTGCCACCGGGAGGCGCACCTCGATGCGGAGCCCCCCATCCGTGCGGGGTGTCAGGCTCAGAGTTCCCTCGTGTGCCCGGGTGATGCTGGCGACGATCGCCAGGCCGAGACCAACCCCCGCATGGTCGTTATGAATTCTTTCGGTGCCCCGCAGGAACGGTTCAGTGAGCGTGGAGACCAGCTCCGGGCTGAGCCTCTCACCGGTATTTTCAACGGCGAGCCTGACGACCCCCGGGGTAGCCGCAGTGCTGATCCACACGGTACCCTCCGCGGGGAGGTTGTGGACAATCGCGTTGTGCACAAGGTTTGTGGTCAGTTGCAGCAGGAGCACCGGTGATCCCAGCACCGGGGCGATATCACCGGAGACCTCAATCGTGAGGCCACGCTTCTCCGCGAGCGGAAGGAGCATCTCGACGGCTTCTTCCGCCAGGAGGGACAGGTCAATATTCTCCCGGGTGAAGGACCGTTGGTCGGCGCGGCTGAGCAGGAGGAGCGCCTCGGTGAGCTCGATTGCCCGGGTATTGACAGTGTGTAGACGTTCGAGGAGTTCAGCGGTGTTGTGATCGGGATCGTTGCGGGCAACGTCGAGAAGCGCCCGGGTGGTCGCGAGCGGGGTGCGCAGATCGTGGGAGGCGTTGGCCGCAAACCGCTGCTGCTCTGCAACGTGCGCTTCGAGCCGTGCGAGCATGGTGTCGAAGGCATCGGCAAGCTCACGGAACTCGTCGGCACGGCCGGGTAGCTGGATACGGTGAGAGAGCGACCCCGTCGCTGCTATGCGGGTGGCGTGGGTGATTCGGGCCAGGGGGGCGAGCATCCGACCGGCAAGAATCCAGCCACCCACCAGACCAAACATCAGCAGGAAGACCAAGGCCATGGCGGCATTCGGTACGAAAGCGCGCTCGAGATCTGAGCGATTAGGAATGAACCCCACCGACACCTGAGACATATCGTGGTCGGGCACATAGCGCAGCAGGAACACCCACACCACAACCAGAAGTAGGGCACCAGACAGCATGATAAAGCCCGCATAGCTGAGGGTGAGTTTAAGACGAACGCTCACACCGGGTGGCCTACCCACGGCCTTCTCCCGCGCCTGGCATACCGAGGGTGGGATCAATCCGATAGCCAACGCCGGGAACGGTAACAATCAGCCAGGGTTCGCCGAGTCGCTTGCGCAGCGCAGAGACGGTGATTCGAACCGCGTTGGTGAAGGGGTCTGCGTTCTCATCCCACGCCCGTTCGAGGAGTTCTTCGGCACTGATCACCCCACCCTCGGCGGCGACCAGCACCTCAAGCACGGCAAACTGCTTCCGGGTAAGCGGCACGTAGCGGTCATCACGGTACACTTCACGGCGAAAGGGGTCCAGCCGCAGGCCAGCGAGTTCACGTACCGGCGGCCTGTTGTGGGCGCGCCTGCGGTCGAGCGCACGGAGCCGGAGCACGAGTTCCCGGAACTCGAACGGTTTGGTGAGGTAGTCGTCTGCGCCGAGCTCGAACCCGGAGGCTTTGTCGTCGAGCCGGTCGGCGGCGGTGAGCATCAGAATGGGCATCCCACTGCCGGAGGCGACGATGCGCCGGGCGATCTCATCACCCGAGGGTCCGGGGATATCACGGTCGAGAACGGCGATGTCGTAGGTGTTGATGGCCAACAGCTCCAGGGCGGTGTCGCCGTCCCCCGCGACATCTGCCGCAATCGCTTCGAGGCGCAGTCCGTCACGGATGGCCTCCGCCAGATAGGGCTCATCCTCAACAATCAATACACGCACGCGCCCATCTTACGATCCGCCACCTATCGTGGGCATATGCTGATCCGCATACGCTCCGGCAACACGGGACCGCGTTAACTGGGCAGATGCCCCACACCACACCACCACAAGCGGCACCCCACCGCCCCCGACCGGCTGTTCTCGTCGCCGGGGCAATCGCCCTGGCTGCGGCCACAACGGTCGCGCTCCTCGGCAACCTCTCTGCGGCGGCCTCCTCGCTTTTTCTGACCCCCGTCGGAGCGGGGACAGCTCAGCCGGCCGGCGAGCAGCTGCTGGACTCTGCACCGCTTCTTGACGCTCCGAGCGGCGACCAGCACCGTGCGCTCGGAGCGGACGGCGAGGTCGTTGACGGGGTGACCGATCTGAACAGTGAGGTCCCCGCGGTGGCCAACCTTGACGGTGACCTACGTGATGCCCTCCGCCGGGCAGCAATCGACGCCGACGCGGAGGGGGTCACCTTCGTGATCAACAGCGGTTGGCGCTCACCCGAGTATCAGGATCAGTTGCTGGACGAAGCCGTCGCGGAGTACGGCTCGGCCGAGGCGGCCGCCGCGTGGGTGGCCACGGCGGACACATCCCCCCATGTGCGGGGGGACGCCGTGGATGTGGGGCACGGGGACGCCACAGCCTGGCTCTCCACACACGGTGCCGACTACGGCCTGTGCCAGATTTACGAAAACGAACCCTGGCATTACGAACGGCGACCCGAGGCCGTTGACCACGGATGCCCGGCCATGTATGCCGACCCCACACACGATCCCAGGATGCACCAGTGACCAGCTCAGCCGACCCATCCCTGCCCCTCCCCCACACAGGAAGCATCTCCGATATGAGTAGGGTCACCACCCACCCGACCACGCAGAACACCGTGACAGCCCCCGCGCGCGAACGGAACAGGGCCGTCCTGGCCGTTCTGTGCGCGATCTATCTCGGGACGATCGTCTGGATCGTGCTGTGGAAGCTTGAGACCCCGTGGGCCGGTGACGAGACGAGGCGCATCATCAAACTCGTTCCGTTTGTGCCGAGCGGCGGTGCCGGTGCCAGCGCGCCCCTCGAGGTGCTGGCGAACCTTCTACTCTTCATCCCCTTCGGCGTATACCTTGGTCTCCTCGCACGGTCGTGGTCGGTGTGGAGGATCGCGAGCGTGGTCGCCGGGTGGAGCCTCGCCCTTGAGGTCGCCGAGTATGTCCTGGCCGTTGGCAGTTCCGATATCACCGACGTCATCGTGAACACCGCCGGGGGCTTGGTCGGGCTGGGCCTGCTCGCCCTCGTCCGCTTCGAGCTTCAGGGCCAGACCACCGCCGTGATGACCCGGGTCTGCGCCATCGGGACGGTACTCGTCCTGACCGCGGCCGGGCTTTTCATCATTGCCTCGCCGCCGCACTACGGCCCGCCCATGAACGGAGACCCTGGTCTCTCCACACTCCGTTCCCGAGGGGCGTGCGGGGACGCCATAGGAGTAATTCGGCTCGGCTCGGGGGCGTTTGAGAGCGGCATCGACGTCGTCCTGACCCTGCCCAGCTTTACCTTCGCGCAGCGTCTGGTCCTTTTTCTGGGTTACGGGGTCGGCGGCACCCAGGTCCTGCGTGCACTGCGTAGGCTCTACCTCGACCCCCACCTCGATAAGAAGTATCCGCTGTCACGACCTGGGACGTCACGACGAGCCACGTCACACCGTGCACGCGCGGAACAGCCGCAGACGAGCCAACAACAGGATGAGCTGGCCTCCTGAGCAGATCGGCGAGCGTCACAGAAATAACTGGGGCCTGCCGAGAACCGGGCATAGCTCGCTAAGAAACTAGACCACTGTGCCCCTGGAGAGACTCGAACTCCCAACCAACTCCTTAGGACGGAGGTGCTCTTCCATTGAGCTACAGAGGCGTGCCGAACAAGTCTATCGCCACGCCGCCCCTCGGGGTCGCGTGGCGATAGCACCTATTACGGTGTAAACAGTTGAGGATTAGAGCCGCACAAACTGCGAGTAGTTCGCGGGGTTGGAGATGGCACCGCCCGCTATCACCGTGGAGCCGTCCGTCCAGCCGCCGTGAATGGCGGTTCCGTTGCCGAGGTAGATCGAGACGTGGCCCGAGCGCATCATGATGTCGCCGGCCTGAACCTGAGACGGGTCACTGAAAACCGTACCCACCCCGCCAAAGCCCATCGGGCCCACATTGCCAATGGAGTACCCGATAGCGCGCAGGGCGTTCTCCACGAGCGCCGTGCAGTCTTGGTAGCAGCCGAGTTGGGCCATGGCCGAGCCCACAAAGGAACTGGTGTCGTTGAGCGACAGGGCTGCGCAGCTGGCGTTGGTGCGATCCCCGGTAGCTCCAGTGGTGGAGTTGCCTGCGGCGGCGTTTGTGGCCACCTGCTTGGCAGCTTCCGCCGCGGCGAGGCGCTGCTCCTCGATCTTGTTGGCCTCGTCAATCTTCGCGATCTCGGTGCCCGTGGTGGCGGCAAACCCGTCGGTGTCAACGGTGGCCTCGATCACGGTGCTGTCTACCATGAGGCTCTGCACGCTTGTGCGTGAGGCGAGCGCAATATCCTCATCGTTGCTGGGGAGGCCAGCGTAGGCGGGGAGCACGATGGTGCCAAAGAGGCCCGCGCTGAGCACCAGGGCGAACACGCCACGGAACGAGAACCTAAGCGTCTTTCGGGTGCGGTCGCGCGCACTATCTGCGTTTTCTGCGGTAACACGTCTGCTGAACAACGCCAACGGTAATCCTCCATCAGGGGCTGGGGTTCCAGGGGGTCGCGATGTAACAGACAACCCTGGCGCACGGCCTAGAGGCCGCACTAAGAACCCAGGTTAGCAAAGGATAACGATTTCGTCACCACGAGATGCTTGGTTTTTCGCGGAATTTACGCCTAGGCCTGGTCAATGAAGATATGACCGGCAACTTCGTTGGGCAATTCCAACCCCTCCTCAAAACCTTCAACCTGAACTACAACGTAAGAACCGTTGCGCGAGAAAACCGCCGTATTTCCGGGGATTACTCCGGCAACCTTCAACTGCCCCAGGAGCTCCGGGTCTACCTGCACGGGCTCACCAAGACGGCGAATAATACGCGTCACCAACCCCTCAGATTGGATCACCGCGTCCACAATATTAATCACGCCATACGAAAAAGGAGTGGTCTCCGAGCCGCCGATGTCGTCTAAGCCGGGAATCGGGTTGCCGTAGGGGGACTCGGTCGGATCGCCCAGGATAGTCAGGATCTTGCGCTCCACCTGCTCGCTCATCACGTGCTCCCAGCGACACGCTTCCTCGTGCACAAATTCCCACTCCAGCCCGATCACGTCGCTCAGGAGCCGCTCGGCAAGACGGTGTTTGCGCATCACGTTCACAGCTTTGCGCCGCCCCGTTGCGGTGAGCTCAAGGTGGCGATCCCCGGAGACGACAACCAGACCATCCCGCTCCATCCGGCCCACGGTCTGGGACACGGTGGGCCCCGAGTGTCCCAGCCGCTCCGAGATGCGCGCCCGGAGCGGCACGATGTTCTCTTCCTCAAGCTCCAGAATTGTGCGGAGATACATCTCCGTCGTGTCGATTAAATCAGCCATCGCGCTCTCCCATATGTGCTCATCCCGCTCCCGGATAAGACTAGCCGGAAAGTTGGGTCACGAGTATTTTTACCGATTTTTGTCCCATAGAATTGTGGACATGGCCGAAATTTCGCTCCCCGCTGAACTCATTCCCGCCGATGGTCGCTTTGGTTGCGGCCCCTCCAAGATTCGCCCCGAGCAGGTGGCCGCGGTTGAGTCCGCGAGCCTCAACCTGCTGGGCACCTCACACCGCCAGGCCCCCGTAAAGAACCTGGTCGGTCAGATTCGCAGCGGGCTTGCCGATTTATTCCGCATCCCTGATGGCTACGAGGTTCTCCTCGGCAACGGCGGTGCTACTTCTTTTTGGGATTCCGCTGCCCACGCCCTGATCGAGAAGCGCAGCCAGAACCTCACCTTTGGTGAGTTCAGTAGCAAGTTTGCCGCCGCGGCGAGTGCCCCTTTTCTGGAGAAGCCGGATATTATTCAGGCGGTCGCCGGGTCGCGCAGCGAGCCCGTCCCCACCGAGGGCATCGACGTGTATGCCTGGCCACACAACGAAACCTCCACGGGCGTCATGGCCCCGATCACTCGCGTACACGGTGACGCCGGATCACTCACTGTGATTGATGCGACGAGCGCGGCCGGAGGCATTGACTTCGACTCCGCTCAGGCAGACGTTTACTATTTCTCACCGCAGAAGAACTTCGCCTCGGATGGCGGCCTCTGGTGGGCACTGTTCTCTCCCGCAGCACTCGAGCGGGTCGAGCGCATCGCGGCCAGCGGTCGCTACATCCCCGAGTTCCTCAGCCTGGCCAACGCGGTCAGCAACTCGCGTCTCAACCAGACGCTCAACACCCCCGCCCTGGCCACACTCGTGATGATGAACAACCAGGTTGAGTGGATCAACGACAACGGTGGCCTCGCATGGGCATCCGCCCGCACCGCGGAGTCCTCGGGGGTGCTCTACGACTGGGCCGAGCGCAGCACGGTTGCTACCCCCTTTGTATCGCACCCCGACCACCGCTCGCAGGTCGTCGCCACGATCGACTTTGACGACAGCGTGGATGCCGCGGCAATCGCCCGGGCCCTCCGCGCCAACGGCATCGTCGATACCGAGCCGTACCGCAAGCTGGGCCGCAACCAGCTGCGTGTGGCCACGTTCACGGCCATCGAACCGGATGATGTGCGCACGCTCACGGGCGCAATCGACTACATCCTGGAACGTCTCTAGCCGCGAAAGCCACCCCGCACGCCAGATCGGCCGCCCGTGTTCTCCCACGGGCGGCCGATCCTCTTTGTTCCGTTAGCCGTGGTAGACCTGAGCCTGGGTCCAGAAGTCGTCGCTTTCGTAGCCAGCTGTGACCCGATAGTCGAAATACGACTCGTCGGTGAATGTGAGCCGGGCAACGCGGCAGCCTCTCACCATTCGGGTAAGGAGGCCGAAGCAGGTCCGGGGGCGACCCCAGCTATCGTTCGTCGTAGGGACGATCTTCGTCGGAGTCCTCGAAGCCGTCATCCGAGTCGTCGTCATCCGAGTCGTCGTCATCGTCATCAGAATCCGTGTCGGATTCGTCATCATCGTCTGCTGACTCGTCATCCGCAAGAGCTAACTCGATATCAACCCCGTCAATCTCGTCGTCAAAGTCGCTGAAATCGTTGTCGAGGATATCGTCATCGTCATCCGCGTCGTCTCCCTCGTCCAGCTCGGCGGCTGCAGCCTCCAGGGCTGCACGCTCCTCGGCCTCAAGCAGTTGCGAGTCGCGGAAATGCGCTAATCTCACCGACCAGGGCACCCAGTCGGGGGCTAATAACGCACCCTCACCGGGCATCAATTGCACCTCCATCACGGTGGGCGCGGTGTCAGGGTCCACCTTCGACATTGATACCGACCAGTGCCAGCCGGGGTAACCGGGCAGCAGGGTGGCAAAATGCAATGAGAGGAGTCCGTGGCCGTCAACCGTGTGGCCGACCACCTCGCCAACCGTGGTCGTCGCGGTCACCTCGTGCAGCGCCGCCAAGGCCAGGCTGGCGGATGCCAGCAGGGTCTCGTCAGCGACAGCCGGCTCCTCAGGTTCCCCCCGATCCTCCCCACCGGACGTTTCAGATGCAGAAACATCGAGTTCCGAAGCCTCCGATTGAGACAATTCCGGTTGAGACGATTCCGACAATTCAGATTCAGACTCAGGCTCTTCCGGCGCATCGGCGACGGCAACACTCTCAGCCACGGAGGCGGCCTCAACCGCGGCGGCGGCGTCACCCGACTCGGGTGCCTGGTACTCCGTCTCACCGTGCGAAAAAAGGTTGTTTACAGTTTCGTTAGGCATCTAGGTCATCCGCAATCCGTCGCAACATCGTTGCAATCTTTCGTGACTGGGCCGCTTCAGGATAGTGGCCGTTTTTGAGGCGCGAACCCACGCCATCAAGGAGTTTAACTAAATCTTCGACGATGATGGCCATATCGTCCGCTGGCTTACGTTTGGGCTTCTGCCGAGGAAGGCGCTGCGGAGTGTCCAGCACCCGCACCGAGAGGGCCTGGGCGCCACGCTTTCCGTCGGCCACACCAAACTCCAGGCGGGTCCCGGGCTTCACCACGGCACCCGTGGGCAGAGCGCTCGCGTGTAGAAAGACTTCCTGCCCATCATCCGATGCGATGAACCCAAAACCCTTTTCGTCGTCGTAGAACTTCACTTTGCCGGTCGGCATGGCATTTTTCCTTGTCTCTACTCACCAAAGATGCTGTACACAGGCCGGTCGGCCCGCAACACCACTGGAACAGTCTACGAGTAAACCCACACACACGGCGGTGAGGTCGTCCCCCACAATCCCCCGGATTCTCCCCGATCACCCCCACCACACTGGGAACCAATGTATCCTGGGGGTGATGTCTGCTAAACAGGGAACCCCCAGCCGTCTTGAGCGGATCCTCGCCTTCATGATCGCCGGGATCATTGGCATCTCGGTCCTCGCCTTCGTTACCGTACTCGTGGCCAGCCTCCTCGGGCTGGAACGCAGCGACTTTGCCCAGGGCCTGTGGCCCCTCGTGACCGCCATCACCTATGTGGGCTTGCCCGTCGGCTTTATGCTCATCATTGCCATGATGATCACGGGGATTGTGCGTCGCCGCGGCGAAAACACCAAGACCGGATCGCACGAGGGGTAACCCTCACCGCGCGGACAGCCATGACCAGCGTCCTTTCCCTTTCCAGCCAGCTCAGTGGCGCGACCACCACCAGTCTGGAAATAACCCTCACCGAACGCCAGGTCACCGCCGCCGGCATCAAAGACTTCTTCGACCTGGCAACGGCACTCATGAGGCCCGAGTCCCTCACCCTGGCCCTCGGTCAGCTGGAGCGCTCAGCCCTCGCTATTCTCTCCACACTCGCGACCGAGACTAACGCCGGTCAGTGGATGACCATCGACGAGATCGTCGCGGCCCTCAGCGCGGCAAATCCCGACAGCAAAATCACACCCGAACTCATCTCTACACACCGCGACCGCCTCGCGACTCTCGCCCTAATCCGAGTGGAGAACGAGGCGATCATGGGCTGGCCCGAAGTCGACAGCATTCTGGAGATGTGGCCCACCCACGGTCTCCCCGGACACCGCCAGCTCACCCAACTCGTCCCCCCCACCCTCATGGATGCCCTCCCACACACCGAGCTCGAAACGGTTGATCGGCACGCTGCCGAGCGGGCCTTCGCGCTCGTGCAGGCCGTGGCCGAACTCATCGCAGAACTGAGTGTGCAGCCGGCCGCCGTGCGTGCCCGCGGCGGCCTCACCCTACCCACCACCAAGCGTCTCGCCGAGGCCCTCCGGGTGGACATCGACTGGGTGCCTTTTGCCCTCGACCTGGCCGGACAAACCAACCTGGCCCAGCCCTCCGCAGACGGGTGGAAGCCCACACCAGACGCCCGGGAGTGGCTGGCCACGCCAGCCCCCGAACGCTGGGCCTTTCTCGCACAGCGCTGGTATTCGCGCACACCGCCCGACATCACCCAGGCACTTGCCCAGCATCCACGGCATGTGTGGGGCGACACCGTGCGCACCCTCATGCCGTGGCTCTACCCGGGCGGCCGCAAAAGTACCGCCGAATGGATCGAGACGGTTCTCCGCGAAGCCCGTTTTATGGGCATCTTCACGAACGACTCAGCCAGTAGCTTCGCCTACGCCCTCACGACCGAGGGCCCAGCCGCAGCGGCGGCGGCACTGGCCCCCCTGTTTCCGGCTGAGGTGAGCACTGTATACATCCAGCCCGACCTCACGGTCATCTCCCCCGGCCCGCTCCTGGCTACCCTTGATACCCGGATGCGCCGCCTGGCACTCGTCGAAAACCGCGCTCTCGCCGCCACCTACCGCATCACCGAGACCACCCTGCTGCGCGCACTCAACGCGGGTGATAGCGTCGAGGACATCCGCACATTTCTCACCGAGATCTCGCTCACGGGCATCCCGCAACCCCTCGATTACCTCCTCACGGAGACGGTACGCCGCCACGGCAGTATCCGCGTAGAGGAGCTCACGCCCACGGGCGGAATCGGTGATTCTCTGGCACGGTCGCGCATCACCGCAACCGACCACCACGCTCTCGCCACACTGCTTGTTGACCGGAACCTGCAACACCTCTCACTCAGCCGATCCGCATCGGATGCCCTGACCAGCCCGATCCGCACCAGCGTTGTGCTCGCCTCACTTCAGGAGGCACGCTACCCGGCGGCCCCCGCCGAGGCCGCCAACCGTGGAGCCTCGTCTGCTCCCGTTACGCACGAGGCACCCCACACCCCACACACAGAAGCCTCCGCGCAGGAGGCACCCGACCATGACCCCGATGCCGCGCCGCTCTCCCCAGTTCAATTACTGATCGCCAAGCTCCGCAAGAACCAGAGCGAACAGGGGGCGGAGACCGTTGAGGCCGGCTTCAATCGGCAGCTGAGCCTGGCGGTGAAGGCCAAGTCCACCATCCGCGTCTCGCTCGTCGCGCCCAACGGCGCAACCCACGAGTACACGATCCTGCCCACAAGCGTCTCCGCCGCCCGCCTGCGCGGACTCGATCATGTATCGGATGTCGAACGCACCCTGCCCATCGGGTGGATCACGGCAGTCGAAACGATCGAGGGCTAATTTCGCCCACAGGGCGTAGGATTGGTGGCTATGTCTAACGGGCCACTAATAGTACAGAGCGACCGCACGGTTTTACTGGAGGTCGCGCATCCGGATGCCGAAAACGCACGACACGATATCGCCGTTTTTGCGGAGTTGGAACGGGCCCCCGAGCACGTCCACACCTACCGCATTACGCGACTAGGCCTCTGGAACGCTCGTGCTGCCGGCCACACCGCCGACGAGATGCTCGCCACCCTCACCCGGTACTCCAAGTTTGATGTCCCCCAGTCGGTCGCGATCGATATTCTGGAAACCGTGGGCCGCTACGGTCGGCTGGTCATCGAACGTGATGCCGACGGAACCCTGATCGTGCGCTCCAATGACGAGGCCGCGCTCAACCAGATTTCACGCAGCAAGCGCATCGCCCCGCTGCTCACTCAACAGATCCGCGCCGACGCATTCAGTGTGGAGCACTGGGCCCGCGGCCAGCTCAAACAGGAGCTCGTGAAGCAGGGTTGGCCCGCCGAAGACCTCGCCGGATACACCCCAGGCACGCCACACGCGATCTCGCTGACGGATGATTGGAGCCTACGCGACTACCAGAAGAGGGCCATCGAGAACTTCCAGACGGGCGGCTCGGGCGTTGTTGTGCTGCCCTGCGGTGCCGGGAAAACCCTCGTGGGGGCTGGCACGATGGCGGCGGTCGGCGCAACCACGCTGATCCTGGTTACCAACACCGTTTCGGCCCGCCAGTGGCGCGACGAACTACTCAAACGCACGGCGCTCACCCCCGAGGAGATTGGTGAGTACTCGGGTCAGCTCAAAGAGATCAAACCCGTCACCATCGCTACCTACCAAATCCTCACGGCCAAGCGGAAGGGTGAGTACGCCCACCTCTCGTTACTGGATGCGCTCGACTGGGGTCTCATCGTGTACGACGAGGTGCACCTGCTGCCAGCCCCCGTTTTCAAACTCACCGCCGACCTGCAAGCACGTCGCCGTCTCGGCCTCACCGCAACACTCGTCCGCGAGGATGGTCGCGAAAGCGATGTGTTCAGCCTGATCGGCCCCAAACGCTACGACGCCCCTTGGAAGGAGATCGAGGCCCAGGGCTTCATCTCCCCCGCCGAGTGTTTCGAGGTGCGCGTTGACCTCCCCCAGTCCACCCGGTTGGAGTACGCAGCCGCGGCCGACAACGAACGCTACCGCCTCGCGGCAACGGCCCCGGCCAAGCTCGAGACCGTCAAAAGGCTTGTGGCCGACCACACGGGCGAACAGATCCTCGTGATCGCCCAGTACCTCGATCAGATCGAAGAACTCGGTGCGGCCCTGGGCGTCCCAACCCTGACCGGGGCGACCCCCGTTTCGGAGCGTGAGCAGCTGTTTCAGGAGTTCCGCACCGGTGCCATCCCCGTCCTGGTCGTGAGTAAGGTGGCCAACTTCTCGGTGGACCTACCGGACGCCTCGGTCGCCATCCAGGTCTCGGGCTCCTTCGGATCGCGGCAGGAAGAGGCCCAGCGCCTCGGCCGTCTCCTGCGCCCCACCGAGACCGGTCACACCGCCTCCTTCTACACTCTGGTGGCCCGCGATACGGTCGATCAGGAGTTTGCCCAGAACCGTCAGCGCTTCCTCGCGGAACAGGGATATTCGTACACAATTCTTGATGCGAGTGCCCTGATAAAAAAATAAACAGCCACCTGCCAGTGAATTATCAGATAATGGTGAAATGAACGACGGACCCAGAATTCTTGTTGTCGATGATGAACCGAATATTCGCGACCTCCTCACCACTAGCCTGCGCTTTGCCGGTTTTGGAGTGAGAGCCGTCAGTAACGGTGCCCAAACCATTTCCGCAGTACTCGAAGACGAACCCGACCTCATCATCCTGGACGTGATGCTGCCCGATATGAACGGATTTAGCGTAACCAAACGCCTCCGTTCGGCCGGCTACACCGCTCCCATCCTGTTCCTCACGGCCAAGGACGATACCGAAGACAAAATCATGGGACTCACGGTCGGCGGTGACGACTACGTCACCAAGCCGTTTAGTCTCGACGAAATCGTCGCCCGCATTAAAGCCATCCTGCGCCGCACCATTCAAGACGAAGAGGATGCACAGATCGAGGTGGGACCCCTGCGAATGGACCAGGACACCCACGAGGTCTACGTGGGCGAAGTGAGCGTTGAACTCAGCCCCACCGAGTTCAAGCTGTTGCGCTACCTCATGCTCAACCCCAACCGGGTGCTCAGCAAAGCACAGATCCTTGATCACGTGTGGGAGTACGACTTCAACGGCGACGCCGGCATTGTGGAGTCCTACATCTCTTATCTGCGCCGCAAGCTGGAGCAGCACTCCGAGACACCACTCATCCAGACGAAGCGGGGCTTCGGCTACATGCTAAAGGTGGATCAAAAGTCGTAGCTCAACCGACCACGCGGCGGCGGATGTTTCATGTGTGGGAGTCCGTGTCCCTGCGAACAAAGATCACCGGGGTGACGGTTCTGATCCTCACCTTCGGTATCTTTATCGTGGGCGCGGGCACCATGATGATCCTCCGTCCGCAGCTGGTGTCGCAGCAGGACTCCACCCTGCGGCAGCTGAGCGCAGACCCCACACCCATCCTGGCGACGGGGGCTAACGCCACCGGGCTCACGCGCAACGACGTCCTCATGGCACCGCGCGACACGTATTACGTGGGGGTGCTCGACGAAAACGGCGTGCTGCTCTACGACAATTTCCACAACTCAACCTCGCACGATGTGCCACAGATTCCACAAGTTTCTGTGGAGACGGCCAACGAGCTCGGCAACGAGATCCTGCCGCTCACCCAGGTGGAGCGCAATGTCTCGTGGCGTGGGGTGCTCTCACCCATCGTGTCGAGGGATAGCACGACGGGCAATCTCACCCCCTCGGGTACCCTCGTCATCGCGTTATCCATGGACAGCATCGACAATCTGATGCTGCGCTACATCACCATTTTCTCCGGCTTTGGCCTCGTGGTTGTGGTGCTCGGAGCGATCCTCACCCGGCTACTCGTGACGAGCACATTTGAACCGCTGCGTGAGGTGGAGAACACCGCCGCGGCGATTGCCGACGGGGATTTCAGCCAGCGCGTGCCCATCACCGCGGCACACACCGAGGTGGGCCGTCTCGGCCGCTCACTCAACACCATGCTGCGCCGCATCGACCTGGCACTGGCCGACCGCGCCGCCACCATCGAGCAGATGCGCCGCTTCGTGGGCGATGCAAGCCACGAGCTGCGCACGCCCCTCGTCTCGGTGCGTGGCTACGCCGAGCTGTACCGAATGGGCGCACTCCAGACTCCTGCCGATGTGGCGCAAGCAATGGAGCGGATCGAGAAGGAAGCCGTCCGTATGGGAACGCTCGTGGAGGATCTGCTTGCGCTCGCCCGCCTTGATGAGGCCAAGCCGGTTGACGCGGCCCCCATTGACCTGATCCCCCTGGCCCAGGATGCCGCCCTCGACGCGATGGCCTCCTCTCCCGACCGCCAGGTGCGCGTCATCCTCGGTAGGTCAACGGCCCCCAACGCGCCGCTCGTGGGGTCGAGCCTTGCCGCCACGCTCTCCGCAACCGGCGCCACGGGCAATGAGATGCCATCCGTTGGGGAGAAAGAAGCGATGGTCGCCACCGGCAACATCCCGTTTGCCTCGGCCACCTTGGCTCGTCTCAAGCAGATGCGAATGCGCCGCAGTTCCCTGCTCGATACCCAGCCCCTCACCCGCATTGAACTCGCCCAGTTGAGCGCAGAGGGCCCCGATTCGGAGCGACCGGATACCCCCACTCCCTCTCCCCACCTCCCCCAGGCATCCGCGATGGTGCTCGGTGACGAGAACAAGATTCGTCAGGTGATGACCAACCTCCTGGGTAACGCCCGCCGCTACACCGCTAGCGGCGACCCCATCGAGATCGCGGTGAGCACAGACCCCGACGCGGGTACGGCCACCTTCGAAATAGTGGACCACGGCGAGGGTATCCCGGAGCAAATTCGAGAGAAAATCTTCCAGCGCTTCTGGCGCGCCGACACCTCACGCAACCGCGACACGGGTGGCAGCGGGCTCGGCCTCGCCATCGTGTCCTCTATCGTGGCCGCCCACAACGGCACCGTGAGCGCCCACGAGACGCCCGGCGGAGGAGCCACCTTCCGAGTGACACTACCGCTCTACCACAGCCCCGCAGCGGAGTCCGAAACAACCGCGTAGCCCCCGGCACCGCAGAGCAGCGCCTAGCCTGCAGCACACAGAAGCGGGGCGGCTCCCGAAGGAACCGCCCCGCCTCATCACTGTTACCGGGCGAGTTGAGCCCGGGTCAGTTTCAGACTAGAAGTCCATGCCACCCGTGGGGTCGCCAGCAGCCGCAGCCGCGGGCTCGGGCTTGTCGGCCACAACCACCTCGGTGGTGAGGAACAGTCCGGCGATTGAGGCCGCGTTCTGCAGGGCAGAGCGCGTTACCTTGGCCGGGTCCAGGATGCCCTGGGCCACCAGGTCGCCGTACTCGCCGGTTGCGGCGTTGAGGCCGTGTCCGACGGGCAGGCTGCGAACCTTCTCGGCGACAACTCCGGCCTCCAGGCCAGCGTTGAGCGCGATCTGGCGCAGCGGAGCCTCGATGGCTACGCGAACGATGTTGGCACCGGTTGCCTCGTCGCCCTCCAGCTCCAGCGTGGCGAACACCGTCGCGCCAGCCTGGATGAGCGCCACTCCACCTCCGGGGAGGATTCCCTCTTCGACGGCAGCCTTGGCGTTACGCACGGCGTCCTCGATGCGGTGCTTGCGCTCCTTGAGCTCCACCTCGGTGGCGGCTCCGGCCTTGATGATGGCAACGCCACCGGCCAGCTTGGCCAGACGCTCCTGCAACTTCTCGCGGTCGTAGTCGCTGTCGGTGTTCTCGATCTCCTTGCGGATCTGCGTCACCCGAGCGGCGATCTGCTCAGCATCACCGGCACCCTCCACAATCGTGGTCTCGTCCTTGGTGATGACCACCTTGCGCGCGCGACCCAGCAGGTCGAGCGTGGCGTTCTCCAGCTTGAGGCCAACCTCTTCACTGATGACCTGACCACCCGTAAGGATCGCGATGTCCTGCAGCTGGGCCTTGCGACGGTCGCCGAAGCCGGGGGCCTTGACGGCGACCGACTTGAAGATGCCACGGATCTTGTTCACAACGAGCGTTGCAAGGGCCTCGCCGTCAACATCCTCAGCAATGATGAGGAGCTGCTTGCCTGACTGGATCACCTGGTCCACAACGGGGAGCAGGTCCTTGATGTTGCTGATCTTGGAGTTGACGATCAGGATGTAGGGGTCTTCGAAAACCGCTTCCTGACGCTCAGCGTCGGTCACGAAGTACGCCGACAGGTAGCCCTTATCGAAGCGCATTCCCTCGGTGAGCTCCAGCGAGGTACCGAGAGAGTTGGACTCCTCAACGGTGACAACGCCCTCCTTGCCCACCTTGTCGATGGCCTCGGCAATGATCGCACCGATCTGCTCGTCGGCCGCCGAGATGGATGCCGTTGCCGCGATCTCCTCGGTCGTCTCGATCTCCTTGGCGTTAGCCAACAGCTGGTCCGAGATCGCCGCGACAGCCTTCTCGATACCGCGCTTGAGGCTGATCGGGTCGGAACCGGCTGCAACGTTGCGCAGCCCCTCACGAACGAGAGCCTGGGCGAGAACGGTAGCGGTGGTGGTTCCATCACCGGCTACGTCATCCGTCTTCTTGGCGACCTCTTTGACCAGCTCGGCGCCGATGCGCTCGTAGGGCTCGTCAAGCTCGATCTCCTTGGCGATTGATACGCCGTCGTTGGTGATGGTGGGTGCGCCCCACTTCTTCTCAAGGACCACGTTACGACCGCGTGGGCCGAGCGTTACCTTTACCGCGTCTGCAAGCGTGTTCAGTCCACGCTCAAGTCCACGGCGAGCTTCTTCGTCAAAAGCAATAATCTTTGCCATGTGAGTATCGTCCCTCCTGGACGTTCAAAGAATTAGGTGAAAATTAGCACTCACTCAGGGCGAGTGCTAGAGACAATTCTGGCACTCGTTGCCTGAGAGTGCAAGTGAGGGTGATACGGGGCGTTACACACGAGGCGAAAGCCCAGCACACCGCCCGAATAGGGGCGAGGGGAGGGTCGGCCCTAACCCGTCACAATCGTTCCGGTCTCGGCCGGAACGAGCTCAATCCAGGTGTTTCCGGGGGCCAGCAGCACGCTCGAACCGCTACTGTCGGTGAACCGTAACGGATCATCCCGCCCGTCTTTTGACCAGATGCCCTGGACGGTGTGGCCGTTAGCAGAGAACCAACCCTCGCCCGATCCGCTCAGCACGGTCCGGGGAACGTCGCCCAGTTCTACAGGCACTTTCAGGGCCACCACGTTAACGGTCGCGATACGCTGACCTTCGCTATCAAGATCGGGGGCGTCCTCTTGATGACGCAGATAGGTTCCCGTTGCGGCGTCCCAGTCCCACGAGGGATAGCGGATGTGCGAGAAGGTCATCGCGATACGCGCCGAGGGCACCCCTGCCACCGAGGCGGTGCTCCCACCCGGGTCACTCGCGTAGGCGAACTGCGGGGCGGGGGCGGGCACCTCGGCGTAGTCGGCCAGGGCGTCCGCGGCCCGAAGCACCACGTTGTGGGGTGCCCGACGCGATGTATCGCGGAAGAAGTGGGTCTGGTCCCGGTCAAAGATCAGGTTCTGCACGGGCGCGGCCTGCATAAGCGCCACAAACTGCTGTTGACCTCCCGAGTAGGCCACGACGCCGCCGAGAGGTGACAAGATATCGGGGTCCATCGGCCGGATCGAGCGCACCGGACCCACCTCGTCGGGAACGGTTGACTGCCAGATAGCGGCGTAACGCGTATAGCCACCCTCAACGAGCTCTTCGAAGACGAGGTCGGTGGTGTTCAGCCCGATCTGTGGCCGGGCTCGCTCGTGGTTGTCGATCTTGACGGCGAGCGAGGGATTCTCGGCCTCCCCCGCCGCGATAACCGTGCCGCGCAACGGGGCACGAACCGGCTCGGCGGGGGATGACGAGGTCGTGACGGGTCTCGGATCAGCCGCAGGCTCGCCCCCCGCACAACCCGCGGTCAATCCCAGGACGGCGAGCGCCGTGGCCAGCGCGATCACTGGGCGGGGAAGACGACGTCCCCCGCGTGCGACTGTAACCATCATTCCCCCTGTCTACTCGCTACTGCGTGGGCACCTGAAAGTCGGAGCCCAAGAGCACGATGAGCTGTGAACCGAACTCGCTGTAATCGGCGGAAAGGTAGTATTGCAGGCCGCCCAGTTTCTCGGCCAGACCCCGTGCGAGGCCCTCGTCGGCGGCGTTGACGTAAAACACGGCGCTGATCTCAACATCCTCGGTGGTGTTACTGCCCGAGTAGGTCACCTCACCCAGGCTACCTGCGGTAATGAAGGCGGAGGTCTCGTCACCGAGGGTGATGTCGGAGGTACCGTTCAGGATCGTGATGGAGGTGTCGGGGCTCACCACGGCATCGGCAGCGGGGGTCTCTTCGACCGCCGTCGGTTGTGCGGTGGAGCCAGGAATGGACAGGTTCAGGTTGCCCTCACCAATCGCCAGGTAGAGGATGCCACCAACCGCCAGGACAATCGTGGCTAGGGCAGCCCACATGAAGCGGATCCACTTCGTGCCGCGTCGGGACGCCGAGCGGTGCACTCCTACCCGCTTACCCATCTGGGGTTTCTCGAACGGATCCTCGTCGGATTGGAGCACGTTGATGGAGTTGGATCGGTGCCCCGAAGAGGTGGCGGAACCGCGGCTACTCACAAGGTGCTTGTCGTTACCGTTTCGTGCCATTGCTTTTGGGGTTCCGTCTCTTTTTTGCGTTTCCAACTCCGATAGTATCGCCCATCCCCGGCCGTGTCTCAACGTGCCCCGGGAAACCCACTCAGCGTAGACGGAAAACATAGCAGAGGCCTGGCAGCTCGCTGACAGCTTGCAGAACGGTCTATTAGGATGGCCTCACTCGACTGTCGTAAGGTGTCACACCCATGAACTCACTGTCGCGCATTCGCGCGCTCGCTTCTCTCGGCCTGGTCACCCTCCTCGGCCTCACCGCGTGCAGCACCACAAACCCCGCGCCCGGCACGACCACAGCGGTAACCCGCCCGGCCTGCACCAGCGCACAGTCGTTCACCACACCCCTCAGCGAACTCGTCCCCGTCGGCGACCCGCGCGTGGGCTCCGGCCCGTGCACAGCCGCCCTCCCGGATCACACGGTGACCCCGAGGGTACCATCGGGCCGCCAGAGCCTCCCCACCACCGTAACCTCACGCGACCCTGCCGGTGATCAGCGGGTCACCGTTACGGATACCTCGCGCATCATTGCATTCGACATTGCGGGAGCTATCGGCGAGACCGTCTTTGCCCTCGGTTACGGAGACAGCATGGTGGGTCGGGACGTCACCACCTCGTTCGACGCCGCCCAGAACCTTCCGGTGGTCACGGGCAGCAGCCACTCGATCAACGTGGAGAGTGTGCTCGCGCTCAACCCCACCATCGTCATCACCGACGGCACGATCGGCCCGCTCGACGTGGTGTTGCAGCTGCGGGATGCCGGGATCCCGCTCGTCTTCATCGATCGGGACCCCTCGCTCGATGGCGCCGTCTCGAAGGCACACCAGGTGGCAGAGGCTCTCGGGGATGCCGCGGCAGGCGACACCCTGGCCGACAGCATCTCGACCGACATCACGCGTGTGCAGGAGCAGATAGCCGCGCTCGCACCGACGGATAACGCCGATAAGCCGCGCATCGCCTTTCTTTACCTCCGCGGAACGTCACGCATCTACTATCTCTTTGGCGCGGGCTCGGGGGCTGATGATCTGATTGCCGCCCTGGGTGGCGTTGATGTGGCCTCAGAGATCGGCTGGGTGGGCGAGAAACCCATGACCGACGAGGCCCTGATCGAGGCCAACCCCGATCTGCTGCTCGTGATGACGAAGGGTCTCGACAGCGTGGGCGGACCACAGGGATTAGTGGACTCGCTCGAAGCGGTTGCCCTCACTAACGCGGGGAAAAACCTCAACATCATCGATATGGCCGATAACGACATTATGACGTTTGGCCCCCGCACCGCGGAGGCCGTTGACGCCCTGGCTCGGGCTATCTACGCGCCCGACGCCGCCACACGATAACCGCAGCACCGCCGCCGATTAGCACACCCCCCACAAGCACCCAGATTCCGAACGGGGGCGAGGTCGTGGGGGTGTCATTCTCCAGGTTGCCCGGCATCGCGCTGGGTGCGACGCCGGGAGCCTCTGACGCGGCAGGACACGGCCCAAATGTGAGCGAAAAGTTGAGGGGATCCAGATCAGCCCCCTGCTCATAGAACTCGGCGAACGCGACAACCCCGGGCTCGGTGAGTGTGGCGGCGACCCTCTCCCGGGTGACGGTGTTGCCGGAGGAGATCTCCAGCGGCGCAGTGAGCTCCAGGGTGGCCGCGCGCACGGCCGTCTCCCGAACCGACTCGTTACCCTCGGGGTCGTTGCTCCGCAGGTCGAGCAGGAGATACGCCTCGGTGGGTGAGACCACCTCGATCTGGGGGTTGGCGAGAGTCAGGTTAAGGATGTCGTCGTGCCCGGTGAACCGAATAGATCCGGTAAAGGATGCCGTGCCGCTGCCCGTCTTCTCACTGAAGCCACCGGCGGGGTTGCTCCACCCGAAGGTGGGTGTCGTGTAGGTGGCCCCATCGGCGACCTCCCACGAGCCGTTGGCAATCGTACCGCTAATGTAGGCGCGAAAACTCTCTTTGACTCCCCAGGTAAGGGTGCCCGCGCTGACGGGGCAGCCGGTCTCTGCCGTCTCGGCGACGGCTGGTAACGGTGCGGACATCCCCATCGCGCTCAGGAATCCACCGGAGGCCAGAAGAAGAGCGACCAGGCCCCACGTTCGGCCGCGGGGAGTTCTGCCCTGTCGGTCACGCACACACTCGGCACCCACGATAAAAATCCTTTGTTTGTGTCCCTCGTAGTTTTACAGAGAAAAGGAAGCCAAGCCTAGCCTAATTTCAGAGGACCTGTCAAAAACCAGCAACCTCTCCCCCGCGACCCCACAGAAGAGGCGAGCCACCCGGCGGAGGGCGAACGCGACCTACACTGGACTGATACGCGGTGTGGGGTATCCCACATAACATAAGGAGTATTTTCATGGCATACGAGGTCAGCCTGAGCGACGACGAGTGGCGCGCCCGCCTCACCCCCGAGCAGTACCAGATCCTCCGCCAGGCCGGAACCGAACGACCCGGCACCGGTGAACTTCTCGACGAGAAGAGGTCCGGTCTCTACACCTGCGCCGCCTGCGGCAACGAACTCTTCACCGCGGGCACCAAATTCGACTCGGGATGCGGCTGGCCCAGCTTCTACGAGTCGGTGCGCCCCGAAGCCGTCGAACTTCTCGACGACCACAGTCTCGGCACCACCCGCACCGAGGTGCGCTGCGCGCGCTGCGGCTCGCACCTGGGCCACGTCTTCCCCGACGGTTTTGGCACGCCAACCGGCAACCGATACTGCATGAACTCGCTCTCGCTCAACTTTGCTGAGGCCGCCGATCAGACGACAACCAATGAGTAGCGTTTACGACGCCGTCCGTAACCGCCGGTCCTGCTCAAAAGTCACCGCCGACACCCCTGACCGTGACGAACTGCTACACCTCATTGAGGCGGCCGGACGCGTCGCCGACCACAGTTCGTTACACCCGTGGCGGGTGATCGAAATCCGGGGGGATGCACGGCTCGCTCTCGCCCAATCATTTGCCCAGGCCGAGGCCAAGAAGAAGGGCACGCACACGAAGAAGAACACGGCCGGGGTGGTAGAGGGATACGCCCGCAAGACCCAGCGGGCCGAACTCCTGCTAGCCGTGGTGTACTCACCGCAGTCCAGCGGGAAGGTGCCCGACTGGGAGCAGGAGGCCGTGGCCTCCGGGGTCGCACACGCGCTCATGCTCCTGCTCGACGATGCGGGCTGGGGTACCATCTGGCGCACCGGCTCGTACACGCGGGCCAAAGCTGTGCACCGGGCACACCGGCTGGCGAAAACCGAACGGCTCCTGGGCTGGCTCTACGTGGGCGGCAAACCCTCGAAGGAGAAAGACGGACGGCCACGCAAGACCGTCAACGCCGAGAAGTTTCTCACCCACCTGTAACCTCTATGCGCTGCGGATGTTGCGCGCCGGAGCGCTCGACACGAGCACAGCCACCAGCGCAACCGCCACGCCCACAATCGTGCCCAGCGACACGGCCACCGTGCCGACGGGCAGCGCCAGGTCCAGGATGAGCGAGCAGCACAGCTGGCCACTCACACTCGCCAGACCCAGAAGAAGCACACCGGTTCGCTTGACAAAAACGGCCATCCCCCCGATAAAAATCGTGCCAATAACGCCGCCCGTGTACAGCCACGGTGCGGTGGGGATGCTCTCGGGCAGACCCACAAAGACGGCGCGCGCGGTCGTCACCACGAGCAGAATCACCGTGCCCACCAGGAAGTTCACAAATGTAGCCGTCACCGCACTGCCGGTCTGCGCCCGCACCCGCCCGTTCACGGCGGGCTGCCACGCGGTACCAAAACCCGCAATGAGCGGCATGATGAACCAGACGAGCTCACCCGCATGGGACAGCTGCCCGCTCACCGTGATCACCACCGCCACGAGACACAGCAGGACGCCCGCCAACCGGCGACGCGTGGGCGAGATTTTCCCCGACGGACCAATACCCCAGTAGTCGAGCAGCACGCCGAAGCTCGTCTGGCCAGCCACAACCCCGACCGTGAACAGGGCGACCCCCAGGATGCCCGCGGCAACCCCCTGCGACAGCACCAGAAACGCCCCGGCCGACCCGCCGAGCGCAGCCCACACCGGAAACTCTCCCGCGCGGATGCCCACCCACAGCGACCGTAGCCCGGCGCGCGCCGGCCGACTCAGCAGCAGACAGATCAGCATCACGACAAGCCCGGAGCTGAACGAGTACGTAGCGGCGACAAACCCGTCCCCCAGCCCGAGGCCCAATTGACCGGTAATTCGGGTCTGAATCGCGACAAGAGCGCCGCAGCCCATCACGGCGAGGATTGCGACCCACAACGGAGTGGTGGAGGATTTTGTGGTCATCCCCTCACTATAAGTGGCCGCGGCCCACGATCATTGCCGCATCCCCACAACTCGCCCGTCACCACCACTGACGCCCTAGACTGGCCCGACCAGCATCCACTTGTGAATCACAGGAGCTTCCCAATCATGGCTGAATACACCCTCGACCTACCCCTCGACACCGATTACTACGGCATTTTCGACAGCGTACCCGCCGCCGACCGCACGGTCTGGCAGCGCGCCCGGGCCTGCGTCGCCGAGATCCTGCCCGAGGTCAACAGCGCCTGGGATGCGGGCGAGTACCCGCTGAGCTGGGTCCGCACCCTGGGCGCACACGGCCTGCTCAACGACGGCGTGGCGGGCCCCGGACTCACCACGATCAGCCCGCTCGCCGCCGGCCTCGCCACAATGGAACTCTCCCGCGGCGACGGCTCACTCGGAACCATCGCGGGGGTGCAGGCCGGTCTCGCGCTGCGCAGCATCGCCCTGTTTGGCAGCCCCGAGCAGCAGGCTGAGTGGCTCGTACCGCTCGCCCGCGGCGAAAAACTGGGCGCGTTTGCCCTCACCGAGCCTGCCCACGGATCCGACTCGGTCTCGCTCGAAACCGCCGCGGTGCGCGACGGTGACGAGTGGGTCATCAACGGCTCCAAGAAGTGGATCGGCAACGGCTCGGTCGGTGACATCACGATCACCTGGGCCCGAGATGAGGAGGGCAATGTGCGCGGCTTCCTCGTGCCGCAAGACACCCCCGGCTACACGGCTGAGACCATTCGCGGAAAAATCTCGCTGCGGGCCATCCATCAGGCCCTCATCACCTACACGAATGTCCGGGTACCGGCCTCCGCCATCCTGCCCGGTGCGCGCTCCTTTAAGGACACCGCGCGCATCCTGTTTGCCACCCGCCTGGGGGTGGCCTGGGGCGCACTCGGCCACGCAACCGCGATGTACGAGGCGGCGCTCAGCTACGCCACGCAACGCACCCAGTTTGGCAAGCCGCTCGCGGCGTTCCAGATGGTGCAGGAGCGGCTGACCGAGATGCTCGCCGAGCTGACCTCCATGCAGCTGCACTGCCTCGCCCTCACAACGAGGGAGGCGGCGGGCACCATCACTCCCGCGCAAGCCTCGCTCGCCAAGTACAACAACACCCGCAAGGCCCGACTGATCGGGCAGATCGCGCGGGATATGCTGGGCGGCAACGGCATCCTGCTGGAAAACAACGTGGCCCGCCACTTCGCAGACGTGGAGGCGCTGCACACCTACGAGGGAACCGAGAGTATGCAGGCCCTCCTCGTAGGCCGCGATGTGACGGGCGTGGGGGCGTTTGCCTAGCGCAGGCGGAGTTAACCGCCGACCGCATCAACCCGCACATCGCCCACGTTTGATGTGACCAGGATGGAGCGGGGGGCCGCCGGATCGACAACAATCCCGCTCACCCGCGCCCCGCCAATGTCGCTCTCCACCACAGCGCTGTACGTGCCCGTGGGCACAAGCACTCGCACGGTGCCCACCTCGGTGACCGCGCGGACGGTCTCGGGTTTCGTCTCGGTCTCGATACGGATGTCCCCCACCTGGGTCGTCACATCAACGTCGGTCACGTCGGTCGAGACGCGCACACTGCCCACATTGCCATCCACCCGAACCGATTCGAGGGCGGCATCGTCCGCGGGCAGTTCGACACGAATATCCGAAACGTAATCGCGGTTCCAGAAGGCACCCCCGCTGCGGCTGGGCACGGTCACCCGCAGAGTTCCGTCCACAACCTCGATGCTGATCATCTGGCCGGGCTGCTCGTCACGACCGAAACCGAGGGTGTCGTAGCGGACCTGTGCCTGCGTGATACCGGCGGACCGCTCCACCCGAACATCCGCGATCTCGGCCGAAACGCTCACGTTTAGCACCTTCTCGGTGATCGGCACGGTCGTGTTGTAGCGGGAAAATTGCCCGCCGACAAACCCGGTGAAGGCCACACTCACGATCGCGCCAATCGCAATCACAGACCCCACCAGGAGGGTGGCGACTTTCCAGGGGTTAGGTCCGTCGGAGGGTGTGGATGCGGCGGGGGCTGGCGGAGAATCGGGACCGGCGGACGGGAATCCACCCTGGGACTGCGGTGCCGACGGGGTCATGGTGTTCACGGGGAACCTTTCAGTATCAAACGGTTGTGTCATTATGCGTCGCTTCCGAGGTAGCGAAGGACGGCGCGAACGCGGCGATTTTCCGTCTCGACGGGAGCGAGGCCGAGCTTGCTGAAGATGGAGCTGACATGCTTCTCGACGGCACCCTCCCCCACCACGAGGCTCGCAGCGATGGCCGCGTTGGACCGGCCCTCGGCCATCAGCTTGAGCACCTCCCGCTCCCGGGGGGTGAGCAATTCGAGGCCGGATGTTCGTCTCGATCTCACCACGATCTGCGCCACCACCTCGGGGTCAAGCACCGTACCGCCCGCACCCACGTTGTCAACGGCTGAGAGGAATTCGTCCACATCTGCAACTCGATCCTTGAGGAGGTAGCCGAGGCCACCCGTGTTATCACCAATCAATTCGGCGGCATACCGTTCCTCGACGTACTGCGAGAGCACCAACACACGCACCTGCGGGTTCTGGGAACGAATAACGGCCGCCGCTCGGATACCCTCGTCGCTGAAGGTGGGCGGCATTCGCACATCCACAATCGCAAGGTCGGGATTGTGCACGGTCACGGCCGCCAGTAGATCTTTGGCGTTATCGACGGCGCTCACCACCTCATGCCCGGCATCCACGAGCAAATGTTCGAGACCCACCCGCAGCAAAACGGAGTCTTCGGCAATCACAATCCGCACGGTTACAACACCTCCGTAGTCTCTTCGGGGGTGCGCCAGGGCACCTGCACGGTGAGGGTCGTGGGGCCACCCTCGGGACTCGCCAGGCGGAACTCGCCGCCGGCTGCCTGGACGCGGTCACGAATACCCGCCAGACCGGAGGCCGCAAGGCCATCCCGCACGCAGGCTCCGCCCACGCCATCGTCGGTCACCACGGCGGCAACCCGGTCACCCACCCGGTACACCTGCACGCTACAGCGACTGGCGGTGGAGTGCTTATCCACATTGGTGAGGGCCTCGGCAACACTGAAGTACACCACAGCCTCCACCTCGGGGGTGGCGCGACCCGGCAGCTCCACGGAGATCGTTGAGGGGACGGTGCAACGGGCGGCCAGGGCGGAGAGGGCCGCATCCAACCCGCGGTCGGTGAGAACGGCCGGGTGAATGCCGCGGGCCAGCTGACGCAGCTCGGTAATCGCGTTTTTCGTCTCGCTGTGTGCCAGGCCGATGAGTTCCCTGGCCTTCTCGGGTTCCGAGTCAAACTTGTTCTTGGCCATGCCGAGGGTCATCGCGACCGAGACAAGACGAGGTTGGACGCCGTCGTGCAGGTCGCGCTCCACGCGCATCCGGTCTCCGGCAGCGGCGCTCACCGCGCTCTCACGGGCCTCGGCCAGCTCCGAAACATCCGCCCGGAGCAGGTCGGCACGGGTCGGTCCGAGCAGCAGCGGGACCAACAACCGGTCCAGCAGGCCGTACCCGATGACAATGCCGATGGCGAGGAGAACCGAGAGAATACCCAGGGTCGCCCCGAGCCAGAGCGGAAAGCTGTCGATGCCGAAGAACTGGGTCAGCACCCGAAGCGGGGTGCCCTGGCGATTCGACGTCATACCGAAGGCGAACCCGGCACCCACCAGCGCGAGGGAGGTAACCCCGGCAATAAACGCCAGGATCGCGCTCACCAGGATAAAAGCCACCGCACGCCAGAACCACGCCTGGGTCAGGTCCACCCACAGCTGGTGCAGCCAGCGCCAGCCGGAGGTGCTCCGCGAGCGCACGCGGAGCACCTCCGGGATGTTGATGCTGTACACGCCTGCTGCCCGGCGGCGCTCCTCGAAGGCCACCCCCCGCACAATCGGGATGCACAGGGCAATCATCACGAGGCCGATACCGAGCACAACAATGAGACTCGCCCCGACCGTGATGAGAGTGAATAAGACGGCGGTCACAACGGCCATCACCACCGCGTCCACCGCGAGATCTGCCGCCGCTATCAGGGGGAATACTAGTTTTTTCTTCACGCTCTCAAATCTACTGAGGATACGCGGGGGCGGATAGACGGGTGCCTACCGATTGTTATCGGGGGTTATCCCCCGCATCGGCGCACCTTTCTCACAACATCGCGAACCGCCGCTGGCTACCAGCGCAACCCCCTTCACGAAAAGGAGGGGGACACATACCCTGACCCCATGACTGACAATGAGGTACTCAGCGCCCTGGCCACCCAGCGCTACGGCGAAACGTCTCAGCCCAAGGGGTGGGTCATCCATGTGACGGATGCCAGTGGGCAGGACATCGACAGCGTGACGGTCGGCCGGGAGGCGGACCAGAGCTTAGGCTCCCGCACCGCAATATATCGCGCCCTAGCCGACACCTACACACTATCTGCGGACAATATCGTGTCAGCCGATCTGGCCGACGATAACCGTCAGTTTAGGGTGACCGCGCTCACTAGACGGCGATAGCACACGAAAAAGCCCCGGAATCGGGTGATTCCGGGGCTACTGGGGCCGACTGCGGGACTCGAACCCGCAACCTACGCTTTACAAGAGCGTTGCGCTACCAATTGCGCCAAGTCGGCATACAAGCGTCAATTATAGCCTGCCGGACCGGTGGGTGGCGACACCTCGCCGCCACCGGTCCGGGAGGCACCCTCGCTATTGTGCGGAGTCGGAGGTCTCCGACACGTGCTTGAGCAGCAGATCCTCAAACGCGCCAGACTCGTAGCGCTCCCCGTTTACCAGGACGGTGGGCGTGGTCGTCACGCGCTCCAGCTCAGTGTTGGGCAGGGGCCCGGTACCGGCGCGCTGCGTGGCAGCCGTTACCCAGGAGCCAAACTGTTGGTCGTTCACACACGACTTCATCGCGGCATCCACCTTGACGCCGGCAGCCTTGATCTGCTCCAAGAGTTCATCGTTGGTGAGGCCCTTGGTGTTCTCGGCGGGCTGCACAGCTGCACTCAACAGCGTGTTGTGCAGCTGGAAAAACTTGTCGGGATCGGTGTCGGCCACACAGGCCACAGCGTTGGCCGCGCGACTCGAATACTTGCTACCGAGGGACATGCGGTCGAGGAAGGCGAGCGGGTGAATTTCGAGGGTTGCCTCGCCGCTGCCCACCCAGTTCTGAATCACCGTGCCGTTGGTCTGCTCAAACTGGCCACAGCCGGGGCACATGTAGTCGGCGTACAGGACAATGTCGATGGGGTCTTTATCGCGGTTAGGCTTCGAGGGGATCGGGTTCTCGTCGGGGCCCAGCGCGTCGGTACGCACAGCCGTCAGATTGGCCCCATCGGTACCGATCACAATTCCATCGCTGGCCATGTTCGCCGGACCCGGTCCCGGAGGCTGCACCGCGTTCACAATCAGGAGCGTCACAACGGCCGCAATCGCCAGCAGGGTGACAACGACACCACTCTGAATGAAGACCCGGTTACGCTTCTCCCGCTTCTGCTGCTTCTCACGCTGCTGTTTGGCCTGAATTCGGGCCCGTTCGCGACGCTCGTTCTTGGTGGGGCGGCCTTCGGTGCCGTTAACCATGTGTATATCTCCATAGAGTGTGAGTGAGTGCGACGCGGTGATCGCGCGGGACGATCTGATCGCAGTGATTGTGGTGGCTATGATTGTGTTCGCGCAGGCGGCCACGTGTCGAGTGGCCCGATAATGTTCCCGATTTTACTGGGGCAAGTTGCGAAAAGACTAACTGTTATCGCAAAAAATCCATTTTACCCCGACCCGGTGGCATACTGTGAGGGTGCCGAGAACGTCCTCGACGCACTTCTATTCACTACGGATCGTCCGGCACGTACCTGCCGGTGAAGGAGAAAAAATGGCTTCCGTCACCTATGACAAAGCAACCCGCCTGTACCCCAACACCCCTCGCCCCGCTGTTGACTCGCTCGATCTTGATATCGCGGACGGCGAATTCCTTGTTCTCGTGGGCCCCTCCGGCTGCGGAAAGTCCACATCGCTACGGATGCTCGCCGGCCTTGAAGAGGTCAACGGTGGTCGCATCCTGATCGGGGATAAGGATGTCACCGATATCGCACCCAAAGACCGCGACATCGCCATGGTTTTCCAGAACTACGCCCTCTATCCGCACATGACGGTGGCCGAGAACATGGGCTTTGCGCTCAAGATCGCCGGTGTGGGTAAAGAGGAGCGCGCCGCCCGCGTACTCGAGGCGGCCAAACTCCTCGACCTCGAGGACTACCTCGCGCGTAAGCCCAAGGCGCTCTCGGGCGGTCAGCGTCAGCGGGTGGCCATGGGCCGCGCTATCGTGCGTCAGCCCCAGGTCTTCCTGATGGACGAGCCGCTGTCCAACCTGGATGCCAAGCTGCGTGTGCAGACCCGCACCCAGATCGCCTCGCTCCAGCGCCGGTTGGGAGTTACCACCGTCTACGTCACGCACGACCAGACTGAGGCTCTCACGATGGGCGACCGGATCGCGGTGCTGAAGGACGGCATCCTCCAGCAGGTCGGCACACCGCGCCAACTGCTCGACGCGCCACAGAACGTATTTGTGGCCGGGTTCATTGGCAGCCCCGCGATGAACCTGTTCCCCGCCGATGTGACCGAGGACGGCGTGATGTTTGGCACGGCCCTGCTCGCCACCCCGCGCGAAACCCTTGCCAAGGTGACCGGCACCTCCGTCACCATCGGGGTACGCCCCGAGGACATTGAGATCTCTCCCATCGAGGGCAAGGGACTCCAGGTCCAGGTTGACCTGGTGGAGGAGCTCGGGGCCGACGGCTACCTGTACGGCCACTCCGAGGTCGAGGGCAAACGCACCGACATCGTGGCCCGCGTTGACGGCCGCGACCACCCCAATGCTGGTGAGACGGTCTATGTTCACCCGGTAGAGAGCCACGTGCACCTGTTCAACACCGAGAGCGGCGAGCGGATCAACCCGGCTGCGGGTCACTAACGCACACCCACTCACCGCTGGCGGAGAGGACGCGGACCTCCGCGCCTCCCGCCAGCGGCGTTTTTACCCACATTCGCGGACCCGCGCGGCCGCGCCGGACATCGACAGGGACACCTATGAGCGGTTCACTCAACATCCAGGCGGCGCGGGTTGACCCCAACCTGCTCGACCTCCCGTGGCGGCTCCCGCTCGACGAGTGGCCCGACGAGATCATCGCGGCGCTGCCCAAGGGAATCTCTCGCCACCTGGTGCGCTTCGCCCACCTGAGCGGGCACGTCGTCGCCGTCAAGGAGACCACCGACGAGATGGCGCGCGGCGAGTACGAGATGCTCATGACGCTCCAGCGCCTCGACATCCCGTGCGTGGAGCCCATCGCGTGCATTACCAACCGGCTCAGCCGCACGGGCGAGCCGCTCAAATCGGTGCTCGTCACCAAGCACCTCACATTCTCGCTCCCCTATCGCGCCCTGTTCTCCGGCCGAATGCGCAAAAAGACCGCCAACCGGCTCGTGGACTCCCTCACCCTGCTGCTCGTGCGCCTGCATAACATCGGCTTCTTCTGGGGCGATGTGTCGCTCTCCAACACACTCTTCCGGCGCGACGCCGGCGCGTTTGCCGCCTACCTGGTAGATGCCGAGACGGGGAAACTTGTCGCCCGCTCCCTCTCGGACGGGCAGCGCGAGCACGACCTGGAGATCGCCCGCATCAACATCGCGGGCGAATTGCTCGACCTGCAAGCCAGCGGACGGCTCGACGAGAGCATTGATCCGGTCAAGATTGCCAAGCGGCTCCAGGAAACCTACACCTCGCTGTGGACCGAGCTGACCCAGAGCGAGAGCTTTGCGAGTGACGAGACGTGGCGCATCCGGGAGCGTGTGCGCCGACTCAACAAGCTCGGATTCGACATCGAGGAGATGTCGATCACCACCGATAGTGCCGGAACAACCGTGCACATCCAGCCCAAGGTGGTGGACTCGGGACACCACCAGCGCCGTCTCATCCGTCTCACCGGCTTGGATGCGCAAGAGAACCAGGCCCGCCGACTCCTGAACGACCTGGACGAGTACGTGGCCAGGCACAGCACCTCCGGCCTGCCCGAGGATATGCTCGCCCACCAGTGGCTCACCGACGTGTTTGAGCCCGTCATCATGGCCATCCCCCGCGATATGCGCCGCAAGCTTCAACCCGCCGAGATCTTCCACCAGTTACTGGAGCATCGCTGGTTTGAGAGCGAAAAGGCCGGGCGGGACATCCCGCTGACCGAGGCCGTGGAAAGCTACATTCGGGATGTCTTAGCCCACCATCGCGACGAGGCCCGCCTCTACAATCCGCCCACCGGCACCTACACCGTGCCCGTCGAGATCGTCTCCGCCAAGAAGGCATCCGCGGCGGCCAAGAAAGCCCTCAAGGAGACCAGGGTCACCAGCCACTCCGGTGTCACCACTGGATCCACCGCCGCGGTATCACCGACTACGGAACCCACCACCGCGCCGACCACGCCTCCGGTTGAGGATGCCAGCGGCCGCTTTGTTGACCCGCTCACCCCCGCTATCAACGACGAGGAGCACGAACCGGTGCCATTCGGCGAGGACCCGGACGACGCAATCGACTGGCGCGACCTGGTCTAGCTGACCACCCGCGACCGACCGGTTAACACCGTCGAGGGGCCGGTACCGCTCTCGGCAGTACCGGCCCCTCGACGCACCTCTCTCGATGCGCTAGCTGTCCTTGGCTCGGCGGCGGCGCTCGGCCCGGTTGCCCGGAGCCGCATCCTGCTGACCAAAAGCACCGCGAGCCGCGGGCTGCTCGGGCTGGGGGGCTTGGGTCTGGGCGGCACGCTGGGCTTTCGCCGTTGCTGCCTTCTGCACCTGGCCACGCTCGTTGCGCACCTCAACCCCGCCGTCATCGCTCGGGGCGGTGTAGCTGAGTTTCTGTGGGTTGGGGGCATCGGCCACAAGCCCCTTGCCCTCAATAGCAACGCCAGCCTCGTCCTTGGGCTTGACCTGAACCTCCAGGTTGAAGAGAAGACCCATGGACTCCTCCTTGATCTGACCCATGCTGTTCTGGAACATCGCGAAACCCTCACGCTGATACTCCACAAGCGGGTCACGCTGAGCCATAGCCCGCAGGCCAATGCCCTCCTTGAGGTACTCCATCTCGTAGAGGTGATCGCGCCAGCGGCGATCAACGACCGAGAGCACCACACGGCGCTCCAACTCGCGCATAGCCTCGGAACCGAGCGTCTTCTCACGGTTCTGATAGGCCACCTGCACATCGGACATGATCTCGCGCTGAACAAAGTCGCGGTTAATCTTGCCCTTGCTACCGGCCTCCTCGATCACCTCATCGATCGTAATAGAGATGGGGTAGAGCTGCTTAAGCTCGGTCCACATGGCGTCAAAGTCCCAGTCGTCTCCGGTGCCGGAACCGGCATGCTCGTCGAGCACAGCCGTCACCACATCATTCATGAAGCCCTGGACACGATCTTCGATATCGTCGCCTTCCAGGATGTGACGGCGGTCACCATAGATCGCCTCACGCTGGCGACTCAGCACATCGTCATACTTCAGCACGTTCTTACGAATTTCGGCGTTACGCGCCTCCACCTGCGACTGCGCGCTCTGGATGGCCTTGCTCACCATCTTGGACTCAATCGCCATATCGTCGGGCACGTTGCCGCGCGCCATCAGGGCCTGGGCCGCACCCGCGTTAAACAGGCGCATCAGGTCGTCGGTGAGCGACAGGTAGAAGCGGCTCTCGCCGGGGTCACCCTGACGTCCGCTCCGACCGCGCAACTGGTTGTCAATGCGGCGCGACTCGTGACGCTCGGTGCCCAGCACATAGAGTCCACCCACCTCGACCACCTTGTCGGCCTCTTCCGTGACGGCAGCCTTGACACTGTCAAAGACCTCATCCCAGGCCAACTCGTACTCGTCGGGGGTCTCGGTGGTGCTCAGACCCTTGGCGGTCATCTCGCTCACCGCCAAGAACTCCGCATTTCCACCGAGCATGATGTCTGTCCCGCGACCGGCCATATTAGTGGCCACCGTGACAGCACCCAGGCGTCCAGCCTGGGCAATAATCGCGGCCTCCCTGGCGTGGTTCTTAGCGTTCAGTACCTCGTGTCGCACGCCCCGCTTGGCCAACAGGCGCGAGAGATACTCACTCTTCTCAACGCTCGTGGTACCGACCAGAACGGGCTGGCCCGCCTCGTGACGCTCGGCAATATCGTTGACCACCTGGGCGAATTTGGTCTCTTCGTTCTTGTATACCAGGTCGGCCTGGTCTTTACGCACCATCGGCTTGTTGGTGGGAATCGGCACCACACCCAGCTTGTAGGTGCTCATAAACTCGGCGGCCTCGGTCTCGGCCGTACCGGTCATCCCACCCAGCTTCTTGTAGAGGCGGAAGTAGTTCTGCAACGTGACGGTCGCGAGCATCTGATTCTCGGCCTTGACCTGGACACGTTCTTTGGCCTCGATAGCCTGGTGAATACCCTCGTTGTACCGGCGACCCGACAGGATACGGCCGGTGTGCTCATCCACGATCATGACCTCGCCGTTGAGCACAACGTAGTCTTTATCTTTAGTGAACAGGGCACGCGCCTTGATGGCGTTGTTCAGAAACGAGATGAGCGGTGTATTCGCCGACTCGTACAGGTTATTAATCCCGAGGTAGTCTTCAACCTTTTCGATACCGGGTTCCAGGATGCCGACGGTGCGTTTCTTCTCGTCCACCTCAAAGTCTTCACCCTCTTCCAGGCGCTTGGCGATTGAGGCAAACTCGGTGAACCAGCGGTTAGCCTCGCCAGAGGAGGGACCGGAGATGATGAGCGGGGTACGCGCCTCATCAATCAGAATCGAGTCAACCTCGTCGATAATCGCGTAGAAGTGGTCGCGCTGAACCATGTCTTTAACGTTGCTGGCCATGTTGTCGCGCAGGTAGTCGAAACCAAACTCGTTGTTGGTGCCGTACGTGATGTCCGCCTCGTACTGCTGGCGACGCACGGCGGGGGACTGACCGGAAATAATGCATCCGGTGGTCATCCCCAGGGCACGGAACACGCGGCCCATGAGGTCGCTCTGATAGCTCGCCAGGAAGTCGTTGACCGTGACCACATGCACACCCTCGCCAGCAATCGCGTTGAGGTATGCGGGCAGTGTAGCAACGAGGGTTTTACCCTCACCGGTCTTCATCTCGGAGATATTGCCCAGGTGGAGCGCGGCACCACCCATCAGCTGCACATCGAAGTGGCGCAGCCCGAGGGTGCGCTTGGAGGCCTCACGGACGGCAGCGAAAGCCTCGGGAAGCAGATCGTCAAGCGTCTCGCCCGCGGCGTATCGCCGACGGAAATCCGCCGTCTCGTCGCGCAATTCCTCGTCAGTGAGTTCGCTGAAGCTGTCTTCCAGAGCGTTGATTGCCTTGGCCATGTTGCTCAGTCGCTTGAGGGTGCGACCCTCGCCGACTCGCAACACCTTTTCAAGTACTGATGCCACCGATTTTCTCCATCTTGTTGTGTGCGCGGCACATGCCTCGCATCCACACGGGACTCGAGGTCCGCCTCACGACGTATCGCCTACCGGCGACGGCCCACTTTACCAATGGTAGCGGGGTGAACGCTGCACGGAAGCACGAATTGTGCATAATTCCGGATGCCCGGTCACGCTACACGCGAAACGGTCGTCGCCGCCCCGTCGGTGGACGACCGGGCAGCGACGACCGCGGTGGTGTCTCGTGGCGGGCTATCCCCCGACCGCACCGACCGAGGCAGCATCGTTCAGACCGATGACGCCGTAGTCCCAGCCCTTACGGCGGTAAACCACGCTGGGCTTCTGCGACCGAACCTCCACAAAAAGGTAAAAGTCGTGACCCACGAGCTCCATCTGGTCAACGGCCTCCTCGACCGTCAGGTAGGTGGCCGGAAACTCCTTGGAGCGAATGACAACGGGACTGTAGCTCTCGTCGCCTGCCGCCGCGGAGTCGGACACAGCGGGGATAGAGCCGGTGCTCACTCGGTCGATCACCTCTACATCCGCCGGTGTGATGTCTACCACGCTGAAGTCGGCGTTGGCTGCCTCACCCAGGGATGTGCGTCCGCGACCGCGGCGCTCCTTCTTACGGTCTTTGGCGCGACGTATCCGCTCGATCAATCGACCCATAGCGGTATCAAAGGCAGAGTATTTGTCGCTCCCATCGGATTCCGCCCGCACAACGGGGCCGGGACCGATAAGCGTGAGTTCAACCCGGTCGCCGTTTGAGGGGCTGCGATCACTCTGACGGGAAACCTTGATTTCAAGGACCTGCGCGCGTTCATCGAGAGTGGAGATTTTATCGGTCTTAGCCCGGGCATAAGTTTCGAAGCGATCGGTAATTCCAACGTTTCGACCACGGATGTTAACTTCCACGATTGACCTCCCTGTCGTGCGATTCATCGCCCTCTGGTGGGCGATTGTCTCGCTCCTTGTTCCCTAACGGTACCCGGTGACGACGAGTTCAACAACAGGTTAACTGGAATGTCGCTGAGCATATGCGATGGTGACAATTCCCACCACCTGCGCACCCGCTGCGTGCAGGGCTCGGCAGGCCTCGCGCACGCTTGCACCGGTGGTAATGAGGTCGTCCACAAGCAGCACCCGGCACCCACGAACCCGAGGCGAAGCGCTCATGGTGTGGGTAACATTGCGGATGCGCGCGTCCCGTCCCAGCCCCACCTGGTCTCGGCGGGGGCGGGAACACAACCAGGGGCGCAGGCTCAGGCGGTATCCCCCGCGCTGGCGAAGCACCCGAATCGCACCCCGGGCCGCACATTCCATATGGCGGAAACCTCTGGCCCGCTCGCTCGCCCGTGTGGAGGGCAGGGGCACAACCAGAGGCAGAGACGGACGGCTCTCCCGGGCACCGCAGGCCAGAGCATCGCTCGCCAGGATACCCTCCGCGAGGAGCCGGGCGAGAGCCGGGATGGCATCGCTGCGGCCACGCTCCTTCACAGCTACGATCACGCCACGCACGGCATCCGTGTAGGGACAGGCAGAAAAGACGGGTGGGAGTGGCGCGGGAGGTCCGGCTGCGGGGCCCTGTCGGACCAACGGTGCAAGCCGCTGGGCCGTTGGCCGGGGATGCAGGACTGTGGCGCAGCCACGGCAGAGCGAGCGGTCGGGTGCCGCGCACAGCACGCAGTGGGTGGGCACGCACAGCGCGGCGATATCGAGAGCAGCCTCGCGGAAAAGCGCGCGGGCGGTATGGGGCGTGAGCGGGCGGGGGCTGGAGGAGTGGGTCATGACTCCAGGATGCACCGGGGCGGAGTATCCAGCACCCAATGACCGGTCACCGGTATACAGATCGCGCACCACACCACCTGTGGAGGAGACCCCCGAACCCGCCTATCCGCGTTTGGCGAGGGCGGTGATATCGACCGCGACCTCCTGCCAGCTCGACCCTCGGTACTCACGAAGCACACCGTCGGAATCCAGCACCCGCAGCTGCGAGATGCTGTTACCGCCGGCAATCGACTCAATGCTGGAGGCGGGGCCCAGATTTTCGCTGCGACCGCCCACGCTCAGCACCTCCACGCTGGCCGAGCCCGATGACGACGTGGCGAGGGCGATCTGGCTCTCGTCGATCCAGTCAACATCAACCGGCCTCTCGGTGAAGACCGCCAGCTCAACGGGCTCGGTAAAAGCCGTCGGGATCCCACCCGCCCCGCGGATAACCCCGGACACGGCAAGAACGTAGTCATCGCCCCGGTCGTACAGCGCGACCAAACGGGTGCCATCGCGTGAGATCCGCAGTTTCTCGATGGAGACGGCATCCAACCAGGGGGCAGGGGGCACAGCCGTCACCCCCGCCTGATTCTTCACCCGCAGGGCCCGCGGCTGACCGTGCGGCACCGACCAAACAAACCCGTATCCGTCGAGCGTGGGGTCGATCAGACCCGGCCGACTATCAGCGAGCGTCGCGGCCGTGTTGGTGGCAAAAAAGACGCCCTCGGGAGTGACATAGACGACGGTGGCCTGATCCCGCGACACCGTAATACCGCGGGCAGAGGCATCCACCACGATGTTACTGAGTTTGCCGAACGGCGTGATCCGCTGCGTCCCCAACTCACCAAAGGTGCCGTCGGACACCACAATCGGCTTACTGGGCACGCGAGGGTAGCGCTCCGCCCACGAAGGGTCGGCAGGGCCCGACAGCAGCACGCTCTGATCAACGGAGAGGGAGGCTCGGGTGACCCCGGCCACGCGAGACAGACTCGTCTCTATCTGGGCCAGCATCATGCGCAACGCGGGGGTCTCGGCGGTGAGCGCCTCGGGCGAGAGATCCACCTGAGCGAGACCGGACACGACGGGAACGGAACTTGCCGCGAGCACGGTTCCCTCGGGGAAGGCCGTCGTGGTAACCCCCTCCCGCAACAGCACGCTCGGGCCTTCCAGCAACTCGGTGACGATACGCGTAGCGGTCGTGGCGCCGCGGAGAAACCAGCGCTGATCGGGTACCAGCACCCGGGATTGGGGAGCGAGAAAATACAGTGAGTGCTCGTTGAAAACGCTGGGGAACATATCTTCATCGAGCACGATGCCATCCTCAGCCACGCTGATCCGCCACTCCCCCAGCACCCGCTGCAACTCAAAATGCAACTGGATCGCGCCGCCCATACCGGCGGCACGCATCGTCCCGTGCTCGTCAACCGAGGCGACCGCGTTGAGCGTCATCCGCACCGAGTCGCCCTCGGGCGTAACGGGGCGCTGACCCGAGTCAATCACCACACCGGCGTGGGGGTTCCACGTTGTGCTGAGGCCGGGGGCCAGAAACTCGCGGGCAATCGCGTAGTCGCTTGTCGCGCTCGATGCTGCCGCGATAAAGCCGATCACGATGTCCTCCTGCGAGGCACCCGGAACGGGCCGGGCCGGGTTAAAAATGAGCGATTCTTCCGTCTCGGGGTCAACGCCCTGCCCGGGGTAGACCGTTCCGGACCGCGGAATGCCGACCTGACATCCGGCCAGAATAGCGGCCAGCAGGACGGCACACACGCCAATCCCGGCGCGGTGTAGACGGCGTCTCATGGGGTCTCCTCGGCGGTAGCGCTGGAGGGGGCGGGGATGACTGCAGCGTAGGCGGCATCCTCCTCGTCGGCGGGAACAAGCGGGAGCGGCGAGCGCACGATCTCGGTGCCCTCGATGCGTGGCAGCGTGAGGCGGAAGCAGGTGCCGTGGCCCAGCTCGGACCATACCTCCAGACGTCCGCCGTGCGCGGCGGCATCCTCCAGCGAGATCGCGAGGCCAAGGCCCGTGCCGCCAATCGTGCGCTTGCGGGAGGGGTCGGCCCGCCAGAAACGGTCGAACGAACGCTCGGCGGCCTCCGGAGTCATCCCCACACCGTAGTCACGGACCGACAGGGCGACAGCCGTCTCATTGGAATCAACCGTGACGATGATGGGTCTCGACTCACCGTGTTCGATGGCGTTGCCCAGGAGATTGTTGACAATGCGGCGAATGCGGCGGGGGTCGAGGTCGGCGTCCAGGTATCCACCGTTGGCCACGAGTGTGACGGTGGAACCGCTCTTCTCGGCGAGGCTGCTCATGCCCTCAACCTCTTCCTCAGCGAGGCGCACCAGATTGGTGGGGTCGCGCTCCAGGGTGACCGACCCGGCGTCGTAACGGGAGATTTCGAGCAGGTCGTTGAGGAGACGCTCAAAACGGTCCACCTGAGTGTGCAGAAGTTCGGCCGTGCGCGCGGTGGGCGGTTTAAACTCGCCGCGCTGTGCGTACAGCACGTCACCGGCGAGGCGGATGGTAGTGAGCGGGGTGCGCAATTCGTGCGACACATCGGACACAAATCGCTGCTGCATCGTCGAGAGCTCAGCCAGATCACTGATCCGACTCTGCAGACTGTCGGCCATCTCGTTAAAAGATTGGGAAAGGATATTGAACGATTCATCCCCCTGTTCGGGCATCCGCACATGGCTCTCCCCCAGGGCCAGGCGACGGCTCGTCTCCGCGGCGACCCGGATGGGGCGGAAGACGAGCCGCACGATCGTCCACACGAGCACGCCCAGCATGGCCATGAGCAGCACACCCGTGACGAGCATGGTGCGCTGAACATAGCCGAGAGTCTGCTCGGCATCCGCAAGGCTGTAGGCGATGTAGAGACCGTAGATGCCGGCAGATCCGGGGAACACCAGCTGGGAACCGACGACGATGCCGGCACTGGTGGAGCCATCCGCGTTGGTCAGGGTGACGGATTGCCAATACTGTGACTCCTCGCCATCACGTACCTCCTGTACCAGCTCGCCGGTGATGACGTTGCCGGAGAGGCCCTCGCTCGCAAAGTTTTGCGGGGTGTCGAAGGAAAATTTCTGGCCGGGCATCCGCTGAAGCGAAATGAGCTGGCTCGATGAGGTGTCCCGGATGGCACCCCGCATGGTGATCACGAGGCTGTTGAGCGAGACGCGGTCGGCGGCATCCGAAGCGTCGAGAAGTCGCTGAGCGGAGGCCGTGGCCCGTGCCGAGTCGGCGAGCACCTGGTCTTTGCGGGTGTTAAAAAGGTCTCCGCCGATACTGAGCAACAGGTAGGTGCCACACAGGACAATGGCGATGGCCGTGACAACACCCGTGATGGTCATGGTGCGCACCTTGAGTGAGGACAGCCAGGTGCTGCGCAGGGTGGCCCGGGTGGCCGCCCCCCACCGACTCAGCCGCTCCCCCACCGGCGAGGTCATTCGATGACTGCGCCCGCCCGGTAACCCACACCGCGCACGGTTGTGACGATGATGGGCTGGTCGGGGTCTCTCTCGACCTTGGCACGCAAACGCTGCACATGGACATTCACCAGGCGAGTATCGGCCTTGTACTGGTAACCCCAGACACGCTCCAGTAGTGCCTCACGGCTGAAGACCTGCTGCGGTTTGGAGGCCAGCGTGAGTAAAAGATTAAATTCGAGTGGGGTGAGGTTGATACGCTCGGACCCGCGGCGCACCTCGTGACCGACGACATCCAGGGTGAGGTCGCCCACCCTGACCTCATCGCTCACCTCGACCGCCGCGGGGCGCAGACGGGTACGGATACGCGCAACAAGTTCCACCGGGTTGAACGGTTTGACCACGTAGTCGTCGGCACCGGCTTCGAGGCCACGCACCACATCCGTGGTGTCCGTCTTGGCCGTGAGCATGATGATGGGCACACCCGATTCGAGCCGCAGGAGCTGGCAGATCTCAATACCGTCCAGGCCGGGCAGCATCACGTCGAGCAGCACGAGGTCGGGCCGCGACTCCCGGAAAATATCCATGGCCGCGGCCCCGTCGTTGCAAAAGACGGGCTCAAACTGCTCCCCCTCAAGAACAATACCGATCATTTCGGACAGCGCTACGTCGTCGTCAACCACGAGAATGCGAGGGTTCATGCCTCCTATTATGTCGGTGGAAACTGTGCAGCCCGAATGTCTGCACCGGAGGGCCCCCTGTGACACCATGGAGGGGTGGATAATAATCGCGAGTGGACGGCCCCGGACAGTTCCGGACAGGGGCCCGGATACGGCCAACCTAGCTATGGCCAACCCGGCTATGGCCAACCCGGCTACCCTCAGGTACCCGGATGGTCACCTGCCCCTCAGCCTGGCCTGATCCCCCTGCGACCGCTGGGATTTGGCACCCTGATCGGGGTGCCGTTTCAGGTGTTCCGCCGCAATCCTCGGCCCACCCTCGGCGCAGCGCTCCTCCTGCAGACCGGCATCGCGCTGCTATCGAGCACCATTATGGGTTTGCTCCTCTGGTACTTCGTGAATCGATACATGTCAGCGATGTCGAGTGACCAGGAGGCCATCCTGGCGGGCGGGATCGCCACCGGGATCGCCGTGGTACTCCTCCAAGCGGCCATCCAACTCGTGACCGCGAGCCTCATGCAGGGGATTATCTCGGCGGAGGTCGCCCAGGCCACAATCGGCCGCAAGCGCACCTTCCGCCAGCTCTGGCAGTTGGTCGCGCCCCGGTTTGGCACGCTCCTGCTGTGGTCGCTGCTCACAAGCGTGGCAACGCTTCTGAGTGTTGGGGTGGCACTGAGCCCCACCATCCTGCTGATCGTGGCCGCCGTGGATGGCAACGCGGGATTCGGTTGGGGAGTGGTCGCCGTGCTCCTCACCATCGCGCTTCTTCTGGGGGCCGGGGTTGTGTATGCCTGGGTCAGCACCAAGTTGGCCATCGTTCCCGCCACAATTGTGCTCGAAAAGGCCTCGCTGGGGGTGGCTATCACCCGCTCCTGGCGGCTCACATCCGGCGCGTTCTGGCGCACATTTGGCGTGATCGTTTTGTTCTCTGTCATCATCACGACGGCGGCCTCGATCATCACGGTGCCCCTCGGTCTGGTGTACCAGCTCTTCAGCGCGTTCTCGATGGCCGACCCCAGCGGCACGCAGGCGATGACGGCGCTTATTATCTACTACATCGCCTCATTAGTCCTCAACCTCATCCTGTCGGCGATCACCACTGTGGCCACCTCGGCCTGCTACAGCCTGATCTATATTGATCGGCGGATACGCGCCAAGGGCCTCGATGTGGACCTCGTGCGCTACACCGAGTACCACGCGTCTGACACCGATGCGAGCCCCCTCGACAACCCCTTCCTGCCTCGGCCAACCAGCTTCGGACCCCAATGAGAGCAGCCAGCGCCACCCTGCTGAGTGGTATCCCCCTCGACCCCGACGCCGACGAGGCGCGGCAGCTTCTGGAACGCGAGCTCGCCCAACCTGCCTACACCTCGGCCCAGCCCAACTGGTTTGATCTCCTCTCCGAGCGGGTGTGGGAGTGGGTGTTGTCGCTCTTTAGTCAGCTGAACGGTGGCGGCAGCTGGGGCGCCTGGGGCCAGGTTGTCGTGGTGGGGGTCCTGGTGGCCCTCATCACAGCCGCCCTCCTCATCTTTGGGCTGCCCCGGCTACGCCACCGTCAGGCGGGGGAGAACCGCGCCCTGTTCGGCGAGGCAGAGACGCGCAGTGCTGCCGAGCTTCGAGCCGCCGCCGCCGAGGCCGCCCGCGCCGCCGACTGGAACCTCGCGGTGGTGGAGTGCTACCGCGCCATTGCCCGCAGCCTTGACGACCGCGTGATCGTGACCGTGCTGCCCGGAATGACCGCCCAAACCCTGGCCACCGAGGCCGCCCACAGCGTCACACGCGAACGCGAAGCTCTGCGCGTCGCTGCGCGCGCCTTCGACGCGGCCCGCTACCTTAATGAGACCCTCACCCCCGACCACTACGCGCAGGTCACCGAACTTGATACCCGACTCCGGGGAGCCCGAGTGACGGCCGGTGCCGTTCCTCCCCCGCTCGTTGCGAGGGAGGAATAGTGAACGCAGCCGCCGTGACCGCTGACCCCGTCGCCACACCGACCGATACCGTACTCACCCCCCGCCTGGGCGCGCGCCTCCGGCAGGCCCGCATGTGGCTGATTCTGCTGGCCGTCGTGCTGATCGGGGCGGTCATCCTCTTTCTTCGCAACGGCCAGGCCACCACCACGGAGGGTGATCTCAACCCGGAAAGTCCCTATCCGGCAGGGTCGCAGGCCCTTGCGGAGGTACTGCGACAACAGGGGGTTGACGTGCGCGTGGCCACCAGCCTCGACGAGGCTACCGCCCTGGCCGAGGAGGACAGCACCGTGGTGGTGAATGATACCGGGGGTGTACTGAACTCCGATCAACTCGACCGGCTGCTCCGGCTCGGCGCAGAAACCGTTTTTATCCAGCCCACATTTGGCACCCTCAGCCACCTCGACCTACCCGTCGCGCTCGGGCCCGTGGCGGGATCCTCCAACGAGGACGCCCTCACGCTATCGGCCGACTGCGACCTACCGGCCGCCGCCCGGGCCGACACCATCACCGGGAGGGGCACCAGCTACACACCACTCGAACCCATCGAGGGTTGGGTGGGCTGCTTCGCCGACAGCGAGGGGAACGACGCGATTGCCGTGATCGGGGGCGAGCATCCACTCACCCTGCTCGGCATCAGCGATGTGCTACGCAACAGCACCATCACTCGGGAGGGCAATGCAGCCCTCGCGCTGGGAGTGCTCGGCGGGCACAGCACGCTCGTGTGGTACACCGCGGGGGTGGCGGATATCGCCCAGGGCACCCCGCCGACCACCACCGAGCTCCTCCCCGGCTGGGTGCCACCCGTGATGCTGCTCCTGGGCCTCACCGCGCTCACCGCGGCCGTCTGGCGTGGCCGCCGACTCGGCCCGCTCACCATCGAAAATCTGCCCGTGACCGTCAAGGCCGGCGAGACCACCGAGGGCCGCGCGCGACTGTACGCCACCAACCTGGCGAGCGAACACGCCGCCCAGATCCTCCGCAACGGCACTGTGCACCGGCTGTCCCGGCTTCTGGGGGTGACGGATACCGCCGCCACCGTGATCCCGGTTGTCGCAGGCCTCACCGGTTGGCCGATCGCCGAGGTGCACGCGCTGCTCATCGGCAACGACCCCGTCACCAGCGCGGGACTCACCCGACTGGGACAGACCCTGAACACCCTGGAGACCGACGCCCGGGCCCGCATCCACGGAGCCAGCCCTCCCCACGACCATCCCCGCCAGCAGGAAGAGAACCCCACATGACCACGACTCCCGACGCGACCATCCCCGGTCCCCACCCGACTGACTCACTGCGCCGAGCGCTCAACGCCGTGCGCGTCGAGGTTGATAAAGCGGTCGTGGGCCAGGAGGGTGCGGTAACGGGCCTGATTATCGCGCTGCTCGCCCGCGGCCACGTACTGCTAGAGGGCGTGCCCGGGGTGGCCAAAACCCTGCTCGTGCGCGCGCTCGCCCACTCGCTCTCGCTCGACACCAAGCGGGTGCAATTCACTCCCGACCTGATGCCGGGCGATGTAACCGGTTCGCTCATCTACGACGCGACCGCCGGAGAATTTGAGTTTCGGGAGGGCCCGGTGTTTACCAACATCCTGCTCGCCGACGAGATCAACCGAACACCACCCAAAACGCAGTCGGCCCTGCTGGAGGCGATGGAGGAGCGGCAGGTGAGCGCGGACGGCGTGACCCGCGCCCTGCCCACACCGTTTATGGTGGCCGCCACACAAAACCCCATCGAACACGAGGGCACCTACACGCTGCCCGAGGCACAGCTCGACCGCTTCCTCCTCAAACTGGTCCTCGACCTGCCACCCCGCGACGTAGAGATCGAGGTGCTACACCGGCACTCGCAGGGCTTCAACCCCCGCGACCTCACCGCCGCCGGACTCACCCCCGTGCTCACCGCCGAAACACTCGCGGCCGCACAGCAGGAGGTACGCCGTGTGGTCGTGCAACCCGAGGTACTCGGCTACATCGTGGATGTCGCCCGCGGCACCCGCTACGCCCCCTCCGTGAAACTCGGCGTGAGCCCGCGCGGCACCACGGCACTGCTCGCCGCCGCACAGGCCTGGGCGTGGCTGAGCGGCTTTACCGCGGTGACCCCCGACCATGTGCAGGCGATGGCGCTGCCCGTGCTGCGCCACCGCATCCAACTGCAACCCGAGGCCGAGCTGGAGGGGGTCAGCGCCGACAGCATCCTGCGCTCGGTTCTTCAGCAGGTTCGCGTTCCGGTCTAATCGTGGCCGTTTCTGGGTGGTTTGTGCTCCTCGTTCTCCTCGGGGTGGTGCCCCTCGTGGGCACCAGCGTGGTGCTGGGGGATGCCGGTGATGGTGCCGTGTACGGTGCGCTGGGAGTCTGGCTGGCGCTGTGTCTGCTGCTGGGCATCCTCGACCTGTTTCTCGCCGCCCCGGCACGCCGGATGACCGTGGAACGTCGCCCCATCGCCAAGATTCGCCTCGGTCAGAGCGCCCGCAGCGAGCTGGTCCTGGGGAACCCCTCCGCGCGCGGCCTGCGCGGGATGGTCCGCGACGGCTGGGAGCCCTCCGCTCGGGCCGTCCCCAGCCGCCAGCGGATACGGGTACCCCCTCACGAACGCCGCGTCATCGCCGTGACCCTCACGCCGTTTCGGCGGGGCGAACGGACGAGCCCCCACGTCACCGTGCGGGCGTTTGGTCCGCTCCGGTTGTGGGCGCGCCAGGCCACACACGCCGTACCGGGAACCATCCGTGTGATCCCACCCTTCCACTCGCGGCGGCACCTACCCTCGCTCATCGCGCAGCTCACAGAGATGGACGGCCGAACCCACACGATGCTGCGGGGTGCGGGAACCGAGTTCGACTCCCTGCGTGAGTATGTGCGCGGCGACGATGTGCGCTCGATTGACTGGCGGGCCACCGCCCGACGCGGGGATGTTGTCGTGCGCACCTGGCGGCCGGAGCGGGACCGGCGCGTGATCATCCTCGTGGACTCGGGGCGCACCTCCGCCGCCCGAATCGACAACGAGCCACGCATCGACACCTCGTTTGAGGCGGCGCTGCTCCTGACCGCCCTCGCCCACTCCGCCGGTGACCGCGTGGACTGCGTGGTGCATGACCAGCGCACCCGCGCCCGGGTGCGCGGCACGGGCGGGGCCACCCAACTCTCCCGCATGGTGGATGCGCTGGCCCCCGTCACCCCCGAACTCATCGAAACCGACTGGGCCGCCCTGCCCGGGCTCGTCCGAAACGTCACCACCCAGCGCTCACTCGTGGTGCTCCTGACCACCGCAGACTCCCCCGGCACGGCACGGCCGCTGCTCGCAATGCTGCCGCAGCTCACGACGAAGCACACGGTCGTGGTCGCCGGGGTGACCGACCCGCTGCTCCTCGAGGCGGCCGCGGCCCGTACCGACCGGGACGAAACCTACCGCGCGGCGGCGGCCGAGCAGGCACTGGCCGACCGGCGGCGAGTTGACGCCGCGATCCGGCTATGCGGGGCGATCCCGCTGAGCGCGACCCCCCAGGAGTTGCCGCCCGCCCTGGCCCGGCGCTACCTGGCGCTCAAGGCCTCGGGCGCGCTGTAGCCGTGCGGCTGGGTGTGGTTACCAGGCGGCGGGTTTGTAGTCCTTGAGGAAAACGCCGTAGAGGTCAACACCCTCCTCGCCCTGCACGATGGGGTCGTAGACGCGGGCAGCACCATCCACCAGGTCAAGCGGGGCGTGGAAGCCCTCTTCGGCCAGGCGCACCTTGGTGGGGTGAGGGCGCTCATCGGTGATCCAGCCGGTATCGACGCTCGTCATCAGGATGCCGTCGCTCAGCATCTCCTCGGCGCTCGTGCGCGTGAGCATATTCATGGCGGCCTTCGCCATATTGGTGTGCGGATGCCCCGACCCCTTATAGCGGCGGGCAAACTGGCCCTCCATGGCCGACACATTGACCACGTACGTGCGGCGAGCATCCGAGGCCGCCAGCGAGGAGCGCAACCGGCTAATCAGGATGAACGGGGCCGTGGTGTTGCACAGCTGCACTTCAAGCATTTCGAGCGGATCAACGTGTTCCACGTTGTGCGTCCAGCTGTTGGCGTGGTGGTGGTCGGGGAGGAGACCACCGGCGTCAATCGCGGTGCCGTCGGCCAGTTTCTCCAGGGAGGAGGACCCGGCCGCCATCGCGAGAGTGGCGAGCGAATCCGCGGTAATTCGGTTGGCCCCGGGGGCGGTCGCGGCGAGCAGCGGCTGCGCGGCGACCGAGGCGGCGAGAGCCTGCGGGTGCGGGTCGTTGGTGTGCCCGAAGGTGACGAGCTCGGGCAACGGACCGGCGGGCAGCGGCTCCAGTTCGGCCTCGGCGAGGGGGGCGTAGGAGCGCGGTGACCGCTTCACCGTCTGGGCGGCGTTATTGATCAGGATATCGAGGGGGCCATCGGCCGCCACCGCGTCGGCCAGGCTCATCACCTGGGCCGGGTCGCGCAGGTCGATACCGACCACCTTGAAGCGGTGCAGCCACTCGGCGGAGTCTGGCAGCTGCGCGAAGCGACGCACCGCATCCCGGGGAAAGCGCGTGGTAATCGTGGTGTGCGCTCCGTCACGCAGCAGGCGCAACGCGATGTGCATCCCGATCTTGGCCCGGCCTCCCGTGAGCAGCGCGCGCTTCCCCGTGAGGTCGGCGTGGGCGTGACGTTTGCTGTGACTGAACGCGGCGCACTCGGGGCACAGCTGGTGGTAGAAGGCGTCCACCAGGGTGTACCGGTTTTTGCAGATGTAGCAGGCGCGCGGTGTGATGAGTTCCCCGGCGAGGGGGGCCTCGACGCTGGGGGCCAGGTCGAGGCCGCGGGTCTCATCGTCGATGCGGTCGGCCGCGCCCGTTGCGGTGGCCTGGATGACGGCGCGGTCGGCGGCCGCCTCGGCATCGCGCTTGAGGCGGCGCTTGTGGTTCTTGGCCTCCTTAAACATCTTGCCGGTAGCCTGGCGCACGGCGATGAAATCGGGGTGTTCACGGTCAAGCAGGTGCAGGCTGCCGAGCACACGCAGGGCGGTCTCGATGTCCTGCGGGCTGAAGAGATCGGATGCCTGGGGCTCGGTCATGACGGGATGTGTCCTTATTGCTGAGAAACGGCTCGCGAAAGCGGCCAGGGCGCGGGCTCGTACGGGGGCGTGACCGGCGAGCGGGACGGGCACAACCGTGCGCACCGCCCAGATGAGTGTACCCGGCCATACTGGACGTGGGACGGGTGAGCGGTGCGTGTGTGTTGCCGCGGGCGTGAGCCCCGGAGGCAGCGAGGCTTCTTCCGCGCCTAGCCTCCCCGAATGCCATCTGCAGGATCACAAATAGCCGCGATGAAAGCCGGGTAGGTCGCCGAGAGCGCACCAGTAACAAGACCCGCCCCCACCCCGAGAAGGATAGATAGGGGGTTAAGAACGATTGACCAACCTTGGCTGGCACACACCGCAACCACCGCAACCACTCCAACTGCTCCACCCGCAACACCACCGGCTAGCCCAATGGCCAAACCCTCTGACATAAAAAGCCTCCACACGGATGCGCGGCTAGCACCCAGTGCGCGCCTGAGAGCAATCTCAGCAGAGCGTGATTGAACCGACAAATACATAGCTGTTGCGGCACTCATAGTAACGAGAGCCAGAAGAACCCAGGATATTGTCGCGATAAACGCGCCCAAATCCGACGCCACACCACGTTGTAAATATCGAAGGTCAGCAACTGTCTGCACAGAAATTATTCCCGTATTGTCGGGACTCAGAACGTAGGGAATTGCTTCAGCAACCGGGGCAGGGTAGCCCGGTACGGTACGGACAATAAACCTAGAATCTGCATAATTGTTTACATGATCGAGCATAGAACGAGACAATAGAATAGAATTATCCATATCGGCCATCCCTGCTTTTCCTTTCACAATCCCAACAATCGAAACACTTTGACCATTAATCCAAATAGCTCGATCAGGTCCAGCTTCAGAAATTCCAAGATCTTCCGCAATCTTCTGACCCAGGACGGCACTGTTTCCCTCCCAGCCAGAGTCGAGCAAAATTGGTGCGTTATTTGGAATAACTATCATGTTGTTTATCGCAAAAAATCCTGAATTGACAATGCTAATATTTCCCAATTCACCTTCCTGGCCAGAGACCGACCCCCATGGCAGCAAGCTAACATGATTACCGCCCGCACCGGCTCGAATTTGGAGGCCGACACCGACAACTCCAGGCAGCCGAAGAATTCGATGAACACCGCTCTCATCGGAATCAGGATCGTAACGAGGATCAGTATTCGAAATTCCTCGCCAACTATATGTAATCTCGTCCAAAGCAGCTGCCGTCAACCTCTCGGAAACTTGCGAGGCCGCACTCTCACTTATTCCTACTGAAGCGACAAGACCGCCCGCCCCTAGTAAAAAAGCAATCAAAAGCAGCAACGACCTAGCAGGCTTACTCGAATGATTAGAGATTGCATCAATAAACTCACCCCAGAAACCACGAAAGAATAAGGAGACACGATTAGGAAGTGAATTATGTATTTTTTCTTTAAAGGGAAGCAATCCATTGATATTCGATTCCCATTCAATACAATCTTCTACATCACCAACTATCCCATCGACGATTTTAATCGACCTGTCAGCCGAAGCCGCAATCGTTGGATCATGAGTAATTACAACAACAGTAACGCCAGACAAGCTGAGCTTTTTTAAATGTTCAAGAATAATACGACTATTCTCAGAGTCAAGAGACCCAGTTGGTTCATCTGCTAGCAAGACTAATGGGCCTGGAGCTATAGCCCTTGCTAAGGCAACCCTTTGCCTCTCTCCGCCAGAAAGCGTCTTACCCAGCACGTTTGCTCTGTGCGAAAGACCAAACCGGTTAAGAACAGAACGAACCGCACTGAATTGCTCAGCGGGCGGATCCCTCCGAATCCTCAGACCGAGAGCTATATTCCCCGCGGCACTATCTTCCGGAATGATATATGACGACTGAAAGACAAAACCAAAAATTTCTCGACGGACACGATTCAACTCCGACTCACTATATTGAGAAACTTCTTTTCCGTCAAGAAAGTACTTTCCTCCACTATATCTACTCAGAAGGCCGAGAATATTCAGAAGCGTTGACTTTCCTGACCCAGAAGGTCCGACAATAGCAACAAACTCACCAGGAAATATATCAAAATTGATAGATCTTAGAACCGTTGTACGAACAGAATCCGTGTAGGTTTTCTCAACACCTCGAAGAGAAATTATTGGATTTTTAGAACTTCGACCCATTCCAAACTACCCCGAGACCACTATATTAGCGCCTACGGGCAGATCTTTATTTTCTTCAATAGACGCCCACCCTTTATTTTGTTTCAGAACGACAACATAAACACGATTTCTCGAGGAAGAATCATCATTAGTATTTGGAAGCTCCACATAACTTCCACTATTATCTTGGTGAATTGCGACTAGCGGAATAGCCGGGCCCGCAATTTCTTCCGTTATCGAAGAGATAGATATAGGTATAGATCTATCAAAAGGTTCATCTAGTTTCGGAAGTTGAATTGCAACGTCATATCCGGCAGATACCCCATCTGATTCAGATTTATATGGTCCGATTGATGTGACAGTTGATTCAAGTGGTGCGTTGGCACCAAACAATAGATTTACGCGATCACCAACAACATAGGAATCTATTTGCGCGGTAGAGACACGGCCAACAATAATGTCGGGGCTCGTTTGCAATTTTGCAAGCGGAACTTCGGATGTCAAGATTGTTCCGACTCTGGCAGCCTGTAGAACAGTTGCCTCCGCTGAAACAACTGGTACAAGTTCATTAAGAGAGACTCCCTGAATTCCGTCTGAAATGTAGGGTAAAGTGTAACCTGACGCCGCGTAAAGACGTCGCATAGCGTCAAAAGTACCCCAGTCAAATCGGCCAGTTTCCTTCACGCCCAAATACCCCATGCTAATAAGCATTTTCTGTATTCCTTGAACGTCATTCCCTTGTGACTCCATCGAGATATTTCGATACAAAGGAATACTATCTGGAACAGCGATAAGCGGCCGTCCAGAAACTTCTCCCAACAAAGTACCATAGCCAACTTGATCTCCAATACTTATTGTCTGTAACGAAACAACGGATCGACTGGAATTTTGACTAGATGAAGATTCAATCTCTGAAGTGTCAACTTTTTCCTGGGTAGCAATATCATCGCTTGCATCAACCGATGAAGCGCTTGCGGGAACCTCCGTAACATTAATAATTTGAACATTACCAGTTTGTATAGTCCCCGTCACGGTTGATCCTGCAGAGACTACACGCTCTTCCACTTTTGCAGTTACTTCAAGCACAGTATCCGAAGATTCTAAAGCAATATTATTTGGTGACTGAAAAAACAGACCAGCTCCAAACGCACTCCCCATAAGCAAAAAGACAACGATAAGGAAAAGTACAATACGCTTCGGATATCTTAGTCTGCTAAGGTTTGGCTCATCATCCTGGTCCTCACTGATCAGATCAGACACATTATTCCTCTACCATTTACAAAAATCACTGCTTGCTAGTCCCACTATCCCTCAAGCAAGATTTTTTGTGCCGCAGCTACTCGCTCTTTGGCAGTTTCTTGCAGTTCGTTAAAAATCGCTTGATTTTCTTCGATAAAATATGCTTGATATCGCGCTTCGATATTGGATAATTTTTGCACAGTTAAATTTCGATCCGAGCATTCAGCCGCCGTGGCAAATGATTTACGAAGAGCTTCGTCTGAGAGAGATTCATCGTTGAGAATCTGTAATCCGTCATGCGCGCTTGGGTCAAGCTGATATCCTTTGTCAACGACACATTTTTGCCAGATCTCTATAATCTCTTTAGCTTCAGTGGAGTTGAGAGTTTTCTCATAGGATGCGCTACTACCTTCCAACAGAGCATTAGGGGATTCTTCGTCGCTCTGAAACGTCTTCGAATCAAGAATTTCTATTGAATCAACGGAGAACTGACATTTCATTAATTCCGCTGAAACCTGTTCATCTTCGATCTCAATTGGCGCAGGCGTGTTTCCCTCTGGGCCATATTGAGCGACGTAATCAGCGTTCCAGTAACCATAACGCCAACTAGGCATCGATGCACTATCCGATTTTGCCGCCTCGAGATAAGGATCACTCAACCCTTTTTTCTTCATACACGCGTCAAGGACAGTTCTATTTGCTCTATCTACTGTACGTTCATCCTCTAACGACATTCCATATTGGTCAATTGGAAAAAATATCTGCATCGACTCTGCATCGATTTGTGCAGCTGCTTCGGGAAGTTCACTTAAGGCTGGAAAATCTATTTTCTGGATAGAGGTTTCACTATTTTCCGCCGAGCATCCCATCACCACAAAAGCTACTATTATGGTTATTGCGAGAGATTTATACGCACGACATTGGGGGGAAGTTAAATTCATTTTTATTCTCACTGCTTATCGTAACAGACGGCCCCGACGTACACGAAGAGGCCGTCTGAAATATTTTTATTTGCTAGGCTTTGAGCTTCTAATAATATCGTTCCAGCCGGTTCCCCACAGATTTGCCCAGTTTTTATGATTGGCAGTGGTTGGCGGCGGAACAATTTTTACCTCACCACTATAATTTGCTCCTTTATAAAAGTAAACGCTTGCGTTTCGAAAGTTAAAGAGAGAAGAAACACTGTTACGGTGAGGTCCGTCATGGGACCCCACCCCAACCGCTAGAGATACAAAATTTGTGACATAATTTGCGTCCGTCCAGACACAGTATTTATCTATGGGGCAATCTTCCCATTTAGTATTTACCACTCCCGTGCTAACGGGTGCAGCTTGGGCAGGTGCAGCGATAACAGCACTCAACCCGACTCCAAGGCAGATCGCAGCGGCTGCTGTGGTTAGCTTCTTGCGCACAGAATGTCTCACTTTCAACAAGGCCAACAAGGAACCTGCAAACCGTACCTGATATTTTGATGTACGTAAAGCAAGAACGCGTCTCACTCTGAACCGCGAGCGCAACCCCGCTCCCGTTTTTTCGATATTTAGGCATTGACCAGGTATTTTTGTACACCTTTTGCAGAAAAAAGTTGGCGCGCTGAACCATCAGCACTTCATTGGTTGCAATGGTCACGAGTTCTCGGAGAGCTCAGGCGCGTGTTCTATGCCGCCCCAAACCGCCGACGACGCAAACCGGATCCCCCACGTCACAACCCACTCGGCCCCCGGCAGCACCCACTCCAGGTTCTCGCCGCTGGCCAGCGCACCGCCCGGGGCCGTCATCGGCTCAATCGCCACCGCGACATCCGTCACCGTATCGGTGCCAAATGCGCGCGTGGTAAAGACCTGCACACAGCGGATATTCTGGTCGCCCCACACCGTCAGCCGACGCCCGTCGGGCGCGGTCAGGGTGTGCTCGGTGACGCCGTCTCTCTGCTCCAGACCGCCAAACCCGGCATCAATACCCAGGGCACCCGACTCCCCCACCGCCTCGGCGAGAGCAGACACCCGCACACCGCCGCGCAGGTCGCGGTCGCTCCCCTCGACGGGGCGACTGCCGGTCACGTTCATCCGGCTGTCGGTCGTATAGACCGTGTGTGCGTTGACCGTGAGGGTGAGTTCACCCGTGGGCACGCCACCGATCCTGAGGAAGGGGTGGGCACCGAGGGCCACCGGGGCCGGGGCATCCGACAGGTTCTGGATGGCGTGGGTCACACGTATCCCGTCGCCGACCAGCTCGTAGGTGACCCGGGTGTCGAGGCGGAACGGGTAGCCGTGCTGCGGGTAGAGCGGGGCACCGAGCGTGAGCGAGGCGGCCGACCGGTCTACCACCCGGTAGGGTGCGTTGCGCAGGAGGCCGTGGATGGCGTTGCCGCGCGACACCTCGGTGAGGTCCAGCTGCTGCGCTGCACCGTGGAGGTGCCACACGCCGTCGCGCACGCGGTTGGGCCACGGCACGAGCACGATACCCGCGGCGAAGGGTGGCATCTGCTCGGCGGGGAACGGCTCAACCAGGTCAATGCCGTCGGCGGTCAGGATGCGCAGACCGGCGGCGCGCTCCGTGACGACGGCCCGCCACTCCACACCATCGTGGCGGGCGGTTAGCTCAAACTGTTCTCCGGTGGGTGCAGCACTCATCCCCCCACGATAGCTACTCGGCGGCGAGGAGCGGTAGCCCGGTGGCGACGAGGGCGCGGCGGGCGCGGGCAGGTCGGCGGCGGGGGTCTTCACTCTCCATACTTTATTTTCCTTGTTCTTTACTTAACTCAAGACGAAAGCAGTATTTTGGTGTCAGGTTCCCCGGGGAACACGGGCGGGTTTCCGCGGCAACTCACCGATCCCGCGCGCATATCGAACACACCAGCCAGACACACCGAGCACACACCGCTGAGCACACAACACAGAGCAGACAACACACAACACAGAGGCGTTATGACCACCCCACCCGCCGCAGACGAGCATCCCCGCCCCGCCACCTCCGACACCCCCACCGTCAGGGAGGCGCGGATACGCCGCCACGGCCACACCATGGCCGACGGCCGAGAACTGATCTACTTCGACGATATCGGCAGCACCCTGCCGGTCGAACGGGCCGCCGATACCCGGATACTCGACCCCCGGCCCGACACGGCCACCATGCGCCGTGACGCGCTCACCGGCGAGTGGGTGTCGATTGCCGCGGCCCGGCAGAACCGCGCGTTTCTGCCGCCCGCCGACCGGGACCCACTCGCCCCGGCCTCCCCCACCAACCCCTCCGAGGTACCCGACGCCTACGATGTGGTTGTGTTCGAAAACCGCTCGCCCTCGTTTGGGCCGGCGACGGGGGACGCGCGCGGCGGTGACCCCACCGAGTCCGCATCCGTGGGGCTCGAACGCACCCGGCCAGCCGAGGGCCGGTGCGAGGTCGTGTGTTTCAGCCCCGAGACCGCCGGGTCCTTCGCCGAACTCAGCCCCGTGCGGGCGCGCACCGTCATCGAGGCCTGGGCCGACCGCACCGCAGCCCTCTCCGCACTACCCGGCGTGCGGCAGGTGTTCCCGTTCGAGAATCGGGGCGAGGCCATCGGGGTGACCCTGCACCACCCGCACGGCCAGATCTACGCCTACCCCTACATCACGCCGCGCACCCGGCAGCTGATCGGCTCGGTGCGGGAGTACGGCCCCGGGCTGGCCGCCGACCTTCTCGCGAGCGAGCAGGCCGGTCCGCGGATGATCCTCCGCGGCGAGCACTGGAGCGCCTTCGTACCGTTTGCGGCGCGCTGGCCCCTCGAAATCCACCTGATGCCGCACCGACACCTCCCCGACCTGGCCGCGACCACGCTCGCCGAACGCGACGAGCTGGCCATCACGTACCTGCGCCTACTGCGGGCCGTGGATGCCGTCTACGACACGCCCACCCCCTACATTTCCGCGTGGCACCAGGCCCCCGTGCACGAGCACCGGGACGACATCCGACTCACATTACAGATCACCTCGCCCCGGCGGGCGGCCGAGCGATTCAAATTTTTGGCCGGTTCGGAGGCCGCCATGGGCGCCTGGATCGGCGACGTTCCCCCCGAGACAGCTGCGGACACCCTGCGGGCGGCGCTGGCCCGCGCGGATGCCGAACACACCGATATCCCACCCACCTCACCCGGAAGCCCACAATGAACACCAGTACCCCACCGGGCGACGACCGCACCGCGACCGCCGACTCCACTGCTCGCACATTTGAGCAACTCACCGGACGTGCGCCCGACGGAGTCTGGTCGGCCCCCGGCCGCGTCAACCTGATCGGGGAGCACACCGACTACAACCTCGGCTTCGTCTTTCCGTGCGCCATCAACCTGCGCACCTGGGCGGCGGTGGGGCTACGCTCCGACGGCATCGTGCGGGTGACAACCGGACTGAGTGGTACGGATGGTACGGGGAACAGCCCCGAGGGGCCAGCCACCATCCCCGCCGCCGAGGTCCCACGTGCACAGCTCACCGCCGCGACGGCGAGCGGATGGTCGGCCTACCCGCTCGGCGTGCTCTGGGCGTTGAGCGAGCGCGGGGCCGACCTGACGACGCTGCCGGGGGTGGACATCCACCTGGAAAGCACCGTTCCCGTGGGGGCCGGACTCTCCTCCTCCGCGGCAATCGAGTGCGCGACGGCCGTGGCCATCAACGAGCTGTGGGGGCTGGGACTTAGCCGACCCGAGCTTGCGGCCGTGGGGCAGCGGGCCGAAAACGTGGCGGTGGGAGCACCGACCGGGATCATGGACCAGTCGGCCTCCCTGCTGGGGGTGGCGGACCACGGGGTTTTCCTCGACTGCCGTTCACTCGACGCGACGCTCATCCCGCTCGGCCTCGCCGCCGCCGGGCTGGAGCTCCTCGTGATCGACACCACCGTGAGCCACTCACACGCAACCGGCGGCTACGCCTCACGCCGCGCGGCCTGCGAACAGGCCTGCCTAACCCTCGGCGTGCCCAGCCTGCGCGACCTGGGTCCCGACGACCTGCCACGGGCCGAGGCGGCCCTCGACCAGGAGACGTTCCGCCGCGTGCGGCACGTCATCACCGAGAACCAGCGGGTACTCGACACCGTGCAGACGGTGCGCGAGCGGGGGGCCGCGGCCATCGGTCCGCTACTGGACGCCTCGCACCGATCCATGCGTGACGATTATGAGATCTCGGTACCCGAACTCGACCTCGCCGTCGAGGCGAGCCGCGCCGCCGGTGCCCTCGGTGCCCGGATGACGGGGGGCGGTTTTGGTGGGGCGGCAATCGCGCTCGTACCCGGCACCCGCACCGGCCAGGTGACCCGCGAGGTACGCGCCGCCTTCCGCGCGGCGGGCTTCGCCACCCCCACCATTTTTCCGGTGACAGCCTCGGCCGGGGCGGCACGCGACAGGTAGGCTGGCACGTATGGCCTCGACTACCACCGTGATCCATTCGGCCCGCCGCGTAACCCCCGAGGGGGTTGTGCCGGATGCCTGGGTCGCCTTCACGGGCGACACCATCACCGCCAGGGGCAGCGGTGACAGCTGGCGATCCTCCGAGACCGCAGCGGACGCGGGCACCGTGATCGACGCGGGAAACGCCCTGCTCACGCCGGGCTTCATCGATATCCACTGCCACGGGGCGGCCGGGCACAACTTTGACGACGGACCGGGCGGGTACGGCCCAGCCCTCGCCCTGCACCGCTCGCACGGCACCACGCGCAGCCTCCTCTCGCTCGTGACCAACCCCCTGGCGGAGATGCTCGCCGCGACCCGGGAGGCCGCGAGCCGCGCATCCGCCGACGAGCTGGTACTCGGCATCCACCTGGAGGGACCCTTCCTCAGCCACAGCCACAAGGGGGCACACGACGAAAACTCGCTGATCACCCCCACCCCGGAGGCCATCGACCTGCTGCTCGAGGCGGCCGCAGGCCAGCTGCGCCAGGTGACGCTGGCCCCGGAACTACCCGGCGCGCGGGAGGCCATCCGGCAGCTCGTGGCTCGTGGGGTGGCCGTGGCCGTGGGGCACAGCGATGCGGACTACGAGACAACTGCCGCCGCGTGCGAGGCGGGGGCGAGCATCCTCACCCACGCGTTTAACGGAATGAACGGCATCCACCACCGCGCGCCCGGGCCCGTCGTGGCTGCCCTGGACCGTGAGAGCGTGATCCTGGAGGTGATTGCCGACGGCGTACACGTGCGCCCCGAAATCATTGGGCTGCTCTTCGCCCAGGCCCCCGACCGGGTGGCCCTGGTCAGCGACGCGATGGCCGCGACCGGCAACCCGGACGGGGACTACCGGCTCGGCGCACTCGAGGTAACCGTGACGGAGGGCGTGGCCCGCCTCACCGAGGGCGGCAACATCGCCGGCTCCACCCTCACGCTTGACCGGGCACTGCACCAGACGGTGCGCCGGGCCGGGGTACCCGTGCACCTGGCGGTCAACGCCCTCACCAACGTCCCGGCGCGCGCCCTCGGACTGGGTGACCGCTACGGGCGGGTCGCCACGGGGTACGCGGCGGATATCCTGCTGCTGGACGACTCCTTCCAACCGGTCCGCGTGTGGGCAGCCGGACGCGAGTACGCCGCCGCGGTGCGCGAATAGTTTTATCCATTTACGGGAATATCTTTATCTATTTATTTCATAAAAAGAATAACGATATTTAAATCTTTGTGTATGGGGTTATTTATGGGGTTAATTCGACCCCCGTGAATCGTATTCTCCCGGAATATGCGCACGCTCCACGTAGTCTCATGGATGTCGAGTTAGGGATCGACACCGTAGCTGTGCCCCTCACCCCCCGGAGAGAAACAGCTACTGGCCTGCGTGCCGGAGGAAGCATCAGTCTCCAGTGCGCAGGCCTTTTTCATTCCCCTGCACTCCGTCATGGCAGCGGGCAGCTCCCGCAACAGCAGCCACAACGATGGCATTTCGCAGCCGCTCCGGGGCACGGACGTAACCGACACGCCGCCCCGGGGGAGCACCGGTGACCCCCGGGGCACCGTCCCCTAGCGGTGTCGGTGGCATCTCTTACTGTCTCAGACGCAGACACGTCTGCGCTCTCATATGTCACAACAGGCACGGCAGTAAGGAATACCATGACACAAAATCTCGCGACAAACCCCCAGTTTGACACCGTCAACGCAGCGGGCCACCCTCTCGGCGTCGCTGCGGAGGCGCACAGCGTCGGCAATAGCTCCGTCTCGGTACCGCTCGTCTCCTCGCGCACGGTGGTTGAGGGCGGCAAAACCGTCCGCTTCGACTTCACGAGCGCCCACCCCGACGGAACCGCGGCCCGGCTCGAACTCACGGACGCGCCCACCGTCACGGGCCACGAGTACACACTGATCGTGCTCGCCCGCGGTGGCACCACCCGCAGCGACCAGGAACCCGCCGTGAATATCACACCCGTGCTGACCGGAAACGCGCCTGCACGCCCATCCCGGCCCGCATCGACCTGGCACGAGTACCGACTCTCGCAGGCTGCGGGGAGCGACCAGGGGACGGGGCTCCTCGCGAGCGGGGCACAACCCGGAGACTGGATCGAGGTGAGATCGGTGTGCCTCGTGCCGGAGGGTAACTATACGGGGCCACACTTCGACGGAGATATGAACACAGGAGTCTGGGACGGTATCCCCCACAACTCAACCTCGACCCTGGCCGGAACCGCACTCCCCGTGCACAGCGTGACCTCTTACGGCGCGCGCGGCGATGGGGTCACGGACGATACCGCGGCCATCCAACGGGCTCTCGACGTACCCACCGGCGAGACCCGAACCGTGCACTTCCCGCACGGCACCTACCGCATCACGCAACAGCTCACCTGGGACCCGTACCGGGCACACCTGCTGGGCGAAAACGCAACCGTCTACTGCGATCTCACGCTGCCCGGCGATCAGCCCCTCGACACGTTTGAGCGGTTCGACTCGCGAACCTACGCTGTCCGGGTGCTCTCGACGGCACCGTTCTTCTTCGGAAACCCGCCCATCTCGAACCGGACAGTCGTGCACTCCGGGATCGAATTCCTCGCCCCTGAGCGGGACCAGAATCGCACGAAAGCGTGCAACGGCCTCTTCATCGCGGGCCAGGTGGATGACAACCTCCACACCAATTGGGGCGACCTCACCTACGCCGACGGGCGGCGCAAGAATTCAAACTTCACCCTCTCGAATATGACCTTCCGCGGATTCGGAGTGGCGGCGTGCATCGGCTCGTTTACCTACATGATGGGTTTCCGTGACTGCGCCTTCATGTTCAATCGCACGGCCGTCTACCTGCCGCGGGACCGGAGTCGGGATGTGCCCGTGGCCGGCGAGCGCTTCGACGACCGGGGGGAGCGCATCTACTTTGACACGTGCGACTTTGCCTCCATGACCTACGGCAACTACACGATTGATATGGAGGCCGATCAAACCTTCAAATTTATTAACTGCTCATTCGACTGGACGGCCCAGCTCTTGCGAGCCGGTGATATGTCTCTCATCGACTTCACCGGGTGCCACTTTGAGACCCCCACCGCAGAATTTAACCGTTCAGCCCACTACGGCTATCCGGTGTCGGCAACCGCGTCGCAGCCGCAGCCATATCCGTATATGAAGCTTGAGGCCAAAAGTCTGGTCTCCATCTCACAATCATTTTTCCTGCTGAACAACCGCGCCGAGAAGGCGCACTACCCGATTAACTATCTGGCCGAGGGCGACGCCTGGGCCACCCTCAACATTGTGGAATCCTTTATGCTCTTCACCGAGGTCACCGCGATCTCGGGTGGCGGGATGCGGGTGAATATCTCAGACCCCAAATTTCACGTCGATAACGAACATATCCCAATGCTCGGACTAACTCCCAAGCACAACAAACTGCACTCGGGTATTTACACCCCGGGAGCGTGGGAGTTCAGCAACGGCAACATGTACGGCAATACGATCGACAATGTCGAGAACCAGACCGGCGTTGACGGGATGCTCTGCCTGTACAGCGTCGCCGGCCCCCACAACCTCGCCACGCTCTCGGTCACGGCTCCCCTCAACGGGGCCAAAGCGGTCGCCGGTCTCTGCGTCGATCTGTGTTTCGGCGACCTTCCCACACAGCGTCAGCCCAACACAAACATCACGGCGACGGGGATCTGCGCGGAGTATCTGGATAGCTCGGGCACCGTCCTCGGCCGGTACAGCTTCAACACCGCCTACGTGCAGTTCACACCGGTGACACTCAAACACCACGAATGGTCGCGAGTCTCACTTGTGCACTACAACGACAGCACTATCTGGGACCACGGCGTCGCGCTCAACAACGTTGAGCTGGCCGAGCGGGTGCGCTTTGTCATCACGCTCCGGGGCGGGGCCGCTGGCAACTGGCTGTTGATGAGCAACGCCCACATCAACACCTATGGATAGCCGCCGATGCCCCCACCCGCCCGCACACCGCTCCCACCCGCACACCGAGCAAAGGACACCGTCATGACCACTCGCCCACCCGCGACGCCACCCGCGACGGCCACCGAGGCCGCAGCCCCCCGCATCATACGCAGCGTACGACAGTATGGTGCGTGCGGAGACGGGATCACCGATGACACGGAGGCGCTGCGCCGAGCGCTGACAACCGTGACCGGATTTATCACGGTGTTTTTCCCGCCGGGAACCTACCTCATTACCGATACCCTCCTCTGGGACCCGTACCGCGTTGAACTGCGTGGGCAGGATGCCGTCATCCGCTGCAATATGGCCACCCCGGGAACCTACTCCGTACACGTCACGCCCTCAGCCTCGGCGGCGGCCGACTCGCCGCGTAACGGCCTCGTCTCGCCCTACATGCTGTGGGCCCGCAATCGGAGCCTTGAGTTTGTCTCAGCCAACGGGACCAGCGCCGGTTTCCTGTTCTCTGGCACCCCCGGAGTGCTCGCCGCGCACGGCTCAGCGTGGGCGGAGGAGCCCACGACCAACTCCAACCTGATGCTCGCCAATATGGTGTTTCGCGGGTTCACGGTGGCCCACCACATTCAGGGCCACTCGCCGACCGTGCGTTTTCGCGACTGCATTCTGGCCGATAATAACGCTGCCGTACTCATCGACTCACCCGATAGTCTGTACCCCGGTCTGGTTGGCCGCGGCACACACGCTGCCTACGCGAGTTGCGAATTTCTGGGAAATAACTCCCCCGACTGGATGTTCGACCTCACCGGAAATCAGGAGCTGGTGCTCAACAACTGCTCACTCTCGGGCTCTGCGGCGCTCATCCGGGCGGCCGACACGAGCTCGGTACAGGTGCTCGCCAGCCGAGTAGAAAACACCGGTGACCACTACCGGGAGGCGGGATGGCCCACCACAGACGCCCCGGAACACCAGGCCTCCGTGGTGCTGACCGACGCCGCCTCCATCCAGTTCAAGCACACGACCCTGCGGCTCAACGTCTCGCCCGTCGCCACCCTCCCCCACATTTTTTACGTGGGGCTGTCGGCCCAGTGCACCCTGCGTCTGTGCTCCGTCGCGGCTCCGCGGGTGACCGCACTCACGACGGGCGGCGGGCGATTCACCGCGGCGCAGACGCGCACGGCACCCGTGGAGAACATCCACGGGCTCGAACCGTCCGCGGCCCCGCTGCGCGGCCTGAACGCCCGGCACAACCGCCTGGGGGCGGTCAACGGAACGGAGGGATGGTCTACCTCGCAGGGCACCCTCGGGTACCGGGCAGCGGGTGAATCATCCTCCGCGGACATCACAGCGGAGCGGGACATTGTATCCGCGGTGTATACCTCCGATGAACCGACGGAACTGTCCGTGCTGGTGCCGCTCTCTGGCACACAGCGACACTTCGAGTACCGTATCGAGGCGTGTGCCGGGGAGGGCACGAGTGGACTCACCGTCCACGGCGAGCGGGTTCAGTTCTTCTTCGACGGACGGACGGACGTGGCCCGAACCATCATCACGAGCGTGACGCCCGTTGAGCTGGTATCCACCCGGTGGGACATCCTCACGGCAAGCATCAACCTGGACACGCTCGACCTCAACCCGGACCTGTACGGGAGCGCCCGCGTGGTGCTGAGCATAGGGGGTGCCCGCACGGGCAGCGTGCTGCACGTGAGCAGACCGTACGCCGGGGCACACAGCTAGGTGCGGAGTGGGGTCGCGGCGAGAACAGCGTCGCGACCCCGCATCGCCCCGGAGTAGCCACGCGTCGGATCGCCACACCGAGCACGACACGCCCGGGCAGACAACAGTCTTTCTCCCCCCGATTTACCGCGAATTCCCGGGGAATACCGGTGTCATTGGTCGGATATATCGTTCTTCCTGCGGGCCAGATCCCCCACCCGCAACCGCGTTGTCGCCCCTGGCAACACCCCAGCAGGAAGAAGATTATGACCACAAACCTTGCCACAAACCCCCGCTTCGTCACGCTCACCCTCGGCGGCACCGTCCCGGTGGGCGTCGCAGCCGACTGCCAATTCAGTGCGGATAATTCCCAGGTCCTCAACGCTTTTCAGCTCTCCTCGACTCCCCTCCCCGACGCGGGTCGCGCACTCCGCATCGACGTCCTCGTGACACAGCGGGTACCGGCGGCAGGCAGCACCGCACCCCTCGACCAGGGCTTCATCGGTCTCACCACCTTTACTGGCGTGACGGGAAACACCTACACCCTCAGCTTCTGGGCGCGCGGCGGCCCCGTCATCGGGGAGCAGACCGAGTTCACCATTGCCCCCGAAATTAACGGGAACTTGCCCGGAACCCTGTACACACTGAACAACACCTGGAAGAAGATCATACTCACCTACCCCGCGTGGCAGGGGCCAGCCGAGCTCACCACGGGGTTCATTGTGCATAGCGCGAAGAAGGGCAACTGGATCGAGGTCAAGGAGGTGTGCCTCGTCGCCGGCACCTACACGGGTGACTACCTGGATGGCGATCTGCCCACCGCCACCTGGGATGGCGTGCCGCACGCCTCGACCTCAACAAGCATCCGCGCCGCCGCCCCGGTGCGCAATGTGTGCGACTACGGTGCCACGGGCGACAATACCTCGGATGACACCGCGGCCATCCAGGCGGCTTTTGACGATCTGACAATCGGCACCACAGCCCAACCCGCCACGGTGTATTTTCCCGCAGGAACCTACCGGATTACCTCCCAGCTCGTCTGGGACCCCTATCGAGTGCACCTGCTGGGCGAGAATGCGACAATCCTGTGCGACCTGAAGATCGCCAATCGTGACTCGCGCGACCGGGCGGATCCAGACACCTACGCCGTGCGCGTAACATCGAGCGCACCGTTTGTGCGGGGTAACTCGCCGACCTCCACCCGCACCGCGACCAGCTCCGGCATCGCCTTTGTCACGACGGACGTGGCTAGCGGCGTCATGAAGACGTGCAACGGTCTCTACATTGAGGGTTACGAGGGACACGATGGCTGGGAGGGCACGGGATACTACGCTGAGACCTCGGATAGTAGCGGGAAGCTAATCTCGGGTGGCCGCCGTAAGAACGCTCACCTTACCCTGTCCAATATGGTGTTCCGCGGCTTCGGCACGGCCGTGCTCTTCGGCTCATTCACCGACATGCTGGGTTTCCGCGATTGTGTGTTCTCCGTCAATGACACGGCAGCTTTTATGCCGGCCAACCGCTGGAAGACTACCGATCCGGATACCGCAGCGCTCGCGACAAAGCGCTTCGACGACCGCGGTGAACGCATCTACTTCGACGGCTGCGACTTCTCGGCCAGCACGTCCGGCGACTACACCATCAATCTGGAGGCGAACCAGACCGTCAGGTTTTTCAACTGCTCGTTTGACTGGATCACCCAGCTCCTCACCGTGGGAGAGCACGGCTTCGTCGATTTTCTCGGCTGCCACTTTGAGACCCCCGCCGACGAGTTTGCCCGGTCAACGAGCAATAATTTTACCCTTACCAACAGCTCCGCCACGGCCAGCCACCCCTATATCAAGCTGGCAGCTCGCACCCAGGTCAGTATCTCGGAGTCGTACTTCCTGATGAACTACAGCCCCACGAACCCGGTCAGCGAGACGAAAGAGTACCTGGCCCAGGGCAACGCCTGGGCGGCCCTGAGCATCACGGATTCGTATTTCTGGATGCCCAATGTCACCGCCTTCACGGGAGGCGGGGTCCGGGTCAATATCACCAACCCCACGTTCGAAATTCTCAGTGACACGGTTCCTATGCTGGGCCTCGACGGTAAAAACAACCGGCTCTATGAGGGAGTGTTTACGACGGATGCCTGGGAGTCCAGCTCAGGAACTATATGGAAGAACGGGGCGAAAGACGCGAATAATCACACCGCGAAGGATGGAATCATCTGCGCGTTTGATAAGGATGGTAACTCCACACTCTCCGTCACCGCCCCGGTGACGGCCCCCACCGCGGTCACCGGCCTGGTTGTTGATCTGTGCTGGGACGACGCGGCACGATCCGGCACCGACGGAAGCAATTCCAACATCACGGTGAAAGAGCTCCGCGTGGAGTACCTCGATCGGGGTGGTCGAGTCCTCGGCCGCTTTGATAACGCCTTCGTGGCCGGGCTCAACGAGTGGCAAACCTTTACCCCGGTGACGCTCAAGCGCCGCGCCTGGTCTCAACTCAAACTGGTGCACTACGCCGCGAGCACAGCCTGGAACACCTCACTTCCCGCCAACTGGGACACCCACCTGGTCGAGAAGGTTCGCTTCGTGATCACCACAACCGGTGGGGTGACGGGGGATTGGGTTCTTCTGAGCAACGCGTATGTCAACAGCTACGGCTAAGCGCCCGCACCGTCACCCACACACTCGCTCATAGGACAGATCACATGACACCACCACTCACGGGGATAACCCCCACCACCCGCCCCACCCGCAACGTGATGAACTGCGGTGCAATCGGCGACGGCATCGCAGATGACACCGCCGCCATCCAGAAAGCCCTCACCGTTACCACCGGCTTTGTGAGCGTGTACTTTCCCCGCGGAACGTACAAGATCACCTCCCAGATCACCTGGGACCCCTACCGCGTGGAGCTGCGCGGCGACACCGCTACCATCCACTGCGAGATGAAGACCCCCGCCACCTATGCAATTCGGGTCGCCAGTAGCGCAACGGCGGCCCCCGACCTCCCGCGCACCACCCCCGTATCGCCACACCCCACCTGGGCAAAAAACCGTGGGATTCACTTCCGCAGCAGCAATAACAGCAACGGCCTCACCTGTGGCGGCAGTCCGGGAACGGCCAACGGCACGAAAACGTCCTGGGACATCCGCCCCACACTCACCGCACAGGTGGTGCTGAACGCCATGGTTTTCCAGGGTTTCGCCGTGGCCTGCCGGGTCACAACGGGGGCAACCGCTCTGCGCTTCCGCGACTGCCTCTTTACCGAGAACAGCACCGCGGTGCTGGTGGATGCCGCAGACACTGCCCTCGCCCGAACCTCGGTGCACGGCGCCCACGTCTCCTTTAACGGCTGTGATTTCACAAAAAACGCGGCATCCTCCTGGATGGTGGAGGCGCGCGGCGGCCAGAGCGTTCTGCTGAACAACTGCTCACTCACCGCCTCGGCACAGCTGCTCTACGCGGGCGATACGAGCGTCGTCTCGCTCGTCGGATGCATCGTTACAAACGCGGGCACCGTCTACCCGGCGGGGACGTCAACCGCCACAATACAGGTGGATCAGTCAGCCTCGCTGCACCTGAGGCACAGCACGCTAAAACTCAATACGGCCGGAACCGGCACCCTCACACACGCGATTCAGGTCGCCTCGGGGGCCGCGGCCTCGCTTGACCTGTGCACGGTGCACACCGAGAAGATCACGGCACTCGCCGCGGGTGGCGGACGGGTGCGGGTCACGCGCACCCATCCGCTCGCACTCGGCGGCTCCGGCACGACAGGTTCTGACGCGCTCAGTACCCTCCTGGCCCTGAACGACCAGCACAACCGGCTGAGCGGCGGGGTGAAAAATCCCACGGCCTGGACACGCACCACGGGAGTCCTCACCGCCCCACCGACGGTGGCCCCCACCACCGGAATCATGGCGAACCGGAACGTGCTGAAGGTCGCCTACACCGGGACGGCGGAGAGTGAGCTGAGTGTGACGGTTCCGCTCGCCGACGGCACCCGGCAGTTGGGGTATCGGTTCGATCTGATCAGAGAGGGGGCACCCTCCACGCTCACGGTGAAACAGGTTACCGTGCGTTTCTTCGCCGGGGTGGATGCCCCCACCGGGCCGGTACTCCGTAAAATCGTGGAGAAACCCGGCACGGCGCTCTCCAGCAACGCCTGGAGTACGATCACGGCGGGGTGGAATCTTGACACTCTCGCCCAGAACTCGGACCTCTACCGCTGGGCCACCATCACCCTGACGGTCACGGGCACCACCGCTGGCAGCGTCCTCGCCGTGAGTGAGGCGTATGTGAACGCGTTCGGCTAACCACCCCGGGCACAACTGTGGGCCGCAGCGATCACTCGCCGCGGCCCACACCGTTGTGTCTGCGGGCACCACGCCCGCCCGGATATTACCCCAGCGCCCGCTCCGCGCTATCCACCACGTTCTTCAACAGCAGCGCCCGCGTCATCGGGCCCACCCCACCGGGGTTGGGTGATACCCACGCGGCGGCCTCCGCAACCTCGGGGGCCACGTCACCGGCAATCCGACTCGTCCCCGTGGCCGCGTCCACGATGCGACTCACCCCAACATCGAGCACAATCGCGCCGGGCTGCACGGCATCCGCCGCGATGATCCCGGGCACGCCCGCGGCCGCAACGATCACGTCGGCGCGCAGCAGGTGCTCCCTGAGGTTCACCGTTCCGGTGTGCGTGAGGGTCACGGTGGCGTTGTACTCGCGGCGGGTGAGTAGCGGGCCAATCGCCCGGCCCACCGTAATACCGCGGCCCACCACCACCACGTTTTTGCCCTGCCAGCTGATGCCGTGCCGCTCCACCAGCTCAATCACGCCGCGCGGGGTGCACGGCAGCGAGGAGGCGATGGGGTCGTTCACATTGAGCAGGAGCCGCCCCAGGTTGGTGGGGTGGAGTCCGTCGGCATCCTTCGCCGGGTCGATCAGTTCCAGCACGCGGTCGGTATCCAGATGCTTCGGTAGCGGCAGCTGCACGATATAGCCGGTGCAGGCCGGGTCGCCGTTGAGCTCCGCAATCACCGCATCCAGCTGGGCCTGCGTCGCGTCGGCAGGCAGGTCGCGGCGGATAGAGGCGATGCCCACCTCGGCACAGTCGCGATGCTTACCCGCCACGTACCACTGCGACCCGGGGTCATCGCCCACGAGCACCGTGCCGAGGCCGGGGGTGACCCCACGGGCAGCCAGCGCGGTGACCCGTTCGCGCAGCTCCTCCTTGATGGCGGCGGCCGTAGCCGTGCCATCAAGAACCCGGGCTACCACTCTTCCTGGCCCGGATAGAGGGGGAAGTCACCCGCCAGCGCGGCGGTGCGGGCGCGCAGCGCGTCAATGTCGGCACCGGGCGTGAGCACGGCGGCGATGATCTCGGCGACCTCGGCAAACTCTGCGTCGCCGAAGCCACGGGTGGCGAGGGCTGCCGTGCCGATGCGCAGACCCGAGGTGACCATCGGCGGCCGAGGGTCGAAGGGAATCGAGTTGCGGTTCACGGTGATTCCCACCTCATGCAGCAGATCTTCGGACTGTTTGCCGTCAATCGCCGCGTTACGCAGGTCTACCAGAACGAGGTGCACATCGGTTCCACCGGTCAGCACCGAGATGCCGTTGTCGGCGGTATCCTTCGCCATCAAACGCTCGGCGATGATCTGGGCGCCGCTGATGGTGCGCTGCTGACGGTCGCGGAACTCGTCGGTGCCCGCGAGCATAAACGCCGTAGCCTTCGCTGCGATGACGTGCATCAGCGGCCCGCCCTGCTGGCCGGGGAACACGGCCGAGTCAATCTTCTTCTGGTACTCCGCCGTGCTCAACACCACGCCGGAGCGGGGGCCCGCGAGGGTCTTGTGCACCGTGGAGGTGACCACATCGGCGTAGGGAACGGGCGAGGGATGCAGACCCGCGGCCACGAGACCGGCGAAGTGCGCCATATCAACCCAGAGCTTTGCACCCACCTCATCCGCGATGGAGCGGAAAGCCGCAAAATCGAGCTGGCGCGGGTAGGCCGACCACCCGGCAATGAGGACCGTAGGCCGGTGCTCCAGTGCCTTCTCGCGCACAATATCCATGTCCACACGGTAGGTCTCGGGATCAACACCGTAGGAGACGGCGTTGTAGTTGCGCCCCGAAAAGTTGAGCTTCATGCCGTGCGTGAGGTGACCGCCGTGCGACAGCTCCTGACCAAGGATGGTGTCCCCCACCGCGGCGAGCGCGTAGAGCGCCGCAGCGTTGGCCTGGGCTCCCGCGTGGGGCTGCACATTCGCGTGCTCAGCCCCAAACAGATCCTTAGCGCGCTGGATGGCGAGCGACTCGGCAATGTCAACATACTCACAACCGCCGTAGTACCGGCGACCCGGGTAGCCCTCCGCGTATTTGTTGGTGAGCACGGAGCCCTGGGCCTCCAGCACGGCGCGGGGCACAAAATTCTCGCTCGCGATCATCTCCAGGTAGTCGCGCTGGCGACCCAGCTCACGCCGGAGAACATCGGCGATCTCTGGATCAACCTCAGAGAGCGGCTGGGTGAAGGTGGAGGGCAACTTTTCTGACATACGGGCTCCTGACAGGTATGCGAGGGCACGCGACTCTCGCAGCTCAAATAAACCGGGCAATGTACACAGATTTACACGGCCCAGGCGAGCGGCCGATCTGCATTGCGTCGCTTCCCGATGGTGACCATCTGTACGCCAGTTACGACAGCAGTCAGCATACCAGGCAGTCCGGCTCCTGCGCAGGCCCCCGGATTTTAGTTTGGAGTGCAACACTCCATGAATCACGTCGAACGTAGCTCATGAAATACTCCTGCCAGAGTCGCCCAACCCAGCACTTTTCTCGGACGATTGTTGACAAATTTGGCCTGGGTTTTGTTCCGACCGGTTTGTCCGTTTTGCGATGTCTCAGGACATCGGTGACAGTCCTGGGCGCGTGTTCTCGGGCAGGAACACACCTGTTGCCGCGGCCGGCGCATCTGACGGGGTCTCGAGAACACCTGGCCCGGGCGCTTCGGCGGTGGGCGTAGCGTCCCCAGCCTGTTGTGGAGTGATATGCCCAGGAAGACCGTGATGCGGGCGTTCGGTGTTGTAAATGAGTCGAACTCATCGACCTGTGCTTGAAGCTTGCCGAGGGTATCAGCGAGGGGTTGCTTGTCAAGATACCGAAACGAAGTCTGGTGGAAGCGTTCGTTCTTGCCCTGCGTGATCGGCGGCATCTGATGTCTCGCCTGAGGCCACGTGAGTCGAGTTGCCAGCAGGCATGTGGGGCAGATATACAAACGGACCCACCGGCACCACCTCAACGATTTCGTGAACGATGCACCCGGACCATTGCCAATGGCAAATCACTCCTCCTGTAGCATGTCCATGTGATCACACAGCGCTATGTGCGGGATTTTGTCCGGGTAAATTGGAGCGCAGGGGCGGCTCTCGTGATCGCAATTGTGGCTTCGTTGCCGAGCACCATTGCTTTGGCAAACGGCGGGCTCACCCGAGATGAGATTACCCAGGCCTCAATACTCATCTACCTGCTCGGTTGGCCATTATTCCTGGCGATCTACCTGGTGTGGACCCACATCATTTTTACGCGACCTATCCCACAGGGAGGCCTCCACGCACAACAACACAGACCGCAGCGTTGGTGGTTACGTATCTTCGACTATGGTGATGCCACGATTTGGACACTGTCTACGACAGCTGTTGCCGTCGTGTTGACTATCACGATCTCGCAGAACGCGACCTATCGCGGCGACTGGCTCTATACGACGTTGGTGATGCTCAGCGTTGCCAGTTCATGGGCATCAATGTTGTACGCCTTCGCTCTCCAGTACTTTCGATTGGGTTCGAGCGCGCCAGTACATGGAACCACGCACTTTACGTTCGGGTTAAACGGGAAGGCTCGCTTTGGCGATTACCTCACCCTGGCGATCTTGCTCTCCACCATGGCGGCGATGGTGTCTGCGAAAGTGCATTCACGGCGGGCGTGGCAGCTTGTACGTGCAAATGTTCTTTTCGCCTTTACCTTCAACACGGTCATCGTCGCCATGATGGTCTCGCTGCTCTTTGGCGGCTTCTCGGGCTAACTATTCTCTCTGGCTCCTGCGCAGGCCCACCGCTGCGGGTGGGCACCCGGGCAGATACCAAGCGGATTCTCAGACCGTAGGGATGCCGGGTATGGTTTGATGGGGTGTAAGGGGAAAGCTGACAGTTAGGGCTGCCAGTGTGTAACTCATTCGTTTCTGCGTCATAGAACGCGCCCGTCTGAGTCTCAAGTGTGTGAAGGGGGTACGTTCTGCCCGAGGGTGCAGAGCGATAATTATTATGACTATTGACAGCCTGATCAGCGATGCCGCACTCATCGAGCAGGCGCGCGGTGGGGACCGCTCATCGTATGCCGAGCTCTGGCGGCGTCACTCACAGGCGGGCATCTACGCCGCCCGCTCGTTCTCCAAAGACTTTGACCCCGAAGACCTCGTTGCCGAAGCCTTCGCCAAGATTTTTGCCGCACTTCAGCGGGGCGGCGGGCCCACCGCATCCTTCCGTTCCTACCTGTTAACCACCATCCGCAACACGGCGATGGTGTGGGCACGCAAACTCGCCGAAGACTCCTCGGACACCCTCGACAGCCTCGCCGATATCGCGGCCCACGAGGATGAGACCGTGGCGGCGCTCAACCGTACCATCACGGTCAGTGCATTCCGCAGCCTGCCCTCACGGTGGCAGGAAGTGCTCTGGTACATCGAGGTGGAGGGGCTGAAACCGCACGAGTGCGCCCCCCTACTCGGGATGTCCGCCAACAGTGCCGCAGCCCTGGCCTACCGGGCCCGCGAAGGTCTGCGTCAAGCCTGGATTCGGGCGCACCTGAACGACCGCAACTCGCCGCCCGAGTGCCGCTGGACAATCGAGCGGATGGGGGCCTACACCCGCGAGAAATCTCCGGCACGCGACCGCGCAAAGATCGAGGCACATCTGGAGAACTGCGCGCGCTGCACGATTGTGCTGTCGGAAGCCGACCAGGTGGAGTCGCGCCTGCATGTGACCCTCATCCCGCTCGCCCTCGGAGCGACCGGTTCGCTGGGCTACCTCGCCTGGCTTCAGAGCTCGGCGGGCTCCGCTGTCGGTGCCGCGAGCGAGATCCCGGCCTCCGCCATGCTGTCCGACCCCGGCACGCCCGCCGCGCCCGGCACGCCCGCCGCGCCCGGCCCGGGATCCGTGGCCTCAATTGCCGGGTCCAAGGCGGGCCTCACGGTGGGGGGAATCCTGGCGGCCGTGGCTGTCACCGCCGGTGCCATCCTGCTACCACCGCTGCTGGGCGGTGGAGAATCCGTCACCGAGGCCCCGAACGGCGGTGCGAGCAGCTCCGCCGAAGCCGAGGCGAACTCCACGGATACCGACGCCGACGGCACCGTCAGCAACGCGACCGGGACCACACCGGCATCCGTCGTGTCGCCTCCCTCCGTCTCCGTCACGCAACTGCTGGGTGCCTCCATCACGGCACCCGCCAGCGCCCTCACCATACCCATCTTCAACTTCGAACCGGCCACCACATTTGGGGCCGCGCAGCCGCTCATCACCGGCCAGGCAGCACCCGGATCAACGGTGACCCTCCTGGTCTCCGGCGCAGGCTCAGCCCCCGGCACGTTTACCACCACGACGGGCGCGAGCGGCGGCTGGGAGATACAGCTCACGGACCTTCCCAACGGCCTCTACACGGCCCGCGTCTACCAGACCGACAGCGACAATGTGCGCTCCGAGGTGAACAGCACCACCTTCTCCGTTGACAGCTTGGTCACCCTTGCGGCACCGGCCATCAGCGCTGTTGACAGCGGCGGCGGGCTCTACTCACCCCTGATCTCCGGTACCGGCGCACCCGGCTCGGCCATCATCGCGAGCATCAACGGAATCCCCAACGCGGCAACCGTGGCCGCCGACGGCACCTGGATCATTGAGAGCAGTCTCGGCTCACTCCCCGGCAACAATACGGTGACGGCCACCCAGGTCAGCCACCTCACCCACACCCGGTCAGCCGCAAGCCCCGCAACCAGCTACCAGCTGATGACCCCCACCATCGCGGTGAGCACCGTCACCGCCACGAACATCGTGCTCACCGTCACCGCCGAACCCGGCACCCGGGTCACGCTGGAAGAGGTCGGCGGGGGCTACACACACAACATCCCCCGCACCGTGGACACCGACACCGTACGCATCACGGGAACCAGGGCGGCCAGGGGCGCAACCCACGGTTTCACCGTAGCAGCGCGCTACGTGAGCGACGACGGCAGCCGAGTCGGAGTGGCGACCACCACCGTGTACACGCCCACGGGCGGCTAGCTCACCATCCCGCCGGGAAAGTAGGTATCGAGGAGGCCTCGGTTGGCGGCCACCACGACGGCCAGTGCGGCCGCGAGAAGCAACAGTGCCAAGATGCTCCCCAGCCAGCGCCGCACCCACGGTGATAACCACTCGGGCCGGGGGACACTATCGCCCGTGTAGCCGCGCGCCCGGACGATGCCCTGCACGACAACGAGCACCAGGGCCGCACCGAGCCCCATGAGGCAGGCCCAGGACAGACTGTGCAGGATGGCCGCCCCCACCGTGACCGCCGCGTAGCTTGCATCATCGGAGCTCATGGCGTCCCGCGTCCGCATCAGGGGTGACCACACGATCACGGTCCCGAGGGCCCACACCCCGGCAACGAGCATCATCGACACGATGGTCGCCGCCCAGGCGCTCACAAAGCCGACCACCTGGGAGCCAAACGGCGACAACCCCCGGAACCGGGGCAGGGTGAGCACGAAGCTCATCACCTGATAGTGCACCAGGGCGAGGGCGACCCCGCTGACCACAAAGGCCACACCCCACCAGGGAAGGGCCTGCCAAATATCCTCGGTTACGCCCGTACCGAGCGGGGACAGCGCCGGACTCAGCGGGGTGAACGACAGACGGATGGCCCGGATTGTCGGGGACACAAACGCCGCGGCAACCCAGACCGCACCCAGCAGCCCGGCGGAGAGCAACCGGGCGGCAAACCAGCGCTCCGCCCGGGGCTCGCGACGGTCGGCGGGCGGAAAGGGGAACGGGGGCAGCTCGAACGTCGGGGGAACGGTCATCGCGCCAGCATAGCAAGGCCGTGGTTTTGGGCGCTAACGTGGGGCAAGAATCCACGGGGTCAGGCCCACCTCAGCATCCGCAACAATGTCGAGGAGCACCGAGATCACCGCCTGTCCGGGCTCCAGGACCACCGCGCACGCCACCGCAGCGCACAGGCCAACCGCCCAGGGTGACAACCGCCCACGGCCCGGCCCGACGGCACCCCGCGGTTTCTCGGGAGTGCGCCCCGGCTTCGGAGGTTCAGGGGGCCGCAACCCGGGTGGTGAGGTCATGGTGTGAGCCTAGCGAGGGTCATCCGCGGCGCAGGTACCGGATGCCCAGCACGCTCGCCGCGAGCGCCACCAGGAGCATCCCCCCGTAGAACCAGGGCAGCGTGGCGAGGCCCCAGGCTTCCAGCAGCACGGCCCCCACGAGCGCGCCGCTGCCGATACCCACGTTGAAGGCAGTGGTGTACACCGCACTCGCCGCGTCGCGGATGCGTTCGGAGGCGGTGTGCAGCATGGTGGTCTGGAGGCTGGGCGGCAGCATCCCGAACGACATCCCCCACAGCACAAAACCCACGATCACGAGCCAGGCGGTGCCCGAGAGGGTGGCCATCAGCGCCACACCGGCAAGGCAGCCGAGAATGGACCAGCGCAGACCCAGCGTCACGCGCACCGTAAACAGGGTGCCCGAGATGAGCAGCCCCACCGCACCCGCAATGCCGTACACAAACAGCATGACGGCGAGCAGGTCCTCCGGGATGCCAGCCACCTCGATCAGATACGGCGCGATGTAGGAGTAGAAGGCGTAGTGGCCGATCATCAGAAACGCGGTGAGGCCACACACGCACAGTGTGAGCACGGTCGTCTCGTCCCGCCAGGAGGCACTGCGGCGCGGCCGGACCGGGGCACCGTCAGCGTCCCTCGGCTCGGGCAGCCGCGCGGGGCGCACCGCCTCGGGTACCAGCCGCCATACGAGCAGCGCGCCGAGGGCGGTCACGCCCGCAATCGCACCAAACGCGAGTCGCCAGCCGAGTGCGTGGCCCAGGGCGGTGCCCAGCGGCACGCCGAGCACAAACGCGAGGGTTCCGCCCGACACGATGAGCGAGACGGCCCGGCCCACCTGGTGCCGCGGCACGAGGTATCCGGCGTAGGCGCTCACCACACTCCAAAACAGCCCGTGGGCGAGGCCACCGAGCAGACGCGCGACGACGAGCAGTTCATAGCTGAGGGCGAGCGAAGAGAGCAGCGTACTGACGGCGAGCACGGCGAGCGCCAGCACCACGACCGAGCGGCGGCCCATCCGGGCGGTGATCGCCGTGAGCGGCGCGGCGGAGAGCACCACGGCGTAGGCAAAAACGGTCAGCAGCAGGCCGATCTGGGCCTCGCTCACCCCCAGGTCGCGGCTCATATCGGGCAGCAGACCCGTGGGAATCATCTCAATCGTGACCGAGAGGAAGGTGGCGGTGGCCAGGATCAGCAGGCCAGCGAGCGGGAATCGGGGGTCGGCGGAGGACCGCGATACCACCGACGGCTGCGTACCCATGAATCGTCCCCCTGCTAACCGCACTATCCTACCGGCGATCAGGTGAAAGTTCGCATCCACCCGCCAACTCGAATAATCTATCCGGGTGACCCACGAGCAAAACACCAGCCCAAATTCCCCAGCCACCCACCACTGGGTGCTCGCCCTCAGCTGCGTTGACCAGCCCGGCATCGTGCACGCCATCAGCGGGGCGGTGGTGGAGTCGGGCGGAAACATCACCGAGAGCCAGCAGTTCTCCAGCCACGACACGGGCCGCTTCTTCATGCGCCTACAGGTGCAGTCCCCCGCCACCCGCGAGCGCTTCGAGGCCACACTCCAGCCCATCACCGAGCGCTACGATATGACCTGGAAATTGGATGTGGTGGGTCGCCGCATCCGCACCCTCCTGCTCGCCTCCACCGCCGAGCACTGCGTCAATGACCTGCTCTTCCGGCAGCGCGGGGGCCAGCTGCCCATTGAGGTGCCGCTGATTCTCGCCAACCACCCCACGCTGGGGCGCACGGCAGAGTTCTACGGCGTACCGTTTGAGTCACAGCCCGTCACGAACCCCGAGTCCAAGGCCGCATTCGAGAACCGCGTGCGCGCCGTGATCGCGGAGCACCACATCGAACTCGTGGTGCTCGCCCGGTACATGCAGATCCTGAGCCCCGAGTTGTGTGCGGAGTTGAACGGCATGGCTATCAATATCCACCACTCGTTCCTGCCCGGTTTCAAGGGGGCCAACCCCTACCGACAGGCGCACAGCCGCGGCGTGAAACTGATCGGGGCCACCGCGCACTTTGTCACGAGCGACCTCGATGAGGGGCCCATCATCGAGCAGGATGTGGTGCGGGTAGACCACTCCCTGGCCCCCGCCGAACTGGTCGCCCTGGGCCAGGATGAGGAGAGCCGCACCCTGCGCCGGGCGGTGACCTGGTTCGCGGAGAACCGCATCCTACTCGACGGCGACCGCACGATTATCTTCCAGTAGCGCCGGTGGGGCGTTGCCCGGTAACGGGAGATGAGAGCCGTTGCTGAGGGCGAAGATCTCGGTGGGTCTCAGCGAGGGTGAGCGATCATGAGATTACTGAGATGACCCTGCATCAGCCAACATCTGGATGCGACCGCTAAAGATAAGAGAACGCCTCTCGCTAACAGGAGTTAAGGCTTTAAACGCCAAAGCCCCCCGACTACACACAGAACAACCCGCCACCACAACTTGCTACCGCCGTACCAATGGTGCTACCGTAAATGGGTCTCTGACAGATCATTCGGTTAAACCTGTCTCTAGAGCATTGCCTTGAGGGGCGAGGGAACGGTAGCGGTAGATATTATCGTATATGCTTTGTTTCAAAACAAAGGAGTCTTCTTTGAAGAGATCAGTTTCAATCGCCTGCGCCACCCTTCTATTTTTAGGTGGAGTAACTCTAGCTTCACCGGCTTACGCCGATGAAAACAACGTACTAGAGACCCTCGCCTCGGTAAGCCCGGAAGTTCTTGATTCTGCTGCAAGCGTCAGCACCACTCCCGGTACTCAAAACGCAATAAATGCCTCCCTGGAAAACACCCAGATCACCGTTCCTGCAGATGCCCAGGCGGGGGTTATCGTAAACTCCGGCACAACGCTAAATATCGGGCTACCGTTCGCTCGTCAGGCGGATACCGCCACGGTTGAACGCCAGGGCATTGTTTCTTACGACAACAACAATGGATCAGAAACTGTTCCAGTCATACATGATGATGGAACAGTTCAGTTGAATACAATCATCAGAGACCCTCAGGCACCAAAATCCTATTCGTACCCACTGGAATTGCCCTCCGGGAGCAGCCTTGTCGCGCATCAGGGTGGTGCTCAGATTCGAGACGATAACTCCGGAGATGTCATCGGCGAGTTTGATGCGCCTTGGGCTTTTGACGCTGACGGGCAGTCCGTTCCAACGCATTACGAGATCAACGGGTCAACACTCACCCAGATCGTCGCACATGGAACCGAAAGTCGGTATCCCATAGTAGCTGACCCCAGCTACAAAACTTACACCTAACTACTACAGCAGAACTACCGTCGAAGACATGTGGAAAGTTCTGGGACACACTGGCACAGCATGCAAAGTTGTACCGTTGCCCTACGCCGCAAACTTAGCCTGCGGCGCTCCTCCGAAACTTGCTGACGCTATTTCGAGTGCGCACTACCAGAAAAAACGCATCAAAGCAATTTACTATAACTGTGGCTATAACTACTGTAATTACTACAAATATTCAGTCATCAAATAAACAGAAAGGGACACTAAAATGTCGATAAGAATAGTGTCTATCCAGGCAAAAATTGCAACTATAGCAGCGTTTTACTTTATCGGCATAACAGCAACCATATTTGTTAGCGTTCTGCTGGATGGAACTGCAGCAGCAGTTTCCTTTACCGTGGCGCAACTAATAGCTCTGGCATTCTTCGTCCGCACCTTTCAAGGAGACGGCGAAGATTTATCCAAATCGCGGCCGTGGTGGAGAATGACCGAGAGAGCCGCAAGTAGCTTAATAGTAGGATTAATTTTTACTTTTCAGGTAATTAATGCTATCTGGGCTTTAGATATCGAACCGTTCGCGTTACTGGTGGTCTTATCGATCAACAGCTTAATTGCCCTTGCGTTCTTCAACTCATCGTGGCAAATAAAGGCATTGACTGCGCGCACTTCCGTCTAAATATCTACAGGAAATGAGTTTTGCCCTCATAATTTGAGAGCATCACTCATTTTCTGTGTGCGGAGTTGAACGGCATGGCTATCAATATCCACCACTCGTTCCTGCCCGGTTTCAAGGGGGCCAACCCCTACCGACAGGCGCACAGCCGCGGCGTGAAACTGATCGGGGCCACCGCGCACTTTGTCACGAGCGACCTCGATGAGGGGCCCATCATCGAGCAGGATGTGGTGCGGGTAGACCACTCCCTGGCCCCCGCCGAACTGGTCGCCCTGGGCCAGGATGAGGAGAGCCGCACCCTGCGCCGGGCGGTGACCTGGTTCGCGGAGAACCGCATCCTACTCGACGGCGACCGCACGATTATCTTCCAGTAGCGCCGGTGGGGCGCACGGTGTCACCACGGATTGTGTCTGCCGGGGCGAAAATCGCGGCGATATCGACGTTTTACGTTATCGCCACTGCCGCCACCATCTTTATCGGCGTGCTCGCGAATGGAGCAACCGCAGCCAATGTTGTGCCGCTATCCTCCGCGAAACGGCCCCGCCGCACCGTCCGAGCAACCCGCCGCAAACGGTAGACTGGGGCGCGTGACTGACTCCGCCACCGCCCCAAAAATCGACACTCTCACCCTCTGCCGCGCCGTGATGCACCTCGTGCTCTTCGTGTGTGTCGGCGCGTGGGGTTTCCTCGCGTGGGAGATGCCGTGGCCCGGCATCGCGACCGGAATCGGCAGCATCCTGGTGGCGATCCTGATGTGGGCCGCGTTTCTGTCGCCCCGCCCCATGCTGGGTGTGGATGCTTTCGCTCGCGGGCTCGTGGAACTGTTGCTGATCGCCGCGGCCGTCGTGGGTCTCATCGCCATCAACGCGCCGCCCTGGCTGGCCATCGTGGTGGGGCTGCTGACTGCGACCACCGGCTTTCTGGCCGGTCGCCGCAGCCTGAGCTAATTCAGCCTGAGCTGATTCAAACTGAGCTAATTCAAACTGAGCTAATTCAGCCTGAGTTGGTTCGCGCCGCCTACGCCAACCACTCCGGCCGCTGTTCATACGAGCGCCGGTAGTAATCAATGTGCCTCAGGTGGGTGGCCGCCGCCTCATCCACCACCACCGACACGTGCCGGTGCAGCTGAACGGCGCTACCGGGAACGGAGGCCGTCACCGGACCCTCCACACACTCCGCCAGAATCTCGGCCTTTGCCGCGCCAAACGCCAGCAACACCAGGTGTTTGGCACGCAGGATCGTACCAACCCCCTGGGTCAGGGCGTGCGTGGGCACCTCATCAATCGAGGGGAAAAAGCGGGCATTATCGCGGCGGGTCTGCTCGGTGAGTGCCTTCACCCGGGTATCCGAGTTGAGTGACGAGCCGGGCTCATTAAAACCGATGTGGCCGCTCGTGCCCACACCCAGAATCTGGATGTCCACCCCGCCGGCCGCCCGGATATCCGCCTCGTAGCGCTCCCCCGCGGTGTTAATGCCGTCACGGTCGCCGTTGGGCACGCACACCAGTTCGGCGTTCATGCCCAGCCGCTCCACCACGTCGCGCCGAATCACGGAGCGGTAGCTCTCGGGGTGTTCGGCTGGCAAACCCACATACTCGTCGAGCGCAAAGCCGCGCACATGCCCCAGGTTGAGGCCCTCCTCGCGCACCCGGCGCTCCAGCGCCGCGTAGACGGGCAGCGGCGTGGAGCCCGTGGCCAGGCCCAGCACGGCATCCGGTTTCCCCGCCACCAGGGCGCTGATCCGCTGAGCGACCCACTCGCCAGCGGCCGCGGGGGTGTCCACAATAATTACTTCTGCCATGAGTTTTCTCCAATCAGCGCGGCACCGATTGCGGCCGCGGGAAACGTGTCGGGAAGGATCTGAATGCGCTCGTCGAGCCGCAGCGAGCCGAGGAAGGCCGAGCGGGCCGCCCACTCCCGCAGCACCCCGTGCACGCCACTCAGCAGCGGCTCCCCCATCGTGGTGACCCCACCACCCAGCACAACGCGCTGCACATCCACCGATAAAAAGAGCAGGCGGATGGCCGTGGCCACGCCCACAAACAGACCATCACGGACCCCCACCGCGGCGGAGTTTCCGGCGGTTGCCGCGACCATCAGCGAGCGCACCGCCGACTCACCGTCGGGCACGGGCCACTGGCGCACGATCCCCGAGCCGGAGCTGATGGTCTCCAGGCACCCGCGCTGCCCGCACGGGCACAGCGCACCCGCGGGGTCCACCGGGATATGCCCAATCTCACCGGCAACCCCCCGGGAGCCCCGCCACAGCTCACCGTCCAGAATGATGCCGGCCGCAAGCCCCGTGCCGAGGTTGAGGTAGGCGATACTGCCGGGCGTGCCGGGCTCCGTCTCGGCCCCCCGCACCCAGCGGTAGGCCCCGAGGGCCGCCGCATTCACGTCGTTCTCTACCCGCACGGGCGCACCAATTCGGTGGGCGAGTTCCGCCCCCAGGTCAAACCCCACGAGCCCCAGGTTGACGGCGTGGTCCACCCGGCCCGTCGCGGTGTTCACCGCACCCGGAATCCCGATGCCAATCGAGCGAAAGTCGCCCGGCGCGCAGCCGACCCCCTCGGCCAGCTCCGTCACGCAGCGCAACGCGGTGGCGAGCACCTCCGCGGGGCCGTAGCCCGTCGGGTGGGTCACCGCGCAGAGAACACCGTCGCCCGGGTCGAGCACCACCGCGGCGGTTTTTGTCCCGCCAATATCAATGCCGATCCTCACACCGCACCGCCCGGCAGCGAGGCGGTGGCCGGTCGGCCCGCCGCCAGCAGGTCAAGCAGAGCCTGGCCGGTCGTGCGCGAGGCCCCGAAGGTGGCGATATCGGCGAACGCCCGGTCGGGGGCTGGCCACCCCATGTCCACGGTCAGCACGCGCTGGCCGCGCTCGATGAGCGCGGTGATCAGCTCACGGTTAAACGGTTCGCGGTGGTGGTTCTGCCCCACCACAATCAGGTCGCGGTCGCTCGGGATGCCCGCCAGGGCCGCGTCAACAGGCCCGGCACTCACCCGCTGCTCGGTCAGGAGCGGCAGCTGTCCGGCCTCCCCGGGGGCACGGCCCAGGTCCCGCGCGGCGAGCGGGCCCCACGGCAGCGGCCCCACCGCCACATTCGGCACCCCGTCAATCACGAGCAGATGCGTACCGCTCCCCTCGCCCAGCGCGGGAACGGCCACCCCCGCCCGCACCTCAAACGTTTCGGCCACGCGGGCGACACTCACGAGGGTCTCGGCGGGGCCGGGCACCTCGCGGGTGGCCACCGGCTCCATCCCGGCGAGGCTCAGCACGCGCCCGGCGGCCTCGGCCACGCGGGCGGCCTCCAGCCGACCCTCGGCCACGGCGGTGGCCACCCGGGCCTCAATCTGAGTCATCTCCTCGTCGGTGTTGGCCGTGCCGATACACAGCAGGTCGCACCCGGCGGCGAGGGCGCGCACGGCGGCCTCCGGGATCCCCGTGACCGCACTGGCCCCCCTCATATCGAGGGCGTCCGACACGATCACCCCGGTGAAGCCCAGCTCCTCGCGGAGCAGCCCCTGAAGAATGGTCGGCGATAAGGTTGCGGGCCGCTCCGGGTCCAGCTGCGGCAGCAGAATGTGCGAGGTCATGATGGTGCGCGTGCCCTGTGCGATGGCCGCACGGAACGGCACCAGCTCACGCTCGCGCAGTTCGTCGAGGCTGCGGTCGATCACGGGGAGCGCCAGGTGCGAATCCTGGGCGGTGTCACCGTGGCCCGGAAAATGTTTGGCGCTCGCGGCGATTCCGGCCTCCTGCACCCCGCGGACCCACTCGGCGGTGTGCCGGGCAACCACGTCCGCGGTGGGGCCAAAGCTGCGCGTGCCGATCACCGGGTTGTCCGGGTTGGAGTTGATATCCGCATCCGGCGCAAACGTCAGGGTACAGCCCACCTCGCGCAGCTCCTCCCCCACGCGGGCGGCCACGCGGCGTGTGAGCTCCGGGTCGTCCAGCCGACCCAGGATGGCGTTGCCGGGGAAGGGCGAGCCCGTGGCGTGGTGCAGGCGGGTCACATCCCCGCCCTCCTCATCAATCGCGATGACGGCCCGCGGGTTGGCGCGACGGATCGCGTCCGTGAGGGCGCGCACCTGCTCGGGCGTGCCGATATTGGTCGAGAAGAGACACACCCCACCGAGACCGGCGCACAGGCGGCGCTCCAGCCACCCGGGCAGCGTGTGCCCCTCAAACCCGGGGAGCATGGTGGTGCTGATCTGACGGGCGAGATCGGCGGATGCCGAGAATGCGTCCGCGATCATCCCTTCACCGCCCCACCCACGAGGCCGCTCGTCATACGGCCCTGCACGATCAGGAAGAAGATGATCACGGGCACGGCCACAAGCGTGGAGGAGGCCATCACCTGACCCCAGTCGATCTCGCGGGAGGCGCTGTTCTGGATGAAGCCGCGCAACCACAGCGGCAGGGTCTGCGACGAGTTGCTCTGCAGGATCACGAGGGCCACCGTGAACTCGTTCCACGCCTGCAGGAAGGCGAACACGCCGGAGGCGACCAGCCCGGGGGCCAGCAGCGGGAAGGTGATGCGCATAAACGCCTGCGGGCGGCTGAGGCCGTCCACCATCGCGGCCTCCTCCAGTTCGGCGGGGATGCCCGCGACAAAGCCGCGCAGCATCCAGATGGTGAAGGGCACCACGGCGGCGATGTAGATGACACTCACCCCGATGATGCTGTTGAGCAGCCCCACCGAGGAGATCATCTTGTACTGGGCGATAAACAGGCCCTCGGCGGGCAGCATCTGCACGAGCAGCACGGCAAGCACAAAGGATTTACGGCCCCGAAACTTGTAGCGGCTGATCGCGATGGCGGCCAGGAACGCGAAAATCAGGCAGCAGACCACCACGATCAGCGTGATCGAGACGCTCATGCCCAGGGCGCTAAAGAAGGACCCGTCGGCGACCACGTTGCGGTAGTTCGCAAACGTGGTCTCGGCCCCGGGAAAAAAGGTGGGGATGAACGACATCAGCGTGCGGTTGGGCAGCAGCGAAGAGCTGACCATCCAATACACCGGGAACACCCAGATCAGCGCGGCAATAATGGCCACGGCGCTCCACAGGATGCGGCGGATGCGGCGCGGGTCGCGCGGGCGGCGGGCCGGGGCCTGCGTGGTGGGGGCAAGCGTTGCCATTAGTTCTCGTCCTCCTTGAGTAGGCTGCGCACGTAGTACCAGCTGATAGCGATGGTGATGGCGAGCACAAAGATGGAGACCGCCGAGGCCATACCAAAGTCGCCGCCGCCCGTGCCGAGCTTGTAGATGTAGGTGCCGAGCAGGTCAAACTCCCCGGCACCGGAGCCGGCATCCTGCAACATCTGGATTTGGGCAAACACCCGCAGGTCCCAGATCAGCTGCAACAGCAGCACGATCATGAGCACGGGGCGAATCATGGGCAGGATAATGAATCGCACGCGCTGCCAGCCGTTGGACCCGTCCAGCTGGGCGGCCTCCATCACCTCGTCGGAGACCTGGGTGAGGCCCGCGTAGAGGGAGAAGGCCACGAACGGCACCGACATCCAGACCACGATGATGCTCGCCACGAGGAAGAAGGTGCCGGGCGTATCCAGCCAGTTGTAGCGGTCCATCTCCACGCCGGGCAGCATGTTGAGTAGGTAGTTGACCACGCCGCGGCGGTAGTCGAACAGCCAGATCCACACGGTCATCGCGGCGACGACGGGCATCGACCAGGCCAACAGCAGGCAGATCTGGAGGATGAGCCGACCCACCTTCCCGGCGGCCTTCATCAGCAGGGCAAAGAGCCCGCCCCAGATCACCGTGATGGCGGCAGTCACAATACAGAAGAGCAGCGAGCGGCCCACGACGGCCCAGATCACCGGGTCGGTGAACAGCGTCACGTAGTTGTCGATACCCACAAACGGGGCCACGCCGGAGAACTGCGAGGACAGGCCAAATTTTTGGGTTGAGGTGACGATCTGCCAGATCAGGGGGTAGCCCATGCCGATCAGCAGGATAATCACCGCGGGCAGGATGAGCGCGTGTGGCACCTTCGAGGAGCGTTGTGTGGGCGGCGTTGCCGGGGCGGTATCGCGCTCGGCCGGGGAAGCCTGGACGGTGGTCATTCCACTGCTTTCTTCTGCACGGGGTCGGGGTGTTGAGGGTGGTGGTGGGGATGCCTGCCGGGGCCGGCATCCCCACCACCGGGTAACGGGAGGGGGCGGTATGTGTGGCTGCCCCCTCCCGAGCCTTGCTAGTTGCTGTTGAGCAGCGGGGTGATCTTGGCGTCGTACTCCTTGGCGAGTTCGATGACGTCTCCGCCGGCCGCGATCTTGCCGTAGAACTCTTCCAGGATCTTCTTGCCCTCGATTGCGGACCAGCCGGGAGCGGCGGGGGTCAGCTTCGAGTTGGCAGCCGACTCGACCAGAGCCTGAGCAAACTGGTCATCACCCAACGAATCGGTGTACTCCATGTTGGCCGGGCCCATACCGCTTTCGCCGAGCATCTTCTGGTACTCCGGGGAGAAGATAATACGCATCAGTTCCTTCGCGGCCTCCTGCTTGGTGCTCGCCGCCGAGATGGCGATGTTGGAGCCGCCGGCAAACACGGGGGCCGCGCCACCGTCAACGCCGGGGAGCACGAAGGTACCGAAAGTCTCGTCGTTCCACTCGGCACCGGGCTTATCTTCGCCCGTCTCCGGGTCCTTGACCGTTACTGGGTCACCAATCGACCAGTGCGCCCATCCGGGGGCGATAATCGTGGCGGCCTCGGGCTTGCCCGTGGCGTCGTTGTTGTTGAGGTTCACCCAGGGGGCACTATCGTACTCGGTGGCCGGGGCGTTGGAGGCGTTCTTAAAGAGCTCCTGAAACTGGGTCAGGCCCTCAATCGTCTTCGGGTCGGACAGTGTGGATTCCCACTCCCCGTCCTTCTGCACGGCCAGTTCCCCGCCGTTTGCGAACACCCACGAGATGGCGTTGCGCCAGTCGCTGCCACCGAGGTAGAAGCCGCTCATGTCGTCGGTGCGCAGTTCGGCGACCGTCGCGTTGAACTCTTCCAGGGTGGTGGGCACGGTCTTACCCTGCGCCGCCCAGATGTCTTTGCGGTAGAAGTTGTAGCGCGAACCAAAGTAGTAGGGCAGGGCGTAGTTCTTGCCGTCAACGGCACCCGCCTCCACAAACGACTGGAGCAGGTTCTCGCCGCCCAGTTCGTCGTACATATCGGTCAGGTCGGTGAAGGCACCGGCCGTGGTGAACGTGGGTGACTGGGTGTTGCCAATCTCGACCACATCCGGGGTGTTCTTCTCGTCGGGCAGGGAGGTCGTGAGCTTGGCCACCACGTCGCCCCAGTCCTGCTGCTCAATCGTGAGCTTACCGCCCGTTGCCTTCTTGTACTCGTCGGTGAGGTACTCGCGCAGGGTGTCGGGGGTGTCGGGTCCCATCAGCCAGAGGGTGATGTTTTTCGACTCGGGGTCGGAATCGGGCAGCTGGCTGGCTCCGCCGCCGTTGCCCGCGCAACTGGTCAGAGCCAGGGCCGAAGCTGTGATCAGGGCCAACGCTCCTAATTTCTTCTTCATGATGCGATCCTTTTGTTCTGGTGCTGTCGGCGGGACCGTGCGGTCTCGCCGTGGTGGCGTCGTCTGCTATGAGACGCCGAGTTGCCCGGAGAGGACAAGAACGGCCGCGCCGCGCAGGACGATGTCCCGCGAGAGTGCGGTCATTCGCAGCGCAAGGTCGCCGTGAATACCGGCAATCGTGCGCTGACGGATGGTGTTGAGGGTGGCCTCCGCGAAGGTACCGGCAACAAGTTCGGTGGGCCCGCTGAGCACAATCTCGGTGAGGTTGAGCACGCCGACCACGGGGGCGAGGGCGATGCCGAGGCGCTGGCCCGCCTGGGTGAGCACCTCGGTGCGGGCCGCCTCGGTGGGTGCGTCGAGCAGCTGGGCGGTCAGGTGGGGTACCGACACCCAGACTTCCAGGCAGCCCTCCTTGCCACAGGCGCAGAGCGGGCCGCCGTCGGTGCCGACCACCACGTGACCGATCTCGCCAGCCGCCGAGTGGCTGCCGAGGACGGGGCTGCCGTCGATAATCAGACCGGCTCCCACACCGGCCCCGATCTGCACCAGGATGATGTCGTCGGCAGACTGCCCAAAGCTGTGCTCGGCGAGCACGGCCGCGTTGGCGTCGTTCGAGACGGTCACGGGGAGGCGGAAGCGTTCGGCCAGGATCGATTGGAGCGGCACCTCCGCCCAGCGCAGATTGGGCGCGCTGCGCACCACCCCGCCGCGGTCAACAATACCGGGCGAGCCCACCCCAATACCGAGCAGCGGGCGGGATGCGCGGCCCACGAGCTCGGCAACCAGATCCATCAGGCGGCCAATCGCAAGCTCTCCCGTGGCTCCGTCTAGCTGGGCCTCGGCGCGCTCCCGTACGCGGCCGCTGAGGTCGAGGATCGCGGCGCGAAACACGGACTTATCGGAGAGGTCAAGCCCGATGAGGTGGAACGCGTCCAAATTCATTTCGAGCAGGGTGGCGGGTTTACCGGGGCGGGCATCCTCGCGCTGCCCCAGCTCGGTGACGAGCCCCTCGGCGACCAGCTCGGAGACGAGATCGGAGACCGTGACCCGGGTGAGCCCCGTCTGGCGGGCGATATCGGCACGGCTCAGCCCTGAGGTGCGGTACACCTGCTGCAACACGAGCGAACGGTTGTGCCGCCGGGCGTGTTCCGGCAACACTTTCACGCTGGGACGCAGCACCCGCCCCGCCCGTCGCGGCGCGACGGCGGTGGCGTTTGTGTGCGAGCGTCCCTGCTCATTTCCCTGGGGCATGTTTGTTAGTAAACCTTACGAACAAACTAAACGCAAGTACTCCCCACCCCCGCAGGTGACTTTTCCTCACACATCGACGTTAATTTCCCTACTTTTTGCACAAAAATCACCCAAAACGCCAATAACCAGGCCATCCCCCCGACGGCCTGCTCACCTGGAGTCTCCCCCACAGGCATCCGCAATCCGATATTCCCCACATCCCACCTGCTTTCGGATGCGCGGCCACTCTCACTTGACAGGCTGAGCCCATGAGATCAATTCTGGCCCTCGACCCTCCACACACTCACGGACTCATTCGTTCCCGCGACCTGCTCTCGCTGGGGCTCAGTTCCCACCGCATCCACCAACACATTGCCCAGGGCGAACTCATCCGAGTGCGCCAAGGAGTACTCATCGCCCGGGCGCTCTGGCAGGAGATGTCCGAAACGGAACGATACATAACGCGCGTCCGGGCAACCTCACTGACCGTGTCACGACAGCTCACCTTTTCTCACGAGTCTGCGGCAGCGCTCTGGGGCCTCCCCGTTCCGCACTCCCGTCACACCCGCGTCCACGCCCTCGATCCGCACCCCGGCGGTGGCGGTGGCTATCGCGGACTCACCATCCACCGGATGGAACCCGACCCCGGCTCCACCGTCCACAACGGATTGCGCACCACCTCACTCGAACGAACCCTGATCGACCTCGCCCGGCGGCTGAGCCTGGTGGATTCCGTCCCAGCGATCGATCACGCCCTCCGACACTTCGACGGGTGCACGCCAGAACACCTCAGGGAATACGCCGACACACTGGTGGTCTCACAGCGAGGCTTCCACCGAATGCACAGGGCGTTGCTGCTCTCTCGGGAGGGTGCAGAAAGTGTCGGAGAATCTATCAGCAGGGTGCGGATGCACGAGCTAGGGTTCGCCGACCCCGTCCTCCAAAAGACTTTTGAGGGTCTGCCCTTTCGGGTCGATTTCTGGTGGCCCGAGGCCCAGGTCATCGGCGAGTTTGACGGGCAGATCAAATATGTCACCCGTGCGTCTCCTGCGGACCTCTCGCCCGCGGATGTCGTGTGGCGCGAAAAGCGCCGCGAGGATGAGCTGCGGACCCGTTGCCGCCGTTTCGTCCGGTGGGATTGGGCGGTAGCCCGGTCGCCCCAGCGGCTCGCAACCCTGCTCACGGAGGCGGGCGTCCCACGTCCTCGTATTGACAGAACTTCGTGACCACCCCGAAAATCCTTTTTCGGGTGAGTTTTGTGCAAAAAGTAGAGAAATTAACGTCGATGTGTGAGGAAAAGTCACCCAAAACGCAAGGGTGGGGGTGAGGCAGGAGTAAGAGTGGGGGTCGGATGCGCGGCGGCGCATCCGACCCCCACGGGGTTCTGGCGGGGACGCCCTACGCCAGGCGCGCCTTCAGGTTGGCGGAGAGGGTCTCCAGGAACTCCTCCGTGGTCTGGTAGGGCTGGTCCGGGCCAACGAGGAGGGCGAGATCTTTGGTCATCTTGCCGCTCTCGACGGTCGTGATGACCACATCCTCCAGGGTGTTGGCAAACTCGATGAGTTCCTGGTTGCCGTCAAGCGTGCCGCGGTGGATGAGACCGCGGGTCCACGCATAGATCGAGGCAATGGGGTTGGTCGAGGTGGGCTTGCCCTGCTGGTGCTGGCGGTAGTGCCGGGTAACGGTGCCGTGCGCGGCCTCAGCCTCCACCACTTTGCCGTCCGGCGTGGCCAGCACGGAGGTCATCAGACCAAGCGAGCCGAAGCCCTGCGCCACCGTGTCCGACTGCACATCGCCGTCGTAGTTCTTGCAGGCCCAGACGTATCCACCCTCCCACTTCATCGCCGAGGCGACCATATCGTCGATCAGGCGGTGCTCGTAGGTGAGACCGGCGGCGTCAAACCGCTCCTTGAACTCGGCGTCAAAGATCTCCTGGAAGATGTCTTTAAACCGACCGTCGTAGGCCTTGAGGATGGTGTTCTTGGTGGACAGGTACACCGGGTAGTTACGCGACAGGCCGTAGTTGAGCGAGGCGCGCGCAAAGTCGCGGATGGAGGAGTCGAGGTTGTACTGAACCTGGGCAATACCGTCGCTGGGTGCCTGGTACACCTCAAACTTGAGGGGTTCGGAGCCGTCCTCGGGCGCAAACTCAACGGTGAGCTTACCCGGTCCCTGAAAACGGAAGTCGGTGGCGCGATACTGGTCACCAAACGCGTGACGACCCACAATGATCGGCTTGTTCCAGCCGGGCACCAGGCGCGGAATATTCGAGATAATGATGGGCTCACGGAAAATCACGCCGCCCAGGATGTTACGGATGGTCCCATTGGGCGACTTCCACATCTTCTTCAGGCCAAACTCCTCCACCCGCGCCTCGTCGGGTGTGATGGTGGCGCACTTCACGCCAACGCCGTGCTTCTGGATGGCGTGGGCGGCATCAATAGTGATCTGGTCGTCCGTCTCGTCACGCTTCTGAATGCCGAGATCGTAGTATTCGAGGGTGATATCGAGGTAGGGGTGGATGAGCGATTCTTTAATGAACTGCCAGATGATACGAGTCATCTCGTCGCCGTCGAGCTCAACGACGGTGCCTTCAACCTTGATCTTGGACATGGAACTCCCGTTACCTTGGTGGCGTCTCAGTTGTGTATCGTTGGCCTACCACGTGCGGGGGCTGCACCGAGACGCGAGCGGATTGTGGTGGGCAGATACGCCCGCACCGAGTCTACTAGCCGCGGGGGCCAGCGCTGAAACCTGCCGCCCCGCCACCGCGGGCGTCTCGGGTACCCGCAGAGCACCTCCGGTACCACAGAGGGATGACGTCAGCCGCTCTTTGGCGATAGCCTAAGCAGTATGAGCGAGCTGAGATTTGAAGAACTATCCGCCGCAACGATTGTTGCCGTGAACGCCCTCACTCTCAAGCCCGGCCAGGAGCAGTACATTGTTCCTGTCTCCTATGGAGCCGCCGCGGCCGTGAGCAACCCCGCCACCGCGTGGCAGCGTGTCGTCCTGGAGGGTGACAGTGTGGTGGGATTCATCCACGGAAACTTCGATGCCGAGAACCACCAAGAAGAATTCCGCTGCTGCCTGTGGCGCATCAACGTGGATGCGGATGCCCAGGGTAAGGGAGTCGGTAAGTTTGCCCTCGCCGGCCTGGCCGCCGAGGCACGCGCCCGCAACTTCGACCGCCTCACCGTGCTCTGGGAGCGTGGGGATGACGGACCCGAGGAATTCTTCCTGCGCGTGGGTTTCACCCCCATCGGCGAGACCACCTACGGAGAGGTCATCGGCGCGCTCGATCTGAATTCGGCGCACGCCCACTAGGCACGGCGTGCGCGACTTTGTCTCCGAGGTGTTGGATGTCGTCAGCCAGATCCCGCCCGGCCGCGCCATGAGCTACGGCAGCATCGCGGCCACCCTCGGCTCCCGCGCAGCCCGGCAGGTGGGCACGATTATGGCCCGCTACGGCGCTACCGTGCCCTGGTGGCGGGTGGTGCGAGCCGATGGCCGGTCGGCCGCGAATCACGAGGAGAGGGCCCTCGCCCACTACCGGGCGGAGGGCACCCCCTTGCTGTTCTCCGCAACCGGAGACTCCTACCGGGTAAATATGCGCCTCGCGGCATACACCGTCGATACTCCCAATTAACCCCTGTGCGCTAGTCGCCAGCAGAATCCGTCAGGATCGGTAAACTGCGCCGAGTACCCGCCCTGCTCCGTCTCCTCTGCCGCAATAACGTCCCGGCCGCCGGCCGAGACCGCGGCCGCGAGAAGGGCGTCCACCTCGGCACGGGTTTCAGCACACCGGGTAAATACCGGCGGGCTGAGGCTGTCGCCCTGCTCGCCAACCCCCACATCCTTCGCGAGGGCCCGGCGCGGCATCAGACCTAACCGGCCCGACCCGGGGGCCGGAACAAAATCGCTGTACGTGCGGCCATAGTTCCGATCAACGGTCATCCCGAGAGCCCGGTAGAACGCCTGGGAGGCTTTCGGATCGGCGACGCCCAAGAGCACCGCGGTCTCGGTCGGCACCGGGGGCCGCGCCGCGGGGCCAGTATCCTTCTTGGTTGGGGCCGACACCTTCCAGAGTGCACCGTCCGGGGCGCGGAAGGTGGCCGAAAACCCGCCGAAGAATCCTTTCTGAGCCGGTTTGAGCACGGTCGCCCCGTTCCGAAGGGCCGCCTCCAGCAGCAGTTCGACCTCCCCGGGCTGAGGAACAATATACGACACGATAAAGCCGGGAAAGCCTGTGGCGACAGATTCGGCACCCCGCTCCGCTCCCGGCCGCTCATCCGAGGACAGGGCCACCCGCCCGGTACCGTGCATATCGAGGGTGGTACCGGCACTGTCTTCGGTGACATCGGGTGAGAGTACCGCGGTGTAGAACGCTCGTGCGGCGCTCACCTCCGGTACGGCGAGCGTGATGCGATCAAGTGAGAGTGTCATGGTGCCTCCTCGGCGTCCTGGAGTCTGGGTAGAGATCTTCTGGGCATCCGGCAGCGGCGCGGTGGCCCATACAGCCCCGCGGGATGCCCGTACCCCACCAGGCTAGCCGCCCCCGGATATCCGCACTTCTCGAATCCTGACCGATCCGGCCAGACACAATGGTCTAGTGGAAGAAGTGTCGCTCGGTGGCGAAGTACATACTCACGCCGGCCTCACGGGCAGCCGCGATCACCTCCGGGTCGCGGACGGACCCGCCGGGCTGTACGACGGCCTTCACCCCGGCATCCAGCAGTACCTGAAGGCCATCGGCGAAGGGGAAGTAGGCGTCCGAGGCGGCGACCGAACCTGCCGCGCGTTCACCGGCGCGGGTGACCGCGAGGTGGCAGGAGTCAACGCGGTTGACCTGCCCCATACCCACGCCCACCGAGGCACCTCCGTGGGCGAGCAGGATGGCGTTGGACTTCACGGAGCGGCAGGCGGTCCAGGCAAACTCCAGGTCAGCCAGGGTTTCAGCGTCTACCTCCGCGCCAGAAACGAGTGTCCACGGTACCTCCGCACGACTCGACACCACATCGGAGCTTTGGGCCAGGAACCCGCCGGAAATCTGGCGCACCTCCACCGAGGGGCGGGTGTACCCCTCGGGCAGTTGCAGTAGGCGCAGGTTCTTCTTGGACTTAAGCACGGTCAACGCGTCGGCATCGAAGGCGGGGGCCACGAGCACCTCGGTGAAGATCTCCTGCACGGTCTCGGCCATCGCGAGGGTCACAGGGCGGTTGGCCGCGATCACACCGCCGAAGGCCGAGGTGGGGTCGCAGTCGTGGGCACGGCGGTGGGCCGAGGCAATCGCGTCGGGAGCCTTGGGCGCGGCCACCGCGACGCCACACGGGTTGGCGTGCTTGACGATGGCCACGGCGGGCTGGGTGAAGTCGAAGGCGGCGCGCAGGGCGGCATCCGCATCCACGTAGTTGTTGTAGGACATCTCCTTACCGTGCAGCAGCGTGGCCTGGGCGATCCCCGACCCCCCGCTGACCGCGTAGAGCGCCGCATCCTGGTGCGAGTTTTCGCCGTAACGCAGCTCGGAGACGAGCGTAGCGTTGACCGACAGGGTGGGGGCGGCGTTGGCAACCGAGAACCACTCGGCGACGGCCGAGTCGTAGGATGCCGTGTGACCAAACGCCTCCGCGGCCAGCCCGGTGCGCTGCTCCAGGGTGGTCCCCCCGGTGGCCAGGGCCGCAACAATCTCGGGGTAACGCGTGGGCGACACCACAATCGCCACATTGGCGTGGTTCTTCGCGGCGGCTCGCACGAGGGCCGGTCCGCCGATGTCGATCTGCTCGATCACCTCGGCGGGGGCGGCCCCGGAGAGAACCGTCTCCCGGAACGGGTACAGGTTGACCACGACGAGATCAAACGCCTTAATATCGAGCTCACTCAACTGCTGCTGATGCGATTCGAGGCGCAGATCGGCGAGAATACCGGCGTGTACCCCTGGATGCAGGGTTTTCACGCGGCCATCAAGCGACTCGGGGAACCCGGTAATCTCGCTCACCTCGGTGACAGCGTGGCCGGCCTCCCGAATCGTGGCGGCCGTTGAGCCCGTCGAGACGAGCTCAACACCAGCGGCCGACAGCGCGGCGGCCAGCTCCGTGAGGCCCGTCTTGTCGCTCACCGAGATGAGTGCGCGCGTGACGGGCACGGCGTCGCGGTGGGTGTACAGGGTGGGGTCGTGTGCGGGGTTGGCCATTATGCGCTGAGCTCCTCAAGGTTGATCTGTCCGGTGGCAATGTCTCGGACGGTGGCCACGAGCATGTCCCGCTCCACCGTCTTGATACGTTCATGCAGGGTATGTTCGGTATCCGCTGGGTCGATGTCCACCGCGTGCTGGCGGATGATCGGCCCCGTATCGACGCCCTCGTCGATGATGTGCACGGTGGCCCCCGTGACGGTTGCACCGTCGGCGAGCGCATCGCGTACGGCGTGTGCTCCGGGGTAACGGGGCAGCAGGGCGGGGTGGGTGTTGATCAGACGCGGGGTGAGCCGGGCGACAACATCCGCGGGCAGGATGCGCATGAAGCCTGCGCTGACCACCAGGTCGGGGGTCCACTGCGTGATCTGGGCCAGCAGCTCACGGCCCCACTCCTCACGGCTGTGAAACGCGCGCGGGTCAACCAGGAAATAGGGAATGCCGTACTCCTCGGCGTGGGCCAGGCCGTCGGCCTCGTTATCGGCCCCCACCGCGACCACGCGGGCGGGGAACTCCGGGGAGGAGCAGGCCTCCAGCAGGGCGCGCAGGTTAGAACCGCTGCCAGAAATCAGCACAACGAGAGAAATCACCATCTGAGCCTACTCCCGTTCGGGCCAGCGGTAGTCATCAATCACATCGTCGATGTTGAGTTCCTCGGTCTGCCCATAGCGCGGGATGCCGCCGGTTTCAGCATCCCGCTGACGGCGTTCCCGCTCGCGCGCTTCGGCCTCGGGGCTCTCCGCCGTCTGGCGCACGCCGCGGCCCGCCTCGCCCAGGGGTACGGTCTCGGCGTCGCCGGAGCCGACCAGCCCGCCCGATGGCGTCGAAGACGGACGCTTCGGTGCCGACGCATCAGGGTCGGGGTGCACGAAACGCTCCTCAGTTACGTGAAAGACGGAGTCCCGGACCCGGGCCAGCCAAGCGATCACGACGCGCGCGCGGGGCGACGCGGTATCCGGTGCAGAAATATCCGGCACCTCAGGATCCGGCACGGGAGCATCCGGAGCTCCCGCCCGCGCTGGCGTGCGCTCCGCCCGCAACCGACCGGCCCGCGCGGTGACACGCTGGGAGACCGCAGCCCACCCGCTCGCGATTCGCTCACCCGACAGGTCGATCTCGACCCGCGCGGCCCGCGCGCCTGCGGCGGCCATGAGGGAGCCCAGGAGGCTCGCCAGCGCCACAACCGTCGCGGTCCAGCCCATCACGGCCCAGCCGCTCGGACCCACCTCCTGTAACCGATCCGGACCAATCGCCCCGGCCGATACCCCGGCCGCACAGCCCAGGAGGGCACCGGCAACGCCACCCGTCACCGCCGCGCCCAGGGGCAGCAGCCAGAGCGGCACCCGGTTACCCCACGGCTCACACAGTGCACCGCAGAGTCGATAGCTGAGGGTACACCCGAGCAGGAGCGGAACGACCAGCCCCACGAGACCCCACGAATGCGCCCCCTCGGGCAGGACGCCCAGCAGCGGAAAGGCGGGAAGCGGGCCCACATGCGTGGCAACGGGGCTCACCGCCGTGCCGACACCCACCGCGAACCCCGGCCCGACCAGCCAGGATGCCGTCCAAATAATCGCGTTGGGGAGCAACGCCGCCTGAGCCAGGGCGAGGCCCAGGCTCCCCCACAGGGTGACATGTAGCCCCTGACTCAGGGCGATAATCGAGCCGTAGTTCAGTACCAGCATGACCGTGAGCAGTGCCGCAGCCACCCCCAGGATGCCCACGGCAGCCACCGCGCCGCCCCGCGCCGCGACACCCAACGAGCGCATCACCGGGCCCCACAACCACGAAGCTTTCTCACGGAGAACCCGCGCAATCCGCTCCACAGGGGGCGTTGACGACCCGAGAGAGTCGGCGACAAAGCCGCCCAGCATCCCGAGCCCGTAGACCAGCACGGGCCGGAAGATATACCCGGGTGCCGTGACGGACACACTTCCGGTGACCGTCTGTGAACCGAGCAGCCACGAGCCGATACCAAAAACCACGAGCGCCGTGCCGACCCCGAGAAACGGGGTGGATGACCGGGCCGCGCGGCGGCCAAGGGCCACCCCGCAGACCACCGTAATAACGGTGATGCCGAGCGGTGCGAGAGATAGGAGAAATGCGAGTGGCTCGCTCCCCAGACCGAGGGCAGTCATCGCGTCGGCGGGTACGGTGACGGCAACGGGCACGAGGTGCGCCAGCATCCAGGCGGACGCGGAAATGCCCAGGGCAGTACTGAAGGGAAAATCGAGTTCGTAGTCGATCATCCAGATGAGGGTCAGCGGGATGAGGGTGACGCCCAGACCGGCAGCCAGGACACCGACCGCCTCGATGGCGACCACGATGGCGGTAATAAGTCGTTTCATGTGTTTACGAGGGTACCCCGACTTGGTGAGCCCCGACCCGCGACACGGGGTCCCCGGGGTGAGCTCAGAACGCACTCTGCCCGGATGCCGTGGGCATCCGGGCAGAGCGTCACCGAGTGTGGCTTAGCGGAGAGCGGACCGGCGACGCAGCGACACGACAGCGAGCGATACGCCACCCGTCACGAGGGCAGCGGCGGCGGCGTACACGACACCCTGGTCTGCCCCCGTGACGGCCAGTACCGTGCTCGCGGACGCGGACGCGGACGCGACCTCGATCGCGGTGGTTGACCAGTAGTACCCGCTGGGGCTCTGGAACCTGATGTGATGCACACCCGCCGCGACCGTCGCGGGAATCGCCACGACGGCGTTGACGGCACCGGCAGCATCCGCGGTTGCCGTGCCGAGCAGGACAGGCGTGGAGTGCAGCCAGATCTCGACGCTCTCACCAACCGCAAAAACACCGACGGGGGCACTGACAGCCACCCGCGCACCGGCCGTGGTGGCATCCGTCTCGGTGGACACGGGCGGGGTGGAGGTTGCACCATCGCCCGGGACAACCGCGTCGAGGGTCGGTGTCGGCGGGGCCAGTGTCGGGGCGGGGGTGGTTGGTTCGGCTGTCGGCTCAACCGTCGGCTCAACCGTGGGCTCGGGGCTCGGCGGTGTCGGCACCGTCACGGGCTGCGGGGTGAAAACGTAGTGGGTGCCGTGCGCGTCGAACGAACGCACCACCGCGGTCTGACCCTCGTCAACAAAAAAGCCATAACCAATAATCAGGTAGCTGCCCATCTGGGCAACGAAGTCCGCGAGGGGAGCCTCGGCCAGCTGGCCGTAGCTGCCGAGTGCGCGGCTGGTGGTCCACAGACCGCTATCGTCCCCCACACGATAGTGCAGCGTCGTGAAGTTTTTGCCGTCGTTATAGAAAACGGGTACCTGAACAAATACCTCCCCCGTGGCATCACTGTCGAGGCTCGCGGCGAAGTCGGGCAGGGATGCGGTGATCGCGGCGGTGCCCTTCAGGATCTGCACCTTGCCCGTCAGAGCGAGCCCATCCGGCGTAGACGTATAGGTTCCCGCGGCACCAGCGCCCTCGTGCCAACCCAGGTATGTGGTCTCGTCCGGACGGATAGTGGCATCCGTTACGTACTCGACCGGAGTGGTGCCCGATTCGGCCAGGGCAGCCGAGCCGCCGAGAGCCAATCCGGAGAGGGTGAGCGCCGCCGCAATTGCGACCCCCACAATCCTTGTGAACATCATGATTAAATCCCCCTAATACATAGAATTATGCAAAAAAAGAGGGAGACATGAATCACGACTCCCTCGACACAAAACAATCATTCACAGATTATCGGGAAACTAACAGAAAACATAAACGAAAAGGTCAGACTGATGTGGATACTTCATCATTTTTAGTGTGTTTACTAGGCGCTCAGCTTTCATACCGTTTTGATAACACAAGCGCCGCCCCTCCCCAGGAGAGACGGCGCTAATGTCGCGATGGTTGCTGACTTTTTACAGCGCAGCGTAGACCTCACGCAAGAGGCGGGCAGCCTCGCTGGGCGTCTTACCCACCTTCACACCGGCCGCCTCCAGCGCCTCTTTCTTGGCCTGAGCCGTTCCTGCAGAGCCGGACACAATGGCACCCGCATGGCCCATGGTCTTACCCTCGGGAGCGGTGAACCCGGCCACATAGCCGACAACAGGCTTCGTCACATTGGCCTTAATGAATTCCGCCGCACGCTCCTCAGCGTCGCCGCCAATCTCACCAATCATGACGATGGCCTTCGTCTCGGGGTCGGCCTCAAACGCCCTGAGGGCGTCAATGTGGGTCGTCCCGATGATGGGGTCACCGCCGATACCGATTGCGGTCGAGAAGCCCAGATCGCGCAACTCAAACATCATCTGGTAGGTGAGGGTGCCCGACTTCGAGACGAGGCCGATCGGTCCCTTACGCGTGATGTTGTTGGGGGTGATCCCCACGAGCGACTCACCGGGGGTGATAATGCCGGGGCAGTTGGGGCCGATGATGCGGGTCTTATTGCCCTTCTCCTGGGCGTAGGCCCAGAACTCGGCGGAATCCTGCACGGGAACGCCCTCGGTGATGATCACCAGGAGGGGGATTTCGGCGTCAATCGCCTCAATCACAGCATCCTTGGTGAAGGCCGGGGGTACAAACGCGATCGAGACATCCGCGCCCGTCGCCGTGATGGCCTCCGCAACCGTGCCAAACACGGGCAGTTCCACCCCACCCTCGTGCGAGACGGTCGTTCCGGCCTTACGGGCGTTCACGCCGCCGACAATCTGGGTGCCCGCCTTGAGCATGAGTGCGGTGTGCTTGGTGCCCTCGCCGCCCGTAATGCCCTGGACGATGACCTTGGAGTCTTTGTTCAGAAAAATAGCCATGTCAAAATCCTTCTTTACTGTGCGGCCAGCGCGGCGGCCTTGTCGGCACCGTCATCCATCGAGGTGGCCAGGGTGATGAGCGGGTGGTTGGCGGCGGACAGGATCAGGCGGCCCTCCTCCACCTTGTTGCCGTCCAGGCGGACAACGAGCGGCTTGGTCGCGGCGTCGCCCAGGATCTCCAGGGCCTGCACAATTCCGTTAGCCACGGCATCGCAGGCCGTAATCCCACCGAAAACGTTCACAAAAACGCTCTTCACCTGTGCATCGCCGAGGATCACATCGAGGCCGTTCGCCATCACCTCAGCGGATGCTCCACCACCGATATCAAGGAAGTTGGCCGGCTTCACGCCGTTGTGCTTCTCACCCGCGTAGGCGACAACATCGAGCGTGGACATCACGAGGCCGGCACCGTTGCCGATGATACCCACCTGGCCGTCAAGCTTGACGTAGTTGAGATCAAACTGCTTGGCCTTGGCCTCCAGCGGGTCGGCCGCGGTTTTGTCCTCGAGCGCCTCATGGTTGGTGTGGCGGAAACCGGCGTTCTCATCGAGCGAGACCTTACCGTCGAGCGCAATGATGTCGCCCTCCTCGGTGAGCACGAGCGGATTAACCTCCACAAGTGTGGCATCCTCACCCGTGTACACGGCGTAGAGCTTTACGAAGGTGGGAGCAACCTTGTCAATCAGATCCTCCGGGAACTTGGCGGCAATCGCAATCTCACGCGCCTTCGCGAGGTCAATGCCCTCGTTGGCGTTGACCTCAACGCGGGCCAGCGCCTCGGGGCGCTCGACGGCGAGCTGCTCAATCTCCATACCTCCCTCGTAGCTCGAGAGGGACAGGTAGGAACGGTTGGCGCGGTCAAGCAGCACGGAGAAGTAGAACTCCTGCGCGATGCGGGCACCACCGGCAACCATCACACGCTTCACCACGTGGCCCTTGATGTCGAGGCCCAGAATGGCCTGCGCCGCCGCAAACGCCTCCTCCGGGTTTTTGGCTACCTTGACGCCACCGGCCTTGCCGCGGCCACCCACCTTCACCTGCGCCTTGACGACGACAACGCCGCCCAGCTTCTCGGCTGCGGCTCGCGCCTCGTCGGGGGTGTCGGCGATGATGCCGGGAAGGACCGGCACCTCGTAACTTTCAAATAGGTCTCGTGCCTGGTACTCGTAAAGATCCACGCTCATCCAATCCGTGATCTTGCGCTCCGCAGTAACGGTGGTGCGGCAGCGCACTAATATGTCGGGGTCACGGTGCCCGCGCCGACAGAGAGGCCGGGGCGCGAACCGCGTGTACAACACTACCCCTTGCGCACAGCCCCGCCCGCCGCGCCGCCCTCAGGGTCGCCACCGCGGGCAACGGAACGCGGCGAGAGATGGCCCGCGGGCCCCACCCTGCCCCAACGCACAGCCGTAATATTTTTCCCCGAGAATGTCCTGAGCGGGACGCCCCGAAGCGATTCGCTCACAGACGTGGTCGCCTAGCGAGGTTTCCCCGCCGACGCCAACCCTCTCGTTGTTGCCCCTGACCCGCGATTCCTCAGTTGTGCCGCGGCAACGGTGTTAACCTAGGGGCCTATGGGTATTTTCACTCGGCATCACCGATCCGGCACGGCACGAGCACTGGCCATCACGCTCGCCGCGCCCCTGTTGCTCTGCACGCTGATGGCGGCCCCGGCGCACGCCGACGACTCCCCCAGTTGGGACGACGTCCTCGCTGCCCGCGGCAACGTCACCCAAACCCAAAAACTGATCACCACGCTCGAGGGCAACCTGAACGCGCTACAGGCCACCGCCGCTACGAAGGGCGATGAGGCGGTCGCAGCCTCCCTCGCCGATGCGCAGGCCCAGGCGAGCCTCGACACCATCACGGCGCGCACGCAGACGCTCACCGAGCAACTCGCGGCCGCTGAGAGCTCGGCCAACGACGCGATCAGCGGAGCCAGTTCCGCCGTCGCGAGCCTCTACCGGAGCAACATCTCCGGCAGCAGCACCGCAGAACTCCTCACCAACAGCAGCCCCGACGACTTACTCGCCCGTCTCACTTCGCTCGACCGACTTTCGCTGCGCAACTCACAGCTCGCCGAACGGGCCGAGCAGGGCCAGAACACGGTATCCGCCCTCACCGAGCAGGCACATACCGCCCGAACCGAGCAGCAAAAACTGACCGAAGAGGCGGATGCCTCAGCCCGGGACGCCGAGCAGGCCAGCCGGGACGCAGACGCCGCCGTTGCCGTGGTCCAGCAGCAACAAGGCGAACTGTACGCCAAACTGGCAACCCTCAAGAACACCTCGGCGACGGTGGAACAGGACTACCGCGAAGCCGAGGCCGCGCGCCTCGCCTACGAGGAGCAGCAGCGCCAGGCGGAGGCCGCGGCAGTAGCAGCTCGCCGTGCCGCCCAGCAGGGTTCCGGCGGGGTCGGCACGGGCGGCGGTGTGATCGCACCGCCCATCGTGAACAGCCCAGCCCCGAGCGGCGTTGACAACAGCCCGGCGGGGGCACAGGCCTACGCCTCTGGGCAGGTGGCGGCCCGCGGCTGGGGAAGCGCCCAGTTCCACTGCCTCGTCAGTCTCTGGACGCGCGAGTCTAGCTGGAGTTACACGGCCACCAACGCATCGAGCGGGGCCTACGGCATCCCGCAGTCCCTGCCGGGGGCCAAGATGGCCTCGGCCGGAGCGGATTGGCGCACCAATTCACAGACTCAAATCATCTGGGGCCTCGGCTACATCACGGGGCGCTACGGCACCCCGTGCGGGGCCTGGGCGCACTCTCAGGCGCTCGGCTGGTACTAGTTCCCGGGGGCGTCCATCCCCCGTCGGCTAGCTCTCCGCGTCGGCGCTCGCCTCGGTACTCCCTGAACCAATTCCGTCTGAATCAGTTCCGTCTGAATCAGTTCCGTCTGAATCAGTGCTGACCTTGGTGATCGGAGCAATTTTAATCAGGATCTTCTTGGGCCCCACCTCCTCAAAATCGACGTGCGCAATGCGCTTCGTTCCCACACCCGTAACGGCGCTCACCACCCCGGGGCCGTAGTCGCTGTGCTCCACCCGATCCCCCGCCGCCAACTCCAGATCACCGTTATCCTGAACGCTGCCGAGGATGGTGTTGGGGAAGGCGGACTCACCGCCGCTGCGCTGCGCTGCGGCTTTCGCCCGCTTCGCCTCACGCCACTTCTGTAGGCTGCTCGTCATATTGCCCGAGGCTGGCTCGGACACCGCCGCGGAGGACCCACCCCGGAAACCCACCGAACTCGACGAGGGCTCATTCGACCGCCGCGAGTAGCCGCCGTGGCCGCCGCCCGGTCCGCCGCGCTGGGCGTTAAGCGCCCGCGGCTGTGTACCCTCCCGGCTCGTCACCATGCCCGGCGACTGCTTCCAGGAGATCAACTCCGGCGGGATCTCCTGCAAAAACCGGCTGGGCAGCGCAACGGATATCTCACCGTACTGGGCCCGGGTCATCGCGAGCGAGAGGAACAGTTTCTCGCGCGCACGGGTGATGCCCACGTAGAAGAGACGACGCTCCTCGGAGGGCCCGCCCGCCTCATCGGCCGACATCTGGTGGGGCAGCAATCCCTCTTCCACACCCGTGATGAAGACCGCACGATATTCCAGGCCCTTGGCGGTGTGCAGGGTCATCAGCGAGACCGTGCCGCTCGTATCGTCGAGGTCGTCGGCCGCCGCAACGAGTGAGACCTCGGTGAGGAAATCGACGAGCCCGCTCTCGGGGTTATTCCGGCTGAACTCGCGGGTCACGGCCAGCAACTCGTCCACGTTCTCGGCCCGCGCCTCATCCTGGGGGTCTTTGCTCGCGCGCAGGATGTCCAGATAGCCGGTCTCCGTGAGGATGTAGTTGAGGATGTCGCTCACCGCCGTGGGCTTCTGCCCCTCCGCGGTCAGCGCCATACTCGTGGCGTGGTCCAGGATGCCCGAGAGCGTCAGGATCGACCCGCGCACCTTCGGCCCATACCCCAACTCGGCCGCGCGCCGCATCGCGTCGCGAAACGAAATCTCCTGCCCCTCCGCAAATGCGGCGAGCTGCGCCTCCGTCATGGGCCCGATTCCACGCTTGGGCGAGTTCAGGATGCGCCGCAGAGCGTACTCGTCAAATGGATTCGCCACGGTAATGAGGTACGCAATCGCATCCTTGATCTCGGCCCGCTCATAAAACTTGGTGCCGCCCAGCACCCGATACGGAATCGCCTCCCGAATAAAAATCTCTTCCAGCGCACGCGTCTGAGCATTGGTGCGGTAGAACACCGCCATATCTTTATAGCCCACACCATCCCGATGCAGATCCTCGATCTCATCGGCGATGAAACGCGCCTCGTCGTGACCGGAGTAGCCCGTGAACCCCACGATCTTCTCGCCCTCACCCAGGCCAGTCCAGAGATTCTTCGCTTTGCGGTCAAAGTTGTTCGAGATCACAGCGTTGGCCGCGCTCAGGATGTTCTGGGTGGAGCGGTAGTTCTGCTCCAACATGACGACCTCGGCCCCCGGATAGTCGCGCTCAAACTCGGTAATATTGCGGATATCCGCCCCGCGAAACGCGTAGATTGACTGGTCCGAGTCGCCCACAACCGTGAGACCGGCCCCCGGGATGGAGCCATCCTCGGCAACCTCCCGCGGGGCATACTCAAATGTCGCGGCTGCGACGACCTCGGGCTCGACCGGCCGGGTCAGCTCACGAATAAGCGCGTATTGCGCATGGTTGGTGTCCTGGTACTCGTCTACCAGGATGTGCCGGAACCGGCGCTGATAGAGCGCGGCCACCTCGGGAAAAGCCCGAAACAGAAACACCACCTGGCCGATGAGATCGTCAAAATCAAACGCATGAGCCCGCGCCAGTTCCTTCGAGTAACGCCGAAAAACCTCAAGAAATGCCTGCTCACGAGGATCATTCGCGCTCGCACTACGGGCAAACGCATCCACGTCTGTCAGCTCGTTTTTGAGCTTGGAAATACGGCTCGCGGTACCCGCCGGGGTGAGTCCCAGGTGGTCAAGATCAAGGTCCTTAATAATGCGTTTGAGTAGCGCACGCGAATCGGCCGAGTCATAGATAGTGAAGCTCTTCACGTAGCCAAAGCGTTCGGCCTCACGACGCAGAATGCGCACACACGCCGAGTGGAATGTAGAGATCCACATACCCTCGGCTGCCTGCCCGAGCAGCTGTTCCACCCGCTCACGCATCTCGGCGGCCGCTTTATTGGTGAATGTGATGGCCAGAATCTGGCTGGGCCAGGCCTCCCGAGACCGGATCAGGCTCGCGATGCGGTGGGTGAGCACCCGCGTCTTACCCGAGCCTGCCCCGGCCACAATCAGCAGCGCCGGGCCACGATACTCAACGGCCCTCGCCTGCTCCGGATTGAGCCCGGCCAGTAGGTCGTCGGAGGAGGAGTCACTAAAGATGGGAGGCAACGTCATGGTGCCCACCAGTCTACGTGCCACCCCCGACATCCGAGCGGTGCCCGGCAGCCCCCGCTAACGCCGCAGCGCCGCTACCAGATCGGGGTGATCGCAGAAAACCCCGTCAACCCCCGACCTGAGGATCAGCCCAAACTCACCCTGCCAATCGCCCCACTGCACCGGATCGCTACCCAGGCGAAAATTCTTGCTCAGATAGGTGTTTTCGGGACGTAACGTCCAGGTAAAAATCGTGAGTCCTGCCGCGTGGGCCCGCTCCACGAGAGCATTCGTACCGTCACCCGCCGCGAATTCACCCCGCCGAAGCAGTAGGCTTTTGGGCACGCTCACACCGTCAACCGGCGGATAGCCCTCGGAGCCCGCCGCAAGCTCCGCAAGCCCCGCCGCGGTTACCCAGTGGGAGAACGGCCGGGCAGTGCCGCCCAGCCGGGCCACATCATCCGCGGGAGACCCCGAAGCCTCGACCAGAAAAACCAGGCGGGCCGGGACACCTCGCTCGCGCAGCTGCCCGAGCACACGCCTCTCAAACGACTCCACAATCACACGCTGAGCACACTCTCCCCACCCCGCCGATTGGATCTCACGCGCGAAAAGTTCACCGAGCGGCAACCCCAGCGAATCAAAGTAGGTGGCGTGCTTAATTTCGGCCACGAGCAGCACGCGCCGACCGCGAGCCTCGTGCGCATCGAGAATGCTCAACAGGTCACGCAGACGCAGGATGGGCGAACGCCCATCACACGCCGCACTCTCCGGACGAGCCTCCCCCAGCCGCTCTCGTGTGCGCAGGGTGGCCAACTCGGCCCAGGTAAAGTCCTCGGTAAACCATCCCGTCTGCACGGTACCGTCAATCACCCTGGTGGTACGGCGGTCGGCGAACTCGCGGCGACCGGCGACATCGGTCGTATCGGCAATATTGTTCTCATGCCGGATGACCAGGATGCCGTCGCGCGTCGCCACAATATCCGGCTCAACCGCATCCGCCCCCAGTTCAATGGCCAGTTCGTAGGCCTCACGCGTGTGCTCCGGGCGGTAGCCGGAGGCCCCCCGATGGCCGATGATGAGGAGTGACGGGGTGGCTGACACGCAGTCACCATAACATCGTGCACCCTCCCGCAGTACATTCCCAGGCCTTCTCTACTACGATGTACAGGAATAACAATCCGCCGACCTTGAAAGCGAACGACACCCATGGCGCTTGATAACCCCGCCTTCTCACGCAATCCCGCGCTGAGCGGCAGCTCAAACACCAATCGCACGCTGAGCGCGGATGAGCTTAACCGCATCTATTCGCAACCCGCCGCCACTCTGAACCGCCCCGGCATTGACCAGCCCGCCGTTCAGCCCACGGCCCCGCAGAACCCGTTTGCCGGGTCGAGCGACCCCATGACCTACGACGATACGATCGCCAAAACGGCCGGCCTCTTCGCCATCCTGATCGCCTTCGCCGTTGTCGGCTGGATGGTTCCCGTCATCGCCTTCCCTGCCGCTATCGCCGGCTTCGTGGTGGGGCTGATCGCCTCGTTCAAGAAGGTGCCCTCTGTTCCCCTGTATGTCGCCTATGCGGCCCTTGAGGGTCTCTTCGTCGGCGGTATCTCCAACTTCTTTGAGGGCCAGTGGTCAGGAATCGTTGTCCAGGCCGTCCTCGGCACCCTCTCGGTGTTTGCGGTTATGCTCCTGCTGTTCCGCAGCGGCAAAGTGCGCACCTCCGCCAAGGCCACCAAGGTTGTCCTGATCGCGATGGGCGGCTACGCGCTGTTCTCGCTGCTCAACTTTGGCATGATGATGTTCAACGTTCCCGGGTTCCAGACCATGTTCGGTGCCCGTGACCAGGTCATCCCCGGCACCGGTATCCCTTTTGGTATCGTGCTCGGCCTGCTGGCCGTATGCCTGGCCGCCTACTGCCTCGTGATGGACTTCGAGTACATCAAGAACGGTGTTGAGGCGCGCGCGCCCCGCGTTTACGGTTGGACCGGAGCGTTTGGTCTCCTGGTCACGCTCGTGTGGCTGTACCTTGAAATCCTGCGCATCATCGCCATTCTGCGTGGCAACGACTAAATTCTTCTAGCCCCCCACTACATGCGGCCCCCGTCGCATTTTCCTCCAGAGGAGCCGCTTGTGAGTATCACAGCAGAACAGGCCCGAATCCTGCTCAGCAGCCCCGCGACGTCGGCAGAGGAGCTTGCCGATATCGCGTTTGCCCACCCGAACATGCGTGTCGCGATTGAGCGGCACCCCAATGTGTACCCCGGCCTGGTGGAGTGGCTTGCCGAATACGGTGAGCCGCTGGCTCCTGAACCGTTTAAAACGGAACCGTTTAAAACGGAACCGTTTAAAACGGAACCGTCTAAAACAGAACCCGCCACAACGGAGTCGTTGACGGCGGAACCGGTGGTAGACACCCCGGTAGACTCCCGACCGCAACGTGCCCCGCAGACGATCCCCGACAACGCGGAGACACTGGAGGTTCAGCGACTTCCCGCGCAGGTAACACCCCTCCCCCGCACCGCTCCGTCTGCGGAGAACGAAAGCTCCTCTACCCCGGCAGCACCGACGCTGGCCGCTCCCGCCCAGACCGCACCAACGCATGCTGTACCGACGCATGCCGCACCCCAGGACAACATCTCAGCCCCCAACCCTGGTGCTCACGCGACACCGCCCGCCACCGCGACACCGCTCACGCGACTGCCCACCGCGGCCCCGTCGGAACCGGCCGCGACGACACCCACACCATCCGCCAGCGCACCCAGCGCACCCTCTGCCGCGCCCGCGCCCAGCACGACACCAGCACCCGCGACCCCCACGAGCAGCACACCCATCGCACCGATGCCCGGCGGCATCAGCACGCCCTCCCACTCTGACCAGACGGTGCGCCCCACCACCGATGCCACCCCTGTCGCGCCCATTCCGGGTCTGGCCCCGCCGCTCCTCCCGGCACCGGGCGGCCTGACGCCCACGAGCAGCACCCCCATCGCACCGATGCCTGGGCACCTGCCACCGCGGGCCGAGTCCCCGTCCGCAGCGGTTCCCCCGGCACCAGTTGCACCGGCACCGCTGAACCCACCACCGATGAACCCTCCCTCCTCGGCTGCGCCTCACGCAGCCGCGCCTGGGATGCCCAGCAACCCCTCCCCCGCCGCCCCCACCGCACCGCGGCCGACTTCGGCACCGAGCAGCCCGGATGCACGTCGAAACCCTCGCACCACACCGCTGCCCACCGTCTCTGCTCCGACTCAGGCACCTCCGACTCAGGCACCTCCGACTCAGGCACCTCCGACTCAGGCACCCGCTGCGGCACCGTCCGCTCCGGCGCACCAGCCCTCTGCCCGGCAGGCCGCTGCCCCCCAGGTACCCGCACCACACACCTTGGCAGCACAGGCACCCGCGGCGCAGGTAAGCGGAGCACCCGCTGCCCCCCAGAAAGCCCCACCCACCGTTCCACCCGGAGCACCCGCCTCCACACCCGCCCAGGCTGTTCCGCCCGCCCCCGCCGCAGGGCCTCCGCTAACCCCACCACCTGCGCTCCCGCAGACCTCTCCACCTGTGGAACCCGCGCCCAGCTCACGCAGCGCAGCGGCGGGCCGCACCTCGGCCCATGCCACCCCCACGGACCGCAGCACACCCAGCGCCGGTTCCGCTGACCGGCCCGCGTCCGACCGCGGCACCACGGGGCGCGGCACCACGGCATCCGGCAGCAACGTCACGGGCAAAGCCCCCACCCGCGGGACCGTCGGCGGCTCTGCCACAGCCCCCTCCGGGCTGTCAGGCGGATCCTCCGATACCGACCACCTACAACCAACCGGCACGACCCCCGTGCCGCTTCCCAACGAGCGCCCCTCCAACGTGGTGCCCTTCAAAACCAACGACGGAAGCCGATTTGGCCGTCAGCAGCACCTCATTGAGGTGGACTCTCCCAGCGAACCGAGCGAGCCGCGCCCTTTTGGTGTTCGTCCCGATAGCCCATTCGGGCATCCGCCGGACGAGGACGAAAACGAGGCCTCCGGTCTGCAGCACAAGCCGAACATCCGGCCCGACTTCTCCAGCATCCCCAGTTTCAGCCCTGCCCTCGGTCTACAGGATCAGCCGCTCGTCGAGGAAACCTACGACCCCCGCGAATGGGAAGACTCCTACATTGGTATCCAAGGCCAGGAACCGCCGTACAGCATCTGGGCAATCGTCGCGATCATCTGCTGCATGAACATCCTCGGCGTGGTCTTTGGCTTCATCGCCAAGAGCAAAATCAGCCAGACCGGTGAGCGCGGCTGGAACCTCGCCCACTATGCCACCATCATCGGAGCCATCTGCACCGGTCTCACCGTCGTGGGACTGCTTCTCTACGTGCTGGTCCTTCGATAACCGCCATACAGTGACGGCCCGACCCCACTCACCGGTGGGATCGGGCCGTCGCTGTATGGGGAGGGGGAGCTACTCCCACTCAATCGTTCCAGGCGGCTTCGAGGTGACGTCAAGCACCACCCGATTCACGCCGGGCACCTGGTTGGTAATGCGGTTCGAGATCCGGGCAAGCACATCGTACGGCAGCCGCGTCCAATCGGCCGTCATGGCGTCCTCCGAGGACACCGGGCGCAGCACAATCGGGTGACCGTACGTGCGGCCATCCCCCTGCACACCCACCGAACGCACATCGGCGAGCAGCACCACCGGACACTGCCAGATCTCACCGTCGAGACCGGCTGCCGTCAACTCCTCGCGGGCAATAGCATCGGCGGCACGCAGCAGATCCAACCGCTCGGCCGTCACCTCACCCACGATTCGAATACCCAGACCCGGTCCGGGGAACGGCTGGCGTCCCACGATAGTCTCGGGTAGGCCCAACTCGCGGCCAATCGCACGAACCTCGTCCTTAAACAACGTGCGCAGGGGCTCAACAAGCTCAAAGGTAAGATCGTCGGGCAGTCCACCCACATTGTGGTGACTCTTAATGGTGGCCGTACCGCTTCCACCGCCCGATTCCACCACATCCGGGTAGAGGGTGCCCTGCACCAGGTACTTGATCGGGTCGCCATCAGCCTCCTGGGCCTCGGCGATGAGAGCAGCCTGAGCTTGCTCAAACGTGCGGATAAACTCGCGGCCGATGATCTTACGCTTCTGCTCCGGGTCGGTTACCCCGGCGAGGGCAGAGAGAAACTGTTCCTCAGCATCCACTGTGACCAGGCGCACGCCCGTGGCGGCCACGTAATCCTCCTCGACCTGACGGCGCTCATCCTGACGCAGCAGACCGTGGTCAACAAAAACGCACACCAGCTGGTCGCCCACGGCCTCGTGCACGAGGGCCGCCGCAACGGCCGAATCGACCCCGCCCGACAGACCGCAGATGACCTTACCCGTGCCCACCTGGGCACGAATGGCAGCCACCTGATCGGCAATCACATGACCGGGGTTCCAGTCCTCCGCGATACCGGCGGCGCGATGCAAGAAATTCTCCAACACACGCTGACCAAAGTCGGAGTGCTTCACCTCGGGATGCCACTGCACACCGTAGAACTGGCGAGCATCGTCGGCGAAGGCCGCAACCGGGGTGGCGTCCGTGCGGGCGAGCACGGTGAAGCCTGCGGGGGCCTCGGTCACCGAGTCGCCGTGGCTCATCCACACGTTCTGCTCGGACGACTGACCCGCCAGCAGGACGGCAGAGGTGTCGAGGAGAGTGGCATCCGTGGCCCCGTACTCGCTCGTACCGGTGTGGGCGACCGTGCCGCCCAGCGCGCGAGCCATGTCCTGAAAACCGTAACAGATGCCCAGCATGGGCACACCCAGCTCGTAGATGGCGGGGTCCAGGCTGGGGGCACCCTCGGCATAAACGCTCGCCGGACCGCCACTGAGCACGATGCCCACCGGGTTTTTGGCGGCCACCTCGGCGGCCGTGATGCTGTGCGGCACAATCTCGGAGTACACGCGTGCCTCGCGCACGCGGCGCGCGATCAGCTGGGCATATTGCGCACCAAAGTCAACAACAAGAACCGGACGCGGCCCGGATGAGAGGTGGGTGTTAATGGGATGCCTCCGCAGGGGTTTCGGTTGGGGTGATGGCGAGCGCCTCGCGCTCATCAAGGAAAGCGTTAACCTCGCGGGCCACACGCACCTCCATCACAAACGACAGGAAAGGAATGACACCGCCGAGGGCGATGAGGAGAAACTTGCTGAACGGCCAGCGCATCAGGCTCCAGAGCCGGAAATCACTGAATAGGTAGACCACATAAAACCAGCCGTGGGCGATCAGGATGCCCATGGACAGGTTGACCCCACTCGTCATCGTGCTCGTGAGGCCCGTGCCGTCGTCCAGCACCGCCTCCAAAGTGAGCAGACCGTTGGGACTGAACGCAAAAATCTCGTAGTGAAAAACGTACTTGAGAACCATCTCGAAGGTGAGCAATAGAAGCATCACACCCGTGATCACCGAGGTGACCTTATACAGCTTGACGGCCTGCCGAATACGCGGGTAGTCGGAGGGTTTGGGTTCTAAGGGCATGGCGACTAGTCTACCGGCTGCGGATCGCCGGGAGCACGGGCCGTCTCCTCCTCCGCCACGCGAATCAGCTCGCACTCACGCTCCCAACCGTCGCGGGCGAGGCGATACCAGAAGTAGATCGCAAACCCGCCAAAAACAACCCACTCCACGGCATAAAACAGGTTGAGCCAGTTGATAGATTCCTGCGGAAGTGGCGGGCCAGAATCAATCAGCTGGAGGCCCTCCAGCTGATCGTGTGAGACGAGGAATCCGTTGTAGACCGCGCCATCAACCGACTCCCAGAGGTTCGCAAGCTGCGCGGGGGCCATCGAGAGCACAGCAGAGGGATCGCCACCCTCCTGATCGGGCACCGCCGGACCCTCTGGCGGTTGGTAGCGACCGTTCACGCGCTCAGTGGTGGCGGGGGCTTCACGCAGGCGATCACGCACGACCTCGGCGGCCTCCTCGGTGGGAGTCCAGCCGAGGGCAACGGCCACATGAGCTGTCTCCCCCCCGGCGGGCACCAGCAGGTGGCCCACCACCCAGTATCCGTTCTTACCACCGTTGACGCGGTTACCGACGACGGAGAAGTCTGCGGGCACAAACTCACCCTCCACCCAGGCGGTGCGCCCGCCCACCGCCTCGGCCACCGGGATGCCAGGTTCGGTCAGCTCCGTGAGCGGGACGACCTTCTCGGCCAGGTCATCCTCAACCACCTGGTTGGTGATCGCAGACTCAAGCTGCCAGTTGGCAAGCCAGGCAAAGCCGCCCGCGACCGCGATCGCCAGCAGCAGCGCACCGATCCACTTGGGGCGGAGCAGGACGCGTCTCAGGGTGGGCAGTGAGGTACTAATAGTCGGGCTCCCGCTCTCGTTCTGGCCGCGCATCCCGCGGCGGTGCCTGGTCTGGCGTGGCGGGGGAGGTACCCGCCGGGGGTGTGTCGGTGGGTGGCGGGGCTTCCCGCGTGGCGCTGTCGGCCTCGGCGGCCCGGACAGCGGCGGAACGGTCGCGATCACGCGGGCGCGGCGGCGCATCCGTCAATCCGTCGTCGAGCAGCGGACGCGGCACCTCCCACGTGGCCGCTACAGGGATATCGATGGCCCCGCTGTGCCCGGCACTCTCTGCGGGATCCTCGGCGGTGACGTGTGACATCCGCTCCATAGCCGCCCGGATGGCGACCGAGTCGGCATCGTTCGTTGCCGCTTCAACGAGGTCAATCTCAGCCGCAATCATACGCGCACGGACCCGTTTCTTCGCGGCCGCGCGACGGCGCTCGCCCGGGAAAATGACACGGAAAATCTGGTCAGAGTAGACGACGATAACGGGACCCAGGACGGCCATAATCAGCACGTAGAGTCCCGCAAAAGGTTGGATACGCGAGTCGAGTCCCGCGCTCAACGAGAGCGTGGCGAGAATGAGCGCAAATTCGCCCCTGTTCTGCAGGATAACGCTCGTGTTGAAACCCTCGCGTACCCCAAACTTGTTCAGCCAGGCCACAAATTGCCCGGCCCCAAAGTTGAGCAGCAGGGTCATCACCACCGCGAGGAGCACGGGAGCAAGCACCGCGCCAAAATGGGTGGGGTTGAGGGTGAGGCCAAAGTTCAGGAAAAAGAACGCGCCAAAAACGTCGCGCAGGGGGATAGCGATCCGCTCGACCTTGGCGTGATACTTGGTGGCCCCGATGACGAGGCCGATCAGAAACGCACCAATAGCATCCGTGACCCCCAGCACCTCGCCAACACCGCCGAACGCAAATGCCAGACCGATGAAGAAGATCGTGAAAAGCTCATCATCCTTCGTGTCGAAGAGCTTGGAGACGAGTGTTCCCGCGTAGCGCGCGACGACAAACATCACCACCAGGAAGGTGAATGCGATCGCAAGCTTTCCGACAACCGACCACACCTCCGACTCGCCGCTCAGTACCACGGACACGATGGCCAGGTAGATCGCGATGAAAATATCTTCGACCACCGTGACCCCCAAAATCATGGGGGTCTCGCGGTTGGCGAGGCGATTCGTCTCGATGAGCATCTTGGTGACGATGGCGCTCGAGGAGGTGGCCGTCATCCCCGCGATAATGAGCGCCTCGCGAGTGCCCCACCCCACCCAGAAGCCAAAGGCCAGACCAACACCCATGTTGATCAGGATGTACGAACCGCCCGAGATGATGAGCTTGCCCGCGTTGCCAAAAAACTCGTCCTGATCAAACTCCAGCCCGAGGCTGAACAGCAACAGCACCAGCCCCATCACGGCGATCAAAGCAATGTTGTCCGAGGCAAAGCTGATCGGGAACCACGGAAAAAAGGGGCTAGAGAGAAGCCCCACAATCATGTAGATCGGGATGGCGGGCAGGCCGATTCGTTTACCCAGCCGCCCCAGAATGTAGGCGATAACGAAGATGAGCCCCACGTTGATCAGGTCGGGGCCGACATGCATCTCAGCCTGGCGGAACACCAATGGCTCCCGTCTTCGGCTTGGCGATCAGCTCACCGGTGCGGAAGAAGTTAAAAGCTTTGGCCACCTTCTCGGGGCTACCGGCCACCACGAGGGTATCGCCAGGGAAGACTCGGAAGTCGGGTGAGGGTGCAGGGTTGGCCGACTCACCGCGTACAACGGCCACGACAGTCAGGCCGATAATGCCGCGGTCGGCGAGTGAGCCCAGAGGCTGACCGGCAATATGATCCTCATAATCGACCGTGAACCAGTCAATGCTGAGACCGGGAACCTGATCAAGCGCCGACAGCGACTCGGTGATCTGCGTCCCTCCCAGCAGCTCGGCGAGGGTGTGCGCCTCATCCTCGCTCAGGCGAAGCGAGACCTTACTGGCCTCGGCCGTATCCTCCTCATCGGCAAAGGTGATGAGGTCGCTATGGCCCGAGCGGTGAGCAATCACGCCCACCTTGCCGCCATCATCGGTCACAAAGGTGTGCAATACACCCACGCCCGGAAGCTTGACCCGACGTACGTCAACCATGATTACTCCCCGTTCGGATTCTTGGCAGTGTCCACAATCTTACCCCGCCGAGGGGCATCTGAACGGTGGCGAACCTAGCGACCGCGCACCACAACCTCCACGCGCTGAAACTCTTTCAGATCGCTGTAGCCCGTCGTGGCCATCGAGCGGCGCAGTGCGCCGTGCAGATTGGACGTGCCATCCGCCACGTTGGCCGGGCCGTAGAGCAACTCAGAAAACGGCGCAACCGTTCCTACATGCACTCGGTTACCGCGCGGCAGGTCATCGTGGTAGGCCTCCTGGCCCCAGTGCCAGCCGCCGCCGGGGGCGTCTGTGGCGCGGGCCAGGGCGGTACCGAGCATCACGGCGTCGGCACCGCACGCGATGGCTTTCACGATATCGCCCGAACTGCCGAGGCCACCATCAGCGATGACATGCACGTAACGCCCACCCGACTCATCCAGGTAATCGCGGCGCGCACCGGCAACATCCGCAATGGCCGTTGCCATGGGTGCGTGGATACCGAGGGTGGCCTTGGTCGTGGAACTCGCCCCGCCACCGAAGCCGACAAGCACACCCGCGGCCCCCGTGCGCATCAGGTGCAGGGCCGCGGTATAGGTGGCGGCACCACCCACGATCACGGGAACATCCAACTCATAGATGAACTTCTTGAGGTTAAGCGGCGCGATCTCGGTAGAAACGTGCTCGGCCGAGACGGTGTTGCCTCGGATAATGAAGAGGTCAACGCCGGCCGCGACGACCGTCTCGTAGAGCTCCTGCGTGCGGTGCGGCGAGAGGGCACCGGCCACGGGAACGCCCGCGGCGCGAATCTCGGCCAGGCGGGCGGTGACGAGCTCGGGCTTGATCGACTCCGAGTAGATCTCGCGCATCCGCTGCGTTGCGCTCGTGACGGGGAGACGCTGGATTTCGTCCAAGAGGGGCTGTGGATCCTCGTAGCGGGTCCACAGGCCCTCCAAGTTGAGCACGCCCAGGCCGCCGAGCTGGCCGATCTGAATGGCGGTCTCCGGGGAGACTACCGAGTCCATCGGTGCGGCGATAAAAGGCGTATCGAATCGGAACGCGTCAATGCCCCACGAGGTTGAAACGACCTCGGGGTCGCGGGTGCGGCGACTGGGGACGATAGCAATATCGTCAAAACCATAGACTCGACGGGCGCGCTTGGCACGGCCAATTTCTATCTCCATACTCACTCTCACTACCCTACCTGGTCGCGGGCCCTCCGATCTCGGGAGAGAACGGAGGGCCCGCGGGCTGAGCAGGGAAGGTTAGACGACCCGTCCGCCACCGCGGCGCCGGTTGCACATCGCCAGGAACACGCCCGAAGCCAGGAGGAACACTGCGGCGAGGCCGAGGGGGAACGGCGAGGAGCCGGTCAGGGCAAGACCCTGTACCAGATCCGTGTCGCTCGCCTGGCAGGCATCGGTATCTGTGCAGCCCTGGGCGCTCGTGACCGTGGCCGGGTTCAGCACCACGCCAAAGCCACCCGCATTGACCGTGGCCACCACCTGCACCGTGACATCCGCCCCGGCACCCAGCTCACCCAGCTCAAACGTGACCTCGCGCGTCTTCTCATCGTAGGTGCCACCCCCGGTAGCCGACACGAATGTGAGAGTGGGCGGGAGCTGATCCCGGGCCACAACCTCCGACGCGGCGACGGTACTGCGGTTGCTGATGACGAGGTCGTAGGTGAGTTGCTCGTCAACGTCCACCTGGGTGCGGTGGTCATCCAGGGTGATTCCGAGATCAGCGACTCCGTCCAGGTCAAATGACTCGCACGCGTCTGGACTCGAACAGCCGCCCGGTATCTGTACCAGGGCGGTGCTGAGCACATGAGCCCCGGGAGCGATGTCCTTATCGGCGGTGACGGTTACCTGTACGGTTGTGGTACCACCCGGAGCAATCCGGGGCAGGCTCCAGGTGACGGTGCCATCCGCCGCGTTCAGTTCACCGCCGTCGGATGCCGAGACAAATGTGACGTTATCCGGCAGAGTGTTGGTCACCTCGGCCGCCTCGACTGTGTTCGTGGCGGAGTTGTTCCCCACCACGATGTCGTAGACGAGTTCCTGAGCCGGGGCAATCACGGTCAGGTGATCGTCGAGGAGAATCCACACATCCGAGGGAAGGCGATCAGTATCAACCGAGACGCACTCCGCAACCGGAGTAGCCGGGTTATCGACGCACACGCCCGCGGTCGCAATCGACGCCGTGTTGACCACGCGGGTGTCAGCCGGGAGGTCGTCGTGCACGCGCACCGTAACCGTGATAGTTACCGAGGCGCCCGGAGCGATCGTGCCCACATTCCACTCAAATGCGAGCGGGTTATCAATAGATTGGGTGGCCGTGATCGACGACGTGACAAAGTCCACGTTCGTCGGCATTGTGTCGCGCACCATCACCTCGGTAGCCTCGTCGTCACCATCGTTTCTCGCGGTGATCGTGTACACCGCAGTTTGCCCAGAGCGCACGATAGTCAGGCCATCATCCACTGTAATGCCGATCGCGGGAACGCGGTCGGTGTCACTCGACTCACACTCGTTGGTCACGGTTGTGATGTCGTCGGCACATGTTCCGTCTGTGGCCACGCGCGCGGTCGCCACCACGGTCGCATTAGGCAGGACCCCCTTCGCAACCGTTCCGGTCACGTGCAGCGTCGTCTGGGCCCCGGCAGGCAGGTCACCCAGGTTCCACGTCACGGTGCGATTGGTGGGGTCGTAGGTTCCGTGCGCATCCGCCGACACAAATGTGAGGTCATCGGAAAGCACCTGGGTAACCGTCACGCGGGGAGCCACTCCGGGCATCCGGTTGGTGACGACCACATCGTAGGTGTTCTGCCCGCCGGGGACGGCAGTGGTCAGGTGGTCGTCGGTGGTCACCGAGACCGCGGGAACGCTATCCGTATCGCGGGCACCGCACTCGTCACCGGGGGTAGCCGGATCATTGGTGCAGCCATGATCGGAGGTCACTGTGGCGTTATGCACCACCGAGTCTCCCGCGGATACCGAGCCCACCCGGACCGTGACCGTGAGAGTCTCCGTGGTGTGCGCCCCCCGCTCACCGAGTGTCCAGGTCACGGTCGTCCCGTCTTCTGAGGGCACTCCACCGCCGGTGGCCGAAACGAACTCGGTGTTGGGAGGAAGAATGCTGGTCACGACCACGCCGGGTACCGCACCGTCACCGGTATTGGCCACCACAACGTCATACGTCAGGACATCGGCAGAGCGCACCACCTCGCGGTGGTCATCCACCACAACCGAGATCGCGGGAGTACGGTCCACATCGGTCGCGGAGCAGATGGCGGTGCACCCCTCGGCTGAGGAAACGGTCGCGGTGTTGCTGATCGAGTGGTTCGGAGCCAACGCGGGATCGACGGTCGCCGTCACCGATACCGTCTGCGTCCCGGAGACCGGGATGGTACCAACGTCCCAGCGCACGGTGCGAGTATCTGGATCGTATCGACCCCCCTTCGTGGCGCTGACAAAGGTGAGTTCTTCCGGCAACGAGTCGGTCACGGTCACGCCCGTGGCCCGGTCCTCGCCCGTGTTGGTCACCACCAGGTCGTATGTGGTGTCCTCTCCGGTACCCACAATCTCCGTGTGGTCGTTCTTCGCGATACTCACGCCCGCAACAGGAACGGGATGTGTCGTGAGGCAGCCCCGCCCGGTATCGGTCACGCAGGTGGCCGGAACGGAACCACCGTTGGGGTCACTCGCCTCAGCGGTCGCCCGGTTGAGAAGCGTGGTGGCCTCGGCAAAGTCTGTCTTGACGACCACCGCGTAGGTGAGAGTCACACTCTTCCCGATGCCCAGGGGGCCCGTCCAGGTGAGGAGATTACCCGCGCGGGTGGGGGCTGGGCCGGTCGAGGCGGCGAGGGAGGAATCCTGGATCGTCGCGTCGTCGAGCACATCGGCCAGATCATTCCGAATGGTGACCCCTGTGAGCGGAGTCTCGCCCGTGTTGCTGGCCGTCACCGTGTAGGTCACGGTGCTTCCGCGCGTGACGGCCTGCCCAGAGGGTGAGTCCGCTTGCAGAGCGATCGAGAGGGAGGGATCACCGGCGATGATTGGATGAACCGTAGAGCACGCGGTCTCAGCACCGGTCGTGCAGCCGGATGCGACCGCCCCTCCCGCCGGGTCAGTCGCACTACCGACGACCCCGCGTACAAGAGACTGTCCACTGCGGTACTCCTCGCCCAGCAGCACCTGATAGGTGAGCGTGACGCTTTCGGCCGGGGCTAGGGTTCCTTTCCAGGTGAGGTTTTTACCCGAGATGACAGGAACCGCGCCGGTGGTAGCGGCAAGCGAACCCGCCACCACGGTGGCGTTGTCGAGAACATCCGCCAGGGCATCGGTGAGCGTCACATTCGTGAGGGTGGCATCCCCTGTGTTTGTCGCACTGACGGAATAGGTGACATAATCGCCAGCGGAAACAGCAGTGCCCGACGCGGGGGTCGCCGACGTGGCCACAGCGAGGCCTGCGGTGAACCCCTTGACGGTGACGGCAAATGTTGCTGTCTCCATCTCATACAGGCTGAGCTCGTCCACACCCAGGTCGTTACCAATACCGCCGATAGTCATGTTGCGTACCCCCAGCGTCAGCGAGGTGGCCGAACCGGTATTCACGGTCGAGGTCATACTGGTCCAGGTGGTGGCCGCGTTATTGCAGCTAGGTTGCTTCGGCGAATTGACACTCGAACCGATGAGGGTATTGCCCGCGAATAGAGCGCTGCGCACGGGGTTGATGGGGTCCGAATCGTAGCTCAGGTTGGCCAGGTAGCCCGAGAAGGTGTAGTTCGTGTGGGGGGTGAGACCCGTCACCGTGGTTACCACCAGGTTGTTCGGCACCGGCATATTTTCCGAACCGTTAATGATGAGAAACTTACCCGCCTGTTCAGCCGTGGCCGTGGGCACCTGGTAGGAGTTGTTCGCCGAGCAGACCGTTGCACTGTTCACCGTCATCGGGGTACCCACGCTGCGCAGGTCGGCCCACAGGTTATTGAAGTGCGACGTGGAGCCGCCCATATTTGCGGTCGGCCAGATCGTGTACAGCCCGTCACACGGACCATACTGCGTCGACGTGCAGGTACCGTTGCTCGCGTTCAGTACCGTGGGGTCCTTATACCGGTACGCCGTGTTGAGATCCGGAAGCACCGGTTTGGCCTGGGCAGGTTCGGATGCGCTGCCGTTGTAGTCAAATGTGCCGTTGTCAAAATCCGTGATGAGGTTTGCGGCCGAGGTTGACACCCGCGAGAGCTGCAGACCCGACACCGTACCCTCGAACCCCACCGGCGGCACCAGGCTGACCGCACCGGAACGAGCCGCGGTGCCCACCAGGCTATACAGGATGGGATCGGGTGAGAGCGGTGCGAGCGTCGTTCCCGCCACGGTGACCGACCATCCAGCCGGCACCCCGCCTAAGATATAGCTGCTCGACGGAGTAGCCATCTCGTCCGTCACCGTAATGACGAAACCCGGGTCCGCAGCTGACAGCCGCTTCTGGATTGTTGCGGGGGTCGCGGTGACCGATAAGCCGTCTGTGGCCTCAGCCGGGGTGCCGGGAGTCGAAACGAGGGCAGCAACCAGGAGGGCCGCGACAACTGCGATTGCTGTCGTGCGGCCGATCCACCGCCGCGCAGCGTTCAGCGTGTAGTCAATCATGTGCGAGGAAATTCACTTTCTCAAATTGGGTGGGGTGTGAACCGCGACCCGACCCCTATAACCGGGTGCACGTTATACAGCAACCTGCCTGTTCACACCGTTAATAAGGAGTGGACGTAAGACGCTTTAATCACGCAAAGTAATGCAGAAAAAATTTAGGTGGTGCGGACAGTGGCAACGGGAAGGGGCGCATCGGCCGCAATATCCACGACAAATTGCAGGTTATAGGCCTGCAATCGCGCCATATTGAGGGTGGGTGTGCAGACGCTCACCCGGTTGGTCACCACGCACCCGGCGGAGACCGCCGACACCGCAACACCGTCCGGCATGGTCACCGTCACCTCATAATCGCCGGGGCTGCCCTCGCCCTCAACCGTGACCGTGAGCAGAAGCTGAATACCGCTCCCGCCCGCCCAGTACTCGGGCGGCACCTCCCGCCACTCGACGCTCACGACACCGGACGAGGAAGGCGTCGAGGTCGCAAGACGGTCGGGTACGGCCGATACGCTCGCCGTCGTGTCCGCCTCCGGGGGAGTATCAGCAGCGTTCTCCTCGGCGGGCACGCGCGCCGACACCTCAACCGCCGAGCCCGAGCCGCTGACCGTGGGCGCGACGAGGGCGGGCTGAAGCAGTGGAAACAGGATGACCCCGGCCGCAACCACCAGGCCAACGCTCGGCACGCCGATCTTAAGCAGAGTTGCCCGCAGCCCCGCACCGCCCAGCGGTGTGGACACAGGAGCGCTCCCCGCGAGAACGGACGCCGATCCCCCCACAGCGGAGGTGCCCGCCATACCCGCGAGGTCGCCCACAAAGACCAACCCCAGCAGAACCGCAACCGGCACGCGGGCGGCCAACATGGCGTGCAGCAGAGTCTGGCAGCGCGGGCACCCCTCGCAGTGCTGTTCGATTCGGCGGCGGCGCAGTGCCGTGGAGCGACCGCGCGCGTACGCGGCTAGGTAGTCGTCGCGCATCTCACTGCATGTGAGATTATCGGCGACAAGCTCCTGTAAGTAGCGGGTGCGCAGGAGGTCGCGGGCCCGATGCACCGCCGAGCCCACCGAACGCTCGGAGAGTCCGAGGCGCTGGGCGACCTCGGCCAGCCGCATCCCCTCAACCTCAACCAGGTAGAGGATGGTCTGTGACCGTTCGGACAACTGGAGAAACGCCCGACGGACGGCCCGGGCGGCGGCGATGCCGTCGTCATCGGGAAGGACGGGGTCCTGACTCTCTTCGGCGATCTGGTCGATATCCGGGGTCGCAACGAGCCGGTTTTCCACAGCGAGTACTTTGAGGGCTTCGTGACGGACAGCCACGCGCATGTAGGAGATGAATGCCGCACGGGTGGGGCCACCCCCGGCCCGTATCGCGCGGAGCACGGAGAGAGAGGTCTCGGCAACAACATCTTCACGCAGCGACTCGTCGCGGATCAACGACGCCGCAAACCGCTCCAGATTCCGTTGCGACCGCACGAAAAGGTCCCAAAACTCCTCTTCGCTGATCGAGTTGCTCGTCAACTCACTCATAACAACCCGCACTCATCCCCTGATGACGTCCCCCACTCACTAGCTGGGCCAATAGTAAGCATGACGTGTAAAAATTCGCGTGAAATATCATCAAATCTCACCCCGAACACGGGTTTAATTCATACTCAGCGAGCGAGTTTCCTCGCCGAATAGCGATCATCCCGACGCTCGCGACCAATGCCCAACCCTCAACGCCCCTGGAGAGGGAAGTTTTATCAGACACACGACAGGCCAGGACGCTTCTCACTACCCACGCGGCACCACGCCCGACCCGGCGAGGTTTTCACCAGAGAGAAAATAGATTTTTATTCATGAGAATCCCTTTATGACTTAATATTTCCCACCTGTAGTCCAATGGGAAAGGCTCACTTATAGCCGCAGAGGCCCGTCCAGCTGAGCCGCATGGAAGCCGAATGATTATCACATCACGGCCACCGGAACCGCTTCGGATAGCGAGGTTATCCTCGCTATCCGAAGCGGGCGGCTGTGCACACCGACGAGAACGAGTACATACTCATACACGGCGAATCGTCCCACTCGCGACGCTCTCTATTCGGTGTCACAGTATGCCGACACACCCGCCGAGATCAGCGAGCGGGTCACCCCGTTCGGCCGCGGCGTGGGCCTCCAGGAAAAACTTCTCCTGCGGTCCGATGCCCACATTTCGTGGAAACCGGCCATACCCCGCCGAAAATGCAGCGGCTACGCGCTTGTTACGCCCGAGCCCGCCCGGCGAGAAAACGCCACTCCCGTGGTCGAGATACACGAGACAGGAGTGGAGTCGCAGTCGCCAACTCGGCCCGCGAAGGTCGAGTAATCGCACACCAGAAAACGCTCTCGATTATCCGCTTGATTTCATAGTTATCCCCAACCCCCATTTTGTATCCCCCTTCACTCAACCCAAGCCCCCATAGCTCGAATATCGTCACGAAGTGGATAGTTCAGAAAGTACAATAACACCGACCTGAAAGTCAATCCTGAGGCTAACATCAGTAAGGATTTTTAGTGTTATTAATCAAGTAATTGTGTAAGGTTCGCTAAAAAATTTGTTTATTTTTTAAATAAGTACAGAAGTGTTTATCTTTTTTCTCAGATAAACCGCACGTTTCCGACGGTTTTTGCCACACGTCTCTCCACCCATGAACGCCGTGCGAGAAAGTTGCACAAGCAACCCGCAAAACAAATATGAATTATTTAGTTTTGATAACAATTCACGGTTGCCTCATTCAACCCCGGGCATCCGGCACTATACGCCGGATGCCCGGGGTCACTACCCATTCGGGCGGTGACCCCGGGCATCACCGAGGACAACGGGCGCGGCAGCCCCTAGCGCCGATAGTTAGGCGACTCCACCACAATCTGCACATCGTGCGGGTGCGACTCTTTGAGCCCCGCCGAGGTAATACGCACAAACTTGCCACGCGTCTTCAACTCATCCACGGTGCGGGCCCCCACGTAGAACATGGACTGGCGCAGGCCGCCCATGAGTTGGTAGGCCACGGCCGAGACCGGTCCGCGATACGGTACCTGCCCCTCGATTCCCTCCGGGATCAGCTTCTCGTCACTCGGCACATCCGCCTGAAAGTAACGGTCCTTCGAGTAGGACGTGCGTTCGCCACGGGTCTGAAGCGCGCCGAGCGAACCCATACCACGGTAATTCTTAAACTGCTTACCCCCCACAAAGACCAGCTCGCCCGGGCTCTCGTCGGTGCCCGCGAGAAGCGATCCGAGCATCACGGCATCCGCCCCGGCCACAAGGGCCTTCGCAATATCACCGGAATACTGGAGGCCACCATCCGCGATCACGGGTACCCCCGCGGGACGGGCAGCAAGAGAGGCCTGATACACGGCCGTGACCTGCGGCACCCCCACGCCGGCAATCACCCGCGTGGTGCAGATCGATCCGGGGCCAACACCCACCTTAACCGCATCGGCACCGGCGTCAATGAGCGCCTGGGCACCTGCACGGGTGGCCACATTTCCGCCAATCACGTCAACCCCGGCAAACGCCGGGTCAGCCTTAATCTTGGCGATAATGTCGAGCACACCCTTGCTGTCGCCGTTGGCCGTGTCCACCACAAGGATGTCCACACCCGAGTCGAGCAAAGTCGTTGCCCGCTGCCACGCGTCGCCGAAGAATCCGATTGCCGCACCCACGCGCAGGCGACCATCCTCATCTTTCGTGGCGTCAGGGTACTGCTCAGACTTATCAAAGTCCTTGACCGTAATGAGCCCACCGAGACGGCCATCCGGGTGCACCAGCGGCAGCTTCTCGATCTTGTGGTGGCCCAGCAGCTTCACGGCCTCCTCGGCGCTGAGGCCAACAGGTCCGGTAATGAGCGGGGTGGTGGTCATCACGTCGCGCACACGGGCGGTGAGTTTCTCCGCGGCATCCACAAACCGCATATCACGGTTGGTGATGATACCCACGAGCACACCCCCGGGGTCAACCACCGGCAGACCACTTACCCGGTACTCGCCGCACAGGGCGTCCACCTCGGCCACGGTGGCATCCGGGGTGGTGGTCACCGGGTTGGTAATCATTCCGGACTCGCTCCGCTTAACCCGGTCCACCTGTTCGGCCTGGTCCTGGATGGAGAGGTTGCGATGCAGAATACCAATCCCCCCCTGTCGCGCCATCGCGACGGCCATGCGCGACTCGGTGACGGTATCCATCGCGGCTGACAGCAGCGGTGTGGCCACAGACACCCGCTTTGTGATGCGCGAGGTGGTGTCCGCCTCGCTGGGAATCACGTCCGTATGCGCCGGCAGCAGCAGCACGTCGTCGTAGGTCAGTCCTGTGAATCCAAACGGATCGTGCTGATCCATTTCACCTCTTTCGATTGAATGCGAAACGCGAGGCCCCGCTAGTCAAGAGGCGCGCAGTGTAACAATCGTAAACGACACCGGGGCCGAATATGTTCCTGCGGAGGAATTAGTCAGACCGGCCCGGGGGAACCGGAGTCCGCGCGCCGTGGGGCCGAGCCCGCTAGCGACCCGCGGCGGCCCGCTGTCGGCGTCCAGCACCCACCATATCGATAACAAGCATGAGTACCGCCAGCCAGACGATACCAAACCCCACCCAGCGCGCCGGCGGCATCGCCTCATGCATGATGTACACGGCAAACAGAAACTGCAGAATGGGGGCCACAAACTGCGTCAAACCCACCTGGGTGAGGGTGAGCCGACGCGCGCCCGCAGCGAAGAGCAGGAGCGGCACAGCCGTGGCCGCTCCCGTGCCCACCAGCAGGGCGGTGTGTACGGGCGAAACGCTGATGATCGTGAGACCAGCCGTACCGGACACCACGGCCAGTTGGATCATCGCCACCGGTGCCAGCCATACGGTCTCAATCGTGAGACCGGGGATCGCATCCACCCGGGCACCGGTGCGCTTCTTCACATAGCCGTACAGCGCAAACGAGAACGCCAGCACGAGCGAGATCCAGGGCAGCCGACCGTAATCAACGGTGAGGATCACAACGGCCACGCACGCGACTCCCACCGAGGCCCACTGCAGCGGCCGTAGCTTTTCGCGCAGCAGGATCACGCCCAGCAGCACCGTCACGATGGGGTTAATAAAGTAGCCGAGGCTCGTCTCCAGCACGCGACCGGCGAGGGCCCCGTAGATGAAAACCTGCCAGTTCAGGTAGATCACGAGGCCGGCCACACCACCGGCACAGAGCACCCGGGGCGTCCGAAAGATCGCGATCAGAGCGGGCCAGGTACGCGTGACCGTGAGTAGCAGCGCGCAGAATATCAGTGAAAAAAGGACCCGCCAGGGCACAATCTCAAACGGACTCGCCGCGCTCACAAGGACAAAGTAAGCGGGAAGGATACCCCACAGCAGATAGGCCCCCAGGGCGTAAGTCAGCCCGGTACGTTCATTCACCTCCCTATCTTAGGGGCGGAATCCACGCACACCCCGAACGCGTGAGAGCCCCGGATGCCGATGCATCCGGGGCTCTCATCTAACGCGGTGTTCTTAGCGAACGACGATGGCAAGCACGTCGCGAGCGGAGAGAACGAGGAGGTCCTCACCCGAGTACTTCACCTCGGTTCCACCGTACTTGGAGTAGATCACCTTGTCGCCAACGGCGATGTCAAGCGGAACACGGTTTCCGTTGTCATCAATGCGGCCGGGGCCAACGGCCACAACCTCGCCCTCCTGGGGCTTTTCCTTGGCGGTATCAGGGATAACCAGGCCAGACGCAGTCGTCTGCTCTGCCTCTACCTGCTTGATAACAATGCGATCCTCGAGCGGCTTAATGGAGACCGACACAGTTGACCTCTTTCTTGAACGTAAATATCAGAGCATGAGTTAGCACCCTCACGACGAGAGTGCTAAGTCGAGTTTAGGGTCTCATTGGCACTCACGCAAGGTGAGTGCCAATGAGAAGACGTCCCATGACACCGAACAGGGGCCTCGCTATACTGGGCAGGCTCTCCAATTGCAAAGGATGTCCGCCGTGACCATTCAGCCACCCCCTGGGCCCACAGCCGGTTACCGCGCCCCGTCTCCCACCCAGCCCGGCTACGGCCAACAGCACTACCCGCAACCGCAGTACGGCCAGCCCGGGTACGGGGCACCCGGCCAGGGCCCACAGCACTACCCCACCCAGCCGCTCGTCGGCTCCTACTATCCCCAGTTCGCCCAGCCGCGCACCAACGTCCTCGCCATCGTCACGCTGTGTGCCGCGTTTTTTCTGCCCCTCGCCGGTATCGTCACGGGCCATATTGCCCTGCGCCAACTGCGCACCTCCGGTGAGGGCGGCCAGGGGTTAGCGGTGGCCGGGCTTATTATCTCGTATGTATTCACCGGGATCATCACCCTGGTCATCCTCTTCTATCTCCTCGGGCTCCTGCTCTGGGGAGGTTTCCTTCTGGCATTGTTAGGGACCACCGCAACGGTATGACAGACGAATCGACGGCCCCCCTCTGGGACGAGCTGGCCTTCCTCGGCGGCGAGGAGGGCCAGGCACTGCTAACCGAGCTCGCCGCTGCACCCGGAGACGACGCCGTCGCGCTGGTCAGTCGCCTGCGCAAACGCGGTCTCACTCCCGAACAGGTTTCCGCCGCGGTCAGTCAGGCCGCACTACGGCGTAAAGCCACGGGCAAGTTCGGCCCGGAGTCCGCCGAGCTCTTCTTTACCGAGGCCGGCCTGGAACAGGCTACGCGACACACGGTCGCCGACCGGCACGCTGCCCGCTTCGCTACGGCTGGCCTCACCCATGTGGCCGATCTGGGCTGCGGCATCGGCGCGGATGCCCTCGCCCTCGCCCGCGCCGGGCTCACCGTCACCGCCGTGGAGCGCGACGAGCACACCGCACGGGTGGCCGCCCTCAACCTCAGCAGGTACCCTCGGGCACGGGTGATCACGGCGGATGCCGAGAGCGGCCAGATCGCTGCCCTCCTCACCGGCCGCAACGGCGATCTCGACGGCACCGTTGACGCGGTGTTTCTCGACCCAGCCCGCCGCACCTCCGGTCGCCGCAACACCCGCCGCCTGACCGACCCCAATGACTACTCCCCCTCGCTCACGTTTGCGCTTGACCTCGCCGAACGTCTCCCCGTCGGCATTAAGCTCGGCCCCGGGCTCGACCGCGAGCTCATCCCCGACGCCGTTGAAGCACAGTGGGTATCCGTCGGTGGACAGGTGGTCGAGATGGGGCTCTGGAGCGGACCGCTCGCCCGGCCAGGCATCCGCCGCTCAGCCCTCGTTACGGCGGGCACCACCACCCACGAACTCGCCGCAGCGGCCGATGCTACGGATGCCGAGGTGCGCGATCTCGGCACCTATCTGTATGAGCCTGACGGGGCCGTCATCCGGGCCCGTCTGATCGGCGCACTCGCGGGTCAGTTAACTGCCGGGATGCTGAGCGAGAGCATTGCCTACCTCACGGGCGACACGCTGGTCACGACCCCTTTCGCTGCGGCTTTTCGGGTGCGAGAGGTTCTCCCCGTGCGCGAACGCGACCTCAAGAGGGCACTGCGCGAACGCCGCATTGGCACGCTTGAGATTAAGAAGCGCGGGGTCGATATTGACCCCGCCGAATTGCGCACGAGGCTGGCACTGCGGGGGCCGGAGTCGGCCACACTGATCGTGACGCGAATGGGTGAGAAACGTGTGGCGCTTCTCGCGGATCGCGTCTCAGCGGGTAACCCTGTGTTTTCTGAGGCCTGAAGATCCTCTGTTCACTTTGACAAAGTATACCCCCGGGGGTATTTTCATTACGGGGTTGATATTTATCACCCCCGACACCTCCACACCGGAAGAACACCATGTGCCGAGCAGTAACGTGTAGAAAATGCGGAAAAACGACCTGGGCCGGATGCGGCCAACACATCGACCAGGTCCTGCGAGGCGTGCCGCAGGCCCAGCGCTGCCAGGGCCACGCCAACGAGCCACGGAAAAGCCTCTTCGCCCGGCTGTTCAGCCGCAGTTAAGCGTCTTCGCCCGGATCGCGGGACAACCGGGCCACCACCACGTCCAGTACCCGATCCATCACCACCCGTGGTGGCTCCTCACTGTGCACCGCCCACCAGGTCAGCACGGCCAGACTCGTTGAAATGAGGGCCTGCGAGAGCACCTGCGGCCCCAGGTCATCAGCCGACACCCCCTGACTGGCCGCAATAACCTCGGCAATTTGGGCCCGCACCTCGCCCAGCAGTGGCAGCCCGTGGCTCATCAGCGACGGGTTGGCATCAATCAAAATGAGTCGCTCTCGCGTCACCGCCTCGCTCTCCGCCGAAAACGTTACGGCCCGCGCATAGGCGGCTCGCAGATCCACACGTGACGCAATCGAACGGCCCGGCCCGGCCGCAAGATGAGCCGCCAGCTCGGCCTGAAACCGGTCGATGGCCTCCGTCATCCCACCCCATACCAGATGATTTTTTGACGGAAAATAGCGGAAAATGCTGCGCCGACTGGCCCCGACGGCCGCGGCAATATCGTCCATTGTGACGCTCTCGAAGCCGCGCTCCACAAACAGGTGCATGGCCACGCGGGCCACCTCGTCGGGGTCAATTGTGGCCGGGCGGCCTCGGCGTTGTTTCTGCACAGTGAGAGCATAGCGGTACCCCGACTCACAGGATGTCTTTATGTCACTCAGTGCTAAAATTGCCACGGCCCGTCACCCACTGGCCCATTTTCAAGGAGGACTACTCAGATGAGCATCACCACAGACCGCTTCGCCGGCAAAACCGCCATCGTCACGGGTGCCGGTTCCGGCATCGGCCGCGCCACCGCCACCCGCCTCGCCCACGAAGGTGCCCGCGTCATCGCCGCGGATGTCGCCCCCGAGCGTCTCGTTGAACTCGCCGCAGAGCTCAGCGCCTACAACGTCGTCACGATTGCTGGCGACATCACCGCCGAAGAGGTGGTGCAGAAAATCGTCGCGGCCGCCGACGGTCGGGTGGATGTTCTCGCCAACATTGCCGGCATCATGGACGGCTTCCTGCCCGCCGCCGAAATCGACGACGCCACCTGGGAGCGCGTCTTCAACGTCAACGTCAACTCGATCATGCGACTATCGCGCGCGGTCCTCCCGCTGATGATCGCGCACAACAGCGGTGCCATCGTCAATGTGACCTCCGAGGCTGGTCTCCGCGGCTCGGCCGCCGGCGTCGCCTACACCGCCTCAAAGCACGCGGTGATCGGCTTCACCAAGAACACGGCCGTGATGTATGCCGCTCACGGCATCCGCACCAATGCTGTCGCCCCCGGCGCGGTCATAACCAACATTGAGGCCCCCATGAAGTCGCAGCACGCGGCCGGCGTGGTTGGCCCACTCCTGCAGGTTGTCGTCCCGGCACCCGCCGAAGCCGACCGCCTCGCGGCCGCCATCACCTGGCTCGCAAGCGACGATGCCGACAACGTCAACGGCCAGGTCCTGGCCAGCGACGGCGGCTGGTCAGCGATCTAGGCGCAGTGTGGGCGGTGCGCACCGCCCACACCCAGAGTGATTTTTCCTCACAGTTCGACGTTTATTTGTCGGTATTCTGACCAAAACTCACCCATTTTGCTCCCCCGCACCGGCTCCCGGCACCGACTACCGCACCTGAATCTCGGTCACGGGCAGCGTCGAATCCGCACCAAACCCCACCCCAGAAGGCTTGTACCCGGCCATAATGAGTTGCGCGCCCAGCGCCGCAATCATTGCACCGTTATCGGTACACAACGAAAGCGGCGGAATCCGCAGCTCAATACCCGCGGCAGCGGCCCGCTCAACGGCAAGTTCCCGCACCCGCGCATTGGCCACAACGCCCCCGCCGAGCAGCAGTCGCGGCACCCCGGTATCTCGGCAGGCCGCGATGGCCTTACCAATCAGCACATCGGCGACAGCCTCGCGGAAGCTCGCCGCAACATCCGCAACGGGCACCTCCTCGCCAGCATCCTGCGCCCTCTCCACCCAGCGGGCCACGGCCGTCTTCAGACCCGAAAACGAAAAATCGTAGCGATGCTTCGCCATATCCTTCGGCAGGGTGAGGCCGCGCGGAAAGCGAATGGCCTTCGGATTTCCGGATGCCGCCACCCGATCAATCTGCGGCCCACCCGGGTAGGGCAGCCCGAGCACGCGCGCCACCTTGTCAAACGCCTCACCCGCTGCATCATCAATGGTCTCGCCCAGCAGTTCCACGTCACTCACGAGGTCGCGCGCCAACAGCAGCGAGGTGTGTCCACCCGAGACGAGCAGCGCCACCGTGGGAAACTCAATCGGATCGTGCTCGTCTCCCGTACGCAGCACATCCGCCCCCACATGACCCACCAGGTGGTTGACGGCGTAGAGCGGCTTATCGAGGGAAATAGCGAGCGCCTTGGCCGCGCTCACCCCCACCATGAGCGCACCCGACAGACCCGGCCCACTCGTGACCGCAATCGCGTCAAGGTCATCGTAGGCCACCCCCGCATCGGCGAGCGCCCGATCAAGGGTGGGGCGGAGGGCCTCCACATGCGCGCGCGCCGCAACCTCGGGCACCACCCCGCCGTAGCGGGCGTGCTCGTCCATGCTCGACGCAATCGCGTTCGCCAGTAGGGTGTCTCCGCGCACAATTCCGATGCCGGTCTCGTCACAACTCGTCTCAATGCCCAGCACCAGGGGGGCGGAACGGTTCCTCAGGGTCAGTCTCATCATGATCGCATCCACGTTATCCGGCTGGTAGTACCTGGGCCGGACGCCAATCTGTTCAAATCCATCACTCTCGTACAGCCCACGCGCCACGGGGTTATCGGCCCGTACCTCCAGGAAAATCCGGCTGGCCCCGCGGTCGCGGGCCTCCGTGACGAGGGCGCGCAGCATCCGTCGCCCCGTCCCATACCCGCGATGTTCGACGGCGAGCGCAATGGTCTGGATGTCCCCCTCGCCGCTCCCCCGAGCCGAGAGCAGACCGGCGTAGCCGACAACCCGCTCGGGTGCGGGACCATCGGCGGGCAACACGGCCACAATGTAGTGTCGGTGGCTACCGCTCAGTTCCTCGGTCATCGCCGCGCGCGACCACGCCTCCCGCCCAAACGAGCTGTTCTCGATCAGCATGATCGCGTCGAGGTCGTCACGGGTCGCGTTACGCAGCACGGGTGCAGCACCCTCGGCGGCGCTCATCGGGTTACCCGCTTGGGGCCGGTGGAGGGGGTCACATCGGGCGAACGCAGGTAGAGCGCACCCTCGGTGACAAAGTCGGTACCCTCGGCACGCATCCGGGTGGCGAGTACGGCCAGGTTCGTGGCGAGAAGGCCCGCCTCGTTTCCGTCCCGCACGGGCACCCCCTCGGGAAGTTCGGCTGCCTTCCCCACGGCCGGGCCGTGCACCCGCCGCCAGGTGTCACCCTCACGAACGTAACGCGACCAGTAGACTTCGCGGCGGCGAGCATCCGTGACCACCAGCAGGTGCTCACCCTCGGCCCCCGGGAACCCCTCAACAACCCCGTCGTGGCTCACTACCCGGTACAGCGGCACGCCGCGCCCGGCGGCAAAAGCCTCGGCAGCGGCGATCCCCACGCGCAACCCGGTGAAGGGTCCCGGCCCCATACCCACAACGACGCCCGTCACCCCCTCGGCGGAGACTCCAGACTGCGACAGTGCCGACACGATCAGCTCGCCAATCACCTCGGCATGTTTCAGCGGGTTGGGTGAGGTCGCGTCGAAGCGCTGACCGTCGGAGGTGAGCACGCCGACGCTGGTCCCGAGTGAGGTATCTATCGCAAGAAGCACGTCTACAGGGTACCCGCTCGGGATGCGCGGCGGCGGCCTACCGGTCCAGGTGTACGCCACCCGCCCAGCGCGGCCCCACCGCGGTGATCGTGATCACGCGCGGCTCGATCGGCTCCTCACCCTCAGTGGGTTCCTCGGTAGCCCTTCCGGCCGCACCGGTCGGCCGTTCGATCACGAGGTCGAGCCAGGAGTCCGCGACACCGTCAAGCATCCCGGCCCCCCACTCGGCCACCACGACGGAGGTCGCGAAGTCGATATCGAGGTCGTCCAGTTCCACGGCGCTCGCGAGCCGATACGCGTCAACGTGCACGAGGGCCGGACCGCCCACCACCGATGGGTGGGTTCGGGCCAGCACAAACGTGGGGCTCGTCACCGGGCCACGCACCCCCAAACCTTCACCGATACCGCGGGTCAACGTGGTTTTACCCGCACCGAGCGGTCCCGTGAGGGTCACCAGGTCGCCCGCGCGCAGCTGGCGGCCGAGCCGGATGCCCAGGTCGTGCATCTGGTCGGGGTCGGTAATGGTGACGACACTCACCCGCTCCTCGGCGGCGCTCATGACGCGTACACCCGGGTCACGCGCGGCCCCACGCGGGTGACCATCTCGTAGTTGATGGTGCCGCAGGCCGACGCAAACTCTTCCACGCTCGGTATGCCGTCGGCCGGGTCACCCCAGAGCACCGCGGTGTCGCCCACCTGCACGGTGTCATCACCCACATCCACGATGAACTGGTCCATCGCCACGCGTCCCGACACCCGGTAGGTGCGACCGTTGATGCTCACCGGGGCAACGGAGGAGGCTGCCCGCGGTATCCCGTCGGCATAGCCCAAACCCACGAGCACCACGGTCGTCTCGGCCGCGGTGTGATACGTATAGTCGTAGGACAGGCCCGTCCCCGCCGGCAGCCGCCGAACGTGCAGCACCGTGCCCTCCAGGCGCATCGCCGGACGCAGCCCCAGGTCGGCGCTCGTCTGGCCGGGCAGGGGTGAGAGTCCGTAGAGGAGGAGGCCGAGCCGCACCGCGTTCACGGGCAGACCCGGGTAGCTCAGCGCCGCGGCCGAGGCCGCAATATGGGTCAGTTCGGGGGTGAGCCCGGCGGCACGCGCCTCGGCCAGGATGTCCATAAAAAGCTCAACCGCCGCACGATCATCCGCCTCCGATGCGTTCGACAGGTGGCTAAATACCCCACGCACCCGCAGCAGGCCCTCAGTCTCGTAGGCTCGCGCCCGCGCAAAAACCTCGGCACGCTCGGCCGTCGGGATGCCGTTGCGGCTCAGCCCCGAGTCGCATTTGAGCTGCACAATGGCCGGTGAGCCAACGCGCCGAGCTGCCTCGGTCACGGCGTCGAGCTGCGCGCGTGAGTTCACTCCCACGTCAATCCCGCGCTCAATCGCCACGCCGAAGTCGGTGCCGGGCGCGTGAATCCAGAACAGCACCGGCTCCTGGATACCGGCCTCCCGCAGCTCAAGCGCCTCGCACAGGTCCGCCACCCCCAGCCAGGTGGCCCCCCCGTCGAGGGCGGCGCGCGCCGACTCAACAGCGCCGTGCCCGTAGGCGTTGGCCTTCACGACCGCGATGATCGTGGTGTCCGGGATACGCCGCCGCAGCTCCCGCACATTGTCACTGATCGCGGCGGTACTGATCCGGGCGCGGCGCATCGGCGACCCGAAGCCCGAAGTCTCGGCGGGTGCCGACGGCGAGCTCTCGCCCGGTGGGGTCTCACTCACGGTCATGCGGGCCTCCTTCGACAACAACAAATGCGGTGGCCATCCCGCCATCGTGCGTGAGCGACAGATGAACCCGGTCGCCACCGACCGCGGCGAGAGCCGCGCGCAGGCCCTCGCTGAGCTCAAACGCGGGCCGACCCGCGGTGCGCGGCGGAACCACCAGGTCGTGCCAGCTCACCCCGTCCGAACCGCCCAGCGCCTTAATGAGTGATTCTTTGGCGGCAAAGCGGGCCGCGAGCGAGCGCACAGGCAGTCCCCGTTCCGCCTCGGTAAAGAGCCGCACAGCGAGCGCGGGGGTGCGGTCAAGGGACCGCTCAAAGCGAGCGATCTCAACCGTGTCAACCCCAATACCGATAATCATGCCTTCACCCTGCGGCCCGGAGGGCCGGACCGGCTATTCGACCGTGACCGACTTGGCCAGGTTGCGCGGCTGGTCCACATCGAGCCCCTTAGCCGTCGAGAGCTCGAGCGCAAAGAGCTGCAGCGGAACCACCGACAGCAGCGGCTGGATGAGCGGCTCAGCCAGGGGCACCGGGATGACCTCATCGGCGAAGGGCAGCACGGCGGCATCCCCCTTCTCCGCGATGGCGATCACGCGGGCACCACGGGCACGGATTTCCTGGATGTTGGACACGATTTTGGAGTGTAGCTCGGCCGAACTGCGCGGACTCGGCACGACCACAAACACGGGCTGGCCGGGCTCAATCAGGGCGATGGGGCCGTGCTTCAACTCGCCGGCGGCGAAGCCCTCGGCATGGATGTACGAGATCTCCTTCAGCTTGAGCGCCCCCTCCAGCGCGATGGGATACCCCACGTGACGACCGAGGAACAGCACCGAACGCGTGTCGGCCATCCAGTGTGCCAGCTGACGCACCGTGTCAGTCACCTCAAGCACCTCGGCAAGCTTCTCCGGCAGGGCCAGGAGCTGGCGGGTCATATCGTGCAGGCCCTCGGTGCTGAGCGTGCCACGCACGGTACCCAGATGCAGACCAAAGAGGTAGAGGGCAACAATCTGGGCCACAAACGCCTTGGTCGAGGCGACGGCCACCTCGGGACCGGCATGAGTGTAGATCACTCCGTCCGACTCGCGCGGGATAGTGGCGCTCTGGGTGTTGCAGACGGAGAGGGTCTTGACCCCGGCATCCCGGGCATACTTGACGGCCATCAGGGTGTCCATGGTCTCGCCCGACTGGCTCACCGAGATGAGCAGGGTACGCGCGCTCAGCACGGGGGTCCGGTAGCGGAACTCGTGGCTGAGCTCCACGTCAACGGGCACACGGGCCCAGGCCTCAATCGCGTACTTGGCCGTGCTCGCGGCGTAGGCGGCGGTGCCGCAGGCGATAATCACGATGCGATCAATGTCCTTCAGGATATCCGGCCCCAGGCTACCCAGCTCCGGGATCTCCACGGCACCCTCAACGATACGGCCACGCAGCGTGTTGGCAATCGCGTCGGGCTGCTCAGCGATCTCCTTCGCCATAAAGGAGGACCAGCCACCCTTATCGGCGGAGGAGGCATCCCAGGCGACCTCAAACTCTTCGATCTCGACCCGGTTTCCGGCGAAATCGGTCACCTCAACCGAGTCGGGCGTAATCACGGCGATGTTGTCCTCACCAATCGCGACGGCGCGACGGGTGTGCTCCACAAATGCGGCCACGTCTGAACCGAGGAAGTTCTCCCCCGTGCCCAGCCCCACCATGAGCGGCGAGTTGTGACGCGCGGCCACAACAACGCCCGGTTCGTCGCTGTGCACGGCGAGCAGCGTGAAGGTTCCCTCCAGCCGGTTGACAACCTCGCTAAACGCCCGACGCAGGTCACCCAATCGGCGGTAGGCCCGACCCAGCTCAACGGCAACCACCTCGGTATCGGTCTCACTCTCGAAGTGGTAGCCCTCGGCCAGCAGTTCGTCTTTCAGCGGCGCAAAGTTCTCGATAATTCCATTGTGAATGAGGGCTAACTTGCCGTCATCCCCCAGATGCGGATGGGCATTCTCATCCGTTGGCCCCCCGTGTGTGGCCCAGCGCGTGTGGCCAATTCCCGTGGTACCGGCGGCGAGGGGATGCTCGATCAGGTCCTCCGCGAGCACCGCCAACTTGCCCGCCCGCTTACGCGTGTCGATCGAGCTATCGGCGGCAACCACCGCGACACCGGCCGAATCGTAGCCCCGGTATTCCAAGCGTTTCAGCCCGCCCATCAGGACGGCCAACGTATCATTTGCACCGGTATAACCCACGATTCCACACATGAGAAACAGTTTAGTGGCACTATGGGAGATCTAATGAGTGATGCGATGCGTGCCTGGCGCGAAGATGCGGCCAGCCCCTACACCGAGATTAGCCGCGAAAAGTGGGCCGCCCTGGCACCGGCGACCCCCCTCCCCCTCAGCGAAACCGAGATCGTGCAGCTGCGCGGTCTGGGCGAACCGCTCAATATGGTGGAGGTCGGCGAGGTGTACCGACCACTCAGCCGCCTGATCAACCTGTACGCAACGGGTACTCGGAAGCTCAACGCCACCGCCAAAGAGTTCCTGGGCGACGAACCCACGGCCACCCCCTTTGTCATCGGCATCGCCGGTTCGGTCGCCGTCGGCAAATCCACGATTGCCCGCCTGCTGCGCGAGCTCCTCGCCCGCTGGGAGGACACCCCCCGCGTCGAGCTTGTCACAACCGACGGTTTCCTGTACCCCAACGCCGAGCTGGAACGCCGCGGCATCGCGCACCGTAAAGGCTTCCCCGAGTCCTACAACCGCCGCGCCCTGCTCAAGTTTGTCAGCCAGGTGAAGAGCGGTGTCGCTGAAGCCCGCGCGCCCTTCTACTCGCACCTCGTCTACGACATCATGCCGGATGCCCACGTTGTGGTTCGTCGCCCCGACATCCTGATCGTCGAGGGCCTCAACGTGTTACAACCCGCCTCCGCCGAGCATCCCCTTGCCGTGAGCGATCTCTTCGATTTCTCCATCTATGTGGATGCCCGCACCGACGATATCGCGCGCTGGTACGAGGACCGCTTTCTCACCCTGCAGAAGGGTGCCTTCACCGACCCCTCCTCCTACTTCCGTCGCTTCGCCGACCTCAACGAGGATCAGGCCCGCGCACTCGCGAGAGAGTACTGGAAGAACATCAACGAGCCCAACCTGCTCGAAAATGTGCGCCCCACGCGCTCACGCGCCACGCTCATGCTGCGCAAAGGACCCGACCATGCCGTCAATAAGGTGCTGCTACGCAAGATGTAGCCGCCCGTTAACGACAGAACGCGAGGATAGTCTCCTCGCGCTCTGCCTGAAATCCTGCTCGCCGCACCGGCGCCTCCGGTTAGAGTGCCGTACGCGCCCGCACTACATCAGCCAGATCGTTGGCCAGCTGTTCGGCGACCGAGTGTTCGGCAGCCTCGACCATCACCCGCACAACGGGCTCGGTGCCCGAGGGACGCAGCAGCACACGGCCAGTCTCACCCAGCACCAACTCGGCCTGGTTAACCGCCTGGGCGATCACCGAGTCTGTGGCCGCTCTACTCCGGTCAACCCCGCGCACATTCACGAGAATCTGCGGATAGACCGTCATGACAGAGGCGAGTTCCTTGAGGGTACGACCGGTGCGCACCATCTCCGCGGCCAGTTGCAAGCCCGTCAGGATACCGTCGCCGGTTGTCGCGTGCTCACTCATGATAATGTGCCCAGATTGTTCGCCGCCGAGGGAATAGCTGCCCTCGTTGATCGCCTCCAGCACGTAGCGGTCACCCACCCCGGTCTCCACAATCGCGATGCCGCGGTCGGCCATCGCCACCCGTAGTCCCAGGTTGCTCATCACCGTCGCCACGAGGGTGTGCTCCTTGAGCAGCCCGCGTTCCGACATCGAAAGTGCCAGGATGGCCATGATCCGGTCGCCATCGATGACGTTGCCCTCGTGATCCACCGCAAGACAGCGGTCGGCATCTCCGTCGTGGGCGACGCCGAGATCGGCACCGTGCTCACGCACAGCCGCCGCAATGAGGTCGAGGTGGGTCGAGCCCACTCCGTCGTTAATGTTAAAGCCGTCTGGGTCATTACCGATGACAGTGACCGTGGCCCCCGCATCCCGAAACACATCCGGTGAGATGCCCGCGGCCGCACCGTTGGCGCAATCGAGCACCACGTGCACACCATCCAGGCGCTCGGTGAGTGTGCCCAGCAGGTGCACCACGTAGCGGTCCTCGGCGTCCGCGAAGCGGCGGATGCGGCCCACCTCGCGGCCCGTCGGGCTCAGCTTGGGTTCGGCCAGCGCTGCCTCGATGCTGTCCTCAACATCGTCGGGTAGCTTGACTCCACCGCGCGCAAAAAACTTGATTCCGTTATCGGGGGCCGGGTTGTGTGAGGCCGAAACCATCACGCCAAAATCGGCTCCCGCATCCGCCACCAGGAAGGCGGCGGCCGGTGTGGGAATAACACCGGCATCGAGCACATCTACGCCAGCACTGGCGAGGCCAGCGCATACGGCGGCAGAGATGAACTCTCCGGAGACCCGGGGGTCTCGGGCGACTACGGCTACGGGTCTGCGGCTGTCCTCACGTGCAGGACGACCCAGCACCCGGGCTGCTGCTTGAGCAAGCCCGAGTGCCAGGTCGGCTGTCACGTCTATACCAGCGAGACCACGAACTCCGTCCGTGCCAAAAAGGCGACGCACAATAAGTTCCTGTATCCCGCGTCGATTAACGCTTCGAGTACTGAGGAGCCTTACGGGCCTTCTTGAGTCCGGCCTTCTTACGCTCCTTGACGCGAGCGTCACGACTCAGGAAGCCGGCCTTCTTGAGGGCGGGGCGGTTGTTCTCTTCGTCAATCTCATTGAGCGCACGGGCGATGCCCAGGCGCAGTGCACCGGCCTGACCCGAGGGGCCACCACCCGAGATACGGGCGATGACATCGTAGCCACCGGCCAGCTCAAGAAGGGTGAACGGGTCGTTAATCAGCTGCTGGTGCAGCTTGTTGGGAAAGTAGTCCTCAATCCCGCGACCGTTGACGGTGATCGTGCCGGTTCCGGGGATCAGGCGCACGCGGGCAATAGCCTGCTTGCGTCGGCCAACGGCTGCGCCGGGAACACTCAGGGCCGGACGGCTTGCCTGGGGTGCCGCCTCGGCGGGGGTTTCGGTGGTGAAGCTTTCGGGAGTTGCCTCAAGCTGGTCTGCAATAGTAGCCACGGTGTCTAAAATCCTTTATTTTCTAATATCTCTAGGCTTCGCGACTACTGCGCGACCTGCGTGAACGTGAATGCCTTGGGCTGCTGCGCACCGTGGGGGTGCTCGGGGCCTGCGTAGACCTTCAGCTTGCGGAACTGGTCAGCACCCAGCGAGTTCTTGGGCAGCATTCCACGAATGGCCTTCTCCACTGCACGCTCGGGGTTCTTGGCCAGCAGGTCGGTGTAGCTCACGGAGCTGAGTCCACCCGGGTAGCCTGAGTGGCGGTAGGCGCGCTTATTCTGCGCCTTATTTCCCGTCAGAACGACCTTGTCGGCGTTGATGATGATGACAAAATCGCCCATGTCCATGTGGGGGGCGAAGGTTGCCTTGTGCTTGCCACGCAAGAGTGCTGCGGCGTGGGTTGCGAGACGGCCCAAGACGACGTCGGTGGCGTCAATGACGACCCACTCGTGCGTAACGTCTGAGGCTTTAGGAGAAAAAGTGCGAGTCACTACTGTGCTGCTTTCTGTGTCGAAATGAGGTGTTCGTGAATCCCACTCCAGTGGTGTTTCCCCGGGGGAAGCAACTGTCGGAGGGCTCAACTTCGGGCATTCCATCCCAGGGACAGAGATACCAAGGGTCAATCCTAGCAGACAAGCTCCGCACTACCTAGTCGCGGATGGCGCGGGTCAGATCGGCCCGTTCCGCCCACTGCGCGGCCTCCGGGTAGGCAACCTGCTCCAACGACAGCCCGTGCGGCGGCATCACCACAAAGCGGCTGCCCCGCGTGACCGAGTCGCGAACATCCGCCATATCCCCCACCGAGAGCTTCCCCACGCCAACCGCCACGCAGGCACCCACGAGCGAGCGCACCATCGAGTGACAGAACGCATCAGCACGCACCTGGGCGATCAGCACCCCGTGCTCATCGCGCCGCCAGCGAAATGACTGCAGGGTGCGGATGGTGGTGGCACCCTCGCGCGCCTTGCAGAAGGTCGCAAAGTCGTGCAGACCCTCCAGCGCACGACCGGCGGCATCCATCGCCTCGTGGTCAAGCGGATAATCCACCCAGACCGTGTGCGCGCGCGACAGCGGGTCACGGTCGGCCCCCAGATCAGCCAACCGATACTCGTAACGCCGCCACAGGGCCGAAAAGCGGGCATCAAAATCATGGCCCACCTCGGTCACCTCGGTAATAGTGATGTCGCTATTGGTGTGGCCCAGGACCCCGCGCAACCGCGTGCGCAGCTGGCTATCCCGCGGGGTATCACGGTTGTCACGCCGCCGGTCACCCAGCGCGACAAGCTGATCGGCGTTGAGATCAACGTGTGCAACCTGACCCCTGGCGTGCACCCCGGCATCCGTGCGACCGGCGACCGTGAGCACGGGAACGCCGCCCAGGTGTCGGGTGACCGTGGCCAGGGCAGATTCGAGGACTCCCTGCACCGTTCGAAGGCCGGGCTGTTTCGCCCAACCAGCAAAATCGCTTCCGTCGTAGGCGAGCGCCACGCGAAAGCGACGAGAGTCGTTGCTGTGCATACCTCCATAAAACCACACCGGGCGGTGGGCCGCGGGTATCCTGGGGTGACTTCCCCCGCTCCCCAACCCCTACAGTAGGATGATCCACCACACGTTTCCCGCCGTCGCGACAGTTCCCACCGGGGCTGTCGGCGCTGCCACGACGCGCCGCTACAACGGGCTCGACGGATTACGCGCACTAGCTGTCTCGCTCGTGCTGGTGTACCACCTCACTCCCGGTGTGCTCCGCGGAGGTTTCATCGGCGTGGACATCTTTTTTGTGGTCAGTGGCTTCCTGATCACGAGCCTGCTCCTGCGGGAACACGCCGTACACGGCCGCATCTCACTGCGCGGGTTCTGGCAGCGCCGAGCCCGCCGTCTCTTGCCAGCCCTCGCCCTCGTCACCCTCACCTGCAGCTCACTCGGTGCCCTGGTGGGCGGAGATACCCTGGTCAATCTGAGCAATCAACTCCTGGGAGCCGCAACCTTTAGCAGCAACTGGGTCTACATCATTGACGACAGCAGCTACTTCGCACGAGACACCCCCGACCTCTTCCGCAACCTCTGGTCCCTCGCCGTTGAGGAGCAGTTTTACATCCTGTGGCCGCTCGCCGTTATCCTGCTTCTCGCCGTCGCGCACAGCCGACGCCAGCGGGTGGTCACAGTAGCAACCTTCGCGCTCGCATCTGCGGCACTCATGGCTTTCTACTATGTGCCGGGTGAAGACCCTACACGCGCCTACTTCGGTTCAGACTCGCACAGTTTTGGACTGGCGATTGGGGCCGCACTCGCGTTCCTCGCAACGCGGACTCAACCGGGCCGGACATCCGACCAGCGGCCCAGCTCCGCTCTCCTCGCCCGCCCGGTCACCGTGTACGGAGTTGCCCTGTTCAGCACTCTGGCCCTCTTCGCCGGGGCCGTGTGGCTACAGGAACAGGGCGGCTTCACCTATCGTGGCGGGATAGTACTCGTGAGCCTCGCCACGGCAGCGCTAATCTGGGCCGTCACCAACCACACAACCGCCCTCGGCCGGTTTGTGGATATCCGCCCCCTGCGCTACATTGGCGAGCGTTCCTACGGCCTCTACCTCTGGCACTGGCCACTCTGGGTGCTCCTCCAGAGCGCCACGCACACCCTCGACCGCGCGCACTGGAACCCCTGGCTCACGGGTGTGCTCGCACTCGCCCTAACCGCCATCTGCGCCCACCTGTCCTACCGCTTTGTCGAGCAACCCATCCGCCGGCTGGGTCTGCGCGGTGCGGCCGTGGCCGCGTGGCATTCGGTGGGTGGTACCGGAATTCGCTCCGTAACGGCGAGCACGGTCGCCGCGCTCCTGGTCCTCACCGCCAGTGGCAGCACCTCTGCAATCATGTCGAGCACCAGCACAAACTCGGCAACAACCAACATCGAGCGGGGGCAGACCGCTGTCAACAACGCCGACCTCGAAGGAGCCGCCCCCGACGGTATCAGCCCCAGCGCTACAGCCCCCGGCCCCGGTAGCGCGGGGAACACGCCCCCCGGTGTACCACCACCACAGCATCCACTTCCCACCGGCGACCACATCTCGGCCGTCGGCGACTCGGTGATGCTCGCGAGTGCCCCCGAACTTCAGGCCGCCTTCCCCGGGATCACGGTGGATGCCGCCGTCTCACGCTCCATGCGCAGCGGCGCGGAGATCGTAACCCGGATGGCCACCGAGGGCACCCTCCGCAACGTTCTGATCGTGGGCCTCGGCACCAACGGCCCTATCAGCGACGAGTCACTCGAGGCAATCCGGGTCGCGGCCAACGGACGACCACTCGTCCTGGTGAACGCGTTTGGACCGCGGAGTTGGATTCCCGAGGTCAACGCCCAGCTCACAGCTTTTGCCGCCCGCTACCGCAACGTAGACGTCGCCAACTGGAACGAGACGATCAGTGGCAGTGTCAATTTTCTCGCCGGCGACCAGATCCATCCCGGGGCGCAGGGCGCTAGTCTCTATACATCGAGCGTGCAGGCGGCCCTTCAGCGGCTCGCCGATCTGCCACCCCTCCGCGACAGCACGGGCTACGGGCTCGCGGGTCCGCCCTCCTAGACCCCGCCGACGGACCGGACGGTTATCGGCACACACCATCCCGCATCAGGGCAACTTACGCTTATGATGGTGGGATGTCCGATATTCTCCCCGCTCTGTCTGACGACGACCTGCTCAACCGGGTCCGTGACGGCGATCTGGACGCCGTCAGCGAGATTTTCTCCCGCCATCACCTCGCCGTGCGCAACCTCGCCTTCCGCTGGGAGCAGAACCCCACCCAGGTTGACGATCTTGTCTCGGAAGCCTTCGCTCGGCTGGTAGAGCAGCTCAAGGCGGGCAAGGGACCGCAGTGCGGTGTGCGGCAGTATCTCTACGTGACCATGCGCAACATCGTCACCGATTCGTTGCGGGCGTCGGCACCCACCCACTCTGTGAGCGACATTGACGACTATCTTCCCGCGGTCGAGGCAGCAGACCTGGCAGGCGAACGCGACTGGGAAAACACAATTGTGGCACAGGCGTTCACGGGGCTGCCTGAACGATGGCAAGAAGTGCTGTGGTACGGCTCCGTGGAAGGGCTCAAGCCGCGCGAGATGGCCCCGATTCTCGGCCTGGCACCCAACGCCTGTTCAGCGTTGCTCTTACGAGCCCGGGAAGGTTTCTCACGCGCCTACCTGGAGGCCAGAGTCGCCTCCGATCTCCCCGAGGAGTGCAAGGCGAATGCGCCAGCCCTCGCCGATATCGCCACGTCGCGCGGTCACACCCCGCGCGCCCTCCGTCGGCATCCACACATCAGCACGTGCGCCCACTGCCAGGCGGCACTCACCAATAGCGCGGATATCACGGCCACCCTCCGCACAATCGTTGCGCCGCTGACGGTGGGCAGCGCTGCCGTTGCGGCCGCACTCTGGCCGACCCAGCAGGCCTCAGCTCTGGCCCTACTGGGCGCATTCCCCCTCACAAAAATTGCGGCGGGGGTACTCGTTGCCACTGTCGTTACCACCGGGGCCATCCTGGGCCTGACCCACGCGGAACCCGGAGAACAGGATGCGGGCCAGCCGCTCACCGCAGCAGCATCGCTGGAGCAACCGGGTGTACCCGTTGCTCCCGATCCCGGTGACGCCCCCACCGCTCCCCTGGGTGAGGTCACCATCGAAGGTGCCGCACCCACGGAACCGGCCGCGGCCACTCCAGGAAAGCCCTCGGCCACTCCCCCGGGTACTGTTCCGGCTGCACCCAGCCCCGGAGCACCGCCCGCAGCTCCGGCCACCCCGACGATAACTCCGACCCCCACCGTGGGCTTTACTCTCTCTGCCCCGGCCACAATTGAACAAAAGTCTTCAGACTCACTCGTCGTGACCGTCACAAACTCAGGTACGGCCGCCTCGGGGTCACTCTCGTTCAGTGTGACACTCAACGGGGATGGATCTTTCCCACGCAGCACAGCACAGTCAAGCGGCGCAGCCGCCTGGAGCTGCACGGCCTCGGGAACGACGGCCCGCTGCACCGCCAGCAACCTGGGGGTCGGCAGCACCAGCTCCGTTTCCATCCCCGTGGCGGCCGAGGGATATCCCGGAAGCACAGTCACCGCCCTGCTCAGCCCCAGCGGCAGCGGGGTCACCTCGACGGGAAGCAGCGCATCGAGCACCATCGTGTGGCCCACCCGCTAATCCGCCACACGCGGAGGCACGGAACCCTCCCATCACGAGAGAGCCCCCGAACCGGGAACGGTTCGGGGGCTCTCTCGTGATGGTGCCGTGCGGAGCGGAGGACTACTTGTCCTCGGTCTCCTCAGCCACAGCTTCCTCGACAACAGCCTCGTCGGCTACGGTCTCCTCAGCAACAACGTCCTCGACAGGAACGTCCTCGGCAGGAGCTTCCTCGACAACAGCGGCGGGCTGAGCCGCCTGGGCCTTCTTCGCCTTGGGGGTAACGGGCTCAAGAACGAGCTCGATAACGGCCATGGGCGCGTTGTCTCCCTTGCGGAAACCGGTCTTCGTAATGCGGGTGTACCCGCCCTCACGCTCAGCCAGCTGGGGGGCGATCTCGGTGAAGAGCTCGTGAACAACATCCTTCTGCGTGATGTTCTGCAGCACGCGGCGACGCGCGTGCAGGTCGCCACGCTTGGCGAAGGTAACCAGACGCTCAGCGTACGGCTGCAGGCGCTTGGCCTTGGTCTCCGTGGTCTGAATGCTCTTGTGGATAAACAGCGATGCGGCGAGGTTCGCGAGCATCAAGCGCTCGTGCGCCGGTCCGCCTCCGAGGCGGGGTCCCTTTGTGGGCTTAGGCATTTTAGTTTCTCTCTGGGATAAAAGGTGTGGTGGAGGTGATTACTGGTTGGGCTCTTCGTCGTAGCTGTAGAACTGTGCGCCGTCAAAGCCGGGCACGGCGTCCTTGAGCGACAGTCCCAGCTCAACCAGCTTGTCCCGAACCTCGAAAACAGACTTCTGACCGAAGTTACGGATGTTCATAAGCTGCGCCTCAGACAGGGCAACCAGCTCACTCACAGTGTTGATTCCCTCGCGCTTGAGACAGTTGTAGCTGCGCACCGAGAGGTCCAAATCTTCAATCGGAACAGCCAGTTCGTTGCTCAGTACGGCGTCAACCGGAGCGGGGCCGATCTCAACTCCCTCGGCGGCGGTGTTCAACTCGCGGGCCAGACCGAAAAGCTCAACCAGCGTGCTACCGGCCGATGCGATGGCGTCACGGGGCGTGATCGCGGGCTTGCTCTCCACGTCCACAACCAGGCGATCAAAGTCGGTACGCTCGCCGGCACGAGTTGCCTCGACGCGGTAGGTCACCTTGAGAACGGGCGAGTAAATCGAGTCAATCGGGATGCGACCCACCTCGGCATCCTCGTTACGGTTCTGAGTGGCCGACACGTAGCCGCGGCCACGTTCGATTGTGAGCTCCAGCTCAAACTGAGCCTTCTCGTTCAGGGTGGCGATCACCAGGTCGGGGTTGTGCACCTCAACGCCGGCCGGAGCCGAGATATCGGCTGCGGTCACTTCGCCCGCACCGGTTTTACGCAGGTAAGCGGTGATGGGCTCGTCGTGCTCGCTGGAGACAACCAGATCCTTGATGTTCAGGATGATCTCGGTCACGTCTTCGGCCACACCCGGAATGGTGGTGAACTCGTGTGAGACACCCTCAAACCGAACGCTGGTGACGGCGGCACCCGGAATGGATGACAGTAGGGTACGACGAAGGGAGTTTCCGAGCGTGTATCCGAAACCGGGCTCCAGGGGCTCGATGACGAAGCGTGAGCGAAACTCCGAGATGTTTTCTTCAGTCAGAGTGGGGCGCTGTGCAATGAGCACTGTGTGTTTCCTTTCGGCTAAGAGTCCGCTATATGACTCTTGCGTTGTCGAGGTTATTAAGTTGTGGAGTGCGTCGAGCCTTCACACGGGGTGAAGGCTCGACGCACCGGAAGAACGATTTAGACGCGACGACGCTTCGGCGGGCGGCATCCATTGTGCGCCTGCGGAGTGACGTCGGTGATCGAACCAACCTCAAGACCGGCCGCCTGGAGCGAACGGATCGCGGTCTCGCGTCCCGATCCCGGTCCCTTAACGAAAACATCAACCTTCTTCATACCGTGCTCCTGCGCCTGACGCGCGGCGGACTCGGCGGCCAGCTGAGCGGCGAAGGGGGTCGATTTACGCGAGCCCTTGAAGCCCACCCCACCCGAGGAGGCCCAGCTGATTACGGCACCGGTCGTGTCGGTAATCGACACGATGGTGTTGTTGAAGGTCGATTTGATGTGGGCTTGGCCCACAGCAATATTCTTCTTGTCTTTACGACGCGGCTTACGAGTAGCCGCTTTTGGTGCTGCCATTGTTTTCTCCTAAAACTGTTTGGCGATAGCCCAGTGGCTAACTACTACTTGGCCTTCTTCTTACCGGCGACGGTACGCTTCGGTCCCTTGCGGGTACGTGCGTTGGTCTTCGTGCGCTGTCCGCGAACGGGCAGACCGCGGCGGTGGCGGATACCCTCGTAGCTACCGATCTCCACCTTGCGACGGATGTCGGCGGTTACCTCACGGCGAAGGTCACCCTCCACCTTGAAGTTACCCTCGATATAGTCGCGGAGCGCAACGAGCTGCTCGTCGGTCAAATCCTTAACACGGATATTTCCGTCAATTTCGGTGTCGGCAAGGGTCTTGAGTGCCCGGGTACGACCCACACCGTAGATGTAGGTGAGTGCGACCTCCACGCGCTTTTTGGGCGGGATGTCTACGCCTGCTAGACGTGCCATGATGGCTTCTCCTCTGAAATGAGTGGAGGTATGTCACAACACCTGTGCCCCGGCCTCCAACCGGGGGTGTCCCCCGCACGTATGCGGGATCTGGTATTGCTCGTATTTTTTTATACTCTCGTGCGAGAGGCTGTGTGAGATTGCTCTCGATTTTCGCGAATTCTCGGGATACAGACCCGAGATTAGCCCTGGCGCTGCTTGTGACGCGGGTTTTCGCAGATAACCATCACTCGACCGTTGCGACGGATGACCTTGCACTTGTCACAGATCTTCTTAACGCTGGGGTTGACCTTCATAATGTTTTTCCTTGGTGTCGCTGTCCTCGTGCCGGCGGGATGCCGTCGGCCGTTACTTACAGCATCCAGATTTACTTGTAGCGGTAGACGATACGACCCTTGGTGAGGTCGTACGGCGTCAACTCCACAATCACGCGATCCTCCGGGAGGATACGGATGTAGTGCTGACGCATCTTGCCAGAAATGTGGGCGAGTACCTTGTGCCCGTTGGTGAGCTCAACGCGGAACATCGCGTTGGGCAGAGCCTCAACTACCTGGCCCTCGATTTCGATGACGCCGTCTTTCTTGGCCATAGCCTCACTGTCGCTAAAGTATTAATGGATGCTGGTCCTGCGTGGGGCCTGGGCGCGAAGGCACAAACCGCCAAAGAGAAATCCTACCGCGTGTCGGCTTGCTTGTCCACTTGAAACCGGTGCCACCGACGGGATGGAGCGCACACGCGGTAGGCCGGATGCCCAGGCTATCCTCGAAGCAGCGCCACCACGGCAGGGAAGAGCGGGTGTTCCGATTCGAGGCCGGTGATCCGCGTGGCAAGTTCTTCAGGAGCGAGATCCGAGGCCAATAGAGCCCTCAGCTCAACGCTCTCCGGGTCCTCCGCAACGTCGAAACGTAACAGAGCACCGATAGCATCCAAGAGGGCATCACTCGGGAGGCCACGCTCAGCCAGTTCGGTGGCTGGGCCAATGAACCGCTCGTGGCGCGACACCTTACGCAGCGGCTGGCGACCAACCCGCTGCACCGTATCCGTGAGGGAGGGGTTGGCAAAGCGTGTGAGGATCTTGGTGAGGTAGGCCTCCTGCACATCGGGATCGAAGCCGTGCTTGGCCACCACAAGCGCCTTAGTCTCCTGAAGCACGGCGTAAACCCGGTCGCGGACGGTCGGGTCGGCAAGCGACTCGGCGATGCCCTGGTACCCCGCGGCGCGACCGTAATAGGCGGTCGTCGCGTGGCCCGTGTTCACGGTAAACAGCTTGCGCTCGATGTAGGGCGCGAGATCATTCACCCACGTCACACCCGGGATATCGAGGGTGCGACCGTCAAACGGCCCGGCCTCAATCGCCCACTCGAAGAACGTCTCGACCGTGACATCCAGGCCGGCCGTAGGATCCTGCCCTGGCACAATGCGGTCAACCGCCGTATTGGCGTACAGCACACGGGATTCAAGGAGGACGGCATCCTCTCCCGCCTGCTCCCGGATATGGGCGGCGAGCGTATCGGTCGCATTGATAGCATTCTCACAGGCCATGACCACAAGCGGTTCCGCCTCCGCGGGGCGCAGGCGCAGACCCGCAATGATTGCGGGCGCAATGAAGCGCAGCACATTGGGGCCCACCGCGGTGGTCACAATCGCGGCCCCCGCAACCTCGCGGGCAACGGTATCCGGTTGGGTCGCACCGTTGAGGGCGCGAAAACCCGAGACCACATGGTCGGCGGAATCCTGCCCCACCTCGTGCACCGTGTAACTGTCGGCGGCGGCAAGCGCGTCGATAAGTTCAGCGTTAACATCGCTAAAGACAATCTCATAACCGGCACGGTTGAGCAGGAAGCCCACAAAACCCCGGCCGATGTTCCCGGCCCCAAAGTGAACGGCGGTGCTCATTCGTTGACCGCCTCAAGCAGGGCAAAAACCTCGTCGGCCGAGCCCGCGGCGAGCAGACCGGCCACCTCATCCTCCTCAGAAAAGATGATGGCAATCTTGGACAGAATCTCCAGGTGCTCGTTGTTGAGGCCGGCAATGCCGACCACAAAACGCACCTCGTTGCCGTCCCAATCGATGGGTTCGTCGTAGCGCACCACCGAGAGACCGGAGCGCAGGATACTGTCTTTGGCCTCATTGGTGCCGTGCGGAATAGCCAGGAAGTTACCCATGTAGGTGGAGACGGATGCCTCGCGTTCAAACATGGCCTCCACATAGGCGGGCGACACCGCCCCGGCCTCTACCAGCACGGTGCCGGCCTCGCGAATCGCGTCATCCCGCGTGGCGGCGGTGCCGGAAACACGGATCATCTCTGCGGTCAAAATGCTGTTACTCACGGTCTTGTACCTTCTCGTCATTGAATTTCTGGGGGGTGCACACGAGCAGTGGGGTGGCGCGGAACACCCGCGCCACCCCACCCGGCTAGGGCTGGTCGGCGACGGCCTGAACAACCTCGTCGTACCGAGGGCTGTTCATGAAGTTATCCACCGAAACGTGCTGGGCGCTCGGGATCTTACCCAGGGCCCTCTCCGTGAGATCCTTGTGCGTGATCACGATCTGAGCCTCACCGTCCACCAGATTAGCGATGGCCTTGTTGGTCACGGTAATACCCGCTACGCCCGCCTTCTTGAGCTTATTGCGAAGAACCGAGGCCCCCATCGCACTGGAACCCATACCGGCATCACAGGCGAAGATGATGCTCGTGACCGGGGCCACAGTGGTGAGGGTCGCGGTGCTCGCTGTGGGCGTGGCCTCCGCCCCATTCTCGCCGAGAAGCGAACCCACACGGCTCTCGCCGCCCTTGTTTGCTGCGTTCTGAGACACGGCCTCAGCAAGCTTATTCTCACCCGCAGCCTCTGCCGCAAGATCACGGCTACGGCTCGCTCGGAGGATCACCGCGGCGACCAGGAACGATACGGTCGCCGAGAGGATCACCGAGAGGATCACACCCACATAACTATCGCTCGCGGTCTGGATCAGAATGGCGATGATGCTGCCGGGAGCAGCCGGGGCTCGAAGCCCGGTCTGGAAGATCAGGTTGGTCGCCACACCCGTCGCGCCGCCAGCAATCGCCGCAAGCACCAGGGCGGGCTTCATCAGCACATACGGGAAGTAGATCTCGTGGATACCGCCAAAGAACTGGATGATCATGGCACCGGGCGCGCTCGCCCGAGCCATCCCCACCCCGAAGATCGCAAACGCGAGCAGGATCCCCACGCCGGGCCCGGGGTTTGCCTCTAGCAGAAACAGAATCGACTTGCCGGCTTCGTCAGCCTGCTCGGTGCCCAGCGGTGTTAGCACGCCGTGGTTGATCGCGTTGTTCAGGAAGAACACCTTGGCCGGCTCAATAATGATGCTCGTGAGCGGCAACCAGCCGGTCTCAATCAGCCAGTTAACTCCCCCACCCAGCACGTGGGTGATCCAGGTGACGGCCGGACCGATGAGGTAGAAACCGCCGATAGCAAGGCCAAAGCCCACGATTCCCGCCGAGAACATATTGACCAGCATCTCGAAGCCGGGCTTAATCTTGTCCTCCCAGAGCCCGTCCAGCTTCTTCATGATCCAGGCCGCGAGCGGTCCCAGCGCCATAGCACCGATAAACATGTGGATGTCGGGGGCGGCCGCGATGGCCCCCATTGTGGCGATTGTCGCCACAACACCACCCCGGGTGTCGTAGACCATTCGACCACCGGTATTGGCGATCAGCAGCGGAAGTAGGTAGTGGATCGTGGGGCCAACGATGGAGGCAAGGCCCTCGTTGGGGGTCCATCCCACGTCAATAAAGAACGCGGTAATGAGACCCCAAGCGATGAATGCCGGGATGTTGGGCATCACCATCCCGCTGAGGAATGTACCGAACCTTTGTACCCCTACGCGGGCACCGTTACCGGCCGTGTCGGTTGACGTCGTAGTCATGATGAGTGTTCTTCTTTCTGTGTGGTGTGGGGGGTGCGATTATTGATCGCGGCGCGCACGGCGGTGCGGGCGTCGGCAGCATCGTCGGCGGCGAGCGCAACGAGCGCCAGCGCGCGCGCCTCTTCCCGGGTGTGCCCGCGCAATTCGGCGCGGACATCGGCGAGTGCCGCGGGAGACATGGAGAGCGTAGTTGCCCCCAGTCCCACGAGTACCACCGCGAGGAGCGGGTCGGCGGCGGCCTCGCCGCAGATACCGACGGGTTTACCGAGATCGGCCCCGGCATCTCCCACCATCTTGACGAGGTGCAGCACCGAGGGGTGCCACGGGTCCTGCAGATTGGACACCGAGCCAAGCATCCGGTCAGCCGCCATGGTGTACTGGGTGAGATCGTTGGTGCCGATCGAGGCGAACGCGGCGTGCTGGAGAATATTCGCCGCGCCGATTGCAGCGGAGGGCACCTCCACCATCACACCGACCGTACGCAGGCCAAGCTCGTGCGCGAGGGCCGTGAAGTAGCGAGTTTCCTCCACCGTCGCCACCATCGGGGCCATGACCCAGAGGTCGGATTCTGTATCGCCATCGGCCTCGGCCAGCGCGGTCAGCTGCTCCCGCAGAATATCCTCATTGGCGCGGAGGGCGCGCAGACCACGGACACCGAGCGCGGGGTTCTCCTCGCGGGCAGAGTTGAGGAAGGCGAGGGGCTTGTCGGCTCCCGCATCCAGGAGCCGGACAACAACCTTCCGGCCGGGAAAGGCCGCGAGTAACTCACGATACTTCTCGCGCTGCTCGACAACGGTTGGCGCGCTCGTGGCGTCGAGAAAGAGGAACTCGGTGCGGAAAAGGCCAACGCCCTCGGCCCCCGCGGCGAGCGCAGCCTGGATACCACCGGCCGAACCGAGGTTAGCCAACAGCGGTACGGCGGTACCGTCCGCGAGCGCACCGTCGGTGATCGGAGCGGCGGCCGCCGAACGCCTCGCGTCGCGGGCATCCTCGGCGCGAGCCACACTGGCCCGATCGGGGTTGGCCGTGACGATTCCAGTCGAGGCGTCAACAATCACGGTCGTGCCATCAGCCAGCTCCTGGGCACCCGCAACACCGACAACAGCAACAATGGCCTTATCGCGGGCAAGGATGGCGGTGTGGGCGGTTGGGCCCCCGTCGCTCGTCACGAGAGCCATCACCTTGTCGAGGTTGAGCAGGGCGGTATCGGCAGGCGCAAGATCGCGGGCCACCAGCACAAAGGGAGTCTCGGAGTCGGGCACACCGGGTGCGGGCACCCCCTGGAGGTGCGCGAGCACCCGACCCGACACATCGTCCAGATCGGTGGCGCGTTCGGCCATGTAGCCACCGAGGCCAATAAGCATGTCTCGGAACCCGCCAAAAGCGGTCCAGACCGCCATCTCGGCGGTCTTACCCTTGGCGAGCAGATCCGCAATCGAGGCTTTCAGGGTTGGATCCTGAGCCATCATGGCCTGGGCTTCCAGCACGTCCCGGGCAGTCCCGCCGGCACGCTCCCCTCGCGCCATCAGATCGGCGGCGACCGCGGCGAGGGAGACGTTGACGCGCTCGGTCTCCTCAGCTGCGGTGAGTTCGCTCACGGTGTCGCTGGGGGCTGGCAGGGGGTCAGGCATGCGGAGAACGGGACCAACCGCCAGCTGGCGGCCAATTCCGATTCCGTGCAGTGTACGTGTTTCTGACATATCGTTACGCGTCGTGGTCGGTTTCGAGCAACGTCACGAGATCAGCCAGAACGACATCCTCGTTGGCTCCCGTCACGCTCACGGTCACTTCGTCGCCGTGGCCAAGGCCGAGTGAAATAACCCCCAGGATGCTCGCCGCATTCACGGGTGCGCCGCCGGGCTTCGCAATGGTCACCTCGGCCCCGCTCGCCGCGGCAGTCTGGGCGAAGAGCGATGCCGGGCGGGCGTGCAATCCCTGCTGGGACAGAATGGTCACGGTTTTCTCAGCCATGAGATGGCCTCCTCGGTGTTGATGAATCGGTGGGAAGAATGGACGATTGAGAAGGGCCGTACGATGTTTCACGTGTGACGGGCCTGCCGGGGGTGTGCGCGGCCAGAACAGAGCGAGCGAGCGCCACAGCGGCGGCACCATCGAGCGTGCGCAGGACATCCTCAGGGACCACGCCGACGGCGGCGAGGGGATGCGTGACCGCAACCGCATCACGCTGTTCACTCAGGTGCGGACCCAACAGGACAACATCACCATCACACTGCGCGGCCAGTCCGGAGAGCGCCGAGACGTGTACCCTCACAGCGTCGCCGGTCGCCCGGATACTCGCCTCGATTCTGTGGGCGAGAAACGTGCTGGAGACACCCGCTCCACACACGACCGTTATGTTCCGCATCGCGGTAACCCCCTCACAACTCTGTGTTCAACAGTTATGTAACTCGTGACAGGCCAGTGGCATGTTCTCTTCATTCTCACCCCGTCGCCCCGAGACTTCCAGTAGTTTCATTTCCGCAGCGCCGGAAACGGCCTGACAGACTGGTCTGACGGTCCATCCCAACGACATTCTCGCTCCCGGTGCCCCGGTACGTCAGCGCCTAGAATAGGGAGGTGTCAACAGAACGCGCGAAGTCACTCGTGGCCTACCTCGCTCAGGCAGATGACTGGGTGACCGCCTCCGAGCTCGCGCACACCCTCGGGGTCACCACCCGCTCGGTACGCAACTATGCGACGGAGATGCGCGACCATTACGCCCCCTTTGAGGTGCTCATTCGTGGACCCCTCGGCTACCGCATCAACCGCGTCGCCCTCCAGGCCCACCACGAGGCCACCAGCGGCAACCTCTCCCCCGAGTCCACAGCGATCTCACGCGCCGGGATTGACCGCGGCAGCGAGCGTCCGGCCCATCGGCAACGGGCAATCGTCGAGTGGATCCTCGGCAACACCTCCCCCGTTGATCCACACGAAATAGCCGCCCACTTCTTCATCAGTGAATCCACGCTGGAGGCCGACCTCCGTCGGCAACGCCCCGTTGTCGCGCGCGCGGGCCTCACGCCCACCCGCCGGGCGAATGGCATCAGCATCGAGGGTCATGAGCCCAATAAGCGTCGCCTGCTCGCCACGCTCTATCTTGAAGACCTCGACAATAACGTGATTGACCTCACGGATGTGGCCCGCACCTACGGCGTGCCACCCCTGGGGCCCATCAAGACGGCCGTTATTGATCGACTCGAATCCTACGGCTACCGGGTCAACGAGTTCGGTCTCAGCAGCGTCCTCCTCAGCCTGGCGATCATCGCCTCGCGCATCCGCACGGGGCACTTTCTCGCCCCCGGCGATGCGGAACCGCTCGACGAGGATGACCAGCTCATCCCACTCGCAGCCGCCCTCCTGGAACAGGTCGCCACCCCGCCAGCACGCGCCGAGGAGGCGCGCCACCTCGCCCGGCTGATGCACACCCAGGTCGCCCGCGGCGGTAGCGTGAGCCCCGAGGACGACGCGGAGGAGCACGCTGACCCGCCCGCGCGCGCCGCGACCCGCCGCCGAAGCGCGGAGTCGCTGAGCGTCCTGCGCACCCAGGTGGCCGCCGCGGTCGAATTGGCCAGCCACCACTATGCGATCGCCCTCACCGACGACGAGCTTGTCACCAGGCTCACCGATCACGTGGCAAATATGCTCGACCGGATGCGCGACCAGCTCTCCTCGCCCAACCCCATGACCCGCTCACTCAAGACCCACTACCCCGTGGTTTACGACGTAGCTGTCTTCCTGGCAACCGAACTCAGTCGGGTCAACGGAGTAAGGGTTGACGAGAACGAGATCGCTTTCCTCGCCCTACACATCGGCTCATTCCTCGCCCAGCGCCCCTCCCGCACTCAGCGCGTCCGCTGCGCGTTTGTCTGCCCCGACTACTACAGCATGCACAGGTTCCTGCGCGAACGGATTGAGGAGGAACTCGCCGACATCATCGAGGTTGTCACGGTTGTGACCCGGACCGATGTCGCCTGGGCTCACCTGGAGGTTGACCTCATTCTCTCGACCATCCCGGCACCAACATCGGTGCATAATGTTCTCCAAATCCAGCCCTTTCTCACCGAGGAGGATGCTGAGCGCATCCGCGCCCGCGTCTCCCGCTTTCACCGCACCAAGCGTCGAGCCGCCCTCAAAGAACGGCTACTTCGCTACCTCTCACCCGAACTGTTCACCGCCCACCTTGACGTGTCCGACGAGAGTGAGGCGATCACCCACCTCGGCGGCCTGATGGTCGAACAAGGCATCATCGACGACTCCTACGTTCAGGGGGCGTTGGATCGTGAGCGGATGTCCTCAACCGCGTTTAACGACCTCATCGCCATTCCACACGCCCTCACAATGACCGCACGACGCACAGCAATCGCGATAGCCGTTACCAAGACGGCTCTGCCCTGGGGCAGCAGCCGGGTGCATGTGATCGCTTTTATCGCTTTCGCCGAGAGCGAGCGCAACGAGTTTCAATCGGTTTTTGACCAGCTGGTAAAGGTGTTCAGCTCACGTGAGGATGTCCAACACATCCTCCGATCGAGCGCCACCTTTGACGGGTTCATTGACGCACTCGCACGCGTGATGGACGCGTAGAGGGTCGCGAACGCGCCACACCGATGCCCCCCTCTAGCCGCCCGGTGCGTCGAGGTGGGCAAAAACCACACCTTGGGTGAGCAGTTCCGGAAGGGCCACAGCAAGCCCCGCGGCCGTCCCGCTATCCGGTCGATTCATATGCCCAATCAGGATGCCACCTGCCGAGACCGTCAACGCCTCGGCCCGCACCGTCTCGGCAGGGAAGGTGGCCCCACCATCCGCGTTGGTGCTGAACCCGATCACGGTCTCCCCCACGGCCTCCACGAGAGCAACGGCGACCTCGTCATAGTGGGCCGTACCCGAGCGAAACCACAGCGGCGGACGGCCGCAGAGCTCGGTCAGCACCTGGTGGTTACCCCACACCTCGTCAACCGCCTCGGCAACGGATGCCGTACCAGCGATCCCATAGGCCTCACGGCCCGACACCGAGAGTGGCCGATGCCTCGTGCCGTGATTTCCGAGCTGAACGAGCGGGTTGGCCGCCAAATTCTCGGCAACCCCCCGGTTCTGTTCGATCCACCGTGCGTTCAGAAATAGCGTCACGGGCACCGCCAGCCGGTCAAGGAGCGCGAGTAACTCCGAGTCCACCTCGCTGCCGTGCGGTCCACCGCACGCGTCGAGGGTCAGCGCGACCCGCTCCCGACCGGTCGCATCTGTTGGGACCGCCAGGCTTGTCACCACCCCCGTCACGGTGAGACCCCACTCGGTCGGCACGCGGCCTTCGAAGCGGGCTGAAACCGCGTTGGGGTCAATATTCGGCACGGGTATCGCCGGGGTCGGTGACGCGCTCACCGGCCCGGGAGATGTCAGCACAGCCGACGGCGATACGGAGACCTGAGCCGTCGGGTCCGGCCGGGCGGCACACGCGCTCAGGCCCAGAAGAGCTAGCCCTCCGCCCACCCCACCCAGCAGGTCGCGGCGGCGCAGGCCTGCGCCCTGGTCTGACACGACAACCTATTTACTGGTCAGCTGCCCGTTAACAAAACGCTTAAACTCCGCGTTGTCCCGTGGGTCACCCTCGTAAAGTGCACCGTTCACCAGCACGGTCGGCGTCCCGGTCACCTTCTCCAATTCACTGCCCTTGGGCATCTCGCCACCAAAAACGGCTTCCTGGGAATCCTTCACCCAGGTGACAAAGGTTCCGCCGTTAACACAGTCACTCAGGTCACCTGCCCCGGCCTTCTCGCCCAGGGCAATCATGTCGTCTGCGGTCCAATCGGTACCCTGCTTGGCAAAGATGAGCGCGATGAGGTCGGTCACAGATTCCGGTTTGGCCTCTGCCGCACAGGCCAGGGTGTTCGCTGCGGTGAGCGAACGTGTTTTGCCGCTTCCGGTGTCCATAAAGTGCAGCGGATGCACCACCAGAGTCGCCTCACCGTCCTCGACCATCCCCGCCAGGTACGCACCGTTGGCATTTTCAAAAGAGTTGCAGTGCCCGCACTGGAAATCAACCCAGATGTCGATACGGTCGGACCCCTCACCAACGGCTAAACCACCGTCCACCGCAATCGCCGGTGCGGCACCGGTGTCTGTGGATTGCGTCTCCGAGGTCGCGGGTGCACAACCTCCCAGGAGAACAATCAGAGCACCGGCAAGAACCGCACCCATAAAACGTGACGTGAGAGAGGACATATCCAACCTTTGCTCCGGGAAATCTGTGGCGGTGCTAGGGAATCGGAACCGGGGTGATCCCGAGCGGTTCCAACGCGGACGCACCGCCATCATGGGCCGTGAGAACCCAGATTCCACCAGTATGCACGGCAACGCTGTGCTCCCAGTGTGAAGCCATACCCCCGTCCATCGTGGTCACGGTCCAATCGTCATCCTGGATGAACGTCTCAATAGATCCGGTGACCACCATCGGCTCAATAGCGACAACCAGGCCGGGCTTCACCGCGGGGCCCCGCTCGCGCACTCGGTAGTTGAACACAGGCGGGTCCTCGTGCATGGCACGGCCGATGCCGTGACCAATGTAGTCGGTCAGGATACCGTAGTCACCCTGCGACTCAATATACGTTTGGATAGCATCACCCACCTCATTGAGGTGGGTGGCCCTCGCCAGGCGCGCAATGCCGTGCCAGAGCGACTGCTCAGTCACCTCACTCAGGCGCTGACGCTCGGCCACCACCTCGGGCCGCGAGTCATCCGGGATGACAACGGTGATCGCCGCGTCTCCGTTCCACCCGTTTATCTCGGCACCGCTGTCGATGGACACGATATCCCCCGGCTCCAGCACACGAGAGTTTGGAATGCCGTGTACCACGTCATCGTTCACCGAGGCACACACCATATGCCGGTAGCCGGGGACCAGTTTGAAGTTGGAGTGGCCCCCACGGGCAGCCAATGCGGCCTCCGCGGCGGCGTTGATGCGTAAAGTGGTGGCCCCTGCGCGGATGAGTTCGCGGGCAGCAGCGAGCGAATCGGCGGTCGCGAGCCCCGGTTCCACCATCTGGCGGAGCTGATCAGGTGTTTTATATAGCGACTTACGAAAGATACCCACTGTGTCCTCTACTGATGCGCGCCCGAGAGCAGCGTCGTTAGATTCCGAGCACGGATGCGATCCGGCCCGAAACCTCTTCTACCGTGCCGAGTCCGTTAACGCGGACCACCAGGTTGCGGGCGTCATAGGTCTCGATCAGCGGAGCGGTTTGTTCCTGGTACACGTCCTGGCGGTGGCGGATAACGTCTTCTGTATCATCCGCGCGGCCCTGCTCCTGTGCTCGCTTCAGCAGTCGGGCCACAACCTCGTCCGCGTCAGCCTCCAGCAGGACAACAGCGTCCAGCCGGGAACTCGTTGCGGAGAGGATACGGTCGAGTTCAACAACCTGCTCGGGGGTGCGGGGGTATCCGTCCAGAAGAAAACCCTCGAGGGCGTCCTCCTGGCCCAGGCGATCCTCCACAATCGCGTTGGTCAGGGAGTCGGGGACGTACCCACCGCTGCTCACAATGGATTGCACCTGAAGACCGAGCTCCGTGCCAGCCGAGATGTTGCTACGGAAGATATCGCCAGTAGAAATTGCGGGTATACCCAGGCGATCCGCGAGGATAGCGGCCTGTGTTCCCTTACCGGCTCCGGGGGGTCCTACGATCAACAACCGGCTGTGTGTCATTTAAGCAATCCCTCATAGTGACGCTGCTGGAGCTGCGCGTCAATCTGCTTCACGGTCTCGAGGCCCACACCAACGATGATGAGGATCGAGGCTCCACCGAACGGGAAGTTCTGGTTGGCCTGCACAATTGCCAGGGCGAGCAGCGGGATGAGCGCCACAAATCCGAGGTAGAGCGAGCCGGGGAAAGTGATACGGGTAAGGACGTAGTCGAGGTACTCGGCGGTGGGCCGTCCAGCCCGGATGCCGGGGATGAACCCACCATACTTCTTCATGTTCTCCGCAACCTCTTCCGGGTTGAACGTAATGGCGACGTAGAAGAACGTGAAACCAACGATCAGAAGGAAGTAGAACAGCATATACAGGGGCTGATCGCCCTGCGTGAGATAGTTTGAGATCCAGGTCACCCAGGGTGCAGCATCCTCACCCGGTTTGGGCTGGTTAAACTGCGCGATCAATGCGGGGAGGTAGAGCAGCGACGAGGCGAAGATGACGGGAACCACACCAGCCATGTTGACCTTGATGGGTATATAGGTGTTGTTTCCGCCGTACGTGCGTCGGCCCACAACCCGCTTGGCATACTGCACCGGGATACGTCGCTGTGATTGTTCCACAAAGACCACAAGCCCGATGATCACGATACCCACCGCGATCACGAGGAAGAACACGTTCCACCCCTTGGCCTGCTGGATGGCCCCGAGCGAGCCGGGGAACTGCGCCGAGATCGAGGTAAAGATAAGGAGCGACATTCCGTTACCCACGCCGCGCTCTGTGATGAGCTCACCCATCCACATGATGAGCCCGGTACCGGCGGTCATGGTGATCACCATCAGCAGAATGGCATACCACGAGTTATCGGTCAGCAGGTTTGCACACTCGGTGGAGGTGTTCGTGCCAAAGAGGAGTCCGCTGCGTGCAACAGTAATCAACGTGGTTGATTGCAAAACAGCCAACGCAATGGTGAGGTATCGGGTGTACTGGGTCAGGCGACCCTGTCCGGCCTGCCCCTCCTTGTGAAGAGTCTCAAAGTGAGGGATGACCACCCGAAGCAGCTGAGTGATAATCGACGCCGTAATGTACGGCATAATTCCCAGCGCGAAGATAGAGAGTTGCAGGAGGGCGCCACCGCTGAAGAGGTTGACGAGTTCGTAGAGGCCAGAGGTGCTCTGATTGAGCTTAAGACAGGCCTGCACATTTCCAAAGTCCACGAAGGGTGCCGGGATAAAGGATCCCAGGCGGAAGATCGCAACGATACCGAGCGTGAACCCGATTTTGCGACGAAGGTCCGGTGTGCGAAAAATTCGGCCAATGGCGCTGAACAAAAAAGCCTCCTGCTTTGTGTACCGTTATCCCCAACGGCTAGGTGAGGTTACCGATTATTGAGCCTACACGTATGTAGGCCTCATAATTGCGGTTATATGGCGCGATACCCAACTCTGACGCCCACCGTGATGAGATAACTCTCATGCAACCGGGCCGAATGGGTACCGCACCATACAATCGGTTATTAGTTTACTGAACCGCCAGCGGCAACAATCTTCTGCTCTGCAGAGCCAGAAACCTTGTCCACCGACACGTTGAGCTTGACCGAGATATCGCCGTCACCAAGGACCTTGACGCGCTCGTTCTTGCGAACTGCGCCCTTAGCCACGAGGTCACTCGTCGTGACATCGCCACCTCCGGGATACAGGTCGGCAAGCTTGTTCAGGTTCACAACCTGATACTCAACACGGAACGGGTTCTTAAATCCGCGCAGTTTGGGGGTGCGCATGTGCAGCGGCATCTGCCCACCCTCAAATCCAACGCGAACCTGATAGCGAGCCTTGGTACCCTTGGTACCGCGGCCAGCCGTCTTACCCTTCGAACCCTCACCACGGCCGACACGCGTGCGTGCGGTCTTGGCTCCGGGAGCCGGACGAAGATGATGAACCTTCAGCACCTGCTCGCGCTTCTCGGCGGGCTCAGCCTTCTTCGCAGCCTTAGCTGCGGGCTTCTTGGCAACGCCCGTCTCGGCATCCGCGGTGGCGACTGCCTTCTTAGCTGCGGGCTTCTTCACCTCAGCTGCGGGGGCTGCCTTGTCAGCGGCCTTCGCAGCGGGGGCCTTCTCTGCGGGGGCCACAGCCTCCGTCTTTACGGCTTTTTTCTCTTCAGCCATTAGTCGATCTCCTCAACCTTGACCAGGTGAGCAACAGTCTTCACGTATCCACGGTTCACACTGTTGTCTTCGCGAACGGTGACCTGACCGATCTTGCGAAGACCCAGGCTGCGAAGCGTGTCGCGCTGGTTCTGCTTCTCACTAATTTTTGACTTGATCTGCGTAATCCGGAGCTGAGCCATTAGGCACCTGCCTTTGCCGCGGCAGCCTCGGCTGCCGCATCTGCTTCGGCACGAACCAGGCGAGCCGGTGCGACCTGATCGAAATCAAGTCCGCGACGTGCGGCAACCGCGCGAGGCTCTTCGAGCTGCTTCAGTGCCGTAACCGTGGCGTGCACGATATTGATGGTGTTTGACGAACCCAGTGACTTGCTCAGGACGTCGTGGATGCCAGCGCACTCCAGTACCGCACGCACCGGTCCACCGGCAATAACACCGGTACCAGCAGCAGCGGGACGAAGCAGAACCACTCCGGCAGCAGCCTCCCCCTGTACGGGGTGAGGAATAGTCTTGCGGACGCGAGGAACGCGGAAGAAGTTCTTCTTCGCTTCCTCAACACCCTTAGAGATTGCGAGGGGAACTTCCTTGGCCTTGCCGTAGCCGACGCCGACAGTTCCGTTACCGTCTCCCACAACCACGAGGGCGGTGAAGCTGAAACGACGTCCACCCTTCACAACCTTCGATACCCGGTTGATGGTCACGACGCGCTCCAGGAACTGGCTCTTGTCGTTGTCACGGCTACCGCGATCTCCACGGTTGGGGTTACGCTCACGGCTACCGCGGCGAGCCTCACGGGGCTCGTTACGGTTGTCCTGCGCGGGTGCCTCAGCAGCGGTCTGCGCCTCAGCAACCTCAGTGGTCGCTGCTTCTGCAGTCACCTCTTGCTCCTTCGTTTCGTTGCTCACAGGCTCAAACCAGCCTCTCGAGCTCCCTCAGCAATAGCAGCTACGCGACCCGCGTACTTGCTACCACCACGGTCAAATACAACGGCCTCAATACCGGCCTTCTTAGCGCGCTCGGCAACCAGTTCGCCGACCTTGCGTGACTTGGCGGTTTTATCACCGTCAAGAGCGCGCAGATCTGCCTCCATAGTTGAAGCGGATACGAGGGTACGGCCCAGTGCGTCGTCAACAACCTGAACAAACACGTGACGTGCCGAACGGGTGACTACCAGGCGGGGACGTACTGCCGTGCCAACAACCTTCTTGCGGAGGCGGGTGTGGCGACGTGAACGTGCCGCGGTGCGGCTCTTGCCACTCTTAACAACGGCCATGGTTACTTACCAGCCTTTCCAGCCTTGCGGCGAACAACTTCTCCCGCGTACCGCACGCCCTTACCCTTGTAGGGTTCGGGCTTACGGATCTTGCGGATGTTAGCAGCTGCCTCACCGACAGCCTGCTTGTCGATTCCGCGCACAGTGAGCTTGTTGTTGCCCTCCACCTCAAAGGTGATGCCTGCCGGCGGCTCGATAATGACGGGGTGCGAAAACCCGAGCGCAAACTCGACTCCGCTACCCTTGGCCTGAACACGGTAACCAGTTCCAACGACCTCAAGGCCCTTGGAGTATCCTTCGGTCACACCGACGATCTGGTTGCTGATCAGGGTACGAGTGAGACCGTGCAGCGAACGCGACTCGCGCTCGTCGTTCGGGCGGCTCACGAGAACCTGACCGTCTTCGATAACGACCTGGATAGGCTGCGAAACCGTCAGTGACAGCTGGCCCTTCGGTCCTTTAACGGTGACATCCTGGCCGCTGACGGAAACGTCTACCCCGGCAGGGATGCTAATAGGAAGTCTTCCAATACGTGACATCTTCTGGCTACCACACGTAGGCGAGAACTTCTCCGCCCACGCCCTTCTTCTCAGCCTGACGGTCTGTCAGAAGACCGGAGGAGGTGGACAGGATTGCAACGCCGAGACCGCCGAGTACCGTGGGGATTTCGGTGGACTTTGCGTAGACGCGGAGACCGGGCTTGGACACCCGCTTGATCCCGACTATGGAACGCTCACGGTTCGGACCGTACTTGAGCGTGAGAGTGAGGGTGGTGCCGACGCGGGCATCTTCCACCTTCCAGTCGGCGATATAACCCTCTTTTTTGAGGATCTCTGCGATGTGTGACTTCAGCTTGCTGCCGGGCAGCGACACCTGGTCGTGGTACGCCGAGTTGGCGTTGCGCAGTCTGGTCAGCAGGTCTGCGACCGGATCTGTCATTGTCATGTGTGTGTCTTCTTTCTCGCCTGGTTTCCTCAGCCGTTACACAACGGAGGACCTGTGGTGGTAGATGTGTTATTGAGTTGTGGATGATCGGGTGGCCCCCACGCACGCGCGAAGACCACCCGATCTACCTTAGTTGCTCGCTGCCAAATTCCCGCACACTTTCGGAAATCCGGCACCGGCAGACTAGTTTGCCTCTGCCGCCTTGAACGGGAAGCCGAGCGCCTTAAGCAGCGCGCGACCCTCATCATCGGTCTGCGCGGTGGTCACGACGGTGATGTCGAAACCGCGCACGCGGTCGATCTTGTCCTGGTCGATTTCGTGAAAAACACTCTGCTCGGTAATACCGAACGTGTAGTTTCCATTCCCATCGAACTGACGATCACTCAATCCGCGGAAGTCGCGGATACGGGGCAGCGCCAGTGACAGCAGACGGTCGAGGAACTCCCACGCGCGATCACCGCGGAGGGTGACGTGCGCACCAATAGCCTGACCCTCACGCAGCTTGAACTGCGCAATGGACTTGCGGGCCTTGGTGACCTTGGGCTTCTGACCCGTGATCTTGGTGAGGTCGGCAATCGCGCCATCGATGATCTTGCCATCGCGGGCAGCCTCACCAACACCGGAGTTGACGACGATCTTGACCAGGCCAGGAACCTGATGCACATTGGTGTACCCCAGGTCCGTGGTGAGCTGAGCAATGATCTCGTTCTTATACTTCTGCTTCAGGCGCGGCTGGATTTTGCCAGCGGTCGCGGCAGTCTCGGTTGCAGTCATTAGAGGTCCTTACCTGACTTCTTTGCGTAGCGAACACGAACGGTCTTGGTAGCACCGTTCTTCTCGACCTCTTCGACGCGGTAACCCACGCGAGTAGGCTTCTTGGTCTTCGGGTCAACGAGAGCAACGTTCGACACGTGGATGGGAGCCTCGTGTTGTTCGAGACCGCCCTCCTTGCTGCCGCGGTTACTCTGGCTCACACGTACGTGCTTGGTGACGTAGTTGATGCCCTCAACGATGACGCGATTCTTTTCGGTCAGTACCTCAAGAACACGGCCCTGCTTACCGCGGTATCCACCACGGCTCTGCTTGGCTCCGCTGATGACCTCAACCAGGTCGCCCTTTTTGATGTTTGCCATGATTAGATAACCTCCGGTGCCAGCGAGACGATCTTCATGAACTTCTTGTCACGAAGCTCGCGACCAACCGGTCCGAAGATACGGGTACCACGGGGGTCTCCGTCGGTCTTCAGGATGACGGCGGCGTTCTCGTCGAACTTGATGTAGGAACCGTCGGGACGACGTGTTTCCTTCTTCGTGCGAACGATGACGGCCTTGACGATGTCACCCTTCTTCACGTTTCCACCGGGGATAGCATCCTTGACGGTTGCCACGATGGTGTCACCCAATCCTGCGTAACGACGACCCGAGCCGCCGAGAACGCGGATGGTAAGCAGCTCCTTGGCACCGGTGTTATCGGCAACCTTGACTCTGGATTCCTGTTGAATCACTTCTTACTCCTTCTGTAAGTAAGCCGGGGCTTACTTAGCCTTCTCGAGGATCTCGACCAGGCGCCAGCGCTTGGTAGCGCTGGTGGGACGGGTCTCGTTGATGAGCACGAGGTCGCCAATGCCGGCGGTGTTGTTCTCGTCGTGCGCCTTCACCTTGGATGTACGACGGATGACCTTGCCATAGAGGGGGTGCTTGACGCGGTCCTCAACCTCAACAACAATCGTCTTGTCCATCTTGTCGCTCGTGACATAGCCACGGCGGGACTTGCGGTACCCGCGCGCTGCATCATCACGCACGTCGCGCGCGGCCGACTCGTGGCCGTCGGTCTTGTCTTCGACCTGTGCCATGATTAGGCCTCCTTCGTCTCTGCAGCCTCGGTTGCCTCAGCAGCCTTAGCCTTCTTGGTTTTCTTCTCCGCCACGGGGGCAGCGAGAGGGGCAGGCGTGGCCCGAATCCCCAACTCGCGCTCACGAATGACGGTGTAGATGCGCGCAATATCGCGCTTCACCTGGCGAACTCGACCGTGGCTTTCCAGCTGGCCGGTAGCCGACTGGAAGCGCAGGTTGAACAGTTCACCCTTTGCCTTACGAAGCTCCTCTACGAGGCGCTCGTCCTCGAAAGTGTCGAGCTCTGCGGGGTTGAGCTCTTTAGATCCGATCGCCATTACGCGTCACCCTCCTCACGCTTGATAATTCGGGCTTTGAGCGGAAGCTTGTGGATGGCGCGGGTCAGCGCCTCGCGTGCAAGCTCCTCGTTAACTCCGGCGACCTCGAAGAGGACGCGACCCGGCTTGACATTTGCCACCCACCACTCCGGTGAACCCTTACCCGAACCCATGCGGGTTTCCGCAGGCTTCTTGGTCAGAGGACGGTCGGGATAGATGTTGATCCATACCTTTCCACCACGCTTGATGTGACGGGTCATCGCGATACGAGCGGACTCGATCTGACGGTTGGTCACATACGCGGGGGTGAGGGCCTGGATGCCGTATTCACCAAAGCTCACAGTGGTGCCACCCTTTGCCTGGCCACTACGGCCGGGGTGGTGCTGCTTGCGGTACTTGACTCGACGTGGAATAAGCATATTTACTTCTCCGCTCCTGCTACAGCCGGTGCCTCAACCTGCGCGTTGCTGTTACGCGGCGCACGACGGCGGTCACCGCGCTCGGGGCGCGACGACTTTTGAGCCGCCTGCTCGCGAGCGAGTTCCTTGTTGGTGATGTCACCCTTGTAGATCCACACCTTCACGCCGATGCGGCCGAAGGTGGTCTTTGCCTCGTAGAAGCCGTAGTCGATGTTCGCGCGAAGTGTGTGCAGTGGCACGCGACCCTCACGGTAGAACTCCGAACGGCTCATCTCAGCGCCGCCAAGACGGCCGGACACCTGAATACGTACACCCTTGACGGTGGAGGTGCGCTGGGCACCCTGCAGCCCCTTACGCATCGCGCGGCGGAAAGCCACACGAGCGGAGAGTTGCTCGGCAATACCCTGTGCAACCAGCTGAGCCTCAGCCTCGGGGTTCTTGACCTCAAGGATGTTCAGCTGAATCTGCTTGCCCGTGAGCTTTTCCAGGTCGGCGCGAATGCGCTCGGCCTCGGCTCCACGACGACCGATAACGATTCCGGGGCGTGCCGTGTGGATGTCCACACGTACACGATCACGGGTACGCTCAATCTCGATACGAGCAACGCCCGCGCGGTCAAGGGTGGTTGCGAGTAGACGACGGATCTTGATGTCTTCTGCAACGTAGTCGGCATAACGCTGACCCGGCTTGGTGCTGTCGGAGAACCAGCGCGACACGTGGTCGGTGGTGATTCCCAGACGGAAGCCATAGGGGTTTACTTTCTGGCCCATTACTTGGCTCCCTTCTTCCCGGCCTCGACCTCATCAGGAGTCGCGAGGACTACCGTGATGTGGCTGGTGCGCTTATTGATACGGAACGCACGACCCTGTGCACGGGGGCGGAAACGCTTGAGGGTTGCACCCTCGTCAACGTATGCCTTCGACACATAGAGATCCTGCTCATCCAGATAGCTGTTTGTCGCGTCTGCCTTCACCCGGGCGTTAGCCATTGCCGAAGCAACCAGCTTGAACACCGGCTCACTCGCGCTCTGCGGCGCGAACTTGAGAATGGCTAGTGCCTCCTCTGCCTGCTTACCGCGGATCAGGTTAACGACGCGGCGAGCCTTCATGGGGGTAACGCGGATGTGACGAACGCGTGCGATCGACTCAACCATTTCTTTTCCTCCTTATCGTCACCGCGTCTAGCGGCGACGGCCCTTCTTGTCGTCCTTCACGTGTCCACGGAAGGTGCGGGTGGGAGCAAACTCACCGAGCTTGTGCCCAACCATGGTTTCGGTGACGAACACCGGAATGTGCTTGCGACCATCGTGAACCGCGATGGTGTGACCCAACATGGCGGGGATAATCATTGAACGACGTGACCAGGTCTTGATCACGTTCTTGGTGTTGGCCTCGTTCTGCGTAACAACCTTGCTCAGCAGGTGGTTGTCAACGAAGGGGCCCTTCTTAAGACTGCGTGGCATCTTCTAAAACTCCTACTAGCGCTTCTTGCCGGCGTTGCGGCGGCGAACGATGAGCTGGTCGCTTTGCTTGTTCTGGCGACGGGTGCGGCCTTCCTTCTGGCCCCAGGGGCTGACCGGGTGACGACCACCGGAGGTCTTACCCTCACCACCACCGTGCGGGTGGTCAACGGGGTTCATGGCAACACCACGAACAGTCGGACGAACGCCCTTCCAGCGCATACGCCCGGCCTTGCCCCAGTTGATGTTGGACTGCTCGGCGTTGCCGACCTCTCCAACGGTCGCGCGGCAGCGTGCGTCAACGTTGCGGATTTCACCCGACGGCAGACGAAGCTGCGCGTAGGGACCATCCTTAGCAACGAGACGCACCGAGGCGCCGGCGCTACGAGCCATCTTTGCTCCACCACCGGGACGCAACTCGATGGCGTGAACCACCGTACCGGTCGGGATGTTGCGCAGGGGCAGGTTGTTGCCGGGCTTGATGTCAGCGCCGGGACCCGACTCCACAATGTCACCCTGCGAGAGCTTGCTGGGAGCAAGAATGTAGCGCTTGGTGCCGTCCACGTAGTGAAGCAGCGCGATACGGGCGGTGCGGTTGGGGTCGTACTCGATGTGAGCAACCTTGGCGTTCACGCCGTCCTTGTCGTTACGACGGAAATCGATAACGCGGTACTGGCGCTTGTGGCCACCACCAATGTGACGGGTCGTGATGCGTCCGGCGTTGTTACGACCACCGGTCTTGGGCAGGGGACGAAGAAGTGACTTCTCCGGAGTCGAGCGCGTGATCTCAGCGAAGTCAGCAACACTCGAACCGCGACGACCAGGCGTCGTGGGCTTGTATTTACGAATAGCCATGTGTGTATTCCTCTTGACTTCCTGGTCTAACTTACGACCGTGAAGATGTCGATGGAGCCGGACTTGAGCGTGACAATGGCACGCTTGGTGTCCTTGCGCTTGCCCAGACCGAACTTGGTACGACGCGTCTTGCCCTTGCGGTTCAACGTGTTGATAGACGCCACCTTGACATCGAAGATCTTCTCAATGGCGAGCTTGATCTCGGTCTTGTTGGACTCGGGGTGCACCTCGAAGGTGTACTGACCGTTGTTGTCAATCAGCGAGTAGCTCTTCTCAGAGACCACGGGGGCGATGATGACATCGTGCGGGTTCTTGTTCAGGCTCATGCCGAAACCTCCTTCTTGGCAGCAACGAACTCGTCGAAAGCTACCTTGGTGAAGACGATGTCGTCGCTGACGAGGACGTCGTACGCATTCAGCTGGTCCCAGTTGATTACGTGCAGGTCTTCGATGTTACGAACACTCTTCAGGGTGACGTCGTCGGTACGGTCAAGCACAACGAGTGCGCGGCGTCCGGGGGCAACGATCGTCAGGAACTCAACAGCGGTCTGAGTTGAGGGAGCCTCCAGGACACCAATCGACTCAACAATGTGAACGCGCTCGCCACGGGCCCGGTCCGAGAGCGAACCGCGCAGGGCGGCAGCAATCATCTTTTTGGGCGTACGCTGTGCGTAGTTACGGGGTGTCGGTCCGTGGACAATGCCACCGCCGGTCATGTGGGGTGCACGGATCGAGCCCTGACGAGCGCGACCGGTTCCCTTCTGCTTGAACGGCTTGCGACCCGCACCGGAAACCTCGCCACGATTCTTCGTCTTGTGGGTTCCCTGACGTGCGGCGGCAAGCTGGGCCGTCACGACCTGGTGGATAAGCGGGATGTTGGTCTCAACGTCAAAGATGCTCGCGGGCAGCTCGACCGAACCGGCCTTCTTACCCTGAGCGTCAAGAACATCGAGCGTGGTTGCGGTAGCCATGAACTACGCCCCCTTCACTGCGTTGCGAACGAATACGAGACGGCCACGGGCACCGGGAACGGCACCCTTGACCAGGATGAGGCCCTTTTCGGCATCCACAGCGTGAACCTTGAGGTTCTGTACCGTGACACGCTCGCCACCCATACGGCCGGCCATGCGCATACCCTTGAACACACGACTAGGCGTGGCAGAGGCACCGATAGAACCAGGCTTACGGTGGTTACGGTGGGCACCGTGCGATGCGCTAACGCCCTTGAAGTTGTGACGCTTCATCACACCGGCAAAGCCCTTACCCTTGCTCGTGCCGACAACATCGACAAGCTGGCCAGCCTCAAAGACTGTCTCGGGGCTGAGCTCCTGGCCTGCCGAGTACTCGGAGGCGTCGGCGGTGCGAATTTCCGTGATGTGGCGACGGGGTGTTACTCCGGCCTTCGCGAAGTGACCAGCAGCAGGCTTGTTGACCTTGCGAGGGTCAATCTGGCCAGCGGCGATCTGAACCGCGCTGTAGCCATCTACCTCGGGTGTGCGAACCTGGGTTACCACGTTCGGGCTGATTTCAATAACGGTAACGGGTACGAGCTTGTTGTTCTCATCCCATACCTGGGTCATGCCAAGCTTCGTGCCCAGCAGACCACGTGCGGTCTTAGCAGCAGTAGACATGATTCCCCTAGAGCTTGATCTCGATGTTGACATCGGCGGGTAGGTCAAGACGCATAAGCGAATCGACAGCCTTGGGCGTCGGGTCTACGATGTCGATCAGGCGCTTGTGCGTGCGCTTTTCGAAGTGCTCGCGGCTGTCCTTGTACTTGTGAGGTGAACGGATCACTGCGATCACGTTCTTCTCGGTGGGTAGCGGCACCGGACCGATGACCGTGGCACCCGCGCGGGTTACCGTGTCAACAATCTTGCGTGCCGAGGTGTCGAGACCGGCGTGGTCATACGACTTAAGTCGAATGCGGATCTTCTGTCCCGCCATGTGTGACTCTCTCTTTCTCGTTGCGTCGTATGGTTTTCACCACATTGGACGTCTTGCGGACTAAACGTGGAACACTCTCATGTCACACCGCTGTTCTTCTATCAAACCCCGTATCACGGCCCATCGAGGAAACCTCGACACCCGCGGATACCTGACCTCGGTTTCTCCACACAGCAACGCGAAGCGCGTGCAGCGTATGAGATTGAGTGGTGGGCGTGTTCTGCTACCCGCGGCCTAACGACACTTCTCGGGAAACCCGGAATCCGCTATGCACAGCCTGGTAGTGATTCGCGCACGCAAGAGCATGGCGAAATACTGAACTAAGCAAGTGTGCCACAGTTTTAGGGCACTTTGCAACCCGGGCGTGTCGCACCTCTCGGCTCGTGCCCACCGGGAAGATAGGACAGAATATTCCTATGCCCCATCTTGTACTCACTATTGCCGGTTCTGAAGCGACCGGAGGTGCCGGAGCTCAAGCCGATCTTAAGACGTTTCAGGCCCGAAACGTCTTCGGTATTGCCGCGCTCACCTGCATCGTTTCCTTCGACCCCACGAACAGTTGGAACCACCGCTTTGTCCCCGTTAACCCGGACGTCATCGCGGATCAGCTGGAGGCCATCACCGGCTGCTACGGACCCGACCAACTCAACACCGTCAAGATCGGGATGCTCGGCTCACCCGCCACGATTGACGTGGTCGCACAAGCCCTTCATGCACGGCCTTTCACGAATGTGGTATTCGACCCGGTACTGATCTGTAAGGGGCAGGAGCCCGGGCATGCGCTCGACACCGACCAGGCCCTCACGGCGAGCATCCTTCCGCTGGCCACCGTTGTCACCCCCAACCATTTTGAAGCCCTCCAACTCTCCGGGATGACGGAAATCACGAACATCGCCGACCTGAGCGACGCAGCAAAACGCATCTTCGATATAAGCGGCGCGGCCGTGCTTGCCAAGGGCGGCGTGCGGATCGCTGGACCGAATGCCATTGACGTCTTCTACGACGGCAGCACTCTTGATGTTCTCTCGGCCCCCAAGGTCGGCGAGGTTGCCGTGAGCGGGGCCGGCTGCTCTCTCGCTGCCGCCATCGCCGCCGAAATCGCAACCGGTTTCAGCCCGCGCGAGGCAGCCCACAACGCCAAAGAGTTTGTCTATCGAAGCATCGAGAACCGGGTAAGTTCACACGCTCCCTTCGACGCCGTTTGGCAGGGCACGACCCCCTAGGTGCCGCCAGCACCCCTCGGCTCCGCACTCCTGCTCTGGCCGGGCAGCGTGAGCGCACTCAGTATGATGGTATGGGTTTGGCCCGCACGCGAGCCTGACAATGGCTCGTTCCGTTGTATATCCGGCACGCAGAGAATTCACTCAGAGACCACAAGGGAGACACACAAGGATGCGTTTATCAGTCATCGGATGCGGGTACCTGGGTGCTGTCCACGCGGCATGCATGGCAGAACTTGGTCATGAGGTTGTCGGAATTGATCTCGACGAGAGTAAAGTCCGTTCGCTATCCGAGGGCGTTGCGCCATTCTATGAGCCCGGACTTCCTGAGGTTCTCCGCTCGGCACTCGACTCCGGTCGTTTGCGATTTAGCAGCGACCCTGCGGATGCGCGTGGAGCTCGCGTACACTTCATTGCCGTCGGCACACCCCAGAAGTCGGGAAGCTCGGCAGCCGATATGACCTACGTTGACTCGGCCATCAACGCGCTCATCCCCGCCCTCTCACCCGGTGATCTGGTCGTGGGGAAGTCCACCGTTCCAGTGGGCACGGCTCAGCGCCTCAGCGCAACGCTTCGCGATGCGGGCACCGGCGCACTGCTGGCGTGGAATCCCGAGTTCCTTCGCGAGGGGTTTGCCATCCAGGACACAATCAGCCCGGACCGTTTGGTGTACGGACTTCCTGCGGGCATCGACGGTGAGACGGCACGCGCCCTCATGGACGAGGTCTACGCGGCCGCGCTGGCAGCGGGAACCCCCCTCGTTCCCACCGACTACGCCACGGCAGAACTCGTTAAGGTTTCCGCCAACGCGTTCCTCGCCACCAAAATTTCCTTCATTAACGCTATGGCTGAGATCGCCGAGGTGACAGGTGCAGACGTCACGCAGTTGGCAGATGCGATTGGTCACGATGTCCGCATCGGCCGCCGCTTCCTTAACGCGGGTGTGGGCTTCGGCGGCGGTTGCCTACCCAAAGACATCCGAGCCTTCAGCGCGCGGGCCGATGAGTTGGGCGTGGGACACTCTCTCGGCTTCCTGAAAGAGATGGACGCCATCAATCTGCGGCGGCGCGATCGAGTCGTAGCCCTTGCCCTGCGCGAGCTCGGTGCCGAGTTCCCGCGCAAGAAAGTCGCTGCTCTTGGCCTGGCGTTCAAACCCAATTCGGATGACGTACGCGACTCCCCCGCCCTGGAGATCGCCACCCGGTTAGCCGCCGAAGGAACCTCGGTGACTGCCACAGACCCCGAGGCTCTGCGCAACGCGCAACGTGTCCAACCGCAGCTGACCTACACGGCGTCGATTGACGATGCCCTCCGCGGCGCTGACCTCGTTATTGTGGCCACAGAGTGGGTCCACTTCCGCGAGCTTGACCCGGTCATCGTCCGCGAGCTCGTCACCACCCCGACCATCATTGACGCACGCAACTGCCTGGATGCCGACCGTTGGCGGGCCGCCGGTTGGACCTATATCGGGCTCGGCCGCCCCTGACCCCATGCGGAAGGGGCCGAGCCGCCCGTGCGGCCCGGCCCCTTCTTTCTTTAACACATGGGAACCAGCAACCGGTGCGCGTCTCCGCGCGATTAACGTCTTGTTGTTTCGACGTCGGTGCCGACTCTTCGCTGGTATGACGGTGACGAGGTTGCTCTATCGGCACAGCGAACATCCATCGTCATCTTCATCGAATCCGGGTAGTCTTCAGCGCCTATCGCTAAGGCTCCTGCCTGCTCACACTAGTGGGTGTCACGCCCACAGGGTGCCGCTGGCCACTCGGTTCGGTTCATTTGCACACGTATAGCTTCTGTCACCTAGCCTCCTCACCAATGCCCGGTCAGTGCCGGGAAGTACCAACCAGTGTGCCACCGCGCGAGAACATCCACAAGGGTGAGGAGTGACAAGGAGGCCGCTACGCGGGTAGCTGGGGCATCGCATCATCTTCACCCACGGCAGACGGAGACAGCACCAGGGCCAATAAAAAAGCCGACCCCGTAGCGTATGCTACGGGGTCGGCTTTTAGTAAGTAGTAAGTACTTACTTGTTGATCTTCGTCACGGTACCAGCACCTACGGTACGGCCACCCTCACGGATGGCGTAGCCGAGGCCCTCTTCCATAGCGATGGGCTGGATGAGCACAACCGACATGTCGGTGGTGTCGCCAGGCATAACCATGTCGGTGCCCTCAGGAAGGGTGATAACACCGGTTACGTCCGTGGTACGGAAGTAGAACTGGGGGCGGTAGTTGGTGAAGAACGGGTTGTGACGGCCGCCCTCTTCCTTAGACAGGATGTAGGCGGTGCCCTCGAACTCGGTGTGCGGCGTAACCGAACCAGGCTTCACGATAACCTGACCGCGCTCAACATCCTCACGCTTCGTTCCACGAAGGAGCAGACCACAGTTCTCACCAGCCCACGCCTCGTCGAGCTGCTTGTGGAACATTTCGATTCCGGTCACAGTCGTCTTGACGGTGGGACGGATTCCCACGATCTCAACCTCAGAGTTGATCTGCAGGGTTCCACGCTCGGCGCGACCCGTGACAACGGTTCCACGACCGGTGATCGTGAAGACATCCTCAACGGGCATCAGGAACGGCTTGTCCTTGTCGCGTACGGGGTCCGGAACGCTGTTGTCAACGGCTTCCATGAGTTCAAGAACGGAGTTAACCCACTTCTCGTCGCCCTCAAGAGCCTTCAGGCCCGAGACCTGCACAACGGGGACGTTGTCTCCGTCGAAGCCCTGGCTGGAGAGAAGCTCGCGAACCTCAAGCTCAACGAGCTCCAGGATCTCCTCGTCCTCAACCATGTCGGACTTGTTCAGCGCGACGAGCAGGTAGGGAACACCAACCTGCTTGGCGAGCAGAACGTGCTCACGGGTCTGAGCCATCGGACCGTCAGTAGCCGCAACCACAAGGATTGCGCCATCCATCTGAGCAGCACCGGTGATCATGTTCTTGATGTAGTCGGCGTGACCCGGAGCGTCTACGTGTGCGTAGTGACGCTTGGGGGTCTCGTACTCGACGTGCGAGATGTTGATCGTGATACCACGCTGACGCTCCTCGGGAGCGGAGTCGATGGTAGCGAAGTCACGCTGCACGTTGGTCTCCGACGGGTACTTGTCAGCAAGCACCTTGGAGATTGCGGCGGTAAGAGTGGTCTTACCGTGGTCAACGTGACCGATCGTTCCGATGTTTACGTGCGGCTTAGTCCGCTCGAACTTGGCCTTCGCCACTGTGGTCCTCCTCAGGACTTTCATGTAGTTACCCCTAAACGGCGACTGCCGACAGGGATGTCTACGGGGGTTGTGTATTTATGTTACTTGCTTAGTCGAAATCTTTCGACCAACCGGGGACGAAACTATTCGCCCTTGGTTTTCTGTACGATCTCGTCAGCCACGGCCTTCGGGACCTCAGCATAAGAATCGAACGTCATCGAGAACACCGCGCGACCTGAGGTCTTCGACCGCAGATCACCAATGTAACCGAACATCTCAGACAGCGGGACAAGGGCGCGAACGACCTTGACGCCACTGGCGTCTTCCATGGACTGGATCTGACCACGACGCGAGTTCAGGTCACCGATAACGTCACCCATGTACTCCTCGGGGGTGCGAACTTCGACAGCCATCATCGGCTCGAGCAGAACCGGGTTTGCCAAACGAACGGCCTCTTTGAAAGCCATTGATCCGGCAATCTTAAACGCCATCTCCGACGAGTCAACATCGTGGTACTGGCCGTCAAGAAGGGTAGCCTTCACTCCGACCATGGGGAAGCCAGCGAGCACACCCACATTGAGGGCGTCCTGGATCCCCTGGTCAACCGAGGGAATGTATTCACGGGGAACGCGGCCACCGGTGACCTTGTTCTCGAACTCGTAGGTCTTCTCGCTGTCAGCCTCAAGCGGCGCGATGGCGATCTGAATCTTTGCGAACTGACCCGAACCACCGGTCTGCTTCTTGTGGGTGTAGTCGTGCTTTGCAACCTCGCGACGAATCGTCTCTCGGTACGCAACCTGCGGCTTACCCACGTTGGCTTCAACCTTGAACTCGCGACGCATCCGATCAACAAGGATGTCGAGGTGCAACTCGCCCATACCGGCGATCACCGTCTGGCCCGTTTCCTGGTTGAGGCTCACGCGGAACGTGGGGTCCTCTTCGGCAAGCTTCTGGATAGCCGTTCCCAGCTTCTCCTGGTCTGCCTTGGTCTTCGGCTCAATCGCAACCTCGATCACGGGGTCGGGGAACGTCATCGACTCCAGGACAACCTGGTTGTTAGGGTCACAGAGGGTGTCACCGGTGGTGGTGTCCTTCAGACCAATAACGGCGTAGATGTGGCCGGCAGCAATGCTGTCAACAGGGTTCTCCTTATTGGAGTGCATCTGGAAGATCTTACCGATGCGCTCCTTCTTACCCTTGGTGGAGTTGTACACCTGACCACCCGAGGCCACGTGGCCCGAGTAGACACGAACGTAGGTCAGCCGACCGAAGAACGGGTGAACAGCAACCTTGAAGGCCAGGCCCGCGAAGGGCTCATCGAAGTCAGCGTGACGCTCGATAATGATGCTTTCATCACGGGGGTCGTGCGCCTCGATAGCACCCACGTCAAGCGGGTTAGGCAGGTAGTCGATGACGGCGTCAAGCATCGGCTGCACGCCACGGTTCTTGAAGGCCGAACCACAGAGAACCGGGTAAATCAAGCTGTTCACCGTGAGGTAACGGATACCCTTCTTGATCTCCTCGATCGTGAGCTCCTCACCACCGAAGTACTTCTCCATCAACTCGTCGTCGGTCTCGGCAACGGTCTCCAGAAGCAGCGTGCGGTACTCCGCAGCCTTTTCCTTCAGGTCGGCGGGGATCTCTTCGATTTCGTAGCTCGCACCCATGGTGACATCACCCTTGGAGTCGCCGCGCCAGGTCTTTGCGACCATCTCAACCAGGTCTACAACACCCTCGAAGTTGCTCTCAGCGCCAATCGGCAGCTGAATCACGAGAGGCTTCGCACCCAGGCGGTTCACGATTGTATCGACCGTAAAGTAGAAATCGGCACCCAGTTTGTCCATCTTGTTGACGAAGCAAATGCGGGGCACGTTGTACTTATCGGCCTGACGCCACACCGTCTCGGACTGGGGCTCAACGCCCTCCTTGCCATCAAAAACGGCGACGGCACCGTCGAGCACACGGAGCGAACGCTCCACCTCAACGGTGAAGTCAACGTGACCGGGGGTGTCGATGATGTTGATCTGGTTGTTCTTCCAGTAACAGGTCGTCGCGGCCGACGTAATCGTAATACCGCGCTCCTGCTCCTGTTCCATCCAGTCCATCGTCGAGGCACCGTCATGCGTCTCACCGATCTTGTGGTTCACGCCCGTGTAAAACAGGATGCGCTCGGTGGTGGTGGTCTTTCCAGCATCAATGTGGGCCATGATGCCGATGTTGCGGACCTTGTTCAGGTCGGTGAGCACGTCAAGTGCCACGGGGTTCCTCCGAAAGTTATCTGGGTTGTCTGAGGTTATGTGCCGGCCCGGGGTCTGAAAGACCACCGCTGGGCGGCTCCGGCTTTCGACAGTATCGCACGCGATCCTGTCGAAAGCCGGAGCCGATTCGCACTACCAGCGGTAGTGCGCGAAGGCCTTGTTCGACTCGGCCATCTTGTGAGTGTCTTCACGACGCTTTACAGCGGCACCAAGACCGTTGGAGGCATCAAGAATCTCGTTGGTCAGACGCTCAGTCATCGTGTTCTCACGACGAGCCTTGGCGTAGCTGGTCAACCAACGCAGTGCCAGAGTGTTGGCCCGGTGAGGCTTGACCTCAACGGGCACCTGATACGTTGATCCACCAACACGACGCGAGCGAACCTCAAGCGTGGGGCGCACATTGTCGAGCGCCTTCTTGAGGGTCACAACGGCATCCGCACCGGTCTTGGCGGAAACACCGGCGAGTGCGTCGTAAACGATGCGCTCGGCGAGGCCCTTCTTGCCATCCTTGAGGATCTTGTTCACGAGCTGGCTAACAATGGGGGCACCGTAGACCGGATCGGCAACTACGGGGCGCTTAGGAGCTGGTCCCTTACGAGGCATTACTTCTTCTCCTTCTTAGCGCCGTAGCGGCTACGAGCCTGCTGGCGACCCTTGACGGCCTGGGTGTCAAGGGCACCACGAACGATCTTGTAGCGAACACCGGGGAGGTCTTTCACACGACCACCACGAACGAGCACCATCGAGTGCTCCTGAAGGTTGTGTCCCTCACCGGGGATGTACGCGGTGACCTCGGTACCGTTGGACAGCTTCACACGGGCGACCTTACGCATCGCCGAGTTGGGCTTCTTGGGGGTGGTGGTGTACACACGGGTGCATACTCCACGCTGCTGCGGGTTTGCCTTCAGGGCGGGCGCCTTGGTCTTCGTGACCTTGGGCGTGCGACCCTTCCGGACCAACTGCTGAATAGTTGGCACTTCTTCTCCTTATATGTGCTGCACGGTGACAGCTTGTGCATTAAGCGGTGTGCATTCGTGCGCGACCCTGAGGATGCGCACGAGTTCATTTGGACCCACCGAAAGCGCAGAGTTGCGCCCTCCTATGTGGCGGGTATGCCGTGGGGGTCGCGCTCTTTCAAGACGCGGCCCGAGGATTTCGACGCCACCAACCGCAACGCATCCTTTAAAGGCGCGACAAGATTGGTGGCAAAGAGCACCAGGGAGCAATACTATCTCGTGCGCGACACACAGCGCAAGATTAGAACAGCGAGGGCAAGAGGGTGATATCAGCCTTGCCATCCACGAACCCACGAACTGAACCCATAATTGCGACGCTGATCGAGTTCGTACTCGATGTTCCGCTGCGGCCTGTGGCCGGATCGCTCACGTCCGAGGTGGCACTCGCCGCGCCCTTTTTTGTGGTACTGATACTCCAGCCGCCCGAGCCCGATGCCTCGATGGCGGTGACAGGCCGCGGGTTCAACGTCCAGACAATATTGGTGTAGACGTACCCCTCGTTCTCCTTCTTAGCCCCGAACGGGCACAGCAGGGGCTGAAGCTCCGTGGACTTCACGCAGTCATTCAGGTAGCTGTCAATCGCATCGTTTATCGCTTGCGTGCCCTGATCGGTGAGAGTGAAAGAGAGCTCATTAGCGGGACTATTGACCGTGTCAGTCTGAAAACCGGTGACGGACACGCTGGCCGGGTCACCCGTAAACCACTCGTTCTCGGCGATCTCGACGGTGTAGGTGCCCGGAAGCGCGCGCAGGTTTTCACCACGCTCGATCGCATCGGCCAACGAAACCCCCGCAATCGTGCCCTCGCCCCCCTCCGGAACCTCGATCGATGTGATGTCGATGGTCTCCAGGGGAAGTTTGTCAATCTCCCAGACGTCGAAGAAAAGCATCTCTTTCCCGGTGCTCTTGAGCTGGAACGTCTGTGTGCCGGAGTTTTTACCCTGCTTCAGGGAAACCTTTACCTGGGCGGTGCCGCCCTTTGTCTGGGATGACTCGACAGTGTAGCCCGTGATGCGATCCGTGGCCGCGGCGTAGGCTTTATCGGTGAGCAGAATATCGTCATCCGTTGTCGTGACATTGGCCTGGGCAAGCGCATCTCGAACGCTGCCGTTGGTGAGGTCACCGAGAAAAGACTCAACGGCATGCTCCGGAGAGTGGTTGGCGCTCTGCACGGCGAAGAAGACCCCGACACCGCCGCCGAGCAAAACGATGGCCGCTCCGGCAATGCCCAGACCAAGGAAAAGCCCCTTCTTGGACTTTTGGGGCTGATTGGGCTCACCGGCAAACTGACCCACACCACCAAATGGGGGCTGCTGCCCCGGGGGGATGCCACCCGCGGCGGGGTACCCGTTGGGGGCTGACTGTTGCCCAGCCGGATAACCCTGTGGCGCACCGGCGGGTGGGAAACCTTCCTGCTGCGGATATCCACCCTGTTGTGGGTAACCACCCTGTTGTGGGTAACCACCACTCTGAGGGGAATGAGCGGCCGGATCAGACCACTGCTGCTGCGTCTCAAAAACCGGCTGTTGATACATCGGTGGTTCCCCGAAGACGGGCTGGGCCGGGACGGCCTGATCGGGGGCGACGCCCTCGGGCAACCCGGGAAAAGCAGCAGCGGATGCCGGGCCGGACACACTTTCCTGGCCGGAGAAGTCCTCCGGGTTGACAGGCTGCTGCTCACCGTTGTTCGGCTGGTCGCTCATAGATGATGCCCCTTAAAATCTGAATACATACTTTTCGCAGTCTACCCAGAATCTCAGAAAGCTCTGAGTCGCTAACGATCAATCACACCAACCTAGTGCGCCGGGGGAAACTCCAACGAGTTGGTGAGTTCGTCGAGCATTGCTTGAATCTGCGGCTCGACACAGGTGGCGATGGCGTGGCGGATACGCCCTGAATGCGTGGCAACCGCCCGACAGACCTCCTGCCCCGCCCCCTGAGCACACCGATCTGCGCGCACCATGTCGGCCCGGAGGGCAACTTTTTGCTCCTCCGTGAGAGGTGGGCGCGGATCCGGCGGTGGCGGCACCTCCTCTGCCATGCTGGCGAGAGTGAACAGGAAGGGCTGCCCCGGATCAGGCTCAGGGTCGAGCTCGATCCCCTCGTACTCCGGATCAAGCCCCTCCGTGGGGTGGTATCCGGCCGGCGTGCGAATCGCCTCCGCCTCAGCCAGTTCCTGCTGCAACAGGGGCAGATGCGCCTCGGTATATTCGTTCACCATCTTGTCAATAATGCGCTGTAGCCGACTGACGAGCGCATGCTGAACCTGGTGCGGCACATCGACATCCATGCCGGCGGCGCGCACCATCGGCGAGTTGTAGCATCGGCGACACAGCCGCCCACGCGAGCGAAATGAGGACGGCTCCCACCGCGGGAGCCAGCGCAGCCACGCATCGACGGCCGCAGAAACGCGCGCTTCGGTGCTGTCTTCGGCCATACATCAACGGTACCGACAGCATCCCCCGCGGCCAAGCCAACACCGATGATTGTGGATAACTCCGTGACCCTAACGTCTCGGAAGGAGGGCGTTTGCCGGTAGGTTTTAACCGTGGAGAGGCACCACCCAAAGAAAGCACGGACAATGACCCAGGTTAAACGGATGCCCAAGAAACGCTACGAAACGGAGCTCCGACGACTACAAACCGAACTTGTCGCGCTCCAGCAGTGGGTGCGCGCCACACACTCGCGTGTGGTGATCATCTTTGAGGGCCGAGATGCCGCAGGCAAGGGATCCGCTATCAAGCGTGTCTCAGAGTATCTCAACCCCCGGTACGCCCGCATCGTGGCCCTACCCGCCCCCAGCCAGCGCGACCAGAGTCGCTGGTACTACCAGCGCTACGTAGCCCATCTGCCCTCGGCCGGTGAGATCGTACTGATGGACCGCTCCTGGTACAACCGCGCCGGAGTCGAGCGCGTGATGGGGTTCTGCACCGACGAACAGTACGAACGATTCATGGACCAGACCCCCACTTTTGAGCAAATGCTGCTCGATGACGGCATTATTCTGCTGAAGTATTGGTTCTCCGTCTCGGATATGGAGCAGGAACGCCGCTTCCGCTCGCGCCGCGACGACCCCATGCGCCAGTGGAAGCTCTCGGATATGGATGTCCAGTCCATTTCCCGGTGGGAAGACTACTCCAAAGCCAAAGACGTGATGTTTGACCGTACGAGCACCGAGGCTTCACCCTGGTGGACCGTGGAGAGTGACGACAAACGCTCCTCCCGCATCAATGTGATGGCGCACATCCTGTCGCAGATCCCGTACAGTCACGTGCCCCTGCCCGCGGTGGAAATTCCACCACGACCCGCACCCGGCGGCTACGAGCGACCACCGCTGCACTCCCAACGCTACGTGCCCGACTACGCGGCAACGCTCACTAAGAAGTAGGCTCGCACCCGGCCGCCGCCGTGTGCCCCATCCGAAGCGAGGGGCACACGGCGTCTCCCCGCTCCGATCCGGACGGACGGGGAACACACATGCCGGAAAATATCCGCGTAATATCAGCGAATATTGCTAAAGTGACGCTCAGGAAACCGCACCATGCGAGTTAAAGGGGTAAGCAATATGAGTGACGATAAGAATCCCACGCCGGACTCACCATCACCAGAAGACGACGGCTATGTATCGGATGACCGTCTCGCGGAAGCCCTCAAGCGTGTACGTCGCGACGACCTCACCCCCTCGAGTGCAGCCGCACAGGTGGACCCCCGACCCCGCTCCGAGAGCCAGACTAACTACGAGCCCGTGTCAGCAACCGGTGCGATTGGGCTACCCAGCGGGCTCGGCCTCTCCGCTGACCCCACCGAGAAGAAAAACTCCCCCGGGCCGGCGGCACATCCTGGCCCCTCGGACGAAGGGGAGCACGAGGCTCGCGACGAGGTGAGTCTGGACGATCTGCTCGCACCCACCGATGTACCCGCGGCCACGGCCGACTCTGGGCCGATGACTTCCCCGGGGCTCGCACCGGCAGCACACCCCGCGTCCGAGGCCACCAGCGGCTCACCCCTGATCGGGACCGACCCGCTCGCCGGTCTGCCCTCAGCCGCACCGAGCGCGGAGCCCCTCGCCGCACCGGCAGGAGCCGCAGAACCCATTGTGGTCGCCGAAATCCCCGCAGACGCACTCACCATCCCCGCGGACAGCCCCATCGCACCGCTGTACGTGCAGGCCCCGAGCGCCCCCGAGCTCCGCGGCAACCGGGGTGCCGGGGCCTGGATCACCCTCCTCGCCACGCTCGGCTTTGCCCTCCTCTACGCCGGAATCGTCGCCGCGCTCTACGCGCCGGTGACCACCGCGGCAAGCTTCCTCACCCGAATCACCGACTACCTCGTCACCCCCGCCTACATTGCCCCCGTTGCCGCATTCTTTATTGGGCTGCTGCTGCTCGTTCTGATCGCAAACCGGGCGGGCTGGTGGGCCTATGTACTCGGCGGCCTCATCGTAGGCATCCTCGTTTACGGGGCGGCCACCGGCGGGCTCCTCTTCTCGGAGGGGCTCATCCATATGGGCCCGCGCGCAGCCCTCGACCACCCTGAGGTGCTCTTTCTCTCCCCCTTCACGATCCTGGCCGGCGTCGCCGCCCGCGAGATGAGCGCATGGTTCGGGGCCTGGATTGCTGCCCGCGGGCGCAAAATCAAGCGCGCCAACGCGGAAGAACTCGCCGACTACGAGGAGCGGCTTGCGGCATCCCCGCTCCGACAATCCGTCGTGATCGTCGATTAGCTGATGGCCGAATCCCGGGACACCGAGCTGCGCCGCTACGCTACCGTCCTGGTGGGGATGGTCACGATACTCCTCGGGGCCGTGATCATCCCCGCCTGGGGATTCACCGCACTGCTCTCCGACTCCGACCCGATCTCCTCCGACGACATTTCCGCCGCAGCCGGGCCGCTGATGATCGTGTCCGCCCTTGCCGTGATGGCACTCTGCCTCACCGTGGTCGGCAGCGGAATCCGCGCCGGAACGCACACATTTCCCTGGCTACTCGCCCTCTTTACCGGGGTGGGTGCCTACCTACTGGCAGCCATGATCGGGATAATCTTCACCCTGCCTCCGGAGGAAACGTTTGCGAGTCTCTATCTGCTCTGGTTCATTCCCCTCGGGTTCCTCGGAGCCGTAACCTACTGGGCTATTCTGGCCCGCCACGCGTTCACCGACCGGACCCGTCCGCGCTGGCCCTGGGAAAACCCGGAAGACGAATAACAACAACCCGCAGCGTCGGCCCCCACCGCATCCGGATGGCATCATTGTTGTATGACAACTGTGGCCGCCATTGATTGCGGAACTAACTCCATCCGACTGCTTATCTCGACCGTCACACCGGCCAGCGCATCAGATGGGCTCCCACAACTCACCGATATTGTGCGGGAATCGCGCGTGGTACGGCTCGGCTACGGCGTGGATCGCACCGGCGAATTCCACCCCGATGCACTGGCCCGCACGGTGGAGGCCACCGAGGACTATGCGCGACTGATCGCCGCACACGACTGCCAACGGGTACGATTTGTCGCCACCTCAGCCACCCGGGATGCGCGCAACCGCGAGACATTTATCGCGGGCGTGGTTGCGGCCCTCGGTGTCGAACCCGAAGTTATCAGCGGCGAGCAGGAGGCTCAGCTGTCGTTTGTGGGTGCCATCAGCGGCGCGGCGCGGGACCAGCCGGGACCCTACCTCGTCGCCGACCTGGGCGGCGGCTCCACCGAACTGGTACTCGGCACCGACCGTGTGACCGCAGCGCACTCCATGGACATCGGTAGCGTGCGCCTCACCGAACGCCACCTGGGGATCACGGATACGGCGCTACGGCGCACGAGCATCCGCGCCGACATCGAGGCGGCCATCGACCGGGCCGAAGCCCTCGTGCACCTCGGCCAGGCCCGGACCCTCATCGGTGTGGCTGGCACGGTCACCACGGTGGCCGCACACGCCCTCCGGCTGCCCGCCTACGACTCGAAGGCACTTGACGGCTGTGTCATCGACGTGGACGCCACCCTGGCGGCGTGTCACGATCTGGAGACGCTCGACCGGGGCTCGCTCGCGGCGCTCCCTTACGTGCATCCAGGACGGATCGACATCATCGGAACGGGTGCGCTCATCTGGGCCGACGTGATTGAGCGGGTACGCGCCCGCGTGGCCGCACAGGGCGGGGAATTGAACACCGTGATGACGAGCGAGCACGATATTCTCGACGGAATCGCGTTGAGTCTGGCGGAGTGACCACGGGCAAAAACCCCGCGGTGAGCGAGAAAACGCCTTAACAGGAATGTGGGCTGACCCCCCGACCAGCCCACATATCTATAAAGTAACAGGTTCTGGCCCCGAGCGCATCTCGATTGGGCATTTTTCCAAAAGAATTTTCGTTAACGACGCAGGCTCCCCGCCGATCACTCGTGTGACGGGCGGGGAGCCTGCGTGGGCCTACCAGTTAGTTGTAGGTACCCGGGTTGAATTCGTCCGAGGTGAAGCTCTCGAAATCAACAAACGAGAGGTCCGTCTCATCGAAGCTGGCGTCATCCACAAAGATGCGGTTCGGGTAACGCTCGGCCTTGGCCTCTTCCGTTGCCTCGACCGTAACGTTACGGTAGCGCTCCAGGCCGGTACCGGCCGGGATCAGCTTTCCGATGATGACGTTCTCCTTGAGGCCGATGAGCGGGTCACGACGACCCTCCATCGCGGCCTGGGTGAGCACGCGAGTCGTCTCCTGGAAGGAGGCTGCAGACAGCCACGACTCGGTCGCGAGCGACGCCTTGGTGATACCCATGACCTCGGGGCGAGCCGTCGCGGCACGCTTACCGTCCAGTAGAGCCTCACGGTTCAACTGGGCGTAACGCGACCGGTCAACCAGCTCACCGGGCAGCAGGTCGGTCTCACCGTGGTCAACCACGGTCACCTTGCGCAGCATCTGGCGAACAATAACCTCAATGTGCTTATCGTGGATCGGCACACCCTGCGAGCGGTAAACGCCCTGCACGCCCTCAACGAGGTACTTCTGAACGGCACGCTCACCGGGGATGTGCTTGCCGTTCTCAGTCGTACCCACCTGAAGGACGTCCTTGGGGTCGAGGGTTCCCGAGATGAAGGGCTGGCCCAGCTCAACGTGGTCGCCATCCTCAATGATGAGGGTGGCACGCTTGAGAACCGGGTAGGCCTTCTCTTCGGTTCCATCGTCCGGGGTGAGGATGATCTTACGGCTCTTATCGGTGTCCTCAATCACCACACGACCAGCGGCCTCCGCGATGGGCGACGCACCCTTGGGGGTACGGGCCTCGAAGAGCTCCTGGACGCGGGGCAGACCCTGGGTGATGTCGTCCGCCGATGCCGAACCACCCGTGTGGAAGGTACGCATCGTCAGCTGGGTTCCGGGCTCACCAATCGACTGGGCCGCAATAATACCGACAGCCTCACCGATATCAACGCGCTTACCCGTTGCGAGCGAGCGACCGTAGCAGGCCGCACACACACCCACGGCAGACTCACACGTGAGCACCGAGCGAACCTTGATCAGCTCAACACCCTTCGCGACGAGCTCGTCGATCAGCACGTCGCCCACATCGGCACCAGCCGTGGCAACAACGTTGCCCGAGGCATCCTCGGTGTCGGATGCGAGCGTACGGGCGTACACCGAGTTTTCGACGTTGGAGTCGCGCGTCAGCACACCGTCAACCACGGCCGCAATCGGCAGCTCCAGGCCGCGGCGCGTGCCACAGTCTTCCTCACGGATGATGACATCCTGCGAAACGTCTACCAGACGACGCGTGAGGTATCCCGAGTCGGCGGTACGAAGGGCGGTGTCAGCCAGACCCTTACGCGCACCGTGCGTCGCGATGAAGTACTCGGCAACCGAAAGACCCTCACGGTACGACGAGATAATCGGACGAGGGATGATCTCACCCTTCGGGTTGTTCACGAGACCACGCATACCCGCGATGTTACGGATCTGCAGCCAGTTACCACGGGCACCGGAAGACACCATACGGTTGATGGTGTTGTCGGTGGGGAACGCGGCCCGCATCGCTGCGGCAACCTCGTCTGTGGCTTTGGTCCAGATATCAACGAGCTCGCGGCGACGCTCGACATCGGTCGTCAGACCCTTATCAAACTGCGCCTGAACCTTAGCAGCCTGCTTCTCGTAACCCGCAACGATCTCCTTTTTATTGGAGGGCGTGAGCACATCGGAAAGAGCAACCGTCACACCGGAGCGGGTCGCCCAGTAGAAACCGGCATCCTTGATGCGGTCCAGCGTGGCGGCAACCTCCACCTTGGGGTAGCGCTCGGCCAGGTCATTGACCAGCTGCGAGAGCGCGCCCTTGTCGGCGACTTCTTCGAAGTACGGGTAGTCGGCGGGCAGAGCCTCATTGAAGAGCGCGCGACCCAGGGTGGTGTCCACGATCACGGGCTTGCCGGGAACGTAGTTCTTGGGGGCGTTTTCCTCGGTGAAGACCACATCGGAGAGACGAATACGCACCTGGGCGTTGAGGTCAAGCGAACCCTGATCCTTGGCCAGGATGGCCTCGGCAACGGAGGAGAACGCACGGCCCTCACCAACCACGCCATCCTTGAGGGTGGTGAGGTGATGCAGCCCGATAATCATGTCCTGCGTGGGTAGGGTTACGGGGCGACCGTCCGAGGGCTTGAGGATGTTGTTCGACGCGAGCATCAGGATGCGCGCCTCGGCCTGGGCCTCCACCGAGAGGGGCAGGTGTACCGCCATCTGGTCACCATCGAAGTCGGCGTTAAACGCCGCACACACGAGCGGGTGCAGCTGGATAGCCTTGCCCTCTACCAGCTGGGGCTCAAACGCCTGGATACCCAGACGGTGCAGCGTGGGGGCACGGTTCAGCAGTACCGGGCGCTCCCGGATGATCTCTTCGAGAACATCCCACACCTGGGGGCGACTGCGCTCTACCATGCGCTTAGCAGCTTTGATGTTCTGAGCGTGGCTCAGGTCAATCAGGCGCTTAATCACGAACGGCTTGAACAGCTCCAGAGCCATCTGCTTGGGCAGACCACACTGGTGCAGCTTGAGCTGGGGACCGACGATAATCACCGAACGGCCCGAGTAGTCAACCCGCTTACCCAGCAGGTTCTGACGGAAGCGACCCTGCTTACCCTTCAGCATGTCGCTGAGGGATTTCAGGGCACGGTTGCCGGTGCCCGTGACGGGGCGGCCACGACGACCGTTGTCGAACAGGGCGTCAACGGCCTCCTGCAGCATCCGCTTCTCGTTATTCACAATGATCTCGGGGGCACCGAGATCGAGCAGACGACGCAGACGGTTGTTGCGGTTAATCACGCGGCGGTACAGGTCGTTAAGGTCGGAGGTCGCAAAACGGCCACCGTCCAGCTGGACCATGGGGCGCAGCTCCGGCGGGATGACCGGCACAACATCCAGCACCATCGACGCGGGGCTGCCACCGGTCTGCAGGAAGGAGTTCACGACCTTCAGTCGCTTGATGGCACGGATCTTCTTCTGACCCTTGCCCTCAGCAATCTGCACGTGCAGCGTGTCGGCCTCAGCCTGCAGGTCAAACGCCTCGAGACGCTTCTTGATCGACTCGGCGCCCATGTAGGCCTCGAAGTAGCTGCCGAAGCGGTCAACGAGTTCATTGAAAACCGAATCCTCGGGCTTGAGGTCTCCCACCTTGAGGGTGCGGAACTCTTCCCACACGCGCTCCAGGCGAGCAATATCCTCGTCGTAGCTCTTGCGGATCTGAGCCATTTCCTTGTCGGCAGAGTCGCGGGCACGACGCTTCTGGTCGGCCTTTGCCCCCTCAGTCTCAAGCGCAGCGAGGTCGCGCTCGGCCTGCTGCTGACGCTCGCCGATGGAGGAATCACGCTGATCACCCAGCGTCTTCAACTCCAGACGGAGCTCGTTCTCCAGGCCGGGCATATCCTCGTGACGGCCCTCTTCATCAATGTCGATGACCATGTAGGCCGCGAAGTATATGACCTTCTCCAGGTCTTTCGGGGCCATATCAAGCAGGTAACCCAAACGCGAGGGAACGCCCTTGAAGTACCAGATGTGGGTCACGGGTGCGGCGAGCTCAATGTGGCCCATGCGCTCACGACGAACGGAGGACTTGGTGACCTCCACGCCACAGCGCTCACACACGATGCCCTTAAAGCGAACGCGCTTGTACTTGCCACACGAGCACTCCCAGTCGCGGCTCGGTCCGAAGATCTGTTCGCCGAACAGGCCGTCCTTCTCGGGCTTCAGGGTGCGGTAGTTAATCGTTTCGGGCTTCTTTACTTCACCGTATGACCAACGGCGAATATCCTCGGCCGTGGCCAGACGGATCTGAAGCTCGTCAAAAGTTGTTGCGTCGAGCAATTTTTCTCCTTGAAAAGAAATCTTCTAGTGTCTGGTTGCGGCTTAGATTTCGTCGATCGTGGACGACTCAAAGCGGCTGGACAGGTTAATGCCGAGCTCCTCCGCGGTGCGGTGGGCCTCATCATCCGTATCACGCAGGTTCACGGCGGTACCATCGGCACCCAGAACCTCAACGTTCAAGCAGAGTGACTGCATTTCCTTCATCAACACTCGGAACGACTCCGGAACGCCAGGCTCCGGAATGTTCTCACCCTTCACGATGGCCTCATAGACCTTCACACGGCCGAGGATGTCATCCGACTTGACCGTAAGAAGCTCCTGGAGGGCGTAGGCGGCACCGTATGCCTCAAGTGCCCACACCTCCATCTCACCAAAGCGCTGCCCACCGAACTGTGCCTTACCACCCAGCGGCTGCTGGGTAATCATGGAGTACGGTCCGGTTGACCGGGCGTGAATCTTATCGTCTACCAGGTGGTGCAGCTTGAGGATGTACATGTAACCGACCGAAACGGGCATCGGGTACGGCTCGCCGGAGCGACCATCAAAGAGTTGGGTCTTACCGGAGGAACCGATCAAACGCTCGCCATCGCGGGTGACGTTCGTCGAGTCAAGCAGACCCGCGATCTCTTCCTCAGTGGCACCGTCAAACACCGGGGTCGCAACCTTCGTGTTGGGCTCGGCGCTGAAGGCTTCCTTCGGCAGGTTGGCAGCCCACTCGGGCAGACCCTCCACGTTCCAGCCCTGCTTGGCAATCCAGCCGAGGTGAATCTCCAGAACCTGTCCGAAGTTCATTCGGCCGGGGATACCGAGCGGGTTCAGGATGACGTCAACCGGGGTTCCGTCCGCAAGGAACGGCATGTCCTCAACCGGCAGAATCTTGGAGATGACACCCTTGTTTCCGTGGCGTCCAGCAAGTTTGTCACCCTCGGTGATCTTACGCTTCTGGGCGATGTACACGACAACACGCTGGTTGACTCCCGAGCCGAGCTCGTCATCCTGCTCGGTGTCGAACACCTTGACGGCGATGACGGTACCCGCAACACCGTGCGGAACCTTGAGGCTCGTGTCACGAACCTCGCGGCTCTTCTCGTTGAAGATGGCGCGCAGCAGGCGCTCCTCGGCGCTCAGCTCGGTTTCACCCTTGGGTGTGACCTTGCCAACGAGGATATCGCCGGGGCGAACCTCGGCACCGATGCGGATGATGCCGCGCTCGTCGAGATCCTTCAGGGCCTCCACGGATGCGTTGGGCAGATCGCGCGTGATCTCTTCCTTACCGAGCTTGGTATCGCGGGCATCCACATCGTATTCCTCGATGTGAATCGAGGAGAGCGTGTCGTCCTTAACCAGGTTCTGGCTGAGGATGATAGCGTCCTCGAAGTTGTGACCCTCCCACGACATGAAGGCAACAAGCAGGTTCTTACCGAGGGCCAGCTCGCCGTTCTCGGTCGCGGGACCGTCAGCAATCACCTCGCCGACCTCGACACGCTCGCCAGCCTTGACGATGACGCGGTGGTTGTACGACGTGCCCTGGTTAGAGCGGTCAAACTTGCGCAGGTAGTAGCTCTTCGAGCCGCCCTCGTCGAGCTGCACGGTAACGACGTCGGCCGAAACCTCCGAGACAACACCGGCCTTTTCGGCGGTGATGACGTCACCGGCATCGATGGCCGCGAAGCCCTCCATACCGGTTCCGACGACGGGGCTTTCGCTGCGCACGAGCGGCACAGCCTGACGCTGCATATTGGCACCCATAAGGGCACGGTTCGCATCGTCATGCTCCAGGAAGGGGATGAGCGAGGTCGCGACGGACACCATCTGACGGGGCGAAACGTCCATGTAATCAACGCGGTTCGCGTCAACCAGCACAACCTCAGAACCCTGGGGACGAGCAAGAACCAAGTCTTCGGCGAAGCGACCCTCTGCCGTGAGAGGAGCATTGGCCTGGGCAACCAGGAACTCGTCCTCCTCGTGAGCGGTGAGGTAGTCGATGTGATCGGTGACCACACCGTCCACAACACGACGATACGGGGTCTCAATGAAACCAAAAGAGTTAATGCGGGCGAAAGTGGCCAGCGAGCCGATCAGACCAATGTTCGGGCCTTCCGGGGTCTCGATGGGGCACATGCGGCCGTAGTGGCTGGGGTGCACGTCTCGAACCTCGACGCCGGCACGCTCACGCGATAGACCACCGGGCCCGAGGGCTGAGAGGCGACGCTTGTGGGTCAGACCCGCGAGCGGGTTGTTCTGGTCCATGAACTGCGACAGCTGGCTCGTCCCGAAGAACTCCTTGATCGCGGCCAGCACGGGGCGTGTGTTGATCAGGGTGTTGGGCGTGATCGCCTCGATGTCCTGCGTGGTCATCCGTTCGCGCACCACGCGCTCCATCCGGCTCAGACCGGTGCGGACCTGGTTCTGGATCAACTCGCCAACGGCACGGATACGACGGTTACCAAAGTGGTCGATGTCGTCGGTGTCGAGGCGGATGTCAACGGCTTTGCCCTCGCGGGTGCCAGCAAAAGTGGCATCTCCGTTGTGCAGAGCAACCAGGTACTTGATCGTGGCGACGATGTCCTCCAGCGAGAGCACCGAGTCGGAGAGAGGAGCCTCAAGACCGAGCTTGCGGTTGATCTTGTAGCGACCCACCTTGGCGAGATCGTAACGCTTCTCGTTGAAGTAGGAGTTGTCGAGCAGCGAGCGCGCGGCCTCAATGGCAACCTGCTCACCGGGACGCTGCTTGCGATAGATGTCCTTGAGAGCTTCCTCCTGGGTGAGGACGTTGTCCTTCTCCAGGGTGATCTCGATGGACTCGTAGCCCTTGTACTCTTCAAGGATCTCTTCGCTGGTCATACCCAGCGCCTTCAGGAACACGGTGACGGACTGCTTACGCTTACGGTCGATACGCACACCAACGTGGTCGCGCTTGTCGATCTCGAACTCCAGCCAGGCTCCACGGCTGGGGATAATACGTGCGGTGAAGACATCCTTATCGCTCGTCTTCTCCTGAACCCGCTCGAAGTAGACACCGGGGCTTCGCACCAGCTGCGACACCACAACACGCTCGGTGCCGTTGATGATGAAGGTGCCGCGCTCAGTCATGAGCGGGAAATCGCCCATGTAGACGGTCTGGTTCTTGAAAACCTGGGTCTCTTTGTGGAAGAACTCGGCCTCCACATAGAGCGGGGCAGAGTATGTCTTACCGCGCTCCTTACACTCGTCAATCGAGTACTTCTGCTCGTCAAGGAATGGGTCCTTGAACGAGAGCTGCATCGTGCCGCCGTTGTCTTCGATCGGGGAGATCTCCTCAAAGATCTCCTCAAGGCCGTTGCGGGTGGCGAGGTCGTCGCGCCCCGCTTTCTTAGCCTCGGCGACGCGTGTCTTCCACGCCTCGCTTCCGACGAGCCAATCGAAGCTCTCTGTCTGCAGTGCAAGCAGATCTGGAGCGGTCAGCGTGTCGCTAATCTTGGCGAACGAGAGCCGCTGGTGCAAGCGGCCGTTCTTGGGCGTGATACTGGTGGATGCGTTGCGCGCAGCAGCCAAGGAAATAACCTCCGTGGGCCCCGTCGGGCCGTTTCACTGGTGTAATTTTTGGGAAGACTCGTCAGACAATATGGTCATCTCGCTTAGTGGAACGAGAACGAAAAGCCGACCGCAATATGAAGGCAGGGTGTCCGGGAGCGCAACTATCAACTATAGGTGCTCAAAACAGCGGTGTCCACCCCTGATATTGACCTCTCAGGGATTCTCCGGTATTGACGCGGGCGGTGCCTCCCGGGCGATGATCCCGAGGGCCTTGTAGAACTCTCCTCCACAGAGGTGTACGGCGGTGTTGAGCCCCTACTCTCCACACCGCCGGTCCCGGTCGATAGTGGCCCGAAGGTCAGAACGATCAGAACAGTTCGAGGATAGAACTTAATATGCGAGTGATCAAGGCAAGCGCAGAAATATATGGGGGACGGAACTGTTCTCGCTGTGCGAGCATCCCGCAGCCTCACGTAGAGTCGAGGGGTGAATGCGAACCCGGAGCAACGATTGAGCGTGAGCGGCTACCTCGCCCACATCGAGAAGGACCGCTTTGTGCCCGGTTCATATCAGCTGGTGGTGGATGGCACCCCCCAGTCTCACGTCAACCTGGACGACCCGAGCCAGCTTTTTTTTGAGTATGTTCAGCGGATGGGTCACGTGATTGACCTGATCGGGCTTCCCGGCGAACCCCTCACCGCCCTGCACCTGGGCGGCGGCGCGTTCACGCTCCCCCGCTATGTCGAGGCGACCCGGCCCGGCTCACGCCAACAGGTCATCGAATTGGAAAGCGACCTCGTGGAGCTTGTCCGCCGAGAGCTGCCCCTCCCCCAGCGTGCGGCCATCCGGGTGCGTCACGGTGACGCCCGCACAGTTGTGGGCAAGCTGCCAGCCGGTCTCAGGAACAACGTAGACCTGATCGTGGTCGATATCTTCTCGGGAGCCCGGACACCCGCACACGTGACGAGCCGCGAGTTCTACCAACTTCTACTCCCTTTTCTGTCACCGCGCGGTATCATCGTGGTCAATGTGGCCGACGGCCCCGGCCTCGCCTTCGCCCGTTCACAGGTCGCTACCCTGCGCTCTCTCTTCCCCCAGGTGAGCGCACTGGCCGAGGCACAAATCCTCAAGGGCCGCCGCTTTGGCAACGTGGTACTCATGGCCTCAGTGGTTGACCCAGGGGTCGAGTGGATGCCCCGGCTGCTGGCCGGCGGACCCCACCCTGCCAAGATCCTCACGGGTAACGAACTCGCCGCCTTTGCGGCTTCCGCGCCGATCGTCACGGATGCCACCGCCATCCCCTCACCCCCGCCCGGGCGCAATATCTTCCAGGTGTAACAGAAAAGGGGGAGCACGCCATGAGTGAACTCAACCGTGTACGGGTGTGGGCCGATGCCCTGATTGCGCTGCACCTCGACCCGTCTGAGTGGAGCTTCGGTTTCGACAACGCCAAACGACGGGCAGGCGTGTGTAACTACACCACCAAACGCATTACAGTCTCCCGCTACCTGGCCGCGAAATACACGGATGACGAGATCCACCAGATCCTGCTGCACGAGGTTGCCCACGCCATCGCCGGCCACGCCGCGGCTCACGGTCCCGCATGGAAACGCGTATGTGTCGAGATCGGCTATGAGGGCCGCCGCCTCCACGACGGCGAGACTGCGCACGAGCTGGCCCCCTACATCGGCGTCTGCCCGGTCGGCCACGAGCACTACCGCTACCGTGCACCGACGCGTCCGCTCTCCTGTGGCCTGTGTGCGCGGGGCTTCCACGCGGGCAACGCGATCACGTGGGAAAAGCGGACCATTGACCCGCTGGAGCGACGGCTGGTGCGGCGGGCCGCATCCGAATAACAACCCTTTGCGCACTAAAAGTGCTGGACAGTACCCAATTTTCAGAAACATGGGGTACAGTGACTGACTGAGCAACCGCTATGAGGTTGCCCGCGTCGTAGAACGCATACTTTTATCGGGAAACCGGTTCAGACTCTTTCTTACGGCGAACGGATGCGCGAACCCGCGCTTTTGCCACACCTCACGAGCACTCCACCGCCTGTCGTACCACTCTTTTGGTGCGCCCGGCACCGCATCACCGCGTCCCACGCCATTCGGCGTGGGACGCGAACCCGCCCGTGAGTTACTGGTGCTGCCTACGCGGCGGCACAGAAAATGGATACACAACACATGACATCAACTTTTGCAGCCCTCGGCGTTCCCGCGCCCCTCGTGGCCGTTCTGGAAAAAGACGGCAAGACCGAGGCCTTCCCCATCCAGCAGGACACCCTGCCGGACACCCTCACGGGACGCGACGTGCTGGGCCGTGGGAAGACCGGCTCCGGTAAGACCATTGCGTTTGCCCTCCCTCTCGTCTCCCGCCTCGGCGGCACCCTCGCCGGTGGCAAGCGTCGCCCCGGCCGGCCGCTGGGCCTGGTGCTCGCACCCACCCGCGAACTGGCCACCCAGATTGCCGCAACCATTACACCCCTGGCGGAGGCCTACAACCTCACCACCACCACCATCTTCGGCGGTGTCAGCCAGAACCGCCAGGTAGACGCCCTTCGCAGTGGCGTCGATATTGTGGTGGCCTGCCCGGGGCGCCTGGAAGACCTGATGAAGCAGGGCCACGTCAAACTTGACGCGATCGAGATCACCATCCTCGACGAGGCCGATCACATGGCCGACCTGGGCTTCCTGCCCGGCGTCACCCGGATCATGGAGGCCACACCCTCCGACGGACAGCGGCTGCTGTTCTCGGCAACGCTCGACAACGGCGTAGACAAGCTTGTGCGCAAGTTCCTCACGGATGCCGTGATGCACTCGGTAGACGAGGCCAACTCCCCCGTCGCCGCTATGACCCACAACGTCTTTGAGGTGGCCTCGGCAGACGCCAAGCGCGACCTCATCAAGAAGCTCGCCTCGGGCACCGGTCGTCGTATCCTCTTCACCCGCACCAAGCACGCCGCAAAAAAGCTTGCCAAGCAGTTGACCGATGCCGGAGTACCCGCCGTGGACCTGCACGGAAACCTCTCGCAGAACCAGCGCGACCGCAACCTGGCCGCGTTTGGCTCGGGCAGCACCAAGGTTCTCGTAGCCACCGATGTCGCCGCTCGCGGTGTGCACGTAGACAACGTTGAGCTGGTAGTACACGTTGACCCGCCGATGGAGCACAAGGCGTATCTGCACCGCTCAGGCCGCACGGCCCGTGCCGGTACGGAGGGCCAGGTCGTCACGATCTGCCTGCCCGAGCAGCGCCGTGACCTCGGTGCAATCCTGCGCAAGGCCGCCATCGCGGTGACGCCCATCCCGGTGACCGCCGACTCCGACGAGGTCAACGCACTCGTTGGCCCGACAGCGGCCTACGTGAAGCCCGCACCCCGCGCCCCGCAGCCGCAGGGTGGCGGACGCTCGACGGGTGCCAATGCCCAGCGCAAGCGCGCTTCGCGCGGCACCGGCGGTTTCGCCGGGGGCGGATCGCGCAGCGGCGGCCAGGGTCGTCCCGGCGGCTCTGCCGGTGGCGGACGCTCGGCTGGGGCAGGTCGCTCCGGCGGTGCCCGCCCGGCACAGTCGCGTTCACACCAGCGCTAGTACTCGCGCAACTCGGGTTCACCCGTGCGCGTCACCCTCGGCCGTTCGGCTCCTTCGGGAGTCGGGCGGCCGTCGGCTTTTTCACCTGCGTGGCACCGGAATAGCCAGCCACCGTTCCCGGTTGATTCTTCGTATGGCCTCAACACACCTCTTCTCCCCCATCACCCTCCGCGACACCATGTTCCGAAACCGGCTCTGGGTCTCACCCATGTGCCAGTACTCGGCCGACAAACGCGATGGCGTGCCCACCGATTGGCACCTCGTGCACCTGGGCGCGCTCGCCCGTGGTGGGGCCGGAGTTGTCATCACCGAGGCCACGGCGGTGGTGCCCGAGGGACGGATCTCGCCGGAAGATCTGGGCCTCTGGAACGATACCCAGCGCGACGCCCTCGCCCGCATCGTTCGAGTGATCCACTCCCACGGGGCCGGGGCGGCCATCCAGCTCGCCCACGCCGGGCGCAAAGCATCGACGTACAAGCCCTGGTCTAGCAAGCGCAACACCGTGCCCGCCGCCGAGGGTGGCTGGCCAACCGTCGCACCCAGCGCGATCGCGTTTGGCGAGATGGCCGAACCACAGGCGCTCACCGTAGACGGCATCCGGGAGGTGGTGGAGGCTTTCCGCCTCGCCACGCGCCGAGCGGTTGCCGCGGGGTTCGATGCGGTCGAGGTGCACGCCGCCCACGGCTACCTGGTGCACGAGTTTCTCTCGCCCCTGAGCAATCAACGCACGGACGAGTACGGTGGCAGCGCCGAGAACCGGGCCCGCCTGCTACTAGAAATCGTCCGAGCCATGCGTGCGGAGGCGGACTGCCTTCCCCTCTTTGTCCGCTTCTCGGCAACCGACTGGGCCGAGGGCGGGCTCACCCCTGAGGAGGTCTCAACCTTCGCCCGCTGGGCTGGCGCGGCCGGGGCTGATCTGATTGACGTATCTACGGGAGGGCTCACCTCCGGCGCACAGATTCCTCTCTCCCCCGGCTATCAGGTGACGTTTGCCGAGCAGCTACGGAGAGAGACCAGACTGCCCACCTCGGCGGTGGGGCTCATCACCGAGGCCGAGCAGGCGGAGCGCATCCTGGCCGATGGTGAAGCGGATGTGATCCTGATGGGTCGCGAACTTCTGCGCGACCCACACTTTCCGTTACGCGCCGCAGCCCAGCTGGGTGAGACGCTCAGCTATGCGCCCAGACAATACGAGCGCGCGCCGTTTGCCGAGGTGCTCACGAAGGTGTAGCCACCGAGCGGGGCCGGCAGCTACAACGCGCCGGTCCCGTAGAGCGCCGAGCGCAAGAGCGTGCCGCGGCCGCCCTCCATCTCGGCCATATTTGCGTCGCTGACCGCATCCTCAGGGGTGAGCCAGGTGATCTCAAGGGCATCCTGCCGGGGGTCGCAACTCCCGGTCACGGGCACAATAAACACCAGGGATACGGCGTGTTGTCGCTCATCGGTGAACGGGCTCATGCCGGGCAGCGGGAAGTACTCGGCCACCTGAGCCGGGAGTGGGGTCGTTGGCAGCAGGGGGAAAGCCATCGGGCCGAGGTCTTTTTCAAGGTGGCGAAAAAGTGCCTCGCGTACCGTCTCGCCATACATCACGCGGCCGGTGACGAGCATCCGACTCATCGCACCCTCCGGGCTGGCCCGTAGCAGCAGGCCGACCTCACTAATCTTGCCGAGGCCATCGACCCGCACGGGGATCGCCTCCACACAAAGGATCGGCATTCGTCGGCGTACCTGCGACAGCTCATCATCGCTCAGCCAGCCGGGATTGGGATCGGGGGTGCGCAGGTCCATAGGTCTCATTCTGCACTACACGCAGGCTATTCCGGACGAGACGGGTGAGTCTCACCGGAATAGCCTGTTGCGTGTGCGACCTCCGCGGTTACTCGCTGCGCAGGATGATGGTGCCCAGATCGCGGCGAGCGCGGGGAGCCAGCTCACGCTCGCGCAGAACGTCGTTGAGCGCCGCGGGGTCACCGAGGCGGCCGACGGCCACGACAGAGACCGGCACAAGTGCCTCATCAAGGCTGAACTCAGAACGGATGGTTTCGGGCACGAAGCCGCCCATCTGGTGGGTGTGCAAACCGAGGGCCTGCGCCTGAATGCTCAGGTGGGCGACCGACTGGCCCAGGTCGTACTCCGCCCAGCGGTAGGGCTTGCCCTCATCATCCTGAGTGGCGGCGACCGATACGACCAGCAGGGAGGCGTTGACGGCCCACTCCTTGTTGAAGCCCATCAGGCCCTCCACCACCGAGTCGAAGGCCGCGGTGCCGCGGTGGGTGATGATGAATCGCCAGGGCTGCGTGTTGGAGGCAGAGGGTGCCCAGCGGGCAGCTTCCAGCAGGGCGGCAGTTTCCTCGGCGGCGAGCAGGTACTCGGGGTCGAAGCTGCGGGGGCTCCAGCGGGTGGAGAGCTCCGTGATCAGCGGGGAAACAACGGTGTCCTGTGGCGTGGTGGTGGTCATGGTGTGGTCGTGCTCCTCTGTATAGGCGTGTGCGGGGGCCGGTGGCTCCGCAGAAAAGTAACGAGCGTTTTCCCGCGCGTATTCCCGTTTCTTGCTGTGCGATTGCCCGGTGCCCGGCCTCCCCGGCTAGCCCTAAGCTGAGATGATGACTGACGTGCTGATTGACGATTCACTTGTCCGCTGGTCCGTTCCCGTCGATCGGGTTGCGGATGCCCTCGCCACCCGGCCGCTGCTACTCCTGATGCACGGCTATGGCTCATTCGAGGGCGACCTGATTGAGCTGGCCCCGCTCCTCCCCGACTATTTTGTGTGCGCCTCGCCACGGGCCCCGCTCGTGGCCCCCGCCCCGGTGGAGAACGGATACGCGTGGTTTCAGATCGGTGATCCCGGCAATCCCTCCCTCGCCGAGGGCGATGCCTCGGTGGCCGCGGTGCTCGCCTGGCTGGACGCTCTCGCCGCGCACATCCCCGGCGGCCTGCCCCGGGTGGCCCTGATGGGCTTTTCGCAGGGCGGCGCAATGGTCACGCACCTGTTGCGCACGCTGCCTGCCCGCTTCCTCGCGGGCGTCAACTGCTCGGGTTTCATCCTGTCCGGTGACAAGCCCGGGGATGTCGAACTCGCCCGCCGCCAGCCACCCGTTTTCTGGGGGCGCGATGTGGGTGACCCGATCGTCACGGGGGAGGCCATCCGGCGCACCGCGGAGTGGTTGCCCACGCACTCGACCCTGACCACCCGGCTGTACCCCGGCATCCAGCACTCAATCTCGCGGGAAGAGCTGGGCGATATCAGCGCGTTCCTGGCCGAGACCGTCCCCGCGAAGGCCACCCCCGAGAGTGAGCGGTAACCCCGGATGAAGCCTTTCCTTCTGCTGGCCACCCGCGCCGAAGATCTCGCCGCAGACGAAGAGTATGAGCTCTTTTGGCGGCTCGCCGGGCTCTCTCCCGACCAGCTCCACCGGGTGCGGATGGAGGCCGGGCCGCTGCCCGCCATCCGGCTTGACGACTACTCGGGAGTGTTTGTTGGCGGTAGCCCCTACAATTCGAGCGACCCCGAGGAGAGCAAGAGCCCCACGCAGAAACGAGTGGAGGCAGAACTCGCGGCCCTCCTCGACGAGGTAGTGGCCCGCGATTTCCCGTTCCTCGGAGCCTGCTACGGCATCGGCGCGCTGGGGGCGCATCAGGGGGCGGTGATCGACCGCCGGTTCACCGAGCCCATCAGCAGCGTGCGGGTCACCCTCACCGCGGCGGGCCGGGCGGATGCCCTGCTCACCACCCTGCCCGACAGTTTCGACGCGTTTGTGGGCCACAAAGAGGCCGCCAGTAGCCTGCCGGATCACGCGGTGCTGCTCGCGTCCTCACCCACCTGCCCGGTGCAGATGTTCCGGGTGGGCAACAACGTCTATGCCACGCAGTTTCATCCGGAGTTGACGCTGGCCGGTATCATCACGCGAATCCGCACCTACCAGACGTTTGGCTACTTTGCCCCGGCCGAGCTCGACGCGATGATCGCGGATATTTCTGACGCCACGGTCACGGAGCCCCAGGCGATCCTGACGGCGTTCGTGCAACGCTATGCGCGGGAGTAGGGGCAACCCCGTCATCCCCCGTCACACACCTTGGCGGACACCGGGGAAGGCAGTTAGTCTGAATCCTATGAAGCCGTTCCTCCTGATCACGACACGATCCGAGGACAACGCTGCCCACGAGGAACACCGCGACTACCTCGCGCTGACCGGCCTCGCCCCCCAGCACCTCATCTGGCACCGCCTGGAGCGCACACCACTCGGCCGGGTCGATCTGAACGACTACTCGGGCGTGATCCTCGCCGGTAGCCCCTACAACGCCACCGACCCGGAGGACGTCAAGTCGGCCACCCAGCGCCGCGCCGAGAGCCAACTGGACGACCTACTCGACGACATCGTTGCCCGCGATTTTCCCTTCTTCGGCGCCTGCTACGGCGTGGGCACGCTCGGCCGCCACCAGGGGGCTGTCATCAACCGGACCTACGGCGAGAACACGTCAAGCACCACCATCGCTCTCACCGACCACGGCCAGGAGGACGCGCTCTTCGGTCGCCTCCCGAGCGTCTTCGACGCGTTTGTCGGCCACAAAGAGGCCGTGTTCCAGCTGCCGGCGCACGCTGTGCTACTCGCCACCTCCCCGCGCTGCCCCGTGCAGGCGTTCCGGATTGGCCAGAACCTGTACGCCACCCAGTTTCACCCGGACCTCACCAACGATGGGCTGGTGACGCGCATCCAGGTCTATCGCGACCACGGCTACTTCAGCCCGGACAGCATCACCGAGCTCATCTCCACGGTTCGCCGGGCGGATGTCACCGCCTCACACCGCGTGCTGCGCCTCTTCGTGGAGAGATACTCCACCCCCGCCACGGCCCGGGTCGCTCACGGTCACGCCGTCAGGGCATAGTTCACCGACGCGTTACCCGTCGGTTGCGGTCTGGTTTACCGGTCATCAGCATTCCGTCACCGCGCGCTCAGGCTTTCACCGGATTCTTTCGTGAAGCGCGCGATAGAGTTCACAGCATGGACAGCACACAGGTTCTGCGCGAACACGGTTTTGACTTGGATCTCGCGGGCGAGGCCCAGCTGAACGATATGAAGCAGCTGCGGGAAGAGTTCACCCGGTTCATGATGCTCTACAAATTTGGTATCGACGAGGTCACCACCAAGCTCTCCATTCTACAGGAGGAGTTCAGCCTGGTGCACGACTACAACCCCATCGAGCACCTCACCTCACGGCTCAAAACCCCCGAGAGCATCATCCACAAGGTCAAGCGTAAGCAGTGCAACCCCTCATTTGACTCGATTCGCGCCTCCGTGATGGATATCGCCGGGGTGCGTATCACGTGTAGCTTCGTCTCCGACACCTATCGGGTCTTCGACATGCTGACGGGGCAGCAGGACATTCGCGTGGTCGAGGTGAAGGACTATATCAAGAATCCCAAGCCCAACGGGTACAAAAGCCTGCACGCCATCCTGGAGGTGCCCGTTTTTATGTCCACGGGCGTTGTTCCGGTGATGGTCGAGGTGCAGATCCGCACGGTCGCCATGGACTTCTGGGCCAGCCTGGAGCACAAGATCTACTACAAGTACAACAAGGATGTTCCCGCTAACCTGGTGGGCGAGTTGCGGGCCGCCGCCGATACCGCCAACCAACTTGACCTCACGATGGAGCGCCTGCACGATGAGGTCAAGAAGTTTGAGCAGAGCTCGGTTGTGGTGCCCACGACGACCCGAGCAACCGAACGGCCCAAACTGAGCGACCGTACCCTGCGCGACCTCAACGAGGCTCGGCAGAGCTTCTTTCAGCATAGCGATTCGGAGTAGCGGGGTCGCCGGTTAGCGACCCCACCTGCACGTTTTTCCGGTCTACACCGCGGGCTGGTCAGCCAGCTCGGCGGTGAGGAACGCGGCGGTATCCTGCCAGCCCTCAACCGCCTGACAGGCGACGCCGAGGGCGAGCACAGGGTAGTCGTTGCCCCCCTCATCCAGTCGGTCACCCACAAAGAACATGCGGTCAAGGTCAATTCCGGTGTGCTCCGCCAGGCGCCGGATGCCGTACGCCTTGTCGATTCCCTTGCGCGTGATGTCAATCGAGGTGGAGCCGCCCGAGCGGACCTCCAGGTGGGGCAGCAGGGCCGCCACCCGGTCGCGGAGGGCAGCCTTCTTGCTGCCGTCAGCGTCCCAGACCTTCTTGTGCTCAACGGGAGCTTGCTGGCCCAGCGCGGAGAAGGTGACCTGGGAGCCGCGATCCTCCAACACGGGACCCCAGGTTTCGGTCTCCCAGAGACCCAGGTCGCGCGCGCTCTGCTCGACGGCCGTCATCGCCGCGGAGGTTTCTTCTCCACTGAGGTGCTCAGCGTAGATTTGGGTCCACTCACCGGCCTCACGCCGGTAATACTGGGTACCGCATGTGGGCATCAGGTGCAGACGCTCCAGGCGGGCCTCGCCCACGCCGCCCAGCCCGGTGATGAGCTGGTTCTGGAACTGCGTGTAGTTTCCGCCGGAAATGACGCACACCTCGTGGGTGTCGAGCAGGCGCTCCAAGAGCTGGAGAACAGTAGGGTCGATGGGGGACTTCGAGGGGGCGAGGGTATCATCCAGGTCGAAGGCAACGAGCAAAGAGTGTGCGATCATTCGGATCATTATTCCACTTCCGGGCGGAGGCTGCCTGAAGAACCCGTGCACGAGCCGGTTTCCGTCCCACCACTTTTATGGACTACACTGGACGAGGCCCTAGCGGCCAATCGGGGTGTGGCGCAGTTTGGTAGCGCGCTTCGTTCGGGACGAAGAGGTCGTGGGTTCAAATCCCGCTACCCCGACAAATTACTCCCCTCGATTCCTTTCAAGTAAAGGGATCGGGGGGAGTTTTTCGTTTAACCTAATGTTGCAGATTTGGGCACAGACACGTTTCAGACACGATGACTTTTCAGACACGGCTAAGACACGTTGAACTTCGTGTCGTGGAACCTGTCCCCGGCAATTGCCCAACCTGACACGCTCGACCGAGGATGGTTGCGGGACGCCTGCCTAAAGTGTCATGTGTGTTTACAAAAAACCAGCCGGTCTGCTATACCCTGGGGGCATACCCGAAAGGAGGGGTATCGGATGACTAACGCACTTGAAGTTGCTGGCTACATTATGAAAACAGCCGGAACTAACGGAAACACGCAGCTCAACAAGCTCGTGTATTACTGCCAGGCCTGGTCGCTTGTTTGGACGGGCCGCCCCCTCTTTAGCGACCCCATTGAGGCGTGGAAAGATGGACCTGTCGTTAGGGCTGTCTACCGCGAAGGGACCCACGGCCAGATTCCCACGGATGCTTCACTTACAGATGACCAGATGAAGATAGTCAACTCCGTTGTGGCTTTCTACTCGAACAAGAGTGGTGCCGAGTTGAGCAGCTTGACGCATTCAGAAGACCCATGGGTTGAAGCAAGAGGCGGCCTACCAAGCGCGGCCCAGAGTCAATCGCCAATCTCTCGTAGGACCATGCTTACTTACTACACACGCGCGACCGTAGACAAGGAGACTCCGCTGTGCCCGTCCCTCGGGGTTACTGCAAATGCTGCCAGCGTGGCAGAGGTTGGACGTCGCCAGCGGATACGTTGGCGTGAGGCTTTGGACGTGCTCGCTGTCCAGTGATCACGTATTTATCGGTTGCTGAAGTAACAGCGCTTCATGATTCAGAGGAGTCGCCCGGGGTCCGAGATCCCGGGCGACTCTCTGCTGCCGTGGCTCAACCGTCTGCTACGTGGAATGGAGCCCAGCTGTATCCCGCCCTCACTCAAAAAGCGGCGATACTGCTGCACGGATTATGTAAAGGGCACGCATTCCTAAACGGAAATAAGCGGACGGCCTGGCTTGCAACCACCACGTTTCTATCTCTGAACGAGGTTAATTTTATGGAGATTCCAGTTACAACAGTCGTGGGCTTCGTGGACGGTGTTGCTAAGGATCTCTACACATTGGACTTGATTAGTGAATGGATTCTTGGCTGGATTGAGCTCTAGCGAGCTGGAGGGCGGCGCTCCGTTCCTTGTCAACGGCAAGCGAAACTTCATCTAGACGATCAGGCCACAGATGCCCGTAGGTGTTCAGGGTCTCGGTGACGTCTTTGTGCCCGAGCATGAGCTGGACAACTTTTACGTCGGCTCCTGCGGCGATGGCGGATGAGGCGGCGGTGTGGCGTAGCTTGTGGATGTTGAGCCCAATGCCGTCGAGGCCCGCGCCGAGCACGGCCTTCGACCAGACGCGGTTGCGCCAGTTGTGATCGTGGATGGAGCCGCCGCGTTTGGCTGAGAATAGCCATGCGTCTTTCTCCTGGTTCGTGACGAGCAGACGCAGGAGGTTCGCCAGGAATGGCGCTAGGGGTACGGTGCGTTTCTCCCATGTCTTGGGTGGCCCCAGGATGCGTTTGCCGTCGATGTCTTGGGTCCAGGTGCGCAGCACCCGGACGCGTCGTTTGCTGAGGTCCAGATCGCCGACACGGAGCGCCAACGCCTCATTGATTCGGAGGCCCGTGTACGCGAGAAAGCAGACTAGAGTCTCGTCCACCGCGCTGCCATCAACAGCCTTAGCGGCCTCGGCGAGAGCGTGAACCTCAATGTGGTTGAGTATTAGGAGGTCTTCACCATCGTCGATTACACGGGGTAACTCCACGCCGGACATTGCGTTACCTGATAGCCACCCTGAACCGTGAGCGTAACGCAGGACACCGCCAAACACGACGCCTGCGATGTGCTCGATGCTCGACGGTCCGAGCGGCCTCCATGCAACGTTTCGAATGAGCACACGCGGCGCGGTGCCATCTTGTAGCGCGGTGACCCACGCGTCGATCTGTTGCCGAGTGATCGTTCCGATGGGCTGATTGCCCCACTGTGGGTTGACGTACATGCGCAACTCGCGCATGTAGCGGCGGATGGTCGTCGGCTTCGGTTTCTTCTTCGATGAGATCCACGCGTCGGCCACGGCCGAGAACTTTTGCTGTGCATGTTCGGGTGCTTGGTACTTGCCTGCGCGGATGTCATCTTCCATGCTGGCGGCATACTCGTCGGCGTCTCGGCGGAGGTCAAAGAGTCGTGAGCGCTGGCGTTGCGTGCCGTCGGTATCCTCGTGCCACGTGACCTTCCAGCGCTTCCCGGTGCCATACTTTGCCGTGCGGAACTGTGCGGGTAGCTTGGTGATCGCGCGAAGCTGTGCGCTCGCCGGTGGTGTCTTGATGCGTTCGCCCGCCGGACCGATCTCGGTGGCATCTTTTACCCACAGGTCAACTATCCAGGCCTTCGCCATGGGGTCCTCTCATTCGCTACGAGAGGGCATGCAAGCTTTGCATACCCTCTCTGGAGTCTGGACGGTTGTTACAGCCGTCCAGCCTGGGTAACTGTGGTGATAAACGCCACGGTTGAGGTCCACCCACTCGCATTTCAAATGCGAGTGGGTGGACTCTATCGTTAGCGGCCGTCGATGGTCGCGTTGAATTTGCTCTGCACGATGGCGTCACCGATGACACCGAGCAGGAACATAAGCAGGAAGGCCCCCACGGTGCCGATGCGGCGGTTGGTGAATGCTTCGACGCCGACGGCGTAGCGCCACATCCACCAGATGTTCACGAACGGAACGATGAACAGCCATGCGGTCGGGATGCGAACCTCGGGGTTCGAGGCGTTGGCTTCGTTCATCTCGTTCTTGGTTTTCACGAACCACACGAGGGTGTAGATCCCGAAGGTGATGAGGGGCAGAAGAAGGGGTGCGGCTGGGCTACGTCGTTTCATTGGTACTCCTTGTGTTGATCGGACTCGCTGACCATATCAGAAGGTTGGTTATGCGATGTGGCGATTATTGCACCCGCCATATTCGTCCCAGTAGGCAGTAAAGAGTTCACGGGTAACGCCGAGCTCCCGACAGATCTGGTCGCCGTCGGAGTAGACGCGCACGAGCTCCGAGAGATCCCGGGGGTTAATGAGGCGCTCGGCGGCGATCCGGTTGGCGCGGGCCTCGTAGCGAGGGTGATGTCCAGTGGGGTCACCGTTCTCTGCGTGGGCAAGTTCATGCGCGAGCACGCACCGCTCAACAAAGGCGCGTTGCTGTGAGCGAAGGAAGATCATTCTACGCTCGGGCACCCACATGCCCTTACTGGTGCGGAGTGGATAGTAGACAACCGTGATGCCAAGGGAAGCGGCGTGCTCCCACGGGTCGTACAGGTGCATGATTCATTCTCCGTCCTCGGGGTAACCGGGTTCCTCGGTATCCGCGTAGGCCGCATGTGGAAGGGATTCGGGGTCGAAGTCCTCATCAAATGCGGTGAAGTTCTCAGTCTGCCCGATGGGTGTGACATTGGTTGGCGCTGGTTTCACCCCCGCGCCATCGTCAGACCAGTCGGACAAGCGCACTCCTCTATTACTCGCTCTGTCAAGAAGTTCGGTTAGCAGATCGGATTCCGTGAAAGGGGACAACGCAGCGCGTCGCCTCGCGACGCGCTCGGGGTGAGGTTCGGTCCGCCCTGCCAGCCGTTCCTGGTTTGCAAGATACCTGACATAGCCGTCCTTGGTTGAGATTATTGGCTCGTCGCGCTCTTTAGGAATGATACGAACATTGCCCGGCGTGGCCTCATCATTGTCATACCTGAGGGAATCGATCAACTCAAAGGCACGGTCGAGCGCACGAGCTACTCGATCCTCTCGTTTGCGTGGAACAGTAGCACCCTCGCTTTCCCAATTAACGATAGTTCGCGTGGACACGCCGAGAATGCGCGCAAGCTCGCTCTGAGTTAAGTCGGCCATCTCGCGAGCGCTCCTCAATTGCTCCCATGTAATCACCATGCACTCAGTATAGGCAACACTGGGCAACTAGTGCAACCATTTTCGCCCGTGAGTACGCAATGTAGGAAATAATTCGTTGCCTAATATTGCGCATACCTTCGTAGTTGCGTAGAGTTTCCTATATGACAGCAACACAGAAACGACACGTAAACGGAGCTGCTGTGCGTGTTATTCGCGAGGCTCTGGGGATTCGTAACAGCGACCTGGCGGCCCGCGTGGGATTCACACGGAGCACGCTAACCCACATCGAGCAAGGCGCGCGTCAAGTGTCGCCCGCAACGATCAGCAAGATAGCGCAGGCTCTCGGCGTCCCGCTGGAAGCCATCAGCTATCCAGTAATAGTCGCGAAGAAATCGGAAGCGTTCTCGGCCACTTTGCCAAAGATATGAATCAAACTCTCGTGATTTATCAGGCCGCTAGTGGGTCGTGTATCGAGCTGGGCGGGAAGCTCCTACCAATGCTGAGCGACAGTGTTCTTGAGATTTGCCCGATAGGCCATGCCATGTCAGTGACGGTGACCTTGCTGATAACCAAGGTTGAGCTGCGAGAGGTTTCAGACAATGAACTGAGTCAGATATCAGCGGAGTTGTTCAGATGAACGGGATATTTCTTGAGACATTCATCAGTTCGGAACCTTCGCTAGTTCGCCAGGTAAGCGTAATGGAGCGCAAGCGCCTCCCGTTGACTCCCGGCGCTACGAAGGTAAAGAAATCTCCATGTTCGACGCAGGCGGGCACCTCAATGGCGGCCCATCTACTGAGCAGTTCGGGATTCAGCGTGATGCTGTCGAGGATCAGCCGGTCCGTTGAGTTGTTTCGTATTGAGTACGTGGCTTTGCTCACTTTGGTCACTTCGCTCCATACGGGAGGACGTTGGGCATCTGCGAGGCGTGCTTGCGCCTCTGTGGCGGCGGCCAGACGTTCACTTGCCTGTAGCGATTGGTCGGCATACGTCGAGGCGTTTGTTTCCGACTTCCCGGCGGCGATTCGGTTCTTACGCGTTTGTTGGATGCCGATGATTGCGGTGACAACCGTAATCACCATCAGGGCCGCGTTGATGCCGACATTAACCCACTCCGGTGCCTGGTTATCCATCCGCCCAGCATACAAGCGGGCGCTTCATGACCACCCAACAAAAATGCCCCGTGCACGAACACGGGGCGACGACAAGAAATGAGATCAAATGTCTAACGACATTGTACAGGTTGGGTTCACTGCTCAGCTAGACCATCTGAAAATTGTTGAAGATCAACACCGTGAGGTATGGTCGGCACGAGACCTGATGCCCTATGCAGGCTATACGGACTGGCGGAATTGGTCCAAGGCAATCGACAGGGCCATTGCTTCGGTAAACGCCAGCGGGCTGAATGCCGCAGACCATTTCGTTGGAGTCAACAAGATGGTCGCCCTGGGGTCAGGAGCGCAGCGTGGAATCGAAGACGTGGACATCTCGCGCCACGGTTGCTATGTCCTGTTCCAGAACGCGGACGGATCAAAGCCTGAGGTAGCTGCCGCACAGCAATACTTTGCAGTACAGACACGGCGGCAGGAGATCGCAGACAGCCAACCGACTATTGACCTTTCCCGCATGCAGATCCTCGAACTGGCGATGGATTCTGAACGTCGAGCGCTCGCCGAGACTGAGCGAGCGGATACCGCGGAGAAGGCCGTTGCAGCCTTCGAGGCCAACCCCGAATATCCGTTCCGCGAGTTCCGCCGCTTGTACTTCTCTGACGAGCCAGAGACACGGATGTGGAATGCCCTGCACTCGGCCCGCCTGGTTATCAACAACCCGCGAGGCCGCGGTCGCCACCCCAGGACGGGCCAGTGGGTTCCGTCGAAGGACCATCACCATCCTTACGCCGGACTGGGTAGCCACTTCTTCACCCTCGCGCGCTCCCTGGACAAAACGGGCGTTGCCCACCTCGGGCTCGCGGTCCGGGTGAATCGAGCGATGGAACTTGTCGAGTGGTTTGAGAAGCGCGGATTCAAGTCCAACCGCGGAACCAACGAACTCTTTGAACTGACCAACACCAACACGAAGGGCATCAACTAATGACAACGCAGAAGGAGACCCGTCTCTACTCCGTCAGAATTACGTCGTACCCCGAAGGATCGATTGACTATAGCAACAACCATCTGCAAATCATTCCAAGTTGGTATCCCCCAGGGTGGCTCCAAAACCCCGAAGAGTACGAGAGGTGGGTCAGCCGCTACAACACCGCCAGATTCAGCTGGCCTGACACTACAAAACTCTACCTCTCCAAGTCGGGAGCCCGATCCCGGGCTCGCCTGATTGAGAGCTACGGCGCAACCGCGAAGATTCTCCGAACCCTTCCCGTCGTATGGGAAACGGGAAAGGTTATCCGCGCTCGCCGAATCGAAGAACTGGAAGCCGAGCTGTCGGCGCTTTACACGGAGCCGACCAGTGTCGATCTGTCCGATGCTGACCGACTTCCTCAACCAGGCCAGCTCCGAGCGGTGACCTGGCATGTCCCACGATAGCCAACCACAGGGAGCTCTCGCGGCCGTGAACTCCCCAGCCGCCATCGCAGCGTACCTGGATGTGCCGGTGGCAACGCTGGCCGACTGGCGGTCACGTGGAGGCGGCCCAGCGTTCGTGAAGATGGGCCGATTGGTCCGATACACGGATGCCGCAGTTGTGGAGTGGGTGGCCGCGAACACGTTCACCCGCACCGACCACAAAGCGGGATAGCCCCCGCACCTATAAGACACCCCCGGACCGACTTAGACCCGGTCCGGGGGCAGTGACCAAGTTTCTAGCAAAAGGAATTGATCGTGAATCACACTATCAGTGCACCCCAAAACGGTGCCAAGCCAGAGCCAATTCCGGTTCTTCTCAACTCAGACGGCGATGAGCTCTACATTCAAGAACTCGTGCGCACCACTGAGGGGATTACCCTCGGTCCCGGGAGCCTCATGACTCGCCTCGGCCGCATCAACAAGGTGGCGAAGAGGGGCGACCGGGGTGGGGCTCGTGTCGTCTGGGAATGGTGGAGCGAAGGGTGGTACGGCGAAGCACGTAGCCGGGCTGCCGCGATCTCTGACATGCTCGCCGACGCGGGGTATGTGCAGGTGCCCGACACTGCCATAATCCCCCCCCTGTTCGAGGTGGGCGAGTGATGCTGACTGTGAAGAGTAGCACCAAGATCAGCCCGTCCGTTTCGCTCGCCGTTGGTCTGCCGGCAGTGTCACATGCGGCCCTGTTGTGCATCGACCCTGACGGATCAGCGTTCACCGTCCTCGGCACCGATCTGGAGTTCCAAGCGTTCTTGGAGAAGGCCACCGCCCTCGGGTTCCAGCACCTCACCGTGGAGCCAGCCCGCTTCCCCCTGTGCCGTGCTGGGTGGCCCGACGACTGGACCGCTAGCACCCCATCCGTTCCCACATCCCTCGTAGGAGGTCACCATGACTAACCACACCACTCCCCCGTCCACCCCACTCGACACCCTGAAATACACCTTCTGGGTCATCCGCGAAGGCATCGGCCTCGCCATCAGTGGCCTCACCGGAACGGAGGCCGTTGACGAAGAGCACTGGGCAATTCGACAGCTCGACTATATGCAACAGGTTCTTGTTGAAGCGCTCGCCGAACACGTCGAGGGCGTGCGCTGGAACGAGTTCCGTGTCGAGTACACCGAGGCCGGTCTGCAAGCGGCACGCACTTACGACGATGGCACGCCCGTTTTCGAGACCATCGACTTTGGAAAGTCCATCACGGACTACTATCCGCGCTACCACGGCGACCGGGACGAGTTCATCAAGGAGCATCAGCCCAAGGCCGCGGGACCGATCACCGAGTCCGAGGCGCAACGCTTCACCGCACTGTTGCAATTCCCCACCCCAGACGAGCCACACGGCCCCCAGGGCGGTGATGCAGCGTGAATGTGACACAGGAGTACATGAAGCTCTCCCCGGCCCCACAGCGGCTATTTGCGGGCCTCCTGGTCACATCGTGGGAACGCGGACATGGTCGGGCGGTGATGAAGTGAGCGTCAAAGTATCCACCTGGGTATGGCACGAAACACCACCCACCCTGACAGCCTCACAGATGCTCGTCCTACTCGCGCTCGCCGACGTAGCCGACGACCGCGGACGATGCGTGTACTTCGCCGACGACGAGCCGACAACCCAAGAGGCATTAGCGGCAAAAAGCAGGGTTTCAGTGCGGACATTCCGACGGGTCATCCAAGACCTTCAAACCCTCGGCCTTCTGTCTGTCAAACGGGCCGATCAGTGGTCAGCAAATGAGTACAAGATCATGTGTCCAGCGGCGTCTGAGGCAGGGAATGTGCCAGCCACAGACCGAGAGGCCAAATTGGCACCACAGACAGGCCACAGTGACCTCACTGACCGGCCAACAGCGACCGAACTACCGGACACAGTGGCCTCTCATTCCTCTCTTAAACGTATAGACGTAGTTAACGCTCATTTCGAGTCATTCTGGACGGCCTATCCGAGGAAGGTTGCCAAGGGTGCAGCGAGGAAAAAGTTCGAGCAGCTAGCAGCCAAGAAGAACACCAATCTGGAAGCCATCGTCTCCGGAGCTGAACGCTTCGCACGAGACCCGAACCTCAGCGAAATGAAATTCATCCCTTACCCGGCCACCTGGCTCAACGGAGGCCAGTGGGAAGACGAACCACTCCCCACCCAGACACAACCCGCCATCAACCCCTACGCAGGAAGAAAGATCATCCGATGACCAACGCACTCGACATCATGAACGATGTCACCAACGCCGAACTCGCCGTCCTCGGAGCGGCCCTCCACTCCGCAGGCGAAATCCTAGACGAACTCACCCTCACCGGTAGCGACTTCACCGGTACCCACAACGGCCGCATCTACGACACCATGCTCACCCTCCGCGCCGCCGGAGAACCCGTCGAGCCCACCACCCTCGCCGACCGCCTCCCCACCCTCGCCGCCCACATCACCGCCCTCACCGAACACGGCCGAGCAACATCATCCGCACCCTTCAACGCGTCCATCGTCGCCAAAAACGCCCTCCACCAGCGCCTCACCGATGTCGGATACGGCCTACAGAACCTCGACCCCGGCATGTCCTCCGCTGAAATGACCGAATACGCCCGCAAGACCATCGACGACGCCCTCGGCAAGCAACAAGCCCGCGTGCGATTCATCCGTGACATACTCCCCGACCTCCTGGCCCCCGCCGAAAGCAACGACCTATTCGTCCCGACACCCTGGGAAGCGCTCAACACCGCCATCGGTGGCCTCCGCCCCGGCTGCCTCTACGTCATCGGAGCACGCCCCGGCGTCGGCAAGACCGTCATCGCCGGACAGCTTGCCATTGCGCTCGCCGCACGCGGCACCGTCGCGTTCTCATCGCTGGAAATGAGCGACCGCGAGCTCGTGGCCCGCCTCGTGTCCGAGCGCCTCAACATCCCCGTGGGCCGATTCAAAGAGAACCGCATCACAGACCGAGACCGCGAGCGCATCGCCAACAACATGGGAGTCGTTGACCTGCCCATCGCCATTGACGACCGGGCGAAGGTGGCCCCGGCGACGGTCAGGGCGTTTGCGCGGACTGTGGAGCGCCACGGGAAGCTCGCCGGCGTGGTTGTGGATTACATGCAGCTCATGAGTGTCGCGAACACCGCTCGTCGGAGTCGGCAAGAGGTCGTATCGGAGTTCTCGCGCGATCTGAAGATCATGGCAAAGGACCTCGGTGTTCCCGTGATCGCGCTCTCGCAGCTCAACCGCGATTCCGAGTCCCGTCTCGATGGCACGCCAAAGCTCGCAGATCTCCGAGAGTCAGGAGCTATCGAGCAAGACGCGGACTGCATCATCCTCCTGACCCGCCGCGACTCCATGGCCGGGGAGGTCATTACCCTCGATGTCGCGAAGAACCGCCACGGAGAGACACCCGTCGTCGAGCTGCACTGGGAGGGCGAGTTCCAGCGGGCCACCGAGTTTGGCCCCGCAGCGGACATCTACACCGAGCGGGCCACCCGATGACCGCCAACGACTGGGGGAACATGATCGCGACTGCCGCCATACCGCTCATCGTGGGCCTAGCTCTGGTTCTCATGTTCCTCGGACGGTCTAAGCCCCGCCCGCCACGTCTACCCGCCAGCGAAAACGCCTACACCTACCCCTCACCCGCTGACGGCACCCACTACCGGTGGTCCTGCCCCCGATGTGGTGCCACCGCCTACGACCAGAACATCGAATCGCTACGCACCCACGCGGTCACCCATGCCGCCACGCACCCACCGACCAACACGCCGAAGGACACGTAACCATGGCCGCCACACCCGCACACCGACAGAAGTGCTCCGACTGCCCCCAGAAGATGCTCACCTCAACGAACAGGTGGTGGCTCCAAGCACCCACCCCCGACCGCCGAACACTCTGCACACCCTGCTACAACCGCGAAGCCCGGGAACTCCGCACCAACACACGAAAGGCCACCTCATGACACACACACCGCCCGACCTCGACGAAGCCCGCGCCGCATACCTCGACGCGACCGACGACCACCTCGACGCCCTCGATAATCTCGGCGCAACCGGAAACGCGCTCAACGCCGCATACAACGCATACCGCAACGCCAAACGCCGCGCCTCTGCAAAGAAGGAAAGCAAATGACACCCGAAACCGCCCTATCCGCTGCCCACTCCCCCTGCGCTCGCCGCTGCATCCGCCGAGGAACCGAAACCAACGACCAACCCGCCCTACTCCCCGCCACCCACGGCAACTACTGCGCCCGCTGCCACGGACGCATCACCCGAGCACTCCACACCCTCCCCGACCTCGTCGAACACATCATCTCCACCAACGAACCCCGCCTCACCGCCCAACCCAAAGAAATCCAAGTCCAAACCACCGCACTCACCCAATCATCCGCACCCTTCAACGAACACGCCTTCGACGACGCCAACGACATCTACCGATCACTCGTCCAACAAACCGTCACACTCGCCACCGCACTCGCCATACACCCACCCACCCCAGCCCGCAAAGCCTGGCGCAACACCCAAAACACCATCCAAGGCCTCCCCGCCAACACCACACCCCAAACCGCCCACTACGAAACAGGCGTCATGTCCGCCTGGATCATCATCCACCTCGACACCATCCTCACCCTCGACCCAGACACCATCGACTACCTCACCGACGAAACCACAGCGCTCGCCGCCAAGTCTGCCGCCTGGCCCAGAGAGATGCGAGCACGGTACTCGGACATGCCGCATTACCAGCTCGCGATATGCGGCGGTCAAATCGCCATCTACCCGCCGCAGCCCTCCGACGAGATCCCGCACATCGTCTGCGAGAAGTGCGGGACGCCGTTCAGTGATGATGAGTACGACGAGCTGGTGTCCACGTACCTGCACGACCTCGCAAAGGCCGAGGGCATCAAGATCGCCGCGCACCTCTGGACTAAGTACGGGACATCTGGCCTGTCTGGGGGTGAGTAGCGGTGAGTGAGCGGATAGACATGGAGAGCGCGGCCCGGATCGTGAGTAAACCGTTTTTTCAGTGTGCCCATAGGCATCAGGGGCACGGGGGGTATGCCTACCAGTGCATCCGCCCTGCTGGTCACGGGTGGAGTCATGTGGATGTGCGTGGTGACCGGTGGCGTAGAGGGGGGTGGTGACTGTGGGTGGGCATATCACGAAAAACAACCTGATCGCGGCTATCTACAAGGAGATGACATATCTGTCGGTGATTACTCCGACAAATCCAATGCACCAGTCAGAGCTAATCCGCCGCGCAAAGGAGACTGAGGAGCGCCTGCCCAGGCTGGCGGACGTGCTTTTCGCGCTGGTCCCGTACTACGGCGGCGGCGGGCTGGCTGACGCCCTGGATGCCTGGGGGGACTACTGTCAGCGGTTTCCGCGAGCTGGTAGAGCGCTGGATATGGCAGGGGGTGGCGACCGTGGGTAGGGCAAAGTTTTTCGCCTTGCTGGCGGCTCTCGCCGCACTGTCTGGGTATGTCGGGTTTGTGCTGTCAAACGCAGCGTGGGTTCGCCCCTTGCGCTCTGATCTGGACGCCCTAGAGAGAGCCGAGGCTCCTGCGGCACTCGGAGAGGACGGCCAGAGTGGCGACCGGTGAGGATGTGCAGCGCCCAGCAGTGCCAGTCGGAGAGACGGGACATCCTCGACAAGCCGCCCGACGCTGAGACGAAGGAGAAATCCTGGACCCGACAAAAGACTTGACACAAAACCCCAGCTAATCTGTTAAGATTTACTTATCAAGGTTTATGCCCTCCAGGAACGGGGGGCATTTCCCTTTTAAGGCGCGGGTTGGTTCCTCACCTGTTATGACCGGTAGCTCACCGGGAGACGCTGACAACGAGCATCTGCCGGGGGTCGCGTTTGAACCGCGACCCCCGGCAGCAAACGAATACTAATTCCCCTCGTCAAGACCGTGCGGAACTGCTACCACCCGCCGAGCGTACCGGGGCACAAGAACTTGCCATCTACTTGATATAGAAGGCGTACATGTGCTGCCCGGTTTTCATCTTTCCCTCGTATGAGCATTTGCTGATTACTGTCACGATCGCAATCACCTGCGCGACCTGATATCCAAGGAGACATGCGGTCCGCGCCTCCGCCTGGCTTGTAGAAAAGAAAACTCTTGCGGTGACGGCGTTTGCTGGAGCAGTCGGACCGAACACCAGGCCCAGACCTAGAAGTGACGCAATAGCGGCTTTCGTGAACTTTTTCATGTGACCTCTTTCTCCTGACGGCTGCCGACTAGCAAACCAACTCAACTCTATCGTCTGCGTTGGAGCTCCGCATACCTCCGCCGTGTACTGACACGAATCGCCTCCACCTTCAATCGTTCGCCCAAGGAGTCAAATAGCCATGGCCGATAAGCCCACAGTCATCAACATCGCCGCCACGATCCTTATTCAGGTAGACGGCAACACCCTCGCCTCAGACCCGCTTACCCTGCCCGTGCCGCTCAACGGCCAGCCCGTGCAGGAACGCGGCGTGTGGCCCCTTGAACTCGACCGTGATGCCCTCATCAAAATGATCGAGGGAGCCATCCAGGCGGCAGCAGATTCAATTCCCACCACCCCCTCCGAAGACAACCACCCCCTGTAGGCGGGAACACCCCCACCAGACAACCACCCCACCCACCCGGAGGTACCCCATGGCCTGGGAGAATAGCCGACCAAGCCACGTGCCAACAGCAGTCCGTGACGCCTGCCTTGCACGAGACAACCACCGGTGCACCGTTACCCAGCGCAACGGCACCCGCTGCCCCGAGACCGCCAACCTTGAAGCCGCCCACATCGACCAATGGGTGTGGGGTGAGACCACGACAGTAGCGATGGTCGTAACCAAGTGCCATTGGCACCACAACCGCGAGACCCAAGCGCAAGCCGCCGCCGCACGTGGTCCTCGACAGTCCTACCTCCGAGCTGAGGAGCGTCACCCTGGACTACTCCACGAGTAGCGCACAACGAACCAAACGCATCGCAGACGCACGTCACGGGCCACACATGCAAAAGGAAAAAACCCAATGCGAACATTCCTCAGAAACTTCACAGGAACCATCCTGGCACCCCCTCCCCCCGGGCGTTTCCAGCGCGGAGAGGTGCTGTTGGTTTCGCTGTGTACGGGTCTGGGCCTTTACCCCCGCATTGCTCGCGCACGTGCCCGCCTGAGTGCCTAGCACCCTCGCCGTAACTTGATTCGCACTAGCGAACCCCGACGACTCAGAACGCCGCTACGGCAAATAAGCGTTACAGCGGGAGGATTCGTCCGGCCTGATACACGCGGCCAGTGATCGTGATGTACCGACCAATGCTGTAGCGCTCGACAGACAGGCCGCGGATAATCTGCCGGGTGCCCTTGCCCTCGGGCAGTGTGCCCCAGATATGCAGCCCATCACCGGATGGCGAGACCTCGACATAATGCCTTGGATAGTCGGCCAGGTACCGAGCGCACTCAGCCGTAGGCACGCCGTCGTCCAAGCAGTGGTCGAGGTCGATACAGCCAATCCCGTCGCCTAAGACGAACCCGAGGCCGACACCAAACGTGGCATGCTTCGCCTCGACGTACTCAGCCCACGTGCTCGGATTCGTGGAGCTCGCACTCTTCCCCGTGATCGCATCGAGCGGTCGCTTGCGTGCGTCGCGGCGCACCCACCGCGCCCGCTCCCGCAGTTCGGCCGGGAGCTGTGGCCGCCGGTGGTGATACACGCGGCACTTCGAGCTACAAAACCTCGCCTGCGCGTTCTTCGCCACGATGGATTTCCCGCATTGCTCGCACGTCCTCATTTACCAATTGTAACGGTTTTAGCCTCATAATTCCAAGCATCGCGCCGGAACGGCAAGAGCGCAGATCCCGAAACGGGAGAGTGAAATGGCCGGCGTCGGACCCCCACCCAAAGACCCCAATAAGCGCGCCCGCCGAAACAAGGATGTCGCGCCGCTGCACGTCGTGACCGTCGAGCCTGACCCACAACCCGAACTTCCCGAGTTCGAGGTGCAGGTAACTATCGACGGCGACTTGCAAAGCACCAAGTTCGTGTGGCCCGAGGCAACCCGTCGGTGGTGGAACGTCATGGGAGACCACCCGCTCGCCCCAAGCTTCACCAACCTTGATTGGGAATATCTTCTCGACACGGCGCGTCTCCATGCCGACTACTGGCAAGGGAATCTCAAGCAGGCCGGCGAGCTGAGGCTACGAATGGCGAAATACGGTTTCACCCCCGAAGACCGCGCTCGCCTTCGAATCAGTTTCGCGCAAGCAACAACCTCAGAAGCCGAGGCCCGAACGAAGTCCGACAAACCCCCGTCATCTCGGGACCGGTACGGAATGAGCGCAACCTAAATGCCCTGGAAGCCCCTCGACGGCGACAAGTTCCCCACCCTGGGGTTTCACGTGGCCGACCAGATGACCGAGTTCCTTGTGACCCCAAACGCGGGCGATGGAGAACCGACGCCCTTCATGCCCACGCGCGAACAGCTTGAATTTCTTGTCCGCCTGTACCAGCTCGACCCCATCACGGGCGCACGGGTCAAGCACCGGGGCGTGTTGAAGCGGCCGCGAGGGTGGGGTAAGAGCCCGTTTGTGGGCGGCGTCATGATCTCGGAGGCTCTGTTCGAGGTAGTTCCAGATGGCTGGGACGCCGACGGGCAGCCCGTCGCCAAGCCGTGGTCCGCGGTACGCACGCCCCTTGTTCTTGTCACAGCAACCACAGAAGAGCAGACAACGAACACGTGGCACCCTCTACTCGAAATGCTTCGTGGGGGCAGCGCGGCGGATTACTTCGACTGCGATCCAATGGACTCGTTCGTGGCGCTGTCCAGCGGCGGGCGGATCGAACCTCGCACATCCGCCGCCCGTTCAGTAATCAGTAAAGGGTGCGCCTACCGTCGCCGCATCCCTCGACCAGACCGAGGAATGGGTGCGCGGCAATGGCGGCGTCCGGTTCGCCCAGACGCTTCGCAACAACGCCACGAAGCTGGGCGGCATCACAATCGAGACGCCTAACGCCTACACCGAGGGTGAGCGCAGCGTGGCAGAGGCCAGCCACAAGTTCTATCTCTCCATCAAGGCCGGCAAGGTTCGCGGCGTGGAGTCGGAAGACGTTTCCACCCTCGTGTACGACGACCGTGAAGCTCCTGCCGACACTGACATTGACGATGCGGAATCGCTCATCGCTGGCCTCCGAGTGGCCTATGGTGACTCGTCAAACCATCCTGACGGGTGCGTTATCCATAACCCGCCCTGCCCGCCAGGCTGGTCGCCCATTGGCGGCATCGCCAGCGACTTCTGGGACACCTCGAATGACCCCATGACCATGCGGGCAGACTTCCTTAACCAGACCAGTCCCGAGCGGACAGCATTCGTCTCAGCCTTGGAAATGGAACTCATCAGCAAGCCCGACAAAGTCGTGTCCAAGACTGAGCCGGTCACGCTGGGGTTTGACGGGTCCGAGGGCCGCAAGCGCGGGATCGCCGATGCCACGGTGCTCGTGGGGTACTCGGTTACCCAGAAGCACCTTTTCAAGATTGGATGCTGGTCCCAGCCAGAAGGCCCCACCGGGGTCGGTTGGAAGCCGGACAAGAACGAAGTCAACGCCGCGTTGCACCAAGCATTCAAGGATTACAACGTGGTGGGGTTCTACGCCGACGCGTCTGCCGGATGATCTGGCGACGTGAAGGCATGGGAAACGAAGTACCGCAAGCGGCTGAAGGTCGGGATATCCAAAGAGCAACCGATCCGATGGAACCAGCGACTTGTGTCACGCACCGTTGAAGAATTCGCGAACCTGTACTCCGCCATTATCGGCGAAGACATCACGTTCGACGGCGGCCTTGAAATGCTCATGCATTTCAAGAACGGTCGTCGTGACCCCCGCCGCGGCGGCTATGTCGTGAAGAAGCCGGACGACGATCAGGACTTCTCCAAGGTGGATCTGGTCTGGGGCGCAATGTTTGCTCGCGCCGCGGGCGAGGACGCCATTGGCAAGGGCGTCGGAGCACAAACGAAATCTCGCATGGCCCGTGCGCTTTATTAGGAGGATCGAGTGGCTACAACCCCCACCGAGTGGCTGCCCGTACTCGCTAAAAAGCTGGATGCGGGACTCCCCCGCATCCAGCTTCTACGCAGCTACACCACCAAAAACCCGCCGTTACCCGAGATGGGCCACCACTTACGCGCGTCCTGGGTGGCGTTCCAGCGAAAGGCATGCACCAACTACGGCGGACTCGCCGTGAAGAGTATGGCCTCCCGCATGGTGACTAACGGGGTATCTGTCGGTGGCAGCATCGACAGCCCCGAGGCCATCCATGCGCGGAAGATCCTACGAGACAACCGCTGGTCGATCCTGGTCGGTGACGCCGTGCGGGACTACCTCACGTGCGGCGTAACCTTCATTGTCACGGGAACGGACGAGGACGGCAAAGCCGCGATCACCGTCGAGAAGCCAGAGCAAGCCATTGCCTCGATTGACCCCCTTCGCCCGTGGAAAGCGCGGGCGTTCCTGAAAACCTGGCGCGACCTAGATCTCGGCACGGACCATGCTCTCGTGTGGGCCGACGGGCAGCGCCAGCGATTCGAGCGAGAATCAACGGACGACTCGGGCAAGCTCATTTCCCGTATTGCAGGAGGCTGGCAAGCGGTTGGCGCGCCGGATGTATACACTGGGCGCCCCCCGGTCGTCATCCTGGAACGCCCCGATGGTAAGGGGTACTTCGAGGATGACACCGACGTTATTGACCGCATTAACCTGGGCAAGCTACAGCGTCTCGTCATCACGGCAATGCAAGCCTTCAAGCAGCGCGGCATTAAGGGCCTCCCCCAGGAGGACGAAGACGGCAACGATATCGACTGGTCCGAGCGACTACCCTATGCGCCCGGCTCATTGTGGGATCTCCCGGATAGCGTTGATATTTGGGAATCCGGGTTAACAGATATCCGTCCCCTTCTGGAAGGCGAGAAGTCAGACGCCCGCGACTTTGCGGCGGTATCGTTTACCCCGATCACGATATTCCTTCCAGACGGTGAGAACCAAACCACGGCAGGGGCGGCGAACGCGAAGGAAGGCCAGGTCAGCCAGGCCCGAAACGAGATCGACCGCATCACCGTCGGCCTCTCCCTCGCTGTCGTCTACGCCCTCCGCATCGAAGGTGTCGAGATCGGCGAGGATACGGTTGTGGTGGGCTGGCAACCGCCCGACCGGGTAAGCACCCCGGAGAAGGTTATTGCAGCCAAGGACGCGAAAGCAGCCGGATTCAGCCAGCACTATATCGCCACGCACGTCATGGGCATGACACCCGAAGAAATCGCCCTGGAAGAAACGCACCTCGCCGCCCAGCAGCTCGCCGCGGCCGAGATCTTCCAGCCGATACCCCAGGATGGAACACCCGCAGCGCCCGCCGCGGTTGACCCGACTGAGGTCAAAGCCCAGTTCGATGCTCTCGGCGTTGGTGTACGTGCCGGCGTGGATCCCGATGCCGCGGCCACGGCCGCTGGGCTCCCGGGTATCAAATTCACCGGGGCCACTCCGGTATCCCTCCGACTGCCACAGGCGGAAGCGGATCTCCTAGAAGAGAAGTAGGCCATGACCTCGAAAGAACTGGCCTACCAGGCCATGGTGGCCGCGACCCGCGAGCGAGTGCTTGCACAGGCCGCGGCCACCTGGACCGGGCTCGGGAGTTACCGTGACTTCGATGCCCGCCGTTTCGTGGCCCAGGTCGTGCCGCTCGTACAGGCCGGCCAACTCCATGTTGCGACTCTCACCGCGGCCCATATCGCCGGTGCGGCCACAGCGACGCCCATTGACCGTGACGCCATCCTCGACGGTCGCGGCACAGCCACCAGTGAGGTGTACCGGCGCCCATTCGTGACCGCCTACACGGCACTCTCCGAAGGGGTTCCTCTCGACGAGGCATTACGCCGCGGCGCGGCTCGACTAATGGGCCTAGCCTCGACGGACATGCAAATGTCGCGCGTGCGCCAGGCGCAACGCTCGATGGTTGACCGGGGTATCGATCAGTATCACCGCGTTCTCACGGGCCGGGAAAACTGCGCCCTATGCGTCATTGCCAGCACTCAGCGGTACTGGGTCGCCAACCTCATGCCGATACACCCGGGGTGCGATTGCTCTCCCCAGAAGCTCACCGGCAACAACCCACTCCGGCAGGTCATTAACCCCGACCTACTTAATCTGACTCACAAGGCGATTGACCAGCAGCTTGGACTCTCCGACCGCGGAGCCCGCGACCTCGGTCTCGGCAAAGAGAGCAGCGCCGGTAACCCCCTGAGCGATTACACCGACCTCATTACCACGCAGATCCACGGTGAGATTGGGCCGGTGCTCACCTGGCGGTCACACCAGTTCACCACCCCGGCCGACATTCCCGACCTCACCTAAAGACTTCCGGCACCAGCCGGTAGAGCCACCGCACGGCGGCTGACACAACCCGAAACGGGAGAGATAACAACCATGTCCACAACCCCTGCAAACCCTCCGGCATCCGCCCCCCCCCCGGCCGCACCCGAAACGGGAACGCCGACCGGCGAGACACTGCCAGAATCCACCCAGTTGAGTCCGAGCGAAACGCTCACCCTGGCCCAGGCACTCGCAGAGATCGAGCGCCAGAAGGGGTTCGCGCGCACGTGGGAAACCCGATCCAAAGAGAACCACGCGAAGGCCGTGAAGTTTGACGAATCGGTTGCCGCCCAGCTCACAAAGGAAGAAGCACTTGCCGCCCAGCTCGCTGAGATGCAAGGCAAGCTGACCGCACGTGAGCAGGCCGACGAGGCGAAACGCCTCGCAGCCGAAGTCGCGCAAACCCATGGCGTGCCGGTATCCGCTCTACGCGGGACAACGTTAGAAGAGCTAGAGGCGCACGCCTTAGAGCTCAAAGCGCTCATCCCGGTGACACCGGCGGCACCCCCAGCCCAGGGCCAAGGTCCGGTGGGTGACCCCATTGGCGGCGAGGCCCAAATCACGTCCGCCGCTGACCTTGACAACATGACCCCACAGCAGATCGAGGCCGCCCGCAAGGCGGGCAAGCTTGACGCGCTCATGGGGATTACTACCTCCTGAAAGGGGCAATAGCCCATGTCCATCACACACGCAATTCCAAAGATTTGGTCCGCGAAAATCCTGACCGACTTTCGTGAAAACGCAATTTTCGCCGGCCTCGCAAATCGCGAGTATGAAGGGGAGTTGAAGTCCGGTAACTCCATCCGCATCCCCGGCATCGAGCCCATCGAGATCCATGATTACAAGGCCGCCGGGCGCACCACTGAGCCGGATGAAGTCAGCGACACGGGCCTCGATCTTCTGATCGACCAGGAAAAGTCCTTCGACTTCATTGTCGATGACATTGACGCTGCCCAGGCATCCGCGCCTCTGATGTCGGCCTACACCCAGTCCGCCGCCGACGGACTCGTCGAGGATAGTGACAAGTTCCTGGCTGCCCTGGCGATTGCCAACGGAACAGCAGTCACGCCGGGCGCACCGGTCACCAGTGCCGAAACCGCATGGAACGCCATCCGCGATCTCCGCAAGGCTCTAAATAAGGCCAAGGTTCCCCAGGCCGACCGCCTCCTAATCGTCAACGCCGAGTTCGCATCGTACTTGGAGGAATACGAGTCGAAGATTATGGCGGTGGATACCTCTGGTGACTCGTCCGGTTTGCGCGAGGCCACTATCGGTAAGCTCCTCGGATTCACAACCTACAACAGTGAAAACGTGCCCACCACGAACAAGCCGCAGATGATTGGCTTCCACCGCTCATCCATCGCTTTCGTTTCGCAGATCTCCGCAACGGAGGCCATGCGGGCCGAGAAGAAGCACGCCGACCGTCTCCGTGGCCTGCACGTCTACGGCGGCAAGGTCATCCGACCCACCGCCGTCGTAACTTACACGGGGGCCTAATCATGGTTGTCGTAGTAGGTGCCTCCGGCGTAGAGATGGATCTGCCTCCTGCCATTGCCTCCGGGATGATCGCACGCGGCGACGTGGTCGCCGTCGATCCGGGTGATCCCGTCGATCCGGGTGATCCGGGTGATCCGGGCGATCTTGACGACCTGGACGATCTGGACGCCGATTCGCCCCCGAGCCCCGAGCCCACCCCGGCCAAGGGCAAGCGCAGCAAGTAATCGAAAGTGAGGTCACGGTGGAAACCCTGGCAACCATAGAAGATGTAGTCTCGGCGATTGGCCGTGACCTCACTGACGACGAAGCAGCCCGCGCGCAGTTTCCGCTCGACAAGGCGTCCGAGCTGTTCCGCCGCGAGGCGCGCCAACACTTCACTCCTGGCGTGTCGAGCCCTCGTCTGCGGGTGGTGGGTGGGCTTGTCACGCTTCCGCAGCGGCCCGCCGGCGTGGTTACAAAGGTAACCGACTCTCACGGCCGGCAGGTGCCGTTCACACAGGATGCCGAGCTGGTCCGGGTACCTGAGCGGGCCGGGCCACTCGTGCGCGTTACCTACTCACACGGCAACGAAGTGGTGCCCGACCTCGTTCGCCTGACCGTCACCGAGATTGCCCGCAAGGTGCTGGGCATCAGCAAGAAGGCACTTGCGGGCGTAACGCAATACTCGGACACCACGGGCCCATTCACCGAGTCGGAAACCTACGCCACGTGGGCGCAGGGCGGGCAGACGATGCTATCGCCGGACGATGCTGCCACGGCGAGAAGCTATCGCGTGTACCGACGTTATGCGATAGTGCAGGACTCGCGATGAGCACGATCACCGTCGAGCGCTCGACGACGGTTCACGACGAGTACGCGGATCCTCGACCGGGGCGTTGGGCGCATCATCTGGACCTCGTCGCCGCCAAATATGCACCCAGCAACCCCACCGAACCTATCGCCCTCGGCCGCGCACAAGTCATCGAAAAGGGCGAGATCTTCCAACGCCGAGACGACATACCCGACATCACCGAAGCCGACCGAGTAACTGTGAACGGCGTCACCTACGACATCAACGGTCGCCCGAGGGCGTGGACCAAGAACGGAACGTTCGTCGGCATCGTCATCGCCGTAATCAGAACAGAAGGGTAAGCCATGGTTCAGATCAAGGTTAGATTCCCCGTAGGCCGCGGCACCCGCAACCACAAGGCCATCCGTGAGGCCGTCCTGCTAGACACCTACGACAACGGGTTTGAGCGTGCGATTGTCGCCGCGGCAGAGCGCGCGAAGACCCCCGATCAGGAGATCTTCGTGACTCGCGGGTTCAGTCAGCAGGGCCGGTTCTCTGTCCTCATTGTGGATCGGGGTACCGGTGACCGAGAGGCACGCCGCAAAGCGCTTCACCAGGCTCTCGCGCGGGTGTCGGCATGATCCCTTCGCGCTGGCCTGACGCTACGGCCCTGGTCCTCGACTACCTCCGCCCCCACTTCCCTCACATCACTATCACCCGCACACGAAATGCCACCGATGCCCGCCAGGTCGTTGTGGGCGACGTGTACGGCGGACGCACCACCGCCATCACCCGCTCCTGCACGATTCTTCTCTCCGCGTGGGTCATCGACCCTGACGGGCACGGGAACCTTCACGAGGCCCGCGAGCTGATGGGCGATGTCATGTACCGACTGCAACTCATGACCCGGCTTCCCGAGGTCGTCACCGCCACCGAGGGCTCCGGCCCCACAGCGGTCAAAGACACCACCGAAGTCGAATACGCCGAGGGCTCCGTGGTGCTCGGTATCCACCGAAACCGGTAGACGTCACCCGGCGCTGCCACACGCGCGAGCCGGTGCGTATCAACAACTCTTCCCTGGAAGGAAAACCTCATGACGGATCAGACCGCCAATAACGCCGACTTCGTAAAGCTCATCAAGGATGGCGCAATTTTCATCGGCCCCCATGGCGCACCCACCCCCGACGGGCATGACTGGGCACCCGGCCCCGAGTACGTCAACCTGGGCTACTACTCCGAGGATGGCTTCACCCTTACTCCCGCTCCCGGCGACACCACCGAGTTCAAGGCCCATAACGGGGATGTCGTGCTCTCTGAGCAGGCCGACGGCAACTGGACCATCGCGTTCTCTGGCATCCAAGATGGTGTTACGCTCACGGAAGCCTACTTTGATACCGAGGTGGACCCGCTCACGGGTGGGTACAAGCTGACCTCGGCCGCAGTCAAGACATACCGCGCACTCGTCCTGATCGGCGAGGGAAGCAACGGAGATGTCATCGTCCACCACGCCCCTCGCGTGAAGGTGTCCGAGCGCGAAGCCTTGACGTTCAACGCTACAACGCTATCGGCGCGCGGCGTGACATTCACCACCTACAAGGACGCAACTCTCGGCTACCAGGCGTACGGCTGGAATAGCGGTCTCATCGAGAAGCCTGCCCCGACGGTTACCGGCGCAACGCCCTCCGCGGCGGCCACTGGGACCACGGTCACGATCACGGGTACCGGCCTCACAGGCGCGAACAAGGTGACCTTTGGATCTACGAACGGCACCGCCGTAACTGTGGTCTCTGATACGTCGATCACAGCGGTCATGCCCGCCGGCACGGCCGGGTCAGCCGCTATCAAGGTCACGACCCCAGGCGGCGTCAGCGCACCCTACCCGTACACCCGCGGGTAACCCCCGCCCTCAACCCCGTGTGGTGTGGCGCGGCTACCGCCACACCACACGGTCTTCCCTCTCCGTAGCCCTTCACGAAAGTAGTCACCCATGTCTCAACCCTTTGAACTCCCAGCCACACCAACCGACATCCCCATGATCGATTTTGGCCGCGATGGGAAGGTTCTGTTTCAGCTTCCCGTTCTCGGCGCTAAGGGCGTTCCGATGGGCATCACAAGCGCGTTCGCTCAGTTCAACTCGGTAGTCCACGGCCGGAACGGAAAGAAGGCATCGGACGACGCGTTCTCTGCCGCCTGGTCCTACTTCATCTCCGTACTTGCCGACAACTACCCGGACGCCACACGGTACCTCTCGACCCTGGACGATGAGGGCCTTAAGGCCGCGATCACTCACTGGGGCGAAGCGTCCAAGGAGCACAACTACGACCCAAAAGCTTAAGCTTCCCCGGGCTGTGGACCTACGTGCGCCAGGAGTTTTACTACGACTGGCGCGCAAGGTTCGGCACGGGATTTGAGACCGACATTGCGGCTGGCATGAGCTGGAACGAGGCGTGGGATTTGGCCCTGGGTATTCTCCGGGACCGGGACTCTCACACGAACGCCACGCTTCGCGGGGACCTCTACCCCACCACCGCACCGGAGCGTGCCGCGTGGGACATCTACGAGGGCACGATGAACGCAAAACGGGGCAAGAACCAACAGCCGAAGCGGATTCCTCGCCCGTGGGCAGGCAAGCCATTCCAGCCCGAAACCACCAAGGCCGACGAGCCCCAAGAGATTGACCCCGAGAGCGCCGCACGACGCGAGCGCATCCGGGCACGAACCGAACGCAAAACGCCCGAGTAGCCGCGGGCTCCACCCCAGGGAGCAGGCTACCAGTGTCAGACGGCGTACTTTACGTAGAGGTCATGCCCTCAACCAAGGGCATCGGCCGCGCGGTGGAGAAGGACATCACCGGGCAATTCGGCGCATCCGAGAAGGCCGGAACCGGGTTCTGGTCGCGCATGGGCGGCCTCGCCAAGACCACCGCAAAGGTGTTCGGCGGGGCTGTCGCGGTCGTCGGCGCACTGTCCATCAAGGGCGGCATCTCCCGCGCGCTCAACATCGAGGATGCCCAGGCGAAGCTCAAGGGTCTTGGTCACGACACTAAGACTGTCGAAGCGATCATGAAAAACGCTCTCGGCGCAGTCAAAGGCACCGCCTACGGTCTCGACTCAGCGGCAACTGTCGCGGCCTCAGCCGTTGCTGCCGGCATTAAGCCCGGCAAGGAACTGGAAGGCTACCTGCGCCTCACCGCGGACGCCGCCACTATCGCCGGCACCTCGATGGAGGATATGGGTTCCATTATTAACAAGGTCACGGCCAAGGGCCGGGCCGGTATGGAAAACCTCAATCAACTCACCGAGCGCGGTATTCCCATCGTGCAGTGGCTCGCCGACGAGTACGGCGTCACCGCGGGCGAGCTGGAAAAAATGGTCTCGCAGGGCAAGGTTGACTCCGCCACGTTCCGCAAGGTCATCGAAGAAAACATCGGCGGTGCCGCGCTGGCCTCGGGTGAAACGACCCGTGGCGCGCTCGCAAACATGATGGCGGCGTTCTCACGGCTGGGTGAGGCTGCGGTGTCGGGCGTCATGCCGCAGATGAAGCACGCGTTCGGTGCAATCACTACCGCCGTAGACAGCCTGACTGATGCTGTACGGCCCGCTGCCGAACGTTTCGGTGGTCTCGTCGAGCTACTGCGCACCGGTGATTTCACGGCGGCGATGCGCGAGAATTTCGGCTGGCAAGAAGATTCCCCAATTGTCTCCGCGATGCTCCGCATTCACCAGGGCGTAGCCGGGCTATTCGAGCTCGTGAAGACCGGGACGTTCACAGAAGACCTGACCCGCGCGTTCGGGTGGGAGCCTGACGACCGGATCGTAGATTTCCTGTTGGGCATACGTGACGGCGTGACGGACATCGGCCCGGGCCTGAAAACCCTGGTTGAATACTTCACCCCGCTGGGCGTAGCTATGAAGGTCATGGAGCCCTCAATGGGGCTACTACAGGCCGCTTTCTTCGACCTCACCGACGCTCTCGGCGGCGCGCTGAAAGACGCCCTGCCCTCGCTTGTGAAGAGCTTCGTGGATCTCGCGGTGGCGCTCGTACCACTCCTGCCATCGCTCGTGGAACTCGTGGCATCTGTAGTACAGCTCGCGGCATCGGCGTTGCCGCCGCTGGTCACCGTGCTGGCGTCCGTCGCTGGCTGGTTGACTGAGAATGAGGTGGCGGTTCAAGCCCTCGCCATCGCGCTAGCAGCCGGGTATGCCGGGTACCTTGCGTACAAGTCGATTGGCACGATCATGGCGACCGTGAAAAACGCCACCCTGGCGGCGAAGATTGCACAGCAGGCATACACCGCGGCGATGGCTGGTGGCAACCTGGCGTCAATCAAGGTCGCTAAATCAAGCGCGTTGCAGACCATGGCCCTTGCGAAGGGCGCGCTTGCGGGTAAGGCGATGCTCGCCATGCAGAAGCTCGCGACCGCAGCCCAATGGCTGTGGAACGCGGCACTGTCGGCCAACCCCATCGGCATCATCATTATGGCCATTGCGGCTCTCGTTGCTGGACTGGTCTGGTTCTTCACACAGACCGAACTCGGCCAGGAAATTTGGTCAGGGTTCATGGGCTTCCTTGGTGATGCGCTGGGCAATATCGGCCAGTGGTTTGCGGATGCGTGGGAGTGGATTTCAGCCGGTCTCACGGACCTCTGGGAAGGCGTTCTGAAGCCCATCTTCGAGGGCATCGGGGCCGTATTCACGTGGCTCTGGGATGCAATAATTCACCCTTATATCTCACTCATCCTGCTCTACATCGGGCTGTGGGCCGCGCTCATCACGTGGGTATGGGGAAGCATCATCTCTCCCACATTCGTCCTGATCGGCGCAATTTTCACGTGGCTCTGGGAGAACGCCATTCAGCCCGCCATCGACGGGATCGGCGCGCTCATTACGTGGCTCTGGGAAACGGTGTTCCTCCCAGTTGGTGAGTTCATCGTCGCCGCGATCACAGGAATTGGCATCGTTGCGACGTGGCTCTGGGAAAACGTATTTAGCCCGACGTTTACCGCCATCGGCGCAATCATCGACTGGGTGTGGAACAGCGTCATCATGCCCGTCGCCGGGTTCATCATCGGCGTCTTTCAGGGCATCGGTGCCGTCGCCTCCTGGCTGTGGGCTAATGCGATTAGCCCAGCGATAAACGCTATCGGCGGTGCGATGAACTGGGTATGGAACTCCATCATCAAACCTGTCGCCAATTTCATCGGTGACGCGTTCCGCAACATTGGCAACACAGCCAAGGATATCTTCAACGGTGTCCGAGACACCGTAGAAACGGTGTTTGGTGCGCTCATGGGGATCATACGCGGCCCCGTGAACGCGGTGATCGATTTCATCAACACGATGATTGGCGGACTCAACGGCATCTCTATCGAGATCCCCGACTGGGTTCCTGAGTGGGGCGGCAAAACTTTCGGCCTGTCGATCCCGAAGATTCCGCGAATGGCTGAGGGCGGCACCATCCTCCCTCGTGCTGGCGGAACCCTCGCGATCCTCGCGGAGGCCGGGCGGGCAGAGTCCGTGGTGGACACCGGGAAGATGAACGCACTTCTCGATGTGGCACTCAGCGGCCGCAGCGAAACGCCCACAAGCGGTGCGACAGTCATCCAGCACATTACGACGGTGCAGGACGACCCGACATTACAGGCCCGCCAGTGGTCCCGTGAGGCAGCGAGAGGAATGGCGTCCGTATGATTCCGCTAATCGAGTTCGAGGGGCTAACCATCCCAGGCACCCCGACCGGCGGTGCCGATGGTGCCTCCGGTTGGTTCTTTCGGGAGTTGACTGGGTGGCGCGACCTGACCGACGACAAGTCACCCATCAATGAACGCGCCCGCCAGCACGGTGCCCACGGCGCTGCCGCTTCGTTCCGCAAGGCAGCAGCAATCAGTTTCGACGTGGCGTATATCGCCACCACGGAAGCCGACCTTCTGACGGCTCACGATGCCCTCGCGGGGATCGGCGCGGACGGCCCCGTACCCCTCCGGGTCACGGACCCGACGGGAACCACGGAGCGAATGGTGACAGTCAGTGGCATTACCGTTGCGGACTGGCATGGACGCACATACGGCACTGCCACCGTCGATGTTCTCGCCCGCGACCCGCGCCGGTACAGCATCGGCGACGCATGGTCCACAACCCGCCCGGCAACGGCGGGAACCGGCCTCGTGTGGCCGGCCATCTCCCCCCTGAAATGGCCGAGCACGGGCGGCTCAACTGGCCGCATCACTCTCGCAAACCGCGGCACAAAAAGCTCGTCCCCTCTATACCGAGTGTATGGCGGGTATAGCGGATTCGCGATCACGGAGCTGGCGTCGCAGCGTCAGATCTCGGTAGAACTCAGCGTGCCCGCCGGGTCATATGTCGAGATCGACACTGGTCGGCGCAGGGCCCTGCTTGATGGCCAATCGGATGTGTCCCGCTACATCACCTCTCGTGAGTGGTGGGACATCCCCGCAGCTACATCATCCACTGTCCAAATCACGCTCACGGGCGCATCAGTAGATCCCTACTTAGCAGGGATGGTTAGGAGTGCCTGGTGACGAGCTGGTATATATTCGAGACGCTTTCCGGACACATCATCACGGAGTTCACGCCGCTCTCGGGATCGTGGACGGCACGCCTTAATGAAGCGGAAACGCTCGATGTGTCCATCGACCTGGGTGACCCTGACGAGCAATCCCGGGAGTGGCGCAGTCTGGGTACCCCATGGAAGTACTCGATTGCCGTGGAGGAATCGGGCCGGTTCTACGGCGGCCCGATCCAGCCTCACGACTGGGATGAAGATTCCGCAATCTTGAAGATCACGGCGCGCGGTATTCGGTCGATTTTCGCTCTGCGCTCCGTGCTCCCAGTTGAAGCGCTGACTACGGATCTCGTGGACGCTACAGGCGCACCAAACACCCTGCTCGACACCACGCTCAAAAACCTGGACCTGGGATCCATCGGAATGCGGGTCATCCAGCAGGCGTGCACCTGGCCGGGCAGCAACTACCCGATAGTTTTCCCGCCCGCTCGCTCGGGTACCCACGAGCGCACCTACCAAGCTGTGACTTTCCCGACCGTCGAAGACACTCTCAGCGCACTGAGCGGGGTGATCGGTGGCCCCGACTTCGACTTTCGGTTACGCCTCCGAAACCCTTCCTATTTCGAGTGGGAGTTCCTGGCCGGCACGCAGGACGAGCCACGGCTCATCTCGCCTGACACCCACACGTGGGACCTATCAGCGCCAGACTCAGCAGGGTCGGACCTTACCGTGTCTACCAACCCGTCATCGATGGCATCCCTCTCGTGGGCCGTCGGCGGCCGTGGCGATAACAGCGTGTTGGTGGCTCAGGCGTACGACCCCCTTCTCATCCAGGATGACCATCCTCTACTGGAAGCCGTCGATACATCACGCACGAGCGTATCCGTCATGGCCACCCTCGCTGGCCACGCACAAGCACCGCTCCGAACCGGCCGCAGGCCTTGGGAGTTCTGGAAATTTTCGGCCTCGCTCCGAAGCACCCCGTTTCTGTCGGAGTACCAGGTGGGCGACCTGTGTACACTCGCCGTCCACGACAGCCCCTACATCCCCGCAGGCGAGTACACCCGCCGCATTGTCGCACTCTCAGGAGACGATACCAGCGACTGGGTAAAGATCACTCTCGGAGAGGTTTACGATGGCTGACCCAATGCCACCAGAAGACGGCTACCGGTATTTCTCCGCAGAGGTGGGCCGATTCAGGGCCGAACTGCGAGACCTTCAGCAAGCGGACGGATCCCAGCAGGCGCAAGCCGTCCGCCGACTCGCCGAGGCAGTCGCAGCGATACCCATTATGGGGACCGGCACGGCCAGTGCCAGCGGTTTCGCGCTGGCATCAGGCTGGCCCACTCTCGCCAGCGTCTCGGTACCGGTACCAGCAGGAAAAACCGTCGCCACGTGCTTCGCCCTCGGCGTTGGTGCCGCGCTCGATGCCACAACTGGTGGCGTGACTTCACTCAGCGGGCGCGTAGTCATCCATGGTGAGGCTGGCGTGGCCGTTCCGGGCACCAAAGACGCCGGGGCGAGCCAGGTCAACAACGTCATCACGGCATCCCACTCGCGCACCATCTCGGGCGTATCCGGGTCGGTCACCGCTTCGGTGCAGATGTCTCCGCTAAATGCCACGGCGTTCCCCGCTCGTCCGGGGAACGTGGCGCAAATCACCCTTTTCGTATCGTTCTCGGCTTAGGAGGCCTCGATGGTCGCTCGTGTATCATTCCCTACCGGCCTGGCTACTGGCCTGCCCATCCTCGACACCCGCCTCGCGCTCGCATCTCTCATCGCCCGCGACACCACAGGGGCACCACGTGTAGGCATCCTGCCCGCCACCTATGACCCAATTGTCACTGGGCGCGCCACGATGGCATACACCGTCGCAGATCTCAGCCTCGTCACGTCCCGTGACGGCCGCGGCGTCGAGATGTGGCGCAATGACGGCGCGCTCACCGTTACGACGACGGCGGCACCAGCTACCAACGCCAGGATCGATGTCATCTACGCGAAGGCTCGGTTCACGCTATCCGCAGATGGCGTCGATACCACCATTATTGACGTGGTGCAGGGTGCTACCGCTGCCATCGCATCGCTCGTGAAACCCGCAATCCCGGCTGGGGCCGTGGAGCTGGCAACGGCGCAGGTGCGGGCCGGAGCCACGGCGACCACATCCTCGTCCGTCATCATCACCCAGACAGTGCCATACACTGCCACCGCTGGCGGGGTCGTCCCGGTGCGCTCGGCTACCGAGCTTGCCGCATGGTCTCCACTCGATGGTGCTATGGCATGGTCCATAGAGACCGGAGTCACGTACACCCGCCGTGGCGGGGTGTGGGTAGACCCATCTACACCACTGGTGAGCTTTGAGACGACGACCGGAGTCACAAACTTACTCCCGTCACAGTGGATCGCTAAGGCAAACCTCAACTCCGGAGTCATACGAAATCTTGGCGGCTTTGTTGCCGAGGCGGCACAGATCCGTGTGCCATCGCCCGGAATTTATGGCATCTCGTGCGCGATGCAGTTTGGCGGTTCAGCGGCCGGCACGGCCCGTGGCATTCGGCTCTCTATCGACGGTGTAGCATCCGCGACAAATCTTTTGGGCCCTGGGGGACGGACCTCTGACGTGTACCTACAGACCGGGCTAGCAGCGGCCGCGGTGACATCTACGGTCGCCGTGTTTGGTTATCAGGACACGGGCGGAAATCTTAACAGTGCCACCACAAATCTTCAGATCCACCGGCTAGGTGGACTCTCGTAGCGAGGAGCATCATGCCTACTGTTCTCGGCCCAGTACTGGACTCGGCTGGCTACCCCGCCACCGGCACGCTCGAATGGCGACAGACCACACGCTTCGCCACAGATGACGGCGCGATCACCCAAGCACCCGGGGTGGCAGTCGTTACAAAAGGTCTCATCCTGAACGACCAAGGCGAACCTTCATTCTCGATGCCGTCCAGCCCGCCCGGAACGGCTGTCCATCTCGTGGAGATGCTGGGTGCACGGTCGGTGTCGCGTCATGTGGTCATCCCTGATGTGGAGTCGGTGCGGTACGCGGACCTCGTGGATGTCGCGGCACCCGGCACGCCCGGTGTGCCCGTCGGTCCCACCGGCCCAGTCGGGCCACCCGGCGAGCAAGGCGAAGCGGGACCGGTGGGGCCGCAGGGCGAGCCCGGGCCTATCGGGCCACCGGGTACTGACGGCACCATCATCCCGGCCGGCACGGCATCGCAGTACCTCCGCGGCGACCACACCATGCAGACACTCAACCGCGCCGCAGTAGGCCTCGGAAACGTGGACAACACCCTCGACAAAAACAAGCCGGTCAGCACCCCACAACAGGCCGCAATTGACGAGCGCGCACCGAAACATATGTCGGGCACGCTCGCTGCCCGCCCCGCCGCCTCTACGGCAGCAGGGGCACTCTACATCCGCACCGACAGCCCTGGCCTGTGGTACTCCGACGGCTCCGCGTGGGTCGTCATCACCTCGGGCGCATAGCCCACGTCAAAGGAGTCTTATGAAAATCCGCACCGTCCGCCCCGACCCGCGCAAGTACACGCCCGGTCGCCCCAACGGAAAACCCAACCTGTTTGTCATCCATCACCAAGCCGGGTATCAGGAGAACTCGATCCGGGTACTCACGACAGGCCAAGGTGCACCGTCGGCGAGCTACATCATCTCCGAGGGTGACGTGGTGGCGTCCGTCCCTGAGGGGGACACCCCGTGGACTAATAACAACTGGGCCAGCAACACGAGGTCGATCACGTTCGAGTTGGCGAACTCGCCGGGCATGGCTCCGCCGTCGCGCGGCACGCTCGAATCGGCAGCGCAGGTCATGGCGGCCGCTGCCCGACGCTGGGGATACACGGTCCCGCTCACACGGGCGAACGTCAAGGGACACAACGAAGTCGCAGACAAACCCACCGCCTGCCCTGGCGGCACAGATCTCGGGTGGCTCATCGCCCGAGCAAACCAAATCCTCACCGGCACCTCGGCCCCCAGCGTGGCCGAGCAGGTGAAGGCCCTAGTAGAAAGCGGCACCATGTACGCACGAATCGTGAACACCAACCCCGCCGAAAAGACACGGTGGCTTATCAATCTCCGTACCGCAGCGTATGCCGCGATGACCTCTAACGAGCAAGGCCAAGCGGCGCTTCGCCTCAAGCTGCCCACTATCGAAATCACAGGCAAGAGCCTGACCGAGATCGAAAAAGTGCGCCAGAGCGTGAACCTCCTGCGCGATGCGCACCCGGACCTCTTCGACCCTCTGACCAAGGCCGAGCGTAAAGCCCTCGGAGTCGCGGCCAAGTAGGCCGTATCGGGGGATGAACGCGCTACACGCCGACGACCCAGAAACCTACTCACTGGCCGAGGTCGTCCGGCTCATGGCTCGCATGGAAAAGAATCTCAACGAGATCAAGAGCGACATCCAGCGACTCGAAGCCAATTACGTGACCCGGGCCGAGTGGGAGCTTTTTCGCGAGCACGTCGCAACCGAGCTACAGCGGTCCAGAGAGAAGCACGACAAGGACATATCGCGGATCGAACGCCGCTCTGCCTCGTGGGTGCCCTACGGTGCCCTGATCGTGTCTGGCCTCGTCGCCGCAATCACATTTATTCGGGCCATCGTGCCCAGCTAGGAGAAACCGTGGCAAAGCACGCCCAACTAGAGGCCCCCTGGTACGCATGGCAGCGTGTCTGGCGCACCCTACTGCAAGTCGGTATCCCGACTGTCATCGGTCTCGGGGTAGTCGCCCCGCAGGTGATACAGATCATCCTCGAAGAGTACGGCGAGACCCTGCCCGTGAGTGTCCGCCTCTGGCTGCTCGCGGTCGCCGGTGGCATCACGGCCACGGCTGGTGTCATTACCAAGGTCATGGCGTTACCTGGCGTCAATGACTGGCTGGCGCGGCACACACCGTTTGGTACCGTGCCGCGCAGCGTTACCAAGGAGTAATCCGAACCGCCCCCGTCTAGGCTCACGCCCGGGCGGGGGCGGTTTTCATCGTCAAGCTACTCCACCGCTTTCTTTTGGATGGGCAAGAAAGCCTCGATAATTCCACGGTTTGCGCGGAATCCATCCTTCGTTTGGACAATTAGCTCCCGCCCAAGAAGCTCATTCAAGTCCCTAGATACTGTTTTTGATTCACGCCCGGCATATTCAGCCGTAATGCGGGGGCTAACCTCACGAATCTTCCCTCGAGGAACCGAAACGCCCATGGGCATATCCAACGCAAGATGCATTTGCCTTCTTTTAGCCGGAGTGTCTTCATCCTTGTACATATCATGGACGAAATTGATCCAGGTGACCTCATACTGCTGGGCTCGTATCATCTTGATCTGATCTTGCAGCTCATCAACCAAGCCTTGCAGGGCATACTGAATAAAATCCTCCACCGGGTAGCTAGGGTCACGACTGGTTCTGTCGAGAACAACAAGATACGCATCCCTCGTTCTGTTGTAGTGATTCGACAGGAGGTGTGCAGCGGTTGAGGGGACTCCCGCTTCAGTCATTAGCTGAAATTCAATCATTCTGGCAGTTCGACCGTTCCCGTCCCCGAAGGGGTGGATCCAGGCAAGGTACACATGCGCAATAATGGACTTTAAAACCGCCAGGGGAAAGATAAGTTCGGGGTTTTCGTCGGGGGCACGCATCTTGTTTAGCCATGCAACCATTTCCTCGAGAAGATATTCACAGTCTTCTGCTGGCGCACCCCTGTAGTGGCCGATGCCAACAGTTACACCGTGGGTTCGCACCTTGCCAGGTTCCACCTCCGGCTTCAGCGGGAGACCCTTGAGAATCGTCTTATTGAAATGCTTGATTCTCGAGACGGAGAGACTCTGGTCGCGCCCCTCAATCACATCGTCCATGACCTCGTTACAGAGGCTGAGGATATTGTCGATCTCAGTGCCCAGATATTCACGGGACTGCGGAAGCTCCAAATCTCCATCGATGCGCTGCCTAACCTCGTCTTCGGAGAGAGTGTTACCTTCGATACTTGCTGTGCCATGGATGCTCTTTGTAAGCATAACTTGATGCAACTCACGGGCAGTCGCAGGCGTCAGCGGTGCCCCAGCTAAGTGCTGGCATTTAGACTTGGCTTCGCCAAGCAGCAACCATGTCTTGTGATGAAGGTTACTGAGATCAAGCTTGAAGATGATCCATGGGTGACTCGATTGGTATGTCTTCTGGTCAGGCATACTTGATTATGGCACAGGTTTCTGTCCAATCAACTGTCCCGATTACTGACCCCGCAATCGACCGTCTCTATCGCCCGGCTATGGCACCGACTTCTCGTGCCGTTCCAGGATCGCGGCCACGTCGATAGCCTCCGCGGCCTCGCGCACGACATCTGACGCTACGCTGCGGCGATCAGCTCGGGGCCGTCGCCGTTTAGAGGGGCCACGGGGCGGGCGGTGAGGTCTACGGACACAGCCACGCCCGCCTGCGCACCCCGCGCCAGTGAGTGCCGCGTCACCTCTGGACGGGACCCCAAAAATTCCCACGTGCCATCAATCTGGCATGCTTAACGCATGACTCTAAAGCTAAGCATGGACCTCTATGGCCTGACGTACGGCAGCTTGATCGATTTTGCTGACGCAGCGCGAGCATCAAACGTAGATCGAGACGCACCAGTAACTCAGGTGATGGTAGAGAACAACGATGACATGGTAGACAAGTTTGAGCTCAATGTAGGGCATCTCCCGGCAGGGCATGTCACATTCGACGCAGCCGCTGCAACAACTTTCGCCGCCGAGCTAGATAGCATCCTCGAAGGCGAGGGAGACGCACGTGGTCACCTCGAATCCCTGCGCGCTCTCCGTGACCACCTATTGAAGATTTCCTAGCCATCGACAGACACGTTTCAGACACGATGACTATCCGAACTCCCCCAAATCCCACCAATCTCGCCCATGTCTCCGTGTGGCCGCGATGCCATACAACGCATGGCGAGACGAGGGAGGGCGGCCTCCAGCGATCTCAACAGATTTCGGCTCGAAACAAGAAGAGGTCGTGGGTTCAAATCCCGCTACCCCGACAAATTACTCCCCCTGGTTCCTGCAAAGGGATCAGCGGGGAGTTTTTCGTTTAACCGTTGAGCCCGGGGTAGCCGCGGAACGCCAAGGCCGGGCACACAAAAAACCGGTCGACACCCGGGGGGGGAATAGATGTCGACCGGTCTTGCTTTGTGTTCACCTGCTCCCTGAGGAGGAGTGAAGGTTACGTCCGCAGCTGGGGGGAAGCTGCTGACGCATGTGAATCATTACAGATGAAGTTTGGTGACTCACCGCTTCGCTCTCCAGAGGCTCCACGCAAGAATGATGAATTTTTAGCTTCTGATCTGCTGTTTATATCTAATTTGAAGAACACTCATCATTCCTCAGCCGTCAGGGGCAGATAAATATTTAACTACCTAACTCACCTCGGGCTGAGTATTTAGGGTGAGAAGCAGCCGTTTTTTAACCTCTCGATGGCCATACCGGCTACACGCTCCCGACTCACGAGCCCGGTAGCCGCCGGCGCCGAGCATCAACGAGCGGTTGAGCGCCCGCTCGTGCCCCCGGATTCCGGCGACGACAGGGCACCGTTGCTCTCCTGCAAATAACAGGCACCGCACAGCGACTCGTAGCTCACCTGAACGCCATCAATCGCCACCTGATCGCCGTCGAACACAAAACGATCCCCCACCCGGCGTCCGTTGAACACGGCCTTGCGCCCACAGCGGCAAATCGTCTTCAGCTCTTCGAGCGAGTGGGCAATTTCGAGGAGGCGTCGGCTGCCGGGAAAGGCCTTGGTCTGGAAATCGGTGCGGATGCCGTAGGCCATCACCGGGATACCGTCAAGAATGGCGATGCGCAGCAGATCGTCCACGTTCTGGTTACTCAGAAACTGAGCCTCGTCGATGAGCAGACAGCTCACATCACCGCCACCACGCTCCCGCACCGCCTCACGGCGCTCCTGAAAGAGGGCCCGCGCATCCTGGTCCCCCCCGATCAGGAAGTCAACGGGCCGCTCCACGCCGAGACGAGAAAGGATGCTCGACTCAGCCTTGGTGTCTACCGCGGGCTTGGCGAGGAGCACGTGGTGGCCGCGCTCCTCATAGTTAAAGGCCGCCTGGAGCAGCGCGGTGCTCTTACCCGAGTTCATCGCCCCGTAGCGAAAGTAGAGCTTAGCCACGGGCGAACCGCGCCTCTGATCGTCTCGTGCGCCCCCGCATCCGCAACCTTACTCGTTGACGCGGAGCGTGGCTGCCGTGGTGGCGAGCGAGCGAGCTGCGGTCGCCGAATCCGCAGAGAGTTCGGTGCCAAAGCTGGGAACCATCTTCTGGATCTCGGGGAGCCAACCGGCAAACTTGTCGGGGAAGCAGCGCTCCAGGATCTGAAACATGATGGGGGCCGCGGTGGAGGCACCGGGAGAGGCACCGAGCAGACCAGCGATTGAGCCATCGGCCGAGGCGACCACCTCGGTACCGAACTGGAGCACGCCGCCGCGCTCAGCATCCTTCTTCATCACCTGCACGCGCTGGCCCGCCGTGATGAGGTACCAGTCTTCGTTTCTGGCGGTGGGCATGAACTCACGGAGGGCCGCCATCTTTTTCGCGCGGCTCGCCAAAACCTCACCGATCAGGTACTTGACCAGGTCGAAGTTGTCCCGGGCAACGGCCAGCATGGGGCCAAGGTTGTGGCTCCGGATGGAGCCGGGCAGGTCCCACCACGAGCCCTTCTTCAGAAACTTGGGGGTGAACCCGGCGTAGGGACCAAAGAGGAGGCTCGTGTTGCCGTCCACCACCCGGGTATCCAGGTGTGGCACCGACATGGGCGGCGCGCCCACGGCGGCCTTACCGTAAACCTTCGCCCGGTGCTGGGCGACAATCTCGGGGTTATCACAGCGCAGGAACTGCCCGCTGATCGGGAATCCACCGAAGCCCTTAATCTCGGGGATACCCGAAGATTGGAGCAGCGAGAGTGCGCCACCGCCGGCACCCACAAAAACGAAGCGGGCGTTGACGGTCTGGGCGGCGTGGCCGACATCGTTGCGCACACGGATATTCCAGGTGTTATCGGGTGCACGGCGAATGTTCTTCACGGTGTGCTCGGTGGTGACGGTGGCCCCCGCCTCACGCATAGCGTCGAAAAGCTGGTGGGTGAGTGAACCAAAATCGACATCCGTACCGGCCGGGATGCGGGTGGCCGCGATGGGCTCGCCCTTCTTGCGCCGTTCAATGAGCAGCGGGGTCCACTCGCCAATCGTGTACGGGTCTTCGCTGTATTCCATACCGGCGAACAGTGGCAAATCTTTGAGGGCCTCGTATCGACGCTTGAGGTAGGCCACGTTCGCCTCGCCCTGCACAAAGGTCATATGCGGGGCCGAGTTGATGAACGTGTTGGGCTCGTTGAGCACCCCAGCCTCCACGAGGAAGCTCCACAGCTGCCGACTGATCTGGAACTGCTCGTTGATGCTCACGGCCTTGGCCGGGTCAACGCTGCCGTCCGTGCCCTCGGGCATGTAGTTGAGCTCGCACAGGGCGGCGTGGCCCGTTCCCGCGTTGTTCCACGCGTTGGAGCTCTCCTGGGCGACATCGCTTAGCTTCTCGAAGACCCGGATCGTCCAGTCTGGCTGCAACCGCTGAAGAAGGGTGCCTAGGGTCGCGCTCATGATACCGCCGCCGATGAGGACGACGTCAACCGTCTTTGCTCTACTCACCTGAACAGTTTAGCCACGATATGTGGTGACCGAGGGCCGCGGGCGGATGACGAGGGCGAATGAGGCCGACAACCGGTGACCCATAGACGGTGACCCATAGACGGTGACCTCTGTGATGGTGACCTATGTGATACTGACGGCCGCCGCGGTGGGGGTGCGGGTGGCGGCGCGGGCCGTCGCGGCGGGACCCGCGGTTCGCTGGGCGAGGCGGAGCGCCTCCGCGAGGGTGGCGGCCGAGGCATCCACGACGGTACCGAACCCCAGCCGACGCGCCTCGCTCTCCCGCTGTCGGTCGGCGGTAACCGCACGGACCTCCCCCGCAAGACTGATCTCGCCGTAGGCCACGAGCCCGTGCCCGTAGGCCCGATCTGCGGCAGCCGAGGCAATCGCCAGCGCGATAGCGAGGTCGGCGGCAGGTTCGGTGAGGCGCACCCCGCCAACGGTCGAGACATAAACATCTTTACCGCCCACAGCCACACCCGCACGGCGTTCGAGTACGGCCAGGATCATGGCGACGCGGGCCGAGTCAACCCCGCTCGTGACCCGGCGCGGGTTGGGCGCAGAGGAGTCCACGATGAGCGCCTGCACCTCCACGGGGAGCGCGCGTCGGCCCTCCATCGCGACGGTGACACAGGTGCCGCTCACGGGAGCGTCGGAGCGGCTGAGAAAGAGTCCGCTGGGGTCGGTGACCTGGGCAATGCCGTCACCCGTCATCTCAAAGCAACCCACCTCATCGGTGGGACCGAAACGATTCTTGAGCGCACGGATAAAGCGGAGGGCACTGCGGCGGTCGCCCTCGAAGTGGCAAACCACATCCACGAGGTGTTCGAGCAGGCGCGGACCGGCAATCGTGCCGTCTTTGGTGACGTGGCCCACCAGAATCACCGGCAGTCCTCGGGTTTTTGCCAAGCGGATGAGGGTGCTCGCGACCTCACGCACCTGGCTGGGGCCACCCGCGATACCGTCAACCGTATCGCTTGCGATGGTCTGCACGGAGTCGGCGATGAGCAGGGCCGGGGCCACAGCATCCACCTGACCCAGAATGCTGGCCAGGTCGGTCTCGGCCGCGAGGAAGAGGTTGTCGCTCATAGCGTCGGTGCGCTCGGCGCGGATGCGCACCTGGCCCACCGACTCTTCGGCACTCACGTAGAGCACGCGCTGGCCCGACGTGGCGATCTGCGAGGCCACTTCGAGGAGGAGGGTGGATTTACCCACACCTGGCTCACCGGAAAGCAGGATGGCCGCCCCCGGCACAATTCCACCACCCAAAACCCGATCGAACTCGGCCACGCCACTCGTGGTGGGCACCGCCGCCACCGTGGACACATGCGTGATGGGTCGGGCGGCGTTGCCTTCCGAGGGCGCGACGGCCGTCGCCGTGCGCCGGAGACCGGTGCGCTCCGCGGCATCTACCACCGTGCCCCACGCCTGACACTCGCCGCAGCGACCGACCCACTTTGCGGCCTGCCAGCCGCACTCAGTGCAACGGAAAACGGTGGTTACTTTTGCCATGCTGCGAGCCTAACCGCAGCCACCGACATTCGCCGGGCGCGGCCTCGGGTTGTGCACAACTCGGGGTGCTGGCGGCCTGTTAGCGATGGGGAGTCCAGCCCAGATGCGGCGCGATATCCTCGGCGATCACTCGCAAGATACGCTGATGGGCTTCGGCCCCGCCCGGTGCCGGGAGGGTGATAATGAGGCTGTCGATCTCCGGGAGGGCGGCATCCGCTCGCAGCGACTCGATAATCTGCTCGGGGGTGCCCGTGTGTAGGGGGCTGAATCGCATCGGGAGGGTGCGGTCGTGTGGGCGACCGTCGGGGTGCATCCGGGCGTTATAGGCGGTTATAAAGCCGTTGTGGGCCTCGGCATCCGCCTCGTTCAGAACCGGGATGACGATGCGACCAACGGCCACCCGCCCGGAACGCCGTTCGCCGAACGGAGAATGCGCGAACGCCTCCCGGTAGGCGCGAATCTGCTCGGCCTGACGCACATCGAAGGGGTCACCCGTCTCCTCGGTGTTGAGGGTGGAGACGTGCAGATCGAGGCCCTGCTCCCCCGTGCGACGGGCGCTCGCGACGCTTCCCGGGCCGTACCAGACACGGTCGGCCAGGCCCGGGCTGCGCGGGCTGAGCGTCAAATTGGTGTCGGCGGGCACACTCATGAAGCCCGTGCCGCTGTGCGCGATAGTCTCCCCGGCGAGGGCCGCGCGCAGACGCTCGATACGGTGCTGAGCTTCAGCCGAGAAGGGCCGCTCGCTCACGCCAAAAACGGGGTCGAGGATGGGGGCCAACTGACCAATCCCGGCGCTCAGACCCAACTCCACCCGGCCACCGCTCAGCAGATCAACCGTGGAGGCGTCCTCCGCCAGACGAATCGGGTCTTCGTAGCGGGCCGGGATCACCCCCGTGCCGAGACGGATACGCTCGGTGCGCTGACTCACCGCCGCAAGGAAAGTCATCGGGCTCGCGAGAAACGGCTCAAAGTGGCGCACGCGCACCCAACCCGAGTGGTAGCCGAGCTCCTCGGCGAGCTCGAACAGGCGGATACCGTCATGCAGGGACTGGCCCGCGCCCTCCGGACCACCGTCATTAGGCACAAACGTGAGGAAGCCGAGCTGAAGGGTGCGTGAGGTCATGTGAACAACGTAACGCGGGGAGGGGTGATGGTCTCCCGTGCGACGCAATATTTCGGTTATTTCCGGTGTTGGGACCGTGGCGAGATGCACGGCGGGGTGGAGCGGGACAACTCGATTGGCGCTCGGGGAACGTTTCGCATAAACTCATTCGCGGTGACGTGTCCGAGCGGCCGAAGGTGCAACACTCGAAATGTTGTGTAGGTTCAAAGCCTACCGTGGGTTCAAATCCCACCGTCACCGCCAGTTAAACAACATTAGAACCCCCGGTAAGAGAAATCTTTCCGGGGGTTTCTTTTTCTTCTCCCACAGTGGTGGCGGATTGCTGCCGCCCAGCCTCCAAAGCAGACTGGGTGGGGCTTGACCTGCCCTATGGTTTGGTTTCCAGTCTCGGTGGCTAGCTTCAGGCGAATGTCAACTGTTTTGAGAGAGCGAGATCGAAGTCCGTGGGAGTTTGATAACCCAAAGATGAATGCCTTCGTTTGCGATTGTGGAACACCTCGATGTACTCGAATATCGAGGTGTTCCACAACCGGAAACGGCGTCACTCCCGGCTCGGGATGCGCTCACCCGTCGAGTACGAGAAACTGTACGACAATCTCAAATGCTGCGATCAGGAACCTAACTACACGATTCCATGAAACCCAGGACACATCTAAGAGGATTTCCTGGCGGATCAGATTCCCTTTTATGGATTATCTGTCTCTATCAAACACGACACGATTCATCTCGAATCTATTTGCGGCCCCCGACTGTCGCCATTGAACTGCACTATGTGCGTACACTGCCTCACTTTACTTTCGCCAAAATTACATCAACAAGTGATCTCAGTGCCGCCAGAGAGTGCTGCGGTTGAAAAACTTGATCTGCCGGGCTGCCCATGAGCATTCACTCACCTCAGGAGATGACCCAAGCTTGGGTGCATTCATTTTCTGCGTCCGCTTCAAGCTGCTCAATAAGATTATCGATTCGCAAGACACCTCCCCATGTTCTCACGAGAATATATCCATCGGGGTGCTGTAAGACACCAAGGAACTCGTGTTCGCCGACTGCTCCGTAGCGTATACGAAGCCAGCGATCAGTTGGCTCGTGCCAGAGCAGCGCGAGTTCATGCTTATTCTTGGAGTTGTTGAACGCGACAGATGACATCATTAACCATCCATCTGCTAGCACCGTTCTCGTTACATGCCAACTTTTCTCGAGACCGTCGCTGCCAGTAATGGCACAGCTACGAAGCAGTTGCCAAGTGCTCGTCGTCTCTTCTGCTTTGCTCATTTCGTACTCGAAAAGCTTGAGAGGGGGGCGGGTCATAACGACGAAGCGGCCTCGCTCGCTCAGGTACGAGAACTGGTTGAATGAGACGCCAGGAACGCGCGGGCACGAGGCTCCATATTTGTCGCTAGAAGAGCCAAGATCCAGAAGAACCCCGCTCACGTTCAGCAGATCATGGTTCCCATCCCAAGAAAGGATGCGCTCCCCGCCGGCGCTCGGCATCCCGGCGAGATCCCGATCTCGCGATTGCGTGTCTAAAAGCTCACGAGATGCTCTGTTTCCGTGCGCTGCGTCTTCGACAATCCACACCAGATCGTCATTCGTAATCAGAAGGTGCGCTCCGAACCATGCAACCTTGCAGCCCAATGAAGCCGACGCAGTGGCTTCGAGCTCTATGAATTCCCATGCACTGTCATCCATCGGGTCAGCCGAAATCATTACTGAGGTTCCCCCCATGGGTGCGCCGCTTATGGGATCGAACGTCGAAGTATCTACCGAGTCATCTAGGAAGGTTGCACAGTACAGCCCATACTCCGACGAGTAATCGTAGTTGCGAATGATGCGGCGCGGGTGCGTAAAGTGTGATTGTACGACGCGCGGAGGCCACGGTCGAAAGTCGACAAGTGTCTGCCGAGTGGAACGTTGGCCTTCGATTTCGACAATATCCCACAGGCCATACGAGATCGGGTAGGCATAGTCATTCTGAAGATTCTCATCTTCTATCGGGTGAAATGTGAACTCAAGTAATGGCGCCTGCTGAGAAGAAATTCTTTTACGCGACGGTTTCTTAAAGCGCTTGATAACCGTTCCTTGTTCGGCAGCGTTCCTTTCGAATGCGAGCGAATCATCTTTCGCGCAAAGGTGCAACTGGTATTGGTCGCTGTCTTCTTCGACCTCGCACAAAAGTAGGTCAAACCGTTGGAGACTGGAGGCTAGCGCCGGAAGATAATCTTCGGCTATTTCATCTTGGTGCTTTTTTATGAGCGCGGCAACCGACGAACCCTGGAGCGCTTTTTGGTGCTGTGGAAACCGAAATTCGAGCAGCCAACACGTCTCAGAAATGCCGGCTTTCCAATCGACCGCAACACAGTTCGTCTCAATGAACACTTCAGACCTCTTCATTTTTGTCCGATTATACAACAACAGAAGCTTATTGAAAATAAGCCGACATGCCTCACTTACTTTGAGCGCGTGACCCACCCATCGGGAAGAATAACCAAACCGTAGGGCAGGTCAACCGCCGCCCAATCAACACCTTCCCCGAAACAATCACCACAACCATCGGACTACACTTCTACCGAACCTATATTTTAATAAACTTCCTAAACGTGCAGCAGACCCTTACGTCCAGCCACTTGGGAAGTTGTCTATGCGAAGAAACAGCTAGTGGGATTCTATTTAAGCTCGAGAAAAATTGTAGAAACTTTATTGCTCCCGCAACTTCCACTCGACATCTGACCAACTTTGACCCAGTATCCGTAATGTACTGACCTTATGCTGTCCTGACAAACCACCCTTGCTCGATAATAGCCAGCGCCAGCGTAGCATCTGAAGCCTCCATGAAAGAATTCGTCGTTTATATTGATCCATGATTTTTCACATTTATTCGGAGGATAAGCAAGGGCTGGTGACGCTGGCCCCAATATTAGTCCTGATATGCAAAGACCGAGCGTTGCGAGTATCGCAATAAGGCGTGGTTTCAGCTTGTTTCGATCATTCGCGGTTTCCATAATTCTCCTTTGAATTTAAGTGGTTTGGCCTGGGTTTAGTTCCGACTATTTTGTTCATCACTCGACGGTTGTCACGAGTGACTGCGCCTCAGCATAGTACGCCGTCTCAACCTCGACCGGGGTTCGCCTGCCTAGCTCGCCGTGGAGGCGCTCATTGTTCCACCACCACACATACTCCAGGGTGGCGAGTTCGACTTCCTCAACTGTTTTCCAGGGGCCACGCCTGCGGATGAGTTCTGCTTTGTAGAGCGCGTTCACTGACTCGGCCAGGGCATTATCGTAGCTGTCACCTACGGTCCCCGTTGAAGGAATCGCCCCCAGTTCTCTGACGCGGTTGGAGTAGACCATCGACATGTAGTTCGATCCGTGGTCGCTGTGATGCACGGCCCCGTCGAGCGTTCCACCTGATTGCCAGGCCGCCATCTCAAGCGCCTGCAGCGGCAGTATCTCAGCTTTCAGTGTTGAGGCAACGTTCCAGCCAACGATCTTACGATCAAAGACATCAATAATGAACGCGGTGTATGCGAACCCAGCCCACGTAGCAACGTAAGTGATGTCACACACCAACAACTTCATTGGCCCGTCGGCCACGAACTGGCGTTCGACGAGATCACCCGGCAGCTGATCCCTGACGTCACTCGTTGTTGTGAAGGCTCTCTTCGAACGACGTACTCCACGCACTCCGGCGATTTTCATCAGACGCTCGGTTTGGTCGCGTCCGATGACCCACCCTGCTCTGGTGAGGAGGGCGTGCATCTTGCGGCGCCCGTAGACGCTGTAGTGCTGTTTGTGGAGTTGACGGATCTCGGTGACGAGAATCTCGTCGCGTAGTTTCCTGACCGACGGGAGTCTGTGTTTCGCTGCCCGATATCCTCGGGACGTCAGAAACCCACGAATTGCCGAGCCCAGCACACGGCACAGGAACTCAACCCCGAAACGATCACGATAGGTATCGATGAATTGGATCATTTCGTTCGTGGCGGGTCGAGTTCCTTGGCGAAAAATATGCTCGCAGCTCGCAAGACTTCGTTTGCTTTCTTGAGTTCAGCGACTTCGCGGCGCAGTCGCCGGTTCTCCTCGTTCATATCAGTGGTCACGCCGGGTTTTTGGCCAGTATCGATCAGCGTTTGACGATGCCAGATACGCAGCGTGTCTGGTGAGACACCGAGGAGCTTGCCGACCTGGTTGCTGGCTGCGTTGAGGCTCGTATGCTCGGGGAGCGCTTCGGTGAGCATACGCAGCGCGCGTTCACGGAATTCTGGTTCATATTTGTTTGCCATGGTGTTCCTATCCTTGTTGAAAGTACGGAACTAAACCCAGGCCAAACCACTCGACGACGGGTTCACTCATCTCGTCAGCTTATCCCCACGAGGATGCCTACCGAGGCTGCCCAACCCGCGGAAAAGGGTGGCCGGTGACGCAGATATGGTGCACTTCTGGTCACGGTGGCCACCACCATCTCAATTCTCGCGTCGTCAGCCGGGAACTGGACAAAACCCGCATCGACGCTACACGCCCGAATCACCGTGACCTAGGCTGGGACCAGAAACGACCCACGCAGCTTCTCGGCTTGGCAAGGAGACACCGATGACGACTCACCCCGGCCCCGCTCAGCCCGACCACACCCCCACATCCCCGGTCACTATCGACCTCGACCCGGGCAGCCAACCCCTAGCCCACGCCCCCGCAGGCCTCGACCCGCGGCACGCCCGCGCTGTTCCCGAGGCGGCAGACCCGCACGCGCACCCCACCACCGACTTTCGCACCGACCTGGAGCGGCTCCGATTCTCCCCCTACTTCTCACGACTGTCGGCCGTAACGCAGGTGATACCACAGGCAAATGTGGGGCCGGTCATCCACAACCGGCTCACGCACACGATCAAGGTCGCCTCGGTGGCGCGCACGATCGCGGTGGGGCTGCAGGCCGACACGGGGCAGGCCGGCGATATCCTCCGGGCCCTCGGCGGCTGCGACCCCATCGTGGTGCAGGCGGCGGCGAGCGCCCACGACCTCGGGCATCCCCCGTTCGGTCACCTCGGCGAGCGGGTGCTCGACCGGGTGGCCCGCGAGCGGTTGGGGCTACCGGAGGGCTTCGAGGGAAACGCGCAGACCTTCCGCATCCTCACCGAGCTTGACACCCACGGGGCCGCGCAGCCAGGCCTCAACCTCACCTCAGCCGTGCGGGCCGCCGTGCTCAAGTATCCGTGGACGCGGCTCGAATGGCGCGACAACTTCACCGAGCTTCCCCCACACGAACGGCCCCACGGAGTGGGCGAGGTGACCCCGACGGGGGCCCACAAGTTCTCCGTCTACGGTCTGCACGCCCGCGAGGTCGCGACGGTGCGCGCCGCCTACCCCGCCATCGGGCCGTGGCAACAGACGGTGGAGTGCCAGGTGATGGATATCGCCGACGATATCGCGTACTCAATTCACGACCTCGACGACTTTTATCGCGCGGGGGTGTTGCAGCAGGCCTCCGTCTCGGCCGAACTGCGCACCTGGCTGCGCGACCAAACGCTCCTGGCCCGCACCCCCCTCGCCGACCTCACCGCGCGCCCCCGGGACCCGGGCAACTCACTGGAGTTGCTGCGCCGCCGGATCGTCTCCCGGGATGCCTGGATCGCCAACGACGATGCCTTCCGCGCCGCGGTGGAGCGGGTCAACGAGGAACTGGTGGATGACCTCCTCGCGGTCCCCTTCGACGGCGGCATCGCCACCGAGCGTTCACTCTCCGCCTTCATTCGCAGCTGGCTCGACCGGTTCCAACGTTCCATCGTGGTCGATCCTGCGCCGCAGGTGCGCAGTGGTCACGTACGCCTGGAGCGGCAGGCCTGGCACGACGTGATTGTGCTCAAATTTGTGCACACCCGCTTCGTGCTCGACAACCCCGACCTCGCCACCGCCCAGCGCGGGCAGGCGCACCTGATGGAGGTGCTTGTCCTCGGGCTGGAGGAGTGGCTCACCGACCGCAACGATGTTGGTCGCGCCCCGCGCCGCCTCATCGAGTCCGCCGAGGCGACAACGGAAAGCTACCGGCACCTCCGCGCGGATTCCCCCGAACTATTGAGTGGCCCCACGGATGACGAGAGCATCCAGCGCCGAGGCCGGGGCCGGGCCGTGATCGACTACGTGGCGTCGCTCACCGACGCCCAGGCCATCTCAATGGCGGGCCTGATTCGGGGGGTGGGATAGCTTTTCCCCCGGGTGGGATGTCCACCCAGAAGCAGGGCGTCGCTGAGCGCCACAGAGAAAACACAGAGAAAATCTGACGGACGGCAGCGGGTGTGCGGATACGCGCGCGTACCCAAACGTCAACGCAATTTCTGCGTGGAGGAGCACCCTAGCTCAGGATAAACTGCCGCGTATCCGCCGACTCAATCCCGGCGAGCGAGGCGGTCAGGTGGTACGAGACCCCCGCTGCGGGCACCACCTCGCGGTCGGTGCCACACGTATCGGGGCCGCTACGGGTACGATCCCAGGCAAAGGGCGTACTCGTGATCGGCTTACCGGGTTCGAGCAGGATGATGTTGTCGGTGGCATCCTGCTGGCAGTCCGTGGACACCCAGTAGATCTCCGTACCGCTCGTGATCGTGAAGACCATAGCCCGGGTACCCGCGTTAATGCTGCACGCCGTCGTCCCGGTGTTGGTGACGCTCAGGGAGAGCATCGGCTTGGCATCCGGCGCGTACGTGGTCGCGTCGGTGATGGGGGTCACGGCGACCTGGGTGCCGGAGCACTCGGCGGTCCCCTCCGCCTCTGCGTCCGCCGCCGGGGTCGTCGTTGTCGGGACTGATGACGGCTGAACCTCAGCGCTGGCACCGGGGCGCACCACAATCAGCACGATCGCAACAATCACCGCAACCAGACCGGCCAAAACCAGCAGCCTGCGACGCAGGTACACATTGGTGGCTGGCGGCCCACCCGGGTTCGCGGAGGAAGACATGACCATAATCTAGCGAGAGTCCGGCGAAATCGCCTCAAGACACGACGAATCTGCCCGGTCTCACAGGTGCTTGATCATGCGCGTATTGCCGAGCGTATTCGGTTTCACCCGGGCGAGCTCCAGAAACTCGGCGATACCCTCATCGGGCGAGCGCACCAGTTCGGAGTAGAGCGCGGGGTCAAGGAGCACATCCTCGGCAACCCCCGGCACCACACCAAACCCATTGCGGCTAAAGAAATTAACCTCAAAGGTGAGACAGAATAGTCGGCTCAGGCCCAGCGCCCGGGCGTTCTCCTCCAGCGCGGCGAGCAGTTGTCGGCCCACACCGCGACCGAGGGCACCGGGGGCCACCGCGAGGGTGCGCACCTCACCCAGGTCTGCCCACATCACGTGGAGCGCCCCGCAACCAACAACCTCGCCATCCGCCGCCTCGGCAATGCAGAACTCCTGCACCGACTCGTAGAGCACAACGGTTTCTTTCCCCAGCAGGATGCGCTGCTCAATGAGCGGGGCGATCAGCCGCTGGATGTGGGGGATGTCGGAGGTGCGGGCGCGGCGAACCGAAACCAGCGTCTTATCCGTCATCCTGCCACTGTACAGGGCGATTAACCCACATCGGGCACCACCCGCCCCGGCGGAAGCCGGTGGATAGTGCCCGATGGTGTTCGGCTCGGTATCGCCTAGGAGACTTCACCCAGCGTGGCCGCGGTGGATGCCGCAGCCGCGGCCGAGGAGGCCACGGTTGATCCGGTGCCGCCCGCGCTCTCACGCGACACGGTCTCAAAGGTGAACTGGCCCGCCACAAAATCGACCTTCACATGATCGCCCGCGACGAGTTCACCGTTGAGGATCTTCTCACTGAGCTTGTCCTCCACCTCGTGCTGAACGGCGCGGCGCAGCGGCCGGGCACCCAGCGCGGGATCGAAGCCCACCTCAATGAGGCGCTGCTTAGCCGGAACCGCAATCTCGATGGACATATCGCGGTCGAGCATCCGGTCGCGCAGACGGGCCACAAAGAGGTCCACAATCTGCAACAGCTCGGCCGGGTTCAGCTGCGGGAAGACGATGACATCGTCCACCCGGTTGAGGAACTCGGGCTTGAAGTGCTTCTTGAGCTCCTCGTTAACCTTGCCCTTCATCTGGCTGTAGTCGGTGGCGCTGTCACCCTCCAACTGGAAGCCAACCGGGCCACCGGCAATGTCGCGAGCACCCAGGTTGGTGGTCATGATGATGACGGTGTTCTTGAAGTCAACAACGCGACCCTGGCCGTCCGTGAGTCGCCCCTCCTCCAGAATTTGCAGGAGCGAGTTGAAGATGTCCGGGTGGGCCTTCTCAATCTCGTCAAAGAGGACCACGCTAAACGGCTTGCGGCGCACCTTCTCGGTGAGCTGGCCGCCCTCCTCAAAGCCGACAAACCCGGGAGGGGCCCCAAAGAGGCGGGAGACGGTGTGCTTCTCGCCGTACTCCGACATGTCGAGCGAGATCATGGCGTCCTCGTCGTCGAACAGGAACTCCGCGAGGGCCTTCGCCAGCTCGGTCTTACCCACGCCCGTGGGACCGGCGAAGATGAACGAACCGCTGGGGCGCTTCGGGTCTTTCAGGCCCGCGCGCTGGCGGCGGATGGTGCGGGCGAGGGCCGAAATCGCCTCGTCCTGGCCGATCACGCGCTGGTGCAGGGCCTTCTCCATGAAGACGAGTCGCGAGGACTCCTCCTCGGTGAGCTTAAAGACCGGGATACCCGTGGCCTGGGCCAGCACCTCGGCGATGAGTCCCTCATCCACCTCGGCCGTCGTCTGGACATCCCCGGCACGCCACTGCTTCTCCAGCCGCAACCGCTCGCCCAGAAGCTTCTTCTCCTCGTCGCGCAGGGAGGCGGCCTTCTCGAAGTCCTGGCCCTCGATGGCGGCCTCCTTCTGCTGGCGCACCGCGGCAATCTTCTCGTCAAACTCGCGCAGCTCGGGCGGCGAGGACAGGATCGACAGGCGCAGACGCGCACCGGCCTCATCAATCAGGTCGATAGCCTTGTCCGGCAGGAAGCGGTCGCTCACGTAGCGGTCGGCCAGATTGGCCGCGGCCACAATGGCACCATCGGTGATCGACACCTTGTGGAAGGCCTCGTACTTGTCGCGCAGGCCCTTCAGGATGTTGATCGTGTGCGGCAGGCTCGGCTCGGCCACCTGGATGGACTGGAAGCGGCGCTCCAGGGCGGCATCCTTCTCAAAATGCTTGCGGTACTCGTCGAGGGTGGTCGCCCCAATCGTTTGCAGCTCGCCACGGGCCAGCAGAGGCTTGAGGATACTCGCCGCATCAATTGCACCCTCGGCGGCACCGGCACCCACGAGCGTGTGGATCTCGTCAATGAAGACAATGATGTCGCCCCGCGTCTTAATCTCCTTGGTGACCTTCTTGAGGCGCTCCTCGAAGTCGCCGCGGTAACGACTACCGGCAATCAATGACCCCAGGTCGAGCGAGTAGAGCTGCTTATCCTTGAGCGTCTCGGGCACATCGCCCTTGACGATGGCCTGGGCAAGGCCCTCCACAACGGCGGTCTTACCCACACCGGGCTCACCGATCAGGACGGGGTTGTTCTTGGAACGGCGCGACAGAATCTGCATGACCCGCTCCACCTCTTTTTCGCGGCCGATCACAGGATCAAGCTTGCCCTCGCGTGCGGCACTCGTCAGGTTGCGGCCAAACTGGTCAAGCACCTGCGAGTTCTTGTCGCTGCCCGTGGGTTCCTGTCCGCCGACGGCGACGGACTCCTTGCCGCTCTGGTATCCGCTCAGTAGCTGAATAACCGTCTGGCGCACGCGGTTGAGGTCCGCGCCCAACTTGACGAGAACCTGGGCGGCAACACCCTCACCCTCGCGGATCAGGCCCAGCAGAATGTGCTCGGTGCCAATGTAGTTGTGGCCCAGCTGAAGCGCCTCACGCAGGCTGAGCTCCAGCACCTTCTTGGCGCGAGGAGTAAAAGGGATGTGCCCGGTGGGCTGCTGCTGGCCGGTGCCGATGATGTCGGTCACCTGCTCGCGCACCGCATCCAGCGAAATGCCGAGAGACTCCAGCGCCTTCGCAGCAACGCCCTCACCCTCGTGGATCAACCCGAGCAGAATGTGCTCGGTGCCAATGTAGTTGTGGTTGAGCATTTTGGCTTCTTCTTGAGCCAAAACGACCACTCGACGCGCACGGTCGGTAAATCTTTCAAACATTGGTCGCTCCTCACAGGTCGGGCAGTTGGGGCCTTGCTATAGAGAGTAACCACGGATGCTCGAAAATATACAGATGTTCGCCGTCGGCGTTACGGGAGACGGTGACTACCCGCACGATGAGGGCTGGCACACCCCGGAGCATAATGACGGACAAGGTGTGCGTTAATAGAGTGGAAGAATTGATGGTGCACTCGCCACCATCGGGGGCCGTATCCGAAGGGGATCCGGTCGCAGCTGAAAGTACGCCACAACAGTTCCGCCGTTCGGGCACGGAACAGGAAACTGCAGGTCTTTCGGGTTAGGGTGGGCAGGAAACGGCGCGCAACGAGAGGTGTGTCATGGGTAACACGGAGGCGAAGCCTCAGGAGGTCGCCGACCGGGTGGGGCAGCGATCATCAACTATCCGCGCCTCCGGCGCAGTCACCATCATTGAGGCCCGCAACGTCCCGCTCGGCGGCGTGCGCGCCATGACCGTGCGGCGCACCCTCCCCCACCGCGAGCGCAGCACCATCGGTGCCTGGTGCTTCGCCGACCACTACGGGCCCGACGACCTCACCGCCGGGCCGGGGATGGTCGTCCCGCCGCATCCCCACACCGGCCTACAGACCGTGAGTTGGCTCTTCAGCGGCGAAATCGAGCACCGCGACAGCACCGGCAGCCACGAGATGGTGCGACCCGGCGAGCTCAACCTGATGACCGCGGGCCGCGGTATCAGCCACTCCGAGGTCTCCACCGACGCCGAACGTTACCTCCACGGCGTGCAGTTGTGGACCGTCCTACCGGATGCCTCCCGACGGGTCGCCGCCCACTTTGAGCACCACACCATCCCCGCCGTGCACTACGGGCAGGCCACCCTGCTGGTGTTTATGGGACAGCTGGCCGGGTTCAGCAGCCCAGCCACCACCTACAGCCCGCTCGTCGGGGCCGAGATTCGCCTGCCAGCCAACGCCGATGTGGTCATCCCCGTGCAGGCCGGGTTCGAACACGGGGTGCTCGTGGACGAGGGAGAAGTTCGCCTCAACGCCACCGAGATCCCGCGCCGTGCGCTCGGCATCGTAGCCCCCGGTTTCCGCACCCTGCAACTGCGCAGCGGCGACGCACCCGCGCGCATCATCCTGCTAGGTGGCGAACCGCTCAACGAGAGCATCGTGATGTGGTGGAACTTCATCGCGCGCAGCCACGAGGAAATCGTCGAGATGCGCGCCCAGTGGCAGGTGGAGGTAGTGGGCTCCAACGGACGCCCCGACCCGCGCGGCCGCTACGGCGTCGTCGCCGGATACCCGGGGAAGCCCCTCCCCGCACCCGCCACGCCCATGTCTCGGCTCAAACCGCGACGGCAGTAACCCGGCACACGGGACTAGGCGATCGGGTCGAGCGTGATGCGGGCATCCTGGCCGTCCTCCGTGGAGGCCAGGATCACGATGCTCACCGCCGACTGCGGGTCAATGTCGGCAGGGGTGTCCAGGGTCCAGGTGCGCGGCCCAAAATCGGCCGTGCAGACCTCCTGGGCGGACTCTCGAGTGGTGAGCGTCACGGTGTTACCCGCGCCCACCCTCACGCCCGTGACCTCCGGCAGGCAGGAGGAACTCCCAAATGTGGTCACACTGTACTGGGCACCGCCCGACTGCCACACCGCGAAGGGAGCGCCCAACACGTTGGGATCCTCAGCGTCGGAGTCCCCCGGGACGGAGTCGTCCCTGGGGTCGGGGGTGGCCGTCACCAGAACATCCGGACCGCCGGGCGAGGCCGTCACCGGCGGCGTGGGGGCGGCAGAGCCGCCCTGCGCGCATCCCGTCAGGGCAAGGACGAAGGCGGCGAGAACCACCGGAAACACCCGAATAGGTCGTCGTCGTGCTACACATTCCATGCCAAAAACTGTAACGCGCCGCGCGGGGCTCCTCCCCCCGCCGCGGGCGGATGATCCCGGATTGTTATCCTCGTGGGACACCGGGATGCGACGGCTCGGCAGCAACCCGCTCACCGAAAGCCAGACTATTGAAGGGCCGAGGTGAGCCGGGCCAGGTTATCGAGCATGGTGGACCAGATGGAGTGTCTGCGCCACTCCTCCCGCGTGAGCTCCCGAGAGTTGCTGCGATACCCCTCCACGATCTCATCGAGGGCGCGCACAAAAGACTCACCGTGCACCATCATCGAGACCTCCATATTGAGGCTGAACGAACGCATATCCATATTGCTCGACCCGACAACGGCCACCGCGTTATCAATCGTGAAGTGCTTAGAGTGCAGAATATACGGCGGGCGATACATAAAGATGCGCACACCCGTCTCCAACAGATCCTCGTAGTATGAGCGCTGGGCGTGGTAAACGAGGGCCTGGTCGCCCACCTCGGAGACAAAAATTTCCACCGAGACGCCCCGGGAGGTTGCTGCCTTCAGCGCGTACAGAATGGATTCGTCGGGCACAAAGTAGGGGCTTGTGATGCTGATCCGCTCGGTAGCGTTGTAGAGCAGGGCCAGAAACATCTGAAGATTATTCTCGCCCGCAAACCCCGGACCGCTCGGCACCGCCTGACAGTCGAGGGTGGGGCCAGCGACCACAGGGGGATCCTCGTGAACCCAGTTGGCCAGGGAGTCGTTAGTCTCGGTGTACCAGTCACCCAAGAAGATCGCGTTGAGGCCCGACACAATCGGACCCTCCACCCGCACCATGAGATCCTTCCAGGACAGACCGCGACGCCGATTGCTGCGCTTGTTGTAGCTGGAGTCAATCAGGTTCTGCGAGCCCATAAAGCCCACCTCACCATCCACGATCAGGATCTTGCGGTGGTTGCGTAGATCGGGCCGCTGGTACTGGCCCCGCCACGGGCGCACCGGGAGCATCAGATCCCACTCCACGCCGATCTCGTCCAGTTTGCGCCGGGTGCGCAGGTAGCCCGGCGAACGGACGGAAGCGATGTGGTCGAGCAGCACGCGCACCGCGACGCCGCGCTCGACGGCATCCCGAAGCGCCTCAAAGAACACCCGGGTGGTGGGGTCGTAGGCGAGGATGTAAAACTGTACGTGCACATAGTGCCGGGAGTTACGCACGGCCTCGGCCATGCTGCGGATGGTCAACTCGTACTCCGTGAGCAGGGTGGCCCTATTGCCACCGGTGAGCGGGAGGGCACCCAGATTCTGACCCATGGCGGCCATCGCGGGGAGCCAGGGCGGCGCATCCTTCATATCACTGACCCGGTCGCTACCGGTTGTGGCCTCCGTGATCAGGCGGTTAATCTCGTCCTGCTTGCGACGGCGCGCGCGCGGCAGGCGGCGACTGCCGATGACGAGGAACAGGATAATGCCCACATAGGGGATAAAAAAGATGGCGAGTAGCCAGGCCATCCCCGAGGTGGGGCGGCGATTACGGGGTACCACGATGATCGCCACAACGCGGATGGCAAAATCGACCACCAGAAGGGCCGTGGCCACCCACACCGAAAAGGTGGCCTCATCAAACCACGTCAACGGGTCTACCACGGTCTCCCTCCCCCAGGATTGGTGCGCGTGCTCGGCCGTCTACTGCGCGGGAGAGGCGGGGGTACTCGTCTGCTCAACGGCGGCATCCGCCACTACCGGGGCGGCAGGGCGGGGCGGCAGGCCACGGCGCTGGCGCTCCTCGGCCTCAACCTTACTGAACGCCGCGCGCTCGGTACGGTCCACCCGGATAATAGCGCGGACGATGAACCAAAAGATTGCGCCCAGCAGGACCGTGGGCGTGATCGCCCAGAGCGCTGCCGTAAGTGTCTCTGACATAATCCTCCAAGAGTACCTGAGAAGCTCGAGATTACTTCACGAGCGGGAAAAGAATCGTCTCGCGGATGCCGAGGCCGGTGAGTGCCATCAACAGACGGTCCACCCCCATCCCCATACCGCCGCTTGGTGGCATCCCGTGTTCGAGGGCGCGGAGGAACTCCTCATCGAGACTCATCGCCTCCAGATCACCCGCCGCAGCCTGGCGGGCCTGGGCAATGAACCGCTCACGCTGCACGACGGGATCGACCAGCTCGGAGTATCCCGTGGCCAGCTCGAAACCGCGGATGTAGAGATCCCACTTCTCGACGACGCCCTCAATACTGCGGTGGGCGCGGGTGAGCGGGCTCGTCTCTACCGGAAAATCGAGCACAAAGGTGGGGGCGGTGAGGTCGCCCTTCACGCAGTGCTCCCACAACTCCTCCACCAGCTTGCCGTGGTTGGGCAGAGCTACCTCCACACCCAGCCTGTCGGCGAGAGCCAGCAGCTCACCCACCGAGGTCTGCGGGGTGATGACAACCCCGGCGGCCTCGGACAGGCTCTCGTACATGCTGATCCGGTCCCACGTGCCGCCCAGATCGTATTCGGTGCCATCGGCCCAGGTCACAACGTGGGAGCCGGAGACGGCGAGCGCGGCGTTCTGAATCAATTCCTGGGTGAGGTCGGCGATGCTGGTGTAGTCGCCGTAGGCCTCGTAGGCCTCCAGCATCGCAAACTCGGGGCTGTGCGTGGAGTCGGCACCCTCGTTGCGGAAGTTACGGTTGATCTCAAACACGCGGTCAATGCCGCCGACCACGGCACGTTTGAGGAAGAGCTCGGGCGCAATGCGCAGATAAAGCTCGGTGTCGAACGCGTTGGAGTGGGTGCTAAACGGGCGGGCGGAGGCCCCGCCGTGCAGCGTCTGGAGCATGGGGGTCTCCACCTCGACAAAGCTGTGCTGCGCAAACGTGGTGCGCAGACTCGTCATGGTGGTCGAGCGGGCGAGCACCGTCTGGCGGGCCTGCTCCCGCACGATCAGATCGAGGTAACGCTGGCGTACGCGCGTCTCCTCGTTCAACTCGTTGTGCAGGGTGGGTAGGGGGAGCAGAGCCTTGGCCGCGATGGCCCAGTCGGTCACCATCACCGAGAGCTCGCCGCGGCGGCTCGAAATCACCTCACCGGACACAAAAACGTGGTCACCCAGATCAACCAATTCTTTCCAGCGCTGCAGGCTCTCCGCCCCCACCTCGGCGAGGCTCACCATCGCCTGAATACGTGAGCCATCACCCGATTGCAGGCTCGCAAAACACAGCTTGCCGGTGTTGCGGGCAAAGACCACGCGTCCGGCGAGTGCGACGGTGTCTCCCGTTGCGGTATCCGTTTCGAGGGTGGCGTAGGCCGCACGCACCTCGGGGATGGTGTGGGTGATCGGAACGCTGACCGGGTAGGCACCACCGCCGGCATCCGCCGCTTCGTTGATAAGGCGCTCTCGCTTGGCGAGGCGGACCGCTTTCTGCTCGGAAATGTCGTCGGCGGTGGGTTCTGCGGCGGCGGAATCTGCGGCTGAAGTGGTCGTGTCGCTCATACGGGGTGCGTGCTCCTGGGTTGATGTACGGGGGACAGTCTACCGAGGTATCCGCGGGAACGGACGGGTGCGGTGGGGGTGCCGCCCGCTGCCCGCCCCGCAGTGGGTGGCGGTCGAGCGCCGGGTCGCTACCCCTCGGCCGGGTTCTCCGGCTCGCCGAGGGAGAGCATCAGACGGTTGGCCCAGTTGAAGAATGAGGAGCCGTTAATCACGTCAATGATTTCGCTGTCCTCCAGACCGGCCGCGCGCAGCCGGTGGATGTGCTCGGCCGAGAAGCGCACGGGGGTCGCGGCGAGCGCGACCGAGGCGGCAACGATGGCGCTCCAGCGCTCGTCGAGCGGGGCGGTGACTCCCTCGTCGAGGAGGAGCTGCACATCATCCGTTCGTTTGGCATAGTGACCCGCGAACCGGGCGTGCACCGAGGCGCAGAACACACAGCCGTTCTCGCGCGAGGTGGCCGTGGCGGCCAGCTCGCGCTCGGCGCGGGGCAGGCCACCCGTGGTGTTGTAGAAGATGTCTTTATCCGTCGTGGTGCGGGCGGCCAGAATCTCGGGGTCGCGGGCCAGCAGAGCGAAGTACGGGGAGGCGGCCCGCGACCTGTCCACGACGCCCGCCCAGTGGCGGTCGGTAAACTCCTCGACGGGCAGCGGCGTGAGCCACGGCACCCAGCCGATCTGGGCCGCGGTGAAGCGCTCGGGACGGTCAAGGTGGGGATAGGTGGTGACGGTGTCGGTCACGATGAGGCCTCCGTGGGGTGGGTGAGGGGGAGCGTCTCCGCCAGGGTCAGCAGACCGGATACAACGCGGATCTGGAAGGTGAGGAACGCGATCAACTGGGACAGCGTGACGATACCGTCGGTATCCCACCCGGCGGCGATGAGCGCCTCAAGCGCCTCGGGCCGTGAGTCTCGGGGGTGGAAGACCAGGCGGTGGGCGTGGTCGAGAGCGGCGGCGAGGCGGGTTCCCAGCGCATCCCGACCGGCGGTGCCCACCTGGAAGGTGAGCCCCTCTTGGTTCTCGGCCTGGAGGCCAGCCTCTCGGTAGCTGCCGTAGGGCCCCTCGGCCTGGCCCGCGTCTGCCGCAGACCGGACGGCGCTGAGGAGCGCGGGGTGATCACCCAGGCCAGCCGCATAGAACTCCGTTAGCCGTACGTCTTTGTGCAGCGCCGCGACAAACACCGCGATGGCGTAGCGCTCGGCGAGACCGATATGGCTCTCATCAACGGGCTGGAAAAGCGCCTCGAAACTGCGCTGAGTATGTTCACGGGTGGCGGGGCGGAGCGAGCGGAGCGTGTCGAGCGTGTCATCCGGACGGGTGCCGAGTAGCACGTCAATCACATCGGGTGGGATACGTATGGTCACACTGTTCTCCTGGGGGTCGGGGCGATGGTGGTCTGTGGCCGCGCTACACGGTCGCGGCGGCGGTCAACGCGGGCGAGCGCCAGCCCAGCGCCGGGGCCACCTCGCTAGCCGTGAGCTCAATCGAGCGCAGAATAAGCTCATGCGGCGGGTCAATGGAGTGCACCTGGAAGGCGAGATCGGTTACCCGGGCGAGCGCGGTGTCCCGACTGATCTGCTCAAGCACCTCCTCCGGGGTGCCCACGTAGGCATCAAACGCGGCAATCAGATCGTCCACGTCATCGCTCTCGAGGCGCAGGCCGAACGTGGTGAAGTTCTTCCGGGCTGCACGCAACCCCGCCTCGGCGCACGCACGGGCCTCCTCACGGGAGTCCGCCACGAAGAGGGTGCGCGAGCCCATAATGCGGGGGGTAGCTCCGGCCGGGAGGGCATCAAGGTAGCCGTCGATGATGGGGTTTTGCAGGTCGCTGAGCGAAGCGTCCGGATTCTCGGCCGTGCGCGGCTGCGTGCGCGAGAGCAGTAGACCATCACCGCGACTCCCCGCGCGGGTACCGCCTGCCGTGCTGAAGGTGGAGTGCCAGATGCGGTCACGTAGCTGCGGAGCCGCCGGATAGAGGCGGTTATCGGTGCCGTTGATGCCGGTGCCGGACCAGGCATCCAGGAGGGTCTGAAAGCACTCGCCAAAGATCGAACTGCGCTCGGCCGAATCGTGACCGAACGCCGTGAAGGATGACGGGGTGCCGCCCGTACCCACCCCCAGTTCGAGACGGCCGCCCGAGAGGAGATCGAGCACGGCGGCATCCTCGGCGACCCGGATGGCGTTTTCGAGCGGGAGCGTAATCACACCCGTGCCCAGACGGATCGTGGAGGTATGCGCAGCCACATGCGAGAGAAAGACAAAGGGCGAGGGCAGCCCGCCCTCCGCCTCGTGAAAGTGGTGCTGGGCGACCCAGGCGGTATCGAAGCCGACGCGCTCCGCCTGGCGAATCTGCTCGGTGGCGAGGCGGTACCGCTCACCGGCGGGGACGTTATCGAGGAGGCGGCTAAAGTATCCGAGGCGGGGAGAGGTCATTATTCACTTTCTCATGGGGTGTGCGGGGATGTGGGAGTGGCGGTCACGGGTGCCGTCACGGGGGTGCGGCCGGGAATCGCGTCGAGCAGGGTGCGGGTGTACTCCTCACGCGGGGAACCAAAAACATCGGCGGTACGGCCGCTCTCAATCACCCGCCCCCTGTTCATGACCGAGACGGTGTGCGAGAGGTGCCGCACCACCGCGAGATCGTGCGAAATAAAGAGGTAGGTGAGACCCAACTCGTCTTGGAGTCGTTCGAGTAGGTCGAGGATCTGTGCCTGCACCGTCACATCGAGCGCCGACACGGCCTCGTCAAGCACCACCACCTCGGGCCGGAGGATGAGCGCGCGGGCAATCGCCACCCGCTGACGCTGACCGCCCGAGAGTTCGCGTGGCCGACGACCGGCAAGCACCCGCGGCAGCGCCACGTGGTCGAGGGAATCCGCGACGGCCGCGGCCCGCTCGGCCGCGGTTGTACGGCCATAGTTACGCAGCGGCTCGCCAATGATCTGGGCAATGCTCTGGCGCGGATCCAGAGAGCTGAAGGGGTTCTGATAAACCAGCTGGACCGTCTTGCGGAAGCGGCGTGCTGCCTCCCCCGTTAGCGCGGCAAGATCCTGGCCAGCCACCTCGATCATGCCCGTGGTGGGGCGCACGAGCCCGACGACCGCGCGAGCCGTCGTGGTTTTGCCCGAGCCAGACTCTCCCACAAGCGCGTGGGTGGTGCCGCGGGGCACGGTGAAGCTCACCTCGTCAACGGCCCGGAAGGGCTCCGCCCGTCGCCCCCGAGCAAACTCCTGGACCAGATGGGTCACCCGAATACCGGGCACCTCCTCGGGTACGCTCTCCGTCTCACCCGCTCCGGGCAGGTCGCGCGAAAGGGTGCCGGGCAACGAGCGCGGTGTACGGTACCCGGCCGCAAACGAGGGAGCGTCACGCAGGAGGGTGCGGGTGTAGTCCGCCCGGGGGCTGCCGAGGACGCGCTCGGTGCGACCCGACTCCTGCACCCGGCCATCCTTCATCACCACGACGCGGGTGGCCCGGTCGGCGGCCACCGCAAGATCATGGGTGACGAGGAGGAGGGCCGTGCCGCTCTCAGCCCGTAGATCGTCGAGCAGATCCAAAATGCGCTTCTGCACCGTCACATCGAGGGCGCTTGTGGCCTCGTCGGCGATGATGAGGTCGGGCTGCAACGCAATCGCGCTCGCAATGAGCACGCGCTGCTTCATCCCACCGGATAGCTCGTGCGGATACTGTCGGGCCCGCACCTCCGGCTCGGGGATGCCCACCCGGGTGAGCAACTCGATCACGCGCGCCCGCGTGGCCCGCTTATCGCCCCAACGATGGATGCGCAGCACCTCGGAGAGGCTCGCCCCGATGGTTTTCACGGGGTTGAGAGAGTTGTTCGGGTCCTGCGGGATGAGGCCGATGCGCTGACCGCGCACCGACTCGAACTGTTTCGGGGACCAACCGGCGATATCCGTGCCGTCAAGACGGATCGAGCCGCCGTCGATCTGGCCGTTCTCGGCGAGCAGACCGATCACCGCCTGGGCCGTTGTGGTCTTACCGGAGCCCGACTCGCCCACAACGGCAAGTACCTCACCGGGCCGAATGCTGAGCGAGACCTCGTGCACCATACGCACCCGCTCCCCGCGCGAGGAGTACGAGACGGAGAGATTGCTGATGTCGAGGAGCGGAGCGGCACCCGCCGAGGACGCCGCGGCGGCGAGATCCTGGGGCAGTATTTTCTGGGGCAGAGTAGTCATGGCGGTTACCTCCGGCTCGCCAGCGCGGCGCTGAGCCGGTTCGCTGAGACAACCACCAGCACAACGACCAGACCGGGCAGGGTGGTGAGCCACCAGGAGGTGGCCACATAGTTGCGACCCTCGGCGATCATCAGACCCCACTCCGGCGTGGGCGGGGGTGCCCCGTAGCCCAGAAATCCCAGGGTCGAGATGGCCAGGATAGCCGTGCCAAAGTGCAGGGCCGCGTAGGCGATCACCGGGGTGAGCGAGTTGGGCAGCACATGCCGCACAAGCACGGCCAGGTAGCGGCCCCCGCTGCCGAACGCCGCCTCAACGTAGTCGCTGTGCCGCACCCGCACCACCTCCGAGCGCACGAGCCGTGCGAACGCCGCGACGCTCGTGATTCCCACGGCAAACGCCGCATTGGTCGTCCCAAACCCCAGCAGGATGATGATACTGAGAGCCAGTAGCAGAGCCGGGATGGCAAGCAAAACGTCAACGAGCCGCATCAGGATGTCGTCAGCAACACCACCAATCGACCCGGCCAGCACGCCGATCAGGGTACCCAACACGAGACCCACCGTGACGGCAATAATAGCCCCGGATAGCGAGTGGATAGCGCCGTAGACGGTGCGCGAAAACATATCGCGGCCGGTCGCATCCGTGCCGAAGAGGTGGCGGAAGCTGGGGGCCTGCAACGCCGCCGCCGCATCGCCCTGCACCGGGTCAACCGGGGTGAAGAATCCGGGGGCCACCGCCCAGGCGAGCACCACCACCAGCACCAGAATGGCGAGCACGAGTGTGGGCTGCACCCGCCGCAGCCGAGCACCCGCGGTGGCCGCGGCATCCGTCCGTTCGATCAGGGGGGAGGTCATGCGGGGGCACCGGCCTTTCGCGTGAGCCGAGGGTCGAGCACGGGGTACAACAGGTCAACCACGAGATTGACCACCACAAAAACCACCGCAGAGACAAGAACCACGGTCTGAAGCACGGGGGTGTCCTGGTGGGCAACCGCCTGCTCGGTGAGTCGGCCGAGACCGGCCCGACCGAACACGGTCTCGGTCACAACCGCCCCGGCGATAAGTTCGCCACAGAGGATGCCCGCGATCGTGAGCGTGGGCAGCAGCGCGTTGGTCGCCACGTTGCGGGTGAGTACCCAGGTGCGCGAGGCCCCCTTGGCCCGCACCACCGCCACAAACGGTTGCAGCAGGGTGTCGTCAACACTGCGGGTGAGAATCTGCGCGAGCGGAGCCGAGATCGGAATCGCAAGTGTGAGCACGGGCAGGATCAGCTCCTGGGCGGGCGACGGGTTAATCACCGGGATCAGCCCCAGCTGAAAAGAGAACACCTGAATAAGCACAATTCCCAGCCAGAACACCGGCACCGACACAAAAAGAGACGGCAGCGAACGCAGCACGCCACGCACCCACGCCAACCGGGGAAACGTCGAAAGGAACGCGATGCTCACGGCCAGGAAAACGGCCGCGAGAAACCCGAAGGCCGCGAGTCGCAGCGTATCGGGGAGCACCTCGGCGACGAGGTCGCGCACGGCCGTCCCGCTCTGCACCGAGTAGCCGAAGTCGCCGCTGAGGAACCCGGTGAGGGCGTGCCAGAACTGCACCGGGAGCGGGATATCCGCCCCGTAGCTCTCGCGGATGGCCGCAATCTGGTCGGGTGACAGGCCCAGCTCCGGATTCTCAAACTTGATCAACAGCGCATCCCCCGGTAACGCCTGCAACAGCAGGAACGATCCCGTGAAGGCCGCAAGCAGCACGATCACTGCCTGGCCCAGTCGGCGGAGAATGTAGCTCACGATCAGCCTATTTATTCAGCCACACGTTGTAGAACGAGGGGCGGGCAACCGACTCGAACCCGAAGCCCTGCACATAGCCAGCGGCGCTGTACACCTGCGGCTCCTCAAACAGTGGAATCACGTAGGCCTGTGCGGCCAGGTAGTCCTGGACCTCCTTATCGGCGGCGGCGCGCTCCGCCGGTGTCACCTTGCTCGCGACGGCCTCCAGCAGGGTCTCCAGCTTCGGGTCGCCGATGCTGTTGTCCTGAGGATTGCGGTTGAGCAGCACGTTGCGGTTGGTCGAGTAGTACTGGCTCTTGATCACGTCATAGTCGGCCCGGCCCACGATGGAGTGGTAAATCTGCACCCGGTCGGCATCCTGGATAGCCTCGGCATAGGTACCGGCATCCGCCTTCAAAATCTGGAGGTCAACACCGATCTTCGCAAGTTGCTGGCTGATCAGGGTGAGCGCCTCGAATGAGCGCGGTTGTGGGGCAGCTTCGTTGACCACGAGCGTGAGCTTCTGGCCGTTCTTGGTGCGGATGCCGTCGCCCGTGCGCGTCCAGCCCGCCTCGTCGAGCAGCTTCTCGGCCTTCGCGGTGTCGTAGACGAGAGTCGCCGACTCGTCCACATAGCCCAGCGCCGTCTTACTCAGGGTTGAGGTGGCGAGCGGGTAGTTGGCCGTGTAGATCGTGTCAATCACCTCCTGGCGGTTGATCCCGGCCAGGAGGGCCTGGCGCACCCGAATATCCGACAGGATGCCGTGACGGAAGCGCAGGTTAAGGGAGTTATTCACCCCGTTGGTCTGGGGGGCGTACACCTCAAACCCGGCGGCCTCGACCTGCTTCTCGTCCTGCGCCTCGACGGCGCGGATGAGGTCGGCCTGGCCCGAGAGCAGCGAACCGACGCGCACGCTATCTTCGGGGGTCACAATGATCTGGATACCGTCGAGATAGGCGCGACCCTGGTGCTCCACCGAGGGCGGGCCCCAGGCGTAATCCTCCCGCGCGGCGAGCGTCAACTCGGTGCCGATCTTCTCCCCCGTAATCGTGAACGGACCCGAGCCGATGATGTCTTCGCCATTGCCCGCGCCAAACCCTTCCAGGGTGAGATCGAGGGTTTTCGGTGAGAGCAGACCCGAGGTGATGGTCGAGGTGGCCTGCACGAATCCGGGCGACGGCTTGCTGAAGAAGAATTTCACGGTCGAGGCGTCAACAACCTCACTGTGGTCATAGTTGTTGATGGCCTCGGAAACGGTCAGGGCACGATCCGCATCCCCCCGGCCATAAAGATCAAAGTTTTTGGCCACAGCGGCGGCATCCAGCGGGGTGCCATCCGAGAAAGTCACATCGCTGCGAAGTGTGAACGTGTACTCGGTCGCCGTCTCGTTTGTCTTCCACTCGGTCGCGATCCAGGGCTCCAACTCCAGGGTCTCTGGGTCCTGATAGACGAGCCGGTCCGCAATCTGGTTCATGATGCCGCCGTTGGGGTAGAAACCCGCGGCCGGCGGATACAGGTTGGTGTAGGTCTGCTGCTCCAGATACACCGCGGTGCCGCCCGTGATGGGCGCGCCCACCGCCGCCGGATCGGACCCAGCCGTGCGAGTGTCGGCGCAACCCGCCAACAGGATGGCCGCAGTGCTGAGAGCGAGTATCGCCGCGAATCGGGGGGATGGTATCCGGAGGGCCACGGGGGATCCTTTCCATTCGGATCAATCGGGGGATGGCAGGTGCTACCCAGGCTAGGGGCCACGCACCACACCACTCAAGGTCGGCACGTCACACCCACACACACCGCGTCACACTCCGTCATCCAACGTCACACGGGAATGCGGTAAGAACGATTCACCCGAGGACACAAAAATACCGCCGCGCCCACCCCGGCCGCGGCGGCACCCCACACACTGTGGATTACTCCGAGAAATCAGAACCTGTGGAGGGGATATCCGGCCACCCCGGATCGAACGAATCCTGCCCGGCCACGCCCACCTCCGGCGGATTCGCGTGCGAACGCAGAACCGTATCAACGGTGGCGCTCAGCACCGAGGCCAGCAGACCAGCGGGCGACTCAACACCGAGGCGAGTCAGCGTGGCGGCGGCATCCGCCACCACACGTCCGGCCAACTCCCCCACCGAGGCGAGCGCCCGAGCATACTCGGCCCGGCCCGCCTCGGCAATCACCACGGGCTCAGCCCCCATCTCCACCACGAGCGCCTGCCCAATCGGTAGCACGGGTGCCGGGGCCGTCACGGCGCAGTAGCTATCCATCAGCCGCGCAAGGTCGAGAGTGGTTCCGGTAAACACAATCGCCGGATGCACGGCCAGTGGAATCGCGCCCGCAGCAGCCGCGGGGGCCAACACTCCCGTGCCGTACTCGGCTGCGGTGTGCAGCACGAGCTGCCCCGACTGCCACACGCCCAGAGCGGCAAGCCCCGCCACCAAACCCGCCAACTCGGCCGTGGGTACCGCAAGCACCACCAATTCGCTGCGTTCTAGGATCTCCTCCACCGCCAAGATCGGCACGCCAGGCAAGATCCCCTCGGCCCGCTCCCTGCTCTCCGCCGACACGGCCGAGATCCCCACGACGGCGTGGCCAGCGTTGGCCAAGGCCGCCCCGATCACGGGACCCACCCGGCCCGCGCCCACAATTCCCACGCCCAGACGTCCGCTACGAACCGTCACGGTGTTCCTACCCGGCCCGGTCGTCATGGGCACTCGCCGCGGTGATCGCGGACGACATCTCGTTAATCAGACGCAGCGCAACATCGCGATCAAGGGCAGTGACGAGCGTGACGATGCTCCCGAGCACCACCTGCGGTTGCAGGCTGGCGACCCGCAGCTGCCGGGCCAGCCAGCCCTGCGTCAGCGAGACGCTCTGCACCCGGGCGAGCGGGACGGCGACGAGCCTGCGCGACAGCACACCGCGGCGAATGAGCGCCGTATGCGCCGTGATCTGTACGCCGTTGCGACGGCGGCCCCAGAGCAGATACACCCAGGAGCGCCGGGGCGAGCCGGTATATCCGCCCGAGTCACCGGTGCCGGTGAGCCCCGCCTCGACCACCTCGGCGGGGATCGTGTGTTCGGGCAAAAGCACCGCGAGTACCCGTTCTACGTCGGCACGCGAGCCGACCGGCAGCAGGGTATTCATCGCCACGGTACCGTTCGAATCCACCGTGGCCGAACCCGCTCGGGTAATTCGGATGGTCCACCAATCGAGGCCACGCCAGAGAGCCGGCTGCTTCACCTCAACCGCATGAATGCGCCCCGGTGGAATCGTCTCGTTGGTGATGGAGAGCAATCCGTAGCCGATGCGCACACCATCCCGAGTCTGCGCGATACTGAATCGCAGGAGCTTAAGCGTCTGCGAGACGATGGCTCCCGTCATCGCGATCACAAACGGCACCAGGATAAACCAGATCCAGCCGTGGACCTCCGGCACCACGAGCGGAACAACAATTGCGCCCGCGACAACAACCAGCACCCAGACGAGACCCCAATTGTAGATGAGCGAGGCCACCAGACGGGCCGGCGGGATGCGCACAATCGAGTCGGGCTCAACCTCCAGCAGCTCCGGTTCCGGCGCAAAGAACTCGTTCACGCGGCGGGTGAGGGGATCGTCGAGACCCCCGAGCGGCGAGCTACCCGGGCCGATCTGGCCGGGCAGGGGCTGACCATCCGGGCCGAGCACCAGCGGGCGCGGGGCCACCGGGGCCGCGGGAGGGTGCACCGTGTCCGCGAGGGTGCCCCCGGGACGTACCGCACCCGCCGCCACCCGGCGGTGCTGGGCTACCAGGCCGAGAATAGCCCGACGCAACTCGTCGGCATCCACGGCCCTCAGGTAGCTGAGTTCGACGTTGGAGCCCTGCCCGGCCGTGGCAACCGTGAGTTTGGCCGCGCCCAGCAGCCGAGCAAAGAGCGGCTTGTTAATGTTGACGCCCTGGATGCGATCAAGTGGAGCCTGTCGGTGTTGCCGGTTGAGGATGCCGCTACGCACCTCAACCGCGTCATCGGTCACCCGATACGTGTTGCGTCGCCACGAAAAATAGGAGAAGGCCACGACGAGCGCAATCACAAGCAGGATGCCGAGGCCACCAACCAGCCAGACACCCCCAAACTCGTCAAGAGAGCGGTAGAACCCCTCGTCTTCTCCCCCACCGCGGCCCGAGGAGCCCGGGTCGGGGACAAAAAGGTTCACGGCTCGATCACGCAGATTAGCGATGAGAACACCCACGATCGCCACCAGCGCGAGACCGCCGCGGAGGAACGGGGTGGCCGGATGCATCCGGCGCCACTGCCCATCGGTGAGCGATACCGCCTCGGGGGCAACGGGCACGGGCGTCTGTGTGGGATAGTGGCCGGGCACCGACGGGAAGCGGGGAGGTGCCGACTCGTGCTCGGGCACCGGCGGGGTGGCGTCGGTCACAGCCCGGACCGCCGCGTCTCGGCGACCGCAACCAGGTGATCCCGCAGCTCGGTGGCGTCGGCATAGGCAAGGCCCGGTAAGGTGAGCCCGGTGGCCGCCGCCGCGGTCACAAATTTGAGTTCGGCCAGGCCGAGGGCCCGGGCAAGCGGCCCGCGCTTGGTGTCAACCAACTGCATCCGGCCGTACGGGACCGCCACAATGCGCTGGTAAAAAATACCGCGACGAAAGAGCAGATCGTCCTCGCGCAGCTGGTAGCCAATCGCGCGGGCGCGGCGCGGCACGAGCACAATCGTAACCACGCTGATGACGGCCACACTCACCACCGGAACCCACTGCCAGACCGGGCCCCACCCCATCTCCAGGAGAACCGGGAGGAGCGCAACCACCGCACATACGATGCCGGTCACGATCGAATTGACCAGCTCCACCGTGATGTAGCGCGGCGATACGCGCCGCCACTCGGTATCCGGCAGGTGTAGACCCTTCTGGATCGCACGGGGTTCGGTTCGGGCTGGGTAATCAGACATCATCATCTTTCTGCTGAGGTCTCGTGGACGAGGAGGCTAGGCGGGCTGGTCCGCAGCATCCGCGCTCCCGTCCTCCGGCGGAGGCAGGGTACAGAAATGCTCCACCACCAATCCGGCAATCACGAGCAGAATGCCCCCCAGTGCGGCGGCGCTCACCAACACCCACGATTCTACCGGCGGGGCGAGCGTACGGGTCATCATGTAGCCCAGGATGCCGAGACCCACCCCGGTAAACAACGCGCCAGCCAGCGTGGAAGCCTGGGCCGCTGCCACCAAGCGCACGGCCGCAAACGGGTTGACGGGTGTGGATGACGCACCGGTGATCGAGCGGCGCACCGGGATCGCCAACCCCACGATCACGGCCGCGATCAGCACGAGTGTGAGGGGTAACGAGAGCGGTGGGATGATCATCGGCTGGTTATTCGCGGAGAGCCCCACCTCCACCAGGAAGGCGGCCCCGCCGCCAATCAGCACGCACAGGGTGATCGCCCCGGCCGAGGTGCGCCTGGCGCTCACGAGGCCCAGCCCCGCTCAATAATCTCGAGCAACTCGGCCACCCGGCCGTGACCCATCAGAACCGCGTGCGGGTCGAGGTCGAGCCACGGGCGCAGCACAAAATCGCGCTCGAAGGCGTGCGGGTGCGGCACCGTTAACCGCTCCGTCTGCACCATCCGACCACCGTAGGTGATGATGTCGATGTCGAGCGTGCGGCTCCCCCAGCGCTCGGTACGCACGCGGCCGTACTGCACCTCGATGCGGTTGATAAGGTCGAGCAATTCCTCGGGGCCACGATCGGTAGTCACCTCGGCGACGGCGTTCATGTAGGGGGGGATATCCGGGTCGGGTCCCCTCAGCGTGACCGCAACCGACTCGTGCAACGGTGACGGGCGCACCGAGTGAATACCCTCGGCGGCCATCAACTCGGCACAGGCCGCACCGATGGTGTTCTCACGATCTCCCAGGTTGCTGCCGAAGGCCAGGATGCACGTCACCAGCTGCCTCATGATCGACCCCGGACAATCGTGACGGACACGTCGGCAAAGGGCACCGTGATGGGCGCGTCCGGCTTGTGCACCGTGACCCGGGTGGCGCGCGCGGCGGCGCTGAGCAGCACCGTGGCCGCGACCCGCTCGGCCAGCGTCTCCAGCAGGTCAACGGGGTCGCGCTCAACCGAGGCGACGACGGCCTCCGCGAGCTCGCCGTAGTGGATGGTCTGGCCGAGGTCATCGCTACGGGAGGCGGCCCGCAGATCAACATCCACCGTCACGTCGATCACGAAGCGTTGTCCCCGCTCGCGCTCGTGGTCAAAAACGCCGTGGTACGCAAAGCATTCCAGCCCGGTCAGGGTGATGGTGTCGCCCTCAAACGGTGCGGCCATCTGCACCCTCCTGCCAGGCTCGCAGGGTGTCCAGTGCCACCCGCGTCGCACTCACATTGTGCACTCGAACGGCCCACGCGTGGGCCTGGGCGGCCAAAACACTCACAATAGCCGTGGGCAGATCGCGCCGATCCACGGGGGCATCGGCGGGTAGCAGCTCGGCCAGGAAACGCTTACGCGAGGCTCCCACCATCACGGGATGCCCAAGGCTCCTGAGCTCGTCAAAACGTGCCAATAGCTGCCAGTTCTGCACACCCACCTTGGAGAAGCCGAGGCCGGGGTCGAGCACCAGCTGCTCCTCACCAACACCGGCCTCTTTGGCCGCGCGCACACGGGCCTGCAACTCGCTGCGCACGTCCTGCGGAACATCGGCGTAGTGGGCGCGGTCGTCCATATTCTGCGAGCCATCGCGCCAGTGACCCAGCAGGTAGCGGAGGTCGGTTCCGGCGACGGCGGCAAACATCCCGGGGTCGGCCAGGCCGCCCGAGACGTCATTAATGATCCGCGCACCCGCGGCGGCAACTGAGAGAGCGGTCGCGGCATTGACGGTGTCAACGCTCACGGTGATGCCCTCGCGCACGAGCGCCGAGACGACCGGGAGGATGCGGTCCTGCTCCTCCTCGGCGGTGATCCGCACGGCACCGGGGCGGGTAGATTCACCCCCAACGTCCACGATATCGGCGCCCTCGTCGCGCATCCGCAACGCGTGCTCAACGGCGCGATTGGCCGCCAGGTACCGGCCGCCGTCGCTGAACGAGTCGGGGGTGACGTTGAGCACCCCCATGATGAGGGTCATTCGGACCCCCCAATCAGCGCGATAAGCTCGGCGCGCTGTGCCGGCTCGCCCAGGCGTCCGCGGCCCGCCATCGTGACGGTGGTGCTTCCCAGTTGGCGCGGACCGCGGGCCGTGACACAGCCGTGCGAAGCCTCAATCAGCACAAAAACGCCGTGCGGATGCAGGGCCGACTCCAGGCTGTTGGCCACCTGCTCCGTGAGTCGCTCCTGCACCTGCGGCCGCGCCGCAAGGCTGGCCAGCAGCCGAGGCAGGGCCCCCAGACCCACAACACGCTTGTCGGGCTGATACGCGATATGCGCCACACCCTGAAACGGCAGGAGGTGGTGCTCACACATGGATCGAAACTGAATATCGCGCAGCATCACCAGGTCGCCGGTGTCCTCGCCGACGGGGATGCTGTCGGCCAGATGCGCCTCGGCATCCTCGCCCACCCCCGAGAAGAAGTCGGTGCACGCCTCAGCCACCCGGGCGGGTGTCGTCTGGAGACCGGGGCGGTCCAGGTCCTCGCCAATCGCGGCCAGAATCTCGGCCACTGCGGCCTCAATGCGAGCCTTGTCAATACGCGACTCGTTCACACTCGTCCTAACCGTTTGACTCCGGGGCCTGCTCATCGGCGGCCGGGGTATCGGATACGGGGGCCTTCACCCCAAAGTCGGGCCGGTACACGTCGCCCTCGGCGAGCGTGGCATCGGTCTGCGCGATTGCCGGGATGGCGACGGGCGGCAGATCCGACACGGGCCGACCCTCACTCGACAGCCACTGCGGGCGCTCGGGCAGCTTCTTGACCTCCGTGAAGATTTCGGCCAGCTGGTTGTGGTCGAGCGTCTCCTTCTCAAGAAGCTCACTCGCCAGGCGGTCGAGGACGTGCCGGTTATCGTTCAGTACCCGCCACGCCTCGTTATGCGCGTTTTCGAGGAGTTTGCGGATCTCGTGGTCTACCTTAACGGCCATCCCCTCGGAGTAGTCGCGGGCCTGACCGGCATCGCCGAGGTAGCCGGGGCCGGCCGTCGCGCCGAGCTTCACCGGGCCCAGTTCGGAGGTCATACCGTACTCGGTCACCATCTTGCGGGCCGTACTCGTGGCCTTCTCGATGTCGTTGGAGGCGCCGGTCGTCGGATCGTGGAACACGATCTCCTCAGCCACCCGGCCACCCATCGCGTAGGCGAGCTGGTCGAGCAGCTCGTTACGCGAGACCGAGTATTTGTCTTCGAGCGGGATAACCATCGTGTAGCCGAGGGCACGGCCGCGCGGCAGGATCGTCACCTTGGTGACCGGGTCGGTGTTGTTCATTGAGGCCGCAACCAGGGCGTGACCACCCTCGTGGTAGGCGGTGATGAGCTTTTCCTTGTCCTTCATCATGCGCGTGCGGCGCTGCGGCCCAGCGACCACGCGGTCGATGGCCTCATCGAGGGCGCGGTTGTCGATCAGCTGCGCGTTGGAACGGGCCGTGAGGAGAGCGGCCTCGTTGAGCACATTGGCCAGGTCGGCCCCCGTGAAGCCGGGGGTTTTGCGGGCCACGACATCCAAATCAACCGTGTCAGAGAGAGGTTTGCCCTTGGCGTGCACATCCAGAATCTCGCGGCGACCCTTCATATCGGGGGCGTCTACACCAATCTGGCGGTCAAAACGGCCCGGACGCAGCAGGGCCGGGTCCAGCAATTCGGGGCGGTTGGTGGCGGCAATCAGGATGACGTTGGTCTTCACATCGAAGCCATCCATCTCGACAAGCAGCTGGTTGAGGGTCTGCTCACGCTCGTCGTGGCCACCGCCCATACCCTGACCACGGCGCTGACCGACGGCGTCGATCTCGTCAACGAAGATAATGGCGGGCGAGTTCTGCTTGGCCTGGTCGAAGAGGTCACGCACCCGGCTCGCGCCGACGCCGACAAACATCTCGACAAAGTCGGAACCCGAGATGGAGTAGAAGGGCACCCCGGCCTCACCGGCCACGGCGCGGGCGAGCAGCGTCTTACCGGTTCCGGGCGGGCCGTAAAGAAGGACGCCCTTGGGGATGCGGGCCCCCACCGCAAGGAACCGGGCCGGCTCCTGCAAGAATTCCTTGATCTCGTGCAGTTCCTCAATGGCCTCGTCGGCCCCGGCAACATCCGCAAACGTGACCTGCGGGGTCTCCTTGGAGACCAGCTTGGCCTTGGACTTGCCAAACTGCATGACCTTGTTGCCGCCGCCCTGCATATTGGACAGCATCCACCAGAAAAAGGCACCGATCAACAGCAGGGGCAGCATGATGCCCAGGAGGGAGAGCCACCCGCTGGGCTGGGGAACCTGGTCGTTGTAGCCCTTGTCGGGATCGGCATCCGTGACGGCCGCGACCACATCGGCCCCGCGCTGGGTCACGTAGTAGAAGTAGACCTCTTTACCGTTCTCTTTATCGGCTTTGGTGAGCGTGAGGTTGACCCGCTGCTCGCCATCCACGATCTCGGCAGACTCGACGGTACCGCCCTTCAGCAGTTCCATGCCCTTCTGGGTGTCGATCTCCTTGGCACCGCCACCGGAGATCAGGCTCCAGCCCAAAAACACCACGAGGGCGGCCACCGCAATGTAGAGGAGTGGACCGCGAAAAAAGCTTTTCTTACGAGGAGTCTTCTCAGCCAATCGGGGCACCTTTCTGGATGCGCTCAACATGCCAACACGTCGGGCGTTATATCGCCCCAGAGTACCGGCTATTTTCTCGACACCGCTCGGGTTTCTGCCGAGGGCGTAATGGAATGGAGGGGAGCCCGCCCCGTGGCGGAGATCCCCTACTCGTAAATGTGCGTGGCGAGAACGGCGACATCGCGCAGATTGCGGTAGCGCTCGGCAAAGTCGAGACCGTAGCCGACCACAAAATCGTTGGGAATCTCGAAGCCCACGTAGCGCACATCAACCTCCACCTTGGCGGCGTCCGGCTTGCGCAGCATGGCGCAGATTTCCACCGAGGCGGCACCACGCGACTCCAGATTCTCCCGTAGCCAGGAGAGGGTGAGCCCCGAATCAATGATGTCCTCCACGATCAGCACGTCCCGGCCGTGCAGGTCGCTATCGAGGTCTTTGAGGATGCGCACCACACCGCTCGACTTGGTACCAGCCCCATAGGAGCTCACAGCCATCCAATCCATCTCAACGTGCACGCGCAGTTCACGCGCGAGATCCGCCATCACCATAACCGCCCCCTTGAGCACGCCGACCAGGAGCGGGGTACGACCCTCGTAATCGGCCTCGATCTGGCGAGCCAGCTCGGCGGTCTTGGCAACCAGCTGGGCCTCTGTGACCAGAATCTCGGAAAGGTCGTCACTGATGTGGGTGGAGTCCATTGCTCTCTTTCGGTTTGTGCGGGTTCCGCCGCGCTGGCAAACGTTCAGCTGGGCTCATGTGGGGGGGGTCGCTGAGAAAACCAGCCACCCAGCATCCCTGACAACTCTAATACCGGGAAGGTCAACCGCCTTCTGGCCACGCCAATGGGTGACGAGAGCGGCAACAGCGAGGGTGTGTGTGCGGCTGAGTGAGACGCCAAACTCTGCGAGCACCACGAAGCGGATGATGCGCTGCCGGAGCGCCGCCGGGTTGTGTTCGAGGGCGGCAACCGAGACCCGGATACCCGCCTCGGCCGGGGCCACGATCTCCTCAATGAACTCCTCGATCATCTCGTCGAAGGCTTCCGCATCCTCGCGCAGTTGGTCGGCCGTGCGGGCGAGAGCCACCGCGATACCGGGGCCGAGTTCGGCCTCCAGCACCGGCAGCACGGTCTGGCGCACCCGCACCCGGGTGTATCGAAGGTCGTCGTTGTGCGGGTCCTGCCACGGCTCCCAGCCGCTATCGGCGCAGAACTGTGCGGTATCGGCGCGGCGCACACCCAGCAGCGGGCGGCGGTAGGGGCCGGAGGCCGGGGACATCCCGGCCAGGCTGGCGGAGCCCGAGCCGCGGGCCAGCCCCAGCAGCATCGTCTCGGCCTGGTCATCGAGCGTGTGGCCCAGCAGGATCACGCGGGCACCCGTCACCTCGCGGGCACGGTCGAGGGCAGCGTAGCGGGCATCCCGGGCATCCGCCTCGGGCCCGCGGTTTGAGCCGACAACAACACGGATGATAAGCACCGGGGCCAACCCCAGGTCGCGTGCCCGGTGCGCGGCCCGCTCGGCCACGGCGGCAGAACCGTCTTGCAATCCGTGGTCAACCACAACCGCACCCACGCGCAGACCGGCGTTGTGTGCCTCGAAGGAGGCGGCGGCGGCGAGCGCAAGAGAGTCGGCCCCACCGCTGAGGGCCACGAGCGCGTCGGGCACGTTGCGCCCGTCGGCCCCACCGGTCGCCCGGTCGGCGAGCAGCCCAGCCAGGCAGCCGCGCACGGCGGCACGCACCGCACCGATCACGGGCGTCAACCGCTCAGGGCGGGGCGGCGGACCGGCGGGGTGCTCGCAGATCACGAGAACGTCACCGCCGGGAGGAATCGTCTGGGGCATGTCACAACGCTACAGCCGGGCGGGAATTTCGACACGATTTTGGCCAATCTACTACTCTGGGAGGCAACGGTCGCCGTCGCGGCCACGACCACTGTGTCTCACCACCGTTTCACTCTCACCATAAGGAGCCAGCTACATGGCCGCATTTGACGCCGTCATTGAAATCCCCAAGGGCAGCCGTAACAAGTACGAGATCGATCACGAAACCGGCCGGGTCTTCCTCGACCGCGTGCTCTTCACCTCGTTTGTGTACCCCACGGACTACGGGTACTTCGAGAACACGCTCGGCCTGGATGGCGACCCCGTTGATGTGCTTGTGCTGCTGGAGTACCCGCTGTTCCCCGGGGTCGGCGTGAAGGTTCGCCCGGTGGGCGTGCTCAACATGAGCGACGAGGCCGGAAACGACGCCAAGGTGATCGCGGTTCCGCACAAGGACCCCCGCTGGAGCCACATCCAGGACATCGCCGACGTGCCCGAGCAGACCCGCACGGAGATCGAGCACTTCTTCACGCGCTACAAAGACCTGGAGCCCGGCAAGTTTGTGAAGATCGAGGGCTGGGGCGACGCCGCCGAGGCCACGCAGATTGTGGAAGACGGCTTTGTTCGTCTCACGGAGGAGGGCGGCCACTAGGCGACGCTTCCTGCGGATACGCTACGGGCGGGTGACTCACGGCGAGTCACCCGCCCGTAGCGTATGGTCGGCGCACAGGGGCCCGCCGAGACTGCGAGCGGGCGGAGATTTTAGTAGAGATTCACCCCGCGTGCCGCCATAAACGGCACCGGGTTGGTGTGGCTGCCGTTCACGTAGGTCTCAAAGTGCACGTGGCATCCGGTGGACATCCCCGTGGTTCCCGTGCCGGCAACCACCTGACCCGCCGCAACCGACTGGCCGAGGGAGACGTAAACACCGCCGTTCATGATGTGGCCGTAGCGGGTCTTGATACCGCCGCCGTGGCTAATCTCGACCATATTGCCGTAGCCGCCGTTGGCCCAGCCCGCGTAGGTGACAACACCGGCCGCCGCCGCAAAGATGGAGGATCCACACGAGTTGGCGATGTCGCTGCCGGTGTGGAACGAACCAGAACAGCCGTAGTTGGCGCAGAGCGAGTTGCGGTACCCGTAGCCGGAGGTATAGCGACCGTTGCTGGGGCGGTACCAGACACCGGTACCCACAACAGGTGCCCCACCGCCGCCGCCGGGGCTCGCGGCCGCACCGCTCCCAGCCGAGGAGCCCTGGGATGCCCGCCAGGCAGCCTCCTCGGCCGCCCGCTTAGCCGCGGCCGCAGCCTCGGCCTTGCGACGCTGTTCTGCCTCGATCCGCACTCGTTCCTCGTAGCCCTTCACCGTCTCAGTAGTCTTATCTTTGAGCGCGTCCAGCTGCGCGTTGAGGGTGACCTGCTGAGCCTCCTGAGCGGCCAGCTTCTCCTGTGAGGCCTGGGCTGCGGCGGCGGCGGCCTGCATAGCCGTCTCAGCCTCCTGGCTGAGGCGCTCACGCTCGTCCTTGGCCACCTGAGCCTGCTCGCCGAGCGAGGCTGCGTTGTTGGTGGCTACCTGAGCGTCTTCGTACAGGGCGGTGTTGCGCTCGGTCGCGCGGGTCATCATGCTCAGTCGTGAGAGCAGGCCGTCCGCCGCAGCGGCGTCCTGGTCGAGGAACAGTTCGAGAGTCTGGTCAGTACCGCTCGTGCGATACATCTGGGAGGCGACGGATGCGGCCTGATCGGCGGCGTCCTCCGCCTTCTTTTTACTGGCAGCGGCCTCATCGGTGAGGGTGGTGAAGCGGACATCGGCCTCCTGGAACTTCTGCTGCGCCTCCACGTAAATATTAAAGGTGCGCTCGGCCTCCACCTTGGTGGCCTCCACCTCGTCTTGGAGCCGCACAATAAGGCCCTCAATTTCGGTGACCTTGGCGGCCGTGGCGGCTTCGTTCTTCTTTGCGGCCTGAACGTCTGACCAGGTGGGCAGGTCGAGCGCGTAGGCCGGCTGGGCGGCTGTGGCATTCAGCCCGGCCGCAAACAGGCTGCCGACAAGTGCAACAGTGAGCCCGCGGCGCAGAGCGCGCCGACGTGTGGATGTGGTGTGTACCGTGTGTGCCATGTTCCCTCGCTTTGCGACCGACGCCGCAACCCCGGATTTCGTCTTGTTTGTCACATCGTTAACAGTGTCCACACTAGCAACAGCCCCCACAATCCCCCGAAAAACCCTTCAAGGATCGCTGTGATGCGTGCGCGAGAAGCCGTCATGACGGCGCAGAACACGCTCACGACCCTACCCCCGAAAACCATTTTTTGCCGATAATTCCGGGCCTGTCGGGCGATTTTTGCGATCCGCTGGCGACTCGATTTGATTATTGAGGAGATTTCATCGTAAGCTTGTGCCTCGGTAGTCATGGTGTTGAAAAGCGCTAAGGCCCCATCGTTTAGTGGCCTAGGACACCGCCCTTTCACGGCGGCAGCACGGGTTCGAATCCCGTTGGGGTCACCAGAACTACCACAGTATAATTCCACAGTATGGCCCTGTAGCGCAGTTGGTTAGCGCGCCGCCCTGTCACGGCGGAGGTCGCGGGTTCAAGTCCCGTCAGGGTCGCCAAGTAGTGGAAGTCCTTCCTTCGGGGAGGGCTTCCACCCTTGTAGGGCGATGTATTTGTCCTAGGCTCTGTAGCTCAGTTGGTAGAGCGTTCGACTGAAAATCGAAAGGTCACCGGATCGATGCCGGTCGGAGCCACTGAAACCCCGTGTAGCTTCTACATCACGGGGTTTCTTTGCATTAACGCCCCGCCCCGCCCCGCCCCGGGTGACTTTTCCTCACAGATCGACGTTTATTTCGCCGCTTTGTGCACAAAACTCACCCGTATTGCATAAAAACCGCCCGCGGCCGGTGGGGGCTGCACGGGAGCGCAACCATCCCGGGGCGGCAGCCAGCGCACCGTAGGTGGGGTGATGCCGCCTACGGTGCGGCACAAAATTTACTCGACCTGAAGCATCGGCTGTGCTATCAAGGTTTCAGGGAGGTGTCACCCGCCAGGCGGCGCGGCCCCACCCCGGCAGAGCACAATCAAATAGCGTCACTCCCCCCGGCACATCGAACCCACCGGGCTCCGACCGCACGGAGTAATCATGACCGACACAACAGCATCCGCCCCCCTCCCCCTGACCCTCACGCCGGGTAAGGCCGCCGGTCTGCGCTGGGTGGGTATCCTCGCGATCACCGCAGGCATCCTGATGGTGATCACGGGTGCCGTTGTCTGGGGCGTGGTGACGACCCAGCTGCGTGCCGAAAAGATCACGGTGGCGGAGGATGCCGCGTTCCTGGCCGGGGCTGAGGTGGCCGGACCGTTCTCGGCACTCGCCCAAGCCGACATCATCAATGTGCACGCCCTCAAGATCACCGACAACCAAACCTACGCCGAGCTCGGCAAAGACGACCCGCTGCGCGCCGTCGTCATGAACGCCTCCTTCCTGCGTACCTCCCTCTTCACCTCGGTCGTGTCCTACGGAGTCTCCGCGTTCGCCATCGGCAGCGGGCTCATCCTCGGACTCGTCGGCTGGGCACTGACCGCGCTCTCACCGAAGGCCGCGCCGCGCCGCGCATCTGTCTAACCACAGCCCCGCACGCCCCCGCCGCACGCCCTCGGGCATCCGGCGGGGGCGTTTTTATCGGGCGGTGGCCGCGGGGTCGGCGGCGGGATAATGGGGTTGTGCATCCGGTTCCCCTCACCACCAGCCGACTCCTACTGAATCAGCCCACCACACGCGACGTTGATCGCATCGCAGACTACTGCACCGAGCCACTCTTCGAGCGATTCATGGCAACCCCCTGGCCATACCGACGAAGCGACGCCGAGTTTTTTGTACACACGGTGGCACCGATTGGCTGGTCAACCGAGACCGAGGCGACCTGGGCGATGCGGGCACGCAGCGGCCCCGACACCCTCCTGGGGCTCGTGAGCATCCGCGCGGACTCCGGCGAGGTGGGCTATTGGCTGGGCGCACCGCACCGCGGACACGGATACACCGTTGAGGCCCTGCACCGGGTGGTGGGGTGGGCGCTCGACACGACATTTGGCGGGGTGGCGGAGGCTCACTGGTCGTGCACGGTGGGAAATGTGGCCTCGGCCGCCGTGGCCCGAGCCGCCGGATTTCACTATGTCGGAACCGGGCCGAGCATCATCCCAGACCGTGCGGGCGGGCATCCGAACGCCTGGCACGGGGTGTACCGGGCGGCGGACGGGACAGCAACGTGGCCGCCACACACCCGAGCGATTGAGACCTAATCTGGCGAGGAGGGTGACACCCCGGAGGAACCGAGGGTGTCGAGGATGCTCCGACCCGCGTCGGTGATACGCAGCGCACGGTCCCCCACGGTCTGGGTGGCCCAGCCGCGGTCAAGAAAGGCGGCCAGCAGATGCCTACCCAGCCGACCGGCGAGGTGCGGACGACGCTCGGTCCAGTCGAGGCAGCCGCGCACCGCCGGGCGGCGGCCACGGGGCTCGAAGGTGCCGAGACCCAGGAGCTCGGCGACCGGCGTGGACAGGTCGAGGAGTGTTCCCTCACTCGCCGCGACGAGCGGGGCGATAGTGCCCGTGGCGACGAGCGCATCCGCCAGTTGAAGGGCGACGGCCCCGGCGATGTGGTCGTAGCAGGTGCGCGCGTGGCCGAGCCGCAGGGCCGTGCGCGACTGCGTGTAGCCGCTCACCGGCTCGCGCGGGGCGATGGCCTGCAACGCCTCGATAGCCGCCGCAATCTCGGCGGTGGCCAGCTCAAAGTAGCGGTGCCTGCCGAGGGTGCGCACCGTGAGCATCCCACCCGCCACGAGCTGAGACAGATGGTTGCTGGCCGTGGACGGCGAGACGCGGGCGATGGTGGCGAGTTCACCGGCGGGCAGGGAACGGCCGCCCACAAGCGCCGTGAGCATGGCCGCGCGGGCCGGTTCGGCCATGAGACGCGCGGGAATGCCGATCTGGGTGTCTCCCTGCATGGTTCCACTGTAGGCCCGGGACCTGTCGTCCGGGGGCGAAATATGATGGTACGGCCACCCCGCCCTACGATGGGAGGATGCGCATCCGAGACACCAGCGAGCTGCGGCGAGATGACCACGCCGGCCCCCTCAGTCCCCGCGACCGGATCCTTCGCGACATCGCGGAGGTGGAGGCGGAGTACGCGGCGGGGCAGATACCGTTTGTGGCCTACGTGAACCATAAACGGTTGCTGCTGCGACAGCTCTAGCGACCCGAGGGCTACTCATGGGGGCGTGTTAGAATGTGGCCCAGTTCAGTGTTTATTCCGTGGGAACAGAAATAGTAGGCACCATGACCGTCCTAGAGTTTATTGAAAATGCTGCCGATGAGGCCGCTGCCCGGGCCCGCAAAGGGGCTCCCAGCCCGGAGGCTGGCGAACTCGCCGCCAATGCGGCGCGATTCAACACAACGGTTGAACTTGAGCGCGACATCACCTTTCTTCGGATGCTCACCACAACAGACACCACCCTCCGCACCGCGAAAACGCGCTAAGGCCCCGCCACCCGGGTCACATCCGTACCGCACGCTCGAAGCAGTAGCGTGAGCACATTTCGTTTCCACTCGGTAATTTGTGAGGAACTCAAGAACTGGCTCGATGCCAGCGTAATCACGGCCACGATAACGCCGTCACACTCCACCGGCACGGCGAGGAACGAGCGCCACGTGTAGCGGCTATCCCCGTGGTCGGCGGCCCGGCCCGGTTCCAGGTCCTGGACCCCGTAGGACTGCGGTCGCCCGGCCACGAAAGCCTGCACCGCGGCGAGGTAGCTGGAAGAGTTGATCTCGGCCGTCTTGCCGTTGAGGCCGACAGAACGGACATCATCCGAGGTCGCCCAGCGGGTGAGGACCCGATTGCGCCGGGACGGTGCCGTGCGCAACCAGGCCTCAATCCGGTAGCGCTCCGTGGACCGCACGAGCGGATCGGTGGGGGGAACATCGCCCATCGCGAGGTAGACCCGCCCCAAGGCGACCCGCAGATTGTCCGGCATCGTGGGGTAGCCGTCCCGCTGACGTAACCACCGCTCCCACCACTCCGAGAGCCGGGTGCCGTAGGGGACGCCCGGAACCGTCGCAGACGCAGCGGTGATCTCGTGAGTGAGTTGAGCCACCTGGCCGTGAAAATCGGGGAAAATGACCTCCAACCCCATTTCTGAGCCCCGGCAGCGGATCTCATCGGCGGCCATCGCGGCACAGTTGGTATCTCCCGCAATGGAGATGCTCTGAAAAGGCAGGACCGCGTACCGGAGAAAACGCTCCCGCTCCGCGCACACCCGCGAGTCGGACAGGGCCCGCACGAGGGGGATATCCGTGAGGCTGCTGCCCAGGATGAGCGTCATCGGGTGGCTGCTCAGGTAGTCACCGAGCGTGCCGGACACCGTCACGGCGCTCTCGGCATAGCTTCTCTCGTTGAGCACGATGGGCCAGGCTGCCTGGCCCCGCTCCGGCATCCGGCCGTGCAGGTACACGATGGTGAGCGGGGGCGTGTCGCCGATGGACTCCACAATCACGCGAGTTCCCGGCCGAGCGCCGAGGGTGCGAACGCTCAGACCGGGCACCCGAGACATCCCCTGGTTCACGAACAGCCGGTACAGCGCAAGAAACTCGGTTTCCACGTGAACGTCGTAGTTTGTCGTGAGCACAACCGTCGTGCGGCCGCGCAGCGCACGGGCAATCACCAGCCAGATAATGTTTTTGACCAGGTTTCCCCGCGCCCACGGCTGCTGGGTGTACAGGCGGGTCCTCAGCTCACGGACGAGACGGGCGCGGACCAGCCCCGGCGGGTTGTTCTTCCGCAGATGGTGGATGTACACCGACGCCAACTCTGCCGGGCCCATGAAAGACCCCAGTTGTTGAGCCTCCCGCCGCAGCGGCATGGTGCCGTTCTGGGAGCCCCGGCGCACGGGAAAAAGCGAGGTGACGAGCCCGCCCCAGGAATACCCGGTGTGGTCAATTGTGACACCGGCCCCGCAGTAGATCAGGAGGTCACGCTCTTCCTCGCCGATGCGCGAAATGTCGGCGTGCGTGCGCGACTGCTCAAAGAATGGCGTGTGGTGTCGGTAGGCCATAATTCCACTCCTCGTCGCGGTCTTCACCATCGTAACGAGTGTGGGAGGGGTGCGGTGACCCGGCCGAGTCCTCGGCACCGTCGTGACGACTCGGAGAATATCTGAGATTAGTTTGCGAACAAGGTGTGAATGTGCCTATAATCTACTCGCATTCGCGGGCCGCATAGGGGTGGGCCACGGAGGCGTGCGACTGCCGTTCAGAGCGGCCGCATCCACAGCATCACTTTATTTGGGGTTTATCGTGCACCGCATCACTGCACGCTCGGGCGTGCGCAACGCCTCTTCTCGCGATCGCGGCGGGCGAGTAACACCGGGTCGCACCGCGCTCAAAGTCTCGGCACTCGTCATCGCCGGTCTGGCGCTGGCCCCGGCGGCGGGGGTGGTTTCGACGGCCTACGCGCCTGCGGACCAGCCGACCACCGAGTCCTCACCCACCGTAGCGGATGAGGTGGTGGCCAGCGATGATCTGACCTCGCCCACCGACGCAACGACAGTATCCAACCGGGCAGGCGCGGCCCAGCCCACCCCCGGCCTGATCGAGACGGGTGACCCCGTGAGCGTCGGCCTGCCCATCGGCACGGGGATGCTGCTGGTGGGTGGCGGAACACTCCTCGCGCTGCCGCTGTGGCGCCGCGGCGAGTCCGGGTAGGGCTGTCCGCGTCGGCTGCACGTCGGTACAGCGCCCGCACAACGGGGTTGTCGGGGTGCTCTCGCGCGGCACGCACTCCGCACCGTCATTAGGTGAACGTCCATTTGGTATCTGCGGCGATGTAGCGTAGCGTTTTGCCAGGTTCCGGATTGTGCGCCGCCTCACGGGAGATTCCGCTGATGTCGCTCACCGTGGCGGGCTCTGAATACGGCCAGCACTCATGCGCACATCAGGCCGAGGAATAAGCAGTGACGATAGTCTTCAACGAGGAAGCGGCAGACTCGCTCATCACCACGGCCCGGGCTGCGGATACGGAGCTCCGTAACGAGGGCGTGCTGCGCCGCGGGGCGGTCGAGACCGCTGTACAGGACTTCTCCGGCGGCTACGCCAGGCTCTTCACGACGGCGAGTTCTTTCGAGTCGGAGGACCGCGGGAAACTCGCCGGAATCCTCGATGACCTCGCCAACCAGGTTGAGGAGGCACAGCGTAAAGCCGCGGAGGAGACGGACCGGCACAAGAAACTCGCCGACTGGCGTGTGCGAGACGAGGAGCGCGAGCAGCGCCGCCCTCACCGACACGATCGGTGCGGAGATCGACAGCTTCTTCGACCCCAAACCCTCAGAAACGCCCGCTGCCCCACCCACCATCTCGGCAACGTTCTCCGCGCGGCAACGCACACGGACCTCGGGCGGCTCCTCGAGTGAGAAGAGTTCTGCGGACCCCGACCATCTGCGCACCTTTGTGACCCAAACACGGGCGAGCAACACCGGCATGGAGGACCATGTGACGCGGGTCAAGAACGCGTGGTCTGCGTTCACCTCCTCCTGTTCCTGGGTACCGCTCGGGTCAATCACGTTCCTGGGCGGCTGGGAACAGCTCCTCACGGAGAATCAGGGCGACGCGACCTGGATCGAGCAGGTAGCGGCAGCGTTCACCGCGGCGGGCGGGGGCTCACTGTCGCATCACGCGCTGGACCTGGCCGCGTCCGCCGTCTCACCGATGAGTGACCGGGACCTCCTGGAGGCGCTCTCCTCCCTGTCCGCGGCTGAGCTCTCCGCCCTGCTCACAGCCTCACCGGGGCTCCAGGCACAACTGAAACTGATGGATCCGTCGGCGATCAACGCCTGGTGGGCGGGACTGAACCCGTCACCGACAGGCACCGACCGGTTCTCGGAACAACAAGACCTGCTGCTCACCACATTCCCTCTGCTGTTCGGCAACCTTGAGGGCGTGCCCTACGGTGCGCGGGACTACGCCAACCAGATCGCCCTCACAGCGGCTATCGCGGATCTGGAGGCCCGGATCGCCGAGGCGAAAGCCCTCGTGGGTGACACCTCCGTGGCCAACGGGCCGGTGCCCTCGGCGCTGCTTGACATGAAACAGTCGCTGCTCGATATGGAACGCCAGCTGGGCGCGCTCACGAATATCAACAAGGCACTTTCTAGCCCGGCGGGTGGGTCCAGGCGCTACCTGATCTCCCTGACCGAGGATCATCCCCCGCTGGCCGCGGTCTCCATCGGCGACCTGGACACCGCGACGAATATCACCTACGCGGTGCCGGGGATGGGCACCACCACACACGGTATGACCGGGTGGGCGAAGGCAGCCCAGAACCTCCACGGGATGCTACCGCCCGGGAGCGCCGTCGTGGCCTGGATCGGCTACGAGACCCCGCCCACACCGGGGGTGGGCGACCCCGATTTTGGTGTCTTGGACGTGAACCGTGCGGTTGCGGGCGGAAATACCCTCGCCACCGCCCTCGGCGGCCTGGCCGCGGTGCGGGGCGGGGCGGTACCACAGCTCACCATTGTGGCGCACTCCTACGGCACGACGGCCGCGGCGGTGGCCCTCTCCCAGCCGGGTATCCGGGTGAATAATTTCATCACCCTCGGTTCCGCGGGCCTGCCGGATAGTGTCCACTCCGCGGCAGATCTGAACGCGGACAGGGTGTACTCCGGACACGCGCGGGACAAATACCCCGGCGAGAGAGAAAGCGGTGATCAGTGGGCCTGGATCGGACGAGACACCAGCCGAGACCACCGCGTCAATCCGCTCAGCCCCGGTTTTGGTGCCCAGGGGTTCGGCGTCGAGACGGGGGGCGATGCCGGACGAGTGGTCACCGACCACAACCCGCTCATGGGCAACGGGGACGAAGCCGGATACTTCGACCAGCGGACCGAATCACTACAAAACATGGTCTGGGCGATCAAGGGGGAGACCGAGAAGATCACCCCGTATGCGCCGTTGGGGCCAACCAATCTTCAAGAGGCCCTGATCGAAGGACTGTCCAATGGCTACTAAACCCGCGCCACCCCACACCCGGATCATCGCCGCGGTCGCGGCCGTACTCCTGGCCGGTGTGGCCCTCGCAGGATGTTCAGGAAAGGACCCGGAACACACAATGACCGCGCGCGACGGACGAGACCGGGTCGTGGAACTCGTCATCAACACCACCACACAACTCGATATCACCGGCTGGTGGCCCCGCAACGGGGTCGCCTGGGCACAAGACTGCGGTGAATCCGGTGCCAGCTACGGATACGACCAATGGGCACCCCAAGGAACCGACCATATTGGAGACGCGAAACGCGTCGCCGAGTACTGGGAATCACTCGGCATGACCGTACGAACGGTAAACCCAACGACACACCCCACGCTGTTCGCCGAAGGTGGTCCCGTCCTCCGTGCAAGCTTCGACACCGACGCAGCAGAGGGATCATATGCAATTGGCGCGACCGCGCGCTGTTCTCCCGGGGAAGACGCGTGGGAACTCAACACCCAAGACGAAGCCGAACGAGCCTGCGGCACCGTACTCCCTGGAGACGAAGGAATCATCATCACCCCAGACCCCCGAGACCAGTGGACAACAGAAACCCCCACCCCACCAGAATGCCCACAATAACCCCACCCCATGGCAGTACGCTGACCGTGACAGAAACGTCCCGCTCTACCAAAACTCGGTACAGTGGACCGTTTCTGTCATTGGCGGGGTTTCTTTAGGCGAAAAGCATCTCGCCGCGTTGTGTGTCAAAGTATTCCCGTACCTCGACGATCTTGCCATCGCGGACAATGAAATTGGCCATGTATCGGTTTTGGTAGGAGTTACCTGTTATTGTCTCGGCCGTGGCCTCCCATTCAACGACTGCGTTGTCTTCGCCGATAGTCATGCTGAGCATCTTTGTGGCGAACGAGTTGGGTGTCATACGCAAGTGTGCGATGGGGAAAAATTCATTGACGATCGCGTCGCTCCCTCGCCAGATTCCCGAATTAGGGAGGCGTCCTGGAGCAGACCAGACAGCATCCTCGCTGAACGCGTTCTTCAGATCCACAGGGTCAGAACTCCCCAATGCCGCAAAGTATCGCTGGAGGGCATTCTGCACGTGACTGCTACTGTTCATGCTCGCCACTCTAGCATTTATTCGAACGCACGTTCGAGTAAAACATAGCTCGTTGAGCGTTACTCACAGAATGGGAACGGAACCAGCACGAAGATCGGTACCGAGAGTGCCCCACACCGGAGCCTCGCCCCCGGTGGGTGGAGAAGCTTCTGAACGACAAGAAGTCGGACAAACCTGGGGCCCACAATAAGACCTGGGCGGCGGGTGTCCATCAACCGGTTGACACCGGTTCAATCACACGGACTCTCGTGCGCCCAGGCCGAGAGTGTCAGCATAGAAATATGACAACACCAACCGCCATCTCCGTGCGGAACCTCACCAAAACCTACCGGGACGTGCACGCCGTCACCGATATCTCGTTCGACGTTGAGGCGGGCAGCGTGTTCGCCTTCCTCGGCACCAACGGGGCCGGCAAGAGCACCACCATCGGCTGCATCACAACCGTGCAGGGCTTCGACTCGGGGTCGATCACGGTGCTGGGGCACGAGGTGAGCCGCAACACCCGGGGCAACGATAACGACGGCATCCGCCACCAGATCGGGGTCGTGTTTCAGGCCTCCGTGCTCGACCCGCTGCTCACGGTGACCGAGAATCTTGTTATTCGGGCCGCGTTCTACGGGCTCAGCCGGGCGGATGCCCGGGGGCGCATCCGCGAACTTGCCGAGCTGATCGGCCTCACCGAGGTGCTGGGCCGACGCTACGGCACCCTCTCCGGCGGGCAGAAGCGGCGGGCGGATATTGCCCGTGCGCTCATCCACCGGCCAGCCATCCTGTTTCTCGATGAGCCAACCGCCGGCCTCGACCCGCAGAGCCGGGAAAAAGTGTGGGACACCATCCGCACCCTGCGCGAGACGCAGGGCATCACCGTCTTTCTCACCACGCACTACATGGAGGAGACCGAGCGAGCCGACGAGGTGTGCATCGTCACGGCGGGGCGCATCGCGGTGCGCGGCACGGCCACCGAACTGCGCAGTACCTACAGCCACAGCGTGCTCAGCCTGACCACCACAGCCCCGGACGCCCTCAGCAGCTGGTGCGCCGAGCGCGGCCTGCCCGCGACGACGACCCGGCGCGCCACACCCGAGGCGGGGCGCGAGATCGTACACACAATCGTTGCCGTGACGGTTGAGACGAGCTCCCAGGCGATTGAGGTACTCACCGCACACGAGTCGATCATCACCAACTTTGAGTTCCGGCACGGCACCATGGACGACGTTTTTCTCGCCGTCACGGGTGACGCCCCGAGCGCCACCGCCCACACACCCAGCACACCCACCCGCACCGAGGATACCGCCGTATGAACGCCATCTGGACCCTTTCCCGTCGCAACCTAAGCCTCTTCTTTCGCGACCGAATGGGCGTGTTTTTCTCGCTCCTCTCGGCGCTCATCCTCTTCCTGCTCTACGCGTTTTTCCTCGGCCAACAGCTGATCGACAGCCTGCACGAACAGTTTCCCCAGGCCACCGCGGCCCAGGTTGAGATGTTTATCAACAGCTGGGTTTTCGCCGGTATCACCATGATTACCTCGCTCACCACGGGACTCGCCGCCCTGTCCGTGTTCGTGGAGGACCGGGCATCCGGCCGGTTCCAGGATTTCCTGGTGTCCCCCCTGCGGCGGGTGCACCTCATCCTGGGCTACCTGCTCTCCACGTTTGTGATCGCCGTCGTGATGACCCTGGTGGTGCTCGCGGTCGGCCAGCTCTACCTGAGCGTGGGCGGGGGCGGGCTCTCGGCCGCCCACCTCGGGCAGGTGCTCCTCTCCGTGCTGCTCTCCAGCGCGGTCTGCGCCGCAATCTCCAGCTGCGTTGTCACGTTTGTGGCCAGCAACGGGGCGTTCTCCGCGCTCAGCACGATCGTGGGCACGGGCATCGGGTTCCTCGCCGGTGCCTACATCCCCATCGGCGTGCTGCCGGAAGCCGTCGGTACCGTGATGAACGCCCTACCGTTTGGCCAGGCCGCGATGCTCTTCCGCCGACCCTTCACCGCCGACTCGCTGGACACCCTCGCCGGCGGCAACGCACCCGCAATAGATACCGTGCAAACCTTCTACGGCATCACCGGCTCCCTGGGCGGCGTGGACCTCACCACCGGGATCATCGTCGCCTCCCTCGCCACGGTCGGGGTGGTGTTTGTGCTCCTCGGATCGTGGCGGATCGGCCGGACCATCCGCTAAGGCCCGCCCGTCGGCACCGGCACACACCGACCGTGTATGAGAAAGTGGAGACCATGGAGAGCAAACGAGGGTGGACGCTGGCGCTCCTCGTATCCTGCCTGGTGCTCCTCGGGCTCGCCCTGGCCACCACGGCCAGCGGGGGAACCGACCGGCTCAGCGAGGGGGCGACGCTCGGGCTGAGCATCGCCGGTATCCTCGCCATTCCGGTCTACGTGGTGGTCTCGGGGTGGCGGGCCATTACCAGCCACAACGGCACCTGGCCGCCCCAGCTGATCCTGATCGCCATCGGCGCGCTGCTCACCTTCCTCAACCCCAATATGTTTACCGTGCAGGTGATCATGTACCCGCTGCTGTGGTCCACCTCCCGCACCACGCGCCAGGCCATCACCCTGAATGTGGTGGCCGCCACCGCACTCGGCAGTACCGCCGCCATCGGGATGAACGAACCGTTCTGGTCCCCGAGCGTGTGGGGCATCGCGGGGGCCTCCCTCATCTTCAGCCTGGGGATGGGGCTGTGGATCACCAGCATCCACCGCTACGGCGAAGAAAACGCCCGGCTGCTCGCCGACCTCACCCGGCAGCAGGACACCATCGCGGCCCTCAACCGTGAGACCGGTGCGGTCGAGGAGCGCGCCCGGCTCTCCCGCGACCTGCACGACACCATCGCCCAGACGCTCACGGGTGTGGTCATGCTCTCGCGGCGGGCACGCACCCTCGCGGCGGGGGTGAACCGGCCCGAGACGAGCAGCGACCCCCGCACCGATACGGTGGCCCTGCTGGACACCCTCAACCTGATCGAGTCGAGCGCCGTCGCGGCCCTCGCCGACACCCGCGTGATGGTCGCGACCATGTCCTCCTCCCCCGCCGGCGGGTCACTCAGCGATGCCCTGCACCGCCTCTGCGACCGCTTTGGCCACGAAACGGGTGTGGATGTCCGGCTCACCCTCACCGCACACACCGTCACCGAACTGCCCAGACCCCACGAGGTCGTGCTGCTGCGCTGTGTGCAGGAAGCACTCGCCAATGTGCGCAAACACGCCGCGGCCAGCCGGGTCACGGTGCACCTCGGGGAGACACCGGACGGGCCCGTGCTCACGGTCACCGATAACGGACGGGGTGCGTCATCCGCCACCACCCCGGGTAGGGCCGCTGGTGGCCAATTCGGAATCGATGGGATGCGCGACCGGCTCGCGCTCGTGGGCGGCACCGTCACACTCGACTTCCCCGCGGGCGGCGGCGCCCGCCTCACGGTGACACTCCCGGGGGCGGCACCCCGCACCGAAGGAGCCTCGGCGTGACAGACACCAGCGAGCAGACCGACACCATCCACATCCTCGTCGTCGATGACCACCCCATCGTGCGGGCCGGGATTATCGGTGCACTCAGCGATATCCCCGACCTCCTGGTGGTGGGCGAGGCGTCAAGCGGGCCCGAGGCCGTGCGCCTGGTGGAGGCCCACCACGTTGACGTGGTGCTGATGGATCTGCGGATGCCCGGCGGGGACGGCGTCGCCGCGACCGCCGAGATCACCGCAACCCACCCGGATACCCGGGTGCTGATCCTCACCACCTATGAGAGCGACGACAGCATTCTCGCAGCAATCGAGGCGGGTGCGAGCGGGTACCTCCTCAAGGCGTCGCCGGAGTCGGAGATCGTGTCGGGCATCCGCTCGGTGGCCCGGGGTGGAACGGTGCTGGCCCCCACCATCGCCGCGGCGCTCGTCTCCCGGATGCGCACCCCCACTCCGCCCCGGATGCCCCACCCCACCCTGAGCGCCCGGGAACTCGAGGTGCTACGGGTCGTGGCGGCAGGAAAAACCAACGGCCAGATCGCCACCGCGCTCCACATCAGCGAGGCAACCGTCAAGACGCACCTGGTGCGCGCATTCGAGAAGCTCGGCGTGGGCGACCGCACCCGCGCCGTGACCCTCGCGATTGAGCTGGGGCTGCTACCCGGGGAGCGGAGCATCCGCGCCGACGATTAGCGCGCCGTGACCGTCGGACCGAACCGGGTGCCGTCCTCGCTCGCGTAGCAGGCCTCCAGCACCAGCCCCGTCGGCTGGTTTCTGATCGAACCGCTCAGACTCATCGTGGCACTCCCCTGTGCGTTCCCCACCCGATGCACCAGCGCCCCCTGCGGGCCCCAGACCATCACCGAGGCGCCGGGGTCAAAGGCAACCGAAGCGGTCCAGCCGTTGAGGGCCAGGTGGGGGGTGCGCAGTTCAAAATCCCACGGTGTCGTTAGCGCGCCGGACACCCGGGAGACCGGGTCAACCAGCTGAGCCACCAGGGTGTTACTGCCCGCCCGAGCACCGTGAGCCGCACTCACACTCCAGGTACCGTCCGCGGCAACAACCCCCGTGGTCAGGACATTATTTAGCCACACAAAAACCTGTTGGCCCGCAGTTCCCCTGCCGGATACCAGGGGAGAGTACCGACCGTCCCCGGTGTCAACCGTGGTCACCACGGGGGCCGCAACGGTAACCGCCGAGTTCACCGAGAACTGCTGCGAGACCTCCCCGCTGCGCTCCCCCGCTATCGACTGATAGGCCACCACCTGATAGCTGCCATCGGCCATCGGCCCCGGATTGAGCGACCACAGCCCATCCGGCCCGACCGTCGTCTGCACCGTTCGGGGGGCCATCGTGGCCGAGGACAACACCAGAGTCACCTCGGCATGGGGTGAGGCGGTGCCACTCAGCGCAAAGCTGCGCTCACTAAACACGCACAGGTCACAGTCAAAGGTGAGCTCACCATCCGCAGGCTCGGCCTCAGCCGCCGCCTGCCAGGGCGGAGGATTCGAGGAGAATCCCACCAGAGTGGTGGAGTCCGCGGCCGTGGGCGAACCCGAATCGCTGAGGGACGCCTCGGCGTCTGCGTCCGGCTGCACCTGATCGGTCGCAGCGGGTACCGGCGGGGTGGACGTGGGCGTCTGCGGGAGCGAGGCGAGCACGCCGCCGCCCACGGCCATCACGGCAACCATGACCCCCGCGGCCAGGGCCAGAACCTTTCCCACTCCCAGGGCGGAGGCGGTTGCCGTCAGGCTGGCACCCACCGGAGCGGCCACACCCACCAGGGCTGCGGCCGTTCCCGGCACCGAGGAGGAGCCCACGAGGGCAGAAACACCTCCGCCAGCTACCACAGCGGGAAGCACAGTCGAGTACAACTCGGTGGAGGCACGCGTCATCTCGTTCCCCCTCGCCGAGCAGGATGCGCACCCGGCCAGGTGCTCGGCGACCCGCTTGTGGCGCATCCCGCTCAGCCGCTGGGTGAAGTACGCACCCAGAAAGCGCATCGTTTCGCGGCATTCCTCGGCAACAGGTGCGGTGGAGACATGGGCCTGGTACCAGCCATCACGCAGCCCCTCGCGTGCCCGAAAAGCCAGCGTCGAAACGCTGTGCGGGGTGAGGCCCATCCGGCGACCGATCTCGGCCGTTGACATTTTCTCAACCTCGAAGAACCACAGCACCTGCTGCCACCGCTCGGGTAGCTCACGAAACACGTTCAATAAAAGCTCATTGGTTGCCAGGCTCAGCGTTGCCGGCATCGCCAGAACGTCATCCAGGTCATCAATGTCCTGGGTCGGGAACCGACTCTCCCTGGTATTCCATCGAATAGCGGTGTTCTTCACCGTCGTCACCAGGTAAGGGCGGAACATAACGCGCGGGCCCTTCCCCGCACGGATGGTGTGCAGGGTGGTCGCAAACGCCTCCGCAACAACGTCATCAACGTCCTGAGGACGCACCAGCTTCCGCGCGCTGTGGCGGGCCGCGGCGACGTAGTGATCCCACAGCTCGGCATACGCGTTGTTATCGCCCTCACGGACGCGGTCAATCAAGGCCTCGTCACCGTGGCCGGTCTCCTCCACGGTGGGGGAGATATCATCCCGCTTCATTCCTGCACACCTTCTGAACTATCTGTGGGGGCTTTGATCGTGAGGGGGGATGGGCAAACGGGAGTCGTGCCGTCGGCCCGGTGTCTCGCCCGGACACACAGTTCCGGGCGAGACACCGACCATCACAGGGGATGGCGATACAGGGCGGTACGGGGTTAGGCCGTAGCCTCCGCCCGGCGACGACGGGCAGCCAACAGCAGCCCGCCAGCACCGAGCAGCAGCAGCACCAGTGCCCCGGTAATCCCGGGAGCGCTTCCGGTGAGGGCCAGCCCCGACCCGGCAACCACGTCGAATGTTGCCGAGGCCTCGCCGCTGAAGGAACCGCTCAGAATCACGGAGTGTTCACCCAACTCGAGATCACCCGGAACCGTGATCCTGAAGACCACGTTACCGTCGGCATCCGCCGTCTGGTTGCCCAACTCAATCGGTGTGGAGTGCAGCACACCGCTGACAACCTCACCGGGCTGGAAACCAGAACCGTAGGCAACCTGGGTACTGCCGGAGGTTACCCGAGCCGATTCCAACTCAACCTGGGGCAGGCTCACGCGAAACTTCACGGTACCGGAAACGTTCCCGGCCGGATCGGTCGTCGTCACGGTCAACATCGCACCGGTTGTCGGCTTGGGGTTGAGAACCACCGCGAAGCGGCAATCCGCACCCGCGACTGCCTCACCGATAACGATTCCCTCGGCGTCTCGCACCGTGACCGTGGAACCGACCTCGGCACAACCGGTGATCACGCCGCCATCCGTCGGGTCCACAACCGGAGCTGCCGGAGCAGTCGTGTCAACCACAACAGGAACCCGAACCGAGTTACCCGCGGGGTCGGTCACCACAACGGTCACCTGGGCCTGAGGATCGAGCGGAGCGTCGGGCGTAAACGTGAACATACCATCCGAATCGACAACCAGCGTACCCGGAACCGGGTTACCGTCCTCATCAACAACCGTCACCGTGTCACCAGCACCCACCGGGCCACCAGTCACAACAACACCATTCGACGAATCCACAACCGGAACCGACGGAGCAGTCGTATCCACCACAACATCAACCGGAACCGACGCATTACCCGCCGAATCAGTCACAATCACCTGCGGCTTATCACCCTCCACAAACGGAGTCGTCGGCGTAAACGTGAACATACCATCGCCATCAACAACAACCTCACCCGGAACCGGGTTACCGTCCTCATCAACAACCGTCACCGTGTCACCAGCACCCACCGGGCCACCAGTCACAACAACACCATTCGACGAATCCACAACCGGAACCGACGGAGCAGTCGTATCCACCACAACATCAACCGGAACCGACGCATTACCCGCCGAATCAGTCACAATCACCTGCGGCTTATCACCCTCCACAAACGGAGTCGTCGGCGTAAACGTGAACATACCATCGCCATCAACAACAACCTCACCCGGAACCGGGTTACCGTCCTCATCAACAACCGTCACCGTGTCACCAGCACCCACCGGGCCACCAGTCACAACAACACCATTCGACGAATCCACAACCGGAACCGACGGAGCAGTCGTATCCACCACAACATCAACCGGAACCGACGCATTACCCGCCGAATCAGTCACAATCACCTGCGGCTTATCACCCTCCACAAACGGAGTCGTCGGCGTAAACGTGAACATACCATCGCCATCAACAACAACCTCACCCGGAACCGGGTTACCGTCCTCATCAACAACCGTCACCGTGTCACCAGCACCCACCGGGCCACCAGTCACAACAACACCATTCGACGAATCCACAACCGGAACCGACGGAGCAGTCGTATCCACCACAACATCAACCGGAACCGACGCATTACCCGCCGAATCAGTCACAATCACCTGCGGCTTATCACCCTCCACAAACGGAGTCGTCGGCGTAAACGTGAACATACCATCGCCATCAACAACAACCTCACCCGGAACCGGGTTACCGTCCTCATCAACAACCGTCACCGTGTCACCAGCACCCACCGGGCCACCAGTCACAACAACACCATTCGACGAATCCACAACCGGAACCGACGGAGCAGTCGTATCCACCACAACATCAACCGGAACCGACGCATTACCCGCCGAATCAGTCACAATCACCTGCGGCTTATCACCCTCCACAAACGGAGTCGTCGGCGTAAACGTGAACATACCATCGCCATCAACAACAACCTCACCCGGAACCGGGTTACCGTCCTCATCAACAACCGTCACCGTGTCACCAGCACCCACCGGGCCACCAGTCACAACAACACCATTCGACGAATCCACAACCGGAACCGACGGAGCAGTCGTATCCACCACAACATCAACCGGAACCGACGCATTACCCGCCGAATCAGTCACAATCACCTGCGGCTTATCACCCTCCACAAACGGAGTCGTCGGCGTAAACGTGAACATACCATCGCCATCAACAACAACCTCACCCGGAACCGGGTTACCGTCCTCATCAACAACCGTCACCGTGTCACCAGCACCCACCGGGCCACCAGTCACAACAACACCATTCGACGAATCCACAACCGGAACCGACGGAGCAGTCGTATCCACCACAACATCAACCGGAACCGACGCATTACCCGCCGAATCAGTCACAATCACCTGCGGCTTATCACCCTCCACAAACGGAGTCGTCGGCGTAAACGTGAACATACCATCGCCATCAACAACAACCTCACCCGGAACCGGGTTACCGTCCTCATCAACAACCGTCACCGTGTCACCAGCACCCACCGGGCCACCAGTCACAACAACACCATTCGACGAATCCACAACCGGAACCGACGGAGCAGTCGTATCCACCACAACATCAACCGGAACCGACGCATTACCCGCCGAATCAGTCACAATCACCTGCGGCTTATCACCCTCCACAAACGGAGTCGTCGGCGTAAACGTGAACATACCATCGCCATCAACAACAACCTCACCCGGAACCGGGTTACCGTCCTCATCAACAACCGTCACCGTGTCACCAGCACCCACCGGGCCACCAGTCACAACAACACCATTCGACGAATCCACAACCGGAACCGACGGAGCAGTCGTATCCACCACAACATCAACCGGAACCGACGCATTACCCGCCGAATCAGTCACAATCACCTGCGGCTTATCACCCTCCACAAACGGAGTCGTCGGCGTAAACGTGAACATACCATCGCCATCAACAACAACCTCACCCGGAACCGGGTTACCGTCCTCATCAACAACCGTCACCGTGTCACCAGCACCCACCGGGCCACCAGTCACAACAACACCATTCGACGAATCCACAACCGGAACCGACGGAGCAGTCGTATCCACCACAACATCAACCGGAACCGACGCATTACCCGCCGAATCAGTCACAATCACCTGCGGCTTATCACCCTCCACAAACGGAGTCGTCGGCGTAAACGTGAACATACCATCGCCATCAACAACAACCTCACCCGGAACCGGGTTACCGTCCTCATCAACAACCGTCACCGTGTCACCAGCACCCACCGGGCCACCAGTCACAACAACACCATTCGACGAATCCACAACCGGAACCGACGGAGCAGTCGTATCCACCACAAACGGGATAGCTGGCGACTGAAGCCCAGCCGCGTCCGACACCACTGCCGTGAGGGTGGCCCCCTCGGTAGCAGGCCCGGCGATAGCAACGTTAAACGTACCATCGGGCTGAACGGTAGCCTGACCCAGCGGATCACCGTTGCTGTCGAAAACGGTGACCGTCGTACCCGGCGTCGCCGTTCCACTCAGACTGGTTCCATTACTCGGCAGCACCACCGGTGCAACCGGCGTCAGCGCAAAGGTAACGGAAGCAGAGCCGAGAGTAACGTTACTCCCGGTCGCATCAAACACCACCGCAAGGCTCGAGGTTGCGGCAACACTCGAGGTGACCTGCGCGGTATAGACGCCGGCTGTGGTCTCGGTAAAGTTCCCCACGCTCACGCCAGACGGCAGCACCGGCACGCTCAACTGAGCAGCAATTCCCGGAACCGGGTTGCCTGTGGAGTCCTTCACCCGAACAGTCAACGTCTGAGCGTCCAAGCTGTTCGCCCGCTTGGGGGTCGTCGTCGCCGACACGGTACTCTGGCCCGCACCGGTAGGTGCGCCGGGCACAAATGTTGCCGTACCCGAACCGATAGCGAGATTCGCACCGGCCGCGTCAAAGGTGGCCGCCACGCTCTTAGCACCGGCTACGGTCGAAGTCACCGCGGCCTCATACACGCCAGGGGATACCTGAGTGAAGCTACCAGCGGTGACCCCAGTTGCGGGAGTCGCAGCGAGCGAGAGCAGCCCGTCCTTACCCGACAGCGGGTTCCCCTGAGCATCCTTCAACGTCACGGTTGCCGTGTGCGACTGCACACCATCGGCGGTCTTCGACCCACCGGTGACAACCAGACCGGTCAGACCGCTTCCCACCGCAGGCGGGCCGGCCAAGAAATCAACCTTCGCCGTGGCCGGAATAGTAACGCCATCAACCGTTGCCGTCACCGTCGCGGTGCCCGCAACATCCGAGGTGAGCGTGGCGCTGTAGGTGCCATCGTTGTTGTTTGTCACGTTCGAGAGCGTGCCAAAGTTCGTACTCATCGTCACCGGAGCGACACTCGTAAACAGCTGCACTCCGTTGGCAGCGCGAGTGGTCAGGGTGATGTTCGACTGGGCCGACGGCGCGGCCAACACCTGGTTAGGCGAGGCCACCAGGGTTGACGACGCGGGGTCAAGCACGTGGCTGATCGTCACGGTTTGGGCCGGGCCGCAGTAGGCCAGGTTGGTCGGCGCACACATGCTCACGGCGATATTATCGCTTGACGCGCTGGTGACCTGGGAGGTGGCCGTTCCCACCTCTGCGGCGCGCACCCGAATCGTCAGTGAGGCGGTTGCGCCGTTGGCGAGACCGCTGCTCAGGGTCCAGGTTCCGGCGGTCGGGTCGTACGCCCCGCCCGCGTTATCCGATACATAAGTGACCTGCGAGGGCAGGGTGAACTGCACGGAGTTCCGGGTGGTGTTCGCCGGTCCGATGTTTTTTGCCGTAACGGTGTAGGTGAACTCGTCGCCATACGCCACATCCGTCGCGCTGGCCGTGTGACCGATCTCCGTCTCGGAGAAGTTCAGCCGACTATCAAAGTTAATGTAGTGGGTATTCGAGATCGTGGTGTTATTGGGCACGGTTTGCAGGCCAAAGTTTACGGCCATAGCGTTATCGGCGGTCGCCGTGCCACAGGAAGCGCCAATACACGCGTTGGGCAGGTCAGTGAGCTTCTGGGAAAAAACGCCCCCGTTGTTCGCCTCCCCCGCTGCGACGTAGGCCTTGCCCGTGGGCATAATCGCCATATTAACTTTTCCATCCGCGCTGCGACACACCGGAACGGTACCGTCCTGGACGAGACTGTGTCCGGCGTCATCGCCACCCACAAAACAGTCGTAGTAGAAACCGATTCGAGCGGTGCTGGAGTTACCCCGCGTGTTTTTAAAGGAGGCGTCGGTGCGATAGAAGGTATCGCCCTCCACGTAGCTCAGCTTGACGGTGACCACGCCTTTACTCGAGATGGTTCCCTGGGTTTGAATCCAAAAGGGATCCATCGCGGTCCCGGCACCACCGCTTGTGACGACACGACTGGTCGTGGAAGTACTACCGTTCGCCAGGTTGTACTCAGTTCCATCAATAGCGAGAACGATACCCGAGTTTCCGCTGACAAACGTTGACATGCTGGGGTTCACCCAGAACGCCCCCGCGTTACTTACCGCGTTACTGGTCACCTGCGTGTTAAAGAAGTCGGTCATTGCAATACGGTTCAGCGGCCCCTTTGTCGAGGTAATCACCGTATTTGCTACCGCAGCCTGCGCCGGAGCTGAGGCAAACGTCATTCCTCCCAGGATGACCGAACCCACCAGGGCCACAATCCCCACGGATGATAGCGCGTGGCGGAACCGTGCAAACGTTTGCCCACGCCGTGCACCGCCCCCCTCTCGGTGGCGATTCCACGCAAAAAACTTCTGACTCATAACACTCCCTCTGTGCTGATGTTGACAGGCCACATCCCCCCAGACAGCGGGTCTGGATTTAAGGCCTCCAGTATTAAAGGAGAGCGATCATCGTCAAAAGTCCCGAAAATCCCCAAATTAACTTACGGAACCAGGTTGAGTAAGAACGGAGACAACCACTGCCCCACAGTGGATCAATCCGTTTCGCAACATCCAGACGCCCAACACGAGGTTTTTCGTCCGGAATTCTCCCGGTTACAGAAATAGTACAAAAATATTTTGCGTAAATAAACCGTCCAGCGAGACAGCACGGCGTTTATCCGGCACTTACCCTGCTCTCCCCCAGTTTCACCGGCACCCGATCAGCCCGCCGTTACCGTCGGTCCAAACCGGGTGCCGTCCTCGCTCGCATAACAAGCGTCCAGCATCAGCCCCGTGGTGCGGCCGCTCAGGCTCACCCCACCCTCACCCCGCGCGTTGGTGATCCGATGCACGAGGGTACCCTGGGGATCCCACAGCGTGACCGAGGCCCCGGGGTCGAACTCCACCGATACATTCCAACCCTCAATAGATACCACGGGGGTGCGCAGCTCAAAGCTCTGCGGTTCGGTGAATGCACCGGATGCTCGACTCACGGGGTCGCTCAGCTGGGCTACCAGCTCGTTGGTGCCCGCGCGGGCACCGCTGTCGGCGATCAGAGTCCAGCGGCCATCCGCCGCAACCGGTGCCGTGGCCACGGCGCCGTTGACCCGGACGATAACCTGATACCCGGCCGTTCCGGTACCCGAAACGACGGGAAAATACCGGCCATCCGCCGTGTCAACGTCGGTAATGACGGGGGTCGCAACAGCCACCGAGGTGTCCACAGAAAAACTGTGCGAGGTCCACCCGTTCCGGTCCGCCACCGCCGCGTACTGGTAGGCCACAACCTGGTAGGTATCGTCGGTTATCGGCCCCGGACGCACCGACCACACCCCGTCGGGGTGAGCCACGGTCTGCACGATTCGTGGGGCCATTGTGTCCGAAGACAACACCAGGGTCACATCGGCATCAGGCGAGGCCATACCGCTGAGGACGACGCTACCGCTACCGAACACGCAGCCGTCACAGTCAATGGTGAGGTCGGCCCAGGCCTGACCCGTGGCCGCGGGGGTATCCACACCTTCGGGCTGCTGCCACGGCGGGAGGTCCGCGTCACGACCCACGACAGCGGCCGCGGCGCTGGGGGCGGCGGCCGCACCGAGCGCCGCGTCTTCCCCGGCGGCGTCGGGCATGGGCGTCTGCCCCGCCGATGCGGTTGTCACCGGGGCAACGGGAGGGGCCGACTGAGCGGCGGCGATAGTGATACCGCCCGCGGTCAGAGCGGCGGCCACAAACCCACCCACGATGGCCAGAATTTTACCCGACCCCAGCACCGTCGCCGAGGCGGTCGCCGTCGCACCACCCGCTACGCCCGGCGTGCCCACAAGGACCGCCGCCGACCCCGAAGCTGCCGAGGAACCGGCAATGGCCGCGACTCCCCCGCCAACCCCCGCAACGCCCACCGCGGGAAGCAGCACGGTATAGAGCTCGGTGGAGGCGTGAGTCATGTCGCTCTCAATAGCCGAACAGGAGGCGCAACCGGCCAGATGCTCCATCACCCGAACACGACGCAGGCTGCTCAGTCGCTGGGCGAAGAAGGCACCGAGGAAACTGATCGTCTCGCGGCACTCCTCCGCCGCCGGAGCGGCGGATACGTGCGCCTGATACCAGCCATCCCGCAGGCCCTCCCGGGCACGGTAGGCCAGCGTCGATACGCTGTGCGCGCTGAGACCCATCCGGCGACCAATCTCGGTCACCGGCATCTTCTCCACCTCGGAGAACCACAACACCTGCTGCCAGCGCTCGGGCAGCTCGCGGAACACGGTCAGCAGCAATTCGTTGGTGGCCAGGCTCAGCGTGGCGGGCTCGCTCAGGGTATCCTCCAGGTTCTCGATCTGCTGGGTCGGCATCCGAGTCGCCTTCATATTCCACCGAATAGCGGTGTTATTCACCGCGGTGATCAGGTAAGACCGGAAGGCAAAGCGGGGGCCCTTACCCGCATTAATGGTCTGCAGGATGGAGGCGAAGGCCTCCGCGACGAGATCCTCCGCATCCTCGGACCGCACCACACGTCGAGCCGCGAAGAGGGCCGCCTCCACGTATCGGTCCCACAGTTCGGCGTAGGCGGCGGTATCACCGTCACGAACGCGGTTAATCAGCGACTCGTCGCTGGGGGCAATTGTGCCGGGGGTTGAGGAAGAATCATCCCAATTCATTCGTGCAAACCTTCTTTATTCGTGCAAACCTTCTGAGCCACATGCGCCGGGGGGACTCTGCAATGGTGGGTGGACCACAAGACACTCTCGTGTCGGTGACCCACCTCTCGCCCGGGAAGACCCCGGGCGAGAGGTGGCCCCCTTCGGGGCCGGATGGTGACGAGGCGACGGGTAGTGGCCCGCCACCCCGGATCTACTCGGCGACGACCGCTATGAGGCGGCGACGGCGAGCCAGGAGCAGTAAACCACCCGCGCTGAGCAGTAGCAGGGCAGCCGCCCCGGCAACAACGGGAGTACCTCCCGTCACCACCAGCTCCGGGATGCTGACCGCCGCCACCTCGAAGGTGGCCGAGCTCGTGCCACTGAACGAACCACTCAGCACAACGGAGTGCTTCCCCAACTCGATATCGGCCGGAACCAGCACGGTGAAGACGACGTTACCCTCGGCATCCGCCGTCTGCGTACCCAGATCAATCGGCGTGGAGTGCAACACCCCACTGATAACCTCACCCGGCTGGAAACCAGAGCCATACGCCACCTGGGTGGAACCGGGGTTCAGCCGGTCCGATTGAAGCTCCACGCGGGCCAGGCCCACCTGAACACTGACGGAACCGGAGACGTTACCGGACGGATCGGTTACGGAAATATTCACCGTGCTCCCCTCCTGCTGCTTCGGGTGGAGCGTAACCGTGAAGAGACCGTCCGCGCCCGCGGTTGCCTCACCGATAACGCTGCCCTCGGCGTCCGTGACGGTCACGGTGGAGCCGGGTTCGGCGGATCCGGTAACCGTGCCGCCGCCGGTCGGCTTGACCTTCGGCGCAGTCGGCACCTCGGTGTCGATCACCACGGCGACCCGCACCGAGTTACCCACGGCATCGGTGACCACAACGGTCACCCGTGCGTCGGTGTCCAGCGGCACCTCGGGCGCGAAACTGAACCGGCCGTCCGTGTCTACCGCCAGCACACCCGGAACCGGGTTGCCCTCGGCGTCCACAACGGTCACGGTGTCGCCGACCGCAAGAATCCCTCCGGTCACCACCTGGCCGTTGCTCGGGCTCACCGCCGGGGCGGTGGGCGGAGTGGTGTCCGTGGCAACCCGGGTGCCGGCGCTTGCGTTACCGGCCGGGTCGGTCACCACGATGAACACCACATCGGTTTCTGTGAGCGGGGTGCTCGGGACAACCGTGAACGAACCGTCCTCGGCCCGCGTCACCACGGTGGGAATCTCACGGCCCTGCGCGTCGATGAGGGTGACGGATGCCCGCCCCTCCACGTCACGGACGGTGATCGTCTGGCCGTTGGATGGTTCCACGGTTGCCTCCCCGGGGGCCTCGTCATCGGTGGTGATGCTCACCGATGCCGAGCGGTTACCCGAGGGGTCGGTCACCGTGACCGTCACCTCGGTGTCGCCGGGAAGAACGGGGTTGAGCACGCACTCGAAGCGGCCGTCGTCGCCAACCGGCACCGTGCAGATAACCTCGCCGCTCTCCGGGTTGGTGACGGTGACGGTGCCACCGGGCTCACCACTACCGGTAACGGTAGAGCCCGCGGAGGGGTCAATCGTCGGTGCACTCGGCGCGGTCGTGTCGATCAGGACATCAACAGGTGCCGACGGGTTGCCGGACGGGTCGATCACGATCACCTTCGGAGCATCGTCCTCCGTGAACGGGGTTTTCGGGATGAAGGTGAACCGGCCATCCTGGTCAATCTCCAGATCTCCGGGAACGGGGGCGCCCTTCTCATCCACGACCGTAATCGTCTCACCCGGGTCCAGCGGGCCACCCGTGATCGTGCCGCCGTTCGACGGGTCCACGACCGTGGCCGCGGGCGGAGTCGTGTCCACCACAACGGCAACCGGCTCGGACGAGTTGCCCGCCGGGTCCGTGATGAACGCCTGGGGGCTGTCGTCCTCTGTGAGGGCGGTCTCCGGCGTGAAGGTGAACGTGCCGTCTTCGTCGATCACCAGCTCGCCCGGAATCGGGCGACCCCACTCATCAACGATCGAGACCGTGTCGCCGGAAGCGACGGGGCCACCCGTGATCGTGCCGCCGTTCGACGGGCGCACCACCGGGTTCTCCGGGACGGTCATATCGACCAGAACGGCAACCGGCTCCGAGGAGTTACCCGACGGGTCCGTGATGATGACCTGCGGCTGATCCGCCTCCGTAAATGGCGTGGTAGGCGTGAACCTGAACGTGCCATCTTCCGTGATCACACAGGTACCGGAAACGGGAGTACCGTCCGTATCCACCACCGTCACGGTGTCACCAGACACCAACGGACCACCGGTAATGCTGTAGCCATCGGAGGGCTTGACCGTGGGGGCCACCGGGGCGGTTGTATCGACCGCTACCTCAACGGGAACCGAGCTGTTGCCCGACGGGTCCGTGATGATGACCTGCGGGGTGTCGCTCTCTGTGAACGGCGTAACAGGCGTAAACGTAAACACACCCTCCCCATCAACAACCACCGTGCCAGGAATAAGAACACCGTCCTCATCCACCACCGTCACGATGTCACCAGACACCACCGGACCACCCGTAATCGTGCGCCCACCAGACGGGTTCACCACCGGAGAATCCGGAGCGGTTGTATCCACCAGCACCTCCACCGGGACGGAGGGGTTCCCCGCCGGATCGGTAACAATCACCCGAGGAGTCTCGCTCTCCGTAAACGGCGTAACAGGCGTAAACGTAAACACACCCTCCCCATCAACAACCACCGTGCCAGGAATAAGAACACCGTCCTCATCCACCACCGTCACGATGTCACCAGACACCACCGGACCACCCGTAATCGTGCGCCCACCAGACGGGTTCACCACCGGAGAATCCGGAGCGGTTGTATCCACCAGCACCTCCACCGGGACGGAGGGGTTCCCCGCCGGATCGGTAACAATCACCCGAGGAGTCTCGCTCTCCGTAAACGGCGTAACAGGCGTAAACGTAAACACACCCTCCCCATCAACAACCACCGTGCCAGGAATAAGAACACCGTCCTCATCCACCACCGTCACGATGTCACCAGACACCACCGGACCACCCGTAATCGTGCGCCCACCAGACGGGTTCACCACCGGAGAATCCGGAGCAACCGTGTCAATGCTGAGGGTGGTGGGCGGCGATAGCGTACCCGCCTCGTTCTCCTGGATGACCCGAATAGCGTCGCCGTCCGCCAGCTTGGTTCCGGCCGGTACCTCACTGCTCCAGCGCCCGTCCTCACCCACAACCGTGGTGAGCTCGGAGCCGTCGGGCAGGATCACCGTAATGGTGTTACCGGGAGCACCAGACCCCGTGAACCGGGTTCCATTGGACGGATCCGTGCCGGGGGCCACCACGGCACTACCGTTGATCCGCAGTGCGGCCGGGGCCGACACATTCTGGGCGCTATCGGTCACCGTGATCGTCAGCTGCGCCTCGTGCACCAGCACGGGGTCGAAACTCAGCAAGAACTTTCCGTCCGCACCGGCCTGTGTGGTGCCAACGGGCAGGCCGTCGGCGCCGTAGACCGTGACGGTGGCGAACTTCTCGGCGGTACCGTAAATCACGCTTCCGTTGGACGGAGCCACGCTGGCGGCGGCGGGCGCTGCGGCATCCACGGTCAGCGGGATGGCCGCCGACTCGAAGCCGTGCACATCCGCCACGATTACCGTGAGGGTAACACCGTCGGCGACCGCCGTATCCGTTGCCACCGTGAAGGTGCCGTCGGGCCGAACATCCGCGTGACCCAGCGGCCGGCCGGTCGCGTCGTACACCGTGACGGTGGTGCCGGGGGCAGCCGTTCCGCTCACGCTGCCACCGTTGCTGGGCAGCAGGATGGGCGAGGCCGGCGTGGCCACAAACGTGATCGGTGCGGTGCGGATGCCCGGGGCACCGTTGACCACGTAGCTCACGGTGGCCGCGCCACCCGTCAGCGAGGTGACGGTGGCCGAGTAGGTGCCGTTACCGTTGTCCGTCGTCTCGGAGACCACGCCCCGGTCGGAGCTGATCACCACGGTATCGCCGCCGCCGGTGACCCGGTTGCCGTCCGCGTCACTCAGGGTCACGGTAACGGCGCTCTGTGCCGTCCCGTTGGCCTGCACAATCGACGGGGTAGCCCCCACAGTGGAAGCGGTGGCCGAGGCGGCACCCGCCACAAATCGTAGCTTGGCGTTCTCACCAATAGTGTCGCCGCCCAGCAGGGCCGTGACCGGATAGGTTCCGGCGGTGGCCGAGGTCAACCGAACGGTCACCGTGCCGTTGGTACCGGTCACGTAGGGACCGGCCGTGGCCGTAATCTCGGCGGGGTGACTGAAGGTGAGGGTGGCACCCGGTACCGGGTTGTTGTGGGCATCCAGCACCGTGACCACTGCCGTGTAGGCGGCCGAGCCATCGGCCGTCACCGGGCCGTTCGGGGTGATGACCCAGGAGGAGTGGTCGGCGTGTGCCGCGCCCGCCTCGAAGAGCACCGTCTCGGAGCCAACGGGGTCACCGCCAATGCTCGCGGAAACCGCAAAGCTTCCGGCCATGGTAGAGGTCACCGAGACCTCAGCGAGACCGTCCGCGTCGCTTCGCACGGTCTGGCTACCCTCGGCGGGCGACTCGACCGTGAACTCAACGTCCACGTCGGGAACCGGATTTCCATTGACATCGCGCACCGTCACGGTGGCCGTGTGGGTGGCGAGGCCGTCAGCCTCCACCCCACCGGGGGTCACCGCGAAGTCGCTGCCGCCAGCCACGGGGGCATCGGCCGCAAAGACGATGTTCTTCACCGCACCCACCGGGTTCTCACCGAGGAGGGCGGATACCGGGAAGGATCCCGAGGTCTGCGAGGTGAGGCGACTGATCGCGACACCGTCAGAGTTGGAGACGACCGTGGTCGTCCCCGTGAGCTGCGAACCGAACGTGAACGCAACGACCTGACCCGAGACCGGGTTACCCTTCGCGTCCTTCACCGTCACCTTCGCGGTAAACGCGTCGGTGCCGTTGGCGGTCACGGTATCGTTCGGGCTCACGACAAACTCGGAGGAGCCTGCCGTAGCCGCACCGGCAATAAACACCGCTGCGGCGGGGCTGCCCTCGGTCACGGCGGTGCCGTTCACCGTGGCGGTCACGTCGAAGCTGCCCGCCGTCTCGGAGACCACACCAACGGTGGCGATACCGTCGGCACCGGTCCGAACGGTGGCCGGGGTGGATGCCGTCGCCGGCCGCTCGACCGCGAACACAACATCCGCACCGGTCACCGGGTTACCGTGGCGATCCACAACACGCACCGTGGCGGTGTGGTCGGCCACACCGTCGGCGGTGGTGCTCTGCGTGGTGACGCCCAGAGTGGTTCCACCCGTGCCGACGAAAACCCCGCCAGCGATAAAGGTGAGGCTGGCATCCGCGCCCACCTGGGCACCCCCGAGCGAAGCGGAGACGGGGAAGGTACCGGCTGTGGTGGAGGTGACCCGGGTGGTGGCCTCGCCGCTGGCGTTGGTCACCGCGGTCACGGCACCCGAGAGGGGCGCACCCAGACCAAACGATACGGTGCTGCCCGAGACGGGGTTACCCGTCGCGTCCTTCACCACCACCTTCGCGGTAAACGCGTCGGTGCCATCGGCTGTGACGGTGCCGTTCGGGGTCACGCTGAAGGTTGAGGCGCTGGCCGTGGCCGCACCCGCAACAAAGCGCACCGTCGCCGGGCTGGCCTCGGTCACGGCGGTGCCGTTCACCGTGGCGGTCACGTCGAATTCACCGGCCTTCTCGCTCGTGACGTCTACCGTGGCACGGCCGTTCGCACCGGTCTTCACCGCGGTCGCGGTTGCGGCGGTGGCCGGAGCCTCCACCCGGAAGACAACATCGGCGTTCTTCACGGGGTTACCCCACTGATCAACAACCAGAACGGATGCCGTGTGCGTCGCCGACCCGTTGGCCGTCTGGCCACCCGTCGTTGCGCTGAGCGTGGTACCGCCCGCGCCAAAAAATACGCTGCCAGCGGTAAAGGTGATCTGCTTCTCCGCACCGATTCGAGTGGCCCCGAGCGCTGCCGACACCGGGTAGGTGCCCGCGGCGGTTGCGGTGAAGTGGACCGTAACCTGGCCTGAGTCATCCGTGGTAAACGGCGCGGCCTCGGTGATCCGCACCTCGGCCGGAACCGCGAAGTCCACGGGGGCATTGGCCACCTTATTCTTGTTCGCATCCATGACCGTCACGGTCGCGGTAAAGGCGTTCTTCCCGTCGGCCACCACCGCAGTATCGGGTGTGACCGTCCAGGATGACTGAGCGCTGCTGGGCGCACCGGTGCGGTACGTGAGCGTCACCGGGTTGCCATTCGCCGCCGGGATGTCCGTCCCATTGACCGCGGTGGCAACGTGGAAGTCGCCCGCGGTCGTTGAGCTGAGCCGGAGGGTTACGATGCCGTTGGCACCGGTCACCTGGGTAAAGTTATCGGCACTCGACAGGCCCGCCTCGGCGGGGGTAAAGGTCACGGTGGCGCCCGGAACCGGGTTGCCGTTGGCATCCTGAACCGTCGCGGTCACCGTGTGCGTTGCGGTGCCGTTGGCCTCCACCTGGGCGGTTGTCGCCGAGACGCGGGTCTTACCCGCGGTGAGCGACACCGCACCGGCCACGAAGGTGACCTTCTGCGGGCTGTTGAGCGTCGCAGCGCCACCGATTGTGGCCGAAACGCTGAACTCGCCAGCGACGAGAGAGCTCACCTGAATGATCGCGCTACCGCTCGCATTGGAGGTGGCCGTGCCCGAACCGGAGAGGGTTGCCGTTGAGGTGAAGACGACCGCCTGGCCGCTGACCGGGTTGCCCTGGGCATCCGTTACCGTCACCTGCGCGGTGTGGCTCTGCTCACCGGCCGTTTTGGGTCCGGTGGACACGGTCAGTGTGGAGGTGGCCGCCGAGACGGGTCCAGCCACGAAGGTGACCGAGGCCGAGCCGAGGGCCCGGTTTACGCCGGCCGCGTCGAAGACCACGGCAAGGTTCGAGGGCGCGGCAACCGTCGAGGTGACCCGCGCGGTGTACACACCCGCTGCCCCCTCCGTAAAGCTGCCAACGCTCACACCAGCGGGCCGGGTGGGCACGCTCAGCTGTGCGGCGACACCCGAGACCGGGTTGCCGTTGGCGTCCTTCACGGTTGCCGTGAGAACGTGGGCATCGGAGTTATTGGCGATCTTGTTACCGGTGGTGGCCGAGATGATGCTCTGGCCGGTTCCGGCGGGTGCACCGGCCACAAACGTGGCGGTGCCCGATCCGATCGTGAGGTTCACACCGGTCTTGTCGTAGGTGGCAGTGAGGCTTTTCACCCCGGCTGAGGTGGAGGTGACGGCAGCCGTGTACACGCCGGGCGAGGCCTGGCTGAAGCTGCCGACGGTGACGCCGCTTGCGGGGGCGGCCACCAGCGTGAGCAGGCTGGCTTTACCAGAAATCAGGTTGCCCTGGGCGTCCGTCATCGTCACGGTTACCGTGTGCGACTGACTGCCATCGGCCATCCGGGACCCGGGGGAGACGTTGAGCGTACTGAGGCCGGTGCCCGCGGCGGGTGGACCGGCGATAAAGTCCACCGTCGCCGTGGCCGGGATGCTCACACCGTTCACCGTACCGGTCACGGTCGCGGTGCCCACGACATTCGAGGTGAGCGTGGCGCTGTAGGTGCCATCGTTGTTGTTTGTCACGTTCGAGAGCGTGCCCAGGGTGCTGCTCAGGGCCACCGTTGCGGCCCCCGTGAGCATCTGGATTCCGTTGGTGGCGCGAGTGGTCAGGGTGATGTTCGACTGGGCCGAGGGGGCAGCAATCACCTGGGTGGGTGCGGCCACAAGAGTTGCCGCCGTGGGGGCAACCACCTGGGTGACGGTGACGTTCTGGGCCGGGCCGCAGTAGGCCAGGTTGGTCGGCGCACACATGCTCACGGCGATATTATCGCTTGACGCGCTGGTGACCTGGGAGGTGGCCGTTCCCACCTCTGCGGCGCGCACCCGAATCGTCAGTGAGGCGGTTGCGCCGTTGGCGAGACCGCTGCTCAGGGTCCAGGTTCCGGCGGTCGGGTCGTACGCCCCGCCCGCGTTATCCGATACATAAGTGACCTGCGAGGGCAGGGTGAACTGCACGGAGTTCCGGGTGGTGTTCGCCGGTCCGATGTTTTTTGCCGTAACGGTGTAGGTGAACTCGTCGCCATACGCCACATCCGTCGCGCTGGCCGTGTGACCGATCTCCGTCTCGGAGAAGTTCAGCCGACTATCAAAGTTAATGTAGTGGGTATTCGAGATCGTGGTGTTATTGGGCACGGTTTGCAGGCCAAAGTTTACGGCCATAGCGTTATCGGCGGTCGCCGTGCCACAGGAAGCGCCAATACACGCGTTGGGCAGGTTAGTGAGCTTCTGGGAAAAAACGCCCCCGTTGTTCGCCTCCCCCGCTGCGACGTAGGCCTTGCCCGTGGGCATAATCGCCATATTAACTTTTCCATCCGCGCTGCGACACACCGGAACGGTACCGTCCTGGACGAGACTGTGTCCGGCGTCATCGCCACCCACAAAACAGTCGTAGTAGAAACCGATTCGAGCGGTGCTGGAGTTACCCCGCGTGTTTTTAAAGGAGGCGTCGGTGCGATAGAAGGTATCGCCCTCCACGTAGCTCAGCTTGACGGTGACCACGCCTTTACTCGAGATGGTTCCCTGGGTTTGAATCCAAAAGGGATCCATCGCGGTCCCGGCACCACCGCTTGTGACGACACGACTGGTCGTGGAAGTACTACCGTTCGCCAGGTTGTACTCAGTTCCATCAATAGCGAGAACGATACCCGAGTTTCCGCTGACAAACGTTGACATGCTGGGGTTCACCCAGAACGCCCCCGCGTTACTTACCGCGTTACTGGTCACCTGCGTGTTAAAGAAGTCGGTCATTGCAATACGGTTCAGCGGCCCCTTTGTCGAGGTAATCACCGTATTTGCTACCGCAGCCTGCGCCGGAGCAGGGGCGAGGCTCATCCCCCCCAGGATGACCGCGCCCGCCACGACACCAACACCCGCAGAGGAGAGCACTCGCCGAAGCGAGGAGAGCGCCCGCGACGTGTTCACACGACGCTGACCACTCTTTTTCCTATACCTATCCCTACCCACAAAAAACTGACGCATGACACTCCCTAATGTGCTGATGATGCAAAGCCAGATCCCCTCGGGCACAGCCCAAATCTGGTTTCCAGTGTTAAAGGAGAACGATTACTGCGATCGGTCCCGCGAACCCCTAAAAAAATTCGCAAAACACATCACACGTATGAACGACGACTCTCAAATCCCCTATCGAGTCGGTTCGTATCGAAATATTCAGGCGCACAAAACGAGTTTTTACGCCAGAACCTTCCCCCTACAGATGTAGATCATACAAACTTATTGCGCTTTACGAAACTCGTCGCCCCAAATACCCTAATATCCCGCCGGTTCACCGGCACGCCCAACGGCACGGGCAGCGGGTCGGTGCCCGTGCGGGCACAGGAGAGGAGCCCGCTCCCACGCGGCACGCCGCCTCCCCCCTCCGGGGAAAGACGGCGGCTGATCGCGCGGGTTCAACGGGCTCTCGCGGGCACCATCACCACACGACAGGGAAGAGCGAGCTAGGCCGTGCGGACGGGCCGGGTGGCGTCGTAGCGCGCCAGGTAGTCATCCATTCCGATGCGCCCCGCCAGTTCACCGATGAGGTCGAAGGGGATTCGGCTCATATTGGTGAATCGGATGCAGCTCTTACCCATATTGAGCTTAAAACCGGTCTCTGCGTAGGCCCGCTCAAACCAGCTCAACTCGTCCGGGTCTGCGTACAGACCCATGTCATACACCGCAATGTGGTTCTTCTGGCTGGCCAGATTGAGAAACGGAACCGGTAGCGCGGGGTCAGCGTGATACCCGTGCGGGTAGGCGCTGAAGGGCACCACCCAGCCCGGCATCCCGTAAATCATGCGCTCCTCGAAGCGCGGGTCTATCTGGGCGCGGATAACCGTCAATAAACGCTCGACGGGTTGCTGTCGTTCAGTGGGCAGCGCATCCAGATAGTCGTCAATAGTTGACAACGATGATTGCAATTATTACTCCCTCCCGAGCCACAGAATACCCCGACAGAGGCCGCGTGGCGAGACCTTTCTCGGATGTTTCGAGCGGCTCACGGGGCAGCCCTCCCGCCTCCCACCCAGCGCTCCGAGGCAGCGTTAATCGCTTTATCCCCGATGGGGACGGCATTTAAACCGAGAATCTGGTGTGAATTGTGTGCGTACGTCCCCGTAACCCCACGCCATATTTCTTTCCACCCGCGAGCGGCTGCCACGGTTCACCGCAAGCCACCCCCACTACTCGGTGCGATACGACGCAACGGTTGCCGCAAGCACCTCGGACCACGGCGTCGCCGAGACCCCCAGCTCACGCTCTGTCTCGGTTGAGTCCAATAGAAACGGAGCCTCAAACTGGTAACTGCTGCGCGCCACCTCACGCAAGTTGCCACTGACCAGGCCCGCCGCGCGCAGCAGCCCGCGCGGGAGGCGGGCAACCCGGCCCGCGCATCCGTAGGCCTCGTTGATCTCCCGGGCGATCTCGACGCGGGTCCGCGTGGTACTCGGCACGACCCAGGCGCGGCCCCAGTGCGAGTCGGCCGTGGCGTCGGCCGCCGCGATCAGGGTTGCGGCGATGTCGGGCAGGTAGCTCCACGCGTGCGGCTCGGTGGGCGAACCCACCACCCGCGCGGTCTTCGAGGCGAGCAGCGCCGCAAAGAAGTCGCGGCCCAGGTGGGCTGTCGCCCCTGCGTACGGCCCCACATAGTCACTTGCGCGCACCTCCACGGCGCGCACTTCGCCGCGATCCTGGGCCGCCCGGATGCGCCGCCACCCCTCCGCCCGAATCTCGCCCTTCCCCTCGGCCGGCTGAAACGGCGTGTGCTCGGTCATGGGCTGTTCGGCACGGCCGTAACCGTAGAGGTTACCCATCACCACGAGCCGAGCACCCGTGGCCCGTGCGGCCGCAATGGCGGCGGCGAAGATGGGCGGCCACTGTGCGGCCCAGTCGGCGTAGGGCGGGTTGGTGCATAGGAAGATCGTCTGCGCTCCCGCGGCCGCATCGATCAGCCCGTCCGCATCGGAGGCATCCCGGGCGAGCGCCGCGGTGCCGGGCAGCTCGGTTCCGCGGCGGGTCACCAGGGTGATGGTGTCGCCGCGGGCGACAAGCTGTCGGGTGAGTTCGGTACCGATTAATCCGGCGCCCAGAACGAGGTGCGGTGCCATAGGGTGCTCCTAAAAGTGAAGATCATATTTTAGAGAGCGGCGCTCTCACAAGAATAGTAGCCCCCTCCTGGAGCAACTTCAAGAGCACCGCTCTCTCGTTTTGATTTGCGCGGGCCCCCGCCCATAATGGGGCTATGACATCGGCAGGCGACGCGGGCAAGACCACCCGACAGCTCCACCGGGAACGAACGGAGGCCGAACTCCTCACCATCGCCCGCCGCCACCTGGGCGAGGTCGGTGCCGCCGGGCTCTCGCTGCGCGCCATCGCCCGCGAGATGGGGCTCGTCTCCTCGGCGGTCTACCGCTACTTCCCCAGCCGAGACGCGCTCCTCACCACCCTCATTCTGGAGGCCTACAACGAGCTCGGTTCTCACGTTGAGTCGGCCGAAATATGCGTTGACCGGGTAAATTACCGGGGAAGATTCACGGCATCCGCTCTGGCCATGCGCGAGTGGGCGCTCGATAACCGCCACCGCTACGCCCTCATCTACGGGTCGCCGGTACCCGGCTACGCGGCCCCCACGGATACGGTAGCGGCCGCCGCCCGGGTGGGCCTGGTCCTCGTGGGGGTACTGAGTGACGCTCTCCGGGCCGGACACGCGGCCACGCTGACACCGGCGCTAGAGACCGCATCCCCCGCCGTCGCGGAGCTCAGCTCTATCCTGGCCGCCGGATTGCCGCCGCACCTTCTCGCCCTCGGCGTCGAATCCTGGACTCGCCTGCACGGGGTTATCTCCTTCGAGGTTTTTGGCCAGTACAACAGGATGGTCCTGGACACGGAATCCTTCTACGCACTGGTGATTGACGAGGTTCTGAGTCGCCTCAACCTGCCGCGATAACCCGGCACGACCCCGAGGAGACCCCCGCGGATGGCCTAAACTGAGGGCCTTATTAGTTTGGACCCCCAGACAAACTTAGGAGACCGTATGCCCAAAGTGATCGACCATGACCAACGACGACGGGACATCCTTCAGGTCACCTGGAGCCTCATTACGGAGGGCGGGCTTGAGGTGGCCACCATGCGCGAAATCGCACGCCGGGCCGGCTTCGCCAACGGGGCGCTCAAACACTACTTTCCCGGCAAAGATGACATCATCCTGGGCACCTACCAGATGGCGCTCGACTTCATGAACGACCACGTGCTCAGCACGGTCGGCGACCGGCGCGGTATCGCGGCGCTCGAGACCATGTGCCTCACCGTCCTCCCCCTCGACGCGGAGGGAGCCTCCGCCAGCCGCGTGCTGCTCTCCTTCTGGGAGCGCGCCGTCTCCAGCCCGCCGCTGCACGATGTATACCTGGAACATCTGGCCACCTGGCGCGGCAGCCTCGCACGCTACCTTCAGGAGGGACGCGAGGACGGCGATATCCGCACCGACCGGCCGGATGCCGAGCTGATCGACGAGATTATGGTCACGGCCATCGGGGCCACCGTGATGAGTCTCGTGGCCCCCAGCCTGTACTCGCCCGAGCTACAGCGACAACACGTGACCGCCCTGCTGCGGCAACTGGGGCAATCAGGAGCCTGAGGGCACCGAGCGGACAGGTTGGAACCCGTTAATCTTCGACTCCTCGCATATCCATCAGGCGCTCGTGAGGATCATAAACTGGCCCCGAAGATCGATTGCATCGCCCTCTCCCTCCACCGCCGCCAGAACAATCGCCCCGGGTGACTTTTCCTCACACATCGACGATAGTTTCCTCGTATTCTGCACAAAATCCCCCCACAAGAGAACGTGGCAGCGGATACCACCGGTACGGCTGCCCCAAACGCTGGGGAGTAATCCTTTCACGGACGGTACGCGCTTCTAACGGGTACGGCTCGTGTGCAGGCAGCCACGACAGGATGCCGCTCAGGGAAACTCCATTGAGGCAGTTTGACCTCCACTACTCCCCCGGCAGCGCCGTAATGAGCACAAGCGAACCGTCAAAGAACGCCTGCCTGCGCAACCAGCCGTACCGCTCATCCCAGGTACCGCTATCCAGATCAACCCGCAGGGTACGCTCAAACCGCTCGTGCACCTGCGGCCCCACAAAGCTCCACGCCGAGTTGGCCCGGCGGGCACCCGGGTCAAGCAGCAACTCGGGCCGACCGTAGTACGCCTCGCCAAAGCGGTCAACGCAGTGCAACGGGATGGGCACCGGCCGGATGCTCGTGTCGCCACCCAGCAGCTCGGCGACACGTCGCGGACTCGGGTACCGACTGGCCTCCGCCTCGATCACCTCGGGAGCGTAGTCGTTCAGCCAGAAGCGACCGAGCAGATCGGGGTCGCAGGTGAGGATCACGACGGGGCCGCGGGTTACCCGGCGCAGTTCGGCGAGGCCCGCCTCCAGGTCGCCCCACTGGTGCACAGAGAAGGTGGTCATGGCGGCGTCAAACTCGTTATCCGCAAACGGCAGGTCCTCCACATACGCGTTAATCGCGGCCATGAGGTGCGGCGGCCGCTGGGCACGCATGGTTTCGGAAGGCTCGACGGGTGTCACCTCGCGCTCAACCGGCTCGTAGGAGCCCGCACCGGCCCCCACGTTGAGCACGGTTCGCGACCCGGAAAGGGCCTCGGATATCGCCCGCTGGATCGCCGGTTCGGGCTGGCGGTAGGCCCGGTATCCGCCACCAATCTCGCCGTAGTCTACGTCCCCTGCACTGCCGTCCACCCGCACGCCGCTCATAGGGGCAGCGTACCCCGGCGCTCAGTAAGACCGGGCTGACTCCCCGGGCCGGCGCGGGTTGCCCGGGCCGGCCCGACACCCCGGGCGGCGCGCCGAGGCTCATCACCCTCTGTAGTATTCATCTATGACAGCGCGAAACGAGACCCCCCGCGGCCTCCGCGGCGCTGCCCACTGGGGCTCCGGCGAGGCCGCCGAGCATCCCTGGGGCCCGCCCGGACCGGGCTGGGGGCACGGCTACCGCGGAGAGGGACCCCCCTTCCGCCCGCCCTCGGCTATCACGCTGTGGCTGCCGGTCATCGTGTCGCTGCTCGTGCAGGTACCCGCTACCCTCTTTGTGACGCTGCACCACGGGCTCGCACCCGCGGGGCTCGTGGCCATTCTGCTGGCCGCGGTCGGCCCGTTGGCCCTGCTGGGCATCCGTCGCTGGCCCGGACCGACCGCCCTCGTGGTGCTCCTGATCGCGTCGGCGAGTGTCCTGCTGGTGGACCAGGCCGGGCCGCCGCTCGTATCGGTGGCGTTTGCGATTGTGCTGGGCAGCGCCCGCGGGGCTCAGCTGTGGGTTGTGGGGGCCATGGGCCTGCTGTGGGTGGGCACACTCGCCCTCGGCATGACCCTGGAACGCGACTGGGATCCGTGGCGCATCGCCACCACCACCCTGGTACTCGCGTTCTGCGCCGTCGCCGGAAACTTTGTCCGCACCCGGGGCGAGCGGTTCCGTGAGTTGCGGGCCGCGGCCGAGCAGCGCCGCCAGACCGCCGAACAGACCGAGCGGGTGCGCATCGCACGCGAATTACACGATGTGCTCGCGCACTCCCTCTCCCAGATCAACGTGCAGGCCAGCGTGGGCCTGCACCTCATGGACCGGCAACCCGATAAGGCGGCCGAGGCTCTCCACAACATCAAGACCACGAGCAAAACCGCACTCGATGACGTCCGCGAGGTTCTCGGGATGCTGCGCACCGGCGACGACCCCGGCCACGCCCCGCTGCGCCCCCAGGAGGGGATCGCCGACGTGGCCGAGCTCGTAGCGGGGATGGAGCAGGCCGGGGTGAGCGTGACGCTCCACGACGATACGGCAACAACGGCCTCCGCCCCGGTACAGTTTGCGATCTACCGCATCGTGCAGGAGTCGCTCACCAATGTGGTGCGGCACTCGGCCGCGACCCGTGTGAGTATTACGCTGCACGAGGTGGGCGACCTGATCGAGCTGACGGTCACCGACAACGGGAAGGGCCCCGGCGAGGGCGGGGAGCCCGGCGGCGGCCTCACGGGGATGCGCGAGCGCGCCGAACTCGTGGGCGGCACCTTCTCGGCGGGAGCTGATCCGGACTCCGACACGACCGACCCCCGCGCCAGCGGCTTCGTCGTCTCCGCGCGCCTTCCGCTGCGAGGCAAGCCGTGATTCGCGTTGCCCTGGCCGACGATCAACACCTGATCCGGGCGGGTTTTCGCGCCCTCCTCGATGCCGAACCCGACTTCACCGTGGTGGGCGAGGCCGCCACGGGCGAGGCGGCCGTGGCCCTCACGCGGGCCGAACGCCCCGACGTGATCCTGATGGATATTCGGATGCCCGGCGGCGACGGTCTCTGGGCCACCGAACAGATCGTGGGCGACCCACACCTCGCGGGCACGCGCATCATCATCGTGACCACGTTTGAGCTGGACGAGTACGTCGCCCGCGCGATCCGCGGTGGGGCGAGCGGGTTTCTCGTGAAGGACACCGAACCGGTCGAGCTGATCCGGGCCGTGCGCGTGGTCGCCGACGGCGACGCCCTCCTCTCCCCCGGGGTGACCCGCCGCCTCCTGGAGCGGGTGTCGGTGGGCCTCAGCGACACCCCGGATGCGGCCGAGCTCGCCGCCCTCACCGAGCGGGAGCGCGAGGTGCTGGTGCTCGTCGGCGAGGGCCTCACCAACGACGAGATTGCGGCGCGGCTGGTGCTCAGTCCGCTGACGGCCAAGACGCACGTGTCGCGCATCATGAACAAGCTGGGTGCCCGCGACCGGGTGCGACTCGTGGTCATCGCCTACGAGTCGGGGCTAGTCACCCCCGGGTGGACGCGGGAGGCGTAGCACCGTCGGCCCTACTCCCCCGGGTGTAGCCGAGGTGTCTCCCCGGCGCGGATGCGCGGGGCTGGCGGGTCGAGCATCCTGGATATATCGGCCCACACCGGCCGAGACGAAAGGATTCACCCATGCTCACCACACTGACCGCGGCCACGGTTGCCGCACACGCTGGACCCGGCTGGGGAGCCGGGTTCGGCTGGCTCTTCTTCCTGATCCCGCTCTTCTGGATCGGGCTCGTTGCGCTGATCATCGGCCTGGCCACGCGCCACCGCCACGCTGCCTGGCGCGAGGCCGGCTTCCCGGCAGGCCCGGGCGGCCGCGGCATCGGCCCGCACGGCTTCGGCCCCGGCTGGAACGGAACCCGCTCCGCTGAGGCGACCCTCGCGGAGCGCTTCGCCCAGGGGGACATTGACGAGGTGGAGTACCGCGCCCGGCTGGAGGTGCTGCGGGCCAACCGCTAGGGGGTAGCGGCCGGGGAGCCCACGATCGTGGGCTCCCCGGCCGCACCCGTATCCGTTAGCCCCTCGGCGTCGCCCGGCGCAGGATGAAGAACCCGGCGAGGGCCGCAATCGCGGTAATCACGAGGCTCCAGGTGTACGAGCCGAGGAATCCCCAGTGCACGAAGAACCCGGCAAAGGTGCCCCAGTTGTTGGTGAGGCCGATGAGGGCAGCCACCCCCACGAGGAGCAGCGCGACGACGCAGGCGAGGATGGTCACCCCCGTGGCCTTCCAGCGCACAAACACCGTGGCAATCACCGCGCCCACGAAGAAGAAGAACAGGAAAAGCACGAAGAAAATCCACAGGTTAGCGAGGAAACCGCCGTCGCCAAAGTAGACCGCCCTGAAGATGTGACCGTTCAGACCCCAGCCGTCTGTGGCCTTCTCCGCCGCCGCGAGAATGGCGAGGGCCACCGCGTACATCGCCGAGAGCAGCACGAAGGTGAGCGCACTGCCCAGGTAGAAGTCGCGGCGGGTCGCCCCGAAGCCGAGGGCAAACGAGAAGGTGAGGTTCATGGCCATGATGGCAACAACCATCATGTAGATGAAGATGTACAGCGACCCGCCGTTGATCTCCACGCCCCCGCCCCCGCTCGCCTCGGAGGCGATGACCTCCGGCCCCAGGGACAGCGACAAGATCCACCAGATCACCAGGTTGGCGATGAAGATAATGCCCATGATGATCCAAGGCCAGATGACGATGGTCCAGGGGTTGACGAGTTGCAGCCGCACAACCGACAGGATGCGGGCGAAGGCCCCGGTCGTTTCCGCCCGGTGGGTGATGCTGGGGGTACTCATGCGCTCTGCTCCAATTCTGTGGGAATGCCGCTGGTCCGATCAACCACCAGCTGTTGCAGGGAGACGGGTGCGAGTTCCAGGCCCGCCGCAGCCGCAGCCGCCCGGTCACTCTCACTCAGGCCCGTGACCGTCACGGTGGAGAGTCCGCCCAGCCCTGAGCGGTGCAGCACGTCGCGGTCGGCCACGAATCCGTCCACGGCGGCGCGCGCGCCCACAATGGTGGTGGCGCTGCCGCGCAGGGTCTCGGCATCCTCGTCAATCAGGATGCGACCCTCGTCGATCACGAGTACGTGCTCCAGAAGGGCGCTGACCTCGTCGATCAGGTGGGTGGAGAGAATGACGGTGCGCGGATACTCGGCGTAGTCCGCCAGGAGGCGGTCGTAGAAGGTCTGCCGGGCCACGGCATCCAGGCCCAGGTAGGGCTCGTCAAAGAACGTGATCGGCGCGCGCGAGGCGAGCCCCGCGATCACGCCGATGGCGGACAGCTGCCCGCGGGACAGTTTCTTCACCCGGCGGTCCAGTGGCACACGGAAGTCTTCGATGAGGCGGGCGGCAAAGTCGGCATCCCACCCGGCGAAGAACCAGGGCGCGCTCCGAAACACGTGTTTGACTTTAAAGTCGTCCGGGTACTTCTGGCTCTCCTTGATAAACGAGACCCGACTGAGTACGTGTGCGTTCTCGACCGGGTGTTCCCCCCACACCCGGATGCTGCCACTCGTGGCAAACTCCTGGCCGGTGAGCAATTGCATGAGCGTGGTCTTGCCAGCACCGTTGCGGCCCAGCAATCCGTAGATCTTGTTCTCGGTCACGCTCAACGTGACGTTGTTGACGGCGGTCACCTGGCCAAAACGTTTGGTGAGGCCGTCTACCTGAATAACGGGTGTGCCGGTCATCGCACGCCCTCCTTCGCTATCATCTCGGCCAGCTGCTGTGAGCTGATGCCGAGCTTGGACGCCTCGGCGAGCAGCGGGCGGAGGTACTCTGCCTGAAACTGCTCCCTGCGCTGGGTGATGAGGCGCTGACGCGCCCCCGGGGCCACAAACATCCCGATTCCTCTCTTCTTGTAGAGGATGCCCTCCTCGACGAGTCGGCCGACGCCCTTGAGCGCCGTGGCCGGGTTGATGCGGTAAAACGCCGCAAACTCGTTGGTGGAGGGAACCTGGGATTCCTCGGCCATTCGACCGGCCAGGATGTCGTTTTTGATCTGCTCGGCAATCTGCACGAAGATCGGTCTCGACTCGTCCACGGGTTCCTCCTCTCAACCAACCCATGTTCATGAGTTAGTTAGTCATGTAACTAACTAACCAGGTTAAAGAGATACTGTCAAGCCCGCACGCTCATGACCCCGCCAGCGCAAAAGCCGCCACCTCCAGCAGCAGGTAGACGCACACCAGAAGCCCCATGCTCGCCCCCCACCTCCGGCGGATGCCCGAGAGAAGCGCCATCACGAGGCCGCCACCCCACAGCAGAATAAGGGCCGACACCCCCATAAAGACCACGGTCGTCTGCACGGCAGAAGAGCAGATCAGATCGGTATCGCCGCTGTAACAGGAGTCCGAGGACAACGCGAGCGCCAGCATGGTGGGCACAAACAACACGAAACCGATGGCACTCAGCACGAGCGCGAGGATCACGCGGGCGACGACCTTCCCGGTGGGGAGCCGATCCGGGTTCGGCTGTGCCCCGACGGAGGGGGGCGGGGTGGAGGGGCCAGAGGGGTCAGCGGCGGGGACGTTCATGCGCTCAGCGTAGCGCGGTCGGGGCCACAGCCCCGGTGCGGCTAACGCGCCCGTTCCACCCCGTATCCGAAACCACCGCACCCACCCACCGTTGCACCCTCATTCCTGCGGAACGAGTTTTTTGTCGCTGAGCATCAACCTGCTCTGGCACCACCCGGCAACCCGCTCGTTGTGTGTGGTGACGATGAGTGTGTGGCCCTCGCTTTCTAGCCGGGAAAACACACTCAGTATGTGGTTCTCCGTCTCTTCATCCAGCGCCCCCGTCGGTTCATCCGCCAAGATAACCCGGGGATTTTTCACCAGAGCTCGGGCGATAGCAACTCGCTGAGCCTCCCCACCGGATAGCTGGGTGATGCTCTTCTTCTCAAACTTTTCGAGCTGCACGAGAGCGAGACACTCCTTCGCGCGAGCAATGCTCTTTTTCCCAGAGAAACCGAGTAAGACGTTCTGCACAACATTTCGATCACTCAATAGGTGATAACTCTGAGTAACGATCCCAATATTCTCACGACGATATCGCGCCATCGTTGCGCCGTTCTTCAACAATGGTTCACCTTCGAAGAAATATTTTCCCTGATATCGCGTATCGAGACCGGCAAGAATCTTGAGGAGCGTTGACTTACCCGATCCGCTTCTCCCCAGAATCGCAACAGAGCTATGCGCGGGCGACAGACTGAAATTCAGCGATCGGAAAAGATCTCTTCTCAGACCGTTCGGCTCAACAACAACCTTATCAACATCTTCTAGCCGAATCATGGGTCCTAGAAAGCCTTTCCCGCATCATCATTCAGATATTTACCCAGCACATATCTTTGGTGCAATAAATCGCACCCAAAAACATGAGCATGAAAAACAAAGAGTTCATTAAAATAAATTCGTTTTTATTCGGCAAGGCCACAAATGCCAGCCAGAAAATAAGAAATGCAAGCGCGTACTCGATGGTGGAATACCACAAAAACTCCCGCATAATTTCTTCGCGGCTACGTCCCAGAAGCCAGTACACCAGGCCGCCCTCCCATCGCCGAACAAGAATCCCTCGATTAATAAAGAATGTGACGCAGATAACACCTATTCCCATGGCCAAAATAATCGACAGGAGAAGCGTATAGTTATCTTCAATAATGCTCTTCGTGAGCGACATCTGAACCAGGTATGTCGGCACGTCGATCAACGTGTAGTCGTAGAACCCGGTGTCGCGAGAAATAGCCTGAAGGTCTTCGATCAGTTGCGCCGAACTCAGGTCTTTCCGTGCAACCAGATCGCCATTAATCATGGCAAACGAGAGGATTCCCTGGAAGAACTGCTCCTCGTCGGTGATGCCCCGCAGCGTATCCGGATAGGGAATAAGGATGTAGCTATCCAAGTAGTGATTTATTTCATTCTTGTAGAAAATCGAAGAACCGGGCTCAAGGAAACCGGCGACCCTGAGGTTGAGGGTTTTGAAGTAAAAATTTCCCTGGATCACATCGCCCACCCGGTACAGGTTTGCGTAGTTGCTACCCAACAGGATAGGAACCTCAGACCCCGAGTAATCTATTTCTTTCCACGGTATCTCTTGGCCCCCCTCTGTCCGAATCTTATAAAACTCGAACGCGTTCTTATTCATTTGAATAGATTTAACATTCTGAGCCTGCGCCCCGAAATCCTCATCAAAATATTTTCCCTGCACGGACATCTCTGTTCCATACCCGTAGTCATAGGTTTCATCCCCACGAAAATCTTTCACCGGGAGCGGTTGGTCAAATATCGAGAGAAAAGTAAATTGACCTCCGTCGTTGAGCGCGTTATAGAAGGATCCCAGCTTATCGAGTTCGTTTTTCGATTCTCTGAATTCCGAGAATTCATCGGCCTCCACCAGGGTGTCCGTCAGAGTGTAGAGGTTAACCTCACTATCACTCGAGAAGCTCTGGTTTATTGCCGCATCAGTTTCCTGCGAAAAACTCAGAAAGTTGTAAAAAGCGAGAAAGAACAGACTAAAAACGAGTGACTTTGCGACAATGAGGGGAAAATTCTTCCGCATATCGAAGATAATTCCCACGGTCTATGCTCCCGTAACGTTCTTCACGAAAGAAAAACCAAATGCGGTGAGCACAGTGCACAGCTGCACACAGAACCCGCTCAACACAACCCCCACCGGAAAGGTGACCTGGAACAAGACGCTCCAGGCACTCACGATCACAAACGCCACAGCCGCGACAAGGAGAGTAACCTCTCCTGCACGCCGAAGAAATACCGCACGATGAGTGGCTCCCTGCAGGTGTTGAACGCCATTCTGCCCCGCGGAATAGCGACCCACCAGCAGTCCTGTCGAAATGCACCCCAGAACAACAAGAAGCAGACCGAACCCTTTCAACAGGGGCGAGACGAGGTCAACATTCGTTCTTTTATTAGTTCCGCCGTCGCGTAGGGCAACGTTTTCTGAACCGTACACCGACACGAAAGCGTTATGCACGCCAGACCCATCGAGAATATATGGCTCATCTGCACCCGAACCGAAGAGAGCTGGGTCATTCAGTATGACATTTTTTTCAAGCAGACTCTTCGTTTCACGACCCAGGTGGCCAATAACCTCATAACGTTTTTCCTGAAAAATATAGTATTCTATTCCGCCGTCATAGGTCGTGACAACCTCGGCCCCCACGAGCGCTTTCTGAGATTCACCCTCGATAAAGCTTCGACCGCTGTGCAGGGGAAAGTTCACCCGAGAAGAATCTCGCATGAATATATTGCGAATATCCCCGTCCTCCGAGAGATTCGTGTAAATTTTCAGGTCCTGAACGTTGTCAAGACGTGCCGATATATCTGTAAAACTCCCCCGCACTTCAATACTCTCTGCCGTGTACAGCTTGTTTCCCTCACGAGTGATAGCCTCCTGCCGAACGCCGTAGACGTGTAGCGCCGACAGGAGAAACGAAAAGAGCAGCAGCAGGAAAACGATTGCACCCGATTGTCGTAGCGTCATTTAAGTCCTTGACCGTGCCGATTAGTGTGCCCCACACCCTACCCCTTCGCCGCCGCGTAGTCCCCCGCCACCATCGCCTGCACCGGAAACTCCACCGGGAACCCCCCAAAAAGCAGCCGCCCCGCATCCGCCGCGGCCGCGTGCACCGCCGCGACCACCTCCTCGGCGCACCCCACGGGCGTGTGCACCATCACCTCATCGTGCAGGAAGTAGACCAGGTGGGGGCGGGCCTCCGGCGAGCCCATCTCGGCCAGGCGAGTGCGCAGACCCGCCATCCAACACATCGCCCACTCGGCGGCCGAGCCCTGGCAGACAAAGTTTCTCGTGAAACGCCCCCAGCTGCGCGCCTGCTGCATCGCCCTCTCACGCTGCGGGCCGGTGACCCCGCCGTCGGTGTCGAGCACGGCATCCACCCACCACTGGTCGTCGGGCCGGGGCGAGCTGCGGCCCAGCCAGGTGGTCACCACTCCACCCTTCTCCCCCACCCGCGCGGCCTCGGCCACGAACTGAATCGCGGCCGGGTAGGCGCGTGTGAGCCGCGGCATCAGCGCGGCGCTCTGCCCCGTGGTAGATCCGTACAGTGCACCGAGAATCCCCACCTTGGCATGATCGCGGGTATCCACCACCCCCTGATCGACAAGCGCCTGGTAGAGGTCCTGCCCGCGCCCGGCCTCCGCCATGCGCAGATCGCCGGAGAGGGCCGAGAGGATGCGCGGCTCCAGCTGGGCCGCATCTGCCACCACCAGCGTCCACCCCGGGTCTGCCACAACCGCACCGCGCACGGTGCCCGGTAGTTGCAGCGCCCCGCCGCCCTTCGCCGCCCACCGGCCCGTCACCACGCCACCCACCACGTACTCGGGGTGGAACCGACCATCCCGCACCCAGGTATCGAGCCAGGCCCACCCGTTGGCGGTGTACAGCCGCGACATCTTCTTGTACGCCAGCAGGGGTGCCACCACCGGATGATCCACCCCGCGCAGCTCCCACTTACTGGTGCTCGTCACCGACAGCCCGGCCCGGCGCAGCGCCCTGAGGAGGTCCGGCTGCGAGTCCGGGTTGAACGTGGGGTTACCCACCGCACGCCGGATCTCCTGCACCAGCGCCTCCATTTTTACCGGCCTGCCGCCGAAACGGGGCCGCTCACCCAGCGCCTCGGTGAGGATATGGTCGTGCAGATCCGCCCGCCACGGGATGCCGTGGAACCGCATCTCGGCGGCAATCAGTGCCCCAGCCGACTCCACCGCAACCAGCAGCCCGAGCCGCCCCGGCTCCTCGCTGGCCGCGAGCGCCGCACGCTGCCGACGGAACTCCCGGAGTGACTCGTCCTCGCCGTGCGGGTCTCGGGCGGGCTGGCGCTTGTTCGCCACCCGGGTGACATACGCACCAATCTGCCGCCCGGCGGCACCCTGAGCGGCACTCTGAGCAGCACTCTGAGCGTTCGAGGGCAGCCCGGAATCCCCCGGCCCGGCATCCGGCCCACCGACCCCGGACCCTCTCTCGGCCCCGGCACCACCGCCCCACCCGTCCGTGTCGTCGAGGTCGTCAAAGAGCGTGTTGGCGGTCGGTGCCCGCTCGGGCACCGGGTCATCCCACGCCGAATGCGGGGCGTGCGCGAGCGGGCTGCCCGCCGTCCAGGCGGAGTGGCGCAGGATGGCGTGGCTGAGCCGCAGGTCGTGGCAGCGCTGCACCCGGATACCCCGCTCCAAGAGGGGCGGATACCAGTGCGCCGTATCGTCCCACACCCAGCGCACGGTGTCGTCGGTGAGGGCATCCACCGCATCCGGAAACTCGGCGGCGGGTACCGTGTGGCTGTCGAACACCCGGCCCGTGGCATCCACCTGCCAGAGCACCACACGACCGCGCGCGGTCGGGGGTGCGGAAACGAGAATGTACACCATCCCATTGTCGCGCACGGTACCGACACCGGCCCGGTCGGCTACCCTCCGGCGATAATCGTCGCCACCTCGGCCAGGAACACGTCCTTCGCGGCCCGGGCCTCGACGAGTTCTGCCGAGTGCTGTTCGATCTGCTGGGCCTGGTACTGGGCCACCACATCCGCCTGGCGCTGCACCGAGCCGGTGGAGGCGGCACAGCCCGCCTGGATACCGGCGATGCGCTTACCCTCCGCGGCCTCCTCGGTGCTGTCCTCAATCTGGGGACGGCCGTCCTCCACCGTGATCGTGAGACCAGCATCCCGCAGACACAGTTCCTGGTCGTGCAGGGCCTCGCTCGTGCGGGGATCGGCGGCCGCGCCCCCCGTGGCGATCTGGTGGATGCTCCCCACCACCCCCGAGCTGTCCCGGGTCAGGGCGTCCTGGGCGGCGATCCACTCCATCATCGTCTGGTTACACGCGTCAACAGCCGTGTCGTAGCGGGGATCGCCGAAGGTGGGCACGTCAATCCCCATCGCTTCTTCGCGCGGGTCGGGCGGCACGGCGTAGCCCTGCTCGGCCGCGAGCTCCGTGGCCCAGAAGCCGAATTGTCGGTCATCCATCGGCCGCACCGAGGACCAGTCGGCCCGCGCGGCAGCGTAGGAGTAGCCGCTCAGGGAGAGGCAGGAGTCCAGCTGAATGGAGTAGGCCTGGTCCGCCCGAATCTGCTCGGCATCGGTGAGGGTGTACTCGTCGAGGGGCAGCGTGATGCTGTAGTCCGCGTTGAGCGTGGCCGTCACCCCCTCAAAGCCGCTCAGGGTACCGGAGGGGGCCGCCGCGGTGCCGGGGGCGGAGGGAGCCGCCGCGCATCCACCCAGGGCGAGAATCCCGCCGAGAAGGATGCCGAGAGGAACGGCGCGATTCATATTTTTCTTGGGCATAGTGTGTCCTAACGCTTACGCTGAGCGGGAACGACCGACTCAGCGAGATAGAGGCGGCACGAGACAGCCGCCAGGGGTGACCGGATGACCTCCGGGTGTGAACACAAACGCTGGCACCGGATAACACGGTAACACACCGAAACCCGCTCGCCACCGGGGTTTCGGTGTCGGGCAGGGATATCCCGGCAACACGTTATGAACCATTTCGCCAGCAGAGAGCAATACCTACTGTGAACACAGACAGCGACATCATCAGACAGTCGGAGCACCTTCCGACGGCTTTTGGTGAACTCTACGATAGGCACGCCTCTCACCTGTTCCGCTACGCGGCGGGACGGGTGGGCAGCTCGGCGGCCGAGGACGTGGTGGGCGACACCTTCCTCACCGCGTTTGAACGCCGAGCCACCTTTGATCACGAGTGGGAAAACGCGCGACCCTGGCTTTTTGGGATCACGACAACTCTCATCCGCAAGCACCGGCGAATGGAGGCGCAGAATTTCCGTTCCGTGGCCTCCGCAACGGCGTTTGTGATCAACGACGACCGCGTCGGGGAGGTATCAGATCGCATCGACGCCGAGCGGAACATCCGGGCACTCACGAAAACACTCACCCGGATGGCCGCCGCTGATCGCGACACCCTGCTCCTGTACGCCTGGGGCGACCTCACCTACGAGGACATCGCCCTCGCGCTCTCGGTTCCCGTGGGAACCGTGCGCTCACGACTCAACCGGGCACGCCGCACCCTGCGCGCGTCCCTCAGCCCCGAACACAGTGCCCAGGAGGTAGATCATGGACGAACTCACCCTGCTCCGCAAAATGCATGACACCGCGGATGACCCCACCGCCGACCAGCTGCGCGCCGGAAAGGCCCGACTCATGCTGGAGATTGCAACCAGCGGCCAGCGCACCGCCGCCGCCACCTCCCGTCGGCGCAGGCTGCGCCGCGGCCTCACCCTCGGGATCGCCGCGACGAGCGTCGCCGCGCTGGCGACCGTTGTGATGATCGCCGCGGATGTGGTCGGGCCCACCCGGGCACCGGATGGCACCGCCATCAGCTCCGGGGCATCCGCCGCGGCCGCCGAGGTGCTGCACAACGCCGCCCTCGCCAGCATGAAGATGAGTGACCCGGTACTGACCCCCGGGCAGTACCTGCGGATCGAGATGGCACAAAGCTACCTGATGATGATGGGGCCGGAGAACACCACCGATGAGGCTCCCGACATCAATCTCATGACCGCCGTGCTGCAGAGCAGCACAGATAATCAGTACGTGCCAGCCGACACCTCCGGCGAGTGGGTGTGGGTGCGACCACCCATGCAGCCGGTGACGTTCTTTGGGGAGCACGCCGAAGAGGACTACGCCGCACAGACGCCGTCCACGGAGACCGAGATCGTGCGCGGCCTGGGCGGCGACTACTACGCCGGGCAGCAACTCGAACCTGACGCAGAAAGGTACGATTCCCTCGCCGGAATGGCCAAGCTTCCCCGCGACCCGCAGGCGCTGCTCGACCACCTCTACCTGCTGGCCGGCGACGCGGGCACCGGCCCCGATGCCGAGGCATTTGTCCTCATAAACGATGTGCTGCGCACGGGGATGGCACCCGCGGACCTGCGGGCGGCGCTCTTCGAGGCGGCTGCGCTCATCCCGGGCGTGGAGATCACCGAGGACTCCGCCACCGTCAACGGCCGCACGGGGGTGGCCATCGCCCGGGTGGACACCACCCGCGACGAGCGTAGCGACGTCATCATCGACCCCGACACGGGGATGGTCATCGGCGAGCGCACGGTCAGCCTGAAGGGGTGGGGCCCGATCCCCGCCGGGACGGTGACCGGATGGACCTCGGTGACCACCACCGTGGTGGACGGTCTGCCCCCGCTGTAACCGGCTGAGCCCACGGGCCCGTCGGCGAGTGCCCCCGCGCTCGCCGACGGGCCCTCCCCTGCCGATCCGCCCGACTCGCCTTCCATCGACCCGCCCCACCGATCCGACACTGTGGGTGAAAAAACCTCACAAGACCGAGAAATAAACGTCGATGTGTGAGGAAAAGTCACCCGGGGTGGGGGCTGGTGTCGAGTACCGTGCCGGGCCATCGCCGCACAGTTCACCCCGCACACACCGTCGAGACTCGTGTCCGTAACTCGGCGTTTGCTTCGGGCAGATGGTCTGGGGACCGGTGCCGACACACGGTCGGCCACGATCCTCAGGAGTGACACAGGTGAAGAGTTCAACCTCCCCCCGAGTGCGGAGCGTCCGCCGCGTGGCAACGGGATGCGCCGCCGCGGCCATCGCCACCACCGTACTTTTTTCTCCCAGCGCCGCGTTTGCCGAGACCGCCGACAACGGCGGGGCCCAGCGCAACGATGGTGACAACACGGTGCCGCTGCGCTCCGCCATCGTGGACGGACCGGCCACAAACGTGATCCTCCTGATCGGTGACGGGATGGGCGACAGCGAGATCACGATCGCTCGCAACTACGCCTACGGTGCGGCCGGTCAGCTGCCCGGCATCGACGCCCTGCCGCTCACCGGGCAGTACACCACCTACTCGCTGTACAAGGACGGCGCACGCAAGGGCAAGCCCGACTACGTACCAGACTCGGCCGCAACCGGTTCGGCCTGGGCCACGGGTACCAAGACCTACGACAACGCCGTCTCGGTGGACATCAACGGTGCCCCCCAACAGACTCTGCTCGAGCTGGCCAAGGCGAATGGACTGCGCACGGGCAATGTGAGCACGGCCGAGATTCAGGATGCCACCCCGGCTGTCCAGGTGGCCCACGTAGCCTCCCGCAGCTGCTACGGCCCCGACAGCGCCTCCTGCGGTGCGGACGCCCTCGCGGCGGGCGGGCTCGGTTCCATCAGCGAACAGTTGCTGGATACCCGACCCGACGTCACCCTGGGCGGCGGCTCGGCATCCTTCACCCAGACGGCGAAGGCCGGGGACTGGTCGGGCAAGACCCTGTTTGAGCAGGCGGAGGGGCGGGGTTACCAGGTAGTCAAGACGGCCGCGGACCTCGCGGGTGTCACGGCGGCCAACCAGGAGGCTCCCGTGCTGGGGCTCTTCACCCCCGGCAATTTCCCCACCCGCTTCGCGGCAACAACGGCAACCGTCGGCGGGGCCAACACGCCCGTCAGTTGCGCGGCCAACCCCGACCGGCTCGGCACCGACCTCTCACTCGCGAGCCTCACGAACTCGGCCATTGATCTGCTGAACTCCCCGGCGGAGAGCTCGAAGGGCTTCTTCCTTCAGGTGGAGGGTGCGAGCATCGACAAGCGCGACCACAGCGCGGATGCCTGCGGCCAGATCGGCGAAACCATCGACCTGGATGAGGCGGTGCGCGCCGCCCTCGACTTTGCCGAGAAAGACGGCAACACCCTGGTGATCGTCACGGCCGACCACGCCCACACCAGTCAGATCGTGGACAGCACCCCGCCCACGAGCCTGAGCACCGCCGTCACCACGCTGGAGGGATCGGTCATGAAGATCTCCTACGGCACCGGGGCGGCTGGCGGCTCCCAGCAGCACACCGGCGCGCAGTTGCGCGTGGCCGGCTACGGCCCGGGAGCAGCCAACGTGGTGGGCCTGATCGACCAGACCGACAACTTCTTCACGATTGCCAACGCCCTGCGCCTCAACCGTGACACCGCGGCCCTCAGCGCGGGGGCGAAGGCCACCCTGCCCAAGACCGTCTTCGCCCCCGGTGAGACGTTTGATGCGGCGCTCACGGGTCTCGCGGGCGACCGTCAGATCACCGGCGTGGTCGCCTCCGAGCCGGTTGCGGTGCCTAAAACGGATGTCCTGGCTGGCTCAGCGACCATCCCACTGACCGCCCCCACCGAGCTCGGCGAGCACACCGTGACCCTCACCGGTTCGCAGACCGGCACAATCGTTACGGCCCGGTTCACGGTCACGGCCGATGGCCAGCCGCTGCCGGGCGGGGCCACCGGCACGGGCGGCGCGACGGGCAACGCGGGCGGCTTAGCCTCCGCGGTGAATGGCGCTCTCGCCTCAACCGGGGCAGCGGTGTTCCCGATCCTCGGGGCGGCCGCGCTCGCTCTGCTGGCCGGGGGTACTGCACTGTACCGGCGCCGACACAACAGGCCAATCCCGCGCGCTTGAGACGGTTCAGTTCTGGGTGTACTAGCGCGCTCGCGGTTGTGACCGGTGTGGCGGATGCTCGTCAGCGAGCATCCGCCACACTTTTATCACCGCACCCGTCACACTATTTCCCTGAGATCTAGGGAAATTTTCCCTATACACACTACGTATACTCGCAGTGTATAGTGGGTTCTATGGACAACACCCTCACCCTCCTCGGCCTACTGGGCACCCGGCCCAGCCACGGCTACGACCTCAAGCACAGCTACGACCGCTACTTCGGGGCGCAGAAGCCCCTCGCCTTCGGCCAGGTGTATGCCACCCTGGCTCGCCTCATCAAAAACGGGCTCATCCTCACCCTGGGCGAGGAGAGCGGAGCAGGCCCCGACCGCAAACGTTACGAGGTCACAGAGGCCGGTCGCAGTCGGCTAGTTGAGTGGATGTTCACCCCGGATATCCCCGCAGCCACCCTGCAAAGCAACCTCTTTGCCAAAACCGTCATCGCCCTGCTGCTCGGCGACGACGCCGAGCGCCTGCTCGACGTGCAGCGCGCCGAACACATGAGCCGGATGCGCGAACTCACGGCCGCCAAACGCGGCGCCACCCTGATGAACGTGCTGATGTGCGATCACGCCCTGTTCCACATCGAGGCCGACCTGCGCTGGATCGACCTCACCGCTGCCCGTCTGAACGAATTGCGCGAGCAGGTGAGAGCGGCGTGAGCACCGCCATCGCCACAACCACCGTCCCCACACCGCACACCGCGGTGCTCCTCTCCGCCCGCGGCCTCCGCGTAACCTTCGGCCACACCGAGGCTCTGCGCGGGGTTGACCTCGACATCAACACGGGCGAGGTCATCGCCGTGATGGGCCCCTCCGGTTCCGGCAAATCCACCCTGCTGCACGCCCTCGCCGGTGTCATCGTGCCCGACGCTGGCACGGTCTCCTACGGCTCAACCCCCGCCGAGACCGTGGAGATCTGTGCCCTCGACGAGACCGCGCGAGCACGCCTACGACTCACCGACTTTGGCTTCGTTTTCCAGTTTGGCCAGCTACTACCCGACCTCTCGGCTATCGACAATGTGAGCATCCCCCTCCTCCTCGGCGGGATGCGACGCAAGGATGCCCTCCGCCAGGCCCGCACCTGGCTGGGCCGTCTGGGGCTGGCCGAGCAGGCCAACCAGCGGCCCACCGAGCTCTCGGGCGGGCAGGCGCAGCGCGTCGCCATCGCACGGGCGCTCGTCACGGGTCCGCGCGTGCTCTTCGCCGACGAACCCACCGGGTCGCTCGACTCGCTCGCCGCCGAAAACGTGATGGTACTTCTCACCGATGTGGCCCGGGAGACGGGTACCACCGTCCTCATCATCACCCATGACGCGCGCACGGCATCCTACGCCGACCGTGAGATCATCGTGCGGGATGGCCGGGTCACCGCCGGTTTCGCGCTCTCCGCCTCCGTGGCCGGCTCATGAGTCTCGCACTGACCCGTCTCGTGGCGGCGGGCACCCGCGGGGCCCGGCTGCGGCTCGTCGGGATTGCGGCGGGGGTCGGCATCGGGGTCACGCTATTCCTCCTGCTGTGGGGCGCCTTCAACGGGTTACAGGACCGGGAAGAACGATCATCCTGGACCGCCCTCGCCGTGGCCGGAGACCCCGTCGCCGTGGGGAGTACACCCGCGCCCACCCGAGACACGGTACTCGTCTCCTCCCCCACCGAACGCTTCGACGGCACCGTCATCACCCGCCTGGATATCGCGGCCACCTCAGACTCCACCGTCACGGTTCCCGGGATTTCTCGCCCGCCCGCGGCCGGCACCTACTACGCCTCACCGGCACTGGCGGAACTGATTGACTCCGTCCCAGCGAACCAGCTGGGCGAGCGCTTCGGCACCCGCATCGGCCTCATCTCGGACACGGCGCTCGCCAGCCCCGACTCCCTCGTGGTTGTCACCGGGCAGCCCGCGGCACGGATGACCGGCGCGGTGATGACCTTCGCCATCAGCGATTTCCCCACCCTGTCGTTTGGTGGCAGAGCGACCTACCAGACCCTCGCCGTCGTGGGCGGCATCGCCATCCTGCTCCCCGTCCTCCTCCTCGTGGGCATCGTGACCGACCTGGGGGCCGCCGAGCGCAGGGAACGCTTTGCCACCCTGCGGCTCCTCGGGGCCACGCCGGGGGTGGTGGCCCGGATCGCGATGGGCGAGACCGCCCTCACCAGCCTCACGGGCGCGCTCCTCGGCGTGCTCCTGGCCTGGCTGGTGCGGCCCCTCGCCGCGCTGCTGCCCATCAACGAGGGCACATTTTTTGTCGCCGACCTCGCCGTCCCGCCCGTCGCCGTGATCGCCGCCGTCACGCTCACCGTGCTCGCCACGAGCCTGACCGCCGGGTACCGCACCTACCGCGCGGGGGTGGGTCCACTCGGAGTGACCCGGCAACAGCGCGAGCGACGGCCACGGGTCGTCGCGCTCGTGCCGCTGACGGTGGGGTTCCTCGGGATGCTCGGGGTCACCGTCTGTACCCTCGCAGATATCCAGGTTCCCCTGTTTAGCACGCTCCTGATCGGCGGTTTTATTCTTACCGCCGTGGGGCTGGTTCTCGCGGGGCCGTACCTCACCTACCGGGTGAGCCGGGTGGCTGCGCGCCGCGCGCGCGGTGCCGCCGGCGTGATCGCGCTCGCGCGCATCACCGCCACGCCGCGGGCAACGTTTCGGGCGGTCAGCGGCCTGCTCATCGCACTGTTTGTGGTCACCGTCTTCACCGCGGCGGTCACCTCGGTTGACGCCTCGGTTGACGCCTCGGTTGGCCCCGGCTCCCCCGGCGGGGGCGAAGAGAACGCCCTCCCCGCGGGCACCCTACTCGCCGGCCTGGACTCGACGGCCGCGACAGACTTCGACGAGAGCCGGGCACTCCTCACGGCAACGGAGGGCGTGCGGGGTGTGGCCCTGGCCTACTCCCTGACCAACTGGGAGGGGGTCATCCTGAGTGGCTCGGATGCCGCCACCCTCGGTCTCCTCCCCAGCGGCGCAGCGGGGTACGTGTCCATCGACAACTCCTACATCAATGTCCGCAGCGCGGGGGAGGCACCGCCCCGGGTCACCGAGGCACCGACGGTGAACCCGGACGACCTCGAACCCTGGGTGATGCTCATCCTGACCGACGGCACCGTCGCCGCCCAGGAACGCGCCCGCACCACCGCGGAGACCGGGCAGATCACCCTGATGGGCGCGCCCGCCTCCGTGGCGGAGAATCAGGGCGGCAGCGTCGCGACCCTGATGCGGGGGTTTACCACTATGGCCCACCTCGGCGTGCTCATCGCGACACTCATCTCGACCGTGTCGCTCGCGGTATCGACGACGGCGAGTATCCTCGACCGGCGGCGCTCGCTCGGCCTGCTGCGCCTGATGGGGATGCCCGTGCCCACCCTGCGCCGGATCATCCTGGGCGAAGCGGCGCTCCCGTTCCTCACCGTGGTGGGCGGCAGCATTCTGCTCGGCGTGGGGGTTGCGTGGTCGCTCATCACCACGCTGACCTACGGCAAGCGGGTGCTCTCCTGGCCCGAGCCCTCGGCCTACATCGTGTTGGGGGTGAGCCTGCTGCTCGCCCTCACCGCGGTACTCGCCACGTTCCGCACGGCGCGGGCGCACACGGCGGTCTCGGTGACCCGCTTCGAGTAGTCGGGCGGAGGCGGCACCCCACACAGTGGACTGCCCTCCTCCCCCGGCAGCGCCCGGGGTGAGGAGGGCTAGTGATTAAGACTGTAGGGGCACTAGCTAGGCATATGCTATGCGCCAGATCAGAGGATGCTGCGGGATCACGCGCCCCGACGGATCGCGCCCGTGGCCGTGCCCGTCGAGCGGCGGCACACCCCGCACACGATGGACTGGCCCCGATCCAGCCCAGGGGGGTGGGCCGGATCGGGGCCAGTACCCTGAGGCTAGGCGATCTCCCGTGTATTTGGCTGTGCGCGGGATCACAGGATGCTGAGCTACCGGCCCGCACACCAGCGGATACGCCGCGACTGTTAGTCTGGGCACTCCGCAGCCCCCGCGGCGCGGAGCCCGACACCCCGGTACCACGCCGCCGACCCATCAAGGACCATCGTGACCGACGCCGAACATCCCGAAGCCCCCGGCCTATCCGACGACGGCACCGATACGCCCGAGCGGACCGCAGCCGACACTCTCGACGTCAATGACCCAGAACCAGCCGAGCCGCCCGCGCTCACCGTCGCGTTTGCGCGCGGCGTGGTACCCACCAAGTGGTTCCGCGTGTGGCACGAGCGCTACCCCCGGCTGCGGCTGGGCTCGTTCCGCACCGACAGCGCCGAGCAGGTGGAGGTGCTGCGGGATGGCCGGGCCCGGCTGAGCATCATCCGCCTCCCCGCCGACACCCACGATCTCCACGTCATCCCCCTGTACGAGGAGAAGGCCGTGGTGCTGGCCCCGCGTGAGCACCCGGTCGAGGCGCTTGCCGAGGTGACGGTCGCCGACCTGGTGGGCCTCCCCCTGCTGCCCAACCCGGATGCCCTCGCCGACTGGCCCGCACCCACCATCACCCCGCACACCGGCGGGTACGGCCCCGGCACCATCGAGGACACCATCGAGCTCGTCGCCGCAGGCCTCGGCCTGCTCGTCGTGCCGCACTCAATCGCACGCCTGCACTCGCGTAAAGATGTCATTGCCCGCCCGCTCGTGGGGGTGGCGGATACCCGCGTTGGCCTGGCCTGGCGAGAGGAGGACGACGACCCGATGATCGAGGACTTCATCGGCGTGGTGCGCGGCCGCTCAGCCCGCAGCTCACGCGGCAATGCGGAGGCCGAGGCGCGCGCCGCCGCGGAGCGGGCCGCCGCGGAGCGGGCCGCCGCCGAGGCCCAGGCGGCCACGCAGAAAAAGCGGGCGCAGCAAACCCCGAAGAAGAAGCCAGGCACCCACGTCAGCCCGCGCCAACCGCGCACCTCAAACGGCCGCTCGCAGAAACGCGGGCGGCGCTAGTCACCGCGCCGTCGAAACGGCACCGCCCCAGCCCCGCACCCGGCTACACGATCCCCAGTTCGTGCGCAAGAATCACGGCGTGCACCCGGTCGCGCAACTCCAGTTTGAGCAGCACCCGGCCCACATGCGTCTTCACGGTGGACTCCGACAGGAACAGAGTGCCCGCGATCTCGGTGTTATTCAGACCCTCGGCCATCGCCACGAGCACCTCACGCTCACGCTCGGTGAGCACCGCGAGGCGGGCCGCGGCGGCCCCGGTATCGGCGGCAGCCTCCGGCCCGGGCAACTGGCTGCCGAAAAGCTCGATCATGCGGCGCGTCACGCGCGGGGCCACAGCCGCATCCCCCGCCTTCACGGCACGGATCGCACTCAGCAGGTCAACAGGTTTGGCATCCTTCAATAAAAACCCGCTCGCCCCCGCACGAATCGCCGCAAACGCGTACTCGTCCAGGTCAAACGTCGTGAGGATGATGACCCGACTCTCCGGGTAGAGCCGCGCAATCTGGCCGGTCGCTTCGATGCCGTCCATCCCGGGCATTCGCACATCCATCAGCACCACATCGGGGCGGTGCGTACCCACAGCGGCAATCGCCTGGCGACCATCACCCGCCTCGGCCACCACCATCACGTCGTCCTCGCTGTCAATCACCAGGCGGAACCCGGTGCGGATAAGCTCCTGATCATCAACCAGCAGCACCCGGATTTTACGACTCAGCTCATTCACGCCTCGGGGGGACCTCTCCTCAGGGATGCCGTATCAAACGCATCCGAACTCACCGGAATGGTGGCGTTCACCCGCCACCCGGTACCAAACGCGGCGGCCACCACCTCGCCGCCAAAAATCTCGACACGCTGACGAATGCCCGCCAGACCGCGCCCACTGCCCAGGTTACCCGCTGTGGGTGTGTCCGCCCCATCATCGACGACCATGATGTGCGTTTCAGTCGCGCGGAACTGCAAGGCAATATCGACGGTTGCCCCCACCCCGGCGTAACGGAGGCTGTTGGTCAGCGACTCCTGCACCACCCGGTACACGGCGAGTTGCTGCCCGCGATCAATCGTGGGCTGGCCCGCCACGCTGTAACGGACCGTGAGTCCCGCCGAACGAAAGGTCTTCACGAGCCCCGCGATGTCCTCGGTTCCCGGCTGCGGCACCCGCTCAACCGACTCGTCGCTCTCGGCCCGATCAACAGAGAGCACACCCAGCAGGCGACGCATCTCGGCGAGCGCGCTGCGGCCCGTCTCGGCGCTCGACAGCATGGCTTTCTGGGCGGCCTCGGTGTTACGCGTCGCGGCTGCGGCGGCCCCGTCGGCGAGCGCAATCATCACCGAGAGCGAGTGGGCCACGATGTCGTGCATTTCGCGGGCGATGCGGGCGCGCTCCTCCACGGCGGCGAGTTGCGACTGTTGGTCGCGCTCGCGGGCCAGCTGGGCGGCGCGGTCGATGACGGCCACCAGGTAACGGCGTCGGTTGCCCGTGTTGATCCCCACCAGGAGCACAAGCGCCAGGAGCACCGCCGCGGAGAGGGTCGCGGGGAGCGCTTCTGCCAGGCCGTGCCGCACCAGCTCACCGAGGAGGACGGCGAGCACCAGACTCCCGTAGGCCACCCAGGAGATCCCCATTTTCCGGTAGAGGGGGACGGAGTAGAGGATGACCCCGATTGCGTAGAGGTCGATGGGCGAGCTGGCCTGCGAGACAAGACCCGTGAGCAGTGCGAGAGCGGCCAGGCCCACCCCCCAAAGGGGGAACCTCCGGCGAAAGAGAATCGCGAGAGTCATCCCCAGCGCAAAAACGGTGTAACCGCTCAGTTCGCCCACGTTGGGCAGTTCGAAGTTGGAGACCCCCATCACGTCAATGAGGATAAGGAGCCCGGTGAGGATAAAAGCCGGCAGGCCGTACACACCGGCCAGAATTCCGTCAACAACAAACGGGTGCCGAGCCCAGAACCGCCGAAAAATCCCGGGAGGTCGGGGCAATCGCAGGTCCGCGGCCACCCCGGAGGAGGAGGGGGCGGCCGCGGCCGCTGGACGGGTCATGGCTTAGGCATCCCTCCGCTTGAGCAGAATGGCGGCGGGGACAAGGGTTACCACAACCCAGCCCAGCACAACGAGTAGTGCCTGCCAGTATTCCATAGTTACTATCCCCTCTTGGGGAGTGCTGTACATCACTTTTCCGGCCTCCGAGGGAAGGTAGGACATCAGCACCCTAGCCGGTTCCCAGTTTTGGGTGCCCAGAAGAAGAACAATAGTGGGCAGCACCATGATGATGCCCACCGAGATGACGATGCCCCCGGCCCCGCTACGCGTAATCGACCCGAGGCCGAACGCCATCATCCCGATCAGGCCGAGGAAAACGCCGCCACTAATCAAGGCAACAAGCGCTCCGTCATCCGTGAGAGCGGCACCGAGGCCCTTCCCTGAGAGGATGCCCTGTGTGAGCAGAAACCCCCCGAACGAGGTGATGAGCCCGGTGACGAAGAGACAGGCGAAGAGAACACCAGCCTTCGCCCACAACGTTGGTAACCGCCGAGGCACCGCGGTGAGGGTGGAGCGGATCATGCCGGTGGAGTACTCCCCTGAGGCCACGATCACGCCCAACGAGGCGGCGATGAGTGAGGTAATAAAGATACTGAAATTGCCCACCATCACGGAGGTATGGATCATTTCCGCGGAACTGCCGCTCTGCGGCGTGCTAGTGTTCGCGATCATGAAGGACGCCGTAATCGCCAGCACCACCACGGTGCCGAGCGACCACCAGGTGGAGCGCAGCGACGAGAGTTTAATCCACTCGGAGCGCAGCACACCACCAAACGTCAACCTGCTGCGCCCCCGCCACGAGGGGCGGGCGGTTCCGGCGTGGCCGGTGCGGGTCGTGGTCGGGGCTGCGGTACTCATCGTTGTTCCTCCTGGCTGGTGCGGGTGACGGGTGCGGAGGAAGCGATGAGACGCGGGTCAAACCCGACCGCGGCATCCGTCTGATACTCCACGTCGTCGCGGGTAAGACTGAGGTAGGCCTCCTCCAGGGAACCCGTAATAGTGCGTAGCTCATGCAGGACCACGCCAGCGGAGGCCGCAAGCTCGCCAATGCGCTCGATAGGGGTGCCGGTAACGTCGAGCAGGAACGGCTCGTTGTTGGCGACGGTGGCCCCCTGGGCGGCGAGCGCCACCTGCAAATGCTCCACGTGCGGGGTTCGCACTCGCACGAGGGTTTCGGTGGTGGACCCCACCAGCTCAGCAACGGGTGCGTCCGCGATAATGCGGCCCCGTCCGAGCACGATAATGTGGTCGGCGGTCAGAGCCATTTCACTCATCAGGTGGCTGGAGAGTAGAACCGTCTTACCCTCGGCGGCAAGGCCACGGGCCAGCTGACGCACCCAGAGCACACCGTCGGGGTCGAGTCCGTTGACGGGCTCGTCGAGAATGAGGGTTTGCGGGTCCCCCAGCAGCGCAGCGGCGATACCGAGCCGCTGGCCCATGCCAAGCGAGAACCCGCCCACGCGTTTATTCGCAACGGAGGCCAGGCCCGTCATCTCGATGACCTCGTTCACCCGGGTACGGGGGATGCTGTGGGTCGCGGCCAGCGCACGCAGATGGCTGTGGGCGCTGCGTCCGATGTGTACGGCCTTCGCATCGAGCAGTGCGCCCACCTCCAAGAGCGGGGAGCGGTGCTCCGCATAGGGCCGACCGTTGACCGTGACCAGACCCTCCGTGGGGCGGTCAAGGCCAACGATCATGCGCATGGTGGTGGACTTACCGGCCCCATTGGGGCCCAGGAATCCGGTGACCTTCCCCGGCCGCACCGTGAAGGTCACACCGTCAACGGCAGTTTTGGTGCCGTAGCGTTTGGTGAGTGAGCGAGCCTCAATCATAGGGTCTCCGTTTCGTCTGAGAGGTGCTCTCATACGCTACGATTGCCCCCTGGACCGCACATCATCCGGGGGGCTGATCCCGCCCAACCGGCATGGCACCCGGGTACCAGAATGCGGCACCCGGCAGGCCACAACAGGTTTTCGCTGCGCCGCCGGGCTTAACGCTCCGCCGCCTACCGATCGGCGAAGCGGTCCGTGGCCTCAATCAGCGCCGAGCGGATGCCGGGCTCGGTGACCGCGTGACCGGCATCCGCCACCAGGTGCAGCTCCGCCTCGGGCCATGCCCGGTGCAGATCCCACGCGGTGCGCGGTGGTGTGCACGTGTCGTAGCGGCCCTGCACGATCACGGCGGGGATGTCCTTCAGCAGGTGCGCGTTGGCGATCAACTGGCCCTCCTCGCACCAGCCACGGTTCACGAAGTAGTGATTCTCGATCCGGGCGAAGGCCACGGCGCTCGCGGTATCGGCCTCGGCCTGTGCAATCTCCGCATAGTCGGGGTGCAGCCGGATGGTGGAGTTCTCCCACACCGTCCAGGCCACCGCGGCGGGCGTGTGCACGGCCGGGTCCGGGTTGTGCAGCAGGCGGTGGTAGGCCTCAATAAGATTGTCGCGTTCCGCCTCGGGCACGGGGGCCACGTACTTCTCCCAGAAGTCGGGGAAGACCTCGGAGGCCCCGTGCTGATAGAACCAGGTCAGCTCGCTCTCCCGCAGTGTGAAGATGCCACGCAGCACGAGCTCGCTCACCCGCTCTGGGTGCGTCTGGGCATACGCGAGAGCCAGGGTCGAACCCCACGACCCACCAAAGACCTGCCAGCGGTCCACGTCCAGCTGCACACGCAGCTTCTCCATGTCGGCCACGAGATGCCACGTGGTGTTGGTGCTCAGATCGGCTTCGGGTGCGCTCGCGTGCGGCGTACTCTTGCCACAGCCACGCTGATCAAACAGGATGATCCGGTATTTCTCCGGGTTAAACAGTCGCCGGTGCACCGGGGACGTTCCCCCACCGGGACCACCGTGCAAGAAGACCACGGGTTTACCCGCGGGGTTACCCGACTCCTCCCAGTACACGTGGTTCTCATCGCCCACGTCCAGCATGCCGGAGTCGTGCGGTTCACAATTGGGATACAGATCAGCCATGCAGACCACCGTACCCCGTCCCGCCGACACCGGACCATTCACGGCGAGGCTGCTGCCGGTTGTGTGCCGCCAACCGCACCCTCAGTACTACCGCTGCCGCGCCCGCAGTACCTTCTCGTCCACGGGTTCGGTGCCCGCGGCCCGCTGTGCCGAGCGGTACGCACGCGCCTCGTCCTGCCGCAGCTGCTCCGCACCCGAGGCAATTGCCGCGCGCACATGCTCGGGGCCGTAGCCAAACGACTCCACCAGGTCGAGTGCGAGGGGCCGCAGTCGCGCCACAAGGCGGTCGATATACGCGGTGATAGATTCGGCCCGCTGCCCGTTGAGTCGGCCGTGGATGAGATACCACGCGGCGTTTTTCTCGATCAGGTTCAGGCCGAAGAGGTCGCGTAACCAGGTGAGCACCCGCTTGTTGTCGGCGTCGGTGGTGGCCTCAAGGGCATCCGTAAACGCCTCCCACTGCAACAGTTCGCCGTGGGCACGGGCGGCCTCAATCAGCTGGTTCTGGTTGCTGTTGAAGAGCTCGGCGGCCGCCTCCTTCGACAGTTTCGAGGCATCCTTGAGCCGCTCAGCCACCGCAGCAATCATGCCGTTGACGCGGGAGGTCAGCAGCTCACGCTGATATTCCGTCTCACGCATATGCCCCACCGAGCGAGCGGTTGAGCCCCGGTCGGAGACACTCTGGGCGAGCTGGCGCAGCCCCGAGCCGTGCAGCACGGTATCGCCCGCCTTCTCGGCGGCGTAGCGGGCCAGCACCCCAAAGTCGGCACCGCGAAACTTGAGGCTGTAATCACCGAGCAGCCGCTTGGCCACCAACTGCAACAGCACGTTATTATCGCCCTCAAAAGTCACGTAAACGTCGAGGTCGGCACGCAGTCCCACGAGACGGTTCTCGGCGAGGAAGCCCGCACCACCGCACGCCTCGCGGCACTCCTGCAGGGTGTCAAGCGCCCCCCAGGTAGACAGGGCTTTGAGCGCCGCGGCCAGGGTCTCCAGGTCTTCACGGTTCCGGTCGGAGTCGTCCGCACCGCTGAAAACCTCATCAAACTTAATCAGCAGCCTCTCGTGCGCGAACGAGGCAGCGAAAGCCTCGGCCAGCTTCGGGAGGAGACGGCGCTGGTGACGCTGATAATCCAGGATGACCCGCTCCTGCGCCCCGTCACCCGCCACAAATTGCCGGCGCTGCGACCCGTAGGTTAGCGCGATCTGAAGGCCCAGCTTCATGGCGGCAACGGCCGCACCGTCAAGGGATACCCGCCCCTGCACGAGCGTACCGATCATGGTAAAGAAGCGACGACCCGGGCTCTCGATGGGGCTGGCGTAGGTGCCATCCTCGGCCACGTCGCCGTACCGATTGAGCAGGTTCTCGCGCGGGATACGGACATCCGTAAAGTGCAGCCGACCGTTATCAATCCCGTTCAGGCCACCCTTGAGACCATCATCCTCACCACCGATACCGGGCAGAAAATCGCCCGCCTCATCGCGCAGCGGCACGTAGAACGCGTGCACGCCGTGGTTGACGCCCTTCGTGATCAGTTGCGCAAACAGCACACACGCGATGCCGTGCAGCGCCGCATTGCCCAGGTAGTCTTTCCACGCTCCGCGGAACGGGGTGTTGATCACAAACTCCTGCACGGCCTCGTCGTAGGTTGCGGTTGTGGCGATGTGGGCGACGTCCGATCCGTGACCCGTCTCGGTCATCGCAAACGCACCGGGAATGTCGAGCGTGATCACCCGCGGCAGCCACCGCGTGTGGTGTTTCTCGGTGCCCAGGTGCAGAATCGCCGCCCCAAACAGGCCCCACTGCACGCCCGATTTAATCTGGAGTGACGGGTCGGCGGTGACCAGTTCCTCAAACGCGGCGATGTTGCCACCGTGGTTATTACCACCACCCACCGCCACGGGATAGGCACGCTGGATAGCGCCTTCGTCCACGAGGATGCCCAGCTGTGTCAGCACGCGGGCGCGGTGTTCCGCCATGCTCAGGCCGGCGATCTGGTGGAGTTCGGGCTTCGCGGCGGTCCGGCGCGCCTCACTGCGCTCCTTCTTCCAGGTGCCCATCAGTTGTTCGGTGAGGGCCGGGATGTTCACCCGTACCTCATCCGTGGTGATCGCGCCCGTCTCGGCGGTGAGATGGCGGGGTGTGGTCGTGCGTGGGGTGGAGGGGGAAGCAGTGTCTACCATCGTTGGTCCTTCAATCACTTCATAAGTCAGTCGTGCGTAGCTCACTACGCTAGGCGGCACCCACGCCACCGCAAAGCACCCCGTTTGGAGGCCACAAAGGAGCGCGTCACCGACCGGTCAGCACGAGAGGGAATCTACAACAACCGGAGGCTTCGACCGCAGGTAGTCCACAAAAATCTGCTGTAGCCGTCAGGCATTTAACGCCCATCTTGTCACTCCTCAGCCGCAGTACCTCAGAAATTCGGGAAATCCCCAGTTTGGTTCGAAATAATTACGACGTGTGAGATTTAAGGGATTTCACACTCAGTAAGGACACTCTTCACGTCGATTGAGATGATGCCGATCCGTCGGTGGTCACGTAGCTCACCACTCAGTACCATCTGAACGGTAGCATCCTCCTCTCGCTGTCGATGCGCTGTTGTGCGCACGGTGCCTCGGAGGCGCGCAGTCAGCTTTTAGTATTGGGGGAGGCACAACAACAACTCGCACATCTTGGGGATGAGCGTAGGGGGTAGTACACATATGACCGCGCACGGCAGTGCCGTTCTGCACAAGGTACACGATCGTGCGCCCCGGGGACGTCGCCGCCTCGTGGCCGCGCTACTCACGGTGGCGAGCGTCATCGCCCTCGTGGGCGGAGCCTCACCCGCCGCAAGCCTGTGGAGTATCTCAGATGCCACCACGACGACGACCGCAACGGCACGCACTCTGACAGCCCTCGACGCGCCGACAATTGCCAGCAGCACCGGGCAAAAGATCACGCTCACCAGCAACACCGCACCCTCGGGCGACACCCTCACCCCCGTCTACACCTTTGAGCGATCCACGAGCGCAGCATTCACCGCACCCACCACAATCGCAACTGGCCCCACGTTTCCCGTAACCGACGAGGGGCATCTTCCCGCGGTTCCCACCGCTGGCACGTTTAGCACGATCGCCTCGGGCATAAGCTCTTCCTGCGGACTCTCAAACGGCCGCGTGATGTGCTGGGGAAACAACGACAACGGGCAGCTGGGCCAGGGCACGATTGGCGGCTTCTCGGCCACCCCTGTCGAAGTGCAGACAACAGCCGATAACCCCGCGTCTGCACTTCCGGCTACGGCTGCGCTCCTGGAGGTTGCCGTCGGGGGAGACACAGCGTGCGTCTCGACGCTGCGCGATGTCTACTGTTGGGGACGCAATCTGGGCGGTATCGTCACCACGACCGACACCAGCCCACACCCTCTTCCCGTTCGTGTCTCCGGCACACCCGCAGGGAATCTCAGTTCACTCACCGTCGGCTACAGTCATGCGTGTGCGCTCTTCACCAATTTCGGAGCCTTGTGCTGGGGCAGTAACCTGAACGGCCAGCTGGGCACCAACGCCGCCCTCTCCGCAACACCGGCCGCACCAGCCAAGGTTCTCACGGGCGGAAACGCGGGCGGAAACCAGGTTCCCGCGGGCACCAGCCTCAACCTCATCAGGGCCGGACACAGCTACACCTGCTTCGTCACCTCGGGGCTGGCCTACTGCTGGGGCATTAACACCACCGGCAACCTGGGGAACGGCACCACCACACAAGTGAGCGTCGCAAAATCGGTCGCAACGGGCACAAGCTACCTCCCCGCCGCAACAACAATCATCGACATGAGCTTGTCGGGGTCCACGGATGCGAGCAACTCCCGCTCCACCTGCGCGGCGACAACAACCGCGGTGTACTGCTGGGGTGCAGCCGCTAACGGGGCGCTCGGCATCTCCGGAGCCGCCGGAAACGTTCTCAACCCGGCCAAAGTCACGGGGGTCACGGGTACTATGACGGCACTCGCGGGAGGTCTCCAGGGTCACTGTGCCGTGACATCCGGCCAGGCGTACTGCTGGGGTCTGGGCACATCTGGGCAGTTGGGCAGCGGGAGCGCCAGCGCCACAACCCCCGTGAAGGCCGCCACCGCGGCCGGCAAAACGGTTGTTCGGGTAGACGGGGACCAAGGCTTTCGATGTTTCCGCTACTCGGACGGTACAGTCGGATGCGCGGGGGCGGGTGCCGTGGGCCAACTCGGCGAGGGCCCCGACGGGCGAAGTGCCAGCGTCAACGCCGGAATCGGAACGATGGTGGCTCCCCGGCCGCGGACCTGCGACACCGGTGCCACCTTCCTCAGCGACGGCAGCTGCACGCTCGCACCCAACACAACCTACTACTATCGGGTATCTTTCACCCTGGGCTCCTGGAAGAGCCCCGTTTCAGCGGTTGCAGCCCTGAAACCCGGGGGCTAAGCCGCCGCCTCGCACCTGCGCCAGGGGGACCACGTTCCTCGCGGCGGGCAACCGCAGCCCTAACCACGACAGCATTTAATATTCGGCCAGAACCAAATAACAGGTTACGTATTATATCACACAATTAAATTCTCAGCATTTTAACAGAATGACCGAATTGGAGATTTTTTTCTTGAAATTCCCGGAGTTTTATCAAAAAACACCGCGATTAGAAAGTTGCTTTCTCACCCCCGATTTAATCATGGCAATTCTTCAGGTTCATCCTCAACTATTGTAGACAGTTGGAAATCATGGGGATTCCACACTGACGATTAGGGGTTCCCCTTTCGCGCGTAAAAACGGATTGGGAAAAAAATTATGAACAAACTTTCTAAGGGCATCATTGTCTCTGGACTCGGCGTTGCACTCCTGCTGGGAACGGGAGGGTCGCTTGCGCTCTGGAACGTCACAAGTGAGAGCCAGGCCGGAGAGATCTCGACCGGTGACCTGAACCTGACGGTTCCGACCACCGGCCAGAAGTGGGAAGCCAACGTTGGCGGCAGCTGGGTTGACATCGACATCAGCACCTACCGGATCGTTCCCGGCGACCTCGTGCGTCTCACCCAGCCGCTCACCGTGACCCTCACCGGTAACAACATGAAGGCCAAGTTGACCGTCGACACCGCAAACGCCATCACGGCAACCGCCCAGGGCAGCGTGCCCGGCAACTTCCTCACCGTTACCTCCGCCTTCCCGACCGCACCAGCCGGGGAAACTGCACCCACCCAGGTGGGGACCACCAACGTGTGGCAGTTCAACGGCCCGCTCGTCGGCGGCACGGCCACCTACACACAGCAGATCACCTTCGCGTTCTCCTCAGCCACCACCGGCCGCACCGGAGCTCTCGCCACGATTGACCTGAGCAAGACCAACTTTGTCCTGGAGCAGGTCTACACCAACCCACCAGCGTAGTTCGTCTCGGCCCGACACGCCGGGCATAGCGCGGTTCACGGATACCTTCGTGAACCGCGCTCCGGTCTCGGCCGCAGAAGTGGCAGCAGACCACCACACGAGTCCGTACTTTTTATCGAACGAAAGGGAGGGAGCCACATGACTAAACGTTCACGACGTAACACGTCGCGACAACGCAGCAGCATTCTCACCTCCATCGCGTTCACCGTCGCCGTTGTCGCGCTGGCCGGCGGCGGTAACGCCGCAAACGCGCTGTGGAGCATCACCGATGGCAACGCCGGCTACGTGGGATTTGGCCCCTCCGGCCAATTGGGTGAAGGTCCCAGCGGTAGCTGGACGAGCCCGGTGTCAGGTATCACCGCCCTCACGACAGCGGCATAAGGGAGGTACACGCACCGGACACACACGACAACCGCTCCCCGCTTCTGCCCAGGGTTTTACCCCCTGGAGTACAGGCTCAGCCCCAGGGAATTTCAGGTTAATCATAGAAAATATTAGTAGATGGAGGTCAGGGGTCTTCATCTCGGTGGGTCTCTTGGGGGGTTCCACATCGTGTTCATCACAACAGTTATTGAGAAAAGGGATACATCATGAACAAGCTTTCTAAGGGAATCATCGTGTCTGGACTTGGCGTCGCGCTGCTCCTCGGAACGGGCGGATCGCTCGCACTCTGGAACGTCAGCGCCGAGAGCCAGGCCGGGTCCATCGCGACCGGTGACCTCAACCTCGCTGTGGCCACAAGCGGCCAGACCTGGGAGGTCGCCACCGGCACCGACACCTGGGCCGCCATCCCCGACATCAGCACCTTCCGGATGGTTCCGGGCGACAAGGTCCGCCTGACCCAGCCCATGGACGTCACCCTCGTGGGTGACAACATGAAGGCAGAGCTCACGGTTGACACAAGCGAGGCCATTGTCTCGGGCGATGCCACCGCCGCGGACCTCATCACGGTCACCACGGCTTGGACCAACCCGCCCGCCGGCGTCACCATGCCGACGCTCAAGCCGGCCTCCGAGAACACCTGGGTGTTTGCGGACGAACTGGGCGGGACCGAAACCTTCACACAGCAGGTAATCTTCGCCTTCTCCTCGACGGCGACTGAACGTGTGGGAGCGCTCTCGACGATCGACCTCAGCAAGACCGAGTTCGTTCTGGCGCAGACCTACGAAAACGCACCCGCGTAATAAATCGGTCAGCACCAACGCCCGGCGGGGACATTCACTCGATGAATGTCCCCGCTCCGGGCATACTGTTTTCAGGGGGAAAAACTATGAGTACCGTGGAGACGTCATCGGGGCTCACCCGGCTGCGCTCATTCCGGTTACCGACGCTTGCCGTCGCGCTCGTGACCGCCGCCATCGTGATCTTCAGCATGAGCCACTCGTTCGCAACCTGGATGATATCTCGCACCGGATCAGGGGTTCTCAACTCGGGGACGCTCTCCTTTCAACTCAAGGATTCAAACGGGCAGAACGCCTCGCCCTCGGACCCGCTCAGCATCGACTCTCCCCGTTACACCTTCGCCGCACTGACGCTCAACTCCACGTCACTACTACCCGGCGATACGCGTGTCGCACTCATGAACATCACCAACACGGGCGCGACGCCGCTGAGTCTCACCTTTACCGGGGTAACCACAAACGCGTCAACCACCGCCCAGAAGGATTTTGTGGGTTCGCTGAGCCTGGGAGCAATCGCGACAACAACAGCATCCTGTCTGCGCACCCAGTTCACCAGCGACCTGATCAAGCCGCTCAGTGGGGTCACGACCGCGACTCCGCTCACGGTCATTCCCACAACCAACACGCTCAAACCCGCCGAGAGTCGCTACCTGTGCGTAGCCCTCAACGTGTCGGCCACCTCACCCAACACGGCTCAGGGGCAGAGCAGCACCCTCACCATCCAGGTGCGAGCCGACCAGCAGCGATAACCACAGACCACCCCTCATCACAACAGACCACCAGCGAGGAATCATGAGACACCGGAAGGGAGCACGGCACGTGCCAGCACACACACCTGAAACGCCGGAGACACGCAGTCCCGGCCGCAGGGCCTTCACTCTCATCCGCACGGTACTCTTTGCCACGGTCGTCTCCGCCCTCATTGTTCTCGTCACCGCGATCATCCTCGTGCCGCGAATCACCGGCTCCACCACGTACACGATCCTCACCAACTCGATGGCTCCAACGCTGCCGCCCGGGACGATCATCGTGACCCAGCCGCGAGACGTTGCCAGCATCCGGGTGGGGGATGTGGTGACCTATCAGATCGAGTCCGGCCAGCCCGAGGTGATCACCCACCGCGTTGTGGGCATCAGTAAAGACACCCGCGGTGAGGTCTCCTTCATCATGCGCGGAGATAATAACTCCGTCAACGACCCGAAACCCGTCATCCGTGAACAGGTTATGGGCGTTGTCCTCTACTCGGTTCCCTTCGTCGGGCTGGCGATCAACACCGTCACCGGCAACGCCAAGCTCTGGGTGCCCGTGGCCATCGCCGTGGTCTTCATCTTCTGGGGGGTCGGCTACGTCATCGCCCACTTCACTTCACAGCGGAAAACCCCGGCCATCCTCAAAACAACCGCTCCCCTCAACAACGATCACGGAAAGGAGGGCACACGATGACCCGGATGCCCTCCCTCCCCCGCTGGGCACGTGCACTGACCGTGGGATCGGCAATCCTCGTGGTGGCCGTCCTCGGCCTCGCGGGGCCGGCCCTCGCCACGCCGAGCGGGCCTGCGGCCACAACCACCAGCGCCGCCGCGGACCCGCTGCTGCTGAGCAATGACGGGGTGACCTGGGCAGCCCAGCTCGCGCATCCACTCTTCGATGCTGACTATCGATACGTACCGGGTGAACGCGTGACGAGCGGATTCTGGCTCAAGAATAACTCCGGCCACAACGCCTACTACACGGTGCAGGTAACCGGGGTGGAGATTCCCGCCGACCTGACCGGTGCCCTGTCGCTCTCCGTGGGAAGCAACACGGAGTCCGCCAAGAATCCTGTGATCCTCGCCAATTGCGCCGTGGCAGTGCGCAACGTGAAACTCGCCGCGGGTTCCCGGGTGTACCTGCCAAGCACGGTCACGATGAGTTCAACGGCACCGCTCGCCGCCCGCAATCAAACGGCCTCCTTCGGGGTGACGACCACCCTGCACGACGCACCACTCGACCTGTCCGATGGCCAGTGCCTGACGAGCGAGGGAATCGTACCCGCGGTGGAGCCGACCCTCCCTCACGACCCAACGCTCACACCCGGAGAGACCACAGCGGGCACCTCAACCGGCACACCCGGCGACCAGGCAACCGCGCCGACAGCGGGAGGCGCATCCGGTGCACTGGCCCTGACGGGCGTATACCTCGGGGGCTGGGTCACGCTCTCCGTGCTTCTCTCGGCCGGGGGCATCCTGCTCGCCTCCCGCCGGCGGCGGGCAGAGGACAGGTAGTATCCGTCATTCCGCTGGCGACGCTGTACCCCGTGTGGGTACACTCAGCACACGGATAGCACGAAGGGGGGTCCGCATGAGCACGGGGGAAACATCGTCCGCCCTGAGCCGGATGCGCGCACTGTCCCTCCCCATCACGGTCACGGCACTGATGACCGCCGCCCTGCTGCTGCTCAGCATGGGAACCTCCCTCGCCGCATGGATGGTATCGCGCAGCGGAACGGGAGCCATCCAGACGGGAACCCTGTCATTCCAACTGACGGATGTCAGCGGGACCAACGCATCGCTCGCGGAACCGACAAGCACCGACTCCCCGCACTACGCATTTGAGTGGTTGACCCTGAACTCCCGTGACATGCTGCCCGGCAGCAAAAGCGTGGCTCTCATGCGGGTGGCCAACACGGGGTCCACCCCGCTCTCACTCTCGTTCACGGGCGCTGTCAGCCCGGCGGGAACCGCTCCGCAGAACGATTTTGTGAACGCACTCAGCCTCGCCGCGCTCGCGGTGCCCACTGCATCCTGCATGAAAACCCAACTCACGGCGGATGTTACCCAGCCGCTCTCCGCCGTGACACCGGCCAGCCCCCTCCCGGTGATTCTCCCCGCCGAGGCACTCCAACCGGGAGAGAGCACCTACCTGTGCGTGGGCCTCCTGCTCTCGGCCACGGTACCCAATAGCGCCCAGGGCCAGGCCAGCGACATCACCATCCAGGCGCGGGCAGACCAGGAACGATAACGGATGCTGATAATCGCCGATTAATTAGCCGTATTATGCTCCTCATCAGAGCTTTATCTGCAAGAATATCGTTGTGAAAATATTGGTGGGGGACCAATACCTGTGATTCCCCGCCGATTTAACGGGACAACACAGAAGCTGGGAAACATTGGGCCACCACCTCACCACGTACGGCAGATCGAAACGACCGCGGTTGCGGTACGCGACCGCAACCGGTGTTGCAGCCGTCATTATCGGAATGCTGTCAGTCGGCGGTCCTGCGGTTGCCTATTGGAGCCAGGACGGCACCATCAGCAGCACCGCAACCACATCGACGCTCGCCGCACCCAGCGCTCCAGGAATCGGGACGATCACGGCCGGGTCCCTGGGGCTCTCAGTGACGGCTGCCCAGTCGAGTGATACGTTGAAGCCCCAGTACACCCTGGAACGCTCGACCACCGCGGACTTCCAGAGCCCCACCCGGCTGAGCGCAACCGAGTCCACCTCGGTCACCGACCAAGGCCACCTTCCCCAGATTCTTGTTGACAGCGGCTTTGACACGATCACCGTCGCCGTCGAGAGCGGCTGTGGCCTCGTCTCAGCTGTCGTTTACTGTTGGGGAGCGGGCGGTCGCGGGTCGCTCGGCAATGGATCGAGTGTCAACGTTGGCTCTCCCGTCAAGGTACATACCACCGCAGAGAGCACCGCCTCGGCCCTCCCCGCCGGTGAGCCCGTCACGAGCGTGGCCGCGGGTCTCCGCTCGGTCTGCGCCACGACGGCCCGCAGCGTCTACTGCTGGGGGGCCAATGAATCGGGGGCTGTCGATGGGGTCTCCACCGCCATCAAGTACCGCCCGGTGAAAGTGGCTGGCCTTCCGGATGCCCCCGTGAACGCCCTCTCCGTGGGGGCAGACCACGCCTGCGTCAACGTCCAGGGTACCGGGGTGATGTGCTGGGGCAGTAACAGCGACGGACAGCTCGGCTCCGGGGCTGCCCTCGGTGCCGGCCCCTACGCCCCCCAGAAGGTCCTGATGAATGGCACCGGTCAGATCCCCGCCGGAGCCACCGTCACGGCGACCACCTCGGGGGCAGAATTTTCCTGCATGATCGCCAGCGGCCTGGCCTATTGCTGGGGCAGCAACACCTCCGGCAACCTCGGCAACGGTAACGCCACCAGCAGTTCCACACCACAAAAGGTCCTCATGGGGACAAGCGCGATCCCAGCTAACGCTGTTTTCTCCGATATCTCGACCGATGCCGAGAGCAGCGGTGCCTCCTACCGGAGCGCGTGCGCCGTGGCGAGCGGCTTCGTGTACTGCTGGGGCGGGACGGTAAACGGAGCGCTCGGTAATGGGGGTGTAACCCCCACAACCGGATACGCCGTCCGGGTGAGCGGCCAGACGGTGGCAACGGCCACCTCGGTATCCGCTGGTAACTCCGGGTACTGTTACCTGGCCGCCGGTGTCACGCGATGCTGGGGCTTCAACATCTACGGCCAGCTGGGTATCGGCACAACCACAAACGCTACGACCCCGGTGCAGGCCGGCACCGCTGCGGGCAAAACGGTGCGCCAGGGGGCGGGGGGCGGCCTGCTGCGATGCTGGCTCTACACGGATGGCTCCTCCGGCTGCGCGGGCACGGGCAGCTACTTTCGGCTCGGCGAGGGGCCGGACGGACGCTCGGCCACTGCCAACTCAACGGTGGGTACCATGGTGCGACCGCAGGTACCGGGCTGCAGCGCGAACTCAACGAATCTCGGCGACGGGACCTGTTCCCTCGTGGCCAACACGACGTACTACTACCGAGTGTCCTACACGCTGGGGCTCTGGACGAGTCCGGTGTCGTCGGTCACTACCGTCCGAACCTCCTCCGCCTAGCTCTGGAAGGACCGAACCTCGATGGGCAGGCCGGTGGCGAGCGCGGCCTTGCGGGCCCAGGCGACGGCGGCATCCCGATGCGGTGCCCGGATGATCCACAGCCCGCCGAGGTGATCGGGGCCGCTGAGGTAGGCTCCCTCGCTCAGTTCGACGCGGCCATCGCCCACGGCGCACACAACCGTGGAACCTCCGGGGGGCTGTAGACCGTCGGTAAAGAGAAGCCCCCCGGAGGCCACGATTTCCTCATTCAGGATGGCGAGTTCGCGCATGACCGTTTCGAGGGTGTCGGCGTCGGGGGCGGGGCCGTCCGGCTGGTAGATACTCAGAAGATACGTTTTCATGGTGTCCTGTCCTGTCCGGTGGCCGCGAGCGTGCTACCAGTGCGTACAGACTACGCCGGGGAGGTTCTGCAGGCTAGATCACAGCCGGGGCGCGACGGGCCGCGCCCGCTCCGCCATACGCTGTCGGCAACCTCCCCGCCCAATATACCCTAGGGGGTATAGTTGATATTCAGGCAACGATACCCTCCAGGGTATCGAGATAAGGGGTTCTATGAGCACACACACCACGGTCATCATCGGCGGAGTCGCCGGCGGAATGTCGGCAGCCACCCGCCTGCGCCGACTCGACGAGGAACGCACCATCATCGTCCTGGAGCGCGGTAACGAGGTCTCGTTTGCCAACTGCGGCCTCCCCTACCATCTGGGTGGGGTGATTCCCGAACGCTCCGACCTCGTCCTCCAACGCCCCGCCTCCCTCACCGCACGCTTCGCCCTCGATGTGCGCGTGCGCAGCGAGGTGACGGCAATTGACCCGGATAACCGCACCGTTACGGTCCATGACCTCAGCAACGACTCCGCCTATTCGCTCCGCTACGACAGCCTGGTCCTCTCCCCGGGGGCCTCAGCGAACGGCATTCTCATTCCGGGCGGCAACCGCGCCCACACCCTCCGCGACCTCAGCGACCTGGACCGCATCATGGCGGAACTCAGCCCGCTGGCCCGGCGAGGCGGGGACGAAAAACCGGCGGCCGTTGTGATTGGTGGGGGCTATATCGGTCTGGAAGTGGCCGAAAACCTGCACACGGCCGGCCTCGCGGTTACGATCGTGCAGCGCGGCCCGCAACTGCTCTCGACGTTTGACCCCGAGATGGCGCACCCGGTTGCCGAGCATCTGGTGCACACCGGCATCCCCGTGCTACTCAACTCGGCCGTGGCCGAGATAACCCCCACCGCGGTCCTCCTGAGCGACGGCCGCGCGCTGTCGGCCGAACTTGTGATCGCCGCAACCGGTGTCACCCCTGAGACCGAGCTGGCTGCCGCCGCCGGCCTGCGAATCGGAACATCCGGGGCCATCTGGGTGGATGAGTACCAGCACACGAGCGCCCCACACATCTACGCCATCGGCGATGCCGCCGAAAAAACGCTCGCCGCCACGGCCACCCCCGGAGTGGTGCCGCTCGCGGGGCTGGCCAACCACCACGGGCGGCTCGTCGCCGACGCCATCGCGGGTATCCCCGCCCCGGCCCCGCGCGCGCTCGGCACGGCAATCGTCGCGATCAACGGCCTGGTCGCCGCGAGCACCGGAGCGAGCGAGCGGATGCTGCGCGCCCTAGGTCGCCCGGTTCGCGTCATCCATACCCACCCGAGCAACCATGTGGGCTACTACCCTGGCGGCGAGGCCATGTCGGTCAAGCTGCTTGTTGACCCGGCAACCGATCTCCTTCTGGGGGCGCAAATCGTGGGCGGGGTTGGTGTGGATAAACGCATCGACGTGCTCGCGACGGCCCTGGCTGCCGGGCTCACAGCCTCCGCCCTCGCCGACCTGGAACTCGCGTACGCGCCGCAGTTCGGCGCGGCCAAGGACCCGATCAACATGATCGGCTACATCAACCGCAACCAGGCCCGCGGCCAGGACGACACCGTGCAGTGGCATCAGCTCGCCGGTGAACTCGCCGCGGGGGCGACCCTGCTGGATGTCCGCCCCGCGCCCGCCCGCGCCGAGGGCACCATCCCGGGCGCGCTGCACATCCCGCTCGACGAACTGCGCACACGTGCCGCCGAGGTGCCAACCGGCCGACTCGTGGTGCACTGCCGCGTGGGGCACAGCGCCCACAACGCGCAGCGGCTGCTCGCGCAGCGAGGGCACAGTGTGGTCAACCTGGACGGCGGGTACCTCACCTGGCGGGCCGGTACCGCGGGCACTCACCCGGCCGCGGTAGCGGCAACGACACCCGCACGACCAGCACAATCCACCGCATCCGCATCCGCATCCGCATCCGCACAGGAGATATCCATATGACAGCCCAAACCCACATCAGTATCACGGACCTTGCCGCCCGAGAGCGACCCGTCGTGATTGACGTGCGTGAGGGTGACGAGTATGCGGGAGGGCACATCCCCGACTCACTCAACCTGCCCATGTCGGGCATCCTGGATCGGCTCGGCGAGTTGCCCGAAGGTGTCCTCCACATCGTGTGCGCCTCGGGCGGGCGCAGCGCGCAGGTTGTCGCCTACCTGCGCCGCCTCGACTACGATGCCGTCAATGTGGAGGGTGGCGTGCAGGAGTGGCTACAGCGCGGGCTTCCCCTCGAAAGCGGGCGATAACCGTGGCGCATGTCGCACCGGGCGCAGCGGCATCCGGCTCTCACGCGGGCTCCGATGAGCAGCGGCGGAAGGTAGCCAATCGACTCAAGCGGGCACAGGGCCAACTCGCCGCCGTGATCGCGGCGGTGGAGAGCGGCGGCGATTGCCGAGCCGTGATCACGCAACTCGCGGCGGTGTCGAGCGCCATCGACCGCGCCGGTTTTGCGGTTGTCGCGGGGGCGTTGACCGACTGTCTCGCCACACAGGAGGAGGGCGGCCCGAGCGACGGCCCCACGGTTGACGAGCTCGAAAAGCTCTTCCTCTCGCTCGCGTAGGGTACGGGGTTTCCACACGAATCCCCGTGAGCCCGGCCCCAACCCCCTAATCTGAAAGGGTGATCACACCCCTCATCGGCCTCGTAACCGCGGCCGTGTACGGCTCGGCAGACTTTTTTGGCGGCCTAGCCGCACAGCGCCGCAACCCCGTATACGTCTCGACCGTTGCCGCCCTCGCGGGCGGGCTGATACTGCTGCTCGCCACACTCGTCATTCCCGGCACAATCAGCGCCGCGGCAATCGGCTGGGGAATGCTCGGCGGGGTCGCCGGCAGCCTCGGCCTCACCCTGCTCTACGGAAGCCTCGCCGTCGGGCCGATGAGCATCCTCTCGCCCATCACCGCCGTGATGAGCGCGGTGGTGCCCATGACCGTGGGGCTAGTTCGGGGCAGTACGCTCAGCACGGCGGGATACCTGGGGCTCGGACTCGCGCTCGTCGCCGTCGTTCTGGTGGGCTTCATCCCGGAGAAGGGGGCCGTGCGACCCCGGTTACGGGGTCTCCTGATGGCCGTCGGGAGCGGCTCGTGCATCGGAATTTTCTACGTTTTTATCAACCAGACCCCGCACGAGGCGGGCCTCATCCCCGTCGCCACCGGACGGCTCACGAACGCCGCCATCATGTGCGTCGTGGTGGCGGTTCTTCTCCTCCGCTCGCGTCGGCGGCGCGCACACGGAAAAGGGGTCGTCACGGAAGGCGAACCCCGGCCGCGTCCCTGGGTCCGCCTGGCCCTCCTCGCGGGCGTGATTGATGCGGTGGGCAGCTCACTCTTCCTGCTCGGCATCCGCACGGGGGACCTGAGTGTCATGTCGGTCCTCACCGCGCTCTACCCGGCTGGCACTATCCTGCTCGCCGCCCTGGTGTTGCGCGAACGAGTAGCGCCCGTACAGTGGGGAGGCTTGGCGTTGGGCCTGGTCGCGGCCGTGCTTCTCGGCCAGTAGACGACGAACACCCGGCTATGCGGGTACAATGGCCCCGGATGATGTCTCCACCGTGTCACGGGAACGGTGACGCCCATCCGGGGACTATCACAACACTCGATGAAGGAACGGCCATGACTGACGCGCCACGCAACCCACCCACCGGAGGAGACTCCCCGTCAGATAGCGGCCAGCCGCCTGCCGACGAGCCCGGCAGCTACGAGCAGCCCGGTGACTTCATCTACCCGACCAGCCCCGAGGCCCCCAGCTACGGCTCACCGTCACCGGCCTCACCGCCGCCCGCGGATGCCCACCCGGCCCCCGCCTACGGCTCGGCTCCGGCACCTGTTGAGCACCCTTACGGTGCGCAGCAGCCCTACGGAGCCCCGCAGCAGCCCTACAACGTGCAACAACCGTCGCAGCAGCAGCCCTACGACGCGCCCGCACCCGCATACGGACCGACCACGCCCCAGCCCTACGGTGCCCCGTCGCCCTACGGTGCCGCAGCCGCCGAGCCGGCCCCCGCATACGGACAACCGCCCACCGACCCGACACCCTACAGCCAGCCCAGTGCGCCACCGGCCTACAGCCAGCCAGCCCCGTCGTCACCCTACGGTGCCGCGACTGCGACACCCGCATACAGCCAGCCCGAACAGCCCGGCTACAGCCAGCCCTACGGCACGCCTGGCTACGGGGCCGCCCCCGGCCAGGGTGCCTACCCCAACCAAGCCTACGGAACTACGCCGGTCTACTATGGCCAGCAGCCCCCGCAGCCCAAGGGGCTCAGCATCACCGCGCTCATCCTAGGCTGCGTATCCATCATCCTCGGCTCTATCCTGCTCATCCCAATTGGGGCCATCATCTTCGGCAGCATCGCTCTGCGCAAGGAGCCGAGCGGAAAGGTCATGTCCATCATTGGCATGTGCCTGGGTGGCCTGTTCCTGATCATCTGGGGGTTGTACCTTATTGTGCTGATCATCGGCCTCACGTCGCTCAACAGTTACGGGTACTGACCACCGCTTTTTCTGTTACCCGGTGCACTCGGAGTGCAGGTCCGACCGCTAATGTCACGTCTGCCCTGCACGAAGAGTATTGTGCAAAGAATTCTGTAGCCTGACCGCTCCCGACACCGGTCACATCGGGCATACGGTGCTGTCCCCATCGATAAGATGGACACCCTCATCGACCGGCTCGGGGATGCGTGCCGGAATTCCCGCCTCTACCCGATTCCAAAGGACCTCCCGTGGACCCCAACGTTCAACCCCCTGCTCCCCCGCAGCACTACCTACAGCCCTACCCGCAGCAGTATCCACAGCAGCCCGGCTACGGCCAGCCCACCACCACGTACGTCACCGCGACCTTCCCCGCGCCCCAGCCCAAGGGGCTGAGCATCACCGCAATGATCCTGGGCATCGCCTCCTTTGTCTTCGGTTTCACCTTCCTCGTGCCCGTGGCGGCGATCATCTTTGGGATCATCGGTCGGAGCCGGGAACCAGCCGGTCGGGGAATGGCCACAACCGGCATCGTTCTCGGCATCGTCTGCCTGGTATTCAACCTGCTCATGTCCATCTTATTTTTTGGTGCATTTGCTGCCCTGATCGGCATGAGCACGGGGGTTTAGGCCCCGTCTCGACACACCACAGGACCCCTCTCCGCCGGGCGGAGAGGGGTCCTGTGGTTTTCTGGCGTAAGCCGGACGCGTCCTAGAGCGTGTCGCCCGGGAAGAACGGCGTGAAGTCCGCGGTGATCTCGGCGCGGTCCAGCAGCTCCTTGGTGCGGCGCTGGCGGCTGCGCGGGATGATCGTCAGGACGGTTCCGGTGCGACCGGCACGTCCCGTACGACCCGAGCGGTGCATGTACGTCTTGTACTCGTCCGGCGGATCAGCCTGAATCACCAGGTCAATGTCGTCAACGTGGATGCCGCGGGCGGCAACATCCGTGGCCACCAGCACGTTCACGCGGCCCTTGGTGAGCTTCTCCAGGTTGCGCGTGCGGCGCGCCTGATTGAGGTCTCCGTGCAGACTGACGGCGGGGATACCGGCGTCCTCCAGCTGGTCGGCCATCCGCTCGGCGTAGGCCCGGGTGCGGGAGAAGATCAGCGTCTTGCCCTCGCGGTCGGCGAGCTGCTCGATGATCAGGTCCTTGTCGTTGCGATCAACGAGCAGGACGCGGTGGTCAATCGTGCCGGAGGCCTGGTCTTCACCGGCCACCTCGCGCACCGACGGGTCCACCAGGAACTCGTCAACGAGCATCGCAACGCCCTTGTCGAGGGTTGCCGAGAAGAGCAACTTCTGGCCGCCCTGCTGGGTACGGTTGAGGATGCGCTGTACCGGCTCCAGGAAGCCCAGGTCGCACATGTGGTCGGCCTCATCGAGCACCGTGATGGTGACCTCGGAGAGGTCCAACCGGCGCTGCTCAATCAGGTCCTCGATCCGGCCGGGGGTGCCGACGATGATGTCAACGCCGCGCTGTAGCGCGCCCACCTGGCGACCCTGGGGCACGCCACCGTAGATCTGCGTGGTGAAGAGGCCCACTGAACGCGCAATGGGCTGCACCGTGCGGTCAATCTGGAGGGCCAACTCGCGGGTGGGGGCGAGGATCAGCGCGCGGGGCTTACGGCCCAACTCGCGCTTCTTGCCACCGCCGTTTTCCATCAGCTTCTCCACGAGGGGAGCACCAAACGCGATGGTCTTGCCGGAACCGGTACGACCGCGGCCCAGCACGTCGCGGCCGGCGATAACATCCGGGATGGTCGCGGCCTGAATCGGGAACGGGCTCGGTGCGCCCAGCTCACCCAGCGCACGGGCGATGTTGTCGCCCAGGCCCAGATCCTGCCAGCTGACGCCCTCGACGTCGGCGGCCAGGGTGGACTGCGCCTCTAGGCGCTCAAGGACAACGTCCTCCTCGGGTGTGAAGCGGGGCTTCTCGTCGCGGTTCGGGTAAAACTTTGAGTCAGAACCACCGCGTGCGCCGCGGTCATCGCGGTCGAAGCTGCGTGCGGGGCGGGCACCGCGGTCATCACGGTTGTAGCCGCCCGTGCGGGGGCCGCGGTCGTCACGGTTGTAGCCGCCACGCTCGGGGCGAGCACCGCGGTCGTCGCGGGTGAAACCCGTGGACCGCTCGGGGCGGGCCCCGCGGTCGTCACGGTTGTAACCACCCGTGCGGGCGGGACGCTCGGCGCGGTCTGAGTAGTCGCGGAAGTTGCGCTCGGAACCACGATCGTCAAAGTAACGACGACCGGTGCTCTCCCCGCGGTTTTCGGTGCGGGGTGCGCTACGGTCGGCGCGAGCAGCGTCGGGACGTCCGCCGTCACGGTTGTAGCCACCGGTACGGGGTCCGCGGTCGTCACGGTTGTAGCCATCGCGCTCGGGACGGGCCCCGTCACGGTTGAAGCCGTTGAACCGCTCGGGGCGAGCCCCACGGTCGTCACGGTTGTACCCACCGGTGCGGGGTCCGCGATCATCGCGGTTGTAGCCACCGGTGCGGGGTCCGCGCTCGTCGCGGTTGTACCCACCCGTGGGGCGATCCGAACGGTCGAAGCGGTCCGTGCGCTCACGGGGGGTAAAGTCTTTGCCGCGGCTCGCGCCGTAACCGCCGCGCTCGGGGCGGGCCGGTCGATCATCGCGGGCGAAGCCGCCACGCGGGTTGCCACCGCGGTTGTCGTCACGGCCATAGGCCGGACGGTTGGGACGCTCACCGCGCGACTCGTCGCGGGGGAAGCGGTCCGTGCGCTCACGACGAGCGTCACGGTCCTCGGTGGTCCACCGGGCCTTCTTGACCCCCTCGCCGCCAGCCGTGAAACCGCGGTGTCCGGCGCTGCGGCTGCCGGGGTGTGAACCGCCAGTGCGGCCATCCTTCGGGACGTAGTTTTTGGCAGCTTTGAAGCCGCCCTTTTTGGTGTTTTTGGGCATGATACTTTCCGGGTTGTACTCGTGCATGAATCGCGTGAGTCACAGCGCAGCACTCAAAAGCTGCGAAACTCTCTTACCCGGGCTGAATTGACCGGGACCGTTCACATCGTGTGATTTATCCGCGGTATTGCGAATAAAACCGGCCCACCAGACTTACAAACCCATCCGCACATTAAACGCGGTGTCCAGAGCCGACCTAGACAACCATACGCCATAATCCCTGAAAGTGCACCGCGAATCCTACCCGGGCGTTTCGGGATGCGCGGCGGCACCCACCCGCACCCGCACCCGCACCCGCACCCGCACCCGCACCCAGGGTGAGAAAACCTCACAGATCGACGAAATAAACGTCGATCTGTGAGGAAAAGTCACCCGTAGCGCGGGGGTGGGCGCAGGACGCAGGGCGCGGCGGGGGCAGGGGGACCGGGGGACGCTACTCGGCGCTGCGGCGCTGCTGGAGATCGGCGATCTGGGTGAGTTCTTCGGAGGGGTCGTCGTCCGTGCACTCCGCAACCCACTCGAAGAAGTCGTGGGCGGCGGCGAGCAGCTGATCAATGAAACTGTCGCGGTGAACATCCAGCTGTCGATCGCCGATCAGGATAAACGTCTCACCCCCGCGGTCAAAGAGCGCAACGTCAACCGCCTGGTGCGGAAAACTGCACTCGCCGCGGCCGTTATCGAGGTACTCCTCCACGACCGTGATGAGGTACGACCAGAGCGGCCACACGGCATCCCACATGGTCAGGTCAATCAGCGGGCGGGCGTTGTATCCCAGCAGCAGGGCCCCATCGCTCCACCCGGGCAGCGCGGCGCGGCGCTCCCGCCACACGGCCGCCGCCCTCTCGGGCTGCTCCACCACATCGACGAGGGCGTCGTCGGGATGCTCCACAAAGTCATCCAGACCCGCAATGGGCCGGGTAAAAAGCATTGTACGGGCCGTCAATTCGAGGGAGTTTACGCTCATGGGTTTACCAGCTCCAGCCACTCGCGCAGGAACACTACGCCAGCATCGTCGTGAATGAGATCCCCGGCGACACACACCGGGTAGGGCTTGGCGAGTAGACCATCCGCGGGGCGCACATCCGCGTGCTCCACCTCGTAGCCGCGCTCGTGCAACCAGTCGGCCATCGCGTAGTCGGTGCGCGAGTCGCCCATCGTGCGCCACAGGAGCGGCGGCTCACCATCGGCCTCGATCAGTTCAAACGCGCGCTGCGCACCCCGGTCTTTGCCCAACAGCGCGCTCTCCACATCGGTCGAGATGATGGTGGGGTCGATGCGGTACGCGGTGCGACCGTGAGCGTCCGGCGTGCGGATGTCCCCCCAGACCACGCCGTGACCGTTCGACACGAACCAGTCGTAGACGGCGGCGTCAAGCTCGGGTTGCACCTCCAGGTAGGCGGCGGAGGCCACATCGGTGCGCTGCTCCACGGACACCATGGCGCGCTTGGTCGGGTCGAAAAACACACTGTCCGAGAAGCGTTCAGCGACCAGGCGCTCAGCCCACTCCGCGAGCCCGGCCGGCACGCGCGTCTCGGGGTCAAGGGTGAGGTCGGTGACACCCGCGGTGGACATCCGAAACCACACCGCACCCTTCTCGCACACACCGTACAGTCGCACGTCGTCGCGCAGCCCCGCCCGGAGGAGGGGCGGCAGCACCACCTCACGCAGAAACGCGTCCGAGCGGCCCGTGTTGAAAACGACGGGCACACCAGAGTGGGCGAGTTCCACCAGGAGGAAGGCAATCTCGGGGATGTTGATAGTGCGGGTTATCGGGCTCGCCAACGGACCATCCACATCCAGCAGGAGACCGAGGGCGGGTCGGGGCTGGGTCATCCAGCGTTCTCCGCCTGCGGGTACGTTTCGGCCGCAACCGGCGCGGAGACCACGAGGCCAAAGAGCGCGTTGAGCGCATCGTTGTAGCGTTCGCCTTCGCCCTGACGGGCGAGTTCGCGGGCGCGCACCATGGGCTCGTGCAGCAGCACGCTGACCAGGTGGCGGAGGGCGTGCTCGGTTTCTTTGGAGTGGTCACCGCGGGTGCGCATCCGCTCAATCTCGTCATCGGCGCGGTCGAGGAAATACTCGCGCAGCGCCACCATCGCGGGGGCGAGATTCTGCTCCTCACTCACGCGGGAGAACTTCTTGACGGCCCGGCTCACCAGGTCTTCGGCCTTCTGTGAGGCCTGCAGGGCGGTGATGGGCGTGTGCAGTCGGATGGTTTCGAGGTCAAGCAGTTCGACCCCGGAGACGGTCGTAACATCGGGGTTCACGTTGCGCGGCAATCCGAGGTCCACGATGATCTGCTCGGAACTCGCGACCTCAACCGGCGCGGCGCTCACCGGGCACTCGTCCACCGACGCACCGAAGAGGGGCGCATGTCCGCCCACGCGGCGGCGACCCTGCCGTACCGTGTCCGCGTTGAGCACGAAGCCATCACCGGTGGTGCAGCAGATCACGAGATCGGCGGAGGCCACGGCTGAGGCGTAGCCGTCGTGGGCGATGGCCTCCAGGTCGCGCTTCAGCGCAAACTCGTGCGCGCGGCCCGAGGCCGAGTACACGGCGATGTCGTTGACCCCGCGCTCCTTGAGGGCGGCCAGGGTCACCCGGGCGTAGGAACCGGTGCCCACGAGCAGCACCCGCACGGCACGCCAATCAACCACGCGGCTCTCCACCATCTCCAACGCAAGGCGGGCCAGCGAGCGCTGGGCCTCCCCCACCCCGGCGACACTCTTAATACCGCGCGAGGTCTGGGATGCCCGCTGAAAAAGCCGTTCCAAATCGGCGCTGGTGGTCCCCTCCGCGCGCGCCGTCTCGAGCGCGCGGCGCACCTGGCCCGCGATCTCGTCCTCGCCCATCGCGAGCGACTCCAGGCCGCTCGACACGCGGAAAAGGTGCTCGGCGACATCCATATCGGAGTAGGTATCGAAGGCATCGCGCACCCGGGCCACGTCGATACCGGCCTCAATCGCGATGCGCTCAACAACGCCCTCGTAGGTAACGGCCTCGGCGGCGGTGACGGGTTCGTCCACATCGACGTAGACCTCGACCCGGTTGCACGTGGCCACCGTAACAATGCCCCCAATGAAAGACATCTCGTCGGAAACGCGACGCGACAAGCCGCTGACACCACCCGACAGGGTTTCGAGAATCTCGAAGTCAGCATTCTTGTGACTTGCAGATAGACACAACAGCACAGAACGATCCTAATCCACTCGTGCGGTACGGGGAGCCGCGCTGGCTCCCGGGCAGCTCGGCAACGAGGCGATGCGGATGCCCCACCGACCAGTATCGCAGCGATTCCTGCGAGCGGGCTCCGGGCCGACCCCTCCGCAACGGCGGGTTGCCCGATCGAACTCCACCTCCGCGTACGCGTAGCGGATGCTCATGTCGGCGGGTATGGTGAGGCTGCCGCAGGTCTACCGCCACCTATGAGCGCGAGGCCCCCTCGCCAATTCGTCTCGCGGACCGTCACACGATGGCTCACTAACTGCTTTACCGACCACTGGAAGCAAAGTTTGGTCTTCGAAACAGTTCTTTGCCTATGTAGTGGCAGCTCTGGCCTCTCGGTAGCGTGCAGCCCGGGCCCGGGTGCCGCAGCGAGTGGTGCACCACGCCTGGTCAGTACGGCGGGGCTGGAAGAACATGCCACAACTTGGGGCTAAGCAACGTCTCACAACAACGCTTGCCTGTGACTGCACGAACAGTTGCAGCACCTTTCGGGCAATACGCCCTTGCGCGTCGGCTGCCGTGTCTGTCGTGACGAGATGACCGTGGGCATCGAGAGTCAGCACCACAGGTGCACCCACCGACAGGTTATTGAGGCTTTCACGCACGGGCTTCGGGAGCCGAATTTCTCGGTCTGCGGCGTCGAGCGCCGCGCGAACCAGACTACGCAGCGCGATTAAGGTATCGAGCCGGAGCGTCGCGAGATCGCGGGCTTGGGTGCGAATGCGCCAGGTCGCGGTTAGTCCGACATCGGTGAAGAAGTCGATATCGCCGCTCCCATCGGGCGAGCCGCCGAGCGTGACGGTATTGGATAGGTCAAAAACGTCGTCTTTGCCGATCCATGCCATCTCTGCTAGTTCGCGCATCATGTCTCCATAGTAACGCAATGAGGTCCCAAAAACCGTGATATGTTACTAACGCATTTTATGAAAAAAACGTTACTAGAGAGGAAATTTTTGTGAGTTCAACTATTGAGTACGCCCGTTTCGAGGCCAGCGATGAGACGGCGCTTGTTGCCTCCCGCGACAGCCTGGTCTCCGTGCTGCGCAAGAAATACGGACCTGACTTCATAAGCGCTTTCCTTGGCCGCTTTGAAGATGGCTCGTTCCTCGAGATGATCGTGTGGGCCTCTCCTGAGGCTGCCCAGCGCGCAGCTCGTGAAATGCCCTCATTGCCGGAGGCATCTGGGTTCTTCTCAGCGATCAGCGACGTGCGGGAGATGCACCACATCACGCAGTTGCACGCCGCCTGAGCGGGCAAACCCAGTATCCACCCGAATCGAAGCACAGCCGAAGACCCACTGAGCGGCCACTTTGCCCGGGGAGGTCAGCGATCGCCTCGGTGAGCCCGCTCGATGCGCCGGGGCGGTCGAAGAACACGAGGATGCCGGCGGCGCACTGTTTCGGCGTCCAGCGGAGTCTGCGAATCTCGACGATGGCCGAGGACCCCCGTGGTGACGGAATCGATCACCGCCTGCATGGGCTGCTTCCCGAGCGTCTTGTCGAGTTCGCGATAGGCAACGATCATGCGCTGATAGATGCTCCCGGCCGCTTCGACCTCGATGGGAACAAACCCAGGCCAAATCAGTCCCAGTCGATGGTTCGGTCAGAGGAAACCGCTAGAGCCTCATCGAGCGCCCGTGTGCTCTTCGTCCAGGTGGTCAGCCACCACCACTGGAAGCCGGTTTCCTGCTTCAGCACCCGTAGCTTGTTGACAAGTTCTGCGCTGTACATCACGGTAAACGACCGGTCGAGATCATCACTGTAAATGCTCGTTGTCCTGAGGTACCCCATCGTGTCCGGGTTTCTACGATACGCATTTTTGGATGCGGAAAAGTTCAGGATGTCATCAAAGTCCCAGAACACTATCGGACTCTTACTCATGCCTGCCCTTCCCTCGTGTGGGACCAAGCTATAAGGACAACCTGAACCAGTCCACTCGCTCATACGACAACCCGATTAGACCTCTCAATCCACGAGCAGCCGCGGGAGAAAACACAGCATCCAGAGGGTGAGCGTTACCCGCCAGGGCCAGGAGATGACACTGTTGCGTTAGCGATTTGGATGAGTCGTGTCGGTTGCCCGCGCCGCACCAACTTCGCCCGCCCCGGCGGTGCCTGCGCCGCATGCACCCCCGGCCACAGCGCCCCCTCCGACCGCTCACCCGCCAGAATGATCCCGGTCGCCCCAGTATCCTTCAGCGTCTGAATGGTGTTCTCATACAGCGCCCGGGCCGCCCCGGCCACCGGCCGCGTCAGCAACACATTCAACCCCAAATCGCGCGATGACGGCAGATACGGCAGCAGATACTCCAGCGGGTTCGCCCCGCCCGGCGCGAGAATGTCGTAGTCGTCAACCATCACCACGATCCGTAACGCCGCCGAGCTCTCCCCGTTCTGCCTCTTCTCCAACTCCTGCGCAAGCGAGGCCCCCAGCTCCTTTGCCTTGATGGAGTTGTTGGCGTGCCCACCCAGATACTCGTCCGGGCAGGCCCGGGCGAGGTCCCCGCGGGGATCCATGAGCGCGATGACCAGCTCGTCCGGGGTATGCCGTTCGATCAGGCCGTTCATGACGTGCCTGAGCAGTGTGGTCTTGCCCGATTCGGTATCCCCGAGCACCAGGAGGTGCTGGTCACGGCCACCCAGATCAAGAAGCGCGGGCTCCATGGTGTCTTGCCGCAGACCAATGGGCACAGCATCCGGTTCGTCAAAGATGTCCGGCAGGGTCGCCGGGTCAAGATCCTCGGGAAGCAACCGAATAGGTGAGGCTCCCGGGCCAGCCCAGGACGCTGCAGATTGCTTCGCCAGCTCGCTCAGGGCATCCCCGATGCTCTCGTCATCAACATCATCAATCACCGGCAACGCCACCTGCGCAAAAAGCTTGTCTTCGGTAATCACGCGGCCGGGCTGTGTGGAGCGGATCGTTTCGGCCAGTTTCCGGGCAATGACAGACTCCGTCGGGTCGTTCAGGCGCAGCTCAAACTTGTTCCCGATGAGCGGCTGAAGGTTCATTTTGAGTTCGTTCCACCTCGTGAGCCCGAGCACGAGGTGGATGCCAAAGGATCCGCCACGAGTCAGCAGGTCAGTGAGGGGCGCTTCAAGCTCTTCAAAGTCGGTGCGGACCATCCCATACCCGTCGATCAGGAGGATGACATCCGGCGAGATGATTCGCGGCAATTGCCCGGCTTCGTGTTTGCTCCGAAACTGCGCCAGCGACTCGATCCGGTGCTCACGGAAGATGGCCTCGCGTTGCGCCACCATCCCGCCAATTTCTTCCAGCAGGCGCACGAGTTGCTCGCGGTTATTGCGGGTGGCCACACCGCCAACGTGGGGGAACCCGTCAAGACGCGCAAGCCCGTTTCCGGTCAGGTCCATGCCATACATCGTGACCTGCCGCGGAGTGTTCACTGTGGCTGTCGCGGCTGCGAACGTGCGTAAGAATGTGGAGCGGCCGCTCTGCGGCGCACCAATAATGGCGAAGTGGCCGCCGTTGCCGCCCAGGTCAACCTCCCACGGGTCCTGTGTCTGCTGCGAGGGATTATCGATGAGCCCCAGGGGGATCGAGAGCGGTGCCCGGTGCGGGTTGTTGATGACCTGGAACAGTGCCAGCCGATCCGGGAGCGGCGGCAACCACACCGGCGCTGTTACGGTTGTGCCGGGCCGCAGCCGGGCAACGGTTTCGTCGATGAGTGACGGGCCGGTGTTGGGACGGGCGACCACAACATCCTCTGCGGGAATATCGCTGCCGTCGACGGTCGTCGCGATGGTATTAAACGGTGGCTGCACGAGCACGCCAAATCGTTCCGACTCTTCGACGGGTTCCCTGCTATCGGTGGGCACCGGACCGGATACGTACCCGGCTTTGAACCGGGTGTAGATACTCGTATCCACCTTCAAATACCCAAAGCCGGGAATTGCAGGCAGATGGAACGCATCCGGAGTATTGAGCACCACGGAGGATTCCTGCTCAGAGAACGTTCTCAGCCCCAAACGATACGACAGGTAGGTGTCAAGGCCACGCAGTTTGCCGCCCTCGATGCGCTGGCTGGAGAGCAGCATGTGCACACCAATAGATCGCCCAATGCGCCCGATCGTGAGCAGCAGGTCGATAAATTCGGGTTCCGCCGTGAGGAGTTCACCAAACTCATCAATGACCACAAACAGGTGCGGCATCGGTGGCAGATCGGGGTTGAGGCAGCGGGCCTCCCGGTACTGGGTGATGGAGGCCATTGACCCGGCATCCTTCAGCTGTTGCTGGCGGCGGACCACCTCACCGGCGATGGAGGCCCGGGCGCGCTCGGTGAGCTGCGCGTCGTCGGCGAGGTTGTCGATGAGGCCAGCGATATGTGGCAGACCCTGGAACGGGCTGAACGCCGCGCCACCCTTGTAATCCACCAGAATCATTGCCAGATCCTCCGGTGAATGGGTCAGCGCGAGGCCCAAAATCAGGGTGCGAAGAAACTCCGACTTTCCCGAACCGGTCGCACCGATACAGATACCGTGCGGCCCCATCCCCGACTGAGCCGACTCCTTCACATCAATATGCACGGGCCGACCCAGGTCATCCAGCCCCACGGGAACACGAAGAAAATCGCGCGGCGAACGAGCGGTCCACCCCGCCGGGCTCACCTGTGCGATAGACCCGATACCCAGCAACTCGGTGACATCAATATCGCGGGCCTCCTCCCCCTCCTCTCGCGACGACACGGACAGGCGCAGCGGCGCGAGCATCCCGGCAATCCCGGCAAAAAGGTCCGGGCCAACCGGGTCAGGAGCCACCTCGTGGGTGTTAATGTCGGTGCGGGTGTCCCGGATGCTGAGGGTGCCGTTGTGGTGGACGATACGCACGTGAACCTCGGTGGGTTCGTGCACACGATCGGTCACCAGGTGGACAAAGGTAATGCCCAACTGGGAAAAATCCTGGATACCCTCCGGAATCGGGATCGGGCTAGCAACCCGGCCGGTGTCATCGACAAACACGATGAGCGCGGATTCGGAGTGGGTACCGCCGGTGCTGCGAGCACGGGCGTGCGCCCGGCCAGCACGATCCATCAGTTCCCCGCCGATAACGCCGTAGAGGGCCTGAGTGGAGGGGGCCACACGGCGGGCCGGAACCGGGCCGTCCCACAGGTCCGCGCAGAGAGTGTGCGGCAGCAGGTCAACTCCGTACCAGTGGGCGGCGTTGCCAGGCGGATACACAAACCCCAGCTGCACGTCGTCGGGCGAGTGCAGCGTGGCCAACTGCACGACCAACGCCCGCGCCGTTTCATACACCTCGGCCGGGGAGCCCACGATGGACACCCGGTCGGCGTCCTTCAGCGCGACGGTAACGGGCATCCCGGGCACGGCCGAATAGTTATCGCTCAGCTGGGTGGCCTCGGTCACCATGATCGGGTCAAATGGCTGTACCGGGTTCGGATCTACCGGGGCCTCCACCCCAAACCACGCAACCACACCGGTCCCCACCCTCACCCGAAGGTAATCGGCGTCCCTACGCCGCCGCTCCCACACCCGCTCCGGGTTGCGAATAATGTCCGTCAGAGCCACAGGTTCCGGGTCGAGCTGCTCAGCCCGGGCACGAGCGGCATCGCGTTCGCCCCGCAGCGTCGCGCGGAGTTTCTCCAGGTAGTCGAGGTAGCGTTCCCGGCTGCGCTTACGCTGCCTGGTGGCATTGCCCTTTTGTGACAGGGCCATCCCCACACCACCCACCAGCGCTACGACCAGGATCATGGCCCCGATAACAACCATGATGGGGTTCGCCCGCAGCACCACAATCATGGTGATGGACGACAGCGACCCCACAACCGGAAGAAGAGACTGCAACGGGATGCCGCCAACGGGGGCGTCCCCGAGCTGGGGCGGGGGCGCAAGTTCGGTGGGTTCTGGCGCGGTCACCGGGGTGGTGATGCGGGCGGGTCGGTGGATGATGCGTGAGCTCAACGGGCATCCTTTCCAGATCGATCGGGTGCCATGAGGGCCGCAGCCAGCGTCATCACCGCGTTGATAGTGGATGCCCGCAGCCGCGTGGTTTTCACCGTGCGGGACAATCCCGGGTCGTAGGCGAAAACCACAGCGGGGAACGGCAGCGTGGGGGCGACGATGCCGGGCCACGTGGACCGGGTACCCGCGGCATCCACGAAGGCCACCCTGACCGGCTGCCCTGTCGTCGCGCGCAGGTGATATGCAAACGCGATGCTGTCCTCCGCCACAGCCCGGTCAAACGGCGAAATCAGGCACGTGTGGTGTCCCGTGGCGACGATCTCCAAGCACTCCGTAGTGTTGCTCCGGGTTCCCCAGTCTGTGGCGGCCACGTCAAAGAAACGGGTCATCGGGGCGACGTGGGCGTACCACTCACGAACCCCGGCACGCTGCCCCGGAGGCAGACCACCCGGTGTGAGGGCAACGTGTTGCGCGAGGGCGGGGAGGTCGGTCATCCAGGTTCCGGCCCGGTACTTCAGCCGGTCTAGGACCTCCTGTGCGAGACCACCTGACGCCTCAGAGGTGTCTGGAACTGTCATGCCAGATCGGCGCACACCCGGTTGCAGAAAGCCCGTCGTCCCTCCGGTCTCCACCTGCAGCACACGGCCCGGCCGGCGACTCGTCAGGAGGCGAGCGGCGAGGGTGGTCACCGTCGATACCCCCGAATGTGGCACGAGCGAGAAGAACGACACGCGTCGACCGGTGGGCGTCGGGGTGGCGATTCTGTCGGCGCGTTCGATCAGGTCACGCTGCCAGGTGGCACCGGGCAGAAGATGCGTCATGAGAAGGTGCTCAGCATCATCTCGAAAATCCCAAAACAGCCCATCACAGCCGGAACCATCACGAGCACACAGACGCCTTCGAGAAGGTCACCGAGGCGGCGCAGTCGGGCGCGCACATGCGCAGCGGGCTGAACCCCCATCAACACTGCGACCAGAACGACGGCACCCGCGGCCCCTGCCACAACGACGACCAGGTCAACATCAGAACGCATCGCGACACCGGCGATACCGCCAATGACCGCCGCGACCCAGAGGGGCCACACCTGTACTGCCAAGGGCACGACTCGGGTGCGGAGCATGAGCACCAGGATGAGGGCCGCCCCGAGGATGCTTGGCCACAGCTCCCCCGAAGCCAGCAGCCAGATGCCGGCGGCTGCCGCCGGGATGCTCACGGCATACACGGCCCAGGTCAGCACCAGGTAGGCGCGCTCCACCGCCGTCTCAACGCGGCTGCGTTCCGGTAGTTCACCGGCAATCACCCGATCATCCAGGCTCGTGAGCTGGGCGACATTCATCGCGACAACGGGTGCCGCACCCAGCAGCACCGTGCAGAGAACCGCAATGACCGCGCATGTGCCGGTCACAGGAGCCCCGGCCGTCACGGTGAGGATCGTGGCCACCCCAATCAGGATGCCGACGCCGGCACCGGCAAGTGCGGCCCGGTGCGACCGCCCCACCCCATACCCGAGGCCCAGGGCCAGGGCCACCCAGACGACGAGCCACACAACCGCGAGGGCAATGACAGGGGAGAGAGGCACGCCCAGAATGTCAGCAATCCCGCCGGTGACAGACAGGGCAGTCCCCACCGCGAGGGCGGTAAGTGCTGTGGTCACCCAGCGCTTACCGAGCTTCCCGGCAATCACCGCACCACCGACGCCCAGGACGAAGAGAACCGCGCCCATCACCTGTCCCAGGCCGTGCAGGTTGAGCAGCGCCACACAGGCGAACACCCCGAGACCGAGCCCACCGGCGACCTCGCGGTGCGCAGCGCTCCAGCGGGCGGTGCTGTGGTCAAGGGACTCGGCGACAAAATCCGTGACGTCGGTGACCTCCGGAGGCGCCGGCGCATCCTCCAACCGCACCAAGCGCAGCACGGTGCCGTCGGCGATACCTTGTTCCTCGGCCGTTGCCGTGCGTTCAACTTCCTCGCCCAGGCTGCTCACCAGGGTGAGAGGCCTAGCGAGGTTCTCGGCGGGTTCGTGGAGGAGTTCGGCAATGTCGGGGACGAGCAGGCCAAGCGGGTCATCATCCGGGATGACGAGGGTTGCTTTGTGACTGCTACCGATCACGGTAATCCGGGTAAACGTGGTCACTGAACACCACCCTCCTCTTCGTTCACACTGTTCGGGTCCGGGGCCACAGGCGCAGCCGGTGCCGGGACTGGCGCGGGGTTCTCGGCGGGGTTCGTCACGGCCGGGGTGGGTTCCGCGGGCACGGTTGTCGTCGTTACCTGGTCTTTTTCGTCCTTTTGCGCCTGCAGCGTGGTCGTCACAAACGACACCCCCGCACACACCGCGCAGGCCACCGCCGCAAGGATGACGCTGACAAACATCCTGTTTGCCAGTGTCGACGCCACACGTCTGGAGCCCAGAGAGCCGAAGAGGAACGCCCCGCGCAGACGCTCCCGGTGTGTTTTGACGGCTTCCAGCAGGGCCTGGTCATCGTATTTACCCATGCGCGCTCCTCGAGTCTGGTGTTCCGACTTTACGGACGACAACCGTCATCACGTGGCTTTCGACCAGAATCTGCGCGCCGATCGGCAACGGCATCCGCACCTCGGGCTCCAGCTGCAGGGTGACACCAGCCGGGGTATGCAGGGCGGTGCCGTTGGTGGATCCCAGGTCTCGGATGAAGAAACCGTCTCGTGGGTCGTGCTCGATCGCGAAGTGGTTGTTTGACATTTTCCGTGCCAGGTCCGTCACCGCGATGATGGTTTCGCTCTCCCGCCGGGCGGTCGGGTTTCGCCCGACGACGGTCCATGCGCCGAGGGTGTGTTTTGCTGCTCCATCAATCACGAGTTGCACGGTGCCGAGCCTCGGCCCGGCCTGAGACGGGGTCGCACCCATAATGTCGAACAGCGAGCCTCGGATACCGTTGTCCAGACGCGGACCGTCCGTGAGGTTCCGCACTCGCGCTTCCGCCCGGGCGATGTCTTCCGCACGCGGGTCCGTCTCCGGCTGGGGCTGCGCACGGTGCTCGTTCATGACAGGTGAAGGCGCATGGCCGGTCGGGGGCTGCGTGTGTTCAGGGGGTTGAGCGATGTTGCGCTCTGAGCCACGGGGACGGCGTGGGGTATCGGCTACCGTTTTTTCGAACCCGGCCCCCGCACCCATCATCTGGGCCAGGGAGGACACTCCTGAGTCTCCGGAAGTGGGGATTTCTATTTCGGGGAGGACCGTCCCCTCGGCACGAGGTGTCGGTGCCGATAGACGGGGCTCTATCGGGAGTTGAGCCGGGGCGAGTGGGACAGGCGCGACGGGTTGTTCCTGCATCGCAGGGTATCCGGCGTGAGCGGGGATAACTGTGACTTCTGGGTGCGGAGGAGCCCCGGCTGATGGGTGCACGTCTGGGTTTCCCCGGCGCGGATCGGCTCCCGGCACCGGCGGCACCGGTGCCGCTGGGGCGGTGTGGCCGACAGGGGCGGTGTGGCCGACAGGGGCCGGTATAAAAGCCGCGGGGAACGCAACACCCTGTGTTTGGCGCGGCCGAATCGGGTCTCGTCCCCGTCGCAGATTGGCGACATAAAGATCGGACAGCTCCCCCAGCCCGTGCCACCCTACCGGCGACGCTGTCGCGCGGGAAACTCCTCGAATTCCGACAATCGCCCACCCGATACTGCGACCACGAGTCACGAAAACATAGACCTGACACAGGAGCAGGCCTACTGTCACGAGAAAGAGCACCAGAACGAGAACCGGAACACTAAAGACAAAGCTGAATATGATGCCCGCGATCAGGGAAATAGCGATGAGACAGTCAAGCACCACGCCGCCCAACACGAGCGACAGCGGCGCAGGAACAACGCCCTCGAAAAAGCCTCCCAACGGCACACCGCGGTGCAGAGATGGCAGCGCCCGGGACACGGTGACGAGGGGCGTTCCACAGCGCTGACAGTGCACAGTGGCACCCGTGGCGGGAGTGCCGCACGTTGGGCAGGCAGGAGCAATGGTGCTCGGTAGCGTCATGCCGCGGTCCCCTACCATTCGCCGACTGATAACCGTACAACCATACCCCCATGTTGCATTGACGACGATTTCAGAGATAGTGTGACCACTGTTATTAACCTCCCCCCGAAAGGTTCCGCATGAAATTTGCTATGGGTGCTGATGTTCTCGGCCAACTCACCAAGAAGACATCGTCGTCTTCGGAGGATCTCAGGGCTCTCGTGAAGCAGCTCGCGCAGTCTGCCGAGCCGTTGGAGGGCCGTTTCAACGGTTCTGCCCGGGCAGCGTTTGACCGGTTCAAGGGCCAAACTGACCAGATCGCGGCTGAGCTGAACGCCGCTCTCGCCGGGGTCCTGGGCGGTATTTCCAGCATGGATCGTTCGTTCCAGGAGGGCGAGCAGGAAATGGCCGAGCAAACCCGTGCGACGGATGCCGGGGCCGCGTATGACGCCGCCCGATTCAGTTCTTCCAAGTAATTTCTTCTCACCTTTACGCCGTGCCGCACCGTTGAGGTGTCGGCTGTGCGCCTCTCATCTTTGGAGTATTAATGGCTAACCAGACCGACCGCCGCGATTACGACATCTCAGCCTCCCAGTCCGCTCAGGACAACTTCCTCCAAACGGCCGCCCGCCTGGAGGCACTCATTGATCAGCGCGATCAGGATGTCCGCAACGCGATGGCTGACTACCAGGCCGACGGCGTCAGCGACGACTACGCCGCAAAGGAGCTGCGCTGGAAAAACGCCGCTGCCGGGGTAAAAGAGATCATCAACACGATCAAGAAGAGCCTGGAGCAGTCCGACGAGTCCGCGCAGGCCGCCATCGCGAAGGCGAAGTCGGCCGTCGCGAACATCGGCTAGCGACAGCGTCCCAGGACCCTCACCGGTGACGCCCCCCGCTCATCCGCTCCTCGACCATGTCGAGGGCGCTTTTGCCTGCACGGAATCTCGCAGCCACTTAGTATTCCTCAGCGAGGGCCTCGCCGACTTCCTCGGATACACGGCCCGGCGCAATCTGACGCCGGTGATTATTACCGCGCCGGATGCACGCCTCACGTACCCCGCGACGTACTTCCTGGAGCTGAGCCGCGCACTCTGGGTTCTCCGCACCCCCACCGGCTTCATCGACACCCGCACGGGTGAGCGCATCGCCCGCATCAGCGACCTCTCCCCCGCCGGAAACCACTCCGCCGATCTACCGCAGAAGGCGTTCGCTACTCCTGCGGCCGACTCGGGGTTTGAGGTGCAGGTGCTTTTTGGCTTGACGGTGCACCACAATGCCACCATCGATACTCGCCTGGGCGAGGCAGCGGAGTGCCTAAGTCGCGCGTTCACCGGCAAACTCCCCGGCCAGTGGGGGTCACATGAGCCGGCACTCGTGGCGTGGGATCGAGACCTCTACACTGCCGCCGCCCGATCCCGGATGCCAGGCGAATCCCGCTACGTCATCACCGGCCAGGGCCACATCCCGTTCCACGCGACCTCGCTCATCCGCCGAACGGACAAGGGCATCGAGGAATCCCTCACCGGAATTACCGCCCTGAGCCGGGCCGATTCCTCCCCGCGCAGCGTTTCTCTCCTGCCCCAGGTGCTCGTGGAGGTCGCAAACACCGTGACGATGCCCGTCATCGGTTCGCTCAGCATCCGCCGTGGGAGAAGCGACCTCACCACAACCGCAACAAGCACTGACCCGGGGTATCCCGTGGCCGGCCTCATCGGCCCCCGCGCCGTGCGTGACCTGGGCGCACGCATCGACGAGTTGCAGCATCGCTTCAGGGCGATCCGTACGGGACGTCCACGCATCCCCTCACTGGTCGTGCCGTTCACCGACCCCCGCACGGGATCGTGGGACCAGCTCGCCGAGCTGCTCACAGAATTCGGAGACGAGAACGTGCGCCACGCCCTCGGCTTCCCCAGACATCCCGACGCGACGATCAACCAGACGGGTGGTGTGTGATGCCCGTTGACGTTGTTATTCTCGCCCCCAGCGGGGCCAACCTCCTGGCACAGCGCGAACTGGGAGAGGCGTTCAATCCCCCGCTCATCGTGCGGGAATCACCAGACGGCGGCACCGTGACGTTCTCCGATATGGACGACGCCTTGGTGCTCACGCTGGCGCGAGCTAAGCGCGTCGATACCCTCCGTGATGTCACCCGCGTGTTGGAACCGGCCACGCCGATTCCGGCCACCTGCGGATTCTGGACGGAAGGATACATCCCGTTCGACGCGATCACACGCGGTCTCGTCGTCGCCTACGCCTTAGCGGAACTCACCAATGGTGTCACAGTAGTGAAAGGCCTCCCCGAATGAACGGTTGGCAGTTGGATAGTCCCGGTGTGAACACGGTCCTCACGAACACGCAAACCGCCGCTCAAACCCTGGGTACCGATCTGAGTACGGTGAATGACGCGTTAGAGCCGTTGCAGACCGGTGCCGGGTTCGACGGTATCGTCGCCGGTGCGTACGCGGGGTTCCTCGAAGATCAAAACGCCCGTGTCACCGCCCTGATGAACCGTTTCAACGCTGGACTCTCCGCAACGGCAGCAGCGCGTCTCGCGATTGAGATGGGTAACGAAGAGATCGCGTCGAACATGATCGCGGGCACCGAGCAGGCCGCGAAGACAGGCGATATGACCGTGTTCCAGGGGGATGCCGGTGCTTGATTTCTACCCCGACACCACCGCTGACGGTCGCATCATTCCCTCGCAGATCCCGGGGAAAGATCTCCTCCCCGACAACGTGAACGCTGCCGCGGATACTCTCTCCTCCACGGCGAAGAACATCCGCACGGATGCCACAGACGTCGAAACGAATTGGCAGGTTCTCCCTGCCGTGTTTGTCGCACCGTCCGCGGATGTTATGTATGGGGCGATGCGGCCCGCGGTTCGCAGTACGAATACTCTCGCGGGGAAGCTCGATAAGGTCGCGTCCGCGTTGTATGACTACGCGACAAACATTGCGACGTTGAAGAAAGAGTTTGAAACCATCCGGACGGATGCGGAAAGCTTTCGGACCGAGATAGACAACGGTGTGTGGGTAATCCCGTCAGAAACGAAGAAGTACGAGTGGCGTGTCCCCGACGGTGGCGGCAGTACTGGTGGGAGCGGCACAGGTGGTGAGGGTGGCATTGTTGACCCGATCGCCTCACAGGTGAAGGCGTTGCAGGCGGCCGGGGAGACGGTGCGGCGCACCGGGGGCATCATTGAGATCACAGTGGACTGGAAAGAGTCCTCCGAACACGTCGACCGCAACAATAAGCTCCTGGACCGGGTCGCTGATCAGTACGCGAAACTGTCCGCGTTTGAAGCGGAGTGCGCGAACACTATCAACGCGCAGCGTGACACTGTCGTGGACAGGGTCGAGGCGGTGAAAGCGTGGCAGTTGAAGCAGGATGGCGAGAACACTGTGGACCTGCCGTGGGGTCACCGGGTTCAAGAGAGCCGTAACTGCGGTGAAGGAGTCTGGCACGGTGTGGGCACGGGTGCCCGTGACGGGCTCCACGGCCTCGGTGGTCTCGTGGTGGGGTACAACCCGCAGTCCGGGGACTGGTGGCAAGGAGAGTCCTACGGCAACGCGTGGGGAGGCCTCGCCACGGGCGTCGGCAGCCTCCTGTTGGTGACACAACCCGCAAGCTACATTCCCGCACTCATACCTGGCGGGTTCCAAGACCTGTGGAAAGGTGCCGCACAAAACACTATTGGTATGGCCAAGGGCATGGTCGGGTGGGACCAGTGGGCCGACAACCCGGCCGAGGCTGCCGGGACAACAATCTTCAACGTCGCAACAATCTTCATCCCCGGACCCAAAGGGTTATCTGCAATTCTTAGAGGGACAACGATCGGGTCAAAGCTTGACGGGATTATTGTCGGTGCGGAAACGAAAACCGGTGACCTCGCGGGGAAGCTTCCCGAGTTCTTCACCCCGCCCAAGTTCGACTTCCCCGACGAGGCACCAGTGGCGGGGAAGACCCCGGGTCTGGACGTTGCGGAGCCGGTAGCGGTTGGGCACCTCCCCGAGACGCCAGGGGCGTCACTTGCCCCTGCGGCCCCGCACACACCTGGACCTGTGGCATCGCACCCGACAGGTGGCCCGGGGCCGCACTATGAGTCCCCGGTCCCTGCGCGCCCGACAGAACCCGACACTCCTGCGCCGGTGGACCGCCCCGCTGACACACCGCCCGGGCAGCCTGGCGGGACGCATCCGACGGATACTGCTCCCCAGGCACCGTCCGAGCGCCCTGGGGCTGACGACGGGACGCGTCCGCTGCCTGACAGTGACCCACCCAGCCCGGACAGCGGTGGGCCAACTGACAGTAACCCTGGTGGTCATGGCGGGCCGGGAGGCAATAGCGGCTCAGGCGACGGCCCCAGCGATGGGGACGGCAACGGCAGTGGCGACCGTGGTAACGATGACGGTGACTGGGGTGCTGAACCAGAACGTCCCGACCTCGTACCCGACACGAGCAACCCCGGTGGACGTGAACACCCGATACAACCAGTCCTCGGCGACAGTAGCGGCGGGCCAGGTAAATGGGATGAAAGCCCCCGGACAGACACCTCGCCTGGGATGGGATACCAGATCGACAAATCAGGTATCGCACCCAGCGACAACGCAAAAGTCATCGAGTACTTCGTAGAGTCTCCCGAGACAGGCAAACCCGTCGCGTTTGATAACTTCACCCACCGCGGCGACCCGCCACCCGTCGAGGTGTATCAGGAGTTCAAGGGCAACTACTCCTTCATCACCGAGCCCTGGTTCCCCGACACACGGCGAACCGCGATCCTCAAAGAAATGGCTGTTCAAGCGAAGCGGCAGTGGGACACGATGAAAGGCACCGGCGGGCTCCTTGAATGGTACTTCAAAGACCCTGAAGTCGCTGAGTTAGCCCAAATAGCATTCGATAAGGCCGGTATCGGCGGTTCAGTTTCGATCCATGTTTCCGCTTAGATTTGGCAGTCCGGTACTGTGAAACTCGAGAAGAAAGTAGCAAGGATGAACACGCAGCTTGAGTATGTTCTGCACGGCTTCTGGGGTGGACGCCCCGTCACCGTTGAGGACACGGTGGCGAGGATCAAGGGGTCTTTCGAGGTACTGCAATCACTCGGAGCACCACTCAGCGGCCCGTGGAAAGTGAACTATACGGAGCCAATCGATGTGGCCGATGAGGATGCGTTGCGCGCCCATGTCATCTCGTCACCACTCCTGGATGACGTCGGTGAGGCTGTCGAAGGCGGGGGCTACGTCCCGAGCTTTGAGCTAGGAAACTACTCGCTGCCCCACACCGTGGTGAGGGACCTAGGCCAGTTCAACGTATCGGTTTCTCCGTATGCCTCCACCGTGTCGTCGAGTATTATCTTGTCGTTCAAAGGCGATGGGCTCACCGTTCTGGCGAGGGAGTCTGCGGAGCTGCTCGTGAAGAGTTTCGCGCAGATTTGGCAACCGGAGTATCTTGCGTTCACCGACCTCTCGCTCCTCAAATTTCGCAGGGAACGCATGTCACGGACACGGACAGCAGGCCTACCCTCCTGGGGCTACGTGACTTGGGTATCTGATCGAGTGTCGCGACAGTTAGAAACCGTTGACGGGGCAACAACCGTCCGGTTTGGATCAGGAACGCTCGTCACAACCGACACCTGGGACGCAGAACAGGCCGCAGACGTGTGGCGGGACCTGCTGGATAGCAAACGCTTACGGGCCATACCCGAACTTCAAGAGCATCCCCCAACGTTCCCGTGACGATCGCTGTAATAGTAAAGAAGAAACCGCAACCCCGTTGCGTCCTGCATGGGTTCTGGGGCGGACGCCCCGTCACCATTGACGACACGGTAGCCAGAATTAAGACCTCATTTGAACGGCGGCACCGTGACGTTCTCCGATATGGACGACGCCTTGGTGCTCACGCTGGCGCGAGCTAAGCGCGTCGATACCCTCCGTGATGTCACCCGCGTGTTGGAACCGGCCACGCCGATTCCGGCCACCTGCGGATTCTGGACGGAAGGATACATCCCGTTCGACGCGATCACACGCGGTCTCGTCGTCGCCTACGCCTTAGCGGAACTCACCAATGGTGTCACAGTAGTGAAAGGCCTCCCCGAATGAACGGTTGGCAGTTGGATAGTCCCGGTGTGAACACGGTCCTCACGAACACGCAAACCGCCGCTCAAACCCTGGGTACCGATCTGAGTACGGTGAATGACGCGTTAGAGCCGTTGCAGACCGGTGCCGGGTTCGACGGTATCGTCGCCGGTGCGTACGCGGGGTTCCTCGAAGATCAAAACGCCCGTGTCACCGCCCTGATGAACCGTTTCAACGCTGGACTCTCCGCAACGGCAGCAGCGCGTCTCGCGATTGAGATGGGTAACGAAGAGATCGCGTCGAACATGATCGCGGGCACCGAGCAGGCCGCGAAGACAGGCGATATGACCGTGTTCCAGGGGGATGCCGGTGCTTGATTTCTACCCCGACACCACCGCTGACGGTCGCATCATTCCCTCGCAGATCCCGGGGAAAGATCTCCTCCCCGACAACGTGAACGCTGCCGCGGATACTCTCTCCTCCACGGCGAAGAACATCCGCACGGATGCCACAGACGTCGAAACGAATTGGCAGGTTCTCCCTGCCGTGTTTGTCGCACCGTCCGCGGATGTTATGTATGGGGCGATGCGGCCCGCGGTTCGCAGTACGAATACTCTCGCGGGGAAGCTCGATAAGGTCGCGTCCGCGTTGTATGACTACGCGACAAACATTGCGACGTTGAAGAAAGAGTTTGAAACCATCCGGACGGATGCGGAAAGCTTTCGGACCGAGATAGACAACGGTGTGTGGGTAATCCCGTCAGAAACGAAGAAGTACGAGTGGCGTGTCCCCGACGGTGGCGGCAGTACTGGTGGGAGCGGCACAGGTGGTGAGGGTGGCATTGTTGACCCGATCGCCTCACAGGTGAAGGCGTTGCAGGCGGCCGGGGAGACGGTGCGGCGCACCGGGGGCATCATTGAGATCACAGTGGACTGGAAAGAGTCCTCCGAACACGTCGACCGCAACAATAAGCTCCTGGACCGGGTCGCTGATCAGTACGCGAAACTGTCCGCGTTTGAAGCGGAGTGCGCGAACACTATCAACGCGCAGCGTGACACTGTCGTGGACAGGGTCGAGGCGGTGAAAGCGTGGCAGTTGAAGCAGGATGGCGAGAACACTGTGGACCTGCCGTGGGGTCACCGGGTTCAAGAGAGCCGTAACTGCGGTGAAGGAGTCTGGCACGGTGTGGGCACGGGTGCCCGTGACGGGCTCCACGGCCTCGGTGGTCTCGTGGTGGGGTACAACCCGCAGTCCGGGGACTGGTGGCAAGGAGAGTCCTACGGCAACGCGTGGGGAGGCCTCGCCACGGGCGTCGGCAGCCTCCTGTTGGTGACACAACCCGCAAGCTACATTCCCGCACTCATACCTGGCGGGTTCCAAGACCTGTGGAAAGGTGCCGCACAAAACACTATTGGTATGGCCAAGGGCATGGTCGGGTGGGACCAGTGGGCCGACAACCCGGCCGAGGCTGCCGGGACAACAATCTTCAACGTCGCAACAATCTTCATCCCCGGACCCAAAGGGTTATCTGCAATTCTTAGAGGGACAACGATCGGGTCAAAGCTTGACGGGATTATTGTCGGTGCGGAAACGAAAACCGGTGACCTCGCGGGGAAGCTTCCCGAGTTCTTCACCCCGCCCAAGTTCGACTTCCCCGACGAGGCACCAGTGGCGGGGAAGACCCCGGGTCTGGACGTTGCGGAGCCGGTAGCGGTTGGGCACCTCCCCGAGACGCCAGGGGCGTCACTTGCCCCTGCGGCCCCGCACACACCTGGACCTGTGGCATCGCACCCGACAGGTGGCCCGGGGCCGCACTATGAGTCCCCGGTCCCTGCGCGCCCGACAGAACCCGACACTCCTGCGCCGGTGGACCGCCCCGCTGACACACCGCCCGGGCAGCCTGGCGGGACGCATCCGACGGATACTGCTCCCCAGGCACCGTCCGAGCGCCCTGGGGCTGACGACGGGACGCGTCCGCTGCCTGACAGTGACCCACCCAGCCCGGACAGCGGTGGGCCAACTGACAGTAACCCTGGTGGTCATGGCGGGCCGGGAGGCAATAGCGGCTCAGGCGACGGCCCCAGCGATGGGGACGGCAACGGCAGTGGCGACCGTGGCGATGACGATGGTGACTGGGGCGATGACGATGGTGACTGGGGTGCTGAACCAGAACGTCCCGACCTCGTACCCGACACGAGCAACCCCGGCGGACGTGAACACCCCCTTCGACCAAACTTGGGAGACAGCGACGGCGGTCCAGGAGCATGGGGAGAAAGTCCGCGAGACCAGAACTCAGCCGGAATGCCTAATCAAGTCGAACTCTCCGGCATCCTGCCGAGCGAGAACGGTAAAGTGATTGAGTACTACGTTGAGTCCCCCGCAACGGGGAAATCGGTCGCGTTCGACAACTTCACCCACCGTGGAGACCCGCCCATCGAGGTGTATCAGGAGTTCAAGGGTGACTATTCGTTCATGCAGCAACCATGGTTCCCAAAGCCACGGTTGGATGCGATTCTTGCGGACATGGCCGTTCAAGCCAGAAGGCAGTGGGCGGGGATGGGAGATAGCGGAGGGGTGCTTGAATGGTACTTCACAAATCCCGAGGTGGCCGACCTCGCGAGGTCCTTCTTTGAGCAAGCTGGCGGTCTAGAAAGGGTCTCAATTTATGTTGTTAAGTAGAGGTCATTCTCCACAGTCATTCATGAAAGATGGAGGCAGCAGTGAATAGCCACCGGAACTACACGCTTCAAGGTACTGCCGGCGCGCGCGCCATGTCAGTCGAGGATGCTGCGGCGAACATCAAAGCTTCTTTCGAAGCGCTACAGCTACTGGGAGCACCGCTCCGCGGCCCATGGCAAGTTAACTATAAAGACCCTATCGACGTTACCGATGAAAAAGCATTACGCGCGCACATACTTGGCTCTCCATTCAAAGACGATGAGGGAATGCCTTCCCCTGAGGACGGCTACGGACCAGGTTTCCAGCTCGGGGACTGGCAGGTACCAAATTCGGTCGTTACCGATCTAGGAAAGTTCAATATTTGGTTGTCGCCCTTTAAAAATCAGAGCTTGATGACGGCGAGCGTTTCTTTAACATTTGAGGGGGACAATTTTACCGTCCCAGCGTGTCAAAATGCGGAGGAGCTAGTGAAAAGTTTCGCGCGGATCTGGCGACCGGAGAATTTTGCCTTCACCGATGACAAATTGTTAGCTCTGCGCCGCGAGCGGGTCACGCGGTCAAGGGCATCGGGGTTGCCTTCGTGGGGTTATGTTTCATGGGTTTCTGATCAGGTATCAAGACAGCTAGAAAGCGTTGAGGGGGCTGCAACTTTCCGTTACGGAACAGGGACATTGATCGTCACGGATACTTGGGAAGCGGAACAGGCGGCGGACGTGTGGCAGCTGTTGTTGGATACGAAACGGTTGCGTACCGCGCCCAAAATACAGGAATATCCTCCAACATTTCTTTAAAGAAGTGCGTGATATGTACAACACCGAGCGTCTCCCGCCTTACCTCGGCAACTTGCCACCATCAAGCACGTTTCCCGCACAACTGTTAGGAGAAACAACTCATGTCGTTGTATGCCAACCCAGGTTTTGACTGGCCGCCCGCAATCGATTTTAAGGTTATCGGCACAGACGAGCCGAGGACGGGAACTATAGAAGTTTTAGGAGACTACTATTTTCTGAGCGCGTCGCCCGAATTCTCGTTCTCATCGTTCGAACCCTTAGAACGAGTACTCAAAACACAGATTGATGGTCGCCCAAGTCTGTTGCTAGGGCAGGTATTTGCTGTCGAAGGTGTTGCCGGGCTGCTGATTGACGAAGCTCGTATCGGCACCGACGATCTGAAAACGGCGTTTGTCTCCGTCGAGGCAGAGTATGAGCTATTGCCGTCACTCCGCACATAAAGAACGCCGGCGAACGATTATGGAAGAAATGGCTGTCCAAGCTCAGCGGCAATGGGACACGATGAAAGGCACCGGGGGTCTACTTGAGTGGTACTTCAAGGACCCTGAAGTCGCCAAGCTCGCCCAAGCGGCCTTCGTCAAGGCGAACCTTGGAGACTTCGTTTCTGTCTATGTCTCTGAATAGTCAGTGGTGTCCGGTACTGTGCAATTTGAGAAGAAAGCGGCAATGTGAACACGCAGCATGAGTATTTCCTTCACGGGTTCTGGGGCGGACGCCCCGTAACCGTAGACGACACGGTGGCGAGGATCAAGGCCTCGTTCGAAGTTCTGAAATCACTCGGGGAACCGCTCAGTGGCCCGTGGAAAGTGGATTACACAAATCCAATCGACGTGAGCAATGAGGACGCGATCCGTACTCACGTCCTCGCCTCGCCGGTCCTGGATGACGTTGGCGAACCCGTCGAAGGCGGAGGCTACATCCCTAGCTTTGAGTTGGGAAACTTTCAAGTCCCAAATTCCATAGTTAACGATCTTGGCCAATTCAACGTGTCGGTGTCTCCCTACGCCTCCACTGTGGCTTCGAGAATTGTTCTATCGTTTGAGGGGGATGGGTTTACCGTTCCAGCGCGGGAGCACGCGGAGGTGCTTGTGAGGAGCTTTGCCCGGATTTGGCAACCGGAGCACCTCGCCTTCACAGACCACCCGCTGCTGGACCTTCGACATGAACGCATCTCCCGGACACGAACATCAGGTCTACCCTCGTGGGGCTACGTGTCCTGGGTATCTGATCGAGTGTCGCGACAGTTAGAAACCGTTGACGGGGCGACAACCGCCCCTTACGGAACGGGAACGCTCGTCACAACCGACACCTGGGACGCAAAACAAGCCGCAGACGTGTGGCGGGACCTGCTGGATAGCAAACGCTTACGGGCCATACCCGAACTTCAAGAGCATCCCCCAACGTTCCCGTGACGATCGCTGTAATAGTAAAGAAGAAACCGCAACCCCGTTGCGTCCTGCATGGGTTCTGGGGCGGACGCCCCGTCACCATTGACGACACGGTAGCCAGAATTAAGACCTCATTTGAACGGCGGCACCGTGACGTTCTCCGATATGGACTGATGCGCTCTGGGTGTGGTTCCGGCATCGGGTTCCGTCACACCCGCGTGATCACGGGTTGACGATTCTCAGCGTAGTACGCCGTCTCGACCTCGACCGGGGTACGGTACTCGAGAGCTTCATGGAGGCGTTGGTTATTCCACCACCACACGTACTCAAGCGTCGCGAGTTCGACTTCCGGGGCCGTCCGCCAAGGCCCGCGCTTGCGAATGGTTTGGCCTGGGTTTAGTTCCGACTATTTTGTTCATCACTCGACGGTTGTCACGAGTGACTGCGCCTCAGCATAGTACGCCGTCTCAACCTCGACCGGGGTTCGCCTGCCTAGCTCGCCGTGGAGGCGCTCATTGTTCCACCACCACACATACTCCAGGGTGGCGAGTTCGACTTCCTCAACTGTTTTCCAGGGGCCACGCCTGCGGATGAGTTCTGCTTTGTAGAGCGCGTTCACTGACTCGGCCAGGGCATTATCGTAGCTGTCACCTACGGTCCCCGTTGAAGGAATCGCCCCCAGTTCTCTGACGCGGTTGGAGTAGACCATCGACATGTAGTTCGATCCGTGGTCGCTGTGATGCACGGCCCCGTCGAGCGTTCCACCTGATTGCCAGGCCGCCATCTCAAGCGCCTGCAGCGGCAGTATCTCAGCTTTCAGTGTTGAGGCAACGTTCCAGCCAACGATCTTACGATCAAAGACATCAATAATGAACGCGGTGTATGCGAACCCAGCCCACGTAGCAACGTAAGTGATGTCACACACCAACAACTTCATTGGCCCGTCGGCCACGAACTGGCGTTCGACGAGATCACCCGGCAGCTGATCCCTGACGTCACTCGTTGTTGTGAAGGCTCTCTTCGAACGACGTACTCCACGCACTCCGGCGATTTTCATCAGACGCTCGGTTTGGTCGCGTCCGATGACCCACCCTGCTCTGGTGAGGAGGGCGTGCATCTTGCGGCGCCCGTAGACGCTGTAGTGCTGTTTGTGGAGTTGACGGATCTCGGTGACGAGAATCTCGTCGCGTAGTTTCCTGACCGACGGGAGTCTGTGTTTCGCTGCCCGATATCCTCGGGACGTCAGAAACACGAATTGCCGAGCCCAGCACACGGCACAGGAACTCAACCCCGAAACGATCACGATAGGTATCGATGAATTGGATCATTTCGTTCGTGGGGGGTCGAGTTCCTTGGCGAAAAATATGCTCGCAGCTCGCAAGACTTCGTTTGCTTTCTTGAGTTCAGCGACTTCGCGGCGCAGTCGCCGGTTCTCCTCGTTCATATCAGTGGTCACGCCGGGTTTTTGGCCAGTATCGATCAGCGTTTGACGATGCCAGATACGCAGCGTGTCTGGTGAGACACCGAGGAGCTTGCCGACCTGGTTGCTGGCTGCGTTGAGGCTCGTATGCTCGGGGAGCGCTTCGGTGAGCATACGCAGCGCGCGTTCACGGAATTCTGGTTCATATTTGTTTGCCATGGTGTTCCTATCCTTGTTGAAAGTACGGAACTAAACCCAGGCCAAACCAGGCGTATACCAGAGCTAGGTCTACCTCCGCGTACGCGGAGCGGATGCATCTGCCAGTCCGATCAGCTGCTCAGCCCGAGGTCTACCTCCGCGTACGCGGAGCGGATGAAAGTGTCCACGTAGTCAGCTTTTGGTTCGAGGGTCTACCTCCGCGTACGCGGAGCGGATCCGTCGCCGTTGCCGTAGCCGTAGCCGGGTCTACCTCCGCGTACGCGGAGCGGATCATCGACCCGATCTTCTGAATGGCATCAGCCACGGTCTACCTCCGCGTACGCGGAGCGGATCGACGTAGGATCGGCACCGGAATCTGCCACGGCGGTCTACCTCCGCGTACGCGGAGCGGATACTGCGGGCAAGTGCTTAGGGCTGGGGTGCTCGGGTCTACCTCCGCGTACGCGGAGCGGATAGTACGCGCACCATCCCCACTCGACCCGACACGGGTCTACCTCCGCGTACGCGGAGCGGATTGGACGCACTGAAGGCATCGCGGTCTGAATCGGGGTCTACCTCCGCGTACGCGGAGCGGATGGGGTGCTGGGCTGGGCATCGTCTGGCGCACAGGGTCTACCTCCGCGTACGCGGAGCGGATGTAGGTGAAGGTTTGCCGTGGTGGCTGCCTTGCGGTCTACCTCCGCGTACGCGGAGCGGATTCGCAAACGGCGCTTGAGCTGGACGGGCGGCTCGGTCTACCTCCGCGTACGCGGAGCGGATCCTCACGGGTGCCCGGAACACCTTTGTGGACTGGGTCTACCTCCGCGTACGCGGAGCGGATAGGTGGATCAGCCGCTACAACACCGCCAGATTCGGTCTACCTCCGCGTACGCGGAGCGGATCCGGTGACCGGTAAGCCGACGGCGGAAACGTCGGGTCTACCTCCGCGTACGCGGAGCGGATTCGGTGGGGTCACCGGGGTTGGTGATGGTTACGGGTCTACCTCCGCGTACGCGGAGCGGATGTCCTGCTCTGTTTCCTTGGGGTGCGTCAGATGGGTCTACCTCCGCGTACGCGGAGCGGATCGTCACCCCCGGGAGCCAGAGGTTGAACCCGCCCGGTCTACCTCCGCGTACGCGGAGCGGATCCCCCATTCACCAAGCCGGAAAACCCCGGCCAGGGTCTACCTCCGCGTACGCGGAGCGGATCACTAAAAGAGCTGCTGATAGCGGAGGCCATACGGTCTACCTCCGCGTACGCGGAGCGGATCTGCCGCAACCCATTTACCGGCGGGCGAGAAGAGGTCTACCTCCGCGTACGCGGAGCGGATACCATCGCGAAATTCCAGCAGCAGCGGACCGTGGGTCTACCTCCGCGTACGCGGAGCGGATTCGAGCTTGCCAACGGCAACCGCCTGCTATTCCGGTCTACCTCCGCGTACGCGGAGCGGATACTGATCAGGCATTCTTATGGGAGATTGGCCGATTTACCATCACTCCCCCGACGGTATAGCGCGCCCTTCCAGTAATGATCATATTGTGTGGGGCGCTCTCGTTTTACTTCATACACCCACTCCAAGCCGCTACCATCCCAATCCCACTTCTTGGGCCCGCTGCCGAGGTACACCAGCGCTCGCATTTCCTCCTTGCGGAGAGGGACTGTGGGAAACGGAAGCTGAAGGGCACCTCCATTCTGCGAAATGCCAACTCCCTTCAAGAAACCGCTGCCAAACGCGGCAATTCCGACCAGGACAAGTGGAGCGAGAGCGTTCCGGCTGGCACGGCCACCTTTACGGCTCAAACCGTTTACGGCCGGGTTCACCGTTTCGAAACGGTCCATGCCGCCGTCACATTGCTCATACGCAAATCCGGCGTTGGGGGAAAAGAGCGCACTGACCGCAGCCTCCGCAGCTTGATCGCGACTCGATGGGGTGATTCGTAACAGAGCTGCCTCAGAGTATGAGGCGTTGTTGGCAATCGCTGGAATCGAGAGAGGAACCTTCCCGCTGGCATCCGCCCGCTCAAGATCGTTCACCAACCCCAGCAGTAGGCTGTTTTCCTCTTCCTCGGCGGCAAGCAGAAGAGGACGCAGTTGGTGCGCGGGGGAAAGCTTCTGGTTTTTGATTCCCAGTTTGCTCACTCCGTGTTGTTCAAGAATCCTCTGCGCGTCATCCCACATGTCAGAAGAAAACGCTGCGTGCACGAGGTCATGCGCCGAGAACGTCGTGCGAAGCACAGGTACCAGCGGCGCACCACCCTCCGCCCCCTCCAACGGTTCCCAGCGTACGCTTGCGTGTCCTTTCAACAGCCGTTCCGAGGTGGAAAGCAGGCCCATCACGGCGAACCAGCCGGTAACCGGATGCGTGCTGAGCCCGGCGAAGACAATCGACTCTGCCACTGTGATGGTCGCGTTTCCGGGGTCAGTAACGCGAGGTCTCCCCGAACGCGTCCACTCGTCCGATTCAGCGACGTTCTGGGGAGTTGCCGAAGCCCGCCAATCAGCCAAACGCAGCACAGCCTCCAGGTAGGCGAGGCCCCACACTCCGTAGTGCGCGTTAGGGAACGCAAAGTCATCAGCGTGCGCAAGGGGGTCGGGGTAGGGAATCCCTTCAGCCACTGCGGGGGCTCCTGGAATCGGCTGAAGAATCGGACGGAACCACCCGTGGTGAGAGCCGATAAGGTGGCGTTCCAGAATCAGAGCCGCCAGGGTGGTGACAGCTTCATGCCGCCACCCCTGTTCCAGGCCCGCATTCATCCAGTCCAACCTCCGCCGCTTCTTACTACGCGGCTGCCCGGGGTCAGACTTAGCCAGGAAGGACTCGCCGTCTTTCCGGCGCAAAAACGCCTGGAATTCGGGACGCATTTTGCCATCATCATGATGGAGTCCGGCAAATCCAACCTGTTCGACCAGAGATTCCGAAAGTCCAGCGGCCCGCCCATCACCCCGGCTCCACTGCGCAACCTGCCTCTGGTGCGACTCCAGGCTGCAGTCTCCGGCGACGTTCCCCATCGCAACCTTCCTGACCTGAGCCACCGCGATGGGGTACGGACTCGCAGCCGCATCAACCGCAATCGCCCAGCCCTCAGGTGCCAATCCTTGTGATGTCAGCCAGGTGCGGATCACCGCAGCCACTGAGTTCTTGAGCGGTTCCAGATCTACATCATCGTCGGGCGCTCGTCCGCTCAGCTCCTCACACTCCTCTCGGCAGAGAATCGCTGACCCTCGAACGCTCTCGCCATAGGGCGCATCAAGGATCATCTCACCGAGCGTATATTCGCTGAATACCACATCAACCCGCTGCTCGCCGTACCGGGAGTTCCCTGCGATCCTGCGGATGTGCGCCAAGCCGCCCGTCACCGCCATATCCGATACCGGCACGGTCTCGGGTTTCCCCGTCCAGCCCAGTTCCTGCGTATACCCACCCGCATCGTGCGGAAGAATGACCTTTGGTGCCCGCAACACTTCTGACCATTTTGTGGGCTTACACCAGCAGATGTTCTCACCATCCCACACACGGATTCGCTCGAGGGAAACCACTGGACGATCCTGCGGTGCCACGTCATTGACCGGCTCAGACAGCGCCAACCCGTCCACATCCGTCATGCCCCCAGACAGTTTTGGCTTCTGGAAGAGGAACGCAGCAAAGGCAGCCCGAGTAATCGAGACCTGTTCCGCGTTGTGGGGCCGAAGCCGCGGCCCCACAACGTCAACAGCCTCGTAGTCATGGCGCCACAGGATGCTGATCTCATGTGTCGGTCGCGCATCCGGTCCCGCTATCAACGCGTTCAGTGGAACGTCGGGATTCGGTGTGGGATTGGTCTGGGCAAGAAGGGGAAGCATCGCTCGGTGCACGGTACCGACGCGAGGAGGAACGCACTGCAAGGTTGAGGCATCAAAACCGTCTCGTGCCTGAATCCGTTTCAGCCCCGCAACACTCCAATCAATCGGACTCCCAGCAGACTCGGCATCAAGAACGTGAAGCAAAGAGATTAACCTCTCGACCGGCTCCTCCCCATACACGAGACCCGTCGCTTTGCGAAGGATGGGTTGTGCGTGCGCCGAGTCCCACCCACAGACAACCACCCCCTGCGCAGACGCGGCAGAACCGTCGCGGTTCAGCCGCCCACATCTCTGTACGAGCGCACTCCACGAGCAAGACTCGGTGACCAGCGCGTCAAATGTGACGTCTACACCAACCTCCAACGTTTGCGTTGCCACAACGGTGAGCGGCCCCTCCGGGATGGCCGTATCAGCGTCCTTATTCGGGGAGTTCCCGTCTTTTCGATCCAGACGATCCATCGGACGGAACCTCGACGTGACCAACTCGATGCGGGACTGGGCACCCGGCACATTTTTTGCCGTACCGACCAGCGCGCGATAAACACCCTGGGCCACGTCCACAGTGTTCGCAAACACCACGACGCGTTCTGCACCCCGACTCCAGGCGGCCTGGGCCTGAGCGATGAGCTCCTTCTCAATTCCGCTATCGGTTCCCGTACACCACACGGGAGAGAGTTCCCGTGTGGCCTGTACCCGCTTCGTGACAGCCGGATCCTTCTGCTGCTCGTCCGTGAGCTCGAAGGTCCTTCTGTCCAACTCGTCGAGTGTCGACGGAAGAGTCGCACCCAGCAGCACGGTACGTGCGTGCGGTAGCCCGAGATCGTGAGGGGCCTCCCGTTGCAGGCGCTCCGTGTCGAGAATTGTCGAAACGCTCTGCACCGACAGGTGAGGTTCGTCAAACAGGACAAGCCGATCGATGCCGCACAGTCCCGCCGCAATAGAACGAACCTTTGTACCCACTCCAAAACCACGCAATAGGAGCCGTGACACAAATTGGTGGGCGGTGAGAGACACCAGAACACAACCGCTTGATCGCATCCACGCATAATCGTCTGGACTCTCGCCATGAACTCGCGCGACGACGACCGTCTGGTTATCGCCGGGACCCACCAACGTGTCCAGAGCCATTTTTACGGGCAGCAGTGGACCCGCGGTTGCCTGGTTGATGCAGTCAGCGATTCTCTTCATGTAGAGCGCGGTCGAGTCAATCACCGTGCGGCGGTCTACGACGTGAAATATTCGTTGTGGAGCAGTTCGTGGCCCTCCCTGATAACAATCACGCGCCAACTCGTACACGGCCAAAGCCACCGTGCTCGTTTTTCCCAGCCCGGTAGGAATAGCGACCTGCCCGGGCCATGATTGTTCCGTCGCGATTTCGACAGCCAGCTCTTGTTGCCACAGATACGGTTCCGTGCCACCGTGTAACGCGCGGAAGAATTCATCAAATTGTGGAAAATTCTCACTCTTATTCATGTCGCTCACCTACTCCTCTTCACCCTGAGCCGGCTGGAATACCCCAAAGCCCTCACTCGTTGAGGCGCCGAGTAGGAGTGGGCCGGAAACCTTCTCTTCGCACTCGATACGGACCCACCACTGCCGGTAACCGTCGGGGTAGGAGCCGTTTGACAATACGTGTTGCCAGCGTTTCACCGGTTCGGTCGAGGCCTCCGTGACCCGAGCTTTCACACCGTAGCGCTCAAAGATTTCTCGCTCCGTTTCGTAGGCGAGTACTCTCACGTCAGGAAAAGCCCGCATCGGAGTCGTTGAGGCCCAGTGTCGAGCGTGTGGCCGCAACCGATGAGGGTGAAGGGCCTTCGGCTGGCCCACAGCCTGACCGCGAAAGTGTTTCTGGTGTTCGGTACACCAGTCCGCTATCGCTGCGATGCGTTCACCCTGAGTCTGCGGCGGCTCCTCTGCGCCCGCACCGGGCGACGGTGTGGGTGTCAGTGCGACCCCCACACACCGCCCATCGGCGTGTGCCTGAGCACTCACGGTCAGCGGGATGACCCTCCACCCGGACCCGGTCAGGAGCCGATTGAGTTCGCCGATGACCGACGGAATTCTCTGGTGTTCGAGACCGCGCTCAAACGGGATCACGGTCGCGTCTTGCCCCACTCCGCCCGCACGTGTCGGCGCGTAAACCACAGGCTGGGTGTAACCATCCGGAGGCAGTGGCGGAAGAAAGTTTATGCTGTCATCGTCCGAAAAAACCCGCTCATAGTTGAGATCCATCCAGCGGATGGTGTTCGATTGCCACCCTCGAGATTTTCCGCGATCATGAGGTGTCGGATACCACACCACCCTGGTTTTGTCGCCATCGTGGGCTTCACCCGAAGACAGATAACGAGCCTCATCGCTCTCGTACACACACACGCACGCCGGGTCCTGGGATCGGCCAAAGTAGGGAACCTGCTGAGCGACCGACTGCAATACGGCCAGATCCGCCTGGTCGACATCAACCGTGATGAAGTATCGAAGAGCGGTTCCCGAAAGCGCGAGCGCACCCTGGGGTTTCGGGGTTCGGTTTGAGCTATCCATCGCAAAGCACGAAAGACCGAGAGATGCACCCGCGGTTTTGTCAGTGACGCGGTCTGGAACCCAGGTCCAATCTTGGTATGAATCAGGGATGTCAAGATCGTAGGCGAGGGGTGCCTCAATGACCGGATGCGGCGCAGTCACGATACGGTCAAGCAGCGCGTGAGCCCGTTGCTCTAAGCCGGGTTCCACAATCGCGTGTGCCCCGCTTTTGAGCGCGCCGAGCAACCGCACCGGGGAGGGTGGCCATTCGGGCCGCCCCCCACTGACGAGCCCATGAAACGCGGGACGGTAAAATTCGATCTCTACGCAGATCATTCTGACGTTTCCTGCTTCGTGACCTCGGCCTCCACCCGTTCCGCAATCAGTTTCTGCTGCGCCTCGGAAAAATTCAGCCGAATCGGTGCGGCAAACGAGAGGCCCACCTTCTCTGCGTCGGAGAGGGCCTCACGCAACGCCTCTGCGATGTCGTTAACGCCGTCAATCTCCACGGCCTCAGGAGTGGCCCCGCTCCCCTGCCGCTTCCATCCCCACCGGGTTTCCTCGGCCACAAGAGCACACTCGCTCCGCAAAAAGGTTTCTTCCTGCGCGAGGGCATGCCCCGCCATCGCGAGAAGCACAAGCACGGTAAGAGCCGCAACTCGACGTTCCTCGTTATCAAAGCGAAGCGAGCGGAGCACGGCAAAGGAAATACTCGACTGCTGAAGTATGGTCTCACACATGAATCCCCGCACCTCGGGCTGGCTTGGCACCTGGCCAAGACCGAACGTTGAAGGCTCTTTCCCGCCCCTCTTACCGGGCGCAAGCACCGTCAACGCATTACGAACATTTTCGGCCCGTGACTGCTTCGAGGCCCCGCCCGCGGCATCCAGTTTTGTTGCCCCGGCAACAACTTCTCGGGCACCATATCCAACGATTTCGGAGGAGTATGCCCGGGGAAGCTTGTGGCGCATCGCGCTTCCGGAGGACAACCAGAAGCCATAGATTGCCGAGTTGGGAAAATACTTAAAAAGCGTCTCTGCCCGCTGCGCGCTTGCGGAACAAATCAGCGCCTTGAGCGAGTCGGGGTCCTCCGACTGCCAGACCTGCGTCGTCCCATCCTCGGTCGCAAAACGGATCCAGCCGTCCACATGACGATGGGACAGCTCCCAGGTGGAAACGTTCACATTCAGGGCCGCCATAAATTGCTCATCCAACGTGGCGTTGTCAAACAACTCGGGCTGTTTTCCCTCCGGAATACCCGAGACGACCAGGGCGGGAACGGTGATCCCGAGCCGATCCTGGTTATTCCAGATCGCGGTCTCTGCACGCCCGCTCTGCGACCCCCAACTATCAAGCAGCACCCGCATGGCAGTTCGCGGGGTCCCCTCGTTGTTGTGCTCTATCTGGGTGTACCAGCCGTCAGCATCACGCTTGGGCACAAAAGCGTTCTGCGACATTGCGTAGTTTGGTGCCTTACTGTCGTCGCCTTTCTGGCGTGCATACGTGGGCGGGGCAACGGGGGTGTTCGGCCCGCCCAGCGGTTGGAAGACGGTCTCACTGGCCAGGCCCGCAACGGTCGGGTCGATGAGGTGCTCGCGGACAACATTTTTAGCTTCGAGGTCATGTGTTTCTCTTTCTGTGCAACTGTTTAGAGGTGTAACGGGATGCGGCGCACACCGGTCATGATGGGCCTCAGGTCTAGGCCGACGCTTCGATTCGGATCAGCCCCAAGCCATAGTTTTTCCCTTTGCCCACCCCCTCGCGCCGAGCCTCCGCGAAACGGTCTGCGTCGCGGACAACACCAAACGAGACGAGATCCACCGCGGGGATCGCCTTCCCGTGCACCCCCAGCGACGCAAAGTACACATCGCTCAGCTGAACGCTCGTCGCTTCGAACCCGATAGCGGCGAGTCGTTTGGCAGCCCAGACGCTCCTCTCCACGGGAGGGACGATCACCATTCGAGACCGGTACGACTTTGCATCCGGACCCTGCTTCAGAAGCGGCCTCAGCACGTCAGGTACCTGCGACGGAGGCGTCTTCTGACAGCTCAGTGTGATCCTGAGTGTCAACTCAGCACCCGCCTCCGCGCCGACCTGGGCGACGCTGCCCACCCGAGCACCCAGCAGTTCGGGGGTTTTGGCCGCGGTCTCGGACTGCACAGTCATCAGGCGGGTGTTAGCGTCGAGGTGCCACAACAGCTTAAGCTGGGCCCTCGGATTGACCCCCAGACCAGGGGGAAACGCGGCCATCACGTGAGAATGGCCCCATCGCCGGTTGTTCTGAATTGCATCTGATACAGCGAAGGAAAGTTCAAATTTGTCCATCAGTCGTCTCCATTTCAACCATTTATTTATCTTTAGAATTTTTTCAAGATTTAGCATCAAAATAATTAATGCACAACTCTTGTGGTCGCTCGACGAAGGCTGGGCGTGACGGTAAAATAACATCGAGGTACGACACTCGATCATCGGGTGGTCAGCCGCATTTCTTTTTGTTTAGGCGGAGGAAAAACTCAACGCCCCGCGTATGCGGGGGAGCTTCACCACACACAACTCACTCGATCCCCCGCGACACCACCCACAGATTCCCCCGCAACCCCCTCGCAACCCCTCGATTCAGCAGCATCCCGGCGGGTCTGACACAATTGCTCATATGCATTCGGCCAGCGCCATCACACTTGACCAGAAGCATCCTCTCGTTACCGGGGCCACCGCGGAGTCCCGCCTGGTCCGGGCCTACCAGGGCGTGCGTCAGGAGGTCACCCCCGTCTGGTTCATGCGGCAGGCGGGCCGCTCGCTGCCCGAGTACCGCGATCTGCGCGTGGGCGTGCGGATGCTGGATGCCTGCCTCGATCCCGAACTGAGCAGCGAGATCACGCTCCAGCCGGTGCGGCGACACGGGGTGGATGCCGGAATTTTCTTTAGCGACATAGTGGTGCCGCTAAAGCTCGCGGGGGTTGCCGTGGAGATCGTGCCCGGACGCGGGCCGGTGTTTGAGCATCCCGTTCGCAGCGCGGCCGACGTGGCCGCCCTGCCCCGCCTCGACCCGGCGGCCCTCGCACCCGTGGCAGAGGGGGTGGCCCGCACGGTTGCCGAGTTGGGTGGTACGCCCCTGATTGGTTTCGCCGGTGCCCCCTTTACCCTCGCCGCCTACCTCGTGGAGGGCGGCCCCTCCAAGGACCACATTCGGGCGCGCACCCTCATGCACGCCGACCCGGAGGCCTGGCGCGCGCTGATGGACTACACCTCCGAGCTCACCGGGCAGTTCCTGGCCGCGCAGATCGCCGCGGGAGCGAGCGCCGCACAGCTCTTCGACTCGTGGGCCGGGTCACTGTCGCGCGCCGACTACCTGCGCTACGTGGCCCCGGCATCCGCCGCGGCGCTCAGCCGGGTGCACGGGGTGACCTACTCGGCCGGTGGTGAGACCCGCACCGTACCGCTCGTACACTTTGGCCTCGTGGGGGCCGGAATGTTGCCGTCGTTCCGCACCATGGGCACCGACAGTCGGCAGGTGGATGCCGTGGGCGTCGATTACCGCACCCCCCTCGACGAGGCCCACGCACTACTCGGCAACGACGTGACGCTGCAGGGCAACATCGACCCCGCCCTCCTCACCGCCCCCTGGGCTCAGCTGGAGGCGGCCACCCGAGACGTGCTCAGCCGCGGCCGCAGCGCCCGGGCGCATGTGGCCAACCTGGGTCACGGCGTTCCGCCCGAGACCGACCCCACCGTGCTCACGCGCCTGGTCGAACTCGTCCACTCAATCGACGTGAGCGGGCCAGCCGCCGCGTCGGCCACACCACACCGCTAAACCATCACCACCGAGAGTCGAGCCCTACCCGTGTCCAGCGGACATCAGTTCACCACCGTCGTTATTGGCGGCGGCCTCGGCGGCCTCACGGCCGCTCTCCACTGCGCCCGAGCGGGCCACTCCGTGCTCCTCCTGGAGGCCGGACCAACCCTCGGCGGCATCGTCTCGCGGCACACCCTCGGCGGCATTGAGTTGGATGCTGGGGCCGAGAGCTTCGCCACCCGCAGCACACAGGTACCGCCCTTCCTCGCGAGCATCGGGCTCGGTGACCAGATTGTCGCCCCGCACCAGGCCGGGGCCTGGCTGTTCAGCGCGGATGCCTCGGGTCGGCGGCGCGCGGCCCCGCTGCCCAAGACGGGCCTGCTGGGCATCCCGGGCCACCCACTCGCAGCGGATGTTCGCCGGGTGATCGGCCTACCGGCGGCCCTGCGCGCCGCAACCGACCGCATCCGCAAACCCGACCCCTCATTCAACGCGGTGAGCCTCGGCCAGCTTGTGCGCACCCGACTCGGCAGCGCCACGCTCGACCGGCTCGTGCGACCCGTGGTGGGCGGCGTCTACTCGGCCGACCCCGACACGCTCGCGGTTGACGCCGTCGCGCCGAGTCTGCGCGCCGAGTTGCACCGCACGGGCTCGCTCACCCGGGCCGTCGCGGCCCTCACCGCCCAGGCCGAGCCCGGGTCCGCCGTGCGCGGCGTGATCGGCGGCAACTACGAGATCGTGAGCGCCCTGGTGCGCGAGCTAAGCGCACTCGGCGTCGAACTGCGCACCGACCACGAGGCCGTGCGGCTGAGCCCCGCTGAGGGCGGGACTGGCTGGGTCATCGACGACACCATCACCGCGGCCACCGTGATCGTGGCCACCCCGCCCCGCGCGGCGGCCACACTGCTCGCGGGGGTGCACAGCGAGCTCGTACCACGCACGGCCCAGCCCACCGCCACCCGCATCGACACCGTTGTGGTGCGCTCCCACGCCCTCGACTCCGCCCCGCGCGGCACCGGGATACTGCTGGGCGAGACTCACGGCCTGGTCGCCGCTAAGGCCCTCACCCACGTATCGGCTAAGTGGGCCTGGGTGGCCGAGCGGCTCACCCCCGGCGTGCACGTCATCCGCGTGTCGTACCGGGAGGAGACCATACCCGAGCGCAGCGGCCTGGTGACGAGCGCGGGCGACCCCTCGGTGGCGTTGCACGACGCGAGCATCCTGATGGGCGTCCCGCTCACCCCCGCAGACCTGATCGACTACGACACCGTCACCTGGACCCAGTACCCGGTGACCCCCGCCTCGGTGCGCAGCGTGCGCACCCGGCTCCCGCACTACCCCGGGCTGGGCGTCACCGGCTCGTGGGCGACCGGAACCGGGCTCGCCTCGGTCATCCCGGGCTCACTTGACGAAGCCGAACGAGTCTGTAAATCATTCGATACCCCTGAAGGAATGGAATCATGAACGACGCATCACCCTCAGCCGACGCCACCACAGCCCCGGAGACCGGTCCGAGCGGATTCACCCTGTTCTCGGTGCTCCGCCGCAACCCTGCTCACGAGGTTGTCTTCGATAACAGCGACGTTCCCCGCGTCGTCAGCCAGCTTGACGACATCGTGGGGGCGCTCACCGACGAGGGCATCACGATCCGTGGCTTCTACGACGTGAGCGGCCTGCGCTCCGACGCCGACGTGATGATCTGGATGCACGGGGACACCGCCGAGGGCCTCCAGTGGGGTCTGCGCGAACTGCGCCGCAGCGCCCTGCTCTCCTCGCTCCTGCCCACCTGGAACGCGATGGGGGTGCATCGCGATGCGGAATTCAACCGCTCACACGTACCCGGCTTCCTGCGCGGCGAGGAGGCCCGCCAGTGGCTCACCATCTACCCGTTTGTGCGCTCGTACGACTGGTACATCCTGCCCGAGGAGGAGCGCCGCGCAATGCTCGCCGACCACGGCCGCAAGGGGGCCGCATTCCGCGATGTCGTCGCGAACACCGTCGCCTCGTTCGCGCTCGGCGACTACGAGTGGCTGCTGCCGCTCGAATCCGACAACCTGGTCAGCCTGGTTGACCTGATGCGCGCCCTGCGCGACACCGAAGCCCGCCGCCACGTGCGCGAGGAGGTGCCCTTCTTCACCGGGCGCCGCATTGAGACCGTCGAACTCGTCGAGGTCTTGCAGTGAGCCTGAACGCCTATGACGGCATCCTGCTCTCAAGTTTTGGTGGCCCAGAGGGCCAGGAGGACGTGATCCCGTTCCTCAAAAACGTGACCCGCGGCACCGGGGTCCCGGAGGAGCGGTTGGAGGAGGTCGCCCACCATTACCGCGCCCATAACGGGGTGAGCCCCCTCAACGAGCAGAACCGCCAGCTCCGGGCCGCGCTGGAGGCCGAGTTGGCCGCCCGCGGCATCGACCTGCCGGTGTACTGGGCCAACCGCAACTGGTCCCCCTACTTTGCCGAGGCAGTGACCGAGGCCCACGCGCACGGCCACCGCCGACTGCTGGCGCTCGTTACGAGCGCCTACACGTCGTACTCAGGCGTCGATCAGTACCGCGAAGACTTCGTGCGCTGCCTCGACGAGACCGGTCTGAGCGATGAGGTATCGATTGACCGCATCCGCGAATATTTTGACCACCCCGGTTTCGTTACCCCGTTTGTCGAGGGGATTCGGGATGCCGTGGCCCTGCTCACAGACGAGGGCGCGGCCAGCCGCATCCACGTGCTTTTCTCGACGCACTCCATCCCGGACTCCGCTGCGCTCGCCTCCGGCCCCGAATTTGGCCCGGGCGGTGCCTACGTGGCGCAGCACCGCGCCGTGGCCGGGTACCTGTCGGAGGAGGCGGCCCCCGGTATCCCGTGGTCGCTCGTCTACCAGTCACGCAGCGGCCCGCCGAGCCAGCCCTGGCTGGAGCCCGACATCAACGAGGCCATCGCCGAGCTCGCCGAGATGGAGTACACGGCCGTGATTATCGTGCCGCTCGGCTTTGTCAGCGACCACATGGAGGTGATCTGGGATCTCGACACCGAGGCCATGGCGACCGCCAGGGAGCACGGCCTGGCCGCGGTACGCGTGCCCACACCGGGCACGCACCCCGCGTTTGTCTCCGGCCTGGTTGATCTCGTGATCGAGCGCGCCACCGAGGCGGCCTGGGCCGACCGAGCCGCGGTATCCGCCCTCGGGGCGTGGCCCGACCACGACCGGGTGGGTGCCCGCACGATCCAACCCCAAACGGCGTGACCGCCGCCACGGAGACGCTTGCCCCGGGTGCCCCGCTTCGGCTGGGCACCCGCGCGAGCGCTCTCGCTACCACGCAGAGCAGGCAGGTGGCCGACCGCATCACCGAGCTGACCGGGCATCCCGTTGAGTTGGTACACATCACCACGCACGGGGACGTGACCCGCGCATCACTGTCGAGCCTGGGCGGCACGGGCGTGTTTGCCACGGCCCTGCGCGACGCCCTGCTGCGCGGCGAGTGCGACCTGGTGGTGCACTCCCTCAAGGATCTGCCCACCGCGCCCTGCCCGGGGCTGGAGATCAGCGGCATCCCGCTGCGGGCGGATGCGCGCGACGCCCTCTGCGCCCGCGACGGTTTCACGCTGTACTCGTTACCCGAAGGTGCCCGCGTGGGCACGGGTTCGCCGCGACGCATCGCGCAGCTGTACGCGGCCCGGCCCGACCTCACGGTGATCGATATCCGTGGCAACATCGACACCCGACTCGGCCGCATCGAGGATGATCTGGATGCCGTGCTGCTGGCCGCCGCTGGCCTCGGCCGACTGGGTCGCACCGATGCCATCACGCAGCTGATCGACCTCGCCGAGTGGCCCACCGCGCCGGGCCAGGGCGCGCTCGCCCTGGAGAGCCGCGAGGGGTCACCCGTCTCGGCGGCACTCGCCGCCCTCGACGATCCGCACACGCGCAACTCAATTACGGCCGAACGGGCCGTTCTCAACGCCCTGGAGGCGGGCTGCGCGGCCCCCGTCGGGGTGTCCACCCTGGCAACCAGCACCGCAAGCGGTCGGGGCCACAGCGTTACGGCACAGGTCTATTCCCTCGACGGGATGGAGTCCCTCACTGTCACCAGGGAGCTTCCCGGCGTATTATCGGCCCAGGCCCTACTGCGCAGCGAAGAGCTTGGCCGCGATATCGCGCGGGAGCTCCTCGACCGCGGGGCCGCCACCCTGGCCCCACTCGGAAGGTAACCCACCCCATGCCCGATTCCCCCCAGACCCCCCGGAGGGTTGACTCGTTTGACCCCCTCGCCTCCGTGCGGCGTAGCGTCGAGACCGCCGAGGGGGGTGGCGACCCGGATGACCTGGATGCGAATACCCGGGAGATCCCGACCATCCCGGACGCTGCGGATACGATCATCCCCGACACCGAGGACACCATCATCCCCGACGCGGAGGACACAGTAGTCCCCGAGACCCCAGAACTCCCCGCACCCCGCCGCCTCAAGGCGTCCCTGTACGGCCGACGCATCCTGCTGCCCCGCGGCGGCGAGTGGGGCCGGGTCGCGAGCGAACAGCTCAAGGCACACGGTGCCACCCCGCTCGTGGTACCTCTGATCGCCACGGCCCCCACGAGCACCCCCGAACGCCTCGACGCGGCCATCCAGGCCCTGCGCAGTGGCGGCTTCGACTGGCTCGTCGTTGCGAGCGCAAGTGCCGTACCCGCAATCGCGGCGGCCGCCTCCGGTCTTGCCCCCGGCACGAGTGTTGCCGCGGTCGGTCAGGCCACGGCCGACGCCCTCAACACCGCGGGTTTCCCCGTGCACCTCGTGCCGCAGGAGGAGAGCTCCGCAAAGGCCCTCGTCACCGAGTGGCCGCCCACACCTGAGGGCGCGCGCGCGTTGCTCCTGCAATCCCAGCTCTCCCCCGCCTACCTGGGCGAGCAACTGGCGAAGATCGGGATGCGCGTGGCCACCGTCGAGGCATACCAAACGGTGCCCGTCGAGGTGCCCGGCTCCACCCTCAACGCCGTGACCCGCGGCTTCCTGAACACCGTCTTTGTCACGAGCCGCAGCGTGGCACAGCAGGTTGCGGCCCAACTCATGCCGCTGCACCCCGACACGCTCGTGGTGTGCATCGGGGAGTCCTCGGCGACCGCGTGCCGCGAGCTCGGCATCCCCGTATCCACCGTGTCGAAGCAGCAGAGTGTGCCCGGGATGCTCACCGCCCTCACCCAGCTACTCACCTCCACCCGCCCCAGCTAACCCGTAAGGAGAACCACCCACCGTGCCGGATAACCCCACCGTTCGTCCCCGCCGACTCCGCGCCACTCCGGCCCTGCGCCGCCAGGTGGCCGAGACCCGGTTGCACAGCGCAGACCTGGTTTTGCCGATGTTTGTGCGCGAGGGACGCTCGGAGCCCACGCCGATCTCCTCGATGCCCGGCGTGGTGCAGCACAGCACCGACAGCTTTCGGCGGGCTGTCAGCGAGGCGTGCGAGTCCGGTATCGGCGGCATCATGCTTTTCGGTGTGCCCGAGACCCGGGACGCGGTGGGCAGCGGGGCAACCGACCCGAACGGCATCCTGAACGCGGCCACCCGCATCGCGGTCGAGGAGGCCGGCGACGCGCTCACGGTACAGACCGACCTGTGTCTCGACGAGTTCACCGACCACGGCCACTGCGGTGTACTCGACCGGCACGGCCGGGTGGACAATGACGCCACCCTGAAGCGCTACCGAGACATGGCCGTGGCCCAGGCGGATGCCGGGTCACAGATCCTCGGCCTCTCCGGCATGATGGATGGCCAGGTTGCCGCCACCCGCGACGCCCTCGACCAGACCGGGCACCCCGAGGTGGCCCTGCTCGCCTACTCGGCCAAGTACGCCTCCGCCCTCTACGGGCCCTTCCGGGAGGCCGTCGATTCGCAGCTCACGGGCGACCGCCGCACCTACCAGATGGACCCAGGCAACCGCCGCGAGGGGATGCGCGAGGCCAGCCTCGATATCGCAGAGGGAGCCGATATCGTCATGGTCAAACCCGCGCTCAGTTACCTGGATGTGCTCGCCGATATTGCCGCCGTCTCGCCCCTCCCGGTGTGGGCGTACCAGGTGTCCGGCGAGTATGCCATGATCGAGGCCGCCGCCGCGCGGGGCTGGATTGACCGCAACCGGGCCATCCTGGAGTCGGTCACGAGCATCACGCGTGCGGGGGCCGACACCGTACTCACCTATTGGGCCGTCGAATTGGCCGCCTGGATCCGCGAGGGAAAAACCGCATGACCACCAACTCCGAGCTCTTCGAGCGCAGCTCCCGCCACATCCCGGGCGGGGTGAACTCCCCCGTCCGCGCTTACGGGTCGGTGGGCGGCGCGCCCCGCTTCATCGAGTCGGCCACCGGCCCCTACGTATCGGATGCCGAGGGCACCGAATACGTGGATCTCGTCGCCTCCTGGGGCCCGGCCCTCCTCGGCCACGCCCACCCCGAGGTGGTGGCTGCCGTGCAGCGCGCCGCAGCCCGCGGCCTGTCTTTTGGTGCCCCCACCGCGGCCGAGGCGGAGCTCGCCGAGGTGATCTCGGAGCGCGTGACGGCGGGCGGGGTCAGCCCCGTCGAGCGGGTGCGTCTCGTCTCGACGGGCACCGAGGCCACCATGACGGCGATCCGCCTGGCCCGCGGCGTGACCGGCCGCGACCTACTCGTGAAGTTTGCCGGCCACTACCACGGCCACTCGGATGGGCTGCTCGCCGCCGCCGGGTCGGGGTTGGCCACACTCGCCCTGCCGGGTTCCGCCGGGGTAACGGCGGCCACCGCGGCCCAGACCATTGTGCTGCCCTACAACGACCGCGCGGCCGTCGAATCTGTGTTTGCCGAGTTCGGCGGGCAGATCGCGGCCGTGATTACCGAGGCTTCCGCCGCCAATATGGGGGTGCTGCCGCCCGAACCCGGCTTCAACGCGTTCCTGGCCGGGACCGCGCACACACACGGCGCGCTGCTGATCCTGGACGAGGTACTCACCGGGTTCCGCGTGGGCCCGGCTGGCTGGTGGGGCCTCGAAAACGCAGCGCATCCCGAGCACGCGTACGTGCCCGATATCATCACCTTCGGCAAGGTCGTGGGTGGGGGGATGCCGCTGGCCGCGCTCGGCGGCAGCGCCCGCGTGATGGAGCACCTCGCCCCGCTCGGCCCGGTGTACCAGGCGGGCACGCTCTCGGGCAACCCGCTCGCGGTTGCGGCGGGCCTGGCCACACTGCGGCTCGCCGATGCCTCCGTGTACGCCGCGGTGGATGCCGCAGCCAACACCATCTCCACGGCCACGAGCGCCGCACTCACCGAGGCCGGTGTCGCCCACCGCGTACAGCGGGCGGGCAGCCTGTTCAGCTTTGTGTTTGGCGAGCGGTTTGTGGCGGATGCCCCGCGCGGCTACGACGAGGTGCAGGGCCAGGAGGCCTGGCGTTACCCGCCGTTCTTCCACTCGCTGCTGGCCGACGGGGTGGCCCTACCGCCGAGCGTGTTTGAGGCCTGGTTCCTCACCGCGGCGCACGACAGCACGGCAATCGAGCGGGTACTCGCGGCCCTACCGGCCGCGGCACGGGCAGCGGCTACGGCCGTCGCCCCCGGGTAACCAGCCGGGGGCGACATTCCCCGGACGGCATGTTCACACCCCTGCCCGGTTAAATTCAGGGGGATATTTTAGCGCACCTCGACGTTGAATTTGATTCAATTCAGTATTCGCATAGGATTATTTCGACAGACGCCAGGAGTTCTCACACGAACTGTGTGTCATATATTCCCCCATCCACCACGAGAAAGTTAACGACCGTGAGCCTCACGATTAACAAGTCCGCACGCATCCTGATGGCCGCCGCAACGGCCGTCCTCACCGTCGGCGCGCTAGCCGGCTGTAGCGTCATTGATTCCATCACCGGAGCCACCACGGGCACCGAGACCCGCGACGAGGAGGGCACCGTCACGGAGGGCGGCCAGGCCGACGTCTTCCAGATCAAGGTCGGCGACTGCTTCAACGACGAGGGCACCTCCGAGTCGGAGGAAATCTCAGACGTTCCCGTGGTGCCCTGCTCCGAACCGCACGACAACGAGATCTTCTTCGACTTTGAGTTGACGGGCGACACGTTCCCCCTCGTCACCCTCGAGGACGACATCCTCGCCAAGTGTGGCCCCGCGTTCAAGGAATTCATCGGCGTTGACTTCAACGACTCGGTGATCGAGATGAGCTACATCGCGCCCACCTCGCAGACCTGGACTCAGATGGATGACCGCCTGGTTAGCTGCTTCGTGATCGACCCCGACGGCCAGACCACCGGCTCACTCAAGGGTGCCGCCCGCTAGTATCCCGCACACGAGTGCCCGTCCCTCCGGGGGCGGGCATTTTTGTGCCCGCCCGGTGCCGCCTGACGCTATCGAACACCGGGGCGATACCGTAGGCTGGTTTCCGTGAGTGAGTTCCCCCGGTTATCCCAGAAAATCGCCAACATCGCCGAGTCTGCAACGCTCAAGGTGGATGCCAAAGCCAAGTCCCTCGCCGCGCAGGGTCGGCCCATTATTAGCTACGCGGCGGGCGAGCCCGATTTTGCCACGCCCGAGCACATCGTGGAGGCGGCCGCCCAGGCCCTCCTCGATCCCCGCAACTACCGCTACACCCCGGCCGCGGGCCTGCCCGAGCTCAAGGAGGCCATCGCCTTCAAGACCGCGCGCGACAGTGGCCTGGAGGTGCCCTCGTCGAGCGTGATCGTCACCAACGGCGGTAAGCAGGCGGTCTACCAGGCGTTCCAGACCCTGCTCGACCCGGGCGACGAGGTACTCGTCCCCACGCCCTACTGGACGACCTACCCCGAGGTGATCGCACTCGCCGGTGGTGTGCAGGTAGACGTTTTTGCGGGGGCCGACCAGGGCTACCTCGTCACGGTCGAACAGTTGGAGGCCGCCCGCACCGAGAAGACCAAGGTGCTCCTCTTTGTGTCCCCCTCCAACCCCACGGGGGCGGTGTACTCCCCCGAGCAGACCCGCGCCATCGGCGAGTGGGCGGATGCCCACGGCCTGTGGGTTGTCAGCGACGAGATCTACCAGAATCTGGTCTACGGCGAGGTCACGGCCACCTCGATTGTTGCGGCCGTGCCCGCGCTGGCCGACCGCACCATCCTCGTCAACGGCGTGGCCAAGACCTACGCCATGACCGGCTGGCGGCTGGGCTGGATGGTGGGCCCCGCCGACATCATCAAGGGTGCCGCGAACCTCCAATCGCACCTGTCCTCCAACGTCAACAATGTGGCCCAGCGTGCGGCCATCGCGGCCCTCACGGGAGACCAGGGGCCGGTTGAGGATATGCGCCGAGCCTTCGACATCCGCCGCCAGACAATCGTCAGCGAGCTGAACAAGATTCCCGGCATGTCCACCCCCACGCCCGAGGGCGCGTTCTACGTGTACCCGGATGTCACGGGCCTGCTGAACCGCGAGTGGAACGGCGTCACCCCCACCACCTCGCTGGAACTCGCCGACCTCATTCTGGACCAGGCCGATGTGGCTGCGGTGCCCGGCGAGGCTTTTGGCCCCAGCGGCTACCTACGCTTCAGCTACGCACTCGGGGATGCCCAACTGCGTGAGGGCGCGCAGCGCCTTCAGCGGCTGTTTCGCTAGCCCGAGCGCCACACAAACCAGCCGTGAGGGGCGGTTCGACCACCAGGTCGGACCGCCCCTCACGTTGTGGAAACCTCCCGGGCCGGTCGCCGGGCTACCCTGCGGCCCGGTCGGTGCGCTCAGAAATCACCGCCCGGATACACACCCTCGGGAAGCGTGAAACACACCGAACCAGAATCAATCCGAATCGTACCCGGAACAAAATCCTCACCGAGGATGTAGATTTCCGCGGTATCAGGAGAACGCAACTGCGCCTCGTATCTCCCCATGACGTTGAGTCGGGTCTTAATGTCGAACCGGCTGTCCAGATAGTGCTCTTCGATATCCTTCACAATCGGCTCAATCTCCGTACCCGGAACCACAGTAATAGTCGTCGCACCATTCCAGTTGTGTTCCGTTTTACTACAAGAGAACAGCATTCCGGTCTCTTTCTGTTCGATAGAGACAATCTTATCTGGCGGGATGAGGCCCGCGATTTCTAACTCCATTTTCTGCGTATCGGCTTTCGCTTCCTGCCACGTCAATCCCATATCTTGACCCTCTTCCACGTTTCCCCCACGACCCGTACCTGAACAACCACTCACACCGATAACGAGCAGCACAACCGCCGCCACGACCACAGAAACACGCATCACCCTCACGCCTTCACCAACTCTCGGAGATCTCTAAGCACTTCCCTGTTGTCTTTGCTGTCGGTTGCGATGAGGTTATGGTTATCCGTCAACACCTTAAGACGATCAACTACCCCCGGGATCGAGTTATCCTCGAGAACCTCATCATCAGGACCCTCGTAATACGGGAAACTCACAAACCCCGGATGACGCCGCGGATTATTCCCCTTCCACACATACCCCTGCTGCTGCGCGGACTGAAGAATATCCCAATACGACAGATCCACATACCCCGTCTTCGGCCTCGGCTGCCACTCCGGAAGCATCCCCGCACCCGACAACGAAATCACCGTCCGATACTCCGTGCGCTGCCTCGACGAGACCGGACTCAGAAATCACCGCCCGGATACACACCCTCAGGAAGCGTGAAACACACCGAACCAGAAACAATCCGAATCGCATCCGGAGTAAAACCCTCAGTAATGATGTAGATTTCCGCGGTATCAGGAGAACGCAGCTGCACCTGATACTTCCCCACAACGTTGAGTCGGGTCTTAATGTCGAACCGGCTGTCCTGATAATGCTCTTCGATATCCTTCACAATCGGCTCGACCTCCACCCCTGGAACCACAGTAACGGTGATCCCACCATTCCAGTTGTGTTCCGTTTTACTACAAGAGAGCAGCATTCCGGTCTCTTTCTGTTCGATAGAGACAATCTTATCTGGTGGGATGAGGTCCGCGATTTCTAACTCCATTTTCTGCGTATCGGCTTTCGCTTCCTGCCACGTCAATCCCATATCTTGACCCTTACCCTCTCCCACATTACCCACATCGCCGGTATCTGAGCAGCCGAGGAGACCAACGAGAGCGACCACCATCACCATCACCGCCGCACCACGTCGAATCTTCATGCCTTCGTCAACTCCACCAAATCTTCGAGCACTTCCCTGTTGTCTTTGCTGTCGGTTGCGATGAGGTTATGGTTATCCATCAACACCTTAAGACGATCAACTACCCCCGGGATCGAGTTATCCTCGAGAACCTCATCATCAGAACCCTCGTAATACGGGAAACTCACAAACCCCGGATGACGCCGCGGATTATTCCCCTTCCACACATACCCCTGCTGCTGCGCAGACTGAAGAATATCCCAATACGACAGATCCACATACCCCGTCTTCGGCCTCGGCTGCCACTCCGGAAGCATCCCCGCACCCGACAACGAAATCACCGTCCGATACTCCGTGCCCGCGACCTCAGAACTCGTCAGGTTCGCCACACCCCAACTATGCCCAATCCCTATCTGATGCACCGCGCTCAAACGCGGATCAGTACGCATTCCCCGCCCAAAACGAGCTAATTGCTCTCCCGCAGCCCGGGCAGTCTCAGGATCATTCGCCTCGGTCACTCGAAGCATATTCGGAGACGCCGAGGTGTCGCCCTCCCCCGGAAACAACCCGTCCTTATACACAAACGCCACAGTACCCGGCAAGTTATCCGCAAGATACTTAGAAATCTGTTGCACACCGCCCGTGTAAAAAGATCCCAACCCCGTAAACGTGCCCGGCACATACGTCACAACACGCTGCGTATCCGGCCCCGGAGTACCAATCATCTCCACAATCCGTGACTGCCCACGATCATACAAGTACAGCTGCACCTGACCCGATTCCACCTGCTTCAGATACGCGATCTCTTCACGTAAGAAATCCGCCCGGTCACCCCCACCCGCTAACTCACCGCTCTCCACCCCCCGAAGCTCAATCTCTACCGCCTTCAATAACACCGTCGAGTTCACCCGATTCGCCCGCACCCGCGCAAGCGCCGGAACCCCATCAAGCGCACCAAAAACATCCGGAAACCCCTCCAACAACGCGTCCTGCTGCCGCGAATACTCCTCCCCCACACCCACCGGGTTCAGACCAGCCCACCACTCAGAGATCTTTACCGGATCAATCCCCTGCAACCGCAACAACAACTCAGGAGAACCCGCGAGCAGCACCCCCAGATCCTCCCCAGACAGAGACCCAAAAATCTCCAACAACTCCGCATCCCCCACCGGCACAGCCCGAACCACCGACGCCCGAGCCAACACAACATCACTCAGCCGGCCACCCCCAGCCCGCTCAAAAGCATCCGCGACCTGGTCAATCCACGCCACATCCTCCTCATTCTCCGAGACCAAAAACTGAAACCCAGACAAAAACGTCACCGAATCAATCGGCACCCACGAGCACGACCCCGTGAACCCCGCCCACGCACCCCGAACCCGAGTAAGGTGCGTATCCAACACACCATTACTCCCCCGAGACTGCCCCACAAAAACACGCAAACTCGCCGGCACCGCAGAACTCATCGCCCCCGAACCACCACCAGCCCGCACCCGCTCCCGCGGACGAAACATCACCGACAACGACGGCGGCGCAACCGCCACATCAAACGGCTCCGGATCATACAACGGAACCGGCATCCACGGAGAAGACGACAACGGCCCCGGAGCACTCAACCGCGCAGCCTCCCGCGCAGCCTCCCGCGCCTCCCACGCCGCCACCTCCTCTTGACGAGCCAACTCTTCCTGAGCCTTCAGCTTCGCGACCCCCACATCCTCAGCAAGACCCTCCAACACCCGAGCCAACCTCACCCGATCCTCCGACTCAACCACACACGCAGTCGTAAACAACTTCGCATACGCCCCCGAAAACCCCTCCGCCGCACACTCCACCGCCAACCGGCGAGGAACCCCCTGACCCCTCAACTCCACCGCCGCATCACTCACCGCCCGCACCAACGCATCCGCGACATCCACATCAAACGCTAACGACACCACACAACCTCCACACGCCAACCGCCCCGATCATACCCACCCACCACAACCACAACCAAAACACCTCACCCCAGGTACGAAAAACCTGCACCACACCACCAGACACCCCCGACCACGCCACACCCACCAAGCCCGGGGCCTGGGGGAAACTCAGTACTGACGCACAATATCCGGCTCAGCGATGAGGAACTGTTCGGGTTGCGCCGGGTTATACGTGACCATCACCTCAGAACCCGGCGCATATTTGCCCGCAAAGACAGGACTAACCAGGTCGAGTTCCATCCGCGACGACACCGGTTGTCCATCAGCGGACGTAAACGTCAGCTCGATAATGATGGGCGAAATCCGGTTATCGGACGCAAATTTTCTCCGAAACGACCGAATCCTGGCCGTCGCCGAGAGCCCACCCAAGGCGAGAGCCTCGTCCCTGCTCCGAAGCTTTCTCGTGTTAATCACGGCCGACACCATCACGCAAACGATCACCACGGCAACCAACCCTGCAATGATTTTTGCCACCGGAATAATGATTTCCATAACTTCTCCTCCTACGCACCACTCGTGACCGGGGGCACTCAGCGGCGCGACATCACGCCACGGCTCCTTTACAGCTCCAGGTCAACCAGCACGGGCTCCGGCTGAAGCACCACGCCAAACTCGGATTGCACGCGCTGCTGCACAAAACGGGCAAGTTGCGCCACCTCCTCACCGGTGGCACCGCCACGGTTGGTGATCGCGAGGGTGTGCCGCGACGAGATCGCGGCCCCCGAGCCCGGCAGGGCAAAACCGCGGCTCACCCCCGAGTTCTCGATCAGCCACGCCGCGCTCAGCTTGACCAGTCGGGGCTCGGCAGGAGCCTCCGCCCGGCGCAGCGGCACACCGCTCGCCAACTCCTCGAACGTGGTAACCGCAACGGCCTGCTCCTCTGGCTGGAGCGGCCAGCGCGGGGCCACCGCGGGCAAAGTGCGCGCGGCGCTCTCGGTCACGATGGGATTAGTGAAGAACGACCCCGCACTGACCGAATCCGGGTCGGTGGCATCCAGCACCATGCCCTTGCTCGCACGCAGGCGGATGACGGCGCGCCGCAGCTCTGCAAGAGGCACGCGGTCGCCGATACTGACCCCCAGGGCATCGGCGAGCTGCTGGTAGCGCACGGGGGCGCTCAGCGGGTTATCGGTATCAGCACTGCGGCGCAGGGTGAGATCAATCGAAAGCACAATGCCCAGGCGACCCTGCTTAATCACCGACGTGCGATAGCCCAGACCCAGCACCGCGGCGGGCATCCGGGTGATCGCCCCCGTCTCGTAGTCGAGGAAGGTGATCGCGTGCAGCACCTCCGCTATCTCCTGCCCGTAGGCCCCAATGTTTTGCACCGGGGCGGCACCGGCCGAGCCCGGGATACCCGAGAGTGCCTCAATACCGGCCAGACCGTGCGATACGGCGTACTCCACCACCGCGTCCCAGGAGTGCCCGGCCTGCACGCGCAGGCGCACAGCATCGGCGGGCTCGCCGGGGGTGTCGAGCACCTCGATACCCTGCGAGCGCACAAGGATGACGGTGCCGTCGAACCCCTCCTCGGAGACCACCGTGTTGGAGCCGCCCCCCAGCAGCATCCACTCGTCCGGCCCCTGCCAGGTGAGGCCGGCCACGTGGACCAGCTCATCAGATGTCCGGCCCACAAACACGCGCCCGGCCTCACCACCCACGCGGATGGTGGTCAGGTCGCGAAAGGCCGACGGTTCGCCCGTATCACCCTGGTTGATGTGGGGCCTCATGCCAGCCTCACCCGAACCTGGGCCTTGCCCAGGACGGTGGCCCCATCGAACGAAACGGTCAGGTCGATCCGGGCCTCCCGAGCCTCGGCATCCAGCTGGCCCACCTTCGCAACAATGAAGACCTCGGCCCCCGCGGCGGCATCCACCGGCACGGGCCGGGTGAAGCGCACCTGGTAGTCGCTCACGGCGGCGGGGTCGCCCACCCAGTCAACGACCGGCTGCACGGCCAGGCCCATCGTGAGCATCCCGTGGGCAAGAACGCCGGGTAGGCCCACCGATGTGGCAACATCGTCACGGTAGTGGATGGGGTTGAAGTCTCCGGATGCCCCGGCGTAACGCACGAGGGAATCGCGTGTGAGCGTCACCCTGCGCTCCGCAACAACATCGCCCACAGCCAGGCCGTCATAGTGTGTGATGCTCATGACTCGTCTCCTCGCACAACCAGCGTCGAAAGTGCGGTGACTACGTGGTCGCCGCCCGGGTCAACCACGACGGTCTCGCTCGTGATCATCGAGTGGCCACCCAGCTGCTTGACCGCGGTGACCGTGAGGGTGGCGCGCAGCTCGTCACCGGCGACGATGGCGCGGGTCGCGGTGAAGCGCTGGTCGCCGTGCACCACGCGGCTAAAGTCGACCCCGGCATCCGGGTCGCTCAGCAGCTGCTGAAGAGTGAGCTCCTGGATGACGATGGGGAAGGTGGGCGGGGCAACGATATCGGCGTGGCCGGCCGCACGAGCAGCCTCAACGTCGAGGTTGATGGGGCTGGTGGCGAGGACGGCGCGGGAAAACTCGCGCACCTTCTCGCGGCCAACCAGATACGGCTCGGTTTGCGGGTAGCTCTTACCCTGAATCTCGGGGTTAATAGACACCCTGCAATCCTATAGCTGCGGGCGAACGCGGGCCGCCCGGTCGGCGCGGAGGCGCTGGAGGAGCATCCGGGCCACGACCACCACGAGGAAGCAGGCAAACAGGATGTTGCTGGCCAGCGGTGTGAGCGCGCCGGCAACGATGGCCCCCACCCAGGTGACGGTGCAGGCGGAGAGACCCACAACCGCGGCGGCTTTCAGATCGACATTACCGCGCCGGAGGTTGCCGATCGTGCCCGAGAGCGAGCCGGGAATCATCATGAGCAGCGACGTGCCCTTGGCCACAAGGTCACTCGCGCCAAAAAAAACGATCAGCACGGGCACCACGATGATGCCGCCACCCACACCGAGAAGACCCGACAGGATGCCCGTGGCGCACCCCAGCGCGATCAGCCCGGCAACACCCCACCCGGCCATGGTGAACACACCGTCGCGGGAGGGCACGATCATAAACATCTGGATGATCACAAACACCTGGAACAGGATGAACCCCCACTGCAGGTACCGCTGCGAGATCCGCGCCAGCAGGTAGCTGCCCAGCTGCGCCCCCACCACCATGCCAACCGCGAGCAGAAGGGCCGCAATCCAGTTGACCTCGCCGTTGACGGCGTAACTGATCACGCCGACCGTGACGGTGGGCACGATCGCGGCGAGCGAGGTGCCCGCAGCCATTCGCTGCTCGAACCCCAGGGCCAGTACGAGCGCCGGCACGATCACGACGCCACCGCCCACACCAAACAGACCCGACAAGAAACCGCCGACCACTCCGATAACGATGAGTTTTATCAGCCATCCGGTGTGGGCGGTTGGGGCAGTGGTGGTCATCCCCCCACCCTATTCCCCGGCGGACACCACACACTGCACGGAGTTGGAGTCCTCGGCGGTCTCGGTGGCATGACTCACCTCGGTCGTATCGGCATCCAGGATGCGGCAGGACATCTGGCTGTCGGAGTCCTCATCAAAGACCCAAAATTCAATCTTGCTGCCGGGCTCCACCGAGATCTCCTTGCCCCAGGTGCCCGAGAACTTGTCATCAACAATGGTCTCGTTGTTGACGACCACCTGCACCCCGGAATCCGCCTTGCTCTCGGCGGAGAGCGTGTACCGGACGGTCGCGGCCGCGGTCGCGCCACCACGGGAGTTATCCACAACGTTCTCTTCGGGATCAATCAGCGCACCGCCCACAACCTGCGAGGCCATAATCACGCCGAATACCACGATCCCGGTAAGGACCGCGGAGACTCCACCCACCACGACTCCCCACAGACCAAACAGTTTAACGTTGCGAGAAGCCTGTACGGCTCCGGTCCGGTCGCCAGCCGCGAGCCGCTGACCCACCCGGATCGAGTTGATGAGCGCCACAATACCCAGCGGGAGGAAGAGCACAATGGCCACAATCGCGAGCGGAAGCCGCGATGGCGGCGGGCCAGCCGGGGTGGCACCCTGGGCCTCGGCATCACCGGGGCCCAGCTCGCCCAGGAAGCTCTTCTCGGGCGGCAGTTGAGTAGGTGTAGACACAGCAATTCCTTCTGAGATGCGGTTAGCCATCACCAACAGTCACCGCCCTCCCCCCGGAGGTGACCTCAGCGAACGGACGTTGTTCGACACGACGCGCACACGGATAGCACCGGGCGCAAAAAGCACATAGCCCTCCCATTAAACACCAGAAGTCCGACCCCCGCGCGACCGGGACGCCGACTCCTCGGGGTCACTCCTGAGCCGCTGTCTCTCCGGCCGTACCCTCGTCGTCATCAATCTCGGGCGGACCGGAGGGGTCAAGCGCCCCTCCCTCGGAGGCCCAATCCTCGTAGCGCTCGGCCTCACTCGATGACACGTGCGGGGGTTCATGAAGTCGGCTTCTCCGTACATCCACTATCTTTCGCATGGGCACACGCTAACCCCGCGACGGCATCACAGATAGGGGGTGGACAACGCGGATGCCGGAGGCGCACACTCTGCCCGGTGGTCACGGCAGGAGCTGGCTGCCCAACCCGCAACAGAATATTAACCCTCACTATGAAGTTAATTCACCCTCTAATTTTTCACCCTCTACTGAGAGGGTGAAGCTTTTCGTCGTCACCGGGATGCGGTGTTAGCATGACGTAGATTCAGCATTCAACGCACGGCGTGCCGCGGCGGTTGTTCCCCGGGGGAGAGCGATCACTGCACGCCGCGGGGCAGATACCTGCCGACGGGGGCCACACCCACATCCGCGGCGTAGCCCAGACACCCGTGCTCACGCGGGGAATAATCAGGACAAGCGGAGAGACTTAAGCATGAGCGATGCAGTGCTCAAATGGGGAAACAAAGAATTACTCTTGTCACCCGGCGAGTCGGTCAATATCGGCCGCGGGCCGGAGTGCGAAATTGTCATCCCTGAACGGCAGCTCTCCCGAGTACACGCGGTGGTCTACTACGCCGATGGCTGGCTCATCGCCGACCGCAACAGCACCAACGGAACGTTCGTCGAGGGCAAGGCCGTCGATACCCACTGGCTCACGGACGGGACCGAGTTGCGGTTGGGCGATCCGACATCCGGATCTCTTCTCACGGTTGACCTGACCGGTTCCCCCGCCGAAAAAACCGCCCCGCCCTCACAGGAGATCTCCATCTTCCTCGGCGACGAGGAACGCCGCTTCGACAGCGTCGACACCGTCCTCATTGGGCGCGGCCCCGAATGCGACCTCGTGCTCACCAACCCACTCGTGTCGCGTATCCACGCGGTGCTGCACTTCTCCGATGGCTGGTTTATCCGCGACAACGAGAGCCGCAACGGCAGCTATGTGGGAACCACCCGCATCGACGCCGAGTGGGTGGGCAGCGGCGTGGAGATCTACCTGGGCGACCCCATCTCGGGCACTCGCCTACGGATTGAGCCCACTCCGCATCCCGTTCCCGCTGCCGAGTTGCAGCCCGTCACGGGCAAACACGCCGATGCCGAGTCCGCAGCGCGCCTGGCCTCCGCGGGAAACCTCGTCAGCGCGGGGGCACCCCTCAACTCACCGTCCGAGGGCTCCTCGGCAGCGGCCGCCTCACTCGCCCCGGTTGCGGCACCACCCGCCCCCGGTCAGGCCGACGACCTCGTTGGTCTCCCACACTTTATGCCCCCCGCCGACGATGAGGTCTACGTGAGCCCCGTGAGCCCCGTGACCCCCGCCCGCCCCGGCGTCACGATCACGCCCATTGAACACCGGGGAGGATCAGTCACCACTCCCGAGGATGCTCCCGGCGGCCCACCGCCCGCTGCGTCCGAAGAGACCGGCGGGGAGGGCGGCCACCTCTTTGACGAGGATATCGAAAGCACCACCCTCGACGGCCAGGAGCCACAGCGCTTCCGCGCCATCCCCAAGACCCTGGAGACTCCACCCGAGGGCTCGACCGTGCTCACAATCGGCACCGCCGCCGACAACACCCACCAGCTCAACGATGTACTCGTCTCACGCCACCACGCCCGACTCACGGAGACCGCCGAGGGCTTTGCCATTGACGACCTCCGGAGCCTCAACGGCACATACATCAACGGCCAGCTCATCTCCTCCGGAATCATGCGCGAGGGCGACCGGCTCACGGTGGGACACAACGACTTTGTGCGGCTCCGCGGCGCGCTCGTCCTAGAGCGCGAGGCCGAGCCAACCGCCGGTGGACTGGAAGTGGACGGTCTGGGTTACAGTCTGCCCAGCGGCAAACGACTCCTGCGCGGCGTCGACCTCACCGCGCGCCGCGGAACCCTCACCGCAGTGATCGGCCCCTCGGGTGCGGGAAAATCCACACTTGCCAAGGTCCTCACGGGCCTCGTCTCACCGTCGCAGGGCTCGGTACTCTTCGATGAGTTCGATGTACACGACAATTACTCCATCGTGAGCTCCCGCATTGGCCTGGTGCCACAGTCGGACGTACTGCACCAGCAGCTCACGCTCACGCGCGCACTCACGTTTGCGGCCGAGCTCCGACTCTCCCCCGAAATCGACGAGGCAGCTCGCGTGGAGAAGGTTACCCATGTGATGGCCCAGCTGGGACTCACCGGCCACGAGATGACCCGTATCGACACGCTCTCGGGCGGCCAGCGCAAACGTGCCTCCGTGGCACTTGAGCTCCTCACCGAACCGTCGCTCCTCGTGCTTGACGAACCTACATCCGGCCTCGACCCGGCCCTCGACCGCCAGGTGATGTTGATGCTGCGCGAACTCGCCGACGGCGACCGGGCCGTGGTTGTGGTCACGCACTCTGTCTCCTACCTCAACTTCTGCGACCAGGTACTCGTGCTCTCCACCGGTGGGATGCCCGCCTACTGCGGCCCCGTCTCCGGGCTCAAAGGCCACTTCGGTACCGACGACTGGGCCGATATCTTTGCCACGATTACCGAGAGCCCCGAGAAGGCCTACGCGCACTATCGCATCTCGATGGAACCACCCCAGCAGTCCAAGCCACCGCGGCCCCGCCTGAGCGCCCGGCCCGGGGCCAAGCGCTCCGGCCCCACCTGGCTGACACAGTTTAAGACGGTGGCCACGCGTCAGACTCGCCTGCTCACCGCCAATCCCGGCTACCTCTCCTTCCTCGTTGCCCTCCCCTTCGTGATGGGCGCACTGGCCCTCACCGTGCCGGGATCATACGGCTTCACCGCAACCGACCCACACAACCTCGAAACGGTCACGGAGCCTACCAAGGTCCTCGCCCTCCTCATCATCGGGGCAACCTTCATGGGGGCATCCATTTCGGTACGCGACCTGATCGGCGAGCGCGACATCTTCCAGCGCGAGAGAGCCGTGGGGCTCTCCGTCTCAGCGTACGTGTGTGCCAAAGTCTTCATCCTCGGGGCGCTTGCCTGGCTCTCGACCGGCATCATGCTGGTGATCGTCCTGATCGGTAAGAACCCCCCCGAGAATTCACTCGTACTGCCCAACGGTTCGCTCGAAATGTTTGTGGCGCTGGGCCTCGCTTCCTCCACCACCATGGTGCTGGGCCTGCTGATCTCGTCGCTCGTCAAATCGAGCGAGCAGGTGATGCCCGTACTCATCGTCGTGGTGATGTCACAGCTGGTCATGCACGGCGGCATCATCCCCGTCACGGGCCGCGCGGTGCTTGATCAGATCTCCTTCCTGATGCCCGCCCGCTGGGGCTACGGGGCCGCCGCCGCGGGAATCGACATACGCGCACTGGTTCCCTCCACCAAAGACGACTGGCTCTGGGACCACAACGCGGGTGTCTGGTGGCTGTCGATCGGTGTGCTGATGCTGTTCTCGATCATCTTCGCGGCGGGCACCATCATCCGCCTCACGGATGCCAAGCGCACCCGCAGCTAGACGGTGGGCGGCCGGTCACGCGCCGCTCCCGGTAGCCTCTTCTCTCGATGGCGGAGGTTCGCTAGGGTCAGAGGATGAGGCCGCTCATCCGGTCAGCATCCCGTGCAGCCAGAGAATCCGGAGTCACCCATGAGAACCAGACGAAACATCCGCAGGCCCGCCTCCCGCGCCGCGACACCCCGCGCGGCGGTGACCGCCGAACGGCCGCCGGAAGCGGAGGCTGATATCGCGATTGCCACCGACCACGGGGGCCTGCCACGGGGAGTGTCGATCAACGCATTCCGGATCGGCCTCGTCGGCGGGCTGGGCGTACTCGCCTCGCTCGTGATTGGCGGCATGATTAGCCAGCTGAGCACCGTGTTGGTGTACATCGGGGTTGCCCTTTTCCTCGCCCTCGGGCTCGACCCGCTCGTCTCGTGGCTGGAGCAGAAGATGCCCCGCGGGCTGGCCATCGGCACCGTGGTGCTGGCCGTGGTACTCGTGTTTGCAGGCCTGCTCTTTGCCGTCATCCCCATCATCGTGGACCAGACCAGCAAGCTCATCGCGAGCGTGCCCGACATGGTGAACGACATCGTGAACAACAAGTGGTTGCAGGATGTCCAGGACCGCCTGGGCGGTGTCGTCGATATCGACGCGGCCCTCAAGAACCTCGAAGACTTTGTGGGCGACCCCAATAACCTGCTGTCGATTGGCGGCGGCCTGTTGGCCGTGGGGGCCGGGGTGGCCGGCGGGTTTACCGGCGTGGTGATTGTGCTCATCCTGATGCTGTATTTTCTTGCCTCGCTGCGCTCCATGAAGCAGGTCACGTATCGCTTCGTCGCCGCCGACAAGCGCACAGACTTCGCCGAGGTGAGCGAGGAGATCACGCAGGCCGTGGGCCGCTACGTGGTGGGTCAAGTGAGTCTCGCGCTGATCAACGGTGTTCTCAGCTTTATTTTCCTCACGATTATCGGGGCCCCGCTGCCGGTGCTACTGGCCGTGATCGCCTTTATCGCGTCGATTATCCCGCTCGTAGGCACACTGTCCGGTGCCGTGATTATCAGCCTGGTCTGCCTGTTTGCATCGCCGCTGACGGCGCTCGTCGCGGCGATCTACTACATCATTTACATGCAGGTCGAGGCATACGTGCTGAGCCCGAGAATCATGAACCGTGCCGTTGCGGTGCCCGGGGCGGTTGTGGTCATCGCGGCCGTGGCCGGTGGTGCGATCGGCGGCGTGCTCGGGGCGCTCGTGGCAATCCCCATCGCGGCATCGGTGATTATCATCATCCAGAAGATCGTTTTCCCGCGGCAGGACGCCAAGAAGGGTTAGCAGGTGCCTCACCGGACGGTATCGGCCCCCGCAGCTGCGGGAACGAGTGTGCCTAGAACCAACGCCACAGCGCCATCGACCAGAGGAGAGCGACAGCGCCCAGCACGGTGAGCAGCGCCACCAGCCAGCGATGATGCTCGGCACAGAAGTACGCGCAGCGGCGACCCGCGACCGCACAGACCACCCCCACGACCAGGTAGAGGTAGGGCAGCCCGAGGGCGGCAGGCAGCGCGAATTGGAGGACCATTCCCAGCACAGCGATCACTATGCCGACCGGGGCCGACCAGATGAGCTGCCGCCGCCGGGACAGGCCGCGGCGATCAAGGGCCAGGGTGAGGGGGATACCCACCACGACCGCAACGGGAAGGGCTACCTGGCAGGCCACAGCAAACGTAAAGGGCGCTGCGGGGAGATAGAACGAAAAAATCACACACACGTAGGCGATGCTTGCAAGCGCAATCGCGAGCAGGTAGCCGGCAAGGACGCTCAGGGAAGTCCACAGGCCACCCCGGCGTTCGGGCGCGGCAGTATCGCTCGGTGACTGCGCACCGTCACGCGCCAACTCCGCGGCGGCATCCTCGGTCACGGGTGTGCTGCTACTTCTCGGGGATGGCGGCCATGGTGTAGTCCACCAGGAAGTTGTCGCCCTCCTGGGAGAGCAGCACCGTGACGCTCATATCGCCGTCGCTGTAGTTGTAAGTGCGACTCTTGGGGTCGTCCTCATTGGTACCGATATTCTTAAACCCGGCATCCGTGAGCTTATCGAGGGCATCCTGCTGGGCATCCGCGCTGTCAACAATGACGGTAGCCGCCCAGCCCACGCTGGCAAAGGGCTCAGCCGTGACGATCGTGCCGTCGGCGAGGGGAACATCGACGGGGAAGTCCTCGGGCAGCGCGACCGCTGTGTTTTCGGCCGCACCCGATTCCTGAGCACACCCGGTGAGCACCGGTGTGAGCGCGAGCGCCCCAACGAGTAGAACTGATGCAACGGTCTTACGTAAAATCATGTGTTTCCTCCGCTCCCTAGGGTAGACCACCACACCAGAACTACCGGACCGTGCTCATCCCGGACCGTGCTCATCCCGGGACGAGTCAGCCCTGGGCCGGAGGGGGCCTGGCGGCCTCATCATCCGTGGACGGTTCCGGTGATTGTTCTCGTCGGCGTCCACCCGCCGACCGTTGCCACCACCGGTTCGGCGCAAAAATGGTGACCGCGATAATCGTGAGCACCCCCACAAAAATGAGTATCCACCAAGGGAAAGAGGCGGCGGTACTGGTGGAGAGATTTTCTGCGGCGGCACCCGTCGGGGCGTCGATCCGCACCCCACGCACGAGGAGACGGTGCGAGTTCACATTAATCGGTGTGCAGGTAACGAGAGTGACGTAATCTTCGCCCGGCACAATTCTCAACGCTGACAGGTCTTCAGGTTTCACCACGAGGATCTGATCGACACGGTAATAAATGGTTCTCCCCACTGCCGTAATGCTGAAAGTGTCGCCGAGGCGAGCCTTCGCGAGGTTCGTGAACATTAATGCCTCCGGCATACCGGAGTGTGCGGTGAGCACGCTGTGCGTTCCCGGCCCGCCAACCGGCAGGGAGGAACCAAGAAAGTGGCCGACACCACGATCAAGGGCTTCCGCGCTCGTGTCGTGGTAAATGGGAAGGTCGATACCGAGAGAAGGAATATCCAGTTGCGCGATCGTGTCCGTATCGGGAACACGCAGCTGGCGCAGGTAATCCGCCGCCGCCGCTGTGCCCGTCGCCGGTTGGGCGGTGGTGTATGGGTCACGGAGGTCCCCAATAGGGAGGGCCCGGTTGTAATCCTCCGCAGCAGCCAGAAGCGCAGACTTCTGCTCCCCCGGCACGCCCTGAACCTGCGTGGCATACGCAGCAAGGACACCGCTTTGGGCGCTGGCAGTGAACCAGGAGGCTGCCGCGGGATACAGCATCACACTGACACCAACAACCGCAGCAACCATCAGCATCACCTGCTGCCGCCGACCCCGCGCTACACCCGTGCGCCTCATGATTGTTTTCCCCTCACTAACGACGTGGTGGAAGCCGAGGACACCCCCGACTTCCACCACGTTATGGATGCGGTCACCGCCTGAATCGGCGGGACAGCAGCACGTTCTTAGGCTTCGACAGACACCCGACGACGGCTGCGGATCACCAGGAGAACAACACCCAGCATGATCACAGCGCCACTCCCGTAGAAAAGGCTCGCGCTCAGCACCGAACCTGTGAACGGAAGCTGGAATCCACCGTGAGCAGGCGAGTTCTCAATCGTGTAGTCGATGACGGTATCGTCGCTGAGAACTTCCACCCGATACGGCTTGGCGAGGAGCTCGTAGTTGGCCGGAGCCTTCGTCTCCACAATCCAGTAGTACTGGTAGTGGCTGTCCGTCTGGGGAACTACCGCGCCGTTATACCAATCCGAATTGTGCAGACCCGAGATGGTAACCGTACCGTCGGAAGAGGTCGTCCAGGTGCTGGTAGAGGCGCCACCCTTCGTGACCACGATGGGGTTGGTCTGTGCCTGTGCGTCCGCCTCTGTGGCGAATACCCGGAACTCCGCACCCGCCAGCGCCGTCGCGGTGTTCGCCGCGCTGACCTTCTTCAGAGTCACGTTGCCGTACTTGGTTTCCGCAGGGTTGGTCGTCGTCGGGCCGCCCGGCTCCCCCGGAAGAATGGTGAAGCTGGGCAGGTTCGGGTAAACAATCGCGGTGTTCGAGATCTCACCGATCTCGTTAATCGTGGTGTTGATAACAACCTTGACCTGCGCATCGGCGTTCGCAGCCTTCGCAGCGACAAGCTTAGCCAGCCCGGCCGGGGTGAACTGAATAGTGACATCATTCGTCAGCACGGGGGTGCTGGGAGCAACGCCAATGGTGTAGTCAGTGCCCACGGTCAGAGCGGTGTCCGGGTTCGTCAGCGAAACTGTTGCGCCCGTGTAGTCAAGACGCGCGTCAAGCGGGTCCACAATCTTGTACCCGTCAATCGGGTCTACGACCGGAATGTTTCCCAGGATCGTCCAGTCCACAGAGTCACCGACCGCGTACTGCTGATAATCCTCAACAGTCTTTGTTCCCGCCTTGGTCACCACATTCTTCGGGTACACGTGAACGTTATACAGCCACGAGTTAAGCGTGCTCGGGTTTGTGATCGGAACGGTCACCAGGAACGGCTTAGCCGGTACCGCATCCGCCGGATACCCCGTCTCGGTGACGAGGTACACACCCAGCGGCAGGTTACCCGCCGTCGCAATACCGTTCGAGTCGGTGATCACACTCGATGCATTATCGGAGGGAGCCGTCGCCGCCGCATCCGCGGTAAGACCCGTTAACGCCGTCCACCCCGCGTTCGTCGCCAGGTTATACGTTGACGGGTCAATCCGCTTCACCGAGAACGTCACACCCGGCATTGCCGTGAGACCGCTGGTATCACCGGCAGGCAACTCGGTGCCGTCCGCGGTGAGGTTCGTCGTCGCGTTCAACTGTTCGAACTTGTGGATTGTGATCGACCCCACCGCCTGTGGGTCGGGGTTAACAAGAGACCCGGACGGGTCGGCGAAGGCCAGCGACCCTGCGCCGAGCACGAGAACCGCACCCACCGCTACCGTCGACCCAAGCTGCAACATACGTCGCTTGATTGGTATTGAAGACACGATACTCCTTAAATCTGATCTAACGTGATTGAATGATCCTGTGAACCACAGGAAGCTATGAGGGGGTAACCGGTAAGACGATCACATCCGGCGACGAACGCGGAACCGCGTTATCGCGACCAACGAGGCAACACACACCAGTGCGAGAAGACCGATAACCGTGTACGGTACGCTCGGCCCGCTCCCAGCCAGGGGAAGCGCTAATGCCGGCGCATCAACAACCGTGATCGTTGACCCGCTCACCGTCACCTGCGGGTTCGCCGCTGCTGTGACGACCTGGAGGACACCGGTCGATGAGAGAGTGAACGCGACCGGCTGTGCCAACAACGAATGCCCGGCGGGAGCAGCAGTCTCCTGCAACCAGTACGTACCAGCCCGCACACCCGTGAACTCGAACAAACCCGTCTGCCCGACAACCGGTGTCACCGTCGACCCCGCCACCGGTGACCCGGGGATACCCGCACTATCGGTGAGTACCTGGAACTGCGAGCCACCCATCGCGACCCGGCCATCATTTCCGTCACTACCCAACTTCTGGATCAGAATCCGTCCAGCGGTCTTTGTTGTCGTTGTACACACCGCAGCAACAGGTGTCACACCGGCAGCACACGTCGTCGGAGGCACGGCACCCGTCCCCGTCACAACATTCGTCACAGCCGAAGACCACGCCGTAGAACCAACAGTGACCTGATAGGTCAACACCGCTGTCTGCGGGGCTGTCAACGTCAACGATGGCGTCACCAGTTTCGGTGTGGCACCCACCGGATCAGCAAGAGAAACCGGTGCCCCACCAGCCACCGTCAACCGTGCAGAGCCCGGCACAAACGTGGCGTTATTCAGCACCTTCGACAGGTCATCAGTCAATACCACACCGGTTACAACACCACTCGAAGCAGATGCCGTCACCGTGTAGGTGATAACGTCGCCCGGCTTCACTGCCCCCTCCGCCGGGACAACTCCACCCACCGTCGCCGTCTTCGATATCGACCACACCGGCGCACGCGTCGTCGTCGTCACGGTAGACGTGTTGTTTGACACAACCGGGTCAGAATCGACACCAGCAACCGTCGCCGTATTCGTCACAACAGCACCCCCCGTCACCGGTGCCGTCCCCGACAACCGAATATTGGTGAACGCTTGACCGGCATCGAGAACACTCTTCACCCATGCGGTCTTATCCGTCCCCGCACTCGGAGTAGCGTCTGCAACGGTTGATACCGTCGAATTCGTCGCAACTGTGTATCCCGAAGGGGCCGCCGAACACACTAAGTTTTTTACCACCAACGTGCACCCCGCCGGTGCGGACACAAGCACCGGATTTGTCACATTCGCCGGGACAACATCCCGAATCGTGAAACCATGCGAATCAGCAGGACCCGCATTAGATACAGCCACCGACCAGTTAATCGTCCCGCCCGAATCCACCAGAGCCGGAGCAGACTTCACCACCTGCAGATCCGCAGACGGAACACCTACCGAGGTGAGAACACCGCCACCCCACGAAACTGTCGGGGTAACCGCAGGACTGACCTGCCGGGTCATCCGGGCCATCATCGTATAGACGAAGGTCACGCTCGACACCATGCCACTAACCACAACCTTGTTGGCTACCGTTTGTGGATTGAGGCCGCACATCGTCGTGTCAAGGGCCGGGTTTCGGGTCGCCTTGGTGCCGGACCAGGTCGAATCTGCATCCGACGCGATCAACTGCAACTTCGTGGCATCCGCGGGCTGACCATTGACCGCTGAAATCTCAATATCTGCCCACGTCGCACTGCAGGCTGTCGTGGCTGCACCCGACTCCCAGCTGCCGGAGCCGAATCCCACTCTCGGATTTGCGATGGGATGCGCAAACGTGATGGTTGCCGTACCCGTACCGCAGGAGACCGTTTTCCCGGTTGGGGGTGCCGTTCCCAGACACAACCTATTGAGGTTCGGAGAATTTTGGTTCATTAACATCTCCACACCCGCACCCCCCAACCCAGACTTAATGCTCACGACACCATCGTCGCGGGACGTGTAAGTCATGCTGTTACCCAGCCCGGCCAGGTTGCCCGGCAGCGCCACCTGGGCCGATGTTGTGGAAGAGGGAATCACGTCCCACGGCATAGCCGTAACATATCCAGTTCCCGCAGCCGACTCAGCGGTCGCGGTTTCGGTGCTGGAAAGCCCTCCCATAACCGCGAGGAGAATCGTAACCAGGGTGGCAATAAACCGACGCATCTTTATTGAATGCTGTTTAACCCGACGGTTTTTAGCCTCCACTGACACAGGGGGGGCACTGTTTCGTGTGACGTAACTCATAGGCATTAGAGGTGTAGATCCCTTAGATACTGGTTGTGTTACTTGACAATAAGCACGTCCTCCAGGCCGAAATCAGATAAATACGAGACTGCAGTGGGTGGGCACCGGCGGTGCAGTAGTTAAATCGGGATCTACCACGAATCGTTGAAGATCACGGACGCACCTGCAGTGATTGTGCGCTCGTGTTGCGTAGTCCCTGAAACGCACCTGGAACTGGTTTGGCCTGGGTTTAGTTCCGTACTTTCAACAAGGATAGGAACACCATGGCAAACAAATATGAACCAGAATTCCGTGAACGCGCGCTGCGTATGCTCACCGAAGCGCTCCCCGAGCATACGAGCCTCAACGCAGCCAGCAACCAGGTCGGCAAGCTCCTCGGTGTCTCACCAGACACGCTGCGTATCTGGCATCGTCAAACGCTGATCGATACTGGCCAAAAACCCGGCGTGACCACTGATATGAACGAGGAGAACCGGCGACTGCGCCGCGAAGTCGCTGAACTCAAGAAAGCAAACGAAGTCTTGCGAGCTGCGAGCATATTTTTCGCCAAGGAACTCGACCCGCCACGAACGAAATGATCCAATTCATCGATACCTATCGTGATCGTTTCGGGGTTGAGTTCCTGTGCTGTGTGCTGGGCTCGGCAATTCGTGGGTTTCTGACGTCCCGAGGATATCGGGCAGCGAAACACAGACTCCCGTCGGTCAGGAAACTACGCGACGAGATTCTCGTCACCGAGATCCGTCAACTCCACAAACAGCACTACAGCGTCTACGGGCGCCGCAAGATGCACGCCCTCCTCACCAGAGCAGGGTGGGTCATCGGACGCGACCAAACCGAGCGTCTGATGAAAATCGCCGGAGTGCGTGGGGTACGTCGTTCGAAGAGAGCCTTCACAACAACGAGTGACGTCAGGGATCAGCTGCCGGGTGATCTCGTCGAACGCCAGTTCGTGGCCGACGGGCCAATGAAGTTGTTGGTGTGTGACATCACTTACGTTGCTACGTGGGCTGGGTTCGCATACACCGCGTTCATTATTGATGTCTTTGATCGTAAGATCGTTGGCTGGAACGTTGCCTCAACACTGAAAGCTGAGATACTGCCGCTGCAGGCGCTTGAGATGGCGGCCTGGCAATCAGGTGGAACGCTCGACGGGGCCGTGCATCACAGCGACCACGGATCGAACTACATGTCGATGGTCTACTCCAACCGCGTCAGAGAACTGGGGGCGATTCCTTCAACGGGGACCGTAGGTGACAGCTACGATAATGCCCTGGCCGAGTCAGTGAACGCGCTCTACAAAGCAGAACTCATCCGCATGCGTGGCCCCTGGAAAACAGTTGAGGAAGTCGAACTCGCCACCCTGGAGTATGTGTGGTGGTGGAACAATGAGCGCCTCCACGGCGAGCTAGGCAGGCGAACCCCGGTCGAGGTTGAGACGGCGTACTATGCTGAGGCGCAGTCACTCGTGACAACCGTCGAGTGATGAACAAAATAGTCGGAACTAAACCCAGGCCAAACCAAACAGAGTGGAAGAACATCTCCACCCCAGCGTCCTCACGGAACTCGATCGAGTACAACCGGGACATGATGACGCCTCCCTCTCCCGAACGATGGGAAAGGAAACCAATCATGGATACTTTTTTCAGACTTTACGGGATCAATTGCGGTTATTGTTCTCTTTAACACTGAAGGCCAGTATTTTGGGCGCATCGGAGTTTTAGGGAACGACCGTGCACCATGAACGCTATGGGGAGTGTTGTGAATAACGTATGTAACGGTAAGGGTCGTTATCGAGAGAAGGCGCTCGACACCCCGACGGTCGAGTTTATAGCCGATCCGCCCGCTGGAGGAGCAGGGCCAGCATGCCTCCATCTCGTGACGAGATCACCCCACCCCACCGGCACTAGCAGAGCACGCCGGGTCACCCTATGAGAACCCGCCCTCAACGCATTGGTGATCATCCGCACCACCCGGTTCGAGAGAACCACCCCGTGGATGTCAGGAAGAAGCTCACAATGATCGGTCGTGAACCATCCTTGGCGATGGTAATGGCGATGGTCGATGCTGGTTCGAGTGTCGATATTGTGGGGAGTCGCGGCAGCGGTCGTAGCGCATTTCTGTCCGAACTGAGGACCCGGTTGGAGAGGGCGGGGTGGACGGTCATCCTGGTGCGTGGTGTCGCCTCACTAAAGTCGCATCCGCTGCTGGCATTGCAGATTGCCGAGGTCGAGGGTCCTCCTGAGGAACGGCTTCCAGCGACAATTCACCAGATGGTGGAGGCTCTGACCCAGAAGATTCAGTCGCAAAGAACGGTCCTTCTTCTGGATGACTGGGATGACCTTGATGAGGCTTCCTGGGGCGTGGCGGAGGCAATCAGGCATCGTCAAGGTTTGCCGATTGTGCGTTCACGGTTGCAGGGTCTTCATGCCAGACACACCCCGAGCGGGTTGGGTGCCTCAACATTGGAGTCCTCCTATGTGGTCGAGATCAGCCCGATCACATTCGAGGAGCTCCAACAGGTGCTCGAAGAGCGCCTGGGTGGGGCCATCGACACCGCCACAAGCAGCCGAGTGTATGCAAAGTCGGGAGGGGTCGTCGGCCTTGCCGTCAACCTGGTTGATGCGGCTGTGCGTGAGGGGTGTATACGGTTTCAGAACGGGTCGTGGATCGCAACCAGAGGCCTGTGGAGTTCCAGCCTCCGCGGCGTGATCGAAGCGTATCTTGAGCCGTTGGGCAGCGAGGCACGGGATGCGTTGGAGATCATTGCGTTGATCGGAGTGAGCGATACCGAAACGGTGCGACAGCTGGTCGACTGGGGCATCCTGGAGCGGTTGGAGGAGCGGGGGATGATCCACCTCTATGCCTCCGGGACCCGCCAGTTGGTGAGCGTGGTTCCCCCCGTGCTCGTCGATTTCTTCCGCCACGAATCGCTCGCTGTCAGACGCATCCGACTGACCGAATACATCATCGACAAGCTGGGCCTGTGCGACTCTGCCGAAGCGGTCCTCCAGTCCGGGGCCCCGGCATCCGGAACGGCCGTCGGCGCTGATGCCGCATTCGTGTGGTTAGTTCAGGAGAATGCGCGCACACGACGGTTGGTTACGCACACCGAATGGGTGCGCTCACCCACCCCGGCAACCGCGGTTCCCTACCTGAAGGCGTTGCTGACGCTCAATCCATCAGACGACCAGATCGACTACGTCTTGGATCACACCATCGACGACGGTAGCGACCAGCAGGCTCGCACCGAGTTCGGAATCCTTCGCGCGCGGTGGCGTGGGTATGTTCGTGGTGATGTTGATGGCGCTCTGGCCGAACTCTCCGCTCTCGCCCACGAGCACCCGTTCGGACGTGTCGCGGATGCCGCCGCGGTGACGTTGGAGACCGACCTCCGAGGTGTTCCCCAGGATTTCGCCGAGCGACTCGACGTGACCGACGACCTCTCAGAACCGATCCGTGTCTCCTTGTGGGAGGCGCAGATGAATGTTCTACTCATTCACGGTCGATTCGCTGATGCCCGCCAAGTCTTCGAGAACATTCGGGAAAGCGACACGGGGGCCGCCAGTCTCCTCCCGAACGTGCTCTTCGGCCTGGTGCTGCTGGGGGAGGGGGACCATGCATCCGCCCTGGCCTGGGCGCAGCGCGGATTCGAGGAGGCGCACGGATCTCTGGATGCCGAGGGTGCCCGCGCGCACGGTTACGTTGCGTGCCTATGCCTGGTCATCCAGGGAGCCTACACGAAAGCAGAAAAAATACTGGAAACCCTGTTTGCCCTCGGCGATCCGCCACCGTTCTCCCGCTCCAACCAGCTGGCACTCTTGAATATCGCCTCCATCATCGCGGTCCGCCGCGGCCGCGGCGCGCTCAGCGAACGTTTCGCCAGCGAGCTTGCCGCGCTCCCCGCCCTGGACGGACCGTTACCCGCACAGTCCAGGGCCTTGTCCACGTCACAACTCCTCGTCTTCCACGACAACACCACCCAGGCTGCATCAACGCTCTGGGAGGCCTCGAACCTGTTATGGGACCAGGGTGCCCGTTTCTCCGCAGTAATGGGGTTACTGACCTCCCTTGAAGTCAGGACCACCGCCCCGCAGGTGAGCATTGCGCTCGCACGGGCGGCTGAGGTCGGCGGCGAATTCTTACTCGCCCACGCCGCGTACATTCACGCAGTCGCCGCAGCCGACGCGAGTGCCCTGTTAGCGGTGATACCGCGGTTGCTCTTCACCGGCCGCCCCGGCCTCGCCCTCTCCGCATACACGCTCGCCGAAGAGCTGCTGACCGCTCAGGGAGATCCCGCCGCAGCCGCAGCCGCAGCCGCAGCCCGACAGACACTCGTAGACACACACGGCGATGATTCCTACGACACCACCCGGTTTATCAGCCGAGCAGTCACCCTCACCGAACGCGAAATAGAAATCCTTCGGGTGCTTGCGGATGACCTCTCCAACCGGCAAATTGCCGAGCGTCTGACCCTCAGCATCCGCACCGTCGAAAGCCACCTCCATCGTATTAGCCGAAAAGTGGGTGCCAAGAACCGTGGGGAGCTCAAAGAGATGATCGCCAAGAACACACTCGAACTCAGTAACCAGACGGGCCCCGCAGAAATCATCACGCACTTTATCACCCCCCACACGAACTGGGCAGCCTAGGGGCTGTGGCAGAGAGGCGCTCTTCGTCACTATCCTCCCTGCCACCCGACAGGTGACAGCCCGGCAAAGCATGCGAGCATAGGGGTATGTCGCTCACACCTGCCCCGCCTGTCTCCCCGGCCGCCACGTTCCCGCCCCGCAGCAGCGAGCAGCAGCGACGATCTTGGGCTGGAGCGCTGACCGTGGCCGGGGTCACCGGGTTACTCCTCGCCGGTTGCGCTGACCCCACAACGGAACTCGCCGATGCGCGTACCCGCTGGCAGGACCAGGACGCCAGCAGCTACACCTTTACCCTCGCGTTCACCTGTGGTGACGAGGAGGAGCGGGGTACCTACGACGTGGAGGTCACCGACGGCAGTGTCACCAACGTGGCCACGGTGGGCGACACCCCGCGCGCATCGTTTGCCGAACTGCGCCGACACGCCGGCCGCACGATTGACGGCATCTTCGACCTGCTGGAGGGCAGCACGGAGACAATCACCGAGGCGAGCTTCGACGGCACAACGGGCATCCCCCAGACCATCAGCCTCAGCCAGACCTCCGATGGCAGTGAGGGCGAAGAGTGTTTTGCGCTCACCAACTTTGCAACACAGTAGCGCACCCCGAGCGGCCGAGATCTGCGGAGAGAGAAACGGTATCCAGCCACCCCCTAACGGCGGCTGGATACCGTTTCTACCCGCCCCGTGGTGGGCCCGGGGATATGTCACCGGGGCAGCGCGAGCCTCGCGGCACGAGCATTGATACCCTTCCGTCCAGGGGGTTGGGAGGGCCGTGACGGTCCAAACTGCGAAAGAGTCAGTAAAGCAATTTAGCCCTTCACTTACACAGACTCATTGGGGCGCATTCCATGACGCTGTAACGGCAAAATGGGTAAAACTTTCGAGGGTACGACGCGGGCACGAGTCGAAACCCCGCCCCCAGGGCCTGAGAATCACGTGGGAGTGCCGCAATCGCGTGCCCCGCACGAGGGTTTATTCCACGTATCGTGCCATGCTATTTATTGAAGCTTCAATAAATTAATCGGATGCCCACCCGGGCATCACCACCCCCTCAACTCGCGGATACACACCGCGGCGGGCCGGGCGACAGCACAGATAAGGGACCTTCATGGGCACATCACTCACGACACACACGACCGCTGGATCCGGCACGCACTCAGCATCCGATGCCGCATACACCGGCTCCGCCCGGGCGACCATTGCCACCACAATCCTGCGCGTGATCTGCGGGTTTCTCTTCCTCGCCCACGGCTGGCAGAAGTACTTTGAGTACACCATCGCCGGCACCCAGAGCACATTCGCAAGCATGGGCATCCCGGCCTCCGATATTGTGGCGCCCCTCGTGGCGACACTGGAGTTGGCGGGCGGAGTCGCGCTCATTCTCGGTGTCCTGACCCGGCCCGTCGCGGCGCTGCTGGCCCTCAATATGTTCGGCGCGCTCGTTACCCAGCACCTGCCCGGTGGCGTGTTTGTCGACAACGGCGGGTTCGAACTGGTGCTCGCCTTCGGCGGCGGGGCCGCAGCGATTGCGGTACTGGGTGGCGGAGCCTGGTCGGTTGATCGGATGCTATTCGCCCGCTCCACTGGCCGCGCAGCTCGCTTCCTGTACAGTGGTTCGCGGGCCTAGGAGCACACGGGCCGAGGACGCGGGAAAGAACTCACGACGCCAGCATGTCGCGCACGAGCGGCACCACCCTCGTGCCGTAAAGCTCAACGCTGCGCATGAGCTGCTCGTGCGGCATGGTGCCGTTGCTGTACTTGAGGTCAAACCGGTTGACACCGAGCGCACGGATCGCGGCGGCCATCTTGGCGGCAACCGTCTCGGGCGAGCCCACATAGAGCGAGCCGTGCGGACCCGCCTCCTCCCGGTAGTGCTCGGGCGTGAGGGGTGCCCAGCCGCGCTCCGCACCAATGCGCGCCTGCATCGCCTCGTAGTGCGGCCAGAGCTGTTCGAGCGCCTGCTCGTCGGTGTCGGCGATAAAGCCGGGCGAGTGCATCCCAATCGGCTGGGTGGGCCGCTCAAACTTCTCCAACGCCCGGTGGTACAGGTCGGTGAAGGGGGCAAACCGCTCCGCGGCCCCGCCAATAATCGCGAGCATCAGGGGCAGGCCGTAGTGGGCCGCGCGGATGACCGACTGCGGGCTCCCGCCCACCCCCACCCAGGTGCGCAGGCTGCCGCTCTCCAGCAGCGGGTAAACCATCTGGTCGGTGAGGGAGGCGCGGTGCTCGCCGCTCCACGTGACCGGTTTCTGCGTGAGCAGCTCGGTGAAGAGCTCCATCTTCTCCTCGAAGAGTTGCTCGTAGTCGCGCAGTTCCAGACCAAAAAGCGGAAACGACTCGGTGAACGAGCCACGGCCCACGATCACCTCGGCGCGCCCATTCGACACGGCGTCGAGGGTAGCAAAACGTTGGTAGACACGCACAGGGTCGTCCGAGCTGAGCACCGTCACGGCCGAGCCGAGGTGGATACGGTCGGTCTTCCCCGCGATGGCGGCCAGCACAATCTCGGGCGCTGACACGGCAAAGTCTGCCCGGTGGTGCTCCCCCACGCCGATGAAGTCGAGGCCAACCTCCTCCGCGAGAACACCCTGAGCAACCAGGTTGCGAATCACCCGCGCCTGCGGGATCGGGACACCCTCGGCATCCCACGTCACATCGCCAAACGTGTCGAGACCAAACTCAAGCTCTGCGGACATCCGTGTTTTCCTATTTTCTCTCTGCGTGGCGGAGGCAGTGGCACCTCCGCTTGATCTCAACCCGGGTCGGGGGCGGCGCATTCCCGTTCAGACCTACCCGCGCCGCGACCGCGCGGGTAGGTTAGGGAAGGACCCGGCCCCGCCGCCCACACCACCGAGCCGAGGAGATCGCGTGCCACACCCCGTCGCAGACCCCACACCCCCACCGCACCCGCGGAGGTGGCACCGCCGCCTCTCTCGGCACACGATGGGCTGTCTCGCCTGGCTACTCCAGTTGCAATTCCTCGTCGTCAACGTCATCGCGCAGCTGGCCTGGCCGCACGACACCGCGCCCTACAGCCTCATGAGCAACGCGGTGAGCGACCTGGCCGCGGTGAGTTGCGGGACGGTTGCCGGGTCCGGGGTATACATCTGCTCGCCCCTGCACGTTCTGATGAACGTGTCGCTCGTGACCAACGGCATCCTGATGCTGGTGGGGGCCCTCTCTTTTGGCGTCGGGCACCTCACCGAGACGACGCGGCTCACCACCGCGCGCGCACTGCTCGCGCTGGCCGGGGCGGGAACGGTGATTGTGGGGCTTGCCCCCGAGGATGTCGCACTGGTGCCCCACGTGGTCGGAGCCGGGATGATGATGGTTCTGGGCAACCTCGGCTTTCTGCTGCTCGGCCTCCTGATGCGCGGGGATGACTGGCAGTTGCGCGTGGGCCGCACCCGGCTGGGCTCGATTGTGACGTTCTTTGGGGTGGCGGGGGTGGTCGGGACGGTGGCCCTGGCGAGCATCCTGCTGAGCGGCTACGACGGGCGCTACCTGGGCGGCGGGGCCGTGGAGCGAGTCTCCATTTTTAGCCTGGTTTTTGGCGAGATCGTGGCCGGTTTTGTGGCGTTGACGCTGGGGCCGTGGCGGCAGCGTCGGCGGCATCACTCGGCGCTCGGTTACCGTCGGCCAAACGAAGTCCACGACACCGACGAACAGCCAGCCCATACTGCCTAGAAAACCACCAATCCCTCTGTCCGAAAACACCGCCACAGGCCACGCCCCGTTCCGCACCGCACGTCCCTCCGTGTGCCGTCATGGCCTCACGTTTACAACCACACCAGATTTCTGACGCCGATGCGAGGTGCCTCCTTGATATTTGGTGCCCTCAATTTTCTTCACACACCTGATCTGGCTAACCTTATTCCCGACGACTCCCCCCGGGAGCCGATCCCAGCACGGTTGAACTCCTGCTGACTCCAATCTCACATGAACCGTAATGCAGCCTGTGCCGAAAAAACTGTGGACCACCCTCTGCGTTGCACTGTCCATCTCAGTGCTCACAAGCTGCGCCCAGCCCCTCAACACGGAGGCGGAGGAAAGAACTCCCCCGGAGGCAGTTCGTGTGGGCGCAGCCATTCAAATCGACATTCCACAAACCGATCTTGTCGTGGCGCTTGTTTCAGTTGAATCTAGTTGGGCGAGCCTTAAGGTTATTTCCGATGACCCTCGACAGGAAAAGAACCTGAAGCTCGCGGAAGGACAAAATGATATCGCTTTCGGCTACTTGATTGAGGTGTGCTCAATATACGAATCAACTACAGGGAGCAACGCTCCTGGCGGTAATCCGGATTGGGTCTCAGTCCATGCAACGCTCTCCCCAGACGGCCTCATTTGCTCTGAGGGTTAGAACGGATAATTTTGATCTAGAAAGAACAGGTTGGTTAGCGATAACAGAAGAAAATCAAGTAAATTTTTCAGATAGTGACGCCCTGTCAATGTCTTTGAAGAGAGCAGTATCTTCACTGCACAACGAATTACTACAGTTAGAATCAGCGCTTCTGCGACGAGAACCAGCCTGGACCGGAGCAGCGGCCACCGCCTTTTCCCACGCACAAATGCAGTGGCGGAGTCAGGTCGAGGCGATCACCGAAACTCTCGATCATTGCGCCACTATTGCGCTAGATTCTGGCAATTCCTTCGCCGAGTTGGAGAACAAACTCACCGCAGCCTGGGGTTCGTGAAAACCTAACTCACTACCCCGTTCCGCACCGGTCGCGCCCTGAGGCGTGGCAGCAAGTGATGAGAGGTCATCGCGGTGGACGGTTTCACAGGCTTCAAGACCGCTGTCGGCGGCGTGTTCGACAGGACCTGCACGGCCACCGCAGCGACGACCGCAACGACCGGAGGGGATGACGCGTAGCGCACCATCCCCTCCGGCCGACCGTGTGACGAACTGTTAGCTCAGCTCACCCCGGCGCGCCCGCACGAGCAGGAATCGCCCAGCCACGAGGGCCAGCAGGGCAGCACTCAGGAGGGCAGTTACCCCACCGAGCCCGGTCACGGCGAGGCCGACCGCGGTCGGCGCTGGTGCCGGGGCACCCGCGGCTCCCCCCGTTACGTTGCCTGCCGCACCGCCGGATTCTCCCACACCCGGCGTCGTCACGGCCTCATAGGTGAAGCTCACCGCGTTGGAGGCGGCGGGAGTAATTCCCGCAAACGCCACGGCAAACGGTGACAGCTGGAGGGCCGAATCGGTGGGCCCGTTGACGACCACGTCAACAACACCCGCACCGTGTGCCGGGGTCACCACCGTGATCTCGGTGTCGCTGACCACCGTGACGTTGGTTGCGGGGAGGCCGTCGAAGGTGACAGAGACGGCGGTCTCAAACCCACTTCCCGTCGCGGTGACAACGGTGCCGCCCGTCGCCGGGCCGCTATCGGGGGTGATACTGCCGAGCACCGGCTGCACCACCGTCACATATTCGTACCCGCCAGTGAGGACGCTATTTCCGCACTCCACGCTGCCGGTGACGGTCACATTGACGAGGCCAGCACTGCCCGCAGGGACCACTGCCGAGATACTGGTGTCGGTGACGACCACAAAGCTGGTGGCCGGCTCGCTGCCAAACAGGACATCCACCGCACCCGTGAAGCAGGTGCCCGTGATCGTCACGGTTTCGCCGCCCGCCTCCGAGCCGGTCGCCGGCAGGATGCCGGTCACGGCCAGTGGTGCGAAGAACGTAAACTCGGCGGGTGCCGACTCCCCGTTGGCGTCGGTCACCGTAACGTCAACCGTGCCCGCAGCGTGCGCCGCCGTCTCAAAGGTGATCTCGGTATCGCTGACGGTCGTGAACGCGGCAACAGCGGTGCCGCCAACCGCTACCGCGGTCGCAGCGCCCAGGCGTTCACCCGTGATCGTCACGAGGGTTCCGCCGTCGATTGTGCCGCGTGTGGGCGACAGGCTCGTGATAGCGGGGGCCTCGACGACCGGGGCGGCCACAAAGGTGAAGGATGACGTGGCCGACTCATCGCTGGCATCCCGCACCCGCACAACGACGCTCCCGGGCGCGTGCGCCTCGGTCACAAACGTCAATGAGGTGTCGGTTAGCAGCGAAAACTGTGCCACCGCCGTGCCGTCTACCGTCACCTCCTGGATGCCGTCCAGGTTGGTTCCCGTCACCGTCACGGTGGTACCGCCCGTGTCGGGACCTTCAGTGGGCGAGATGCCCGTGATGGTCGGGACAGCCGGAACCGTTGCGGTGTAGGTGAAGGATCCCGCCAGGGTCGCCCCCGAACCGCACTCGCCGGTCGTCGCGACGCTCACATCAACCGTGCCCGTGCCCGCGGGGGTCTCCGCGGTGAGGGTGGAGTCGGTGAGCACGCTGTAGGAGACCGCGGGCGTGCCGCCAAAGGTGACACCCGTCGCCCCCACAAAGCAGGTGCCCGTAATTGTCACGGTGGTTCCACCCGCATCGCTGCCCGAACCGGGGCTGACACCGGTGACGGAGGCAACCGGGTGGTAGGTAAACAGGCCCGCGTTGCTGGTGCCGTGCGTGGTCGTCACGACCACATCCACCGGGCCCGCGGCATGACTCGGCGTGGTGACGGTGAGCGAGGTATCCGTGACCCCCGTGAGGCCCGTGGCGGCGATGCCGTCAACGGTCACACCCGTAACGTCGGCCAGGTTCTCGCCGGTGATCGTGACGTCGCTGCCGCCGCCGACCGGTCCGCGATCCGGCGTAAGACTGGTCACGACGGGCGGATCAACGACCGGTACGGGAGCCTCGTAGGTGAAAGCGTTGGGCAGGGTGGCGAAGGTGCAGCCCGGGCCGCCCACCACCTGAACCGGCACGGTGCCCGACCCGGCGGGTGTCACCGCGGTGATCTGCGTGTCACTGTCAACCACAAAACTCGCCGCGGACGTCAACTCGAAGATAACCGCCTCCGCGTCGGTGAAACATTCGCCCGTGAGGATGACGGTGGTACCGCCGGCCTCGTCGCCCGTGGCCGGCGAGACCGACCCCAGAATCGTGTCTCCGGCAAACGGGGTGATCCCGGATGGTGCTGCCGCGGCTGCGGCGACCGGCACGGGCGGCCCGGCAACGGGTGCCTCGGCAGGGCTCTCCACCGCTACGGGATCCGCGACGGGTGGTGTCTCAACCGCGGCCGGAGCGGAGTCCTCGGGCACTGCCTCCCCCACGGGCAGTGCCTCGGGTGCGGTATCAGCCGCGGGCGGTGCGGCCTGTACCTCCTCGGCGACCGACTGGCCGTCGATCACGTCGCCGTCAGTGGCGTAGGCGGGAAGTGATAGGCTCCCGCATCCCAGCGCAAGCACCGCGACGAGAGCAGGATATGTGAGTCTTCGGGAACCCGAGCGCGAGCGGTGTGGCGTATCCGCTGTGGCTGGTGCCCGTCCGTGATGCTGAGCAAGATGCGTTCTATTGTGCACAGTAAGCCCCCCTTGAGCTAGATCTGTGCCGGAGTTACATGGTCTACACGCCGATGTGTCCCCCGACACCTGTAACATTCCTGAGCCTAGGCCTCGGGAAGCGTGGGGGTCAAGTCGGCACCCGGGGCCGCGACCACCCCCGACAACTTACATACCATAAAGGGAATATAACAGCCCTTTCGAGGCCGAAAAAGGGAGCGAATAAGAGGACCGGGTTTCCGGTTCACATCTTTTGCGGCATATGATTCCTCAGCGCAGTGAGAAGCCCAGAATCTTCACCAGAGCCTCCACCACACGAGCCAGGTCTGCCTCACCTACAGACTCGTTCCAGGTCAGTCGCACGGCCGAGGATGCGAGCTCAGCAGGCACCCCCATCGCACGCAGCACGGGTGATGGGTCGGTTCGGCCCGCCGCACAGGCCGAACCGGAGGAACACTCAATCCCCGCAGCATCCAACCCCACCAGCACCGACTCGCCGCTCACCCCGGGGAAACACCAGGAGGTGTGGCCGGGGAGGCGGTTCACCGGATCACCCGTGAGTCTGGCATCCGGCAGGCGCTGGCGCACATCCGCGATGAATGCATCCCGCCGGGCGGCCAGCAAAGCGGCCCGCTCCGCGAGCGTGGGCGTCGCGCGTTGCACGGCTGCACCCAGCCCCACGATTCCGGCCACATTCTGGGTACCCGAGCGGGCACCACCCTCCTGCCCGCCCCCGTGGATGAGCGGCTCACTGTGCAGGCCACGCCGCACCACGAGCACCCCGACACCCTGCGGCGCACCCAGTTTGTGACCCGAGAGACTCAGCGCGTCAACCCCGAGTTCCCGCACGGAGACGGGAATCGCACCGAACGCCTGCACGGCATCCGTGTGGCAGGGCACACCCGCGGCCCGTGCCAGGGCAGAGATAGCCGCAACGGGCTGCACCGTTCCGACCTCGTTATTGGCCAGGCCAACGGAGACGAGGGTGGCCTCGGGGGACTCTCGGAGGGCCAGGGCGACGGTGGCTGGATCAACGCGACCCACGGCATCCACCGGCACCAGCGTGGTACGGAACCCGTGGAATCGCTCCAGGTAGCGGCACGATTCGAGCACCGAGGGGTGCTCAACTGCCGTCGTGATGATGTGTCCGCCCCGCGGCCGGGCAAGCGCAATACCCTTAATCGCGAGGTTGTTGGCTTCGGTGCCGCCCGAGGTGAAGACGAGGTCGGCGGGCCGGGCCTCCAGGGCGGCGGCAACCGTGGCTCGTGCCCACTCGACCGCCTCACGCGCCCGACGACCGGTCGTGTGCACACTCGAGGGGTTCCCCTGTTCCTCGGCCAGGTATGGCCAAAGGGCACGCAGCACCTCGGGGTGCACGGGAGCACCCGCGGCGGTATCCAGGAAGAGCACGCTAGCCCCCGGCGGAATGAGCGGCGCGGATACCACCGGAGGGCGCACCCGGCTCCACCTCAATGGTGATGTCAAGACCCAGATCGAGACTGGGCGCGCTGTGGGTGAGCGCGCCCACCGAAATGACGTCAACGCCGGTTGCCGCAACCCCGGCTACTGTTTCCAGGGTGATGCCCCCGCTCGCCTCAACAACTGCGCGGCCAGCCACCAGCGCCACCCCGGCCCGCAGCTCATCACACGAAAAATTATCGAGCATGATCGTGTCGATACCCGCGGCGAGCACCTCCTCAATCTGATCGAGACGGTCAACCTCCACCTCAATGTGGGTCGTGTGACCGACCCTCTCCCGGATACCACGCAGCGCCGCCGTGACCGTCTCCCCGCTGGACTCGCGTAGCACCGCAAGATGGTTGTCCTTCACCATCACCGCGTCTGACAGGCCAAAACGGTGATTATGCCCACCGCCACAGCGCACCGCATACTTCTCGGCCGCACGCAGCCCGGGGGTAGTCTTACGCGTGTCCGTAATCCGGGCCCGCGTGCCGGCCACCTCGGCCACGTAGGCGGCCGTGAGCGTGGAGATTCCGCTGAGATGCTGCACAAAATTGAGGGCAACCCGCTCGGCGGTGAGGAGCGGCCGTGCCGGGCCGGTTACCGTTGCGAGCACATCCTCGGCGGTAAAAGCCCGGCCGTCAGGCCGGTGGAGGTCCACCCGCAGCCGCGGGTCGGCCGCACGGAAGGCCGCCGCCCAGATCTCACCACCGCTCAGCACACCGCCCACACGGGCCACCAGCTGGGCGGTGGCCACGGCATCCGCGGGGATGACAGACTCGGCCGTGATATCGCCCCAGGGCGCGTCCTCCCGCAGGGCGTCACGAACGAGGGTGCTGATGTGGTCGGCGGTGAGCACGGTGAATCCTCCTAGAGAGTTATGGATGTGGCCGGGGAAATCTCGGCGCGGCTGCCGACCGCCAGGGTCATGGCTGGACCGCCAGCATCCGCCGCAGGGCGAGCAGTGCGCCGGAGGACACCTCATCCGCAACCCGGATGCGGTTGACCGTCTCGCCCTCAACGAGTTGTTCAAGCACCCAGGCCAGGTAGCCGGGGTGGATGCGGTACATGGTCGAGCAGGGGCAGACAACCGGGTCCAGACAGAAGATGGTGTGCTGCGGGTACCGCGTGGCGAGTCGCTGGACCAGGTTGATCTCGGTTCCCACCGCGAATATGCCGCCGTCGGGGGCGGCCACGATGGCCCTCGTGATGTAGTCGGTCGAGCCGTTCTCATCGGCGGCATCCACCACCTCAACGGGGCACTCGGGGTGCACGATCACCCGCACGCCGGGGTGTTCAGCCCGTGCCGCCGCGATCTGTTCAACCGTGAAGCGCCGGTGCACCGAGCAGAAGCCGTTCCACAGGATCACCCGGGCCTGGATGAGCGCGGTTTCGCTATTCCCGCCGAGCGGTAACCTCGGGTTCCACATCGACATACTGTCCAGCGGTACCCCCATCGCCTTGGCGGTGTTACGGCCAAGGTGCTGATCGGGAAAAAACACCACCCGCTGCCCACGCTCAAAGGCCCAGGTGAGCACTGCCCGCGCGTTGGAGGAGGTGCACACGATACCGCCGCGCCGCCCGCAAAAATCTTTAATCGCGGCCGACGAGTTCATATAGGTCACCGGGATAACGGGCACCCGGCCCGCGGCATCCGCCGCCGTACCGTACAGGGCTTCGAGTTCTGCCCAGCAGTCCTCCACCTCGGCGATACTCGCCATATCGGCCATCGAACACCCGGCCGCGAGGTTGGGGAGGATCACCGCCTGATCCGTTCCAGAGAGAATGTCGGCGGTCTCAGCCATAAAGTGAACACCACAGAAGATAATCGCCTCAGCCGCGGGACGGGTGGCCGCGGCCCGAGCGAGTTGGAACGAGTCCCCCACCACATCCGCGTAGCGGATCACCTCATCGCGCTGGTAGAAGTGCCCCAGGATGAGCGCGCGGTTTCCGAGGGTGGCTTTCGCCGCGCGGATGCGCCGGTCGAGCTCCTCGGGTGACGCCGCGGCGTACTCCTCGGGCAGTCGGCCCTGGCGCGGCATCCCGAGCGGGGCAGGATCGGCCACGGAGGCACCGGGGCCGTAGGTGGGCGCGGGGCGGGCATCCACGGTCCAGGGGTCGCTGGCAAGGTCGGCACCACAGTTGCGTACGGACGTGGCAGCGCTGCCACGGATGAGATCGTTAACGGACGTCACTGTGCGCTCCTCCTGCCGGCCGCATTCGACCCACCCACCTCACCTTACGGTCATAATGACCTTAAGCCAACTTCTAGTTCCTCACGGGCTACCCGAGCTCCCGCGGACTGCCAAGGACCCCGCCCGCATCCGCTACAAAGCGGTACAGCTTGGCCGGTCGGTAGCTCACACCCGTTTCCGTCTCCCCCGTCTCCACCAGGTTGCCCGAGGCGAGAACCTGGCGGCGAAAGTTCGCGGCATCCACCGAACGCCCCACAATCGCCTCGTGCACGGCCCGCAACTGCGCGAGCGTAAACGTCTCGCCCACAAATCGGTACGCCACGGTCGAGTACTCCGTCTTATTGCGTAGCCGCCACAGGGCGTAGCGCACGATCTCTGCGTGATCGAAGGCGAGCGGGGGAAGCTCATCGGCCGAGAACCAGCCCACGTTCTCACGCACCCGGTCCGGGCTAGTCGCCGCGGTGTCGCCCGCATCGCTGTCGCTCAGGAGTGCCCAATAGACAATCGTGACCACCCGCTGATCGGAAGCGGACCGCTGCGGCTCACCACAAGCGTACAGTTGCTCCAGGTACTCGGGATGCGCCCCGGTCGTATCGCCGAGCGTACGTCGCGAGGTATCCAGCAGCGATTCATTCCACCTCAGCGGTCCGCCGGGCAGCGCCCACAGCCCACGAAAGGGCTCCCGGATGCGCCGAACCAGCGGCAACCACAGCGTGACAGATGTGGATGGGCGGGGCCCGGCATCCGCACCCTCCAGCCCCGCACGAACCCGGCCACCGGCCCGAGCGTCCTGGGCCGGTGGCGCGAGCGAAAACGCCACCGTCGAGACAGCCACCTGCGGCGGCAGCAGACGCCGCTCGTTCACGTTAGCGGCGGGATATCGAGTCACGAGTTCCTTCGGGTTGAACGGAAGCCCCTCCTCCAGGGGCTTCACCGTACTGAAACTGTAACGGTTGCGCCGGATAACGACACGGACACATCTGTCCATTGCTCGCGAAGAGCCCGAAACCACCCTACTCGGCCGCATACACACGAGTGGCCCCGCCCAGGAATCCCGGGCGGGGCCACTCGTTACTCAGCTGTTAGCCGTTGGTGAGCACGAAGGTGGTGTGCTCGTTGTTGGCCACGAGGCGCGCGTTGTTGGCGGGCATCAGGGCCTTGACCCAGGTCTTCACGCTCTTGGTGTTTCCCGCACCGAGCTGACCGTAGCATCCGTTTCCGGCCGACCACACGGTGCCGTCCTTGCGGACGATGTGCGTGGAGGTGGGACCCGCAACACCGTTGGCCACATTGGTGAGACCGATGTTGGTGGGGGTCTTGACGGTGTTGCAGTTACCGTTTCCGGCGTTTCCACACGGGTTGTTACCCCAGAAGAACGCGTTTCCATCGCCCTTGATCGCCAGCACGCTTCCACCGGGCGAGGGGAAGTGGTTGATTCGGGTAAACCCGCCACCAATCGTGAGCTTGACGGGTGTGCGCTGGTTGGTGCAGTTACCCGTACCCAGGCGGTAGTAGCTACCATCGCCCCAGCTCCAGATGTTGCCAGCCTCGTCAATGGCAAAACCGCTTGCCCAACCGGCGCAGACGTAAACCATGCGACCCGCACCCGGGAAGTTGAGCTTCGTGGGCGTGGTGACATACTCAGCCTTAGTGCTGCCAATACCCAGGCCGTACCCGCAGTAGTTGTAGCCCCAGGTCCAGACCGTGCCATCTTCCTTGAGCGCGAGCCCGTTGTACTGGGAGAGCGACAGCTGCTTGACTCCGGAGGAGAGCGAGGGGTGGATGAGCGTGGGGGTTGTGATGGCCTCATTCAGCGGTCGGGTGGCGACCGTCACGTAAGCGTAGTTCTTGCCCCAGGCATATGCCCCACCGGTGGAGCTCACGGCACCGACACTGTAGTACCCGCTTGCCAGCGACTTGTAAGTGATGGGCGACGGCACCTTGGTCGGCACAAAATATGACTTGGAGTTACCCGAGTTGAACTGACCGTTGAGACCGTAGCATCCGTAACCCCAGGTGTAGATTTCCCCAGCGCGGTTGAGTAGCGTGCCGCCCTCGGCCGTGCGGGCCAGCTGGATGTCGATAATGTCCTTGGCAAAGTAGGAGACCGTGGCGGGAACAGACTGGGCACAGCTCTTGTTTCCGTTGCCGAGCGCACCATAGCAGTTGCCCTTACCGAAGGAGTAGAGCGCGCCCGCACGCTGGACCCGCAGATAAGCCGTGGCCGTGGCGGTCTGGGAGCCCTTGGTAGCGGTGGCGGTAATACGCATCACACCGTATCCGGCACCAGCCTTGATCGTGGTGGCACCACACTGACCCGATGCATCTGACACATTGGTCGCGCTCGACGAGCCAGCCGCAAAAGAGAAGGAGAGGACGCCGCTGCCCGAGGTTCCGGTGGAGGCCAGGTCTTCCTCCACCTCGGCGGGAACCCCAGCCCCCGGGGGAATCGCGTCAATCAGGAACGAGACGCTGGCACCCGCAACCGGACCAGCGGGGCTCGATACGGAGGTGACCAAGACGGCCGCCTCGTTACTGCTCGCGTTGGGAAGGTAATCATAAACAACCTTGGTAAACGCAACCGCGAGGCCCGTCGTAGGCGGTGATGCAGCAGCAGCAGGGGCGGCGGTCGCCAGCGCAACGGCAGGAACGGACCACGCCGCAGCGGTGACCATGGTGCGCCGACTCAGACCGGAACGGCCCGTGCCCTCGCCTTCATTTGACACTGCCGTAGGCTCGAGTGGTCCGCCCGAGAAGGAATCCTTGTTCATGTTTTGGCTCTTTCACTGAAGTCTCTGCCGGCTATGGTGCACAGCATCATGTCTCGACTTTTGCCACGCTGACGTCCCCTGCGTAGTAGAAGTACACGCCCAGACTAAGACGGCCGGAGCACCCCTCCCGAGCTCAGATTCCCTGAATTTCAGGAGGTGAATCGACTCATTTCGCGTGATTAAAAAGAAAAAGCATGATGAGAAGCGCTATTGATCCCACATGGTAGATTGTCTGACAATACTTGGTGCACAAAAAATCACCCCGCCTACCACCTGAAATTCACCCCGAATTCGACACCCTCCTCCCCGAGGAGCGGAATTTCCTGGAATTTCAACGCCCGGAGACCCTTGGTGCCCCTCCCAGTTCCCCCTTTCGCCCGCACCGGAAACGATGCCAGAATTGTCACTATGACCATCCACACCCCGCTCAACGGTGAGCCTTCCCCCCGCGATCTCGCAGCGACCTCCTTTGGCACCGAAAGCGCTGCCTACAACCGTGGCAGGCCAGGGTATCCGCGCGAATCGGTCGCCTGGCTTCTGGACGGATCCGGCCGAACCGTCGTGGATGTGGGAGCGGGAACCGGCAAGCTGAGCGCCGTCATCGCCGCAACGGGCCGCCGGGTCATCGCCGTGGATCCCGACCCGGCCATGCTCGCGGCGCTCACGGAACGCTACCCCGGCATCCACACTGCACTCGGCACCGGCGAACACCTGCCGCTCCCCGACGGAAGCGCCGACGCCATCACGTACGGACAGGCCTGGCACTGGGTCGGCCCGGAACGCGCCTCAACGGAGGCCGCCCGCGTACTACGACCGGGCGGCACGCTGGGCCTGATCTGGAACATCCGGGATGAGCGCGTCGATTGGGTCCGGGAACTCACCGCGCTCATGCACAGCAGCAACGCCGAACAGATGATCGCCCACGGTGGGCCCGAGATCGCGGCACCGTTCGACCCCCCTGAGCTCAACACGCGGGAGTGGACGCGCACGATGTCGCCGGACGACCTCCTCGCGATGGTCCGCTCGCGCAGCTACGTCATCACGTCCGACCCGGAAGAGCAGACCCGCATTTTTGCGGCTATCCGCGAATTACTCAGCAGCCACCCACAAACGGCCGGCCGGTCGGCCATCGAATTGCCCTACGTGACACACGCCTATCGGACAACAGTCCCGAGCTAAGACAGCGTGATCGCCAAGAGAATCATCAATAAACCCAGCAGCGCAATCGTGAGACCAAAAAGCCGATTAGGCATAACCAACCCCGCACGCTCGGCAGCGACAATCAGGGGTAGCCAGCGACGGCGGCAGGCCGTGAAACAAGGTGGGCATGTCGGGAGTACTTTCTGTCGGGTGGATCCACATCCGTGCGCCGACCCGCAAGGGCCGCGCCACTACGCGTTGGGGTGATGCTGGAGAGTGTCGCGCGAGACACACTCTCCGACGCGCACGGCCAAGATCCGCGCGTATTCAGTTACAGCGGCACCCGTGAAGATTCATCATCGAAAGGCTTCCCCCCGGTGCGCCCGGTCTTGCCATGTGCGAAGGCAAGACATTCCTGAGGATAAAAACATTTGCTGTGAATATTCTGGGAATATTACGCGCGCATTTTTCTCATTCCGGGAGATAATCCGCACATCGACTGGCCACAGCGGGATTCCCCGGCGAAATCCCCAGCCGGGCCGAGAAATAAATATATTTTAATATATAATCGTTTCCCATCTCTCCGTGGACGATCACCCGGGAAACGAAACGGTACCCACACGGTTACTGCATCGAGAACATTCGCGCGGCCATCGGCCCCCACGGCGAGCGCGCCAGCCGCCGAATCGCCGCGTTGCGCGCCGCCGCTGCGCGGTCACCCAGCGGTCGCCCACAGGCCATATTGAACTCTGCAAGCCGGGCGGCCGCGCGCGCCGCCGCAAGCCGCGCGCGCTCCGCAACGAGCAGGGGCTGCCGGTCGCCCGTGCGCAGGAAGTGGGCGAGCGCGTCGCCGCAGGCCACCGCATCCAACCAGCCGAGGTTCATGCCCTGACCTCCCATCGGGCTGATCTCGTGGGCAGCATCACCCACCAACAACACGCCCTCACCGAGCATTCGGCGCACCACCCGTCGGCGCGGACGAAACTCACTCAGCATCGAGACGGTACCCGCGTCAACCCGCTGGCCCGTACGGACGGAGATCTCGGCGGCGAGCCCCTGCGCTGTGGCCGGATGGCGGGCGGCCGTCCAGTGCGCCACCCACCGCCGCATACCACCGGGCAGCGGAAACGACTCCACAACACCGGAATCCTCCAGAAAGATCGCCGCCTCGGTGCCCAGGGCTGTCTCGTCGGCAAAATCGCCCATCACGTAGGTGTCGGGATACCTGCGGGATATCGTGCGCGCGTGCGCCCGATCACGCACCACCCCGCGCGGCCCATCTGCGCCCACCACCGTCCGGGCAGAGAAAACCTGGGTGCCCCCGACGCAACGCACGTCACGATGATCCCCATCACCGCCAGGCACCCGGGACACCGAGAGCACCTCAATTCCCCGCAGAATCGCGCCGGGCGAGCGCCGGGTCACGGCATCCACCAGGAGACGCTGCGTGCGATACTGTGGCAGCGCCGCCACAAACGGATAGCGAGAACCGGGCAGGTCGAAGCTCACGGTACCCAGCCTCCGCCCCCGACTGTAGGCACTCCCCGCACCAATGTGAACGGCCTCGGCCACAACGCTCTCGGTGATGCCAGCCCGTTCGAGTGCGACCAGGGCGGGCGGGTGGATACCGATAGCCCGGGAGTGCGTCACGGGCAACTCGCGCGCCTCCAGCACCTGCACGTCCAGACCGTGGTCGAGCAGCACACACGCGAGCAGCAGACCGACGGGTCCGGCACCAACAATCGTGACATCACGCATCCGCGGGCCCCCCGCTCGCGACAGCCGCCCGGGAGTGCCGGTGCACTAGCAGCAGACGATAGGGCCATTGGGCGAGCACCCGCCAGCCACCGGGCACCGCCTCGGTTAACTCCTCAACCGTGAAGCTGCGGCGGATAGAGACGAACCCGTCGGGTCGGATAAACGACCGATAGCCCGGCGGCATCAACACAAATGGCAGGGTGAGCAGGCTGAAGAGCACGTAGGCCATTCGCGAGCGGCGGATATCGCTGTGCAGCGCGGTTCCCGCGGCCAGGGTCTCGCCGTCACGCAGGAGCGTGCCAAGCTCCTCACCCGAGAGGTGGTGCAGCACATGGTTGGAGACAACCACGTCAAAGGTGCGGCCCTCGGCGACAAGCTCCGAGGTGGTGCAGCGCAACCACTCAACCGCATGAGCCTCAGCGCGCGCACGAGCGGTACGCAGGCGCGCGGTTGTCACGTAGCGGTGGGCGCGGACATCCGGATCAATCGCGGTCACATGCAGCAGCACGCCGTCGCGGGCAGCCCAGCGCACAAACGCGCGGGCGAGGTCGCCACCGCCCGTACCCACATCAAGCAGGGTGTGTTCGGTACCGGTGAGGTGGGGGCGGATGTGGTGGCGATACGTGCGCCGCCAGCCCGCAACGAGCCCGTTCACAAAGCGAAACTGGCGGTAGGTGCGCCACAGGGCAGCGGGGTCACAGGCCGGATCATCCATCAGCTCGGCCTCGTGGGGATGCCGCACGCGCAGCGTCACGGTTTACACCCCCGCATCGCTCTGCTCGGCGTACCGCTTAGTGAACAGGCCCGTCTCCACCGTGAGACCGGGACCAAACGCCATAGCCATCACACGCTCGGGAGCGGCCGAGGTGGACCGAGCGGGACCCTCGGCGTCGAGGATTCGTTTGAGTACAAAGAAAATGGTGGCGCTCGACATATTGCCCACCTCGCGCAGTGTGTCCCGCGAGGGCACCATCTGCTCCGGGCTCAGACCGAGACGCGACTCCACCCTGTCGAGGATGCTACGGCCGCCGGGATGCACCGCCCAGTGCGCGATCCGGCCGGCCGGATCCTCACGGAGAGCGGGTTCATCGACGAGTACGGGGCCGATGGCTCCCGCGATGTAGGTGTCAATAATCTTGGGAACGGCCGCACTGAGAATCATCTCGAACCCTTCGTCACCGATCGTCCACGCCATGTCGCCCTCGCCGACGGGCGTGAGATCACTCGCGAGGCTGTCGAGGCTGAGGCTGTTGCCCGGGATATCGTCACGGGCCGAAATGAGGGCTGCGGCTGATCCATCGGCAAAAACCGAGGCCGCAACGATCTGATCGGGGTCGTTGGAGGAGCGCACGTGAATGGAGCACAATTCGGTGCTCACCACGAGCACCACGGCGTCCGGGTCCGCCCGAACAAACGAGCGGGCCGCGCGCAGGGCGGGGAAGGACGCGTAGCACCCCATGAAGCCAATGTTGTAGCGCAGAGTGTTGCTGGCGAGGCCGAGTTCACGCACGAGCTGGTAGTCGGGGCCGGGCGCATAAAATCCCGTACAGGATACGGTGATAACGTGGGTGATGTCGGCAGTCGATAGCCCCTCGGTCTCGGCAATCGCGCGGCGAGCAGCCGCCAACGTGAGCGGCTGCGCCTCACGAATGTACAACTCGTTGCGCGTGCGCGTCGAAGGGCTCAGCAGCAGGCCGGATCGATGATCGTAAAAAGTGGGATGCTCCGGCACCCTGCCCAGATGAAAATCCTCAATGACGCTGCGTCTCGTCTCAATCGCGGAGCCATCAAACGAGGCGCGCACCAGACGCTGAGCCAGACGGGTCAGATTCGGCTGGCTGGCAAAGACGTCCCTGGCCTCCGTCTGCACCAGGATATGATCGGGAACCGCAGTGGCAATGGTGTGCAGAAAGACGTCCATGCCTCAGACTAGGCGCACCCGCAGTCAGAACACCAGAGTTTTATATGGGGAACACACAGATCGGGTCTGGGTGAGATCGGCACTCCGGCCGCCCCACCCAGACACCACCTACTGAATCGTGTTGTTCTTACCCGAATCACTCACCGAGTCCGGCGTGGTAAGCGACATGATGCTGTTATCAGAGCCGCCCACCTCAATCTTTTTAACGCTGTCAATGAAGAGAGTGTTTTTGTCCCCCGTCACCGTGATCGAGGTCAGCGCACCGGCACTAAAGATGCTGCTGCCGCCGCTGATCACCACGTCCTTGACATCGTTCGTGAAGCCTGCGGAGTTCTCAGACCCGCCGATCTTAACCGTGTCGGCCAACTCGGCATCAACGGTGATGCCCGTGCCCGACAACGTAATGGTGCCGCAACTGCCCATGAGTGCGACAACCGCCTGGTCCTCTGTGAACGTGAGATTCTCGCCGGCATCACACACATACGGAGATTCGCGGGTAGACTTCTCGGGGCTTTCCGCCGTGGTGTCCGGGGTCTCCAGAGTGCCGCGCGGTGCCACCGTTGCATTCGAGCTGGGGGCCCCCGCACCCGAGGTGGGGGCGGCGGTGGGGGTCTCGCCTGACGCACACCCGGACAGCATCAGCGCTGCCGTGACACCACACACCACGAGGGACATTCGTCGGGCGCGCGTGACATTTTTCGAAAGTTGCATATTTGTTCTCCTTCGGCCGAGGTCTCACCGTAGCAGCGCACATCAGGCCCACAAAAACGAAGACGGGGCGGCGCAGAAAGAGCATCCCGAAAGTCACCCCCTCGCGCACCGGGCCACCACCCGAATCGTGGTCCTGTTCGTGCAAAACATCCCGCCACCACACTCGGTGGTGACGGGATGTCCAGGGGGCACATGCGGGGGCTAGTCGTGGGGTGCCGCCACACCTCCGGGGCGTGTCGCGGCGTGGGTCGAAGAGATGACAGAAACGGTACGTGCGGTACCGAGGATGCGCGTGATGCGTACTGTATCCATCCGAAAAATCCCTTGAAGTTGGCACAGCGGATACACCGAGTATGAACGGCGCTGACGCCGCCCCTCCCGAGCCCCCTCGAGAGGTATCTGAGTGTGTCGTTGATGCAGCTGTCCCTAAACAGCGTGCCTTCATCATGCCACACAAACACCTATTTCACACGTGAAACGAGTGAAAATCGCACCCACGGCCGTACATAGTACGGCTATTTTCGCTTCCGCGCGGCCGCCTTCTTCTTACTCTCGACGTTGATCGCTACGGCGTTCTCGCGGAAGTAGGCGTGCCGAGCTACGGCCTCCGACACGTATCCGGCGACGGCCGTCTCCTCGATTAGGTCCTCGGGGGCGAAATCCCAGTTGCACAGTTCTGCCGAGCCCTGACGCAACACCCCGAGCGGGTCGTCGAGGATCACCCCGTAGAGAAACCGCAGGACGACCACTTTGCTCGTGGCGTTAACAGCGCACACCCAGTGCCGCCAGTCGCCGTCGAGGGCGTACATCAGGATGCCGTACCGTACACTGACCTCCAGCCGCGACTCGGTCTCGCGCACGATGCGATCCAGCTGCCGAACGGCACCGACCGCATCGGGCCGCACCTGCGCCAGGTAGGCTTCGACTGTTGACTCGGGTGTGGTGCTCATGGTGGCGACCTCTTCCTCCGTATCTGCTACCGGATAGTACCCGCCCAGAACATCCCGAGTTAAACGAAACCCTTGCATAGACGCAGCCTGACCGGCACGTAGCTGCCCATAACAGGTGGGGGCGACGAGAGCGGGGCACTCCTGCGCCATCACCTCCGAAAGGGAACCGTCCGGGTGATCGGCGACTCCTCACGGAGGGAGTCGCTCACGCCGGAAAGTTTAGCGCGGTTGCAGCGCCGCTTCGACGAGGGCCAACGCGTCAGCCACGGGGATGCCCAGCTGGCGCATCCGGTCGGCGCACTCCGCCGCCACCCGCTGGGCCTGCTGCCGGGCAGGGTCGCCGTGGGCAGACACAAAGGTACCGTTGCGACCGCGCGTCTCAATAATCCCGTCGGCTTCCAGTTCGCGGTAAGCGCGCGCAACCGTGTTGGGCGCGACGCCCAGGTCGCTCGCGAGCTTGCGTACCGTGGGGAGGCGAGTCTCGGGGACCAGATCCCCCGCGGTGACGAGCGCGATGACCTGCACCCGAATCTGTTCGAAGGGCGGCACGGCCGAGCGCGGATCAACGGCGATGAGCACTAGCGAGCACCGCCCACCACGCCACCCACCGAGGCGGGCTCTGAGATCGCGGCGGTCCGCCCCCGCACACCGCCGGGTGCGTTACCCGCAAAGTCCTCCTCGCCCCAGAGCCGGAGACGGGAGTAGAGGGTGCCACTCGGTGAGTTCATGCTGGCAATGGCAATGAGCATCCCGAGAGCCAAGGCTAAACGGGAAATATCGGTCATCGTCATTCCCAGGACGAGGCTCTCCCCGGTGAGGAGCAGCAACACGCCGGGCACCGCATACGAGGCGACGATCAGCCCCACAACGACCTTGGTGAGGGCAAGACTACGAAACATATTGGAGCGAATGGCATCGTCCCAGGCCAACTCCAGGGTGGTGGTGGCTGGCTGGGGGCGACCCAGAATTCGACGCTCCCCCCAGGATGCCGCCCCCCAGATGAGGGTGGTGACGAGCGCCGCGCTGGGGATGTTGGTGTGCAGCAGATCGACCCACGAGGCGACCCCCGTGAGCACAAGCACCACCGCAACGAGGACGGCGAGCGCCGACAGCGCACACACCACGGTCACGGCCCAGCGGTGCACGGCAGGAACGTAGTCGGCGATGGTGACGGTCCGCAACCGGGCAACGCGCCGAACCTCCGGAACCCCAGGAAAGAGCGTGTAGCGCAGGGCGGTACTCGCCTGACCGAAAGCCATACCCGTCAGCGCGCACGGGATAAGCACCAGCCAGGGCAGCTCCGACCCTCCGGCACCGGGCCACACGAGAAGAACGCTGAGCGCAACGAGGGCGGCGAAGGCGAGACCGGCGAGACCGCTCCTCTCGCGGCGCAGGGTGTAGTGGGTGACGGCCTCGTGGATCGCGGGCGGACCGGGCGGGAGTGAGACGCTGTCGAAAAATTGCCGAGCGGAGCGTTCGCGCATCCAGGCCGTACGACTGGCGCGGGCGAGGGCGAGCCAGAGGGCAACGATGACACCGATACCGATCCAGAAAAGCTGCTGTTCGTTCATGGGGCTCCTGCGCACGCGGTGAAAGTCGATTCCGAAGATTGTACGAAACTCTGTGTCAATGTAGCAATACAAAAAGCGGAACGCAACTCGCACCGACCTCTCCCACCCAGTACCCTGAAAACCGAGCCCACCGATACCTCACACTCCACCGCGGCGCAGCGTCTACAGGGTAATGATGACAAAAATTCCGTTCGAGACAGTGGTCGCGCGCCACGGCACCGCCGTGTTGCGCGTCTGTCGGGCCGTTGTGGGCATCCATGACGCGGAGGATGCCTGGTCCGAAACATTCCTCGCCGCCCTGCGCGCCTATCCGCAGCTACCCGAGAACGCCAACCTGGAGGCGTGGCTCGTCACAATCGCACACCGTAAGGCCATCGACATCATCCGCGGGCGTCAACGGCAGGCCCACCCCGTCGCCGAGGTGCCCGAGCGGCCCAGCACCCTCGGTATCCCCGGGGCCACGGATGCCGACCTTCACCACGCCGTCACCCGCCTGCCCACCAAACAGCGTCAGGCCGTGGCCTACCACTATCTCGGCGGGCTGCCCTACTCGGAGGTGGCCGAAGTGATCGGGGGCAGTGCGGAGGCGGCCCGACGGGCTGGCTCCGACGGCATCGCCGCGCTACGCCGCCACCTCGCTGCGCCCGCAGAAAACCCGCGAATCACAACCGCCGCACCCGCCCACCCCGCTTCGAGAGGAGCGCGCCCATGACACAGCACATCCCCTCCGCCCTCACTGACCTCCCCGTCGGCCTGCTCGACCGGCTGCACACCCGCCTCGCCGCCGATGCCGCCAGCGCCGATCTGCTTGACGTGGCTTACCGCACTCTCGACTCCCCCGTGGGCCCGCTGCTGCTCGCCGCGACCCCGCGCGGTCTCCTCCGCGTAGCCTTCGATAGTGAGGACCACGACGCTGTACTGGCCGCTATCGCCGCGAAGGTGAGCCCGCGCATCCTCTTCGCCCCCGAACGTCTGGACGCTGCGGCCCGTGAGCTTGACGAGTACTTCGCCCGCACCCGCACCACATTTGATCTGCCGCTCGACCACGCGCTGTCGAAGGGATTCCGTCAGACCGTGCAGACGTACCTGCCGCTGATCCCCTACGGCCACACCGAAACCTACGCCCACGTGGCCGCGCGCGTGGGGAATCCGCGCGCGGTACGCGCCGTGGGCACGGCCTGTGCCACCAACCCCCTGCCGCTCGTGCTGCCCTGTCACCGCGTGGTGCGCTCCGATGGGTCGCCCGGTGGTTACGCCGGGGGACCCGAAGCCAAAACTGCCCTGATTGCCCTGGAGGCCGCATGAGCGTACACACCCGTACACCCTCCATGACCGTGCGCCGCCAGATCTACGTGCGACTCAAACCCGGTGCGCCCAGTGCACTGGGCTCCTGAGGTTTGCACGGTGACGTTTTGTGGATGGTCGGTGACGGAGTGTCTACACCGGAAAAATGGGCTACCGTGCCACCCCCTAAACTGTGGCACGGTAGTCCACGTCGTAAAAACTGTGGTGATGCCACGGGGGCGAGCGGGTGTGCAACCTAACCCGCCCCCGTGGGCACCGACAGAAGATGTTGTGTGAAGAACTCTCAACTGCCCTTCCAGAACCGGGGAAGGCCTGGGATAGCGGAGATGACACGCCATCGTGCGCTCACCGCTGTGTGTCACGATCGTGTAGCCCTGAGGGAGGAGGGTGCGGCGTATTTGGGTTGACGCACCCGTAACTACACGGTTCGGACAGTGTGTGAGTCAATCGTGGATTGACCCTGGTCTGGTGGTGGTGGCGCCTCCTTATTTTCGCCCTCACTAGTAACGAGTAAAAAGCGTCGAGAATATTACGCACTTTCCCAAAAAATATTTTTGAGGGCGCCTCGGGGCGGGGCTCTCTCTTTTTAAAGTGCCCGGTATTTTACAAATTCATTGGGTCAGGCGGGGTGAAATTTACCGCAAAAACCCGCAAAAAACCGCACAAAGCCGCCTGAAGGGCCCGAACGAATGGGTGCGCGGCCTAACCTATCGACACACCCTCGGATTAACTACCCGTGATCCGCTGGCACACCCCGCACACCACGCAGTGGCCCCGCCACCGCACTGCTCTTCAGTACGTTGAACGACCCACGCAACCAGCGCAGTCGCCGAACTCCTGATGCACAACAATCTCCCCCATCCGCACAAGGAGCACCGCAATGAATGACATCGCCATCATTGGTATGGCCGCCCGACTTCCGGGAGCATCCACACTCTCAGAGCTGTGGGAGCTTATTGTCTCGGGCAAAACCACGTTAGAGCCCGTCCCCCGTGAAGATTCAACCGGTAGCGGTTTTGTTGATGCGGTCATCGACAGCCCCGCTTTTGTGCCGATTCGCTCGGCCCTCGACGACCCCGCCGCATTCGACCACACCTACTTTGGCCTGTCAGAACGCGAGGCAACCATCCTTGACCCGCAGCAGAGGATCTTCGTCGAAACCGTCTGGTCTGCGCTCGAAGACAGCGCCCACGCGAGCACAGACCCGAAGGTTCGCGTGGGGGTATTCGGCTCCTGCGGGCCCAGCACCTACCTGATGGGGCCACTAGCCCAGGCCGACGAGTGGGCCGGGGTTGATGTCCAGGTCGATCTCCTCCTCACCAACGCGGTTGACTACGTGTGCAACCGGACGGCCTATCTACTGGGTTTCACCGGACCCAGCGTGATGGTGCGGGCAGCGGATGCCAGCTCGCTCCTGGCCGTCCACCTGGCCGCGGCCTCCCTGAACCGGGGCGAATGCGACATAGCTGTGGTCGCCGGAGCCTCCATTTTTATTCCCATGCTCGGCGGCTACATATACTACGGCGATACCACCATCAGCCCCACGGCTACCGTAACCCCCTTTGATGCCAAGATGGACGGTACCGCCCCCGGTAGCGGGGCAGCCGCCGTGGTGCTGCGCCGGGCGGAGGACTCCCGCGCTGATCGGGACCACGTCTATGCCTACATCGCCGGCACCGCCACCAACTCCGATGGTAACGACCGGGTGAGCTTCACCGCCCCCCACCCCCTGAGGCGAGCGGAAGCAATATCCGAAGCGCTCTCTCAGGCGGGAGTCTCCCCCGCCGAGGTCGGTTACGTTGAGACCACGGGTGTAGCGACCGCGCTCGGCGACCGAGCCGAAATTCACGCACTGCGTATCGCCCTGGAACGGAGTCCCAACGACCCGCCCCTCCCCATCGGGAGCATCCGGGCCACGATGGGCAACCTGGATACGGCAGCCGGTGTCGCCGCCCTGGTGAAATCCGCGCTCGTCCTGCATCACCAGGTGGTGCCCCCGCTCGCCGGGCTCACCCAGCCGCATCCCCTTCTTGGCCTGACGGAGGCGGCACTCCGGTTACCAACCCACGCAGAACCCGCCACCGAGGAGCTCGCCGCGGTGGGGGTCAACGCCTTCGGAACGGGCGGTACAAATGTGCACCTGGTGCTGCGCCGGGCTCGGCCGGAGCCCACCTGGCTTCCCGCCTCCAGCACAACGCTGCTTCCCCACCGGGTGATCGTCTCCTCCGCCACCGCGGAATCAACGCAAAAAACCGCGATGGCTATCGCCGATGCGCTCGACGCCGATCCGTCGTTGCGTCTGGCCGACGTCGCGTTCACCCTCTCCCACGGCCGGGCTCGCCTCGCTTTCGGCATCGTGGTCTCCGCCACTACAACGGCGCAATTGGCGACGCGGCTCCGCGAAGCTGAGGTGCTCCGGATGGCCGAGTGGGAGGCCTACACCGCCGACGAGGATGCCAACGGCCGTCCACGCTATGCAGAGACACAGCACCATGACCGCCGCGTATCACTGCCACCTACGGTCCTCAAACGCACCCGACACTGGATCCAACCCACGCCCTTGCCAGCGCCGATTCCGCTGCGCCCCGTCCCCCAGCAGGTGCGGCTGGGACCGAGCCCACGGAGCACATTTCCGCGCCGGGAAACGTCGGGAACGAACTCCCGGGACCTCATCCGGTTCACCGGTGAGAGCGGCCCTACTCTCTTTCTCGTCCACCCGGCAGGGGGAACCACCACGTCCTACGGTGACCTCGCGCAGCACCTCGATGGAACGTTCGCGCTCGTGGGCCTGTCATTTCCCGACCGGTTCACCGGCCTGAATCTCACCGTGCACGAATTGGCGACAGAGTACGTGGCGGCTATCCGCAGCCACCAACCCGAGGGGCCCTATCTACTGGGCGGCTATGATTTTGGCGGAAATCTGGCCACCGAGATCGCGCTGCAACTAGAAGCCGTGGGCGAGGAGGTCTCGGCCCTCCTCCTCCTCAGCGCCCAACCCCCGCACGTGTACACGGCCAACACCTGCGAGCAATCCGCCTACCTGGGGGCCTTCCGTCAGATGCTACGTTCCTTGGTCCCCAGCCTGCAATTTGACGAGGACGTGGACGCCTACCCAATCGGCGTCAACACCCCGGAGCGGATGCTGGAGCGCGTCGTCTCCCCCCAACTCAGCGACGAGGTACGCACCGAACTCTGCAACTTCTTCTACGTCTGGCGGGAGAACTACGCGTCGTTGCGCTGGTGGATACCCACCCGCCCGCTCGACTGTCCGATTCTGGTGTTTGAGCCGGAAGCGCCCGAGTCACCCGCTGTACTCGGCCGCCTCCATATCACGCCTGCCCCGCTGAGCGAGTGGGCCCGATATACGCACTCGGGGATGCGCCTTGTTCGGATTCCCGGCGAGCACCAGTCCCTCTTCCGCAGCGCTGCCTCGCTGCGGGCGATTGCCAAGTCGCTCACCGTCGAACTCAATCGGCTCGGCTAGCGGACCCCGCAGCCACCCACCAATTCCGCACAAAACCGCAGGAAACCCGCACGCACCTGGATACACGCTGCCGCCCTGGCCTAGTCTGGCTGCCGCGGCCATCCTGTCGAATAACTCCCCTTGTTTCTGGAGAACCGCCCGATGCGAAAGGACACCCCATGATCACCACATACGGCAGCTACGGGATGAACCGCGCACCGCATCTTTTGACCAGCACATCGACGGAGAACACCGGGTGCACTCTCGTCGCTTCGATGCTGCGGTCAACCTCTGACTCCACCCGGGAGTCCACCCGAGCCCAGGGGATGGCTCTCAAGTGCGGCCCGATTTTGCGTCCCGGTAATGTGGCCATTGCCCCCGCGCAAAATCGGGTCCGCAGGGTGTAATACGCTCTTCAGGACACCCCTCACGACAGTTCATAATCGCCATGCGGCCCTCCTCGAACGCGGTAGCATGTTTGTTATGTTTGCTAACCGCTGGAGCCAATAAACGTTGATACCCCCTGACTACGAAACCGCACTAAATGCCCTCAACGATCAGCAAGAGGGTCTTGTTCTGATCCGTGGCGAGCGCGGTATCGGGAAAACAACCGCTCTCCGTTACGTTGCGGAGCACTCAACACAGCCAACCATCTGGGTCACTATTAATCCCGAAGAAATGGCCCTGCCGCTGTCCGGCATCCTCTCAATAACGCACGCCAGTAACAACGACGAACTGCGCGCCTTCGGTGACCGCCTCTGGGACGAGCGCGACACCGTCTCGTATTTTGACGCCGCCCGCGAGTTGCGCAGCCTGCTGCACAAGTTCACGCCATATCCAGCCGTCCTGATCATCGACGATATCGACCTCATTGACCATCTCAGCGCCCAGATCCTGGGCGCTCTCTCTGGCCGGCTGGTGGGAACTCGCATCTCAATCGTGGCGAGCCTTTCTCCGGGAACAGAGCCGAGCCCTCTTTCTCATGTCTCCATGATCGATCTCCACCCGTTGGAGTATGCAAACATTGCTCGGATCATCGAGCCCCTGCTCTCACCCGACTTCACTGAGAGTACCCTCCCGGCCGTCACCATGGCATCCGAAGGAAACCCCGCCACCGCTCTTGAGTTACTGGCCCATAACTGGGCAAGAATGGCTCAGGGTCGCCAATTTGTCACGCTACCCCTCCGCTCAGGGCCGATCACCCGTGCACGAATCACTCAGCAATTGGCGCGGCTGAGCCCCCTCGCCCTTGAGGTACTGAACTACCTCTCCACCGCCCGCACCGTCGCCATCGGCGAGCTCCTCCAGGTACTGCCCGACACCGAGGCCGCGATTGACGCCCTCACCGCCACCGCACTCGTATTGCGCCTGGGCGATGACCTCTCCCTCACCGGCTACGCCGCGCGGAGCGTTGTCTACTGGTCAATTCCTTCGGAAACCCGGGTAGAGATGCACGCTGCCCTTGCCGCTGCCTCCACCCCCGGCTCGGCCATGTTCGTGTGGCACAGCAGCTTTGGTCGCTCCTCACCCACCAGCAGCCTCGACCTCCTTGACAGCGCCATCACGTTGATCGATGCCCCCCTGGCGCGATTCCCGTACGACCTGATTGAGCGCGCCGTCATGCTGGGCCTGCCCGACCCTGAAGCAGCATCCCGACTCCTCGTCATCAGCTACGCCCTCGTCCGGCGGGGACAATTTTCTCTTGCTCACCATTACCTCTCCCTCACCGCCACAATGACAATGTCCGCCCAGGAGCGAATGCGTAGCATGAACCTGAAGGTGCAGTCGGAGCATCTCACTCGACAGGTCCTTCACGACACTGCGGCCCTCGAAGTGCTCGCCCAATACGGTCACGAAGATCCAGACGAAGCGGCCGCCCTACGCGCCTACCTGGTGCTCTACCGCACAACGCGGTGGGAACTCCGAGAGGCCCACGAACTGGCCGTTGAGTTGAGAGAGGCCCTCGCCCGTGGGTTTAAGGAGCCCACCGGAATCGTCCTCGCCGTGCTGGCCCACCTCGACGTTTTTAATAGCGACCCGGAGAGAGTCACCACCCCGGAACCCGCCCGCGACCCGGTGACCGGGAGCACTGCGGGCAGTACAGCAACGTTTAGTGCCGGCACCGAACGAGAGCGCGAGACTCTCATGCTCCGGGGCAGATACCTTACCTATAACGAACAATACGCTGAGGCGCGTGATATTTTTGAGCGGCTGATTGCCTTCCCCGACCCGCTGTGGGCGGGAGCTGCACGCATCCTGATCGCCGAGAACGAACGCCAGTCGGGCAACTACTTTGGCATGTTCGAGATGGTCAAACTCATGATGACCAGCAACCTCACCCCTGCCCTGTACCGGCCCACCCGCACCCTGCTTGAGGCTGAATACTGGCGCGAGCAGGGTGATCAGAAAAAATCCGTCCAACTCCGCGAGGAGCTCTTCACCCGACACCTGGGCCGACAAAACCCCTCCCTGTCGATTCGCCACTCCGCCTACCGGGGGGCCCGCTACCTCCACCGGGGGGCGCTCGACGTGGCCCTCCAACTCCTCACCCCGGCCTATGCCGCCAGTCGCGAGGTAGGGTCACCACCCCTCACCCGGCTCGACGCGGATATGGTCGAGGTGCTGGTGCGCGTTGGCGACCTGAGCGAGGCGCAACGGGTCACCGAGGAACTCGCCCGGCACATGGAACGCTCCACCTCACGCTGGGGCGAGCTGGCCCTCCTGCGCTGCCGGGCGCTCGTAGCCGAGGGCCCGGAGTCCATCACCCTCTTCGATCAGTTGCTCGCCGAGATCACCCCCTCCGATAACCCCTACGAGCATGCCCGCACGCTCACGGCGTTTGCCGCGCGGGTGGAGTCCCTGGGCAATTCGCGCCGGGCGCGGCGTCTCAACCTCACCGCATCCGCCCTGTACCGCGACCTGGGCCTCCCCGCCTGGGCCGACATCCTCGATGCCGCTTCGCCCCCCACCCCGACCCGGCACCCGGCCACCCCCGAGGTGGAGCTCACCCCCGAGGAGACCCGTATCGCCGATATGGTGGTGCGCGGGATGCGCAACTACGAGATCGCCACCGAGTGCCGAATGTCGAGTCGTTCGGTTGAGGCCCGACTCACCGTGCTCTACCGCAAGCTGGGTATCCGCTCTCGGGGCGAGGTCTCGGCAGCACTCCGACGGCTGCAGACTCCCCCCGCAGGAACCCCGCAAAAAACCGCAGATTAACCGCAGAGCGGGTTCTCGCGGCTTCATTCGTTCTACTCTTGCGTTGTTGCCCCACGTGTGAAATCCCGTTCAACGTGGCGGCATCCCCCCACACACCGGGGGTGGCCCCGCATCCGTTGACGTTGCCCGCATCGCCGCGAGCACGAATCCCCCGAAAGGAGCAGCATGGAGAGCACCCACACATTCCGGTCACCTCCGCCCGCTCATTGGGGACACCGGGTTCTGGGCTCCACACGCGTCGGCCCTGGTGACAGGCATTGCCACCACCGAGGAGCGGCCATCGGCCGCGCAGGCACCGGTTACGGTTCATCCCGTCGTCCCGCCGGATGCCGAGAACTCGCCACAGCTGGGAAACCCTTCTTCCCGGCGTCGCTTGAAGTCGCCTGCATCGCTGGATCGCCCTAACACCATCCCGCACGCAGCCTCGTTGAGTCCCCCGTGCCATCGGGGCCGACACTCCTCTATGATCCCCAGAGAAATTACAGGAGAGACAACAGTACCCGACCACTATAAAATTGCCCGATGAGCCCCCGCCCTCCTCTCCTGTGGGCTCATCGCGGCCCTGCTCACCGTTGTTCCCGGCCTCGACACGGCCCTGGTGCTCCGGTCGGCCATTACTGATGGGGCACGCTGTGGGGGCAACAGCGCTGCTGGCCACCTCCAAACTGGCGTACCGAATCCTCGCCGGAGCCGAGTATATGGTCTGCCTGGGCCGGGCTGATCATCGCCGCCACCACGCTGGCCGCGCGCTGGCTGACGCGCCCCGCCGCGCTCCGGATCACCGACCGGGTGACGGGTGTTATCCTGGTCGATTTTGGCGTTAAACTGACGCTACAACCATAATAAATCCTGATCAGAGTACAAAAATTACAAAAGTACGAAAAGTCCGCAACCACCCCGCAACCACCCCGCACTTCTCGGTCCGGGAGGCATAACGGACCCTAACATGGCTGGCATGTTCACCCCCGAGATACGATACCCAGCAACTTTTTCGCAAAAAGCCATGTTCGTGCAGCATCACACGCATCCCCAGGATGTGTCGTTTGATTTAGCCGCGGCCTACCGCCTGCCCGCCACCACGGATGTCGAGAAACTCTTCCGCGCCACCAGCGCGCTCTTCCCCGCCATGCCCGGAATCAACACGCACTTCTTCCGCCGGGAAACCGAGGTGGAGGCCGTGATCCAACCCGGCTCCGTCAGTGTGGCGTGGGCCTCCGTCGATCCGGCCTGCCCCGCCGACGAGGAAGACGCCTGGGTTGCCCTCGCGACCGGCCACCTGATCGAATCGGGTCCCATCCGACCCGAGACCGGGCCACCCCTGATCGCACGCCTCTACCGCGGGCGCTCGGCGAACTACCTCGTCATCGTGTGTAGCCACCTCGTGGTGGACGCCTACGCCTTCTACCGCGGCATGGACATCCTCGCGAGCCTGTACAACGCGCCCGAGGCCGAGTGGGCCGACCTCATCGCGGGCGGGGCCGAGCATCCCGGCTCGGTGCCGGCGGCCCCGGTCATCCAGAAGCGTGTTGACGACTACCTCGATCTGCTCTCCACGGCCGATCTGCTCACCAACCCCGGGCTCGCCGCCCGGCCCACGCTCGACGGAATCCGCGGCCGACACCACATACACACGGTCGAGGGGGCCGCCTCGACGGTATTCCGCTCCTCGGCGGCCGCAACCGAGTTTGGGGCCGTCGCCGTCACCTACGCAATCTATGCGGCCACCCTGCACCGCCTGTGCCCCACCGACACCGTCGTGATCGGGATGCCCGTGGCCAACCGGGCTGGATACCGCGCGAAACAGGCCATCGGCTACTTCGTCAACACGCTCCCCCTCCCACTCACCATCACGGCGGAGACAACCTGGTGGGAGCTGTGCGCCCAGGTGAGCCGCGGCATCCGGCTGGTGCAGACCTGCCAGGGGCTCGACCTGGCCGCCCACACCCGCGACAGCGACCGGCTTGACCGGGCCTACCGGGCCGCCGACAACGCGGTCACCTTCTACCAGCAGGCACTCGCGCCCACCCTCGACGGGGTTGAACTGATCTCGCTGCCGCTCGAACGCACGGCACTCTCGTACCCCCTCGCGCTCGCCATTGCCGACAACGGCGAGCGCTACGTGGTTGACCTCGCCATCGCCGACTCGATCAACGGCTCCGAGTTGGCCGCGTTCTTCGCCACCTCCTGGGATACCGCGGTCGCCAACCCGCACACCCCCGTCGTGACCGGCTCGGTGTGGGCCGCCGCCGAGACCGCCGCACCGCCCACCACCCACGCCGACGACCACACGGTCGTGCACCGGATCCTCGCCGCGGCCGCGGCGAACCCCGAGGCAATCGCGCTGCGCGACTCGGGCAACACCGGAACAGAACCCACCGAAGTGGGCGGAGATATCGGGGTGCTCAGCTACGGCGAACTCGCGGAGCGGATGCGCGCAATCGCGAACCTCCTCCACCGGGACGGGGCGAGTCGTTACGTCCTGCTCACGATGCCCGCGGGCATTCCGGCCGTGGTCACGATGCTCGCTGTGATGGCCTCCGGTCGCGCCTATGTGCCCATCGACCCGGCCGCACCGGCACACCGGGCGGACCTCATCCGCCGACGGGTGCGCGAAGAACTGGGCACCATGCCCACCGAATACACCGCAACCGACAGTGACCGTCTCTGGGCCGCACCGACCGCTACCGATACGGCCGGGGTGATCGAGGCGCGAGGGGATCGTCCCGCCTACGTGATTTTCACCTCCGGGTCCACCGGGGAGCCGAAGGGTGTCGTGGTGCCCGGCGGCAACGTGGCCGATCTGCTTGACAGCACCGGTGAGCGTCTGGGCCTCGGCCCAGCCGACACCTGGTGCCTGTTTCACTCGACCGCGTTCGACTTCAGCGTCTGGGAAATGTTCGGCTGCCTCGCCACGGGCGGCACCCTCGTGATCCCCCGCGGCGAAGAGGTGAGCAACCCCCAGGCGTTCGCCACCTTCCTGCAGCGCGAGCGGGTGACGGTACTCAATCAGACGCCCTCCGCCCTCCGCCGCCTCGTCGCCGTCTCGGGTCTCCTGCCGGCCAACGCGATGGAGAGCGTGCGCCTGATCGTGTGTGGCGGCGAGGCTCTCTACCCCGCCGACCTGCAACCCTGGGTACAGCACCACGGCGACACGGCCCGGGTGGCCAACATGTACGGCATCACCGAGACAACCGTGCACGTGACCCTGCACGACCTCACGGCAGCCGATATCGCAACCGAAACGCGCAGCCCCATCGGTCGCCCGCTCGACCACCTAGCCGACGTGGTGATCGACCCCTACGGGCGCCCCGTCTGGGACGGTCACCCCGGCGAACTGCTGGTGACCGGCAGTGCACTCGCCACCGGATACCTGGGCCGCGATGACCTCACCGCCGAACGATTCCGCACGATCATCGACGGCGGGATACCCACCCGGGCCTACCGAACGGGAGACTCGGTTGTGTGCGGCACGACCGCGGGCGATGAGGGCGGCGCGCTCACCTACGTGGGGCGCATCGACAATCAGGTGCAGTTGCGCGGCTACCGGATCGAACTGGGCGAGATCGAGTCCGCCCTGGTCACCGCGGCCGGATGCCGCGGTGTGGTCGTCCGGCTGTGCGAACCCGCCGGTGCGGAACCGTTCCTCGCCGCGTGGGTCACGCTCGACCAGCCACTGACCGAGCGCGAGGTGCGTGGCCGTCTGGACGGGCACCTGCCGCCGTACATGATTCCGGCCGCGATCACGGTGCTGCCGAGCATCCCGCTGACCCACAATGGGAAACCAGACATCGAACGCCTACCGGACCCCGGAGCGCGGGTGGGCGGAGCAGAAACTGCCACCGCACCCACCGCAGTCGAAGGGGCCTCGCTGCCCCTGGCCGACCGGATCGCCCACATCTGGTCGGAGGTGATCGGCACCGGACCCGTCGGCGTGCACGACCGCTTCATGGATGTGGGTGGCACCTCAATGCACGTCATGCACGTCTACGACCGCCTCCGCACCGAGCTCGACCTCGACGACCTCAACCTCGTTGACCTGTTTGAGTTTGCCACCGCGAACGATCTCGCCACCCATCTGCTGAGCCGTTCCGACATCTACCCCATCAACGTCAACCGAGAGAGGACCCCCCGATGAACACCACCTCGACCCTCACCCCCACCGCCCCGAGCACCCGGACCACACCCGCAACCCCCACACCCCCGGTCGCCATCATCGGGATGGCCTGCCGCCTGCCCGGAGCCTCCACCCTCGACGACTTCTGGTCGCTGATCGAGTCGGGGCGCACCACGTTTGAGCCGGTGCCCCGTGACGACTCACTCCGCTACGGATTCAGCGACACCCAACTGGCCGACCCTGCGTTTGTTCCCGTGCGCTCGACACTCGACGGCTACGACGCCTTCGACAACACGTTCTTTGGCATCTCCAGCCGCGACGCGGCCCTCATGGACCCACAGCAGCGGGTGTTCTTGGAGACGGTCTGGTCGGCCCTCAACGATGCCGGGGTGGATTACTCGGCCGACAACATCCGCGTGGGACTATTCGGCTCCACCAGCACCAGCACCTACCTGAGCGGCCCGATCACCGAAGCGGGGATGTGGGATGCCAACGACCTCAATTTCAGCGCCATGCTCGCCAACGACAAAGACTTCCTGTGCACCAGAACCAGCTACACACTGGGCCTCACGGGGCCGTCGGTCGTGGTGCAATCGGCGTGTTCCAGCTCGCTGCTAGCCGTACACCTGGCGGCGACCGCCCTGCGACGGGGCGAGTGCGACTACGCGGTCGTGGGCGGGGTGTCGATCTCGCTGCCGCACCTGGGTGGGTACCTGGCCCGCGCGGGGAGTATCTTCAGCCCCACGGGGACGTGCCAGCCGTTCGACACCAGCGCCAACGGCACCGTGAAGGCGCACGGTGCCGGCGCGGTGGTGCTGTGCGCCGACACGGTTGCCGCGGCGACCGGTGCCCAAATTTACGCGCAGGTGGCCGGTTCCGCAACCAACAACGATGGCCGAGACAAGGTCGGTTTTCCCGCACCCAGCGTGTCGGGCCAGGCGGCGGCTATCGCGGAGGCCGTCCGCTCCTCGGGAGTCCCCGTTTCCGACCTGGGCTATATCGAGACCCACGGCACGGGGACGGCCCTGGGCGATCCAATCGAGATCAGGGCGCTCACGCGTGCACTGGGTCGCCAACCGAGTGACTCCCCCATCGCCCTTGGCAGCCTGAAGGCCTCCATGGGGCACCTCGACGCTGCAGCGGGGGTCTCCGCCCTGATAAAAACCGCTCTCGTGCTCCACCACGGTGTCATCCCGCCACTCGCCGGGTTTACCACCCCCCACCCGCGGATGGGCTTGGCAGCGGCCGCGTTTGAGGCCTGCGCCCAGCCCACGGTGGTCCCGGGTGGTGTCGCGGCGGCCGGGGTGAGCTCGTTCGGGATGGGCGGCACCAATGTGCACGTGGTCTTGCGACGGGCCGAGGAGCCATCCGAGGCCACGGCAGCGGCCAGCACCGACCCAGACGACTCCCCCCACCACGAACTACGGCGTGATCGGCACTGGGTGTCGGCGTTTGGCAGCGAGACGGGGAGCACAGCGGCAGGCGCAGCGGCAACGGGTACCGCCGCACCCACTCCCACGGTACTCGAAGCGGACGCCGAGGCACCCACAGGCGCACGAAACGATGCCCGGGGTACGACAACGCCCACTCGCCCCGACGAGGTCCTCACGGGCATCCTGACGCTCGTATCTCGGATGCTCGCGATGCCCGAGCTCAGCCCCGATGATGACCTCTTCGATGCGGGGGCCGACTCCCTCACCGCAATCGACCTCCTGGCCGAGCTTGCCGACCGTTTCACGGTGGACCTCGCATACGGAGACCTCGAGCGCGCCCGCACCGTTCGCGCCATCGCCCAGACCGTCTCCGAACGGCAGGCAGGCGGCACGACCGGGGGCACCGCACCGGATACCATCACGACCCGCACCCCGAGCGGCGGCTCGCAGCACCCCACGGAGAGCGCTCGCAACCTCATTCCGATCCTCCGCCGCGGCCCGCGCACGCTTTTCCTTGCCCACCCGGCCGGCGGGACAACCACCTGCTACGCCGATCTGGCCCGCCACCTGGCCGGAAACCTCTCCATCGTAGGCCTGTCCTTCCCCGACGAGTATCGCCACCGGGACTTGACGATGCGCCAGCTCGCGGCCCGCTACATCGCCGCGATCCGTGAGCAGCAGCCCGAAGGGCCCTATCTCATCGGCGGCTACTCGTTTGGTGGCAACCTGGCCGCGGAGATGGCCCTCCAACTCGACGAGGCGGGCGAAACCGTCGAGCAGCTGGTGCTGATTGATGCCCACCCCGCACACGCCTACACCGCGGGCGATTGTGGCGAGGCGGCCTACGTTGCGGCGTTCCCGTCGCTGCTCGAATCGCTCGTGCCCGGCATCCGCTTCGACCCGGCCGCAGACCCTGCCCGCAGCCACGGAGATGTGCTCGAAAGCGTGCTCTCGCCCGAGTGGTCGGCGGGGATGCGACGCGAGCTCTCCGCGTTTTTTGACATCTGGCAGAACAACCACGGCGTACTCAAGCGCTGGACCCCCGACCGGATGCTCGACTGCCCCGTCCTCATCCTGGAGGCCACCCAGCCGGAGCCGCCGGAGGTATTGGCGCGGCTCAACATCGCGCCCACCTCGGTGCACGAGTGGGACCGGTATGTGCGCGGTGCCATCCGTTATGCTCGGGTACCGGGAGACCACTACTCCATTTTCCGTGACGACGACTCGCTTCGCATTTTAGGAAAGGCTCTCGACGATGAATTCTCGTCTCTCTAACACCGCGGTCATTGCGGCCTTCACGCTGCACAACGCCGAAGAGATTGCCTTCCTGAACCGCGCCGAGCTACCGGCCGAACTCGTCGAACGGTTCGGCCTGATCGCCAAGGTCTACCGACAAGACCGGATGGCGCTGGCCACAGGCATCCTCACCGCCTTCGTCACAGTGATGACGGATGCGCGACTCGCCCGCAGCGGACGGGCGGGCCGCTTTGTCGCCACGGCCGCCACGGGTGCCCTCGCCGGAAACGCCGTCAACCACATCATGCGGGCTGTCCTCCAGCGCAGCTACAACCCCGGGGTTGTGACGGCACCGGTTCTGCTGTGGGCCGCGGGCCGCCAACTGTTACGGCGCGTCCCCCACCAGGGTCGGCGCGATGTCGCGGTGGCAACCGCGGTGGGGAACGTGGCCTCGGTCCCGGCAATAGTGCTGAGCCTGTGGGCGGCATACTCGCTCACCCGGCAGTCCGGGAGGTAATCTGACGGGTGTGGGGCGGGCGATGGCTTAGCAGAGTGTCACACAAAGTATCTTTGTGGACCACAACACGCTAACATTGGGGATTGTTTCTTTTTGAAAGCGAACTTCACTCGTGAAAGAGCACCTCCCGCCCCCACTTGTCAGTGTCCTCGATGCAACAAGCGAAACCTGCCTGATCGTCAGCGGCACCAGCGGCATCGGCAAAACAACCCTGCTCCGCACTGCCGCCCGTCATTCAGGCCTGCCGACGAATTGGGTGAGCATCGCCGCTGACGAGGCCGACTGGCCCTTCTCCGGTCTCAGCGCCTTCCTCGCCACCCTGCGCACGTCACTTTTCGACAAACTCTCCGATCTCCTCGACCCCGACAACGTCTTCACGACGGCCCGGCGCATCCACCGCACCCTCCGCACCCGCTCGGCACCGCACACCCTCTTCTGCGTGGACGACGCCGACCTCCTCGACCCGGCGAGCGCCCGGGTGGTGAACTACCTCGCCCGACGCCTCACCGGCACGGGCCTGTCACTGTTGATGACCACAACAGACGCGACCAAGCCCACCCCGTTTGCTGCCCTGCCCACCCTCGTGTACCCCGGTATGCCCGCTCCGGCCATGACTGCCCTGGTAACCGCCCACGCCGGGCGGGATATTCACCCGGCCGTTCGGGATCACATCGTGCTGGTCGCCGAGGGAAACCCCACAACGGCCATCGAATTGGTTGATGGCCTCACCGAGACCCACCTGACCGGACGTCACCTTCCGGTGGTCCCCCTCAGCGTGGGACCGCGCACAATGGCCCGTGTGACCGCCCAGCAACACGCCGCCGCCGAACCCGGCACCGACGCCCTGCTGGAGCATCTGTCCACCGCCGGCTACACGCCGGTGGCGAGCCTCACCGCACTGATGCCGCACGCCCTCCCCGCCCTCGACCACCTCGAACGGCACGGCCTCGTGAAGCGCACCAACGACACGGCACAGATCGTCTCGATGGCGCTGCGCTGCGCCGTCTACTGGGGGATGGATACCGCTACTCGCCTGGCGCGGCACGCCGCCCTCGCCGCGGTGGCCGCCCCCGACACGGCCGAACACGTCTGGCACGCCAGCTTCGCACAGCCTGCCGAGGGTGAGCCCGATGCCGATGGCAACGCGCTCCTGGCCCACTCCGTGTCGCTCGCGACCCCGGAAACGGCGCACATCGCAGCCCAGTTTGTGGCCCGAGCCCTGCACCTGGGCGTCTCCTCACCGGATGAAGCGGATACCCTCCTGCGGCTCGCAACCGAATTCCTCCAGCTCGGGTGGCTCGGCCACGCCCGGCTGTACACGGAGTACGCACTGGAATCGCACACCTCGGCGCGTACCCGCCTCAGACTCGTCACGATGATGGTGCAACTCCAATTCCTGTCCCATCACATCGTCTTCGACACGGTCGCCCTGGACACCCTGCAACACTACGCGAACGAGCTCCCCGACGAAGCGGTGCAACTGCTCGCCCAACTGGTCATTTACCGCACCGAGCGTTGGGAGCCGCAGATCGCGCGGGGCTACGCCACGCTGCTGCGCGACCTACTGGGCCAAACGACGACACCTTCCCGCCGGGTGGGCATGCGCGCCCTGGCCCTCCTCTCGACCGAAAGCGACGGTCACGTAGACAGCGGCTGGGCGCGGCGCGGCACCTCCCAGGCGTTCCTGAACGCGGCCCGCACCGGCGACACCGCCGACCTGATCGACCGGGCCCGGATGCTCAGCCTGGCCGAGCAGTACGACGAGGCCCGCGAGATCTACCGTCTGCTCCTCAACCGCACCGCACGGATCAACCACCTCGCCGAGTTGACCGTGCGAATGGGTGCCCTCGAAAACGAGTTCCTGGCAGGCAATTTTCGCGAACTATTCACCTCCGCCGCAGCCCTCAGCCACACGAACGTTGCGCCCGGATTTTGCCACCCCACAGGCGTCCTGGTCGAGGCGCTGTATCGGCTAGAGGATGATGATGAGCACCCCGTCCAGGAGGTCCTCGACCGACTCTACTCACGCTACAACGCCGACAAGAACCCCCACCTCTCGGCACGGATGGACGCCCACCGTGGAAGCTACGAGCTCACAACGGGCAACCTGAACAATGCCAGGCGACTCCTGCTGCGCGCCCAGGCGGCGGCCACCCACGTGCCGAAACACTTCATCCGGCTCGACGCCGAACTGGTAGAAACGCTCGTTCGAATGGGCCAGATGGAGGAGGCGAAAAAGGTCACAGCAGCCCTCAGGACCGCCGTGGCCAGCTGCCCCTCACGCTGGGGCGCGCTCGCGCTCAACCGCTGTCTAGCGTTGATCGCGGACCCCGAGGAGTCCGTAGACCGGTTCACGACGCTCATCGGGTCCTACTCAATCACCGACTCCGGTTATGATCACGCCCGGGCGCTGAGCGCCTTCGCACGGCGGCTCGACGCCCTCAACATGCCCCGCGAGGCGAGGCGGCACGAACAGATGGCAGTCGCCGGCTTCCAAACGGTGGGCCTTCCCCGCTGGGCCAGAGCCCTCACACACGATGCCAATACCCCCACAACCAGTCTGGAGGAAAACCTCAACACCGAGGAGCTACGCATCGCCGACCTCGTCGCCCAGGGTCTGCGCACCAACGAGATCGCCAGCAGGGTACTCATGTCGGTTCGCTCGGTGGAGTCTCGACTCACCCACATCTACCGCACGCTGGGGGTCTCCTCCCGCTCCGAGGTCGCGGGGGCGCTCCGCCGGTTTGTGGGGTAACTTTGTGGGATAACGCAGAGAGCCCTCGTCGCACCGCGGTGTGGATTCAAGCGGTGCGACGAGGGCGCTCTGCTGTGCCGGACGCTACGACACGAGGGCCCGGAGCGCCTCACGGCGCTGGGCCTGCTCAACCGGGTCCGGCACGGGCAGCGAGGCCAGCAGGCGCTGGGTGTAGGGGTCCTTCGGCGAGCCCAGAACCTCCAGGCCGGTTCCCTCCTCCACCAGCTTGCCCTTGTAGAGCACGGCGATGCGGTCGGCGAGCAGATCCACCACGGCGAGGTCGTGGCTGATGAACAGGCAGGCGAAGCCAAACTCTTTCTGCAACTCAGCGAAGAGTTCCAGCACTCGCGCCTGCACCGACACGTCAAGCGCCGAGGTGGGCTCGTCAGCGATCAGCAGGCGCGGGTCGAGGGCAATACCGCGCGCGAGGCTGGCACGCTGACGCTGTCCACCGCTCAGCTCGTGCGGGTAGCGGTCGCCGTAGGCGCGGGGCAGTTGAACGGCTTCCAGCAACTCATCGACGCGTGCGCGCGCATCCTGGGCATCCGCGGCGCGTTTGTGGATCACGAGCGGCTCGGCGACGCACTCCGCGACGGTCAGCAGCGGGTTGAAACTCGACGCGGGGTCCTGAAAAACGAAGCCGATGTCTTTGCGTACCCTCGTGAAGGCGCGCTCCTTGACACCGTTCATCTCTTGGCCCAGGACAGTGAGCGACCCGCCGGTCACCCGGTTGAGACCCGCGATGGCACGGCCGGTGGTGGTTTTACCCGAACCAGACTCGCCCACGAGGCCGAGCACCTCGCCCTCACGAATATCGAAGCTGATACCGTCAACGGCGACAAACCCGCCGCGACCCATCCGGCCGGGAAACTCGATGCGCAGGTCGCGGGCGCTCACGAGTGGCGTTTTCGCCTGCCACTCGGCGTCACGCTCGGCCGTACGTGCCCGGGTCTGCGAGAGCCCCTGTCCGATGCGCGGCACCGCGGCGAGCAGCGCCCTGGTGTAGTCCTGCTCGGGGTGGGCGAAGAGTTTCGTGGTCTCCGCCTCCTCAATCAGCTTGCCCTGATACATCACGGCAACGCGGTCGGCCAGGTCAGCAACTACCCCCATATTGTGCGTGATCAGCACAATTGCGGTACCAAAGTCGTCACGACAGCGGCGCAGCAGGTCAAGGATCTCAGCCTGCACGGTCACGTCGAGCGCCGTCGTGGGTTCGTCGGCCACGATCAGACCGGGGTCGAGAACGAGCGCCATCGCGATGATGATGCGCTGCTTCTGCCCGCCCGAGAACTGGTGCGGGTAGTAGTCCACCCGGGTCTCCGGCTCCGGGATGCCCACTCGGCCCAGGATCTCAATCGCGCGTTCCCTGGCTTCCTTCTTGCTCACGTTGCTGTGCGCCCGGATGCCCTCCGCGATCTGCCAGCCCACCTTGTAGACCGGGTTGAGCGCGGTCGAGGGCTCCTGAAACACCATCGACACGTCTGCCCCGCGCACCTCGCGCAGCTGTTTCTTGCTGAGCGAGATCACGTCGTTGGATTTACTGCCATCCTTGCTGCGCAGCACAACCGCGCCCCGGGTCGTGGCGGTTTCGGGCAGAAGACCCAGGATGGTCTTTGCGGTCACGGTCTTACCGCTACCGCTCTCACCCACAATCGCGAGAACCTCGCCGGGGCGAACCGACAGGGTCACATCGTCAACAGCTTTGACCGCCCCGCGGTCGGTTGAGAACGATACGGAGAGATTCTTGATGCTGACAACGTCCGTGGTGGACGGGTCAACGGGGGTGTCGGATGCTGGTGTCTGGGTCATGACCGTACCTCGCCTGGTTCGTCGCCAATAGGATCGGGAGTTTCGAGGCCGTCGAGCCCGCCGGGTCCCGCGGTGAGCGTGCCACCGGGCACAACAGACGTCTCGGCCACATCACCCGAGGCCGCCGATACGGCCCGCCGACCGCGCAGGCGCGGATCGGCCAGGTCGTTCAGGCTCTCGCCCACGAGCGTGATGCCCAGCACCACGAGCACGATGGCGACACCCGGGAAGAGCGCCGTCCACCAGATACCGGTCGAGACATCCGACACGGCCTTGTTGAGGTCAAAACCCCACTCGGCCGCGGCGGTCGGCTCAATACCGAACCCGAGAAAGCCGAGACCGGCCAGGGTGAGGATGGCCTCGGAAGAGTTGAGCGTGAAGATGAGCGGCAGCGTGCGGGTCGCGTTGCGCAGCACATGGCGGAACATGATCCGCGAACTGCTAGCCCCCACCACGCGGGCCGACTCCACGTAGGCCTCCGCCTTGATCCGCACCGTCTCGGCCCGGATCACGCGGAAATACTGCGGGATAAACACCACGGTAATCGAGATGGCCGCGGCAAGTATCCCGCCCCACATACTCGACCGCCCGCCCGAGATCACAATCGACATCACGATCGCGAGCAACAGGGAGGGGAACGCGTAGATCGCATCGCAGAGGACCACGAGGACGCGGTCGAGCCATCCACCAAAGTAGCCGGAGACGAGGCCGAGCAGCACGCCCAGGAAGATCGAGAAGACCACGGCGATCACGATCACGAAGAGCGCGGTCTGCGACCCCCATACCACCCGCGAGAACACGTCATAGCCACCCACGGTGGTGCCCCAGAGGTGCTCTCCGCTGGGGGGCTGTTGGGTACCGAAGGCGAGAGAATCGGCTTTGCGCTGGGCGAAGCCGTAGGGCGCGATCAGCGGGGCCAGGAGGGCGGTGAGTACAAAGACGCCGGTAATCACCAGGCCGGTGATGAGCATCCCGCGCTGCCAGCCCATGCTCTGCCGCAGTTGATGCACCACGGGGAGGCGGGAGAAGAAGCCGCCCGTGCGGGGCGTCTTAAAGGAGAGTGCTTCCGTCTTTGGAGCGGTGGTGTTCACGGTTAGTACCTCACTCGTGGGTCGATGAGGGCGGCGATGATATCCACCAGAAAGTTGGTGACGGCCACCACAACCGCGAGCAGCGCCACGATTCCCTGCACGGCGACGAAGTCTCGCGATTGGAGGTACTGCGAGAGCTGGAAGCCCAGCCCCTTCCACTCGAAGGTGGTCTCGGTGAGCACCGCGCCCGCGAGCAATAACGCAATCTGCATCCCGATCACGGTGATGATCGGGATCAGCGCGGGGCGGTAGGCGTGCTTGCGCACGAGCCGAAACTCGCCCACGCCGCGCGAACGGGCGGCATCCACATACTCCGTGGAGAGTGTGCCGATGACGTTGGTGCGCACCAGCCGCAGGAACACACCGGCGGTGAGCAGGCCCAGGGCGACGGCGGGCAGGACGGCGTGCTGGAGGACATCCGCAATAACGGCCGAATCGCCCGTTTGTATCGCGTCGATCAGATAAAAGCCGGTTTTATTCGGCAAGATTTGCATCTGTAACTCGGAGCCGGTGGAGGCTCGACCCGCAACGGGCAGCACCTTGAGCCAGACCGAAAAAACCAGCTTGAGCAGCAGGCCCGCAAAGAACACCGGGGTGGCGTAGCAGAGGATCGCGAACACGCGCAGCGAGGCATCGGTGCCCCGATCTCGGCGGTAGGCGGCGAGCATACCGAGCGGGATGCCCACGACGAAGGCCACAATCAGCGCGTACACTGCCAGCTCAGCCGTGGCCGAGCCGTACGTCACGAGGATCGTGGTCACCGGGCGGTTATCGCTCAGGGTGGTGCCGAAATCGCCACGCAGGATGTTCCCCAGATACTCGATGTACTGGATGAACAGCGGCCGGTCATAACCGGCCTGGTGGATGCGTTCGGCGAGTTGGTCGGGGGTCAACCGGCCGCCCTGGGCGGCCGTGATGGGGTCCCCAGTGGTCCGCATCAGAAAGAAGACCACGGTGACCAGGATGAAGATGGTGGGGATAATCAGCAGAAACCGCACGAGGAGGTAACGACCGAATCCACCTCCCTTGGGCTTATGTGCGGGGGATGGAGGCGAGGCGGGCGGCGGCCCCACCTCGGTGCTCACAGATGCTATCGACAATTTTTTCCTGTTCTATCGGTGCTGACCACCGGCGAGCAGGGGGCGGCCAACGGAAGTTGACCGCCCCCACACTCACACGCGAGTTAACGCTGACTCGTGGCTCAGACTATCCCTTGACCAGGGCCCCGTAACGGAACTTGAACGAGGCGTCCAGGGTGTCCTGGGTGCCCGTGATGTTGGTTCCGGTCACGGCGATCTGGTCACCCTGCAGGTAGGGCAGAGTCGAGAGGTCGGCAGCAACCTTGTCCTGGACGTTCTCGATCAGGGTGGTGCGTTCGGCCCGGTCGGGGGTGACAGCCTGCTTGAGGATCAGGTCGTTCACCTCGGGGTTATCGTAGTGGTTGACCAGGAAGTTCTCCTTCAGGAAGAACGGCGTGAGGTAGTTGTCGGCATCCGAGTAGTCGGGGAACCAGCCGAGCTGGTAGACCGGGTAGACATCCGTTGTACGGTCCTTGTTGTACTGAACCCACTCGGTGGTCTGCAGGTCAACCGCGAAGAGGCCGTCGGCCTCCAACTGATCCTTAATCAGCGCGTACTCGTCACCCGAGGAGGGGCCGTAGTGGTCGTTGCTGTACTGGATGCTGACCTTCACCGGGGTCGTGACTCCGGCGGCTTCCAGGCGTGCCTTGGCGGCCGCAGCATCCGGTCCACCCTTCTTGTCTCCGTAGAGGGGCTTGAGCGACTCGGTCGCACCGGTGAGACCGTCAGCCACGTAGGAGTACAGGGGCGTGTATGTGCCCTTGAAGACCTGGTCGGCAATCTCCTCGCGGTCGATCAGATCGGCCATCGCCTGACGCACAGCGAGGGACTTAGTCTCATCGGCTTCGGCGGTGGTCGCACCGTAAGGCATGGTGTTGAAGTTGAACACGATGTAGCGGGTCTCGCCACCGGGGCCGTTCACAACCGTGACCTTGTCGTTCTTCTTCAGGTCATCGATATCGGTGGCCGAGAGGCTGCGGAACGCCACGTCAATGTTGTTCTCCTGGATGTCGAGCTTGAGGTTCGACGACTCCGTGTAGTACTTGGCGTTCACGATGTCGTTCTTCGCCAGGCCCAGGATGCCCTTGTAGTCGGGGTTGGCCTTGTACCCGATGAGGTTGTTGATCTCGTAGCTCGTAATCGAGTACTGGCCCGCAAAACCCTTGCCCTTCACAATATCGGCGTCCTTGGTGACAGCGTCGGCTGAGAAGGTATCTTCGTCCACGATGGGGCCGGCCGGGCTCGACAGCACCTGCGGGAAGGTCTGGTCATTACCCTGCTTCAGGGTGAAGACCACGGTGGTGTCGTCCGGTGCGGCAATCGTGTCGATGTTGTACAGCAGCGACGCGGGGCCGTTGGGGTCGTTGATCTTCAGCTGACGGTCAAACGTGAATTTAACATCGGAAGAGGTCAGCTCGTTGCCGTTGGCAAAGGTGAGGCCCTCTTTGAGTTTCACCGTGTACTCGGTGGGCGTGGTGAACTCGGCTGATTCGGCGATATCGGGAGCGACATCCGGGCTACCGTAGGGCGTGTTCATGAGGAACGGGTAAATCTGGTTCATCACCACAAACGAGCCGTTGTCGTACGCGCCAGCCGGGTCGAGGCTCGTCACCTTGTCGGTGGTGCCGACCGTGATCGTGCCACCGGCTGCGTTTTTGTTGTCATTTCCGTCGGAGGTGTTGGAACATCCGGTTGCCAGGAGGGCGATTGCTGCGGCGCCCCCCACGGCGGCGAGTACTCGCCTCTTGGTTGTGAATGCGGAGGTCATTAAGGCCTTCCCCTTCTGATCTTCGTTGATTGCAGTGCAGGAACCACCCAGGTGTGCGATCTCATGGGCGATTTGACGCTTAACCTAGCACAGCGCTTGCTAACACGGGCATAGTCGCCACCCCGTTTTGCGGCGACGCCCCCACCGGTTCCGGGACAACTTTGGCACCGGTACTAGCGAAGGTAGTGAGTAGCATACTACTATTCTGTAAAATTACACCTATCACATCGTGACGGGGAAAAGCCCTCCAAATCCTGTGGATGCGGCTTGCTACCCGTATGAATGTGCTGTAAATACACTGGCTGCGGTTCCTGCAGTCGCACAGTAACACTCCGCGCCAACACAGCCGTTGCGCGGAAAACCCCCTTGGAAACCAGGAGATTGAATCTGTGAAGTTCACAACCCCCCTTTCCCTCCGACGGTACCGGCGCACCGGTATCGCACTGGTCACGGCAGCCGCCGTTATCAGCATGGGAGCCCTCTCAACCAGCGTGGCGAGCGCTGCGCCCGCCGAACCGGTGGACCCCTCCGTTCTCGAACCGGTAGACCCGCAAAACTGGCAAAATATGGACGATATGACCTGGGATGATTACACCCCCATCCCGGGTGCCAACTGGGTCAACGAGACCGAGGGTTCCCAGCGCGCCTTCAAGGGTGCCATCGTGCTTCTTGACTTCTCTGACCAGGACTTTCTGGTTACGCAGGCCGATAAGTCGCACGTCTTCGGCAACCCCTCGGGCCTCTCAGCCCCGATCCCCCGCGAGGAGGTTCCGCAGTTCTACGTTGACCTGCTGAACAAGCCCAGCACCCTCAACCACGGCCGCACCATCAACGAATACTGGATGGAACAATCCAACGGCCGCATCAGCGTCGATATGGAGGCTTTTGGTCCCTACGAACTGCCCGGTAAAATCCACGAGTACGGCCTGAACGACAGCTTCAACAAGCCGAACGCCACCTCGTGCCCCCAGGGCGACACCTGCAACAAGGTCATCCGCCCGGATGCCCTCAGCCTGTGGTCGGCGGATATGGGCGTGGCTAACCCCCTCGCCGAGTTTGACGAGGTCTTCTACGTCACCGCCGGTCACGACGAGTCCTCCACCTGGGAGGAGTTTGGCCAAATGGTCTTCGCCTCACCCGAGCAGGTCACGGACGACTTCGGCCCGCCGCGCGATGCCAACGGTAAAGCGTACGACCAGAACGGCAACGAGATGACCAACTGGGCCAAAACCCGGTATGTGCCCTGGACCTCGTGGGCAGCGGCGACCAGCCACTGGCCCAACGCAAACTTCCCGACGGCGACCAACGCCGGAAACTCCACCCAGGCCGAATCCTCGGGAATGGGCACGTTTGCGCACGAGTTCAGCCACATCCTCGGCATCTCGGACAACTACGGAAACCCGTACGGTACGGACGCCAACGACGGTGGCGCCCTGCGCGACCCGAGCGGCCCGTACGATGTGCTCGGGCGCGGCTCGTTCAACGGCCCGGGCGGAACCCACAAGCGCTGGGGAGTCCCCTCGGTGGCCGGTGGATCGCAACCTGCCGGCGTGGCCCTGCGCAACCGGATCAAACTCGACATCATTGATGAGGCCAACGTGGTCAATGTGACCCGCTCGCAGGTCGCAGCCCAGGGATCCCTCGTGACCAACCTGCTGTCGCGCGCGGTGACGAAAGAGGACCGCAAGCTGGGCATCAACCTGGTGCTGGACGGCGGTGACAAGTCAACGGGTCTGTGCACGCGCAAGGAGAAGTTTGACTGTGACGGCGGAAGCTTCGACAACTACACCCTGGAGGTCGTTGACCGGATGGGCACGGACTCCTTCCAGCCCGACGCCGGTGTGTTGCTGGCCAAGACGAAGAATGCGGATCGCAACCCCTTCATCTGGACAATCGATGCCAACCCACAGGACATCGACACGCTCGACTACGTGCGCGCCGACGGTACCCCCATCAAGATCACGCGCGGCGACCAGCGCCAGCTGAACGACGCGCTGTTCCACGCGGGCAATAACTCGGGCTCCGAGTTTGAGTACGTGGACGAGGCCAACCGCCTGCACTTCTACGTGGTCAACCAGCAGCGCGATGCGCAGGGACTGCTCAGCTACGATGTGGCCGTGCGTTCACTCGACAGCGCCGGACCGCAGACCCGCGGCGTCGCCCTGGGCGACGGAACCTTCACGGGCACCTCGGACAACGAAATCGTGGAGCTGATGGTTCCCGTCACCAACAGCGGTGGCGCGGTGAAAGACGCCTCGGCGAACAGCGACATCTACCGGGTCTCGACCTCGATTGACAGCACGGAGTGGAGCACCCACACCGCCAGTTCGATCGTGACGGTCCCCGCCGGTGAAACCGTCAACGTTCCCGTCTACGCCTCGCGCGCCGCGGTTGCCGCAGCGAGCGCTCGCGCCCTGGCTGCCGGGGTGAACCCCACGGTTTCCGTGACGGTCACCTCGGAGAACGACCCGACCGCGACGGCCACCCTGGCCGCCAAGATCCCCACCCCCGCGGTGGGCCCGGGAACGAACCCGGGAACCAACCCCGGCACCAACCCGGGAACGGACCCGGGAACCGCGGGCGGCAACGCTGGCGGCACCAGCGGTGGCGCAACCGGCGAGCTGACCAACACGGGTGGCGAAAACCTGGCCCCGTTTGGTCTGGCCGGGCTCGCACTGCTCCTCCTGGGGGCGGTCCTCACGGGCGTGACGGTGCGTAACCGTCGCCGCGAATCGTTCATCGACTAGCACCATCACGGTGCGGGGATGCGGCCACACACGCCACGTGGCGGCCGCATCCCCGCACCGCTTGTGTGGCGTGCACCGCACCCGCGCTAACCCTTCCCCCTGCTCTTCGACGAAAGATCCGAGTGACACACACGACGCGAACGAACCGCGGCCTGCTGCGAGGCGCACTCACGCTGGCCGGGCTGGGCCTCACGCTCACGGGGTGCACCGGAACCGGCGACCCCGCCCACCCGATCACACTTGTGGTACGGGATGCCGCCCTCCGCGAAATCGGCGCGGATTGCGCCGGGGCCACCCCCTACAACTACGTCCACGCGGGCACCGAGCTGCGCTTCCTAACCGCAGAGGGCACCCTCGCCGACAGCCACACCCTCTCCCCCGGCGTCGCCGTGGCCGCGGACGACCGCGACTACGGCGAGGCCACCCGCGTACCGAGCCTGTGCCGCTTCACGGTGGACGGTAGCGCGCTGACCGCGGGGACCACCTACACCCTGTCCTTTGGCGACCGGAAGAGCCAAGATTTCACCTACCAACCGGGCGAGACGGCCGAGGCTGACCCCGTCATTGCTCTCCCGCCCCTGGGCGACCCCACCACGGAGGACACCGACTAAATGCGCGCCACACACACACCCCGGATCCTGGCCCTCGCCACCGCGGGCCTCCTCGCCACCGCGCTCTCGGGCTGCACCGGGGCACCGGACGGTGGGCTCGACACCCTCCCGACGGCCGCACCCACCAACGCCACCATGACCCCGGCCGAGGATGCCGTGCCCGCCCCCGCGTTCGACGCACTCCTCGTTGACGGCGCGACCGTGCCCTCCGCGGATCTATGGAAAAATACCCCGGTCATCCTGTACTTTACGGCCTCGTGGTGCACGCAGTGCGCCGAGCAGCAGGACGAGATCAACACCATCGCGAAAGACTATGACGGTGCCGTGACCGTGGTCCTCGTGAGCAGCGACGACTCGCTCACGGATGCGCAGAAACTGGCCACCGACAGCGCGACCCCCGGCCCGGTCATCTTCGACACCGGCGGAGAGATCACCCGACGCTACGCCGTGACCGAGCCCCCCGCAACCGCCATCGTAGACACCAACGGCGGAATCGTGAAGATGTGGCTGGGCGGCGGATCGGCGGGGCAGATTCGCGCGGCACTGGACGAGGTTGTCGCGGTGAAGTAGTGTTGCTCGCGCGCGGCGGTGACCCCTTGGCGGGCGGGCAGACAGACGTTCTGCCTGCCCGCCCGCCCGCCGCGGAGAGGTTGGGTTAGCGCGCGATCAGCGCGAAGACGCCCCAGCCGAAGTGAGCGCGGGTGCAGGCCGCGTACTGCTGCGGCTCGGTCACCAGCAGGCGGCGGACCTCGTCGTGCAGTTCGTGATCCGGGTGAGCATCCGCCCACCGGCGCATACTCAGCCACTGTGCCGCCTGGTAGCGGTCCCACGACTCCTCGGTCGCGCAGATCATCTCCACGACGTCGTAGCCCTGCGCACCGAACGAGGCGAGCAGATCCGGCAGGGTCAGGTAGTCCTCAGCAGACTGCACCCCGCACCCCGCCAGGATATCCGGGGAGGTGGGAACGGTACGCCAATACGGCTCACCGACCAGCAGCATCCCACCGGGGGTCAGGCTCCGGCGCAACAGGTCGAGGGTGCCGGGCACCCCGCCGCCGATCCAGGTCGCGCCGACGCAGGCCGCGATATCCACCGGCTCCTCGGCGACGAAGCCGGAGGCGTCGGCCTCAACAAACTGAACGGCACCACTCACACCAAGCTCGTCGGCTCGGGCCCGGGCGGAGGCGATGAAGTCGGGATTGAGGTCAACCCCCCGGCCGGTGATCTGATGATCGCGTGCCCAGCTCGACAGCATCTCTCCGGACCCGCAGGCCAGGTCGAGGACGCGGGTCCCGGCGCGCAGATCAAGCGCGGCACCGAAGTCGGCAAGCTGCCGCTCGGTCAGGGGGTTGTGAATGCGGTGAGCGGACTCACGGATTGAAAAAATACGAAGGTCGAACATGATGGTGCTCCTTGCACTGGTTTCGGTAGTTGTTTGTGTAGGAACGGGTAAAACCGTTCCCCAGCACCGGGACCGTCATCTGGCATCAAACCTTCTGTGATCACCCTCTCGCCGATTGCGACCGGGTGGGCTCCTCTGAGCCATAAAAAACACGGTACCATCTGCTCGCACCATCCGGCGCACCATCCGTGCGTCGAGGAAGGCACCGACCCGCCGCACAGACAGAAACATCCGGGAGAGCTACCCGCTAGGCCGCCGTCACGACCACGCGCGGCAGACGAGAATCGTGGGCGTGCAACGCAGTCGCGGTAAAGGTCAGCGTATAAGAGCCGCTCACCCGCTGCGCCGCGGAGGGGGTGCAGATAATCGCACCGTCGCCCCGGGTGCACCCGGGCGGCAGATCGTCCACGGCGACCCCCGCGTCGGGGTACACGGCGAGCCGATACGCGCCCGCATCGGCCGGATGCGTCACGGTCAGTTCAACGGGACTCTCGGGCACCCCCATCAGGAACTCCACGGAGGGCTCCCCCCAAACCGCCGCGACGGAGGGCAGTTCGGAGGCGGCCAGCAGAGACGAGGGCACCAGGCATCCCCATCGGTCGCCGTTCGACACGACCAGTGGGTCAGACCCCACCGCACCGGAGGGCGCGGCGGCATCGGCCAGCGGCGAGCCTGCCGTCAACGCTCCGTCGTAAAAAACCGTTGACGACGACTCCTCTACGGGGGAATCCGCCCCGGCCGGGTCGCCCGGGCTGTCCAGGCCGGAGTCCACCCCGACAAACCCCGCTCCGCTCCGCTCTGGCGCGAGGGCCTCAACACCACGCCCGGGAGAAGAACTGAAAGCGGCAACGATACCCCACCCCGTCAGAAAAAGAATCACGGCGATACCGCACACGCGAAACGTGAGAGAGAAGAACCTGCTGCGCCTTGACCGGGTTCCTGCCACCCGAGTATCGGCGAGGCGGGCACTGTGCACGGCCGAATCGGCCCCCCGAAGAGCGCCCAGCCCCTCCGCGAGGGGGTACGCCAGACCGGCCAGCGACAGGGCCCCCAGGGGCAGGCGCAGGCCGCGCATCCGCCGCACCGTCTCGGCGCACTCCTCACACGTATCGAGGTGCTCCTGGACGACCTGGGCTTTACGCTCGGAGGCTCGTCCGCGCACATACGCGGCCAGTTGGGCGCGATCGAGCACCTCGCACAGGGCCCCCTCGGGCGTGATGTGAACGAGGTAGCTCACGCGCAGCGCCTCACGCGCCCGGTGCGCCACCACGTAGGCCGTGGACTCGCTCAGCCCCAGCGACGTGGCGACCTCCGAGAACTTGCGGCCCTCCACCTCGCTCAGGTACAGCACCTGCTGGCTGCGCTGTGGCAGCTCAGCAAACGCCGCCCGGATGGCCTCCGCATCCCACGTGGTCTCGGCCCGGCCGGGAGCCTGCACCGGGACCGCCTTGTCGGAGAGACCCACCAGGTCATCCACCTGGAACTCGTGGCGCCTCTTCCGCCAGCTGTTGATGATCTCGTGGCGAATCGACACCCGAACGTAGGAGTCAAAGGTGTCCGCGGTGGGGCCCACGCCACGCCGCACCGAAGCTAAAAGGTTAAGGAAGGTCTCCCCCACAACATCCTCCGCACCGGAGACGTCACCGGAGATGGTGCGTGCGTACGCGTGCAGGTGAGTGATGCTGCGCGAGAACCGCTCGGCAAATTCGTCCTCCGTGAGCGTGCCGCCCTGGTGCCGTGTTGTCATGAACCCTCCCGTGTTAAGTCAAAAGGTGTGCGGGGCAGGCGAGTAGCCCACCCCGCACACGGTGCCCGCTAGAGCGAGTGCGTTTCCGAGCTCAGCTCGTCGCGCGCGTCACGTCGGCGGCGCAGAACCACCAGGGCCGCACCGGAGACCAGACCCAGCAGGGCGAGTACCGCGGTGGCCGGGATGCCAGCCGAGCCGGTCAACGCCAACGAACCGGCCCTGCCGTCCGTGGCCTCGGTCGCGCCGAAAGCACCGCCCGCCGCGTTCACCGTCACAATCGTGGTGGCGATGTTACCGGCAGCATCGGTCGCGGAGACCGCGACGCGGCTCCCCGGCGCGGCAGCCGGGCTCAGCCCGATGTCGAAGCGCCCATCCGGTCCGGTCGTGCCGGTGCCGATCACGCGGCCCGACTCATCCCGCACGGTGATCTTCGAGCCCGGCTCAGCCGTGCCCGTCACCCTGGTGCCGTCGGTCGGGTCCACCACGGGCGCGGTCGGGGCGGTGTGGTCCACCGTCTCCGGTGTCGGCTCCGAGCGGTTGCCCGCCGGGTCCGTCACGATAACCTCAATCAGTTCGCCATCCGGGAGGGGGGTTGTCGGCACAAACCTGAACGTGCCGTCCGGGTTCACCGTCGCCTCGCCGTCAATCGGCCGACCATCCTTATCCGTGACGATCACGGTGCCACCCGGCTCGGCTCCCGATCCGGTCACCACGGTGCCGTCAGTCGGGTTCACGAGCGGGGGCTTCGGGGCCGTCTGATCGACAACAACGATCGTCGGCTCGGAGACGGTACCCACGGAGTTCTCCACGGTCACCGACACGGTGTCGCCCTCCGTGAGCGTGTGACCCGGGGCCACCGGAATCGTCCAGGTGCCGTCCGGCTTGACCGTGGTGGTCAGCTCGGTGCCATCCGGCAGGGTGGCCGTGATGGTCCCGCCGGGAAGGGCGGTTCCGGTCAGCGTCTCACCCGTCGTGGGGGCCACATACGGCGGCAGCACGGCGGAACCGTCCACCCTTGTCGTCGCGGGGAGCGAGACGTTGCCCACACCATCCGTCGCGGTGACGAGCAGCACCGTGCCATCCGGGATGGCCGGGCTGAACGGCAGCTCGTAGAGACCGTTCGCATCCACGAGGGTCGTGCCCAGGATGGTGCCATCCGAGTCGGTGATCGTCACGGTCGTGTTTGGCTCGGCCGTGCCGCGCACCACAGAACCGTTGGTTGGGTTGACCGTCGGGGCCTCCGGAGCGGTCGTGTCGATCTCCACCGGGGTGGGGGTCGAGACGTTGCCGGAGGGGTCGGTCACGATAACCAGGACCGTGTCGTCCTCCGTGAGCGGCACCTCGGGCACAAACGTGATCGTACCATCAGGGTTGACCGTCAGCTCACCCAGGATGGGCGTGCCGTTTCCGTCCACCACCGTGGCTGTGTCGCACTCGTCGATGGGCTCAATCACCACGGTGGAGCCGTTGGACGGCTTCGTCACCGCGGGGGCGGGCGGAGTCTGGTCCACGATCACCGCGACCGGCGCGGAGTCGGTGCCCTCGGGGTTGGTCGCAATAACCGTCACCGTCTCGCCGTCCGTGAGCGTGTGACCGGGAGCCACCGGAACCGTCCAGGTACCGTCCGGCTTAACCGTGGTGGTCAGCTCGGTGCTGTCGGGAAGGGTCACGGTGATCGTGTTTCCGGGAACACCGTTACCGGTCACCTCGGTACCGTCGGTGGGGTTCACCACGGGGGCATCCACGGGGGCGTTGTTCACGGTTGTCGTCGCGGGCTGCGAGACGTTACCGGCCGCATCCGTGGAGGTGACGAGAAGAACCGTGCCATCGGGAATCCACGGGGAGAACGCCAGCTCGTAGGTGCCTGCGGCATCCACGGGAGTCGTGCCGAGGATGGTGCCGTCCGCGTCCCGGATCGTGACCGTCGTGTTGGCCTCGGCTGTGCCACGCACCACCGAACCGTTCGTCGGGTTCACCGTCGGAGCGGCCGGGGCCTGCGCATCCACCGTCACCGACGCAGGAGCACCCACGTTACCCGCGGCGTCCATCGGGGTCGCCGTCACCACCGTGCCGTGCGGCAGGGGTGTCGTCGGCACAAAACGCACCGTCCCATCAGGATTAATCGTCGTCACACCCGGGATGACCGTGCCAGAACCATTCGTCCAGGTCACCGTATCCGTGGGGTCAACCGTGCCACCCGTCACCTGTGTGCCGTTCGTCGGGTTCAGATCAATCGCCTCGGGCGCGGTCTGGTCCACAACTACCGTCACCGGCTGCGAGTGCGTCCCCTCCGGGTTCGTCTGCACAACCGTCACCGTCTCGCCGTCCGTGAGCGTGTGACCGGGAGCCACCGGAACCGTCCAGGTACCGTCCGGCTTAACCGTGGTGGTCAGCTCGGTGCTGTCGGGAAGGGTCACGGTGATCGTGTTTCCGGGAACACCGTTACCGGTCACCTCGGTACCGTCGGTGGGGTTCACCACGGGGGCATCCACACCGGCGTTATTGACCGTCGTTGTCGCGGGAAGCGAGACGTTACCGGCCGCATCCGTTGAGGTCACCATGAGAACGGTGCCGTCCGGAATCGACGGGGTGAAGGGCAGTTCGTACCGGCCGGTGCTGTCCGAGGGGGTTGTGCCGAGGATGGTGCCGTCCGCGTCCCGGATCGTGACCGTCGTGTTGGCCTCGGCTGTGCCACGCACCACCGAACCGTTCGTCGGGTTCACCGTCGGAGCGGCCGGGGCCTGCGCATCCACCGTCACCGACGCAGGAGCACCCACATTACCCGCAACATCCTTCGGAGTCGCCGTCACCACCGTGCCGTGCGGCAGGGGTGTCGTCGGCACAAAACGCACCGTCCCATCAGGATTAATCGTCGTCACACCCGGAATAACCGTGCCAGAACCATTCGTCCAGGTCACCGTATCCGAAGGATCAACCGTGCCACCCGTCACAAACGTGCCATTCGTCGGATCCAAGCTAATCGCAGCAGGAGCCTGCGCATCCACCGTCACCGACGCAGGAGCACCCACATTACCCGCAACATCCTTCGGAGTCGCCGTCACCACCGTGCCGTGCGGCAGGGGTGTCGTCGGCACAAAACGCACCGTCCCATCAGGATTAATCGTCGTCACACCCGGAATAACCGTGCCAGAACCATTCGTCCAGGTCACCGTATCCGAAGGATCAACCGTGCCACCCGTCACAAACGTGCCATTCGTCGGATCCAAGCTAATCGCAGCAGGAGCCTGCGCATCCACCGTCACCGACGCCGGAGCACCCACATTACCCGCAACATCCTTCGGAGTCGCCGTCACCACCGTGCCGTGCGGCAGGGGTGTCGTCGGCACAAAACGCACCGTCCCATCAGGATTAATCGTCGTCACACCCGGAATAACCGTGCCAGAACCATTCGTCCAGGTCACCGTATCCGAAGGATCAACCGTGCCACCCGTCACAAACGTGCCATTCGTCGGATCCAAGCTAATCGCAGCCGGTGCCTGCGCATCCACCGTCACCGACGCCGGAGCACCCACATTACCCGCAACATCCTTCGGAGTCGCCGTCACCACCGTGCCGTGCGGCAGGGGTGTCGTCGGCACAAAACGCACCGTCCCATCAGGATTAATCGTCGTCACACCCGGAATAACCGTGCCAGAACCATTCGTCCAGGTCACCGTATCCGTGGGATCAACCGTGCCACCCGTCACAAACGTGCCATTCGTCGGATTCAAGCTAATCGCAGCAGGAGCAGTGGTGTCCACCGTGAACGTTAGGGGGTTACTCGCCGGCGAGCTCGTGCCGCCAGCATCCACCACAAACGCGTTTACCGTGACAGCGCCCTCGGGCAGCACCACCGTGCTCGGGCAGGACCAGGAACCATCGGCAGCCGCAACAACCGTGCACAGCACAGTCCCGTTGGGCAGACGAACCTCTACCGGCAGACCAGCAACACCGTTGCTACCCGAGAATGTGGGCTTCGTGGTCTTCAGTACCGAACCGTTTGTTGGGCCCGACAGGGTCGGTGCCTGCGCCGGGGCCACCGTCACCGCCCAGTCCTCCACCTCGCCAGAATCCGCAAATCCCGTCGCAACCGCAGCCTGCGCCGCGTTCTCCGAGGTGCGGATACGCAACCAGGATGCTCCCGACGAGGTCATCGCCGAGGCCGGAACGGTAAACGACTTGGCACCGTTACCCCCCGCGACGCTGACCTTCTCGCCGTTATCAAACGTGCCGTTGCGGTTACCGTCCACCCACAGCGTCGAGGTCGCCGAGTGACCGGCCAGCAGGCCGTTCACTGCCACACCGCTCACCGTATAGGGCTTGCCCACCTGTGCGGCCGGGGCCGACACCAGGGCGTCGTTTGTGTCCGTCGCCTGCACCTCGGGAGTCGTCACCGAGGCGGTTGACGTGGAATCTGCGGTCACGTCGGCACCCAGCGAGAGACCCGTCGAGACGTGCGAGGCCGCACCGTAGGAGGCGGGCAGCGCCGTGCTTCCACCGGCCAGGTCCTCATCAACCGTGACCACAAACTGCACATACGGCAGGGTAGTCGAACTGTCGCCCCCGCTGCCTTCCACGCGGTGCTTCAGGGCCTCCATCGAAAACTGTGCCGACTCCACCGTGCCGGTCAGCTCCACCGTGCCACAGCCAAAAGGCGAGGTCTCTGGGTGGAGAGCAGACACGACACACCGGTCAGTACCGTCCACTATGAACAGCCCATTCACTGCCGGGCTGATCACAGAACCCGAGACATTCCAGCCGTTCCAGCCCGCCTTCGGCGTCAGGGTCGGCATCGAGGGGCTCGCCGAGGTCAGGGTCATCCTCGGAGCATGTGATGTGTAATATGCTGAACCGCTACTCATGGCTCCGCCGAGCGAAACCAGGTGCAGTCGGGGGTTCTTCACGGGACGGTTGAACGTCAAGGTAAGATCCCCCATCGCGTCCCAGACGTCCACCCCGGTATAGGTCTTCGTGCCGGATACCCGGAAGAGGGGTGAGTCCTGAGTAAATACGGATGTGGGACTTGCGTATGCGGCGTAGCTGCTAAAGGTACCCGTCAGCATGGTCACCCCGATGTCGGAGCCGCCCTGCGACGACACATCCGCGGTCACCGTCAGCCCGCTCGGAAATACAACGGTGCTTCCCGTAGCAGTTGCACCAGGCCCCTGATAAGCCTCGGCCGTCGTTGCGGGCAGTGCCAGACTACCCAGAGACAGCCCACCCGCAAGGGCGACGGCCAGTGTTCGAAAAGCCCTCCGCTTTAACGGATATTGACCCGTTCGGTGGCGTGTTAAAATAGTCACTTCGTTGAAATCCCCTTAGTTTGCGATGGTGTGCTGTTGTGCTGTTGTGCTGTGACAGCACGCTTCATCCGACCGGTCGGCACAAGACCGGTCACCACTCACCAAGTGGGCCCACACATTGGAGTGGTGGCCTGCTCAGCGCTGCCAGGGTTAATACGTACGTAGGTACGGCATCCTTACACCACGGTGCAAAAAAATTTGCCAACGTCTCACTACAGACAGGATCCCCCTCCGCGCGAGTGCACATCCCGCGCGGATTCTTCCCGCTGAAAAACATCCCCAAGACAAAATCCCCAAGATATTATCCCCAAGATTTAGGGTACTTAACTTTCGCCCCCAGCTCAAGACTCCACACCCAACGCCCAGGGTCTTCCCACCGAAAGGCGGCTAGGGTCTGCTGTCGGTTTGGCTGAACTATCGACACCATGAACCGTCATTTAGCGCCACAAATACAATGCCATATAGCCCCAATGTTCACACTGGACCGTCTGACCAGCCACCGCATTGGTACCCGAAAAGGTCGGGGTCGTCGTCGCGAGAAGCGAACCGGTTGCGGGGGCGGTCAGGGTCACCGTCAAGCCACGCGGCGGTCACCGCGGTACCGCTGGGCAGGCCGCTCATGGGCACGGAGAGCGGGTAGCCCTTACCCACCTGCGCATTGGCCAGCGGAGCGACAAATGCGTCGTTGGTGTCGGTGGACTGCTCGGTGGGGGTTGCCCCGGCAGCGGGCTCATCACAACTCTCCGCGCTCAGGTCGTGAGGGGGGACACAGTGGTCGAGGTGACGGCCCAGCCCAAGAATCCTGTCGTGCGGGCGAAGGTGGGGGCGCTCGGTGTGCCCGAGGCGACGGTCATTCGGAGCGCGATATAGGTGCTATCGGGCGCGAAACCGCTCAGCCGGGTCAACGATGAGGTCGATTGGATTGCGTCGGCCGGGCTATTAGGTCCCGTTTCTCGACGCAAAGTACATATCTACCGGTGCGGTTGATGACAGCGACGGGATGCCATGGCCCCCATTCTCAACCGTCGTGGTGACGGTCACTCCGCTGGGCATCGTGAACGTGGCACCATCGGAAGTTGTTGGTTGGTAGGCACTAGCCGGGCTGGTTCCCAGCGCCAGCATACCCGCAACGAGTGTTCCGGCCGTGGCGGCAGCCACAAGTTTTCGACCTAATCGACCCGTATGGGTTGGTCTTGTAATAACGAAATAAGCACAGTGAGGCTTCCCCCTTAAGAATGATGAACGATTCGGATACCCCTGCCGATTGTTCGGTGTCCCCTCAGAAACCGCGATGTGATCGTCTCTGCAGCGCCACACCCCGCGCAATTTCATAGGCATTCAATCAGTAGCGAGAAACCAGCCGCATCATTACACGAAGAGACAAAAAATTTGCGCCCGATGCCCCCACCCTGTGCACCACCACCCTCACGAAGGCGAGAGTGATGCAGCAGAGAGCGAACCCGTGACCACCCGCACCGCGGGCAGGCGAGAGTCGGCACCCGGCAACACGGTGGCCGTAAAGCTGAGCGTGTACGTGCCGGCTGAGGCCTGAGCCGCCGTCGGAGCGCACGTCGCCACCCCCTCCACCCGGGTGCAGCCAGCGGGCAGGAGGTCGAAGGCGACCCCGTCTCCCGGCAGAACCTCAACGCGGTAGTCGGAGCCCCCGCCCCGATTCACCACCGTCAGGTCAATGCGACTGAGTGGCTTTCCGAACAGGAAATCCTCCGAGGGCGCGTCCCAGGTGGCCGAGACCGGCCCGGATGCGGTGAGTAACTGTGCGGGAACCAGGCAGGCCCCCTCCTCTCCGTTCTCCCGCTCCGGCAGCAGGCCCAGACGGCTGCCCAGGTTCTGGGCGCCGAAGCCTCCACCCACCGAGTCGGTCGTACTCCCATCGGGTTGCACAGCCGGGTCAAAATCCGCAACGGCGTCCTGGCTGCCGCGTGGCTCACCCGCCTGGACCTGAGCGTCGGATTCTGCGGGCGCGGAGACAGTGGTGTCGCCCCGGCCATCATCCACCGGAACGCTCAGATCTTCCTGCGCCCCCGCCGTACCGGACAGGGCCACGGCAACACCACCGGTAACGAGAACCACTGCGGCCACAAGAGTAATGATCGAGCCCAGGGCTGAGGGGCTCGACACACTTCCACCCATCAGACCCCACAATCGGGTGGTGGTGAGCCGGGTAATCAGCGCCTGCAGCGGCGTTGCCGGTGCCAGCGAGGCGACCTGCGCGAGTGACCCGGAGAGACCCACCACGGTGAGGGCGGCGATGGGGAGTCGTAGCGCGCGCATCCGACGAACCGTCGCCGCACACGTCGCGCAGTCGGCGAGGTGGTTCTCAATGTTCTCGGCCCGGCGGGCGGGAGCCCGGCCCCGGGCAAACGCGGCCAGGCGGGCGCGGTCAAAGCGACCGCACACGGCGTCCTCCGGAGTGGTGTGCACCAGGTAGCTGACCCGCAGCGCCTCACGGGCGCGGTGCGTCACCACGTAGGTGGAGCTCTCACTCAGACCTAGCAAGCGTGCGATATCGGCGGTTTTTCGATCCTCCACCTCGCTCAGGTACAGCACCTGTTGACTGCGGGTCGGCAGCTCAGTGAAGGCCGCGCGGATGGCGGTCACGTTCCAGGTGTGTTCGGCCACCTCGGGGGTGTATGCCGGGAGGCTGTGATCGGTCACCTCGGTCAGGTCATCCACCTGGATCTCGTGGCGCAGTCGGCGGCGCTGACTCACGATCTCGTTGCGAATACTCACACGAACGTAGGATTCAAAGTTTTCGGCGGTGGGTCCCACCCCGCGACGTAGCGACGCCATGAGCGCGAGGAAGGCATCGCCCACCACATCCTCAGCGACAACCGGGTCCCCCGCAACCGACAGGGCGTAGCGGGACAGCGGCCCCATAGTGCGCGAGAAGCGTTCGGCGAATTCGTCTTCTGTGAGACGTTTTCCGTCGTGTGATGTCATCGTGTGTTCCCTCTACTGTGATGCGTCAAAAGCGTGTGGGGGCCGGGCCCAGCCCCGGCCCCCACATGCGGTGCTCGTTAGAGCGAGTGCTGTGACGAGCTCAGCTCGTCACGCGTGCCACGGCGGCGGCGTGCTGCCACGAGCGCGGTACCGGCGGCCAGCGCCAGTAGCGCCAGCGACACGGTGGCCAGGCCACCCTCAGCACCGGTCAGCGCGAGGCCACCCGCAACACCGTCACCGGTGCCGCGTGCGTCAACAACCGTCACAACGGATGTTGTGGTGTTGCCCGCGGCGTCGGTGACCGAGATCGAGATGCGGCTACCAGCGGGCTGAACAGGGTTCAGCGCCACGTCGAAGCGGCCATCAGCACCGGCGGTACCCGTACCAATCACGCGACCCGAGTCGTCCCGAACCGTGATCGTCGAACCCGGCTCGGCGGTGCCGGTCACCCGGGAACCATCCGTCGTGCTGACCACAGGTGCCTTCGGGGCCGAAGCGTCTACCGTGGTGGACACAGATTCCGAGCGGTTGCCAGCGGCATCCACGAGGATGACCTCCAACACCTCCCCATCAGCTACCGGCGTGGCCGGGACGAACACGAACGTGCCATCCGGGTTGATCGTCAACTCACCGTCAACACTGTCACCGTTCTCATCCAGAACGATCACCGTGCCACCAGCCTCAACAACACCACCGGTCACCACGGAACCATTCGATGGCTTCACCGCAGCAACAGCCGGAGCCGTCTGATCCACCACAACCGTGACCGGCTCAGACACCGTACCGGCAGGATTCTGCACGGTCACGAGAATCTTCTCGCCATCCACCAGCGTGTAATCAGGGGCAACCAGAATTGACCACGTACCATCCGGCTTCACCGTCGTCGTCAGCTCCGTACCATCCGGCAGGGTCGCCGTCACGGTTCCACCCGGCAGAGCCGTCCCGGCAAGTGTTTCACCGGTCGAGGGCTTCACGGAGGGTGCCGAAACGGCCGAGCCATCCACCGTCGTGGTCGCCGTAGCCGAGACGTTGCCCGCGGCATCCGTGAGCGTCACGGTCAGCACGGTGCCATCCGCGATCACCGGGGTAAAGGGCAACGCAAACGTGCCATCAGCACCCACCCGGACCGTGCCGAGCACGGTACCGTCCTGATCGGTGATCGTCACGAGCGAGTTCGCCTCACCCGTACCGGCCACGACAGAACCGTTACCCAGCTCCACAACGGGAGCCGTCGGAACGATCGTGTCCACCGTCACCGGTGCCGCCGGTGCCGCGTTACCCGCAGCATCCGTCACGATCACGCTCACGGCGCTGCCCTCGGTCAGAGGAACATCGGGCGTAAACATCGTGGACCCATCCGGGTTCGTCGTCAACGTCCCCGGGATCGGCGTGCCGTTACCATCAACAACCGTCACGGTTGCGCAGTCCTCGACCGCACCAATCTCGACGGTCACACCATTGGACGTGCCAATCGTGGGCACAACAGGAACGGTCTGATCCACCACAACGGCCACGGGCTCAGAGTCCGTGCCCTCGGGGTTTGTCGCGACAACCGTCATCGACTCGCCCTCGTTCAGGGTGTGCGCGGGGGCCACCGGGATCACCCAGGTACCGTCCGCCTTCACCGTCGCCGTCAGCTCCACACCTCCGGGGAGGATCGCGGTAATCGTCGTCCCCGCAACGCCGGTGCCCGACAGGGTGTCACCATTCGACGGGTTCACCACGGGGGCATCCACCGGAGCAGCATTCACGGTTGTCGTAGAAGGTGCCGATACATTACCCACAGCGTCCGTCACCGAGATCGAGACGGTAGTTCCATCCGGGATCGCCGGGGTGAAAAGCATCGCATACGTGCCGCTACCATCCACCACAGTCTCACCAAGAACGGTGCCGTTCGCATCCGTGATCGTGACCGTGGACCCCGCTTCAGCCGTGCCACCGACAACCTGACCATTCGTCGGATTCACCGAAGCCGCCGTAGGAGCAGTCGCGTCAATAACGGCCTGAACCGGTGCCGACGCGTTACCCGCACGGTCGGTCACGACCACACGCACCACACTGCCATCACCCTGAGCCGTGTCCGGGATGAACGTAAACGTGCCATCCACATCAACCGTGAGGGTTCCCGGGATGGGCAGACCCGCACCATCAACAATCGTCACAACAGCACCGGACTCCACCGGGCCACCCGTAAACCGGGTGCCGTTAGACGGCGCAACCGTCGGAGCCGTCTGAGCCGTCTGGTCAATAGTCGTCGTCACCGGCGCGGAGTCCGTGCCCTCGGGGTTCGTCGCGACAACCGTCACAGACTCCCCCTCGTTCAGCGCGGGGGCCAGCGGAATCGACCAGGTACCATCCGGCTTCACGGTCGTCGTCAGCTTCGCGCCACCGGGCAGAGTCGCGGTAATCGTGGTCCCGGCAACACCAAAACCACTCACCACATCACCCTGCGAGGGAGTCACCAGAGGTGGCACAACCGCGGCAGCGTTCACCGTCGTTGCACCCGTCGGGGAGACATTACCCGCCGCATCCGTCACGGTCATCCGCACGGACGTACCGTCCGCGATCACCGGACTAAACGGAAGCTGATAGCTTCCCCCCGCGGTCACCGTTGTCGTGCCCAGCACAGTACCGGCACCATCGGTAATCGTGACCGTGGAACCCGCCTCCGCCGTACCACGCACCACGGAACCGTTCGTGGGGTTCACCGTCGGAGCAGCCGGGGCCACAGCATCAACCGTGAACGATACCGGTGCCGCAGCGTTACCCGCCGCATCCGTCACCGTCACCGTCACCGTCGTACCATCCGCAATGGGGGTGCTCGGCGTAAACGTAAACGTGCCATCCGGGTTCATGACCGTGGACCCCGGGATAACAGCCCCGGCACCAGTCGTCACCGCAACAGTGTCCGTCGCCGCGATTGGGCCACCGGTCGCCGCCTGACCGTTCGAGGGTGCCAGAGTCACCGCATCCGGGGCAATTGTGTCTACCGACACAGCCACAGAGGTGCCCGCGGGGGAACTCGTCCCACCGGCATCCTTTACGAACGCGGTCAACGTTGAAGCCCCCTGCGGCAACGCCACAGTAGCCGGGCAGGACCAGGAACCATCCGCAGCAGCCACAACGGTGCACACCACCGTGCCATCAGCCAGACGAACCTCTACCGGGAGACCAGCAACGGCACCCGAACCCGTAAACGTCGGTGTCGTCGTCGTTAACACAGCACCAGCGGCAGGAGACGACATCGAGGGTGCTGACGCAGCCGCAATCGTTAACGGCCAATCCTCAACCTCACCAGAATCCGCGAAACCCGTCGCACTCGCAGCCTGCGCCGCGTTCTCCGTGGTCCGTAACCGCAACCACGTCGTACCAGCAGACGTCATCGCCGAACCAGGAATCGTGAACGACGTATTCCCGTTCCCACCCGTGACACTAACCTTCTCGCCCGTATCAAACGTGCCATTCCGGTTACCGTCCACCCACAACGTTGACGTCGCCGAGTGACCAGCCAACAGACCGTTCACGGCTACACCACTCACCGTGTAATCCTGACCCACCTTCCCGGCAGGAACAGACGACAACGCATCATTCACGTCCGTGCTCTGAACCGTCGCCACAGAACCAGATGATGCCGTGTTCGTCGCATCCGCAGTCACACCAGCGCCCAGGCTCAAACCCGTAGACACATGCGACGCAGAACCATATGACGCCGGCAGCGCCGTGTTACCACCCGCCAAATCCTCATCCACCGTCACCGCGAAACGGATATTGGGAAGAGTCGTCGTCGGGCTCGACACTCCGCGTAACTGGTGAGACAAGGCCTCCAACGAGAAATCCACGCTCTGCACCGTTCCGGTGAGTTCTACCGTGCCACACGCGAAAGGTGAAGCCGTGGGAAACGCCACAGAAACCTCACACGACTCGCTCTCGCCACCATAAACCCCATTACTCTGCGGGCTCACCATGGAATCCGTCACCTCCCAGCCCGCTAACCCGGACACCGGCGTGAGCGTCGGTGTGGCCGGACTCCCCGAGACCACCGTCAACCGAGCCGCCATAGACTGATCGGTCATCGCAGAAAAGCCTGAACTGCTCAGGCTGAAGAGATGCAGCCGCGGGTTCAGCACGGGCCGACTAAACGCCAGCTCAATATTGCCAGTATCATTCCAGGTATCCCAGCCGCCATAGGTTGTTGTACCATCCAGCGAAAACCTGGGAGTATCACGGAAAGCATAATTGGGGCTCGTGAACAGCCCAGCCACGTTTGAACGGGCTGTCACCAACGAATAGGTTGACCCACTTTTTGGGGTTGGGGTGGCCGTCACGGTCAGCCCATTCGGCTGCGTCAGAACGTTGACCCCTGTCACGGTCGATCCGGCCCCCTGATAGGCCTGCGCGGCCGTCCCGGGCAGCGCCAGGCTCCCCAGAGCCAGCACCCCCGTCACGGTCAGGGCCAGAGCCCGAGAAGCCGTTTTCGAGAACAGGCTCTGGCCCGTTCGACGGCGTTGTGATGTATTCACGTAATCTAAGTTTCCCCTCGTTAGTTAGTAAACGCGACAGACGTGCTTCCGCGTCCCTCACGAGTAGGCACGCGCGACGGGCTCGGGTGATGCCGATCCCACAGCTCTGTCAGGTTAATAACGTTGATCTGACCCAACTCTTACAACGTTTTCTCGATGGAGAGATTTTTCGCCTGTGACCGCGCGCGGGAGCCGGGCCCCGCACGAAAGGGCTACCGGCTGCGATAGCCGTTCCTCGTCTGCACACGTACAGACGAGGACGTAACGCGCCCCATTTCGCGCCCCCTCAGACATTATTTAATAACATTAAATTATCCTGGCCGCGGTGTCAATGACACCTCGAAGGCTCCCAGAAAACTCACTGGGCACGCGCAGAGAGGCGTGGCTATTCATCTGACACCCCCACGGCCAGCAAGTTAAGCCACTCCTCGTTTTTGTACGCCGGTGAGTGTTGCGGACACAACAATCGCCACCGGGCCGGGGAGTTAGGGGACTGCCGGGCGGGTGACGATTGTCGGAATCAAGCGCTCCTACGAGGAGCGCGACTCGCTTCGACGCAACTGGGGGGTCGCGCCGTTCTTCACAGGTGGTGAGGGATGCACCACCAAGCCATCATCAAGACTGGCCATGCGAGTAATCGTAATTTTACACACTTATAGTTCGCTGCACGGGACCTTCATATCCCGTCTGAACGTGTCGCTCCCCCTCCTCTCTCCCCGTCCCCCACCACGGGTGACTTTTCCTCACACATCGACGATCTTTTCCCCGCGTGTTGCACAAAATCCCCCGAGGAGGCTAGCTACAGCACCCGCCCTCAACGACCGTTGCCGCAGTAACCGTTCCATCCTCCCGGGGCAGCGCGGCGTTACACACACCCGTCTCGGGGAGGACCAGGTCAACGGTGCGGGCAGCCTCATAATTACCGGCCAGCTCATCGGCAATCGACCGGACCTGCTCATACCCGGTGGCAAGCAGGAAGGTGGGCGCCCGCCCGTAGCTCTTCATCCCCGCAATAAAGAAGTTGGGTTCCGGGTGGGCAAGCTCCACGACACCGTGCGGATAGACGGTTCCACAGCTGTGCAGATTGGGGTCAATCAGCGGCGCGAGGATGGCGGGGGCCTCCACAATACTGTCCAGCGACAGACGGATCTCCCGCAGCATGTCGAGGTCGGGGCGGAAACCCGTCGCGTTGACCACCGTGTCGGCCACGATGGTCACGGATGCGCCGCCACGGCGACCGGCAACGTTCACGGCGTGATCATCCCCCCGCACAATCGTGTCGATCTCATACCCGTCAATGAGTTCAATTCTCCCGTCATCAACGAGGGATCGCACCAGCCCGCCGAGCTGCCCCCTGGCGGCCAGCTCATCTGCGGCAGACCCGTAGACCCGTGCGGGGTTCGCGGACCGGATCGCCCAGATCACACGCGTTTCGGGCACCTCAGTTGCCAACTCGGCAAGGGCGAGGAGCGTGTTGGCGGCAGAGTGACCAGCCCCCACCACGAGAGTTCGTTTTCCGGCAAACCGAGCGCGATCCGCGCCCAGCACATCCGGAAGCGCGTGCGTCATGTACTCGTTCACGGCATCAGCATCAATCGGATCAAGGCCACTGGAGATGACCTTATTGGGGCTGAAGTAGGTTCCCGAGGTATCAATAACGGCCCGGGCCAGCACCTCGTGGGTGCCCTCCACGGTCTTCACCCGCAGAACAAAAGGGGCAGCTTCCCGGCCGACCGACCGGGTACGGTCCATACCCTGCCGCGAGACCGCCACAACGCGCTGTCCGTAGCGGATGATCGGTTCCAGCTGCGCGGTGCGGGCCAGCGGTTCCAGGTACTCGGTCACGAGTTCGTGACCGAAGGGGATCTTCTCCGCCTGTGGAGCGTTCCACCCGGTTGCGTCGAGCAGCCGGGCCGCGGCCTCGTCAATCAGGTAGGACCAGGGGGTAAAGAGTCGGGTGTGCCCCCAGGCCGCCACGGCGGTTCCCGCAGAATCACCGGCTTCCAGCACAACAACATCCAGGTCTCGTTCCCGCAGCTGCGCCGCCGCAGCCAGCCCGATGGGTCCGGCACCAATAACGGCCACGGGAAGGCCGGTCAGCCGGTCTGTGGGGCGAACGCTCAGAGCAACATCAACGAGGGTCATGATCTTTTCCTTTTCTCACTTTTTCGAGGGGTGGGGGTCACGGGTGCGCCGGAAGGATCTCGGCAAGCAGGCACTGAATGCGGCGCTTAATCTCGTCGCGAATCGGCCGAACCGCCTCGATGCCCTGCCCGGCCGGATCGTCGAGGGCCCAGTCTTCGTAGCGTTTGCCGGGGAAGAAGGGGCAGGTGTCCCCGCAGCCCATCGTGATGACCACATCCGACTCCTGGACGGCCTCCGTGGTCAGAATTTTCGGGATGTTCTGCGCGATGTCGATACCCTCTTCGGCCATCGCTGCAACGGCAACCGGGTTGATCTGGTCTTTCGGTTCGGAGCCAGCAGAGAGCACGGTCACCCGGTCACCGGCGAGGGCGGCCAGGTATCCGGCGGCCATCTGCGAGCGGCCCGCGTTGTGAACGCAGACAAAGAGAACGGTGGGTGGTGTGGTCATCAGGACCTCATTTCTCGGAAAGAGCGGACAGGATTAGGGACGGTTTCGGGTGGATGCGGCGGGCACGGTATCCGGGCCGGGCGCGAAGGCCACCTCCCGCGGGAATACCCGCGGCCGCAGCCACAGCGCACCGTAGACCAGGGCCACGAGCACGGGCACCTCGATGAGCGGCCCGACGATACCGGCGAGGGCCTGTCCGCTGGTTGCTCCAAACGTTCCCACGGCGACGGCGATGGCCAGTTCGAAGTTGTTTCCGGCCGCGGTAAAAGCCAGGGTAGCCGTGCGATCGTAGGCGAGGCCCACCACCTTTCCGGTGAGAAAACCCACGACAAACATGACCGCGAAGTAGGCGAGCAGCGGGAGTGCGATGCGGGCGACATCCATCGGCCGGTCGATCACCTGCTGCCCCTGGAGAGTAAAGAGCAGGACGATGGTGAAGAGCAGCCCGTAGAGGGCAAAGGGACCCACCCGCGGCAGGAAGGTTTCCTCGTACCAGGCCCGACCCCTGCGGGCCTCACCCAGGCGACGCGAGAGGTACCCGGCCAGCAGCGGAATGCCCAGAAAGATGAGAACACTGGCGGTAATAGCCCAGATCGAGAACTCCGCCGTGGTGGTGCTGAGGCCCAGCCAGCCCGGGAGGACCTGCAGATAGAACCAGCCCAGGGCAGCAAAGGCAATCACCTGAAACACCGAGTTAATCGCCACCAGAAACGCCGCGGCCTCGCGATCCCCACAGGCCAGATCGTTCCAGATCATCACCATCGCGATGCAGCGGGCGAGACCCACGATGATGAGTCCTGTCCGGTACTCGGGGAGGTCGGGGAGAAGGGCCCAGGCGAGGGTGAACATGAGCGCGGGACCGACCACCCAGTTGAGGAGGAGGGAGGACCAGAGCAAACGTCGATCCGCGGCGATCACCGCAACATCGGAGTAGCGAACCTTGGCAAGCACCGGGTACATCATTACCAGGAGGCCCACCGCGATGGGCACGCTGACCGAACCGATCTGGAAGGAGTGAAGAAAATCTGCGAGCGCGGGGGCGTAGACGGCGAGCACAAGACCGAGCCCCATCGCGCCAATAATCCACACGGGAAGAAACCGGTCAACCGTTCCTAGCTGGGGTTTCTCCGGGGTGGAGCGTGGGGTGGTCATGTCGCCTCCATCGGCTACAATAGATCGATAAGTGTCAATATAGAAGTATTGTGGATACATCGACGCTTGTCAATATAGAGAGGAGTCGCTTCCGTGATGCTCACCAAAAATTCCCCGGCCGCGGCGTGCGCACCCGGCACCCCCGCCGGAATCATCGCCGATGCCGAGGCCCAGGCGTTAGCGCAATCACTCAAGGCCATCGCCGACCCCGCTCGACTCAAACTCCTCTCCATTATTTCGGCCCAGGATCGCGGCGAAGCGTGCGTCTGTGACCTCACAGAGCCCCTGGGCCTGGGGCAGCCCACGGTATCGCACCACCTCAAAATCCTGGTCGAGGCCGGGTTACTGACGCGGGAAAAGCGCGGCACCTGGGCCTACTACACGGTTATCCCCGACGCCCTCCGGGTGATTGTTGAGCGGGTTACCGCGCTCTAACCCGACGGCATCGCCACCCGCGGTCGCGCTCGCGGCAAGATCACCACCGTGACACGAACCAAAAGTAATCACTGGTACCATTTACCATGTATGCCTGCCTCGATCAAGGAGCGCAATGCCCGAGTTCATCCTGCGTCTACAACCCATCGGCTCACGCGGCCGCTCCACGGAGCAAGAGGTCTCCGTGACCGCCGAATCCCCCACCGAGGTGCTCAATGGGGAGGCGGTTCCCCCCGGCTTCACCCTGGTGAGCTGGCGCCGGGCCGGGGCCACGCGCGCCGTTGTACAGACCCCACCCGCGGAAGCGGGGAGGGAGCGGCGGGTCCCGGCCCCCTCCCGCGAGGTCAAGCGCGTGGCACACGAGTTGATGGCCGCCAACTCGATTGAATGGGAGGTCGCCCTCACCGCCGCACAAGACGTCGTCCGCATCCGCGAGAGCTCGGCGCGGCGCTACCGCACCATGAACGGATTCACCGAGGGGTAGGACCCCCGCACACGGGCCGGAGGTGAGATCGACACCACCGGACCGAGCCTCCAACAGGCCGGAACCCTGTTCGGTCGAATAAACCTGTGCGAATCGGCGCACCGGCGGCTACCCTGGGGATAGCCGCATATCCGGGCAGCGGCTGCCCCCCTGCCCTCGCCACACAGGTCACAGGAGACACTCATGAGCACAGCATCCGGCCACCGTCCCGTCACCCGCTGGAGCGGCCTCCCGCTCGTGGCCACCGTCTTCACGGGCATGAACGCCCTCATCCTCACGCTCATCGCGTTTGGCAATATCACCGATTGGGACACCAACTGGGATTTTGTCCGCAACGTGATGGGGATGCAGTACACCAACTTCGGCCAGGATGCCGGTATCGGCCTCGACCCGGATGTCATGTGGCACGCGGTCGCCCTCGAACCGCTCCAGGTGATCGGCTACATCGGCATTATTGTGGCCGAGACCGTGGCCGCGATTGTACTGATCGTGGCCACCGTCAAGTGGCTGCGGGCATTTCGGGGTGATACGTTCCAGTCGGCACGCAACTGGTCCACCGCCGGGCTGCTACTGATTGTGGTGATCTTCGGTATCGGGTTCCTGGCCGTGGGTGGTGAGTGGTTCCAGATGTGGCGGTCGGTGAGCGCCAACGGGATGGAACCGGCACTGCGTTACCTGACGGTGGCCTCCTTCGCCCTCGTCTTCGTCAACCTGCCCTCGCCGCGGTGGAACACGGCCAAACCGGGAGAACTGCCCAGTTAGGTGTACTGCCCAGCGAAGGACAGTACACCTAGCCGCGCCCACGGGGGACAACACTTTACCCCGGTCGGGGTACACTAAACCGTCGCCGACGCTCTGCTACCACCGGAGACGTCTGCACGCGCAGAACCGGCGTGCATGCGGCCCTCCTGTACCAACATTCGATGTCGAAAGGTGAGGCCTTCGTGACTGTCCCCGCGGAACCCGCAGAAACCAATCTACCCACCACCCCACCCACAACAGCCGTGTTTACGGCCGCAGAGAAAGACCTCGCCGGCTCCACGCATCTGGCCCACTCGCTCAAACCGCGTCACCTCTCCATGATCGCCCTCGGCGGTGTCATCGGCGCGGGCCTGCTGGTCGCGTCGAGCAGCGCCATCACGGCGGCGGGGCCCGGCGTCATCTTCGCCTACATCGCGGCCGGGGTCGTCGTCATCCTCGTGATGCGAATGCTCGGTGAGATGGCCTCTGCCAGCCCCGAGACGGGTTCCTTCTCCGCCTACGCGACGCGGTTTATCGGCCCCTGGGCGGGCCTCGCCATTGGGTGGATGTACTGGTGGTTCTGGGTTGTCGTGGTCGGCATTGAGGCCACCGCTGCGGCCAAGATCATCACCAAGTGGCTGCCCGACCTGGACCAGTGGATTCCGGCGCTCTTCTTCACCCTGCTCTTCCTGGCCATCAACCTCATCTCGGTCAAGTCGTTTGGTGAGTTCGAGTTCTGGTTCGCCTCGATCAAGATCACCGCAATCATCGTGTTCCTCTTCTTTGGCGTCCTGCTGCTGATCGGCATTGTGCCGAGCGCGCACGAGTCCTTCAACCCCGCAGACTTTGGCGGGTTCCTCCCCTTCGGCATTGGCGGTGTCTTTGCCGCCCTGCTCCCCGTCATCTTCTCCATGTTTGGTGCCGAGGTGGCCACCATCGCGGCCGGTGAGTCGGAGCACCCCCAGGCCGCCGTGCGCAAGGCCGTCAACTCGGTGGTTTGGCGGATCCTCCTCTTCTATATCGGCTCGATGACGATCATCATCCTTCTCGTCCCCTGGACCGAAATAACCCCCGGGATCAGCCCCTTTGTAACGGCGCTTGAGTACACGGGTATTCCAGGGGTGGGTGTGGCGATGGATATCATCGTGCTCTCGGCCCTCCTCTCGACGCTCAATGCGTCGCTGTATACGGCATCCCGGATGGCGTTCTCCCTGGCCGGGCGCGGCGAAGCCCCCAGGGTTTTCCGCCGGGTGGGTAAACGCAACACCCCCTACGTGGCAATCCTGGCCTCCGCGATTGTGGGACTCATCTCGGTGATTCTCAACTACACGGTGCCGGACTACGTCTTTGCGTTCCTCGTGAACTCGACCGGGGCCACCGCAATCTTTGTCTGGATTGTGATCGCCGTGTCCCAGCTGCGCAGCCGCACGCTTCTCCCCGAGAGCGTCTCGGGCAGCGGGGTCATCCGAATGTGGGGCCACCCCTGGCTCACCTGGCTGGTGATTGTGGCCCTCTCGGGTCTGCTCGGGTACATGACGTTTAACCCCAACCCCCAGACCCGCGTTGAGCTCTACGTGAGCCTCACCGTTGCGGCGCTGAGCATCGTCGCCGGGATTGTGGTGCAGCGGAAGCAGCGCAGACTCGCCAGCTAGCGGATTGTGACAGCAGCAACCGGGCGGGGTGCGAACTCCCCGCCCGGTTCACGCCCGCCACAGGTGCATCGCCGCGTAGGAGCGCCACGGGGCCCACGCGCGGGCCCGCTCAGCGAGGATGCGGTGCGCCTGTGGCCGCGGGCCGGCCGGGTCCAGCACGCCCAGGGTGACCGCCCCGGAGACGAGGGCAACGTCGCCGTCCAGCCAGGCATCCGGGTCACCGAGCGCCCGCATCGAGAGGTAGGCGGCGGTCCACGGACCGATTCCGCGCCGGGCCACGAGTTGCTCCCGCAGCCGACCGGGTTCGGAGCCCACATCCACCCGTAGCGTACCGTCGGCAAGGTCCCGCGCAGCCGACACGACGGTACGTAGCGACGCGCCGGGCAGTCGTAGCGGACGATCCGGGTCCAGCGGCTCACCGGCCACCGGCTCGGGCACCCCGGCCACGATCTGCGCGGGGCTGGGAAACACCAGAGACAGACCCGCGAAGGATGACGCGTAGGGCGCACCCACCCGCGCCGCGAGCCGACTCAGCTGGGTGCGGGCCGCCCCGACGGAGATCTGCTGTCCCACGATGGCGCGGATCACCTGCTCGTGCGGGTCCACCGTGCCCGGCACCCGAATCCCGGGGGTGCCCGCCACACTCGGGGCCAGGCGGGGGTCCACGGCCAGGGCGGTATCGACGGCGACCGGGTCGGCATCCAGGTCAAACGCTCGCCGGATGCGGGACACCGCGGTGGCGACGTCGGCGAGCGAGGGCAGCTCCAGCCGCACCCGCAACCGCCACCCCGAGCCACCCACACGGGTGGCCGTCACCTCGACCGCCCCCGGGCCGTGCGGCAGGGTGAGCGTGCGGGCGTAGCGCAGCGGGCCAGGCTCGACACCCTCGACAACTTCGACGCCGCGGATCGCGCGCGCCGCAAGAAACCGAAAAACGCCGGGAGCATCGAAGGGCTGGCGCACGGGCAGTGCGAGGCCGAGGACGAGGGGGGCTGCCTCGGCCCGACCCCGCCCCACACCGGGGCTGAGGTGCTCGGACCGGGAGCCTCTCCGCACATCACCGGGCCGGGCCGCAAACACCGTCAGCATCGTGTCGTTGAACTGGCGCACCGAGCCAAACCCGGCCGCAAACGCGATGTCGGCCACCCCCAGGTCGGTGCCCTGGAGCAGGCTCCGCGCCGTCTGCGCGCGCCGCGCACGGGCGAGTGCAAGCGGCCCGGCCCCCAGTTCGGCCACGAGCAGCCGGTGGACGTGCCTCGGGCTGTAGCCGAGGCTCGTGGCGAGGCCGACCACGCCCTCTCGATCCACCACACCGTCCGCGATCAGCCGCATCGCCCGCCCGGTCAGGTCGCGGCGCAGGTCCCATTCGGGAGAACCGGGCACGGCCTCCGGGAGGCAGCGTTTGCAGGCCCGATACCCGGCACCCTGCGCCGCGGCGGAGGTGAGGTAGAACGTGACGTTCCGCTCCCGGGGTGTCCGCGCCGGGCACGAGGGTCGGCAGTAGATACCGGTTGACGAGACAGCGGTGTAGAACTGCCCGTCAAACCGCTCGTCCCTGGCGCTGATTGCCCGGTAGCGCTCGGCAAACAGGGCATCACCCTGCGAGCGGCGGCCCCCCTCCGGGGGGGCGGGGGAATCGACATGATCGGCAGTCATGACTCTATTGTCGCCCCGACCGGACGACCCGCAGCGGCCGCGAGGCCGTTCAACTCCCCGTAGGTGAGGTGGGTTTCACCCGCGGCGTAGGTTCCCGCGGTGCACAGCTCCCGGGTCGCGCGGGCCACAACGGCGTAGGCGGCCTGCGCCACCCCCGAGCCCAGGCTCGCCCGGGCAACCCCCAGGTCACCAAGTTCCGCAACCGACGGCGCGCCCGGCCCCACCATCACGTTGAGGGGAACCGGAATCGCGGCGACGAGGGCAGCGATTGTTTCGCGGTCCACAACACCGGGTACAAAGATCCCACTGGCCCCGGCCGCCACATAGCGGGCGGCCCGGGAAATGGTCTCGGATAGCCGATCCTCGACCGGTCCGATGCCCCCGAGGAACACGTCCGTGCGGGCGTTAATGAACAGCGGAATCCCGGCCCGTTCGGCGGTCGTGCGGGCGGCCTCAATCCGCGCGGCGCACTCGCCCGGCGGGTGCGCCCCATCCTCCAGGTTGATCCCCACCACCCCGGCCGCCAGCAGTCTCGCGACGGTATCCGCCACTCCGGCGTCCGTCCCGGAGTAGCCGGTCTCGATATCAGCGGTCACCGGAACGCGAACCGCCGCGGTGATCCGGGCAACCGCCGCGAGCGCCCGCTCCCGGTCGAGCTGGTCGCCATCGGGAAACCCGAGTGACCAGGAGACCCCCGCGCTCGTGGTGGCGAGGGCGGGGGCACCGGCGGCCTCGGCGACCAGGGCACTCGCGGCATCCCACACGGTGACGAGCGCAAGCGGCCGGGACGGAGTGTGGAGGGCGTGAAAGAGGCGAGCGGTATCTGTGGGTGTTGTCTGCATGGGGACAAGTCCACACGAGCGCGGCCGCCCGGTCTGGCGGGAATCGGACGCGCGAGTGCACGGGGGACGACACGGGAGTTCACGATCAGCACCGACACCAACCAATGCCCGTTTATCTGCGTTTATCTGCGTTTGCTTGACAAAAACAGATAAACACAGGTAGCGTTCGGGGGAAGGTGCCGGTGCGCACCGCCCCACTCACCGCTGAGGAGTATCCGTGTTTGCCGAGGAACGTCAAGCGCTCATTGCCGACCGGGTCGCCACGTCGGGCCGCGAGACCGTGGCCCAGCTGGCCGCCCACTTTGCCGTCACCCCCGAGACCGTGCGGCGCGACTTGGATGCCCTCGAAGCGGCCCGCCAGCTGCGCCGCGTGCACGGCGGGGCCGTCGCCATCGACCGATTCAGCCTGGCCGAGGCCAGCATCGGCGAGCGCCAGGCCCGGCGGCAAGACGAAAAAAACCGAATCGCCCGGGCGGCGCTCCGCATGATTCCCTCCAGCAGCACCGGGTCGATCATCCTGGATTCCGGGTCAACCACCGAGCGGCTCGCCGACCTGCTGGCCGGCTGGGCCCCGGCCACTCCCGGCGACCAGCTTCTCGTCATCACCAACGCCGTGCCCATCGCCGCCAAACTCGCGACAGCCCCCGACGTCCAGCTGCACGTTCTGGGCGGGCGGGTGCGCGGGCTTACGAGCGCCATCGTGGGGCCATCAACGGCCGCACAGCTCGACGCGCTGCGACCGGATATCGCGTTTATCGGGGCCAACGGCATCCACCCCCGATTCGGGGTGAGCACACCGGATGCCGCCGAGGCCGCCGCAAAGTCGGCCATGGTGCACGCGGCGCGCCGGGTCGTCGCCCTCGTTGACTCCACCAAGCTGGGCCGCGAAACCCTCGTGCGCTTCGCCGCCCTCACCGATATCGACGCGCTCATTACGGATGCCGAGCCCGCCGCCGAACTGGCCGACGCCCTCGCCAACGCGGGAGTGGAGGTGGTGGTCGTATGATCGTCACGCTCACCCCCAACCCCAGCCTCGACCGCACAATCGAGCTCACCGGGCCGCTCGAACGCGGCGCGGTGCAGCGCAGCCGCTCCTCACGGGAGGAGCCGGGCGGTAAAGGCGTCAACATCAGCCGCGCGCTCGGTGCCTCCGGGGTGCTGAGCCTCGCGATCCTGCCGGGGGACGGTGACGACCCGGTGTTGCGGGCATTACGGGCGCAGAACATCCCGCATCTGAGCCTGCCCCTCGGTGCGCGACTGCGCAGCAACGTGGCCGTGACGGAGCCGGATGGCACCACCACCAAGCTCAATGAGCCCGGCCCCGAGCTGAGTACCGAACAGCAGCAGAACCTGATCGACCTGGTGCTGGGCCACGCCACCGGGGCCGCCTGGCTGGTGCTGGCCGGATCCCTGCCGCCCGGGGTTCCCGCCGACTTCTACGCCACGCTCACCGCCGCCCTGCGCGGTCGCCTCGGCAACCGGAGCCCGCTCGTAGCGGTGGATTCCTCGGGTGCACCACTCGCCGCCGCCATTGTCGCCAGCCCCGACCTCATCAAACCCAATGCCGAGGAGCTCGCCGAGCTCACCGGATACCCGGACCCGGCTGGCCTGGAAGGCGACCCCGCCCGCGTGGCCGACCTGGCCCGCACCCTCGTGGCGCGCGGCGTGGGCGCGGTGCTCGCCACCCTCGGCTCGAAGGGGGCCGTGCTGACCACCGCGGAGGGCAGCTGGCTCGCCCAGACCCCGCCCATCCGGGCGCGCAGCACCGTCGGCGCGGGAGACTCCTCGCTCGCCGGCTACCTGCTCACACACGCGGAGGGTGGCGGCCCCGAGGCCCGGCTCCGCCAGGCGGTCGCCCACGGGGCCGCCGCCGCAGGCCTCCCCGGCTCAACCGTCCCCGCCCGATCTCAGACCAGCCTGGAGGCCGTCACGGTCACCCCGCTCGCGGCCCCCCGAATTCACCCGGCCGCGCCCGCATCACCATCGCAGTAACCGTCACACATCCAGAAGGAGGATGCATCGTGAACGCACTCATTACACCCGAGCTCGTGGCCCTCGACGCCACAATCGGGTCGGACCCCACCGCCGTTATTCGACACCTGGCCGGGCTGGTCGTCTCGACTGGCCGCGCCACCGAGGTCGCGGGGCTCGCCGCCGACGCCCTCGCCCGGGAGGCGAAGACCAGCACGGGTATCCCGGGCGGCCTCGCGATCCCCCACTGCCGCTCGGCGGCGGTGCTCGAACCCACGCTCGCGTTTGCGCGACTCGCCCCACCCGTGAGCTTTGGCGCCCCGGATGGCCCTGCTGACCTGGTCTTTTTCATCGCAGCTCCCGAGGGTGCCGACCAGGCGCACCTCACGGTTCTCTCGCAACTGGCCCGCTCCCTACTCAGGGAGGAGTTCACGGCGGCGCTGCGCTCGGCGGCGAGCGGCGCGGAGGTGGTTGACCTGGTTTCGGCGGCCGTGTCACCGCCACCCACCCCGGAGCCAGCCCCGGCATCCGCCACCCGCCACCTCGTCGCGGTGACCGCCTGCCCCACCGGCATTGCGCACACCTACATGGCCGCCGATTCGCTCGTGGCCGCCGCCGCCGAGCGGGGCATCGACCTCCAGGTGGAGACCCAGGGCTCCGCGGGGGCAACCCCCCTGCCCGCCGCCACGATTGCCGCCGCCGAGGCCGTCATCTTTGCCGTTGATGTGGATGTCCGCGGCCGCGAACGCTTCGCAGGCAAGCCCGTCATCTCCTCCCCCGTCAAACGGGGCATCGACGAGCCCGGGGTGATGATCGAGGAGGCACTGGCCGCCGCCGCCGACCCGCACGCCCGCCGCGTGGCCGGTTCGGTGTCCGACGGTGACGCCGCCACAGATCCCGAGGATACCCACGAGAGTGTTGGCCAGCAGCTCAAACGTTCCCTGCTCACCGGGGTGAGCTACATGATCCCGTTTGTGGCGGGCGGCGGGTTGCTGATCGCGCTCGGCTTCCTCCTCGGCGGCTTCAAGATCACCGACCACGCCGACAGCATCGTGCTACAGAACAGCCTCGGTAACCTGCCAGATGGCGGCCTGCTGACCTACCTCGGGGCGGTAGCCTTCAAGATCGGCCAGTTGTCGATGGGCTTTCTCGTCCCCGCCCTCGCTGGCTACATTGCCTACGGCATCGCCGACCGGCCGGGCATCGCGCCCGGGTTCACCGCCGGTGCCGTGGCCGTGTTTATGGGTGCCGGGTTCCTCGGCGGAATCGTCGGTGGTCTCCTGGGCGGCGTGGTGGCCCTGTACATCGGGCGGATCACCGTGCCGCGCTGGCTGCGTGGGCTGATGCCGGTGGTGATTATTCCGCTCGTCGCGTCGATTGTGGCCTCCGGCCTGCTCTTCCTGGTGCTGGGTGCGCCCATCGCCGCCCTCACGACCGCGCTCAACGATTGGCTGTCCGGGATGACCGGGGCCTCCGCCGTCCTGCTCGGCATCATCCTGGGCCTGATGATGGCGTTCGACCTGGGCGGACCGGTCAACAAGGTGGCCTACTCGTTTGCGGTCGCCGGGTTGGGGGCCGGGGCGCTCGATAACCAGGCCCCGTGGCAGATCATGGCCGCGGTGATGGCCGCCGGTATGGTGCCGCCGCTCGCAATGGCGCTCGCCACCCTGCTCAATCGCCGACTGTTCAGCCCGCCCGAGCGGGAGAACGGCAAGGCCGCGTGGCTGCTGGGGGCCTCCTTCATTTCGGAGGGTGCCATCCCGTTTGCCGCCGCCGACCCGCTGCGGGTGATCCCCGCGAGCATGCTGGGGGCCGCCGTCACGGGCGCGCTGTGTATGGCAACGGGCGTCACCTCGCAGGCCCCGCACGGCGGAATCTTTGTGTTCTTCGCCATCGGCAACCTGGGGATGTTCCTGGTCGCCATCGCCACCGGCACCGTCATCTCCGCCCTCACCGTCATTGCCCTGAAGCGCTACGCCCGCCGCGCGCCGATGGCGAGCGCGGATACCCCCGTCGCCCAGAGGGAGGCCCAGCCCAGCGTCGTGTAATACGGTAGGCGATATGCCGTTTACGCCCAGCCACGCCATCGTCGCGATCCCGTTTCAGCGCACCGGAATTCCGGTGGCTGCCGTGGCGATCGGGGCGATGGCCCCCGACCTGCCAATCTTTTTTGACCTGGGCGTGTCCTACGAAACCACCCACGAGTTCCCGGGCCTGCTGCTCGCAGCGCTGCCCCTCGCGGCGCTGCTGACCCTGGTCTGGCGGGTGCTGCTACGGCCGGTGGCGTGGGTGCTCCTGCCCACGCCGCTGGCCCGTCGCCTCCCCGCCGACTGGGCCGGAACCGCCCGCGATGGCTGGCGCTCGCTCACCGCAGGGCGCGGGGCCGTCGGCGGGCTTCTGCTGGTTGCGGGTCTCCTCCTGGGCGTGGCCAGCCACGTGCTCTGGGACGAGTTCACCCACGGCGGCCGTTGGGGGGTTGCACTGCTCCCCGCCCTCGGCCGCGACTGGGCCGGGATGCCCGGCTACCTGTGGGCCCAGTACGCCTCCTCGCTCCTGGGGCTGATCGTCCTCGCCGGGTGGGCGGCCCGCGCGCTGCGCCGGGCCACGCCCGTGGCAACGCTGCCACCCACCCCCGGCTGGCTACAGCCCGCGTTCTGGGCCGGGCTCGTCGCGGCCCTGCTACTGGGCGCTGTGATCGTGCTGCCCGCCGTGGATGTGCTGGGCTGGCGGTTTGCGATCCTGCGGATGGGCATCCGCGGTGGGGCCGGAATACTCGTCGTGATCGTCATCGCGGCGGGCGTAGCCCAGGCCGTGCGACGGCGGATGCCGACGGCGGCTACCCCCGCGCCTGTCGCCGCGCCCGAATCGCGCTGATCACGATCAGCAGCACCGAGATGCCCACAATACCCATCAGCACCAGATCGATGTACTGCGAGACGAAGTCGGCCACGCCCGGAATCTGCCCCAGGAAGAACCCGGCCAGGATGAGCAGCACACACCAGAGCACGCCGCCCATAACGTTGTAGGACAGGAATCGCGCGTAGTGCATCCGGGAGGCCCCCGCCGCCACGGGCGCAACGGTGCGCACGACCGCCACAAAGCGGGCGATCATCACGGTAGCCGCGCCGTAGCGCTCGAAGAAGCCGTTGGTGCGTTCGAGTGTGGCCTGGCTGATCAGGCCCGCCTGTTTACGCTCAAAAACGCTCGGCCCCAGCCGGTGCCCGATGATGTAGCCCAGCTGGTCACCGGCAACCGCCGCCAGGCAGGCCGCCACCACAACCACGAGCAGCGGCACGTCAATCACCCCGGCAAAGGTGAGCACCCCCGTGAAGAAGAGGAGCGTATCCCCTGGCAGCAAAAAACCGATCAGCAGGCCGGTCTCCACAAAAATAATTCCGCAGACCACCAGGAGGCCCCACCCGCCGCTGCCCTGGATGATCGCGGCAGGGTCAAACAGTCCGGCAGCGTGCATAGAGAGATCATGGCAGGCTTAGCTGGATGCGGGATGCGGTAGGGACGACTTCTCAACAGCGCTCTCTGCCGGGCTACCCAGGTTTAGTCGGCGTGGCAGAGTGACTCCCAGCGCAAAAAACCTTCGCATTCCGTGGACATGAGCCGCAGATTCACATGACCCTCAATCTGGTCAAGGTGCGTGGGGGTGATCCCTCGGGGACGAACACTCTCAACGAGGAGAACCCCGACGGGTTGGGGCGCTGCGCCAACGCGTCTCTTAATCTGGAGGCACGCGTAGCTGCGACTCTGCATTCGCAACGCCGAGACCTGCTCAGCTTCCATAGTGAACATTCGCTTGATTGTCTGCTCCCATCGACCACGCGTTGTGGGCAAATTATCAACATGGAAGGCGACCTTTTTCCACGCCTCAGCGACGGCCCCCCTGGTCTGACAGATACACGCTTCGACCCGGCTCGTTCAGGACGGCATTGGGAGAGTACCGTCCGATAAGCCGAAACTGCCCGTCTTCGCATTTCACGAATAGAGAAGCCCACTGATCCGAGTCGTCGATACCCAGGCTGAGGAGAAACTGTCGCAAAAGGAAAACTACACGCTCATGACCAGGCGACCACAGAGCCTCAACTTCATCCTTCAACCGGAGGACTTGAGACTGAAGCCGTTCTTGCTGTTGCTGCTGCCGAACAACCGCAATCAACCCACCAAGCACGCAGCCAGCACCCACAATAAAGGCAAGGAGATCCCACCAACCATGAGGAGTAAATGGCAACGAAGGCACCGCGATCAGGACTGCGCCTACACCCTGAGCCACGACAGGTGAGTACGTGATCACCCACCGAAAAACTTTGAGATTTCTTTTCTCAGCGGGCGTGAGCGGTTCCATCGGAGCTTAGGCCATTACTAGCTGCGTACTTCTACGTTCCGCCGTTTGCCCCGCGCTATTCTGAGCTGGATCAGCTTCATTTTCAAGCCGAATTCCTAAGTCGCGTGCAGCCTGCTCGATCACCTCGGTACCAATAGTGGATGCATGAGACCAGGAATCTGCCTGAAGGTGCAGTGCGGATCTCACCAATCAATTTGACCCTCACGGTTGCTCCTTCCCGGGCAATGACGAGACTGTAGCATCTACACAGCGGTGGTGCGTGACACGGGGTCTCTGAGGACCGCGAACGCTCAGAGAAGAGAAAGGCCGGTGTGACACCTAGTAGAAACTGAACCGCGAGACGGCGTAGTCGTATCTCTCTCCGCGTAGCTCTACCGGACGCCACCCCGTGTCGATGCCCATCCGCTTACCCGTCCGGGTGGTCATCACGAAGAAGGCCACCCGATCCTCCGCACAGGCGTAAAGAGCCACGTAGAGTTCGCCAAGGTTCATTCCGGTTCCGGGCCCCAGCTGGTAGATTGGTTTGGCCTGGGTTTAGTTCCGACTATTTTGTTCATCACTCGACGGTTGTCACGAGTGACTGCGCCTCAGCATAGTACGCCGTCTCAACCTCGACCGGGGTTCGCCTGCCTAGCTCGCCGTGGAGGCGCTCATTGTTCCACCACCACACATACTCCAGGGTGGCGAGTTCGACTTCCTCAACTGTTTTCCAGGGGCCACGCATGCGGATGAGTTCTGCTTTGTAGAGCGCGTTCACTGACTCGGCCAGGGCATTATCGTAGCTGTCACCTACGGTCCCCGTTGAAGGAATCGCCCCCAGTTCTCTGACGCGGTTGGAGTAGACCATCGACATGTAGTTCGATCCGTGGTCGCTGTGATGCACGGCCCCGTCGAGCGTTCCACCTGATTGCCAGGCCGCCATCTCAAGCGCCTGCAGCGGCAGTATCTCAGCTTTCAGTGTTGAGGCAACGTTCCAGCCAACGATCTTACGATCAAAGACATCAATAATGAACGCGGTGTATGCGAACCCAGCCCACGTAGCAACGTAAGTGATGTCACACACCAACAACTTCATTGGCCCGTCGGCCACGAACTGGCGTTCGACGAGATCACCCGGCAGCTGATCCCTGACGTCACTCGTTGTTGTGAAGGCTCTCTTCGAACGACGTACCCCACGCACTCCGGCGATTTTCATCAGACGCTCGGTTTGGTCGCGTCCGATGACCCACCCTGCTCTGGTGAGGAGGGCGTGCATCTTGCGGCGCCCGTAGACGCTGTAGTGCTGTTTGTGGAGTTGACGGATCTCGGTGACGAGAATCTCGTCGCGTAGTTTCCTGACCGACGGGAGTCTGTGTTTCGCTGCCCGATATCCTCGGGACGTCAGAAACCCACGAATTGCCGAGCCCAGCACACAGCACAGGAACTCAACCCCGAAACGATCACGATAGGTATCGATGAATTGGATCATTTCGTTCGTGGCGGGTCGAGTTCCTTGGCGAAAAATATGCTCGCAGCTCGCAAGACTTCGTTTGCTTTCTTGAGTTCAGCGACTTCGCGGCGCAGTCGCCGGTTCTCCTCGTTCATATCAGTGGTCACGCCGGGTTTTTGGCCAGTATCGATCAGCGTTTGACGATGCCAGATACGCAGCGTGTCTGGTGAGACACCGAGGAGCTTGCCGACCTGGTTGCTGGCTGCGTTGAGGCTCGTATGCTCGGGGAGCGCTTCGGTGAGCATACGCAGCGCGCGTTCACGGAATTCTGGTTCATATTTGTTTGCCATGGTGTTCCTATCCTTGTTGAAAGTACGGAACTAAACCCAGGCCAAACCAGCTTCTCCAATTTGAGCACCAATCTCGCCTTCCTCATTTGCGACGAGGAGGACATCATCCAGTTCGGGTGAGCCCTCAGCGGTAAGCGCTTCATAACGCACCTCCATTCCCGGCTCCGGGAGGGCGAAATCTCGCCCATCCGGAAGAACGAGAGTCTGCACTATACCTGGCTCCGACTGCACCTCATCCAGATCCTCTACGCCGATAACTTCTTCTGTATCCGCGTTTACCGCGGATACAGGCATCGCGAGAACTGTAATGAGCACTATCGGAGCGAGGGAATTAATAATTTTCATACTGATCTCCTTTGATCATTAGGGAGTCAATCTGATAAGAAGAACTTGTACAGTGGGATCCATTGAATTTCCCTACTGATATCGCAATTAGATGAACTCTCCACCTCACAGGAACTGCTAGTCGTGACGGTGACCGGAATTGGTAAGAACACGAGACCAGTCAAAAGCAGGAAACTCGTGCCAGAAATAATCCAGATTCTCAGATTGCGACGCTTGATATCTTTTCCCATGAACAGCACCTCCTCTCTCAGTAGAACAAATCGAGTAACTCAGCTACTACATCGACAATTTTTGTGTCGGAAAACTATCTCAGCTTTTCGCAGTAAAACATAGATCTATAGGGGTATAAACTTGGATGCAAGCTTAAGCCAGATATTGATCTGAGTCAAACCATACCTCAGTGGTTGTATGCGACAGAATGTCCGTGCATCACATAGCAAGTGCAGGTGACCCTTTCTTGGCTCTCTGCCTCGAACGGATTCTGACGCGCATCATTGGTTGCGACGTCGTCGATATTCGTGTCCTCACGATGCTCAGGCTCTACCGCCCAGACATTCCCTCTGGCGTCATACTCCGATGCGTCGTGCTGTCCGCGCGTACCTCGATGGTCCAGACGGCTGCAATAGCGTTGAGTTAAACCTGATTGTCAGTGATGCGAGTTGGCTTTGACCCCTGTGGGGATACCCCACACGAAAGAATATTCACGAGGGCAAGAACACGGTGGACGTTCACTCCTGAAGATAAAAATCCGTGTAAACCCCCTCAATAAACGACACCTGTTACACTTGGCGTGACGAGTTAGGGTCGTCATTGTTAGTCCGTTGGGGAGGGGCCTCAACGGGTTCGGTTTCTCGGCCGATGGTCTCTCCATCGCGCTGTATCACGGTGGGCTACCACCCGTGCCGGAGATGCATGGCCCTCGTAACTTATGGGAGGGTCTTTACCACTATGCGCCATCACACCCAGGCCGGGCAGCTGCGGCACTCCCCGCGGCGCAGGAGCGTACTCCTCCTGCTCCTCGCCTGCTTTCCACTGCTCACCAGCCTTACCCTAGCCGGGCCCGCTGCGGCCGTACCGGGCGACCTCGACTGGGGCACCGGAGACTCCGCGGACTACGACCACTGGACCCCGGAGCAATACAACCGCTGCGTGAACGACCAGTCAACCTGGCCGTTAAGCGCCTCGACGCTCGGCATCGAGCCGGGAACGGGCCCCGGTTTAGCAATCAGTGGAATTGTTCCGTCGAGGTGCTACTCGCAGTACACGACGATCACCAACGATCTCTCCTACCCCATCAACCTTCGGTACGTGGGCAGCGATGACGCGGGAACGATTGCCCCCTACATCTTCGAGTGGGTTGAGGGGTGGAATGAGCAGATCGTTGCCCCCGGTGCACAGACCACACAGTTCACCCTGACGGTGGGGATGCCCTGGGATACCCCCAATGCTGCCCGCGGCACATCCGGAACCTTCTGGTGGGAGTTTGCCATTGATCGGCCCGTTCCAACCGCCGTTGACGATGCCGGATCAACCGGTCACGGCGTTCCCGCAACCATCGAGGTACTCGCCAACGACACGCTCGAACTCGCACAGAGCGCGCTCGATGTCGCCAGTTATGTGAGCGTCACCGAGGTCGTCGGCAACCCGGCAGAGGGAACCTGGGCGATCAGTCCGACCGCGGACACGGTCACGTTCACGCCCGCTGCTGGCTTCGCCGGAATTGCGCGTGCCAGCTACACCATCACCGGACCCAACGGCACCACCTCATCAGCCGCTATCGCCGTCACCGTAGCGGCGGCAAATCTCACGCCCACCATCTCTCTGCAGAAAACCGTGGACAAGCCGACCGTGAAAGCGTCCGGCGAGACGGTCACGTACAACTTCACCGTCACCAACACCGGGGAGGTGGCGCTTGCCGACGTGGGTATCGTCGAGACCACATTCACGGGTTCCGGCAGGCTCTCCGCGGTCACGTGCCCGGCAGAAGCACAAAATCTCGCACCGGCAGCCCGCGTCACCTGCACCGCGAGCTACCGAATCACCGACGCTGATATCGCTCGGGGCGGCATTTCGAATACCGCTACCGCGGTCGGCACGTCCTCGGACAGCCAGGAGGTGAACTCCGACTCTTCCACCGCGGTCCTCAGCGCCGAGACCGAGACGCCACCACCACCCGCACAACCCCGGGCCACAGGCATCCACACCGAGCTCGCCGCGACGGGGTCCCCAACCGGTTGGCCCCTCGTCGGTGGCGCACTCACCGCCCTCACGGTGGGCGCTGCACTGCTCAGTGCGCGGGGACGAACAGCGCGGCGCTCCCACCAGCACTAACGACGCTGACCCCAGGCCCACAGCGCCGCCGGACGACCACGCCCGGCCGCCTCCACCCCGGCGCAGCGGGCGAGGTCCGGGGCGGTGCGCAGCATCCGGTTGAAGTTGCCCGGCTCGGGGCGCACCCCCGTGACGGCCTCGGTGAGCCGGGCTGCCCGCCGCGTGGAGAACGTCTCGCCGGTAAGCGCCCGGGTGAGCAGCCGGGCCTCGGGGGTAGCCTGCCACACGCTCACCCGCAGCCGGTCAGCCGCGGCCGCCACGATGCGATCATGGTCAAACGGCAGCGGATCGCCGCCCACCCAGTCGCGCCACACGGCTCGGGGGGCGACGGCATCCGGTGCCACCACGGCCAGGTAGGAGACCGACACGGTTGGCCCGCGCGGATCCCGTTCGGGGTTATCGCGCGCGGTCACCTGCACGAGCGCCCGCACCTCCCCCAAGCCCAGACCCACCTTCGCGGCGAGCGCCCGATACGCGGCCTCGGCCAGCCGCTCCTCCCCCACCAGCAGCACGCCCGGCAGGGCCAGCTCGCCGCGGAACGGCTCGAAGAGGCGCACACCCAACCCCAGCTGCATCCCCCGCTCCTCGGTGAAGCGCACGGGCACCACATCAATAGAGAGGAGTGGCTGATCGGTCATCTGGAGACCCCACCCAGCTCGGTCACCGAGGCCCACGGCGGCGAGTCAAAGCGGATATTCTTCGCCCACAGCGCGTCGATCAGGTCAATCGAGTAGCGCAGCCGGGTATCGTGATCGCCGCGCAGCAGCACCCAGGGCAGCTCCCGACGGGTCAGCTCCTCGATGAACCAGCGGGTCATGGCGGGGCGGATCTGCTCGCCGTCCCGCCACCCGTCCTGCTCGAAGGGCACACCCTCGTGGTCGGTCAGCAGGTACACGTCGCGCCGGGGCAGATACTCATCAATCACGGCGGTGGCGGCCCGGCTGTGCTCGCCCACGTAGCGGCGCTCCCAGAGCGTGGTGGCCAGCGCATCCGTGTCGGCGATCACGAGGGGGCTGGCGAGGGCGGCGGCGTCCTCCCACTCGTTCTGCACGGTGGCGATGCGGCCAAAGTGCTCGGTCTGCCAGACCAGGTTGTTTATGCCGGGGACGGGGTGGCCGGATGCGCGGGCCTCCGCCGCGGCCTGCGCGTGCAGTTCGTAGGTGAAGCACCTCCCGTACTCCTCCACCGCGGTCATCCCCGCGAGCCCGGGTCGACGGCGGTAGTGCGCGAGGAGCGCTTCGCTGAGCGTGGTACTTCCGGTGGATTCCGCCCCGACCACGATCACGCGGGTGGCAAGGCCCAACCGGGTCGCCTCCGGCAGCAGCGGCCAGGTGCCGGGCAGGTCGCGCCGCACCGCGGTGCCGCTGATCGGGACCTGGACGCGCGACTCGTCGTAGCTAATGGGGGTCGCGTCGAAACGGGCGGCCAGCTCGGTACCGTAGGCTTCCGAGCTGAACACGGCATCCACCCGGGTGATGCCCACCCGGTCGAGCGCGGCGACCATGGAGGCGTGGTTGGCCACCCAGGCAATGTCGCTGCGGTAGTCCACCGGGGCATCCGAGACGATACCCAGCACGTCCACGTTGCCGAGGTGGGCGGTTGCCCCGCGCAGCCAGTCCACCCGCACGCCCACCGGGATCGACTCAAACTGGCTGGCCATGACGAGCACCGCGAGTCGGCCGCTTTCGGCCGCACCGCGCTCGATCAACGCCAGGTGACCGTTGTGTGGCGGGTAGAACTTGCCAATCGCAAGTCCGCGGCTGTACGGCTGTGCGGTCATCGCGCGACCTCCTGCGTTTCGGGTACGGGCTGGGTGGCGGGGATGCTGGCGGTGCCATCCTGCTCCCCCAGTATCCGGCACCAGCGGCGGTAGCCGTAAACGCACAGCGCAAGGAAGCCCACATACAGCACGGCGGTGAGCCACAGACCCTTGTAGAGGTAGAGGGGGATTGAGACGAGATCTACCGCGATCCACACCCACCACTGCTCCAGAATTTTCTTCGCCTGCCCCCAGGTGGCGAGCAGCGAACCCACGAGCACCGCCGCGTCGGGCCACGGCACGGTTGAGTCGGTGAGGCGGGTGAGCACCTCACCCACCACGCCGAGCGCCACGACACCCAGGGTTAGAACGACCACAACATCGCGGCGGCTGGCCCGGCGGAGGGGGAGAGCGGCATTCGCGGCCCCGCCCGGTGCGTCACGCCCACCCCGCGACCAGACGATCCAGCCGTAGACCGCGAGCAGGGCGAAAACCACCTGAAGGGCGGCGTCGGCGTAGAGGCCAGCGGAGAAGAAGAGCCCGAAGAACACAACATTGTTGGCGAGGCCCACCGGCCAGTTCCAGGTGTACTGGCGGGTAACGCCCCACACGCAGAGGGCACCCGTGAGAAAGCCGAGCAATTCGGCCACGGTGATACCCTGCGATCCCCAGGTGAACGCCGTGGCGGTGAGAATGTGGGTGAGGACGTCCATCGTGTCTCCGATCGTGTGCCCCCGTACACCAACACTAGAGATTAATTGTCTTAAAGACAATTTAAGGAAAATGGCAACCTTCACGCCCGTTCAACGCCGGGACGAGTCGCGGCTAAACTGTTCTCTGGCCCGCCCACCGAATGGAGCTTTTGCATGACCACGCGCAGACAGTACGTATCCACCAGCGGAGACGGAACTGACGCGGCCCTGGCCGCACGCGCGAGCGGGGAATCCTTCGGCCACATCTTCACGCGATACTACTCACTGACCAAGCCCGGCGTGCTCTACGGCAATGTACTCACCGCCGCCGCCGGGTTCCTGCTGGCGGCCCGCGGGCAGGTCTCCCTCTGGCTCTTCGTGGCCCTCATCGTGGGCACCACTCTGGTGATCGCCTCGGCGTGTGTACTCAACAACGTGCTCGACCGCGACATCGACACCATCATGGAGCGCACCCAGAAGCGCGCCACCGTCACGGGCGGCATCGGCGCACGCAATGCCACCATCTTCTCGGCCGTGCTCGGCGTGCTTGGTATGGCCATCCTCGTGGCCTGGACCAACTGGCTCGTCGTCGTCGTAGGCCTAAGCGGATTTGTCGTCTACGTGGTCCTCTACGGGATGCTCTCCAAGCGCATGTCCATCCACGGCACCCTTGTCGGCTCCGTCTCCGGGGCCGCCCCCATCCTCGCCGGGTACGTGGGAGTGACCGGCTCACTCGACATCGCCGCGGTACTCGTGTTTGCCATGATCTTCTTCTGGCAGATGCCCGAGTTCTACTCCATCGCAATCTACCGGCACGACGAGTACAAGAGTGCAGGCATCCCGGTCATCTCGGTGACCCGCGGAATCCGCAACACGGTCGTGCAGATTTTCGTCTACACCATCGCTTTTGCCGTCTCGACCCTGCTGCTGCCCGCTTGTGGCTACGTGGGCTACACCTACACCGCGGTGATGGGTGCGCTCTGCCTGTACTGGCTGTGGATCGCAGTCGTCGGCCTGCGCACGCCGCCCGCGGGCACCGAGGCCTGGGCGCGCCGGATGTTCCGCTTCTCACTCGTGATCATTTTGGCGCTGTGCCTGCTGCTCTCGGTGGGGCCGGTGCTGCCGTAGGGCGGCGCGCAGCCCGCTACTTCCGAGAGAACGCGGGGGTGACCGCCTGACAGGTGACGGCCGCGCCGGGCGCACCCGTCTCCCGGGCAATTTCCGTCCCTCCGTCCACGACGATGAGGCAGGTCGCCACCGTTCCTTTCGGGGGTGTGGCACTCAGCCGGGCCGTCTCCTTGGCGTTCACGATGGTTTCGACTGACCACACGCCACCAACCGCAGCATTCTGCGGATCCCCGGCACCCTGCAACGAGCTCTTCACCGTTTCGGCCGGCGCGGAACGCTGCGGCTTGCCCCAGTATTCAAAGTTCTCGAGCGCCGCCGTGGACGGCCCCTCCAGAGCAACCCGGTAGGTGACCGCGTGGGCGTCGGCTAACCCCTCAGTAATGGCCGCGCACGAGGCAAGCATGGTCGCCCCGGCGGCGGCCAGCGAGACGAGAGAAATAGCTTTAAGTGTTGTTGATTTCATGTGTGCAATGCTGGCACCAAAGTGGTTGGCACCACGAGGCCCCGCGGTGCCAACCCGCGGGCAGAAAATGGGACCCTGGTACCGCGCCGGTGGCACCGGAATCGACCCCCCTACGCCGTCACGTCAATCACGATCTTCCCCGTGGCTAACCCCGCCACCATCCTCGTGATCGCCGCAGGTACACCCGCCAGCGGGTACACCCGGTCTACCAGCGGCCGCACCCGACCCGCCTCGATCAGCGCCGTCAATTCGCGCAGATCGGCACCGTTCTCAGACGAGATAAACGAGCCCATCCGGTGACCCGTGAACGGCGCGATCACGGTGGCCCACAACTGCCTCTCCGTGCCGCCCAGCACTTTCCCGCCCGTCTCGGATCCCACAATCACGAGGGTGCCACGCGGGGCGAGCATTCGGCGTAGTTCGCTCAGGGGCCGATGACCGCCGGTATCGATCACGACGTCGTAGGCGGAGCCAGCCTCCGCCAGGGGGCCGAGCGTGTAGTCGATCACACGGTGGATACCGAGGCCGCGCACCGCCTCGACCTTGGCGGTACGACACGCGCCCGTGACCTCGGCCCCGGCGGCCGTGGCGACCTGGGCGGCAAAACTGCCCACTCCCCCGGAGGCACCGATTACGAGCACCCGCTGGCCCGCGGTAACGCGCCCGTGGTCGCGGACGGCTTGAAGCGCGGTCAGCCCAGATAGGGGGATGGCTGCCGCCTCACACGCCGTGAGCCCGGTCGGCCGGGGCACCAGTAGCTCGGCGCGAGCTACGGCGTATTCAGCGAACGCGCCCTCGGCGATGCCGCAGACCTCCTCCCCGGGACGCAGCGTGGTCACCCGCGCACCGACGGATTCGACCGTCCCGGCAAGCTCCCGGCCGCGCACGGGAGTCTTGGGTGCGCGCATCCCGTAGCCGGCGAGACGGACGGGGTAGGGCAGCCCGGCCATGAGATGCCAGGCCCCGCGGTCAACCCCCGCCGCGGCCACACGCACGAGAACCTCGTCGGGACCGGGCTCGGGGCGGTCGATGGTAGCCAAGCTCAGGACGCGCTCGGCCTCGCCATACTCGCTCTGGACCACGGCCCGCATCCGCCCGGCCTGTCCCCTGCCCGCCACGGGCGCTCCCGGCTGTCCGCTCACTGCCTGACTCATTGTTCTCATCCATTCGATTGACTTACAGTGTCAGTAACTTATCCTTACGCTGTAAGCTTGTCAACGTGAATGCGACTCCAAATCCCCCCAAAAAACGAAAAACCGGCGCGCCGCGGCCCAGCCCCACACTCAGCCGGGCCGCAATCGTGGCGGCCAGTATCGCGGTCGCCGACACTCGCGGCCTCACCGGACTCTCGATGCGCAAAGTGGGCGAAGAACTGGGAGTCGAGGCCATGTCCCTCTACAACCACGTGACGCACAAGGAGGACCTGCTCGACGGGATGATCGACGTCATCTTTGCCGAAATAGACCTCCCATCACCCAGCGACAATTGGCAGGCGGCGATGCGCACCCGCGCCCTCTCCACGCTCGAAGCCCTCGAACGCCACCCCTGGGCCGCACCGCTCATGGAGTCTCGGGCAACCCCCGGGGCGGCAACGCTCACCCACCACAACACGGTGCTCGGCATCCTGCGCACCAACGGGTTCTCGGTGCGGCTCGCCGCCCACGCCTTCTCCGCCCTCGACAGCTACATCTACGGCTTTGCACTACAGAACGTGAACCTCCCGTTTGACGCGCTCAGCGACATCCAGCAGGCCACAGAAATGATTGTCAACAGGATGCCCGCCGACACCTACCCCCACCTGGCGGAACTCGCCAGCACGGTCGTGATGCAACCGGGATACTCGTATCGCGACGAGTTTGCCTGGGGCCTCGACCTCCTGATCGAGGCCCTCGAGCACACCCGTCGCGCCACCGATGATCCCACCCCGGAACCCCCGGCAGCGGCTCCGTAGTTCTTCCGGACTATCGCCGCATCCGTCGGCGAGTGGCGGCAGTCACCACCAGCAGCAGCGACCCCAGAGATACCAGCAGAATCGCATACCCGGCCGGATCGCTCGCCCCGGTAGTCGCGAGCACCGTACCCGTACCCCCGCCCGCGCCCCCGCGCACAGGAACGGCCAGTTCCGCCCGCGCCGTCGAGGCGAGGTGGTCGGCATCGTTGACGTACTCAGATGAGAGCACAAGACGTGTACCGGCATACCCCTCCGGCAGGGCCATTTCACCGCCGTAGTGGCCGTGCTCATCAAGCGGAAGCAGCAGCGAAGCCTCCCGCCCCGCAACACGGACGCGCACGGACCCCGTTGGCACCGTGTCGTACTCTGCGGTCACGGAGCCCTGAAGGCTGACCGTGCCACCGCCCTTCGTCTGCTCGACGGACAGGGTGGTCTGGGTCTCTGCGGGGTTCACCGTAAAGGTGCCCTCCGCACCGACCACGCTCGCGGTGCGGAGCGGCGTTTCGGAGCTAAAATAGCTCGCGTAAATCGCGTAGGAACCCACGGCGAGAGGCGAAGTACCATCCGGCTGAATCACGGCCGCCCCGTCAACGACGGGAACGCCCCCCAGGCTCCTCTCCCCCAGGGTGACGTTGATCCACCCGCTGGAGACCCCCGATACGCTCAGGTGAATCGCCTTCACCTGGCCATAAACCTGGACGACATCCTCCACCGATAGTTCGATGGTGGTCAGCGGCGGCACCGGGGTCCACGCGGCAACGAGTGTGATGTTCGACGTCACCGGGGTGGAGAAATCATAGGCCTCCCCGGCACGCACCCACCCGTCGAAGGTGAACCCGTCACGGATCGGAGCGGTCGGCTCAGCCACCAGGTCGCCGCTCGCAAGGTCGGCCACAGCCGCGACCGCGCTGCCCCCGGCCGAATCGAACGTCACCGTGAAGGTGGGAAACGGCACAAACTGCGCGTACAGCGTCTGACCCTGGGCGGCCGGAGCCGCGGTCACCGCGGTACCGCCGGTGGGGGCGGTGAACCAGCCCACAAACTCAGTTCCGCCGGGGGCGGTCGGGTCTACCGTGGGGAGGGGAACCGCTGTTCCCGGGTCACGCACCTCGTACCATCCCTGGCTCGCCTCCGGATCACCGAGGTAGCGGCCGCCCAGGTGCGGAAAGAGCGAGGTCAGACCGCTCCACGAGCCGCCGTTGGTCTGCGCGTCGAAACGCACATAGTCCATTGCGAGGCTTCCGGCGTCCGGCAGGGCCGGGGCGGTACGGTGGGCAATGCCCCGCTCATCCGCGGTGGGGGTGGAACCCACGGCGGCAAACTGGTAGGCCGTGTAGGAGGTTGCGCTCAGCGGCGGAGCAATCGCAACCGTACCCAAGATCTCCGTTGTTTTACCTGGCCGGGGGTCGCCCGCGGATCGGGTGGTCCGGTTGGAATCCAGCGCGGGGTTGGCGGTGCCAAAGACGTCGAGAAGAAGCTGCGGCTCCTGAGCGGTGGTGACCGTTACGGTATCCGCCGCGCACCCCACATTTGTGCCACAGCCCCACGTACCCACATCAACGGATTTCGCGGCGGTAAAGATGTTGTTGACAACGGTACCCTTCGGAGATTGGGCACCGTAGGTTGCCTCGGTGGCCGAGTGGGCCCCCAGGTCGATTCCACCGCGACCCCCGGCCTTTGTGTTCGTCAGAAAGGTGTTGTTCGTCACGGAGGCTTCCACCCGCAGCGAGGCCTGGATCACACCGCCCGTGTCAAACCCGCCGGCATCGCCCGACACATTTTTGCTGAACGTTGAGTTCTCAACGACCAGTTGCGTGGGAAACTTCTCCGCCTGGGTGGCTGCCCGCCCCTCCAAAAAAATGGCGGCCCCGTCATCCTGGGCCTGATTGGCCTCAAAAACGCTATCGCTCACCCGAAGGGAACCGTTCGACCCCGGCGTGGAGTTGAAAACGGAGACCGCACCGCCATCCGCACTCCCCGGCTTTGAGCTTGAGGCGGTGCTGTTACCGCGAAAATAGTCGCGGTTCAGGGTGAGCTGCACACTCGCGTTGTGCAGCGCGATGGCGCCACCGCGCGGCTGGGAGCCGCCGTCAACAAACGTGTTGTTGAGAAACAGGCTGTCTTCGATCAGAAGAGAGCCCTGGGCCCCCGCATCCACACGCATAGCACCACCCGAGTAGCCAGCCCCGGACAGGCCCCGGTTGGCCTCAAAGGTCAGGCCGCTCATCGTCGTCGCCGCGACAGCCGAGCCCCGGCCATACAGAAGCGCGGCGGCCGAGGAGGCCGAATTCCCCACAAAAGAGGACCGGGTCAGCGACAGCTTTCCGGTACCGCTCCCCCCGAAGCCGAGCGCCGTGGTCTTGAGCCCCACAAAGTCGAGGTCGCTGAGCGCAACCGTGGAGGTTCCCTGCTGGGTGACGTACACGCCGCCGTTCGTGGCGGTGCTGCCCGCGGGCAACGCAAACGTGAGATTCTCTAGCCGGAGCGAACTCGAACCGGAGGTGGTAACTGTGAGGTGCCGACCCGTCGCCGCCGGGTAGAGGGTCATCCCCGACCCGTCAATCCGAACCGCGACCGGGGCCGCGAGGTTCAGCGTCACCGCTCCGGGTAGCGTCTGTGGAAACGAGTTCCCCAGCGTGATGGTGGTGTCCTCTACCGCCCCCGAGACCGCACTCTGAAGCTCTGCCACGGTATTAACCGTCACAGAACTCGCCGCCCTCGCAGCATGCCCCGGCACCACGATCCCCACAATCATGACGATAAAAGCGGTTGCAGCCAGAAAAATTTGGCGCACGACAATATTATCTGCTCGCACAGAAGCCCCCTCGATAAAGTTGGGGCGCAAAAAATACAGCCCCTCGGGTTCCCTAAAACCCTCAATTGAACAGATTATCCTAGTTAATTTTTTGCGTCAAGCAGTGGGGCGGTATCCCACTCTTGCAGCCACCCCTCATCACCTGGCACACTGGATGCGTCCTGTTTCCGAACAAAGGATCACTCCGGTGACAACTCTCTACGGTTTCGCGCCAGTTTCCCCGCGCTGACACTCGTCGATTCGCCGTCTCACGGCTCCGAGGTCAGCGCATCCGCTGACATCCCAGGAGCCTCATGTCTACGCCGCAGTCATCATCAATCATTCTGAACACCCTCGGCCTCACCCGACCCGACGGATCCGTCGCCCTCCGCAACATCACCGCCGTCTTCGGCCTCGGTCGCACCGGACTCATCGGTCACAACGGCTCCGGCAAGTCCACGCTGTTGCGCCTCATCGCGGGCGAACGTGCCCCCACCTCCGGCTCAATCACGCTCTCGGGCGAGGTTGGATATCTCCCGCAGACCCTCACCCTGGACCGCGACACCACCGCAGCAGATCTCCTCGGGGTGCGGCACAAGATCGACGCCCTCCGCGCGATTGAATCGGGCGATACCTCCGTCACGCACGTCGATACGCTCGGCGAGGAGTGGGATATTGAGACGCGCGCCGGGGCCGCCCTGCGCTCAGTCGGCCTCGGTGCGGGCGACCTCGACCGCACGGTGGGGCGGCTCTCCGGCGGCGAGACGGTTCTGCTGGCGATTGCGGGGTTACGGCTGCGCGCATCCCCCATCTCGCTCCTCGACGAACCCACCAACAACCTGGACCGGGATGCCCGCGAGCGCCTGGCCGACATGGTGCGGTCCTGGCGGGGCACACTCGTGACGGTCAGCCACGACACCGCGCTACTTGAGCTGATGGACAGCACAGCCGAGCTGCACGACGGACAACTGACCGTCTACGGCGGACCATACAGCGCCTACCGAGAGCACCTCGCCCGGGAACAGGAGGCCGCCCGCCAATCGGTTCGCACCGCCGAGCAGGCTCTCACCCGGGAGAAACGCCAGCAGATCAAAACCGAAACCATGCTGGCTCGGCGCGCCCGCACGGGCCGGGCCGTTCAGGAGAGCCGGAGCGAACCCCGGATCGTGATGGGCCGACGCGCATCCGCGGCGCAGGTCTCCTCCGGCAAGCTCCGCGCGAACTCCACCCACCGGGTGCAGGATGCTCGGGCGGGCGTCAACACGGCCGCCGCTCGTCTCCGCGCCGACGAGCAGATTCACATCGACCTGCCAGACCCCCACATCCCCTCCGGCCGCCACCTCGCCGAATTACGTGGATTGAACAGGAGTTTTATTGTTCAAGGGCGCGAACGGATCGCGATCACCGGGCCCAATGGTGTGGGAAAATCAACCCTGCTCGACACGCTGGTACAGCCGGTGACGGCCCGGCGGGGACGGGCATCCGCGGTGGCCCACACCGAACGGGTCGGGTACCTCACCCAGCGGCTCGACACCCTCAACCCGCTGGCGAGCGTGCTCGACAGCGTACAGGACGCCGCCCCCACGGTCACCCCCGGGGAACTGCGCAACCGGCTCGCGCGGTTCCTGATCCGCGGCGACGCGGTTGAACGGCCCGTGCACACGCTCTCGGGCGGCGAACGCTTCCGCGTCGCGCTCGCCTGCGTGCTCCTGGCCGACCCGCCACCACAGCTGTTGGTGCTCGACGAGCCGACCAACAACCTGGACCTCGGCAGCGTTGACCAGCTGGTCGCGGCGCTCGGCAGCTACCGCGGCGGGCTGATCGTGGTGAGCCACGATGACGCATTTTTGGGGCGGCTGGGGATTGACAGACGACTGGCACTGAGCGCGGCGGGAGAGTTAGTGGAGGTTACCGAGTAAGGGAGTGACCGAGGATCTTAAAACCAGATCAAACGATCTTTGCGGCAAACAGCGAGTGAAGCGCTCTGGGTTTCTGAGAGACTCAGCTCATCTGATGTCGACCAGTTCTTTGGCGCTGGTGATCCCAGCAGAGAATACCGCTTCGAACTCTGCAGACGGCACGTCACCGAGGTAGCTGTGCAGGCACCCGGTATTGTGCCAGTGCACCCACCCGAGCTCAGCCGTGTAATACCCATTCACGGACTCGGCCAGGGCATTATCGTAGCTATCACCAACCATCCCGATCAAAAGCGTTGCCCCGATCTCGGCGAGGCGTTCTCCGTAACGTATCGACGTGAATCGAGACCCCGCACCGCAATGACATCGAAGCTCAGGGAGCTTCTTACCTCGTGACCAGCGAGCCATTTCGATCACGCCTGGCACGGTCTCGGTCTTCCTATTTGACGCACACCGCCATCCGACAATCGCACGGTCGAATACATCGATAATGAAGCACACCTAGACGACACCCTGCCAAGTCGGCACAAACGTCAGTCAAACCTTCAGCAGCCCCTACGAAACGGGTACGCATTGTGAACTCGAAATTTTAGGCATCAAAACCGTTCTGTGATCGCTGGAATGTGAAGGAATATCGGATGGAGGAACGATTAGCTCGGTATCTGAATGACGCTTCAGATCTGTTTGCCACCTCTCACACTTCAGCCACGCACGTCGGGAGTCTCTGGATCAATTTTAGGAACGTGGGTTTCAACGAGTTGGCGGTGGGCCAAGCGACGGATTGCAAGGATAACCGGTTCGTAAAGTGCTGTGCCGAGCACAGCGTATGTAACAGCTTCCTGCGTGTCCATACCTTTCATTGGAACAAGTTCTGCCTCAGCCAAGGGAATCAAAGCGTCGCGATATCGGCTGAGGATATTTTTGTTCCATTCAAGTCCAGCGTGATCAAGTCCTTCAAGTGCCGCTTCAAGATGGCGCGTAGCCGGAAAGTTCGGGTCGAAAGTGAAGCCAAGACTTTTTATGGCCGCTTCCGCATGAGGATAGTCTGCACTCTCGTGGGCAACGTCGTATGGGGGCAGGGCTCCGATGGCGCTCCCCATCGCTTCCACGGGGTCACCCTGTGGGGCATCAATGATCGAAAGAATCTTGCGGACTTTTGCGATCGGGAGACCCCTCACGTTTATGAGTGCATTAATGAGCTTCACACGGTCAAAATGTTCCGGGCCGTACTCGGCGCGGGTCGGACTAGTCGAACGCCCTCGTTGCAGCATCCCCTCGCGTAGATAGAACTTTAACGTCGTGATCGGCGCACCACTGGCCGCTGCCAATTCTGAGATTCGCAAACGAGTTCCTGCCTTTCCCTCTCACTAGATAGTAATACTATCCTCAGTTGGATATAGTCACTATCTAACACCTAACATTAGGAGCATCATGGCCCCCCTCGTCATTCTCGTCGCCGTTTTCCTTGGGGCACTATTGGTTACCTCGCTGCGAGGAACCAATAGTCGTTCGAAGATCTTGTTGTCGCTCCGTGCCAGTATCGCAGCGACGTTCTTCGTCACCGGCACAAGCCACTTCATCGGTATGACCGCTGAGATGATCGAGATGGTTCCGAATTGGTTACCCGCTCCCGACCTCATCGTCTTCACCACAGGCATTCTCGAAATCCTCGCAGCGATGGCGATGTTCTCCCGCAGAGTCGCCCCGTGGGCAGGACTTGGGCTCACAGCACTGCTCATCGCGATGTTCCCAGCAAACATAAACCTTGCGCTCACGGAAGCAGACCTACCTTGGTCGCAAACCCTTGCACCACGGACCGCCATCCAGGTGATCTTCCTCGCAGCTACGAGTTGCCTCGCAATTGTGGGATTCAAGCGGGCTTCGGCTTCCTCAACCCGCAGGGGATGACCTGACCAGCAGTTTGGTTACCACTGAACCTGATGAGTATCGGGGTCTGTTGCACCTTCAGGCCAGGTCACGCGGCCTGCAGACTCGCATGCTCGGGGAGCGCTTCAGTGGAGGGCTGGCCGTGATGCGGGACCGACGCGGTTGAACAGCCCCTACCCGCTTTCGGGTGACGAGCGCTTTGGCACCCTACTCGTCGCTCACCGTCACCTCGTCGATCTCCAGATCCTCATCCAACTGCACCTGGGGGTACTCGTCGGGGAAGAACTCCGGCGAGTCAAGTGCCACCACCGCCCCGCCCGGAAAAACCGTTATGTCGTGGATGCGCAGGTCACGAACCACCTCCGCAATCAGCCGGGCGGAGGGTCGGCGAGCGCCGATGTGCGCCAGGTCGCGCCCCGCCTCACGCAGCAGCTCGGCCCACCACCGACCGGTCTGGCCGAGCAGCCCCCGCACGGTGTCCACGAGTTCGTCAACATCCGAGCGACCCTCAAACTCCGGGTCAATTTCGAGCCGCACGGTGGTGTTGTCCACGCGGGCGGTGAACTCGACCACGCCATCCCTGATATGTGCCTCGCTCAGGCCGGGGAGGCCAACAAGTGCGTCACGAATTTGCTGAAGTACGGGCGAAGTGGGCATGGTTTATTGTGCCATGAGCCCCCGAGCGTAGGCTCGCTACCCTGGAGCAATGAGCTCAAACCCACCCACGTTTCGCCCGCTCACGACCGGTGACCACGCCATCCTGCTCTCGGCAACCCTCCTCAACCTCACCTGGAACGGCCCGCGCTTCACCGCGGCGGACATTCTCGCTGACCCCGCCCTCGCCCACTACACCCGCCTCAACCCGGCCCGGGGCGACTTCGGCCTGGTGGCCACCCGGCGGGGTGCGTGGGTAGGGGCCGTCTGGCTGCTGCTCCTCCCCGCTCACGACCCCGGGTACGGCTGGGTGGCTGAGGGCGTCCCGGAACTGAGCGTCTGCGTGCGGCCGGGGCACCAGCGGGAGGGCATCGGGCGGGCGCTGATGGTCCGGGCACTCGCCTCTGCCCGGAATCGGGGGCTCCCCGCGGTGAGCCTCAGCGTGGAGGCGGGCAACGGCGCACGGGCCCTCTACGAGTCCCTGGGGTTTACGGATGCGCCGCCGCCGGCCCTCGCAGGGACCATGATCCGGCGACTGTCCGACCCCAGCACCACCCCGGGGGAGTTTTGTGCAAAAAACGACGAAATAAACGTCGATCTGTGAGGAAAAGTCACCCTGGGTGCGCGGCGCGGGCAGCGGGCAGGCGGGCAGCGGCAGCGGCAGCGGCAGCGGGCAAACAAAAACTGGCCCCGGGGGTTCCCGAGACCAGTAGTGGTTGTAGCTGGAGCGGGATTCGAACCCGCGACCTCACGATTATGAGTCGTGCGCTCTCACCAACTGAGCTACCCAGCCACGACTGTGGTTGAAAAACCGCTCAACCAGCGGAATATATATCACAGCCAGAGCCCCGACCGAGGTTTGAACTCGGGACCCCTTCCTTACCATGGAAGTGCTCTACCACTGAGCTATCGGGGCGAAGCCTCAGCGGGTTGATATCAACCCGCCGTAAGGCAACCGTTAGAGAATATCATCCCGCACGGGGTGAATGCCAATCCTGACGACACCAATGTGAGAATTGTTTCCCATCCACTAGACGCTGATGCCGTCGAGCCGCCACACCGTAAACGAGGGGCGGTCGGCCACAAACGTCATGGTGTTGGCGTCACCACGGAACGCCAACTCAGCATCCCCGTAGATGCGCTCGACCTCACCAACCTCGGTGGGCAGGCAGGCATCCGCGATGGTGACGACCGAAAAGGCCCGGGCGGCGCACACCAGGATGCACTCCGCGGCGCTCTCGCGAACAAAGATCACGGCCTCGTCGGTCACCGATAGCCAGCGCATCCCACCCGAGTTGAGAGCGGGTGAGGAGCGCCGCAGCGCGATCAGGTTGCGGTAGAGGTTCATCACCGGCAGCGCCCCCGGGGCGACGGAGACGGGGTCGGCCGGAGGGTTATCCTGATCCACCGGCACATCGAGTTCGGCGGTGTCCGTCCGGTCGAACGGATACCGCGAGTCGCCAAACGCAAAAGAGCCGCGCTGCGGAAAAGGCACACCATACTCGTTGAGGGGGCCGGTATCGGCAGGAACGTCGGCAACGGGTTCGCTCTGGGCAGCGGCACCCTCACCGGATACGGTGGCCTGCGCCCCGGGAACCATCGAGGCGGCCTCGGCCCGCGCCGTGTCGGGACGGGCCGAGAGGTGCGTACCGGCTGTAACGGAGCCACCGCCGCTCCCAGCGGCTACACCAGCGGCTGCACCAGCGGTGTCCACCGCCCACGGAATCGGGCGGCGAGAATCCTCACCGTTCACACCCCCCAGACCGCACTCGGCACCGGCCCAGACCACGGGAACACCCGGCAACGTCATCGAGAGACCCAGCGCCACGGGCACGGTGTCCGGCCGCGCCACCGAGAGGAAGCGGGGGGTGTCGTGCGTGTCGAGGGCATTGAGGGTACCCAGACGCACGCGCCACGGGAAGCCCGCAACAAAGCGACGGTGCGCGGCGTAGAACTGCTCACTGGAGTATCCGGTCACGTGGGCGTCCGTCATCCCCAGCCCGCCACCGGCGGGTGCGCCGGGCGTGCCCAACCACTCCCACACCGGGCGGGTGAAGTTGGCATACGTCATGGCCCCGTGCCAGGCGTCACCGCGAAAGTCGGGGGCCGCGTCGTTGGTGGATTCCCCCAGCAGGATCGTGTCGGGGTTCACCTCGGTCATGGTGCGGCGGATGGTGCGGCGCACCTCACGGTTGAGGTCCTCGTCGCGGTAGCGGCCCGTCATATTGGCCACGTCGATGCGCCAACCGTCAAGCGAGTAGGGGGCCTGCAACCACTTCCCCACGACCGAATCGGGGCCCTCGATGAAGCGGCGGCGCAGCTCGGCCGAGTTCCAGTTGAACTTGGGCAGCGTCTGATGCCCCAGCCACCCCACATAGTCGCTGTTCTCCTCGTCGAGCCAGTAGTAGAAGTCGCTCTCGGGGGCCTCGGGGTGGTGCAGCGCGGCCCGAAACCACTCGTGGCTATCGCCCGAGTGATTGGTCGTCAGATCGCCCACCACGCGCAGACCGGCCTCATGCGCGGCCGCAACCAGGCGGATGAGCGCCTCGTCGCCGCCCAGCAGCGGGTCCACCCGGTCAAAGCTCGACGCGTCGTAGCGGTGGTTAGACCCGGCCGGAAAAAACGGTGTGAGGTAGAGCGTGGTCACGCCCAGCCACACCAGGTGGTCCAGGTGCTCGCGGATGCCGTCGAGGTCGCCCCCGTAAAACTGTTGGGAAACGTCCGGGCCGCTCCCGATCACCGGGTCGTCCCAGGAGGCCGGCACGGCCCAGCCGGGCAGCTCCCGGTCCTCCGCCTCTGCGGAGCGGGCGAAACGGTCGGGAAACACCTGGTATAGCACGGTCTCGCGCACCCAGTCGGGCGCGGGCTCGTGGGCCACCAGGACAAAGTCTTCGCTGTCGAGCGTCTCGACCGTGTGCACGCCCGCGGCGTTCACCCACACGTTGCCGCCCTCGGCCCGGCGCACCACAAAGCGGTAGCCGTGCTCGGGGTTGGCGACCACAATATCCGCCTGCCACCAGGTCTCATCGGCGGTCTCACTGAGCACGGTCGCCTCCGACCAGCTGGGCTCGCGGTCGGGGTTGGAGCGCACCCGCACCCATTCGACGCCGCCAAAGGTGCGGGGCACGCGCAGCCGAAGCCGCACGCTCTCACCCAGCACCGGATTTTCCGTCGAGACGTACAGGGCCGAGCCGTCGTGGTGCGGCTCACTCGTAAAGTCAGTCATGGTCCCCTCCCATTGGCGACATATTTCCCGTCAACGCTATCGTGGAAACGGAAACCGTCAGCGGGAATCGCTGTCGTGGCCGATAACGATTGGGGCGACCACACCACCAGCGCCCCGAGCCGCAACTCTCTTTATTTAACCGACCCGGCCGTCAACCCACCGACAATATACTTTTGCAACGCCACAAAAATAATCACAACCGGCAGCGCCGACATCACGGCCCCCGCCGAGAATGCGCTCCAATCGGCGTATCGCGGGTTGGACACCAGTTGGTAGAGGCCAACGGCGAGCGTTTTGTTCTCGGGATCGGTCAGCATCACGCTCGCGATCACGTACTCGTTGGTGGAGGTAATGAAGGCCAGCAGCCCCACCACCACCAGGATGGGGAGTACCAGCCGCAGGATGATCGTGAAGAAGATGCGGGTGTGGCCTGCGCCATCAATCTTGGCGGCCTCATCAATCGACACCGGAATGGTGTTGAAAAAGCCATACATCAGGTAGGTGTTTACCCCCAGCGCACCACCCATGTACACCATAATCAGGCCGGTCTTGGTGTTGAGCCCCAACGCGGGAAATATGTCACCAATCGAGGACATCAGCAGGAAGATCGCGACAACCGCGAGCAGCTGCGGGAACATCTGCACCAGCAGTAGCGTGAGCAGGCCCATCCGGCGCCCGCTAAACCGCATCCGCGAGAACGCGTAGGCGGCCATCGCCCCGAGGAAAACAGTGAGCAGTGCCGTCACACCGCCAATAATCACGGTGTTGGCAAACCAGGCGGCAAACGGCTGGTCGGGGTTGTTCAGGATGCGGGCAAAGCTATCAAATCCCACCTCCGAGAACAGGGCGTTTGAGCCGGTGAGCGTACCGTTGGGGTTGAACGCCGCCGAGAGCACGTACAGGATCGGGAAGATCGCGTAGATCACCACGGCGATCCCCACGAGGTGCCGCCAGCCGGTGTCGCGCCACAGGCGGCGCAGGCGGCGACTACGGGCCGAGCGCGGGGCGACCGCGGGGCGGGCAACGGGGGTTTCGGGGTTCAGGGTGGTCGTCATTAGTTGATGTCCTCCAACGCTTTGGTCCGCTTAAAACTGATCACGGTCACGATGGTCACGATGATGAAGATGAGAATGGAGAACACGCTCGCGAGTCCGTAGTCGCGCGTCTGGCCGGTGAAGGCCACCTTGTAGACCATGGAAATCAGGATGTCCGTGGCGCCGATATTGGCATCCGCATCCTCGAACCTCGGCCCACCCCCCGTCAGCATGTAGATGATGTTGAAGTTGTTGAAGTTGAACGCGAACGACGCGATCAGCAGGGGCGTCACCGAGACGAGCAGCAGCGGCAGCTTGATCAGGCGGAAGATCTGCCAGGGGCGCGCACCGTCAACGGTCGCGGCCTCCTGGAGTTCATCCGGGATGGACTGCAACGCGCCCATCGTGACGAGGAACATATAGGGGAAGCCGAGCCACAGGTTAACCGCGAGCACGCTGAATTTGGCGAGCATCGGGTCGGTCAGCCACGGAATCTCTGCCCCAAAGAACAACACCTGGTTGATAAACCCGTAGCTCTTGCTGAGCAGACCCGCCCAGATCATTGCGGAGAGAAACGCGGGGAAAGCGTAGGGCAGGATGACGAGGGCGCGGTACATCTTGCGGCCACGCATCCGGTCGTTATTAAAGACGATGGCCATGAACAGCCCCAGAAAGAACGTGGTGGCCACCGAGATCACGGCAAACACGAACGTCCAGACGGTCACACTCAGCAGCGGGCCGCGGATGGATTCCTCGCCAATGGCCTTCGCAAAGTTGTCGAAGCCCACGGTAACGTTCCACCCGGGGTAGAGATTCTTGCCGTTCTCCGACTGGAAGGTACCCTCCGCGGAGGCGGTGTAGACCACACCCGTCTCGGTGTTCGTGAGGGTGTCGGCCTCCTCGTCGTACACCAGGTTCGAGACGTAAACAAAGGCTTGGCGGCCATCGGAGGTGCGCAGGGAACCGTCGTTAGGGTCATCCGAGAGGGGCACGGCCAGCTCGGTGAGCGTGTCCTGCACCGTGAGAATGTCGGCAAATGTCAGCGTGTCAAACCCGGGTCGCCCCGTGGCCGTGTCACCGTCCATCTCGGCATCGTTCACCTCGTCGAGAGGATGCTCGGCGTCGCCATATTTCACGGTGCCATCCGCCTCGGTCACGAGCAACCCCAGGGTATCCCCCTGCTGGAGCACGGTGACCGGGTAGCTCGCGGAGTCCTCGACCCGTTCCTGTCCGGAGGCGAGGAGGCTACTGATCGCCTGATCTTTGGACCCGTTGTGTCCGGTTCCGTAGTTGGTGAATCCGATGTAGCCCGTGTACACGACCACAAAAAGCTGAAAAATAATGAGGAACGCGAAGCCGGGGGCCAGGTATTTGGCGGGTGTGGCACCCGGCCGCAGGTACACCCAGTTGAAGAACACGATGATCGCGGCAACCACGACGAGCATGAACCAGTTCTGGGCCTGCACGATCAGTAGCACGGCAAAAACACCGAGGGCGTCGAAGAGGCCCAGCAGCACGATCTTGAGGATAAGCGGGCCGATCCCCCCGCCGGCCTGCTCGGCCATCCGACGCAGCTGAACCGATTTTTTGCGTTCCGGCTCGGGGGCGCTGGCGGCCGCGGAGTCCGGGTGTTCCGTATCTGGCTGGTGTGTGTTCACGACGCTCGTTCTTGTCTCGGGGGCAGAGGTGGTGCAGGGTGCTGGCGGGCGAACCGGGCAGATTCGCCCGCCAGCAGGGGTGTGCGACGCGTTTACTTCTTGTCGGCGTCGATTGCGGCCTGGACGTCGCTGGCCAGCTTGGCCCAGCGGGCGACCGGCTCGGACCCGTTCAGGATCTCGGTCTCGGCGATGCCCCAGTACTGCCACACGGCACCCATGGCGGGTACGGCGGGCATCGGGATGGCGTTCTTACCGGCGGCCGTGAAGCCCGCGATAATCGGGTCGGCTCCGGCCTCCGTTGCCGCCTCGGTCAGGGCGGGGAGCACGCTCCCCACTGCGGCGAGTTCCTTCTGTACCTCGTTGGTGCCGAGGTAGTTCACGAGGAAGTCGTTAGCAGCAACCGCGTTCTTGGACTCGGAGTTGATGTAGAAGCCCTTGACCCCGGCGAACGGGTTGGCGGGCTGGCCGCCGGCCGAGGGGATGGGGTCAACGGCCACCGTGATGCCGGCATCCGTTGCCGCCGACACGTTCCAGGGTCCGGTGAGCCAGTAGGGTGATTCGCCGTCGAGGAAGGCCTGCTTGGCGATGTCACCGTCAATCTCGGGGCTAATGATGCCCTCGGCACCAACCTTCGAGAGCCACTGCGCGAACGCGACCCCCTCGGCGTCGCCCAGGATCAGGTTGTTGGGGTCGTACCCGCCGTCGGCGTCCACGCCGAAGATGGAGGCACCGAAGCTCGCCGCAAACGGGGCCAGGTGGTACGGGTCACCGTCGGCCTTCTGCTCGACAACAAACGGGTACTTCGTGCCTGCGGCTTTACCGGCCGCGATCATGTCGTCCCAGGTGGCGGGTGTGGTCTCCGCGGCGAGGGCGGTGTTTCGCAGGATGGCGATGTTTTCCACCGCGTAGGGCAGCTGGTAGACCTTACCCTCGTAGGTCGCAGCCCGGAGTGCCACGTCGCTGAAGTCGGCGGCCTTATCGCCCAGCTCGATGGGCGAGATCACGCCGTTGGTCACGAGCTCACCGGCCCAGTCGTGGGCACCCATGATGATGTCGGGGCCCTTCCCGGTGGGGGCTTGCTGAAGGAAGTCGTCTTTGGTGGTGCTGACATCCTTGGATACCAGGTTGACCTTGACGCCGCTCTCCGTGGTGTAGTCGGCCGCCGCCGCCTTCAGGGCGTCGATGCGCTCGGCATCGACCCACACTGTCAGGCTGCTTGCGGAGTCATCTTTCTTGTCATCTGTCCCTCCGCCCGAGCAGGCAGAGAGCAGGAGCGCCGCACTTGTCGCGATCGCTCCGAGGGCAATAAACCGCTGTGGTTTCACCAGCATTGGTGTACCTTTCCGTGATACTGGACCGGCCTCTTTGCCAATGGATCTGGGCATCAACGCTTGGTTCCAAGCGCCGGGCCCCGCCTCCAGCTCATCAAAAGACCGTTCTCTTGATTACTTGCAGAGTGGTTATGCAAGCGGTTACATTTTTACATGGGGTTTCCCAGATGCGCAACCACTGTTCTCTGAAACAGCTAACAACGCACAGCCAAATGCCGGTAGTTTTATCTGAATCCGCAACTCACAGACGAAAGGACACCGTGGCCAGCATCGATGACGTCGCTCGACACGCGGGCGTCTCCACCGCGACCGTGTCCCGGGTTCTCAACAACAAGAACACCGTATCTGCACGCACCACCGCCCGGGTACTCCAGGCCGTCACCGCACTCGAATACGTGATGTCCTCCAGCGCCTCAAGCCTCGCCTCCGGCCGGACCAAGAACATTGGCGTTGTGGTTCCGGCTCTGTCTCGCTGGTACTTCACCAACGTGGTCGAGGGCGTCGAGTCGGCGCTCATCCGCCACGGCTACGACCTCACGCTCTACAGCCTCAACGACGGCGGCCCGGCCCGGCGAAGCGTTTTTGAGCACTTTCTCCTGCGTCAACGGGTGGATGCCGTGATTGCCGTCTCCCTTGAACTCACAACAGACGAGCTCACCCGCCTGCACGCGCTCAACAAGCCGCTCGTGGGCGTGGGTGGCCCCCTGCCGGGCGTACGAACCCTCAGCATCGACGATGTGGAGGTGTCCCGCCTGGCCACCCAGCACCTGATCGACCTCGGGCACAGGCGCATCGCCCACATCGGTGGCACCGACGAGTTTGAGGCCGACTTCCACCTGCCGGCCAACCGACGCGAGGGCTTCGAATCGGCGCTCACCGCAGCGGGGCTGCCCGTGCGTGACGAGTTCTTCGGCACCGCAGATTTCACCATCCAGGGCGGGCACGCGGCCGCCGCGAAGCTGTTCAGCGAGCATCCGCCCACCGACCCTGACGGGCCCACCGCCGTGTTTGTCACCTCCGACGAAATGGCAATCGGCTGCCTGCTGGCGGCGCGCGAGGTCGGCCTGAACGTGCCGGATGATGTGTCGATCGTGGGCATCGATAACCACGAACTCGCCCGCTTTTTTGACCTGACCACCGTGGCCCAGTACCCGCGGGATCAGGGCCGCAAAGCCGTCGAGATGCTCATGGATGTGCTCCAGCCGGAGCAGTGGCGGCACGGTGAACTCAACACGCCGCTGGATACCACCCTCATCATCCGTGGCAGCACGGCACCACCTACTACCCACCGATAACCACCACAGTGAACGGACACACGATGACAACAGGAACCGCAGGATCGGAGTGGTGGCGCAGCGCCGTCATCTACCAGGTATACCCACGCTCGTTTGCCGATGCCAACGGCGACGGAATCGGCGATATGGCCGGGATCACGCACCGCCTACCCGAGCTGAAAAAGCTGGGCGTTGATGCGGTGTGGCTGTCACCCTTCTTCACCTCACCCCAGAACGACGCGGGCTACGATGTGGCCAACTACGTAGACGTTGACCCCATCTTCGGCACCCTCGCCGACTTCGACGGGATGCTCGCCGAGGCCCACGACCTCGGCCTCCACGTGATCGTGGACCTGGTGCCCAACCACTCCTCGAGCGCGCACGCCTGGTTCCAGGAGGCCCTCGCCTCGCCCCCCGGCAGCCCGGAGCGGGCCCGCTACATGTTCCGCGACGGCCACGGGGTGAACGGCGAGTTGCCGCCGAACAATTGGGAGAGCGTCTTTGGCAGCCCGGCCTGGACCCGCACGACCAACCCGGACGGCTCCCCCGGCCAGTGGTACCTGCACATCTTTGACTCCTCGCAGCCCGACTTCGACTGGACCAACCCGTGGGTGCACGAGCGCTTCGCCGAGATCCTGCGCTTCTGGCTCGACCGCGGCGTGGACGGCTTCCGCGTGGATGTGGCCCACGGCCTCTACAAGGTGGACGGCCTGCCCGACTACACCCCACCGGCAGAGGGCGGCAGCATGGGCGGTGGCCTTGAAACGGATAAAACCCCGCCGTTCTTTGGCCAGCCGGGCGTGCACGAGGTGTATCGCGCCTGGCACAACATCCTCGCCGAGTATGACGGCGAGCGCGTGCTGTGTGCCGAGGCCTGGGTGGAGCCCCTCGCCACACTCGCCGACTGGGTGCGCCCCGACGAGATGCACCAGGCCTTCAACTTCACCTACCTGGAGACCGGCTGGTCGGCGGAGTCCGTGCGCCGGGTTGTTGACGACTCCATCGCCTCCTTCGCCGCCGTGGGCGCGCCCAGCACCTGGGTACTCTCCAACCACGATGTGGTGCGACACGCGAGCCGCCTGGCCCTCACCGCGGACAACCCGCAGGGTGACGGCATCGGCCCCCGCTCCGCAGGCCTGCCCGACCCGGTCGTGGGTCTGCGTCGCGCCCGCGCCGCCTCGACCCTGATGCTCGCACTGCCCGGCTCCGCGTACCTCTACCAGGGGGAGGAACTGGGCCTGCCCGAGGTCATCGACCTGCCGGACGAGTCCCGTCAGGACCCCACCTGGTTCCGCACCAACGGTGCCCGCTACGGCCGCGACGGCTGCCGCGTGCCGATCCCCTGGGAGTCCGCCGCCCCCGCCTACGGGTTCAACACCACGGGCGAGAGTTGGCTGCCCCAGCCCGCCGAGTGGACCACTCTGGCCCGGGATGCGCAGGAGGGTGTGCCCGGGTCCACCCTGGAGCTCTACCGCACCGCCCTGCGGCTGCGCGCCGCACACGGCCTCGGCACGGGCACCCTCGCCTGGGTGAGGGGATATCCGGATGCCGTTGTCGCGTTCCGCGTCGCTGATGTGGTCGTGGTCACCAACTTCGGCACCGAGGCGGTCGAGGTGGCCGGCGGCGACGTACTGCTGAGTACCGACCCCGCGGGCGAGCGCCGCAACGACTCGGGCGAGCTGGTACTCAAGCCCGAGCAGACGGTGTGGCTGGCGGCGCTGTAGGGAAACGACAGCGCGCGGAGTGGGCCCAGCCGGTGTGTCCTGGCTGGGCCTTTGCCCTGTAGGGGGGTGCTGTTCCTGGATGGACAGTCATGATGTACCTGGGTACCACGGGCATTGTACCCTCAGCCGAGGCGAAGTTCTCGCGGGGTGAAGAGACTGGGGTCCATGCACAACAGCTCCCCTTCTCCTCTCCGCCCGGAACCTTCAGCCCCGCCGCCTCAGCGGCTCTCTCCGCACGCACAGCATCCCCCATCGCCACGATATATCGGCGTTGATATCGCACGCTTCCTCGCGATCACCGGGATGATTGCGGCGCATCTCGTCCCGAAGGGTTCTTCGCCAGAGCATCAGCAGGTGGTCGAGATTATCCAGACCGTGACGTCGGGCACCGCTGCCGCGCTCTTCGCCGTGTTGGGCGGGTTAAGCATGGTCTTTGCAACCCAACGCTTGCGACGCGACGGCCGAACGGGTGCGGCAATCGGCGCGATCATGCTTCGCGGAGTAATTCTGATTGTGATCGGGCTGCTGCTGGGCCTCTGCGTGAGCCCCATCATCGTCGTCCTCAGCTACTACGGTGCCGCAATGATCCTGGTTGCTCCTCTCATCGCCGTGCGCTCCTGGATCATCGGGGGCGTCGCGATCGTCCTCGGAACCGTCGGCGGGCTCGTGAACATCCAGATTCGAGACGCTCTGGGGGTCACCAGCGAAGGCGGGTCCCTCACCTTTGACTCGTTCTTCACCGACCCGGTGGGCACCCTCCGCGCCCTGGTCGTGACGGGAGAGTATCCGGCGATTACCTGGTGTGTCTACCTGCTCGTCGGCGTTCTCCTGGGACGACTCCTGGTGTCGGCGGCTGCAGCTAACCGGCTTCCCCGCGCATCCACAGTTCTGCTCTCAGCGGGAATAGTGGCTGCCTCTGCTGCACAGGTGTGCTCCTCGTTAGCGGTCACTCACCTCATGTCGGCGGAAGGTATTTTCCCGAGCACACTTGAACCGGATACCATCCGCATGGCACTCACAAGCCCAAGTTTCGGGGCAACTTTTTCGCCCGAGGCCGCGGTACAGCTGGTCGCAACACCGCACTCCGGCACGGTGGTGGATCTGCTCTGGACCGTCGGCCTCTCGGCCGCAGTCATTGGACTCCTCGTCCTACTGTGTGACGCACTACCCGGCTCACGACGCGCTGTGGAGCCGATTCGTGCCGCCGGTGCTGCCCCCCTGACGATTTACTGCCTTCACGTTGTGGCCACCGCGCTCTTACTCGGCCCGTTTACCGGGGACCCCTCTGCCGGAGCGGATAGCACTCCCTGGTGGGCTGTCGGCCTCGGCGCATTCGGGATCCAGCTCGCGGGGGCTCTCGCGCTGGGTGCGATTCTCGCGGCAACGCGCCGTCGGGGTCCCCTGGAAGCGATGATGTCAGAAACCGTCGGCCGCGTTGTTCGCAGGCCCCATCGGAGCGACCACGCGGTGTCGTAGCGAGGCTGTCACGCCCTACGGTCACGAGGGTAGACCGTAGGGCGTCCCCTCGCGATCAGGACGCTTCCAGCGGCAAGCCCCAGGATCCCACTCACGCCAAGAAGTAGGTTCCAGCCGGGGTTGGAACCGGTGTTCGCGAGGGAGGCGGACTGCCCGCTTGATGTTGATGGCCCCTGAGCGGGCGCTGTTGCACCCGAGCTGACGGTCCACACGAAGTCCACACTCGCGGACTCCCCCGACGGGTTCGTCGCAGTGACAGTCACAGAGTAGATTCCGGCTTTACTCGCCGTTCCCACGATGATTCCCGTCGCTGAATCGAGGGTAAGTCCATCTGGTAGCCCCTGCGATACGAAGGTGAGTGTTGCACCGCTGGAATCTGACGCAACGATCGGGAGATTCACCGTATCACCAACTACGTTTCTCTGGTCGTTCGCCTCAATGGTGATGACAGCGTCTTGTGTGACTGTCACGGTGAAGCTGATCTCGGCCGTGGCACCGCTGGAATGGGTGACGAGCACGGTCACCGTGTTGGATCCCGGAGACGTCGGAGTTCCAGTAATGACTCCCGTCAATGGGTTTATTGCGAGGCCAGCGGGCAGCCCGGTGGCGGTGTAGGTGAGCGTTCCCGTAGCGGCATTTACCTGGGCCTGTATCGGGAGGTTGACTGCCGTGTTGACCGAGAGCATCTGCGAACCTGGGTTCGTTCCTGTCAGGGTCACCGGTATCAGGCGAGCAATAGCTCCGGTCTGGGTTGCGTTGTAGTTCGTGAAGTTTCCCACGGCCACGATGGCACCGTCCGATTGAACGGCACTCTGGCCGATCTGGTTATCAAACCCAGCGCCGAGCAGCGCGTTAAAGCCGGTGTCCGGGGTTCCGTTCGCATTAATCCTCGCGAGACGCGGTGACGGGGTTCCATCTACCGCGGAGAAGCCACCGGAGACGATAATGTCCCCCGCCGAGGTGAGAGCAAGATCGTTAACCGCCGCGTCAAAGCCCGTCCCGAGCGCAGCCGAAAAACCGCTGTCCACCGCGCCGCTCGGGAGCAACCGGGCGAGGCCCGGGGAGGAGACCCCGTTGACGTTCGTGAACGACCCCCCGACGAGCAGACTCCCATCAGGCAGTGGGACCACGTCGCTGACAATCCCGTCGAAGCCCGAACCGATAGCACTGTCAAAGGAGGTGTCTCGCACGCCAGCGGAGCTCAGCTTCACAATATTTCCCGCGGCCACTCCGTTGAACAGCTGGAACCGTCCAGCGACAACGACGTCTCCCGAAGCAAGGACACCGCTCGCATAGACGGTGGGTGACACCCCACCCCGGGCTCCCGTTCCGAGAGCGGTATTGAAAGCCGTGTCCCCCGTTCCATCGGCGTTCAGGCGGGCAAAGCCGCCTGGGTTTCCGACGGCACTCGAGCCGCCACCCGCAAGAATCTTGCCGTCGGGCTGTAGGGTGGTTGTCTGCCCTACGTTGATCGCCAAATTTGCTGCCACCACGTTTGCATCAAACACGGTATCTCGGGTGCCATCTGCGTTCAGTCGTGAGATATAGCGGAGCGCTTCTGAGCCCCAAACCTGTTGCTGCCCCGCGGTGACAATCTTGCCATCAGCCTGAATCGCGACCGCGCCAAACTGGCCGTTTGGTCCCGCGCCGACCGCAGCGGCGAACGCCGCGTCTTGCGTCCCATCAGCCAAGATCCGAGTAATCTTGCCCGCTTGAAGACCGCCCAGGGTGGTGAATCCTCCCGCCACAACAATCGCACCGTCCGGCTGAATGTCCAATGTGCCCGCGGACCCGTCGAAGCCCGTTCCTACTGAAGCCTGAAAGTCAGCGTCCAGCTCGATGACCGACGAAGCGGCTGATGCGGGAGCTATGGCGGCAGAAGCGACGAGAATCGAGACACCAGCAGCCACTGTGATCTTCGCGCCCAGCGCCGAAAATCCACGTCTTAACGTTATATTTTTTAACAATATCCCCTCCAATATCGTTATATCCGGCGTTGATTGTAGCATTAGAAAATATGCGTAAATGGGGCTGCTGAGGCGTTAGAGATCGCGCTCATTCTTGGGGATCGTCCGGTCACAGCTCAGTATCTCAAGGCGGTCTCGGGCCTTACGGCTGTTGATGCCAGCAGCGGCAGGTCGTGGCGATTCGCTCGCCACCGCTTAACCATTCCTGGGTTAATGCGCCGTGGTTACCGACCCGCTGGCGCGATCTCTCAACAATCACGAGAAGGAGCCCCCGCCAGAGTCAAAAGATCTGGTGGGGGCTCCTTTATTGAGTGGCGAGTGAGGGATTCGAACCCCCGAAGTGGTAACACAGCTGAGTTACAGTCAGATCCCTTTGGCCGCTTGGGTAACTCGCCAGGTCTGCCGCACGGGGAGACCCCGTGCCGACGAACTCCACAAGACTAATACAGAACCGCGCCGGACGCCAATCCCGACGTGACTCAGGTACTTTGAGCGCGTGATCAGGGTTGGTGCCTCAAATCCCGCCGAGTCTTCGCGTCGTCCGCGGGGATCGTGGCGCGTTTCGACGCACTCGGCTGGACGCCCGCGATCCCCAGTTCACGCATCAGTTTCGCCACCAACCACACCGACACCACCTCACCCGTCTGGGCGAGTTTCGCTCTGATTCTGCGCGCCCCGAACGCTGCTTTCGAGTCATCCCACAGCTTCCACACCAACGGCTTCAACCCGACACGACGCCACTCACATGGCTGAAGCGCTCTGGGCTTGATGGCAGACGCTCCGGTTGAGCACGATGTTCGTGTTGCGTCGGCGATGGAGCGGTTGGCTGACCGTCTGGAGTAGTTGAACGCTCGGAACTGTTGTCTTAGTTCCGAGCGTTCATTTCGTCTCGTTCGGGTGTCGTGTGTGCACGTAGTGGATGAGCACCCTGTGATCAATGACGAAGTACCAGATTCGCGCGCCGTGGGCGAGCTCGTATTGCCGTCGCACATGCGAGACCCCTTCATGGGTTACGGTTGCCAGTTCACCTTTGAGCGGGTGACACTCTGGGTCGTTTCGGATGGGGTTGGCTGTGAGATCGTCCCACGCGTCTTGTAGCTTATTCGTCTGGGTTGCGACGAGGTTTAGCCAGCCGACGGAAGCTTCGCGGCTGGTAAATTGCAGAGCGTATTCACTTTTTCTGGTCGGCCGGGGGACCGGGTCGCCTCGTTTACTTTTTGCCATCAACCGAGCGGTGCCGGTACGGTGACGGGCTCGTCAAGGGATGTCACCGGGAGGGAGTTCCAGCCGGCACCTACAGCTTCGGCTGTGTCCCGCCAGGATTTGATTTCGGTGACAATGAGGAACGGCTGGTCAACGACGAACGCTGCCCGGGCGGTGTCGATGATGTCTTTCGCACACTGTTTCTGGTCGTCTGCGTTGAGCAGCTTGATCCAGGGATAGTGCACGGCGAGTCTGTCTTCGAGGGGGCCGCGGTCTTCGTCGAGGGCGACGGCGATCAGCTGGGCGGCGATGTTGAGGATGGCTTTGTGGGTGTCGCGTTCTGCTTTGGTGGTGAGCATGAGTGGTTCACCGTCACGTCGTGTGACCTCTACGGGTGCCTTCTCGGCTTCACGGAACACATGTTTGGAGTCTCGTGAGAGGTCGGAGGATTTTACGACCAGGTGGTCGGGGGTGGTGGCTTGCATACGTCAACCATATTCTGAATATATTCAGAAGACAAGATGTGGGTAACGACAGATAACCCACAGTAGACACCGAAACAGCCTCGCCCGATCCCCCTAATTTCGGCGTAAGCCAGCCCCCATCTCTAAAATCACCGCACGTGTTTATGTGAAGCTGTATCTGGCGCTTCGAAAACACAGCGAGGACAACATGCCAGCCGACCGTAGACATTTCAGCAGGTGCCGGAGAGCCCCTGATGCTGTCCCACGATCTCCGCGCGACCGCAGATCGCTTCGTGGAATTCCTGCAGACTACAGGACTCTCAGCGGCGGAAGTCCTCCTCAATACCATCGTCACACCCCCCTACCGATCCACACCGCCGGCACGGACGGCAACACCCTCAGATGGAAGGGGGTAAACCCTGCGATCAGGTGGCATCCGCTGTTCTAGCTTCCGTCCGAGTTTGCCTTGCGAGCTCAAGTGCACGAGGAGGACGGCGCGGAGCCCCTCGTAGAGAGCGATGAGGACTGGGCAATCCGAGTCACTCTCTGTCTCCAAGCCTCCGGGCTGTACGACTCAGAAACCGGAGGGTGGGTGGATGTCCTCGCACGAGAGGGGCTGAACATTGAGGACCCCGTCATTCAGCAGAGAGTTAAAGCGTGGACAGACAGCGCAGTCGATCACACCCTCGACGCGATCGACTTCACCATAGACTTCCCTGGCGATGGTGAAGACGGGAGCCCCTTCATCAGCTTGACCTTAGACGTTTCACCTATCTTCGCCCCAGTCCAGTGGACCCTAACCGAGCACCCCCAGCACGTTCTCAGCGGTACACACCAAGCAGATCTCCATTTCAGAACCCCTCGCGGCTTAACCATCCGAAACCTCCGCAGCAGGTCCGTGCCGACCGTTAAGAGTGGCTAGCATAGGGGGCATGGCTGATTCTTCGTTTGATGTGGTAAGCAAGGTTGACAAAATGGAGGCGGATAACGCCCTCAACCAGGCAAAAAAAGAGGTCGAACAACGCTACGACTTTAAGGGCGTCGGTGCCTCGATTGACTGGAGCGGCGACAAAATCCTGATCAAGGCGAGCACCGAGGAACGGGCGGTGGCGGTGCTGGACGTGTTCCAGACCAAGCTCATCAAGCGCGGTATCTCGCTCAAGAGCCTCGACTCGGGCGAGCCCTTCGCCAGCGGCAAGGAGTTCCGCATCGAGTCCACCCTCAAGGAGGGCATCGACCAGGAGAACGCGAAGAAGCTCAACAAGCTCATTCGCGACGAGGGCCCCAAGGGCGTCAAGAGCCAGATCCAGGGCGACGAACTGCGGGTTTCCTCCAAGAGCCGCGACGATCTCCAGGCCACTATGGCCCTACTCAAGGGCTCCGATGTTGAGGTTGACCTCCAATTCGTCAACTTCCGTTAGCCGGATGGTCGGCACCCCATGTCCCCCGTCCCCCTCGAAAACCCCCGGTTCACCGGCGAATTTGACGCGGTCCTCTGCGACCTGGATGGCACCCTGATCGACTCCACCCCCGCGGTGATTCGCTGCTGGACGCGACTCGCCGTGGAGGAGGGCCTCGACCCACGCCGTCTGATGCACATGCACGGGATGCCCGCCGAGCAGTTGCTCGCCCGCCTCCTGCCCGCCGAGCGGGTCCCCGCCGCGCTCGCGCGCATCATCGCACTGGAGGAGTCCGACACGGCCGGGGTGGTCGCCCTCCCCGGTGCCCGCGAACTTTTCGACTCGCTCCCCGAAAACAAGCGCGCCATCGTCACCTCGTGCACGCGCACGCTCGCACTCGTGCGGCTCCGGGAGGCGGGGATCACTCCCCCGGCCACCCTCGTCTCGTTTGACGATGTCACGAACGGCAAGCCGCATCCCGAGCCATTCCAACTCGGAGCCGAGCGGCTGGGTGTCTCCCCGGCACGCTGCCTCGTGGTGGAGGATGCCCCGGCCGGGCTGGCCGCGGGCCGCGCCGCGGGCAGCACCACGCTCGGCACGGCCGGAACGCACCCGGCGCACGAGCTCAACGCAGACTGTGTCACCGACAGCCTCGCCCGGGTCACCGCGATTGAGACCAACGGGGTACTGACGATCAGCGTCGTATAGGACCCGCCCTACGACAGGGTGAAATCCACGGCCGCCCGCGAGGCGAACAGCGGGCGAAACTTCTGCACCACCTTCTGATGCTCCGGGTGCGCCGCGTACCGCTCCAAGGCGGGAATATCGGCGAAGTCGGCGATGATTGTCACATGCCAATTCGCGTCCAGGTACTCCGAGTTGATGCCCATCTGCAACGAGATGATGTCGTCAATGATGGGAATGAGCGCCTCCAACGAGGCGGCAAACTCGGCGACCTGCTGGTCCCGCACCACAACATCCTGCTCGGCGAAGCGCCAACTGACAACGTGCCGGATGGTCATACGGCGGTGGCCTCTCTGAGGGCGTTGCGCAACCGGTCGGCGTCGATACGCCAGTAGTTGTGCACCCGGTCATTAATGAGTAGCACCGGAATCTCCTCCACGTACCGCTCACACAGCGCGTCGTCGTCGAGGATGGACTTCTCGGTGAGGGTGAACTCGTGCCCGCCCTCTACAAACTGCGGCTCGGCCAGCACACCAGTGACAACCGCGCGAGCGTCGTCACACAGGTGGCATCCGTCTTTCCCAATGAGGGTCAACTCAACAATTGCCATTGGTCTAGCCTAGCGGGGCTCAGGCGGCCGCCCGGCACCTCGTTTTTGGGCGGCAAAAAGCGCTAGAACCCCGAAGGCTCTAGCGCTCACGCTTTGGTACTACTTCTTGTTACGACGCTGGTGACGAGTCTTGCGAAGCAACTTGCGGTGCTTCTTCTTCGCCATACGCTTGCGGCGCTTCTTAATTACAGAACCCACAAAAACCTCACACGATCAGGAAACCGACCGTGGAAAAGTACGGCCGACAGAAATCCCATTCTATCCATGTCCTACCCCCAGCGCGAAACGCACACCAGAATTGGTACTCAGGATGCCGGAAAGACGGCGTTTTCTTTCCCGCTCTCCGCCCCGGCACAGACCCAAACCGCGGCGCTACGAGCGCAGGCGGAAGCGCGCGACGAGTTCGCGCACCTGGTGCCCAGCCTCCGCCGCAACCCGGCCAAGCGAGGCTGCCGCGGTTTCCACACCCTCACTGAGCACATGCCCCTCAGCATCCTCGCCCTCGGTAATATCGCGGAACTCAACCGTGACATCCCCGTCGAAGTCGGCACTCAGGAAGGGCACGATGAAGTCCTCCACGTATTCGAGTGGCTCGTAACAGAGCGTGTAGAAACGGTGCTGCCCCTCCTCGCGCACGGAGACCAGCTCGGCCTCGCGCAGCACCTTCAGATGCTTGGACACGGTGGGCTGACTCAGCTCCAGCTTGGCGACGATCTCGGAGACGCTAATCTCTTTCTCCTGCCGATACCTCTCCAGCAGAATCAGCAGGATATCCCGGCGCGTGGCATCCGCAATGACGTTGAAAATATCAGGCATACGTACAGGGTACTTCCCCCAGTGTGTAGCATGACAACCAGCCGCCAAGAAGAAAGACACCACAGTGCTTACTAGGCACCCTCAGGGTTGCGTATGACCGCCTCAATGATTGTCACCCCCACGGGTGTGCTCAAGCGGGTGCGACGATCCGTAAACGAGCTTGCCGAATCGTGGCCAGCCCGGTTCACCATCATGGTCTTTTCGGCCCTCATCCTCGTGTTCACCGGGCTGCTGATGCTCCCCATCGCCTCGGCGGATGGCACCGTCACGCCGCTCGTCAACGCCCTGTTCACCGCGGTTTCGGCGGTCTGCGTGACGGGCCTCACCGTGGTGGACATGGCGACCCACTGGTCAATGTTTGGCAACATCGTCATTATGTTGGGCATCCAGGTGGGTGGCGTCGGCGTGCTGACCGTGGCGAGCCTCCTCGGCTTGGTCGTGTCGCGCCGACTCGGCCTCAAGCAGCGCCTGCTCGCCGCGAGCGACACCAACCCCATGCGGGCCCATCACGGCCCCGTCTCGGAGAGTCAGACCGTGGGGCTCGGCGACATCGGCGGCCTGCTGAGCGCCGTGGTGTTCAGCGTCCTCGTAATCGAAGGCACCCTCACCCTACTCATCTTGCCTCGCCTGCTCATCCTGGGTGAAGACCTGCTCACCGCGCTCTGGCACAGCTTCTACTTTGCCGCCTCCGCCTTCACGAACACGGGCTTTGTGCCAACGGCCGCGGGTATGGACCCCTTTGCCACCGACGTCTACATGCTCACGGTGCTGGGGGTGGGCGTTTTCCTCGGCAGCATCGGATTTCCCGTCATCTTCGCACTCTACCGATTTGCCCGGATGCGCGGCTGGCGAAAACCCCGACGACTCCCCCTGCACACCAAGCTCACGCTACTCACCACGAGCATCCTGATTGTGGCGGGGGCCGCTGCCATCTTCGGTCTGGAGTGGGACAACGGCGACACCCTTGGCGAGCAGACGCTCGGTCAGCGGCTCATGACCTCGCTCTTCATGTCCACGATGACCCGTTCGGGCGGACTCGCCACCCTGGATATCGATCAGATGAATGGCTCCACCCTGCTCATCATGGACATGCTGATGTTTGTCGGCGGCGGCTCGGCCTCAACCGCAGGCGGTATCAAGGTGACAACCCTGGCCGTGCTCTTCCTCGCTGCTTTCGCCGAGGCGCGCGGTTATCAGGACATCCAGGCCTTTGAGCGTCGGATCCCCACCGAGGTGCTGCGCGTGGCCGTGAGCGTTGTGCTGTGGGCGGCAACCATTATCGCCACGTCGAGCATCATCCTGCTGCACATGACGAAGGCACCACTCGACCACGTACTCTTTGACGTCATCTCGGCGTTTGGTACGTGCGGGCTCTCCACCGGGCTGACCGAATCGCTGCCGGATGGCGGCAAATATGTGCTCGCCGCCACCATGTGGGCCGGTCGAGTTGGTACAGTGACTCTCGCGGCAGGGGTCGCCGCGAGTACCCGAGCACAATTCTTCCGCAGACCCGAAGAGAGGCCCATCGTTGGTTGATCGAATTCGACATGACTCACCCGTGCTCATCGTGGGCCTGGGCCGATTTGGTGCGGCAACAGCCGGCCAGCTCGACCGCCTGGACCGCGACGTGCTCGCCGTGGACACCGACCCGGTGCTCGTGCAGAAGTGGGCCGACCGGGTCACCCACACGGTGCAGGCGGATGCCCGCTCCATCGACGCACTCATCCAAATTGGGGCCAAAGACTTTGACATCGCCGTCGTCGCGGTGGGTTCGTCGGTGGAGGCGAGCGTGCTCGTCGCCGCCAACCTGGTGGATCTCGGCATCCCCCAGATCTGGGCGAAGGCCATCTCACAGTCGCACGGCAAAATCCTGGAGCGCATCGGCGTGAACCATGTGATCTACCCGGAGCGTGAGGCTGGCGAGCGGGTGGCGCACCTGGTGTCGGGGCGGATGCTCGATTTCATCCAGTTTGATGACGACTTTGTGCTCGTCAAGATGTACCCGCCCAAGCCCATCCGCGGGCTGAGCCTCGACGAGAGCGGGGTGCGCACCAAGTATCGCGTGACCGTGGTGGGGGTGAAGTCGCCGGGGAAAGACTTTACCTATGCAACCAATGAGACAGTGGTGTCCAATCACGACCTGATTATTGTGTCGGGGACGGAGTCGGATATCGAAAGGTTTGCGTCGCTGAACGGTTAGCTCGGCAGGGTGGCCGGGTGAGCTCCCGAGAATTCGGCGAGCACGGCCTTCCAGAGGGCGCGCCAGTGCTCAACCTCGTCAATCGATTCCAGTTTGGTGTGGTTGACGGCGAGCAGCGACTTAGCCGGAGCACCCTCACCTGCGGCCTGTGCGGCTGCCGCCTTGGGGGTGAAACTCACGGTCACCCGCGTACCGTCCTCCAGGCCGCAGCGCCAGTAGCGCCACTTCTCACTCTCGCTCTGGGTGGGACCACTCGTGATCGCAACATCGCCAAACTCGGCGCGGCCACGGACGAACGCTAGCCAGCGTTCACGCCCCTCCTCAATAGTGCCGGACACCGTCTTGGTGACGCTGACCGCGTAGTCGCCCGCGCTGCTCTGGCCCGGGATGCGCCGACCGATGTGCTGCTCGTAGGCGATGGTGACGCCCTGGGCCCACCAACCACTGTTTGCGGGTGACCCGTTGAGTCGGGTAAACACGGCCTGCGCAATCTCTGCGTGGCTGAGGTCGGAGGCGCCGATGTTGTCGAGGAACGCGAGCCAATCGTCCCAGTCGCGCTCCGTCGCGCGCTCGATTGCCGGGATTCTGGATGACTGTGCCATGCCGACAGTGTAGAGCGACAGACGATCCACGGGAAGAGGGAACATCAGCGACAGTGGCCCGAGCCTCTCCCAGGTGAGTTTTGTGCAAAAAGTAGGGAAAAGATCGTCGATGTGTGAGGAAAAATCACCCGTGGTGGTGGTGGTGGGGGCGGCGGTGGCGGCCGGGCTGCTACTGTGCCAGCTCGCGCGCCCGGGCGAGGGCAGCCGCGGTGGCCTCACTAAAGACCGCATCCGGAATTCGCTCCTGAAACACCGCGATGGCTCGCTCCGTGGTGCCGGCAGGGCTCGTCACGCGGCGGCGCAATTCGGCCGGGTCCTCACCGCTCGACACGAGCAGTTCAGCCGCGCCGGCAAACGTGCCCTGCACGAGCGCCGCCGATTCCGCCGCCGAGAAGCCCAGTTCGCGGGCGGCCGCGGTCAGCTTCTCGATAAAAAGGAACACGTAAGCGGGACCAGACCCGGAGATCGTGCTCAGCGCATCCAGCTTCGACTCGGGCACAACCACCACGCTACCCACCGTCTCAAACACGGCGGATACCAGGGCCAGATCCTCCTCCGACGAGCGGGTACCCCGGCTCAGACCCGTCACCGCCCTCCCCACAACGGCGGGGGTGTTGGGCATCGAACGCAGCACGGAGACGCTGTCGGGTAGCGCCGACTCGAAGGCGGCCACCGTCACCCCGGCGGCCACGCTCACGACAATCGCGTCGGGTTCCAGCGAGTCGGCAATCTCGGCAAGCAGGTCGGCCACCATCCACGGCTTCACGGCAACGAGCACCACACGGGCACCGGCAACCGCCGCCCGGTTGGCTTGGGGGTCTGTCTCGGTCGCGTAGGCGGTGACGTCCTCCGCACCGTCAAATGCGGCCGCCTTGGCCGCCGACCGGTTGGTCACCCGGATGCCGCCCGCAACCACGACACGCGGATGTCGCAACCCGGCCAAAATTGCGCCGCCCATGGAGCCCAGCCCCAGAATGGCGATGGTGGGCAGATGCACGGTTTCCGTCGGTGAGCTCACCCGACCATCATAGAATGAGTGCACCACACACACCCCAACCACTTCGCGGAGGAACTCGTGAGCGCATCAGGCGGTCGAAAAGCCATCATCGCAGCATTCGGAGCAAATCTGGGCATCGCCGTGACCAAGTTCGTGGCCTGGGCGGCCTCCGGCTCCTCCTCCATGCTTGCCGAGGGTGTGCACTCGCTCGCCGACTCCGGCAACCAGCTCCTGCTCCTGGTGGGTTCGAAGCGGGCGCAGAAGGCGGCCGATAAGGAGCATCCCTTCGGTTACGGTCGCGTGCGCTTTGTCTACGCGTTTGTGGTCGCCATCATCCTGTTCTCGGTGGGTGGCGTGTTCTCGGTCTACGAGGGCATCAGTAAAATCCAGAACCCGCACCCGTTGGAACGCTGGTGGGTCCCCCTTCTGGTGCTCGTCGTGGCGATCGGCCTCGAAAGCTACTCGCTGCGCACCGCCGTGAAAGAGAGCAACCCGCTGCGCGGAAATAAGTCGTGGGTGGAGTTCATCCGCCGTTCCAAGGCCCCCGAACTGCCCGTCGTTCTGTTGGAGGACGTCGCGGCCCTGCTCGGTCTGGTGCTCGCCCTGCTCGGTGTCGGCCTCACCGTCATCACCCACGAGAGCATTTTCGACGGCATTGCCACCATCTGCATTGGTGCGCTGCTGCTGGCCGTGGCGATCATCCTGGGTCTGGAGGTCAAGAGCCTGCTCGTTGGCGAGGGGGCCAGCGACGAGGACGTTGCCGCAATCGAGGCGGCACTCCTCAACGATTCAGAGATCGAACGCATCATCCATATGAAGACCCTCTACCTGGGCCCGGACGAGTTCATGGTTGGCGCAAAGGTCGCCGTGCCCCCACACACGACCGTGGCCGACCTGGCCCTGCTCATCGACAACGCTGAGACCCGCATCCGCGAGGCCGTGCCTGCCGCGCGTGTGATCTACATCGAACCCGACATCTATAAGGACCCGCAGGGCGTCGCGCCCACAACCGAGGCCATCGTGACGCGCAGCTACGACTAAACGGCATCGGCTACCGCCCGCGTCGGCGCTCGAAAAACTCGACCAGCAGGGCGGCACACGCGGCCTCCTCTACCCCGGCCACAACCTCCGAGCGATGCGGCAACCGACGATCACGCAGCACGTCGTACACGCTGCCCACGGCACCGGCCTTCTCGTCCCACGCGCCAAAAACTACGGTGGGTACCCGCGCCGCGGCAATCGCCCCCGCGCACATCACGCAGGGCTCCAACGTCACGACGAGTGTGCAGTCGGTGAGGATGCGGTCGCCCCGTTCCTGCGCCGCAGCCCGAATCGCGAGCACCTCGGCGTGCGCCGTCGGGTCTACGGCGTCATGCCGTGTGTTGTGACCGCGACCAATCACCCGACCGGATGCATCGTAGACGAGCGCCCCAATGGGCACGTCATCCGTCGCCTCGGTACGGCGCGCCTCGGCGAGAGCGGCACGCATCCACTCCCGGTGCTGGTCGCTCACCGCGAGCCCGGCCGTGTGGGACATCCGCTGCCACCTTTCTCTGAAAGCCTTATCCTCCCGACTCTAGGGGATGCCCGTCCAAGCACCGCCAAATAGGGCGGTGACCGGGTAAAAATCCACTAGATTAGTTCCATGCGAGTTTTTGTTGCGGACCACCCTCTGATCGCCCACAAGCTGACGGTCCTCCGCGACACCCAGACGACACAACCCACTTTCCGCGCCCTCACCGAGGAGCTGGTCACCCTGCTCGCCTACGAGGCCACCCGCGAGGTATCGGTCTCCCCGGTGACAATCCAGACGCCCGTAACGCAGGCCACCGGCGTGCGTCTCAGCCACCCGCGCCCACTGGTGGTGCCGATTCTGCGCGCCGGTCTGGGGATGCTGGAAGGCATGGTCACGCTGCTGCCCACCGCCGAGGTGGGATTCCTGGGCATGGTTCGTAACGAGGAGACGCTTCAACCGGTCACCTACGCCGAGCGCCTGCCGGACGATCTGAGCGACCGCACCTGCTTTGTGCTCGACCCCATGCTCGCCACGGGTGGCTCGCTCGCGGCGGCCATCCAGTTCCTCTTCGACCGGGGGGCTCAGGATGTCACGGCCATCTGTATCCTCGCCGCTCCCGAGGGTCTGGACGCCCTCGAAAAGGCCACGGCTGGTCGTCATGTCAAGCTGGTCCTGGGCGCGGTTGATGAGCGCCTCAATGAGCACGGTTATATCGTCCCCGGCCTGGGCGACGCGGGCGACCGCCTCTACGGCACAATCGACTAACCCCCGTCCCCCACCCACCCGATCTGGACGCAGCCCCCTCGTCCGGGGTCCGCCATAAAGCGTCACACAACGCGTCACACGGCGACGCACTTGACACGGGGAGACATATTGGGTTTACTTTCACTCATGACTGACAACGTGTACGCCCTGACCGCCTTCGAGCGCCCCAGGTCTGTCGGCATGATGATGGCCGACACCGTTGTTTCGTGTTGTCGAATGTGCAGCTAGGTTAACCCCTCGCCGGTTTGCCCCTACTCCCCACCAGATAGTGGGTTGAGTATCGCGAACCCCTCGAACGTCTTGCTCTACCGCATCAGCGTTCTGCACCCGGGCCACGGCCTCTTTAGCGGGCTCCAGCCCCGCACAACATTCGAGCACGGCACGACCGGCTCCCCTCATCGAAGGAACTTCCCATGTCACTTCTCACTGTCAACACCGTAGCCACCACCCCCCAGACCGCAGCCGCGGCCCGCCCCGACCTCGTGGCCCCGGCCGCCCCCACCACCGCCCGTGCCGTCCCCAGCGGGACCGAGGCCCGTGGATTTGTCCTCTACGTCGGCTTCGACGAGGAGAAAGCCACCGAGGCAGGCACCTCGCTCGGTGCGATTGTGGAGGCCCTCAAACAGCTCACCGCCCAGGTGGCTCCCGGCTCCGAAACCTACGCCGCCGTGGCGCTGGCCCCCGAGGGCTCCGGTGGCCGCGACGTGGATGTTGTCCGCCTCGCCCTCGGTGACCCCGCGGCTATCGCCCGCCACCGCAAACCCCAGGTGGATCCCGACCTCGACCGGGTGCGTGACGGCGTGGTCATTGACCTTTCTCGTAAGCGCCTCGTGCTCGACAACAACCCGGTTGCCCTCACCTACAAAGAGTTTGAACTGCTCCAATACCTCGTGCTGCGCGAGGGCCACACGGTCGAGCGGCAAGAACTCATCACCGGGCTTTGGGACGCCGCGAGTGCCGAAGAGGTCCCCAGCGAGCGCACCATTGATGTGCATGTACGCCGTCTTCGCGTCAAACTTGGCGACTACCAGGACATCGTGCGCACCGTGCGCGGTGTGGGTTACCGCTTCGACCGCCACGCGGATGTATCGATCCGCCACTCCAGCACCCCCAGCCCCGACGTCTTCTGATCAACACCCGCCCTTCCTCAGGCACCCGGGGCGGATGCCCGGCCACCCGGCCGGGCATCCGCCCTTTTTGTCGCCTCGATTTCCCAGATCCCCCTCCCAACCTCCCTCCAACCTGAAGAAAAGCCGAACAGTTCGTAAGATAATCAAAACGCCACTGGCGTCCGTTATCTTTCCGTTATATTCTGTATCTCACGTTGAACGTTTGCTGTGGCGGACAACGTGAACATGATTGCAGGACACTCTTGGTGCAGAGAGGGAGGGTTGGTCGTTTACCTCAACGACCGGCCCTCCCTCTCTTTTTTAAACACCACGATTCCTCGGCGAAAACGAACGCATTCCGGGCGATACCCACAGCCACAGATTCCGCTGCCAACGCAGTCTCTATCGTGTGAGAGCCCACCGCGCAACCTGGGCGCAACCCACCACGTACCCGCGTGTCGGAACTCGCCCATACAATAAGCTCCATGAGCGCACAACCAGTAACCATCGCCCTCAGCGGTGCCGGCGGGCAGATCGGCTACGCAGCACTGTTTCGCATTGCGGCAGGAGAGATCTGCGGCCCCGACACCCCCGTCAACCTTCGCCTCCTGGAGATCCCGCAGGGCGTTGGCGCTGCCGAGGGTACGGCCCTCGAGCTAGCCGATTGCGCCTTCCCCCTCCTCAACAGCATCACAATCGACACCGACCCCGCTGTCGTCTTCGAGGGGGCCAATCTAGCCCTACTCGTGGGCGCACGCCCCCGCACCGCCGGGATGGAGCGCAGCGATCTTCTCTCCGCCAACGGTGGGATCTTCGGGCCGCAGGGTCGCGCGCTTAACGACCACGCGGCCGACGACATCCGCGTTGTGGTGGTGGGCAACCCGGCCAACACCAACGCGCTCATCGCGCAGCGCAACGCCCCGGATATCCCGACTAACCGGTTCACCGCGCTCACCCGCCTCGACCACAACCGCGCCGTGGGGCTGCTTGCAGAGAGATCCGGCGCATCCGTGAGCGATATCAGCGGTGTCACGGTGTGGGGCAATCACTCACTCACCCAGTACCCAGACCTCAGCCACGCCATCGTGAACGGGGTCCCCGCACTCGACGCGGTTGACCCCGCCTGGGCCCGCGGCGAGTACATTGAGCGCGTCGCCAAACGAGGCGGCGAGGTCATTCAGGTACGCGGTTCGTCCTCCGCCGCAAGCGCTGCCAACGCCGCTATCGACCATATGCACGACTGGATAAACGGGACCGGGGCAGACTGGACATCCGTCTCGCTCCCCTCTGACGGCTCCTACGGCGTCCCCAATGGGCTCATCTCTTCGTTCCCTGTGCGCAGCACGGGTGGTTCCTGGACGATCGTGCAGGGCCTCACGGTGGATGTGTTCTCCCGCGAGCGCATCGACGCTTCCGTCACCGAACTGCTCGAAGAGCACGACGCCGTCGCCTCACTGGGGCTACTTCCCCACTAGTCACCCACCACGTCCACGGGCCGGATCAGACTTTCGTCGGGGAGGTCTGGCCCGGCCCGCGGCACGAGCAGCTAGGAACCCGCCACCGGGGTTCCGGAGGCCGGACGGGGTCGGCGGGAAAAAACATCCGCCACCCGTCCGCGCGCTTCGAGCGACGGCTTCTCCACCCACCACCAGGAGGCGAGGGCCAGCACGGCAGAGATAAGCGTGACCGTGACAATGTTGAGTACGGGGGAGGTCCACCCGCAATAGTGCAGCAGAATCTGTTGCACCGGGAACGCCCACAGGTAGATACCGTATGACATATCGCCGTACCGGGCGGCACTGCGCACCCCCGGGGTGGAGGCGAGACCCACCGCAAGCACCAGATAGGACAGGGCCAGCCAGGCCCAGATCATGTGGAACTGGGGCATCACCGCGTAGACAGCCCCCCAGAGGGCGAGCACACCGAGGGCGGGCAGGGGGCGGCAGAACCGGGCCCACCCCATCCGTTTGACAATCGCTCCGACGGCAAAGAACCCCCACATATAGGCGGCGGCGGAGAGGTTGGAATCACCAACGGATACACCCTCAGCGGCCCCCACCACTGCCGAGCCGACAGCAAAAACCGCCAGGATGGGAAGGTGTAACCGATGCGGCAGGATCGCGATGAGCGGCACGAGCAGGTAGCAGGCGAACTCGGCGCGCAGGGTCCAGAGGGAGCCGTTGACCGCGCCGGGGTACGGCAGCACCTCAAAGACTCCCGGCAGCAGGTACTGGGGCTGGAACAGGTAGATATTGCGCAGATAGTTGTAGGTGAGCGGGTTACTGAAGTACTCGGCGGTGGTGAGCGTCGTTACCACCGGGCCGATCACGCACACGGTGAGCAGAACCACCACGATGAGGGCGGGGAAGATCCGCAGACAGCGCGCCACAAAGTAGTGCCGGGGCGAGCGGGTGCGCTCCCAGCTGCCCCAGATCAGGTATCCGCTGATCGTGAAGAAGATGGCAATACCGAGGATGTGGGCGGGCATCCCGAACACCTCGGGCCAGTCCTGGGGGCGGCCCAGCAACACAAACGCGTGGCCGACGATGACGAGCACCGCACCCACGAGCCGGAGCGCGTCGAGGTTGTTGGAGTGAACAGCACGGAACGATGCCACACCAGCACTCACACGATCACCGCCAGACCTGTCACACGAAACACAAGAACCCCGGTCTACGTGAGACCAGGGTTCTTGTGTTCGTTTCCGAACTGTGGTGCGCCTCGAGGGATTCGAACCCCCGACCTTCTGATCCGTAGTCAGATGCTCTATCCAGCTGAGCTAGAGGCGCATGTTCTCGGCTCATATTTGGGCCATGCAAGAGCCTACATCACTTTTCTTCCAGACGCTAACCGAGGCACCTACCGCTCTGATTTCTGCGAGATGAGAGGAGACAGCAGGCTACGGGGATTCAGCACGGTGGGCTTCTCCGCCGCCAACCTCCACCGTCACCCGATGCCGAATGGGAAAGTTCACCGAACGGGCAATAAAGCAGACCTCGCCCACGCGCCCGTGGAGCTCCCGCGCACGCTCAACCTGCTCCGCGGTGGCCACGCGGACGACCGGGTTCAGCGTGACCTCGCTAAACTGGCCTGCACCGTTGCTCTCCTCAACCATCACGCCCTCCGGATGGTCCGCATAGCCCGTGACCACAACCCCCGCCACCGACGCGAGGTGCAGGTACCAGAGCATGTGGCACTGGGCCACCGAGGCGAGAAGAAGTTGCTCGGGATTCCAGCGCGCCGGATCCCCCCGGAAGGCCGGGTCAGCCGAACCTGCAATCACACCGGCACCCGGAGCGGTGAGGTCATGGTTGCGGCTATAAGCGCGATACCCGGAGGTGCCTGTACCCCGGTTACCGGTCCAGAGGAGGTCGAGTGTGTAGGTGTGCTGGGTCACAGTGCGCCCTCCTCAGAGCGGATGACGAGCCGAGTGCGGGCGATGTGCGCGACGGTCGCCGACCGAGCACCGGCCCCGTCCCCGGCCCGCACCAAACGGAGAATATCGCGATGTTCCGCCGCCACAGATTCCACTCGGGCCGTCTCGCCCAGGTTCTGCCGGGTGGAGACCAGGATCTGATCCCATAGCCCGGTGAGTAGACCCACAATCACGGGGTTGTGGGCCAGTGCTGCCACACCCAGGTGAAAGCTCTTGTTGAGGCGGATGGCCGCGCCCAGACGACCGGCGCGGGTCTCAGCATCCACGTCGTCGGCCAACTCATCGAGGGAGTCCAGGGCCGCGGGCAGGAGCAGGCCCCGCGCCTGCCGATGGGCGGCCTGCTCGACAGCGTGACCCTCCAGGGCCGCGCGCGCATCGTAGATCAGAGCCAGCTCGTGCGGGGCCTGGCGGCGCACCCGCACGCCGCGCCCCTGCGCATAGACGAGACCATCACCGTCCAGGCGCTGTAGCGCCTCCCGCACCGGCGTGCGACTCACCCCCAGCCGCTCGGCGAGGGAGAGTTCGCTCGTGCGCTCGTGCGCATCCAGCTCACCCGACACGATCAGATCTCGCAAGTCTTCGTACACCGTCACACATCCCATCATTGCATACGTTGTGAAGTAATGAATGCATTGATTTTGCTCGGGCAGAAAAAGCCTTCCCCCGTTGATGACTACTTCCGGGGAGTGCTGACGATCGTGGCGGCCAGCCTGAGGCAGGGGTGGAGATAAACTTTGCGTGCCTTCTCGGTCAATTTCTCCAAACTCCGTGAAGTAGAGTTAACTGCTCAGACGAAAAAAACTAATACCTGACGTATTAGATCGTAAACTTATACACGCTACCGTAAAATACATCAATGATTGAACTCGCTGATTTTGTCCCCCACGCTCCGGTACCGTCCGAGATTATCGAGGAATACCGAGGCCGGGTTCCCGATGAACTGAGTGGGGTATGGGAGCGGTACGGATACGGTACCTTCGCTGAAGGATTCATTCGGATTATTGATCCGAAAAAGTATGAAGCGGAAGTCGGTGACTGTATCGGCAAGACCCAGGGTGACGGCGTTGCGATCATGGTCACTGGGCTGGGAGATCTAATCACCTGGGAGCCCAGTCAGCAAGGCTTTATCGGCATCCTCTACCGGCTCGGTGACACCGTAGGGATAACCAGTGAGGTGCGTGGGCTTCTCCGGCTGGTTGAGGATGAGATGCTGTTAGGGCGATTTAAAGCGGATATCTTCCCTGAGGCAGTCGCCACTCACGGGGAACTGTCGTTTGATGAGTCGTTTATCTTCGTGCCCCTGCCCTCGATGGGTGGCAAAGCGAAGGTCGAGAACCTGAAGAAGCGTGACACGATCGCTTCGATTCAGGTTGCGGTGGATCTGCAGGGCGTGATTGGGCACTGAATGATCAGTTTTGCAGATTGGCGGCCACCTATTGTCGAGCTGGTGGCCACGAAACAGGCCCTCGCTGCAGGGGACCCGGAGGGAATCTTTCCTTATCATCTTCCCGAGGTCGCGGCATCTGAAGAAGCCATAGCTACTGCGGAGCGAGCCCTCCACATTACGTTTGACCATGAGTATCGGAACTTCTTGACGTTTGCAGGTGGGTGGAAGGGATTTCATCAGAGTGTTTCTCTATTGACTACCACAGAGCTTGTTTCTGGGCCGCTGAGAGACTCCGCATGTGAGGCATTTGAAGCTATGCCAGAACTTCTGGAGGATCTCGGTTGGTCGCCAGAGAACCTTTTGCCAATTGCAGCCACCCTTGAGGACGTAGACATTTTTCTTATGAAGATCGGCGGCGGCGGCGTTTCCGAAAGTCAGGTGTACTGGGTAGCCGAGGGTGAACTCATTGATACGTTTGAGACTTTTAGCCATTTTTTCGTGAGTATAATCGACCACACAAAACGCCGCATTATTAAGATGCAGGAATAAGCCATGCAGAAGATCTCACAAGAGGAGCAGATGAGGTTGCAAGACCGCTACGTGTCGATAGAGCATCGGTTTTCGCTCGGAGAAGAGCTAGGCAGTCAGATTTTCTATTTGTCAATTCCCGTCTCCAACGGGATCGTAGACTACGAAGAGTTTTACAGGCTAGACAGGTCTGAGTTTCAGACATTTCTTGCCGATCCTGAACAGGCGCGCTCGCTCGTGGAGCGGTGTCATCTGCGCGATGAGGATGAAAGGCTCATTCAGAAACCGGGGTGGAATCGAGGCATCCCGGCCTAGCGGAAACAGCGTAGCGCAACGGTCTCAGGAGTGATCTGCCTACGACAATAAGCTGAACGGTGATATTGCGGTTGCGATGCGTGGTCAAGCAGGCCCAGCGTTCTGCTCAAGATCGTGATATTCCCCGTAGGAAATTCCGAGACGAACACACTGGTCAAGGCCATTACCAGCCGGAAACATCAGCCAGCAGCGGTCATAAGCGTGGGTTACCACAGGTAAAATACTCGGAGCCTTGGGATCATGCCCTTTTGGCTGTGTCGTAAAATAGATGAAATATTTATGATTGATTACTATAAAGTTGTTGTAAGCGTTACTGACGGTTTCGGAGTGGAATCAGTTCACGCTCCGATGACTCGTGCCACCCCTTACTTTTAAAAATGAGATCTGCGCCGAAGTCGCGATTTCTCTTGTGTCCGCGAAGGTTGAAAGCGTATGATTCAGAGCCCTCAGATAATTCAGGTACTCAACGGCGATGCAGTTCATGAGGCAAAGGTTTCGTGGTGGCGCGAAGGTGCTCGCTGGGCGGTTGACATTACTTCGCAGGCGTTCGAGCCGACCGCAGCAGAAGCCGCAGACGCGTTTGAGGCATTGTGTGTGGTGCGTGAAGCGCTTGAGCAACGAGGGTGGCGTATCGGGGTCACTGGCGCACAGGCTGATGTCTGGCCAAGCGGAATGGCTCGTGATCAAGGCGGTGGCCTGCGCGCCTATCGGATGACCACTGACGGGATTGCAGGCCTGGTAGACACGTTCCAGCCCGTGAATCCCACAACGGTCGTAACGGTCGCAGCGCAGCGGGCTGAGACCGATCGGTTGTACGAAGAGATCCAGCACAAGAACCAGAGCTGAACAACTCCTGCTATTGCACGTCAGATCGGCGTATGGTCGATGAGTGTTGGCGAGGCACAGAGTTGGCAGAGGGACTTCACCTATGGAGAGACACTCCGGCTCGCGTGCTGTGCAATTCGCGCATGGCGCTTCTAAAGAATACAGACTTTGAATCAGCGGCTAAGAACTTGGCTTTACTCCTCAGCCCAACACGGCCGTGCAACTCAAGACGGGGTTGACGTTTGGGTCACCGATACCGAATTACGCAGTTGCACAATTCTGCGAACAAGAGATTATTGTGTTTGCCGTTACGTCAGCGGGAGAGATTGATGTCGCTTCGGCACTAGCTATTCCAATCGACTCTGATCGAACGTCAAGGTTGGGGGTGGCTTCGGTGGGTACAAGCTGTCAGTGGCCTCCAACGAGGGGAAACGAGATTCGTCATTCGCAAAGGGATGATTGGAGCAGGCTGACACAAGGAGAGTATCGCCAACGTGTTGAGCCGTTTCGCAAACGCAAACTAGCACCTCCGGAAGTTCCGAGGACCTCCTTCTTGGAGACCTGCGAAGAATGCGGCGAGAACATCAGCCGCAATGGGCAGGGGTGCTCACGTGGCGGTCTCGACAGCAGCGATACAGCAGGAGACACCTCAGCACCCGCCAAGCACTTGAATAGTAAAGCTATAATCGATAAGGAATACTTATACCATGGCTAGTTTAGGTGTCACAGCGAAGATTGGAACTGCTGAGCAGTTTCGTGAGATATTTTCCCCCGATCAGGTAAACACCGTTGATCCATACGGGGATACGCTACTCGGGATGGCTCTTTCGAATACCGAACCGGAGGAGCGCTATGCAATAGCTAACCTGCTCCTTGACTGTGGCGCACAAGCAGACTTCTACTCTGGGCAGGGAGAGCCTGCGCTCAGAATTTTACTTACTCGGCAGCATCATGACGCAACAGCGACAACGCAACTTGTACAGCGCCTGATTGATGCCGGAGCGGACGTAAATGCACGCTCACGCCGGGGTGACGGTCTTCTTGACGCTCTGCTTATTCTTCCCCACGGTGACGAAGACTGGATACCCATTTACGACATCGTTTTCTCCCACGGCATCACGGGGTTTGAAACACCAAATAGGGCGGGTTTTCCTCCGCTCGTTCGCGCTCGAGACCGACAAGATCTGAAACCTGAGTTGTTGCGACGAATTGAGGAAGCTGTTGAGTATGAAGCCAAATGAGTTGATGAGGGATGCGGGTGGCATTCAGGTGTCCCGTGGCACACGCGTGGCGAGGAAGCCTCGGCGGGCGAGTATTATCAGTGTTTCTCTGAGGCAAGCATCGTGACTGAGCGCACCCACATAAGGCAACTTGATGGGGTCAGTCGTGGTCCGCTGATTGATACCGTGCGCCCGTATCCAGACCAAATCCGGTATTCCCTCAATCGCTTGGACGGTTCGTCTGCTTGGTCGTATAGCCTGTGGCGCACACCAGAAGGTGCGGATCTCTTGGAAGATATTCCGCTTTCTGAGACGTATATGCAGTGTGCCGGGGCTGCGGCGGCGATGACGGTTGAAGTCCGCCTTGAAACGTCTGAGGGCGTGTTTCGTCAGTATGTCGTTGGCAAACCACTCAACGAGCACGCTGAGGCTCCGACCGAGGTGATCTCGTGGGGCCAGAGGGAACAAGACCGCACTCAGGTCTACTCCAATGAAGTGTTTACCGCTGATGAAGCGGCTGAGGTGTTCTACGACTACTTCCTCACCGATAAGGTGTCTGGTTTGTATGTGCTTCGGGAACTTGAACTGTAAAACTATTATGAATAGATTTAGTAAAAGAAATAGATTATTCAAATACCATGACTCGTTTAGATGAGGGCGCAAAGATGAGGGCACTTTCGTAGCGTGTAGGGAGGCTAGCCGTTCTGTTCGTCTGGTTCAATAACTATCTATAGCTGACCCGTGTCGTCGGGTTTGTGAATATCGTAGGTCGTGACCTCGTTGACAACGGCGGCATCGAATCATTCGTCAACCAGGTGGGCGTTGTTGTGGACATCAGAAAACCCTCCTTGGTCTTGGAGAGCGGCGAAGATGACTGGCAGCCGTGCTCTGTGAATCGACAGAATTACGCCACGTAGCCACTCCCAGGAGATATCCCCGCACCGCGCTTTGCGTGGCGCATTCGCAGATATCCCGTTACCCCGGGTTGCTGCTGACGTTTCATCGGATACGAAAAAGCCCCGCCTCCCTAGTGTTTCCTAGGAGAGTCGGGGCCTTCACGCTGGCGGAGACGGAGAGATTTGAACTCTCGGTCCCCTTACGAGGACTCCACCTTAGCAGGGTGGTGCACTAGGCCTGACTATGCGACGTCTCCAGCACGCTCAGAAGAACGCACAACGACCATCATAACGAATCCCCGCCGATCTGACGAACCGAGGTGTTTTTACGGCCACATTCTCGGGATGATCTCAGCTAGCGACCGGCCGTGCACGTGACCTCGTCGGCGCTTTGACCCTTCACGTTCTGCGGTAGATCAATTGTGCCCGGCACAGCCGGGGTGGTCGCGGCGGGATCAGGAACAGCCCCATCCGTGGTCGGTGCCGTGGTCGGTGTTGTGGCGGTGCTGTCAGCACCCTCAACCTCCGTCGCAGGGCCGGTACCACCGGTTACGTTAAAGGCGGTGCCACTCTTGATCGCGGCAATCAGAGACTCGGCTGCGGGATAGTCCGGCGCCACCTTATTGGGGTTATAGGGGTGCGTTTTTACCGGATACTGCACAAAGTTGATCTTGTTGACGTCGATATCCTTCACGGTCGCCGCGACGGAGAGCAGCGCCGGAATCGAGTTGAGACTCGTGGAGAGCGTGAGACTCTCGGTCGTGGATTTCGCGAGCGCGAAGAGCCGGGTGGGGTTGGTCAGGGTATCGGCTGCCTTCATCTCACGGACCAGGCTCGACAGGAAGGCCTGCTGGCTACTGATACGGCTCATATCCCCACCATCGCCAATACCGTGCCGCGAGCGGAGGAACATGAGCGCATCCATGCCCTGAAGAGTGTGCATACCCTTGGTGAGAGACAGCCCCGTGTAGGGGTCGTTGATGTCCTGGGACACGCACACGGGCACGCCACCGACGGCGTTGGTCATCCCGATAACGCCCTGAAAGTCGATCATGCCGGCGTAGCCGATCTCAATACCCGTAAGTTCCTGGATGGTGAGCACCGCACAGGCGAGCCCACCGTAGTCGAGGGCCACATTGAGGGGCTGCTCGTTCATTTCAGGGTAGTAGTTGGGGGTGCCGTCTTCACTCGGGCACGAGGGGATGGGAATCATTAGGTCACGCGGAAAACTCGTCACGGTAGCGGTCTTATGATCTGCCGACACGGACAGCAACATATTGACATCGTTACGGGCCCCGCCGCCAGCATTCTCGGCCTCAAACTCGCCGGTGCGGCCATCGGTGCCCGCCAGGAAGATGTTGATAGCCCCCTTCATTGCCCCCACACCGTTAACCACCGGGGGTTTGCCGTCGCCGGTGACCAGGTTGACGGAGGGTTTAAGGCTGTCAGCAACAACCCACGTGGCGTAGCTCACAACCGACGCCCCACTGACGGCGACAACGGTGACCCCAGCGGCCAGCACCTTCAGACCGTTCACCCACCACACCGAACGCTTTTGACGCCCGTGTCGGACGGCCGTGCCACCCGTACTACCCGACGCGCGCTTCGACGAAGCCGACATCACCACCACCAAACTGAAAGGATATTTTCCCGCACGTTCGGTAACAATAGTCACCGAATGGCGGGCTCTGACATTCTCTGCGGCTCCCCCCATCCGGGAGCACACGTCCTACCCAGTTTACTGATTGATCAGAGAAAACACTGTGAAGTCGCGGGATATACACCACACGCTTCACCCGGATGTGACGGGCAGCCGGAAGGGAAAACCGGTTTTTTGACCGGTATTTGTGGTGGGTCATCCCGCGGCCTCACCGACTAATTTCCCGGATTGATGCGGGTAGAGTGGTGCCAGCCGCCACACAATGTGTCGGAGTGAAAGGCCTAACAGCATCATGTCAGCAAAGAAGTCCCAATCGGGTCGTTCAGCCAGCTCCTCGGCTAAAACCCGTGGGCCAGCCACCGCACGGGGCACCCTGGTGGGCGTGGCGGAACCCACCCCCGCCACGATTATTGGGCCCTTCAACCTGCGCGAGTACCTTCTCCTGGGCATGGGTGTGCTCTTTATCTTGAACTCATTTCTCCCCATCCTGAGCGTTTCCGGCTCCGGCATCACCGTGGGCTACAACGCCTGGACGGCACCGGGGATGCAGATTGTCCTGATCGCCATCTTCGCCGTCTTCCCGGCAATCACCTCCGTCCTGATCGCTCTGCGCCGCCTGATGCCCGAGACACACTGGCGCGTCGGCTCGCTCTCCATCGACCAGTACGCCTCGGTGGCCTCCGTGGTCCTGAGCATCACCTACCTCACCACAATGTTCCTGTTGACCATCTCGCTCCCGGCCGCCACGCTGACCACCACCGGAGCCGGGCTTTTCAGCGGCCTCGGCCTGTCTCTCATCAGCGTCGCGCTCACCACGGGTGCGTACCGGATCCCCTTCTTTCGTGGTGAATTTATCAGCCGCGCGGAGGCCCCCGCTCACCCGATGGCCCGCCCCGCCATGCGGGTGGGAGTTGGCACCACGACGGGCAGTCTCGACTTCGAGCTCCCCTCGGCCGGTCCCTCCCCCACCGCCCCGCGCACCGACACGGGATCCTCGGGCGGGCTAGACCCGGCCTCCGCAGAACAGGATGGAAGTATCCCAGAGGACAGTATCGTTGATGCGCCCGGGGTGGTGGAACCAGCCGCATCTGAGGCCCTTTCCGAGCACCCGGATGGCTTCGACGGGTATCTGGTGTCGGCACCCCCGATTGACGAGGTCCGGCAGTTTGGCGACTCTGACAAGTCGGTGGAGGATATCCCGCCAGCCCCACTCTCACCGGGAGTACTGCCCGAAGCTGACCCAGCCTCGACCGACAGCATCAACCCGGCTAATCTGGGCATCGGGCTGGGTTCCCTGGCGGGCGTGGACCGGGGGGAGATTCCCGGCGTGGCCGACGGTCCGATTGAGATCGACAGTCGGCAATTGGGCGGAGGAGAAGCGGAGGGCGTGGCCACCGCCCCCAACGACCTACTCGCCGCCGAGGGAGCCTTCGAGGCCACCCCCGAGGACGTTGTCATTGCCGAGGTGGTGTACGACTCCTTCTGGATCGCCGTCCCCGACGCGCGCGACGTGATCGACGAGGCCACAGGCGGGTTGGTCTTTGTGGCCACCCCCGGCGTCTGGATCCTCGCCGTCGAAGACCGCGGACACGCCCTGCTCCTACGCCACGAGGATGGCCGCGAGGGCCTCCTCCGCGACGTCACCGGCGTGCACCGGGCGTAGTCTCACGCAGAGATCCGTAGCCCCCCGGCTGGGAGGACCTACTTCTTCCGGCCGGGGGTACGTGGAACGGACGGAGTCACTCGTTCCGCTCAGGCACCGGGCAGGTGATGCCGCCCCGGTATCACCTGATACGTACGTGCGGAGGGCGTGGGATTCGACCCCATCTACAGTCACACCGCACGGCGAGGGATCAACTTAGTGCCGCGGAAACCACCGCCTCACTCACTCAGGGTGAGGCGCAATAATCAGGTGCTTATTCGATTAATTGTGGGCAGAGCGCTCGTTGCCCCCTGATGGCCCTGACAATGATCAACCCATGATGAAAACCGCTGCTGTGATCGCTGCTCTACTACCTCGGGCAGTTGCAACGATCAAGATGTGCTGATGGTTTTTCCACAGACACCGCCCTCACGGAGCCCGTGTCCACAATCAGGGCGTAGCATCAGGTGCCCCGCCTACGATAGACGCGTGACCGACCATACCCACCCCGCACATGCACCAGTTCGACGCTGGCCTATGGGGCCTCGCGGTCGAGGCGGACTGCCACATGAACCCTGTGGATAACTTCAGTAAGTTCCGCGAATTTACTGGACAATATGGCCCATCAAACCTGTGAATAATTTGCATATCTCACATTGATAAATGTTCCCCCCTGTGTTAACCTGTAGTCGAAATCAAGACCACGGGGACAACACCAGACTTGCTGCCAAGTCCTTCTGACACCGTTCAGATGAGGTGCCCCGGGTCTTCGATTTCTTTAAAGCCCCCCTTCGGGCCACCAATCATAGAGAGCGCCGAAGTCAACCCTCCCCATGACCTTGAACCCGTAGCCCCACGAGCGGCCGTCTCCTGCCCGTCGGATCTGATTACGTAGCGATAGCAGGTGCACGGCCTCAAAGCCGCCGTAGCTATCTCCACAGATCGCTACTTTGAGGATGCCCGCGTACTGGTCTGCAGCCTGAAGCCCGGAGTTCAAGCTCATATCGGCAAACCGTGGATGCCGCTCAAGCAACGCCCAATCAGCATAGCCCGACGGCACCCTCGTCTTTAGCCGAAAGTAGTTAAGGGTGACTTCGTGATCGAATCCCTTGACGTGCCCGAACTGAACCTGAATTTTTTGCTTGCCCCCGGGCCAACATTCTGCCGTCAGGAGGAGCCTCTCCATCATGATGCCGGCGACATAATTGTAAAACTTGACGCCATCCTCCAGGATCGTGGCCTTGCTGGGGATGCCCGCTTTCTGGAACACTACGTAGTTGACGCAGACTCCTGGGACTTTAGCAAGCTCCCGAGTGACCAGGTGACGTCGCGAGTAAGTTTTGCAGTGCTTGACCCAGTGCAGTGGCGTCGCGGGTGGGATAGTGAATGCGGTTTTGATCCGCGCTATGGCCTGAGCTAATTCAGCCCGTTGTTCTTCATGCACAACGACAGCGGCCATGGCAAAAAACTCCGAAGACTTCGGCCCAACGCCACGGTCGCCCGTTTCGTCAACAAAAGCAAACAACATGTTCTCATCATGGCATGAAGCTATTACATCCCTGACCTTAAATAAAAATACCCTTGATTCCCCCGCAGTTCCGGGAAAATCAAGGGTATCTATTCCGCGGAGAGCGTGGGATTCGAACCCACGAGACGTTTCCGCCTACTAGTTTTCAAGACTAGCTCCTTCGGCCACTCGGACAGCCCTCCAGCGTTACCCCGCATCGGGGTAAACACAAGGAAGGAGTCTACCGGAAAAATCCGGGCCGTGGATTCGCCGTGCACCACCGGTCAGCGTCGCAACATCCGGGGGCGGGGAGTTGTCTCGCCTACAGGCTATTGAGCAGCTCCGCGAGCCCGTCCTCGTCAATTGAGCCCACCACGCGGTTCCCGGCGGCCTGCACGTCCGGTGGTGCCTGGCCCATCGCGGCGGCAACACCTCGGCGACCCGCCCACTGCAGCATCTCGATATCGTTACGCCCGTCACCGACCGCCACCACGTCGCCGTCGGCGATGCCCAGAAGACTCGCCACGCGTTCCAGTGCGGTTGCCTTGTTGACACCCTCCGGCGCGATATCGAGCCACGCCGTCCAGCCGATGGCGTAGCTGACCTGGCTCAGGCCCATCCGCTCGACGACCTGGAGGAAATCCTCTAGCCGGTGATCGGGTGAGACCACCACCACGCGCGTAGCCTGCGCGTGCAGCAACTCCTCGAACGGGACCCGCTTACCCTGCCCGCCAAAGGTCGCATCCGGAAACGCCTCGGTGTAGCGGTAGAAACCCGTCTCGTCCTCCACGGCGTAGCGCGCGTTGAGGAGGTGCGGGCGCACGCGGGTAAGGATCGCTGCGGGGTCGAACGTCTCGACAAACTGACGACGATACCCACCTGCAGACATCGCATCGCGCTGCAACACGATGGCCCCGTTGGAGCACACAATGTACTCGGGGTCCAGGCCGAGGTCGCGGACCACCGGGAGCGTGGCATCCACCGAACGGCCCGTGGCAATGGTGACCTCGTGACCGGCGGAGACAACCCTGGCAACGGCCTCGCGCACCGGGCCCGCGATGCGACCGTCACCATGCAGGATGGTGCCGTCAACGTCGAGGGCGATAAGCCTGCGGACGGCCATACTAGACGGCACCGGGCACAAGAAGCTCAAGCCCACCCAGGTACGGGCGCAGCGCCTCGGGGACCGTGACCGAGCCGTCTGCCCGCTGGTGGGTCTCCAGGATGGCCACCAACCAGCGCGTGGTTGCGAGCGTTCCGTTCAGGGTTGCCACCGGCGCGGTTTTACCGCTCTCGGTACGGAAGCGGGTGTCCAGGCGGCGCGCCTGGAACGTGGTGCAGTTACTCGTGGAGGTGAGCTCGCGGAAGGCACCCTGTGTGGGCACCCACGCCTCAATGTCGAACTTGCGGGCCGCGCTCGATCCGAGGTCACCTGCAGCCACGTCAATCACACGATAGCTGAGGCCCAGCGAGCGCAACATCGCCTCCTGCCAGGCGACGAGACGGTCATGCTCAGCCTCGGCCTCCTCTGGCGTGGTGTAGACAAACATTTCGAGCTTGTTGAACTGGTGCACCCGCAGGATGCCGCGGGTATCTTTACCGTGCGAGCCCGCCTCGCGCCGGTAGCAGGTAGACCATCCGGCGTAACGGATGGGCCCCTCCGTGAGGTCAAGAATCTCGTCCGCGTGGTACCCGGCCAGGGCCACCTCGCTCGTACCGGTAAGGTACAGGTCGTCCTCCGCCAGGCGGTACACCTCATCGGCATGCTCACCGAGAAAACCCGTGCCTGCCATGATCTCGGGCTTCACCAGAGTGGGCGTGATGAGCGGGATGAACCCGGCGGCGAGCGCACGGTCGAGAGCCATATTCATCAGGGCCAGCTCCAGCCTGGCCCCGATGCCGCGCAGAAAGTAGAAGCGCGCTCCGCTCACCTTGGCACCGCGACCCATGTCAATCGCGCCGAGCAACTCACCAATTTCGAGGTGATCGCGCGGCTCAAAATCGAACGAGGGAACCTCACCCACCTCGCGCAGTGTGACAAAGTTTTCCTCGCCGCCGGAGGGAACGCCGGGGATAATCGGGTTCGCAATGCGAGTGGCCGCCGCGGTAAACGCCTGCTCCGCCTCGGTGGCCGCCACCCCCGCCGCACGCACCTGCGCCGCGAGCTGCTGCACCTCGGCCACGAGGGCCTTCTTGTCGTCGGGTGCGGCCTGGGCAACGCGCTTACCAAACGCGTTCTGCTCGGCGCGAAGAGCCTCAAACGAGGTGATCGCCGCGCGCCGGACAGAATCGGCCGCCAGGGCATCATCCACCAGGGACTCGGCATCACCGCGGGCGCGCTGAGAAAGCTTGAGGGCGTCAGGATTTTCGCGAAGCAGAACCGGATCAATCACGGAACTCAGTCTAACCCGAGCACCACGGCGGCTGCGGATAACGTAGCGTAAGCAGCTATGGGAGAAAAATCTTCGTCGCAGTACCCACGCGCTGCCGTCATTTACCACCCACACAAGGTGGATGTCACAGCCCTGCGCGAAGCCTTCACCACCCAGCAGCGCCAATCCGGCTGGGCCGAGACCCTCTGGTACGAGACCACGGCGGCGGACGCCGGTCAAACGCAGACCCGTCACGCCATCGAGGCGGGGGCGGATGTCGTCGTCGCGGTCGGCGGCGACGGCACGGTGCGCGCCGTCGCCGAGGCGCTCCGCGGCACGGGGATTCCCCTCGGACTCGTGCCGCAGGGAACCGGCAACCTACTGGCCCGCAACATCGACATCCCCCTCGGTGACCTCACAGACTCCGCGGCACGGGTGTTCACGGGCGTTAACCGACCACTCGACCTGGGCATCATGACGGTTGTGCGCGAGAACGGGGACAGCACCGAGCACGTCTTCCTCGTGCTGGCCGGGGTGGGCCTCGATGCCGCCGCGATCAAGGCCACGCAGTCCAAACTGAAGAAGCGGGTGGGCTGGCTGGCCTACGTGGACGGCGGAATCCGGGCGATCATCGAGCAGAAGCCACTGCGCGTGAAGTACCGCTTTGACGACCGCCCACGAGGCGTGCTCTCGGCCTACAGCATCATGATCGGCAACTGCGGGCTGATGCCCGGAGGGGTGCTGCTGATCCCGGAGGCCAAACCCGATGACGGCCTGCTCGACTTTGTTGCACTGCGCCCCCAGGGCTGGTTCTCCTGGCTAAAAATCTGGCGCACAATCGGCTGGGAGAACGGCGTACTGCGCAAAACGAAAACGGGACGCAAGATTATCGACCTCACCAACGACACCAAATCGGTGACCTACCTCACAGGCAAGCGGTTTGACCTATCGCTTGAGCAGCCGGAAGAGGTCCAGCTCGACGGGGACGAGTTTGGCACGGCGGTGGCCGTGCACGGGGGCGTAGACCCGGGAGCGCTGGTGGTGCGGGTGAGTCCGGGGAGCGGCGCGTAGCGGCACCTACGGCCGGTAGAGCCGATACCCGCGCTTACCCTCGGATGTCAGGTTAAAACCGGTGCGGAAAAACGCGCCGATTTTACCGGGGAGGCGGAACCCCACGATCATCCGTCGGCTGCGCGTCGTGCGTTTAAACCGCTCGGCCGCCTCCCGTCCGGTGAGGGTCTCGGGGCCGCGCATCACCCACGGGGCCGCGCGCGGATCCGGCGAGAGCGCGGTGCACAACTCGTCGGCCACCTCATCCTCATCGACCGATTGAAACGACGTGCCCGAGGGAGCCAGAATCACGCCAAGGCCCCGGGCTCGAGAGAAAATCATGTCCAGGAACGAGTGAAACTGGGTACAGATCAGCACGCTGGACGGGAAGGACGCCCGTGTGTAGACATCCGCCTGGGCCTCCTTGGCCGCGTAATACGACCAGTTCGAGGTGTCGGCGTTGAGAATCGACAGCACCACCACGTGCGTGGTCTGACCGAGACTCTCAATCGTGTCGGTGACAGCGCGCGCCCCGGCAACGAGGCGCTGAGGGTGTTTCACGGCATCCGTGAGATCAAAGACGACGTGCGCCCCGGCGAGGGCCGTGCGCAACTCGGCGCGATTACTCGACGAACCCGACATCATGCCGATGCCCTTGGGCAGTGCCTCGCGGGGCTCATGCCGGGCAAGAACCGTAACGTGGTGGCCCATCTCGGCCGCGCGGATGGCGACACGACGGCCAATCCGACCGGTGCCTCCCAATACTGTGACTCTCATGTGTCCCCCACCACCGCGTTAGAGCACGGTACTTGGGTTTTAGGGTACAACGGATGCCCGGGCTGGCCCCGGGAGACCCGCCCGGTGGGGGGCAAATTCTCTCGAAGCGAATTATTGTGGTCTGCCGTGGCAGCGGAACCGGGGCGCGCCTCGTTGACGGTGTCTTCGCCGCCCCCGCCCTGAGTCACTGCACACAGGAGGCGACGCTGCTGCTGGTGTGCGCCGACATCCAGGAGGTCTTTCGCGCGTCCCTCGACGGCGGTGCCGCCATCGTCCGTTCGGTTGTTCACGACGCGTTTGGGCGGCACGCCGTTGTGCAATTTTCCCGCGCTGAGGTTGTGGAACTGTGGGAACCGTCGCAGAACGACGGGATGATCGCCTAGGAGTCGGTCTCCGGCTCCCCCGCGATGAGACCGCGCAGCCAGTCGCGGGCCTCCACAAAAACCTCGTTGCTGTAGCGGTTCTCGTGTGTAATCTGCAGCTTATCGGCGCGCGGATAGGAGCCCAGAAAGATCACGTTGGGACTGAACCGTTTGACGCCGAGCACGGCGTCGGCGACCCGCTCATCAAGAATGTGACCGTCGGCGTCAATCACAAAGCGGTACCGGCCCAGGGCATCCCCGATGGGCCGGGACTGGATCAGGCTGAGGTTCACACCCCGGGTAGAAAACTGCTCCAGCATACTCAGCAGCGTGCCCGACTCGTCCGACGGCAGCTCCACAATCAGGCTCGTCTTGTCGCTCCCCGTCCGCCCCTGCACCGGCACCGTGCGGCTCACGAGCACAAAACGCGTGACCGCGTTGGGGTTGTCCCCCACGTTCTCGGCCAGCAGCTCCACATCATAGTGGTGCACAATATTGGGCGGTGCAATCGCAGCATCCGCAATCGACCCGTTAAAGAGGGTGGAGGCCGCGGCCACATTGGAACTGGCCGGGATGTGCTCGTGGCTGGGCAGCGTGGCGTCAAGCCACAGGTGACACTGGCCGTAGGCCACCGGATGCGCGTTCACCACCCGCACCTGGTCCAGCGTGGTGCCCGGCCGGGCCACGAGCACAAAGTTCACGGGAACCAGATACTCCCCCACGATGCGGATACCCGGGATGTTGGCGAGGGCATCCTGCGTGGCCGACACCCCACCCTCCACCGAGTTCTCAATCGCGATCACGGCAGCGTCGCTGCGGCCACTGACAACATCATCCAGCGCCTCACCCACGTTATTGACGGAATGCCAGTTCTGACCGACCGCCTCGGGCACCTGGGCGAGCGCGGCCTCGGTAAACGTTCCGGCCGGACCCAGGTAGCTGTACGTGCGGCGGGCAGCAGAATTGTCGCGGGAATCTGACATGTCTTGAGCCTAGTGGAGGACAAGCGCGCCGCCAGATGTCAGACTGTGGTGTATGCATGATCGCGCCGGAACCCTTGCCACCGCCGAGGACCTCGTCAATGTTGAGGCCCTCCTGGACGCCTACAGCAGCATCCACCCCGACCCCGCCAACCCCGCCCAGCGCGTCGTGTTTGGCACATCCGGCCACCGCGGCACCTCCCTCACTGGCTCATTCAATGAGGACCACATTCTCGCAATCACCCAGGCAATCGTGGAGTATCGGGCGAGCCAGGGCATCACGGGGCCGCTCTTTATCGGGCGCGACACCCACGCACTGAGCGAGCCCGCCGAGCAGACCGCACTCAGCGTACTGGCCGGCAACGGCGTCACCGTGCTCGCGAGCGCCGAGGACGAGTACGTGCCCACGCCGGCGCTCAGCCACGCTATCCTCAGCCACAACCGCGGCCGCACCGACGACCTGGCCGACGGCATCATCATCACCCCCAGCCACAACCCGCCCCAGGACGGCGGATTCAAGTACAACCCGCCCCACGGCGGCCCCGCCGATAGCGACGCGACGGGCTGGATTGCGGCGCGCGCCAACGAACTGATCGAGGGCGGCCTCACCGGGGTAAAGCGGGCGCTCGCGCTCAACGTGGGCTACTACGACTATCTCGAAAACTACGTGGGCGACCTCGAGAACATCATCAACGTGGCCGCGATCCGGGATGCCGGGGTGCGCATCGGTGCCGACCCGCTCGGCGGTGCCAGCGTGGCCTACTGGTCGGCCATCGCGGAGCGCTACAATCTGCACCTCACGGTACTCGGACCGGGCGTTGACCCACGGTGGCCGTTCATGACGCTCGACTGGGACGGCAAGATCCGAATGGACCCCTCCTCCCCCCACGCCATGTCCTCCGTGCTGGTGCACCGCAACGACTACGACGTGGTGACCGGCAACGATGCGGATGCCGACCGGCACGGCATCGTCACCCCGGATGCCGGGCTGATGAACCCCAACCACTACCTCGCCGTCGCAATCAACTACCTCTACCAGAACCGCCCGAAGTGGCGCGCCGATGCCGCCGTGGGAAAGACCCTTGTCTCGTCGAGCATGATCGACCGGGTAACCGAGTCGCTCGGCCGTGAACTGCGCGAGGTACCCGTGGGCTTCAAGTGGTTTGTGGACGGTCTCCTGGATGGCTCGGTCGCCTTTGGCGGCGAGGAGAGCGCCGGCGCCAGCTTCCTGCGCACCGACGGCACCGTCTGGACGACCGACAAGGACGGCATCCTGCTCGCCCTCCTCGCCGCCGAGATCATTGCGGTGACGGGGAAAACCCCCTCGGCGCTGTACCACGAACTCACCGAACGCTTCGGTTCGCCCGTCTACGAGCGGGTGGATGCCGCGGCCACCCCCGCCCAGAAGGCCGCCCTCGGCCGCCTGACCAGCACCGCAATCACGGCCACCGAGCTTGCCGGTGACCCCATTACGGCAGCGCTCAGCGAGGCCCCCGGTAACGGCGCGGCCATCGGCGGCCTCAAGGTGGTCACCGACCGCGCCTGGTTTGCCGCCCGGCCCAGCGGCACGGAGGACGTGTACAAAATCTACGCCGAGTCGTTTGTGGGTGCGGAGCACCTCCGCGAGGTGCAGGTCGAGGCACGACGGATCGTGGACGCGGCGCTCGGGGAGTAGCTGCGGGCTACCGCCCGACGGTGGGTTGCGCGCCCCGCTCGCCCGCCACATTACCGGTGCGGAATCAGCCGCAACCCTCGCCGGTTGGCCGCGGCCTCGCGCTTCTGCGCGAGTTTTTCGCGGCGCTCATGTGCCGCATTTAAATACGCCACCCTGTCGTTCTGAATCTCAACTCGCCACTGGGGCATCATCGCATCGTGCTGAGGATCAGGTTTCATGAGTGCATCTCCGATCTTTCGGGAAGACTACCTGAGCATAGTCGTCTACATCATCTATGGCTTTACACACAAGATTGACGGTCTGGACGATCTGCGTAAAAAGTTTGACGATCTCGACGTCGGCACTCGACAACGAGCGGGGCCGCGGCGCGTTTATTGTGAGGAGACCGACCGGTTCCTCGCTGGTGTTCATGAATCGGAACGGCGTACCAGCACCGCGCCAACGCCGAGGGCCAGGCCGAGCACCAGGGCAACACTTGCGGTGACGCCCAACGGTATCCGAACATCCGCATCCGGGACGAGAGCGGCGGCCACAACCGTCCCGAGACTGCCGACCACCAGGATGAACGCAACAATCGTTGCGGCGACCCGTAGCCGGGATACCCCGCGCACACCGGGCCGCACCCGCCGGGTCTCTCGGTTACCACTCACCCTGCGACTGTACCGCGCCGCCCTACCGCACCCCGACCGACGGCTCACGTTCCTCCAGCCCCCAGGCCTGGCCGTAACCACCATCCTCCACCGGCAGGGCCATCAGGTCGAGGAAGGGCTTCGCGTCGAAGGACTCCGGGCCGCGCACCCCGGCACCCGCCCACACCCCGGTCGCCAGCAGCTCCAGCGCAATCACGGGGTTGAGCGCCGTCTGCCAGACGACGCACTGGGTGTTGTACTCGGCCATCGTCCACGCGTTATCGCTGACGTGGTAGAGGTACACCTCACGCGGCTGGCCGTCCAGACCCCACCCCGTCACCCACACTCCGGCGCAAGTCTTGCCGGTCATCCGGGGCCCGATCTGGGCCGGATCGGGCAGAGAGGCCGCCACCACATCCCGGGGCACGACCTCCACCGGGCCGTTGGCACTGCGCACACGCACAGGCTTAACCGAGTCGAGGCCCAGCAGGTTGAGGGTGCGCAGCACGCCGATGAACTCCGCACCCAGGCCGTACTTAAACGTGACCCGCTTGGCCGAAAGCCAGCGTGGCATGAGCAGTACCTCCTCGTGCTCTACGTTGACGCACTCCACCGGGCCGATGCCCGCCGGAAAGGTGAACACCTCGGGCTCACTAAACGGTTCGGTGGTGTACCACCCGCGGGCCTGCTCCCAGATCACGGGCGGGTTCAGGCACTCCTCAATCGTGGTCCAGATACTGAAGGAGGGCGCGAAGATTTCGTTACCCTCCTCATCCGTCACCACCAGGTTGGCCCCGTCGCGCGTGCCCAGCTCCTCCACCTCGCTGAACAGGTGATCGACGGCATAGCGGGCGAAGACATCCGACATCCCGGGCTCGACGCCCATACCCACGAGGGCGAGGCGACCCTCGGCCTCCCACTGCTGGGCCTCCGCAAACTGCGCATCACCGAGCTTGATCCCCGTCTGCGTGTGCGGGTGCTCGGGATGCGGGTGACTGAGACTCATCGCCATGTCCAGGTAGTCGGCACCCGCCGCCCGCGCCCCGGCAAAGATGGACTCAACAAACTTGGGCTCCACCGCGTTCATCACGTGGGTGACGGCGAGGTCGCGCACGAGCGCCGCAACCGCCTCCGAGTTACTCGCGTCAATCTGCGCGGTCGAGAAGCGCGCTCCCACATGCTCACCATGCCGGGCCACGATCCAATCGCGGGTGCGCCGGGCACGCGACTCGTCGTAATCGGAAATGATGATGGACTCGTAAAACGAGCGCTGCGCGGCAATCTTGGCAATCGCATCGCCGACTCCGCCGGCTCCCACCAGAAGGATTTTCATGGCCCAGGTTCTCCGTTTCGTTGTGTGTGAATAGTGAGGTACGCGGTATCCATTGGCTTACATCCCGCCGTCAACCGACCGGATAGTCACCTGATCGCTATCGGGTACCAGCACCTCGGTCTCCCGGTTGAGGCTCTCGCCCCGGAAGAACGGTTTACTACCCGGGAAGAACGCCCACACGACCATCAGCACGGCACCGAGAGCGAGCGAACCAACACCCACCACAAACACCCCACCGATGCCCAAGATCACGGTGTACCCGTAATCGGGCTGGCTCATGTCGATCACCGAGAAGACAAAAGCCCCGGTCAAGATGAGACCCCCGAGCAGCGGGAAGAGGAAGCGGAAGAGCGCGTTGCGGAACGAGGTGAACAGGTCGTGACGGAAATACCAGACACAGGCGTAGCTCGTAATCGCGTAGTAGAACGCAATCGCCAGGCCCAGCGAGAGGATGGTGTCCTCCAGAATATTCTCGCTGATGAGGGTCATCCCCACGTAGAAGACGATGGCAACGCTCCCCATCACAAACGTGGCAAAGCCGGGCGTCTGGTAGCGCGGATGCACGCTGGCGAACCGCTTCGGCAACGCCCGGTAGGCGGCCATCGCGAGGGTGCCCCGCGCGGTCGGCAGAATGGTCGTCTGTGTGGAGGACACCGCCGAGATCATCACGGCCACCACGAGCAGCCAGGCCCACGGGCCAAAGAGCGCGTCTTTCACCACAAAGAACACATCATCAGCGTTAGCCTCATTGCCCAGCCCGAGCGCGCCCGAGCCCAGCCCCGAGTAGGCCATCGCGGCCACCGCGACCCCCACATACGTGACAAGCAGGATAACCGTGGACAGCACAGCCGCGCGCCCCGGGGTCTTCTCTGGGTTCTTCGTCTCTTCGTTGAGGGCGAGGCAGGTATCCCACCCCCAGTAAATAAAGAGCGCGAGCAGGATCGCCTGGTTGAACGCCGAGAACGATTCAAACGCGAACGGGTTGAACCAGCTCCACTCCGGCATTGTGGCCCCCTCGGGTGCGGTACCCGTGAACACGGAGACGAACGCAAACACCACAAAGAGCACAATCGCGATGTACTGGATGGCCAGCAGCACGTTCTGTATCCTCTCGCCAATCTCCATACCGCGGTAGCTGATGTAGGTCATCAGGGCGATAAAGACCACGCCCGTCGCGGTGACGACGGCGGTGTTCTCGGCCAGGTCCGCGTTGATTAGCAGCCAGAAGTACTTACCACCAATCTGCGCGAGGTTGGCGAGGACGACCATGCCGGCGATGGCGACACCCCAGCCGCCCATCCACCCCACCCACGGGCCAAACGCCTTGGTACTCCAGGTGAAGGTGGTGCCACAATCGGGCACAGCGTTGTTGAGCTCACGATAGGCAAACGCCACGAGCAGCATCGGGATGAACGCGAGAACAAATGCGATGGGCGCCTGCGCGCCAACAGCCAAGACCACGAAGCCGAGGGTGGCGGCGAGCGAGTAGACGGGAGCCGTGGAGGCCAGACCAATGACGGTGGAGCCCCACAGCCCCAGCGTGCCCGCGGCGAGACCCTTACCCGCCCGCGCGCCCGGTAACGGCGACGCTGGCGGTGTACCTGGTGCGGCGTGTTTTCCCTGCGTAGACATCGTTGACCCCCCGATCAACGGGAACAACAGCGTTCCCGTGAATTGATCGTAACCACTTGTCGCCCAATAGCAACGAAAATTTCTGCGGGATTTCTCACCGGTTGAGTCTGAGGGCGGCCGTAATATCCGGTCATCTTCGCTCGGATGTCAGTGGTAGCCCCTACTCTCTAACCGACACAACCGACACAACCGCCACAGCCAGGTCAACGAAGAGGTCATCATGAGCACAACTACCAGCACACTCACCCCCGGGCAGGGAGCGGATGGCCCCCCGGCCATACCCGCCTCGCGCCTCCCGAAGTGGGTAAAGTCCTTCGGCGTGCAGATCACCGCCGCCCTGGTGCTCGGCGTGGTGGTGGGCGTGATTGCTCGCGGCATCGGGCTGGACGGCGAGGGCAACCCCAACGGCCTCACGGCCACGCTATCCACCATCGGCGGCTCCTACGTGTCGCTGCTGAAAGCTGCGGTGGTACCCCTCATCTTCACGGCCATCGTGTCGAGCATCAGTAACCTGCGCCAGGTGACGAACGCCGCACGTCTGGCCGGCCAGACGATCCTGTGGTTTGGTATCACCGCCCTGATCTCGGTGAGTATTGGCATCGGGCTCGGCGTGATTATGCAGCCCGGAAATCACGCGAGCCACGGCGAACTCACCGCGGGTGACCCCTACCGGGTGGGTACCTGGTGGGACTTCCTGGTCGGTCTCATCCCGAGCAACTTTCTGGGTGCCGGTGTCAACACAACGGTAGCGGTGGAGGGGGACGCCGTGTCGGCCACAAGCGCCGTGAGCTTCAACGTGCTCCAGATCATCGTGATCGCCGTGGCCGTCGGCATCGCCGCCCTCAAGGTGGGCGCGAAGGCCGAGCCGTTCCTCTCGCTGAACGAGTCGGCGCTCGTGGTGATCCAGAAGGTACTCTGGTGGATCATCCGCATTGCCCCCCTCGGTACGCTCGCCCTGATCGGCAACGCGGTCGCCACGTACGGGTGGGATACCATCGGCTCGCTCGCCTGGTTTGTCGCGGCCATCTATGTGGGCCTCGCCCTCGTGCTCTGCGTGGTCTATCCGATCCTGGTGCGCAGCCACGGGCTCTCGGTGAAGCAGTATTTCTCGGGTGTATGGCCCGCTGTGCAGCTCGCATTTGTCAGCCGCTCCTCCATCGGCACCCTGCCGCTCACCCAGCGTGTCACCGAGCGCAACCTCGGCGTACCCCGCGAGTACTCGGCGTTTGCCGTGCCCCTCGGTGCGACCACCAAGATGGATGGCTGCGCCGCCATCTATCCGGCCATCGCCGCCATTTTTGTGGCCCAGTTCTACGGAATCGAACTGTCGATCCTGCAATACCTCCTGATTGTGCTCGTGTCGGTTGTGGGCTCGGCCGCGACCGCCGGGACGACCGGGGCCATCGTGATGCTCACCCTCACCCTCACAACCGTGGGCCTGCCACTGGAGGGTGTGGGGCTGCTGCTGGCGGTGGACGCAATCCTCGATATGGGCCGCACCGCCGTCAACGTGGCGGGCCAGGCGCTTGTCCCCACGATTGTCGCCAAACGTGAGGGGATTCTTGACGAGGCGCTCTACAACGCGCCGCGTAACGGCAACCCGTTCAGTGACGACCTCACCGACGCGGAGGTTGAGGCCGCAGGGAAGGCTGAACACGACGAGACACGGACCTCGGTCTAGGCGGTAGCGCCCCAGGCGGTAGCGCCGAGCGGGGTCACCGTTGGGCCCGCTCGGCGCAAGCGGGCCCAACGCGGCACATTGGGTGACTTAATTCACCCAGACCGAGTTTTAACTCTGTCTGGGTGAATTAAGTCACCCCTGGCACCTCCCTCATACTGTTGGCGTGCCCCGAATGCTTTCTTCCGCGCAAAGTTCCCGGTCAGACCCGTGCACTACCCTGGAGAAACAGGAACACGGGAGGTCTTCATGGAACGACGCAACGAGGTTGAGTGCTGGCTGACGGACATGGACGGGGTTCTCGTGCACGAGAACCACGCCATCCCTGGGGCCCGCGAACTCATCGAGCAGTGGAAAGACCAGGGCAATCCGTTCCTGGTACTCACCAACAACTCCATCTTCACCGCACGCGATCTGAGCGCACGGCTCAAGGCCTCCGGTCTGGACGTCCCCGAGGAGTCAATCTGGACGTCTGCCCTCGCCACCGCCGCGTTCCTGAAGTCTCAGCAGCCCGGCGGTACCGCGTTTGTGATCGGCGAGGCCGGTATCCTCACCGCCCTGCACGAGGCTGGCTTCGTGATGACCGAAACCAACCCCGACTTTGTGGTCGTGGGGGAAACCCGCAACTACTCGTTCGAGGCAATCACCAAGGCCATCCGCCTGATCAACGACGGCGCACGCTTCATCTCCACCAACCCGGACGCCACCGGCCCCAGCAAAGACGGCCCGCTACCCGCAACCGGCGCAATCTCGGCCCTCATCACCAAGGCCACCGGCAAGGAACCCTACGTTGTGGGCAAACCCAACCCCATGATGTTCCGCTCGGCACTCAACCGCATCGGCGCGCACTCCGAAAACACGGCCATGATCGGCGACCGGATGGACACCGACATCGTCGCGGGTATCGAGGCGGGGCTGCACACCATCCTCGTGATGACGGGGATCAGCGACGAGGACGAGATTAAGAAGTACCCGTTCCGACCGGATGAGATCCTGGGCTCCGTGGCAGACCTGCTGGCGACCGAGCCGGTGGAGTCGGAGTTGTAGGGGTCCGACCGGCGGGTCACAAGCCGCACTACTGTGGGTCGAGACCCAGGTCTCCGAGACCAATCGCGGCATAGTAGGGGTAGCCAGCAGCCTCGATGCGGGCGCGGGCATCCGTATTACGGTCAACGACAACCGCCACACCGGCGACGATGGCACCAACCTTTTCAAGCGCCTCGATAGCCTTCAGCGGCGAGCCGCCCGTTGTGGACGTATCCTCCACAACGATCACGCGCTTTCCCGCCAAATCGGGGCCCTCAACCTGGCGGCCGCGACCGTGGTCCTTGGGCTCCTTGCGCACCACAAACGCATCGTATTGATGCGAGTCGGCACCGCGTGTGGCACCCTGGTGCAGGATGGCAGAGGCGATGGGGTCGGCACCCATCGTGAGACCGCCCACGGCAACAACATCCGGGATATCGGCGATGAGATCGAGCATCACCTGACCGATCAGGGGGGCGACCCGGTGATCGAGACTCACGCGACGCAGATCAATGTAGTAGGTGGCCTTCTTCCCACTGGTCAACGTGAAGTCGCCGTGAAAAACGGCTTCATCACGGATGTACTGGATCAGGTTGTCGCGTGCGTCACTCATAGGAACCAGCCTATAGCCCCGGTGCCTTTCGCTCCGGGCGCGCTCGGGCTAGTGTTATGAGTCGAACCCGAACACACCCCCGAGTGAACGAGGCACCCCGTGACATCCATCTTCATCCGTGTGTGCGCTGGCATGTCAGCCGCGCTGCTCGCGGGATCCCTGCTCACCGGCTGCGCCACCCCGCGACCCATGTTCAACACGACGGGTGAAACGGCGAGCCCGACCCCCACCGCGACAACCCCCGAGGGTGCGGCCGAGAACCAGAGCACCGAGCCACCCACAGAGCCGCCTGCCGAGGGAACTGCCGCTGCCGAGCCAGCCGCCCCGACGGGTGAGGCGGCGGAGGGCGGCGAGGTAACCCCCTATCCGGTCGCCTCACCGGAGGGTTGGCCCGCTGATGTTCCCGCGCCCAGCGGCCCCCTCGTAGAAACCGATAACAGCAACGGCACCATCAGTGTCAATTTCAGCGGAATCACACCCGCCGCGTGTGCCGAGTACCGGGCGGCGCTCGTTGCGGCCGGGTTTACGCTGAGCGAACAGGATAAGCAGTCGGGGATATCCGGCTACACCCGTCAGACACAGGCGGTGCTGACGCAGTACGCCAACCCCCTGTTCACGGTCACCTACCTGCCCACGACCACCGGATAGGGCACTGCCGCGCGAGCGGCTATGGTGGTGTGGTGCGTATTGCAACCTGGAATGTGAACTCAATTCGAGCCAGAGTTGACCGCGTGGTTGACTGGCTCATCCGTGAAGACGTTGACGTCCTGGCGATGCAGGAGATCAAGTGCCGCCCCGACCAATTTCCGCGCGAGCGCTTCGAGGCGGCAGGATACCGGCTCGAAATTCACGGCCTCAACCAGTGGAACGGGGTGGCCTTCGCCAGTCGGCTCCCGATGACGGATGTGGCCACCACCTTCGACGGGATGCCCGGTTTTGGCGACCCGGTTGAACCCACGCTGGACGGGACCGGGCCTGCGGTGGACGCCCACGGCATCCCCCTGGAGGCCCGCGCCCTCGGGGTAACGGTGAACGACCAGCGGCTGTGGAGCCTGTACGTTCCCAACGGACGATCGCTCGATCATGCCCACTACGCCTACAAATTGGAGTGGCTGCGCGCGCTGCGCACCAACGCGCAGGGCTGGTTGGCCGACCGACCAGATCTGGGCCTCGCGCTCATGGGCGATTGGAACATCGCGCCCTTCGATGCCGATATGGGGGACCCCGGTTTCACTCCGGGCGTCTCAACCCACATCTCGGAGCCGGAACGGGAGATGTTCCACTCGTTTGAGGGTCTCGTCAGCGATGTGGTCCGACCGTTTGTCCCGGAGGGCTACACCTTCTGGGACTATAAACAGCTCCGCTTCCCCCGTAATCAGGGGATGCGCATCGACTTCATCATGGGCTCCGAAGCCTTCCGCGACATCGTGGTGGAGGCCCGCATCGACCGGGATGAGCGCAAGGGCGACGGCCCCAGCGACCACGTTCCCGTTGTCGTTGAGGTTGACTTCTCGCTGCATGAGCAGGACGGTTTTGATGCCGGTGACGATATGCCCATGATCTTTGGCTAACCGCGACCGTCCGGACGCCGCCGCGACCGCCATCTACGGGCCCCCCGAACCCGTGCGTGGCAGTGTCAACCGGTCAACACGACCCAGGATAACGTTGACCACGTTCGCCCAGGACTCCGTCCCCGGGCTCAGGTAATGCTGCTGCCCGGTACCGTTGAGGTCGTGACCGCGCGCGGCCCTCAGTTCGGTGCCATCGGCTCGAACCACACCGTCCGAGCCCAGAACAACGGCACCAAAATCCCGGTCCCGCACCGGATCAACCGGGTGAGCCGTGGACAGTCGGCCCAGGTCGGCCGTCGCATCTCCCGCGTTCTCAATCGCGTAGACCCGACCGTTATCCACGTGAAGATCACGCGCATGAGCAATCTCGGGCACCAGCCCGGCCGACCCCAACATCGTGAAGGAATCAACGCCCAGATCGCGTGTCGCGAGCGCCAGGGAGGCCGTTGTCGTGCCGTAAGAGTGGGCAACAACGTGCAGGCTACCGGCCAGACCCGACTGCTGCTGCACAGCGTTGTAGCCTTCCAGGGAATGAACAAGTCGCTCGGCCCCTACGCGGGCGCTGTGGTCGCTGAGTACAGAGAGACTACCCGCGGCGGTGTCACTCAGCTTCGGGGCGCGGTAATCGAGCCACGCCACGACGGCTAGATCGCTGTCTCCCTCGGCTACCGCTCCGGCGTAGAGCGTGCGCGCGGCCGACACGAGGCCTTCGGTACCCACCGTACTGCTGTTCATCCCGGGCACCAGGTACACGGCCGTGCCGGCGGTATCGAGGTTACCCACCGCCACGGCGGCCAGGGGCGCACCCGGCAGCGTGGTATCGAGCGACACTAGATACTCGGGTGGACTGCGGTCTACCGAAACCCCCGATCCGTAGAGTCGATACAGCACCTCCAGCCCCCGCAGGCGCTCGATGAGATCACCCGAGAGAGGTGTGCGATTCACGCTCGCCGTGTCGATCTGATGTTTCACCCGCCGTAGCTCCTCGCGGAGATGCGCCACATTGGCCGTGTGCCGGTCGGTGGCGGGGATGCCCTCAGTCGAACCGATCAGATCGGGGCGTTCCCGCACGAGCCGCCGCCGGTCGGCCTCCGAGAGCGATGCCCAGAGAAGGGCAGCAGGCACAGGATCCAACCGAGCCAATCGCTCGGGGGTGACCCGCGACGCATTGAGCGCCCAGACGGAGACGGCCACCACGGACACCGGAATATCCGCCGCCCGGTAGGCCGCAAATCCCTCAGCAATCTCCACCATACTGAGCGCCTCAACGGCGCGCACATTGGCGCGTGACCGCCCCACAGTCAGGTCACCGTGTCGGCCCAGAAGCACCCGATACTCATCGGCCAAAGCCGACCAGCGGGCCAGGAGCGTCGGAATCTGATCGGTGCTCGGCAGGCCGGTCCCTCCGTCGGTTCCGGGATGAATCATCCCGGAATGCGCCATCGCGGAGTGGGTCGTCCCGGGGGCAGGCGACCCGTTCCACGGGGTTCCAGGGGACACTCCACTCCCCGGCATCCCCGCCAGACGATTGATCGTGTGCCGCATCTCCTCGTGTACCCGCTGAGCCTCGAATCCCAGGGAGCGCACATCGTCCCCCAGGCGGGTCACCTCGAGAGAGTAGGCATCGAGGGCGTCCGCCACCTGCCCGTACGATCGACCAACGGTTGCTAGCCGGGGCGCAACCGCTGTCAGGGCCTCGGTGGCCGCGCTAATTGCCTGTCCTCGGTTCGCGTCGAGCTGCCCAAGCGCTTCCTCAACCTGAGAAGCCTCAGCCAGGGTCGCCACGGAGTGGTCGCGTGCTGACCGCACCAGGGCTGCCATCCCCGAGAGGTCGCCAGCACCGGGATCGCCGTGAAACCCGGGCAAGTGGATACTCACAGCAGAGCCCGAGCGCACTCGGCATCCAGCGCACTCACGCACTCGGGGGCCGCGCGGAGCGTGCTCTCCACCGCTGCGCGCGCCGCGTGCAGTTCCGACTCGGCGAGAGAGATCAGCGCGAGCGATCGTGCAAAAGCCTCACCCACCGCAATACTGGCCAGGCAGTCGTGTGCTGGCGCGGGGCGCGGCCCCAGCGGCCGGGGACTGGCGAGGCGATGGGCAGCATCAATAAGGGTGACGTAGGTCATGGTCAGGCCGGTCATCCTGAGCCTAATGAGCCAGTCGAGCGGCCAGCTGGGCGTCAAGCTCTTCTAGTGAAGAAGCGGTGCCGCGCAGGAACTGTGCTAGCCCGTCCAGCCCTTCTACCGTCGTGCGCGCGCCCGAGGTGAACGTGTCGTAGGCGGCGCGGTATGCGCCGGAAGCACGATCAGTCACGAATCCGGAGCTTACAAGCGCACCAATCTCCTGCTGAAGAGCGGTGAGACGCGCCACGATATCATCACGGCCGGTGGTGAGCCGAGTCGCTGCGCTGTCGAGTTCCTGGTAGGAAACGTTGAGATTTGGCATGGTGGATATCCTTTCGAGAGGTGGGGCAGCTGCCCCTGAGGCGACGGTAGCGGGGCTGCATAAGGCCGCGCAGCGAGCGCCGCTCATGTGTGGATAACTGAATCTCAGAGCCCGGTTGTGAACAATATTCACCTCCCCGACTCTCCTTCACAGGCCCGGCGCACAGGGAGTTATCCCACTCCGTCTGTCGGCGGATGTGGTCGGCACCGGTCGCAGCTACGGTGGTGCATGTGACAGAGAACAGCAGGATCCCCGCCGCACTGGCCCGTCTCATCCAGCGCCTAGACGGCCAACACAGCGCAACCGCACCCATGCGGCCCGAATTCAACGACCCTGACGGGGAGAACTGGATCCGTCAACGAGCGGGTCGCAGTGATCTGCGGAACGACATGATCGGCGCGATCGCCCTCTGGTTGGGGTCCGTACTGAGCATGACGCTGTTCCGTACCGCGGCCTTCTATCCGGAACCTGCACCACTCCCCCTGTCTCTTCTCCTCTTAGCGGCCGCGACCCTGCCGCTCGCATTCCGACGGCGCTGGCCCATCCCGGTGGCGATGGTGGTGGCTGCGGCGTTCATCCTCGTCGGAACCTACCGCGTTCCCGAGGTTCTCGTCGTCAATATCGCCCTCTTTGTCGCGGTCTATACCGTGGGTTCGTGGGAGAACAACCGCAGTTGGGCCGCCCTGTCCCGCCTCGTCGTCATTGCTGCCATGCTGGTCTGGCTCTTGATCGCACTTTTTATCGCAGCAACGGATATCAAGGATGACCAGGCCAACATTGCGGCGGGCGCGATTATGTCGCCATTTGTGGCGTATATGCTCATCCAAATCCTTACCAATCTCCTCTACTTCGGCGGGGCCTACTTCTTTGGCGATCATGCATTCGAGGCGGCGAGAGAACGCGCACGGGCCGAGGTACGCACGACCGAGTTGACTGAACAGCGCGCAATTACAGCGCAGCAGGCCATCACACTGGAGCGGCTGCGCATCGCGCGCGAACTGCACGACGCCGTGGCCCACCACGTCTCGGTGATGGGCGTACAGGCCAGTGCGGCCCGAACCGTTTTGGACAGCGACCCCGAAGCCGCCCGCTCCGCACTCACGGTGGTTGAGACGGGAGCTCGAACCGCTATCGACGAACTGCACTCACTATTGGGGACCCTGCGCGAACCCCACCCGGAGGGGTCTGAGGATACCGTCGGCTCGTTCGGCGTCCGCCACATCCCCGACCTGATCGAGTCTGCGCGAGCCAACGATCTCAGCGTCATCTACGCGGTCGTAGGCGACCCTCGTCCGCTCCCTCCCCTCACCTCACTCAACCTTTACCGCATCACTCAGGAGTCACTCACCAACGTACGCAAACACGGCGGACAACACGCCTCGGTCGATGTCCGGCTACGCTATCTGCCTCGGGCGGTTGAACTCGATATTGCCAACACCGGAGATGAGGCGTCTGCCTCGGCAGCACGAACCGTACGCAGCCGACGGCGCACGCGCCACTCGTCTGGGCTCGGAATCGTGGGGATGCGCGAACGGGTTGACTCCGATGGTGGCACCCTACATGCCGGACTGCGCGAGCGGGGTGGTTTCCTGGTGCGCGCCCATATCCCTCTTCAGCACGTTCCTCACGAACAGAGGGACCACCCCAACATCCCCCACACAACACACAAGGACCCCTCGTGACCCACACCAGCCCCATCCGCGTCCTCCTCGTTGACGACCACGATCTCGTCCGTGCGGGCTTCCGCACAATCATGTCCGTCCACCCCCGGATTGAGGTGGTGGGGGAGGCAGCCAATGGAATCGAGGCCGTCGAGAAGGCTCGCAGCCTCGCGCCCGATGTCATCTGCCTCGACGTGCAGATGCCCCATATGGACGGCATCGAGGCCACCCGTCTCATCACAACAGATCCGGGCATCAACTCGGCCGTCTTGATTCTGACCACGTTCAACCGCGAAGACTATCTCTTCGACGCCCTCCGCGCCGGGGCAAGCGGATTTCTCCTCAAAAATTCCTCCCCGGAGCAGCTCGTGGATGCCGTAGTTGCAATCGCCTCAGGGGATGCGCTGCTCTCTCCCCAGGTCACCCGCAGCGTCATCGCACACTGCGCACGGGCGTCGGGCAGCCCGAGCCGCGGCACCCCCACAGCAACCGGAACACCGATAATCAACACCCCCTCCCCACCGATGGTGGCACCGAGCAATCCGCTCTCGCTCCTCACCGACCGCGAGCACGAGGTATTGCACCTGCTCGCACAGGGACTCTCCAACCAGGAGATCGCGACCCGGCTCTTCGTCAGCGAGGCCACCGTCAAGACCCATGTGTCCAATGTGTTGCGCAAACTGAGTCTGCGCGACCGAATCCAGGCCGTGATCTTCGCCTACGAGAACGGCGTAGCCGTTGGTACGTAGTCCACGAAACGTTTCGCTGAACAGAAAAAAAGCGACGCTGCGACAGACTCCAGAGTAGCGTGGCGAGTGTTTGGGCAACCACGCCCACTCAGCGTAGAGGAGTTGGAATGAAAGCCATCCAATATCAGACCATCGGCGAACTACCCGTTGTTGCCGACATCCCCCTCCCCGAGCCCGGGGCTGGACAGGTTCGTCTCAGGGTCACCGCCGCCGGGCTCTGCCATTCCGATTGGTTTGTGATGAGCCTCCCGGCCGAGGCCTACACGTACGGCCTGCCGCTCACCCTGGGCCACGAGGGTGCCGGGATTGTCGATAAGGTCGGCGAAGGCGTTACCGAGGTCGCGGTGGGCGACGATGTTGCCGTCTACGGACCGTGGGGATGCGGACACTGCTCCGAGTGTAGCCAGGGTCGGGAAAACTACTGCCCGTTTGCGGCGGATCTGGGCATCTACCCTCCCGGGCTGGGCGCTCCGGGGGCCATGGCCGAGTACATGATTGTCAACGATGTTCGCCACCTCATCCCGCTCAAGGGTCTCGACCCGGTACAGACGGTTTCGCTCACGGATGCCGGCCTCACGCCGTACCACTCCATCAAGAGCACTCTGGCTAAACTCCCCGCCGGGTCAACCGCCGTGGTCATCGGAACGGGCGGGCTGGGCCACGTGGCCATCCAGATCCTGCGTGCCATCACGGGAGCCACCGTGATTGCGCTCGATGTCTCGGAGGAGAAGCTGACGCACGCCCGCGAGGTGGGTGCACACACAACGCTGCTCTCTAATAGCGACGCCCCTGCCGCCATCCGCGAACTGACCGGTGGCATCGGGGCCGATGCCGTCTTCGACTTCGTTGGCGCGACACCCACCCTGGACATCGCCCGCCGGTCGGTACGCATTGACGGTGCCATCGAATCTGTGGGCATCGGCGGCGGCACCCTCGCCACCGGCTTCGGCTCCACCCCCTTCGGGGTCTCGGTGCGCGCACCCTACTGGGGCAGCCGCAGCGAATTGATGGAGGTCCTCGACCTGGCTCGCAGCGGTCACCTGCACGTCACCGTCGAGGAGTTCCCGATTGACAGGGCACCCGAGGCATACGCCAAGCTACACGATGGCCAGGTGCTCGGCCGTGCGGTCGTCGTACCGTAGCCAAGAAACCTCTCGACGATAACGCATCACCCGGTGGGGCATCCGCCACCCGACGGATGCCCCACCGGAAATCATCCGCACGACCGATAGCCCCGCTCCTGCCCCACTCGGTACCGTGTTAACCACGGCAACCCAGGAGGACAGCGTGCTGACACTCAGCAACATCAGCCGGTCGTTTGGCGACCGGCAGGCACTCACAGATGTAAGTTTCACAATCGACGACGGCCGCATGACCGGCTTTGTCGGCGGCAACGGCGCGGGAAAAACGACCACAATGCGCATCATTCTGGGGGTGCTCGCGGCCGACTCCGGCACCATCACCCGCAATGCGAACCCGCTGAGCAGCAACGACCGCCGCAGCTTCGGGTACATGCCCGAGGAGCGGGGTCTGTACCCCAAGATGAAGATCGAAGAGCAGCTCACGTACCTGGCTCGCCTGCACGGCTTCAGCAAACCTGCCGCCGGCAAAAACGCCCGCGCCCTCCTCGAAGAGCTGGGCCTCGGTGAGCGCCTCAACGACACCGTCGAGAGCCTCTCGCTGGGCAACCAACAGCGTGCCCAAATTGCGGCGGCCCTCGTCCACCAGCCCGAGGTATTGATCCTTGATGAACCCTTTTCTGGCCTGGATCCCATGGCCGTCGATGTGGTCCTTCAGGTACTCAAAGATCGCGCCGCAACGGGGGTCCCCGTACTCTTCTCCTCCCACCAGTTAGACGTTGTTGAGCGCCTCTGCGACGACCTCGTCATCATCTCGGGTGGCACGGTGCGCGCCGCTGGCCCCCGCGACCAACTCCGTGAAGAGCACAGCACTAACCGCTACGAGCTCGACCATACGGGCGATGCCGGATGGCTGCGCGAACAACCCGGTGTCACGGTGGTGGAGTTCGACGGCGGTTACGCCCTGTTCGACGTCGATAGCGACGCAACCGCGCAGGCCGTTCTGCACCGCGCGATGGAGAGCAACACTGTGAGAAGCTTCACCCCCAAACGTCCCACCCTGGCACAGATTTTCCGAGAGGTCGTGGCCGCATGAACCCCCGTATTCCCACCCTGGCTCAGAGCACCTGGCTTGTTGCCGAGCGTGAAATTACGACGCGGCTGCGCAGCAAGGCGTTCCTGATCTCCACGGGTATCCTGTTTGCCATCATCCTGGCAAGTATTTTGATCAGCGGTTTCACCGCCGATACCACCTCGAAGACGGCTATCGCGGCCACACCGGAGGTGATGAGCCAGATTCAGGGCGATGCCTTCGACATCACCGAGGTGGCGACCACCGAGGAGGCCACACAGCTGGTACTCGACGGCGAGGTTAACGCCGCGGTGGTATCCGACACTGCGAGCGACAATCCCCTCGGCCTCAAGATCCTGGCGGATACGGAGGCCCCCGCAGAGGTGCAGCAGGCCCTCAGTATCAGCCCTCCCGTAGAAATCCTCACGCCAAACCCCAACGACCCGTTCCTGCTCTACATCATCTCGCTCGCGTTTGGCGTGGTCTTCCTCATCTCAGCCAGCACATTTGGCGGGGTCATTTCGCAGAGCGTTGTCGAAGAAAAACAGACCCGTATCGTCGAAATCCTGATGTCGGCCATCCCGGTACGCGCCATGCTCGCAGGAAAAGTCATCGGCAATAGCATCCTCGCGTTTCTCCAGATCGCGGTGATTGCGGCGCTCAGCGTGATCGGCCTCACCGCCACGGGCCAAACCGCGCTACTGGATGCCATCGGTCTGCCCATCGCCTGGTTTGTGATCTTCTTCACAATCGGCTTTGTCCTGCTCGCGGCCATGTTTGCGGCGAGCGCCTCAATGGTGGCGCGTATGGAAGACATCGGCTCGGTGACGACCCCCGTGACCATGCTCGTCATGATTCCCTACTTCCTGGTGGTCTTCTTCAACGACAACCCGGTGGTGCTCACGATCATGTCCTACGTACCTTTCAGCGCACCGGTCGGGATGCCCGTCCGGCTGTTCGTCGGCGGTGTCCAGTGGTGGGAGCCCCTGGTCTCCCTCGCCATCCTCGTACTGTCCACGCTCGTCGTCATTGCCCTCGGGTCACGCATTTATCAGGGTTCGCTGCTCCGCACGAGCGGGCGGGTCAAACTGGCTGAGGCGCTCACGGCGGGTAAGGCGTAGGCTCCCCGCGAGTAGACTTGCGCGAGTGACCACAGTGCATAACACGGCGGAGCGGTTCTTCGCATCTGACAACTATTCCGGTATCCACCCCGAGGTTCTGGCGGCCATCGCGGAGGCAAACTCCGCCCACCAACCGGCCTATGGGGGCGACACCCACACCTCTCGATTGCAGACGGTTCTGCGCTCCCACTTCGGCGCGGATGCCGAAGCCTACCCCGTCTTCAACGGCACGGGTGCGAACGTGCTCGCCCTCCAGTCCATCCTCCCCCGCTGGGGTGCCGTAATCTGCGCTCGTACCGCCCACATTAATGTGGACGAGAACGGTGCTCCCGAACGCATCGGCGGGCTGAAACTGCTCAGCATCGAGACGCCCGACGGCAAGCTCACCCCAGAACTGATCGACACGGAGGCCTGGGGCTGGGGTGACGAGCACCGCGCGCAGCCACTCGCCGTCTCGATCACCCAGACCACCGAGCTGGGTACCGCCTACACCATCGACGAGATTCGCGCGATCACCGAGCACGCGCACCGCCACGGGATGCGCGTTCACCTCGACGGTGCCCGCATCTCCAACGCCGCAGTATCTCTTGACGCCGAGTTGGGCGAGTTCACGACCGGGACGGGCATCGACATCCTCAGTCTGGGCGGCACCAAGAACGGTGTGATGCTGGGCGAAGCCGTTGTGGTCCTCACCCCCGGGGTGGCCGACGGCATGACGTACCTGCGCAAACTCAATATGCAGTTGTCGAGCAAAATGCGGTTCCTCTCTGCCCAGCTGATCGCGCTCTATGAGGGTGACCTGTGGCGACGCAATGCCGCGCATTCCAACGCGATGGCTACCCGTCTGCGCACGCAGCTGGAGGAGCGGGTCGCGGACGGCCGCATCAGCTCGAACCCGGTCACGGGTCTCCGCTTCACCCAACCCACCCAATCAAACGGCGTTTTTGCGGGCCTGCCCGCCGGTGTGGCCAGCCGCCTCCGCGCGCAGGGTTTCCACTTCTACGACTGGGATGCCGCGGCCGGTGAGGTGCGGTGGATGTGCTCCTTCGACACCACGGAGGCCGACGTTGATGCTTTTGTCGGCGCTATCGAGCGCGAGCTCGCACCGTCGGAATGAGGCTGAGAGCGCCCGCCGCGGTACAGCCCCCCACCGGCCCCGGGGGCCCGAGAATGGCCGGTTGCTAGCGTGTCCGGTGTACTCGTCGGCTTCTCCATCATCCTGACGATCATCGCGGTGGGCTACCTGATCGGCAAGATCGGCCTCATCACGGTTGAGCAGCGCCCGGTGCTCAACCGGGTCGCGTTCTACGTGGCCACACCGGCCCTGCTGTTCACGGTCATGATCCAGGCCGATGTGAGTATTCTGCTCTCGCCCGTGATGCTCGTCTCGGCGAGCAGTGTGCTGGTGTGCGTGGCGCTCTACCTCACGGCGTCCCGCCTGTTTTTCCGCCGCCCGCTGGCCGAGACCACACTCGGGGCCGCGGCCGCATCCTACGTCAACGCGAACAATATCGGCCTGCCCGTGGCGATCTACGTACTCGCCGACCCCAGCTACGTCGCCCCGGTACTGCTCATGCAGTTGCTAATCTTTGCCCCGATCATCCTGGGAATTCTGGATATCAGCACCAGCACGAGCACCGCGGTGGGCCGTATGCTCCTCCGCCCGCTGCGCAACCCCATCATTGTTTCCTCGGCGCTGGGCGTGCTGCTGTCGGTGCTGGGCGTGCACCTGCCCGACCCGGTACTCAAACCGTTCGAGATGCTGGGCGGGGCGGCCATCCCGCTCGTGCTGCTCGCGTTTGGGATCTCGCTCAACGGCCAACGCCCGCTGCAGCCGGGCACGGGGCGCCGCGACATCATCACGGCCACCGCGATTAAGTCGGTCGGGATGCCGCTGGTCGCCTGGGCGCTCGGGGCCGGGGTGTTTCACCTGACCGGCCACGCGCTCTTCGCGGCGGTCACGCTCGCGGCGCTGCCGAGCGCCCAAAATATCTACAACTTTGCCGCCACCTATAACCGGGCCGAGACGGTCGCGCGTGACACGGTGCTACTCACGACCATCCTGGCGGTGCCCGTCATCTTTGTCATCGCCTGGCTCCTGGCGGCGTAGGGGGTCGCGCACCTGGCTTAGGGTAGTGGCATGAAGATCAGCGCCTTTGCCGACGTGGGCCTCCGCGTCATGATGGCGCTCACCTCCGCCCCCGAGGGCACCCAGATGACCACCCAGCAGCTTGCGGATGCCGTGGGCAGCCCCTACCACCATGTGAGCAAAACCGTCACGCGGCTGGGTGAGTTGGGGGTCATCCGCACGGCTCGCGGCCGCAACGGCGGCAGCAGCGTCACCGAGGAGGGGATGTCCGCGACGGTCGGAGGGGTTCTCCGGGAACTTGAAACCCGGCTCGACCCGGCCGAGTGCCTCTCCCCCCGCGGTAACTGCCCGCTGATTGGCGATTGTCAGCTACGCTTTGCGCTGCGCCGGGCCCAGGAGGCCTTTTACCGAGATTTGGAGAGCATCGTCATCTCGGCGCTGCCCTCCCGGCCCCAGCGAGAGACGGTCTTCGCGAGCATCGGGATCGGCCCACCCGCCCCCTGATTTGTGCCCCAATGGTTCGAGGGTGTAGACATGTTCTGTAATACTCGTATTTTAAATGCGAATATACGCCGGGTTGGGGGACCCTGACCCTGCACGCCAAAACCCTAGGAGCATCAGGTGCTTTCTGATAAATCACGGCCCGTTATCGAGGCCACACTTCCGTTGGTCGGTTCACGAATCGGTGAGATCACGCCCGTGTTTTACGGCAAAATGTTTGCCGCGCATCCCGAGCTACTCGACGGGATCTTCAGCAGCGCCAACCAGCGCACGGGCGAGCAGCCGCAGGCCCTGGCTGGCAGTATCGCGGTATTCGCCACGCATCTGATCGCCAATCCCGACACCCTGCCCGAGCGCGCCCTCGCCCGCATCGCGCATAAGCACACCTCGCTCGGCATCACGCCCGAGCAATACGACATCGTCTATCAGTACCTTTTTGAAGCCATCGCGGAGGACCTCGCCGACGTCATCACCGCCGAGATCGCTGAGGCCTGGACCGAGGTCTACTGGCTGATGGCGAACGCCCTGATCGCCCTGGAGCGAGACCTCTACGCCACGCAAGCCAACGACGTCATCTGGGCACCGTGGCGCGTCACCGCGAAGACCGAGGTCACTCCCGGGGTCGTCTCGTTCGACCTGGAACCGGCCGACGACACCCCCATCACCCCGGCCACGGCCGGGCAGTACGTGAGCGTCAAGGTGAAGCTGGCCAGCGGTCTGCACCAGGCCCGCCAGTACTCGCTCACGGGCGATGAGGGCGTCTCGCGAGCCTTCACGAGCAAGATCGACGAGGGCGGCGAGGTCTCCCCCGTGCTGCACAACGAGGTTCAGGTGGGCGACACCATTCAGGTCTCGAACCCCTACGGCGAGGTGGTCCTCACCGAGGGCACCGGCCCCGTCATCCTCGCCTCGGCCGGCATCGGCTGCACGCCCAACGCCTCGATGCTGCGCGCACTCGCCGCGGGCAATTCGACGCGTGAGGTCCGGGTTCTGCACGCCGACAACAACGCCGCCTCGTGGGCCCTCGCCGACCAGATGAGAGCCGACCTGGCCCGGCTACAGAACGCCGACCTCCAGCTCTGGCTTGAGAAGACGGACGGCGCGGACGCCGCGGCCCGCCCGGGCTTCATGTCGCTCGACGGCATCCCGGTGCCCGCCGATGCCGAGCTGTACCTGTGCGGCCCGCTGCCCTTCATGAAGAAGATCCGCAACGAGGCCATCGAGGCCGGGTTGCCCGCCACGCAGATCCACTACGAGATCTTCGGCCCGGATGTGTGGATCGCCGGCTAACTGGCACACCACTAGGAGAAGGGGCCGGATGCCGTGCATCACGCATCCGGCCCCTCGCCGGTTGTGATGTCAGCAGCACACGGACGAGAATTATCGTCCCTCTTCTCTCAAAGCACGCGCGATAGCCGCCCTCCGCCGGAGGAGAGCGTAACCCGCCAGAACCCCTCATCAGGGACACTCCCAGACCACTAATAACGCCCCTGTCAGGGGGCACCGACCAGCCCAGCCACGATTCCGGCGAGAACGGTAGCCCTCAGACCCGCAGCGCACTTTGGTGCCGTGGTCCGCTCAACCGGAGTTGGCGCGGGTGCACCGACGTAACGCCAGTCTTTCCCGCACCCACCGCACCCACCGCACCCAGGAGTCTCCGGGTGAGAAAAACTCACAATACCGAGAAATAATCGTCGATGTGTGAGGAAAAGTCACCCTGGGTGCGGCGGAACAGAACGGGTCTAGTCCCCCAACACCCCGGCGTTCACCCTGAGGGCGTCGCCGTTCTCGGCCACATCCACACGGACCACGTCGCCATCGCGTACCTCACCAGCGAGCAGCGCGCGCGCCAGGTGGTCGTCGATCTCGGTCTGCATCAGGCGGCGCAGCGGGCGGGCACCGTAGATCGGGTCGTAGCCGCGCTCGGCGAGCCAGGACCGGGCATCCGGGGTCACGGCGAGCGTGAGTCGGCGCTCGGCCAGACGTTTCTGCAGCCGGTCAATGTACAACTCCACGATCAGCGCGAGGTCGGCCTCGCTCAGCGTCTGGAAGATGACGATGTCGTCAAGGCGGTTCACGAACTCCGGCTTGAAGGCCTGTCGAACCATCCCGCGCACCGCCCGCTCCTTTTCGTCCACCGAGAGCTCGGGATCAATCAGGAACTGGCTGCCCAGGTTGCTGGTGAGCACGAGAATCACGTTACGGAAGTCCACGGTGCGGCCCTGGCCATCCGTGAGCCGCCCGTCATCGAGCACCTGAAGCAGCACGTCAAACACCTCGGGGTGCGCCTTCTCCACCTCGTCGAGCAGCACCACCGAGTAGGGGCGCCGACGCACGGCCTCCGTGAGCTGACCACCGGCCTCGTACCCCACATACCCGGGAGGGGCACCAACCAGACGCGAGACGGAGTGCTTCTCGCCGTACTCGGACATGTCGATGCGAACCATGGCTTTTTCGTCGTCAAAGAGGAACTCGGCGAGCGCCTTGGCCAGCTCGGTTTTTCCCACACCCGTGGGGCCGAGGAAGAGGAACGAGCCCGTGGGTCGGTCCGGGTCGGAGATGCCGGCTCGGGTGCGGCGCACGGCATCGGAGACGGCGGCCACCGCATCCCGCTGACCGATCAGGCGTTTGCCCAGCTCGGCCTCCAGGTGCAGCAGCTTCTCGGATTCGCCCTGTAGGAGCCGACCGACGGGGATGCCCGTCCAGGCCGCAATCACGCCGGCAATGTCTTCGTCGCCCACCTGGTCATTGACCATCCGTGGCTCGTCACTCTGCTCGGCGTTCTCGGCGGCCAGGAGCTGACGCTCGATCACCGGGATCTCACCGTAGAGCAGCTTTGACGCCTTCTCCAGGTTGCCCTCGCGCTGGGCACGGTCGGCACCGATGCGGGCGGCGTCGAGTTGCTCTTTGAGCTCACCGACCCGGTTGAGGCTGGCACGCTCACGCTCCCAGCGCTCCTCCAGCACGGCAAGTTCACCCTCACGCACGGTGAGGTCCTCGCGCAGCTTGGTGAGGCGCTCCCGGGAGGCCGGGTCTTTCTCTTTCTTGAGCGCAAGCTCTTCCAGCTTGAGTCGGTCCACGCCGCGACGCAACTCGTCAATCTCGACGGGCGCGGAGTCGATCTCCATGCGCAGCCGACTCGCGGCCTCGTCGATCAGATCGATGGCCTTGTCGGGCAGCTGGCGTGAGGGGATGTAGCGGTTCGAGAGCGCGGCGGCCGCGACGAGCGCCGAGTCGGCAATCGACACCTTGTGGTGCGCCTCGTAGCGCTCCTTCAGCCCGCGCAGAATCGCGATGGTGTCCTCCACGGAGGGCTCGCCCACGTACACCTGCTGAAAACGGCGCTCCAGCGCGGCATCCTTCTCAATAAATTCGCGATACTCATCAAGGGTGGTGGCACCGATGAGCCGCAGTTCGCCGCGGGCGAGCATGGGCTTGAGCATATTGGAGGCGGCCACGGAACTCTCACCGCCGCCCGCGCCCATCAGGGTGTGCAGCTCGTCAATAAACGTGATGATCTGGCCGTCGGAGTCTTTAATCTCTTGCAGCACGGCCTTCATCCGCTCCTCAAAGTCGCCGCGGTACTTGGCCCCGGCGAGGAGGGCGGAGATATCGAGAGAGATCAGCTCTTTGCCCTTAAGTGATTCCGCCACATCGCCCGCGACGATGCGCTGGGCGAGCCCCTCCACCACGGCGGTTTTACCCACACCGGGCTCGCCGATGAGAACGGGGTTGTTCTTGGTGCGCCGGGTGAGCACCTGGCTGAGGCGTCGGATCTCGGCATCTCTCCCGATCACGGGGTCAAATCTGCCGTTGCGCGCGACCTCCGTTAGGTTCACGCCAAACTGCTCAAGGGCGGTTTTCTGGTCCTCTTGTGGGGGTTGCATTCCTGCCTGCACGGTGACTGTTCTTTCTCCTCGATAGTTCCGGATACTCTGGGGATCGTGACCAAAAAGTTGAGTCACAGTGGCTCAACTTTACCAAACGATCACCACAAAGACCAGGGCCAGCGGAGGACTATCCGGCACCCGACGCCCGGCTCAACCGGACACCGCTAACCGAGTTGAGACCCGCTACCCCCACCCCACGGCAGGCCGGAGCGACCGGGATATCACCGTGCTGTTTTCACCCACACGAAAGCACCCCCTAGAGTAAATGTAGGTTCATCCAACCACACACCCGAGCTTTTCCCCACACAAGAAACGAGACCCGTGAGCATCCGAGTAGCAGCCGACGGCTCCGCACTGGGCAACCCCGGACCGGCCGGGTGGGCCTGGTACGTTGACGACTCGTGCTGGGCCGCCGGCGGTTGGAAACACGCCACCAACAACCAGGCAGAGCTGCGTGCCGTACTGGAGTTTCTGCGCGCCACCGAGCACCTGAGCGACGATCTGCACATCCTGTGCGACAGCCAATACGTCATCAACTGCCTCACCCAGTGGATGCCCGGCTGGAAGCGCAAGGGCTGGCGCAAAGCCGATGGCAAACCCGTACTCAACGTTGACCTACTGAAAGAGCTCGACGCTGCCCTCGTGGGCCGCAGCTACCGTTTCGAGTGGGTGAAGGGGCACGCCAACCACCCGCTCAACGAGGCGGCGGATGACCGGGCCCGCGCCGTATCCGAGGCGTACCAACGCGGCGACGCCATCCCCACCGGCCCCGGCTGGACCAGGGATGCCCACCACACCCCCCGCACAGCGGGCGGCACCTCCGCCACCCACACGACCCGCGCCGCAGTGCTCGACAAGACGCCAACAGCGCCGACACCCGCCCCCGGGCACGAGCCGTTCTCACTTTTCTCCCTCGACGACCCCGCAGATGCCGGGCTCAACACCCCGCACACGCTAACCCTCGTTCTGACTCCCAGCGAGCACACGCGCCTCGCAGCGCGGGCCCAGGCGGACGGTGTGAGCCTGGAGGCGGCCCTCCGCTCGCTCATCTAGGGTCGAGGCGCGGGACGATCGGAGGAGAAACCCGCGGGTGCCGAGTGGAAGCCCCCGGTATCCCGCTCGGCCGCAGCCAGTCGCTGCGCCACCACCACCCGCTGCGCCACGGCAATCTCCACACACGCCCAGGCGAGTGCCAGAACCGCGACCACCAGAAAGAGTACCCAGCCCAGCCCCAGCTTGACGGTCACGGCGGGAAGCACCGCATCCATGTCTATTCCGGCCAGACTGAGGCCCGAGGCATCCACACCGAAGAGCCCGGAGGGAAACCAGCCGGGCAGAGGCAGCCGAGCGTCCGCAGGATCCACGCCGAGAGACTCCAGAAACTCGCCAATCGAGTCGTAGGGCAACCGGGCGAACTCGCCAAGCAGCCGGTTGAGCGGGATCAGAATCACTCCCAGGAGCGCCGCGATGAGCGCCATCGTCGAACCCACGAGAGCCATGAGGACGGCGGCCCAACGCGACGGTGACCGGAGCGCGAGCAGCAGGGCGAGAGCAACCACCGGCAGCAGGGTGAGGGTGATCCCGTCGAGGCCCGTACCCCATGCGGGCAGGCTCACAACCGTTACGCGCGCGGCCACCACACGCACCCAGTCAACAAGGAGGGTGGCCACCAGAACGACAGCGATGACAATCAGAACACCGATGCTGAGCCGACCGGAACGACGTGACCAACGGGCAGCCCAGCGAGGCTGACCGCCGGGTATAACCCCGGTCCCGGTGCCCGGAGCAGCGCCGACACCCGAGCGCCGCACGGCACCCACGATCAACAGCACCCCCAGCCCCAGCAGCGCACCCACCCCGCCCACGAGTGCACCGACCCAGAGAGGAAACCGACCCCACGAGGCTACGGCGCAGCCGATCACGGCCGAGCCAACCGCCCACACAACCACCCAGACAATGACGGCATTACCCAGGAACGCAAAGCCCAGCTCGGCAAGAAGATCTCCCACGTCGCCCCCGTCTACCGGGCCGCACGGCGACCGGTGCGCGGGCCCGCCGACTCCGCCGCCACCTCGGCCGGTCCCCGCGAGAGCAGCGACACAATCAGATCCCGCAGCGCCCCCGGCGCATGCAACAGGTGCTCGGCGGGCGAGAGCGGACCGGGTTGGATATCCACCACCGTGCACGGCACCGCGGGCGGGCGCAGCAGTGACCACGCCGACTGGCTGGTCAGCACCACGAGGTGCTGCGTGTCGTGGGGCGACCCGGCGGATGCCGTGAACTCGGCGACGTTGCTGGGCACGGTATCCGTCACCAAGTAGGTGCGGGTAGCGGGGGTACGCCCCACGTTCGACAGGGGCGCGTACGGCATCACGTCGCGCGTGGCGATGCGAAAACCGGTGGTGGGTTGCTGGTGGGAAGCCGCATCCAGGAGCGTATCGACGAGAGTGAGGGCCGTGACCCCCGGCAGGCGGGTGAGCACGGTGCCCGTCCCGGCGAGGGTGCCGATGATCTCGCAGCCGGTGCCCAGCCTCTCGGCAACCGCCGCAATAACGTCGAGGACAGCGCGCACCGCGCCCTCGGCAATGCGGGGTTGCAGGGAGGCCGAACTGTCGAGCGCCACGATCACGTTCTGCGCGTGGCCGAGGTCGGAGGCATCCGAGCCGAGGATATCGGCGACGACCTCGCGTGCCGCCGCGCTGAGGGCCCCCGAGAAGCTCACGAGTGCTGCCCCAACACGGGGGTCGCGTGATGGGCGACCAGGCCGACCGGCCCGAACGGCACCGTGAGTTGGCTGAGCGACATCACGCGGCTGAGCCCGCGACGCGAGCCATCCACATGCGAACGGTCAACCCGTGCGAGTTGCACCGCGCGCGCACCCTCGGTCATAATGCCGTCGCTCATCCGGTCGTTAGGCAGGGGCTGCAGGCTATCCAGGCCACGCAGAAAGGTGTCGCTCGCAACCGTGACGCCGAGCTGGCGGGAGTCAATCACGCTACCGAGTAACCCGTCAGACACGTCGCTCAGGCGCCCGCCGAGGGCGTCCAGGATGCGCTGCCACTGCTCATCGCCAGCCGATGCGTCCACTCCCGACGACGCCAGGGCTTCCGCCCAGACGCTCAGGAGGCTCTCCTCTCCTGGGCGGCCCGCGGCCGCGGCCGCACCGAGGATCGTCTGCGGGCCGGTGGCCAGGTCTGCCGCGCGCACGCCCAGCCGCTCGGGGGCGGCAGCGACAATGGCCGCCCAGCACTCGCTCAGCCACCCGGTCTCAAACACCTCGCCCCGCAGGGGAACCACGGCCGCGGCCAACTGGTCCTCCCCGGTCTGGGCCGCACCGAGGCGCATCGACAGGGGCAGGTCGGAGACCATCGTTTCGGGAGCCTCCGCTCGACGGCTGGGGGTGCCGAAGGGAGCATCGGTTACGGAGCCCAGGATTCGAGACCAGGCCAAAAACTGCTCGTACACGATGCCCAGCCGACACACATCGGCGAGAGCGGCAGCCACGTGTTGACGCGCGGCACCCTCTTTACCCACGCTGACCCGTCGAGAGTTGATGAGATCAACCAACCCACGACCACCACGCGCGTAGATGAGGGAGCAGGTACCGAGCCAGGCCAGCGGAAACAGTACCACACCACCGAGAGCCAGGGGGGTTCCCTGCACGCCGAACCAGACGGAAAGAATCATGAGAACGAGGGTCACCCCCGCGCCGATCTGCACCCAGCGCAACAGCCCCTGCTGGGTGTCGATCACCTCGCGCAGTTCCACATGCCCGCCGCTCGCGGTACGCAGAACCGCGAGGTGCTCACGCGCCCCCGTAAGCGCGCGCTGGTAGGCGTCGCCGATGCGTCCGCCCACCTGACCGGCGTAGGTGGCCGCATAATAGCTGCGCCACTCGTCAAAGTACCGGCGCACCAGAGCGGTGTCGGAGTTGGCCGCCGAGGCGCCTCGGCGTTCGACCACCCCCAGCCGGGCATCCAGCTGGCGGGTGGCCAGCACATCGTAGGGGGCAACGGATCGCATCCCGAGCGTCTCGGCCAGGGGCTGGGACAGCCCCTGGAAGGACACGCCGTCACCGGGCAGGGCCAGGTTGGTCTCGGTTACCACCCGCAGGGAGGCTCCCTCCTGGATGGGCGGCAGGCCCACCTCACGCTCACCCGCGTCGATCAGGGTAAACCCACCCGAGGCGTAGTCGCGCCACAGGCTCACGGTGGGGTCTGTTGCGGAGGCCTCACCCCCCGGGTCGCACGCCGCCAGCAGCGATCCGGCCGCGTGACGGGTGTCCGCCCAGCTGGCCGCCAGTCCGCCGCCCAGCGTTCCGTTCGTCAGTACCGCATAGCTGGCCGGGTCGGCGTTCACCAGGTGGCTGTGCATCATGGCGGCGGGTTCGGCTGAGACGGGCTGATAGGCGCGGGCCACCCAGGGCCGCACGCTGTTGCGCAGGGCTGAGGCGAGGAATCCGCCAAAGAGACGCCACCGTTCGCCTCCGCCAACGGGTGACGGGGTGTCAGCTCGCGTGTGCGGCGTCGAGGTGCTGAGCACACTGCCGTGTCGGGCCCAGAGCCGGTCTGACATGGCCTGCGCAGCCTCGGCGGGACGATTGAAGTACTCCACCGGAAGCGAGGCCCCCGAGGGCAGCGGAACTCCGCCCGAAACGTCGTAAACGCGTGAGCGCAGCTGCGTCTCCACGCCGTGCGCACCCAAGTGACGGTAGTAGGAACGGGCTAGGCGGATGCCGCCCACGGCTCCGTCGTCGCCGTCAAGCGGGCCCGTGGCAACATCCGTCCACAGCCCCAGTAACCCGGCGAGGCCTGCCGCAGTGTGGGCCCCGAGGGTGGGCGAGACGGTCGAGGAGCGCAGCTCGGTGGCTCCCATACCGGGGCCGGTGGAGTCCTCGGGCGAGAGGACGATGTTGTGCCAGCCGTCCACCGCGAGGACATCGCTTGTGGCGCGCTCACCCACACGGGTAATGATCGCACGCACGTAGGTGGCGGCCGCGTCGTAGCGGGTGGCTTCCACATACTCGGCCACGTAGCGCTCGACCTCGGGATGCACCACCCGGTGCCCCGCGAGCACAGGAACCAGCACGGTCAGGTACACGCGCGTGAGGTCAGCCCCGCCGAGCACTCGCTCCAGGGTGATGCCCTCGAGGCGACCGTTCTCAATCGAGAGCGCTGACACGTCGCTGCGCGTGATCATATGAGGTTCAATCCAGAGCACCCGGTCGATCAGACCGGCCCCTGACCAGTCCTGAAGGGCATCACGAACGGAGTCGAGCGGCCCAGTGGGAGCCAACACGAGGGTCAGGGTTGTCATAGGGACACGCTCCCCGCGCGAGGCACGGTAGGGGGGATAGCGGTGTCCACGAAGAGGACGCGATGCATCTCACCAGGATATCCGCAGCGCAGTACGTTCGTGACCGCTAATCTACCGTGAAGGCCGCAGGCCCAGGAGGGCACCGCAGGGGTCTCGGATGAGCGGGAGGCCATCAGCTAAGACAGCGACCTCCCGCGCGCCGCGGGCAATAGCCCGAGACCGAGCGTTCTCGACGTCTCGACAGGCAAACGTGACAATCCACTGTGACCGGTCATCACCGAGGTGAGCCACCGTCTCAACCCGTGCGAGGGAGCCGTCCGTCAGGATGAGCCCCTCGCCTCCACCCGCACACGACCACCCCATAGCTCCCACGTAAAATTCTGCTGCTGATCTGGGGTTCTCCGCGAGGAGCACGAGGCCCGCGAACGACCCCTCTTCGTCACGAAGTTCCATACCACTGGGCTGACGGGGCTGCCACAGCCCCACTGCGGCCCCCGCCGGGTCGGCCACGAGCGCAAAGTCCCCCAGCGGCCCGGCACGGGCGGGTGCCACAATCGTTTCTCCGCCCCACCGAGAGAATATCTCCACCCGACCCGATAGATCCTCTTCTCGAAAGTTAGCTGCCCACTGCGGGGATTCAGCCGACTCGGACACCCCGAGCCCGGCCACAAACCGCGCGCCCAGCGAGCAGAGTCGATAGCCGCTGGAGTCGGGAGCAGCCACCGACCAGCCAAATAAATCTGTATAGAAACTCGCCGTCGCATCGGGATCTACCGTGCCCAGATCTACCCAGTACACGCTCCCTCGGGGCGGAGATGCCCCGGCAGGATCGTGATGTTGGGAATTAGACATGATAGGGCGATCCCATGTCAATGGACGCTTCTCGAACGACATCGCCGTCGAAGATCTTTGTCGTGGCCGTTGCCCCCTGGCTCCGCGCCTCTTCGGTAAAGGGCCCCTGTGCAAAGGCGAGCGCGTTCTCCACGGTATCAAACTCGTAGAAACCGCCGATGGTGTGTGTACCCACCCCGGCGAGCCAGGTCTTACGGATGAACCCGGGGGCCTGTTTGATCCCGGGGTTAATAGACCGCCACTCCACCCGCTCGAAGGGAACGGATGCGTGAACTTCGGTGTAGAGGAATGCCTGCGTCATATGGATCTCCTGAGATAATTTCAAGCTAGTACGAACGTACTAGCTTGAATGAAAGCTACGCTAGTATGGCCGTACTGTCAAGTGAGGATTGAGCGTGGCGAACGAAACAAAGCAGCGAATGATTGAGGCGGCCATCCCCCTGCTGGAAACTCGCGGGCTGGAAGGCATGTCGTTCACGGACGTCCTCCTGGCGAGCGGAGCGGCCAGGGGGGCCATCTACCACCATTTCCCTGGCGGCAAGACTCAGCTCGCCCGGGCTGCCGCCACACAAAACGGCGAACAAATTCGCGGGTATCTCTCGGCGCTCGATGGAGACACCCCCCTCTCGATCGCAAACGCCTTCTTCGAGGGGATTCGCGACGCAATACGCGCATCCGCCGCGGGCAGCGGATGCGCAATTGCCGCCATCTCCGTCCACGCCAAGGTGACGGCCGAGGAACAGGCATCCCTGCTCAACACCGCCAACGACGCTCTGAGTAGTTGGATAGAGGAGTTATCTCGAAAATTTGGGCAGACCGGGATGAACGAGACCGATGCCCAGAATCTAGCAACCCTCCTGATTGTGACTCTGGAAGGGGCACATCCTCTCTGTCGAGCCGCCGGTTCAACCGCACCCTTTGAAGCCGCAGCCGCGGCTTTGCGGAACCTCATCGACCAGACCCCGAACTAAAGAGGGCCGACCCGATACCTACACCCCCGCGCGCGGTATCCGCTCGGTGAGCGCGAGCACCACGGCAGGGACCAGGGTGACGGTGTTGTCGAATCCCTGACCGCCCACCCCCGGCCCACCGGCCGTTGAGTCAAGCGAGCCCTCCAGTAACGACTCGCGCAACGCCCGCTCGTAGACGCCAGCCAGAAGCTTAACCACGTCAACCGCCTCGCCGCGAAAGCGCAGGCCCACACTCGTGAGCGCGGAGGTCACAACGGCGGCAAGTTTCTCGAAGAAGTCGTGCGAAAACGCGCGATACTCGGCGGCCACCTCACTACTGCGCATAGCGAGCAGGGCAAATTCTTCCTGCACCAGGCACCAGCGGCGATCGACGGCCTGCGCGCCGAAGAAGTTGTCGAGCAGCCGAACGATGAATTCCTCGGTCAGCGCCTCGGCGCTGTTGTGCAGCTCGGGCAGCACGGCGGCCACGCTCCCCTCCAGGCGGCTCACTCGGGCGTTGTTTTCCCGCTCCATCAGGGCAAAAAACAACTCCTCCTTGGTGGAGAAGTTGGAGTAGAAGGCACCGCGCGTAAAGCCCGCTCGCTCGCAGATAGTTTCGACGGCCGCACCGGGCACGCCGCTCTCGGAGAAGACCTCGTAGGCGGCCTCGATCAGACGGTCACGAGTCTTACGGCGGCGGATGGTTGTTCCGGGGTCGGTGGCGTCGGTGACCTCAAAAGCGTCCGCCTCCGGCACGATATTCGCCGTCTGATTGTACTGCGTCACAGCGATTCTGCCCCCTCAGTCCTCCATTAAAGTACAGCAATCTTGTGGCAGTCTAACGCACTCGGATACAGTACTGTATTGAATACAAATCTGTATCGGGTCCATCGATGACCCCGGCGCATTATTTCTCACTCACACCTAGGAGACCGCGTGTCCTCGCTGCTCTATTCGCTCGGCCGCTGGGCCTATCGCAGCCGTCGCCTCGTGCTGATCCTCTGGATCAGCATCCTGGCGCTCGTGGGAGGTGGCGCCCTCCTCTTTAACCAGGGCACCGATAACTCGTTCTCCATCCCTGGCACCGAGTCGCAGCAGGCACTCACCTCGCTCAAGCACACCTTTCCGCAGGTGAGCGGCACCTCCGCGCAGATCGTGGTGGTGGCCCCCAATGGTGAGAAGGTCACGGATGCCGACATCCGCAACGCCATTGACAGCGCCGTCACTACCCTGGCCGAGGTACCCAAGGTCACCACCGTGGCCTCCCCCTTCAACGAGAAGATCACGGGTGGTGTCTCGGACGATCAGACCGCGGCAGTCATCTCCATCCAGATTTCTGGCTCGCGCTCAGACAATACGACGGCCACCAAGGCGGGCCTCACCGCCGAGCGCGAGGCGCTCGGCGAGGCACTGCCGCACGCCACAGTCTCCCTCGGCGGCGAGCTGTACTCGCAGACCCTGCCCACCATAAGTCTCGTGGAGTTGGTCGGCGTTGTGATCGCGCTCGGCGTGCTGCTGCTCACCCTCGGCGCGTTTGCCGCCGCGGGGATGCCCCTCCTCAACGCCTTACTCGGCGTTGCCATTTCGATTGCCCTGATCTTCTTCTCCACCGTCTTCTCCTCGATCTCCTCCACCACGCCCATGCTTGCACTCATGCTGGGCCTCGCGGTAGGCATCGACTATGCCCTCTTTGTGATCTCACGACATCAGGAGCAACTGCGAGACGGGCTCGCCCCGGAGGAGTCCGCCGCCCGTGCGGTCGCAACCGCCGGCTCCGCCGTGATCTTCGCCGGGCTCACCGTAATTATCGCGCTGCTCGGCCTGGCTGTGGCGAACATCCCCTTCCTCACCACCATGGGATTCGCGGCAGCGGCCGCGGTGGCCATATCGGTACTCATCTCGATCACGCTGACCCCGGCTCTGCTGGGCTTCGCCGGCATGAAGATCCTGCCGCCCAAGCAGCGCCGCCGCACCTCCGGTCGTACCGCACCGGCAACCCCAAACGCCGCTGCCTCGGACGACACCAACCCGGGGGCACCACCCACAGACACTGCGCGGGATCTCACCCCCGTGACGGATGCCGCCGAGACGGGCACCACGACGACCTCCCCCGCATCCGGAACGAAGCCGCCCATCGTGCCCCACGGATTTTTCGGCGGCTGGGTACGCACCGTCACCCGACATCCTCTCGTAACGATTATCACGGTGGTGGTGGCGCTCGGCCTGGCCAGCGTGCCCGCCCTCGACCTCCGTCTGGCCCTGCCCGACGCCGGGTCGCTGCCCCAGGACAACCAGGCTCGCATCACGTATGATCTGCTGTCGGAAAACTTTGGTGAAGGTTTCAACGGTCCGCTGATCGTGACGGGCTCGATCGTATCGAGCACCGACCCGGTGGGGCTCATGAACGACCTCGCCGACGAGATCCGACACCTCGACGGCGTGGCCGCGGTGCCCCTCGCCACCCCCAACGCCTCGGCCGACACCGGAATTGTGCAGGTGATTCCGAAGGGGGGCCCTGACTCGGAAGTCACCAAAGCACTCGTGCAGGAGATTCGCGACCTCCGCGGCCACTTCCAAGACACATACGGCATCGACATCTCGGTCACAGGATTCACGGCCGTGGGCATCGATGTCTCCGACCGACTCGGTGGAGCGCTCCTGCCGTTTGGCCTCCTCGTGGTGGGCCTGTCGCTCATCCTGCTGACCATGGTGTTCCGCTCGATTGCCGTGCCGATCAAAGCCACACTCGGTTACCTGCTCTCGGTGGGTGCCTCGTTTGGTGCGGTTGCCGCGGTGTTCGAGTGGGGCTGGTTCTCGGATGCCCTCCACGTGGCGAATATCGGCCCGGTGATCAGCTTCATGCCAATCATCCTGATGGGCGTTCTCTTTGGTCTCGCAATGGACTACGAGGTTTTCCTGGTGTCGCGCATCCGCGAGGAATATGTGCACGGCGGCAACGCCCGGGAGGCCATTAAGCGGGGCTTCCTCGGCTCGTCCCGCGTGGTCACAGCCGCCGCCATCATCATGTTTGCCGTGTTTGCCGCGTTTGTGCCCGAGGGCGACACCTCCATCAAACCCATCGCGCTCGGCCTCGCGGTGGGCGTGTTTGTGGATGCCTTCATCGTGCGGATGACACTCGTACCGGCCGTTCTAGCCCTGCTCGGCGACACAGCCTGGTGGATGCCCCGCTGGCTCGACCGCATTCTCCCGTCCTTCGATGTGGAGGGCGAAGGGCTCCACCACGAACTCGCTCTCACCAACTGGCCCGCCCCTGGCACCGACAATGCGATCAGCGCCGAGCATCTGAGCCTGACGCTCGACGGCGATGCCGCCCGCGAGACCTCGGAGGACCCCGTAACCGCCGACCACGCTGCCACAGCCGACACCTTTTTTGGCGAGGTGATGCTGACCGTGCCGCACAACGGCATCCAGCTCATCACGGGCGCCAGCCCGGAGGCTCGCACCGCCCTGTTGCTCGCCCTCGCGGGTCGCCTGCCGGAGGTGAACGGACAGCTCAAGGTGCTCGGCAAGGTACTCCCTCAGCGCGGTGGTTACGTACGCCGCCGCACCGCCGTGCTGCTCGCACGGAGTTCCCGCCAGCTGCTGCGCGACCTCCGGGACACCCTCGCGGATAAGCCACGCATTCTCTTCATCGACGGATTTGACACGCTCCTCGACGACACCCAGCCCGACGTCCTACACGCTGTGCTCCAGGGCGCGCGACGCGACGCGGCGGTTGGCCGTCGCCCCCTCACCCTCGTGGTGAGCGCCGCCGATATCGAGGGGGCGCACGATGCCCTACTCTCGATCTCGGATGGCGACTCGGGTGCACCCCGCACCCTCCTCCTCTCCACCACCCGTACCCAGCTTGAGAAGGTTTTGTAACCCATGTCACGACTCTCACTCGACGGTGCCAGCTCCACCCGCCTCAACGTGTGGACCATCCTGGGCCTCGTTATCACCCCGCTCATCATCGGCAGCGTGCTCGTCTGGGGCCTCTGGAATCCTGCCTCCCGCCTCCCCGAGATCACCGGTGCCATCGTCAACAACGACGTGCCCGTGACGGTGGGCGAGCAACTCACACCGCTGGGCCGCCTGCTCACGGGCGAACTCGTCAACAGCGACGCCGAGGAGAATTTCACCTGGGTGGTCACCAACGAGGAGGATGCCCAGGCTGGCCTGGCAGACGGCTCCTACGCCACCGTGGTCACGATCCCGAAGAATTTCTCGAAGGCGGCGACCTCGTTCTCCGGCGATGCACAGGGTGCCGTGCAGGCCACACTCGATATCGCCACCTCGCCGCAGAGCAAACTGGTTGACTCGGCGCTGAGTTCCACCGTGACCACCGCCGCCGCCCGCGCGCTCAGCCAGCAGCTCACCGAAACCTACGTGGATAACCTCTACGTGGGCTTCAACACGCTCGGCGATAAACTGGGCGACGCCTCCACTGGGGCCACCACACTCGCGGAGGGGGCCACAAAACTCGGCGACGGGGCCACCATACTCGGCAGCGGGGCCGCCGAGCTCTCAACGGGCCTCAGCACGCTCTCTTCGGGTGCCAGCCAACTCTCCACCGGCGTCTCCGCACTCGCCGCCGGGGCATCGGGCCTCAGCTCGGGCATCACCACCCTGGCCGCCGGTGCGACCACGGCCGACACGGGCGCACAGGAGCTCTCCGCAGCACTCAACGATATGAAAACAAGCACGACGGCCCTGCCGCAGACCGTGGGATACCTGGCTGGCCAGGCGGGAACGTCCGGCACCGAGGCAGCCGGGATGGCGGCCTCCGCTGGTGCACTTGCCGCGGGCACCACAGGCGCGGCAAAAAGCGCCGCTGCGCTTGTGATCACGCTGCAGGAGCTCTCCACCGCGTGCGACCCGAACCTGGGTGCCGACTGCGCAGGCCTCGCCGCCGCACTCGAATCGGCCCGGGCTGTCTCCGCCTCGGCGGGCACCGCCAACATCTCGGCGGGCACACTCGCCGCCACCGCCGTGACCCACGCCAAGACGGCGGGCACCGTCGCCGCTGTGGTGGGCACTCCAGACTCGGCCACCCCCACCCTCGCGAGCGGACTGGTCACCCTGGCCGGTGGCATCAGCAAGACCGCCGACGGGGCCGCAACGTTGTCAACGGGCGTCACGAGCCTGACCCAGGGCATTGGCCAGCTCGGAACCGGTGCCAGCCAGCTCTCCGCGGGTGCGACCACCGCCGCGACGGGTGCGGGCAGCCTGGCTGTGGGGGCAACCTCAGCACAGACCGGAGCGAACGCCCTCGCCACGGGGGCCACGGGCATCGCGGACGGCGCAACGTCCCTCTCCGGCGGGGCAAGTACCCTCGGTGACGGCCTCGGCCAGGCGGTTGCGGGTTTACCCACGACCACGGATGCTGAGCGCAGCAATCTCGCCTCGGTGGTCGCCAACCCGGTCACGGCAGGGTCCGCCACGGCCAGCCTGTTTGATGCCTCCGGAGTCCCCTTCTTTGCCACGCTCGCCCTGTGGGTGGGTGGCCTGATCAGCTTCCTGCTGCTCCGTGCCGTGCCACGTCGCACGCTCACGGCGGCCCAGCCCGCACTCACAATCGCGTCCCGTGGCATCGCACCCGGCCTGATCGTGGGCGTGTTACAGGGTGTGCTCGTCGCTGGCGTGATGCAGTTTGCCCTGAGCCTGAACCTGCTGGAGTGGCTCGGCTTCGCCGCGTTTGCCGCGCTGACCGGGGCCGCGTATGGGGCGGTAAACCAGGGCCTCGTTGCCGTTTTCGGTGGGGTCGGCCGGTTCGTGTCGATGGTCATCACGGTGCTGTCGCTGGCGGCCGGTATCGTCTCAACCGTGCCCGAGGTGTACACCTCGGTGCTTTCAGCACTACCGCTCGCCGCCGGGATTGACGGGATGCGCGCCATCGCAAACGGGACAACCGGTGCCTACCCGGCCGCCGCCGCGCTCATCGCGTGGCTGCTCGTCGGCTGTGCGCTAACGCTGTTCACTGTGGTCCGCCAGCGCTCGATGCGCTTTGCGCCGGCCCGGTTGGCGGCACTCGCGAGCTAGTGGTCCACTCCTGAAGGCGGTGGCCCCGGAGGGTTTCTTCGGGGCCACTTTCATGGATGATTACCGCAGGCTACCGCTACCCGAGGGGCTGCGTAGAGATACTCTGCCTGATCGCGTTCACCGTGCACCCCCTCCCCGAAAGTGTTAAGTTATGACTGAACAACACACTGTTCGACTCCTCTCGACCAGCGATAGCACCCTGGGAATTGTGAAAACGAAAATGTCTTTATTTCCAAGCGAAAATCCAGCAATCTACGCAGAAGAAGCAGCGATGGTTGACGCGGGTGAAGTTATCGCGAGCGCTCTCGAAGCGTCTGGTCTCAGTAAAAGCGAATTAGCTGCCAAACTCAACGTGAGCAAAAGCGAGATTACGGCCCGCTTAGAGGGCGAGAGAAACATCACGGTAAGAAAATTAGCGGCAACGCTTCACGCAATGGGGTTTAGTCTCGGGCTCAATGCCACCGAACCCATGCCAGACCCGCATCGGCAAGCGTATATGTCCTGGACATCATAGTGCCCGTTCCAACTACTCCGTTAACCAACGACGGAAGAACGGCTACCACACGTCCGACTACCTCAGGAAGGTTGCAGCATGACCACTCCCGTAGAGAGCTCTTTCTTCGTAGAAGAGGTGCGAGTACTCGGCGTGGAGACTGAGACGTACGAAGACAACACCGAGTACCCACTCGCGACTATTACCGCTTTCACGTTTGATGGTGAGGCTACGACCATCAACACGGAACGCGAGTAGGCCCGGTATGGCTGCTGGCCTGAGCGGGATTCATCTGCTCATCATCATCGGAGCGTTTCTGGCCTTTGGCGTACCCCTCATCTATAACGTGCGCCGCTCCATTCGCCGGTGGAAGGCTCGCTTTCACGGTACAGACCCGGATGCCAGGCCCGCCGCTCCTGCCAGCCCGGCAAAGCCTCCCGCACGGCGTTGGTATCGCCGAGCCTCGAACGAGTAGCGGGGTTCTCCTCCACAGGCGGTCCCCACCTCGTCCTCTGCCCAAATACCTCACATCCGTGGTGGCACTCAGAAACTGAGACCGCCGCCTCCCTATGATGGCCCCATGAGCCAGATATGGACCTCGGACACTGTGAGTGCCCTTCGCCAGACTGTTGCGTGCCCCCGCTGCGCCGCGTATCTCAGGCAACCCGGCTGGTGCACCCAGTGCGGGGCCGATCTGGGCGGGGCACCCGGCGTTGCGCTGCATGAGGCATCACTGGCGGCAGCCGCAGCAATTGAGCGGCGACAGGAGCTGATCAACCGACTTCCCGCGCATGTAACCGCCACTGCAGGGCAACAGGCCGGGGCACAGCCACTCCCAACCTCACAGTTTCCGCGCGGGCGGCTACCGCACACCTCACCGGCTAATACCCCCGCACGCTCGATCAGTCTGCAATCGGTACTCGCGGTCGCCGGGGCTAGCCTCGTCGCGGTCGCCGCCTTCGTCTTCACCTTCCTCAACCCGGAACTCACCAATTTCGCCACCCGCACCACAATCGTGGCGGTCATCACGGCCGTTTTCCTCGGCAGCGCCTGGCTCATGACGCGCGCCAAACTGCAATTCTCGGCCGAGGCTATCGGTGGCCTGGGCATGGTCTTTGTGGCCCTCGATATCTGGGCGTTCTCGACTCTCGCCGCACCCGCCATGAGCGCGTGGGTACTCGATGGCATCGGCGTGCTCGTCAGCTCGGCGGCACTCGTGGCGCTCGGCTATATCATTCGCCTGCGCACGTGGGTGTGGACGGGATTCCTGGGATTCCTGAGCACCCCGGCCCTGTTCTCCGTCGCCGGCTCCGAGAATTCCTCAGCCTTCTGGCTTCTGGCCGTCTTCGCGGCGGGCCTCGCGCTCCACCAGCTCGCCAACCGTCTCGGTCCCCGCTTCGACTCCCGTCTCAGGGCCGAGCGCAGCACCGCCACGGTCGTCCACATCATAGCCACGCTGTACGTACTCCTTCGGATCACACTCTTTACTCACTTCGACAGCAACGCCCAGCACATCCTCTACAACGCCGCCGTCCTGGCCATCCTGGCCATCCTCACAGCCCTCGCCGCCCGCACCCAGCTGCGCCGGATGTGGATGTTCGCCAGCGCCGCAGCGGGGGTCACCGCCGTCATGATGCTCCCCCTCCTGATGGATAGGCTCTCCCTCTACTGGCCCGCACTCGTCCCCGCGGCCGGGGCCCTCGCCCTCACGCTCCTCGCTGCCACCCCCCTGCCCGGGTGGATGACCCGCCCGGTGACACTCGTCGGTGGCTGGAGTGTCCTCCTCGCCATCGCGCTGTGGCCACTTGTCATCGTCCTGGAAAATATCGGTCGTCGCGGCGCAGACACCCGCCTGTTAGACGGTCTCACGGGGGCGCTCGGCGTCGCCGCCGCAGCGGCGGGCACGGCGGCGCTCTGGGCTCTCGCGCGACGACAGGCCGACACCGCGAGGCTGGCACACACCGCCCTCATCGTGGGACTGTGGGTGGCCATGACCGCCCTGGGGTCGGTGACCGCCTGGGCGGGCTTACCACCTGTAGCCCAGGCCATCATCGGTCTGACGGCGGCGGTTACCCTGAGCCTGATCGTAACCCGCTGGCCTCGGGTGTTGCGAGCTTCGGGTTCCGTGCGAGCACCGATCATCGTTGCGGCCCACCTCCTCATCCTCCTCGTCGTCTCCCTCGCGACTGTTGAGACGTGGCTCGTCGTCCCCTCCGGTATTGCCGCACTGGCCGCGCTGTATGCGGTCGCCCGCACCCTCCCCCGGCCGGAGCGCACCACCCACCTCGTTGTCGGGTACTCCTATGCGCTCAGCCTCTTCGCCTACGGGATGTCCCGGCTGGGCCTCGAATCTATCGCCGTGCTCTGCCTCACCACAGCCGTCGCGTTGCTCACCGCTCTTGCGGCCACGCTTCTCCCCCGGGTGCGGGCAGCCTCCTGGTGGGCCATCCTCGCCGTCACGGCGGCACCCTTCCTCATCGGGATCGCATCGGTCATTGCGGTGCGCAGCGGATGGACGGCTCTCTCAACGGCCGTGGCCTGTGCCCTGGCCGTGACGCTTCTCCTCTCGCAGCGCCCCGGGCTCACCCTGTTTGTTCGCGGACTTGCGGCCAGCCTGATCGTGCCCTCGCTCGCGGTTGTTGTGGTGTGCCTAGGAGCCCAGGTACTCACCGGCAGCGCTTCACCGGTCATCCTGCCGGTTATCGCGGTGATCGTAGCCGTTGCGTTACCCCTCACCGGGCGGATCCAGTCCGCCCTCTCGGCACACGGTATTGCGGAGGGCGAGGCGCGCGCCGCCCGCCTCGCCCTCGAAATCTCGGCCCTTGTTACCGCGGCCATCGCCGTGCTGCTGGCACTCGCTCGCACGGCCGCGGGATTGGGAACCACTTTCATTGTCTTTATCGTTCTGGGCCTGGGCGCGGCAGCCACGGGTCTGTTTGCGCACCGTCGCTACGCCTGGGGGGTCACAGGGGTCAGTTTCACGGGTGCGCTGTGGAGCCTCCTCGCCCTGTCGAACGTGACGCTCGTCGAGCCCTATGTCCTGCCGCCCACACTCGCGGCGGCCGTAATCGCGGCGATCCTGGTCGCCCGCGGGGCCAGTGGCCTGGGCATCCCCTCGCGCACCCTCTATACGCTGGGTCTCACCATCGCACCCCTGCCCTCCCTCGGCTTCTTGGCTTTCTGGGGTGCCGAAGCGGATGGCTCAGGAACCTGGCGAGCCCCCACCCTGCTCGCGACCTCGGTTGTTCTGATTGTGCTGGCAATGCTGCTGCCGCACTTCACCTCGCGTCTCGCCCCACTACAACGTCCCACGCTCGGCGTCGCCGCCCTCACCTCAACAGCCGGGATGATACAGTCTCTGCGACTCGGCTGGGGACTGGACCCGCTGGCCGTTGATCCCCCGCTCATCATGGGGCTCGCACTGGGCTTTAGCATCATCGCGGCCGCGCTGGCGGCCGGTGCGAGCCGGATCGCCGCTGGGCTCCCACCCGAGCACACCATACGCCGGCCGAGGAGTCTTTCGGAAGCTTCGACCCCGACCGCCGCTCTCGCTGTGCCTCACAACGCCGCAACCACCGGGCTCACGTTGACCTCCCGCTTTCTTGGCTCCCGCTGGCTCTACGCACCGGCGCTCCTGCTTCTCACACTGGGGCCAATCGCCGCCATCCGACCGGGGTGGTTCCCCATCTGGACCCTGTGGACACTCGCCTCTGCCCTCCTCTGCCTCATGATTGTCACGGCAGCCAGGGCCCGCACCCGCCCGGTCTCACTGCCACCCGTGTGGTTCACGTTTGTGCTCGCGTGGGTCACGGCCGTCGCCGGATGGAGCGAGCGCGAGCTGCGCGTCGAGACCTTCTCCCTTCCCCTCGGCCTCGCGCTTCTCACCGTGGGCATCATCGGGCTGGCCCAGACGGATACCGCCCGGGCCAGCCGAGGAACGCTCACCTCCTGGCCCATCGGTTTCACGGGGTCGTGGCCTCTGCTCACCCCCGGGCTCCTCGTCACGCTGATACCGTCAATGCTCGCGACGGGAACGGACCCACTCACCTGGCGCGCTATCCTGGTGCTGGCCCTCGCGCTTGTCGCAATTTTTGTGGGTTCCCTCCGCCGTCTGGGTGCCCCGTTCATCATTGGCCTGATTGTGCTGCCGCTGGAAAACGTGATCGTCTTTGCGGTCCAGATCGGTCGCTCAATCGGCGCGACCCCGTGGTGGATCACGCTCGCGACGGTCGGCGCGGTTCTGCTCGTGCTCGCGGTCACCTCGGAGCGCCGAACGGAGGGCACAAACGGGGCGGCGGCGCGGATGCGCGACCTCACCTAGGGCCGTCACCACAGCTCCCCGCAGACCCGCAGACACCCCGACAACACAGAAGAAGCCGCGGGTGCCTCCCCCCAGAGGGCACCCGCGGCTGGAATGTGGGGGCGGGGCATCCGCTACGCAGCCTTCCACGCCCGTATCGCTGATGCTCCCGCCGGAGGATAACACCCCCGCAGATAGTGCGACCGAGTTACCCTGGCTGAACCGGAGGAAGAGAAAATATGTGAGCCGGGCCCCTAGACACACACAATGCGCCCGTTCTTCAGGTCATCCGGCCGAACTCGTCTCGAGCCCCGCTTCGTTAACAAACATACCATGCACCCAGCTAACTTCACAGCCAACGAGGCATGGTTGGATGTTTTATCACTGCCGGACGGTGAATTTGACCAATTTACCAGCGATTACCACCACTTCCCTTGGCTGGATTTTTGCGATACACTAGATACCGACCACATAGTCAGATTTTGATCTGATCAACCGGTCCACAAACGTGATTTCCTGCCCCAAACTGGAAATCACCATTGAGAGTGTGCCCTGGGGCGCTTCTGCGCCGAACATCACAGAAGGTTTCCCCAACGACATCCCCTGTCGGGTCACGCTCTCAAAATCCCTAAAATACAACTGAGCGGTTGTGATGCACCACTCGGTTTCCCCACGGTCGTGGGAGGAAGATGTTGGCTCTCTTTCTCCCACGACCGATTCCCTTAACGGGGCCTCGGCCTCCTAGGTTGCCAGTTCGTACTGCTCGGCCGCGAGGGAGACACGAGCTCCCGCAGGATTACAGATACACTCGGCGACCACCACATCCCGCTGAGTGAAGGTGATGGTGAGCGAGTCGGCACCCGACTCCACGATGGTGGCCTCAATCCCCGGGGAGAATTCGGCAAACGAGGTGAATTGCAGCGAGAGATCAATCAGCTCACGATCGGGGAAAACCTGCTCATAGAAGCGGTTGGAGGCATCCACGAAGGCAAGACCGGGTACATGGTCAGTGAGGTGGTCAAAAATAAAAGGATCGCGAACATTCATCCCAACCAGGCACGGTTCTACCCGATGCTCGGCCATACCCCACAGCAGGTCACGTCGATATTCGGCGTCGGCGAGGCCAGCCGCACTCAAAGCCCTGCGGCGCACGGCTCGATACTGGCTCGGCGTCAGGCAGCGAAAGACCCCGCCGCCCGAGGCCACCTGCTCGCCAGTGGGAAGTTTCAATACCATGTCGAGGGCAAGGGAGGTGGTGCGCCCGTTGCGGACGCCGTGATCGACAATCGCAACGGCCACCACCAGATCAAGGGACGACCACGGCTCCAGCTGAGGGGAGGTTCCCGCGGACCACCGAATCCACGCGTCATCCATAATAAATGCGTTATCGTAGGGCACCTCAAAACCCACGTGGGCGACAGATAGGCCCAATTGACGCACGGCCTCCAGGGCCAGAATGAGGGGCACGTGGCCCCTCCGGTCGACCACACGAGAGTGGCCGGGTGGGAACTGTACTCCACATTCCCAGGAGCCGGAACCGTGCCGTGAGACACTGGTTACCAGAACCTCTGAGTTTGCCCGCTTGTGGACAAGACGACGATCGACAAGTCTGTTAAACGCGGGGTGCGCTGGCGCTTGGGCCAGGGGGGTTTCGGAATCCATACAATATTTTTACATACTTTGCGGCTAGTCAAATTAATTTAAGGTGAAAACGGCAATGAAAAGAATCGAGCAACGCGAGCGAACCAAGGCGGCCCTGTTAGATGCCGCCGCGGAAGAGTTCGAGGCCCGCGGGTACATCGGCACGGTATTGAGTACCATATCCGACCGTCTGGGACTGACAAAGGGCTCTCTGTACTTCTACTTTCCCACCAAAGCGGAGCTCGCGGCGGCCGTCGTCGCCTCCTACTTTGAGGCGTGGGAGCCGCTCATCCGGGAGTCACGCAAAGAGCACCGCTCGGGCCTTGCCGCACTCATCTGGCTCTCCTACCGGGTGGCTGATCAGTATCGGGACAACATCCGCATCCGGGCTGCGGCACGCCTGGTTCGCGAACGCGAATTGATTGATGCGCCCCTGCCCGAACCCTACGTGGACTGGATCTCCAACGTACAAATTTTCCTGCGCGAGGCCCAGGAGAATGGTGAGGTGGCGGCCGACCTCCCCATCGAGTCCCTCGCCTGGCAGATCACCGCCACGTTCTTCGGAAACCAACAGATCTCCAACGACCTCAACAACCGCCAGGATCTGCGCCAGCGAGTTGACGACATGTGGTTCTTCTTCCTCCGGGCCCTCAGCCCCAAGAACGTTCCGGCCACACCGCACGTTTCCGCCACCACCATCGCGGCAGCCACGGCCGCAGACAGCATCACACCCTCCACAATCATCGCCGCCACCTCCGACACCACCGGGGCGTAGGCGGGCAGTCGGCACGGAACGAGGGGGCGTTCCAGTGCCACACACCAACGGCGTGAGCCCGAGAGTCGCACTCTCTGGAAACTCACGCCGTTGGCATAGGTGGCGGGGCTAGCTCTTAACCGACCCACTCATCAGACCACCAATAAAGTACTTACCCAGGATGATGTACACCAGCAGCGTCGGCAGCGAGGCAATCAACGCCCCCGCCATCGCCGAACCATAGTTCGCCAATTGGGCCCCCTGAGCGAGGTTGTTCAGGGCGAGAGAGACCGGGCCGCCCGAGGTATCCGACAGAAACATCGCAAACAGGAAATCGTTCCACGCGCTCGTAAACTGCCAGATGATCGTCACGACAAAGCCGGGCAAGGATAGGGGCAAGACGATTGACGCATAGGTGCGCAGCATCCCGGCCCCATCCACCCGTGAGGCCTCCATCAGCTCCATGGGAATACCCACGTAGTAGTTGCGGAAGATCAGCGTACAGATCGGCAAGCCGTAGATGATGTGAACGATCAACAGGGTGGAAATATTGCTGGGCATCCCGAGCGTGGTTTTCATCTGCACGAGCGGCGTCATAATGGCCTGGTACGGGATGAACATGCCAAACAGGATGAAGGTAAATACCAGGTCAGCGTGCGGAAAACGCCAACGCGAGAGCACAAAACCGTTCATCGACCCCAGCAGGCTGGAGATGAGCGCCGCGGGAATCGCCAGCAGGAAGGTGCGACCCAGCGACGGTGCCAGAGCCGTCCAGGCGGCAGACCAGTTATCGAGGCCGGTGGGGCCACCCGGGGCGGCAGCCTCCCAGGGCCAACGCACCGGCAGCCCCCACGAGGTCGCCGGGTTGACATCGGCCGGTGGCTTGAGGCTCGTGACAATGAGCACGTAGACGGGTGTCATCACGACGATCACGAAGAGAATGAGAAAAATGTACTTCGTTGTACGGCCGAAACGACTCTTCGTGCCCACAACCGGCTGCTCGCCGGAGCCCTTCTTCTCAATTCCGCTCGTGACGGCGGGTTCCATTGTGGTGGTCATCGCGTTTCCTTCTCAGAGCGGTTGGTGTAGATCAGGTAGGGAATGATCAGCACGGAGGCCAGGACCAGCAGGATCGTGGCGATTGTGGCCGACTTAGCGTAATCATTCGAGGTGAGTGTGACCCACATATACGTGGCGGGCACCTCGGTCTGATAAATCGATTTGGTGATCGACATAATGAGGTCAAACACCTTGAGTGACATGTGGCTCACGATAATGAGCGCCGAGAGCGCCACCGGGCTGAGCTGGGGGAAGACCACGTAGCGGTACAGCTTCCACTCGCTCGCACCGTCCATGCGGGCAGCCTCGCGCAGCTCCTCCGGGATGCCGCGGAAGCCGGCCAGAAACAGGGCCATGATATAGCCGGAGAGCTGCCAGATGGCGGGCATCGCAATAGCCGCCATCCCCCAGACGGGCTCGTTCCACCACGAGTTTTGCAGGGCACCGAGGCCCATGCTCTCGAAGATGCGGTTGAGGCCGGAGGCACGATCACCCTCCGCGCTGTTAAGCAGCCAACGCCACACCACACCCGAAGCCACAAACGAGATAGCCATCGGGAAGAGGTAGACCGAGCGGAAGATACCCTCGGCGTTGACGCCCTTGTCGAGCATCCAGGCCCAGATAAAGCCGAAAATCATGGTCCCCGCAATGAACACCACGGTGAAGACCGCGAGGTTAAGAAGGGAGTGCAGGAACCGATCCTCCGTGAGGAGTTGAATGTAGTTGTCGATGCCCACAAACTCCGTGGCGGGAGTGAGGCTGTGACGATTGGTCGTGGAAACCTGGATGTTCGCGGCAATGAGGCCGTACACGAAGATCCCCAGGATGATGATTGTGGGGGCAATCAGAAGAAGCGGAGGCCCCCAGTTTTTGATTCCCTTGCGCACGATACGGCTCCTTTGGGTAGCGAACAGGAATGGTGGGCGAGGCCGGGGCCCCGCCCACCATCACGGGAGGGGGTGTTTAGCCGAGGGCCTTATCAGCCGCCGCGACCAGGGCGGTCACGAGAGAGTCCTGGTTGGTGTCGGTGCCAAACTTGCCCACCGCAGAGGAGATATCGGTTGACCAGGCCACGGGGGCCGCGGCACCGTGGGCGAGCGAGCTCACCACGGTGTCTTCCTTGAATGACTTCATGGCCGTCTGCTGGTAGGCGGGGTAGTCGGCCGGGTCAGCATCCGTGCGGGCCGGAATGGACCCCTTAGCCAGGTTGAACGCCTTCTGACCCTCGGCCGAGCTCACCGTGGTCAGCCAGTCCTTGGCGGCCGTCTCGTGCGGAGCGCCAACGGGCAGGGTGAAGGAGTCAGCGAGGAAGTCGAAGATCCCCTCGGTGCCGGGGGTGGCCCACGTGGTGTACTCGGTGCCATAGGTTTGGCTGGCCTGCGTGAACGCGGCCTCAGCCCAGTCACCCATAACGTTGTAGCCCGCGTTGCCGTCGATCACAATCTGCGTGGCGGCATCCCAGTCGAGACCGGCGAAGTCGCTGTTAGCGTAGCCGAGCAGCTGGCTGTACTGGTCAACCGACTTCTTCACGCCATCACTGTCCCACTTGGTGGTGCCATCCCACAGGCCCGAGTAACCCTCGGCACCCAGGTTAGCGATGAGCACGTTTTCGAAGAGCTGCATCTGGGTCCACTCGGTGCCGAGAGCCAGGGGCGTCTCGACTCCGGAATCCTTGAGCTTCTTCAGATCAACCAGCCACGCGTCAATGTCGGCGGGGGCTTTCTCGGGGTCGATACCGGCCTTCTTCAGCACCTCGGTGTTGACCCAGGTGACGTTGGCACGGTGGATGTTGCTGGGCACAGAGTAGATCTTGCCGTCAACGGTGAGCCGCTCGATCAGGTCGGCGGGGAATGCCTTATCGAGACCCTGATCGGTGTAGAAGGAGCTGAGGTCCTGCACCTGGTCGGCCGCGATGTAGTCGGAGAGCTCGGCTCCGGCGTGCGCTTGGAAGGAGTCCGGCGGGTTGTCCGCCTCCAGGCGGGATGCCAGCGCGGCCTTGGCGTTGGAGCCGGCCCCTCCGGCAACCGCGGCGTTGATGAACTCAATATCTGGGAACTGCTTGGCGAACTCGGCGGTTAGTGCATCCAGACCCACCTTCTCCGAGCCTGAGGCCCACCAGGTAAACACCTCAACCTGGTTCTTATCCGACGCCTTCTCGTCGTCACCTCCCGATGATGAGCACCCGGTCAGGACAAGCCCAACAGCCGCGATGCCTGCGATCAGAGACAATCTTTTGCGCATGGTTTTCCTCCGTTGGAAATTCAGTTGCTGTGCCGGGCAATCCCCCGGTCTGTTACATTCAAATATGAAAACGTTACCAAACACAAGTGACAGCTCTCACTTTGTGTGCCCTGGTGGCTAAAACGTTACTTTCGGCTCGGCGGGATTTCACCCGAACCCCGCGGGATGAGCGTGGTACCGAGGATCGTGTGCCGGGGCGGACCGGTGTCACCACCGATGCGGCGGAAGAGCTGCTCGGCCGCGGCCCGCCCCATCTCGGCCGGGTGCTGCGCCACGACCGTCACGCCGGGGTGCAGGGCGTCGGCGAGCTCAAAATCATCAAAGCCGACGAGCGCCGGGCGGGTATCCCACCCCGCCATCACACGCAGAATGGCAACCGTGGAGCGGTTATTTCCCGTGAACACTGCGGTGGGCGGGTTGTCGAGGGCGAGCATCCGGGCCACTGGTGTGCGGAAATTCTCGACGCTCGGTGTGGCCGAATACACCAGTTCTGGGTCGTAGCGAATCGCGGCCGCGTCAAGAGCGTCGCGGTACCCGGCAAGGCGTTGGGCGGCCGTATGTAGTTGGCCCCTGTCGGTCACGCAGGCAATGCGACGGTGGCCGTGCCGGATGAGATGGGCCACACCGCGCGCAGCCCCGCTCCTGTCCCCGGTGAGCACCGTATCCGCCTCAATGCCGCGGGGCGGGCGGTCAACAAAAACCATGGGAGTACCCGCATCCATCTCCGCCTGAAGATAGCCGGTCTCCTCGGTGTCTGCCGGGGTGACAATGAGGCCGTCAACCCGGCGGGCACAAAACTCGAGCACGAGACGACGGGTGCGCTCAGGATCTCGGGTGGAGGAGGCGCTGAGGAGGAGTGTATTGCGTTCCAGGCTATAGTTCTCGACGGCGTGGGTGAGGTGCGAGAAGAACGGGTCAATCACGTTCTCGATCACAAGACCGATGCTCTGAGTTGCCCCCACTCGCAGTTGCCTGGCCGAATCATTCCGACGAAACCCCAGTTCACGAATAGCCTGAAGCACGGCCGCGGTCTTCGCATCGCTCACCCTGTTGTCTCCGTTGACCACCCGGGACACCGTGGAGAGACCCACCTTCGCCAGCGCGGCCACATCTTTCATCGTGGCCCGCGGCTGACCACGGGAGGCAGATCCTGCGGTGTGAGGGGACGTTCGAGTCATTGATTTTCACCCATCGAGCGTTCGCGATCTGCCCCAATGCAGCCGCGGTATCTATGGGAACGTTACCAAAAAAGGGGTCACGGATGCGAACTGCGGGGCGGGGCGGTTGTTTCTCCGGGGACTGCCACGAGGGCGCGCACAGCCGACGTAGACTGCCGTGGTGATATCCGAGACGAGCGCCACCCCACCCGCTACACCCCGGTTCCGCCGGGGCAGCACGCTGGGATACACGTATTTTGCGCTTCAGGCCGCGGCCGGGGCGCTGTGGTGGCTAGCGGTTTTCTCTTCCGCGTGGGTGCGCGAGATGACCCTCGGCGGGTTGGATCCCGTTGCGCTTGCCCTCCTCGATATTCCGTTATTTGTTGCGGCTTCCGGGCTCGCTGCGGCCCGCATCCGACCGGCACGATGGGTCGTCACGCTCTGGGCAGCGCTCGTCACCGCTGGGCTGGCCTGCTACGCCACCGTTACCGGCGAAGCAAGCTGGGGGGTGCTCCTGATGCTCACCGCAACGACAGGGAGCCTGGCGGCAAGCCTCCTCGTGACCCACGGACGGCTCCCCACGGAGTGGATCTTCAACGGACCGTTTGCATTCCACACCGCACGCCCCGCCGGAACACTGCGCCACCTGGGGCGAACGGGGAGGCAGATCGTGGTGTTCTGGGGCCTCTGTCTCGGGGTGATCCCGCTACTGATCACCTTCCTGGAACGCCGCTGGGGTCTCGCCATCGCGGTACCCCTCGCCCTTACCACCGCCGGAATCGCGCTGTTCCTCATCGCAAGCGCCCTCGGGATCTGGTCTGCCGTCACCATGTCCACCCGCGGAGAGGGCACGCCGCTCCCCGCCGCGATGCCCCACCGGCTGGTCGTTGCCGGGCCGTACCGGTACGTTCGGAACCCGATGGCTGTCGCCGGCATCGCCCAGGGAGTCGCCGTGGGCCTCAGCGCCGGCTCGTGGCTCGTAGTCATCTACGCGCTGTGCGGGTCGTTGGTCTGGAACTGGGTGATCCGTCCGCGTGAGGAGGCGGACCTTGAGGCCCGGTTTGGGAATGAGTATCGTGACTATCGTGATCGTGTCTTCTGCTGGGTTCCCCGGAGCAGGTTCACGCCCGCTTGACAACATCGCACCGCCAGAGAATAATCCGCCACATGCTGAATAAATCCCCCGCCGTCCAGATTGGGGAGCTGACGGTGGTCCGCGGCCGCACCACCGCACTCAACGACATCACACTTGATGTGCCCGCGGGACACATCGTGGGGCTGATCGGCCCCAGCGGATGCGGCAAAACAACACTCATGCGCGCCATCGTGGGCGTGCAGCGGATCACCTCCGGTCGAATCACGGTGCTGGGCGAGGCGGCCGGGCACCGGTCACTCCGCTCGCAGATTGGCTACGTCACCCAGGCCCCCAGCGTGTACGACGACCTCAGCGTGCGCGACAACCTCCGCTACTTTCGCCGCGTGCTCGGTGCCCCCGCGAGCGACGTTGACCGCGTCATCGCCCAGACCGGCCTCGGGCCGCAGGCCGACTCCCTCGCCGAGTCCCTCTCCGGCGGCCAGCGCAGCCGCGCCTCGCTCGCCGTTGCCCTGATGGGCTCGCCACGACTCCTGGTCCTCGACGAGCCCACCGTGGGGCTCGACCCCGTACTCCACAATGACCTGTGGGATATTTTTCACCGGCTCCGGGATGCCGGGATGAGCATCATCGTGTCGAGTCACGTCATGGACGAGGCGAGTCGCTGCGACGGCCTCGTGCTGCTGCGCGACGGCCGGATGCTGGCCAGCGGCTCCCCCGCGGCCCTGCGAGAACGCACGGGAGCGGCATCCATTGAGGAGGCCTTCATCGACCTGATCAACGAGCAGAGCACGGGAGACACACGATGAGCCCCACCCGCACCCTCGCGACGGCCGGTCGCGTGCTCAACCAGGTGCGCCGCGACCCGCGCACGATTGCCCTGCTGCTCGTGGTACCCAGCCTTCTGATCGGCCTGATGGCCTGGATTTTTGTCGATACCACCACCTTTGAGCAGGTCGGTCCCGCGATGATCGCCCTGTTCCCCTTCGTGGTGATGTTCTTGGTCACCAGCATCACAACTCTGCGCGAGCGCCGCTCCGGCACGCTCGAACGACTGTTGACCATGCCGATGGGCAAGGCGGACTACATTCTCGGCTACGCCCTCGCCTTCGGGCTGCTCGCCATCGTGCAGAGCGCCATCGCGGCGGGTCTATCGCTCTGGCTCTACGGGCTTGAGATTGTGGAATCCGCGTGGCTGCTGCTCGTGGTGGCGATTGTTGACGCACTCCTCGGCTGCTGCCTGGGGCTGCTCGCGAGCGCGTTTGCCCGCACCGAGTTTCAGGTGATGCAGTTTATGCCGGTGTTCATTTTTCCGCAGATCCTGTTGGGTGGCATCCTGGTGCCCCGCGACCAGCTACCCGAGGTGCTCCGTGCGATCTCGGATTGGATGCCGCTGTCCTACGCCGTGGACGCGATCAACGCCGTGTCAACGGGAGCCGAGGATGCCGGATACATCTGGCTACGCATCCTCATCATCGCCGCGTTCACGGTGGGCTCGATTGTGCTGGGCTCACTCACCCTGCGCCGACGCACGGCGTAGGGCTTCTATCCGCGGTAGAGCGCCTCGAAAGTGGAGATTGTGCTGTTGATGTCGTGCACCTTCACGCCGTCAAGGGAGGCCTTCTGCATGGCCAGGTACCGCTCGGGCGGAGCCGTCAGCACGCGCGTGAGCTTCTCGGCAAGGTCGTCCGAATCGCTCGGTTTGAAGAGGTAACCATTCTCGCCGTCGTGCACGAGGTGTGGCAGTGCCATCGCGTCGGCACACACCACCGGCAGACCCGACGCCATTGCCTCCATCGTGGCGATACTCTGCAACTCGGCAATCGACGGCATCGCCCACACCGACGCGTTGGTGTAGAAGCCGAGCAGTTGCTCCTCACTGACCCGGCCGTGGAACGTCACCCGGTCGGAGAGTCCCAGCTTCTGCGAGAGCGTGCGCAGGTTGTGATCCTGGTCGCCGCCACCCACAATATCGAGAGTGGCCCCGAGATCAGCGGGCAGTTTAGTCATGGCGCGCAGCAGCACGTCAATCTGCTTCTCCGAGGTGAGGCGGCCCACAAACAGCACGCGATTCTCGCTGCGCGGCTCCAGCCGGGCGGTGTAGTTGGCTGCCTCAATGCCACAGCTGATCGGGATTACCCCCGTGAGCCCACTGTGTAATTCGAGGAAGTCGGCGGCCTTCCTCGTGGGCGTGGTCACCGCGGAAGCCGTGTTGAAGACGCGGGCAGCGGACTTCCACTGCACGCGCACAAACCAGTCTTTCCAGGCGTTCGGGATGGTGGCAAAGTCGAGGATGTTCTCGGCCATAACGTGATTCGTGCCGATAATGCGGATGCCCCGCTTCTGCGCCTCTATCGCGAGCCCCCGACCAATCACAATGTGGGACTGGAAGTGCACAACATCGGGCTTTACCCGGTTGAGCACGGCGCGGGCGCGGGCGCGGGCCGTCCACGGCAGCACAAAACGCAGCCAATCGTGCGGGTACCAGCGCCAGCTCGCCCAGCGGTGCACTTTCATCCGCTCGCCCTCGATGGACTCGGTGAAGACACCCGTGCGGCTGTGCGTCACGGAGGGTGCCACGATGTGCACATCGTGCCCGCGGGCCACGAGACCGGCGGCCAGGCGCTCGGCGAATCGGGCGGCCCCGTTGATATCCGGGTAAAACGTATCGCAGCCGATGAGGATACACAGTGGTGCCTCGGTGGGTGGGTGGGATGCTGGTGTGTGTGGTATTTGGTTCGTCACAGTACTTGTACTTCTTGATATCGAGCCGGCCTGGGGAATTACCCAGACCTGCTGAGTCTACCGTGCTGATCTGCACAGTCGGAGGCGCTGGCATCATACTGTGGTGCCATATTTTCCGCCCGCAGGGTGGGGCGGGGCGGGGCGACCGGGTGACTTTTGTCTCCCCGGAGACCAAAAGGGGTACAGACGACCACAACCACCGGCAGTATGAGCATCTTTTGATGTTGGCTTATATGCCCCATATACTCGGGGCTATGTTTAGGGGGCCGGACAATTTAGCCGGTGTCAGTAGTGCCCATAGCGTTTAGCGAGACCGCAGCCAACACCCTCATCACCACCGCGGAAACCGCGGCGTTGGTGCTGCGGCAGCAGGCGATACCCAGGAGCGCAGCCGTGACTCACGCCATGACCAATTTCTCTGGCGGCTACGCGAAGCTCTTCACGACCGCCGCCGTGACCGAGGCCGAAGACCGTGCCCGACTCGCACGGATACGAGAAGAATTGGCCGAGCAGGTCACCGAGGTGAAACGGGTTGCGCAGAAAGAGAACGAACGCCTCGACGCCCTGGCGGCGTGGGAGGCCCGGGAAGCCGAACGGGATAAAGACCCGTACCGGCTCCCGTCAATCACCCGCGGGAGCCCGTTAGATGCGGACCCGAAACCGTCAGATTACCCGAACGCACCACCCACGGTATCCGCCGCGTTCAGTCCCCGAGACCGCAGACGCATCACCGGGGCGGGTGCTGGCGCTGTCGGTGGCACATCGTCGGCAGACCCGGCCCGGTTGCGGTATTTCGTCACGAACTCCGGCACGCACAACACGGCGATGACGAACGAACAGGTACGGGTGAAGAGTGCGTGGGCGGCGTTTACCGCGTCCTGCTCGTGGGTGCCCACCGAGGCGGTGACATTCATTAGCGGGTTTGAACGGCTCATAACGGAGAATACCGACGACGCCACCTGGATCGGCCACGTCGCCGACGCCTTCGAGAAGGCCGGGACAGGTTCACTGAGCGACTTCGACGTGGCACGAGCCGTTGACCAGAACCGACCAGGCACCGTTGAAGCGTTACTCGTGGGCGGAAACCTCACCCCCGAGCAGGTCGCCGCCGCCTGGGAGCTCCTGGCAAACAACCCGAACGTGGATACCGATGCGCTCCTACGGAAGTATGCGGATGTCTTTGGGTCGCTGGATGGGCTACCCGCCGCCGCTCGGGTGCAGGCGAATCAATACCGCGCGCCGGGGCTACTGAAAGCAGTTGAAGCAGAACTAGCCGCGGCGCGCCTTGGACCAGGATTGAACGACCGCCTGCACTGGTGGTGTCATAGCGTGGTAGCAACAGGGAGGGGTGTTGCTGATGTTTCCGCGACGGCAGTTAACGTTTCAGGACAGGGCAGAGAACGCGGTTGGGCTCAAGCGTGGGTTGAGTGATCGTGAGATTGGTGAGTTGATCGGTCGTGACCGGTCCGTGGTTTGGCGTGAGCGTTCCCGGAACTCGTTGGAAAGCGGCCGGTATCGCCCCCGTGAGCGCGGATGTGCGGGCGCAGCGTCGGCGTTCCCGTCCGCAACAGCATCGTATTGACGCGGTACCAGCATTACGGGCCCGGGTGCGGGCTGATCTTTGGGCGTCCAGGACGCCGCGTCAGATCGCGGGGAGGTTGCGTGTGGAGGTCAGGAACGGTTGTGTGGGACTCATGGAAAACTCACCCACCGCTGAGGGACTAACGGTGTCTCACGAAGCGATCTACCGCTGGATTTATGCTCATCCGAAAGGCGAGCTCGCCAGAGAGGGCATCCTCCTGCGATCGAAACAGACGAGGCGGAAGCGGCGGGTTCCGCCCGGTGAACGCACCGGAGGGCGCATTATCGGGATGGTATCCATAGATGACCGGCCCGAGGCGGCTTCTGACCGGCGGGTGCCCGGCGCGTGGGAAGGAGACCTCATTATCGGAGCACACGGTTCAACCGCAGCCGTCACGTTAGTGGAGCGTCACTCCCGATACGTCATCATCCTCGGGCTTCCCGAGGGAAAGAACGCTGACGGAGTCGCTGATGTCCTCATCGACCGGGTGAGTGATCTCCCGAAGCATTTACGGGGCTCGCTGACCTGGGACCAAGGAACCGAGATGGCCCGTCACGCGCAACTCACACTCGCGACCGAACTCCCCGTGTACTTCGCGCATCCCCGGTCACCCTGGGAACGCCCGAGTAACGAGAACACGAACGGACTCATCAGAGAATATCTCCCCAAAGGCACCGAGATCACCTCGCACCAACCCTACCTAGACGCGATCGCTGACGAGCTAAACAACCGACCCCGACAAACGCTCGGGTTCTACACACCCAAAGAAATCTTCCAACAGCTACTCACCAAACCAGTTGTTGCTACCACGAATTGACACCACCAGGGACTCACCTGGCAAGAAGCGAAAGCCAGCACACAGAAAATTGAATTGGAAATCGTAGAAACGATTCCGAAAGACATGGTTGCGAGGGTCGTACAGGATGGAACTGGAATACTCCTGCGATGCGGTGAGACACAGCAAAACTGGAACGGTGCCACTACCGTAACAGTAGTGGCAGGTATTGAAATTGAAACAGCCATAAAGGCAATAGAGAACCACTACCAGAACAGCGAATTCACTGTTGGGAACCGACTGGATGTCTCGGGCCATTACGAAGTTGGGCTGGTAGCCCCAGACGAAATGGAAAACTACCTCATTGGCGAGGACGATCCGAATACGATCCGAATTGATTCGGGTTCTACCTGCTTCACGCTCCCGGAGGGTGTCTACCCGGGCGGAACGTTCTGACCCGGTGCGACAGGTTTGCCTCGGCCCTACCCCGGCCGCCGCGTCGAGGCGGTCACCGTAAACGTCCTGTCCCGAGTCACCTGGCGCGTGGGGCCGATGGCTCGCTCCAGCGCAGGCCGGTAACCGAGGTGGCTGTTGTACACGGTCCACAGCTCACCGCCGGGACGCAACACCCGCGCCGCGTGGGCGAACAGCTTGTGGGCGATCCCCGCGTGCACGGTCGCCCCGATGTGGAAGGGCGGATTCAGCAGGATCAGGTCGGCCGAGGAATCCGGCTGCCCGTCAAGCCCATCGTCCCGCACGACCGTCACCCGGTCGGCCACACCGTTGTGCTGGACGGTCTCCCGGGCGGAGAGTACGGCCGCTGCGGAGTGATCGGTGGCGATCACGGAGACCACGGGCCGTCGCCGGGCCAGCACCCCGGTGCCACAGCCCAGGTCGATCACGCGGCGAGCCGACGGCAGGGCCCCGTCGATCACGCCGAGCAGTAGACGACTGCCGGGGTCAATGCGCGGCCCGCCAAAAGCCGCGCCGTACGCCCAGACCTCAATGCCGAGGGCACCGTCCACCCGACGACGGGGGAACGGGTCGGTGGCGGGGATGCCGGGGAGGGCATCCCGGGCCACCAGGAGCCGAGATTTCTGCCGCGCCCGGCTAGCCAGAACCGACCCGAAGTGGCGTCCGAGCACATCGTTCATGGCGAGGGTGAGGTGTTTGAGGCGGCCACCCGCGTAGAGCGTGGCCCCGGGGGCGTGGCGCGCAACGGCCCCGGCGATCTCGTCGAGGGCGTCCAGGCTGCGGGGCAGCTGGAGCAGCACCAGACGGGCGCCTCGGAGCAGGTCGCCGCCGAGGGGGAGATTCTCGAAGCGCACCGGGTCGATCCCCACGCGCCCGGCGTTGAGGGCGAGAGCCCGCTCCCCACTCAGGCCGTCCTGGTGCACACGCAGCGGCTGGGTGGCGGTGGGGAGTTCGTGCAGCAGCCCCAGCGTCAACGCGCCGTAGCGGTCGCCAATCACCACGGTATCCCGCGCACTGAGCCCCGCCCACACCGCCGCAGTCTCGTCCAGGAGAAGGCGGTCGGTGCCATCCACGGCGTACAGGTTGGCGGCCTCCACGTCGGGAAAGCGACGCAGGGCCTCGAAGGGAAACGTCATCGGGGGGTGGGCCGCCAGACCACAATCTCGGTGCGGCGCTGCGTGCGGGTGCCGTGACGCATCGAGACCACATCACCGGCGGAACCGGCAGCAAACACGCGGCTGCCCGGGCGGTTAAGCAATTCGTCGCTGAGGGCCGTTTCGAGTTCACGCACACGAGCCTGTAGGCCCGTGACCTGGTTCTCCAGGTCGATGATGCGACGGATGCCCTCCAACGAGATCCCCTCAGCGCTCAGACGGGCAACCTCCCGCAACTGGGCGATGTCGCGCAGTGAGTATCGTCGAGATTTTCCCGCCGTACGCTGGGGCGACACGAGGCCAAGCCGATCGTATTGCCGCAGGGTCTGCGGGTGCATCTCGGCGAGCTCAGCGGCCATCGCAATAGCGAATACCGGCGAGTTCTCATCCATTCACCTAGGATACGCGGCCCCACAAATTTCCGCGCTCTTCAGAAGGAACTTGGCCGGCCCCAGAACACACAACGAATCTCGGTCTGGAGGAGCGTTCTCCCCCAGACCGAGATTCCCGATCGCACCCCGGGTGAGAAAACTCACCCGGGTCGGCTACTCTTCAACAGCCCGCGAAACCCCTACCGTTCCTCCCGGGAGGCAACGGCCGGATCGGACTCATCCGGGTGGACGGATACCCCCTCGCTCTCCGCGGCCGAATCCGCTACCGCCGCGGCCGCCCACTCCGCCTCATCACGCTGCCGCGCCGCCGCGCGCGACGTCCGCGTAACGTAGAACATGAGCGTCACGAGCAGCACCGCCGGGATACCAAAAACGAGCGTCATCTGGAAGTCCGGGATAAACACCGTCGTCACGAGAATCGCCACCATCATCACAATGCCCACGATGGTGAGTAACGGGTGGAACGGCATCCGAAACTCCAGCTTCTCGCCGTCACGCTTCACCTGCCGACGGAAGAACCAGTGCGTCACAAAGATCATCAGCCAGGTGAACATGGCCCCGAACATCGAGATCGCCATCATGAACGTAAACGCCGTTGCGGGCCAGATCACGTACACAATCGTTGCAATCGCGATCCCTGCTGTTGACGCGATCAGGGCGTTCACGGGTGAGCCGTTGGGACGCAGCTTGCCGAGCGCCTTCGGCGCTTCGCCACTCCGGGACAGGCTGAACATCATCCGGGTGGAGATGTAGAGCTGGCTATTCATCGCCGAGAGCGCAGCGATAATCACGATGAAGTTGAGTACACCATCCGCGAAGGGGATACCCACAAACTGCATGGCCGTCACAAACGGGCTACCCCCCGCCATCAGGTCACCCATCGGCACAATCGCCACAATCAGCGTGAGCGTGAGGAAATAGAAGATCACGAGGCGGAAGATGGTGGATTTAAACGCCTTGCGCACCGCCTTCTGCGGGTTCTCGGCCTCGCCCGCGGCGACCGCGATCATCTCGATACTCAGGTAGCTAAAGATCGACAAGACCACCGCAAACCACATCCCGCTGATGCCGTTGGGGAAGAACCCGCCGCCCTCAAAGAGATTCTGGAAGCCCGACTGCGGCCGGTTCGCGCCAAACACGATGATCAGGCCCACCACAATAAACGCCAGAATCGCAAACACCTTGATGCTCGAAAACCAGTACTCCAGCGTGCCAAACGCCTTCACGTTCATGGTGTTCACCAGAATCAGCGCACCCGCAAACACGATCACCCAGACCCACGGCGGCACACCGGGAAACCAGAAGCCCATGTACTCGCCAATCGCCGTCACCTCGGTGCCCACCGCGAGCACGATACACGACCAGTACATGTAGCGCACCAGGTACCCGGCGAGCGGCCCGATGTAGTGCTCGGCGTAGGCCCCAAACGAGCCCGTCGTCGGGTGTTTAATAGTCATTTCGGCGAGAGCCGCCATGAGTAGCAGGGCCACAATCCCACCGATGAGGTAGCTGAGGATGACGCTGGGCCCGGCAAACCCAATCGCAAACTTACTGCCCAGAAACAGGCCCGTACCGATCGCACCGCCGAGTGCGATCATCCCCATCTGTGCGGCGGTGAGCTGGCGTTTCAGCCCCTGCTCCCGCACCTGGATTTTCTTAAAATCGTTCATGACGACCTCCTTGTCGTGCAAAACACTGCGCTGGGGGGTGAGCTCACGGGTCGGCGCGCAACCGAACCCGCGCGTCCGCCGAAGCGGAGACCACGCAGTGATGCCTACGTGGTGGTAGCGGCTGCCGCCGCGGGGTAACCCGCGGCGGCAGCCGGGCAGCGCCTAGGTAACGGCGTTGCGGCGGTGAAACTCGGGGGCATCCCACGACCGGGTGTCGAGGATATCGCGCAGGATCTCCACAGCATCCCACACATCCGCGTAGCCCAGGTACAGTGGCGTGACGCCGAAGCGCAGCACCTCGGGCTCGCGATAATCGCCGATCACCCCGCGGGCGGTGAGCGCCTGGATGATCTGGTAACCATTGGGGTGCTCAAAGCTCACGTGGCTGCCGCGCACGGCGTGGTCCCGGGGGGTGATGAGGGTGAGCGGATGGTCGCCACACCGCTCCTCCACCAACCGAATAAACAGGTCGGTCAGGTCAAGCGAGACGCGGTGCAACTCTGCGGGGCTGGTCTGCACGGTGACGTCCAGCCCGCACTCCACGAGCGCGAGCGACACAATCGGCTGGGTGCCACACAGGAAGCGACGAATACCAGCCTGCGGCTCGTAGTGCGTCTCCATCTCGAACGGACGCGCGTGACCCCACCAGCCGGAGAGGGGCTGCCAGAAGCGGTCCTGGTGCGCGGCATTCACCCAGATGAACGCGGGCGAGCCGGGGCCCCCGTTGAGGTACTTGTACGTGCAGCCAACCGCGAAATCGGCCTTCGCCGCCGCAAGCTGAACATCCACCGCCCCGGCCGCGTGAGCCAGATCCCAGATCGTGAGCACACCGTTCGCGTGGGCGTGGGCCGTGACCTTCTCCATGTTGTACATGGTGCCGGTGCGGTAGTTGACGTGCGAGAGCAGGCTCACCACCACATCATCGGTGATGGCCTCCTGCCAGGGCAGGTCGGCATCAATCAGGCGCAGCTCGTACCCCTGGTCGAGGAACTCGATCAGACCCTCGGTGATGTAGACATCCGTGGGGAAGTTGTCGCGCTCCGTCACGATGACGCGCCGCTCGGGGTGGTCCTCCTTCTGGATGCGCACCGCAGCCGCGAGCGCCTTAAAGATGTTGAGCGTGGTGGAGTCGGTCACGACAACCTCGCCATCACCTGCCCCGATCAGGCGGCCCAGCTTGTCACCGAGACGGGCGGGCAGATCAAACCAGCCAGCTGTGTTCCAGCTACGCACCAGATCGGTGCCCCACTCGGCGGTGATCACCTCGGCAGCGCGCTCCGCAGTACCGCGGGGGCGGGCCCCGAGCGAGTTACCGTCGAAGTAGAGCACACCCTCGGGTAGCTCAAACTGGTCGCGGAATCGGGCCAACGGGTTGACGGCGTCGGCGGCGACGCAGTCCTCACGGGTGAGGGGAGCCGTACCGGCCGAGGCCGACACGGCGAAGGGTGATGCAGTTGTCATAGTTACTCCTGGGGGTGGGATTTCTGTGGTGAGTTCTGGATGTTCCTGAGCACCGCGCGCACCGGACTCGCGTCCGCGTCGGCGAGGCGCAGCGGCAGGGCGATGAGTTCGTAGCGGCCCTCGGGCACGTGTTGCAGGTGCAGATTTTCGAGGATGGCCACCCCCGCACCGGCTGCGGCGTGGTGGGCGAGCATCCGTTTGCTGTCAACGGGGTCGATGGAGGCGGCATCCACACCCACAAGCAGGCCGCCGCGGAGCAGACCAAACCAGTCGAACAGCTCGGGTAAGAGGCCGGCAAAGGTACCATCCCACTCGCGAGGGAAGGTGTCGTAGGTGCGGAGGAGGAGGCGTGGGGCGACCGTGCCGGGTTGGCGGGCGAGGGCGGCGCGAACATCCGCCACCCCCACCGGACCGCGGGCAGCGCGACAGTCCAGCACCTGACACGGCCCGAGGTACGGGTCAAGTGAGACCAGGCCAATCGCAACGCCCAGCGGATCAACGTGCAGGGGGGCGTCCGCGTGCGCCCCAATGTGCGGGGTGGTGACGAGGCGGCTCACGTTCACGCCGCCCTCCGCCCCCACCCGCCACACGGGCTCGGCCGAGAAGGGAGTATCCCCCGGCCATACCGGGCTCGCTGACGAGACCGGCGGGCTGATGTCGATAATCCCGGCACTCACTATGTGTGCCTAGCTGAGGGCGGCGGCGATGTCGGTCACCGGCATATCCGGGAAGCTCTGGGCCACGTCGGCGTTGGTGAGCGACCCATTCGAGGTGTTCAGCCCGCGAGCAAGCGCCTCATCGTCACGCAGCGCACCCTGCCAGCCCTTGTTGGCGATGGCCACGAGGTAGGGCAGAGTCACATTGGTGAGCGCGAGAGTGGAGGTGCGCGACACCGCGCCGGGCATATTGGCCACACAGTAGAACGTGGACTGACCGACCGAGTAGGTGGGGTTGTCGTGGGTGGTCGGGCGGGAGTCGGCGAAACATCCACCCTGGTCAATCGCGATATCAACGAGAACCGTGCCGGGCTTGAGCTGCGCGACCAACTCACTGCTGACCAGCTTGGGCGCTCGGGCCCCCGGAATCAGAACGGCCCCGATGATGAGGTCAGTCTGACGGGCCTCACGCTCCAGGGCGTAGGCCGTTGAGGCGAGCGTGGTGAGGCCGGGATACTGGCGGTCGAGCTCGCGCAGGCGCGGGATGGAGACGTCGAGAACCGTCACCTTGGCCCCGATGCCCATCGCCTGTCGGATGGCATTCTCACCGGCCGCGCCGCCGCCGATCACGAGAACCTTGGCGGGCTCAACGCCCGGAACCCCGCTGGCCAGGATGCCCGACCCGCCCTGACTGCGTTGCAGGTGGTAAATGCCGGCGTGCACCGCGAGGCGGCCGGCGATCTCGCTCATGGGGGCAAGCAGCGGCAGGGCCCGGTCCGTCGTCTGGACGGTCTCGTAGGCGATGGCCGTGACTTTCTGGTCAATCAGGGTCTGGGTGAGGGGACGGTCTGCGGCGAGGTGGAGGTAGGTGAAAAGCACCTGATCGGAGCGGAGGCGGGCGTACTCGCTCGCGATGGGCTCCTTCACCTTGACGATCAGATCGGCACCGGCCCATACCTCGTCAACGGTGCCAAGTGTGGCCCCGGCCGAGGTGTAGTCATCGTCGGTGATCCCGGAGCCAAGGCCTGCACCGGTCTGCACGGTCACGTCGTGACCGTTGCGCACGAGTTCGTGCACGCCGGCGGGCGTGATAGCTACGCGGTACTCATGGTTTTTCACTTCTGAGGGGACACCAATACGCATGTTGCTTTTACTCCTTTGTAGGGACCATCCGACCAGGCTGCCGCGCGACACCGCCCACATGAAACCGTGCCGGGCACAATTCGACAGCTTCCCTTGACGATAGAATTTATTACCGCCAAAAATCAAGCTCAGCAAATTATTTGCAGCTATTACGTAATAATATTGTCATGGATTCAGAAACACCCACCCCAAACACCTCCCCATCGAACCCAATTCGGCTGGATGCGATTGACCGCGTCATCCTACGGGAACTCACCCGGGATGCCCGCGTACCCAACAACGTACTAGCCGCAACCGCGGGTATCGCCCCCTCCACCTGCATCAACCGGGTGCGCGCGCTCCAGGAATCCGGCGTTATCACAGGGTTTCACGCGCATATCAACCTGGAATCGGTGGGAATCTCCCTGTTTGCGCTCATCTCAGTGCGCATCCACTCGCACGCCCGACACCGGATGCGCGAGATTGCGCGCGCCCTGGGCCGACTGGGCAATGTGCAGAGCGTCTTCTTTCTCGGCGGAGAGCGGGACTTCCTCCTGCACGTGGCCTGCGAAACGCCCTCCCAGCTGCGCGACTTCATTACCGAGCACCTGGGCGCCGACCCGGCCGTGTCAAACACACAGACCAACATCGTTTTTGAGCATCTGACCAACAATGTGGCCCAGCAGGCGTGGGAGACCGAGGGGACGGGGAAACGGTGAACGCCCGAACTCTCGACGCTTTTTCATACTCAGATTCCTTCTAACGTGTAAAAAATTGGGCCGATTTTTTACACGTTTTGACGACATGTCAATAAACTTGTCATATGCCCTGGTCCCCAGCTGAACCCTACAACGCGCTTCCCGCGCTGCCACCCGCCACAGAGATTGAAACAAAACGGGTACTCAAGGCTGTTGTCGCCGCACGCAGCAGCCTCGCCGCGCTCAACGCCTCCTGCGAGACGTTACCCGACCCGCATGTCCTGATCAACGCAATCACCTTGCTCGAAGCAAAATCCAGCTCCGAGATTGAAAATATCGTGACCACAAACGACGCGATGTTCCTCTACGCAGACCCCGCCCGCAGCAAACAGGCCGACCCGGCCACCCGCGAGGCGCTACGCTACCGAACGGCACTAGAGCGGGGCATGGAAAGCATCACCCAGCGCCCCCTGAGCGCCAGGACCGCCCAAGAGATCTGTACGACGCTGGCCGGTCGCGCAATGACGGTTCGCAATCTCCCCGGAACATTTATTAGCAGTTCGACCAGCTACAATCCCCGATACACTCCGCCGACCGGCTCGACCGTCATCCGGGACCACCTCAGCCACTGGGAAAAGTTTATTCATACGGACACTGACCTTGATCCACTCCTGCGGATGAGCATGGCACACTACCAGTTTGAGGCCATCCACCCTTTTGCGGATGGAAACGGACGGACGGGGAGAATCCTGAACATTCTGCTGCTCGCTACCTACGAGTTATTGACCTACCCGGTACTGTACCTTTCCGAGCGCATCATCGAGACGAAAAACGATTACTACGACACGCTGTTACGCGTCACCTCACACAATGAGTGGGAGGCGTGGAACCTGTACATGTTGGAGGCGATTAAGGTGACCGCCGACCGCACACTCGTCACCTCACGACACATCCACACCCTCCAGCAAGATTTTCACAAGTACCTACGCGAAGCTACAGGAACCGTCAACGCGGACCTACTGGCACTCCTTTTTGTGAAGCCCTACTGCCGCATTACTGACGTCATGGAGGCCTGCCGAGTCTCCCGCCCGACAGCATCGGGAATGCTCAAAGCTCTCCTTCCGTCCGGTCGCCTGCACAAGGAGAAATTGGGTCGCGAGGCCCTCTTTGTGAATGTCCCGCTCATGCGGGTACTGGCCCGCGCCGAGGCGTTCCCGGGCACTACGAACTAATGACGTTCGTTGACGTGTAAAAAATTGGGCCGATTTTTTACACGTTTGCGGAACGTGACAAGATTCTTTGCACGTCATCCGGTACGGCAGCGTCGCGGGCAGGGGTGCAGAAAACGAGGCCACGGCATCGGCGCGACCCCGGCAGCCCCTGCTGGGCTGGCCGGGGCCGTGTCGCGTATCGAGTCTGCTAGGTGTGCGAGCGGGCCAGGATATCCGCGCGCGGGTTCTCCTGCGGCCCCACCTTCACGAACTCTTCAAGCAGCGCTCGGGCCTCGTCGCTCAGGTGCGAGGGCACGGCCACCTGCACCTCGGCGAGCAGATCGCCGGTACCCTTCGAGGAGGTCACGCCACGACCTTTCACCCGGAGCACACGGCCGCTGGGGGTGCCCGGAGCAACCTTCAACCGCACGGGGTCACCGTCCAGGGTGGGCACCTCGATGGTGGCACCGAGGGTGGCCTCCACAAACGTGACCGGAACGGTGAGCCGCAGGTTCAGCCCCTCCCGCTCAAACACGGGATGCTTCCGCACATGAACCGTCAACACGATGTTGCCGGGTTCACCGCCATCGGGGCTCCGCTCACCCTTACCGCGTACCTTAATCTTCTGACCGTCGGCGACACCGGCCGGGATCTTCACCCGGATGGTCTTACCCTCGGCCGTCTGCAACGACACCGTATCGCCGCGCGTGGCCGTCACGAAGTCAATCGTTGCACTGGCCGTCACATCGCGCCCGGGTGTGGGGGCACCATAGCCACGGTAGCCGCCGGTGGTGGAGCCGAAGCCGCCCTGGCCGCCGAACATCCCGCCCAGAATGTCCTCAAATCCCGCACCACCGGCACCGGTCTGCTGGTAGGTGTACTGGGTGTTACCGCGACCGGCACCGCCGAACATCCCGCCGAAGACATCCTCGAAACCGCCCTGGCCGCCCGCCCCACCGGGAGTAAATCGAGCACCGGAACCCATCGCCCGCACCTGGTCGTACTCGGCACGCTGCTCCGAGTCGCTGAGGACGGAGTACGCCTCGCTGATCTCCTTGAACTTGGCTTCCGCCTTGGCATCTCCCGAGTTGGAGTCGGGGTGATATTTGCGGGCCAGTTTGCGGTAGGTCTTTTTGAGGTCGGCCTCGGACACATCTTTCGCCACACCGAGAACCTTGTAAAAGTCTCGGTCGAACCAGTCTTGGCTAGCCATCGGTAGGCACCGCAACAACCACCTTGGCTGCGCGCAACTGCACCTCACCCAGGCGGTAGCCCCTCTCAAATACCTCTAACACGGAGGCCTCGGTGACGGCCGGGTTGGGCACCTGGGTGATGGCCTCGTGATGCGTGGGGTTGAAAGGTTCTCCCACCTCACCGAAGGCCACCAGACCCAGCTTCTCCACGGCTGCGCGCGTCTTCTGCGCAATGGTCGTGAAGGCGCTGCCCTCTTCCAGGTCACCATGCTTATCGGCCCGGTCAATATCGTCGAGCACGGGCAGGAGGGCCGTCACGGCCGATCCAACGGCTCGCTCGCGCTCCAACTCGCGGTTGGCCTCGGTGCGTTTACGATACTGCGCGTACTCGGCGTTGATGCGCTTGAGGTCGGCGAGATATTCGCTGGCCTCCGGGTTATCCACGGGCTCGGGGAGACCGGCATCCGATGCAAGCGACTCGCTATCCCGTGCCGCGTTCAGGATGTCCTCTACCGTGAGTTCCTCGTCTTGCGCCCCGATGTCGTCGGCTGCCGTCTCGGCCTCCGGGGCTGCCGACTGGGGAACCTCTCCGGCACCCGGGTCTACTGACTCGTCCGAATTCTGGTTCTGTTCAGTCATTGCGTGTTCTCCTCGGTCTGAAAGTCTGATGGTGTTAATACGGGAGGGCGTGGGGCCCACCTGAGGCGGGCCCCACGCCGGAGACTCGAGTTACTTAGCCGAGTTGTTTGTGTCGTCCTCGTCCTCAACGACCTCGGCATCAACCACGTCGTCATCGTTGGACTCATCGCCAGCACCCTGAGCGGCAGCTTCCTCGGACTGGCTCTGCGCGTAGATGGCCTCGCCCAGCTTGACCTGACTCTCGTTGAGCGCATCAAACGCCGTCTTCACGACGTCGTCATCATCGCCGGCCAGGGCCGTCTTGAGGGCGTCCACATCGGCCTGGACATCGTTCTTCACATCCGCAGGGAGCTTCTCGTCGTTTTCCTTGATCAGTTTGTCGATCGAGTAGGCAAGCTGCTCGGCACCGTTTCGGATCTCGGCGGCCTCGCGGCGCTTCTTGTCATCGGCAGCGTTCTCTTCGGCCTCACGAACCATGCGCTCGATGTCCTCTTTGGAGAGAGTTGAGCCACCGGTGATGGTGATGGTCTGCTCCGTACCGGTGCCCTTGTCTTTGGCCGAGACCTCCACGATGCCGTTGGCGTCAATGTTGAAGGTCACCTCGATCTGCGGGATACCCCGGGGAGCCGGTGCGATACCGGTCAGCTCAAACGTGCCCAGGTTTTTGTTGTCCCGGGTAAACTCACGCTCACCCTGGTACACCTGGATCGACACGGACGGCTGGTTGTCCTCGGCCGTGGTGAAAGTTTCGCTGCGGCGGGCAGGGATGGGCGTGTTGCGCTCGATGAGCTTGGTCATCATGCCGCCCTTGGTCTCGATTCCGAGAGACAACGGGGTCACATCAATGAGCAGAACATCCTTACGCTCACCGCTCATCACGCCGGCTTGGAGGGCGGCGCCGACAGCCACAACCTCGTCGGGGTTGACGCTCTTGTTGGGCTCCTTGCCCCCGGTGAGCTTCTTGACGAGCTCGGTTACGGCGGGCATCCGGGTCGATCCACCCACGAGCACAATGTGGGCGATATCGCTCACCTTGACGCCAGCCTCGCGGATGACGTCCTCGAAGGGCTTGCGGGTCCGGTCGATGAGGTCTTTGGTGAGTTCCTCAAACTTTGCCCGGGTGAGGGTCTCGTCCAGGTTAGCCGGACCGTTCTCCGTGAGGGAGAGGTAGGGCAACTGGATGCTGGCCGTCATTGAGCTCGACAGCTCGCGCTTCGCCTGCTCGGCAGCCTCCTTCAGGCGCTGGAGCGCAATCTTGTCGCCCTTGACGTCAACACCGGTCGTGGCCTTGAACTGATCAATCAACCAGTTAACGATGCGCTGGTCCCAGTCGTCACCGCCGAGGCGGTTATCTCCGGAGGTCGAGCGAACCTGGATGGTCGAGAAGTCGTCGTCAATACCCACCTCAAGAAGGGAGACATCAAACGTTCCGCCACCGAGGTCGAAAACGAGGATCAGTTCGTCTTCTTTCCCCTTGTCGAGGCCGTAGGCGAGCGCAGCAGCCGTCGGCTCGTTGATGATACGCAAAACGTTGAGGCCCGCGATCTCACCGGCCTCCTTGGTGGCCTGCCGCTCAGCATCGTTAAAATATGCGGGAACAGTGATAACGGCGTCGGTGACCGTGTCGCCCAGGTAGGTCTCGGCATCCCTCTTCAACTTCTGGAGGGTGCGGGCAGATACTTCCTGCGCGGTGTACTTCTTGTCATCAATTGAGGTGGTCCAGTTGGTACCCATGTGACGCTTGACTGACGCGATGGTGCGGTCAACGTTGGTGACGGCCTGGCGCTTGGCGGTTTCGCCAACCAAGACCTCTCCATCTTTACTGAACGCAACGACTGAGGGGGTGGTGCGGAAACCCTCGGCGTTTGCGATAACGGTGGGCTCGCCACCCTCCAAAACGGCAACCACCGAGTTGGTGGTTCCGAGGTCAATGCCTACTGCACGTGCCATTGTGTGTCTCCTTGATAGTGCGGGTGTGAGAGGCCAAAGCCCTCACACTGTTCGTGTGCGGCGTCGCCGTCGGCGAGCCGAAGCCTGGTCTATTCAATTGGTATACGGCCCCGGTGAGTGGCCACCGTCTGCCCCCGCACCGCCCACGTCGGTCAAACCGTAGTGGGTGTGATGCGGGTGAACTCAGAGACTTGAGCCGGGATGACTCAATATTAGACACCCCCTCCTCGCTTGTCAATAAACTTGAGTCACTTCGACTCAAGTTTATGTTCTGTCGCGACGAAAGTCCCCGCACGGGCGTAATCCCACTCGTCGCCAATATCGACCAGGCTCCGTAGTGCAGGAGATCCGGCACTCCTCGGCGAAAACTCGGGTGTGACCCAGGAAATTGGGGCCGGATCGACAATATCGCGGACCACCGACACCGCAACATCCGGCCGCTCCACCCACCCCGCTACGTCCCGTTCCCCACCCCTCACGCTCACGGCGGATTCACAGGGGCGGACGGACGGAACAGCGACCTGGATCCGCGTGACCCGCCCGGCATCCACCAAAAACCCGCTGCCCGGGGAGTAATCGCGACGACGGGAGCGAGGTAGCGTTGCCCGGAGAGGGCCGGGACCGTCGGCATCATCGGGCTGAAGCACGATTCCGGTACGCGCAGCGCGCAACTCCGCATACACCTGCCAGGCCCCCGCCGCAGTTGCGGGATCGCACTCCACCAGCACACACACTCCCGCCCGGCGCGCAACGCGCAGGAGCGCGGCAAGGGAGGCCTCCGCCCCGCTCCCCTCGCACTCACCGACATCGTCAATCACGATGACTCCGGTGGTACCCCGGGGCGGCCACTCGAGGGGAAGAGCAACGGTGGCGGGTGCGGGAGAGGCCTCCGTGAGCAACCACCCGGGTAACGTCGAATCGACCGGCGAGGCAGGGGTGTGGCCGAGACGAGCGCACAGCGCATCGGCCAGTTCGGTGAGCTCCTCCGGGCCCTCAGCCGAAGCGACCCAACGCCACACCGAGCTTCCCTCCCCCCGAGTCGCAGACAGCCGCACCGCGGACAGCACCCGCGTGCACGCCATAGCCGCAAGCACGCAGGCGATCGTGGTCGTGCGCCCGGAGGCAGGAGGCCCGGCCACCACGCACACTCCGGTTGTCGGGAGACTGATGGGCTGCAGCGACTCAGACGTCAAGCCGATCGTGGCCCGGCCGCTCCCCCGTGCCGGCAACGACTCCAGCGGGATCCTCTCAGGCATCCGCGGAACGGGCGGGGCCGCAGATATCCCGTGGGTATGCAGTCGCGCACCCAACTCCCGAAGCGCCCCGGCCTGTTCCGCGGAGCCACACTGCCCGCCGTAGACCCCGATCTGCACCTCCACCCCGGGCGATGCGCCCAGCGACCGGGCACGACCGGGCGGAACGTTCTCACCAGCCAGGGCGGTAACGCCCACGGTCAGGTACTCCCCTTCCGAAGCCAAACGGAGCACAATCCGCTGCTGAATCGTCGCCAACAGGGGGCTCGGGATACCTCCGGCCCGGTCAGCCGTGAGCATCACATGCACACCCACCGCCCGCCCCTCGGCCATTACCGTCCGCAGGAGATCGCACGAAACACCCTCGGCCTCAGCGGCTTCCCACAGAGGCAAGAACCCGTCAATCAGCAGCACAATCCGCGGTTCGCCTGACTGTCCCGGTCTCCGACGGTATTCGGACAACGAGGCTGCATGACAGGTCGAGAACTGGGCAGCCCGGTCGTCAATAATCGTCGCAAGTTGACGGAGGAGACGACGCGTGCCCTCATCGTCATCCGCCGTCACAACAGCCCCCACCGTCGGCAGGGCAGCAAGCGCAGCGAGCGCCCCACCCGCATAGTCCAGCGCATATATATGCACGGGATCCGCGGCGACATCTACGCTCAGGGCCGCAGCACACGAACGCAGTGCGGTGGTTTTCCCACTACCCCCGGTGCCCATAACAGCCACGTTGCCCACCTCGTCCAGCCGAATAGTGAAAACTGACTGCCTCTGCTCGGCAGGGTAATCGGCCAGGCCCAGCGGGACTCCCCTGGCATCGGTGGGGAGACCTTCAAGGGCCAGGATGTCGGGCAGAGCATCACACCAGACGCGGCGCGGCACGAGGGCACCGGTCCTCTGGGCAGCGCAGACAATGGCATCCCGTAACCGCTCGATATCACGGGGGCCGGGTGCTCCGGGCGGGTCATCTGCGGCCGGATCCGGGGCACACCACGGGTGGCCCGGTCCGAGGCCTAGCTCACGGACTGCCACGGCCGGACGCGCGGCGGGGCCGACCGCGCGGCCACCGACATACGCGGTCTGAAGGTGAGCAATCGGTGCAGAACCCACCGCGACCACGGCGCGACCGGGGGTATCGCCTGCGATATGAGCGGCATCCCGAACGCCCACGACATCGAGGCTATCCCGCTCATCGGCCACTCGTAGGGCAACCCTGAGGGTGATGTTGGCGCGCAGGTTATCAGTAACCACACCGGCCGGACGCTGAGTGGCCAGAACGAGGTGCAGGCCGAGAGACCGGCCACGCTGAGCGATATCAACGAGCCCCTCCAGAAACTCGGGCACCTCCCGGGCGAGGGCCGCAAGCTCATCAACGACGATGACGAGGGCGGGCGGGGCAACACCGTTGTTGCGGGACTCGAGATCGGGAAGGTCTTTCGCCCCGGCCTCAGCGAGAAGCCGCTCTCGGTACCGCAGCTCAGCACTCAGCGACGTCAACGCCCGCTGTACCAGCTGTGGTGTGAGGTCCGTCACCAGCCCCACCGTGTGCGGCAGCGATGTGCACTCGGCAAATGCTGTGCCCCCTTTATAGTCGATGAGGAGGAAGGTAAGCCGGTCGGGGCCGTGTCGGGCCGCGAGGCTCATGATCCACGTTTGCAGAAACTCGCTCTTACCCGAGCCGGTCGTGCCACCCACAAGCGCGTGGGGGCCCTGGCTGCGAAGATCGAGACCAAATGGCCCGGCCGAACCCACCCCCACGATAGCCCCGAGCCCAGCCGAGGGGCGAGCCCAGGAAGCTATGATCCAGTCAGCGTCCGCACCGGTAGGAGTATCCGCCGCCAACAACTCTCGAAGAGCTACCGCACGGGGGAGCGCCGCCGCCACAGCGGCTTCCCGTGACCCCACCTCCACCAGCGGAGCTAATCGCCGCACCGCTACCTCAAACTGGGGACCTGCCAGCGCCTCCACCGAGACGAGCGGCACCCGCCGCCGAGTTTTTCCGTAGGTCACCGACCCACCCTCGCCAGCCACCTCCACGTAGGTGCGGCAGGCAGCGGGAAGGCAGTCAACCGATGGGGCGACCCAGATCAGGTGGATACCGACCCCGGCCCCCCGCTCAGCAACCGCCACCAGGCGACCACATTCCGCGGGCGTCACCGAGGCAACCACGACGACAACGGCCGGCCGTCTTTCTCGCGACCGATCCGCAGCCATGCGCGCGGCGACACATGCCTCAAGACCGGCCACAAGCTCGGCAACGGAGTCAGCATCACCGGCAACTGGGCGGGCGCGGAGCAACCGCCGAGCGGAGTCGGCGTGCGGCAGCCATTCCAGCCACGGCAGCCACTCAGCGGGTTCGATTACGCACAACTCCGCTCCCCGCCCCCAGTGCATCCCGACCCCGGCCAGCACCAATTCGGCTGGGGAGTGAAGCCCGGCCAGCTGCAGAACAACCGACCGCAAGAGGTCGGCCGCAGCGCGCGGGTCGCCCGTGATGCCGAGCGACCCGCACTGTCCCAGGAGCTCGGTCACGGGAACGGGGGTGATCGTGCGGAATTCCCGGGCCACCGCATCCACCTCGTCCCACGCGCCGTCGCGCTCCTCACCGCGTGCGGGACTGTGCACGCGGGTGTCACTGGCGAGTTCGCCCATCCCCAGCCGGAGACGCAGGAAGACGTCCTCCTGTGGCTCCCGACTCCAGACCGCGGAGGTGCGATCCGCGATGGCGAGAGCCGCGGATTCGCCCCCGAGGCAGGCACGATCGCGCGCGGCCAGCTCCGCCCGCCTGGCGGCGGCGAGGGTAGCGCTGGCCTCCCCCAAATCCGTCCAGAACCGCTTCATCCGGGTGCGCCAGACCCGGCGGGCGGTGAGACGGGTATCGAGCCAGGTAGCGACCAGTACGACGGGCGAGAGGGCCACAAAGATGAGACTCATGGGCGCGCTGGTGAGCGCAAAGAGGGCACCACCCATCAGTACGGGGGCGAGCACAGCCACGAGAGGCACGCGCTGCGGAGTGACAGCTGCGGGCGGTCGAGGCAGGTCAACCGCGACGGATTCGGCAGCAATATCCGTGCGCGGCGAGCGCACACACGCTACCGTGGCCGCACGTTCTCTCTCCCCCGCCCCACGGGACCTCGCGTGAACCGGGGTGCACGAGAGGGAGATATCCCCCAGACGGATAATGTGCGCGCCGGCCAGTTCGGCCTCGGTGACGCGCCACCCGTCAACCGTAATGCCGTTAACCGAGCCCGCGTCCCGCACCGTCATTGAGGAGTCAGCCTCGATCACCGCGTGCCGACGCGAGACGCTCTCACTGCGCAGCCGGATGCGTGCGCTCGCATCCCGCCCAATGCTATTGCTGCCCTCAATGACGCTGAAGCGAACCCCCGCCTGCGGCCCATTCAACACTTCGACGCGACCGAGGGGCGGCAGCAGCAGCGTGTCCCCGGGGTGGTGCTCCCCCTCTGGGATGGGCTGTACCCAGCATCCAGAGCGCACCCCCGAGCGCTCCAGAGGGGAGGCCGGGTCAAGCGCCCACACCGTCGTCTCACCGGGGCGCCGCACGCGGAGGGTGAGCGGGACCGCATCGGCCAGGGCAACCTCGGCGAGTGGATTCCCCTCGGGGTGGCCCAGGATGAGCAGGCGGGCGACGTCGGCAACCCGCGCAGTGGCGTCGGCGGTCAGCTCCACGGGGCAATCCGACCCCGTACCACCGCTCACGATGAGCATCATCTTCACGTCAGTTCTCCTGTATCTTCGGCCCCCGTGAGGAAAAAGCTACGCGGAAGAATCTGTCGCCCCGCAGGAGCCGTGCGTCAATGTGGATAAACACTCGGTTGTACACAGCTCCTTCTCAATTACCCTTTTCCGCGATTCCGAGTCGCCAATCTCCTCCCCCGGCCCGCCACTTAACCTCTGTATCCACAGACTGACGAGCACCCCTGTACGGCGCTCAGGCTAACGATTACAGTGAGACAACATCCCACACAGACAGCACCCGAGAAAGGCACCGACCGCGCATGGCACTCTCTACCGACGACGACCAGGATTCCGACCTCACCTTTCCACCCGGGTTTCTCTTCGGGTCGGCCACGGCCGCATACCAGATCGAGGGAGCGGCGGCCGAGGATGGCCGTGGCCCCTCCATCTGGGACACGTTCAGCCACACACCCGGCAACGTCTGGAATGGCGATACCGGAGATATCGCCTGCGATCACTATCACCGCGTGGAGGAGGACCTCGACCTGATGGTCACACTGGGCCTGCACGCCTACCGGTTCTCGATCTCGTGGCCGCGCGTGCAACCGACCGGGAGAGGAGCGGTCAACCCTGCGGGCCTCGCCTTCTACTCGCGGCTCGTGGACGGGCTCCTCGCTCGCGGGATCACACCCATCGCCACGCTCTACCACTGGGATCTCCCCCAGGCCCTCGAGGATGAGGGCGGCTGGACCAACCGAGCCACCGCCGAAGCCTTCGCCGATTACGCCCGCCTTGTGGGTCGCGAACTCGGCGACCGCGTCGCTGTCTGGACCACCCTCAACGAGCCCTGGTGCACCGCCTATCTCGGCTACGGCTCGGGCGGTCACGCCCCAGGAATCGCGGATGCCGACTCCGCGTTCCGTGCCGTCCACCACCTCAACCTGGCACACGGCCTCGCCATTACCGCCCTACGTGAGGTTGTCACGAACAACCCCCAGTATTCGATCACCCTCAACCTGCACCTCATCCGCCCCGACAACCCCAGCTCCGCTGCGGATGTCGCGGCGGCCCGGCTCGCGGATGGCGTGGCGAACCGCCTCTTTCTTGACCCCCTCCTCAACGGGCACTATCCGGAGTGGGTGCTGGAGGCCACGGGCCACCTGACCGATTGGTCGTTCGTCACGGCGGGCGACGCCTCACTCATCCGCCAACCGCTCGATGTGCTGGGCGTGAACTACTACACCCCCCAGCGAGTACGCGAGTGGGACGGGGTCGGCACCAAGCAGTCGGCTGACGGCGCACCCCGCACCCCGGGTACCGCCTGGCCCGGCCTGGATCACGTCGAGTTCCTGGACCAGGGCGGCCCGCACACGGCGATGGGCTGGACGGTTGACCCGTCCGGCCTTGAAGAGTTACTCCTCGCTATCGGCAACGAGTGGCCAGCCCAGCCCCTCATGATTACCGAGAATGGTGCCGCCTACAACGACGTTATGAGTGCGGATGGCAGCGTGCACGACCCCGCCAGGATCGACTATCTGCGCCGCCATCTCGCGGCAGCCCACCGGGCCATTGAGCGGGGTGTCAACCTCACCGGGTACCAGGTTTGGTCGCTGCTCGACAACTTTGAGTGGAGCTTTGGCTACTCCAAGCGCTTCGGTATTGTGCACGTCAACTACGACACCCTCGTGCGCACGCCTAAAGACAGCGCACTGTGGTACTCGCGGCTCGCGCGGAGCGGGGTGCTCCGCGGAGAATCCTCAGAAATCAGGTGACCAGGCACCGCGCTTAGGCCACAAACTCTGTCCCCTCGGGCAGCCGCGCGCGCATCACGTCAATCGCCTCAGGGTTCTGATCCATCAGCAGGAAACGCCGACCCAGCCGCGCCGCGACTGCCCCGGTCGTGCCGCTGCCCGCAAAGAAGTCAAGCACCCAATCATCTGGGCGGCTTGACGCCTGGATGATGCGGCGAAGGATCCCCTCCGGCTTCTGGGTGGGGTATCCCGTTTTTTCCTTACCCGTGGGCGAGACGATGGTGTGCCACCAGACATCGGTGGGCAACTTTCCCCGCCGGACCTTCTCCTTCGTGACCAGGCCGGGGGCCATATACGGCTCGCGGTCAACCGTGGTCGAATCGAAGTAGTAGGCGTCGGGGTCCTTCACATAGACCAGGATTGTGTCGTGCTTGGTTGGCCAACGTGACTTCGACTTGGCCCCGTAGTCGTACGCCCAGATAATCTCGTTCAGAAAACATTCGCGGCCGAATAGGGCATCCAACAGCACCTTGGCGTAGTGAGACTCACGGTAATCGAGGTGCAGGTAGAGCGTGCCGTCAGTGGCAAGGAGGCGCCAGGCCTCCACCAAACGCGGCTCCAAAAATCCCCAATAGTCGTCAAAGCTGTCGTCATAGCTGCGCAGCGCACCACGGATGCGCTCGTAGCTCAGCCCCTTAAACCCGCTCACGGTACCCGTCCCTGCCCCCGGAGCGCGGACGGCAGTGGTCTGCTGCCGGGTTTGCACCCGCCCGGTATTAAAGGGAGGGTCCACATAGATCAGTGTGATGCTCTCATCAGGCAGCGCACGGAGGGCCGGTAAATTGTCACCCACCAGCACCCGGCTGTGTCCCGCTAGGCGCTCCGGCTCGGCAGATACCGCGGTAGCTTCGGCAGGCGCCTCCGCATCAACCCGCTCCCCGCGGTGATCGGCAAGGCCCTCAGTAGTCTTCACCTGCCCATTCTGGCAGTAGCAGGGGAGAAGCACGAGACGTAGTCTTGATGAAAACGCGAGGGAGTCCACATGACAGAGCACTCGGATGTCGCCGTCCAGCACGAGCCGGAGTCGTCACGCTACGTTCTCGTGGTCAACAACGTAGTGCGTGGCGAGGCCGCCTACACCCTAACGGGCTCGGACATCCGTGCGACCCACACGCTCGTTGACCCCGCGCTACGCGGCCGGGGGCTGGGCGATCAACTCATCACCGCGATGATCGCGGATATCCGCGAGCGCACCGAGTTCCGCGTGGTCCCCGAGTGCTCGTTTGTGGTTGACTGGTTCGCCGCCCATCCTGACGAACGAGATCTGCTCACCCGGCACCCCACGGACAGCTCGTCTACGGAACGCGGTTAAGCCACGCTTCGGTCGAGAATTTCTCGGCGGCAAGGCGCGCGGCCTCATCGTACTCGTCGGGGGTGATCCGGGACTCGGTACCCCCATACAGGGTCGTGAAGGTCTCGATCATCCGGGCGATAATCTCCTGCCGACTCAACCCGGTTTGACTGCGCAGCGGATCCACCCGCTTCTGTGCGCTGGCCGTGCCCTTGTCGCTCAGCTTCTCTCGCCCGATACGCAGCACCTTCACCATCGTGTCGGCGTCCATGTCGTAACTCATCGTGACGTGGTGTAGCACCGCCCCCGAGCCCAGCCGCTTCTGCGCGGCCCCGCCGATTTTACCGTCCGGGCTTGTGATGTCGTTGAGCGGTTTGTAGGCCGCGTCGATACCGAGCGAGCGGAGAGCCTCCAATACCCACTCGTCGAGAAAGGCGTAGGAGTCGGCGAAGCTGAGACCGTGCACGAGGTCGCCGGGCACGTAGAGGGAGTAGGTGATCGCCGATTCGGGCTCGACGAACATAGCACCGCCACCGGAGATACGGCGCACAACGGTCACCCCGTGAGCCTCCGCCTGCTCCCGGTCTACCTCGTTGCGCAGAGATTGGAAACTGCCGATGATGATGGCGGGACTGGCCCACTCCCAGATGCGCAGCGTGGGCTGACGGCTGCCGTCACCCACCGCGTTGGTGAGCACCTCGTCGAGGGCGAGCTGCACGGCCGGCGGTTGGGGCTCCCCGTGGATGATCTGCCAGTTGTATTCACGCCAACTCGTGGCCTTGGCCAGCGCACGGCGCACGGTCGTCGCCACAGCCTCGGGGCTAAACCCGAGCAGTTGGGCATCGTGTGGGAGAGCATCTCGCACAGCGCGGGCCATCTGTTCGGCGTCCGTTTCTCGGGGGAGGCCGTTGAGAGAGTTGTTGATGTCGTCGAGGGCGCTGTCCGGTTCGAGGAAGAAATCCCCGGCCACCCTCACGTGGTGGAGCGCGCCCTCCACCACCTCAAGATCGACGACGACCAGTTTTCCGCCAGGGACCTTATATTCACCGTGCATGGACACCAGCCTAATCCCACCGTCAGGCCGCAGAGTTTGGCGAGCACGTGCACGGATGGCGGATGGTGCTGGGGTTTACTGCCCAGCAGGTCGCTGAACGAGCATGGATCACTCGCGCCACCCTGCGGAAGCTGGAAACGGGCAGTTCTGGGGTGTCCCTCGGCACACGGATGACCATGTGCGTAATCATGGCTTTCTTTCGTCTCATGGCTCTTGGATGCTCAGCCCGGCGTTCGACGTCAACCCGACCCCCGATCTATACCGGACGAGGTCCACATCAATCGCTGGAGCTGACGCTTTTCCTGATGAGGTTGAGGGGCTGCTTGCCCTGGCCGAGGACTGCGGCCTGACCCCGGCCCAGGCGAAAGGGATCATGGGCCGTGTTGCAGTGTCAATGTCTGAATGGCAGGCGGTCGCGCGCCGCAGCGGTGTCTCGGAGCGAGAGGTTCGCGTGATGGCGGAGTCCATCTCGCCGCGGGTTGAAGCGGTTGGGGTGTCTTCGCGGCGACGTTAAACGCCAGGGGGTGCGCTGCACAGCCTGAATCCACCGATCAGGTAGGGGGGTGGGGTGTGATCAAGTTTTAGTGCGCGTACTTTCAGCTTCTTGCTCCAATAACACGATGCGTTTCTTCGCAGCAGCACGTTCGTGCCGGACGTCTTTTTCCGCAGCAGACTTCGCTACCGATGCCGGGGCGTCGGTGCCGGGTGTGCCTGCGGCGTGTTGCCTCAGCCACGCGGTGAGGGCTCACTGTGAGATACCGAAGTCTGTGGCGATGTGCACTTGCGTAGTGTCGCCTCGTAGATCGGTAGATTCAGGTTCAACCACTCCACCAGGTCGGCGTAGACCTCGTCGCGGTTGGTTTCATTAAAGATCTCGTGCCGGGCCCCCTCGTAAATAATGGCCGTGACCTCCGTGAGCCCACTGCGCCGCACGTACTCGTGCGCCAGGCGCTCAACCGATTTTTCGCCGCCCACCGGATCGTCGTCACCGGCCATCAGGAGCAGGGGCGGGTTCGCCGCGAGGGCGCGTCGGGGGCGACCAAAAAGCCGCAGCGCATCCCGCAGCCCAAAGAGGCGAAGGATGTTGGCCTCGAAGGTGAGCGGATCGGCAACAAACGCGTGGTGCACCTCCGGGTCGCGGCTGAGCCACTCGAAACCCGTGTCCCCCAGGTGCGCGTAGCGCTTGTTCAGGGGGCCGGCCTCCAGAAAGCCGGGCATCCGGTAGGCGCTACCCGTGAACACCACGGCGTCGTAGTCCTCGGGGTGAGCGTTGAGCAGCCGCTGGCCCATCAGTGACCCCCAGGAGTGTCCGAGGTAGACAACGGGCACACCCGGGTGGGCGATGCGGATGAGCGTGCCGAGTCGGCGAATCGCCTTCTCGGTGGCCCGCAGCCCGCCCACCCCCAGGTGGCCCAGCCGCGAGGTATCACCGCCGTACTGATCAATTCCGGTGGCTCCGTGGCCTCGGTGGTCGTCCGCGACCACGGAGTATCCGGCGGCGTTCAGCACACCGGCCAGTTCGGTGTAGCGACCAGCGTGTTCGCCGATCCCGTGGACGATCTGGATGACGGCCCGGGGTGCCGCCACCAACCACTCGTTGTAGGTTATCGGCACACCGTAGTCGTCCAGATAGCGAGGCATGTGGATAGTGTGTCACGGCGTTTCACCACGCGGGGGATTTTGCCAGTAAATAATACGCAGCTACCCGAATTCGTCAACTTTTTTTATCAGACAACAGCTCAGATCACCCTGTATATCACCTCGGAAAGTTCCTCACAACACCTTTCCACAGATTGTGGATAAGCCTGTGGGAACTTTGTGCACAAGCCTGTGCACAATCTGGGGATAACCTCCACAGATGTGGATAACCTGTGGAATCAGCGCAATTTCACACTGTCCAGGTCATTAAAGCTGTAAAAATGGAGGCCCGAAAAAAACCTCTCCGGTTGGTCCGTTTCCGCCTCGACCCGAGCAATAAACGCGTCGCTATCAAAGTGGCCACCCCGCAGCAACTGACGAGTTGACCCCTTCCGCGCAAACGACAGCGAAGCCCCCACCCCGATCCGGGCGGCAACCGCCAGGAGCCGGTGGAGACGCACGCGGCCCGGCACACCCAGCCATATCGGCAGGGCCACCCCCTCGGCGCGGAGGGCACCCAGGTACGCGACGAGGGTATCCGGGGTGAAGCACATCTGGGTGACGGCAAAATCGGCCAGCACCTGTTTGCGCCGAAGCAGGTCAATGCCCTCGGCCACGTCGAAGTGCGGATGCCCCTCCGGATACCCGGCCACCCCCAGTTCGTAGAAGGCCCCGCTGTGTGCTCGCACGGCCTCCAATAACTCGCCACCATCGGCATAGGGCCCGCCCGTGCCGCGACCATCGCCACCCACAATAAAAAGGGTGCGGATACCGGCCTCGGCAAACGCGTCCAAACTGTCATGCAGAACCGCCTCGCTGCCCACCTGGCGAGCAGCGAGATGGGGCACGGCGGTAAAATCGCGGCCCGCGAGCTCAATGGCGGTCTGTACCGTGGGGGTGATGCCGTGCTGGGGCAGACACGTCACGGTAATATCCGTGTGGGCGGGAAACGTGACGGCCACCCGATCGACGATACCGGGGGTGGGGATGATTTCGATGCGCACATAATCCCATCTTGTTGTCGCGCCAGCGTGATGCGGCCCGGGAAAAACCCTACTGTTCATCTCCACAACTACCCCCGAACCCTGGCGATTCGCTGAATACTCGCGCTAGCCTGAGCACATGAGCGAACCGGGAGACCCGACCGCACCCCCCACCGCATCCACGGGTGCGCTGCGGGTGTCACCACACCTCGACGGGAACACACCCGCGCCCCGGCGCCGTGTGGTCTCGTGGGCCCTATGGGATTGGGGGTCTGCCGCGTTCAACGCCGTGGTCACCACGTTTGTGTTCAGCACCTACCTGGCCAGTGGCCTCTTCGTAGACCCGGCCATCGTGGCAGCCGCCGGTGATGACGCCAACAACCCCGCACTCGTGGCGGCCAGGGCAGACAGCGCGTCGGTTGTGTCAATCGCGTTGACCATCGCGGGCATCCTCATCGCGCTGATTGCGCCCGTGCTGGGCCAACGCTCGGACGGCTCGGGGCGGCGCAAACTGTGGCTGGGCGTCAACACGGGCCTCGTGGTGCTCGCGATGGCGGCGATGTTTTTTGTCGAACCGCGTCAGGAGTTTCTGGTGCTGGGGGCCACACTGCTCGCGGTGGGTAACATCTTCTTCGAGTTTGCCAGCGTCAACTACAACGCCATGCTCGTGCAGGTGTCCACCCCCCGCACCATCGGGCGGATCTCCGGATTCGGTTGGGGTCTCGGCTATGTGGGTGGCATCGTGCTACTCATCATCCTGCTGGTGTTTTTTATTCTCGACGTGGGCGCGGGTGGGGGCGGCATCCTGGGGATGCCGACGGGGGCGGCGGGCGGTTCGCTCGACATCCGCGTGGCCGTGCTGGCCTCGGCCGTGTGGTTTGCCGTGTTCGCCATCCCGGTACTCGTATCCGTACCCGAGATTCCGCGGTATCGTCGCGACAACCGGGTGGGATTCCTGGGCAGCTATCGCGTGCTGATACAGACCATCCGCGACCTATACCGACACCGGCCGCAGGCGCTGCTCTTTCTCGCGGCGAGCGCAATCTTCCGCGACGGGCTGGCCGGGGTGTTTACCTTTGGCGCGATTATCGCGGCCAATGTGTTCCACTTCAGCGCCACCGAGGTGCTCTACTTTGCCGTAGCCGCGAACCTCGTGGCGGGCATCGGCACCTTTGTGGGCGGCTCCCTCGACGACAGGGTGGGGGCCAAGACCATCATCATCGTGTCGCTCGCCGGGCTCGTGGCGGCGGCAGTTGTGGTGCTCTTCATCGGCACGGCCCAGAGCGGGTTCTGGATCGCTGGACTTGCGCTCTGCCTGTTTGTGGGACCCATCCAATCGGCTAGTCGCAGCTTCCTGGCTCGCATCACCCCCGAGGGCCGCGAGGGCGAAATCTTTGGGCTCTACGCCACGACGGGCCGGGCCGTGAGCTTCCTCACGCCGGCCCTGTTCACGCTGTTTGTGACCGTGACACACGACACCCGCTACGGCATCCTAGGCATCGCGATCGTGCTTGCGGGCGGGCTCGCCCTCATGATCCCGGTGAAGGATCGGCAGGACACGCTCGTCTAGCGGATCACCTTGAATATGTGATTTTTCGGAGAAGGTTCGGGCCTGCCGCCGCGCAGTTCCAAACCTTTACGTCGTTTGGGATGAGGTTTGCGGTGAGAGCGTCCCGCGCGCCCTGAAGTGCGTTCGTCTTGGTTGCGCTGAGACTCCGCCAGCCAACGGTTGCTTCGCAGCTGGCATAGTGCAGGGTGTATTCGCCTTTTCTGGTTGGTCGAGGGACAGGGTTGTCTCGTTTGCTTTTTGGCAACAATGTGGAGGGGCTCGTCCACGACGAACGCGGCTCGTACGGTGTCGATGATATCTTTCGCGCACTGCCTTTGCTCGGTTGCGTTGGGCAGCTTGATCCACGGGTAGTGAACGGCAAGTCGGTCGTCGAGAGGGCCCCGGTCTTCGTCAAGGGCGACGACAATCAGGTGAGCGATGACGGTAAGAATGACCTCGTGAGTGTCTCGCTCTGCTGTGGTGGTGAGCATGAGTGATTCTCCGTCACGTCGCGTGACTTCAACCGGTGCTTTTCAGCTTCGCGGAATACACACTTAAAGTCATGTTAGAGGTCGGAGGAGGTGACGACGAGGTGTCCGGATGTCGTGGCCTGCATGCGTCAACCATGTGCTGAATATATTCAGCGGACAAGACGAGGACCGGTCCACACTGCCTGCCACAAGCCGAACACTGCGTCAGATCCCCTAGGCTCTGCCCCCAGCGAGACACCATCCCCCCGTTCACGAACCAACGAGCACCCGAAAGCATCTGACACCGCGACGCACCCCGAAGAACTCCGGCGGGCAGCAGCTATTCAGGCGTTTCGATGTCTACGAGAAAGTCAGCGAAATCACCGCTGCTCGAAACGGCATCGCAGGGGAAGATCGTTCCGGTACCGGGGATCGGAGTGAGCACCCGACCGGTCGAGCCGCCAACTCGCTGCTCACGCTCCTCGTACCGCCACTTAACCCCGTGGATCGCGCGGATCACCCCCGTGATCGTGGTAGACGTGTCATCATGGTGCTCTTCCGCGCACACGACAGGCTGCCCGAACTCGGAGTACAACGCGGACCATTCAGGAAGCATTGCGGTGGTGCTCCACGTGATGACCTCATCAACCGCGAAAGCGTCTCCACAGCAGTCAAGCTGCCAACCCGCAACCAGAATCCGCTCCAACATCGCACACACCCTTTCTGATCACGAGCAACAGTAACGGGGGCAACGATTCTCGCTACCAGCGATTTGCCGCCACCTCGGCCCAGCCCACCAGGCCGTCCACCGAAATCTCTTTACCGGATGACCGCCGCACCCAGCCCGACCACTCGCCAAACGCCTGATGCGTCTCCGAGGACACCACGAGCGCCGAGGTCGAGGCGTTGCGCACGTGGAAGGGGGTCAGCGTCACGCTCACCCGGTCCCCCACAACCGTCCAGGGCTGCGTGTAGTCGCTCGCGTTGAAGGTCCAACCCAGCTCGTTCGGGATGTAGTCGAGGTGGCCATCCACAAAAATCGCGTTCTCGGTGGAGCCCGTGCCCACCGTCCAGCCACCGCCGAGTTGGAGGCCCACCCGCTTGCGGCGCACCATACCGGAGCCCGCGCCCCAGTTCCACGTGGACGAGTAGGGCCAGCGGCCACGCCCACGGTCAAGCACCGCCCAGCTCGTCTTGGCGGGCAGTTCGTGGCGCTCACCGTTGATCGTGAGGGTGCCCGTGACCGGGCGGGCCACATCCTTGAGCGTGTATTGGAAGAGTTTGGTTGACCACGGCACCACAACGCCCAGGCTGTCCCCACCGGGTGCGGCCTTCAGATCGAGGTCGATGCCCTCAACGGATGCCCGGATAACCGTCCCGTCGCCCCCCTCGGCAAAACTCAGCACCACGTTGCGACTCGTGGCGTTGGCGGTAAACGGTGGCAGCGTATCCGGCAGATTCACCCGGCGACCCAACGGAACGGTGCTGCCCAGCTCGCGTTCCTCACCCGTCTCGCGGTCAAGAAAGTAGAACTGGTTCACGGCCGCGTAGTCGAGGCTGGAGATCGTGAGACCCAGCACAAAGCGCGGCGTAACGATACCCCAGTACTCCCACCGCTTGTTGCGCCCCCACCCCGTGAGGTTGGTACGGTGCAGCGGGCGGCGGGTGAATCCGCGCGCCCCCGGGTTAAGCGTGCCGTTGGTGAGACACAGGTCAACGGCATCGGTAATCTCGGCGAGGGGCGAACTCATACCTGCCAGACTACCCCCGCACCGGCGAGACCCGAGGTTTTCTCCACTGTTGGCCGTGAGAGCCGTGGGGGTCGGTAGAGTTGATCGGGTCCAGGGCCAGCACGAGACGCAAGGAGAGCGGATGTCCGAGGTCACGCTGAGCCCCGAGCAGCAGATCGTCTTCGACCGGGTCGAGAACACTCGCGAGCACGTCTTTGTTACCGGCCGCGCCGGAACCGGTAAATCCACGCTGCTCAATCACCTGTCCTGGCACACGGGTAAGCAGATCGTGATCTGCGCGCCCACGGGGGTCGCCGCCCTGAACGTGGCGGGCCAGACCATCCACTCGCTCTTCCGCCTGCCCACGGGTGTGATTGCCGACCACGCCATCGACCAGAACGCCGAGGTGAAGAAGCTCCTCAACGCCATCGACACCCTCGTGATTGACGAGGTTTCGATGGTCAACGCCGACCTGATGGACGCCATCGACCGCTCCCTGCGCCAGGCGCGCAGCCGCAGGCATGAGCCGTTCGGCGGCGTGCAGGTGATCATGTTCGGTGACCCTTACCAGCTGCCACCCGTGCCACCGAGCGACCCGGAGGAGCGCGCCTACTACGCCGATACGTACCGCTCGCTGTGGTTTTTCGACGCGAAAGTCTGGCAGGAGGCGCACCTCAGCATCGTCGAACTCACCGAGATTCACCGGCAACGGGATGACCGTTTCAAGCAGCTGCTCAACGGCGTGCGGCACGGCGTGGTAACGGCCGAGATGGCGGGCGAACTCAATGCGGCCGGGGCGCGGCCAGCCCCCACCGACGGCGTGATTACACTCGCCACCACCAACGCGATTGTGAACCGCATCAACGCCGAGGAGCTGGGTCGGCTGAAGGGCCGCCCGCTCAAGGCCGTGGCCGAGGTCAACGGCGAGTTTCGTAAGGGGGCCTACCCGGCCGACGAAAACCTGGAGCTCAAACCGGGCGCGCAGGTGATGTTCCTGCGCAACGACCCCGATCAGCGCTGGGTCAACGGCACTCTCGGCACGGTTGACCACATCGACGGCAATGTGTGGGTGGAGGTTGAGGGCGAACTGCACGAGGTGGAGCCCGCCAGCTGGGAACGACACCGCTACACCTATGTGGCCGCGACCAAAACCCTGACCAAGGATGTCGTGGCCGAGTTCATCCAGTTTCCGCTGCGGCTGGCCTGGGCCGTCACCATCCACAAATCCCAGGGTAAAACGTATGAGCGCGCCATCATCGACCTGGGCACGCGGGCCTTCAGCCCCGGGCAGACCTATGTGGCACTCAGCCGCATCACGAGCATTGAGGGCCTGTACCTCACCCGGCCGCTGCGGCCGGGAGATGTGAAGGTTGACGACAATGTGCGCCGGTTTATGGCGGCCTCACGGGCCTCACGGGTGCAGGCGGCAGATATCGCCGACGGGTCGGCGACCCACGACACCTAGGCGGCAGCCTCCGCCTTCGCGCGGGCCAGGTCATTGAACACCTCGGTGTTGAACCGGTAGGCGCGCATCACCTCGTCGATGACCCGGTTGCGCTCGGCCTCATCCCAGTCAACAGCGTCCAACTGCTCCTTGTAGGTGTCTTTAAACTCTTTGGGCTTGGCGATCTCGTCAAAAAGGTAGAAGCCCACACCGTTGGTTTCGAAGCCAAACTGGCGCTGAATCAGGGTGCGGATGATCTGCCCACCCGAGAGATCCCCCAGGTAGCGCGTGTAATGGTGGGCCACAAAGCCGCCATTCCAGGTGGCCGCCACCTCGGTGAGGCGTGCCACGTAGGCGGCGGTGGAGGGCAGCGGAACAATCTGGTCCCGCCAGTCGTCACCCAGGAGGAAGGCCAGGTCGGCACGCAGCGCGGGCAAACGTGTGAGCTTGGGGGTGATGAAGGATGCGGCTACCGGGTCATTCTTCATCCGCTCGGTAGCAGCCTCCAACGCCTCATAGATGAAAAAGTGCTGGGCAACCAGCGAAACGTAGTCTTCGCGCGTACCCCGACCGGCAACCAGGTCGTCCATGAAGGCTGCGCCCTCGCTCTCGCGGTGGCTGGATGTGGTGCGCTCCCGCAGCGCCTGCGAGAAGGGGATGACGTTCGACACGGTGTCCTCCAACGTTTGAGTGAATTGAAACGTAGCTTAGCCGACCCTTACTTAAAAATAACAGTTCCCGGACCGATTCCTCAGGCTTCGCGGGGCACCACACCCAGATGCCGACACGACTCCTCGTAGAGAGCGACAATTTCGCGCCGAATGTCAGAGCGCTCCGTGATGGGCTGGGACCAGGCGACCCGAACATCCTGGGTCCCTGTCCCATCGGTCACCGACCAGATACCACCCGCGCCGTCAACCCCCACCATGACGGATTCGGTGGCCTGGGGCCGACCAAACGCACGCACGATGAGAAGGTTGTCCTCGCTATGCTCACCGTTCATGTGCCGCAGCACGGCAGCAACAACCGCCGGGTCAAATTCAGTCATGATGACCACAGTAGTAGGCATATACACAGGAGCATAAGCGATAGACTCCTGGATTAGTTCACTACAGATACTCAACCTATGAGGGGGCGACGTGAGCTTTTTTTCGTCTAAGACTCTGCGCACGCTTGCCGCAACCGGTGTCATAGCGGTCTTGTTAGGCGTCTCGGGCTGCACCGAAGACGGGGCACTTAACCTTGACGGGCCGGGCGACCAAGCCCTGAGCGACACCACCACCGAGCGCCTTCAGACCGCAGTGACCGAAGCCATGCAAGCGGCGGGTGCCTCCGGCGCCCTCGTCGGCGTATGGGCCCCCTGGGCCGGCAACTGGGAGGCCGGAATCGGCACCACCGAGACCGGGGGCGGCTCTGAGGTGACCACCGATATGGCCTTCCGGGTCGGCCACGTGAGCGGCATGATGACATGCGCCGTACTGCTCGCTATGGTTGATGACGGCGTTGTCGGGCTCGACGATAAAGCCGCCGACTACCTCGCCCACCAGGCCGGGATCACGGGAATCACGCTCCGCCAACTCTGCCAGGGCACCTCCAGCCTCGGCGATTTTGAGCCGGGCCTCCGCGCACAATTCGACAAGAACCCCACGCGTATCTGGCCCCCCGGAGAACTCATCTCAAACGGGCTCGTGATGAGCCCCGATCCGCTCACCCCCGGCACCCTCTACGCGAAGAGCTCCACCAACATGGTTGTGCTCGGCCGCGCTCTTGAGGTGGCAGCGAACAGCAGCTGGGAAAATCTGATCAACAAGTATCTTTTTGGCCCGCTGAGCCTGAGCCACACCAACTACCCGGAGGCATCCGAGCTCACCCTGCCCACGGACTCCCTCCCCGGCTACGCGATTGTACCGAAAGACGGTGTGCCCGATTGCGCGAATCCGATCCCGATAGAGAAACTCTCCAACTCGATGCTGGCGCAGGCTGGCGGCGTTACCTCCACCCTGTCCGACCTTCAGCGCTTTGCGAGCGGTTACATGGACGGCAATCTCCTGAACGAGGGCAGCACGGCGAGCATCATCGAGACGGCACCCCTCACGGCACCCAAGCTGGACGATACGGGCAACCCCGTGCCTCTCACCGCCGAGGAGCAGGCGGCAGCCGACCTGACCGGTTCCGGCCTGGGCGTCATCAAGAACGGCCCGCTCTACGGTCAAAGCGGCTCCATCCCCGGATACACCACGGCACTGCTGCACGATCCCACGAGCGGACTCACCATTGCCGTCGTGATTAACTCGTCGGCCGTGAAGAGCGACTTTGTCACCCAGCTGGCCCTGCGTCTTGCGTCGATTATCGCCGAGACGGACGGCGGCGAGACCTTCTCCGTCACCTGGACCGAGGCCGACACGACCGCCGCCATGGAGACATACCGGGTCTGCCCCGCCCCGTAAGATCACAGCGGATGCCTACCGACGGCACAGCGGATTATCGCAATTTTGCACGAGCGAACTGGTTATGTGGCTCATGACCGTGTCGAGAGCCTGAAAATTGACTACACCATATTTGCATTTATAGAGTCACCGGCCACACCGTTGAAATTGACTTTTTATCTAATGAACACTTGCGGCATTCAAGATTTCGGGAAAAACCATTGCTTTCCCAATGAACATTGTTACGATGGGCACATCGTGATCTCTATCGCGATGACCGCACGTATTCTTAGGGGGGTCTGTGCGGTGTGACAGAGAGCGGTTCTGAAGGGGAACGCTCTCACGTGCTCAACGCGAGCGAACTATTTTAGGGATAGTCCGCGCGCGTTAGTTGGCCTGCGCCGGTAATTCTTTAGGGAAAATTGCCGCGGAGCGGAGCTTATCGCCAATTGTTTAATGCGTTATTTCAGCATGACATGACGGGCACTCCTACGTCAGCAGCACATCCAGTCCCCTCTACTTCTGTCGCGCTGCGATTGAAAGGCCACATGAAACTCCACGCATTCAGAGTCATCACTGCCACCGCAATTGCGGCGGCGCTCTGCGCTCCCGCTAGCCTTGCGCTTGAAGCGGAGCCTGCCAGCGCTGCCACATCCTCGCCCGATCAGGTCATCAATATCCCGATCAACCACGGTGGTGTGGGGTCAGTTAATTCGGGCTTCATCCCGCTTCCAGACAGCCCCCGCGCGGCAATCTCGGGCCGCGCACTCTTGCCCGACGACAACGAACTGGTCACGATGCCCGACCCCGTCTTGCGGGCAGCCGTCCTGCAAAAGGTTGGCGCGTCTACGCTGACGCGTGGCGCCATCCGTCAACTGAGATCTCTCTACGTGACGGATGCGGGCATCACCGATCTGACGGGTCTTGAGTATGCCACGAATCTTGATCTTGTGGACCTGAGCAAGAACGCAATTACCACCATCGAGCCGCTACGTGGCCTGGCGAATATCCGCCAGCTCAACGTCAGTAGCACCAAGATTTCGGATATCGCACCCGTTGCCACGATGCCCATCCTTGACTATCTCCAGCTCAATTGGACATCGGTTTCCGATCTGGGCCCGGTACGTGATCACCCACTGATCTGGCGCATCGAACTCGCCGGCACGAAGGTATCCAGCCTGGAACCGGTGACGAACCTCACCGCGCTCACGGCACTCTATTTTCAAGAAACCCCCGTGAGTGATGTGACCCCGCTGAGCGGACTCGTGAATCTCTACGCGCTCTCCGCGCCAAACACGCAGATCTCGAATCTTCATCCCGTCGCTGGCCTACCCAACCTCGCCGTCGTCAATGTCAACGGAGCTCGCGTTGCCGACCTGTCGATGCTCGACACCTGGCCGAATCTTCGTCAGGTGGGATTCCTGAACCAGCAGGTCACCGGCATACCGGTTGTCGCATCCAAAACGGAGTCAACCTACCGTACGACCGAGGCCACAACGGCACCGTTCACGATGCTCGACGGCGTCGTGCTCACAACCACGACCGATGCCGCCACAACGCCCGAAGGCCTCACCGTATGGTCAGACATTCCGGCCGATGCGACGGGGCTGACGGCGACCGTCTCCGGCGACCCACTGCCCGGCTCCGGCGCGACCTACTCGGCAAACCTGACGTACCCGCTCAGCCGCGCCGACTTCACCAACGGCGACTCCATCGAGATGAACCTGGGTAGCGTCTACCAGTTCCAGTTCAGCGTGGACGCCTCGTTTGTCACCGGCCCATTCACCTTCGTTGACGGATCGGTCCCTGGGCTGTCACTCAGCGACACTGGCGCGCTCACCGGAACCCCGACGGAGGAAGGCACGTTCACGTTGGATATCCGCCGCACCGATGCCTACGGCAACATGATTGACCGCGCCTACACGTTCGTCGTGACGGAAGCGCTCGTCGTGGACCCGGTCGATCCAATCAACCCGGCTGAACCCCAGAAACCGGCCACACCACATAACCCAACCGTTCCCGCCGGGGCAGCCGGTTCTGGTCAACTTTCCACGACCGGTAATGAGGACCTCTCTAGCGTTCTCGCGGCAACCATCCTGGCGCTCCTCGTCGGCGGCGTAATGATCGCCGCAGCCTCCCGGCGCCGACACGCACAGGACGCGAGTTAACGCACAATCCCACAGAAATGGCGTGTTCTCCACCCTTGTCGGGACTCGAGAACACGCCATTTTTAGTGGAAGAATGCCGTGGCGGCGTGGCGGGGTTCGTTCACTCCAGATCACGATTCGGAGGTCTGCCCCTCGACCCGGTCGCTGCGATCTTGTGCGGTTGCGGTCTGCTCCGGCGGCGTTCAACAGTGCAGTCCACGGTCGCTCTTTCCACACGTCCTCAACAGGCTCTCCACAGAGTTATCCACACCTGGGGATCAACAGGTAGATGCCGGTAAAACATTGACTTTCCGGGGATGAGAACCCCAAGATCTCCCCCGGGGCACCAGGTTCCTCCGATCAGAATCCCACACCCTGTGGAGAAAACACCCAGGCAAAACCCAGGGTCCAGGGGAGCGCCCTCGGGGGAACCGGCTACCGCCCAGATCGACCGCACGGATACCGTGGACGGGGATATCTCGAACCGACCGAAACCCCCGCCGCCGATCCTGCCTTCTTCGTGGAGCGAGTGACGGGAATCGAACCCGCGCTATCAGCTTGGGAAGCTGAAGTTCTACCATTGAACTACACTCGCGCATCCGGGCTCAGCCCGAACATCCTCTACCCTACTGGATGATGGAGGTGCCCGCGACGTTACCGCCGCGCGTGCCACCGCAAATAAGCCAGCATCAGGTGATCAGTCACACCCAGTTCGAGGGCGATAGCACCCGGGTCCTCCGTGACTCCCTCATAGCGCCAGAGCAGGGATGGCCGGATAAGCCGACCAGCCGCGATACGATCCGCACGCTCCTCCTGCATCGTCTCGCACCCCTCATCGTCGTGCTCGTGGTGCACAATCTCGTGGGCAATCGTGCTGCGCTCCACCGCGGCGTGCAACCCGGGGCGGACAAACACGGCGCGGTGTTCCAGGGAGTAGCGCGCATTGGAGTCTTCCGGAACATCGCTGCGGTAGATGACGGGTAGGCCAAGCGATACGGCGTGTTCCCACGGGTCGTAGTCGCGGCTACAGTCCGAGTCAACGAGCGTATCTCGGCCGTACATCGGCGCTGCGGCCACCGGCAGCTCCAGTTGAGTCACGGTGTTCTCAGATTCTCATCCGGACTCTTGCGATCGGTTTTCTTGTCGGCGGCCATTTTCCCCCAGTCAACGCTCGTGGTGTGCAGGTCCTCAGTCTGTCCGATGGGTGTGACATTCGGACGCTCCGGCTCCCACGAAGCCTCCACCCCGGCAGGCTGCTCGCTACCGGCGACAGCGCGACGAAGGGTTTCTTCGGCAAGCTGGCGGTCGGTCGCATTCTGCAGGGCGGCCTCCACGGCCATCGTCTGCGCCTCGCCCTCGGTAATAAAGCCCGCGGCGACGAAGACGGGAAGCATCGTGAGGTTGTAGGCGCGACAGACGCTCACAACCGACTCCACCTTGACCTCAGATTTGAGCTGCTTGTAGAGCTTGCTGGGCTCGACTCCGGAACGGAGGGCGAGAGCGCGGAGGCTCTTCTCGCCGGTGAGGGACAACAGGTGCTCTTTGAAGGTCGAATTCACGTGTCCAGTCTGATGAATTTTTGCAACACTGTCAACCCCAACATCCGCGAATATTCACCAAAGCTTCGATATTTCATGAACATGTGCAATAGATCAACTTGCGAGTCCCCGCATGATGGTGAATACTTTCAATATATAGAAGCAAGTTTTCTACACAATGGGGGACAGAGATGTCAAGTTCAGTACGGATACGGTCGGGGCTACTACAACGACTCCGCGAGACGCGGGGGATCGTCAACGAGTTGGAACAAGCGCGCCTCCTGGGCGTGGACCGCAGCACACTACGCCGGGTCGATTCCGGCAAGGCCCCCTCAAGCGCATTCATGGCTGCCGTCCACGACGCCTTTGGCCTCAGCCTGGGCGAAGCCTTCGAAATCGTCCCCGGCACCACCGGAGAGGAGGCCTGATGAACGGCACCACGATGACCCACAGATGGCTCACCGAACGCGAGGTCGCCGAGAAAACCGGCGTCGCCGTCTCCACCCTGCAAAACTGGCGCAGCCTGGGCGGACGCGGACCCTCCTTCGCCAAGGTGGGCCGCCTCGTTCGCTACTCCCTGGACGCCGTTGACGAGTGGATGGCAGAGATGGAACGCCAATCACCCACCAGGGTTTAGCCCGACCTCCCCCACACGTCGCACAACCGACCGCCTCGGCGGGCTCAACCAGCATTCCGGTTGCTCCTCGACGATCCACACCCACCGGCGGGAAGCACCCCGCCGCACATCTCCCAGGAGCCAACACCATGAAAAATCTCTTTACACCCGGCCGCTCCCTCGTGACCGGAGGATCCATAGCGGGGGGCCCCACCACCACCGTCGAAAACCGCGCACACTCCTGTGGCCGCTGCCACAACCCCTTCACGGGAGGCCGCGAAGACTGTCCACGTAACCTGAGCAACCCCCGCCGAATCGGAGCACCCCGACCACCTCAAGACGACCCGCTCGCGTCGGCGGCCAGCACGACCCGCAGCCCCACCCCGCTCGCCTTCCTCCCGTCGTCCGACGCAGCACAACAGGGGGACCTCAATGACTGACCTACTCGCCGCAGTTGATGCGCTCACCGCCCCCGTTCAGGTGACCGTCACACGGGATGACGGCACGACCGAAACCGTTGAACAGCCCCCTCTCCTCACCCAGCTGCACAACGCCATCGGCGGGGGCGTGGGTACCGGCTCCTCCGGAAGCGCCAAACACGAGCGCTCCGTGATCGACGCGGATGCCCTCTACCGGTTCACCCTCATCGCCACGCAGGTCTCCGATTGGTGCCGAATCGCGAATGTCGTACCCACCCGGAATCCCACGGTTGACCTCCGCGCCTGGTATACGGCCTATCAGGCCATGCGTACCTCCGACGCCCCGGCCACATTCGCGGTGCGCCAGCTCCGCGAATGGCGGGCGCAAATTCTCGACAAGCTGGAGCCGGCCCGGATGCAGGACCTGCCCTATCCGTGCCCAGCATGCAAAGCCACATCGTGGTGGAACCCCAGCACGGGTTCGGAGTACCAGCGCCCCCTTGTCCTGAGCTACCGCGTTGACGGCGGCGAAAGAGATATTGGAGCCCACTGCCGGGCCTGCGATGCTACCTGGAACGCCCGCGAGCTCGCCTGGGAGTTGGAAGCCCGCGCGACCCTCCTCGCCGATCAGGTTCAGCGCCTCATGACCCCCTCATAACCCACCCGCGCGACCCTGCGCGTCGGCTCCGGCCCGGCGCGCAGGGTCGCGCCCACACGCCCCCCGACGCTTCGGCGTTCTGCATGTCCAACACCACCACGTCATCGCGTCACGCCGATGCGGTGTCGTGAAGACCACGTAAGGACCACACTATGCTCATAAACCTTGCCACCAACCCATCTTTTGAAACGGTGGTACTGAATCTCGGGGACGTGAACGGCAGCAATGCCTCCACCACCATCGTCGGCTGCAGCACGACGGGGTCGGGACTGAAGATCACTCCGCAGGTTGACTCGACAGGGGACCATATCCTCCGGGCTACCTACACCACACCACCCACCGCGGATACGGCGATTGGGCTGACCTCGGCCAACATCACGACCAACCGCGAGTACACACTCCTGGTCGAACTCCGGGCATCCCGCGAACTCAATTTAAAACTCCAGATCAGGGGCGCATCAGGCGACCTGTACGCCGTAGGGACCCAGTGGCAGAGCCTCCGACTGATCGGGTCGGCGGGCTCGGGGGCCCTCGCAACCTCAACGGGGGTACTGATCCCCGCATCCGCCGCGGCCCGTCTCGGCGACTGGATCGAGGTGAAAACGGTGTGCCTCCTCGACGGGTCTTTCGAGGGGCCGTACTTTGACGGCACGATACCCGAGGCCGAGTGGGCCGGGGAACCCCATAAGTCGCAGTCTCTCCTCTCTGAGGAGGCACTCTCCACCGTCAACGGCGACATCGAGCGCTGGAGCTCGGGGGAAGCTCGACCACACACCGACTTCATGCCGGTGCGCAACGTGCGAAAGTACGGGGCCACCGGTGACGGGGTAACCGATGACACCGCCGCCCTCCAGGCCGCCCTCGATGTGGGTGACAGCACCGCCATCGTCTTCCTGCCCGCGGGCTGCTACCGGATCACGAAACCCATCACGTGGGACCCGTACCGGGCCCAGCTCCACGGCCAAGATGCCTCGGTATTCTGCGACATTAGCAACCCCAACACCTACGCGGTGCGGGTCTGCTCTTCAGCCCGCTTCCCGGGCGGTTCACCCGCACGAAACACTCTCGTAACGAACGGCGGTATCGAGTTCTACACAACCAACTTCCGCTGCAACGGGATGCTCTTCAAGGGCGCTGTCGGTAACGATAGCCAGGTCGGTGGCTCCTACGAGAGCGGGCGACGGAAGAACGGCCACCTGACCGTATCCAATATGGTGCTTCGCGGGTTCAATATCGCCCACAGCATTGAGGACTACACCTACATGGCCGGATTCCGCGATTCGGTTTTCCGGTACAACAAGACCGCCCTCTACATGCCCAAGAGCGGTATCGACCGCGGTGAGCGCGTCTACTACGAGAACTGCGCCTTCACCAATAATGATCGATACACGTGGATGATCCACATGGAGGCCACGGAAACCTTCCAGTTCATCAATTGCTCCTTCGACTGGATGGCGATGTTTCTGCGGGTGGACGATGGGTCCAAGGTCAACCTCATCAGCTGCCACATCGAGAGTCCCAGCGACCCCCGCCCCCCGGCCGGCCAGTACGACCCCTCGCCGATGCTGCGCGACAACGAGATCCTTCTGGGGATCGGGGGCGACCAGTTCAACAACCGCTGTTTTGTGAACGTGACGGGAACGGGTGCGCTGAACATCACCAATTCGGTCATCACGCTCAACTACTACGAGATGGACCAGACGGTCAACCCGCTGCCATTTGTGTTCCACATCAGCCCGTGGGCATCGGTCAATATCCACCAGAGCTACATGAAGACACCCTCGGTGCGGGCACTCTCCTCCGGGGGTGGGCGGCTCACCATCAGCCAGCCCAAGTTTTGGACGCAGGACGAGTTCATTCCTATGCTGGGGCTCAACACCAAACATAACCGTCTTCGGGATGGCCAATTTCCGAGGGCGACGGTGTCGGATACCTGGGGCCACCTGAACGGGGGAACGGGTGCTGCGACCGCGGTAACCAGCCCCGTCATCCACTCCTCATCGATTCGAATGGTGCACGGAACCACTGCAGCGGCAGAGTTGCGGGTCACCCTTCCGGTTTCGGGGCCACTGCGGGTCGCCGGAGTCTCGGTTAAACTGCGCGCCGACGGTACCCGGCCGGCCGGAAAGATCAACACCGTGCGGATGGATTTTCTCGACCGAACGGGCACCGTGCTCGGCTCGATGTACGACGAGTTTGGGCGCAACCCGATCACACTCTCTTCCACAAAGTGGACCACCTACCAATTGGTGCGAGACGTGGATCACGAGACCTGGTGGAACTCTGACCTGGTGACGAATATGCGGATTGCCTTCGTGCGAAGCAGCGGGTCAAACGGTGAGACGTTCTACGTTGGTGAGGCGTTTGTGAACTACTTCGGCTAGTCACTGAGGCCCGCCCGGGTGGTGCGTAACGGCGTCCGGGCGGGCCCCTTTCTCTGCAAAGAATATTTGCCTCTTTGTGTTGCTTAATTGCAACATTTTGCCTAGAGTAAGTACCGAGCTCCTACCGCTGTATCTATAACAGGCGGTGAGGAGCTTTTTGCTGGCCGCCCGCGACGGGCCGCCCACCGACGGGGTAACAATCGGGCCACCGACGCCACCGTCACACACGCTCGCGCACCATCGGCATACCGCCGCGCCCGAGCGCCCCATCCCCACGGACGCCGCCGCGCGTCCACACAACGAAAGAAATCATGGAAAATTTTTATTCACGCTATACCTTTACCCCCGAGATCACGAGCCTGGGCAGCGGCTATGCGCTGACCAACCCCGGCGTATCAACGCTCTTTACCACCGTTGAGCCCATGACCGGCACCACCATCGCCCGCGTACAGTTCACCGCCAACACAACCGAACCGGGGATCGGATTTAGCATCGAGGAGCTTGCCCGCAACACGCAATACACCCTCATAGCCTACGCGCGCCTCACTACCGCCATCACGGGTCGCAGCATCACAGCCAGGGGGCGAGTGGGCAGCATCTGGGATCGCGCAGACACGCCACTCCCGCTGACCACAAGTTGGCAACGTATCACCCTCACAAAGACCACCCCCACCGCATTCCGCAACTACGCCGCCGACGGCAGTCAGCAGTCACCGTTCTGGAATATAACCGGTCCCTACACCGGTCTCTTCTTCGACGCCGTGCGGACGGGTGACGAGATTGAGGTCAAACTCCTGTCGGTCATCGCGGGGGGCACCGCCCCCACCGCAACAATCACACAGATCCCCTCCGCCTATACCCGCAACGTTGTGACAGACTACGGTGCCGTCGGAGACGGGGTGCACGATGATAGCGACGCCCTGGAGAAGGCGCTCAATCTGGGCGGAGCGCTCGCCACCGTCGTCTTCCCGCCCGGCACCTATCGCATTAAGAGGCAGCTCACCTGGGACCCCTACAGCGCCCAACTACACGGAACCGGTGCCAGCATCTGGTGTGACCTGAACACGGCAACCCCGGAGGCAACAACGCCCGCGACCAAGGCCGCCGGAACAGCCACAAACCGCGACAGCTACGCCATCAGAGTCGTCTCCTCGGCACCGTTCCGCAACGGGTCAACGGCGCATAACCGACTCGTGCACAGCGGTGGCATCCGCTTCTTCGCGCGAAACAGGTCCTGTAACGGCCTGCTCCTCGAGGGTAAAATTGGCGAGTCTCAATCGGTCAACGGCACCTTCGAACGGGGTCGCCGCAAAGATGCCCATCTGACTTTTAACAATCTCGTTTTCGAGGGTTTCAACATCGCCCACTGCATCAGCAGCTACACCTTCATGACGGGTTTTCGCGATTGCACCTTCCGCGACAACAACACGGCCGCCTACCTCCCGGCCGCCGAGATGGGCGCGGTCTCCTACACGGAGAGCGGCGTTCCCATCACCAAGGCATCGGCACCCACCCGCCACGTAGACCGCGGCGAGCGCATCTTCTACGACAACTGCGACTTCGTGAACAACAATCGTTTCTCCTGGCTGATCCACCTGGCCGCCGGCGAAACCTTCCAGTTCATGAACTGCTCCTTCGACTGGTTCGGGATGCTGTTGCGCGCGGAGAACGGTGCCAAGATCAACATCGCCAACAGCCACATCGAGTCCCCGGGCGACGGGCAGATGCTGCGTGGATCGCGTCACCCAAATTCAACCGACAACAGCGAAGTCATCACCTATGTCAACCAGTCCAACACCGGCGACCCCACGGACGCTGACGACTCCGCCTTCATCAATAAGTGTTTTGCCTCGGTACACAGCAATGCCTCGGTGAACATTTCACAGACCGTAATGACCGTCAATTATGTGGACGAACCGCCCCACATCCCCAACCCGGTCCCGTTCCTCTTCTACATCAGCCCACTCGGGAGCGTCAGCCTCGACCAGTGCTCCCTCCACACACCCGCTGTGGAGGCCTTCAGCACGGGCGGCGGACGGATCTCGATCACCAACCCCCGGTTTGCGACCGAGTCCTACGATATCCCCCTGCTGGGGCGTAACCCCCAGCACGACCTGATGCCACAGGGCACCCACCGGATCACAAACAGCACGACCAGCTTTCCGGCGCTCTCCGGATGGACAGCCATCAACGCCAGCGTGACGGGCGTCGAGAGCAAAAATTCCCGCGAGATTAAGATTACCCAGACGGCTGCGGGCGACTTCAGCGCGGCACTCGTGATTCCGGTAACAGGCGTCGGACGAATCACGGGGTTCAGCTTTGACGTGGAGGGAGACGATATCCTCGGCCGACCCCACATCGACTTCAATGATGCCCGGGGCAACACGATCGGACGCCTCTTTGAGGAAAACAAGAAAGCGTACCTCACCACCACCGCGACAACCTCCTCGTGGGGGGTCACGGTCTCTACCACGCGCACACACTACCGTCTCGTTCGCCACAACGATCACCAGGGAGTTGACTGGAGCTATCAGCTGGGCTGGAATCCCCAGGCCGTGAGGAATATCCGCATTGTGCTCCCCTGCCGCAACACCGTGACAACCGAGGGGGGCACGACGAAAACCGATTATTCCGGTAGCGCTGGCACGTCTTTCACGATCAGTAATATGCGGGTCAACACCTACGGATAATCGCACGGGTGCGCCCATGCGGGAAGAATAATTGAAAATATTCTTCCCGCATTGTGTTGCTTATCTGCAACGACTTGTGTAAATTTATCAATGAGCTTCTACCGCTGTCTAAAAAACAGGGTGGACCAACTCACACAAGCCCCCTCAGGGAAGGTGCCGCGTCACACCGCGCGGCACACACGGGCGTGTTTCCCCGTTCAACCAGAAACACACGGCAGGCGCTTCTCAGTAACGCCCGTCGGCCGCGCACAGCACAACCGGTTTCTCTCTCTTGTCCGCTGTGCTGTGCGCGGCATTCCGCCCTCGACCACCCACGTCGCGGCGGCATCGTGTCAAAGGAGCCCCCGGATGAATATCCGCACCATCGTCCCCGACGGCCGGAAGTACACCCGTGGCCGCCCCAACGGCACACCCAACCTGTTCGTTATCCATCACCAAGCGGGGTACCAAGAGAACTCGATCCGCGCACTCACCACCGGCCAGGGTGCGCCCTCGGCCAACTACATCATCTCCGGTGCGGATGTCGTGGCCTCGGTCCCCGAGGGAGACACCCCGTGGACCAACAACAACTGGGCGAGCAACACAAAGTCGATCACTTTTGAGTTGGCCAACGCACCGGGTATGCAGCCGCCCAGCCAGGCGACCCTTGAGTCGGCGGCACAGATCATGGCGTCCGCGGCTCGGCGGTGGGAGTACTCCCTGCCGCTACGCCGCGGAGTCAACGTCTACGGCCACAACGAAGTCGCAGATAAACCCACCGCCTGTCCGGGCGGTACCAACCTGAGCTGGCTCATCGCCCGCGCCAACCAGATCCTGGAATCATCCCCTCCCGGTTCAAGCGTTGGTGCCGCTGCACCGCCAGATCAGGAAGCTCTCGCACAACAGGAGGTTGCGCGGGTATTCGCAGAGATAAGGAGAAGTGGAATGGCCTACATCCACGTGAAAGGAACAAAAACGCACATCCTCGTGGGGGTGGACGCGCGCTACCCGATTAAAGGGCTCAAATCCGAGTCCAAACGCGGCATCACCACGTGGTCAGGGCAGGGCGAGATCGCCCTCTGCCGCGACATCTGGGGAGAGCCGCGACTGATTAGCGCACGAGGATACGAGATTCTCGCAGATATCCTCACCCGGGACGAGCCGGGGAACGGCGGCGTCCGGGCGTGACGCCCGAGAACCCACCACGAGGGGGGAGAATGCGCATGGTCAATGATCCCAAATCCTATTCGCTGGCCGAAGTCGTCCGACTTATGGCCCGCATGGAAAACAATCTCATCGAGATTAAAAGCGATATCCAGCGACTCGAAGCCAACTACGTGACCCGGGCCGAGTGGGAGCTTTTTCGCGAGCACGTCGCACTCGAGCTCAAGCGCGTTCGCGAAAAACACGAACGAGACCTGACGCGCTTTGAACGTCGCTCAACCTCGTGGGTACCCTACGGGGCCCTCGGCGTATCGGCCCTCGTGGCCATCATTACACTCATCCGTGCCATCGTACCCGCTTGACAGAAAGGAGCATCATGGTGCGTCGCCGTTCATCAATTGCCCCGGCCACACCGTTTGTGCACGAACTGGAGGACTCGGCAGAAGCCGCGGCACTCGCCGCGGTTGAAGTCGAAGCCGAAGAGGAGGCCGAAGCCCAGAAAGTGGATGTCCTCCTGGCCGCCGCCGCAGAGGCCGAGACCGCCCGCGAGCTAGCTAAGGTCCGCACCGCCAACCGGCTGGATAGCAGACAGCGCGTCCTGCGTGGCCTGCTGCAGGTGGTCGTCTCTCTGCTGCCGATCCTCCCGCAGTTGCGCGAGATCGTCCTCGGCACCTGGTCGTCGCAGTGGCTCGTTGCCACGATGGGGCAGCTTATCGCTATCCAGGTAGTACTCACTCAGATCATGGCCATCCCGGCCGTAGACGGGTGGCTGGGCCGGCTCGGCCTCGGAAAGGAGACTCGCGATTCATACACCACCTGACGCCTGGCCCCCGCATTCGGTTCCTCGGAACCCAAGGCGGGGGCCAGGCGGTCGTTAACGACGATACATTTCGCTCGTGTGTTCACGCTGACCTGTTCTCGCGCAGCCACAGCGTGAGCAGATACTCACTCACCCCCAGGTCGCTCGCCCAGGCGGCCACATCCGAGCGCTCCTGGGCCAGCCACAGCACCCGCTCGCGACTAATCAGGTTGCGTGCCGCAAAACGATCGGCCTGCAACTCGTACTTTTCGCTCGTACCGCTGTGGCCGAGTACCGCGTGACCCAGCTCATGAGCGAGAGTATTTCGCTCATGCACGGCACCCATCCGCTGCTGCAGGAAGACGGTGCGCGCCTCGGGCACCCACAGCCCCCTGCCGGAATGCAGCCGACGATAGACGATGCTAACGCCCAGCTCTTCTGCGTGTTGGAACGGATCGTACATGAGGGGTAACGGCCTTTCGTGTGCTGTACCGCCACCCGAACGAAAAACCGGGTCGGCATTTGGTACTCCTCCAGTGTGACCGACACCACCGACATTCCATGCCGGTACCCGCCAACCCACACACACTAGGCTGTAATCGTGCTTCTCTCAGACCGCGACATCACCGCCGAATTGTCCGCCAGCCGCATCGGGCTCGACCCCTACGACCCCTCCATGGTCCAGCCCTCCAGTGTTGATGTGCGCCTCGACCGCTTCTTCCGCCTCTTTGATAACCACAAATACCCCTTCATCGACCCGTCGGTCGATCAGCCCGACCTCACCCACCTGATCGAAACGGATGGCACCGACCCGTTCATCCTGCACCCCGGCGAATTTGTGCTCGGCTCAACCTTCGAGAAAATTTCCCTGCCCGACGACATCGCCGCACGCCTTGAGGGGAAGAGTTCGCTGGGTCGCCTCGGCCTACTCACGCACTCCACCGCGGGGTTCATCGACCCCGGATTCTCGGGTCACGTCACTCTCGAACTCTCCAATGTGGCCACCCTCCCCATCAAGCTGTGGCCCGGCATGAAGATCGGCCAGCTGTGCTTCTTCCGGCTGTCCTCTGCCGCCGAGCACCCCTATGGCTCGCAGGAGTACAGCTCCCGGTACCAGGGGCAGCGTGGGCCGACGGCGTCCCGCTCGTTCCTCAACTTCCACCGGAGCGATGTTACCGTGACGGATGCCGGCAGCCCAGGTCGGTAATCTTCACTTTCCCGCGGGCCCTTCGCCGGTTACGCTGGAATGCATGAGCGTGCCAACAGCCCAGACCTTTGCAAGCCATCTGGTTGCGGACGCGCCCACCGCCGCCTACCCATCCCGCATGGCCCTGTTCGGCCGCCTCGTGGGAACATGGTCAATCGCCAACGAATACTTCAACGAGCGCACCCAGGAGTGGTCCGAGTCCGACCGCACCTGGGTATTTTCCTACGTGCTCGGCGGCCGCGCCGTGCAGGATGTGATCACGGGCTCCGCCGATTGCACGGGCAACCACGACGAGGCGTTCGGCTCCTCCGTGCGCGTCTATGACGCCTCCATCGGGGCGTGGCGGGTGAACTGGTTTGGCACGGCCACCAACGAGTTCTGCGCGCTGGTGGCCATTGACCGTCACGGCGATATCCTGCAGGATGGCACACAGACAGATGGCCGTCCCATCCGCTGGAACTACCTCAATATCACCGAGAAATCCTTCGATTGGGAAGGCTACGTCTCCAATGATGAGGGCCGCACCTGGTGGTTGCAGCAGCGAATGCTCGCCACCCGCAGGGGATAAGGCCCACCCTCTCCCCGGTCACCCCCGACGGTCAATCTCCGATTGGATCTCGCACAGCAACTCCTCCCGGTAGACCAGTGCAACGTCGTATCCGCTCACCTCAATGGTGGCAATGTCACGCGTGAACGGATCAACCGCGGCCTCCGCCTCGTGCCGCGCCAGCATGGCGGCGCGCGTCATGGCCAGACCCTGACCGATTGCGCGGCGCACCGCCCGAGCCTCAGGAGAGTGGTCGAGACCGTTGTAGATGTCCTCCGCGCTTGTCTGGTTAAGGTCGATGCGGCCCTGAAGCGTCCGCCAATCGGCCCCCCAATCACCAGCACGGCGTTTCTGGGCGGTGAGACGCTCCGCATCCTCCCCCTCTGCGCGCACTCGAACAATCTCGTCGGCGCGGTGCCTGGCCTGCTGGGTTAGCTCCTCGGCCGCCTCCCGCATCTCGGCGAGCATACTGTTAAGGTGAATTGACCGACTCATCGCGCCCCCACCGACCGACCAGCGCCACCACCGGGTGACGATTCAGGCCCGGAGGAGCCCCGCCCAAGTACGCCCAGGACCCTGTCCCGAATACGTTTCAACAGGTCACCCACATCGTCCGCCTCCCCTTCTAGGTTCCGCAAAAACGCCAAGAAATTATTGACAGCCTCCAGCACCGTGTTCGCGGCATCGGCGGCGTCCTGCGACCAGGTGGCGATCCGATTCCGAAGGTTGCGGATGTCGTCAATGCGTCCACAAATATCATCGGCCCCGGACACGAGGTGCGACAGATTCTTCAGATGCTCGATCAACAGATTGATGGTGTTCACAATCACCGCGAGCGCCGCCTTCATCAGGCGGATCAAGTTCTCCAAGAACTCGGCAATCGAAAAGCAAACATCCGGATAGTCTGCTAGCCGCTCTGCAACAGCTTGGTTCTGTTGCATAAACGCGCTAGCGGCCTGACCCTCCCACCTGCCGACGAGTTGGGCCGGGATCGATTCCAGGTTCTCCGCCGTCGCAGCAATGGCCTTACCAACCCCCGTCCACGCATCGGCGGCGAGTTGCATAGCCCCCCAGTCGCCCCCAAGCGGCTTCACAATCCACTCCTCAATGGGACTCCAGCTAATGACCTCGCTCAGCACCCAATCAACCGGACGCATCCACCCCTGGAGTTCGACAACAGTGTCGTGCAGAAAATTATCCGGACCATTCCGAGGAAGAGACAGGCAGGATACCGGGTCGGCTGGCGCGGTAATAGTCACGAGTTGTTCCCCCTCGCCTCAAAATACGACGGGTAGTGGATGTTGCCCCACGAGCCTGACCTCCCAGAACCGTCAGCGGACCCCTGCACACCGTCGGCAAGAGCCTCGGGCTCGGGTACGCTGATCGGGTCACGATTCTCCCAGGCCACCCGCAATTCTTCGGCGGTGCGCCCCAGAGGATCCGTTTCCGCACGACGTTCCCAGGCGGATGCCTCACGCAGCCGATCCACATCGGGGGCTGCTCCGTCACCATCACCCAGAGGGGCAATAGCGAGGGGCAGAGTGTGGTTTTCAAGCGAATCCCTCCCCCCCGGGGGTCCGAGAACAGGGTCAATCGCAACAGCCGGAAGCGGAGTAACGGAATTGTCCGGCACCGGTTCGTGAGCAATTTCTCTCACGGGCCCCTCCTCTGCGGCCGGATCCGCGCTGGCCGGCTCCCCCGCCCCCGGCATTTCCCCACCAGGCACCTCCTGGCCCTCCCCACGGGGCTGGTCGAGGCGACCAATCTCGCGTATTCGAGCCTCCTCCTCTCGAATGGTATCCGCCAGATAACCGGTGAGGTTGTGCGTGACCCCGTCGAACATCTCACCGAGACCTGAGAGGATCTCCCCCGTCACCCGGACGCCCGATGCGTAAAGCCCGCTCAACGGCTTCAGGATGGCACCCCACTCACCACCGCCCAGGTCACCGTGTGCGGTGAGAACTCCGCTTGCCCTCTCGACAGCGGCCCGTTGATCCCGGTAAAAGCCGGTCAACTCCGGAAAAACCTCCGCTTCCACCACCAGCATGTAATCGTCACTCGCCACACTCTCACCTCTCGTCATCACCCGTTATAGCCGACACCACCGACACCCACAGAAAAGGGCGTCCCGATATCTCGGCAACGCCCCCACCGCTGTGTCTTCGGGTAAAGAATCCGACCCACAACCATGTGACACCCTACGGCATGTGTTATTCACAACGCAATGTGTTTTCCACAGGGGTGACACCGCCCTCCCATCACAACGTTGCCCCCCCGTGGACCCACCGCATGACACGATTCTGGCGATACCCGCGGTTACTCGACGGCCGTGCCCGCCTTCGCCGCACCACTAGCAGCATCAGCCGCCGCGATCCGTGCCGCCGCCCGCTCGTCAGCGCGCTGATCGCGGGCCGCCATCTGCTCCAGCATCGCGTTGTACTCGTTCAGATCAGCATCACCGGTCCGGTCCGCATTGCGATCGGTGCGCTTGGACTCTTTATCGTCATTTTTACTCCACATCACGGCCACCATAATGGCCAGCACGAGGGTGGGGATCTCCCCAATACTCCACGCGATGCCACCGCCGTTCTGTTGGTCAACGAGCGGAAGCGCCCCCCACGTACGACCCATCGCTCCGTACCAATCGGCGAGCATCAGGCCCGTGCCTGTCATAATCGCCAGGCCAAAGAATGCGTGGAATGCCATGGTGCCCAGCAACAGCAACAGTCGGAACGGATAGGGCAAGCGATACTTGACCGGATCAATTCCCACAAGTGATTGGGCGAATAGGTACCCGCTCATCAGGAAGTGCACAAGCATCCACTGGTGCCCCAGGTGCTCGGTTGTCGCCCAACGGAACAGGCCCGAGTAGTAGAACACCCACAGCGACCCGGCAAACATGATGGCCGCAAAGATCGGGTGGGAGATCACGTTGGCCCAGGGTGTGTGCACGGCCCACAGAATCCACTCACGAACTCCGCGCGAGCCATCCTGACGCTTCTTAACCGCGCGGGCAGCAAGCGTCACGGGAGCGCCAAACACGAGCATCACCGGGATGGCCATGGTCAGCACCATATGCCCCATCATGTGCACGCTAAAAAGGTAGCGCTCATATACGTTGAGCGCGCCATTAGTGGCGTAGAAGAGGGCGAGGAGACCGAGACACCACAGCACCGTGCGGTACACAGGCCAGGAGTCCCCCCGCTTGCGTAGTCGCCACACACCGGCCAGGTAGAAGAAGATTCCACACGCCACAATCAACGTCCACAGCGGATCAAAGCGCCACTCGGTAAAGTACGAGCCGATGCCCGTAATTTCCGGCGGAAGGGGTTCGCCGGTGAGGAATTGCGCGGGTTGGGAACCATCCACATCGGAAGCGGGAACCTGTGACACCGGGGTTTGGGTCCGGCCAAGGGCGACCGCAACGCCGGAAGCAGCCCCCATAAAAAACAGTTCGGAGGCGACGAGCACCCAGAAGTAGCGCATCCGCAGCCGGGGTGTCTGTGACATCTTCCCCGTCAGAAATTTCCGCTGGAAAACCCCGCACAACCCGAGGATCGTCAGCAGGCCCACCTTAGACAGCACAAGAATCCCGTAGGGGCCCCACAGGCTCTCAAGCGTTCCCAGGCGCAGCTGAGCACTCACATAACCGGAAAAAGCCACCACAATAAAAGCGAGAAGCGCCAATGACGAGTACCGACCCACCAGGATAATCATCCGTTTGGCCTCCACCCGGGGCGACAGGATGGCCAGGCACACAAGCCCGCCCAGCCACACCGCAGCCGCAACCAGGTGAAGCCCGAGCCCGTTCACAGCGGCATCGTGCCCGGCGCTGCCGGCGGCATGACCCTGCAAAGCCATGGGCACCAGGGACGCCAGGGCGACAACAACAACGAGAAGCAACACGCGTTGGTCTCGCACGGCAAAACACAAAACCGTCACGATCGACGCGAGCAGTATGACAACAAGCCAGGTCTGACCGAGTGGAATCTGGGAGACGAACTGCCCCAGCGCCATCCCAAACTTATCGTCAAAGCCAAATGTGACGTCGGGCGCGATCTCCAGGAAGGTCAGGATCGTGACGGCTATTGCGCTCACGGTGTAGGCACCCGCCGCACCTGCTGCGGTATCCAGCGCCAGGTCGTACTCTTTTTTCCCGGGAGATAGCGCAAAGCACGCCAGGACAAGAGAGCCAATGGCGACTGCAGCCGAGAGATTCACCACTAGTCCGGCGATGGGGCGCCCATAACGAACCGCAGCACCGGGGTCAATCGAAGAGAGCGCGCTGGTCGGCGGGGCGGCTGCTCCACCAACGGCAAGACTGATGAGTAGCGCAATAAGCCCGGATAGCAGCAGAAGACCAGGCCCAACGACGCGGAGTAATCGGGGCACACGTCTACCCTACGCGCTACCGTGGGGTCGAGCACACCGGGCCGGGGTTGTGTGGGCTTTAACCCGAAGAGGGAGCGCCCCCGAGTGGGTGCGCTCCCTCAGAGTCTTGGAAGGACTACTTGACCGAAGCCTTCAGCTTGCTGCCAACGCTCACCTTGACACGCTTGCCCGCGGGGATGTTGATGGTCTCACCCGTCTGAGGGTTGCGACCCGTGCGAGCGGAGGTGTCGGCTGACTCGAAGGCGATCCAGCCGGGAACAGTGACCTTACCGCCAGCAGCAACGGTCTCGGACACGGCAGCAAAGAAGCCGTCAACAACGCTGAGTACAGCAGCCTGGCTCTGGCCGGTCTCCGCAGCGATCTTGACAACAAGTTCAGTCTTGTTCAATGACATTGTGGGTGTCCTCCTTGGACGTTCAGTGCTGCTGAAACTACAGCCCGTTTGTTCTGTCGCTCGGCAAAAGGTTCTGCCTCGCGTGATCGAACGATCGCCTGTAATCTACCAGCTTTTCGCGCAAATTCTGCATTTTTCGGCGGTATTTCAAGATGCAGCGTGTCGTGTTTTCCGTGCGAGCTGCCGTTTCTCCGTGACCGATTGCAGCGTCGTCAGCAGAATCTGGGCGGAGCGCGTCCAGGAGAACGTACGGATGTGCGCGCTCCCGCTCTCGATCACGGCCTCCCTCACCTCAAAATCGTTGAGTTTCCGCACTTTTTCGGCAAAATCTTCGGGACTATCCGGCGCAAAATACAGGGCACCGCCCGCCGCAACCTCCCGGAAGATGGGGAGGTCACTCACCACAGCCGATACCCCGAGGGCAAGCGCTTCCGCCAGGGGCAATCCGTACCCCTCATCTTTGCTTCCACTCACCAAGATGGCGTTATCCCGCAGCAATCGGGCATACTCTTCATCCGTCACCCCGCCGTGAAAAACCACCCGGGAGCCCGACGGAATGATGGCCGCAAGCTCCGCCCTGCGCTGGGGGCTGATCCGGCTCAGCAAGTGCAATGTGTGCTGGGGCAGGCCCGCCATCCCCCGGATAAGCGTCTCCACATTCTTATACGGCATAAACGAGCCCATGTAGATGAGATTGGTGGGAGCCTCCCTCGGCACCTCACGGTAGGGGCTCAGCGCATCATCCGGGCGGGGCGCATTCGGGATCACCACAATCGGTCGCTTCGTCAGCCGCACCCGCTCAAAGTCTCGCTTACTCGTCTCGCTCACGGTCGCCACCATATCCGCCGCGTTCAGCGTTGCCCGCTGAGGCAGGTAGCTCAGGTGGAACATCCGCCACCCCAGCCGGATTGGCCAGGCCAGGTCTCGGGGGGGCGTGCGGTGTCGATAGTAGATCATGTCGTGCAGGGTCAGAATCAGGCCAAAGCGGCGCCCGGCCGTCCCCATTGTTTGCATGGGTGAGAACACCACATCGGGTCGGTGCTTGTTCAGAATGCGCGCCGTCCACGGCTCCTTCGCCGAGGTCGGCGGGTGGATCAGCACGCAATCGGCACCCGCAGGCAGTGAGGCCCGCTGCGCGTCATCGTGGATGAGAAAGGTTACCGGGATGAATTCGGCCAGCGCCGCCCCCAACTCGGCCGAGTACCGGCTGATGCCGTCGTGAAAGTCGGTTCGAATGTAGCGGGCGTCGAACAGAACCTTCATGGTTATCGAGACTACCAGCGGCATCCCGCACCACCCTCCGGCGCACAACCGTTAACATCAAGAGGGCATCATCCTGATGGATGATGCCCTCTTGATTATTCGAGTTGCCCCGAACGGATGCTTACCAGCTCGACTTGGTGATACCGGGCAGTTCACCACGGTGTGCCATGTCGCGGAAACGCACACGGGAGACACCGTACTTGGTGAGCACACCACGGGGACGGCCGTCGATCACGTCGCGGCTCCGAACACGCACGGGCGACGCGTTGCGGGGAAGCTTCTGCAGCCCCACGCGTGCAGCCTCACGGCTCTCATCGGTGCCCTTGGGATCAATCAGGGCCTTCTTCAGCTCAAGACGCTTCGCGGCATAGCGCGCGACGATCTCCTGGCGCTGGTTGTTCTTCGCAATCATGCTCTTCTTAGCCATGTTTAGCGCTCCTCTCGGAATTCAACGTGCTTACGCACTACGGGATCGTACTTCTTGAGCACGAGGCGGTCGGGGTTGTTACGACGGTTCTTGCGCGTCACGTAGGTGTATCCCGTGCCTGCAGTCGAACGCATCTTGATGATCGGACGTACGTCTTGTGCCTTAGCCATTAGATCTTCTCCCCTCGGGCGAGCAGGTCTTTAACAACCGACTCGATACCGCGAGCATCAATGACCTTGATGCCCTTTACCGACAGTGTCAGAGTAACGTTGCGACGAAGCGACGGTACGTAGTACGTCTTCTTCTGGATGTTCGGGTCAAAACGACGCTTGGTGCGTCGGTGTGAGTGTGAAATGTTGTGCCCAAAGCCGGGAACGGCTCCGGTCACCTGGCAGACTGCTGCCATAGTTATCCTCCATCAATACCGCAGGACGAATGTCCTGCCCAAGATCTCTTGTCGGCACAAGCCTCTGGCCATCTTTCGAGAGCTGAGAGCGCCTGTGCGATCTGTGCGGGGAAGTCCACACAGCCAAAGAGCAACTATACACACATTCTGCCAACTATGCCAACGCGAATCTGTGACCCGACCCCCGTTTTCGGATGCTCTAGTCGCAGGCGATCCCGTCACCGTCCCGATCCAGATCGTAAATATCACTCCCGACCACCGTCACCGGCCCCCTCACATAGGAAGGGCCGTTACCGCTTCCGCCAGAGCAGTCCACGTCAGAGTCAACGGGAACGCACGCCCCCGTGTAGTTGGGATCACATCCGGATGCCGCAGCGGGTGCCGGCACCGGAGCGGGCACCCTGGTCCCGTTGGTCGTCACCTGGTTGACCGGCTCCCGAGTCACCGTCGTTGAGGCAATCACACGGGCCACCTCCACACCATCCTCGTAGGTCACGCGATACATCGTGGTCCGCTCGCCGTTGACGCCCGATACCGTCACAACGCTGGTGCCCACATCCATCCCGCCGCTCTCCGCAACCGTGCTCTCGAAGGGAATCGGCTCCACGACGGGAACGTCGGCCTCCGTCACCACCGGCCCTGTCGGCGTAGAGCTGGGTAGCGCTGTCGAATGCCCGGATGTGGTGACCGCCGCGACCGAAACATCCGGATCCCTCTGCGCTCCGTATGCGGCCGAACCCACCAGTACCACAATCAGCCCGGCCCCGAGGGTCACAACAGAAGCACGTCGTGACCGCAACCACAGCGTGTGCAGCCGACCGGATGCTGTCCCACACAGACCCACAATCAGCAGCGGCAAGCCCACAAAGATCAAAAATCCCCCCAGGCCACCGGCGAGAAGTCCCAGTAGCGCACACCCTCCTGCCACCACCAGGACGGCGGTCCGGGCGATGGGCCACGGCAGGGATATCGCATCCTCGCGCTCCTCGTTGCGCTTCCCAGCCAACTGTTCGACACCCTGCACACCCGCGTGCTTACGGGCACCTTCGTACTGCTCGTTCATATCCCCACCCTCTTCGCTCACCATTAAGCGGCACACGGTTTCACAAACCGATCACTCAGTATGTGCGTGCCGTCAACATCATCTCAGACGGTGCGATTCTCGCAAAATCGCACCTCTGGCTGAGTACAGGCGCGACGATAGAAAAACTCGCCGTCATCCGAAGAACGAGAGGAACAGTAACTCTCAGCAAGCCAACAAACCCACAGGAAGGAGAACACAGCTAGAAAGAAGTTGTTAACGCAAGAAAGCCACCCATTTCTGGGTGGCTTTCTCACAGGTTAAGTTCGGCGGTGACCTACTCTCCCACAGGGTCCCCCCTGCAGTACCATCGGCGCAACGAGTCTTAGCTTCCGGGTTCGGAATGTAACCGGGCGTTTCCCTCGCGCTATGGCCGCCGAAACACTATTGATGTATCAAACGAAAAGTAACACACAACAAAGTTTGTGTCACTAGTTCTCGACCGTACATCGAGAACCACAAAGTGGACGCGTTATCATCACAAAATCAGGATCAATATAGAAAAGTGTTATCAAGTTATCGGCTTATTAGTACTGGTCAGCTCCATGAGTCTTTAGTCCTCACTTCCACATCCAGCCTATCAACCCAGTCGTCTACTGGGAGCCTCTCCCCCGAAGGGATAGAAATCTCATCTTGAGGCCGGCTTCCCGCTTAGATGCTTTCAGCGGTTATCCATTCCGAACGTAGCTAATCAGCGGTGCTCCTGGCGGAACAACTGACACACCAGAGGTTCGTCCAACCCGGTCCTCTCGTACTAGGGTCAGATCCTCTCAAATTTCTTACGCGCGCAGCGGATAGGGACCGAACTGTCTCACGACGTTCTAAACCCAGCTCGCGTACCGCTTTAATGGGCGAACAGCCCAACCCTTGGGACCTACTCCAGCCCCAGGATGCGACGAGCCGACATCGAGGTGCCAAACCATGCCGTCGATATGGACTCTTGGGCAAGATCAGCCTGTTATCCCCGAGGTACCTTTTATCCGTTGAGCGACAGCGCTTCCACAAGCCACTGCCGGATCACTAGTCCCGACTTTCGTCCCTGTTCGACCTGTCAGTCTCACAGTCAAGCTCCCTTGTGCACTTACACTCGCCACCTGATTGCCAACCAGGTTGAGGGAACCTTTGGGCGCCTCCGTTACTTTTTAGGAGGCAACCGCCCCAGTTAAACTACCCATCAGGCACTGTCCCTGAACCCGATTAGGGTCCGAAGTTAGATATCCAGAGTGACCAGAGTGGTATTTCAACAATGACTCCACCTGAACTAGCGTCCAAGCTTCACAGTCTCCCACCTATCCTACACAAGCCACACCGAACACCAATACCAAACTATAGTAAAGGTCACGGGGTCTTTCCGTCCTGCTGCGCGTAACGAGCATCTTTACTCGTAATGCAATTTCGCCGAGTTCGCGGTTGAGACAGCTGGGAAGTCGTTACGCCATTCGTGCAGGTCGGAACTTACCCGACAAGGAATTTCGCTACCTTAGGATGGTTATAGTTACCACCGCCGTTTACTGGGGCTTAAATTCAGAGCTTCGCCAAAGCTAACCCTTCCTCTTAACCTTCCAGCACCGGGCAGGCGTCAGTCCGTATACATCGTCTTGCGACTTAGCACGGACCTGTGTTTTTAGTAAACAGTCGCTTCCCACTGGTCTCTGCGGCCTTCAAACGCTTCACGGAGCAAGTCCGCTAACGCCTCAGGCCCCCCTTCTCCCGAAGTTACGGGGGCATTTTGCCGAGTTCCTTAACCACGATTCTCTCGATCTCCTTAGTATTCTCTACCTGACCACCTGAGTCGGTTTGGGGTACGGGCGGCTAAAACCTCGCGTCGATGCTTTTCTCGGCAGCATAGGATCATCAACTTCGTCACTTAAGACTCCCCATCGGATCTCAGACACATGAACGACGGATTTGCCTATCGTTCGCCCTACATCCTTAGCCCGGGACAACCATCGCCCGGGATTGACTACCTTCCTGCGTCACACCTGTTAATACGCTAACCGCACTAGAACGGGGTCGAGGGTTACCCCTAGAAACTCACCCCGAAGGGCTCGAAACCAGGATTAGTACTCTTAGCACTACTAGATTAGCTTGGGCGGTTTTTCGCCGGTACGGGAATATCAACCCGTTGTCCATCGACTACGCCTGTCGGCCTCGCCTTAGGTCCCGACTTACCCAGGGAAGATTAGCTTGACCCTGGAACCCTTGGTCTTCCGGAGGACGGGTTTCTCACCCGTCTTTCGCTACTCATGCCTGCATTCTCACTCGTGTAGCGTCCACGGCTGGTTTACACCGCCGCTTCACTCGCCACACGACGCTCTCCTACCCATCCACACGGCTGGACCACGAAGGCCTACCAATAATATGAATGTCACAAATTCGGTGGTGTGCTTGAGCCCCGTTACATTGTCGGCGCGGAACCACTTGACCAGTGAGCTATTACGCACTCTTTCAAGGGTGGCTGCTTCTAAGCCAACCTCCTGGTTGTCTAAGCAGCTCCACATCCTTTTCCACTTAGCACACGCTTTGGGACCTTATTTGGTGATCTGGGTTGTTTCCCTCTCGACTATGAAGCTTATCCCCCACAGTCTCACTGCTGCGCTCTCACTTACCGGCATTCGGAGTTTGGCTGACGTCAGTAACCTTTTAGGGCCCATCGGCCATCCAGTAGCTCTACCTCCGGTAAGAAACACGCAACGCTGCACCTAAATGCATTTCGGAGAGAACCAGCTATCACGAAGTTTGATTGGCCTTTCACCCCTATCCACAGCTCATCCCCTCAGTTTTCAACCTAAGTGGGTTCGGTCCTCCACGCGCTCTTACACGCGCTTCAACCTGGCCATGGATAGATCACTTCGCTTCGGGTTTAGAACATGCGACTATAACGCCCTATTAAGACTCGCTTTCGCTACGGCTTCCCCTCACAGGTTAACCTCGCCACATATCACTAACTCGCAGGCTCATTCTTCAAAAGGCACGCTGTCACAGCTACAAGGCTGCTCCAACGGATTGTAAGCAAACGGTTTCAGGTACTATTTCACTCCCCTCCCGGGGTACTTTTCACCTTTCCCTCACGGTACTTGTTCACTATCGGTCATCTGGGAGTATTTAGGCTTATCAGGTGGTCCTGACAGATTCACACGGGATTTCTCGGGCCCCGTGCTACTTGGGATACTCTTCGAGCGATTGCTGCATTTCGACTACGGGATTATCACCCTCTATGATTGGTCTTTCCAAACCATTCGCCTATACAACGTTCTAACTCTCAGGCTTCGGCAGAAACCAATGAAAAGTCCCACAACCCCGACCATGCAACCCCTGCCGGGTATCACACATGACCGGTTTAGCCTCTTCCGCGTTCGCTCGCCACTACTAGCGGAATCACTTTTGTTTTCTCTTCCTGTGGGTACTGAGATGTTTCACTTCCCCACGTTCCCTCTACCCGCCCTATATATTCAGGCGGGAGTCACTGGGTCTATCGCTAGCCCAGCGGGGTTTCCCCATTCGGACATCCTCGGATCACAGTTCGTTTATCAACTCCCCGAGGCTTATCGCAGATTACTACGTCCTTCTTCGGCTCCAGATGCCAAGGCATTCACCGTTTGCTCTTATAAACTTGAAATCACATGAGTTGAATCGATTAATCATTAAAGAAAAATTGACCAATGATCTATAAAAATTTAGATCTTGTAAAAACAACAACAAAAGTTGCTGTCAATAAGATGCTCGCGTCCACTGTGTAGTTCTCAAAGTACGGGCGGTACCAAACCTCAACCAGGAAACAATTCCTGACCTCAGTAAGGCCCAGAAGGAACAGTCACAACCCAAAGGTCATGCCCGGTCCCTCAGGACCCAACAGCGTGCAAACACCACACCCCCGGCACAGCCCGTTCCAAATCCCCGAAGAGACCGTACTAAAACCACACCATCCGGCATGATGCATCAATGTCAATGTTCCACCCATGAGCAACCACCAGGAAACATTCGCTCCTGTAATGGCTCTGGACACTCCGAAGAGCGCCAAATGCTCCTTAGAAAGGAGGTGATCCAGCCGCACCTTCCGGTACGGCTACCTTGTTACGACTTAGTCCTAATCACCAATCCCACCTTCGACAGCTCCTCCCTTACGGTTAGGCCACTGGCTTCGGGTGTTACCGACTTTCATGACTTGACGGGCGGTGTGTACAAGGCCCGGGAACGTATTCACCGCAGCGTTGCTGATCTGCGATTACTAGCGACTCCAACTTCATGAGGTCGAGTTGCAGACCTCAATCCGAACTGAGACCGGCTTTTTGGGATTCGCTCCACCTTACGGTATTGCAGCCCTTTGTACCGGCCATTGTAGCATGCGTGAAGCCCAAGACATAAGGGGCATGATGATTTGACGTCATCCCCACCTTCCTCCGTGTTGACCACGGCAGTCTCCCATGAGTTCCCACCATTACGTGCTGGCAACATAGGACGAGGGTTGCGCTCGTTGCGGGACTTAACCCAACATCTCACGACACGAGCTGACGACAACCATGCACCACCTGTATACAGACCTTGCGGGGCGACTATCTCTAGCCGTTTCCTGTATATGTCAAGCCTTGGTAAGGTTCTTCGCGTTGCATCGAATTAATCCGCATGCTCCGCCGCTTGTGCGGGCCCCCGTCAATTCCTTTGAGTTTTAGCCTTGCGGCCGTACTCCCCAGGCGGGGAACTTAATGCGTTAGCTGCGACACAGAAGCCGTGGAATGGCCCCTACATCTAGTTCCCAACGTTTACGGCATGGACTACCAGGGTATCTAATCCTGTTCGCTCCCCATGCTTTCGCTCCTCAGCGTCAGTTACGGCCCAGAGATCTGCCTTCGCCATCGGTGTTCCTCCTGATATCTGCGCATTCCACCGCTACACCAGGAATTCCAATCTCCCCTACCGCACTCTAGTCTGCCCGTACCCACTGCAGGCCCGAGGTTGAGCCTCGGGTTTTCACAGCAGACGCGACAAACCGCCTACGAGCTCTTTACGCCCAATAATTCCGGACAACGCTTGCACCCTACGTATTACCGCGGCTGCTGGCACGTAGTTAGCCGGTGCTTTTTCTGCAGGTACCGTCACTCTCGCTTCTTCCCTACTAAAAGAGGTTTACAACCCGAAGGCCGTCGTCCCTCACGCGGCGTTGCTGCATCAGGCTTGCGCCCATTGTGCAATATTCCCCACTGCTGCCTCCCGTAGGAGTCTGGGCCGTGTCTCAGTCCCAGTGTGGCCGGTCACCCTCTCAGGCCGGCTACCCGTCGTCGCCTTGGTGAGCTATTACCTCACCAACTAGCTGATAGGCCGCGAGTCCATCCTTGACCGAAATTCTTTCCACCCCCAGAAGATGCCTTCAGGGGTCATATCCAGTATTAGCTACCGTTTCCAGCAGTTATCCCAGAGTCAAGGGCAGGTTACTCACGTGTTACTCACCCGTTCGCCACTAATCCCCAGGAGCAAGCTCCCAGTTCATCGTTCGACTTGCATGTGTTAAGCACGCCGCCAGCGTTCGTCCTGAGCCAGGATCAAACTCTCCGTAAATGATTAATAAGCAGCAAGCAAGCTCGCCACTAAATCTTGTGCATGAAGCCACCGGAAAAAGGCGGACAACACACGAGTTTGATCTGACTAAATCAGATTGTCTGACAATCTGTCTAATCCAAAGGAATCTCTCCCACCAACCAAAGCTGATGGCGAGGATAATTTGGCATTTGACATTGTGCACGCTGTTGAGTTCTCAAGGATCGGACGCACCAGAGTTCCAGTCTCACAACCTGCCCTCTAGGCAACTTCTCTATCCTGCCACTCCCACAAGCTCCTGTCAAATCAACCCCGCCATAACAGCAGAAGAAAAGAACCTGACACTCACAAGAGCAGGAGTTACATCATCACACTAAAACCTGACCCCCGCAACCAAGCAGGGAATGTGGAGTATGAATCGGTGCCACTTGAGGCCGGCGAGCTAACCGCTCTGCCGCACCTGTGGGGTACTTGGATTACATTACAGCCGAAACTCAACACCACGCAAATCCACACCACCCCACACCACCCAAAAACCCCACCACCACAGGCCAAACCACCCCAACCACCAACACAACCCGGGCGTGTCACACGTCAACACACTGACAAAAACGGACTGCGCTTCGTACCGCACGCAGCAGACGAACACGATTAGCGTGCGCCCACAAGCGCGCCGAAGCCAGGTGGTACGCAGGAAGTTGGTGCAGAAGCTGAGGATCGGGACCGCGGTCGGTCGCCTCAGACGCAGGTATCACGCGGTATGAGCGGCAACAGGAGTGCCCGGAATGGACGGGGGTAACGATGGGCGGGACAGCCGGCACACGACATCCACCCAGGAAAACCTGAGTAGTATATGGGCCAGCCCAGAGGGCTGCGCTGAATGGGGCCCGTATCCACCGATTGCTTACCCCAGACCGAGGGGAGACCTGATGCAGAACCCGGTTAACTATGCGCCGCCGGATGTGCATGCAGCGCGTCCGGCGACACAGGCCCTGCGCTTCGAACAGACCGTTGCGCGAAGTTACGTCCACAAGAGCTCGGTGACAGACGTTCTTCTCACCGATCACCGCCGAGTCGATGCCCACCACTATGTGGCCGCGGCGCAATGGCCGCGGCAACACCACTTTTTTCGAACTCAACCAGGCGAAGTGGACATCCTGCTCGTTGCCGAAACGGTACAGCAAGCCACGCTCCTCATCGCACACGCATACTACGCCGTACCCGTGACCCACCACCTTCAACCGACAGAACTGCTCATCGAACCGCTAGTCGGCACCGGAGATACGGCGGGCGACGGCCAGAACGTGATCGCCGACATCAGCATCGACGTGCTGGTTGGTGGCGGTACGTGCCCGCGCGACCTACGGTCCACCGTGACGCTTCGGCGCAATGACACACCGATCGCACGCGGAGAGGTGCGGATACGGGTCATCCCGGCGCGCACCTACAACCGCATCCGAGGCGCACGGCCGCATTCGTCCGTGCCCGAACCGTTCGACGGTGACGACCACGACAGATCCGTGATTATCGACATTTCACAACCACCACGGAGCGGAGACGACGAATCTACGACAGCCTCGGGGCGCGAATGGCTCATCGTCCCACCGCGCACACAACCGGTGTTCTTCGACGGGCCGACCGACCAGGTTCCCCCGCTAGTGCTGCTTGAGGCGGCTCGACAGGCGGCCCAGGCGGCCCAGGCGGTGTGTGGGGCGGCGGGGTCACACAGCCTCCGCTACTCCCTGAGGGGGACAGACTGGGTGGAACTCGACCGGCAGGCGCGACTACAGTTGCACGCCCAGACAACAGACAAGGCCGGTCTTAACACCCTGACATGTATTGTCACGCAGGAGAAAGACCGACCCAGTGTCGATATTCATATGACGGTTCTCCCGCCAGTGATTGGCGGGAGAACCGTCAGCTAAAACCTAAGGACGCGACTTCACCGGAAGATCAGCGAACTTCTCAAAACGGTCCGGAAGAACAAGGAGACGGAGAAGACGGTTCCACATCTTCTCGAGACGCTCAAACAGGTCCTGACGGTTGCTCAACGACTGCGACATGAACTGCGCGCCGGTGAAGTTTTGAATGACAAAATTAGCCGTATCTGGGATGTTGATATCGGGATCGACATCACCCTCGGCAACGGCCTTCTCCAAGAAACGCTCGGCAGTTTGAATCCACGTGATGTATGGACTGCTAGCGGACTCAGGGAAGAAGTTGGCCGACTCGGTCGTCAATCGAAAACCGGCGCTAACCACGGGATCACCCGTAAGTTGCGTCGCAATTGACTTAGAAATCATCACCAACGCCTCGATGCCGGGCATATCGGCCTCTAAGAACTTTTCGCTTGCGCTCCAAGTCGTTTCATGTTGGCGTTTGATGACTTCCACCGCGAGATCATGTTTCGATTCGAAATGAAAATATAATGCACCTTGCGTAACCCCCGCCTCACGTAACACGTCGGACAACTTTGCCGCCGAGTAACTAAGATCGGAGAAGACCATTCCAGCAGCCTGGATGATGGCCTCCCGCGTAGCAATTGCACGAGCTTGCTTTGCCACGAGCCTCCCTTTCTGAACTATTCCTAAACCAAGAGTATCCGCAGTTTTGCGCGAAAACGAGCAATCTCACACGTGAAAAGCGAATATTCGGTACAAAATACGCCAAAAGCCTGAGATCTTGCCTTGCATACCGAGCGTTTTGTTCAAAATGGGAGGTCTGCGACACGCCCGAGACATCAGAGAACGCGGGAATACGTACCTAGGTGGAGGCCGAACACTGCCGACAGAGACCAAAAACATCGACAACATGGTGGGCATCCGTGAAGCCGTGCTCCAGCGCAATCGACTGCGCCCACGACTCCACGTCGTGCGCCGCGATCTCGACCGTCGTACCACACACACGACAGATCAGATGGTGATGGTGGCCGCTCGAATCGCAGGCGCGGTAGAGATTCTCGCCCTCGGGAGACTGGAGAGAATCCGCCTCCCCCACCACAGCCAAATCGGCAAGGGCCCGGTACACGGTCGCCAGCCCGATAGGTGAGCCCGTGGCGTGCAGAGTGGCGTGCAGACGCTGCGCACTCACGAAGCCCTCCCCGGCCAGCAAAGCGGCCCGCACAGCCTCACGCTGCCACGTATTACGCTTCACGGCCGCCATTGGCGCTCCTCTCGGCCCGGTACTGCCTGACCCGATCATAGGCCACAGCCAACATCACAATCGCACAGGCCGTGAGAGCAATGCCCCCCCCGGCCGCAACCGAAAAGACGCGGGATACCCAGAGACCCCCCACGCCGGAAACAAGACCGAACAGGACCGCCAGGGGAATCATCCACTCGATGCGGCGCATGATGAGCCGAGCGCTCACGGCCGGACCGGCAATCAGCGCGATGGCGAGAATCGAACCCACAGCGGGCATCGACACAACCACCGTTGCCGCGATCAGGCCGAGCACCACAAGATCAATAGCCACGGGACGGAATCCTGCCAGACGGTACCCCTGGGGGTCAAAGCTGGAGAAGAGCAACTGCTTACCCGCGAACAGCACGCACAGGACGGCAAGCACAAGAACGCCCGCCGTGACCGCGATATCACCGGGTGACACCGTGAGAATGTTGCCGATCAGGAAGGTATCCACCTGCACCGACATATCGCGATTGAGCGATTGCAGCAGTGCACCCAGCGCGAAGCCAAATGTGAGCACAACGCCGGAGGCAACCTGGCTCCCCTGGCGATCAACGCGTGAAATAACCAACATGATCCCGACTAAAACAATGCTGAATACGGCCGCACCGAGCAGAATATTGAGGCCAAGCAGGGCGGCAATCACCCCGCCGGGGAAGGTTGCATGGGTGAGGGCCACCGTGAAGAAAGCACGGCGGCGCAGAACCACGATTGTGCCGACGATGCCGCTCAGGGCACCAAGGAGGGCCGCCTCGAGGATGGCCAGTTCGAAGAAACCCACGACTACACCGCCCGCCGGAAGCGAGCGGACCAGCGACGGCGGGCCGAGACATCCTGGTCCAGGTCAAGAACCGGGTGCTGGCCCGTGTGCTCAAAGCAGGTGTGCGGAACCGCGCGACGCGCCGTGCGGATGCGCTCGACGAGCAGATGACCCAACAAGGCGACGGCATACAGGGTAATCAGAATAATCACGATGAGCGAACCCGGAGAGGCCGTAATCCCATAGGAGATCGAGGCGTGGAAACTCGTAACCAAACCGAGCCAGCCGGCCAGGGCCGCAGAGATGATCGCGAGGGGGGCGAGCAGCATCAGGCGACGCACGAGCAGGCGGGCGATGGCCACGGGAACCACAAGCAGCGCGAGCACAAGCAGGTTACCCAACGCCTGAGAGCCGGCGACCACCAGCAAGGCAATGGCGCAGTTGAGGACGATCTCGGTGGGTAGCGACCGGTAACCGGCGGCCCGCGAGCCCACGGGGTCGAGGGCGAGGAAGAGCTGCCGACGCCAGGTGATGACAACGAGAACAACCGCGACCACCCCCACGATGATGATCTGCGTGAGCTGGGATGGCGTGACGGTGAGCACACCGCCAAAGAGGAGTTGCTCCAGTTGACTGACATAGTTTGTTTCACGGGAAACAATAACGATGCCAATACTGAAACTACCGGCCAGAACGACCGCAATCGCGGCATCCGACCCCACCCCCCTGCGGCTCGCCACCGTGAGCAGGAGGGCGGCAAGCACACCCGCGACGAGGGCTCCGGGGAGCAGGCCATCGGTGCCACTCGCGACAAAGCCCACGACCAGCCCGGGAAAGACCGCGTGCACCAGGCCATCACTGATGAACTCCAGATTGCGAAGATTGATGAAAACACCCACGATGCCACTCGCCACGGCCAGCACGAGCACGGTCGTGAGGGCGCGCGCCATGAACGGCACACTAAACGGGTCGAAGAAGAAACCGAGATCCACGGGGCTATCCGTGCTCGGGTGGGACGGGGATAATATTGTGGCCGTCCACATGCGCCACGGTGCCCTCAAACGTGCGCTCCACGAGCGGCAGCTTGAGCGTCTCCTCCACCGACCCGAACGCGATCAGCGTGCGATTGAGGAGCATCGCCCGCGTGCAGACCTCGCGAGCCAGCTCAAGGTCGTGCGTTGAGGTGACAATCGTGACACCCTCCGCTCGCAGGGAGTTGAGAGTATCCAGAAGAGCGCTGCGGTTCGCGCGATCAAGCCCGTTGAAGGGCTCGTCAAGCAGGAGGATCTCGGGCTCGACCGTGAGCGCGCGCGCCAGGAGTGCGCGCTGCTGCTGGCCACCCGAAAGTTCGCCAAACCGGCGATGAGCGTGCGGGGCGAGACCCACACGCGTGATCGCGGCATCCACCAGCTCGCGCTCACGTCGCCCCGGCCAGCCGAACGGGCCGAGCGAACGGTAACGGCCCATCGTGACCACCTGACGCAGGCTGATCGGAAACTCGCGGTCAACCTCGCTCAACTGGGCCAGGTAGCCGACGCGGCGGAGGGCCTCTCGCGGTGAGCCACCCAGGACAGTAATCTCGCCATCCACCACATCAACCAGGCCCAGGATGCCCTTCAGGAGGGTGGACTTACCGGACCCGTTGGGACCGACCAGGGCCACCGCCTCGCCGCGCTCGATACGGGCGGTCACATCGCTCAACTGCGGCGCGCCACCGTAGGAAAAGGAGGCGTGCCGCAGGTCAATCGCCGCGGAGTCGGTGGAGATCTCGGTCACGAAACTACTCTAGGCCAGCGGGAACAGGGGTCGGTGTGATGCCCCAGGACTCCATAATCACCGTGGCATTGTGGATGGTCGCCGAAATGTAGGTCTCACCGCCAGAGCCAGCCGCTCCCAGGGAATCCCCAAACAGCGCGTCCTCCCCCGAGTAGACCGTCACACCGGCCGCCTGAGCAATCGCCGCCGCGGTCTTGTCGCTCACAGAGCTTTCGGAGAAGATCGCCCGGACACCGAGCTTCGTGATCTTGGCGACGAGAGCGTCAATCTCGGCCGCGCTCGGCTCCGCATTGTCTTCAAAACTCGGGATAATCGAGCCGACAAACGTGATGTCGTACGCATCCAGGAAGTAATGAAACGCGTCGTGATTACTCACCACCAGGCGCTTCTCGGCCGGAACCGCGTTGACATTGGTTCTGACCCACGTGTCCAACTCGGCCAGTTTGGCGTTGTATGCCGTGGCATTGGCCTCAAATGCGCTGGCGTGCGCCGGGTCGGCCTTCGCCAGGCCGCTCGCAATAGTGATGACCATCTTCTCCGCCAACGCGGGATCCGTCCAGACATGGGGGTTGCCTTTGGCCTCCCCGGTCGCGCGCTCAGGGGCACCCTCTGATTCGGCCGCCTCGGCGTGATCCTCGCCGCCGCTCAGGGCAATACCGGTACTCGAATCAATTGTGATGCCGTCAAAACCGGAGGCCTCAATCGCGGAATCCAGGAAACCCTCCAAGCCTGCACCGTTGATGACCAGGACATCCGCATCCGCGAGCGTGGCCAAATCGGCCGGGGTGGGATCAAAGTGGTGAGCACTGGCCCCGGGAGTCAGTAGTTGGGTGAGGGCAATCAGGTCGCCCCCCACATTGGCGGTGAAATCACCCACCTGCGTTGTGGTCGCAACAACAGCGAGGCTGCTGGCGGGAGAGGGATTCGGTGCGGTGGTGGCCGAACAACCTGTGGCCGAAAGAACGGCGGTGAGGGTGAGGGCAGTGAGCAGCGAGGCTCGCTTCATGCGGTGGTGCCTGTCTAAGTTGATCGTATCGGCCCCTCGATGGTGGGGCATTCGACCACACTACCTCTATTGAGAACGATTCTCAATCTTGGCGAGGCTTCTCTGATGGCCCCGAAACAGGGCTCGTTTCCGATAACCGCGGGGTGCGGATGCCCAAAAACGACACGATACCACCCGCCGCCAGTAACACGGCACACACGATCAGACTGCGGCCGAATCCGGCCAGATCGAGCCGCTCCCCCACAATCACGCCGAGCATGGCAGTAATCACCAGGCCGGCAATCCGAGAAACCGCATTATTGACCGCCGAGGCGATACCCGAGCGACCCGTGTCGATTGAGCCCAGAATCGCGGATGTGAGCGGGGCCACCGTGAGGGTGAGACCCACACCAAAGAGAACCACCCCGGGGAGCAGCTGGGTCCAGTAACTGTAGTCGGGGCGGATACCGAGCATCAGTAGCGTCCCGGCTGCCGAGACGAGTGGGCCCACCGTCATGAAAAACCGCGGACCGTAGCGACCGGATAGGCGACCCACCCGGGAACTGAACAGGATCATCAGGATCGTCACCGGCAGCATCGAGAGCCCCGCCTCCAGCGCGGACACACCGGCCTCCTGCTGCAAATACACCACGATCACGAAGCCGCTCAGGCTCAGCGCGGCGTAGATGAAAACCGTGGCAATGTTGCCGGTCCAGAAATTACGCACCCGAAACAGGTCGAGAGGCATGAGCGGGTAAGTGATAGCCGCCTGCCGCCAGACAAAACCGGCGAGCGCCAGCACGCCGACCACAGCGGGCACAAAAATGGCCGGATTATCGGCCCCCAGACGAGGCAGCTCAATGAGGGCAAAAACCACCCCGCCGAGACCCGCGGCGCACAGCACGGCACCCAGATAATCGACGGCGGAGCCGGGGGCTCGAACATCAACCCGACGCAGGCCCGCCAGCAGGAAGAGAGCGACCCCGACCGGGAACACATTGATAAAGAAAATACCGCGCCACAGGCCGAGGTCCACAAAGAGACCGCCGAGCATGGGCCCCACAATCATGGCACCGCTCGTGAGAGAGGTCCAGACCCCGATAGCCCGACCCCGCTCCTCGTCGCGAAAGGTGGACGTGATGAGCGCAAGAGAACTCGGCACGAGCAACGCGCCAGCGATGCCCTGCACACCGCGCATAATTACCACGAGCTCGGGCGTGGGCGCACAACCAATCGCCACGGATGCGGCCGCAAAACCGATCAAGCCGTACCGCATCACCCGGACCTGACCAAAAACATCGCTGAGCGAGCCGGCCACCAGGATGAGCGAGCCGAGGGTGATGAGGTAGGCATCCACAATCCACTGCTGGACCACGAGGCCGCCGCCGACATCCGCCGTGATCGCGGGCAGAGCCACGTTAACGACCGAGCCATCCAGGAACACGACGAAGGATGCGAGTACCGCGAGCGAGAGCACGGTGCGCTTCTCGGACGTCATTCTCTCGGCCATCCACTGCTCCCTATCGGATTGAGGGGTGAGCCTCCGGCCCGGTCCGCACGCCTAGTCCAGGAGGAGGGCCGGTTCCTCAATCACGCTCGCCACATCGGCGACGAATCGGCTCGCCACATCGCCATCCACTACGCGGTGATCAAACGAGGCACCCACCGTCGTAACGTAACGCGAGCGGACCTCGCCGTCAACCACCCAGGGCTTCTGCTTGATCGTACCCAGGGCAACAATCGCAACCTCGCCGGGGTTGAGGATGGGCGTACCCGTATCCATCCCAAACACACCGATGTTGGTGATCGTGATGGTGCCGCCAGTCATCTCGGCGGCGCTCGTACGACCCTCCCGTGCGGTCAGCGTGAGCTGTTCGAGAGACTGCGCCAGGGCGAGCAGACTGAGCGATTGCGCCTCTTTAACATTGGGCACGATGAGCCCGCGCGGGGTGGCGGCGGCGACACCAAGGTTGACGAAGTGGCGAACAATGATCTCCTCATCGGTCCACTCCGAGTTGACGGTGGGGTTGCGTCGCACGGCCCAGATAATCGCCTTGGCGATAATGAGCAGCGGTGACACCTTCACCCCGGCAAAGTCTGGCGAGGCTTTGAGTCGCTTGACGAACTCCATGGTGCGGGTGGCATCCACATCGACAAAGAGGCTCACATGCGGGGCGGTGAAGGCGCTGTCAACCATCGCCTTGGCGATAGTCTTGCGCACGCCCTTGACGGGGATGCGTTCCTCACGCTCATCCGACTCCTCCGGGGTCTGGATGTTGCGGAACAAGCTCGCCTGCGATGCGTGCCGGATAACATCATCCCGCGTAATCTCACCAGCAAGACCCGTGCCCTGCACCTCGGCGAGATCCACGTCCAGATCTTTGGCCAGCTTACGGATGGGCGGCTTGGCGACAACCGGGGAGGCGGAGGCAGCGGGCACCGAGCTGGGCCGCACCGGGACAAGCGGCGACTCGCCGCCGCGGCGACGGCGACTCTTGGCGTGACCGGAGGTGCCGTAGCCCACGAGGACCGTGCCGACCGCAGCCTCATCGGTGATGGTGGCCGCGGCATCCTGAACCGCCTCGGCGACATCGGTGTCGGCAGCGGGCTCATCGGAGGCGGCCCCACTCACCATGATGATGGGGGCACCCACCGCCACGGTGTCGCCCTCCTTCACCAGCAACTCGCCCACGGTGCCGGCAAACGGCGACGGCAATTCTACGAGCGACTTGGCCGTCTCGATCTCCACAATCACCTGGTTAATGGCGATCGAGTCGCCGGGGGCCACGCGCCACGAGACAATTTCGGCCTCGGTGAGCCCCTCGCCGACGTCGGGCAGAAGGAACGGTGTGTCGCTCATGGGGTTCTCCTCGGAGAGTAGATCTGGACGGGTAGAAACGGATGCTGTTAGTAGGACAGGACGCGGTCCACGGCCTCCAGCACGCGGTCGGCATCGGGCAGGTACTGAGACTCTAGCTTGGCGGGTGGGAAGGGTGCGTCGTAACCAGACACCCGCAGTACCGGTGCCTCCAACGAGTAGAAGGCCCGTTCGCCGATGGTTGCGGCGATCTGGCTGCCCACGCTGGCGTTTTCGGGAGCCTCCTGTGCGACCACGAGACGGCCGGTCTTGCGCACCGATTCCAGGATGGGATCGTAGTCGAGCGGTGAGAGCGTGCGCAGATCAATGACCTCAATACTCGTACCCTCCTCCTCGGCGAGCGCGGCGGCCTGCATCAGCACCGACACCATCGCGCCGTGGCCCACGACCGTCACATCGGTGCCCGTGCGGGCCACGAGACTCGTGTGCAAACCCGCAACGGGAACCCGGAAATCGACCTCGCCCTTCGGCCAGTAGCGACTCTTGGGTTCGAAGAACATCACGGGGTCGTTGCTGGCGATGGCCTCCTGAATCATCCAGTAGCCGTCGTTGGGGGTGGAGGGGCTCACCAGACGCAGGCCAGCACTGTGCGCGAAATAGGCCTCGGGGCTCTCCTGGTGGTGCTCAACCGCGCCAATGTGCCCGCCGTAGGGCACCCGGATCACCACGGGGAACGTTTGCGAACCCAGGTAGCGGTTAGTCAGCTTGGCAAGCTGTGAGGTGATCTGGTCAAATCCGGGAAAGATGAAGCCGTCAAACTGAATCTCGCAGACGGGCCGGTAGCCGCGCATGGCCAGGCCAATCGCGGTGCCGATGATGCCGGACTCGGCGAGCGGAGTATCCAGCACCCGCTTGTCGCCAAACTCGGCGTGCAGCCCCTCGGTGATCCGGAAGACGCCGCCGAGCGTGCCGATATCCTCGCCCATCAGGATGACCTTCTCATTATCGAGCAATGCCTGGCGGAGGCCGAGGTTAATGGCCCTGGCCATCGGGATATTCTGAATGTCGTCGTTCTGAGCCATTAGTTGTTCCCCTGTCCTGACTCCGCGGAGTCTTCGAACGAGTTCTCGTAGCGGGCAAACCATTCAGCCTGCGCATCCAGCACAGCGTGCGGCTCGCTATAGACGTAGTCGAAGATCACGTCGGTGGGCGGGTTGTCGAGCGCGAGTGTGCGACGACGAATATCGGCAGCAAAATCGGTTGCCTCCGTCGTCAGATCGGTGAAGTACCGCTCCCCCACCCCCCGCGAGCGCAGGAACGCCTCCATCCGGGTGATCGGGTCGCGGGCAACCCAGCCCGCCACCTCGCTGTCGCCGCGATATTTGGTCGGGTCGTCACTCGTGGTGTGGGCACCGATGCGGTAGGTGAGAGCCTCAATCAGTGACGGGCCCCGGCCGGCGCGGGCGTCATCCAGGTGCTTGGCGGTTACGGCGAAGCCCGCGAGCACGTCGTTTCCGTCGATCTGCACGCTCGGGATGCCGAAACCCGTGCCGCGCCGATAGAGCGGGGTGCGTGACTGCCGGCTCACCGGGACTGAAATCGCCCACTGGTTGTTTTGAAGGAAGAACACCTGCGGGGTCTGGTAGCTTGCGGCGAACACAAACGCCTCACTCACGTCTCCCTGGCTCGTCGCACCATCGCCGAAGTAGACCATGGTGGCCTCGTCCGTCTCCGGGCTGCCGGTGCCCACGACACCGTCGAATTGCTGGCCCATCGCGTAGCCTGTGGCGTGCAGCGCCTGCGAGCCGATGACGAGCGTGTAGAGACGGAAGTTGCCGTTTTTCGGGTCGTTAGGGTCCCACCCACTGTGCGTGACGCCGCGAAGTAGCGCCGCAATGCCCAGCAGATCAATACCGCGCACGAGGCCCACCGCGTGCTCCCGGTACGACGGGAAGATGTGGTCCTGCGGTTTCGCGGCGTGAGCCGAACCCACCTGGGCACCCTCCTGGCCGTGGCTGGGCACCCACAGACCCAGCTGACCCTGGCGCTGGAGGTTGGTGCAGGCCTCATCGAAGTAGCGGGTCATCACCATGTCGTGATGGAACCGCTGGTAGTCGGCTTCATCGAGGGTGTTCAGATAGGGAAGGTACTCCTCGTTGGCGGCATCTTCAACCAGTTCGCCCGCGGGCGTGAGGAATTGCACGGGGGCCGGGTCGCTCTGCGGCACCGGGGTAGCGGGGCTCATCGTGTACTCGCTTTCTGCGCGCTGCGGGCCGGTGAATCGGCGGGGAGGTCGGACAGGATGGTCTCGGCAACAGAGAGGAGGGTGGCGATGGCCGCGTCCTCACCCACCGAGACGCGGATGCCCTCGGGCGGGAAGGGGCGCACGATGAGTCCCGCGTCGGTGAACAGCCGGTTGGCATGCTCGGTCTGTTCCCCGAGCGGCAGCCAAAAAAAGTTGCCCTGAGCCTCCGGGATATTCCACCCAGCGGTGCGCAGGGCGGTGACGGCTCGGTCACGGCGCGCGGTGAGGTGCGCCACCCGCGCCATCAGCTCGCGCTCAGCGTCGAGCGAGGCGAGGGCGGCCTGCTGGGCGGCATCCGTGACGGCGAGCGGGATGGCGGCGGTGCGGGCGGCATCCAGGATGCGGCTATCACCAATTCCGTAGCCCACGCGCAGCCCGGCCAAACCGTACGCCTTGGAGAAGGTGCGCAGAATGACGAGGTTGGGGTAGCGGCCAATGTAGTCGCGACCGTTGACCGCCGAGCCGTCGGTGACAAACTCGCAGTAGGCCTCATCGAGGGCCACGAGCAGGGTGGCGGGCACACGCGCCATAAAGTCTTCGAACTCGGCCGCGGCGATGACGGTGCCGGTGGGGTTATTGGGGCTGCACAGCAGGATGATGCGGGTACGGTCGGTGATCGCCGCCAGAATCGCCGCCAGGTCGTGCGCGTAGCTGGGCGTGTTGGGTACCTGTACCGAGCGGGCCCCCGAAATAACACCGAGACCGGGGTACGCCTCGAAGCTACGCCACGAGTAAATGTATTCGTCTCCCGGTCCGGCAGCGGCGGAGACCAGTTGATAGAGCAGCGCTACAGAGCCCGCGGTAACGTGGATGTTCTCGGTCGGCACGCCGTAACGCTCGGCGAGGGCGGCGCGGAGGGCGGGCATTCTGGCATCTGGATACCGATTAAAATCGGCGACGGTGAGAGCCCGGCTGGCCACCGAGGGCAGCGGATCGAAAGGGTTTTCGTTGCTGGAGAGTTTGTACCCCCCCGGTGCCGGTGCGACGCCCTGCGCGTAGGGCGGCGTGGCGAGGATCTCGCTGCGTAGTCGTACCGGAGCATCGTTTGTGCTGGTCATCCATAGAGTCTACCGACGGCGTATTCTCAGGCGGGCATTTTTCGGCGGGCTGTGGATAACCCCCGTGCACACGCACCAAAGCGGTGCAATAGTAGACGCATGGCATTTGTGATTCGTGTTCTGATCAGCGCCGTTTCTCTGTGGTTCACGACCCTGATTGTGGGCGGCAATGGCAACACCGGCGTCTGGGTGGATCCCCTCTCGGATACCGCGGTGGGGGTCACGTTCACCTTTCTGGTGGTGGCCTTCATCTTTGGTCTCGTGAATGCCACGCTGGGCACGGTCATCCGCATCGTGTCGATCCCCCTGTACATCATTACCCTGGGGCTCTTTGCCTTTATTGTGAACGGCCTGATGCTGCTGCTCACCGCGTGGTTCTCGGACCTGATTGGGTTTGGCCTGCGGGTGGACGGCTTCTGGTGGGGCGTACTCGGGGCCATCGTGCTGAGCCTGTTTACCTGGGCGATTAACCTCGTGGTCAAGCCGTCGCAGGATTCGAAGCGGGACCGCGACTGACCGACATGGCCCACCAACTCACCCACGCCCCCCGTATCGACTCCCTCACCACCCCCGACCTGGCGGAGGCCGAGCTCGGCAGCCTCCGTGCCCACGACACTCGCGAGGGCGAACGCTATCGGGGGGATGACCTCAGCGAACGGGATCTCTCGGGTGTCACCTTCCGTGAGTGCGCGTTTGTTGAGGTGACCGCCGATGACACCACGCTGCGTGCCGCCACATTTCTCGACACCACGCTGGAGCGTTTCAACGCGCCCACCCTGCGAGCGCCACGCTCCCGGCTCGCAGATGTGAGGGTGGATACCTGCCGCTGGGGGTCCGCCGAGTTCTACGACTCCAGCTGGAACTCGGTGCACATCAGCAATTGCAAGATCGGCTACCTCAACTTGCGCGGGGCACACCTACGAGACGTGCTCCTCAGCAATTGCAGCGTGGAGGAGCTTGACCTGGGCGGCGCAACCGCCACCCGCGTGGCCTGTGTGGACACCGCCGTGCAGACACTCGACGTCACCAACGCCACCCTCGAACACGTTGATCTGCGCGGGCTCGACCTGCGGGTGATTCACGGGATGTCCGGGCTACGCGGGGCCACCCTCAACGGTACGCAGGTCGCAGAGTTGGCGACGCTGCTGGCGCAGCAGGCCGGCATCCGGATCGAGGAATAGTATGCGCATCCCCTCACGAGACCACCCGATTGTGCTGGATGTGCCCGGGTGACAGAACCGAACGTGTCTTTCGCCTCGAACTACACCACAATAGAGACTGTGCCCCAGCCCAAGCAGAGTTCCTCAGATGCCTTTCGCGTGTGCTTTGTGTGTACCGGCAACATTTGCCGCTCCCCCATGGCCGAGATTGTTTTTCGTCACATTGTGGATGTCGCTGGCCTGAGTGGGGAGGTGGAGGTGAGTTCACGCGGCACGGGCGATTGGCATGTCGGCGAGAAGGCAGATTCCCGCACCCTGACGGCCCTGACAGCCCGCGGCTACGACGGTCATAGCCACCGCGCCCGCCAGATGGATCTGAACGACTTCACCAATAACGACCTGATCGTGGCCCTCGACCGCACCCATCTGCGCGTGCTCGGCACCCTCGCACCCACGCCCGAGGAGCTCGACAAGGTAGAACTGCTCATGATATTCGCCTCGCGCAGCGGTGACCAGCTTGACGTGCCCGACCCCTACTACTCGGACGATGCGATGTTCAGCCAGGTGCTGCACACCGTCGAGGCGGCGTGTGCCGCCCTGTTCCACCAGCTTGAGCCCGCCATCCGACAGAGAGATATCACCGCATGAGCACCCTTCCTCCCCAGCCCCTCAGCCCGCTTGACGGCCGCTACCGCGCTGCCGTCGCCGACCTGGGCGATACGCTCTCCGAGGCCGGCCTGAACAAGGCGCGCGTGCATGTGGAGGTGGAGTGGCTTCTCTACCTCACCGACCACTCACTATTCGGTTCGACCCCGCTCGGTGCCGAGAATCAGGATGCCCTGCGCGCGTTTGCCCGCGACTTCGGCCAAACCGAGATCGACACCCTCGCCACCATCGAGGCGCGCACACGGCACGATGTGAAGGCCGTCGAGTATCTGGTGCGCGAGAAACTCTCCCAGTTGGGCCTCGACTCCATCGCCGAGCTCACGCACTTTGCGTGCACAAGCGAGGACATCAACAACCTCTCCTACGGCATCACCGTGCGCGAGGCCGTGCAGGGCACCTGGCTGCCCCGCCTACGCCAGGTCATCGCCGAGCTGCGCCGCCAGGCCGAGGAGTACCGCGAACTGCCCATGCTGGCCCGCACCCACGGCCAGCCCGCGACGCCCACCACGCTGGGCAAGGAACTCGCGGTGTTTGTGTACCGCCTGGAACGCCAGTGTGAGCAGATCGAGGCGGCCGAGTATCTGGGCAAGTTCAGCGGGGCCACGGGCACGTTTGCCGCGCATATCGCGGCTGATGCCGCCGTGGACTGGCCCGCAGCCTCCGAGGAGTTTGTCACCTCACTGGGGCTCACCTGGAACCCGCTCACCACGCAGATCGAATCGCACGACTGGCAGGCCGAGCTGTACGCACGGATTTCACACACCAACCGCATCCTGCACAACCTGGCCACGGATATCTGGACGTACATTTCGATCGGCTACTTCCGGCAGATCCCGGTGGAGGGGGCCACGGGCTCCTCGACCATGCCGCACAAGGTCAACCCAATCCGGTTTGAGAACGCCGAGGCCAACCTGGAACTGTCCTGCGCTATCCTCGACTCGCTCGCCGCGACGCTCGTCACCAGCCGCATGCAGCGAGACCTGACCGACTCGTCGGCGCAGCGCAACATCGGTGTGGGCTTTGGCCACTCGATGCTCGCGCTCGACAACATCCTGCGCGGCCTGGGCGAGATCGATGCGGCCCCCGAGCTGCTGGCCGCAGACTTAGACGGCAATTGGGAGGTCCTGGGTGAGGCTATCCAGACCGTGATCCGCGCCGAGGTGACCGCCGGGCGGTCGAGCATTCAGGACCCGTATGCGGCGCTCAAAGAACTCACACGCGGCAAGCGCATCGGTGCCGCCGACCTGGCCGCTTTTGTGGAGGGGCTGGAGATCGGGGCGGATGCCCGGGCCCGCCTCCTCGCGCTCACCCCCGCCAGCTACGTGGGGCTCGCCTCCGAACTGCTGGGGTACTTGCCCGCGGTCGCCGCAGAGTAGCGGCATCAACCGAGCGCACACAACCGCCCCGGTGGTGATCGTCCGATCTAGTGCCCGCCACCCGCATCGTCGCGGTCCTGCGCGTCGATGTCGCGCTTCTCCAGGTCGTTGGGTTTCATCCCCATGCCGAGCAGGGCCAGCAGCACGAGCGTGACGATGAAGGCCCCACCGGCGAAGATGAGCGCCAGCTCGATCTGACGGGTTGACATCAGACTGATGAGACCGGCAAAGATCGCGAGGATGGCGGCGAAACCCACCAGTTCGACCGGCTTGAGCCGGTCGCGCTTGCTGGGCTCGTGTGAGGGGGTCGGGGGCATCAGGGTCATGACTGGATCTCCGCTTGTACGCTGCCGCGAGGGTGGGGGGTGACTCCTACCGAGGCGGCCGCAATCCCCAGGTAGACACCGGCAATGGCGAGGTATCCACCACAGAAGCCCATGAGCGCAACGATGTCCTCACCCACAAAAAGACACACAATGGCCAGTATGGCGGCACACGCCGCCAGCACGAAGTAGTCGCGTGCATAGCTGCGGCCGCGGCTGAACCAGCCGAGCAGGACGTCAATAACCGCCGTACCGGCCGCCCAGGCGATCACCAGGATGGCGAGCATATCGATGACACCCTCGCGCAGGGTCAACGCCTGCGCCACGGCAGCGGCGTCCCCCGAGACGAGGGACTGAGCCTCCAGGGCCGAAGCCACCAGGGTGAGCGCCAGAATTCCCACCGCGGCGTTCAGCGCGGCATGAGCCACGACCGCCCTCCCCAGCGAACGCACGCCGACACGGAACACCGTCGCGCCCAGAGCCAGGGCGGAGACGATCCCAAAGATGCCCACAAAGATCAGATCAAACATGATGGTCCGGTGCAGGTGGGCGGTGAACGCCAGCACAATCGCGCCCGGCACGTACACGGCGGCACGGATAGAACTCACCAGCCGAAAGGCGGATGCCTCGCCCGTTGCCGCGGTGGCGGATTCGTGTAGAACAGCAGACACGCTTAGATCTCTTCTCGTGTGGGAATGTGACCAGTGTACCTGCTGGACGCTTAGCGCAATCCGGCCCCGGGTTCTGGACCGATCGTATTCACGACCACTTTCCTGCCGGTTTCGGCAGCAAGGACGGCGAGGCCAATAAGTGCAGATCCTGACCGCTTAGGCCCGCGCGCGTCATGTTCGATGAACCGGCCACGTGCCCCGCACCGACTATCACGCCGTCACGACGTCAAATCGCTAACCCGCGGGCGAGTCGGAGCGCGAGAGCGGTGCGATCGGGCTCGTCAAGTTTGCGCAGCAGTGCGGACACGGTGTTCTTCACCGTGCCATGCGCGAGGTGGAGGCGCGTGGCGATCTCAGCATTCGGCAAGCCACGTGCGACGAGGTCGGCAACTGCCTGCTCGGCATCGGTGAGAGCGGGTTGCCTGTCAGCCGACGAACCGAACGACAGTGCTGCACGTGCGACGCGGGGATCGAGCACGAGACCGCCCGCGAGCACTTGGCGGATGGCATCCGTGAGCGCTTCCGTCGAGATGTCTTTCAGGAGGAATCCGGCGGCCCCCGCGTTGAGCAGCTGGTGCACGAGGCGAGCGTCGTCGAATGTCGTGAGCACGAGCACGGGCAGGCCGGGATGCGACACCGTACATTGCTGTACGAGACCGAGCCCGTCGAGCACGGGCATCCTGGCGTCGGCGAGCACAACGTCGGGCGCGAGGTGCGGGATGAGCGCGAGTGCCCGCATCCCATTCTCGGCTTCGCCGACAACGTCGATAACCGGATCGGTTTCGAGGATCATGCGCAGGCCTCGCCGCAGCAGCTCTTGATCGTCTACGATGATCACGCGGATTGCACTCATGCTACGTCCTATGCCGTGGCGCTGCTCACGAGGCGCATGTCGTTCGCCGCCGCTGGCAGGGCAACTGCAAGCCGGAAGCCGTCTAGCATCGGGGTCACGTCGAGCGTTCCCCCGAGCTCCTCGGCTCGAGCTCTGAGGGAGCGGAGGCCGAATCCCTCGGTGAATGGGATGGTGGACGGCCCGACGCCGTGATCCTCGAGCACGGCCTGCACAACTGCGGCAGGTGCAACGGTGTCGTTCGCCCCGCCGAGGATCATGCGCAGCTCCGCGGTGGTCGCATTCGAGTGGCGCACCACATTTGTCAGCCCCTCCTGCACGAAGCGCAGCAGCAGCAGGGAGTGCTCGTGGCTCAGCGCGGAGTCGTCGCCCTCTATTGACACGCGAATGTCGATGCCCGTGCCGCGGAACGCCTCGGCGACCGCGCGGAACGCCTCGGCGTTGCGAAGGGTACTGAGCTCGACAGGGTGCATCGCGCGCACGAGGCACCGCATCGCGTCGAGAGACTCCCCAACAAGCTCGCGTGCGCGGCGCAGCTCCTCGTGCGCCGCATCCGAGTCATCGACGCGGGCGGCGTAGTCGAGGGAGAGGCCGATGGCTGTGAGGCGATGCCCGAGGCTGTCGTGTAACTCGCGCGCTGTGCGTTCTCGCTCGCGCGCGAGCACGAGGTCGCGGTCGGTGTTGAGACGGCCGCGCAAGTCAACGTTGGCCGCATCCAGTTGCCGAAGCGCGTCACGCAACGCTTCACCGGCGCGAAGGCTGTCGCCCAGCATCGCCGCGACCACCGCAGCAATGCCCGCGAAGAACATCGCGGCGATCGCTTCGCTCACCATAAGCTCGACCGAGCTGCCGGTCGACAGGTGCAGTACGACGACCAGCGCGACCAGTGCCGCCGCGTAACCCCACACGACGAACCCCGACGCGAACGTGATACCGAGCACAAGACAGGCCACCCAAATGATGCCGTAGTACAGCGAGCCATCGCCGAGCGTCATGGTCGCCGTGGCGATCACCGCGAACGCGATCGCTGCGACGTGCGACCGTAGCCGGTCGCGGCGCCACAGCACCCAGATCGCAATGGCGGCGGTGAGCAGCAGCACGACAGCCACCGATATCCACGTTGGCCTGCGATCGTAGGAGTACAGCACCATGAGCGCCGGCCCACCCAATCCGGTGGCCGCGGCGAGGTCGAGCAGCAGGGCGCGGCGGGTCGGGATGCTGGACATATCCTTCAGCGTATACAGTCGCGGGCTCGGCCACACGTGACCGGGGTCACGATTCGCGCAGCGTCGTTGATGACCGGGGTAAGTCGCAGACGTGACTGCGGGGGCGCGCGGGATGCCTGGCGACTCCGTAGCGTCCCCTGTATGAACACCACACCTGACTCATCAGTCTCGCCCACTTGGCCCGTTTTGTCTCCGCGGCTCGGCCTAGGTCCGCTCGGCATCGCCGTGCGGGTCGTGGCGGCCATCGGAATCCTCATGATCGCCAACCTCGTCGCGAGTCTCGCACCCGCAGCGCTGAGCATCATCCCCGGCGCCGTCGAGATCTTCGGCGGGTCGTCGCCGTGGGGCTTCGCGCTGGCGTTGGTGCTCCAGGCGCTCACGCTCGGCATCGTGGTGCTCGGGGTGTGGATGTGGATGCGGTGGATCGAGCGCACCCCGATCCGCGCCGCCGGGTGGCGCTGGGGCAAGCGTTCAGCGGTGTGGCTTCTGCTCGGCGTCGCGGCGGCGGCGGCCAGCCTGTTCGCGGTCGTCGCGCTTCTGCCCGCCACCGGCCCCGTGCTCGGCGAGGAGGCATTGCTTGGCGACCAGACCGCGACGCCGGTAATGCTCGCGCTGCTGATCGTCTACTACCTGGGCCTGGCGTTCGTGCAGCAGGGCATTCCCGAGGAACTGCTGTTCCGCGGCATGCTGCTGTGGCGCGTGCGAGAGCGCCCCCTCCTCGCGGTCGTCGTGACGACGCTCGCCTTCACAGCGATCCACCTCGTGTCCAACGGCGGACAGCAGTCGGCGTGGGAGCACGTACTCTACCTTGCTCAGCCGTTCGGCTTTGCTCTTCTCGCCGTGGGGCTGCTGCTCTGGACAGGATCGCTCTGGGCAGCCATCGGGGTGCACGGCGGCTTCCACGTCGGAAACTACCTCGCCGTGGGATTCCTGCACCAGGTGGATGCGGTCGCATCGTGGCTCGCCATCGGCGGGGTCCAGGCCGCCATCGGCCTGGCACTAGTCATTACAGCCCTGCGACGCGGCAAGCGCATTCTGGACGGCGATAGCTGAGGAAACAGTCGCGAAGGAAGCGGAGTTTGTCGCAGCGGGAATGACAGATAACACTGCGAAAAAACGGCTAATTACCACTGCGCCTTACTCAGGTACAGCGCGATGGCGTCGCGGTTGCGCGTGAGGCACTCTACTTTGCACGTCAGGCGCTCCCGCTCCTGGTTGAGAACCCGGGCCGTCTCGGCGTCAATCGAGGGCACAACGGAGGCGTCCGACGGCGACCCGCAGTTCATCACACACGGCAGGATGCGCCGGATGATCCAGGTGGGGATGCCCGAATCAAGCAGTTCGCGGATGTTGCGCACCCGCTCCACATCTGATTCGGCGTACGCACGGTATCCGTTGGCCGTGCGCTCCGGAAACAGGAGCTCCTGCTCCTCGTAGTAGCGCAGGAGGCGCGCGACCACACCCGTCCGGGCCGAAAGCTCGCCAATTTTCATGATATCTCTCCCCCACTTGACCTTCACATAGATGTGAAGGTTTCATACTATCCGAATGACACTTAAAGAACCACAGACCGGCACGATTGAGACGGCATCACCCGCACCCCGACATCAGGAACCCCGTGGCGAGCGACTGCCGCTCAGCGCCCTCAGCGCCCTCGCACTCGTGGTCTTCCTCGCGATCGTCACCGAGACGCTACCCGCCGGGCTGCTCACCGCGATGTCCGCGGACCTGCGGGCGAGCGAGCCGGAGATCGGCCAGCTCATCACGGTCTACGCGGCCACAAGCGCGCTCACGGCCATCCTGCTCACCTCGCTCACTCGCCGGGTACCCCGGCGCACGCTCCTGCTCGCCCTGGTCGCCGGGTTTGCCGCCGTCAACGCCGTGACCGCCGTCTCGGACAGTTACGCGCTCACCGTCGTGGCGCGCATCTTCGGCGGCATGATTGCCGGGATGTTGTGGTCGATGCTCGCCGGCTACGCCCTGCGGATCGTGCGCCCCGAGCACCAGGGGCGGGCGCTCACAATCGCGATGGCCGGGGCACCGCTGGCCTTTGCCGTGGGGCTGCCGCTCGGCACCTTCCTGGGCGGGATCGTGGGCTGGCACCCGGTGTTCGGCGGGATCGCGGCCGTCACGGCCCTGGTCATCGTTTGGATCGTGGCCGCCGTGCCGCCCCTGCCCGGCGAGGTAGCCGGTGCCCACGGGTCGTTTGGCCGGGTGCTGCGCACGCGCGGGATGCTCCTCCTGCTGGCCACAACACTCGCCTTTGTGGTGGCCCACAACGTGGCCTACACGTATATCGGACCCCTCATGCGCACATCCGGGCTGACCAGTTCGCTCGACACGGTGCTGCTCGTTTTTGGCGTGAGCGCACTCGTGGGCATCTGGCTTGTGGGTATGTTTATCGACCGCCACCTGCGCCTGCTGATTCTCGGGGCCATGGCCCTCCTCGCCACCACCATGCTGGCGCTGGCGGCCCTGTCGGGTGAGGTGGCCGTTACGCTGGTTGCCGTCGCCCTGTGGGGTCTCACCTACGGCTCGGTCTCACCCCTCTTCCAGACCGTGCCGGCCAAGCTCATGAGCCGCGAGTTGGACGTCGCGCAGGCGATGATCGTGACCATCTGGAACCTCGGCATCGGCCTGGGTGCCGTGCTGGGCGGCGTGACCCTGGGCACACTGGGCGACGGAGGGCCGGCCTGGCTCGCGTTCGCCGCCGCCGCAGTGGCGCTTGTTGTGGCCGTGGTGGGGCGGAAGCGGGCCTTCCCGCTGGCCGGGCCGCGGCATCCGTAGTGCGGTACTGGCGGCGCAAGATAACAACGAAGCTTGCATTATATATGCCCTTTGGCGTTACCGCCCGATCACGGCCGAACGTGCAGGAAACTCCCGGGTGAGTGTAGTGTGTTACCTGTGTATGACAGTCCACCGTGTGGCGCACCTCAAAGACGAGGAGCGTGACAGTCAGACAAAAGTAGGGTTTCAATGAGTATTCAGCAAACCGTCAACTACATTGCTCAGGTGCTGGGGCGGCCGGCCCTGATCGAGGACCGAAAGCAGCGGGTGGTGGCGTACAGTCCCCAGTCGAACTTCATTGACGAGGTGCGACGCAAGACCATCTTGGAGCACCACGCGGGCCCCGACGTGAGTTCCTGGTTGCTCGGGCTGGGCGTGAACCAGGCCCGCGAGTCCTTCCACCTGCCGCAGAATGCCGAGCTAAACATGCTGCCGCGGCTGTGCGTGCCGATCTGGAAGTCGAACCTGCCACTCGGATACCTCTGGTTCATCGAGGCACCCGACCGCATGGACGCCCTCGACGTGGAGCGCGCCCACGGCCTCGGCGACCGCCTCGCCGAGGAATGGTACCGGTGGCGGATGCAGCAGAACACCGCCGCCTCCCGAAACTCGGTGAGCGTGCGCAACTTGCTACTGGGCTCGGGCGAGACCGTCGCGCGCGCCGCGGAGGACGTGACGGAGGACGGCCTCTTTGCCGCGGGGGCAGCCGTGCGCGCCCTCGTCATCCGCCCGGTCATGACAGCGGGTGGCCCACACGCCAGCGAACTGCGCGAGCGGCTCGACAAGACCGTGCGTGCCGCCACCCGCACCTGTGGCCAGATCAACGTCCTGAGCCTCGTGCGCCCCGACCACGCCGTGCTCCTCGTCCCCACATCGGACACACCCGGCCGATTTCCCGATGCGGAGGACACCGCGCAGCGCCTGCTCGCCGCCGCCAACGACATCCTGGCCACCCTGCCCGGCGTGGACCGCGTGATCGTGGGGATTGGCGAGGGTCACGACCGGCTCGACAGGGCGCAGGAGAGCTACACCAACGCGTGCCGGGCGACGCAGATCGCTGTCGCCTTCGACGTCCCCGACCGGATCGTGCACTGGGGACGGCTGGGCGTCTACCGCAGCGTGTACTCGATCGCGGCGCACGGCGTCCAGGCGAGCGACGTGCAGGCCGGACTCGCCGCCCTACTGAGCGAAAAAGACGGACGGACACTGCTCAAAACCGCCGAGTGCTACCTCAACCTGGGCTGCCGGGTGCAGGATGCGGCGGCCCAGCTCAACCTACACCGCACGTCGCTCTACTACCGGTTGGAGCGCATCGAACGCATCGTGGGCGTTGACCTTCAGGATGGCGTGCAGCGCCTGGGCCTGCACCTCGCCATCATGCTCACGCGCATCGGCACCGACCAATTCGCCGACGCGGCAGTCTATTCGACAGATGTTGCGTCGGGAGCCGCGTGAACCCGACAGACGGCCCATGTCGTCCACCCCACCGCGCTCTAGGCTGGGGACGCCGGTACCGGCCCGCCGCAGCCCAGCCCTGCCCGCGCATCCCGACCCCACCCGCCCGTGCCCCCTACGGGCAGCCACAGCAGCACACTGGAGATCACCAATGACGTCGAACCCCTCCGCACCCACCCGTGCCCCCCACCGGCGAGGGCTCACCGGTGCTCTCGCGCTCGCCCTGGTCGTCGTGCTCAGCGGAGGTCTCGCTCCGGCCGCGTTTGCGGCCGACGACGACATCTCGTGGGCCGTGCAGCCCTCCTCCGCCGAGGGTCCCGACGGCCGCGACGTGATGAGCTACACCCTCTCCCCCGGCGACACCGTCACGGACTACGTGGGAGTTTCCAACCTCGGCCACAACACCCTCTCGATGCGGGTGTATGCGATGGACGCGGCCATGACCACCGACGGCTCCTTCACGCTACCACCCGCTAGCACGCCCTCGGTGGACGTGGGCAACTGGGTGGGCATCACGGGCGAAGGCACCTATACAATCGAACCCGGCCAACGGCTCGACATCCCCTTCCGCCTGACCGTGCCGCCGACCGCGTCACCGGGCGACCACGCGGGTGGCATCGTGGCCTCGCTGAGCGAGCTGGGCACCTCCGGCGACGGCGCGCAGCAGGTCTCGGTGGACCGGCGCGTGGGCGTGCGACTGTACGTGAACATCCCCGGCGAGCGCACACCGCACCTGGAGGTCTCCGACGTGACGGTGAACTACGACGGCGGCTGGGACCTGTTTGGTGGCACCAGCACCGTCACCTACAGCGTCAAAAACACCGGAAATGTGCGCCTAGGCGGCACCGCCGCGCTCACCCTCACGGGCCTGCTCGGCTGGTCACTGGGTGCCGCCGAGGATCGCCAGCTGCCGGATGTGCTGCCCGGCTCAACCGTGGAGTTCACCGAGACTGTCACGGGCGTGGCCCCCGCGGTCTTTGTCAACGCGGATGTCTCGCTCACCCCCACCTCGGTAGGTGACGCGGGCGACGACGTGGGCACGAACGACTCGGCCAGCGGGTGGGCGTTGGCGCTGCCCTATACGGTGCTCATTATTATCCTGCTGCTGGCCGGGCTGATCTTCTGGCTCTGGTGGCGCGGACGCCGCTGGCGCACGCAGGCGAAGGCGGCGCTGGCCGGCACGGCTAGCGAGCATCCGCAACCCACCGCCTGACCGAGACGGCCGGACCCGTTTTGGGTGAGTTCTGTTCATGCGACCGAGCAATAAACGTCGATGTGTGAGGAAAAGTCACCCGGAAGGGTACGGGGCAATGCCCTCGACGATCGTCGGCACCCGGCGCGGATTCCTTCGTCATAGCGACGATGACGGCGCGCGGCGGGATGTCTAGGCTCCTAGGACACAGTCCCCGCGGCACGCCCACCGGGCGGCCGCATCCACCACGACATTAACGACGGAGTTAATTATGTCCATACTCACACGCAGACCCCCGCATCGGGGGCGGAGGTTGATCGCGATGCTCACCGCGCCCGTGATGGCGCTGGGCTTCATGGTGTCAACGGCCCTCCCCGCCCAGGCCAACGAACCCGCGGTTGGCAGTTCAACCGTTGTGCCCATCCAGGTAACGGGTGACCCGCAGGAGCGCTTCTCGCTCGTCATCCTGGGCGACGGCTACACGGCCGCCGAGATGCCGCTCTTCCGGGAGCAGGTCGAGGAGCACCTGAACGTGATGTGGAGCATTGAGCCCTACAAGAGCTATCGCAACTACTTCAACGTGTACGCGGTCGAGATCGTCTCCGGCGAGTCGGGCGTGAGCTGCGACAACCAGCTGACCTCAGGCACAAAGAACACCCCGCTGAAGATGGCCTTCTGGGGCGGCTGTAACGCGAGCAGCGTGCAGCGACTCCTGACGGTCAACAGCACCCTCGCCAAGCAGTACGCCGCCACCGCACCCAAGGTGGACCAGATTCTGGCTCTCGCCAACAGCGACACGTATGGCGGCGCTGGCGGATCGTACGCCACGGCCAGCGGCGGAAACGCCCTCTCCGCTCTCATCTCACCCCACGAGTTGGGGCACTCCCTCGGCGGACTCCAAGACGAGTACGACTACTACAGCCGCGGTGTCACCACCGGTAACTACACGGGCAGCGAGCCCAGCTCGGCACACCACACGCTCCTCACCGAGCAGCAGATGGTGGACCAGAAGAAAAAATGGTGGCGATGGATGGGTGAACCCAGCGAATCCGGCGGGATCATCGGCCGTTACGAGGGCGGCCAGTACTACTCGACGGGGGTGTACCGGCCCAGCCGCCACTCACAGATGAAGACCCTCGGCTACCAGTACGACCAGGTCTCACGCGAAATCATGACCGAAAAAATCTCGGCAAAGACCAAGCTGGTGCCCCGCTCCACACCAACGAATGCACCGGTCGCCGAAAACTCCATCCTCTGGGTCGAGACGGCCCACCCGGTCTACCATGAGCTCGATGTGACCTGGGCCATCAACGGCACACCCGTGACCGACACCAACAACTCGCGACAGTTCTCCCTGGAGGATCACGGTGCCCGGGCGGGCGACACCGTCACGGCCACCACCGTAGACAACACCGAGTACGTGCGCGACCCCGCGCTGCGGGGCCGCGCATCCATGACCCAGGTGCGCACCTGGACCGTGGGTGACACAACCGTGAGTCGCGGTGATACCGCACCAAAGTTCACCCAGTCCAGCCCCACCACCCGGCCCACCGGGGCCACGGAGGTGCTCTACGTTGAAACGTCACACATGGAGGATCGCGTCTTCGACGTGCAATGGACGCTCGACGGGACACCCGTACCCAACCCCAGCCAATCCCGCAACCTCGCCCTGGCGCGGCTGGATCTTACGGCGGGTTCGCACACCGTGACGGCGACCGTGAGCGACCCGACCACGCGCGGGGCACCCTCCGACACCACCTCCTGGACCGTCGATAACGGCAGCCCCACGGTTACGGCCCAGGTGACCGCACCCATCGCGGTGACCCAGAACGGCACGGGCGAGCCGCACTACACCGTCAACGAGTCGTTTGCCCTGAAACTCACGCCCGCGGATGACCAGCCCGGCTACGTGGTCACCGAGTTCCGCCTCGACGGCGATGGCTGGCACAACTACTACGGGTGGCCCACCGATAAGGAGGCACCGTTCCTGTTCACCCCCACCGGCACCAACATTGACGACCTGGTTTACGGCAACCTGGGCACCGGCGGCATGTCGCTCTCCCCGTTCCAGGACCGCGAACCCGGTTACGGCACCCACCGCGTCGAATATCGGGCCACGGATGCCGCCGGCAATATCGGCGAGGTCGGAGCGTTCACCGTCACCGTGCTGGGCGGCGACGACGCCGACCCTCGCCAGGTGATTATGGCCACAGCCACCGGCGCACCGCTCACCCTCACGGTGTCACGCACCGACCCGATCACGCTGCCACCGGTGGCCCTCACGGGTGTCGATCAGGTGACGAGCGGCTCGCTGCACCCGATGCGGGTGGCGGATGCCCGCGGCACGGCCGTGGGCTGGGGCCTAACCGGCCAGGTCTCCGACTTCACGAGCGGGAAGGGGACCATCCTGGCCAATAACCTGGGCTGGCGACCCAGCGCATCCGTGACCGGCGGTGGCCTACCCACAACGGAGTCGGACGCCAGCGTCGTGCGCGCGGGCGGCACGGCCGCACCCGGCTCGGGACTCGGCTCACCACTCAGCCTCTGCGCGGCGGACAGCGGTCACAGCTCGGGCAGCTTTACCTGCGGTGGCGGGCTTGACCTTGGTATACCGGGGGCCAGCAGGCTGGGCACCTACACGGGCATCCTCACCCTGACCCTCATTTAGCGGGACGATACCTCGGGGGCTCGGATCACGCCGGTTGGTGCGAGCCCCCGCAGCGAGTGGGTCATCCCCCACCGGATCGCACGCTCACGGCGTTATCCCCACCCGACACCGCGTCGCCCCCGCTCCCCCAAACCTCCGACATGTGGCGGATGCGCCCGCGCCACGCCCTCCCTAAGCTGCACGTTAACGTTGCCCGGGGTCTCTTCGGGGAAGGCCAACCCCACCCCGGCGCGTGTCGTGTTTCATGTTGTATAACGAGGGAGTTATTAAATGTCTACACCCCACCCCGGCGCACAGCGCCGCCGGGCAACCCGCTGGCTCGCGTGCGCCACGGTACCGCTGATGGCCGGAACGCTCGTTCTCTCCTCCTCCGCGATTGCCGCCGCCGCCCCGGCACCCGCAACACCCACCTTTGTGGACGGCCTCTCGCAGGCGGTCTTTACCAAAACCTCCAGCGAGTGGATTCGCCAGGAGGTCTGGGTAGAGAGCGAGGTGGACTCGGATGGTGACGGTAAAAATGACCTCGTCCACATCGACGTCACCCGAGTCCCCGAGACCAACACGGCGGGGCTGAAAGTCCCGGTCATCATGGAGATGAGTCCCTACTATGCGGGCGGCAGCACCGTCCCCAACTGGTCGGTTGACCACGAGATCGGCTCGGCCCCCACCAGCAAGGCCAACTTTGCCGCCCCCGCAGCACCCAAAACCAGCCCCAAAGTTTCGAGCACATTTGAATCCACCTGGGTTCCCCGCGGCTTCGCCATTGTGCACGCCGAATCTCTCGGCAGCGGCTTCTCCGAGGGGTGCCCCACCACCGGGGGAACCAACGAATCCCTCGGCGGCAAGGCCGTGGTCGATTGGCTAAACGGCCGCACCACGGGCTACACGAGCGCCAACCGCACCGGGGCCGTCACCGCGAACTGGGCGACGGGATCCGTCGGCATGATCGGCACCTCCTACAACGGCACACTCCCCGTGGGAGTGGCCAGCACCGGGGTGGAAGGCCTCGACGCGATTGTGCCCATCTCGGCGATCTCCAGCTGGTACAACTACTACCGCTCCAACGGCGCGGTGCGCGCGCCCGGCGGTTACCAGGGTGAGGATGCGGATGTCCTCGCCGACTACGTCCACACCCGCCTGCCCCAGGCCACCTGCAAGCCCGTCATCGCCGACCTCGCCGCCCAGCAGGATCGCAACACCGGCGACTACAGCTCCTTCTGGGACGAGCGCAACTACCTGAACAACGCAGACAAGATTAAGGCGGCCACCCTCGTGGCGCACGGCCTCAACGACTGGAACGTGATGACCAAGAACGCCTCCGACCTCTACGAGGCCGTGAAAGCGAACGGCACCCCGCACCAGATCTATCTGCACCAGGGCGGCCACGGCGGGGCACCCAACGACACACTGCTCAACCGCTGGTTCACCCGCTACCTGTACAAGCAGAACAACGGGGTGGAGAACCTGAACAAGGCGTACATCCAGCGCGAGGATAAGACCCTCGTCGAGTACGCCGACTGGCCCGATGCCGCGGCCACCCCCGTATCGCTCAACCTCACCTCCTCCGCCACGCCCAACGCGCTCGGCGTGCTGGACTTCAAACTCGACACGAGCGGAAAGACCGAGACGGTGACGGATGACGCCACCAAGAAGGCCGCCGCGCTGGCCGCCGCCGCCACCTCCGCGAACCGGCTCGTCTACCAGACCCGCCCACTCACGGACTCCGTGCGGCTATCCGGCACACCCACGGTGTCACTCAACGTGGCGGTGGACCGCACGAAGGCCAACCTCACAGCACTGCTCGTGGAGTACCCGGCGACGGGCTCACCGAAGATCATCACGCGGGGCTGGATGGATGTGGAGAACCGCAACTCGGCCGCCGCGACCGACCCCATCACGGCGGGAAAGGCGTACCAGTTCAGCTTCGACTTCGAGCCAAAGGACTACATCTTCAGCACCGGCTCACGCATCGGTGTCGTCGTGATGTCCTCCGATAACGAGTACACGGTTCGTCCGGCGACGGGTACCACGCTCACGGTGAACCCGGCGAAATCCTCAGTTTCACTGCCCCTCGTTGGCGGCGCACAGAAGCTCGCCACGAGCCTCGGCGCAAGCGAGCCCGGCACTAACTACCAGGTCATCACGGCCAGTGTCTCGGGCTCTCCCCTGACCCTGACCGTGTCGAGCACCGACCCCGTGACAATGACCCCCGTCACCCTCACGGGCATCGACCAGGTGACGAGCGGTAACCTGCACCCCGTGCAGGTGGTTGATTCCCGCGGCACCTCGGCCGGCTGGGACCTGACCGGTCAGGTCTCCAACTTCACGAGCGGAAAGGGCACCATCCTGGCCAACAACCTCGGCTGGAGCCCGAAAGCCGAGACCTACGTGGGCACACTACCCACAGCTCCCGGCGAGGCCAGCCTTGTGAACGCGGGAACCACGGCCACCCCCGGCACGGGTCTCGGCGAGGCCAAGACGCTGTGCGCCTCCCCCACCGGGCAGAGTTCGGGCAGCTTCACCTGCTCCGGCGGGCTCAACCTGGGTATCCCGGGTGCCACGCGTGTGGGCACCTACACGGGTATTCTGACGCTCACGCTGATCTAACCGGATGAACAGGTGAGGCCCGCACCGATCACTCGGCGCGGGCCTCACCACGTTAACCGGATCGACGCATCAGGAACCGAGCGGGATGCGCACGAGCGCCTCCCCGGCACCGGCAACGATCTCCAGCCACCCCGGCCGCGGGCCCTTCGGCCGACCGTACGTGACGATGCACGTCGCGTTATGCTCATCGCCCCCCGTGCCGAGGCGAAACGGATACTCACGGCCCAGCGAGTCGCGCAGACCCAGCCGAGCCAGGACATCCCCGGGCAGCAAGCCCAACCGTGACGCCTCGTGCCGACTCAGCGGTCCGGGGTCATCGGAGTTCAACCGGTCCAGGAGCTTCAGTTCAAGGAGCACGGAATCCTCACGCAACTCCATGTACACGAAGAAGACGGGCCGTCCTACCACAACGCTGCGGCGGTTAATGATTGTCAGGTCAAGAGTGCTCGTGCCCATGTGGTGTCCTCATCGTTGAGTTTTCTGGGGGCTGAGTACAGGGTAAAGGTTTTTACAGATTAAACGTAGCGATAACCGCCAAATGGTCGCTATGCCCGACCCGGCGTACGGTACTCTCCACCGGGTCAAGGCCCACCGCAAAGATGTGGTCGATGCGGGCCACGGGAAAAATGGTCGGCCAGGTGAAACCCAGCGAGATATCCGACTGGTTGGCCTCGACCGCGTACTCGTAGAGGCGCGAGAGGGCCGGGTCGTCACTCGTGGCGTTAAAATCACCCAGGATGATCGCCCGCTCGTTGGGGTCATTCTTGACCATCTCGGCCAGGTTATTGAGCATCACATCGCGGTCAACCTGCTCCCCGGGGCGAAACGAGGCCGCATGCACCGCGTAGATGCTCACGAGCCCGGCCTCCGTCTCCACATCGAGCGTGATCGCACGCTTCCAGGACAGGCCCAGGGTGAGCGGCTGCTCGTTTCGAATCGGAAAAACGCTCCACACCCCGAGCGTGCCCACCACATACGAGTACGGATGCGTGTCCGCGAGAGCGGCCGCCGCCTCCGCACTCGCGTCGGTGCTCAGCTCGACGAGGGCAATCACATCGGCCCCGGCATCCACCAGCCCCAGCGCCGACTCCGCGGCGGTACCCGAGGACACCTCCACGTTCTGACTGGCAGCCACGATTGTGCCGCTCGGCGCGGCAGTTGTCGGGGGTGTGAGCGGCACCAGGTGCGGCACAAAAATCAGTGACCAGGCCACGGCGGGGGCCAGCACCACGAGGGCCGCACGCGGCCGCCGGGCAACCAGGGCCACAAGGAGGAGCACCGGGAGGAGCAGACCCAGCCAGGGCAGCGCCGCAGCCACCACCGTGCCCAGCGTGCCACGAATCACACGGTGCCCGATGAAGACCGCGAGCAGCGCGAGGGACACGATCACCACAAACCAGGCGGAGGCACGGCCACGCCGTGAGCGCGGCAATGATGCCGGGCGCGAGGAGCGGGGCGATGCGAACATAGGAGAAGCCTAACCAGCCGACATCCATATCCACCGAATACGTTCTCGGCTACACCCCAGGAGCCATATCCGTGAACCGAGAAAAATGGCCCTGAAAGGCGACCGTGACCGTGCCGGTGGGCCCGTTACGGTGCTTGGCCACAATAAAATCGGCCTCGCCCGCGCGCGGGTTGTCCTTCTCGTAGGCGGACTCGCGGTGCAGCAGGATCACCATATCGGCGTCCTGCTCCAGCGACCCCGACTCACGCAGGTCGCTGATCGCGGGCATCTTGTCGGCGCGCTGCTCGGGCCCACGGTTCAACTGCGAGAGCGCAATCACGGGGACCTCGATTTCCTTGGCCAAGAGCTTGAGCGCGCGCGAAAATTCGCTCACCTCCTGCTGGCGGCTCTCCACCCGCTTCCCGCTCGTCATCAACTGGAGGTAGTCGATCACGACCATCTTGAGCTCATTCTTCTGCTTGAGCCGCCGACACTTCGCCCGGATCTCCACGAGGGTCATATTGGGGCTGTCGTCGATGTAGAGGGGGGCGTCATTGACCCGCGCGGTTGTCGAGGCGATGCGGGTCCAGTCGCGCGGTTCCAGCGTTCCCTTGCGCATAGCCTGCAAGGGGATGGCCGCCTCGGCTGAGAGGAGACGCATCGCAATCTCGGCTCGGCCCATTTCGAGCGAGAAAAACACGGTGGCCTGGCCGTGGCCGACGGAGGCGGCGCGCGCAATATCCAGCGCCAACGTCGATTTACCGAGGGCGGGCCGGGCCGCGATGATGATGAGCTGTCCGGCATGCAGGCCGTTCGTCATCTGGTCCAGCTCCCGGAAACCCGTGGGCACACCGGTCATACCGGATCCGGCGCTCTCGGCGGCCTCAATCTCCTGGACGGCGGCATCCACGGCCACATTGAGCGAGACGTAGTCTTCACTCGTCTTGCCACCCGCTACCGCGTAAATCTCAGCCTGAGCGTTGTTGACAAGATCGGTGGCCTCGCCCTCCCCCGCATAGCCCATCTGCACAATGCGCGTGCCCGCCTCAACCAGGCGGCGTAGCAGGGCGCGCTCTCCCACAATCTCGGCGTAGTAGCCGGCGTTGGCCGCGGTGGGCACCAGGCTCGTGAGCGTGTGCAGGTACTCGGCCCCACCCGCCCGTTGCAGGTCACCGGCTTTGGTGAGCTCATCGGTGACCGCAATCACATCGGTGGGTTCACCGTGGGAGTACAGGCTGAGGATGGCGTCAAAGATCACCTCATGCTTGGGCACGTAAAAATCGGTGCCCCGCACGGCATCGGTCACATCGGCTACCGCATCCTTGCTGAGGAGCATACCGCCGAGCGCGCTCTGCTCCGCGAGCAGGTCGTGCGGTGGTGTGCGCTCCCCGCCGTAGCCCTCGTGGGCCGGGGGAACATCATCCGGGATACCGAGATGCGCAATGGACAACGATTCTCCTTACTAACTAACCGTGAGCCACCCTACCCGGGAAACGGGCAGGATGAGGGGTACAGCACCGAGCGGTTATCCCCACCCTAGGCACTCCATAGCACACCCTCAAACAAGCCTGTGGATAAATCTGTGGATAGACTGCGCGAAACGCCGTAAATCATGTGCAAAAGTCATGTGGATAACTGTGGATAAACATCGGAATAACTTTAAAATATATGCCCTGAACAGGGATTTCAAATCCCACACCCTGTGGATTAAAACTTCTTTGGATAATCGGGTGATGCTTGGGGGTAACCCTGCGGATAACTCTGCGTTTGTCACGAGCAGAGGTGGCGGGTTGGGGAGAATTTTGGGGATAAAAAACGGCTGGCGGGATGCTGTTAAAGCATCCCGCCAGCCGCAGAAGTGTGTGGCTACTTCTTTGCCGCAATCACCTGGAGGGTGATGGTGGCAATGAGGTCCTCCCGCAGACGCACGGTGGCCTGGTAGTCCCCAACGGTCTTGATAGCCGTGGGAATCTCAATCTTGCGCTTGTCCAACTCGGCAATGCCCGCAGCCGACACGGCGGCGGCGATATCGCCGGTCTTGACGGAGCCGAAGAGGCGCCCACCGGTACCGGTCTTCACGGGAAGACGCACGCGGGCGTTCTCCAGCTTGGCCTTGATATCCAGTGCCTCTTCAACGGTTGCCAGCTCGCGGGCGGCACGGGCTGCCCGAATCTGCTCAACCTGCTTCTCGGCTCCACGGCTCCACGAAATCGCGAACCCCTGGGGCAGAAGGTAGTTACGGGCGTAGCCGTTCTTGACCTCGATGACGTCCCCGGGCGCGCCGAGTCCCGTCACCTCGTGGGTCAGAATAATCTTCGACATGGTGGCGAACTCCTAACGGCCAGAGCCGGCGTAGGGAAGAAGAGCCATCTCGCGGGCGTTCTTCACGGCCTTAGCGATCAGGCGCTGCTCCTGAACAGAAACGCCGGTGATACGACGCGCGCGGATCTTGCCACGCTCAGAGACAAACTTACGAAGTGTAGCAACATCCTTGTAATCGATGACGCCAACGGTGATGGACTTCGCGGGGGCGAGGGTCTTTGCACCCTTACCGCTGCGACCGCCCTGCTTGCGGCTTCCGCCGCTCGACTTTCCAGCCATGGTTTCCTAACTTTCTGATAATTCTGCAGTGCCTGGCACGAGTGCCGGCGAAACGTGTGACGAAACTAGAAGGGTGCGTCGTTTCCATCGAAGCTGGCACCGGGGTTAGCCCATCCGTCGTTTGACGGGGGAGCCGCGGCCCACGGCTCGCTCGCGGCGGGGGCTGCTCCACCGGCACCGCCGGGGATAGCACCGGGACCGCGAGACTGCGAGCGGGTGATGGATGCGGTGGCGTACCGGAGGCTCGGGCCGATTTCATCGACGTCGATCTCCATGCTGGTGCGCTTTTCGCCCTCTTTTGTTTCGTAAGAACGCTGCTTGAGGCGACCGGTGGCGATCACGCGCGAGCCCTTCGTGAGCGAACTCGCGACGTGCTCGGCAAACTCCCGCCACACGCTTGCGCGCAGGAAGAGAGCTTCGCCATCTTTCCACTCGTTCGACTGGCGGTCAAAAGTCCGCGGAGTCGATGCGATGGTGAAGGTTGCCAGGGCTACGCCACTCTGAGTGAAACGCAGCTCCGGGTCAGCGGTGAGGTTTCCCACCACGGTGATGACGGTTTCGCCGGCCATAGACTAAGCGCTCTGCTTCGGCGTGGCCTTGGCGGCGCGGGCAGCCTTGGCGGCGTCACGCTCGGCCTGCTCGGCGCGCTGGGCAATGCCCTCGTCGGCGCGGAGGACCTTGGTGCGAAGCACGGCTTCGCTCAGACCCAGCTGACGGTCGAGCTCGTCGGTTGCTTCTGAGGTCGCGGTGAAGTCAACAACGGCGTAGATGCCTTCCGACTTCTTATTGATCTCATAGGCGAGACGTCGCTTGCCCCAGATGTCAACCTTGTCAACACTGCCACCACTCTTGGTGATGACGGCGAGGAACTTGTCCAGGCTGGGTGCCACGGTGCGCTCGTCCACTTCTGGATCGAGGATGACCATGAGTTCGTACTGATGCGTCACTAACCCACCTCCTTCGGACTTAACGGTTACAGACGGTCTGTAACAGGAGGGTAAATAGCATCGTGTTCACGCCAGATAGCGCGAACAACCTTCCGATTGTAGCGTGTTTTTACCCGGCCGCGCAGCACAATCGTGATATTGCCCGGGTGGATCGTCCTGTTTACAGGGAATCCACGAAGTCGCGGATGCTCTGGCCCGCATCCCGCTCGGGTGCCCACCCCGTCTCGGCGCGCAGCCGGTCGGCGGACCCCACAATAACCTGCGGGTCCGTGGGCCGGAACCGCGACGGGTCAGCCACGACCTCGGGGCGCGGACGACCCATCGACTCGCACAGTGCATCCAGAATCTCCCACCCGGAGCGGGCCCGACCCGAGCACACATTGAACACACCCGTGACGGGCTCGGGAGACGTGACCAGGCGCAGATAGGCGTCCGCAACATCCCGCACATCCGAATAGTCGCGCCGCGTGTCGAGGTTTCCCACCGCAAGTGGCTCACCCGGCCGGTGCGCGGCGAGTGCCCGCTGGAGGTCTGGCACCAGGAAGCCGGGCCGCTGGCCCGGACCGATGTGATTGAACGGGCGGGCAATTGCCGTGGCGATACCGCGCCGACCGTAGTAGGCCAGCTGGTTCTCGACCAGCACTTTGCTCACCACGTAGGGCGAGGTGAACTGCACGGGGGCACTCTCGTCAATGGGCGTTTCACCGAGCCCCTGGCCGTACACCGAGCCCGAGCTGACGGCCAGGATACGCGTCTGCCCGGCCCGGCCCTCCCGCAGAATCGCCTCACCCAGGTGGGTGACCATAGCGCTATTAGCACTCAGGTACTCCTGGGGGGCGTCGAAGGATGGACCCACGGCGGCGAGACCGGCGAGGTGGATCACGGCGTCGCCGAGCGCATCCGCCGGCCACTCCTCGGTGAGGTCCGCGCTGAGGTAGCGATGTACCACGCCACTGAGCTCGGGATCGAGCTGTGGCGAGCGCGACACACCAATCACCTCAAGCCCGGCATCAGCGGCCAGGCGGGCTACGTGGCGGCCCACAAAACCGTCCACACCGGTCACGGTCACACGGTTCACGGTCATGCTCTGCCTCTGATAAAAAGCGATACGCGGTGCCTACAGATCCAGGAGGGCGAGGTCGTGGCGCACCATCCGGCTCACGAGGCCCGGGAAATCTACCTCACGCTTCCAGCCGAGCACCTTCTCGGCCTTCGCCGGGTTCCCCAAGAGGATGTCCACCTCGGCCGGGCGCATGAACGCGGGGTTCTGCACCACGTAGGGGCGCCAATCATCAACGCCGATCTCGGCAAAGGCGAGGGTCAGGAATTCCTCGATTGAGTGCGTCTCACCGGTGGCGAGCACAAAGTCGTCGGGCACATCATGCTGCACCATCAGGTGCATCCCGCGCACAAAGTCTCCGGCGTAGCCCCAGTCTCGCTTGGGCCAGAGGTCGCCCAGCTCGATGGTGTCTTGCAGACCCGCCTTGATTCGGGCAACGGCGTGCGTGATCTTGCGGGTGACGAACTCCACACCCCGGCGCTCGCCCTCGTGATTAAAGAGGATGCCGCAGGTCACGAACATCCCGTAGCTCTCGCGGTAGTTTTTGGCAATCCAGTGGCCGTAGAGCTTGGCCACACCGTAGGGGCTGCGCGGGTGGAACAACGAACTCTCGTCGTACCCCTGGCCCGGGCGGTTGTAGTCGAGGCCACCAAACATTTCGGAGGTGGAGGCCTGGTAGATGCGTGTCTTCTCGGCGCGACCCGTGAGCCGCACAGCCTCCAGGACATTGAGCACACCCTTGCCCGTAACATCGGCGGTGAGGGTGGGGTTCTTGAACGAGTAGCCCACATGACTGACAGCAGCAAGGTTGTAGAGCTCATCGGGGTCGGTGAGATCCACGGCCCGGATCAGCGACGTGGGATCGGTGAGATCACCCTCCACCAGGTTGATCCACGGCATCTCGGCCTCCAGCGCAACCCGACGCGGGTTGCTCTGGCCACGGATCAGACCGTGCACCTCGTATCCCTCGTTGTGCAGCAGCTCGGCGAGATGTCCGCCATCCTGGCCGGTAATACCCGTGACGAGTGCGACTTTCCCCTGTGGCATAGTGCCCCTATTCTTTTTAGCGTTCTCTGGGTCCCGACCCGTGATTCTGTTGGAGTATAGCAAGACCGGTGCGGCATCTGGCTGTGGGCAGGGTTTCTTCACCCTGGATACCGCACCGAAAATATTCTCGCAGGCCGACCCCGCACCCCGGCGCTCCCGAATTGATGCGAACTCAGCGTTCCGCATTAGGGTAGAGACCTGTGACTGGAATCATTGTGCATGAGTGGCTGGAACCGCACGGCGGAGCCGAGTACGTTGTCGAGCAGTTGGCCGCAGAATACTCACAGGCTCGAATCGTCTGCCTGTGGGACGACGCCCCCACTCGATTTGCACCCGGACGAGTGATCGAGACGTGGCTGGCCCGAACACCCTTGCGCCGCAGCAAGGCCCTCTCGGTGCCGATTATGCCGTTCGTCTGGCGTCGACTGAAAGCCCCCGAAGCCGACTGGATGTTGTGCAGCTCACACCTCTTTGCGCACCACGCCCGGTTCCCGCGGTGGAAACGCACGCCGCAGAAATTTGTCTATACCTATACCCCCGCACGGTATATCTGGTACCCGGAGCTCGATCAGCGCGGGAACAACCCGATCGTGCGTCTCATCACCCCGCTGCTGCGCCGCATTGACCGCGCCCGCGCACGGGAAGCGACGAGCTATGCCGCGATAAGTAACGTGATTGCGGAGCGAATTCGGGAGTGCTGGGGCCGTGAGAGTGTGGTCATTTACCCCCCGGTTGATGTGACCGTTTTTACCTCAGGCAGCGCGGCCGACCTGACGCCGGAGGATGCGGCCATCCTGGCATCGCTACCCGATGGCTTTGTGCTGGGAGCCTCCCGATTCATTCCCTACAAGCGGCTTGAAGATGTGATCGAGTTTGGTCGGCATACCGGCGCACCCGTTGTGCTGGCCGGTGACGGACCACACCGCGAGGAACTCGTACGGGTAGCCGCCGCAAGCGAGGCCGAGGTCACGTTTATCCCGCGCCCGTCGCAGCCACTCCTCCGCGAAATGTATCGCAGGGCGCGCGTTTTTGTTTTCCCGCCGGTGGAAGATTTTGGCATCATGCCCGTCGAGGCGATGGCCACAGGCACTCCCGTGGTGGCCCGCAATGTGGGCGGGGCGACCGAAACCGTTGTGGATGGAAAGACCGGTGCCCTCCTCGCCGATTTCAGCGCCGAGAGCTGCCGCGACGCGCTCCGCCGAGCAGAACAGGCCCGCCCCGAAGACTGCGTGGCGCGGGCCTGGGAGTTTGACCGCTCCGTGTTTCTCAAAAACATTAGGGCCTGGCTGCCGAAAACGTAACCCGGCTGGTACCGCACCGGGCCTTCAGCGCAGCTTCAGCATCCGAATGCGAAGGTTACGCTGGTGGTTCAGACCAGGAAAAGAGGTTATCGTTGCGGATTCTGGTGGTAGAGGACGAGGTGCGCCTGGCATCAGGCCTGCGCTCGGGTCTGGAGGCCGAGGGGTGTGCAGTGGATGTGGCCCACAACGGGACGGACGGCCTGTGGCTGGCCAGGGAGAAGCCCTACGACGTCATCGTGCTCGACATCATGCTGCCCTACCTCAATGGCTACCAGGTGTGCCAGGCGCTGCGCGACGAGGAAAACTGGACGCCCATCATCATGCTCACCGCCAAGGATGGCGAGTGGGACCAGGTGGAGGGTCTGGATACCGGAGCCGATGACTACCTGACCAAGCCGTTTTCGTTTGCGATCCTGCTGGCGCGCATCCGGGCTCTGCTGCGACGCGGGGCCCAGGAGCGGCCCGCGGAGCTTGTTGCGGGCGACCTGCGCTACGACCCGGCCGCACGCACCACCTGGCGCGGCGATACCCGGGTGGAACTCACCTCACGGGAGTCGGCGGTGCTCGAATACCTGCTACGGCACCGGGGTGAGGCCGTGTCGAAGCGCAATATTTTGGACCACGTATGGGACGACGATTTTGAGGGCGACCCCAACATTGTGGAGGTCTATATACGGCACCTGCGCAACAAGGTGGATCGGCCGTTTGGGCGAACCGCCATCGAGACGCTGCGGGGGGCCGGATACCGGCTGGCGAGCAACGGTGGCTGAGCGCGGCGAGCGCGGCCGGCCCTGGCGCTCGGTACGACTGCGGGCCGCCGGTGCCGCCGTGGCCGTGCTGGCCGTGGTGTTGGTCATCGGAGCCAGCCTGGCGCTGCGCTACGCCCGCGAGGCATTCCCCGTTACCGATGTGACCGCGGCCGCACAATCCCAAGCGAACTTCCTCGCGGAACGACTCGCCTCGGGGCAGGAGGCCGGGGAGCTGGTGGAGGAGTTCGCGGATAGCGACGACCTCATCCAGATCCTCAGCCCCACCGGGCTGGTGATCGCGGCCTCCGATGACCTTGAGGGTGCCGACCCGATCGTGTCGGACGCCTGGCCCCTTCAGCTGGTGCTCCGCGAGGACTCCGATGACGATGAGGACAGTGACTCGGACCGGGATGAGGCCCTGTTTACGATGGTAAACCAGGTGATCCCGGCCGATGCCCAAAATAACGCCGGGGTAACCGTGCTCGTGGGCCGCAGCACCGAGGACCCCGAGCTGTCGGTGCGGGTGGTCCTGGTGATGTTTGTCGTAGCGATCCCGACAATCCTGGTCGTGGTGGGCCTACTCACCTGGTGGTTGACGGGCCGCGCGATGCGGCCGGTTGAGCTGATGCGGCGGGAGGTGGAGGAGATCAGCTCGTCGAGTCTTGATCGGCGGGTGGCACACCCGGGCGGACGGGACGAGATCGCGAGCCTCGCAACAACCATGAACTCGATGCTCGCACGGCTCGACTCCGCCCAGGCAGCCCAGCGACAGTTTATTTCGGATGCCTCGCACGAGCTCCGCTCACCCCTCGCGGCAATCCGGCAGAATGCGGAGGTCGCAGCAACCTACCCGGGGGCACTCGGCGACGACGAACTGGCCCGCCTCACCCTGGCGGAAACCCTGCGGATGCAGCGGCTGGTGGAGTCACTACTCATACTCACCCGCTCAGATGAACGACGGTTACACATTCCGCCCACCCCGGTTGACCTCGACGACCTCGTGCTCGCTGAGGCCCACCGGCTGCGGAGCAGCGGGACGGTCACGGTTGAAACAGCCGACGTCTCCGCCGCGCAGGTGCGGGGCAGCGAGGGCCTGCTCGGCCAGGTACTGCGCAACCTCGTGGACAACGCGGCGCGACACGCGCGCAGCACCGTGACGCTGAGCCTCACGGAAGACGCCAGCGGGGTGACGCTCACGGTGGACGATGACGGTGCGGGCATCCCCGAGGCCGACCGAGAGCGCGTATGTGACCGCTTTGTGCGGCTCGATGAGGCGCGGGCTCGCGACGATGGTGGGTCGGGTCTGGGGCTCGCAATTGTGCGAGACATTGTGGCGGCACACGGGGGGAAGGTGGTGATCGGCGCGGCCCCGAGCGGCGGAGCCCGGGTGCGGGTGTTTCTGCCCGCACGGCTGTGAGCGCGGGTTTCTGAAGGCGGCTTCAGGATACTTCAGGAACGCTTCAGCACCCGGTTGAGAGGGTACGGGTATGAACAACAACGAAACCCCCGAGAGCACACCCACCACACCGGTCACCCCGGGCCAGGAGGCCGACTCACAGCCCACGGTGCAGCAGCCGATATTCCCGGAACCGCCCGCACAGCCCGGCGCCGAGGCGTTTGCCAACGCGTATGCCGGTGGAAACGCTGGGGGCGGATACCCGGCTCCGGGCGCACCGACAGGCCCGGCATCCACCCCCAAGAAGTGGTGGCTGATCGGCGGAGCAGCCGCGGCCGGTCTGGTCCTGCTGGGCGGCGGCGTGGCCGTCGGTGCCAACGCCTTTGACGACGACCGGGACCAGCCGTACACCGTGACAACACACCGGACGCCGGACGACAGCAGCACCGGGAACCGGGGAGATGAGGTAGACCGCTTCGACGACAACGACCACCTCAACGATGCGGATGAGGACCGGCAAAACATCGCCGAGGATACCGACGGTCTGACCGTGCGCGGTGACGACGTTGTGCTCGACGACGCGACGCTCACCCGCGTGAAGGATGCCGCGCTGAAAGCGGCCGGGGGAACCGGCGGCGTGGTGACCGACCTCGACGTGGAGTGGAGCAGCCGCAACGGCACCGTCTACGAGGTCGAGGTGCAGCGAGCGGACGGTACCGAGGCGGATATCTTCCTCAATGGCGACCTCACCACACTGCGGGTTGACGAGGACGGATTCGCCAACTAGGAGCTCCGATCCAGGCGACACCGCCGCTACCCGAAGAACACCGAGAAGTGGTCGTGCCCGTACGTGCCGGACAGGCGGACCCACCCCCCGTGTGTCAGAGTAGACGCAGGATCATGCCAGCGCTCAAATTCACCGACCCCGACACCGGACAGCCCAGCCTGCTCAGCCGATTGCTGCTCGGGCTGCTGGGCATCGCCCTGATGGCGATTAGCGTGCCCATCCACACCGTCCTCTACGGCACCCCCCTCGCCCTCGCGTTTGTGCTCGGAGCCCTGCACTGTGGGGCCCTGCCCCTGGCCGTGCGGATGCCGCGGCTCGCGGTTGCCCTGTCGCTCACTGCCGTCCTGCTGCTGCAATCGCTCAGCAGCGCATCCGTTGACGGACCCTGGCCGTGGTCGGTGACCCTGCTGATCACGCAGAGCGCCGTGATCGCGGTGCTCGCCCTCACCGCCCGCTGGTCGGTGGCCATCATGGCCTGGCTGCTGAGCGTTCTGGTCTCGGCCCTCGTGATCGCCGCCACCATCCCCCGATACCCGGAGGCCGATGGCTCCGTCGCCAACACGGTTGTCTTCACCTGTATCTCGGGGGGTGCCCTGGGCATCTCCCTTCTCCTGGCGCAGCGACGCAGCATCCGCGCGCAGCTCGTGCACGAGCGGCAGACGACGGCCGCCGAGCAGGCGCGCCGCGAGCTGATGGAGGAGCGCAACCGCATCGCCCGCGAACTGCACGACGTGGTCGCCCACGGTATGTCGGTCATCCAGGTGCAGGCCACCTCGGCCCGGTACCGGCTATCCGGCATGGACGAGACCACGGCCAGCGAGTTTGACGAGATCGGGGCAACCGCCCGCACCGCCCTGACCGAGATGCGGCAGTTGCTGGGCGTGCTGCGCAGCACCGACCCGGCCGAGCTGGGCCCACAGCCCTCGCTGCACGACATCCCCGGTCTCGTGGAGTCGAGCAGGAGGGCGGGCAACCCGGTGACGCTCGCGTGGTCACCCGACATCACCGCGCACCCCACCCCCGGCCCGGTGGCCCTCGCCGCCTACCGTATTGTGCAGGAGTCCATCAGCAACGTGGTGCGGCACGCGCCCGAGGCGGAGACCCTCGTTGCCGTTGAACGCGAATCGGGCAGTGTGCGGGTGACGGTACGCAACGAGCCGCCACCGCGACCACCGCTGGCCGACCGCGACCGTGGCGGGCACGGTCTCGTCGGGATGCGCGAGCGCGTGGCCCTGCTGGGCGGCACGCTGGAACACGGCCCCACCCCCGAGGGCGGGTACCGGGTGTGCGCACTGCTACCCTCGCCGGACCCCGGAACAGCGCCGGGACGGGAATCCACCACCAACCCCCATTCTCAGGAGAAACCGTGACCATTTCCGTCCTGATTGCCGACGACCAGGCCATGGTACGCGCCGGCTTTGCCGCCATTCTCGACGCCCACGAGGGCATCACCGTTGTGGGCCAGGCCTGCGACGGGGCCGAGGCCGTCACCCTGTCACGCCGACTCCGACCCGATGTGGTGTTGATGGATGTGCGGATGCCCGTCATGAACGGTATCGACGCCACGCGTGAACTCACCCACCCCAGCCGGGGCGACCACCACACCCCCCTCATCCTCGTGCTCACCACCTTCGACATTGACGAGTACGTGCACGACGCACTGCGGGCCGGGGCAAGTGGTTTCCTGCTGAAGGATGCCCTGCCCGAGGATCTCGTGCAGGCCGTACGTGTCATCGCGGCCGGGGAGGCCCTGATCGCGCCGCGCGTGATGAAGCGGCTGATCGAACGGTTCGCCGAGACCGCACCGACACAGCCTGGCCGCGCGGTCGAGCTCAACGATCTCACCGACCGCGAGCGCGAGGTACTCACACTCGTGGGGCGCGGTCTCTCCAACACCGAGATTGCTGCGCAACTTTTTGTGGCTGAGCAGACCGTCAAAACCCACGTCAGCAAAATCTTCAGCAAGCTGGGACTGCGCGACCGGGTGCAGGCCGTCGTGCTCGCCTACGACACGGGCCTGGTAGAGCCACACCGGTAGACGGTGAGACCCCACCGGGGGTGACATCCGGGGTGGCAAAACACCCCCTACCGGGGTAGGGGTGCACAATCACTCCCCGGGGTGATGGGTCCACCTGCACCGCCGTTTTACTCTTCATGTGCCGACGGACAGGCCGTCGCACCGAGGAGAGCATCATGACACTGGTTGGTCCGGCCCCCACGCCCACCCAGACGGCAACGCCACGCGCAGCGCCGCCCGCCGGGTCGCACCGCGACCGCAGCATCGACCTGGCCCGCGCCTTCTGCCTCGTTGTCGTGGTCGCGCTGCACTCCATGATGGTCGGCGTAAGCATCGGCCCGCACGGCCCACTGCTCGAAAACGCCCTCGAAAACCGTGACTGGTTTGCCCCCGTCAGCTGGGTCGTCCAGGTAATGCCCCTCTTCTTCATCGTGGGCGGATACTCCAGCATCACCCACTGGCGGCGGATGCGCGAGCGCGGTCACAGCGCGAGCGACTATGTGAGCGCCCGCATTCACCGCCTGCTCACCCCCACACTCGCCGTGATCGCCACGGCCGGCACCAGCCTGCTCGTGATGTCGATGAGCGGAGTCCCGGCCGAGATCGTCGCCACCGCCGGCTTCCGCCTCAGCCAGCCGCTCTGGTTCCTGGGTGTCTACGTGCTGTGCTCGGCAGCCGTGCCGCTGCTCGTGCGCCTGCACGAATCGCGCCCTGTGGCAACCCTGGGCGTCCTGCTCGGCGCCATCGCCGCGGTGGACACCATCCGCTTCATCTCCGGCATCGAGGCAATCGGGTTCCTCAACCTCCTCTTCGTCTGGCTGTGCGTGCAGCAGCTGGGCTTCTGGCTAGCCGATAACCGCTTCGAGGGGTTGAGCCGCACCGCACGCATCCAACTCGGGGTGAACGCACTGCTCGCCCTGCTGGTGCTCTCCATCGGCGGCCCCTACTCGCTCGACATGATCGAGAACCTCAACCCGCCAACCCTGTGCCTGGTACTGCTCGGCCTGGCCCAGCTGTGCGCGTTCACTCTCGTGCGCGACCGCCTGCGGCTGCTCGCCGAACACCCCCGGGCGAAGGCAATCATGGACGGCATCAACACCCGCTCGATGACCATCTACCTCTGGCATATGCCGGTTCTTCTCGTCTTTGCTGCGATTCTTCTGCTCGCCCAGATCTCGCTGCCCGCACCCGTGACCGGCGACTGGTGGGCCACCCGCCCGCTGTGGCTGGCAGCCGTGGGCCTGGCCCTCATCCCGGTCGTCCGGCTCACCGGGCGGCTGGAGAATATGCGGCTCGCGATGCCGTTTCTTGGCACCTCGACCCCCGTGCGTGTGCGCACCGGGATTGCCGTGCTGCTGGGAGCCGGCGGCGTCCTCGTCCTGCTCGTGACGGGTCTGTCCCTGGTTGGCATTGGCATCGCACTCGTGATGATGACGAGTGCCGTGCTACTGGCCACGCTGCGCCTCGCGGCTGCCCGTGCACCCGCCCGAGCGGCCACGCAGATATATGCTGACGGCCGTATCCACCGTCACTAGAATGGGCCGAACACTGTCGTTATGGAACCATCTCCCGGTGTGCTCGTTCACTGTCACGCACCACGGCCGGATGCCATAAGAAATGAGGACCCGGTGAACCGGTACGAACACAAGCCCTGGCTCGCCTCCTACGCCGAAGGCGTTCCACCCGAAATTGAGACGCCCACTCAATCCCTCGTGGATATGCTGGATGACTCAATCACCCGGTTCCGCCACCGAGTCGCCCTCGAATTTTTTGGTGCCACCACCACCTACGCCGAGCTCGGCGATCAGGTAGCCCGTGCGGCCGAAGGCCTCCGCCGGGTGGGGGTCGCTCCCGGTGACCGCGTGGCGATTGTGCTCCCCAACTGTCCGCAACACGTCGTCGCCTTCTACGCGGCCCTGCGCGTCGGTGCCATCGTGATTGAGCACAACCCGCTGTACACCGCGCGCGAGCTACGCCACCAGTTTGAAGACCACGGTGCCCGAGTGGCGATTGTCTGGGACAAGGTGCACGATACCGTGAGTGATTTCCCGGCGGATATCCCCATCGATCACCTCATCTCGGTCACCCTGCCGGAAGCCCTGCCTCTGGGTAAACGCCTCGCCCTGCGGCTGCCCGTGCCCCGAGCCCGTCAGACCCGAGCGGCGATGACCGCCACCCCCTCGGCCCGCCGCGTTTTCACCTGGAAAACCCTGCTCAAGAACCGCCGCATCGCCAAGCGCTACGTGCGACCCGGTGTGGGTGATATTGCGCTCTTGCAGTACACGAGCGGAACGACCGGGACACCCAAGGGGGCCATCCTCACCCACGGTAACCTGCGAGCCAACGCCATGCAGGGCCAGGCCTGGGTGCCCGGGCTGCGCGAGGGTGAGGAGACCTTCTACGGTGTGCTCCCCCTCTTTCACGCTTACGGGATGACCCTCTGCCTCACCTACGCGATGGCCATGGGCGCGCGGCTCGTACTGTTCCCCACGTTTGACGTAGATATGGTGATCGCGGCCACCCGGAAGTCACCGCCCACGTTCCTGCCCGCCGTGCCGCCCATCTACGAGCAGTTAGCCCGGGCCTCCGAGCGGCGTGGAGTCGATCTCTCGAGCATCCGTTTTGCCATCTCGGGGGCCATGTCGCTGCCGGTGGCCACGGTCGCCCGCTGGGAGGAGGCCACAGGCGGCCTGCTCGTGGAGGGCTACGGAATGACCGAGGCCTCCCCCATCGCCCTCGGAAACCCCATGGGTGCCACGCGGCGCCCCGGCACCGTGGGGGTGCCATTTCCGAGCACGGAGATCCGCGTGGTGAACCCCGACGATCCGCACGAGGACCGCAACGCGAACGAATCGGGCGAGTTGCTCGTGCGGGGGCCTCAGGTATTCCAGGGATACTGGGGGCGCGACAGCGACACCGCGGCCACCCTCCTCCCGGGCGGATGGCTGCGCACGGGGGACATTGTCACGGTATCCGAGGACGGCTTCGTCACGGTCATTGATCGCGTCAAGGAAATCATCATTACCGGCGGCTTCAATGTGTCCCCCTCCGAGGTCGAGGAGGTGCTCCTCCGTCACCCCGATATCGAGGGTGCCGCGGTCGTGGGCCTTCCCCGCACCTCGGGTGGTGAGGATGTTTCGGCCGCGGTGGTACTCCGGGAGGGCACCACATTTGACTCGGAGGCTCTGCGGGACTTCTGTCGTCAGAACCTCACGGCCTACAAGGTTCCCAAACGCGTCATCGCCGTGAGCGACCTGCCCCGCTCGCTCATCGGCAAGGTCCTGCGACGCACCGTGCGCGACGAATTGATCGCACTACGCGACTCGTAGGACTCCCCCACCCACACCGTCCGCCACGTTCAGGGGTTCGGGCTACCCTGGTGGGGGCGTGAAACGATTTTTCACGTAAAACGGAGAAAGGGTGGATGCGGTGCCGATAGCTGACAACGCGGGCGTGCGACCGCTCACCGTCAGCCTTGTTTCGTTCCACACCTCCCCGCTCGACCTGCCCGGGCGGGGCGACGCCGGTGGTCTCAACGTGCAGGTGCTGGCCCTCGCCGACACTCTCACGGCCCGTGGCCACCGCGTATCCATCCTCACCCGACGCCACGGCCGCGATCAACCCGAACGCGCCCTCACCCCCGGTGGCGCCGAGGTGCTGGCGCTGCCCGCGGGCCCACTCGGGCCGCTCCGCAAAGAGCAGCTACCGAAGGTCGTGGCCGAGTTTAGTGACCATCTCGCCGCGCTGCCCACCCCCGACGTCATCCACTCACACTACTGGCTCTCGGGGCTCGCGGCGCAGCCCGTGGCCGCAGGTCTCGGCATCCCACACGTACTCAATCTGCACACGGTTGTGGCGCTCAAAGATGAACATCGGGCTCCCGGCGACAGCCCCGAATCTCCCGAACGCTGCGCCTCCGAGCGGATGCTCACCCGCTCGGGGGATACCGTGGCAGGCAGCGAGCGGGAGCGCGACGCCATCATCCGGCACTATGGCCCCGCCCCCGAGCGGGTGCACCACATCCCACCCGGTGTGGATACCGACCTGTTCTCCCCCGCGCGAGCAGCGAATTCCCCGGCCCCACTGCGCGCACTCCCCCACGGCTACCTGGCGGTGCTGGGCCGGGTGCAACCACTCAAGGGCCAGGATCTGGCGATTCGCCTGCTCGCCGCCCTGCCCGCAGCCGCCCGGCCCGATCTGGTGCTCGCAGGGGAACCGACCCTCGGGCAGGAGGACTACGCGACCGGATTACGTGCCCTCGCCACCTCGCTCGGCGTGGCCGAGCGGGTACATTTTTTACCCGCGCGCTCCCGGGCAGACGCGGCGGCACTGCTCGCCGGAGCCCGCTTGGCGCTCGTACCCTCGCACTCCGAAACGTTTGGGCTGGTTGCCCTCGAAGCGGCCGCCTCGGGCACACCCGTGCTGGCGCAGCGCACCACGGGTCTTATCGAGTCAATATCGGATGGTGAGAGCGGTATCCTCTGCGACGGCCGGGACCCGGAGACGTGGGCCCGAGAGGCCGCGAGGCTTCTGGATGACCCGACTCGGCTGGATGGACTCTCCCGCAGCGCCCGCGACTGGGCCCACAACCATTCCTGGGAGGCGCACGCCGCACGAGTGGAAGATCTTTACGCGCGACTAGCGGGTGCGACAACTTCTCCGGTCGCTCGCATCTGACTGCCGCTGGGGGCCTCCTCCTTGTCTGCTCAGTTGTTGTCAGGTTGTTCGTGGTTAGTGGTGCCACCATCGTTTTTTGGGTGTGGGTTTGTTGCGTTCTTCTTCGGCGCGGCGTTGTGCTTGCGCGGCTTCATACAGGGGATCACCGGGGACGCGTGAGCCGGCACCGGCTTTAGGTTGCACGAAGGGTTCATCGTCTTCGAGTCTCGGCGCGATGAGTCCTCGTGTGGTGGGTCGTTTTTTCTCTCCTGATCCGCTACCGGCCGGGGCGCCGCCCATCATGCCCATCCCACCACGAGCACCACCCGTGCCCGTGGGGGTCGTGCTCGCGGGTGCGGGTTTGAGTCCTGTACCGCCCGGGGTGTTACCACCACCCAGGACCACACCGCCGCCGCCCAGGCCGCCCGTGCTGAGTTTCGCGGCCCCTACGGCTACTCCCGCACCCGCGATACCCCCGAGGACACCGCCGGTACCGTTCCCTAAACCGCCCGTGGTACCGCCACCAGAACCACTGCCGTCATCCGCGGACGTGTCTCCGGGATAGTACGGAGACTCAGGATCCCACACGATTCCATCACCCGGCAGCGTACCACCACCGCCACCACCGCCACCGCCGTCACCGGGGCCGGTACCGCCACCACCGCCCGGGCCACCACCGCCGTCACCGGGGCCGGTACCACCGCCACCGCCCGGGCCACCACCGCCGCCGCCGGGGGGTGTTATGCCCGGGACCGTGGAACCCGGGCCTGGGAAAACCGGGCCCCCACCACCGGGTGTTTCAAGACCACCGGTCCTACCCCGTTCAAGCGGGTCCGGATAGTCATACTCCGGCGGAACATCACTACCCGCTTCAGGCTTCTGGTAGCCCTCTCCTGGCCACAGCTCCTTCACGCTGCTTGTGATGCGTTGGGCGATGATTTGTGTAGCGGAAGCGAGTTCTTTGACGGCTTTCTGTGCTTCCTGTTCACGCTGAGCCGCAAGAGCAGACTCGGCAGTCACGATACCGGCCGCGCTGATAATCGTGCCCAACCCCGGGAGGAGAACCGTTCCTCCCGCGATCACCGCCGCTTTATCCACGGGGCTGAGAGCAATTCCCTGGATCTCCTCATACGCATCACGCGCGAAATCAATCAGCATATTCGCCGACTCCACCACACGAGCAATCTCCGCAATAGAACGAGAACTATACGAAAGCTTACGCCCGTCAACATCGAGCTTGTCGCGCGCGGCATCCGCTGATTTCCCGTCCCACCCCGGGTTACCCGCGACCACTTTCATCGCTGCCGCAGCAGTATCGGCCACGGTCGCGATCCGCACAAAATCACTGTTATTCCACTTCGATCGGTACGCCGATTCATACAAGAGTTCTTCGTAGTAGCCCATATCGCTACAATCCTTCCGTGGGAGTCGTGGGAGTCGTGGGAGTCGTGGGAGTCGTGGGAGTCGTGGGAGTCGTGGGAGTCGTGGGAGTCGTGGGAGTCGTGGGAGTCGTGGGAGTCGTGGGAGTCGTGGGAGTCGTTTTTCGTCGGTTTCGAAGGATAAGCACCGTGGTGACCGCTGCAACAACAACCAACCCGCCAACCGCCACCCCACCCCACAGCAAGAGATCAGGCAGAGTTACCGCACCCGCAGGCGCGGCCGAGGTCGGCTGCGCGGACGCCCCAAAAACATCCTCAAACAACGGAGAACCGAAATCCTTGTCGAAAAGAGGATTCACATCCGGGTACTGCGTCGGATCAACACGAAGCATATGCTGCAACGACACAGACCCATACCCCCAATACCCAGCGGGATCAAAGAAAAGATCATGATCCTCACTCCCGGTATTACGAATAAGAGTCTGTAACAACTGGTTTCCCGTGGCCTCTGGATACTTTGATTTCACCAGGGCCAAGAAACCCGACGTAATCGCGGTCGCCATCGACGTTCCCGAACTCGTCCCAAAACTTGTCCACGAACGATTCAGAGTCAGGATGTCTCCACCGGGACCGACTACGGTCACCGCTGGATCCACTTTCGCGGAGTTAGCGACAATCGCACCCGCGGGCGTTTCCGCCTGCAGAGTCACAACGCCATTGAGCGTAGAGAGTCCCGAGGCGGTGACCAGATCATTCGAGGTCCCCGAAACGAGCACAACCCCCTTCTGCAACGCGTAGGTCACCGCCTGAACCACCGGACGAGTAGCACCCGCTCCGAGTGACATGGAAATAATGTCTGCCCCATCATCAACCGCCTGCGTAATCGCCTCAGCCACGCCCACATCACTCAGGTCTTCATCACCGCGATAGCAGTGTATGTAGGGGTCTTTGCCAAAGTCCACATTCTTAAGCGTTGCCGCGTAGTAGTTGATCTGGGCATCCGGTGCGACGCCGAGGGGTGCCTGCACCCCGGGCGCACCGCCATCCCCATTACCCGCGATAAACATCGCCATAGCAGTCCCGTGACGGGCCTCCGCCGGGTTACTGCTGGTGGCCGGGGCACGCGTCCCGGGGTTATCAAGGGTTCCACAGTAAGACGGTTCACGCACCGTGATATTCGCGTCCGCGAGAGCGGGCATCTCACGATACAAAGGCGAGTCAATAATAGCGATCGTGACACCCTGCCCCGTGAACCCACTGTCATGAGCCTCTTGCACACCATAATTGTCGTAGTACCAGAGCCCGGGAGTGCCCTCCGCCGCAGCCGGGACAAGCCCCACACCCCCCAGCACCGCGACCACAACCCCGGCACCAAACACCCGCACCCCCACCCTCCAGGGGCGGGTCACCCCTCGCCCCCAGCCGACGACGCACTACTCCCCGAACCACCCGCACCACCCGGAGCCGCCCCCGGCCCCGAACCACCAGACACCACACCCGGCCCGGTGCCCGCACCAGATGCCGCAGCACCAGTACCGCCCGCACCACCCGGAGCCGCACCCGGCCCCGCCACCGGCGAAGACACCGGGACCACAGCGGCCACGACACCCTCAACCCACTCCGTTTCAACCCGCAACTCATGCGCAAAGTTCTCATCAAGAGCACTAAGATCCTCAACCGTGGCCTTGATATTATCCGCCTGAGTCGCAAGATACCCTTGCCACCCATCAGTACGCTTCTTCAACTGCACCATCGCCCAGTCCAACGTATCGTCAAGCTCCTGAGTAGCCGTAGGATCCGCCGCACACGTAAGATTCGGCGGCGGACCAGGATACGCCGCCGCGAGATCTTCCTGCGCATTTCGGAGTTTCTGAATAGCCGTGAGAACCTCTTCTTCCCGGATCCCAATGTTGTACGTCATATCCCTACTCCATCACCGCACAAAAAACAAAAAAAGGAGCACCACCGAACAACTCGGTAACGCCCCCACAACCAGCACGCCAGGCACACACACCCAACATAAAACATCCCCAGGGTAATGGTTTATCCGAACCACCGCAACCTGAACCCCTCGATTCACTCCACAACGTGACACTGCTGGCCAGCCCACTGCACGGCCTGTGGATAACTCGGGTTCACTTCCCTAACGTCGCTAGGATGAGTGAGATTATTCCGAACCCCCTGAACGGAACGAGCACATGAATTTGGTTATTTCTGCACAAGAAGGTGCACTCGCAGTTGCCCAGCAGATTCTCACCGAGGCGTATGACGACATCTCCACCCAGCTAAAAAATCTTGACCTTGCCTGCGATGCTATTCCCGGGTACTGGAGCACGGATGCGAGTGTCGAGCTCGCAACCCTGCTAAACGAGTGGATGGATCTAGTTCGCCGCAAGCACGCTGACCTTGACACCCTCAACACAGCCCTTCGTCGCGCCGAAGAAGACCTCGCCCAGCTCGAAGAAGAACACGTTGAGGTCAGTAAAGGCCTGTGCGCGCTGATGTGCGGGTCTACCTGCTCATGCCCCTAACACCCACCACAACTTCCCTCCAGGAGCATCCCCATGATTTCTGAACAAAAAGTCACGTGCGAAAGCATCCTCGCCCTCTCGGATACCGTAGATACGGTTGCCGAGGAGATGGACAAAATCAACGAGCGTCTTGCAATCACTGCCCGCACGCTGAGCGTTCAATGGACGGGGGCCGCCGCCAACGCATTCCAGTTTTCCCTGTCCACCTGGCTCGGTGATATGGACGACCTCAACGCCAAATTAGAAGCCTACGCAGCCGATATTAGCGCGGCACAGACCGAGTATGCCGAGCGTGAAAACGGCTATGAGCAACAGCTTTAACTCCGCCTTTTTTCCGCAGACGTACGCACCTATCATGCCACCGCCTCCGGCAACGATGTCCGAGAAGCAAGCGCTCAACAGGTATGCCATCCCCCTCGCGCTGGGGTGGGGGGTGCTCATGCTGGGCTTCTTTTTTCTGTACCTTCTCACCCTCTTTGTAAGTACGGAGCGAGGCGGAGGGCTACGCCCACCCTGGACACCCACGGGTTTTCTGATCTTCACGCTGGTGTACTTCGCTCTTGTGCTGTTTACGCTTCCCCTCCCCTTCGCAAAGCTGCACTACGTCGCGAAGCGGAACGTTACAGCCCGCTACCGCTCCTACCGAGATTCGATCCAGCCGTGGGCAGACGCACATCGGTGGGTCTACCAATCCGACAGCGGATCACCACCGCTGGATATTCTGTACGCGACGTTCTCTCCCTCCCGGTGGATCCGAGTATGGAACACGACCCACGTCGTCACGGGCACCCACAGGTCGTACTCCTTCACATCAGCCCATATCGTCGGATACCACGAAACCGCTTCGTTGGTCGTGTTATTTCTGCCCCTGTGGGCGTGGATCGACGAGGATGCTCGCGCCGAGAGTAAGCGCCGACCACGCTTCCGCGACGCCGATATGTCCGAAAATATCGTGGTTCTTCAGCTTCCCCACTGGCTTCCCCCGTTTCGGCTCACCAACAACAATATGTCGTCGCAGCACGACTACGGCGATAATCTTCCACACATTGCAGCACGCAACAACCCGCTCAACGAGCGGTGGGTGGTTCAATCCGCTGACCCCCGGTTTATCCAAACCATGATGACACCGGAAGTGGTGCGCGTCTTACTGACCGCACCGCCTTTGCTGTGTTCGATCGCCCAGGTCAATGGTCAACTCGTCGCCTACCGCAATTACGAGGGGTCAGCCTTGAGTATTTACCAACAACTGGAGCTGCTCACGGCTCTCGCGAACCGTCTCCCGGTGCCCAACTATCCCGAACAGCAGGGCACACCACCACACTGATCTAGCGGATTATGTCGTGGCTCGACAGGTCTCCACCACAATCCCGGGAGTACCCCCGCACAATCGCGGCACCAGTCTCCCCCATTCCAGCCGTTGTGTCCTCCACCCGATCATGCAACGCAGCGAGTGCCTGGCGCAGAGTGAGAAGGATTGTGTATTCAAGGTTGCGGTACCCGGAGTCAATAGCACTCTGTGTCACCCGCAGATCGGTCAGGTTACCCGAGCCATCAACCTGAACCGTGATGTGCCCGCCACGAGACTCCGATTCACACGACAGTGCACCCAGAGAATCTCTCAACCGTTCGGCAGCTGCGAGACGCTGGGACGCCTCATCGAGCAAAACCCCCAGAGATGTGAGGTCAACCATCCCGTGACCCTCCTGATTTTTCGTCATCGGCTTGGCCTACCGCACTCCGGCGAAAGCTTGAGTAATCTTCACAATTTCTCGCACCGCAAGTTCAAGAGATTCGTTGAGGATTTCCATTTCTCGAGCGAGCTCCGCATTTGTATCACAATACAGATTGACAAACTCCAACAATTTAACGACATTTCGATAAATGAGTACCATGCACTGTGAAATAAAGATTGCAGTACCGACTGCTGGCAAAATATTTTCCCAGGCCTTCATGAGAATAAAAGAAATTGTGTCACTCAACACACCGATGATCAGGTTCCGCAGCGCCTCTAGGAGGGCCGAGATGGACAGCGTACCGTCCGCCACCAAAGTGGCAGCATCAGCTAATACGGTAAAAAGTTGATCGGCATCCTGAAGGTCTCGGGTGTAACGCTGCGCGGTTGCCCCCACCCACCCCTCGCGACCTCGAACGACTTCCTGACTCAGCGGATCAGCTTGATCTCTTAGCGACTGTGCAATATTGTGCCAGGTCGCTGCATTCGCCTCGACCCCGGCTTTGTCGCCGGTAAGTGCGTCAAGGATCGCCGTGATGGGCTGGAGTTCATTAATGAGAATACTGAGTCCAGCAGATACCAGCGATCCAATCGGGTCGATGATATTGCCCGTGGTATCCAATGCCGCCTCAACGAATCCCAAAGCGGCATCCGCCGACCGCCCCTCACGCGCGGATTCAATGGAGGCTGCCACCTCATCCACAATCGGACGGAACTGAATCACTTTCACACTGAGGGGACTCATTGCTAACGCCTCCCCCGGCAAATCTCGAAAGATGTACCCTAGCGTCCCCTCGTGATTAGCCTCTCCGGGCTCAACGATAAGATTTGTCATAGTACGCTCCCTATCCCAGTTCCTCACGGTGACGAGAAAACTTCGTTTTCTGTTGATCGTCAATGTCCTGGTAGCCCGTTCGCATCACCTGGTCGGCCTGTGACACGGTGTCAATCAGGGTTGCCATCGCGGTAACCACGGTCTGCACCATGGCACGGGTATGGTTGGAACCATCCAGAAATTGCAACCCGTAGAGACCCAGATGTGACCACTGAAGCTGGCTCGCAGACATCGCACTCGTGATCGGGTCAAGGTCACTTGCCAAACGAGACATCGCCTCCGAATGGTGATCGAGCAGATCGAGGTTAACCTCATAGGTGGTCATACATTTCCTCCCAGGGGGGATCGGGGAACGGATAGTGCAAGAAAAGATTCCAACCGAGCTTTAGCAGCATCCGCTTGGGCCTGCTCCTCCTCCGAGGGTTTAACGAGCCCCAGGATAGGTTCGCTGCGCTGCTGCCACTCACCTCGGGCCCGCTGCAGGGTCGAAAGGATAGCCTCACGAAGTTCCTCGGGCGAATACCCGTCAACAACCGGGCTGAGGCTCAACTCTGTGATGATGCCATTCCCGCCCACCGTAATGCGGATGCCGCCATCCGGCGACTCGGCGGTACCCACGATCTCGCGGAGCTTCTCCGAAGCCTCCCGCACACGCTCGGCCCGCTCCCAAACGGCGCGCAACGCATCATCGGTGTGAGACTGGGGGGCTGACTCTGACATTGAATCCTCTACAGGTCCGGCAGTCCCCCCGGGCTGCTCATGAAATCTCTTCAGACTCTAGCAACCCGTACCTTAAACATTGAAATTCTTTTTGCACCCCTGTGGATAACTCACAGAACCCGTCGAAACCACTCGACCCGATCAATCGCCTGCCGCTGCCCGCCCGAGTGCACCAGGTCATCCCCGTCAACCGTTACCTGCGTGGCGTGACAGCGCAGTGCAGCAACTTTGCGCGACCACGCCACAGGATCCACGTCCACGGCACCCACGTCGGCACGCACAGCATCCGCCGGAACAATGAGATACAGCGGCACCGCCCACTCCTCGGCCAGCCGTACCGCCACCTCGTGCGCCCGAACGTGGTCTGGATGCCCGTACCCACCCCGCTCGTCATAGCTCACGAGGGCGTCGGGCCGGACCTCCGCCACCACCAAACGCGCAGCATCCAGAACCTCATCAAACGGTGCCAGGCAGAGCGAGTCGGCCGAGGCCGAGGGGTCGGCAACCGCGTAACCGTCCGGCCCCCACCGCATCCCAGAATCCCGAAAAACTCGGCCCGGAAACCCTAAAAACCGCTGATCAGAGATACCAAGTGCACGCATAGCCGCGGCGAGTTCACCCTCGCGGTATGCCCCCAGCTGCTCTGTTCCTTCGAGATGGTGCAGCGGCCCCGCCACAACCTCACCGCGCTCCCCCCGCGTCAGGGTCAGCACGGTTACCTCGGCGCCGCGAGCCACGAGCGTCGCGAGAGTCCCGCCCGTGGTAATCGTCTCATCATCCGGATGCGCGTGAATAAATAACGGTCGGCGCGCCTCCAGCAGCGGAGACGGATCAGGCGGGGTCACGGTACCACTCCAACAGGGCAGCTGTCGCAGCCTCCTCGCTCTGCGGGCCGTGATCGAGTCGCAGCTCCATCAGAAAAGCGTACGCCTGCCCCACGATCGGGCCGGGGCGAAGATCGAGTATCGCCATAATCTGCTCACCGTTCAGATCCGGGCGAACGGCGTTCATCTCCTCTTCCTTGCTGAGTTCCTCGATACGGTTCTCAAGATCGTCGTAGGCAAAAGCGAGACGGTCTGCCTTGCGCACGTTGCGCGTGGTGACATCGGCGCGCACCAGAATGTGCAGCTCTTCCAGATACGGTCCGGCGTCACGCACGTAGCGGCGCACCGCGGAGTCCGACCACTTGGCATCCGTGTAGCCGAAGAAACGCAGGTGCAACTCCACCAGGCGGGCCACAGCCTTAATCGTGTCATTGTCGTAGCGCAACTCACGCAACCGCTTCTTGACCATTTTTGCACCCACCACATCGTGGTGGTGGAAGGTGACCACGTTTCCAGGCTCGAAGCGACGCGTGGGTGGCTTGCCAATATCGTGCAGTAGGGCGGCCAGGCGCACCACAAGGTTGGGCACAAAAACCTCGTCAGTCGAGCGCTCATATTCGAGTGCAATGGCCTGGTCAAGCACCGTGAGGCTGTGCTCATACACATCCTTGTGGCGCTTGTGGTCATCCTGGGTCAGCGTGAGGGCTGGCAACTCGGGGAGAAACCGCTCGGCCAGTCCGGAATCCACCAGCAGGCTGATTCCCACACGCGGGATATCGCTGAGCAGCAACTTATTGAGCTCGTCACGGATACGCTCAGCCGAGATAATCGTGAGTCGGTCGGCCATCCGGGCCATGGCAGCCGAGACCTCCTCATCGACACGAAAGTTAAGCTGGGCGGCGAAGCGGGCGGCCCGCAGCATCCGCAGCGGGTCATCACTGAACGACTGCTCGGGTGTGCTCGGTGTGCGCAACACGCGAGCGAGTAGATGATCCACCCCGTTGGCGGGGTCAACCAGCACCTGCCCGGGCAGGCGGAGGGCCATCGCGTTGACGGTGAAGTCGCGGCGGCGCAGATCGCCCTCCAGGGTGTCCCCAAAGACCACCTCGGGTTTGCGTGAATCGGCATCATAGCTATCGGCGCGATAGGTGGTAATCTCAACGGTCTCATCAAGAACCCGGGCGGCAATCGTGCCAAACTCACGGCCAACATCCCACAGCGCCGAGGAGTGCGGCTTAACAATACGGATGATCTCCTCGGGCGAAGCGGAGGTGGTAAAGTCCAGGTCGTTCACGGGGCGCCCCAGCAGCGCATCCCGAACCGGACCGCCCACCAGAGCCAACTCGTGACCGGCCCGGCTGAAGGCCGCGGAGAGTATTTCCACCGTGGGCGATTCGGCTACGGAGCGCAGGGCAGCGAGAGAGTCGGCCATGTTAAGCATGATTGCAATGTTAGAGGGTACGGCTGTCGCGGGAGGGACCCGGGCACAAAACACAGACGGACATCGTAGAATCACACGTATGGCCGTAACGAGCAGACCCCGTTTTCGCCTGCTCAGGTACCCCGCTCTCGGCCTCAGTGCAGCACTCTTTCTGGTCGGCTCTACGCTCACCGGGCCGGCGGCCTCTTTCGCCGACGAGGATTCCAGCACGGGCGGTGACTCCGTCGGCGTCACCCTCACGGTCGCCTCCGCGAGCCCGATGCTCGCCACCGACCAGAAGACGCTCAGCGTCAACGTGCAGGTGACCAACAACACTGATGCAGCCGTCGAGGCCCCCACTCTCAACCTTTACGTCGATCGCGACCGGGTCACCACAAGCGAGGGTCTGAGCAGCCAGATCAACGCGACCCCCACCGCCAGTACCTCCCAGCTCGGAACCCAGGTTTTCAATAGCAAACTCGACCGGATATCGGCCGGTGACTCACTCGAACAGACCCTCACGGTGCCCGTATCGGCCCTGGGCCTGCGTGCCGACGAACCGGGTGTATATCTGCTCTCGGGCGCGCTATCCGACCGGGGCGAGACTCCCGTCACCCGCAGCGCCCTCGTCTGGGGTAACGCCACCGCGGATACGCAGACCACCGCCACCCTGATCATTCCCGTCACGCTCCCCAGCTCACTCGACGCCCTCGCCACCGCAGCTCAGCTGAGTGACCTCACGAGCAAGACGGGTACCCTCTCCCAGCTCATCCCGATTGCGGAGCGCACGGGCGGCATCCTGGCCATCGACCCGCGCGTGCTGGCCTCCATCCGCATTCTGGGCAAGAGGGCGCCACAGAGCGCAATCACCTGGCTGGACCAGTTGGCGGCCCTGAGTAATCCCAGTTTCGAGCTGCAATTTGCGGATGCCGACCTCGCGGCCCAGTCTCAGCTGGGCCTCACCGCACCTCTCGCTATCACCAGCCTCTCCTACGCCGACCAGGACGGCACCTTCCTCGGTACCTCCGACTGGGCCACCGCCCTCCCCGCACTAACCGCCTGGAATTACAGCATGGATGATGTGGTCTGGCCCGCCGCCGGTTCCGTTGTCACCGAGGACCTCGCCTTCTTCCAGCAGTCCGGCCGGGGCACCGTCATCCTCGACTCCACCAATGTGGCCGATAGCGCCACCGCCCGCACCACCCCGCGAGCTACGGTAGAGGGCCTTTCGGCACTCATCACCGATAGTGGCATCGCGGATGCCGTTGGCGATGCCCTCGCCGCCAAGACCACCACCGACTACAGTGCCGCGACCTCCCTCGCCGCCGCCGAGCTCACGCTGGAGGCGCAGCAAACCGGGGCCACGCCGCAGCACATCCTGCTTCCACTTGATCGCGGCGCCGTGGCCGATTCCACACGAATCACCTCGACTGTTAACACCCTGCGCTCACTCTCCGGGCTCACCCTGGCCTCACTCGACTCGGCCGCCGAACGCTCAGACAGCGTGACCATCAACAACCGACCCATCGACGAGAACCGCCTGACAACCCTGATGACCGTGCTCGGCAACGAGACAGCCATTGACTCGTTTGCGTCCGTACTCGTCACACCAGATTTACTTGCCAGCCTGCAACGCTCCCGAGTTCTTCACACTTTCGGTGCCGGTCTGGCCACGGGAGAGGATACGTTCTCGGCTCGCGTGCGCCCCGCCCTCACCCGTGATTCCGACACCCTCAACGGTGTAACAATTACCCCCACACCGCTTGTTCTGCTGGGCACCGAGTCGGCCATCCCGGTGCAGGTGAGCAACTCGCTGCTCTTCCCGGTTGCCGTCCGTGTGCACGCCGAGGCCAGCAATAACCGCCTGTACATCCCGGCCTCAACGGAGGTCACCACCATTGCGCCGTCCTCCCAGGTCAATATTGCGGTACCCGTGAAGGCAACCGTGTCCAACGGCGAGGTCAAGATCATCATGACACTGCACAACGGTGCGGACCAACCTGTCGGATCACCCGTTACCGCGGATGTGTCCCTACACGGCGATTGGGAGAGCATCGGCATCGTGATCCTCGGCGGTCTGGTTGTGCTGTTCTTCGGCTTCGGCGCGTGGCGCAGCGTACGCAATCGGCGCAAGCAGGCACACACGGCATCCCCTACCGCAACAGAGAGTGATAGCGAGTGACAACACGCACCGACAATATCGGTCGGGCCAGCATGTGGCTGGCCTCGGGAACGATCATCTCTCGGGTCCTGGGTTTTGTGAAGGTCGCCGTCCTCGCCCAGACAATTGGGGCCGCGAGCGTGGGAATCAACGCGTTCACCCTCGCCAATTCGCTGCCCAACCAGCTGTACATGATCATTGCGGGCGGCGTGCTCAACGCGGTGCTCGTGCCGCAGATCGTTCGGGCAACCAAACAGGGTGACGGCGGCCTCGGCTACATCAACAAGCTGGTTACCCTGGCAATCGTGGTGTTGGGGGTCACGACCCTGCTCACCACCCTGCTGGCACCGTGGATCGTGTCGATCTATGCGGTATCCTCGGTGACCGGCTCTTCCGCCTCGGGTGACGCCATTCTGGCGCTGGCAATCGCTTTCGGTTACTGGTGTATGCCCCAGATCCTCTTTTACGGTCTCTACACGGTCCTCGGCGAGATTCTGAACGCCCGTCGGATGTTTGGCCCGTTTACCTGGGCCCCCATCCTCAACAATGTGGTCGCCATCGGTGGCCTGGTGCTTTTCACGGTGATGTTTGGGGCAGACCCCGAGGGAACCCTGACCGCGGGCGCGTGGGATGCCGGCAAGATCGCCGTGCTCGCGGGGAGCGCCACCCTCGGGGTGATTGCCCAGGCGGGCATCCTCATGGTCTTCTGGCGGCGCGTTGGCCTGAAGTTCCGCTTCGATTTTCAGTGGCGGGGCGTGGGTCTCAAGGCCGCGGGAAAGGCGTCAAGCTGGGCGTTCGGCATTATGATCGCGGGCCAGCTAGCCTACCTGGTCACCAATAATGTGGCCTGGATCGCGGCCGACTCGGGTTTCCCCTCGGTATTTGTGCTCAACATGGCGTGGCTCGTTTTTGTCCTGCCCCACTCAATCATCACGGTCTCCATCACCACCGCCCACTTCACCCGTATGAGCGAACACGCCGCAGCGGGTGATCTGGCGGCGGTGCGCCGGGACTTCTCGGAGATGGCACGCAGTGTCTTCCTTCTCATCACCCTCATTATGTGCGGGATTATCGTGCTCGCCATCCCGGTCAGCCGCCTCTTTGCCAACACCGATGCCCAGGTCATGCCGATGGCACTCGTGCTCGTGGGGCATATGGTGTGGCTCCTTTTCTTCACCTTCATCTTTCTTGTGCAGCGCACGTTTTACGCGCTCGGTGACACGCGTAAGCCGTTCCTCTTCTTTGTCTTGCAATACGGCTTACAGTCCATCCTGTGCGTGGTGGTCGCGCTGACGATCACCGACCAGTTCATCGCATTCGGCATCTCGATTGCCCAGGGTCTCGCCATGGCCATCACAATGCCGGTCGCCCTGATGTGGCTCAAACGCGTGCTCACGGTAGGACTCGATGGTGCCCGTATCACCCGCAGCATTGTGTTGTTTACGATCGCCGGTGTGGTGTCTTCCCTCGCGGGCTATCTTGTCACCCGCTGGCTGGGGGGCAATAGCGAGGGCGGCTGGGGAAACTCTTCTGTCCTGGGCGCGCTCGTCACTATGGCCATTGTGGGTGCCGTAATGAGCGTGATCTACCTCGGGATGCTCGTGGTCATGCGATCCGCCGACCTTCAGGCCGTCCTCAACCCTGTTATGCGTCGGCTGCGGCGGTAGTATTCCGTGACCTCCACGCCTGCATCCGCATCAGAGGAGGCCAAGCCTATCGTCGCACTCCTGCGAGCTGCGGGGTGCGTGTTTGCCGAGGAGGAGGCCGCGCTGCTTCGTGCCGAGGCACCAACCGGGCCGGATCTCGACACCCTCGTTGCTCGGCGAGTCGCGGGCGAACCGCTTGAGTACATCGTCGGCTGGGCCGATTTTGGAGGGCGGCGCCTGTCCGTGACCTCGGGGGTTTTCGTGCCGCGGCACCGCAGCGAATTTCTGGCGATGCGCGCCCTCGATTGTGCCCGCGCCAGCGCCGATCCTGTCGTCCTCGATCTGTGCTGCGGGGCAGGGGCCGCGGCGGTCACCCTCGCCGCCGCACTCGACCGGGTCACGGTGCACGCCGCAGACATCGACCCGGCGGCTGTGGCCTGTTCCCGGCGCAACCTCGCAGAATACGCGTGGCATCCCGAGGCCTGCCACACCTGGTTGGGCGACCTCTATGCGCCGCTACCCACGTCACTGCGCGGCCGGGTGGATGTCCTGGTCACCAACGCCCCCTACGTTCCCACCGACGAGATCGCCCTGATGCCCACCGAGGCACGACTCTACGAGGCCCCCGCCGCACTCGACAGCGGGGAGGACGGACTCGCCCTCCAGCGCCGGGTTGCCACGGATGCCCCGAGCTGGCTGAGCCCGGGTGGCAGCTTAGTGATCGAGACGAGCGCACGCCAGGCGGAACGCACCCGAGACCTCCTGGCGGCTGTGGGCCTCCTCGCACGCATCGAACGCTCCGAGGAGTGGGATGCCACAGTTGTGATCGGAATTCGACAACTCTAAACCAATCGGTTCTGCCCGGTGACAGGTTATCCTCCACAGGCCGCACCTTTCTCCCGCCATCCACACTCGCCCCCTACAGACACCACGGGGAATAGTCGAACAATAGGATGGGTTGTATTCCCCGACACACTAGGAGAGTTTCGCGTGCGAGAGATCATCATTATTGGTTCCGGCCCGGCCGGATACACCGCCGCTATTTATGCCGCACGTGCGGGGCTGGAGCCGCTGCTCCTCGCCAGTTCGGTTGAGGCGGGTGGTGAGCTCATGAACACCACCGAGGTCGAAAATTTCCCCGGTTTTCCCGAGGGAATTCAGGGCCCGGCGCTCATGGAGAAACTTCAGGAACAGGCCGAGAAGTTTGGCACCACCGTCGCTTACGACGATGTCACCGAACTAGACCTGACCGGCACGACGAAGAAGGTTATCCTCGGTAATGGCGAGAGCCACGAGGCACATGCCCTCATCTTTGCGACAGGTTCGGCCTATCGCAAGCTGGGTCTACCGGATGAGGAGCGTCTCTCTGGCCGCGGGGTCTCGTGGTGCGCCACCTGCGATGGCTTCTTTTTTAAAGAAAAAACCATCGCCGTCGTGGGTGGGGGCGACTCCGCTATGGAGGAGGCAACTTTCCTCACTCGCTTCGCCAGCAAGGTCTACGTGGTACACCGCACAGACACCCTGCGCGCCTCCAAGATCATGCAGCAACGCGCGTTCGATAACGACAAGATTGAGTTTGTGTGGAACTCCGAGGTTATCGGCATCACCGGCGCGGAGGCGGTTGAGGGTCTCACCCTCCGCAACACGGTCACGGGGGCCGAGAGCTCACTCGATGTCGGCGGTCTTTTCATCGCGATTGGTAACGACCCGCGCACTCACCTGATCCACAACACGTTAGAGCTCACTGCCGAGGGCACCATTGCCGTCGAGGGGCGCAGCTCACGAACAAGCGTCTCCGGGGTTTTTGCTGCCGGCGACGTGATTGACCCCACCTACCGCCAGGCCGTCACCGCGGCCGCCTCGGGCACCGTGGCCGCTCTGGATGCTGAGCATTTCCTGGCAGCCCTCGGAGAGTAACAAGCCCCCGCGAATAATTCGTGCCGACGTGCGTTAAGGAATGGTGCCAGCACCGACAACGCATCCGGCCCTCCCACATCACAGATTTTCACAAGGAGATACCATGTCAACAGCAGTCAATGTAACCGAGTCCAGCTTCGCGGAGGATGTCCTCAGCAGCGACAAGACCGTCCTGGTGGACTTTTGGGCAGAGTGGTGTGGCCCCTGCCGTTTGGTGGGCCCCATCCTGGATCAGATCGCGGCAGAAAACACCGAGAAAATCACTATCGTCAAGGTTAATGTAGACGAGAACCCATCACTCGCGGCAAAGTACCGGATCACTAACATCCCCGCGATGAAGGTGTTTAAGGGTGGCGAAGTTGTCGATACATTCATCGGTGCCCAGCCCAAGGTTGCCCTCGAACAAAAGCTCGCCCCTTATCTCTCCTAGTCCGCATCCGCGCCGCGCGGATTCACCGCCTGCCGCCCGCCCCACCTTTCCGGTGGGGCGGGCGCATTTATATGCACCCCAACCCCACCACCAGATCAGTCCACTGAAAGGGATATGCGGGCTATTCCACGACTGCTCGGGGGGTAGGGTGGACAGATATTCGCTTCGTCTTTAGGAGGATCTGTGACGGCACAGGCCAACCTCGGTACCCGTCTTGACCCGTGGTACGACCACTATGCGGCCCGGGCCGCGGGTCTCAGCGCATCGGAGGTTCGCGCGCTGTTTGCCGTTGCCTCCCGGCCCGAGGTGGTCTCCCTCGCGGGGGGAATGCCGTTTGTAGCTGGCCTGCCCAATACGGTCGTTTCAGCCTCCCTGGAGCGGGTAATGACCGAGCACGGCCCGCAAGCCCTCCAATACGGCTCCGGCCAGGGGGTCCCTGAGTTACGCGAGCACATCACACGGGTGATGGCTGCGGAGGGAATTACCGCGAGTCCGGACGATGTGGTTGTCACCACGGGATCCCAACAGGCACTTGACCTGGTTACCAAGCTGTTCATCGACCCGGGAGACGTCATTCTGGCTGAGGCCCCCAGCTACGTGGGTGCTATTGGTATCTTCCGCTCCTACCAGGCAAAAATTTCCCACGTTGCGATGGATGCTCATGGCCTGATTCCCGCCGCACTAGAGGAACGCATCGTCGAGTTGATGGCGGCCGGGGAGACCCTCAAGTTTCTGTACACAATCCCCAACTTCCACAATCCTGCCGGCGTCACCCTGACAACCGATCGGCGGGTTGAAATCTTGGAAATCTGCCGTCGGCACAGCATCCTGGTGCTGGAAGATAACCCCTACGGTATGCTCGCCTTCGATGAGCCAGCCCCGCCCGCCCTGCGCTCTCTTGACGATGGCGTAATCTACCTGGGCTCTTTCTCAAAGACGCTCGCACCCGGTTTCCGTATCGGTTGGGCTCTCGCACCACACGCGATCCGCGAAAAACTTATCCTGGCTAACGAGTCGGCTATTCTCTGCCCCAGTTCGTTTAGTCAATTTGTCATCAGTGATTATCTGGACAACACCGATTGGCTGACCCAGATCAACACGTTCCGGGGCATCTATCACAGCCGCAAAAACGCCATGATTACCGCGCTCGAAGACAATCTCCCCAGCCTCAGCTGGACCAACCCCAACGGCGGCTTCTTTGTCTGGCTCACCCTGCCAGAGCAACTGGATTCCAAGGCTATGCTCCCCCGGGCGGTCAAGGAACTCGTTGCCTACACCCCCGGCACCGCGTTCTACGCGGATGGTGGCGGCAGACAGAATATTCGGCTCTCGTTCTGCTACCCGACCGAAGAGAGTATCGCTCTCGGCATCCGGCGCCTCACCACAGTAATTCGCGGTGAACTTGATTTACTCAACACGTTCGGTGGCTCCGGATCCATCAGCGCAGTGCCCACACCCGGTCGCTACAACGCACCTCCGCCCAACATTTCCTAGTACGAAACTTCCTAGCACAACAAGGACACACCTGATCATGACGGACTTTTCTGCACTCACCATCGTCGTCCTAGCCGGGGGGATTTCACACGAACGCGAGGTCTCACTTCGCACGGGGCGCCGTGTTGCCGAGGCCCTTGAGGCTGCCGGTCACAGCGTCATCGAACGAGAACCGGACGCCGCGCTCCTCCCCTATCTGCGGGCCAATACCCCCGACCTCGTCTGGCCTGCTCTGCACGGTGCGAGTGGTGAGGATGGTGCGCTCCTTTCGCTCCTTCAGGCGATGAAGATTTCCTATGTGGGCTCCCCCGCCAGTGCAGCACGATTAGCCTGGTCAAAACCACACGCCGCGGCCATCGTTGCCGCAGCCGGTGTGGCCACACCGGCGTCCATCACGCTCCCCCGTGACGAGTTCCGCGAACTTGGCGCTCATAGCGTCCTCCCTCTGATCGCTGAAGCGCTGGGGTTCCCCCTCGTCGTTAAGCCCGCCCAGGGTGGTTCGGCACAGGGGGTCACGATTGTCTCGGAGGCCAGCGAGTTGCCCCGAGCAATGGTAGACGCCTACACGTACAGCGATATCGCGGTGATCGAGCGGCGCATTATCGGCACCGAGGTGGCCGTCAGTATCGTCGAGCACGAGGGCATCACCACCACTCTTCCCGCCGTAGAAATAGTGCCCCGATCAGGTATTTACAGCTACGAGGCACGCTATAACGCCGGCGAAACTTACTTTTATACCCCGGCCCGCCTGACAGATACTGTCACAACGGCCGTCTCTGAGGCGGCTCTCACCGCGCATGACGCGCTCGGTCTCCGACAGCTCTCCCGCATCGACTTCATCGTCGATAGCGATGGTTCGCCCGTGTTTTTGGAAGCGAGCGTGATGCCTGGCCTCACCGAAACCTCACTATTTCCCCTGGCCGCGAGTGCTGCGAACCTCACCCTGCCTGAGATCTGCTCACAGTTGGCACTGGATGCCATGGCCGCCTCAGATCGTGGGGCTATACCGCCTCTCTACTCCAATACCGAGGCCTTCGCCGACGATCCCGTCACCGAGTAACCACACGATAGAGCCATTGCCCGGTTGTAATACACAGGGGTCACCGAAGGCGTCATTAGCAACCCAGCTATTCCCTAAAAATCACCTGATCAGGGGCTTGTTTGTAGTTTGCGGATTGTTGGTCCGGACTAAATCCGAAGAAAGACTGTCCCCCAGTGTTGAGGGTCAAGCATTGAGTGTCAAGACATCGGAAGGGGTCTGTGTTTCACGTGAAACACAGACCCCTTCCGATGCGTGTATGTCTTAGGCACCAAACCCGGGGTCACCAAGCTCGTTCAGAATCCGATTCATATCCTGCACCGTTGCAAACTCAATCACGATCTGGCCTTTCTTGGCTCCCAGGTTAATCCGGACCCGGGTATCAAGCCGATCTCCCAACCGCTCCGAAATCACGTTAAGCTGTCCCAGTCGTCCACCCGCCTTGGGCTTATTCTTACGCTGAGGCGACTGGCTCGCCACAGCTTCAGCAGCTCGTACCGACAGGTCTTCGTTCACGATTTTATCGGCAAGTGAGGTCATTGCCGTTGGATCTCCCCCTAAGGAAAGAATTGCCCGAGCGTGTCCGGCCGAGAGAACACCGGCGGCAACCCGATTTTGAACGTTCTCCGGAAGCTGAAGAAGACGCATGGTGTTACTGATCTGCGGTCGCGAACGTCCAATTTTCTGAGCGAGCTGTTCCTGCGTAATTCCAAAGTCGGCAAGAAGTTGCTGATAGGCCGAGGCTTCTTCCAAAGGGTTTAACTCGGCCCGGTGAAGGTTCTCCAGGAGCGCATCCCTGAGCATATCCTCATCAGCAGTTTCCCTGATCACAGCGGGAATCGACTTGCGGCCAACGGCCTTACTCGCCCGCAACCGACGTTCACCCATGATGAGTTCATACTGAGGTTGACCTGCGGGCGGAGTTGGTTCGATTGGACGAACCACAATCGGCTGCAGCACGCCAAACTCGCGGATACTGTGTTCCAGTTCAGCCAAAGCCTCCGGCGCAAACTCGGTGCGAGGCTGCTGCGAATTGGGAACAATGTCGCTGGGGCTCAGTTGGGCGAGTCGAGCACCGGGAACCTGAACAAGCTCGTGCTCCGGCGCGGTAGAAGCCGGCACAATTGGTGCCTCTACTGACGGAGCAGTAGTGTCAGCTACCGACTTTTCGGGAATTTCTCCCACCTGTGTGTCACGTGCAACATTCGCGGTCGTCTGCGAATTGAAGAAAATATCAACCGGACGCTTACCCGTTTCTTCAACATTGGGGATGAGCGCCCCGATCCCCCGACCTAGACCCGTACGTTTTTTAGCTGCCATCAGTTGTTCCTTCCCAGCGCGTTCCACGATGCCCAATCTCTGCCGCCGCCTCAAGATACGCCAGGGCACCCGTTGATGACTCGTCATATTCAATGACACTCTGCCCATAACTGGGAGCCTCAGAGATACGAACGGATCTCGGAATGACCGAATTCAGCGTCTGACGGGGAAAATGTTCCCGCACTTCGTTAGCGACTTCCTGGGCAAGGTTTGTTCGAGAATCAAACATCGTCAGGAGGATGGTTGACACACGTAAATCAGGGTTAAGGTGCTGCTCAATGAGCTGGATATTCTTCAACAACTGACTCAGACCCTCCAGCGCATAGTATTCACACTGAATTGGGATCAGCACTTCACGGGCAGCGACAAAAGCGTTGATGGTAAGTAACCCTAGTGACGGTGGACAGTCAATAAAAACGTAGTGGAAGGGCTCCTCTGTCCCGGCAAGGTATGTATCGAGTGCTCGACGCAATCGTTGTTCTCGGGCAACGAGGGAAACAAGCTCAATCTCTGCCCCCGCAAGGTGAATGGTTGCGGGAACACAGTAGAGAGAGTCAAATTCTGAACTTTTCTGAACAACATCCTTCATGGCTTTATCGCCCAGAATCACGTCGTACACACTAGGAGTTTCTTCCCGGTGCTCCGCACCCAGAGCCGTTGAAGCGTTCCCCTGTGGATCCAGGTCAATCACAAGAACGCGTGCGCCACTCTGCGCGAGCGCGGCCGCCAAATTAACCGTCGTTGTGGTCTTACCCACTCCACCCTTCTGGTTCGAAATCGTTAAGACTCGGGTGTGGGTAGGAAGCGGCGCGGGCTGCTCTTTCAGTAATCGGCGACGACGTGCCTTATCGGCAACGTGCCGACCAAGCGGCGCACTGGCGTCTAAACTCATGATTCCTTTGTTGTACTGTCGGGGAGAATTGGATTGTAAAGTTTCACGTGAAACGCTACCGTCCAGCACTGACAATCATCAGTTTGCCGGGACCCGTTCTCCTACTGTAGCCCGAAAGACTCGGGTTTCTTCGCTGAGAACCCCTGTTCCTAAAACAAGAACCTCCGGCAGAGAAATCCGATACTTCCTCAGCTGCTTCTGCGCAGCCACAATCTCATTATCCACCGCAGCACCCTTCATTAACACAAGTTCACCCCCGGGGCGCACCAGTGGTGCGGTAAGCGGAACAAGTTTCTGCAGGGAACTCACCGCACGAGCCGTCACCTGATCGAGCGGGTCGGCGAGCCGAACCTCCTCGGCACGTGCTCGAACAACAGTTACATTAACTAATCCCAATTCATCAACTTGATCATTCAACCAGGCCACGCGGCGTTCCATGGGCTCAATCAGAGCAAAGTTCACATCCGGTCGAGCAACTGCCAGTACCAGGCCCGGCAATCCCGCACCCGAGCCAACATCACCCACAAGACCGGGTCGAAGCAGTGGAGCTACGATCGCACAGTTCAGGATATGACGAGTCCAGATACGAGGAAGTTCGAGCGGGCCAATAAGCCCCAACTCTTCTCCACGCGCGGAAAGATTCTCGGTAAATTGTCGGAGCAGTTCAATACGGTCGCCCAGCAACTCTGCCGCAACGGCAGGCTCAACTTCAATCGTGTTATTCGTCACTGTTTCACGTGAAACTAAACGATGGGACTGACAACAATGTGGCGAGCACGATCCTCACCTTCGGATTCCGAGTGGTAACCGGCCTCCGAAACAAAGTCGTGGACGAGCTTGCGCTCATACGAAGACATGGCGGGAAAAGCTTCCCGATTACTTCCCCGATCAATCCGATCAATCGCATCATCCACCAGATCTTTTAGTTCCTGGATGCGGGCGGCACGAGATCCGCCGATGTCCAAAATGAGCCGTGAGAACAGTCCCGTCTTGTTCTGGACCGCAAGCCGCGTCAACTCTTGAAGGGCGTTAACCGTTTCGGGGCGCGATAGCGGGATCAGGCTCTGACCGGCCTCATCATTCACGGACACATAGGCCCGGCCGTTACGGGCCGTAATGTCGATATCACCATCAAGATCGGCTATATCGAGTAGTTCCTCGATATAATCTGCGGCAATATCACCCTCATCGTCCAGCTGTGACACCGAACGAACCTCGCTGAGAGTTTCATCCTGCAGGGGGAGTTCTTGTACGCTGTCCGTCACGATAACAACCTAACTGTTCGGTCCGGTGGAACCCGGATTCTTCTTCTTTGCTCGTTTACTATTCATGGGTTGCTGACGTTGGTTACTACGAGGACCCTGGCCAGATGTTTCGGTACCCTCATCCGTAACCTCCAGCTTGCCCTTACGCTCAAGACGTTGCTGACGCAGACGATAGGCCTCGCTGCCGGGCGTCGGCATCTGTCGAATAATAATGAACTGCTGAACCATGGCCCACACATTTGAGGTGAACCAATAAAAATTGAGTCCCAGGGGGAAAGCCACTCCAGAGAAGACAAACATGAAGGGAATGATGTAGAGCAGGATTCGCTGCTGCTTGTACATCGGTGACTCTTTCGTCTCATCAGAGACGTTCTTTGAGGTGATCTGCAGCTGAGTATAGAACTGGGAGGCGGTCATCAGGATCACCAGTGTGGCGGCGATCACCATGACCTGCCAGGGTCCGTTGTTCAAGGCATCCATGAACGTTGCGTTCAAAGGGGCGCCCAGAATCTCAGCGTTGGCGAACGAGTGCGCAAGATTCTGGGTCAGGAGACCAACACCGGCTTTATCGTCACTCGCGTTGCGCAGCACCGAAAACAGGCCAAAGAAGATGGGCATTTGCACCAGGATGGGCATACACGAACTGAACGGACTTGTGCCGTTCTCCTTGTACATCGCCATAGTTTCGCGGGACATAGCCTCGCGCGAAAATTGATCCTTTTTGCCCTTGTACTTATCCTGAATCTTCTTCAGCTTAGGAGAAATCTCCATCATTCGACGCTGAGATTTGATCTGCTTGACGAAGAGGGGGATGAGTGCGGCACGCACCACAACCACCAGACCCACGATGGACAGCACCCAGGTGATACCGACATTCGGGTCAAGCCCGATGAAGGTAAACAGGTAGTGCCACCCCACGATGATGAGTTCGATCGCCCACCGGATTGGCCAGAGAATGGTACCGATAAAGTCCATGTGGTGTTACTGAGCCTTTCTGTGGGGATGAGCAACCACGAAACCGTGTTTCGTGACCCTGAGATCAGAGGATGCCCGTTCCGGAACGTCATCAATACCCCCGGCAGACCACGGATGGCAGCGTATGAGCCGACGAGCCGTGAGCCATACACCGCGCAAAAAACCGTGAGATTGCATGGCCTCAAGGGAGTAGCGGGAGCATGACGGGTAGTACCGACACACATCACCATACAGGGGTGAGATAAGAAATCTGTAAATCACGAGAAGACCAACCGCAATATTCCGCGGAATCAGAAGCGCATTACTCGCCACTGCGCTCATGGTGAGGTCACCTCCACGGATGCGGAAGTGACTGTCCGCGATTTCTCAAGAGAACGTCGGAGATCCTCATGTAGCTGATCAAAGCTGGCAGAAGCAGCCTGAGGATACGCCCGATAAACCACATCTACGCCACTCAGCCCCTCGGCAACGAACTCAGCGGTGATCGCTTTCAACCGACGACGCACCAGATTTCGAGTGTGGGCCATACCCACCGCGCGCGAAACGATAAATCCAAACCGCGCGGGTGCATCGCCTTCAGCAGACACCAGATAACCCACACAAAAGCGACCGCGCAGGCGCTCTCCGGAACGTACAACGCGGCGATAGTCAGCCGCAGTCCGGATTCGGTGTTCCTGGGAGAGCACGATTATTGTGCACGGTCGCTTGGTGCTCTAGGCAGAAAGCTTGGTGCGCCCCTTGGTACGACGTGCCGAGAGAATTGAACGGCCGGCGCGCGTACGCATACGCAGACGGAAGCCGTGAACCTTTGCGCGACGACGGTTGTTGGGCTGAAACGTTCTCTTACTCATGACAAACTCCACACTGTTGCGATTGGCCGACCTGATCGGCCGGAAAGTCCTGGGGCACACAGTGCGCCCATCCAAAGGATTAAAAATACGCTGGTTCTGTGTCCACGTCAAACCGTAAACACAATAACAGACGATTATGCACAGACGAACCGGGCGAGACGGGGCATGACAGCGGCGTGTCCCACCCTCAACTTGATTACGGCCTCCCCCATTGACTACCGTTGTGAGTAAGTTATCCCCAGTTTTAACCGAAATCAGGCGTTCCCCCCGCGCGATTCCCTAAAATATGTTGATAAACCTGTGTATAAATCACTGAGAATGCTGAGGGTTCATGTCGGGTTCAGATGGCGTCGTATGGGCGTGGTCAACGATTGTTGACAAGTTAGTCAGCGACGAGCGAGTAACCTCCGCTATGCGCGGATTTGTGACTCTGGCCGAGCCTCGGGGAGTGATGGCGGGCACCATCTACCTCGAAGTTCCCAATGAATTCACCCGCAGCATGATCGAACACAGACTCCGTCTTCCACTCATGAAGGCGATCTCCGAGTTGGACGCTGAGCACGGCATCACCACATTTGCGGTCGTGGTAAACCCAGAGATCGAACCGGAATCAGAAAGTAACGACTCTCTCCCCGGCGACGAACGCCCGGAGTCGGTTGCAATTGTCGAACCCGTCACCACCACCGAACGCGAGCCACAGCAGAGCATTGAGGATAGCCGCCTCAACCCCAAATACAGCTTCGACAACTTTGTGATCGGCGGATCAAACCGTTTTGCACACGCTGCGGCCGTCGCTGTCGCCGAAGCGCCGGCCAAAGCCTACAACCCGTTGTTTGTCTATGGTGAGTCCGGGCTGGGTAAGACCCACCTACTGCACGCAATCGGACACTACGCTCAGAGCCTCTACAGCGGCATCCGTGTTCGGTATGTGAGCAGTGAAGAGTTCACCAATGACTTCATCAACTCGATTGCGAACAACCAGGGCAACCAATTTCACGCCCGCTACCGCAACATTGACGTACTTCTGATCGACGACATCCAGTTTTTGCAGGGGAAAGCTGAAACCCAGGAAGCTTTTTTTCACACGTTCAACACACTGCATGACCACAACAAACAGCTTGTCATCACGAGTGACCTCCCACCCAAGCACCTCACCGGGTTCGAAGACCGGATGCGGTCCCGCTTTGAGTGGGGCCTGATTACGGATGTGCAGACGCCTGACCTCGAAACGCGCATCGCAATTCTCCGGAAGAAGGCTCAGAACGACCAGCTACAGGTCTCCCACGAGATCCTGGAGTACATCGCCTCGAAAGCATCGTCAAACATCCGTGAGCTGGAGGGCACACTTATTCGGGTGACCGCATTCGCAAGTCTCAACCGTCAGGTTGTTGACATGCCGCTCGTCCAAACGGTCTTGAAAGACCTCATTACCCTCGACGAAGATAATGTGATCTCGCCGATCGACATCATCAATCACACGGCTGATTATTTCAAACTCAGTGTGGATGATCTCTACGGCTCCTCCCGTTCGCAGACGCTTGCCACGGCCAGGCAGATTGCGATGTACCTGTGCCGTGAACTCACGAACCTCTCTTTGCCCAAGATTGGTCAGCTTTTTGGTGGTCGTGATCACACCACGGTGATGTACGCCAACAAGAAGATCAGCGAGTTGATGAAGGAGCGTCGCTCCATCTACAACCAGGTAACCGAGCTCACGAGTCGTATCAAGCAGACGAATCGTTACAACTAGCCTTCAACTCACCGGCTGTGGCGCCACAGAAACTGTGTGGCGGAGATGGTTATCGAGTTGCTTAATTAACTTGTTATTCGTTAATAGTCTTAACCCCTGTGGAAAATGTGGATAACTCCCGCGTGGCCATATTTCACTAGGGAACTACACCGGTGTTACTTGTTGATGGCCTGTAGATTACCGTCATTCCGGCCCAAAACCGGGGATGCTCCCGAAGCGTGATTCCACAAGCTGAGGTCATTCATCAACAGATTTTGGCCCAGCACCCGAAAGTTATCCACAGGAGCTGTGGAAACGAATGACAATTTGTTGCTGTGACTGGCGTCGGAGGCATGACATATTTCCTGTCATTTGCCGTGACCTGGGGAGAACTTGTCGTGGCGCCACGACAGGGAGGCACCTCTCGGGAGCAGTACCACGGAGATCCGATAATCCTGTCTCCCCCACCGGCTCCAGGTATGCAAGGATGAGTGTGCATATTTGTCTCCATTTACAACGCAGGGGTGACCTGAGTGAAATTTACTGTCAACCGAGATGTTTTCAGCGAGGCTGTGTCGTTCGTTGTGAAACTACTGCCCCAACGAACCACGCTCCCGCTGCTCAGCGGTGCCCTCATTGAGGCCGACGGATCCACTCTCACGCTCTCCTCGTTTGATTACGAGGTTTCGGCCCGCACACAGGTCACAGCCGATGTGGAAGCGGGAGGCCGGGCACTCGTATCCGGTCGGCTCCTGAACGACATTGCCAACCGTCTTCCCCAGGCACCCATCGTCATTTCAACTGAGGACGGTCGAATCCAGGTCAAGTGTGGTTCGGTATCCTTCAGCCTGCCGGCGATGCCCGTTGATGAATACCCCACGGTTCCGCAAATTGACGATGTTTCGGGTCTGGTTCCGGGCGAGGACTTTGCGTCGGCAATTGCCCAGGTATCGCTTGCCGCCTCGAAAGATGACGTTACCCCCGTGATTACGGGGGTCCAGTTTGAGATCAACGAAAACAGTCTGGGCCTGATTGCTACCGATCGCTACCGGGTAGCGGTGCGAGAGATTGATTGGGAAAACTCGATGTCTGGCGATGCGCTGACTGCCCTGGTTCCGGCCCGCATCGTGACCGAGGTGGGCAAGACATTTGCGCACAGCACCACGGTATCCGTTGCCATTGTCAGCAAAGACGAGCGCGAGTTGATCTCCTTCACTGCCGACAATAAGACTGTGACGTCGCTCCTGATCAAGGGAAATTTCCCACCCGTTCGTCGTCTCTTCCCTGAGAAGGTCGAGAATTATGCCGTTGTGAACACCAACGATCTCATCGAGGCAACTAACCGTGTCGGTCTGGTGCTTGATCGTGAGGCTGCGCTGCGATTTAGTTTCCGTGAGGGCTCGGTTACGCTCGAGGCTGCGGGTTCGGAAGCCGCCCAGGCCTCCGAAACTATTGATGCACACCTCGCTGGCGACGACACGGTTGTGTCCCTCAAGCCGCAGTTTCTGCTGGATGGCCTGCGTTCGGCACACTCCGAATATGCGCGCATCTCGTTCACGAAAACCGACAACCCCAATAAACCGGGTCCGGTTCTCATCACCAGCCAGACCAGCAAGGACGAGGCGGGACTCGACAGCTACAAGTATCTGCTCCAGCCCAACCTTCTTCTACGCTAGGTGTTTCGGAGGACTGATTGAATGCGGGTCACCCAGCTCAGCGTGGCCGATTATCGCAACTACCGGGGCGCGCACCTTTCGTTCCAGCCGGGGCCAAATCTTTTGCTCGGTCGGAATGGCCAGGGCAAAACGAATATTGCCGAGGCGATCGGGTATTTTGCTACTCTCAGCTCGCACCGGGTGAGCGGTGACCACGCGCTGATTCGTCAGGGCGAGGACGCCGCGGTTGTACGGATGCGGGTAGCTCACGAGGAACGTGAGGTTCTGCTTGAGTTGCAGATCAATCGCTCGGGCTCTAACCGCGCCCAGATCAACCGTGGCGCGAGTAAGCCGCGTGATCTACCTCGATATTTTTCGAGCATCCTCTTTGCGCCAGAAGATCTCAGTATTGTGCGCGGCGACCCCTCGCTGCGTCGCCGTTTTATGGACGAGCGAATCGTGGCTGATTCTCCGCGCATGATGACGGTAATGGCCGACTATGATCGTGTGGTTAAGCAGCGTAATACGTTACTTAAATCGGCACGAACCTCGGGCACCAAAGCTAATCAGCTCTCCACACTCGATGTGTGGGATGATCGCTTGGTTGAGCTCGGCTCCGAGATTATGGATGCCCGAACCCGGCTTATCCATGAACTCGGTCCCCCGGTTGCCGCGGCCTACCACCACATTGCGAACGATGACCACTCACCTCGGATGACGATCATCCGTAGCACCGAAACGGTTCTTGCCGGCGTCGCTCTCTCCGAGGCAGAGCTCGGTGAGATTGCGGTGGGGGCACCACCGGATATCAGCATGGCAACGGATCGCGGCGGAGATCATCCACACACGATGCAAAAATTTCGCGCGGCCCTTCGGGCCATCAGACCGAAGGAAATCGAACGTGCAATAACGCTTGTGGGTCCCCATCGCGACGATCTCTTTCTGGAACTCAATAACCTCCCAGTTAAGGGATACGCGAGTCACGGTGAGTCATGGTCATATGCCCTCGCGCTTCGACTGGGTTCCGCAGATAGGATGCGAGCACACAGCACGACGGGTGATCCCGTACTTATCCTGGACGATGTCTTTGCTGAGTTAGACCTGCGTCGTCGAGAGCGGTTACTTGCGGCCATCCGCAGTTATGAGCAGGTCATCGTGACCGCGGCAGTCGCCGAAGATGTTCCCGAGGGTTTCACGTGGAACACTATCTACATCCACGGTGGGGCAGTACGGCCGGATTTTTCGGATCAGCACTCGACCTCGGAACGGACACCTGATGTCGAGTAATGATCGTGATCGGTCCGCGGTCGATGAGCCAGCCCCACCCGCACTCGGTGCTGCTGCAATCGAAGGAACCGACGCGCCCGATGATGCGCTCCCCGCTCCCCGCTCCCCCTATGCCGAGGCGGTTCGTGCCCTCCCCGAAACCACCCGGGTCTATATCCATCTCAAGGAGGCCTGGTCCGGGCGTCGGCACTCCGTGCACCGGCGCGCGCGGAAACATGACCAGGGCGAGTCTCTCCCCTTTGGCCGCGGTCGTGATCCTCGTCCGGTCGGCGACACCATCGGTGACCTCACCAAGCAGCTGGGGTGGAGTCCCCAGCTTGCGCAATCCGAGGTTCTGTTGGGGTGGCCAGCGCTCGTGGGTGAAAATTTGGCTGAGCACGCCACGGTGGTGGACCTAGCCGATGGTGTGCTCATGGTTCAATGCGATTCAACCGCCTGGGCAACGCAACTCCGATTTATGCGCGCGGAAATACTGGAGCGTATCGCCCTCGCTCACGCCGATGCCAAGGTTGCTTCGATCCGCTTCATTGGCCCGGACGTTCCATCCTGGAAACACGGCTTCAGATCGGTTCCAGGGCGCGGCCCGCGCGATACATACGGCTAGGGACGCAAAATAGGTCACCCGGGAAAATTTCGCCCGTTAGATCGCCGAATAGACGCGTCCTTTCAGCTTAACTTGATAGGATTAATAGTCGGATGTTCCATGTCAGGAGAAACGTTTCTATATGAGTCCCGAAGTTCACACGGATCACACTGAAAACGAGTATGGAGCTGGAGACATCCAGGTTCTTGAGGGGCTCGAAGCGGTGCGTAAGCGCCCGGGTATGTACATCGGTTCTACCGGGCCCCGAGGTCTCCACCACCTCGTGTACGAAATTGTGGATAACTCTGTGGATGAAGCTCTTGCCGGGTACTGCGACCACATTGAGGTTTCCATCCTGAAAGACGGTGCCGTCAGGGTTGTGGACAATGGACGAGGAATTCCGGTGGACATCCACCCTGTGGAAAAGAAGTTCACCGTTGAAGTGGTGTTGACGATTCTGCACGCCGGTGGAAAGTTTGGCGGTGGCGGCTACGCGGTCTCCGGTGGTCTGCATGGGGTGGGTAGCTCCGTGGTTAATGCGCTTTCCACGCACCTTGAGGTGGAGGTTCGTCGTCAGGGTAAGGTCTACCGCCAGAGCTTCAACACGGGAGTTCCGGAGGTCCCCCTGGTTCAGGATGAAACCTACGATGAGACCGGCACCACCATTACTTTCTGGCCCAGCCCCGAGATCTTTGAAACCGTCGAGTACGACTACGACACCCTGCGTAATCGTTTTCAGCAGATGGCATTTCTGAACAAGGGTCTCCGCATCTCACTCAACGATGAGCGTGTGATGGAGCTCGCCGAAGGCGAGGAAGAAGCCGTCCCCCGCAGCGACGTTTTCCTGTACGAAAACGGTCTGGTTGACTACGTTCAGCATCTGAACAAAGCTAAGCGGGCAGAAATCGTCAACGAGGAGATCATCTCCTTCGAGTTGGAGGATCCCGAGAAAAAGATTGCCCTCGAGGTGGCTATGCAGTGGACCACTTCCTATACCGAGAGCGTCCACACCTACGCCAACACCATCAATACTCATGAGGGGGGTACCCATGAGGAGGGTTTCCGCGCTGCCCTCACCACGCTTGTGAACAAATATGCTCGCGAAAAGGGTCTCCTGAAAGACAAGGACGACAACCTCTCCGGCGACGACGTTCGCGAGGGTCTCACTGCGGTCGTCTCGATCAAGCTGGGTGAGCCTCAGTTTGAGGGTCAGACCAAAACCAAGCTCGGCAACACCGAGGCTAAAGCGTTTGTGCAGAAGGTCACGGGCGACCAGCTTGGCGACTGGTTCGGTCGCAATCCCACCGTGGCAAAAGACATTATCCGCAAGTCCATTCAGGCGGCCACCGCGCGTATGGCGGCCCGTAAGGCTCGCGAGACCGCGCGTCGCAAGGGTCTCCTGGAGGGCGGTGGGATGCCCGGCAAGCTTAAGGATTGCCAGTCAAAGGACCCATCTGTCTCCGAAATCTTTATTGTGGAGGGTGACTCGGCCGGTGGCTCCGCCGTGCAGGGTCGTAATCCCGAGACGCAGGCAATCCTGCCGCTGCGCGGAAAAATCCTCAACGTTGAGAAGGCACGCCTCGACCGCGCGCTCGGCAACGCCGAAGTACAGGCCATGATTACGGCGTTCGGTGCCGGTATCGGCGATGAGTTTGACCCCGAAAAGGCGCGCTACCACAAGATCGTCCTGATGGCGGATGCCGATGTCGATGGCCAGCACATCACCACGCTTCTGCTCACGCTTTTATTCCGGTACATGCGCCCGCTGATCGATCAGGGATACGTCTACCTGGCTCAACCACCGCTCTACCGGTTGAAGTGGTCCAACGCCGAGCACGAATACGTGTATAGCGATGAGGAGCGCGACGCGAAGCTGGTATCGGGTCAGGCCGCCGGCCGCCGGATTCCCAAAGATAACGGCATCCAGCGGTACAAGGGTCTGGGAGAAATGGACTACAAAGAGCTGTGGGAGACCACAATGGCTCCCGAAACCCGCACACTGTTGCAGGTCACCCTGGACGATGCGGTTGCGGCCGATACCATCTTCTCCACCCTGATGGGTGAGGATGTGGAGAGCCGTCGAAGCTTTATCCAGAACAACGCAAAGGATGTGCGGTTCCTCGATATCTAGGACGAAACCCCGGTGAGTGTCCCACGGAGCCGCACCGGGCATCCCGAATACAGATAGCGAGCAGCGCGACTCGACACAGCGAGTGAGAAGAGACATGGCAGAAGAGATCACAGCACACGACCACGGCAAAATTGACAAGGTAGATCTGCAGCTGGAAATGCAGCGCAGCTACCTCGACTACGCGATGAGCGTGATCGTGGGTCGGGCGCTGCCCGAGGTGCGCGATGGGCTCAAGCCCGTGCACCGCCGCGTGATCTACGCGATGTACGACGGCGGCTACCGACCCGATCGGGCCTTCTCTAAGTGCGCACGCGTGGTGGGGGATGTGATGGGCCAGTTCCACCCGCACGGCGACAGCGCAATCTACGATGCGCTCGTTCGTCTGGTGCAGCCGTGGAGTTTGCGCTACCCGCTCGCGCTCGGCCAGGGAAACTTTGGCTCCCCCGGTAACGACGGTGCCGCGGCGCCGCGGTATACCGAGACCAAGATGGCCCCGCTCGCGCTGGAGATGGTGCGCGATATCGACGAGGAAACCGTCGATTTTCAGGACAACTACGACGGTCGCACCCAGGAGCCCGCGGTTCTTCCGAGCCGGTTCCCAAACCTCTTGGTCAACGGATCGGTGGGTATTGCGGTGGGTATGGCCACCAATATCCCACCGCACAACCTGCGCGAGGTGTCCCAGGGTGCGCTGTGGCACCTGGAGCATCCCGAGGCCACCCGCGAGGAGCTGCTTGTCGCGCTGATGGAACGCATTAAGGGCCCAGACTTCCCGACCGGAGCTCAGATCCTGGGCACCCAGGGCATCAGGGACGCCTACACTACCGGTCGCGGCTCGATCACCATGCGCGCGGTTGTCAGTGTGGAAGAGCTGCAGGGCCGCACCTGCCTGGTGGTCACCGAACTTCCCTACCAGGTGAATCCCGACAACTTGGCCATCAAGATCGCTGACCTCGTGAAGGATGGCAAGATCGGCGGTATCGCCGACATCCGGGACGAGACGAGCGGTCGCACCGGTCAGCGCCTGGTGATCGTGCTCAAGCGCGACGCCGTGGCCAAGGTGGTGCTCAATAACCTCTACAAGCACACGCAGCTCCAGGACAACTTTGGTGCCAATATGCTCGCGATTGTGGATGGTGTGCCCCGCACGCTCCCGGTTGACGGTTTTATTACGCACTGGGTGGCACACCAGATTGAGGTGATCGTGCGCCGCACCCAGTTCCGTCTGCGCAAGGCGGAGGAGCGGATGCACATCCTGCGCGCCTACCTCAAGGCGCTCGACGCGCTCGACGAGGTGATTGCGCTCATCCGTCGCTCCCCCACTGTCGAGGAGGCTCGTGACGGCCTGATGGACCTGCTGAAGGTTGACGAGTTGCAGGCTCGCGCCATCCTCGACCTCCAGCTGCGCCGCTTGGCCGCCCTCGAACGCCAGAAGATCATGGAGGAGGCCGATGAGCTCTCCGTCAAGATCGCCGAGTACAACCACATCCTGGCCACGCCCACGCGCCAGCGCGAGATTGTGAGTGAGGAACTCACCGAGATCGTTGATCGGTTTGGCGATGATCGCCGCACCGAGATCATGATGGGCTACGGCGGTGATATGTCGATCGAGGACCTCATCCCCGAGGAGGAGATGGTGGTGACGGTTACCCGCGGTGGCTACGTCAAGCGCACACGCAGCGATAACTACCGCAGTCAGCACCGTGGTGGTAAGGGCGTAAAGGGTGCCCAACTGCGCGCCGACGACATCGTGGAGCACTTCTTCGTGACGACCACACACCACTGGCTCCTGTTCTTCACTAACCAGGGTCGGGTCTATCGGGCTAAGACCTACGAGGTTCCCGAGGGTGGTCGAGACGCAAAGGGTCAGCACGTGGCCAATCTGCTCGCGCTGCAGCCTGACGAGCAGATCACACAGATTCTTGACATCCCCACCTATGAGGCCGCGCAGTACCTGCTGCTGGCCACGAAGGAGGGCTTGGTCAAGAAGACCGCGTTGACCGAGTACGACACCAACCGTACCGGCGGCATCATTGCGATCAAGCTGCGGGAGGGCGATGAGCTTGTCTCTGCCCTACTCGCTAACGAGGATGACGATATCCTGCTGGTTTCCCGTAAAGGGATGTCGATCCGTTTCACGGCTAATGACACCGCCCTGCGTCCGATGGGCCGCTCCACGAGCGGCGTGCGCGGTATGGGCTTCCGTGAGGGAGATCATCTGCTGGATGCCGGCCTTGTCTCCGACGACGGCTTTGTCTTTGTTGTCACCGAGGGCGGCTATGCCAAGCGGACCAGGGTGGACGAGTACCGTGTACAGAACCGTGGTGGTTTCGGCGTCAAGGTGGCTAAGCTCGACGAGAACCGCGGTGATCTCGTTGGTGGGTTGATCGTGGACGAGGCTGATGAGGTCCTGGTGGTGTTGGCGAGTGGTAAAGTTGTGCGTTCCGCTGTGGCGGAGGTTCCCGCAAAGGGACGCAACACCATGGGAGTTGTCTTCGCACGATTCCCAGACGGCGACCGTATCATCGGTATCGCACGAAATTCAGAACGCAATCTTGAATCGGATGAGATCGACGAGGTCGATGGTCAGCCGGTGACGGACGCACGAGAGAAGGACGCAACCGATGAGCAATAGTGTCGCTGACAAGCTGGCGAGTAAGTCTCGTAAGAAGACGCCAGCCAAGCAGGTGCGGCTCAAGCTGGTCTACGTTGACTTCTGGTCTGCGGTGAAGTTTTCGTTCCTGCTGTCGCTCAGCACCGCCATCGTGCTCATTGTGGCCACCTTCCTGGTGTACATGGTGCTCAACCAGACGGGCATCTTCGAGCGCATCAACAAGCTGTTTATGGATATTGTCACCGGCGACGACCTCAATCTCATGAACATCCTGGGTATCCAGCAGGTGATGGGTTTTGCGATTGTTGTGGCCGTGCTCAACGTGATTATCGGCACCGCACTCGGTGCGATTTCGGCCGTGATTTACAACCTCATCGTGAAGGTGACGGGCGGATTTCAGCTCGGTTTCACGAGTAACTAACGGGTTTTTCGAGCGGAAATCTCCGGGTTCAGTATTTTTTCTCACTCTCGATTGGGAGTTTGGCTCAATATCCGGTAATGTTTCTTCTTGGTCAAACGGGGCTATAGCTCAGGTGGTTAGAGCGCTTCACTGATAATGAAGAGGTCCCAGGTTCAAGTCCTGGTAGCCCCACTGAGATATGATAAATATCTCTCCCGTAGTACGGGGCCTTAGCTCAGTTGGTAGAGCGCCTGCTTTGCAAGCAGGATGTCGGGAGTTCGATTCTCCCAGGCTCCACAGCACACAACGAAACCCGCCCCCGTGGCGGGTTTCGTTGTATTGGGGGTAGCGGGCAGGGCCGAGACCCGTCCCACCACTACCTCATCGCGCCGAGGTTACGATCTGCGGCACTGGGGATTGTGCTGGCGCTTCCCCTGTGACTCCCGCAGCTTCCTCCCTCACGGGGCATTCTCCGCCCGCTTTTATCCACCGTTGTCAGATATTCACGGTTGGCGGGTAGGTTTGACCCGTAAAGTGGCGCCATGAGAATCGCAGTTGTATCCGATATACACGGCAACCTTCGTGCGCTCGATGCGGTGTTGGCCGATAGCGCGTCGCGATCCGTGGATCTCACCGTCAACCTGGGCGACCTGCTCTCGGGTGGCTTGCACCCGGCGGAGACGGCCGATCGTCTCATCCCCCTGGCCCTGCCCACCGTGCGCGGTAACCACGAGCATCAGGTGCTCACGATTCCTCGTGAGCTGATGGGCCTGTCGGATGGTCGGGCTCGTGACACCATGACCGCCGAGCACCTGAGATGGTTCGCATCACTGCCCCTCGCGTGTGAGCCAGCCCCCGGGGTGCTCATGTTTCACGGCACGCCGAACGACGATGCCACCTACCTGCTCGAATCGGTGGATACCGACGGTGCGCGGGCGGCCACGGCCGACGAGGTGGTGGAGCGGCTCGGCGAATGGTCCTCCGGGTGGGGCCTTATGCTGTGCGGTCACACCCATATCCCACGTTCCCTCCGGCTCGACAGTGGAACGCTCGTGGTCAACCCCGGCAGCGTTGGCTGGCCGGCGTACGACGATGATGAGCCATTTCCGCACGTGATGGAGGCCGGGTCTCCCGGTGCCCGCTACGCGATTGTGGAGGATACAAGCGGCCAGTGGGAGGCTGCCTTCTATACCGTGCACTACGACTGGGAGGCGGCCGCGCGCGATGCTGAGGGACTCAACCGGCCAGATGTTGCCTGCGCGCTCCGCACCGGCCGCGTCATGGCGGGGCGGTGAGCGCGGTGACAACATCTCTCAAGATCCGCGTGAATGGCCTTTGCGCTGCGCTTCTGGCGCTCCCCCTGGTGCTTTCGGGGTGCGCCGCGCCGGAGACCCCCGCCCCCACCTCTACCCCGACGGTTTCCGTTGATGAGGCTTTTGCCGCCCGGGTGCAGGAAATGTGCGGTTCGCCCGATTCATTTCCCCTCACCACCATGACGGAGTGGGAATGGGATCGTGTCTCAATCTTTGAGGATGGTGCCACCGCCACCGATATTAATCGAGAGGTTGGTGAACCCGTCGTCGCGGAGACTCTCGTCGCGCCGGACAGCGTCCTCCTGGTTTTCCAGTTGACAGGCCACGTTGCGCGCGCCATCACCGCCGACAACCTGCAATTACGCAGTGGCGGTACGTCACGCTCCTTCACGGATGACGTGTTACTCGCCCCCGTACAAGAGGGTGGTGGATGTCCGCGGTTGCTGATCTCCCCCGAGCGCGCGGCGTAGCTCTCCCTCTTTTTCTCCGCGGTTAACAGTCGCGGTTAACAGTGGAGACCCACCCTCCAGGGTGGGTCTCCACTGTTAACAAGCTCTGCGTGCGGATGGTTTGTTGACTACTCCGCGTCTTCGGCGGCAATCCACAGCTCGTCATCGGCCCGGAAGGTCTGCCACAGGGCGGCAGCAACACCGACGGCAGCGACGGCACCCAGGATAAGAGCGATGACACCGCCCGCTGAGCGCTTCTTCTTCTTCTGCTGCTTCACCGGGAAGCCGGTCTTCGTGCCCAGGCGCACGATGCTCTCCGATGCCCTGCGGGCACCGGGATTGTCGGCGGCATCCAGGGCATTGACTGCTGTGATGAGCGCTGCCGTCACGGCCGGAGCCGCGGTGCGGCGCACACTGTTGGCGGCCTGTTTAGCGGAGCGAATCCCCCGCTCAACCGTGGGGCGCACATTCTCGCAGGCATCGTTCACCCGTGGGGCAACGTACTCGTCCGACAGGTGCTTGGCTTGGACGCCAGCCTCAAGCAGGACATCCTTTGCACGGTCCAGAACAATCTTCTGGTCATGCAGGACGTCCTCTGCATAGGACTTGAGTTTCTTGAGTTCGCGTTTGCGCTTGCGTGAGAGCGACACAGTGGGTTCCTCCGCTTCTAGTCGGCGACGACGCCAGTATGGTCCAACGCTACACCGAATCGTTATGGGATGACATCCGGGTCTGTTCGCTGACAGGTGATCGCCAGGTGTGTGATGGCCGAAAAATTGTGAGAACTGAGCAGTAGAATCGTGCGCATGGCTCTACATACCGCAGTTGCGACACTTGACACTAACCACGGCCCCATCACGATCAACCTCTTTGGTGACCACGCCCCCAAGACGGTGAAAAACTTCACCGATCTCGCCGAGAAAAACTTCTACAACGGCGTGATCTTTCACCGTATTATTCCCGGCTTCATGATTCAGGGCGGTGACCCGACCGGTACCGGAACGGGTGGCCCCGGCTATACCTTCGACGATGAGATCAACTCCGAACTGAACTTCAACGCCCCCTACATGCTGGCCATGGCCAACTCGGGGAAGCGGCCCGACAGCTTTGGCAAGCTCTCCGGAACCAACGGCTCACAGTTCTTCGTGACCGTGGGCAACACTGACTGGCTCATGGGTAAGCACAGCATCTTCGGTGAGGTTGCAGACGATGGGTCGCGCGCCGTCGTGGACGCCATTGCCGCGGTCAAGACCGGTGCCAACGACCGTCCCGTTGAGGATGTTGTCATCAACAGCGTCGCCATCACGGTCGTTTAGGCTCACTCGCAGTGGCACCGACATACGGGGAAAAGGCAACGGGTCGATCATCCGATACCTGCTATCGGCATCCTGATCGCCAGAGTTTTATTCTCTGTCAGCGGTGCGGCCGCACGATTTGTACCGATTGCCAGACCCAGGCGCCGGTGGGTGTGATCTGCCCCGACTGCCTCCGGCAGGGACAGCAGGCTACCCGTCGGCCCCTGGGTCGGCGCCTCCGGGCCGTCACTCAGAACGACAAACCCCTTGTGACCTACTGGATTATTGGCATCTGCGTGGCGGTCTTCGCCCTGCAGTGGCTTATTCAGCCGTTTGTCACGCAGGCCATCTGGTACGCCCCGGCCTACGGCATTCCCGGCCAGTTTGAGCCCTGGCGGATGGTCACCTCAATGTTCGCCCACTCGCCCGGCTTTATCTTCCACATCCTGCTCAATATGTACTCGCTGTGGATCTTTGGCCGCACACTGGAACTCTTTTTGGGTCGGTGGCGTTTTCTGGCGCTGTACCTGGTCTCCGGCTTCGCCGGCTCGGTGATGGTGCTGCTCTCGGGTTATCTCTCGCAGGACTACCTGCTCACCCCGGTGGTGGGCGCATCCGGTGCCATCTTTGGTCTACTCGGAGCCTTCCTGGTGATTCAGCGCACGGGCGGCGGGCAAACCCGGCAGTTGCTGGTGCTGCTCGGGATCAACTTTGTGATTACCTTCCTGCCCGGTATGAACATCGCCTGGCAGGCCCACGTGGGCGGGCTCATTGGTGGGCTCGTGGTTGCTGCGATATATATGTACGCACGCAAGCCCCAGCAGAAATGGCTCCGGGTGGGGCTTGTCGCCGCGTGGGCGGCCGCCCTGATCGTGCTGAGCTGCGCCTACTTTGTGGTGCCCTACACCACCTTCTGGTCCTAGGAAGAGCGCTTCTCCGGGAACCCGATATGCAGGTGGGGCCTCCATCACCGTGTGTGATGGAGGCCCCACGTCGCAGTTTTTCGGTCAGGTTATCCACAGGCTTATCCCCAGTTGGGGAGAACTACACCGGTGTAGTTCATCCGGTCTATGGAGAACGTGTGGATGAAAATTCCCGGAATACGGGTGCTAGCGCCAACGGGTAGTCATGAGGAACCCGATGAACATGATCCCAAAGCCGACAAATATATTGCCCTGCTGAAGAGCAGGGACGGGAAGCTGAAGGCTGCCACCCACGTAATATACGATGATCCAGATCAGGCCGAGTAGCATGAACCCAAACATGACGGGCTTGAACCACACCGGGTTGGGGGCCTGCTCGTCGGGACGGGTAGTCTGAGGCGCCCGCCGCTTATCGATGCCGGACTTCTTTTTACTGACCTCTTTGGATGCTGCCATGCGTAAGAGTTTAGCCAATAAATTAACTCACCGGGCATCCAGCCCTGGCGGATTAGAATAATGCCTATGTCCCAGGTTCCTTCCGCGCGCTCAGACGTGTCGTCATTCGATCCCCACGAGGGTGCTGACGACCCCCGATACCGAGCCCGCCGCCAACCCGAGGGTCGCAGCCGTCGCCGTAAACTGTCGGTCACAACCGTGCTTGGCGAGTTGCTGCTCACTGCGGGCGTCCTGGTGCTCGGCTTTATTGTGTGGCAGCCCCTCTGGTCGTCCACAGTGGTTGCCAGCGAGCAGCGCAGCTCGGCACAGGTGTGGAGCGACAAGTGGCAGAAGGATGCGGAGGGCCAGCCGGCCCCCACCATGACGGATGGCGATATCCCCATTCCCGGTGCGGTTGCCGCAGGCGAACCCCTGGGCGTGATCTACGTTCCGGCGTTTGGCGCTGACTTCTCCTCGGCAATCGGCGAGACCACCGACCTGCGCACCGTGTTAAACAAGCGCACCCTGGGCACTGGCCACTACGAGTTGAGTCAGCAGCCCGGTGAGATCGGCAACTTTGCGATGGCAGCCCACCGCTCCGGCTGGGTGCCCACGCCCTTCCGCGAGATCATGAACCTCCGCATCGGTGACCCCATCTTTATCCAGACCCCCGCGGGGTGGTACACCTACCGCTTCCGCGACCTGGAGTATGTGCAGCCCACCCAGACGGATGTGCTCAACCCGTTTCCCCGGCTGGAGGGCACCCCCGGCACCGACCGCATCCTCACCATGACCACCTGCCACCCCAAACTGGCCGGTAGTGATGAGCGGGCGATTGGCTACGCCGTCTTTGATAACTGGCAAGCTCTGCAGGACGGCCCGCCCGCCGAACTTGTTGAACTCAACCCGAATGTGAAGGCCTAAAATATGTACGGACTGATCTGGCGTATTCTGCCCGGCCCCGCCTGGCTCAAGGTCGTTGAGTCGCTCCTCATCGTGGCCGCGATTGTGTACGGGCTGTTTTTCTATGCGTACCCGTGGGTGGCGACGATGCTGCCCGAGCCCGGCTCGACGGTGGGTAGTGGCGAGTGACGCGCATCCTGGTCATCGACAACTTCGATAGCTTCGTCTACACGCTCAACGGTTATCTGCAGGAGCTGGGCGCCGAGACCGACGTGGTACGCAACAACACCATCACCGAGGCGGACGCTGTGGCCGTCCTTGACGGGTATGACGGTGTACTCCTCTCCCCCGGGCCCGGCAAGCCCGCAGATGCGGGGGTCTCGATTGGCATGGTGCACGCCGCGTTGAGCACGGGGACCCCGCTGCTGGGTGTGTGCCTGGGGCATCAGGCTATCGCCGAGGCTTTTGGGGCAACCGTCACCTATGCCGAAGAACTGATGCACGGGAAAGTGTCGCGCGTTGAGCATGACGAGAGCGACTTCTACCGCGGGGTGAGTACACCCTTTAATGCCACACGGTATCACTCGCTCGCGGTGGTGAGCGACACCGTTCCGGAGCAGCTGGTCGTGAACTCACGTACGGCATCCGGGGTTATTATGGGGCTCCGACACCGGGAGGCCGAGATTTATGGTGTTCAGTTTCACCCCGAATCGGTGCTCACGGAGGGCGGCTACGCCATGCTGGGTAACTGGTTGGCGCGCGCGGGCCTGGCCGAGGCTCCCGCCACTGCCGCCACCCTCTCTCCGCTACTGGGCGCGGTTCCCGTTCCGTCTGCGGCCCCGAACTGAGCCACAGCGCGAGTACAGGATTAACGTGTGGGGGCCCCGGCACTGCCGGGGCCCCCACACGTTAACTCGCTCCTACCCGCTGCAGTAGCCGATCTCGACGGTGCTTCCCTGTGGCTGGGAGCCGGCAATCGACTGCGACACCACGGGTGAGCCGCTCTCGGTGGGGCACTGATTATTGGGCGTGAGTTTTACATCCAGCTGGAGGTCGGAGAGGATATCGCGGGCCACGGTCATACTCTGGCCCACCACATCCGGCACCGACACCTTGCCGTTGGACACCTTGAGATCAACCGTGCTTCCGCCGGGGACGGAGGTGCCCACAGTGGGGGTTCCATCAATTACGGCACCCTTGGGTACCGTGGCATCGTCAACCTGGTCGATGGTGCCCACCGTGAGCCCCAGTTTTGTCAGTGCGGCCGAGGCCGCCTCCACCGTCATGTTCTGGAAGTTCGGAATCACAACACTCGACGGGCCCACCGATATGTACACGTTGATGACCGTCTCGGGTGAGACTTTGGCCCCGGTGGCGGGGTCGGTACGGATGACGGTGCCAGCCTCCACCTCGCTGCTCTCCTCGTTCAGGGGCTGGGCCACCAGGTCGAGCTCGTTGAGTGCGTCGGTGGCTTCCTCCTGGGTCTGCCCGACAAGGTCGGGGATGATGCGTGTCGTCTCGGGCACAATGTTTGCCGGTACCAGGGTGAAAAGAAGCCAGAAGATCACGGCGATGACGATGACACCGATGCTGAGGATAGTGCCCCAGATCCACATGACGGGCGGGCGGCTCTGGGTGCGCACGACGGAGGTGTTGTCGGCGAGCTGCTTGAGGGCCAATTCCGACTCGGAAAGCTGGCTGCCGCCGGAGGAACTGAACAGAGAATCCTCGACGTTTTCCTCGGTGCGGAAGACGGGCATCTTGCCGCTCGCGGCAACCTTCACAAACTCGCGAAACTCCGCGGCGGTCTGGAACCGCTTGGCGCGATCCTTTGCCATGGCGCGCATCACGATTTTGTCTAGGGGGGCGCTCACCTCGGGATTCCGGTCACTCGGCGGGGTGGCTGGTTCGCTGACGTGCTGGTAGGCGACAGCGACGGCCGTGTCTCCCGTAAACGGGACCTTGCCGGTGAGCATCTCGTAGAGCACAATGCCCGCAGAGTAGAGGTCGGTACGGGCATCTACGGTCTCGCCCTTAGCCTGCTCCGGAGAGAAGTAGGCGGCCGTGCCGAGGATGGCGGTGGTCTGGGCAACGGTTGACGAGGTATCTGAAATGGCGCGGGCGATCCCGAAGTCCATGACCTTGATTTGCCCGGCCGAGGTAATCATGATGTTGGCGGGTTTGATGTCACGGTGCACCACACCAGCGCGGTGTGAGTATTCGAGCGCGGTGAGGACGCTCTCCATGATGCGGCACGCTTCCTCGCCCGCGAGCGGCCCCGGAGCCAGAATCTCCTTGAGATTCTGGCCCTCGACGTACTCCATCACGATGAAGGGCAACTGCAATTGCGTGCCGTCTGCCGTCTGCATGAGCTCTTCACCCGCGTCGAAGACCCGCACGATAGTGGGGTGCGCCATCCGCGAGGCCGATTGCGCCTCCTGACGGAACCGCTCCCGGAATGTTGAGTCGTTGGCGAGGGACGCCTTCAAAATCTTCACGGCAACGGGTCGCCCCAGCTTCGTGTCGGTGCCGCGGAAAACGGTTGACATACCACCCTGGCCGATGAGATCGCCAACCAGGTAGCGCCCCGCAAGGATTCGTTGTGGGTCGGTCACTAAAGGCCTCTCTGGGATGAACTGCTGTATTGCTGCTTTATTCTAGGGCGTGGGATGTCACGGAAAGCTGAGTTTCCGATCTAACCGAGGCTGGTATCGCTCGCAATCGACACGGCCAGCGTGGGAGATGCGGGCGATTGTTGCGGCGAGATGGTTCCCGAACCACACGAGACTGTGTACGAGATCGAGAAGTTGCTGCTTCCCGACCGGATGCGTGCACTTGTGGCCGCATTGGGCTGGCGGATAATCGAGGCGCCACCATCCACCGACACGGTATAGGACTGCACGGTTGTGCCAGCGGGGCAGCTGCTGGAGGCGTCGCTCCACTGGATCTCGAACTCGGTGTCGGCGGGAACGGTGTTGGTCGCCGGGTCGATACTCGGATCCTGGTTAGCCGAGATGAACGGGGCGCTTGAGGGTGCCGAGGGTGCCGAGGGTGCCGTGTACACCGTGAGGGTGATCTCGCGGTCGAACGGAACGTTTGCCCCGGTGGGGTTGATGGACTGAACGGTGCCGACGGCGGCATCCGAGGGGGCGACATCTCCCGGGGCGGACACGATGGAATTGAAACCCAGCGCGCCCAGACCAGCGCGCGCATCAGCCTCAGACTTGCCCTCCCAATCGGAGCCGTTAATCGGCGCACCGGTTTCGGCAGGGGGCTCCGAGGTTTCCTCCGTGGTGGGTGGTGGCGAAGAGGGAGATGACGATGTTGGTGTGGTGCTGGCGGGGGTGTCCTCTTTGTTGCCCGAGTTGATCGCCCAGACGGTGCCCACCACAACGATGAGCAGGATAGCGATGAGTGCCACGAGCGGCCAGGTCCAGCGGCTGCGTTTCTTCTCGTCGTCGAGGGCATCCGGGTCGCCCTCCTCGTCATCATCCAGGCCAGCCAGGCTGGCAGTGGACAACACGGTGGTGGCGTCCTCGGCGGCGGTATCGCTGAGTGAGGTGAGGAGGCGCGTGGCGTCATCCTCACCGGATACGTCGCCGCTGATGATGGCGGGAACAGACAGGGCTGCCGCACGGATATCCCCGCGATGCAGGGCCGCTGCCGCCTGGGCGAGCTTCATGGCGCTCGCGGGACGTTCCTTCGGGTCTTTGGCGAGGCAGGCGAAGACGAGGTTGCGCACGGGCTCGCTCACGGTCTCCGGTAGCTCGGGCGGTGTTTCGTTGATCTGAGCCATCGCGATGGCGACCTGCGATTCACCCGTGAATGGGCGTTTACCGGCGAGGCACTCGTAGGCCACAATCCCGAGTGAGTAGACATCGGTGGCGGCGGTGGCGGTGTGGCCGCTGGCCTGCTCCGGTGCGAGGTACTGCACGGTGCCCATCACCTGACCGGTAGCCGTGAGCGGCACCTGGTCGGCGATCCGGGCGATGCCGAAGTCGGTAATTTTTACGCGACCCTCGGGCGTGATGAGCAGATTTCCCGGCTTAATATCGCGGTGCACCAGGCCAGCCTCGTGCGCCGCGTGCAGCGCACTGGCGGTCTGCGCCACGATGCCCAGGACCCGATCAGTGGGGAGGACCCCCTCGCGTTCGATGATGGTTGATAGCGGCTCACCGGGAACCAGCTCCATCACAATGTAGGCGGAACCCTGCTCCTCGCCGTAGTCAAAGACGTTGGCGATGCCCTCATTGTTGACCAGGGCGGCGTGGCGGGCCTCGGCGCGGAAGCGCTCCAGGAATCCCGGATCGCCCATGTACTCGTCTTTAAGGATCTTGATGGCAACCGTGCGTCCAATGATGCGGTCGGTGGCTTTCCACACCTCACCCATGCCACCGATGGCAACTCGGGAGATGAGCTCGTAACGTCCACCGAATGTTAGTCCTGCTGTTGGTCTCATTGGTTCAGCACCGCCTCTATAACTTTCTTTCCAATTGGTGCGGCAATTCCTTCAGAGGTGCCGTTTTGTCCTAGTCCCCCGCCGTCTTCTACCACGACCGCGACAACAACCTCGGGATCGTCGGCGGGAGCAAACCCGGTAAACCACAGCGTGTATGGTGCAACCGTGCCGTTTTCCGCCGTTCCCGTCTTTCCGGCAACCCTGACACCGTCTATTGTGGCAGTTCGTGCACTACCGTTGGGTGCCGAAACCACATTCACCATCATTTCGGTCAGGGTCTCAGCCGTCGCGCTGCTGATTGGCTCCGAGAAAACCTCGGGTTCAAACTCGCTGATCGTGCTGAGGTTGGGTGCGACGACTCGCTGCACCAGCTGCGGCTTCATGAGCTTACCGTCGTTGGCGATTGCTGCGCTGACCATGGCCATCTGGAGGGGTGTGGCCCGGACATCCGCCTGGCCAATGCCCGAGAGGGCGGTGCGGGCGGAATCCTGTGTTCGGGGAAAAATACTGGGGGTGACCTTGGTGGGGATGCCGAGGTCCTGACCGAACCCAAACTTTTCGGCCTGGGCGTGTAGGTCGGTGTTGCCCATCGTGGCGGCCAACTCGGCGAAGGGAGTGTTGCACGACATCGTCAGGCCGAGTAGCAGCGTGGTGGTGGGCCCGGAGCCACACGTGCCCCGCCAGGAGTTGCGCACGACCGATGAACTGCCGGGGAGTTGATACCCGCCGGTGTTGGCAAACGTGGACTCGGGAGTGTAGTTACCCGATTCGAGGGCTGCTGCGGCGACGACAAGCTTAAATGTGGAGCCGGGCGGGTTGAGGCTGCCCGTGATGGCTCGGTTGTCGAGGGGTTTCGCGGGGTCGGCCAGCAGTGCCTTGTAGTTGGCAATGACCTCGGCCGAGTCGTGGCTGGTCATGAGGTTGGGGTCGTATGTGGGGGTGGACACCATGGCGAGAATCTCGCCGGTCTTGGGGCGCATCGCCACGACGGCGCCCTGGAGGGTACCCAGAGCATCCCGGGCCGCCTGCTGCACCACGGGGTCGAGCGTGAGCTCCACCGACGCACCCTGCGGCGGCTGGCCCGTGACGATGCGGTTGATCTTGTCGAGGAACTGCGAGCTGGAGGTGCCGCTCAATTCGGAGTTCATGGAGCTTTCGATGCCCGTCGTGCCCTGGTCAATCGTGTAGTAGCCGGTCACGGCGGCATAAAGATCGCCCTGCGGGTACTCGCGCTGGAACTTGTAGTTGTCTCCCGTCGGCATCGACTGCGCCACGGGAACCCCGTTGACGAGAATGGCACCGCGCTCCACGTCGAAGCTGTCGTAGAGGGTGCGCTTGTTGCGGGGGTCTGCGGCCAGGTTATCCGCCTGGAATACCTGGATGATGCTCGTCGAGGTCATGAGCGCCACGAACATCAGGAAGATGAGGATACTGACACGCTTGAGCTGCTTATTCACGCGTCAATCACCAGCTTAGGTTGGTTGCGGATGGTGTCGGAGAGACGTAAAAACAAGGCCACAATGATCCAGTTTGAGAGCAGGGAGGAGCCACCGGCCGCGAGGAACGGTGCGGTAAGACCCGTGAGCGGGATCACCCGGGTGATCCCACCAATGACGATAAAAACCTGGAGGGCGAGGGCAAAGGACAGACCCGTTGCGAGCATCTTGCCGAAGTCGTCCCGGCCCGCGAAGCCGATACGCAGGCCCCGGGCCACCAGGATCGCGTAGAGCGCGAGGAGCACAAATATGCCGACGAGACCGAGTTCTTCACCGATACTCCCCACAATGTAGTCGCTCTGTGGCAGGGGGGTGATGTTGGGCCGTCCTTGGCCGAGACCCGTGCCGGACATCCCGCCGTGGGCCAGGCCGAAAAGACCCTGCACCAGCTGATAGCTGCTGCGTTTCGCATCGTAAATAGCCTGATCAAACGGGGTGAGCCAGTTACGGAAGCGCGAGTTAACGTAGTCAAGCGACTGGCTTGCCACGACGGCACCGGTGAGGAACAGGCCGAGGCCGATAAAAACCCAGCTGGCGCGCCCGGTGGCAACGTAGATCATCACGAGAAACAGGCCGAAATAGAGCAGCGAGGTGCCCAGATCGCGCTGGAACACCAGAACAGACATGGCGAGAAGCCAGAACACCATGATGGGGCCGAGGTCGCGGATGCGGGGGAAGGACATCCACAAGAACTTTTTTCCCACCATGGAGAGTGAGTCGCGATTACGTACCAGGTAACCGGCAAAGAATATGGCCAGCAGAATCTTGGCGATCTCACCGGGCTGGAAGCTGAACATGCCCAGATTAATCCACACCTGTGCGCCGCCATCGGCCTTGCCGATGATGGGGGCGAGGGGCAGTAGCAAGAGAACGAGGGCCAGGATACCCGCGATGTAGGTGTAGCGCAGCAGTACGCGATGGTTGCGGATGAAGAGTAGCACGAGGATGGCGAGCACAATGGCGAGGGCCGTCCAGACCACCTGCCGGTTGGCGGTGGCCTCCCAGCCGCTCGACTTGACGATGAGGTCGATGCGGTAGATCTGGGCGATGCCCATACCGTTCAGTAGGGTGGCGACGGGGATGATGATGGGGTCGGCATCCGGTGCCACAGAACGTACCGTGATGTGCAACGCGAGCACGGCAATCGTGAGCATCGAGGTGAGAAGGAAGGGGGTGGGGTCGATCGTGTCGAGGACGGCGAGCTGCACCAGGTATATGGCACCGCCGTTAATCGCGCACGCGGCGAGTAGCAGGATCAGTTCGAGGTTGCGCAGTTTGCGCGGGGTACGGTCGCCGCGGATGCGACCAACAGATACATCCGCGGGGGCATCATCGGCGACCAGTTCGGGGCTACTCATTGAGGTCCTCAAGGCGCAACACAATTTCGCGGGCGTTCTCGATTGACTCGGCGCTGATCGTTGCCTCCACCCGACGCCTGTCGTAAGCGCCCAATTCATCGACCGGGATGCCGGTGTCCTCAAACACCGACGACAGCGAGATTGGCCCCAGGTCTTGCTGGATCCCCTGGTAAATCACGACGGTTCCGCCGTTGGTGCCCACGTAGTAGCGTGACTGGGTCCACTGGTAGCCGAGGAAGGCCGCGCTGGATAGCACGGCGATCACCAGGGTGATGGCGAGCAGCCAGAAGACGCGGCGTTGGCGTATCCGGCGGCGGTCCTCGGCGATCAGTTCGTCCAGGTATTCGTCACCGCGGGGTTCGAAATGGCTTTCGGGAACGGGGGTGCCGCGCCGTCCGCCGCGGAGCCAGCCGCCGCCGTGGGAGGCATCGGCCTCGGGCTCGCCGTAGGCGATGGGCATCGAAGCTGCGCCCACCATCCGAGCCTCCAGGGGCGGCTGTGGTTCGGTGTGGGCCTCCAGCAGAACGGCGGTCACGTTGTCCGGTGCGCCGTGCACCAGGCTCTTCTCAATGAGCTTATCGACCGCGTTGTCGAGTGAGTGGCGGTTGGTGAGGATGCTGTGTAATTCGTCGTTCTCGACGTAGCTACTCAGGCCATCGGAACACAGGAGCCAGACATCCCCCGGCAGTGTCGTGAACACCGAGGTATCAATCTCGGGGGACGAGTCAACGTCTCCGAGCACACGCATCAGGACCGAGCGGCGGGGGTGAGTTTTGGCCTCTTCCTCGGTGATGCGGCCGCTATCAACGAGACGCTGCACGAAGGTGTGGTCGGCCGTGATCTGGCTGAATTCGCCGTCCCGGAGCAGATAGACCCGGGAGTCGCCGATGTGCGCGAGGGCCAGCTGGTTGCCGACGGCGATGACGCCACTGACGGTTGTGCCCATTCCGGCCAACTCGGGATGCTCGTAGACGGTCTCCGAAAGAAGCCGGTTGGTGCTGAGGAGCCGCTTGCGGAAAGCCTCAGCCGCCTCCTCTGGGGTGTCAAACTCGTGGTCGAGTTCAACGATGTTCTTGATCGTGAGGGCTGATGCTACGTCGCCGCCGGCGTGACCGCCCATGCCGTCCGCAACCACAAACATGTTGTGGCCCGAATAGCCGGAATCCTGGTTGTTAGCGCGGACCATACCCACATGGGATCCACTCGCGCTCGAAAAATAGACGCTCACAGGGCCCTCCGTCTCGCCGTGCGGTCGGAGGGCCGGGGGATCTCGGCGCGGATGATGATCACGACTTAGCGTCTCAGCTCGAAGGATGTTTTACCGATGGTGAACGGTGTGTTGTTGGGAATGACAACGGGTGAGCCGATGCGCCGCGCATTCAGGAACGTGCCGTTGGTGGAATCGAGGTCGTGCAGATACCACTCTCCGTTCTGAAAGACGAGGCGTGCGTGGTGGGTTGAGGTGTACTCGTCGCGGATGACGAGGCTCGAATCACTTGACCGACCGATCGTCAATGGCTCGCCATTGAGGGGAATCTCCACACCGGCCTTAGTGCCCGTGGTGATGACGAGGCGAGTCGCTGTTCCGCTGGGGCCGGCGGCTGCGCTGGGTACCTTGGCCAGGGGCTCCGTCAGGGCTCCGGCGACGACCGGGTTGGTGGGGGCCTGCTGCGGGGCTGTGGCCACCGGCATGGGTTCCGCAAGAAACGGGTCAATCAGATCGTCGTTGCGGCCGGCGTTTTTGATGCGGCGCACGGGGGCACCGAACAAATCGCTGCGCAGGGCATAGACGAGAGCAAAGATAAAGCCCCAGAGCACCAGAAGGAACACCAGGCGGAGGACAAGAAGTGTCAGTTCATCACTCACAGGTCTCTCCAGAAGTCTTGATCAACTCGGGGCTGAACCGTCGTGTTGTCGCTCACGCGATTGTCCACCTTGGGTTTCAGGGCTGCCGCTTGAGGGAGCACCCGATAGATAATACGCGTTTGTCCGATGGATATCTCGGAATCCGGTTCGAGTGTGGCCTCACGGAACGGATGGCCGTTGAGTTTTGATCCGTTTGTGGAGCCCAGGTCGCGCACCTTCGCGCGGCGACCATCCCAGAGAATCTCGACGTGTTTTCGGGACGTGCCCGTGTCGTTGATGGTGATGTCGACGTCAGACCCGCGGCCAATCACCGTGCGGGATCCGGTAAGTGTGTATCGAGTGCCGCCGATGTCGATAACCGGGGTCCAGGAGACGGTGCCCTTGAGCGTGGCAGCATCAACCTCGAGCACTCCGTCGGTGAGTTTGGGGTCGGGGGCGAGTGTGATCGTGAGGCCACCAGCAAATTGGTAGCGCTGGCGCTTGGCGTGTTTATGCACGATCTGCATGAGTTCGTCGCTGAGTGCGGCCCCGAGGGCGGACATGCGTGTGTAGTCGGTGGCGGACATGCGCACGGTAAACGAGTTGGGGGCCAGGATGCGATCACGATCAACGACAACGGCGTTGATATCCAGTTCGCGTTTGAGAGCGGCGGCGATCTCTACCGGCTGGAGGCCCGACCGGAACGTGCGCGCGAAGGCACCATTGACCGCGCGCTCCAGCCCGCGTTCAAAGTTGTCCAGAATGCCCACGGCTTCTCCGATTGTTATCGAACAGTATCAACAGAATGCTACTCGGCTAGCCTGAGTAAGCGATACCTGGGATGCCTAGGAGGTGTCTGTGCGTGCCGCTGAGGTGCGGGTTCTTTCTGTGGAATTACGTGGAATGTGGGGTGGAAGTTGGTGCGGAGGCTGGGGTGGATTGTGCGGGATTTGTGCGGGGGTAGGGGCCGGGAAAGGGTGGGCAGAGTGGGCGGTGTGCTGGGCGGGGACGAGGTTGTGATGGTGTGAAGACGGAGTGCGATGTAGGGTCTCCCGTGAATAATAGTTGGGCTGGCTTTTGGGTTTTCGTCTGGTTCCTGATAATCTCGCTTAGTCGTCGAAATTTTCTGGATAGTGCCCGTGGGTGAGACCGGAAAGATTGGCGGAGTAACACGCGCGAGTGGCGGAATTGGCAGACGCGCTGGCTTCAGGTGCCAGTGCCCGCAAGGGCGTGGGGGTTCAAGTCCCCCCTCGCGCACGCGAATGAAATGGCCCCTGACCTGGGATTTAGTTCTCCGGGTTGGGGGTCATTTTCGTGCCGTGTGTTGAGATATGTGCTAAGCGTTGGCTTATAGGACAAAAAGAGTGGATGGCCCCGGGTGCGTCATCCGCTGCCTGCCCATCCGGCGCGTACCCAGAGGCCTTCGCTGGCGTCGAGGCCGGTGTCGTAGAGCGGTGGCTGGTCTGTTTGTTCGGCTGGCTCGGTGGTGTTGTCTGGGGCGGGTTCTGGTGTGTGTTGGATGAGTTCGTGTGCGCGGTCAGAGGGGATCTCTTTCAGTGTGAGGAACCATTCCGCGGCTCGTTTCATGTGTACTTCGCTCATTCCGCGATGGTTCCGCAATACCGTCCTAATGCCGTTGTTGATCCCGCCCTCGAGTGGCGACGTGGTTCGAGCATTTCCGTGTTCGAGGTATGTGAATAGGACCCCTTTTCGGTTGAGGCTGTGGAGCAGATTCCAGGCTTTGCGTAACCGGTCGTGAGTGTATCCCCAGTTTCCGTCACGGTATCGGGTGCGTTCTTTCGTGAGGTGTCCGTATGCCTGCCACCACACGTTCAGGAGTTTCTGCCACTCGATCGCGTCGTGAATGGTGGTGACTTCTGAAAGCGCGCGACCGATCTGCGCGAGGTGCTTGCCGGCGCCTGTTTTCGGGTTGAGGGTGAGGTGACGGCGGAGGTTCATGCGGACGTGGAAGATGCAGCGTTGTATCCGGGTGGCGGGCCATTGTTGGCGGAGCGCAGACGCAATCCCGGTGCCACCGTCACAGACCACGACCGTTGGTGCCGGGAGACGTTCCAGGAGTGCCAGCCACGCCGCAGTTGATTCTCGCGCGCACCATTGCCACGCCAGCACTTGCAACGATTGCGTGACCGCGATGAGTAGACACCAGGAACCGATGTAGATGCCGTCGACCAGGATCGTGTGGTGCGCGGTCGTGACGGGACCCAGGCGGGGTTCAATATCCCAACACCACCTCGTTGAGCGTCGAAACTGCCGCGCGGCAGACGGGCCACCGAGGTCAGCCTGGGAGTGCTTCCCGGCAAGCCAGCTCAGGAACTCGTGGAGTTGATGTCGCTGTGTGAGATCGGCACGTTTTCGGGTCGCGGAAGCCCCGCAATTCGGGCAACGCCAACGCTGCGTGCCAGAACGATGTCTCCCGTTCTTCACGAGCTTGGAATCGCATACCGCACATTTGCCGGAGTTGGGGGTGTTTGGCACTCCTAATCATGCCGGGGTATGACCAGCGCCGTTCTGCCTCATGATCACGGGGCTAGATCAAGATCTCATCCACTCTTTTTGTCCTATAACCCTGTGGGCCGCAGTAATGCGTAGATAAGACAGCACTCTCGTGGAGCGGGGTGAGTCGAGACGCCCAGGGCTAAGAGTCCGGATACGAGCTTCGGTTGAATACCCGGCTATCCGTGTGATACCGTTCTTTTGAACAACGTGGACCAGATCCCTCGTTACTAGCCAAAGACCCTGCCTCGTGCGGGGTCTTTGTTTTGTTATTAAAGGACAACGATGCCGCTCAGACTCCTGACCCCTATGAACCCGGTTCGCCTGGATACCTATAGGAAGGAGTGCGCTCGAACAGCCGGGGTTTCTGCTGACAGTGTGCCCGAGGAGCAGGTAGCAGCACTCTATGTCTGGCAGACCGCGCTGGGTGCCGCCTGGTTTGAGAATCTTGCCTATACGGAAGCGATCCTGCGACACTCAGCAGATACCGCCCTCAGGAGCTGGAACTTTGCCAGGTCGGGAAGTGAAGATTGGCTCCGTACCCCCAATAGCAGACTGGCTTCTCTGGTGAAAAAATCAGCGAAGGATGCAGAGCGCCAAGCTGACACCGCCAAGAAGCGACGCGCCCCGGACCATCCCCGCAAGAACTCGCCAGTGGGGCTCGATGACTTGATCGCTCAGCTCTCTTTTGGCAGCATTTCGTTTCTCATGCCGGCTGATCCTCCAACGAATCGTCAAAGTCTGCGCAGCGGGTACACCCAAAGAGAGAACCTCTGGAAAACAGGACTTCTCGGTGCGTTTCCGAGACTCACAGAAGAGGCTGCAAAGCGGTGGGTCGTGAACCTCCCCGCAGACGTACCTCCTGACGTTGTCGCCGGATATGCGGTGGGACAAGCATTAGGTCGGCTTCTTCGTCTGAGGAACAGGATTGGACACCATGAGCAGATTCTTACCGTGAATCACTCGCGGTTGAGAAAAGACATGACCGTATTGCTGCGGGCAGTGAGTCCAGCCGCTTCGGACGCGCTCAAGCGAATTGACAGGGTGCCCAGGATATTGGCCATGAAACCAATATCCTGGACACCCGTGCACGTAACCAATGAGTCTGTTCTCAGCTGAGTTGACTCACCCCGACCTCATCAGGTGGTGACCACTGAGCCGGAGGAGTATCGAGTCCATATTCTCTCGTAAAGGCCTGTGCGCGTGATTCCTCTCTTACCTCGTGATAGCGCTTGAGACCCAATTTTCGACAACCTCTTGTGGCCAATAGCCTCGTGCAGCCTGAACCCGCGCGCATAACACGGTGCGCGGTGGACTATGCTCAATGGGCAGTCCTCAAGATGGAGAAGTTATGGGCATCATCGAAGTCGTGGCCGTAATCGTTGGTCTCGGGGCTCTCCTGTACCTTGCCTATGCCCTGCTGAATCCGGATCGGTTCTGATGGCCTGGGTATTTGCCGTCACGGCACTCCTCCTCGTGGCCCTTGTGCTCGCGGTGCTCTACCGGCCGCTGGGCGACTACATGGCGTGGGTGTTCACCTCGGAGCGGCACTGGCGCATCGAACGTCTCTGTTATCGGCTCGCCGGTGTTGATCCTGAGCGGCAGCAATCCTGGCGTACCTACCTGCGGTCGATCATCGCCTTCTCGCTTGCAGGGCTTGTGTTGCTCTACGTGATGTTGCGCCTCCAGCACCTGCTCCCGTACTCGCTGGGCCTGCCGCCGATGAGTTCAGATCTGGCCTTTAATACCGCGGCGTCCTTCGTGGGGAATACCAACTGGCAGTCCTACTCCCCCGAGCAGACGGTCGGATATGTGGCGCAGATGGCCGGTCTGGCCGTCCAGAATTTTGTCTCGGCCGCCGTCAGTATGGCCGTCGCTATCGCCCTCATCCGCGGTATTGCGTCGCGGGGTGGGCGCAGCGGTCTCGGCAATTTCTGGGTGGACCTGGTGCGCGCAAACCTGCGTATTTTACTGCCGATCTCGATTGTGGCCGCGGTGCTGCTGCTCGCGGGCGGGGTGATCCAGAACTTCTCGGGCTTCACCAACGTTGAATCTGTTGCCGGGGTCACCCAGGCGATTCCCGGGGGCCCGGTCGCCTCCCAAGAGTCGATCAAGATGCTCGGAACCAACGGCGGCGGATTCTTCAACGCGAACTCCGCGCATCCCTTCGAGAACCCCACGCCCTGGACGAATATGCTTCAGGTCCTGCTCCTGCTCCTCATCCCGTTCACGATGCCGCGCACCCTGGGCACGATGGTCGGGAACCAGCGTGCCGGATACGCGCTGCTTGCGACGATGGCCGTGCTCTTCATCCTCGTGTACGCGTCACTCACGGCGTTTGAATTCGCCGGCTCGGGATCCGCACCCCAACTCGCCGGTGGGGCGATGGAGGGCAAAGAGCAGCGGTTCGGGATCGTGGGCTCCACCCTCTTCGCGACGGCGACGACCGGAACGACCGGCGGTGCCGTTAACTCGATGCACGGATCGTACACGGCCTTCGGTGGGCTGATGCTCATGTTCGACATGATGCTCGGTGAGGTCGCCCCCGGAGGTGCCGGGTCGGGGGTCTACACCCTGCTCATCCTCATGGTGATCGCGGTGTTCCTCACGGCGCTGCTGCTGGGTCGGTCACCCGTCTACCTGGGGAAGCGGCTCGGTGTGCGGGAGCTGAAGATCGTGAGCATCGCGATCCTGGTGATGCCGACACTCGCCATCGGCAGCATCGCGATGAGCTTCGCGATCCCCTCCGTGAAAGCCGAGATCGTGTCGAGTATGGGCAACGACGGTTCGCACGGGCTCTCCGAGGTGTTCTACGCCTTCATCTCGGCCGCGATCAATAACGGTTCGGCGTTTGCCGGCCTGAGCGCAAACACGCCGCTGCTCAACATCATGCTGGGCGTGGTGATTCTGCTCGGGCGGTTTATTCCTATCGTGCTCGTGCTTGCGCTTGCCGGGTCGCTCTCGATGCAGGGGAAGGCGGAGAGCACGCTCGAACTTCCGTTGCACCGTCCGCAGTTCGTCGGGCTGCTGGTCGGTCTCATCGTGTTCATCGCCGTCCCGATGTTCGTGCCGATCTTGCTCGTCGGGCCGTTTGCTGAAGGGTTCATCAGATGACCGCCCCCACCCTCGCCCCGGGCCGCCGCAACAGCGTCCTCGCACCGACCGCCATCCGGGCGGTGCTTCTCGACGCGCTCCGCAAGTTCAACCCCCGCTACCTGTGGCACAACCCGGTGCTCCTCCTGACGGAGGTGGGGGCGGCGCTGACGACCTGCATCGCCATCCTGGAGCCGTTTGTTGGTGGCGCGATGCCCTCGGGCGGGTCCGTCATGCCGCCAGGCTTCACCTGGGCGCTCGCGATCGGTTTCTGGGTGTGCCTGTTTACCGCGACGCTTGCGGAATCAATCGCCGAAGGCCGCGGGCGCTCGCAGACCGAATCGCTGCGTCACGCCCGGAACAGCACGATGGCGCGCCGGATCTGCGACTACGACTACGCGAAGAATCGTGCCGCGCGGGGAGCCGTGGTTGAAGAGGTTGACTCCCACGAGCTGGTGGCGGGTGACGTGGTGATTGTCGAGCCCGGCGAGGCGATTCCGGCAGACGGCGAGGTGCTGTGGGGCGCGGCCGAGGTTGACGAGTCCGAGTTCACCGGGCACGCCGGTGCCGTGATCCGCGAGGCCGGCGGCGACCGCACGGCAGTCACCGGCGGCACCCGCGATCTGTCTGATCGCCTCATCATCCGAATCACCGCCTCCTACGAGGCGAGCGCCTTTGAGCGCACGATCCGCCTCGCCAGCAAGTCACGCCGCAAGAAAGCGCCCATCGAGGTCGCGTTCAGCGCGCTCCTCACCTCGTTCTCGCTGTCCTTCGTGATCGTCGCGCTGACGCTGAACTCTGTGGTGTCGCCCGTCGCTCCGCCGGTCTCGATCCCCGTGCTCGTGGCCCTCGTGGTGTGCCTGATCCCGACAGAGATTGCGGCGCTGATGTCGGTGACGGGAATCGCCGGGATGTCCCAACTCCTGCGCCGGGGAGTGCTCGTGACCTCGGCGAAAGCACTTGAGACGGCGGGGGACATCACCACCGTGCTGCTCGATAAGACCGGAACTGTGACCAGGGGAAACCGCAGCGCGATTGCGTTTCTGCCGCTTGCGGGAGAGGAACCTGACGAGTTCATACGGCTTGCGGCGCTGGCCTCCGTCGCGGATCCAACCCCCGAGGGTGCCTCAATTGTTCGGCTTGCCGCCGAATCGGGTGTTGAGCCGAGCGCGGCAGACACCGCTGGCGGTCACCCGGTGCTGTTCAGCGCGGTGTCGCGCATCTCGGGAATCGACCTCCCGAACGGGATGAAGGTTCGCAAAGGTGCGGTCACGGCGGCCGTCACCTGGCTGAAAAAACAGGGCACACAACCGCAACGCCAGGTTATCGAGGAATTGCAGGCGACCGCCCGTGAGATCGCCCGCACGGGCGGCACCCCGCTCGTGGTTGTGATGAAACCCTCCCCCGGCCCGGGGCACGCCCTCGGCGTCATCCACCTTCAGGATGTTGTCAAAGACACCGTTCCGAAGCGAATCAGCGTGTTGCGGGCACTCGGAATTCGCACCGTTATGGTTACGGGTGACCACGAGCTGACCGCGCAGGCGATCAGCGAGGAGGCCGGTATCGACGAGTATGTCGGCAACTCCACGCCCGAAGATAAACTCGCCCTGATCGTGCGTGAGCAGGAGCAGGGACACCTCGTTGCTATGAGCGGTGACGGCTTCAACGATGTTCCTGCGCTCGCCCAAGCCGACATCGGCATTGCGATGAACACCGCAACCTCGGCGGCCAAAGAGTCGGCCAACATGATTATTCTGGATGACGACCCCGCGCATCTTGTGGACATCATCGAGGTGGGGAGGCGCCAGATGGCGACGCGCGGTGCGCTCATGATGTTTAACCTGGCGAACGACGTCGTGCGGTATTTCACCCTCTTCCCGGCGCTGTTTGTCGGCGTATTCCCCGGGCTCGCCGCGCTCAACGTCTTGCAGCTGCACTCACCCGCGTCGGCGATTCTCTCAACCGTGATCTTCAGCAGTCTGGTCATGGGCATCCTGATCCCGCTGGCCCTCATCGGCGTCCCCTACCGCAGCACGGAGCTCAAACCGATGTTCAGCCGAAACCTCGTTATTAACGGACTCAGCGGCTTGCTCGTCCCGATCATTGGCATCAAGCTCATCGACCTGGTCGTCAGCCTGATGCCGGGATACTGAGGAGTCCGCCATGACCCGTCCCATTACTCGCAGACTCGCACCCCTCTGGATCAGCCTCCGCCTCATGTTGATCCTCACCGTGTTGCTGGGGGTCGCCTACCCGCTGCTCGTCACCGGCATTGGCCAGGCGGTGTTCCCCGGCCAGGCGAACGGCTCACTCGTGCACACGAATGAGGGGAGGGTCGCGGGGTCGGCGTTGATCGGGCAGCGCTTCGACGCGGCCGACGGCTCCCCCCTGACGCAGTACTTTCAGCCCCGACCCTCTGTGGCCGGGGACGGATACGACCCGACGGCGTCTGCCGGATCAAACCTCGGCCCGGAAAGTCCGGAGTTGTTTGCCCAGATCCGGGAGCGCACAGCGCAGATCGCCGCGTTCAACGGGGTCACAGAATCGGAGGTTCCCGTTGACGCGGTTACCGCATCGGGGTCCGGTCTCGACCCGCACATCAGCGTCGAGTATGCGCGCATCCAGGTACGGCGCGTGGCGGAGGCGCGAGGCCTGTCGGTAGAGAGAGTTGCCGCGATGCTCGAACGGTCCACTACGGGGCGGGATGCCGGGTTCCTCGGCGAACCCCGGGTCAACGTGGTTGAACTGAACCTCGCGCTTGACGGGCTCGGGTGAGCGACCACAACCCTGGACCGTCCGACCCACAGCGGCGCATCATCCTGAGTCCTGGCAAACCGCTACGCGACAGCACCACCTGTCTCTTTCTTATCGAACCCGTGGGTGGTTCCCGGTCTCGCCGGGCATATCCTCGGATACCCCCGCTGCCGCCCGCATCGCCTGGTACGCGGCCAGCGCGTTCGCCCTCGTCGTGCGCAGGTCAACGAGGGCAGCCGGATACTCGGCGGTGCCATATTCGGGCACCCAGCGCCGCACGTACTCGCCCCGCGGGTCGAACTTTGTGGCCTGTAGCTCGGGGTTGAACACGCGAAAATATGGTGCGGCATCCACCCCGCTGCCGGCCACCCACTGCCAGTTGCCCGGGTTGCTGGCTTCGTCGGCATCCACGAGGGTATCCCAGAACCAGGTCTCGCCCACCCGCCAGTCGATCAGCAGGTTCTTCACCAAGAAACTGGCAACGACCATCCGCACCCGGTTGTGCATGGTTCCGGTGTGCCAGAGTTCCCGCATTCCCGCATCCACCAGGGGGATGCCGGTGCGCCCCTCGCGCCACGCGGCCAACTCGGCGGGGTGCGGCTCGCCCCAGGGAAAGCCATCAAACTCGGGGCGAACGTTGCGCTCACGCAGCGTGGGCAGCGAGAAGAGGATGCTCGCGTGAAACTCGCGCCAGCCCACCTCGCTCAGGAAGGTGGCGGTGTTGTGGGCGCTCTGCCCGTCAAGCCCCGCGCGACGGGCCGAGCGGACGGCCTCCCACACGGTAAAGGGGCTGATCTCACCGAAACGGAGGTGTGGACTCAGCATCGAGGCTCCCCCTGCGGCCGGCTCATCCCTGCGGTGGTAGGCGGCGAGGCCGTCACCCATAAAGGCGGCGAGGCGCTCGTGGGCTCCCCGCTCGCCGGGAGTCCAGGTCTCGCGCAGGCCACCGCTCCAATCGGGGTCGGTGGGGAGCAGAGCCCAGTCGTTGAGGGCATCACCGGGGGCGGAGGCTGCACGGATGCTTGTCGGACCCGGGAGTGGCTCCCGCGGCTCCGGCCGGGCGAGGCACGCCCGCCAATAGGGTGTAAACACGCGGAAAGGGGTCCCGCCGCCGGTCTGAACGGTCCACGGCTCGTTGAGCAGATTTGCGTGAAAGCTCTCGGCCCGGAGCCCGGCCGCCGTGAGCTGTTTCTTGATCGTACTGTCGGCGTTGCGCGCGTTGGTGTAGCGGCGGTTCCAGAACACGGCCGAGGCGTTTACCTCGTCGGCCAGTGCCGGTATGACCTCCACCGCGGTTCCCCGGCGTAGCACCAACTCGCCGCCCACCGCACGCAGGTCGGAGGCGAGGGCGGCCAGCGAGTGGTGCAGCCACCAGCGCGCGGCCGCGCCCAGGGGGCGGGGAGCCGCTGAGTCGTGCAGCTCGGCGTGATCGTGCGGTGCGACGGCCTCTTCGAGCACGTACACGACGAGTGTTGAACCGCTCGACCCCGCCGCCTCAACCCCGGCGCGGAGCGCCGGGTTGTCGGCGAGACGAAGGTCGTTGCGCAGCCAGACGATGCTGACCGGAGCATCCGTTCCCGGGGGTGTGCGCGGGGATACTGCCCTCGCAGGATGACCTGTGTCGGTGGGGAGGGTCGCGCTCGCAGCGGGTGCGACGGCCGTAGTGGTGCGATTGGACATACCGCTAAAGATACTGCCGGGCAGCGACAGTATCGACCACCGCTCTCCTTGCTGCCCGGAGTCCTGCGGAAAACATCGCGCGGTGCCTAGCCGTTTTCCTCCCCGTGGATTCGTCGTGCGGGTTGCGGGCTTTGATGCGCCCACTCTCCCCCGGCCCGCCCGCCGAATGGCCGACCGTGATCGGCGTATTCTTCCCGGAAAAATGCCAGCTTCCACTCGCCGATCTGTAGGCGGGCACCGGTTCTGAGCGCGACTCCCCCCTGGGCCCACTCCGCCGTCGTGTGTGCCGGGTCAATGCCCAATCCCATCGGGGCAAGCGGGAAGAGCGCATACTCATCCTCTTCTGTGTGCCTGATTTCGGCGTGGAACGGGTGCGAGCCCGCCAGGACAAGGTCCGCAAGCGGGGAGGAGCCGAGTGAGGTGACCTCCTGTGTGAGGTCAAAGGTGCGCGGAGGCCTGCCATCCCAGCGCGCAGAATCCACCACAAAAATCAACCGCGGACGGCCTGCTCCGTAGGCGTAGTTTGTGGTGGTGACACGTCTTCTCCTGCGCTTCAGGAAGGTGGGCAGGATGGGGCTGAGCGTTGGCGGGGGCAGAAGCGGTGACGGCCGTGCGGTGCCGTGTTCTGAGAGGCGCTGGCCGAGCAGGGCGGCAAAGGTGGAGGCTGAGCCAATTTCGATGTGTCGGCTTCGTGTCAGTAACCGTTGCACGAGCGGATTTTTCAGGCTGCCCGCTCGAACGATAAGCCCCTGCGGGCCATGAATGGCAAAGGTTGTGCCGTGTGTGGCAAGAACCTCGGCGAGGGCACGGAACAGTGCCGGGTCGCTGGCCCCACTGTCGAGAAAAATCTCCGGCTCGGAGCAGTGCAGAACGATATCGGCCCCCGCCGCCTCGATTCTCCCCGTAATCTGCCGACTCTCCCCGCTCGGGGATGCAGGAATGTGGACCTCGAAGTGAAGATCAATATCAAACCGCGCTGAGGTGGTCATGACGCTTATTCCCGAACATGATCATCGTTTGTTGTAATCTTCACCGAGCCGTTAAATTTCCAGACGGCTCGCGGTGCATCCGGGCCGATATCACGGGGAACCTCGACGGTCATATCCTCAAAAGAATAGTTGACCATTGCGTGTCGGCCGGTTAGATAGGACCACATTTCTTGGCCGAGATCTGCCCAATCGCGAATACTGTGTGTTTCTTCTGACGGTTCAACCTGGCTATTTTTTTCGTGCTCAGACATGATTCGCTCCTTTAATCGTGGGCGACTCAAAAGACCACCGAATTTACTGGAATAGTGAGCCGATCTGGTCATTTTCCATAACCTTATACCGGCTTTACGGAGAGGTAAAGCGGTTTCTCAATCTCACGAAAAAGCACATGATCTGTATAAACGTTAACGCACTGAGGACACCGGCGGTGGGGCCGACGAGTGTGATCCGGATGCGCGGGGGGTCGGCGCTAGCGGGCTCTGGCCCGCCGATGCAGCGTGCGCGATGCCCGCCGCAGCATCGACTGCACCACGACGGGGTGCACCAGCTTCACGGGCGCAAAGTACAGGCGGCCGCGCCAGCCGTGCAGTCGCACCGTTGTGGTCACCCGCACGAGCCGTCGCCGCGGATCAACCCCCACGGCGCAGCAGAAGAAGAGGTGGGTATCGGGAGCCACGATCACAGCCTCCTCCCCCTCCACCCGGGCGACGGTAAACGTGTCTGGTGAGCCGCGGGGCACCCCTATTAAGGGGACGAGTGCCTCGCGCAGGATGAAGGCAGCGCGGACCCAGCGGGGCGCACCCTCGGGGCTGAAAATGGCATCCGCCCACTCGGCCGGGTCAAGCGTGACCCCGGGTGGGAGGGGGCGCACGATGACATCGGCGAAGTGGGGGCGGGGGATCTCGTCGAAGGCGAGGGAATCGAAGCGGGGTTCGGACATCCAATATTCCTTTACAGCCGGGGATGGTCGCCACCCTACCCGGTGTGGGGACCGTGCGTGGCGCGTGGCCGGTGGGGCGTAACTCCGGGCGGCCCCTGGGAGCTCCGTGTTCATGGGGCAACATCCCAGGCGCGGTGCGGTAGCGTCGGTGGGGTTGAGATCGGTTTGTTACCCATACGTGATACACCAGCGTGAAGATATGAGGATGACGGAGTAATGGGATTGAGGTCGTCGGTGCGGTCACATCTGCGTGAGGCCTGTGCCCTCCTTATCGGGGTGGGGACGCTCGCCACCTGTGCACTTCCCGCCTACGCGGCCACCCCGGAGGACTCCTCGGCCGCGATTGCGCCGGTCAGTTTTCAATCGTTGACTGTCGGCTCCGCTGTGACCGAGGATCCCCTCGATGTGAGCTCATTCTCGGCGACGACCCTCGCCACGATTGACGCGCAGATTGCCAGCGAAACCGCCGCACAGGAGGCCGAAGCGGCGGCGGCGCGGGCCTCGGTTGCCAGCGCGGCATCCGACACCGCCGCGGCAGCCCTCCCCCCGGTGGCGGCACCCGTGAACGTGAACGGTGGCAGCCTCGTGGATATCGCCGCCACCAAGGTGGGCTCCGTCTACGTCTCCGGTGCGGCTGGCCCCGACGCCTTCGACTGTTCGGGATTCACCTCGTGGGTTTACGCGCAGCTCGGCGTCTCCGTGCCGCGCAGCTCGGACGCCCAGCGCTACCAGGGCACCGTGGTCTCCGCGGCCGAGGCACAGCCGGGAGATATTGTGTGGACCCCCGGCCATGTGGGCATCTACATTGGTGGCAATCAGATGATTGATGCGGGAACACCCGCGACAGGCGTCCACGTATCAACCATGTGGTTTGCGCCGGTTTTTCTGCGCTTCTAGCCGCTGCGGTTCCGGTGGCGGTTACTTCTCGACCCAGACGGAGGCGAGGGCGACCGATCCGAGGTCTACCGCGGCATCCGCATCCCCAATAATGACGCTGCTCACGCCCGCGTAGGGGCGGTGCTCCACGACCGATACGGTCACGCCGGGGCGCAGGCCCAGGTCGGCGAAGTAGCGCAGCATCTCGGGGTTGTCGTCGGCGATGCGGCTGACGGTGAGGGTGACGCCGACCTCGGCACCGCCGAGCTGGAACGCGTTTTGGCGGCGTGGGGTTCCCGCGGCATCCGGAATGGGGTCGCCGTGCGGGTCGCGTTCGGGGTGGCCCAGTACCGCGTCAAGGCGGTTGACGAGGGTGTCGCTCATGGCGTGCTCTAGTACCTCGGCCTCGTCGTGCACCTCATCCCAGGTGTAGCCCATCATATTGACGAGGAACGTCTCGATGAGACGGTGGCGTCGTACCATATCGACCGCGTGGCTGTGGCCCAACTCGGTGAGGGTGACACCGCCGTAGGGTTTGTGCACCACGAGTCCCTGCTCGGTGAGCTTCTTGAGGCCGTCCGAGGCGGTCGAGGTGCGTACCCCGAGCGACTCGGCGACGTACGTGACGCTGACCGTCGTGTCCTCTTCCCACTCGGTCGCAGCCCAAATCACCTTCAGGTAGTCCTGGGTTGATGCGGTGAGAGAAGAAACAGCCATTCGCCAATTCTACGATAAACAGAAAAAATAGGGGATGACCGGTGTAAAAGATCCTGTGACCCGGCGGTCAGAGGAGGGCGCACACAGGCCGGGTGGGTAGGGTATGACAATGACGACAGCCAGCTACACGGTGCGCAAGTGGGTCAAACCCGAGGACCTTAACCAGCATGGAACCCTTTTCGGCGGCAGCCTCCTTCGCTGGATTGACGAGGAGGCCGCGATCTGTGCGATCTACCAGCTGGGCAACGACCGGATGGTGACCAAGTTCCTCTCGGAGATTAACTTCGTCAGTTCCTCGGTGCGGGGCGACCTGATTGAGATGAATTTCCGGGTCGTGGCGTTTGGTCGTACATCCGTCACCCTCAAATGCCACGTCCGTAACGTGTTTACCGACGACGAGGTACTCACCATCAGCACGATTGTGCTCGTGGGCCTGGGCGACAACGGACTGCCCGTTGAGCACGGGTTTATCGAGGCAGCCGAGGGTAACGAGCGGATCCCGCGGCGGGCGAGTCGGCGGCTGTAACTACTCGGCAGCGGCTGGTGTGAGCAGACGCGAGCGGAGCTGGTCGATTGAGTGCACGATCGACAGCGCGGCCGTTGATTCTTCGGGTGAGCCGTAGCCCCACTCCACCACGATGGTGGGGATGCCGTGGGCCGCGGCTCCGTTGATATCGAAGATGCGGTCGCCCACCATCACAGGGTTGCTCGTGTCGATACCGGCCGCGCGGAGCCGGTGTAGGGCCTCCGCAACCACGTCGGCCTTGGCGCTGCGCGTTTCGTCGGGGGAAGCGCCGACGATGGCGGTGAAGTTTTCGGTCAGGTCGAAGAAGGTGAGGATATCGACGGCCTGCAACTCCCCCTTGGACGTGGCGAGGGCCAACGGCATCCCCGCGGCGTGCAGCTCGCGGAGGAGACCGGCGACGCCCGGGTAGACAGCCGCGCCCGAGCTGGGGCCGCGCAGGGCGGCGATGTCGCGCTGGATGATGAGGGCCTGGTCGGCGAGTTCTTCCGACATCCCGAGCGTGTGGATGAAGGAGTCGCGCAGGGGCGGGCCGATGAGGGCAAAGAGTTCTTCGTCGCTGGGAATGGGGTGGCCAACCTGGGCGAGGGCCTCGGAGATGCGGCTCATGATGCCGGGGGCCGAGTCGGTGATGGTGCCGTCGAGGTCGAAGAGTACGCAGGACCACGGGGCCGTCTTGGCCGCCAATTGAGCGGCGATATCGGGGGCGATTGGCGTGGGGCGTGAGACAAGGGAACTGTCAACCTGAGTGAACATTCGGCCAATACTACCCGGCGTTTCTGGGCGTATGGCGGGAGCCGTTTCTATTCCTGTTCGGGGATTTTGTGGGTCGAGGTCGGCCGCTCTGGTGCCGGGCTGCGTCGGGGCGGGAGGGGCCTACTTCTTTTCGAGGGCCTCGGCCGTGATCTCCTCCCCCGTGAGGATACGGGAGATGAACTTTCGCAGCACAATAAATTTGGCCGAGCCCGCGTCAAACTGTGCGGCGACAAACGAGTCGGTGGTGATGAGCGTGAGGGCGGTGATGGCGGGCATCACGGCACCCTGCACGGTGCTGCGCTGGGCCACGGGAACCGCGGCGCGTAGCTCGGCCATCGAGGTGAACAGCGGCAGGATGAGCTGGCCCTGAGTGGAGCGCACGGTGCGGATGCGGGTGCCCTTCTTATGCCGCGACCCGCTCACGTCAACCACGAGGTAGTCGGTGCTAATAGCCCGTAAAAACGCGGCGAGTGTGGTGTAGTCGGGGCTTGCCATGAGGGTGTCGAGTGCGGCCCGGGCCGCGTCGTTGCGGTAGTCGGCCGTGACCCCTTCGGGAACCACACTGGGGGCGCTGCCATCCGGGAGCGCACCGCCCGAGGGCGTCTCGGGCGGGGTTTCGTTATCGCGATGAGCCATAGCAACGATGCTATCGAGGGTGCGGGCTTAGAAGAGAGTGTTGTGGTTGGCGAGGCCGCGGAGGGCGTCGTAATCGAGCACGACGCAGCGGATGCCGCGATCCTCGGCGAGCGTGCGTGCCTGAGGTTTGATCTCCTGCGCGGCAAAGACTCCCGTCACGGGAGCCAGGAGCGGGTCGCGGTTCATGAGTTCGAGGTAGCGGGTGAGCTGTTCAACGCCGTCGATATCACCGCGGCGCTTGAGCTCGACGGCCACGTGGACACCCATCGCGTCTCGCGCGAGGATATCGACCGGTCCGATAGCCGTGTAGTACTCGCGCCGCACGAGGGTGTGGCCCTCGCCGAGGGTTTCGATGTGTTCGGCGAGCAGCTTCTGGAGGTCGGCCTCCACGCCGTCCTTAATGAGCCCGGGGTCTACGCCGAGGTCGTGGCTGGTATCGCTGAACATCTCGTGGATGTTGATGACGAGCAGGTCCGCCGTTTTGGCGTGGGTGACCTTCCAGATTTCGGTGATGCCGGCCTCCGCCTGGTCGGGCTCGACCTCGATGGCACTGAGGGTGCAGGGCGGGCTCATCCAGTTGAGGGGTTTGTAGGAGCCGCCATCCGAGTGGATGAGCACACTGCCATCGCCCTTGAGCATGAGGAGCCGGGTGGCGAGGGGAAGGTGGGCGTTTAACCGACCCGCGTAGTCAACGGAACACTTTGCTATCACCACTCGCACCCACACATCTTACCGGGACGTTACCCGGGTGACGATGTTTTTGCGGGGGTGCGGGCGGCGTGTGAGGCGAGGCCCGCGAGCACGATGAGCACGAGCACAAGAATCAGGGCGTTGAGCAGGCCGATATGTTCACCCAGGAAGCCGATGGCGGGCGGGCCGACGAGGAAGGCGAGGTAGCCAATTGTGGCGACGGCACTCACCGTGGCGGCGGCCGAGCGGGGGTCGTCGGCGGCGGCGGACATCCCCACCGGGAAGCCGAGGGAGGCACCGAGGCCCCACAGAACCACGCCGAGGATGACGAGCCAGGGTACCGACACGAAGATCACGATGGACAGGCCCACCGCGGCCAGGGCGGCGCATGTGCGCAGGACGGCCACCCGACCGAAGCGGTCGAGTAGGGGGCCGCCCACAATGCGACCGACGGTCATGGCGGCGAGGAAGATGCCGAGTACGGCGGCACCAAGTGCGTTGTCGAGCCCGTGACCATCCACGAGGGCGAGCGGCAGCCAGTCGTTGGCCGAGCCCTCGGCCCAGGCCATGCCCAGGACGATCACTCCGAGGAGGAGGGTGCGCGGTTGGGTCCAGACGGCCAGGCGATCCCTCCAGGTGAGGGCGATTTCGGCGGTATCGGCGGTCGAGTGGGCGGCGGTTTCGTTGTGCGGGAAGTAGCGCACGCTGAGCAGGGCACCACCGGAGACGAGCACGGCGGTGGCGAGCATATGGATCAGGATGGGCAGGTCGGCCACCTCGGCCAGGGTGCCCGTGGCCACACCCAGCACGGTCCCGCCACTGAAGAGGGCGTGGAACAGGGGCATGATTGTGCGGCCGATTGCGCGTTCGTTCGCGGCACCGGATACATTCATTGCCACATCGCAGATGCTGTAGCCCGCGCCGAAGAGCGCCAGTGCTACGACGGCACCGAGCGCACTATCACCGGCCACGGCGAGGGCGGCGAGGGGGAGGCCCCACACGCTTGAGCTGAGAAAGACGGCAATCGTGCGGCGCGGCCCCAGGAGGGCAACCACATGGCTGGAGAGCAGCAGTCCGCTGATAGAGCCGATGGCGATACCCAGGATAATCACCCCCATCTCGCTCGTGCTGGCCCCCAGCGTGTCTCGCACTGTTGGGACGCGGCTGAGCCAATTAGCAATACCAAATCCGCACAGCGCAAACACGGCAAAGACCCCGTTGCGCCAGCCGATTGTGGTGTGACGCGAGGCCGCGGGGGTGGCGGAGGTGGCGGGGTGGGGCATCCGGGAGCTTTCTCTGGGGCGTGGTTTGTGGGGCGAATCGAGATCGAATCGTTTCGAATTCGAAACGATTCGACTAAGCTAACGCGTATGACCTCTTCCCGTCAAGCCGCGGGCTCACCGGCCCGCCGTGTCACCCTCGCCGATGTGGCGCGGCTCGCCGGAGTGAGTACCTCGACGGTGTCGATTGCCTTCGGCGAGGGCGGTCCCGTCTCGGATGCCATGCGCCTGCGGGTGCACGCCGCCGCCGCCGAGCTGGGCTACACCGGACCAGATCCGCGCGCCGCCTCCTTGCGGCGCGGGCGCAGCGGCCTGATCGGGGTGGTTCTGGAGGAGCGGCTGGGTGAGGCTTTTCGTGACCCCGTGCGCATTTCGCTTCTCGATGGCATCGCCGAGGAGGTGGGCGCTGCCGGTTCGGGTCTCGCCCTGCTCGGCGACGTGGCAGCCGGTCCACTCAGCATCGCCACGGCCCCGGTAGATGCCGTCATCCTTTTCGGCTGTAGCACGGGGACCCTCGACTCGATTGAGCAGGCGCGTCGCCGCGGGCTCCCCCTCGTGGAACTGGAGGGGCGCGTGGAGAGTGATGTGTTCGCGGTTGACTCCGATAATCGGGGGGCCTCCCGCGCTGCCGCCCAGCACCTCTACGATCTGGGCCATCGCCGTGTCGCCACCCTCACCCTTCCCCTTGATCGACCGCGGGTTCACCGCGCGCTCGCCGCGGCCGACCCTGTTCCCGGCCACAACTTTGTCGCGGTCGAGCGTCTGCTCGGGGTGCGCGAGGTGTTCCCGGAGGCCCACACCATCGTGTGTGCCGCGAGCCTCGTTGAGGAGGGTCGGGTGGCCGGTCACGAATTACTGGGTGGGGCGGACGCTCCGCGATACGGCGAGGGCGGCGCGTGTGCGGCATCCGCCCGACCCACCGCGATCATTGCGCAGAGTGATCTCCTGGCGCTCGGCATGATTCGTGCTGCAGGAGAACTGGGGTTACGGGTGCCTGCCGATGTGAGCGTGATCGGGTTTGACGGCATCCGGCTCGATGGGTTGAGTGATCGAGATCTAAGCACCATGATCCAGCCCGCCCAGGAGAAGGGACGGGCTGCGGGCCGTGCGGCGCTCGCGCTCGTCGCCGGGGAGCAGCCGGAGCGGCTGCGATACCACTCGGTGCTGCACGCGGGGGATACGACGGGCCCGGTTCCCGACCCGTGAGTCGATAAACGGGTGAGAATCCGCATTTATGCCGCTATGGCTATCCATTTATTCCCACGCACGCGCAATCCCAGAGTACATGCCCGAACAAGCATGTAGCCGATTGTGAAGGAGGCGGTGAGCAGGCAGACGCCGCCGACACCACCGGGAGCCCACCGCCATACCGCCGCGGCAATAGGCAGGTAGAGGAGAAGGTTCACCGCGCCGACGGCGGCCAGGTAACGGACATCCCCCGCCCCCATCAGCACGCCGTCAACCACCCAGACGTAGCCGCCGAGGCCCAGGCTGAGGGACATCACCAGGATGGCCGGTGTGAGCATCCCGAGCACCTGCGGATCGCGTGAAAAAAGGTTTCCCAGCACCGGGCTGAGAGCTGCCATCAGGAGGGTCCCGGCCAGGCCGCATCGGACCCCCCAGCGGATGCAGCGGGTCACGATGAGACGCGTACGCTCACGGTCACCCGCGCCCAAACTCGTGCCCACGAGCGCCTGGGCGGCGATGGCAATCGAGTCGAGGGCAAACGCGGCCGTCGAGAAGAGGGTGTAGACCACGTGGTAGCTCGCGAGCTCGTCTGTGCCGAGTTTCGTGGCCACAAAAATCGTGATCAGCAGGGATGCGCGCAGGCTGAGCGTGCGCACGAATAGCCACCCGCCGTTGGCGGCCCCGAGGCGGATACCGGCCAGGCTGGGTCGCCGGGTCGCCCCCACCCGTCGGGCCAGCCGCACACAAACGATGACGTAGACCGCGACCATCCCCCACTGCACCGCAACCGTGCCGATCGCCGAACCGAGCACACCCCAGCCGAGGCCGTAGATGAGCACGGCGTTGAGGCCCACGTTGAGCACGCAGCCGCCGAGCGCAACCCAGAGCGGAGTAATGGTGTTCTGTATCCCGCGGAGCAGGCCAGTGGCGGCGAAGACAATGAGCATCGCGGGCACGCCCAGAAGCGAGACCGTGAGGAAGGTGTGTGCGTGTTCGGCGACCTCGGGGGACGGGTTCACGAGGGCGATGAGCGGGGTGGCACCGAGGCCCCCCACCGCAGCGACCACGAGGCCGAGAGCGCCCGCAAACCACAGGCCGTCAATGCCCACCGCCACGGCACCGCGGGGGTCACCGGCCCCCATTCGCCGGGCAACGAGCGGGGTGGTGGCGTAGGCGAGAAACACCATCAGGCCGATCACGGTCTGTAGGATGGCGGCGGCGACCGCCACGCCGCCCAGCTGTGCCGCCCCGAGGTGGCCCACCAGCGCGGAGTCCGCGAGCAGAAAGAGGGGCTCGGCGATGAGCGCGCCGAGCGCCGGGATCGCCAGACGACCGATGGAGCGGTCGGTGTCGGTGAGCCTCATGCGCTCCAGGCTACTGGAGGGGTCACGCAGTGCAGAGGGTGGCGGGCGCAGACTCCCCTCCACAGCCCGGTGAGGGTGCCCGCCTCTCCACAGTCCCGGTTGCCGCATGGCCGAGTGATAGCCGCACGGCATAGGGTAGTGGGCATGGCTCAGAACTCGACAGATCACCTCCCCTCCGGCATCAACCTGGCAGAGCTCGACCCGAGCATCCGGCCCCAGGACGACCTTTTTCGGCATGTGAACGGTCGGTGGATCGACCGTACCGAGATCCCCGGCGACAAGGCGCGCTACGGTGCGTTCACCGAACTCGCCGAGGAGGCTGAGCGGGCCGTGCGCGACATCATCGTGGAGGCCCAATCCGCAGAGCCCGGCACCGAGCAGCGCAAGATCGGTGACCTCTACGCGAGTTTCATGGATGCAGAGGGCCGTAACGCCCGGGGCGTTCAGCCCATCGCGGAGGATGTGGCGCGGGCGCTCGCCGTGTCGAACATCCGCGATTTTGTCGGTCTCACCGCTCGCCTGGAGCGCGCAGGAACCAGCGGATTCTTGGGGATGGGGGTCGATAACGATCCGGGTGACCCCGAGCGCTACATCATCTTTGTGATGCAGGGCGGCATCGGTCTGCCCAACGAGGCCTACTACCGGGAGGAGCAGTTTGCGGAGGTACGCGCCGCGTATCGGAGCCACCTGGAACGAATGCTTACATTCGTCGGTATCGCCGATGCGGCTGCGGCAGCCGCTAGCATTTTCGAGCTGGAGACCCGCATCGCGAAGGTGCACTGGAACAATGTCGAGAGCCGCGACATCCAGAAGATTTACAATCTGCGCACGCTCACCGAGCTGCGGCACCTCACCCCGGCGCTCGACTGGTCGCAGTATCTGGGCGAGATCGGTATCCCGGAGTCCTCGTTTGCCGAGGTGGTGGCGGGGATGCCCTCCGCTATCACGGGAATCACCGATCTCCTGAGCGAAGAAAACCTACCCGCGTGGCGTAACTGGCTCGTCTGGCAGATTGTGCGTTCGTCGGCCGCGTACCTTTCCGAGGAGATCTCGCGGGCCAACTTCGACTTCTACGGTACGGCCCTCACGGGCACGCCGGATCAGCGTGAGTTGTGGAAGCGGGCCGTGGCTTTCACGGAGGGTGCCGTGGGTGAGGCGATTGGCCAGGTCTACGTGGAGCGGCACTTTGATACGCGGGCCAAGCGGGCGATGGATGATCTCGTGGGCAACCTCATTGAGGCCTACCGCAACTCGATCACCGGCCTGGATTGGATGGGGGCGGAGACGCGCGAGCGTGCGCTGCAGAAGCTGGATAAGTTCACCCCGAAGGTGGGCTACCCCGTGAAATGGCGCGACTATTCGATGCTGGAGGTGGACGCGGCCAACCCCGTGCTCAATGCGCGCCGGGTCTCCGAGATGGAGTTTCGTCGCGAGCTTGACAAAATCGGCAGCCCCATCGACCGCGACGAGTGGTTTATGACCCCGCAGACCATCAACGCCTACTACAACCCCGGCTTCAACGAGATCGTCTTCCCTGCGGCTATTCTGCAGGCTCCGTTCTTTGACGTGGGGCGGGATGCAGCCGCCAACTATGGTGCCATCGGTGCCGTGATCGGTCACGAGATTGGTCACGGCTTCGACGATCAGGGTTCGCGCTACGACGGCGACGGCAAACTCACCGACTGGTGGACGGATGCCGACCGCGCGGCCTTCGAGCAGCGTACGGCGTCGCTCATTGACCAGTACAACGCCCTCGCCCCGGCCCAGGTGCCCGACAACTTTGTGAATGGCGAGCTCACAATCGGCGAAAATATTGGTGACCTCGGCGGCCTCTCAATCGCGTGGGAGGCGTACCTGTTGTCCCTCGGCGGTCAGGAGCCTCCCGTGATTGACGGCCTCAGCGCCGCCCAGCGCTTCTTCCTGTCCTGGGCGCAGGCCTGGCAGCAGAAGGGACGTGACGAGGAGGTCATCCGTCTGCTGACGATTGACCCGCACTCACCCAACGAGTTCCGCTGCAACCAGATCGTGCGCAACATCAACGAGTTCTACTCGGCTTTTGAGGTTGTGGAGGGAGATGCCCTCTGGCTTGACCCGGCCGCACGGGTGACCATTTGGTAGGGAGCGCTGCCGGTGACCTGCCGGGTGCGGAGATGCCAGACATCCTGGTGGCCGCCATCGCACTCATCCGGAATCGCCGCGTGCTCATGGTGACCGCGCGCGGCCGCGACGTGATCTACATGCCCGGTGGCAAGGTGGATGCGGGGGAAACCCTGCCCCAGGCCGCGGCCCGTGAGGCGAGGGAGGAGGTGGGCTTGGCGCTCACCGAGTCGGCGTTGAGCGAGATGTTTACGGTGGTGACACAGGCACACGGGGAGCCCGCGGGTCGTCTCGTGCGAATGACGATTTTCTTGGCCAGGACGGGGGAGCAACCGGTGGCCTCCGCCGAGGTGAGCGAGTTGCACTGGGCCTCAACCGCTGAACTGCACCGTTGCCCGCCGGCCGGGGCCGAGGTGCTGGCGCGGCTGAGGAGGCTCGGGGTGATCGACTAACCACATCATCGCTATGCGGATCCAGGCCCGCGGGTTTCCGGGCCCGCGAGGAAGGCGTCTCGAAGCAACCGCTCTAGGGCAGCCAGATCGAGGTCGGCGAGTGTGCGGACGTAGATGCACGCCACCCCCGTGGTGTGTGGGCCGACCTCAGTGAGCCGGTGAGCGTATTCCGAGGCGTTGCGTGGCAGGTAGAGACAGAGCTTGCCCTGACGGGGCGCAAAGCCCATGATCGGGGAGTCTCCCTCCCTGCCGGATGCGTACACGTAGTGGTGTTCGCCAAAGCCGATGATGCTGGGCCCCCACATTCGGGGTTCCTCGTTCGTCACCGCGCGCATGAGATCCACGAGTTGTAGGCAGTCCTGGCGTTGTGCGTCGCGCTTCAGGTTCGCGATAAACTCCTCGATGCTGCCATCGTGGGGGCGGGTCTTATTGCCGGAGTCAGCCATGATGCGCCTAGTATCCGACCGTCATCTGCGCCCAGATCTGCTCGCCGTCCAGGTCGAGACCCTGCTTGTTGACAGCCTGCTTCACCAGGAGACGGCCCGTCGTGGCCAGGTGGGTGCGCATCGCGGCGGCGGCGGCCTCCGCCTCGCCGGCACAGATCGCGGTGAAGATGGGATCGTGTTCGTGGGCGATGGTGGCGAGGGTGCGGTCCACGCCCGCCGTTGACGAGCCGAGGATGCGGGTGGAGACGCGCATCCGGTTGACCGAGTCGCGCAGGTGGTTGTTGCGGGCCGCGTGCATGATGAGGTCATGGAACCGCTGGTCGTGGTGGAAGAAACCGTCCTCGTCCCCCTCCTCGCTGGCCGCCTGCATCTGATTGATCTCGTTGCGGAGGGCGTCGGCGAGTTGGATAGTCGCACCCCCCTCGGCAGAGAATCCGTCGTCGGGAACGGTGATGAGGGACTCACCGGATGCGATCACGAGTGCCGCGCGGCGGGCCGAGGGCACCTCCAGGGCGATGCGCATGGCGAAGATCTCGGCGACATCCTCGGGGCGGGACTGCAGGATACGGAAACCCCGGTTGCGTTCGAAGCGCACGAGCCCGGCCTCCTCCAGCCGCACCATCGCGTCGCGCACGGGGGAGCGGGAGACGTTGAAGGCATCCGCCAACTGGTAAATTGAATACAGTTCTCCCGGCTTCATGTTGCCGGACGCTATGGCCGCGCGCACCGACCGTTTTACCTGATCGGTGAGGGATGTTGTCGGGTCCTCGGGAGCATCGAAGCTGAGGGCGTGTGTCGGCATGACGACAGCATAACCGGGTAAGGTCAGGATTCCTGTGAACGAGCGAGGGAATATACGGTTCTCGGCATATGGTGAAGCGGCCGGGTGTGCGGGTTACCCGGGGGAACACAGCGGCACACCCTCAGATAAAACTCTCGTGCCGCAGAGCACTCCTGGGGTAGTCTCCGTCAGAGGCCTCCCCCTACAACACAATGGCGTCCGGTTGCGAAGGAGATGACGTGAGCCCAGTGAGCCTGCGCGATGATCTGGCCTCCCGCGCCGCCTACGTGTCGGATGCGTCCATCTATCGGCGGGTCCCCGCGGCCATCGTGGAGCCGCACAGCGTCACCGAGATCGCCGAGGCGCTCGTCATCGCCCGTGAGCGCGGGTGGCCCGTGACACTGCGCGGTGGTGGAACCTCCGTGGCCGGTAACGCTATCGGTGACGGTCTTGTCATCGACACGAGCCGCCACTTTAACCGCATCCTCGGGGTTGACCCCGTTGCGCGCACCGCCACCGTCCAGCCCGGTGTGATCTGCGATGCCCTCCGCGCCGCGGCTGCGGCCCACGGTCTCACCTACGGTCCGGACCCGTCAACACACTCCCGGTGCACCGTGGGGGGGATGGTGGCCAATAACGCGTGCGGGTCGCACTCGGTCGCCTGGGGGACCGCGGCCGACAATATCCTCTCCGTGACCATGATGCTCGCGGATGGTCGCATCATCACCGCAACCGAGACCGGCTGCGATGACCCGGTTATTGAGGAGCAACTGCGGAACCTGCGTGACCGCAACCTCGCCGTCTTCCGCACCGAACTGGGGCGGTTCGCTCGTCAGGTATCCGGTTACGGATTGCACCACCTCTTGCCCGAGAACGGCTTCAACGTGGCCAGGGCGCTCGCCGGTTCTGAGGGCACCCTCGGCGTGATGACCGAGCTCACGGTGCGCCTCGTGCAACCACCCGCCGCAACGGCCCTCGTGGTGCTCGGCTGCGTAGACGTGTTTGCCGCCGCCGAGATCGCACCCCGACTGCGCCGCCCCGAGGTGTTGACAATCGAGGGGATGGGCGCCGATCTGTTGGAGGCGCTGCACGCTCGACCCGGTGCCGGGAGCGCGGGGGCCGAACTACCCCGGGGTGGCGGTTGGCTGTATGTGGAGCTGGGTGGGGCCTCCGCCGCTGAGGTCGCCGCGGCTGCTCGCGGGCTTGTTGCTGAACTACTCACGGGCGGGCAGATTGTGGGGTTCACGGTTGTGACCGACCCGGTTCAGGCGCGGGCGCTGTGGCGTATCCGCGAGGCCGGGGCGGGTATTGTGACGCGCCTGCCCGACGGCGGCGAGGCGTGGCCCGGGTGGGAGGACTCCGCGGTCCCGCCCGAGCATCTGGCCGACTACCTGCGCGACCTGTATGGGGTCCTGGATGCGCACGGCCTGCGGGGCATCCCGTTTGGGCACTTTGGTGAGGGCTGTGTGCACATTCGCATTGATTTCACTCTGGGTACGACGGAGGGTGTTGAGCGCTACCGCGCGTTCATCGAGGAGGCCGCCCGACTCGTGGCCCGCTACGGGGGCTCGGTTTCCGGTGAGCACGGGGACGGTCGGGCCCGTTCGGCCCTGCTGCCCACCCTCTACTCGCCCCGGGTGCTGGCGGCTTTTACCCAGTTCAAAGCCATATTTGACGGTTCTGGATGTTTTAACCCCGGCATCCTGGTGGCTCCAGAACCGATCACCCAGGGGATCCGCCCCGGACCGGGTAGTCGCCTCTTTGATCTCACTCCCGTGCACGCGCTCGCTGGCGATGGCGGTTCGTTTTTGAGTGCGGTGAACCGCTGCGTGGGTGTGGGAGCTTGCCGGTCGGAGGCGGGGCCGATGTGCCCCTCCTTCCAGGTCACGGGCGATGAGGTGCACTCCACACGCGGTCGTGCCCGGATGCTCTCCGAGATGCTGCGTGGCGAACTTGTCACCGATGGCTGGCGCTCCCGAGAAACACGGGAGGCGCTTGATCTGTGCCTCTCGTGTCAGGCCTGCGCCACGGAATGCCCGGTCAACGTGGATATGGCCAGCTACAAGGCCGAGTTTTTGCACCACCACTACCGCCACCGGCTGCGGCCCACGGCGCACTACGTCATGGGCTGGTTGCCGCTGATTCTGCGGGCGTTGGAGCGGCTGCCCGGCTCGGCCCGGGTGGTCAACGGGCTGCTCGGGTTCCGCCCCGTCGAGGAACTGGTCAAACGTGTCGGTGGTATTGAACCCCGCCGACGTATGATCCACTGCGCCCCCGAGACCCTGCGTGTCTGGCTGAGGCGGCGGGAGCGAGCAGGTGATACCTCGGCCGCCCCGGCGATACGGGGCGGGGTTCCCGGAGGTGCTGACAGCCCGCGACCCACCGTGATGCTCTGGCCCGACACGTTCACCAACTTCAGTACCCCTGGCGTGGGCCGCGCGGCCGTCGAGGTGTTGGAGGCGCTGGGCTACCGCGTGATCCTGCCGCAGGGGCAGGTGTGTTGCGGCCTCACCTGGCACTCCACCGGTCAGCTCACGCGGGCCGCGAAGGTGGTTGCGCAGACGCTTGACGCCCTGGGGGAGGCCCTCGACTCCGGCATCCCGATCATCGGCCTGGAGCCGTCCTGTACCGTGATGCTTGCCAAGGGGATCACCGAATTGCTGCCGGGAAACCCGCGCGCGATCGCGCTCTCCCGGCAGGTGGTGACGCTCGCCGACGTGGTGGCCAGCCACACGGGAACCTGGCCATTTGGTCGGCTTGACCTGCCTGCGATTGCCCAGGTGCACTGTCACCAGGCGGCTCAGGGGTCGTACGACCCGGATCGTGAGGTGTTGCGACGCCTGGGTATCGTGCCGGACGAGGTGGGCGGGGGATGCTGCGGCCTGGCCGGTAACTTTGGTTTTGAGCCCGGCCACTATGAGGTTTCGACGGCGCTGGCGGAGCGTGAGCTATTTCCCCGGGTACGTGAGCGGGGGAAGGGTTCGCTCGTGTTGGCCGACGGGTTTTCGTGTCGCACGCAGGTATCGCAGGGCACGGGTGTGCACGGGTTGCATCTGGCCGAGGCGCTGCTGCTTGCCCTGTCTCGTAATCCGGATACCGCACCGGAGGGGAACGGCGGGTGACGTTCCGCATCCTCAGAGAGCTGGTTTTTCGTCGGGTGGTGGCCCGCGCAGCCGCGGAGGAGGTGGCACCGAAGCGGGTTCGCATGGATTTTTTCGAGGTGTGGTGTTCGAGTCATACCTCCGTTCTATCGGGTAGCACCCGTCATTAATCCTTGTAAATATGAGGATGTGGAGAACTTTCGTCGCGTGCCGCCTGTGGAGGACGCTCAACATGTATTCTTCAGGTACAAAAACTACATTGACATTCGCTCTGGTACAGAAGCTTGGGGCACGCGAACATGAATGTTATGTCCGCACCTCACTCCGAAGCCGCACGCATCCTCGGCAGCCGCATTCGCGAGCATCGTCTGGCGATTCAGGTGAGCCAAATGGACCTGGCAGATCTGGCCTCAATGCACTTCACGAACCTGGGCAAGATCGAACGGGGTGAGGCCAATCCGAGCCTGACAACGATCGTGCGCATCGCCGTGGCTCTCGATACCGACCCCGGTAAACTTGTCGCGGGAATTGCCGGCGACGACCTGCCCGACCGTTCCCACCGGGTCACCGCGGCTGACCTGATCCGTGAACGGCAGAAAGGCAACTCCTAGCTCACCCCGGACTCGCTCGATCGCCGCCGTGCCACCTATTCCAGCCGTCACCGCTGATTAGAAGAGCCGCCCCGGGGCACCCACCTGCGGTGGGACCAGTCGTGCGTGGGCCAATAGATCGCTCGCTCGTCCACCGCCGGAATGCCAGCTGCGCACACTCTCCTCATCGAGGATCACGTAGTGCCAGGAGCGATGATCGCGATGGTGGGCCGGCAACTCGTTCAGCTGGTGGCACCAGGCGCGGGCGGCATCCGCCTTGCGCCGAACGTTGTCGTCGCTCAGCGCGCTCGACGCTTTCGTCTCGACCACGTAGACGCACTCGGCCGTGCGCACGAGGAAGTCGGGTGAGTAGTGGGCGGGGACGTGTTGGGCGGTGAGGTAGGGCCGACGCAGAAAATCGTGCCGGTGTTCGTGCACCTTGACAAGGGCCTCGACGGCACCGTCGGCATCCGCCCACTCGATGAAGAGCCGTTCCAGCCCTCCGCCCCGCGAGGGGACCGGAAGCAGCGGGTACACGCTTTTGGTGACGGGGATGGCGGAGCTACTGCGCGCTGTGATGCTGACAACCTCGGATATTCGCCGGTGGCGGACCTCCGCCTCGCCGACGGTCTCGGTGTGGAGCGCCGAGAGGAGCGCAGCCGTGAGTGTGCCAACGAGATTGTTCGTGACCGCCTCGGGCAGGAGCGCCCGCCAGGCGTCGCCCGCCCGCGGGTCGAAGTCACGGCCAAACATCCGGGTGCGGATATAGTTGTCGGCAACCCGGGCAACCAGCGGCCTGTAGAGGGGGAGCACCGGGCGGGGCGCGGGGTGTCGGCGGAGTAGCCCGTCTCGGGTGAAGCTGCGATTTTTTGTGCCGGTCACGCGTGCCGTCACGTCTGCGAGATAGTCGTTGTAGCCGCGGGTCGGCGATCCACCCGCATCCACGCGATACTCGCCAAACTGGGTGCCTTCCTGGATATCCTGCGACACAAACGTCTCGTGCCGCCCCGCGAGGCTGAGGAGGTCGTCGAGGAGGTAGGGGCTGAGGGGGAGCTCGCCGACCGTGATGGTGGGTGGGCGTAACCGCTCGTCTGCGGTGTGCAGGATGATCGGTACCGCAACGTCGAAGTTCGCGTAGTCGGGACGCCGCTCAACCGTGATGGCGTCGCCGCGGGCGGTCACCTCCGTGTCACCGACCTGGGCGACGAGCCCATCGCCCAACTCGTTGCGATAAAAATCGGCGTAGCGCGGATGCTCAACAACAAAGAGAACGTCGTGGTAGTTGGTGGGTTCGCGGTGTGCGTGCATCCGCTCCCGGGTGTCGCGTTTGAGCTCATCAAGGGTCGGGTCTCCCCGCCACATGAGACGAAGGCCGCGGCCGATGGTCTGTTCCAGCAGAATGTCTGATGCGCTCGACCGCAGCGGAACGATCACGCAGATATTATTGACGTCGAACCCCTCGCGCAGCATGAGGACGCTAATGATGACGCGGGGGTGGGGCTGAGTGTCAATCGCGTCGAGCCGATCGCGCAGATGCGCCCACTGCGCTTCGCCGAGTTCAGCTTTCCGACCCGAATCCACCCGCAGTACGTCATCGGGTGCAAGCCCGCACTCCAGGAGGTAGTCCTCCACAAGGGGTGATACCTCCGTGTTTTCCACAACCACGAGGAGTTTGGGGTGCTTAGTGGGCCCCGCGTCGGCAAACTGGCGGTCAAGAATATCCAGTTTACTGAGGCCCGCGCGGAGCATCACCCGCTGGCCCGCCGAGAGAGAGGAGACGCGGCCATGCTCATCCCGTTCTGCCCGAAAGTCGAGGGGGTGCTCGCCGAGTGCCAGTACCTCGCGTCGGGTATCCAGCACAATCGATTTCACCAACCCCTGATTCATGGCATCCAGGAGGTCGCAGTCAACCACGATGTGTGGAAAGTAGGCGCGGTCTTTGCGGCCGCGGCCCGTCGGAGTGTACGGTGTCGCGGAGAAATCCACCCGCATGAAGCGGCGACCGAGCGGGGTGGCCAGGCGGGTGAGGGATTTGTGCCACTCAACTTCGCCTGCGGCGGCCTCGCCGGTGATCGTTCCGCGTTGCCCTGCGGGGGCCGAGCGTGCGTGGTGCGCCTCGTCGTTGAACACGAGCAGGCTCGGCAGTTCGGCGAGCCAACGCATGGCGCGGCCGCGTTGGGCGCGGCGGTCGAGGGCGTCCAGGTCATTACCCGTTGCTGTTCCCGGTGTCAGAGGCACGATAGCGAGGGCGGCGGTCCGGGCAGTGGATGTTGCGTCGTTCTCGTCGTTTTCGGCGGCCTCTGTGGTGTCTGCGTAGGCCTCGTCAAGCATCCCGGGGTCACGTTTTCCCGCGAGCAGGTGCCAATTGGTGATCGCTATGACGCCCGAGCCGGTTGTGCGCACCCCGATATCCTCTTTGGTGACCACGTTCCCCCGCACAAAACTGAACACGGCAGTGCGAGACCCATCGGGCACGAACAGGTCACGGAAGCGGTACAGGTCGCTGCCCGAGAAATCGCGCTGTCCGGTGCTGGGCGTGGTGGTACCCAGCCGGGCGGCTGCGCCGTGGCCGCGAGTGGCTGGGCCGTGTGGCGCGGGCGGGGGTGGCGTGATGCGTGGCCCGAGAAAAGCATCCAGCATCCGGTCATACACGATCAACCCCGGGGTCACGATCAAAAAGTTTCGTGTGAAACGAACGTCCTCGGGGCTGGCAGCGGCATTGAGATACTGCCACACGAGCAGGGCGCTCAAGACCCAGGTCTTACCCGTTCCCGTGGCCATTTTGGCGGCGTAGAGCGGATGCTGCGAGCCGGGTTGCCTCCCGCCGGCCTCCGGCCCCGCCTCGGGAGCTGTTGGGGCGAGGTGCTGGAAGAGGTCCCTCAGACTGGTGCAGGCCAACACCTCGTGGGCGTAGATGATGTGCAGGATGGCGTCCCGCTGTCCGCGATGAAAGTTTACCTGCCGTGAGTCGCGATACTCGGGTGCAAACCAATAGCGCAGCAACTCGGCGGTCGTGGGGGTTACCCGGGTGAGGATGGGCGCGGGCAGCCCCGCCTCAAACGCGGCTATATCGTCGGCCACGGCTAACCCGAGCCGCTCTGCGAGCGGAAAAATGTGTCGCTGGAGGTTCATGCTGTGTTCTCCGCTGCGGATTTTTGAGGGGTGGCCGACACGGTGTCCACGGCACTCTCGGGCACCAGCGCCCCCAGGTGCAGCACCGTTTCAGACTCGTACCCAAACACGTCCACGGCACGGACACACACCGTGCGGGCCGTGTCGGTGCGCCCGTCACGCGGCTGAGTCAGTGTGGTGGTCGTTTCCACGTGCAGGCTATCGCCATCGTTGGCCGTGTTGCCCCGGTAGTCCTGCCAGGTCGAGCGGAAGGTTATCCCGTCGTAGTCGGGGTCCACTGCCCAGTATTCAATCAGAGCGAGTGGGTCGCGGTTCATCACGTCGATCACCCGAGCCCGGTTGGCCGCGTCAAGCGGCATCGCGGACGGGTCAAGCAACACGTAGTTGTCGAGGGTGACGGATAGCGACTCCCACTCCGAATTGATGACGCTGCGGCCAGCGGTGGCGCTCACGTATTGCAGAGTGGCAAATCGTATGTTGCCGTTGCGGCTCAGCCGGTCGAGGCCCTTCTTCTTCAATTCGTCCAGTAGGTTTGCCGGAATGACCCGCACCTCCAATCGTGGATCGTCCAGGTCCGCCGCGGTCTGTCCGATACCCTCGGCAAAATTCCAGCCCAGCACAATCACCCGCTCACATCCGCCCAGCACCGAGTCGCGGTAGCTTTGCGCTCGCAGCAGGGTGGATGCCGTGGTCAATCTGCTGGGGCTGTCCACGTACACGAGTGTGGAGGTGCCCGGCATCCGGCCGAGGGACCCGTTGGCGCTGATCTCGGCGGGTAGCGGCTGTGCGCCGTAGACCTCCAGGACGGTTTTGGCGAGCTGGCCAACGCTGAATCGACGCCCGAGGGTGCTGCGGGCCTGCTCAACCTGGTAGTCGCCAATGGCCTGGTAGAGGAAGGGGCGGGCATCCTGGTCCACGAGTCGCTTGCGGGTAATCATCGTGGCAGGCTTACCAATATCGCTCGTCACCCAGCGTCGCCCGAGACGCTCGGCCACAGCCGCTGTGGTGCCGGAACCGCAGAAGAAATCGGCGACAAGCCCGCCGGGCGGGCACGATGAGCCGATGATGCGCTCCAAGAGGGCCTCTGGCTTCTGGGTGCCGTAGTTGAGTCGCTCATGTGCCTGGTTGTTGAGTGTGGGAATGTCCCAGTAGTCGGGGGCCTTCTTCAACTCGCCCTTCATCCGATTCGAGGTGGCTGGGATCATGTCGGCCACAAAATACTGCCCATCCACAGCCTTGGAATACCACATGATCTGGTCGTGCTTACGCGGCCAGTAACGCGAGGAGCTACCGCCCAGACCGTACAACCACGAGATGTCGTTGAGCATGTTCTGCTTGCCAAAGATCTCGTCAAGCACCACTTTCACGTAGTGCCCCACATGCCAGTCCAGATGCACGTAAATCGAGCCGCTCTCGCTCAGCAATTCGCGCATCAGAACGAGCCGTGGCGTGATCATCTCCAGGTATGAAGCCGTGCCTTTCTTCCACGTATCCGAGTAGGCAAACTGCTCGGCCACGGTGGGCCGCTGGTCAACCCCACCAACGGGAAGCTCCACGCGGGTGCGATAGTCGGCCTTGGAATCGAAGGGCGGATCGATGTAGATGAGGTCAACGGCCCCGCGCAGGCTGGGGGTGTGCTCGTCACCCGCCAGCAGGGCGGCGATGGCGAGGAGGTTGTCGCCGTAGATCAGGTGGTTGAGAGCATCTTCTGGACCCGCTCCCGAGGTAAAGATATCCATCCCCGCCGCGTCACGATGGGGAAAGACCAACTCCCGGGTTTGTAGACTGACCCGCTGTTCGCCCTCCAGCTGGGCGAGGATCTGTTGCGCCTGGCGTTTGCCAGCGCGCACGATGTCGGGCAGTTGTTCGAGAAGCGAGGGCGCCATGAATCTCCTTATAGCTGCGCGGGCCGCCAGCACATGCGGCACTGTTAACTATAGGTATAAAAGCATAAGCCACCGACATTGGGGCTCGATGTGGCGACTGGCTCTGGTCATCGTCTCTCCAACACCCCTGTGCGTGTCAGGCCACGAACCCGCAACCGGCCTCTCGTGGTTTCTCGGGTTGCGTGAAAAAATCGTGTCATGACTGTGCTCTCCTCCGCCCTCCGCTACGCCGCCTTCACCACCCGACCCGAGGGGGGAAATCCCGCCGGAATTGTGCTGGATGCTGCCGCCCTGGGCGTCTCCGAGATGCAGGAGATCGCCGCGCAGATCGGCTACGCCGAGACGGCGTTCCTCACCGAGCGCTCCGTGGGTGGAGACCCGCGCCGCAGTCGCGTGCGGTATTTCTCGCCGGTGGCTGAGGTGCCGTTCTGCGGGCACGCCACGGTTGCCACGGCTGCCGCACTCGCCGAGCGGGAGGGCGAGGGGACCTTTACCTTCGACACGGCTGCCGGCCCCGTTGTGATTGAGACGGCTGATACCGTCGAGGGTCTACGGGCCTCCTTCACCAGCGTCGAGCCGCAGCAGGCTCCCCTTGATGCCGCCGCGTTCGAGGCCCTCCTCGCCGTACTCGGTCTCACCCGTGCCGACCTGAATCCCGTGTACCCGCCCGGACTGTCGTACGCCGGCAACTGGCACCCCGTGATCGTGATTGCCGACCCGCTCCGGTTCGACACCTACACGTTTGATTTCTCGGCCGTGCGCGACCTGAAAGAGACCCAGGGTTGGACCGGCACGATCACCACCCTGCGGGAACTTTCACCCGCGGAGTTTGTGGCCCGCAACCCCTTCGCAGCCGGACGTGTTCGCGAGGACCCCGCCACAGGCTCCGCCGCCGCGGCCGTCGGGGCCTACCTGCGTGCAATCGGGCGGGTCACCGCGCCCGCGCGCGTGCTCATCCATCAGGGCGAACACGTGGGCCGACCCAGCCTGCTGACGGTTGACATCCCACCCTCGGGCGGGATCATCGTGACGGGCTCCGCGGTAGAAATCCCGGCGAGTCCGGCGGAAAGCTAGTCGGATGCCACTTCTTCGTATCGACCCGACCGCCCAGGTTTAGTGCCCCCGAGCAATCCACTCGTCGCGCTGCGGAGCCTCCGCCCCGATTGTGGTTGTGTCGCCGTGTCCGGTGCGCACCACCGTCTCGGCCGGGAGCGTAAGCAACTGGGTGGTGATCGACTCGATGATGGTGTCAAAGCTGCTGTAGAGACGTCCGGTCGCCCCAGGGCCGCCCTGGAAGAGCGTGTCGCCCGTGAAGACGGTGCCCAACTCTGCGGAGTAGAAGCTGACCGAGCCGGGCGAGTGACCGGGGGTATGCCGGGCGGTGAGCGTGACATCCGCCACCGTAAAGGTGTCACCCTCCCGGATGTCGTGGTCCGGGGCGAGCATTGGGTAGACGTCGTTCCACAGCATCCGGTCGTTGCTGTTGAGGTAGACGGGTGCGCCGTTGGTGCGCACAAACTCGCCAACGGCGCGGATGTGGTCGTCATGGCCGTGGCTGAGCAGGATCGCGGCGACCTCGCGGCCGCCAACGGCCGCAGCAATTGCGCGGGCGTCGTGCGAGGGGTCGATCACGATGACGGTGGTGTCGTCGCCGATGATCCACACGTTGTTATCAACATCCCACTCGTCGCCATCGAGGGAGAATTTTCCGCTCGTGACCAGGTGCTCGATGCGAGCGAGAGTCCCTGTTGTGTGTGTTGTGTCCGTCATGAGAGTTCAACCACCGATCGAAGTACTGTGCCAGCGTGCATTTTTTCGAAGGCCGACTCGATATCGGCGAGCCCGATGCGTTCCGACACAAACGCATCCAGATTGAGGCGGCCACGTGCGTACTGCTCAACCAGCATGGGGAAGTCACGGCTGGGTAGGCAGTCACCGTACCACGAAGACCTGAGCGACCCACCGCGGCCAAAAACGTCTAGCAGGGGTAGCTCAATCATCATCTCGGGTGTGGGCACACCCACGAGGACAACGCGCCCGGCGAGGTCGCGGGCGTAGAAGGCCTGCCGATAGGTTTCGGGCCGACCAACGGCCTCGATCACAACATCGGCACCGTTGCCGCCGGTGAGCGCACGGATAGCCTCCACGGGATCGGTCTCGCGAGAGTTCACCCCGTGCGTTGCCCCCAGCGAGAGTGCCATGTCTACCTTGGCCTGGTCGATATCGACCGCGATGATGGTGGTGGCACCGGCCAGTTGAGCGCCCGCAATGGCCGCGATACCCACGCCACCACAGCCGATCACGGCCACCGACTCGCCGCGCTGCACCTCGCCCGTGTTGATGGCCGCACCGATGCCGGCCATCACGCCGCAGCCCAGCAGGCCGATTGCGGCCGCATCCGACTCAGTATCCACTCTGGTGCACTGACCGGCGGCCACGAGGGTCTTCTCGATGAAGGCACCGATGCCCAGCGCGGGTGACAACTCGGTGCCATCTCTCAGGGTCATTTTCTGGGTGGCGTTGTGGGTGTTAAAGCAGTACTGGGGTTTACCCTTGGCGCAGGCGCGGCACGTGCCACACACCGCGCGCCAGTTGAGGATGACGCGGTCGCCCACGGCGATGTTGGTCACATCTGGCCCCACACCGCTCACGATGCCAGTGGCTTCGTGTCCTAATAGGAACGGGAAATCATCGCTGATGCTCCCCTGTTTGTAGTGCAGATCGGTATGACAGACCCCGCTGGTCAGGATGTCAACGAGAGCCTCCCCGGGGCCGGGTTCGGGCACCAGGATGGTCTCGATTGTGGCCGGTGCGTTTTTGGAGCGAACAACAACGCCCTGCACTTCGTAAACCATACAGCTGGTCCCTTCATAGATCTCGCGTTCACGTTTCACCCTCTACGGTACCCACTCCACGCAGGCGTTGACGACCACCTGTGCAGCCTGTGGATAAGTGCTGACCGGAGGGAGTCGTGAGGAGATCACAAGAAATCCTGATGGCGGCTGCAATTCGAAGGCCCAATAGCGATCTTTGTCCGACGAGAGCCCACGGCTCCAGATCACACCTGCTGCGGGAGGCGCGCTACTTCTCCCGCTTCTGAAGAACGCGGTCCAGGGTCGCGAATGACTCCTCCCAGCCACTCCGTGGACCGGCCGCCACCTCGGCGCTGAACGGACCCTGCACCAGTTCCAGCTGCGTACCCGAACCCTCCTCGGTGAAGGTGAGGCTCGTGGTGAGGCGGGTGATGGTACCGTCGCCATCCATATCTGGGACATCCTGGTGTGCCACGAGGAGAAGGTTCTCAATAACCTCAGAGAATGTGGTGTCCACCACGGCGGTCAGCTCGGGATTGTCATCGCTGACCATGACCAGGCGCTGATATCCGCCCGCCCGCGCATCCACGGCGATGGTGTCGCGTGGGACGTGCCAGCCGTCCGGGCCAAACCACTCGGCAATTGTGTCCGGGTCAATAAACGCGTGGTAGACCTGCCGCGGGGGTGCCGCAAAATGCCGGAAAATAACAAGATCCTGGGTGATGCCGCTCATGAGAAGCTCCTGTACTTTTCTCCGCAGTGTAGGACGGTGGCGAGGTTACTACCAGGGGGTTGCGGGGATGTCCTGCGGGCATCCGGAGCAGCGGAATCGCGTTGTTAATGATCCACGGTGCGATGCGTACACCGGTTTCTGCTCGTCTCCGCGGTCATCCCGGGAGCATCCTCCGGTGACCTTTCAGCCCCGGCAGAGCGGCCTAGTCTTCCTCGATAATGGGTTTGGGCCCGCGTGAATCGCCCACCGCAAACACGAGCGAAAAGACCGCGAGTGCCACCGTGATGGTGCCCAGTGGGTTGCACAGCCCGATGGACATCTCAAGCGAGTCGGGCCCGCTCCAGACGCTCAGAAGAGAGGCGAGCCCCTCGTCCGTCGTGTCGGGCACGGTCAGCCCAAAGAGTAGCCCCAGCGCCCCGGTGATCGAGAGGGAGACGACCGTGGACCGCCGGGTGCGGAACCCGCGCCGCGCCGTTACCCGGATGCACCACCCGGTCACCACCAGAAGCGTTGCCATCACGGGCCCCAGCGAGAACGCAAACCAGGCCACCATATCGCCGCCGGCCCCAAAAAGCGCCCGGCCCGCGGTCATCCACGCGGCCAGCAGAACGCCCGACACCATCACGAAGGCGCCCAACGCGCCCGAGCGGGGCGAGCGAGCGGGCGTGGTCGGGGCCTCGGAGGTGCCGGGTGACGCGGTGGAGGGCGTGGTCATATCGTGCTCGATTCTGCCGGGGATGCTGCGGGTGCGACGGAGCCTACCGGCCAGGGTACCAGCCGGGTTGCGCGGACCCGAGCCCGCCCGCACATGATTGGATGGACCCATGTCAATCACCGCCGAGCACACCACCGAGTACGTTGACGCGCTCGCCGCCTTCATCGCGGCCAGCCCCTCCTCCTACCACGCGGCCGCCGAGACCGCCCGACTGCTGCGCGCGGCGGGCTTCGAGCCGCTGAGTGAGACCGACGCCTGGGACACGACGGCGGGCAGGCACTACGTGATTCGGGATGGCGCGATTATTGCGTGGAGCCAGCCGGCGGCATCCACCGGGCTGACCCCGTTTCGGATGCTCGGTGCGCACACCGACTCGCCCGGCTTTAAGCTCAAGCCCAAGCCCACGATTGGTGCGCACGGCTGGATTCAGGCGGGGGTTGAGGTGTATGGTGGCCCGCTGCTCAACTCGTGGCTCGACCGCGAGCTTGAACTCGCCGGACGGCTCGTGACCCGCAGCGGAACCGAGCATTTGGTGCGCACGGGGCCGTTCATGCGCATCCCGCAACTGGCGATTCACCTGGACCGGGAGGCAAATAGTGGCCTGACCCTCGACCGTCAGCGGCACACCGCGCCCGTCTATGCCGTTGGTGATGCCACGCAAGCCGACCTGCTGGGCCACCTTGCGCAGCTCGCGGGCGTTGCGGCGTGGGATGTTGCCGGGTACGACATCCTCACGGCCGATACCGCCCCGCTCGCGCGGTTTGGCCTGAACCATGACCTGTGTGCGGCCGGGCGGATGGATAACCTGACCTCGGTGTTTGCCGGGCTGCGCGGGCTACTGGGTGCCTCCGAGGATGCCGGGCATATCAGCGTGCTCGCCGCGTTTGATCACGAGGAGCTGGGCTCCGAGACGCGCTCGGGCGCGAGCGGGCCGTTCCTGGCCGACGTCCTGGGGCGGCTGGCCGCGGGGTTGGGTGCCTCGGAGGGGGACCGGCAGCGGGCGCTCGCCGCGTCCTGGTGTCTCTCGGCTGATGCGGGTCACGCGGTGCATCCCAACTACCCCGAGAAGCATGATCCCGCCAACCGTCCCGTTGCCGGTGGTGGCCCACTGCTTAAGATCAACGCTAACCAGCGCTATGCCACGGATGCCCACGGCGCGGCCCTCTGGTCGCGCGCCTGCGCCGCCGCTGGCGTTCCCTACCAGGAGTTTGTGTCGAACAACACGGTGCCGTGCGGCTCCACCATCGGCCCCCTGACGGCAACCCGGCTGGGCATCAGGACGGTGGATGTTGGCGTGCCGCTGCTCTCGATGCACTCGGCTCGCGAGTTGGCGCAGGTGGACGACCTCGTGGCGCTGGGTGCGGCAGCGGGCGCATTCTTCGCGGGGGCGTAGGGTGCTCGTGCCCCGGCAAAGCTACTACGGGTGAGAAAACCTCACATATCGACGAAAATTTGCCGGTCTTGTGAGGTTTTCTCACCCGTAGCGCTGCCACCGCTAGCGATCATCCGCCACGAGCCCTGCTCGCCGCAGCGCGTCTGCCATTGCACTGTTGACCGGGGGTTTTGCTCCGCGATCAGACGTGCCGCCGCGGGGAGCCGGAGCGCCGCGGCCCTCGCGTGCACCGCGCGCCTGGCCATCACGCCCGCCAGCGCCGCCGCGCCCGCTGTCCGCCCGCCCGCGCCCGCCGCTGTTCCCGGCACTGCCCGACGTATCGCGCCCGCCGCTACGTGCAGGCAGTTCGTCGCTCAGCCGGAGGCTCAGCGAGATGCGTTTACGCTCGACATCCACCTCCATAACCTTGGCGCGCACGATGTCGCCCGGTTTGACCACCTCTCGGGGGTCCTTCACGAACCTGTCGCTCAGGGCCGAGACATGCACGAGGCCGTCCTGGTGCACGCCGATATCCACAAAGGCACCAAACGCGGCTACATTGGTGACGGTTCCCTCCAGGATCATCCCGGGAACCAGGTCGCCGATCTTTTCGACACCCTCGGCGAAGGTTGCGGTGGCGAAGCTGGGGCGGGGGTCCCGACCCGGTTTTTCTAACTCGTGGAGAACATCTGTGACCGTGGGTAGGCCAAAGGTGCCGTCCACGAAATCGGCCGCCCGGATGCCGCGCAGCGCCGAGCCGTTGCCCAGAAGGGTTGATACCTCGGCCCCCGAGACCTCCACGATGCGGCCCACGAGCGAGTATGCCTCCGGGTGCACCCCCGAGGCATCGAGGGGGTTGTCCCCGCCGCGCACACGCAGGAAGCCCGCGCACTGCTGGAACGCCTTCGGCCCCAGCCGGGGCACCTGAGCCAGCGCTTTGCGCGACGTAAACGGTCCGTGAGCGTCCCGATACTCCACGATGCTCTCGGCCAGCCCGGGCCCGATGCCCGATACGCGCCGCAGAAGGGGGGCAGATGCCGTGTTCAGGTCAACCCCCACGCCGTTCACGCAGTCCTCCACCACGGCATCAAGCGAGCGGGACAGCGTGAAGTCGGGGAGGTCGTGCTGGTACTGGCCGACACCGATTGACTTGGGGTCGATCTTCACGAGCTCGGCGAGCGGATCTTGCAGGCGCCGTGCAATGGATACGGCACCGCGGATCGACACATCCAGCTCGGGCAGTTCCTGCGAGGCGAAGGCGGATGCTGAGTATACGGAGGCCCCCGCCTCGGAGACCACAACCTTGGTCACCTTCCGCTCGGGCCGCAGCTTCACGAGCTCGGCGGCGAGCTTGTCCGTCTCGCGGGACGCGGTGCCGTTGCCAATCGCAATCAGCTCCACGTTGTGCTCGGTGATGAGCCGATCAAGCGTGACGAGTGCATCCTGCCACTTGTTGTGGGGCTGGTGCGGGTAGATGGTGTCGGTGGCGACAACCTTGCCGGTGGCATCCACGACGGCGACCTTGGTGCCGGTGCGCAGGCCGGGATCGAGGCCGAGGGTGGCGCGCTGACCGGCGGGGGCCGCGAGGAGCAGGTCACGCAGGTTGGCGGCAAACACCGTGATGGCATCCTCCTCGGCGCGCTCGCGTAGCCGGGTACGCAGATCGAGCTCCAGCCGCACCATAATGCGGCCGCGCCACGATGTGCGCACCGCGAGCAGTAGCCACCCGTCGGCCGGGCGACCCTGATCGCTGATCCCGAACTGGGTGGCGATGGCCATCTCGTAGGGGGTGAGTGCAGAACGATCAGTCGGGGTATCGTCGAGAACCTCGGGCATGGGGTCTATCGTGAGGGTGAGCACATCCTCCTTGGCCCCGCGGAACAGCGCCAGGATGCGGTGCGACGGCAGTTGGGGTAACGGTTCTGAGAAGTCGAAGTAGTCGGCGTATTTGGCCCCCTTCACGGCCTGGCCGTCGCGCACCACGGAGACCAGGCGGCCCGTGTTCCACAGGCGTTCGCGCAGGCGGCCAATCAGGTCGGCATCCTCGGCGAAAAGTTCGGTAAGGATGGAGCGGGCACCGTCGAGCGCGGCTGCGGCATCCTCAATGCCCTTTTCCGCATTGATAAAGGCGGTGGCGGCCCGCTCGGGCACCTGGGAGGGGTCGGTACGTAGCGAGTGTGCGAGCGGCTCTAGCCCGGCCTCGCGCGCGATCTGTGCCTTGGTGCGGCGCTTTACCTTGTAGGGCAGGTAGATGTCTTCCAATCGCGCCTTCGAGTCGGCCGCGGTGATCTGTGCCTCCACCTCCGGCGTGAGTTTGCCCTGCTCCCGGATGGCCTCCAGGATAGTGACTCGGCGCTCGGCCAGTTCGCGCAGGTAGCGCAGCCGCTCCTCCAGTGTGCGCAGTTGGGTGTCGTCGAGCGTGCCCGTGACCTCCTTGCGGTATCGGGCGATGAAAGGCACGGTGGCCCCGCCATCCAGGAGCTCAATGGCCGCGCGGACCTGGTCGCCGCGCACACCCAACTCGGTGGCGATCTGCTGGTCAATGGAGGGAAGCGGAAGAGAAGTCACGAGAAGAATTCTGTCAGGTTCTGCGGATGTTCGGGGCCGGGCCAACGCGGTTGTGGAAATATTCTGCCCGGGCCGGGTTGTGGAGGAGAGCCGCGGGGCGTTCTCCTTCACAACCGCGGCCACGAACGCGAAATAGTCGGTACAAAAACCCAGGTCGGGCGTAAAATGACTCGCACAACCAACCGCGAGGTACAACGAGGGAGTTCACCATGCAGCCGATCAGCCCGTTTCTCTGGTTTGATACCCAGGCCGAGGACGCCGCACAGTTTTATGTTTCCATCTTCCCCAATTCGCGCATCCTGTCCACCTCCTACTACTCGGAGGGTGCCCCCTACCCGGTCGGCACCGTGATGGTGGTGCAGTTTGAGCTCAATGGCGTGCTGTTTCAGGCGCTCAACGGCGGACCACACTTCCAGTTCAGCCCCGCGGTTTCGTTTGCGATCTCCGCCCGGGACCAGGCCGAGATTGACCACTACTGGAATGCCCTCTCTGGCGACGGTGGAACCCCCGGCCAGTGTGGGTGGCTCGACGACAAGTTTGGTCTGTCGTGGCAGGTTATTCCGGCGCAATTGGGGGAGATCCTCTCCGACCCCGACCCGGAGAAGGCCGGCCGAGCCACGGGCGCGCTCATGGGGATGACCAAGATCGTTATTGCCGAGCTTGAAGCCGCGCGCGACGGCACCGCCGCCTAAACCGCATTACGCCGAGGGCCCGAGAATCAGTGCCTTCTTGGTCTCAAACTCCGCCTGGCTGAGGATACCGGCATCGCGCAACTCGCCCAACTGCTTCAACTGTGCGAGCGATGCATCGAGGGCAGCAGGAGGGGTGGCCGGCGGAACCGGTTGCCCGAGGGTATCCGGGGCCGCGCTCTGCGCCCCCCACCGTTGCCGCTGGCGCTCCTGAACCCGGCCGTGAACGGAACTGGCGACGGCCACCCGTGCCGCTGTGCGAAAGAGACTCATGGTCAGCTCCTCCCGTGAGAATCGGGAGCCACCGTATTCGGCTCGGTGTCGAGCGCGGCCAGCATATCGGCCACCGGAATGACGCCCTCGCCCAGCACTCGTGCATCGGCCCGTTCCCACGCGGCAATCACGGGCAGCATCGTCAACTCTTCGTACACCAGAATTGCCGCGATGCTTCCCGGCCGCAGCGCCCGGCCGATCTCGGCCAGGTCGGTTGTATCGGCCAGCCCCGAGGAGGCTCCGTCAAACACGGTCATATCGAAGCCCTCCACCGGTCCCAACTCGTCCAGTCCGATAATACGCGCCCCACCGTCGGCAGTCGCCGCAACAAATTCCAGGTCGAGTACGCGGATACTGCCCCCGTCAACCAGCTCAAGAAGCTGTGCAAACCCGGCGGCGGTGACCCGCCCACCGGGAAACTCGATGATGAGATAGTCGATCGGCCCGAGCTGATCGTCAAAAGTGACTGTCATGTGAACCCCCTCAGCTGCCACATCGGCATGGACCCAGCCTAATCATCGGGGGTGCCGGGGGGAAGACCTCGGACGCAGTGGGTGGGATGTCGCAGCATCCCACCCAACTACCAGTCACGTCCAGGTCGGCCCGGCCCGTCTTCCGTGTGGGTCTTTACTGTTCGAGCGACTGTGGTGTTGTGCCGCTCTTGAGGGCGGCCAGACGGGCCTCGACCTCGGTGAGTTCGCCGATGTCCTCCAGGCTCTCGAACTGAGCGTCCAGGCTGGAGGCTTGTAGTTCCTGGGCTCCGCGCACGCGGGCTTCCTCGTGGCGGATCTTCTGCTCGAAGCGGTTGATTTCGCTCGTGGGGTCCAGCAGGTTGATGCTCTTGAGCGCATCCACAACCTTGCCCTGGGCCTGCGCCATCTTCGCGCGGGAGAGGAGTTCGTTGCGCTTGGACTGGAGCTCGGTGAGCTTCTGCTTCATGCCGCTGAGGCCGTTCTTGAGCTGCTCAACCACCTGCGTCTGGGACGCGATCTGTGGCTCTGTTACGCGCGCCTCGTTCTCGGACTGTACCTGGCGCTGGAGCGCGACGCGGGCGAGGTTGTCGAACTTGTCGGCGTCGGCGGCGTTACCGGCTGCGCGGTACTCGTCGGCTTTGCGGCTCGCGGCGAGAGCCTTGGACCCCCAGGTGCGAGCTGCGTCAACATCCTCGCGGTGGTCATCTTCCAAAAAGCGTAGGTTGCCGATGGTCTCGGCGACCGCGCTCTCGGCCTCGGCGATGCTGTTGGTGTAGTCGCGCACCATCTGGTCGAGCATCTTCTGCGGATCTTCCGCGGAGTCGATCAGGGCGTTGATGTTTGCCTTTGTGAGCTGTGCGATGCGGCCAAAAATTGACTGTTTTGCCATGAGTGATGGTTCCCTTTCGTTGGTTCTTTTAGAATCGTCCGCCGCCGGGGCGAGAGCGACCCCCGCCACCCCCGGGGCGAGAGCGACTGCCGCCGCCCCCGGATCGTGATCGTCCCCCGCCGCCGGAGGAGGGCCGGGATGCTGAGGGGCGCGACGGGCCCGGGGTGTACCCACCCCAACCGCTCGACTGGCGGTGTCGATTGTCGCCGCGGTCGTTATCGTCGTCGGAGCCCAGCAGGTCGCCGACGAGCCCGCCGACGAGGCCGCCGAGGAAGGCCCCTGCGATATCGGTGGAACTGGTATAGCGGTTGTTGGACATCCGCATATCAACAACGGGAGGCTCGTACTGGTTGACGTCTTGACGTGCCGTGCGCGCGGCCTTATCGCCCAGCTGTGAGGCGCGCTGGGCACTCGTGAGGGCCTGCGCCATGTTGTACTGGGCCATCTCGTCGGCCTTCTCCAACTCGCGGCTTGCCTCGGTGAGGAGGGTGCGGGCTTTCGCCCCGACCGCCCCGCGCCGGGCGGCAATGTAGTCAGACGCCGCCGAAATCTGTGCGCCCGCGTTCATCATTTCGCGGTCGAGCATGTCGCGCTGGCGCTGCACAGCCGCCTGCGTGTTGATCGCGTTGTGCAGGGTCATATTGATGTTCTGTTGCGCCGCCGTCAGTTCGTGGACCACCTGGAACGGGTTGACGGGAGGGTTGCTCATGCGGGTGCGCACACCGGTCAAGGTGCGTTCAGCGCTCTCGATGGCCCCCCACACGGTTCCCGAGGTGGCCGAGTCGTTGGCGGCCGGCATCTGGCGGGCGCTCGCCACATCCGCCTGGAGGCGCGCGAGCATACTCTCGATGCTGCCAGAGGCCTGCTGAAGGTCGCGCGAAAATCGATCAACCGCCTCGACCAGCAGATTGGCCTGGGCAATGGCATCCTCGGCGGTGCGTACGGCCACGACGGCCTGGGCGTTGGTGCCATTCGCGATCTGTTCGCGGCCGTTGGCGATCAGGCCGTCGGCGAGGTTGAGGCGTTCCTCGGCCTGCACGGCGTTGTCGGCGATAGGGGCAACGGCATCCTCGGTGAGCTGGGTCTTCAGGATGTCGATTGTGCTGCGGGCCGCCCCGAGCCGGGTGCGCGTGGCCTGCGCGCTCGCCTCGGCGGCGGCAATGGCCTGCGGCGCGTTCTGCTCCAGCTGGCGCATCCGGTTGAACGACTCTACCTGGGCATTGAGGGCGGCATTGGCCTGGGTGCACAGGTCGAGAATCTGGCGGTTCCAGGCCTCACGCTCCTGGTCGGTATCCGGGATGTGGTCATCCAGTTTCTGCCGAAGGCCAAACGCCGTCATGAGCGCGGCACGGGCGTCGTTGAGGGCTCGCGTGAAGGGGGCCGTGGCCTCCGCACCGTAGGAGGCGAGGGCAAAGTCGAGTTCCTGCTCGCTGCGTTTGATCGCGTCATCGGTCTGCACGAGGGCGGCACCGCCCTGCTGTTGCAGCGACTCGATGCGCGATTCGATGTCTCCCCGGGCGCGGGCGCGAGTGCGGCGGATCACCACGAGAGCGATAATGCCGCCCACAACAATGAGGAGGAGGAAAAAGGACAAACCGCCAACTACTGCGCTGGATACCGCCCCGGCGGCGGGATCGGTTGCGGTTGTTCCGGTGTCGTTTGAGTCGGTTGTGCGTGCATCGGTGCCGCTCGTTGAGCCGGTGCCTGACACGGCATCCCCCAGCGCCGAGGCGGCCGCGGTGGCGGCACCGGCCCAGTTGCCGGCGGTGAGTTGCGGCTCAATGACGGTGGACTCGATGGTGCCGATCTGGTCGTAGCTCACCGGCCCGGCAGAATCGGCTGACAGGTAATAGGTGCGACCCTCGGTAGCGATGGCGAGGAGGTAGTCGCGCGGGCCCAGGCCGTTGCGCTCTGCCGTCTCGTTGGCCCACTCCTCGGCTGCACTCGGGCCGGAGAAGCGATCAACAAACACCACGAAGAGGTCAATGTTGCGGGTGTCGGCCAGGTCGGTGAGGGTCTGGTTGACGGCGGAGGTCTGGTCACCGAGCGCATTGACGGTATCGGTCACGTGCTCCGACCCGAGGTCAAGGGGGTTGGCGGCCAGGGCCGGGCCGACCCCGGAGAGGGTCAGGGCCGCGGTGAGGAGCGACGCCCCCACCAGTGTGCTCCACCGAATCCGCATAGCTCCTCCATAAAAGCGCCGAATGTTGCACCCAGAGTCTATTTCACGATGGAGGAGTAAACCCTGAGTGCGTCCCGCGGTGTGGACGGTTGAGGGACCACCCAAATATTTCACCCCGCTACGCCGGGGCGGGTGATCACAAAGGTGATAGTTTGGTGGGCCCCTGAGTTCGCTTTGCACTGTGTCCCTGAGGATTTCCCCGACCCCCGCTGTCGTTCCGGGAAGCTTTCAGGCGGGGTCATCTATGCTAGCCAACATGCCACTCTCTGGTGACCGACTATGACGAACTCAGAAAAGCCAAGCTCTTTCTATGAGCTCCTTGGCTCCATTCGTCGTCGCCCGGAGGCATACCTCGGGAATCGCTCCCTGCATGACCTCCGGGTCTGGCTTGACGGCTACCGCTACGCGCGCGCTCAGATGGGGGTGAATACTCCCGAGGAGGAGGAATTCACGCACTTTGACACGTTTGTGCAAAACAAGTATTCGTGGCACGACACGAGCGGCTTTGAGGCCAAGATCGCCTATTACCACCGCGACCCCAGTCGAGCGTTTGACGAGTTCTTCACGCTGCTCGACGAATTCCGCATCGCGCGCCCCGTGGCCGCTGCTGCGGCGGCCATGAGTAAGCGTGCACGTACGCGCGTGGCAGACCCCGCCCCCGAGCCGCTCCCCGTTCAGTACTCGGTGGATGCCCTGGCGGAGCTGGCCCGTACTGTCGGTGTTGACAGTTCCGCCCTGGCCAACGAGGATGCCCGGTGGGACGCGTACCGCCGCGTGATCGAGTCCCGTGCGCATGTGGATCTGCTCTACTCGTGTGTGAAGTCCGAGCCCGACCCGGCCCTGGCCTCCGCCGTCGTGGTTGAGGTGCTGGAGACGGTGCCTCCGCAAGACCGCGGTCGCTGGGTGGAGGCCGTTGACGACTCGCAGAAAGACTCCGTGCGCACTCGTGAGTGGGAAATCGGCGTACTCGACTCCCTCAACGCGGGTCAGAAAAATGTCAGCGACGTCAAAATGTCGGTTGATAACTGGTCCAATTGGTTGCAGCAGCGCATCGCCGAGACCGAGATGAGTTGGGATGTCCTGGCCGTCATCGCCTCGCGCGGGCGCACCAAGCGCATCCGCCGCTACGCCTCAGAGCGCCTGCGTCGCCTGTAACGAGGTATCCCTCGACGGGTACCCGGCATGATGCGTGCGCGGTCTGCCGCATCTGTGCAGCGCGGCCGGAATGGCCTGACTGACGGGATGATGGCTCAGCCTCCCGGGGGTTGTCTACTCGTCGGGCCAAAGGTGAGGTGCGGGATGATTTAACGCCGTCTCTTCGGGTTTATCATGGGCGTAAACTTGCCTGACAATGGGGAGGGGGTGGCCGGTCTGCCGACCGTGTGCGCGCTCGGTCACCCCGATGGTGGCTCCCTCGATGCGGTCAAAAAATGCGGATTATCAAGGTTTTTTGGGGGGCGTGGTGGTGACAGCGCCGCGGGAGAGCAGCCAGTGTTCGTGCTGTGTGATCGGTTTTGTGTTCTATCTCGGGTACCCGGGGGGTGCCGTTACCGGCGACCGGGTTCGCGGCCCCCCGCCAGCACCGATATAAGGTGTGCCCATGACTAACCCACCGCACGCATCAGCAGCCGTTATGGATGGCGATGCGCACGGTCCCTCCGCCAGTTCAGCGCCCGTCACGTTGTCCCTGCCCTCCCTACCCAAGTCGGTTCTGGAGTTGCTCGTGGCCAACATCGAGGGGCTGCACCTGGCGACGGGTGTCCATGTGTACGGTCTCGGTGTGATTGCCGAGAAGAACGCCCTCCACGGCATCGCCGGGCAGTGCCCCGGCTACGTGTTGGTGGGGGATAACGGCACCCACGGATTTTTGGTTTCCCTGAGCGACGACCTCAGCGTTTACTCCAGCGAACTCGGCGCGTTAGTTCCGCCGTTCTTTCAGTTCGTGGCGAGCTCGCTCCGGGAATGGGTCGATAGCCAGGGCTAAGCCCGCATCGACCCACACAATGAAAAGGCCTTAGGTTCCCCCCCACCTAGGGCCTTTTCAGCGTCCGGGGATACCGACGGTTAGTCGGCGGGCAGGTCGGCCGGTGGTGAATCGACGGCGGAACGGACCGCAGCGGCCTCCTCGTGACGGCCCAGGTCCGCCAGAATATCGCCGAGTTCGAGCGACATGATGTTCCAGTGGGGAGACGCGATCGGCAGCCGTTCGCGTGCCGACTGGTACAGGGGCACCGCCTCCTCACGGTGCTCACGCTCCGCCAGCGCGCGGGCCACAAAAAGCTCGGCGAGAGCGGCGGAGGCGTCATCCTGCGACTCCGCATACCCGTCGGCCGCACGCAGGGCAGCACTCACAGCCTCGTCGATCCGGCCCAGGGCCTGATAGCCGCGGGCGAGGCTATCGGTGAGGTCCGCGATCAGCCACGGTGAGCCTTGATCGCCGGCCAGGGCGATGGCCTCCTCGATGGTGGCGAGGCCCGCCTCCTCTCCGAAGAAGGCCTGCGCGTTGCCCAGCCGTTGCAGGGCGAGAATGGTGGCCTGGGGGTTGTCGAGGGCACGGGCTGCCGCGGTGGCCTGCCGGAGCGCCCCCACAGAATCCTTATCGCCCTGGTTCACCAGCAGGGTGCCGAGGGCGAGGCTGGCCCGCATGAGTAGCACATTGTCGCCCGCCTCGGTGGCGTAACGGACGGCCTGCTGCCACGCACCGTAGGCCATGGCGTTCTCGTCAATGACGCGGGCCGCTTCGCCCATAACGTACAGGATGTCGGCGAGAACCGTGAGTTCGGCATCCGCCGCTCGCAGCTGCGTGTAGGCCTCATCGAGTTTTTCGAGTCCCTCGGCGGAGTGGCCCGCGTAGTGCAGGTAACGGCCCAGCTGTGCCGTGAACTCCGGGATGTTGGGCAACTCGGCGAGTTCCGCCTGGGCGATGGCGTAGCGCATCCGGTGGGCGGCCTCCTCGTCGCGGTTGTGGTCGCTCAGGAGCACCGCCGAGAGCAGGCTCGCGGCCACGGTGCCGGTGCGGTTGCCCAGACGGGCCTGGAGCGCGACAAGCTCTTCGGCCAGGGCAATACCGGTGGGGTAGTCGTTGGAGGCCCCGGCGATCTGGGCGCGAATGACCATAGCCGGGATGCGCACGCGGGGGCGGTTATCGGCCGTGACCAGGACATCTAGCTCGGCGATGGCCTCCTCGAGGCGGCCGAGCGCGAGCAGCGTGTGGGAGTGCAGGAGGCGGGCTGAGGGCTGGATATCGTGCGGGTCGGACACGGTGGTGCGGGTGACGGCCTCGCTCACGAGCTCCTCCACCCAGGTGACGGCCTCAGCGGTGGTGCCCTCAGCATCGCCGAGTGCAGCCTCGGCGGTCGTGAGGAGCAACTCCACCACCACATCGTCGGGGTCCCCGCCGTCGCGGCTGCGTTCCAACTCGTCGCGGAGGACTCGGAAGCGGGCGGGATTGTTGTCGTCGTAGAGCAGCATCCCGAGCCGCTCCTCCAGGGCGGCCGTGTCGGCTCGGCCCGTGGCGCGCAGCTCGGCGAGACGCTGCTGGAACGACTCCTCGGCAGCCTCCTCCCGGCCCAGCGACTGGTTGACGCGAACGGCCAAACCGAGCAGGGAGGCCCGCCGGTTGTCGATGGGGAGGCGCAGCCCGGTCTCCACGGCCTCCTTCGCGGCCGCCGCATCGCCGGACATGAGGAAGACGATGGCCCGCTCGCACCACTCATCGGCGGTGGTGGGCTCCTCAACCGTGGGCTCCGGGTCGCGGAAAGTGTCCGTGGCGATGGGCACATCGTGATGCTCATCGGCGAGGGCCCGCGCGGCGCGCACCCGCTGGGTGAAGTGCGCGTTGCCGTTGCGGGCGTTGAAGGATGCGGCCAGCCGCTCCGCCGTGTTCCACGCGGCCATCGAGAGCGTATTGACCGTCCACGGCTGGGAGTGGCCACCGTAGATACCCGCAAGTTCGGCGGTGTCGGCACCGCGGACGGGCTGATGGCCGTAGCCTGCCGCGGCCACGGCATCCAGAATCACGCCCACCGCGAGCATGGCGCTGAAGTGCGCCGCCTGGTTGAGCGGGTCGTTGGCGATCATCCCGATGTGACGCTCCAGGAGGGCGAGGCCACGGGCCTCGTTGCCCGTGACGGCGCAGAAGATGAGGTGATGGCCGATGAGGTTAAACGAGTTGGGCTGACGGCGGGCAACTCGATAGCTGTGCAGGTGGGCAGCGCGGGCGTCGGCGAAGCGGCCAGCCCGCAGCAGGGGGAGAAGAGCCTCGGCCTCGGCCGTTTCGGGCTCCGCCCCGCAGCTGAGGTGGTTCTCGATGATGTCGTCATAGACGCTGAGCGCTCGCGGTTCATCCCCGATCTGCTGGAAGTACCAGGCATCTTCGCTGCGCACACAGGCGGCGCAGTGACTGAACTCGTCCTCGGGGACGGCGTTTCGCGCCTCGCGCAGTTCCTCGGCTTCGTCGTACCGACCGGTCAACACCGCGGTGGTGAAACGCGACTGGAGCACGCCGCTCTGGGTGGCCCCGTATTCCAGGTAGCGACTGGCCATGTCCACATGCATGGCGTCCATCTGGTCGAGGCTGAACATGGGGTTGGTGGTGAGGCGGCCGACCATCCACTTGTACTGGAAGAGGAGGTTTCCGCCGGGGGTGTCGAGGGGGAAGCGCACGGGGTCGCTGTCGTGCATCCCAACGCACCAGCCGAACGAGCTGAACATGGCGTCGGTGTCGCCCGTCATGTGGGCGGATTGGGTGAGCCGCATCCGCGCGGCGTAGCCTAGCTGGGTGTCGCGGGTTTCGTCGGCGAGGCGGATGGCCTCGGCGAGGAGCGCGCGTTCCTCGGGCCCGTAGGGCATCCCGTCGATCTGTTGGATGACGTCGTATGTGGGTTCGTCAGTCATGGTGAGTGGGTCCTCCCTTCCCGTCGGGGTCCACAGTACCGTGAACGGGATGAGGAATACCCGAGGCCCGGCCTACCGCCCTGCGCGGGTGCGGGCACGGTCGAGTTGGCGATCCACGGCGGCCATGATGCCCTACTCCCCGGTGGTCGGCTCGTCACCCGTCGGGGTGATCCCGGCGCGCACCTCGGCGGCCTCACCATGCCGACCCACGCTTTCGAGGGTGTCTGCGAGCCGGACTGCCATGGCGGCCCAGTTGGAGGAGCCCTCCTCAAACCGGGAACAGGCCGAGCGGAAGAGGCCGATGGCGGCCTCGGGGTCGGTATCGGCGATGCGGGTCGCGGCGTAGTACTCCGCGGCCCCGGCCTGCGGAAGCAGCTCGACCTGAGTGAAGGCGTCGGCGGCCCGGAGGGCCATGCTCACGGCCTCCTCCAGGCGGCCGAGCGCCCCGAGGGCGCGGGCCGTGTCGTCGAGGATGTCGGCGGCCCAGGCCTCCGCTCCCAACTGCTCCACGATTCGGTGCGCCTCGGCGAGGGTGTCGAGGGCCTCCTCCGCCCGAGCGCACTGGGTCTGGGCGACGCCCAGCTTGTGCAGTGCGGCTCCGATGAACTCGGGGTGTTCCGTGGTTCGGGCCGAGGCGAGGGTGATCTCCGCCACCTCCACGGCCGCCTCATCCCGGAAACGCAGGAGTAGCGTGGTGAGCGAGGTGCCCACCTCGTGAAGGAGGGCGGCTCCGTTGGCCTCCTCGGCGAGCAGCCCCAGGGCGCGGTTCCAGGCCCAGTAGCCGAGGCCGTACTCTTCGGAGTTGTACGCCGCGCTCCCCATCCAGTACAGGGTGCTTGCAATGTCGAATGGAGCCGCCGTCTCATCGGCATCCAGCACGCGGTACACGGCGTCCAGCTGTTCCAGCGCCTCCATTGGGTGACCGGCATACAGAAGGTGGCGACCCAGGGCGCTGCGCAGTTCCAGCACACGGGGGCTTTCGGCCCGTTCGGCCTGGGTGAGCGCGTAGAGTATCCGCTGCACGGCCTCCTCCGTGCGCCCCGCGTTGCCCAGCAGATTGGCCGAGTAGTCGGCGACCTGGATGATACCGCCGCGCACGTCATACGTGACCAGCGCGTTGAGGAGGTCCTCGGCCCGGGCAATGGCCGTGGCGCTGTCGTTCTGGGCTGTCGCCGTCTGACTGCGGCGGAACAGTGCCGACAGCTGAATGAAGGTGCTCTTCGTGGGTTCGGCGAGGATGGCGTCGAACTCGTGGATGGCGTCATCAATCCGGTCGAGTGCGAGCAGGGCCTCCGCGTGATGGAGGCGCGCAACGCCCAGCAGATGCAGCGAATCATCGCGTGCGGCGAGGGCCACCGCTTCGGCGCTGAGCGTCTCCGCTTCGACGGCGAGGGCAGCCGCTTCGGCAGCGCTCTGAGGGCTGCCCGACACATCGAGAAGGGCCCGGATGAGAATCTGTGTATTGCCCCCGGCCCGGGCCCCGGTCACCCGCTCGCGCAGGGTGGCCAGGCGGGTGTCGGCGTCGTCGGGGGCTTCCTCACCGACGGGGTTCTCGTTAAGAACGGCATCTCGGAAATCTGCGTACTCGGTGAAGCCCGCAGCCCGCAGGACGGCGTTGGCGCTGCGCTGCGCTTCGGCGGCGAGAGCGTGCTCCGCGCGGCGGGTATACAGCAGTGACTGGGTTCCCCACAGTTCGGCATGGGTGAGCGCGGTGGCGATGCGTGCCGGGTCGGTTCCACCGTCGGTGGGGGTCTCCGCGAGGGCCAGTCCGGCCGAGACCGCGGCCTGTGTGGCCTCACGGTCTTCCGAGAACAGGGCCGCATGGGCGAGACTGAGCCACTCCGCGGCCGACTGCGGGGTGGCTCGCACCGGCTCGGGTGCCCGGAAGCTTTCGCTCTGGATGCGCACCTCGTAGTGTTCGGTGGCAAGCGCCCGCGCCTCGGCGAGGCGGGTGCTGAAGTGGGTGTTGCCGTTGCGGGTGTTGAATTTCTCGGCGAGGCTCTCGGCGGCGACCCAGCAGGCTGCCGCGAGCTCCGCGGCCGTCCAGGAGGTGTCGCGCTCACCAAGGTACCCGTGGAGTCGGGGGGCGTCGGCACCACGGACGGGCTGGTGGCCGTGGCCCGCGCGGGTGACGGCATCCAGCAGCACCGCCATGGCGGTGAAGGTGATGAAGTGGTCGAGGAAGTTGAGCGGGTCGCCGACCACCCGACCGATGTGACGCTCCAGCATCGCGAGCCCGCGGGCCTCGTTTCCGGTGACGGCGCAGAACACGAGGTGGTCGGCAATGATGGTGATGCCGTCGAGTTTGCTGCGTGAGGCCCGGTAGCTGCGCAGGTGGGCGGTGCGGGCATCGTCCAGGCGGCCGGCGCGCAGGTAGGGCAGTAGCACCTCGGCCTCGCTGCGCTCCGGCTCATCGCCACAGCTGAAGTTGTTGGCGAAGATCTCGTCGTAGAGACGGACGGCCTCGGTCTCGTCGCCGAACACCCGGTAGAAACCCGCATCCTCTCTGCGAACGCAGGCCTCGCAGTGGCTGTAGTCGTCACGCTCGATCAGGTCGCGCTCCGCGCGGAGGCGGCGCGCCTCATCCAGATAGCCCATCGGTACCGCGACGCCCAGCTTGGCCTGTAGCACGCCGCTCTGCGAGAGACCCGCCTCCCGGTAACGGCGCTCCATATCGCCGTGGATCTCGGTGATCTTTTCGAGAGGAAACAGCGGGTTGACTCCGAGTGCCTCGGAGATCCACTTGAACTGCCAGAGCAGATCGCCCCCGTCCGTCTCGTAGGGGTATCGGAGGGGGTCGCTGTCGTGCATCCCCAGGCACCAGGCAAATGAACTCAGGAGGGTGTCATGGTCTCCCATATTGAAGGCCAGGTTACTGAGTCGCATCCGGGCGGCGTACGCCAGATCGTTGTCACCGCTCTCCTCGGCCTGGCGGATGGCCTCGTCGATGAGATTGCGTAGCTCCGGTCCGTAGGGAAGGTTGTCAATCTGTTCCAGAATATCGGCGCGGGGGGTGTCAGACATGGGGGTCCTCGGGTGTTGGGGTGGTGGTGTCGCTTGTCAGCCCGGTGTGCGAGGAGGTCTGGGTGCGACCTATAGCGACGAGCTTAACACCGTTGTGATGGGCGTACGCTGTGGGTGCGCGGCCCTAGTCCAGCCCCACCGAGAGCTGGATGAGGTCGGTCATGGCCTGCCCCAGCATCCCACGATCCGCGGTGCTCAGCGGGCGGTGTCCGGCGAGCAGCGCCTGCACGTAGAGCAGCTGGATGCTGCGGTCAAAGACCACCGGGTCGTTCAGCCCGGCGAGTGTGCGCACGAGTTCACTGCCCCAGTTGAGGCAGAGCTGGGCCTGGGCCGTCGCCGCTGCTTCCTCGCCCTGGGTGGCGGTGAGGAAGCTGTCCACATTCTTCACCACCTGTGACCACAGGCCCGGTGCCACCGTCGCGGCCTTGGTGCGCTCCATGCGCTTGAGCACGGCCGGGTCGGCCACGTATAGCGCTGGGATGTCGTGCGGGTTGAAGGAGCGCACCGACACCCGGCAGTCCACCCCGGCGAGTACCGCGGAGGCGCGGTCCTCCAGCGAGACCACCCGGTCGCGGTCAGCGAGCGGTGGGATGTCGAGGCTGTCCAGCTCGTCGGCCACCGTCACCCGCTCGGTGGGCATCCCATCGTTCAGGAGCGGCAGGCGCTCGAAGAGGTCGTTGTCGTACACGTAGCCGCCGTTGGTGATCGGGGCGTCGGCTGAGGCGATGGGGGCGAGCTGGCGAAACTCGTCCACCGTGGAGGTGTAGCGCAGTACTCCGTACTGGTCGCGGTAGTCGGCGAGGGTCATGGTACCCACGGAGGTTTCGATGCGCAGCCAGTTGACCACAGACTCCGCAAGCTCATCGTCGTACACGGCCAGCGCCTTGAGGCCCAGCTCGTGAATCTGGATGAACTCCTGAAGGCGGTGTGGCCTCGTCGCCGCCATCAGGATGATCCAGCGACGCACGGCCGCCCCGATCTCCTCGCTGGTCTGTTCCAGGGCTCCGCTGGCGACAAACTGTTCCCGGGATGCGGTGGGTTGCAGCCCTGTCGTGTCGATCACGCAGCGCACAAAGAAGGCCCACTCGGGGAGCAGATCGTCGATGCTCTCGCTCAGCAGCATCCCGCCCAGGTAGGCCTGGTGCGCCTGGCGTCCGCCGGGGCGGGGCGAGTAGGGCAGTACAAATGCGGTGCCGCGGGTGCCGGTGCCGGGTACCACGATCTCAATCGCGTCGAAGGGCCGTCGGCCCAGTATCTTCTCCCCGAACGCCATCAGCTCTTCGCTGGGCTGGTCGAAGGGTTTGCTGAAGAGCGGTTCGGCGTTAATGTCGGTCCAGCGGATGCCGTGGGCCGTCTCCGAGACCACCTCCGCCACCTGGATGGGCAGCGGCAGGTAGCGCCCGTAGCTTTCCGCCAGGCGGGTGACAGTTGAGGACATCAGCAGGGTGCTGTCGTCGGGGCGCGGGCTGAGCCGCACCTCGGTGCCGATCTCCAGATCGCGGGCCTCGCGCTCGTCCAGTTCGCGGATGGTAAACGTGCCATCCGTGTGCCCCTGCCATTCGATGGGGGCGTCCCCGCGGGCAGAGCGGCTGCGCACCGTGATGGTGTCGGACACCATGAAGCAACTGAGCAGGCCGATACCAAACTGGCCGAGGTAGTCGTCGCGGCGCATATTGAGCATGTCGCGTTTGGAGGAGCGGCCCACGGTGGCGAGCAGCTCGGTGGCCTCCGCGCGGGTGAGGCCGATGCCGTTGTCGCGGAAGACAAATGTGGGGGTGGTGGCCTCGTTGGCGTCGAGGGGGATGATTTGGAGTAGCCCATCCGGGGCGGCCAGGTTGTCGGCGTGGCGGGCGGCCACGGCATCCCGACCGTTCTGGATCAACTCGCGCAGGAACACGCGGGGGCTGGAGTAGATGTGTCGGCTGAGTAGATCGACGACCCCACGGAGATCAACTTGGAAGGGGGTGGCTGCGTTGGGCAGGGTAGTCATGTGGGATGCTCCTAGCGGAACGGCCGCGGGGCGACCGGTGGGTGATGGTGTTGCCGTGGGTCGCCTCAACCCCGCGAGCCCATCCGCCGATTATACGGTTTTAAGCTGGACCGATTGACGCGTACCCGGCGGGTACCGCGCAGAGGAGATCCCCGGATTTCCGGCACGGGACGCTGGTTCAACGTGTCTGCGCGGTTTAGGCTGCCCCTGTGATATCTCAACGGGTAGCGGTCATTATCGGCAGCACGAGGGCCAACCGGATTGGCCCCGAGATTGCGGTCTGGGTGCGGGATGCCCTTCGGGAGGGCAGCAGCCTCCACTACGAGCTGGTTGACCTCGCGGAGGTGGCCCTCCCGTTTCTGGATGAGCCCCGGATGCCCGCCCTCGGCGAGTACGCTCACGCCCACACTCGTGCGTGGAGTGAGTTGATTCTTTCCTTCGACGCTGTCGTTTTTGTCTTTCCGCAATATAACGGGGGATATCCCGGGGTGCTCAAGAACGCCGTCGATTTTCTGTATGCCGAGTGGCGGGATAAACCGGCCGCTCTGGTCAGTTACGGAACGCGGGGTGGTAACCGGGCGGCGGCCGGGTTTCTCGCCGTACTCAACCGTCTCCACCTGCGGGTGATCGATACGAGCCTGGAGCTCGCGCTGCCGGAGGCCGACAAAGACGCCGCCGGTCACCTCCGGGAAGTCGAGGCCACCCTGGCCCCGTACCGCGATCAGGTTCGTGCGCTTGATGCCGGTCTGACGGCGGCGCTCGCCGCCCCCGCCTAGACCGCCAGAGGCCATCAATCCCAATGGCTCATATTGGGTATTCGGACTTTTTTAGTGCGAATAATATTTCGGGAGCGAAATTTCGGTTGGAAATTTATTTGCACGGATTCTTATTGATTCTGATAGCGTGAAGATAATTCAATATTATATTTCAAGGATGCGCTTTAGTGTTTTTGTTATCTAGTCGATAAATCGTTCCGGGGGGGGCAATTAAACATTTTTATGAAAAAGCGAAAATGTGGGTTATGAAGGGCGAATCAAAATGGTATTAGCCGGGTTTGTTGGTGTCTTTCTTGGCGTGTTGACGGCGGGAACTCGTGTCCCCCGGTTGCGGTGGCCGGAATTTCTGAGTGCCTGGCTTCTGCTTGTTGTTATGATCTATTTCTTTTTTCTTCGGGAGCCGGGCGTACCTTATGATGGCTACGCATTTTTTGTTGGTTTCTTTGTCGCATCCACGGTCTATGCGGGTGTGCTGTGGCGGCGCGAGAAGCTCGATCCGCGCCTGAGCGTATGGGGGTGGGCCTGGCGAGATGTGCTACGCCCGCGCTATCTGCGGCTTCGTTACCGCGAGTCGCTGAAGGTTGAGGCGTGCGACTCCGAGGTTGGACCGGCTGTGAACCGTGGGTGACTTTTCTCCCCCAGACCGACTTTTTTACCCGGTCTGGGAGAGAAAAGTCACCCACAGCGGGGTGGGATGCGGGGTGTGGCCCGGGCCGCGCGCATCCGGCCGTATGCTGGGGGAATGTCAGAGTTGAGATATGTCGCTCTAGGTGACAGCTTTACCGAGGGTGTGGGCGACGATCAGGCTGACGGTCGGGTCCGCGGCTGGGCCGACCTCGTTGCCGAGGGGCTTGCGGAGGCTGAGGGTGGGCCGATTCGCTACGCCAACCTGGCCATCCGTGGTCGTCTGCTGGGGCCAATCATCGACGAGCAGCTGGAGCCGGCACTCGCCCTGGGCCCCACCCTCGTGACCTTCAACGGCGGGGGCAACGACATCCTGCGCCCCAGGGCCGATCTACCCGCCCTCATCGCGCGCACCGAGAAGGTGTTTCGCCGCGTGCACGAGTCGGGCGCACAGCTGATCGTGCTGAGCGGAGCCAACCCCACACGCGGCCTTCCCCTGCGTGAGGCCATTCAGGCTAAGGGCGATCAGCTGAACGCGATTGTGCGCGACCTGGCTGCCGACCTCGGCGTGCCATTCGCCGACAACTGGTCCGACGAAGAACTCATAGGCGCGCAGTACTGGTCCACCGACCGTCTACACCTCAACGCAACGGGCCACCACCGCGTGGCCGCGCGGGTGCTGGACGCCATGGGCTACGCCGCCCCGCAACGCTGGGTCGTCACCGCCCCGGCCCCCGAGCGCGCCCCGGGCTTCCGCGACAATGCCGCGTATTACCGCCAGCACGTGATGCCGTGGATTAAGCGCCGATTGACGGGTCGTTCGTCGGGTGACGGACGCGTGGCCAAGTACGCGGAGTGGGTCGAGATCGGGCCGCGGGGATAGTGGGGGAGCTGCACGGTGCAAAGCGGGCCACGAACCTCATCGTGACCCGCTTCGCGGTTGCTGCGGCGGATAGGTCTAGATAACGCCCTCGGACCAGGCGTCCGGATTGCCGAAGCGGTGCGCCGTGATGGTCACGGACTGCTCCCGCAGGAAGGGCAGGATCTCCACTCGCCCGGCCAGCGTGACCGGGTCCGTGTAGAGGGCCACATCCACGCGGCCGGCGAGGGCGGTGTGGGCGTCGCCCGCGGGTGTGCCGGGGGCGGCGACCACGCGGATGCGCGGCAGCGGCGTCTCGGCCAGGCCGCCCAGCCAGGCGGCATCACTCTCGGTGCGTACCGTGATATCGGCGGTGCGGGCGGCGCGCACGATGGCGTCGGGCAACTGAATGCCGCAGCTCAGGTCGGTCGTCGTGGCGGGCGAGGCGACCACGGCGCGCACGGCGGCCAGAATCACCCGAACGGCGTCATCCTGGCTGGCACCCTCACGAACGCGGATGCCCGTGCCGAGCGGCAGGTAACGGAACACATTGCGCTCCACGCCCAGCGCCGACACATCGGTGCTGGCCCCAAACTCGGCTCGCCAGGCGGCCTCGTCGAGCAGGGCGGCGGTGCGCAGGGCAGAGTCCTCCCCGGTGAGGGCCCCAGCGGCATCCAACACGGCGTTCACACGCGAGTGCAGCGGGTTGACGGGTGGTGCGGACGCCACCTCGGTGGGCTGCCAGGAGCCCAGGCCGTACAGGTAGTTCGGGCCGCCGGCCTTGCTGCCCGCGCCGATGGCCGAACGCTTCCAACCGCCAAACGGCTGCCGACGCACAATGGCCCCGGTGATTCCGCGGTTCACGTACAGGTTTCCGGCCTGAACCCCGCTCAGCCACTGGCCGAGCTCCTCGGGGTCGAGGGAGTGCAGCCCCGCGGTGAGACCGTAGGCGGTGCCGTTCTGCACGCGGATCGCGTCGGCCAGCGTGGGCACGCTCATTACGCCGAGCACCGGGCCGAAAAACTCGGTGGTGTGAAAGCGGCTGCCCTCGGTGACCCCCAGGCGGATGCCGGGGGAGAAGAGACGGTTGCTGTCATCGAGTTTCTCGGGCTTCACGGCCCAGGTTTCGCCGGTATCCAGCGTGGTGAGGGCCCACTCAAGCTTGCCCGCGGCGGGTTCGATAATCGGCCCCATCTGTGCGGCTGCATTGGTGGGGTAGTCCACGCGCAGGCTCGAGGCCGAGTCGATCAGCTGATTGAGGAAACGTTCGGATTTACCCATCGAACCCACCAGGATGACGAGGCTCGCCGCCGAGCATTTCTGGCCGGCGTGGCCAAACGCGGAGTAGACCACATCGGCGACGGCCAGGTCGATATCGGCGCTCGGCGTGACGATAATCGAGTTCTTACCGCTCGTCTCGGCCAGTAGGGGCAGATCATCCCGCCACGAGCGGAAGAGCTCGGCGGTCTCGTAGGCCCCCGTGAGGATGACGCGCTCGACCAGCGGGTGTGACACCAGCTGCTTGCCCAGGACGCTTTCGGCCATGTTGGCCAGCAGGAGGACATCGCGCGGGACGCCAGCATCCCACAGAATCTCGGCGATCACGGCCCCGCAGCGCTTGGATAGCGAGGCGGGCTTCATAATCACGGTCGAGCCCGCGGCCAGCGCGGAGACAACCGAGCCGGTGGGGATGGCGATGGGGAAGTTCCACGGTGGTGTTACCACGGTCAGTCGAGCGGGGGTAAAGGATGCCCCCTGGACACTCTCCAGCAGTTCGGCCTGCTCGGCGTAGTAGGCGGCAAAGTCGATGGCCTCGGAGACCTCGGGGTCCGCCTGTTCGACCGATTTTCCGGTCTCGGCGGCGGCAATCTCGATCAGGTCGCCGCGGCGAGCCTCCATGCCCTGCGCGGCGCGGCGCAGGATGGCGGCGCGGGCGGCGGCCCCGCCCGTGGCCCAGGCGCTCTGGGCGGCGATGGCGGTTGTCACCATCTCCTCCACCCGGGCGGCATCGCTCACTCGGGCGGCGGCGATGGTCTCAACACCCAGCTGCGAGGCGGGGATGTTGGTGATGATCTGGCTAGCCCACGCCCGATTCTCGGTGAGCGAGGAGTCGGTGTCGGCGGCGTTCTCGAACGGAGCGGCGGGCAGGGGCGCCGCCTCCGTGAGTCGAGACTGTTGGCGGTTGGGGCCGGGTACCACGTCATCTACGGCTGCGAGCGAGGCGAGGAAGCGGTTCTTCTCGCGCTCGAACAGCTCACGGTTGGTTGAAAGCTCGAACACGGCCGACATAAAGTTCTGCGGGCTGGCGTTCTCTTCCAGGCGGCGCACCAGGTAGCTGATTGCCGCGTCGAAGTTGTCGGGGTGCACAACCGGTGTGTAGAGAAGCAGATCGCCAACATCTTTCGTGATGGCCTTCGCCTGGCCCTCGGCCATGCCCAGCAACATCTCAAACTCGATCTGCTTCGTCACGCCGCGGGCCCCGGCTAGCAGGTGCGCGTGGGCGATATCGAAGAGATTGTGGCCGGCGACACCGATGCGCACGGCATCCGTGTTTTCGGGGCGGAGGGCCCAGTCGAGCACGCGCTTGTAGTTGGTGTCGGAGTCCTGCTTGGTGCTGTAGGTAGCCAGCGGCCAGCCGTGTACCGTGGCGGCGACGGTTTCCATCGCCAGGTTGGCCCCCTTGACCACGCGTACCTTGATGGGTGCGCCGCCGCGGTCACGGCGGGCCTGCGACCAGGCGGTGAGGTCCTGGAGGGCGGCGAGGGCATCCGGCAGGTAGGCCTGGAGCACGATACCCGCCTCCAGCGTGAGGAATTCGGGCTTATCCAGCAGGGTTTTGAGCACGTCGATGGTGAGGTGGAGGTCGTGGTACTCCTCCATGTCCAGGTTGATGAACTTGGGCGTGGGTGAGTTGGCCGCGAGCTGGTAGAGCGGGGTGAGTCGCTCGACCACTTTGGTGACCGTGTTGCTGTAGTCCCACAGACTCAACTCGTTGACCACCGAGGACACCTTGATCGACACGTAGTCCACGTCTGGCCGGCTGAGCAGGTTATGCGTGCCCTGGAGTCGGCGGTCGGCCTCCGCATCGCCCAGCACGGCCTCGCCGAGCAGGTTGATGTTAAGGCGGTTGCCACTCGCGGTGAGGTGCGTGATTCCGGCCCCCAGCTTGTGCTCGCGCGCATCCAGAATGAGGTGGTTGACCATCCCGCGCAGTACCCTGCGGGCGATCGGCACCACCACGCCGGGCAGCGCCGGGGCCATCACGCCGCCAGCGCCAATGGCCAGGCGCATGTAGCCGGGCAGGAAGGTGGGGGCACCCGAAGCCAGTTTCTTGAGGTTGCGGGCGGCCACGCCGAGATCTTCGGGGCGCACCACGCGGTCCACGAAGCCGAGCGTGAAGGCCAGTCCGGCCGGGTCTTTCAGGGTATCGGCGAGCAGCGAGGCCGAGGTGCTCGGCTTGTACCGTTCGCTCTCGGTGAGCCAGCGCTCCACGAGGGCGACGGTTTGCTCACCGGTGACCTCCGTGCCGGGGCGGTCGGTCTCGGAGGAGGTGGGGTGCGGGGTAGCCATGATGAGGGTCCTGACGACGAAGGGTGGTTATGCGGTCTGATGATGCGTTTTGAGCGGGATGGTGTCGTGTGGAGAGTGTTGCACGAGCCACCGACACTCGGCGGCGCGGCGGTGCGGGTGCGAGTATCCCTGCGTCCACGATAGGCGCGCAGACCCGTCAATCTTTTGGCCAATCGTTAAATAGTTATGCCATTTTCTAGTTCAGCTGCACAATGGATGCGCGGGGTGTGCCCCGCCCCACGCCCCGCCAACCAGCCAGGAGAAGCCATGCCCGCCCCACACCGCACCCCCGGCTCCGTCACCCTGCGTGCGCTCCTGCACACCGTCGGTGAGCCGCTCGTGCGCCTCCTCTCCGGCCCGCGCACCCGCGACCAGCCCCTCCGCACCCTGGCGCTCGTCGAGGCCGAGGAGCTACGCGAGCGCAGCCTCCCGGCCGCCGACGCCCTCCTACTCGTTGGCGCGCGTGATGCCCTCCTGCCCGGTTTGCTGCCGTTTGTACCCGACAACAGCGTGGTCTTTGTGAAGCTCAGCGGAGAGCCGGATGTCGGGCTCTTGTCCGCCGCCGCCCGCCGCGGAATCAGCGTGGTGCGTGTGCACCGTGAGGCCAGCTGGGACCAGCTCACGAGCATCCTGCACCGTCTGCTCGGCACGCTTGAGGCCGCCGACCCCGCCACCTCTGCACTCGCCGGTACCGTCAGTGATCTCTTCGCTCTCGCTGAGACTGTTGCTGCACAGGTTCGCGGGCTCGTCACCATCGAGGACAGTGGTGGTGAGGTGCTCGCCTACTCGCGCGCGATTGAGGGAGCCGATGAGCTGCGAATCTCCTCCATTCTGGGCCGTCGCGGCCCCGCCGATCAGATGCGCCGACTCAGCGATGAGGGCGTGCTGAGCGCCCTGGCGAGCGAGGGCAGTGTCTTGCGGGTGCCGGCCAACGAGGAACTGGGGCGGGCGGCGCGGTTGGCCGCCGGTATCCACAGCGACGGCCGACAGCTGGGCACCCTGTGGGTGCAGGAAGGCCGCGAACCGTTCTCGGCGGATGCCAACGCGCTGATTCCCGGTGCCGCGCGCTTGGCCGCCCGGCTCATGCGTGGCCGGGAGCACCCCGCGCACCGTGACGACCGGCTCGTTCTCGTGGGGCTGGGGCTCGGCGCGGAGCCCGCGGGCGAGGCCCCGCGGTTGGCCACCGTGACCGAGACGTACGCGCTCGCGTCGCTGCTCAACCCGCAGCCACACGACCTGCTCGCCGTGATCGGGGTGACGGTGCTGCCGGTGCCGGAGGTGCCCACAGTCGACACGGATGCCGTGGCCGACCCGCCCGCCGCGGAACTCACCGCCGACACCATGAGTTACCTGCGACTGCACGCCGCCAGCTACCGCAGGCCCATCGCGCTCGCCGCTCATCGCGGCACGATCTATGGCGTCGTCGCCACCTCCGACCCGGATGCCCTCCAGCACTGGGCTGCCAGCGCGCTCGCCGACGCGGGCGGCCGCTTCGGCCGTAGCCTGCGCGCCGCCGTCGCTGAGGCACCGGGGGGCATGGTCGCGTTGCCCGAGGCCCGCCGCTCGGTAGACCATTTGCTGGATGCCGTGCGCCGCGACCCTGCCCGATACCCCGCCGTGGTGTCGCTCTCGGGCCTACGCTCTGATGTGCTGCTGAGCGATATCGTTGCGCTCGTGGCCGATCAGCCGCGCCTGCGCGACCCCCGCCTGGACGCGCTGCGGGAGCACGACACGCGGTCGGGGGGCGAGCTGGTGGCGAGTATCCGCGCGTACCTGGATGCTTTTAGCGACGTGCGTGCCGCTGCCGCCGTGTTGCGCGTGCACCCCAACACGTTGCGCTACCGCCTGGGTCGGGCCGAGGATCTTAGCGGCCTGGCCCTCAACGACCCGGCGACGCGGATTGTGCTGGGTGTCTTGTTGCGGCTGTCGTGCGATGGTGCTAACGGGTGAGAAAAAGTCGAGGTACGAGGAAATAAACGTCGATCTGTGAGGAAAACTCACCCGGTGCGGTGGCGGGCTATGACCCTAGAACCGCAACCCCTTCGATCTCAATCAGGGCCTCCTTCTGCCACAGCCGGGTCACACCGATCCCGGCCATTGCGGGGTAGTTGGTGCCGGCCATCTCGCGCCAGATGCGGCCGATCTCGCGGCCGTTCTTCTGGTAGTCGTCCACATCGGTGAGGTAGATCGTCACCGAGACGAGATCTTCCGGTTTCCCCCCGGCCTCTGCCAGGGTGTCAAGCACGTTTTTAAAGCACTGCGTGAACTGCTCCACAATCCCTCCCGGCACAATATTCATGTCCTGGTCGAGGGCGGTCTGTCCGCCCAGATAAACGGTTTGACCGGCCACAATACCGTGTGCGTAGCCGGAGGGCTTGGCCATGTGGGCGGGGTTGGCTGTGAGGTGTGCCATGGGTCATCTCCTGTGATTGGTGGGGGTAATGAGGTGGGGTCGAAAACGTTTAGTAGCGCAGTTCGGCTTCGATGGATCGCGCGGTGGCAGAGAGCTGCCGCAGCAGGTCGCGCTCGTGGGCGGAGAGACGGACGTCTCCCGTAGGGTTGAGGCGGGCATCCGGGCCGGTGACGGTTAGTGAGCAGACGACCCCGCCAGCCGGATGCCGTAGTGGCACGGCCAACGCGCCGACCCCCGGTTCAGCCTCCGACATATTGCGCGCGTAGCCCACCTCGCGGGCGTGTGCCACGTGGCGGCGCAACTCGGCGGCGGTGCCGATGCTGCCGGTTGTCGGTTGCGCCAGGTCCCCCTCCGGGTAGAGCTCGGCGAGTTCGGCATCGCTCAGTGCAGACAGCAGGATCTTTCCCGCGGCGGTCGCGTGCGCGGGCAGTTGGCGGCCCACTCGGCTGGTCACTCGCATGATGTGGGGCGACTCGTAGGCCGCCACAAAGCGGGTGTGTGCCCGGGTGAGGGTCGCAAGGTGCACGGTCTCCTGGGTGGTGTCGCGCAGGGTGAGCATGTGGGGCGTGGCAATCTCGATGCAGTGCTCCACGGCCGAGGCGGTGCGGCTACCGCTCATCAGTGGCCCCAGTTGATACTTGCGCCCGGGCTGTTCCTGCTTCACAAAGTTGCTCTCCAGAAGGGTGGAGAGTAGGCGGTGTGCGGTTGACGGGCTCACAGCTAACAACTCCGAGATATCGGAGACGCCGAGACTCGGATGCTGTTGGAGCAGCTCCAAGATCTTGAGCGCTTGACTCACTGATTGCAGTGTCTGAGCCACGTCAACCCTCCTAAAAATTCCGCATGCAGGAAAAACATATCATCAAATTCCTATCTCCGGGAAATTGTGATAGCTTTCCACTCACAACACCGATTCAACGAAGAAAGGGTGTGGCCAGCCGTGAGGTTAGCAACAGTGAGTGTTTCCCCCGACACCAACCACGGGGCCCGGACGGCCGCAGCCGTTGAGTTCGACGGTACGTGGTACCGGCTCCGCGCGGCGAGCGTCAGTGAACTGCTGCTTGACCCGCAGTGGCGCGACCGGGCCACCACCGCAGCGGGCCGCACCGAGCCCCTGCCCCATCCAGAGTTTGCCACGGTTGTGCCCAGCCCCGGCAAGATCTTCTGCTGCGGCCTCAACTACTCCGAGCACATTCGTGAAACCGGGCGGGCCATCCCCGAGTACCCCACCCTCTTCGCCAAATTCGCCGATACGCTGTGCGGGCCCGAGGCCGACATCCTCCTCACGGGAGACTCGACCCGTGTGGACTGGGAGGCCGAGCTGGCCGTCGTGATCGGGGCGACCATCTATCGGGGTGACGAGGCCGAAGCATCCCGGGCTATCGCCGGGTACACGGTTGCCAACGACGTATCGATGCGCGACTGGCAGCACCGCACGCTTCAGTGGTTACAGGGCAAGGCGTTCGACGCCTCCACCCCGCTCGGCCCCGTGCTGGTCACCGCGGATGCCGTTGACCCGGCAGCCGGTCTCGACATCACCTGCCAGGTCAACGGCGTCACGGTGCAGCACGGCAACACCGCCACGCTCGTATTCTCGGCCGCGGCCCTCGTCTCCTATATCTCCCAGTTCTCCACCCTGCGCCCCGGCGATGTTGTGCTCACGGGCACTCCCGGCGGGGTGGGCATGGCCATGCAGCCGCCGCAGTTCCTCACCGAGGGCGACGTACTGACAACCACAATCGAGGGGATCGGCACGATGACGAACCGCATCCGCATTGCCGAGCCTGCGCGCGTATAGTCCCGACCCCCCACTAAACCCCGGAATCCACACACACCGTATTAACCCCGAAAGGACACACCCATGACCGACACCACTGCTGCTGTTGTTCCCGTCGTTACCCGCGCCAACGCGCTGCACGAAGACACCGGACACTCGGGCGGAGCACACCGCCTCTCCGGCGTGAGCATCCACAGCTCGCCCGCCACCAAGATCTGGTTTGGCCGCGTGAGCAACGAGCCCGGCTTCCGCTCCCTGCCCCACCACCACGGCGAGGCCGAGACCGGCGGCTACGTGCTGATCGGGCACGGCCGCATCTACTTCGGTGAGGGCTACCAGGAATACGTGGACATGACCGCCGGCGACTTCGTTTTTGTTCCCCCCTTCATGCCCCATGTGGAGGTCAATATGAGCACCACCGAGGAGCTCGTCTGGCTGACCGCCCGTACACCCGACAACATCGTCGTCAACCTCCCCGACGTGGACGACTCCACGCTGGCCGGATACCGCCGAGCATGACCCCCGCCCCCGTCGCCTCGGCCACTCCGGCGGTGGCCGCCACCGAGCCCACCTCGCAGCGGCTCCTCGACGCGCTCACCCTGCGCGCCGTCGAGCCTGAGGTGTTTGACCAGGCGTTTGAGGCCGTCACCCAACCGGTGCCCTGGCCCAAAGCGTACGGTGGCGATATGGTGGCACAATCCGCACTCGCCGCCATGCGTTCGGTGGACAGCGACCGGGAGCTGCACTCCATGCACGGCTACTTTATGCGGCCCGCCGATATCGGAGCGCCCGTGCGCTACGAGGTGGAGCTGCTTCGGGATGGCCGTGGATACTCCACCCGCCAGGTGCGCGGCTACCAGGGTGGCAAGGCCATCTACGCGGCGCTGGCCTCGTTCCACGTGCCCGAGGCGGGGCATGAGTGGGCGAGCGAGTTACCCGCGGGTGTCCCTGAGCCCGAGTCACTACCCTCATCGGCCGAGACGTTGGCGGGGGTGGATTCGGCGGCAGCCCGTTACTGGTCCTCCGAACGCAGCTTCGATATGAGGCATGTGGAGGGTCCGGTCTACCTCACGGTTGAGGGTGAACGTACCCCGCACCAGGCCGTGTGGGTAAAAGCCTACGAGCACCTGCCCGATGACCCGATCCTGCATCGGGCCGCCCTCGCCTACGTGTGTGACTACACGATCCTGGAGTCGCTGCTCCGGGTGCAGGGCATCGCCTGGACCGACCCGGGGCTGGTCACCGCCAGCCTGGACCACTCCATGTGGTTCCACCGTGCTGGCCGGGCGGACGACTGGGTGTTGTACGCCCAGGAGGCCGTGTCGGTGCAGCGCAGTCGTGGTCTCGCCCTCGGACGGTTCTACGATCGCCACGGCTCGCTCCTGGCGACCGTTGCGCAGGAGGGAATGGTGCGTTCGCCCCGCTAGGCGGTTGCACCTCCGCCGGGGCCTGGCGTAAACGGTAGGCCCCGGCTCCCCTCCACAGGCGACGACAGACGGATGCTATCCCCATCCGCGCCGTCCCGCCCCCTGTGATTGACACCCCCTCTACTCTCGTTACCACCCCACATGCGGCCGCATCACCGGCCGCATCATCTTAATTAGCTTAGGAAGGTTCGTTATGGTTCTCAGTGCAACGGCGCACGTGGATACCTTCGCCGCAGATCACTTGCCGCCTCGCGAGCAGTGGCCCACTCTGGAGTTCACGATTCCCGAGGTGCAGTATCCGGCCCGACTCAACGCCGCCACCGAATTGATTACCGACGGGGTGGCCCGGTTTGGTGCCGACCGCCCCTGCCTGCGTACGCCTGACGGTGAGGTCTGGACGTACGGCGATCTGCTGCACCGCGCCAACCAGGTGGCTCAGGTCCTCACCGAGGATCTCGGCGTTGTGCCCGGAAATCGGGTGCTGCTGCGCGGCCCCAACACGCCCTGGATTGTGGCGGCCTGGCTCGGCTCGCTCAAAGCGGGTGCCGTGGTTGTCACGACCATGCACGCCCTGCGCGCTCGGGAACTCGCACCCGTTGTGGAGCGCACGAAACCCACCGTAGCGCTCGTGGATCACCGCTTCGCCGGTGACGTGCTCGCGGTGGCCGACTCCACCCTCTCGGTAGTGTCTTATGGGGCCGAAGACTCGGGAGATCTCACCAGCCGCTGCGCTACTAAGAGCGGTGAGTTCACCGATGTGGTGACCGCTGCCGATGATGTGGCCCTGCTCTGCCCCACGAGCGGCACCACGGGGGTGCCGAAGATCACCATGCACTTTCACCGCGATATTCTCGCCAACGCGGACACCTTCGCCCGTTTCATGGTGCAGCCGCGCGAAGACGATGTCTTTGCTGGCTCGGCACCGTTTGCTTTCACCTTTGGGCTGGGTGGTTCGGTCGTGTTCCCGCTGCGGTTTGGGGCCTCATCACTGCTCGTGGAGCGGGCAACTCCGGTAGAACTCGTCGAACTGTGCCCCGACAACGGGGTGACCGTGCTCTTCACGGTGCCGACGGCGTACCGGGCCATTCTGCGTGAGGGGCGGTCCCACTTGCTGGCCGGCATCCGCGTGGCTATCTCGGCCGGGGAGCACCTGCCGCAGAGCGTCTGGCAGGAGGTCTACGAGGGCACCGGGCTCCGGCTGATCGAGGGGATCGGATCCACCGAACTACTGCACGTGTTCATCTCGGCCGCTGGCGACGATATTCGGCCCGGATTCACGGGCAAAGCTATCCCCGGATTCCGGGCCACAATTCTTGATGAGAACGGCGAGGAGGCCCCCGTGGGCGAGCTCGGACGGCTGGCCGTAATCGGGCCCACCGGCTGCCGCTACCTCGACGACGCCCGCCAGGCCAACTACGTGTGCAACGGCTGGAACGTCACGGGGGACACCTTCCGAATGGACGAGGACGGTTACTTCCACTACGAGGCCCGCTCCGACGACATGATCGTCTCCTCCGGCTACAACATCGGTGCTCCCGAGGTGGAGGGAGCTCTCGGTCAACACCACGATGTGGTGGAGAGCGCCGTGATCGGCAAACCAGACGCTGCCCGCGGTACCCTCGTGGCCGCCTACGTTGTCCTCCGTGACGGCATCGTCGGCGACGACCATAAACGCAAAGAGCTACAGGACTTCGTTAAGCAGACCATCGCCCCCTATAAATACCCGCGTGAGGTCACCTTTGTGGACAGCCTCCCGCGCAACCCCAGCGGCAAACTTCAACACTTCCGGCTGCGTGAGCAGCTTAAAGAGCAGTACAGCTACGTAGGAAAGGACAACTAATGCGCATCGCAGTCGTCGGCGGAGGCCCCGGAGGGCTCTACTTTTCCGCCCTGATGAAACAGCTCAACCCCCAACACGACATCACGGTGTGGGAGCGCAACGCCGCCGACGACACCTTCGGCTTTGGCGTGGTGTTCAGCGATGAAACACTCGGCGGTATCGAAAACGCCGACACCGTTTTCTCCGCCCAGATGGCCGAACAGTTTGCCCGCTGGACCGATATCGACGTGCACTACAAGGGAGAGATGCACACGATTGGTGGCCAAGGCTTCGCCGCGATGAGCCGTAAAGAGCTTCTGGCCCTGCTACAGCGCCGCTGCGAGTCGCTCGGCGTGACCGTGCACTACTCCACCCTGGCACCCGATACCGACGAACTCAGCCGCGACTACGACCTGGTGCTCGCCGCCGATGGCCTCAACTCGATGGTGCGCACCCGCTACGCCGACTCGTTCAAGCCCCACCTCGACCCGCGTCCCTGCAAGTTCATTTGGCTGGGCACCGATCTTGTCTTCGAGGCGTTCAAATTCTTCATCAAGGAGACCGACTACGGGGTGATGCAGATCCACGGATACCCTTACTCCGACCAGGGCAGTACCTTCATCGTCGAGATGCACCCCGATGTGTGGGAGCGTGCAGGCTTCGGTGCCAGCGCCGACAAATCCTTCCCGCCCGGGGTCAGCGACGAAGAATCAATCGCGAAAATCGCCGAGATCTTCGCCGACGAGTTGGCGGGCCACAACATCCTCGCCAACAACTCCAAGTGGATCAACTTCACCACCGTGAAGAACGAGAGCTGGAGCCACAACAACATCGTGCTGATCGGGGATGCCGCCCACACCGCGCACTTCTCCATCGGCTCGGGGACCAAGCTGGCCCTTGAAGATGCGCTCGCGCTCGCTGCCTGCCTGCATGAGCACGCCGGGGTGCCCGAGGCGTTGGAGGCGTATGAGCGGGAGCGCCGACCCTCGGCCGACTCCGTCCAGCGCGCCGCCCAGGCCAGCCTGGAATGGTTTGAAAACATTGCGCAGTATGTCGATCAGGAGCCCGTGCAGTTCTGCTTCAACCTGCTCACCCGCAGCCGCCGCATCACACACGACAACCTCAAGCTGCGCGACCCCGAGTTCACGGAGCTTGTGGACGAGACGTTTGCGGCAGCGGTCGGGACCGGCGAGACCTCAGCTCCCGCTATGTTTCAGCCCCATCGGATCGGCCAGTTGGAGCTCGTAAACCGTGTTGTGCTCTCACCCATGGACATGTACTCGGCGGTTGACGGTGTGCCCGGCGACTTCCACCTCGCTCACCTGGGCAGCCGTGCCACGGGCGGTGCTGGGCTCGTCATGACCGAGATGGTGTGCGTCTCACCCGAGGCACGCATTACACCCGGAGACACGGGTCTGTACAGTGACGAGCAGACGGATGCCTGGCGTCGCATCGTCAACTACGCCCACGCGAACTCCGCCGCCAAGGTGGGTGTGCAGCTGGGCCATGCGGGCCGCAAGGGCTCCACTCGGCTCATGTGGGAGGGTATCGACCAGCCCCTGGAGGAGGGGAATTGGGAGGTTATCGCCCCCTCCGCCATCCCCTACAGCGACAAGAATCAGGTTCCCCGGGAAATGACCCGCGCCGATATGGAGACGGTGCGAGAGCAGTTCGTTGAGGCCACTCGCCGTGCCGCTGAGGCTGGTTTCGACCTGCTGGAGGTTCACGCGGCGCACGGCTATCTGCTCTCGTCGTTCCTGTCGCCGTTGTCAAATACCCGCACTGACGTGTACGGCGGCTCGCTCGAGAACCGACTACGGTTTCCGTTGGAGGTTTTCGACGCTGTGCGAGCCGCCTGGCCCGCCGAGCGACCCCTCGGTGTGCGACTCTCCGCCACAGACTGGGCGGATGGCGGTAACCACACCGAGGACGCCGTTGCAATCGCCGAGGCGTTTATCGCGCACGGGGCGCAGTCGATTGACGTGTCCACCGGCCAGGTGGTATCGACCGAGAAACCCGCCTTTGGCCGCAGTTATCAGACACCGTTTGCCGATGCTATCCGCAACCGGGTTGCGGCCCGGCACGGTGTCACAGTGATCGCGGTCGGGGCTATTGCCTCCTACGACGACGTCAACTCGATCCTGCTCGCGGGCCGCGCCGACCTGTGCGCGCTCGGTCGCTCACACCTCTACAACCCACACTGGACCCTGCACGCCGCCGCCGAGCAAGGGTACGTGGGGGTCGGGGCCCAGTGGCCGATGCCCTACCGGGCCGGTCGCCGTCGTCCGCCGACATCCCGTACCGAGGCGGTGCGCCCCCGCCTCGAACTGGTACTCCCCGCCGAGGGGGAGCCCGTCAACAACCACGTTCGATGGACACCCAACCGGCTGGGCGAGAAGGTGAGCGTGTAGCGGTACGTCCGCGACCGGGGCCGGGTGGTGCGTGCAGCACCCGGCCCCCTCCCTCCCGCGGGCAACGACGCCCGTGAGTTACCCCGACACCACACCCTTCACCGCAGAATCGTGCGTCGGCGAGCCGACACACCCAAACCGAGGAGCTGTCAATGGCGACAACACTCTCTACCCCGTCCGCCTCATCTGAACGATCCGCACACCCGGCCCCTGCCCGGCGCAGCGGTCTGACCGTGCTGATTCTCTGCTTTGTCACCATCATCTTCGACGGCTACGATCTCGTCGTCTTTGGCTCAACCGTGCCGGCCATCCTTGAATACCCGGCGTGGAGTGTGGATGCCGCGCTCGCCGGTTCCATCGGCAGCCTTGCCCTCGTGGGGATGCTGCTGGGCACGCTCACCGTCGGTGTGCTCACCGACCGCCTGGGTCGGCGACGCATCATGCTGGGCTGTATCGCCTGGTTCTCGCTGTGTATGCTGCTCACCTTCTTTGCTCCCACCGTCGAAATCTTCGCGGTGCTGCGATTCCTTACCGGCCTCGGCCTGGGCGGGGTGGTGCCCACGTGCATTGCCATGACGGTCGAGTTTGCGCCCAAGAGCCGCCGCCAGATCGCCAATGCCGTGATGTTTAGCGGTTACTCGGTGGGTGGCGTGATTGCGGCGATTGTGGCCATGAACTTTCTGGCCCACGTGGACTTCCGCTGGCTGTACCTCGTGGGTGCCCTGCCGCTCGTCACGCTGTTGCCCGTGGTGTGGAAGCTCCTGCCGGAGTCAATCGCCTACACTGCTGCCCGTGGCGACACCGAGGCTGCCCGGCGCACGGCTGGCCGATACGGCCTGGTCTACACGGATATCGTTGCGGAGGCTCCCGTCCGGGACGGGGCCGTCGAGGCCTCCTCCTCAGCGGCCCCCACCAAGGCCGGGTCGAGCCTGCGTGAGCTGTTCACCCGCCGCTGGATTCTGGCGACCATCCTCTTTGCCCTTGCAAACTTCTGCGGCCTGCTGCTCGTCTACGGTCTCAACACCTGGCTGCCGCAGATCATGCGCACGGCTGGCTACGAGCTGGGCGGTGCGCTTGGCTTCCTGCTGATGCTCAACCTGGGGGCTATCGTGGGTGCCATCTCCGCCTCCTGGGTCGCCGACCGGATCGGCGGTCAGCGCGTGGTGATCACCTGCTTCATCCTCGCCTGTGCCTCCATTTTCCTGCTGAGCCTGAACCTGCCGATGGCGGCTCTCTACGCTCTCGTGGCGGTGGCAGGTCTGGGCAGTGTCGGCACCCAAATCCTGATCGGCGGATTCTGCGCCACCTACTTCCCCGTCCGCCTTAACGCCACGGCTCTGGCCTGGTCCCTCGGGGTGGGCCGCATCGGTGCCATTACCGGCCCCATTATTGGCGGGGTGATTGCCTCGCTCCTGCTCGGCTACCAGGTGAACTTCTACGTGTTCGCCGGGGTTGCCGTGTTGGGTGCGGCCGTGATCGCGCTCGTGCCCCGGGCATCACGCTCATGAGCGCTGTATCCATAGCATTGTGGGTATGAGTCAGCGTGAGTGAGAAAATTTCACCGAGGCCGGTCGGGAATCCGCGGTAGCCGGACCCAGACTCACCGTTTCTTACGGCGGTCATCCCGACCAGGTGGCGGATGTGTGGTTCCCCAGCGACACGCATCCGGCACCGCTCGTGCTGCTGTGGCACGGTGGGTTCTGGCGTTCGTTGCATGACCGAGCACATGTTGCTCCGCTTGCCGCGGACCTTGTTCGCCGCGGCTGCGTGGTTGCCGTGTTCGAATACCGGCGTACGGGGGCCGGGGGCGACTGGTCCCACACATTTCAGGACGTTGCAGCCGGGGCGGATGCCCTCCCCGGCCTCATCGAAGCGGCCTTCCCTGGCCGCGTTGACTCGCAGAGCATCGTTTACCTGGGGCACTCCGCGGGCGGCCAGATGGCGCTGTGGGCGGCGGTGCGGCACCGACTCCCCGGGGATGCGGCGGGCTGGCGTCTCGAGCCGCCCCGCGTCTCACGGGTGGTCGCGATTGCACCCGTGACCGATCTCGCCGCCGCCTTCGACGCTGATCTCGGTGCGGGCGCTGTGGCCGAATTGATCGGCGGCAGCCCCGCCCAGTATCCCGAGCGTTACGCGGGTATCGACCCGGCCCGGCTGCCCGCACCGGACGTCCCCACCTGGCTCGTGCACGGCGACGCGGATGACCGGGTGCCGGTGGCAATGTCGCGCGCCTACACCCGAACGCACCTCGGTGGTCGCCCGCAGCAGGGCGGTCTCGACACGGTCCCCGGTGTCGACCACTTCCAGGTGATCACCCCGCCCCACCCGGCCTGGGAACGTGTGGTGGCGCATCTCATCCCTCCACACCCTCGGCCGCACACCACGTCGCCCAGCATGCCCGGGTAGACTAAACGCTCATGCGACCCGGGCTACCCCGGGTCTCCCGTTTTCCCCCTCCCATCATTGGAGTCGCCATGGCCGCAGCCAGCCGTCTTGACCGTGTAATTGCCCTCGCCCGCCACCGAGGATTCGTTTTTCAGGCGGGTGAGATTTATGGTGGTTCGCGCTCAGCCTGGGACTACGGGCCTCTCGGTACCGAGCTCAAAGAAAACATCAAGAAGCAGTGGTGGCGCTACATGATTACGAGCCGGGAGGACACCGTGGGCATCGACTCGTCGGTGATCCTGCCCCGCCAGGTGTGGGAGGCCTCCGGTCACGTCGAGGTCTTCAGCGACCCTCTCGTGGAGTGCACCAACTGTCACAAGCGCTACCGCGCCGACCACCTGGAGGAGGCCTACGAAGAGAAGAAGGGCCACGCCCCCGAGAACGGCCTCGGCGACATTGTCTGCACCAACTGCGGCACCCGCGGCGAGTGGACCGAGCCCCGCGCCTTCTCTGGCCTGCTCAAGACCTACCTCGGCCCCGTGGATGACGAGGCCGGGATGCACTACCTGCGCCCCGAGACGGCTCAGGGTATCTTCGTGAACTTTGCCAATGTGCTCCAGGTGGCGCGTAAGAAGCCGCCGTTTGGTATCGGCCAGATCGGCAAGAGCTTTCGCAACGAGATCACGCCCGGAAACTTCATCTTCCGCACCCGCGAGTTTGAGCAGATGGAGATGGAATTCTTCGTCGAGCCCGGCACGGATGACGAGTGGCACGAGTACTGGATCCAGCACCGCCTGGACTGGTATACCGGCCTCGGCATTAATCCCGAGAATCTGCGTCTCTTTGTGCACCCGACCGAGAAGCTCTCGCACTACTCCAAGGGCACGACGGATATCGAGTATCGGTTCGAGTTTGCCGGCAGCGTGTGGGGAGAGTTGGAGGGTATCGCCAACCGCACCGACTTCGACCTGAGCACCCACTCCACCCACTCCGGTAAAGACCTCAGCTATTTCGATCAGACGAAGAACGAGCGCTGGACACCCTACGTGATTGAGCCCGCGGCCGGACTCACCCGCTCTCTGATGGCATTCCTGGTGGATGCCTACCACGAGGAGGAGGTGCCCAACGCCAAGGGCGGTGTGGATACCCGCACCGTGCTCAAGCTCGACCCGCGTCTGGCCCCCATCAAGGTGGCTGTGCTGCCGCTCAGTCGCAACGAGACGCTGTCCCCCCTGGCGAGGGAGGTCACGGCCGAGCTGCGTCAGCAGTGGAATGTGGACTTTGACGACGCTGGTGCGATTGGACGACGCTACCGCCGCCAGGATGAAATTGGTACCCCCTTCTGTGTCACGGTTGACTTCGACTCGCTCGATGACCGCGCCGTCACGGTGCGCGACCGCGACACCATGCTGCAGGAGCGGGTCCCGCTCGACAAGCTCTATCTGTACCTCGCCGAACGCCTCATGGGTGCCTAAGGAATGACCGACGGTGTGAGTCCGGTGGGGGCCGGGCAGAACCGGCTAGAGTACCACCGGCTCTACCGCGGTCTCCCCCGATATCGGTGGTGGAAGCCACTGCTCGCGGGCATTGTCGCGCTCCTCTACTGCGGTATTGCGAGCAGCACCCTGCTGGCGGTTTTTCTGGTGGTGACCTCGGCCGTGACCTCGGCCACCGGCACGCCGTCCGAATTTTTCCTACCGGATGGGCAGGTGAACCAGGTCGCGTTCAGCGGCATCGACGCGGCGAGCCCGGTGAGTCTCCTGATGAATCTGGGTCTCGTGGCTGTCTGGATGCCGTGCATCCTGCTTGCCCTCTGGACCGTCGGCATCCGCCCCACCGGTCGGATCACCAGTGTGGCGTTCCGCATCCGCTGGCGTTGGCTCGCCTCGTGTCTGTTGCCCGCTGCGGTGGCAACCGCCGCCATGATGGTGCTGGGGGCCGTGGTGGTCCCCGCGATTCAGGGGGAGTCGCTGTTTGCGCCCAGTACGCCACCGGGCACCTTTCTGCTCTGCGCGCTCGTCATCCTGCTGGTAACGCCGTTTCAGGCGGCAGCCGAGGAGTATGCGTTCCGCGGGGGTCTGATGCAGATTATGGGTGCGTGGGTGCGCTGGCGCTGGTTGGCCATCTCACTGCCCACCCTGCTGTTTGCGCTCGCACATAACTACGACATCTGGGGGCTGATTGACGTGGCTCTCTTTGGTATTACGGCGGCCTGGATCACCTGGCGTACGGGCGGTCTGGAGGCCGCGATTGTGCTGCACGCTCTGAACAATATCGCTCTATTTCTGCTGCTGTCGAGCGGTATGAACGGGTCAACGGTGGTGCAGAATTCCACGGGTGGTCCGATCATTCTCACGGGTACGGTTGTGATGATGGCGATCTTTGTGCTGTGGATTGAGCGTCTGCGCCGACGCCAGAGGCTCGTGACCACAGCGGCCCCTGATTCCGAGGGCTCGGGGGCTCCGCGCGGCTGGGCTGAGGCCACTCCGTCCCGCCTGAACCCGACTCGTCCCAGCAACACCCAGGGAGATTTCCGATGAGCCCAGACGCTGCCTCTCCCACTCGAATCGACGCGGCGGAGGTGCGTGAGTGCGATGTTGTTGTGCTGGGTGCCACCCTGTCCGGTTTCGTTGCCGCGTGGGAGCTGTCGAGCGTGGGCCTCAATGTGGTGGTGGTGGATGTCGATTCCGATCCCGAGTTGGACCCCGCCGCACCCACTGCCGGTCCCGCCGCGCAGGCCGCCTCGCGTCTGGCCCGCACGCTTGACCTCTCACTATCCGCCAGCACTGACGCGGAGAATAATCTGCGTGAGTGCCTGGAAAAGCTTGACCTTGCGGGTTCCCTCCACGCATATCCCGCGGTCAATCCCGCCCTCGCGCGTCCCGGTTCAACGCCCGTGTCTCTCGGGTACCCTAACCTTCTCGGTATCCCGGCCTCGCCTCTTGATCGACAGGTGGGCAACACGGTGGGCGCGGGGGCTAGTTTTCGCGCCTATCTTGATCGCCTGATGCCCGTGCTCACGATTGGTAAAGAGCAGTACCTTGGTGGGCTCGTGCGTCGGCGCGTGGGGGGGATGCTTGCTGAGCGCGTTGTCGCACCGCTCGTGCTCGACCGCTTCGGTGTTCATCTGGACGACCTGGAGGTTGCCGCGGCGCTGCCCGGAATCAACGAGGCGATCACCCGCACGGGGTCGCTGACGGGTGCCGTTCTTGCCCGGCATAATGAGCAGGTTGCACGTGAAACAACGTACGCCGTGCGCGGGGGTTTTGGTGAGCTGGCACACCGCCTCGGGGAGCGCATCGGATTTTTCACCACGCCCGTGATTGCAGGTATTCCGGTCGCCCTGGACTGCGACCCGACCCGGGTTGGCCCGGTCTGGGCCCTTCGGTTGGCCGACGAGACCACCGTTGCGGCTCGTGCGGTTGTTGTCGCCAGTATTCTGAACCTCGACCCCATTGATGAGGCGGGGGACTCCGCCGAGAACGAATCGCTCGGGTCGGAGGAACTGCTATTCCCCGGAATGGTTACCGGAATCGCCCCGGCCCCCACATATTCCGTTTTTGTTATACGATGTGAATCCGCGGTACTGGAAACCCTGCCCCCCTACACTGTTGCCACTGAGCACGCCACCAACATCCGCCGGGTGGAACGTGTGTCCCTGCTCTGGCCCGAGTCCGTCACGGATCCCAGTCCCGGTTACGAGACGCTTCGGATCATCCGCACGCCCGATATCGCGCGGGTTGGCACGGCCGAGCTGGCTGGTGAGCTGGGCGATCTGCTGGGGGTGGACATCCCGGAGTCTGCGCTCATAATTCTTGACGCCGAGACCCTCCCTCTTCCCCGCGACCCCGCGATCATTCTGGAGCCGGGTGCTCGGGAGGCCGCCACCACGGCTGATCCGCGACCCGGCTTCCTTCGCGTACCGATATGGCCCGTTGAGGGCACCCTCAGCGACACGATCGGCCTGACGCGTCGAGCCGTTGTTCCACTACGCCGTAGCCTCGTGGGGCTCACATAGTCATTATGGAATATACATCCCCCAGATATAGGACTACGCTGGTAATTCGTGTACAGAGAACACCGAGTGTGAGGATGTTGTGGGCATGAAAGGCAAGATTGCGTTTGTTCTTGGGGCGGCCATTGGCTACGTTCTGGGTGCCCGTGCCGGTCGTAAGAGGTACGAGCAGATAAAGGCTGGGGCCGAGAAGGTGTGGAACACCGCACCGGTACAGGCCGGTGCCACCCAGGTGAAGGGCTTTCTTAACGCCCAGGGTGCGGCCGCGGGATCCGTCGCGGGGGACACCCTCCGGCACCTCGTGTCGCTCATCGTTGAGCGCATCACGCAGCCGCGCAGCCGCGCAGTAGACAGCCGGGCAGCAGACCGAGACGCCGCAACGGTGCCTCCCGGCACCCCTTCCCCCGCCACTCCCGAGCCACAGCCGGTGCGCTCCAGTGGAGCCCCCGGCGAGGCAATACCCGTCGGTGCCGAGGGCTCCGACTCGAGCACGCCCGCCACTCCGGCCGACGAACCCGTTGCGGCACCGCAGAAGCCAGCCGCCAAGAAGACCGCGGCCAAGAAGACCGGCCCTCGTACCGGTGGCCCCCAGCCGTCCGGACCGAAGAAGGGTGGCCCTGTTCGCGGCGGTCAGAAGCCGACAGAGGGTAAGGATAAGAAATGACCGAGCGTCAACAACGCGCTGCCGAGCGAGAATCGCTCTTTGCGCTCCTGACGAAGTTGCCGGCGCAGCTCATCGCGCTGGCTCGCGCAGAGCTCGATAACGCCAAAAAGGAGCTGGCAGGCAAGCTGAAGCGCCTGGGCCTGGGCCTGGGCCTGCTCATCGTGGCGCTGTTCTTCGTTTTTTTCTCACTCGCGTGTTTTGTGGTTGCTGCCATCGCAGGAATCGCCGTTGCCCTTCCCGTCTGGCTGGCCGCGCTCATCGTGGCCGTGGCGCTGCTCCTGATCACGGCGCTCTGCGTGTGGATTGGGATCAAGAGCATCGGTAAGGGTGTCCCCATTCCCGAGAAGACTCTCGACAGCATCGAGCAGGACTTCCGTGCCATGAGCGAAGCGAGCAGGAAAAATGACGAGTAATCCCGAACCCACCTCGGTAGGACGATCCGCGGCGGACGTCGCGGCGGAGGCGCAGGCCTCCCTCGCCGAAGCGGCAACCATTGCTGCTCCCGGTTCGACGGCGGCCGACATTGAGCGCCTCCGGGGTGAGATTGTTGAAACCCTGCGCGAGCTGGAGGACCGGCTTGATGTGGGTAAACGTGTTAACGAGGCCACCGAGCGCGCCACCCTGCGCCTGTCGGAGTTGCGGCGCACCAAGCCGCTGGTTTTTGCCGCCGGTGTCATCAGTGCCGCAGCTCTCGCGGGTTGTGTGGTGTGGGCCGTCGCCCGTAAAATCAGCCGAGACCTGGACCTGTAACACTCGAAGCTGGGGCGCGCCGCCATCTAATCGGGTGGTATGGCCCTTGGTAGTGTCATCACCGAGATGCGCTGCGCTGCGGGCCCGTAGGCTCCCGGGTGCACCGACGGGATTTTTATTGTCGGTGCCCGCAGGGGGTCCCGGCGGGTCGGCCGTTGGCGGCGAACCGCGTCCGGTAGCCTGCGGCACCGCCGGAGCCCGTTGGTGTGGTGGGCTATGCTGATGGGCAACCCCGAGTTGGGCGGGCAGGAATAGTTGTTTTGGCATAGCGGGCAGAACGGGACACAATAGAGGGATGACGAGCGAGGGTTATATGGCGCGATTCGTTAACGGCCACGAGTCGGGCCAGCGAGCTTCTAAGGCTTGCCATTGACGGCCTCAAGTAAGCCACTCACCGGCTGGCGTGTGCTGGTGCCGCGCGGCGGTCCCTGGGGGGATCGTGTCGCCGCGTCACTGCGTAATAACGGTGCTCAGCCCGTGATCGCCCCCCTCATCAACTTTGCGCCAACCGATGAGACCGAGCAATTGGTTGCTGCCCTTGAACGTCTGGCTGCCGGCGAGTTCGCCTGGATTACGGCCACGAGCGCCACGGTGGTGGATGTTCTGGCCCACCACAGTGTCGTCATCCCACCCGAGACGAGGGTCGCAGCCGTGGGGGAGACAACCGCTGCCGCCTTCCTAGCTGCAGGGTACGCCGTCGATATCGCGCCGTCTGGCGATGAGAACACCACCTACGGACTTCTGAAGGAGTGGGATGAGATTCGCCGGGGCACACCGCTTAAGGTGCTGACCCTCCGCTCCAACACCGCTGTCCCCGTGCTCACCAAGGGGCTCTTGGCGCTTGGGCACGATGTCACGCAAGTGGTGGCCTTCCGTACCGTGGGCGTTCCCGTGACCGAGCGCATCCACGAGGATGTCCTCTCGGGCAGGATCAACGCCATCCTGATCACCTCGGGCTCGGTGGCCGAGCAGGTGCGCGACCAGTTCCCCGAGCTGCCCGAGGGCACGCTGCTCGCGTGCGTGGGACCCCAGACCAAGAAGGATGCCGAGGCCCAGGGCCTGCGGATTGATGTGGTTGCCGATGAGCGCACGACGGAGTCGCTTGTGAATGCCGTGGCATCCGTCGCGGATACGGGCGAAGAACACTAGCTCACCTTTGCGTAACATACCCAGGGCCAAGTCTCGACCCCGACCCGATCTGAGGGCAGACTAGAGGCATGGCAAAATTGCGTGTGCATTCGGATCGGGTTGAGATCCACCTCTCTCCCGTCGAGAAGGCGTTATCGTTCCACACCAAGGACATCGTGATCAGGCGGGCAGACATCACGTCGGCGGTGATTACGGACGAGCCCTGGGGCTGGATCCGCGGGGTACGTTCCCCCGGCAGCATCACCCCACGCACGTTTGCCTACGGCACGTGGAAGTTTTATGGGGGCAAGGATTTTCTGCTGCTGCGTGGACGCCGCCGCCGCGCCGTCGTGATTGATATCGACGTGGCGGAGGAGGACCCGCAGGATGGTCCCAGTGCCGTGCAGATACTGGCCGAGGCACCTGCCGCCGTGCCCGCGGACGGCCTGGAGATGGAGCCGGAGTCCGGTGCGGAGCTGGGTCGATTCTCCCGCATTATCATCTCGACCAACCACGCTACCCAGCTCGTCACCGCCCTGCGGTTGAGCCATGATGACGATGTGAGTATGCGGGTTCCAGGCAAACCGTAGTCGCTGCCTGGCTCGGTGCTTTCGCACATACCGCCGATACGACTGGTAGCGTTGAGCCCGCCGACCCGGCCGCCGACGAGAGGACACCCCGCATGGTTGTGAGCGTTTTTGGAGCAAAGGAGCGCGAGCCCGGCGAGGAGGCCCTGATGTCGATTCTGGCGGAGTCGGCCGGTCTCTGGACCGGTCTCAAGCGCGCGATTGTGCGGGAGTACGGTCGTGGCGGCGTAGAGGTGCACTTCCAATGGAAATTCTACGGGGTTTCTTCCGGCTGGGTGGTGAAGGCTGTCCGTCGCGACCGCACACTGTTCTATATGGTGCCCGCCGCCAACTCGGTGGAGACCATTGTGGTCTTTGGTCGGGCGGCGGCCGATGACGCCGAGCGACCCGGTGCGGGTGCCCCGGCGGATGCCCCCGACGATGCGATGCTGCCGGATACAGTGCTGGACGCCATCCGCGAGGCCCCCGAATACGTGGAGGGGCGTTCATTCCGGGTGCCGGTCGCCTCGCCCGAAGACATCGAGCTGGTGTTGCGTCTGGTGCGCATTAAGCTCGGTGCGGGGCCGGACCGTCCCGGGTTTGTGGCTCCCGACGACGGTGCCTAGGCTGCCGTGACCTTCACACAGATTGCCGTGATCGGTTCGATTAACGTTGACCTGCTCCTGACCGTCGCGGAGCTGCCGGGGCCCGGCGAGACCGTGCTGGGTTCTGGCGGTGAGGTGTCTCCCGGCGGGAAGGGGGCGAACCAGGCGGTTGCGGCGGCCCGGCAGGGTGCATCCGTGCGCGTCCTGGGTGCCGTGGGTGGTGACGCGAACGCCGGGGTGGCGTTGAGCTTATTGGCGGATGCCGGGGTTGACCTCACCCACATTGCTCGCCTCGACGGGCCCACCGGCCTGGCCGTGGTTTCGGTTGACGGTCACGCCGAAAACTCTATTATTGTTGTCCCGGGGGCTAACGCTCTCGTGACGCCCGCGCACGTTGATGCGGCACTTCCCGACCTGATCGAGTGCGTGATCGCGGTGTTTCAGGGAGAACTGCCCGTCGATACACTCGACCATGCCTCGGCTGTGCTCCCCGGGGACGTGCGCCAGATCCTCAACCTCGCCCCGGTGGTGAACGTTGCGCTCGATACCCTCCGCCGTGCCGACCCGCTCATCGTGAACGAGGGCGAGGCCGCGGATGTGTTGAGGATGCTGGGGCACGAGCTTCCCCACCCAGTACTCTCCTCGCCCCTCAGTTCTCCCCTCGATACCGGCCGTCTCCGCGCCGAGGCCCTTGTGAACGCCGGATGCCGCTCCGCAGTCGTCACCCTCGGTGCGGTCGTGCGTGATCGCGGGGTGACCACGGGCATCCCGAGCACCCCCGCCGTGTCGGTAGACAGTACGGGCGCGGGGGACGCGTTTGTGGGCACCGTGGCTGCGGGGCTTGCCGCCGGGCTCACCCTGGTGGAGGCGTGCGGGCAGGCCTCGGCGGTTGCGGCGGTATCGGTGCAGAGCCCGGGGGCGCAGACCTCCTACCCGTGGGCGGTGCGCTAGGCCTCGGCTGCATCCTTCCCCGCCGGCGGCGCAGGTTTTAGCCCGTCACGCGGTTCCCGGCCCCACCCGCACCGCGATTCGCCCGCGCACCTGTCCGTTGGCGAATGCTCCCGCGCGGCTGAGTACCTCATCGAGCTCGATCTCGACAATAAATTGTCCGAGTGCCTCCTCGTCAAACGCGTCGGCCAGGTAGTCCCAGGCGCGCTGGCGCTGGCGGAGCGAGGCATCCACCGAGTTGATTCCCCGCAGGGTGACGGCGCGCAGGATGAACGGCATGACGGTCGCGGGGAGGTCAACGCCCTGGGCCAGGCCGCACGCCGTGACGATACCGTCGTAGCGGGTCTGGGCGAGCGCATTGGCGAGTGTGTGGCTGCCGACCGAGTCGATGACGGCCACCCAACGGGCCCGTTGCAGTGGGCGGTCGCCCGGCGCACCCAACTCGCTGCGGTCGATAACCGTGGTCGCGCCTAAGCGTCCCAGGTACTCGGCCTGCTCCGTCACGCGGCCGGTTGAGGCGACCACCTCGTAGCCCGCGTGGCGCAGGAGGGCGATGGCCACCGAGCCCACGCCGCCGGCGGCACCGGTGACGAGTACGGGGCCGTCATCCGGCGCTACTCCGTGGTCTATCACCGCGAGTACCGACAGGGCCGCGGTAAACCCGGCCGTACCGAGGCCAGCGGCCCAGCGTGCGCTGCGCTCCTCCGGCAGGGCAACCAGGTGTTCCCCGCTCACGAGGGCGCGCTCGGCCAGTCCGCCGTGGTGCGTTTCACCGAGTCCGGCTCCGTTCAGGATGACGCGGTCGCCCGCGACCCACGACCCGTGCTCGCTCTCGACCACCGTGCCCACGAGGTCAATACCGGGCACGAGCGGCAGGGTGCGGGCCACGCCGGGGCTGCCCGCGAGTGCCAGGGCATCCTTATAGTTGAGGCTCGAGTAGTCCACCGCCACCCACACATCGCCGCCGTGAACGCTCAACTGGGCCGCCGTCAGCTCGGCCAGTCGGGTCGTCGTCTCGGGTGTATCCTCCGGGCTACCCGGTGTTTTATCGACGTACAGGGCGCGGTAGGTGGGCTTGGTCATGGTGTCCTTTCGCCGCGCGTGCGGGGGTAGGTTATCGGTCGAATGGTGTGGGCCCGCAGGGATCTAGGTGACGTCGCGTCGCCAACTCACCAGGTACCCGGCGCATCCCGTGACAAGCGCGAGCCCCAGGAGCACGAGGGCACCCTGCCACCAGTCGAGGGTGTTCGTGGCCCCGCCGGTCATGGTGTAGAAGCTGGTACCCACGAGCGCGTCGCTCGCGGCTCCCGGCAGGAATGCGCCGATCCCGGCGCTCCACTCGGTGAGCGTGGCGGCGAAGCGCAGCAGCGGCTCGACAAACTGCGTGAATGCGAGTACGACCGCGATGACCGCGATCTGGCTCGGGATGAGCGCGCCCAGCCCCACGCCGATCGCGCCCCACAGGGCGAGGGCGAGCAGCATCCGCCCAATGAGTGCCCACGTGTCGGACTCGCCCAGCAGGGGGTCGGACCCGAAGAGCGCGAGGATACCCCCGCCAAGACCCACCGACGCTACCACCCCGAAGGCCCCCACGACGGCACCCCACAGGAACATCGTGATGGCCTTGGCCGTGAGAACCACGGCGCGGTTGGGTGTGGCCAAGAAGGTGGGGTTAACCGTCTTGTGGCGAAACTCCTGTGTGACCGAGACTGCGGCAAGAATGAGGGGGAAGACAAAACCGAGCGAGCTGGCAAACGAGTAGATCAGGGGCGGGTCGAGCGGGATGCCCTGCCCGCTGATCGCCTCGCTGTCCAGGAGGCCCGAGTCTGCCGCCCCCGCGATCCCCGCGAGGCTGGCGGCGGTGAACGCCACGTAGACGAAGACGACCAGGCCGAGGATCCACCACAGGCGGGTGCTCGTTACCTTACGCATCTCCGAGCTTAGGGCTCCGATCAGGCTGTTCATGAGAGACCCCCGTCGTTGATCAGGGAGAGGAAAGTGTCTTCCAGTGTGGTCGCGTGTCGATGCAGCGAATGAAGTTCGACCCCGGCAACGAAGGCCGCGTGGCCAACGGCTGCGGTATCTCCGCCGTTGACAATCGTGCCCTGTCGGCCCGCGTTGAACGTGAATCCGGCCGCGGTGAGCGCCGCGGCAAGGGCGGGCCGGTCGGGTCCGTCCACAATCACCCACGACGCGCTGCGGGCCTCCAACTCTGACAGCGAGCCCGAGTAGACGAGTGAACCGCGGCGGATGATGAGGGCCTCGTCAACCGTCTGCTGCACCTCGCCCAGCATGTGTGAACTGATGAGTACCGTGCGGCCCTCGCTGGCCAACTCGCGCAAGAATGTGCGGATCCAGCGGATGCCCTCCGGGTCGAGCCCGTTGATGGGCTCATCGAGGACCACCACGGCCGGATCGCCGAGCAGCGCGTAGGCGAGGCCGAGCCGCTGGCGCATTCCCAGCGAGTACCCGCCCACGCGTCGGTCGGCGGCATCTGTAAGCCCCACCTGGTCGAGCACCACCCCGATACGCGCGTTCGGGAGGCGCGCCGCTCGCGCGTACACGTCGAGGTGGTTGCGCCCGCTGCGCCCCGGATGGAAGCTGGCCGCCTCCAGCGCCGCCCCCACCGTGTGGAGGGGAGTGCTGAGGGAACGGTACGGGGTGCCGCCGATTGTGGCGGTGCCGGTCGTCGCACCGACAAGCCCCAGCAGGATGCGCAGGGTTGTGGTCTTTCCGGCCCCGTTGGGCCCCAGGAATCCGGTGACCCGACCGGGCAGGACCGTGGCGGTGACATCATCTACCGCCGTCACCCCGCCAAACCTCTTGGTCACACCGTGAAACTCGATGGGTAAGCCGTCTGCCATAAAATCCCCCTGGGGACAGGTCGATAGTGGATCAGGTCGTGGTTAGTTTAGTGGCAGGGTGCTGCTCGGCACCCCACCCTCGCCGTAAATGTCCAGGGCAAGGTTATGCAGTGCCGTGAGGGCCACCCGCTGTGAGAGCGGGCCGTAGGAGATCCGGCCCACACCGAGCGCCTCGTACTGGGAGGCGGTCGGCAGCCCCGGAAATCCGAGCACGCTGAGCTTTTGCGGCCCCAGTCCGGCCACCAGGGCCTCGGCAATGGCTGGGGTGATCGCCCCCGGCACAAACACCGTCGTGGCCCCGGCCTCCAGGTAGGCGTGCCCGCGCTCGATGGCGTCGGCGATGATGACCTCCTCGGGGCGGTCGCCGCCCAGGACAAACGCATCCGTGCGGGCGTTGAGAACAAAGTCGATGCCCTCGGCATGGCCTGCCGCGATGATGGCCTCCACAGTGGCGACAGCCTCGGAGAGTGGTACCAGGCGGTCCTCCACGTTAGCCCCCACCACCCCGGCCCCGATGGCGCGGCGCACGGTCTCGGCCGGGGCCCCGTATCCGTCATCGAGATCGGCGGTGACGGGCAGATCGGTTGTCGCGACGATGCGTTCCAGGGCCGCGATGGTGAGATCGAGGGGGAGCTTGCCGTCCTCGTATCCGTGGCTCGCGGCGATGGAGTGCCCGGCCGTGGCCAGCGCCTTCGTTTCGAAGAGGTCGCCGACAACGCGCGCGCTGATGGCATCCCATACATTGACAACGCGCAGAATTTCGGGGGCTTCGTGCAGCGCTCGCAGAGTGGCTGCCTTGTCATGAATAGTCATGCGGTCAGCTTAGGCAGCCCCACCGACAATAACCAGGGCGGGATGCTCGAATGACGTTTCTCTACGTGCGGGGATACGGTGACATCCCGAGGTCGGTTCCGGCTAGACGTGGTGGGCGGCGGCCCCGAGATGCTCGGCACACGTCGTTGTCGCCGCGTGTTCCGGGCACACCACGCGCTGCACGCGGCAGCTGGGCTCTGTGCAGTTGTGCATATTTTTGGTGGAGGTTGCGCAGACGTAGCAGCGACCGATGACTCGTGTATTGGCGCTGAAATCCAGTGAGACGCGGTTATCGAATACGTAGAGCGAGCCCTCCCACAGGCCCGAATCGCCAAACGTTTCGCCGTAGCGCACGATGCCGCCGTCGAGCTGGTAGACCTCGTCGAATCCGCGGTTTTTCATCAGACCACTCAACACCTCGCAGCGGATGCCCCCGGTGCAGTAGGTCACGACCGGCTTGTCCTTCAGATGATCGTACGCGCCGCTGTCAAGTTCGCGGATAAAATCGTGGGTTGTGGCGACCTCCGGCACGACTGCCCCCGTAAACTTGCCGATCTCGGCCTCAAACGCGTTGCGTCCGTCAAAAAAGACGACCTCCTCGCCCTTCTCCGCGACGAGGTTGTGTAGTTCCTGCGGGGTGAGTTTAGCCGCCCCGCCGACAACGCCGGTGCTGTCCACGAGGAGCTCCTCTGGTGCACCAAAGCTCACGATCTCTTCCCGAACCTTCACGCTCAGTCTCGGGAAGTCGGTGCTGACCCGCCACGGAGCCTGTCGGTTGCGCCCGTGTAGCTTCTGCTCGGGTTCGGGCAGGAACCCGGATCCAGTGCTCCACTTCTCGTCCAGGTGACGGAACGCGGGATGTTCCTGCGTGCGCCGCAGGTACAGCTTGCAGGCATCCAGTTCGCCGCCGACCGTGCCGTTCATCCCATCCTTCGAGATGATGATGCGCCCGCGCAGCCCGAGCGAATCGCACAGCTCTCGCTGCCAGAGACGGATGGCCTCGGGGTCGGCGAGGGGTGTAAATACGTAGTAAAGCAGGATCTTGGGAACAGCCATAGCGCCGATTTTACGCGGTGTCGGTGGGTCCGCGTATCCTTGTGCCCTATGAACATGATTCTCCGGCTGCTGCTGCTCACGCTTCGCTCCCGTCGCGGCCCGCGCCTGGGGCCCTGGGACCTGACGCGCACACGTTTCCGGGTGAAGCTCACCGATCTGGACATCCTGCACCACATGAATAACGGTCGGTACCTCTCGATCATGGACCTGGGCCGACAAGACCTGATGATTCGGTCGGGGATGTGGCGGAGACTCGGCGAGCTCGGCTGGTACCCCGTGGTGGTGGGTCAAACCATTTCGTACCGGAAGTCGCTCACCCTGGGCCAGGTTTTTGTGGTCGAGACGCGCATTGTGGGTCACGATGTGAAATCGTTCTACCTGGAGCAGCGTTTTGTGGTCCGCGGTGAGATCTACGCGCGTGCGTTTGTGCGGGCGCGGTTTCTCAAGAAAACGGGGGGCACGCTCACCGCCGCCGAGGTGGTCGAGGGGTTGGGGGTTGCCGATATCCCTGAGGGTCGGATGCCGCAGTGGGTTCAGGACTGGTCGGACGCCTCAACCCTGCCCCCGACGCGCGCGGCTGCCCCGTCGGAGTGGTAGACGGGGCTGAACGGGTCTTCTAGCGTATGAGCGTGTGACCCGGAACTCCCACCACACCCGCCACCAGCGCTCGCGCGGCCCTTACCGCAGGTCCCGAACCCGGTTCAGCTTCCCCGCGCTGCGCTCCAGCACGCCGGGCTCCTCCACGCACACCGTCACCGAGGTGCCAATCTGCTCCTTCACCTTGTGTACGAGTTGCCGACCGGCCTCCTCGCACTCGCTCCCGGTTGCTGAGCTGCGGCGTTCGATGCGCACCAGCAGCTCATCCATGCGGTGCGGTCGGGTCAGTTCCAGGACAAAGTGGGGGGAGAAGGGGGTGAGGTTGAGCACAATTTCTTCGATCTGCGTGGGGAAGAGGTTCACCCCGCGCACGATCAGCATGTCGTCGTTGCGGCCGGTGATTTTTTCGATGCGGCGCATTCCCGGTCGGGCGGTGCCGGGGAGGAGGCGGCTAAGGTCGCGCGTGCGGTACCGGATGACCGGGAAGGCCTCCTTGGTGAGCGAGGTGAAGACCAACTCGCCCAGCTCACCGTCGGCGATGCCGCGCCCGGTCTCACCGTCAATAATCTCGGGCAGGAAGTGGTCCTCCCAGATGTGCGGCCCGTCCTTCGACTCCAGGCACTCGCTGCCCACGCCCGGCCCCATCACCTCGCTCAACCCGTAAATGTCGAGGGCATCGAGATCGAGGCGCTGCTCCAGTTCGGTCCGCATCTGGTTGGTCCACGGTTCGGCCCCCAGCACGGCGGTTTTCAGGCTCGTGGCGCGCGCGTCGATGCCGGACTGGGCCATCGCGTCCGCAATTGTGAGCAGGTAGGTGGGGGTGCACATGATGACATCGGGCTCAAAGTCTTGGATGATCTGGATCTGCCGTGTCGTCTGCCCGCCCGACACCGGGATTACCGTGGCCCCCACCGCCTCAATTCCGGAGTGCGCCCCCAGACCGCCGGTGAACAGGCCGTACCCGTAGGCGTTGTGTACCTTCATTCCGGGGCGCACGCCCGCGGCTCGCAGCGAGCGGGCGACGAGGCCCGACCAGATGTCGAGATCGCCGGAGGTGTAGCCCACAACGGTCGGTCGTCCGGTGGTGCCGGAGGAGGCGTGGATGCGCGCCACCCGTTCCATCGGTACCGCAAACATCCCAAACGGGTAGGTCTGGCGGAGGTCCTCCTTGGTGGTGAAGGGTAACTTCTCGACATCCTCCAGGCTGCGGATGTCGTCGGGGTGCACCCCCGCCTCGTCAAACTTGCGGGTGTACAGGGGAACGTTGGCGTACGCGTGGCGCACGGTCTGTTGTAGGCCCGAGAGTTGTACCTCCCGGATCTCGTCGCGGGAGAGGCGCTCGTTGGCGTCGAGCTCGTCGCGCGTGGGGGCGTGAAGTCGGGATGCTGTCGTCAGTGACACGGTTTTCCTCCTGGAAGGGGCGAAGGTCAGGCTGTGGTGGGGGTGGACATGGTGGTGGTTCGGCTGCGGCCGCGGAATTCGGCGACAACGTCACCGGTCTCGTCGGTGACCCGCACGTCATAGATTCCGGAGCGTCCGCGCTGAACGCGGACCTCGGCCGTTGCGGTGAGTGTCTGTCCCTTTCGTGTGGCCTTGAGGAACGTGATGTCGGCACCGGCGGCGAGTGTCACATTGTCGTTGAGGTTGCAGGCGATGGCAAACGCCGTGTCGGCGAGGGTGAAGACGTAGCCGCCGTGGGTGACGTCGAAGCCGTTAATCATGTCGTCCCGGATAGGCATTGAAATTGAGACGTTCCCGGGAGTATAGCCGTGAACCGTGATACCGAGTGCGGCGGTGGCCCGGTCGCGGGCGATCATTTTCTGGTTGGCGTCATGGGTAACGTCTGTCATGGGTTCTCCTCGTTGAGTTCCGTGTGCGACCGGTGGCTGATGGTGCGTCATTACCGGATCCTGTGGAAAGATCATATACTAACTGAACGATCGGTTGGTAAATTCACGAAACCAGGAGTCAACGATGACCATTTCTCTCCCCACCCGCCCCATCGGGGGTGACATCTCCGCGGAGGAACAGCAGTTCAACGACCTCATCGCCCAGGACTCGCGCATTGAACCGCGCGACTGGATGCCTGAGGCGTACCGCAAGACCCTCATCCGCCAGATTGCACAGCACGCACACTCCGAAATTATCGGGATGCAGCCGGAATCCAACTGGATTCTGCGCGCCCCGAGCCTCAAACGCAAAGCGATCCTGATCGCCAAGGTGCAGGATGAGGCGGGCCACGGTCTCTACCTCTACTCCGCCGCGCAGACGCTCGGCGTTGGCCGCGACGAGATGACCGAGCAACTCATTGCGGGTACGGCACGCTACTCATCCATCTTCAACTATGCGACCCCCACCTGGGCCGACATGGGCTCCATCGGGTGGCTGGTGGATGGTGCGGCCATCTGCAACCAGGTTCCCCTGTGTCGCGCATCCTACGGCCCATACGGCCGCGCGATGGTGCGCATCTGTAAAGAGGAATCCTTTCACCAGCGGCAGGGCTTCGAGATCCTGCTGGAACTGATGAACGGCACCCCGGAGCAGCGCCAGATGGCCCAGGAATCCGTCAACCGCTGGTACTGGCCCGCGCTCATGATGTTCGGCCCGCCCGACGACGACTCACCCAACTCGGCACGATCTATGGCGTGGAAAATCAAGCGCTTTTCAAACGACGAGTTGCGTCGACGTTTCGTGGGGATGCTCGTGCCGCAGGCCGAGGTGCTGGGGCTCACCCTGCCCGACCCCGACCTGACATGGAACGAAGAGAAGCAGGCCTACGACATGGGCCAGCCCGACTGGGACGAGTTCCACGAGGTACTCGCCGGCCGGGGCCAGATGAACGCCCAGCGGATGCAGCGCCGACGCGATGCCCACGACGAGGGCGCGTGGGTACGGGAGGCGGCGGCGGCCTACGCCGCACGACAGTCAGCAACAACAGAAAGGGTGGTGGCCTGATGTCCACACCGGGTGTAACAAGCAACGAAGTGTGGCCCCTCTGGGAGGTCTTCGTGCGGGGAAGTCGCGGCATGAGTCACGTACACGTGGGCTCGCTGCACGCCCCCGACGCGACAATGGCGGTGCGCAACGCACGCGACCTGTATACCCGACGCAACGAGGGGGTCTCCATCTGGGTCACCCCCGCGGATGCGATCACCACGAGCGACCCGGACGCCAAGGGCGCATTCTTCGAGTCCCCCGCGGGTAAGAACTACCGGCACGCCATCTACTACACGCGCAGTGAGGGGGTGAAGCACCTATGAGCACCACAACCGGAACACCACCCGCAGCCGGTGACACCACGGCGGCGACCCTCACGAGTGACGAGCACGGCAACATCGAACTGGGCAAGCTCACCCTCGCAGCCGAGGTCATCGGGCAGGGCACCGTTGCCCCACCCGCGGTGGCCGAGTACGCGCTGTGGCTGGGCGACGATGCGCTCGTTCTCGCCCAAAACCTGGGCTGGTGGATCTCCCGGGCACCCGAGCTGGAGGAAGACATCGCGATCGGCAATATTGCGCTCGACCTGATCGGGCATGCGCGCTCGTTCCTGTCGTACGCGGGGTCGGCATCCGGCCGCACCGAAGACGAGATGGCGTATTTTCGCGGCGAGGAGGAGTACCGCTCGGCCCAGCTTTTTGAGCAGGCCAACGGCGACTTTGCCCACACGATAGCCCGCAACTTTATTGCGGGCTGCTTCCAGCACGCCCTCTACGAGCGCCTGCAGGGCTCCCACGATGAGACGCTCGCGGCGATTGCCGCCAAGTCGATCAAGGAGGTGGACTACCACGTGGACCACGCGACCCAGTGGGTGCTGCGGCTCGCGGGCGGCACCGCGAAGTCCCGCCGCCGCCTGATCGTGGGCTTCGCCGACGTCTGGCCCTACGTTGACGAGCTCTTCCGGGACGAACCACTCAACGACGAGTTGGCGGGTGTTGCCGTGCGGCAGTCTACCCTGCGCCCCGCCTTCGACACGAGGGTGGCCGCGGTGTTTGCCGAGGCAGAACTGGAGGTCCCCGTCGGCTTCACCGCCACGGGTGGCGGCCGAGTGGGAAAACACCACGAAACCCTCGGCCCGCTGCTCGCCGAGATGCAGGTGCTCGCCCGCCAGTTCCCCGGTGCGGCGTGGTAGCCATGCTCGACGCCGAAATGGAGGTGGCGGTGCGGCGCGTCTGGGATATCGCGGCCACCGTCACCGACCCCGAAATCCCGGTCCTCACCATTGAGGATCTGGGGGTTCTGCGCCGCGTTGACGTATGCGGAACCGCCGTGACCGTGACCCTCACCCCCACCTACAGCGGATGCCCTGCCATGGACACCATGTCGGTGGATGTGCGCCGCGCGCTCGCCACCGCCGGATACAACGACGTCACCGTGACGCTGGCGTTGGCCCCCGCCTGGACCACTGATTGGATCTCTGAACAGGGAAAAATTAAGCTCAATGAGTACGGTATCGCCCCGCCCACCGGCCACTCCGCGCGCGGGACGGCCGGTCCCGTATCGCTGCTCCTGTCCGTGAAATGCCCCCGGTGTTCGTCGCTGAACACCCGCGAACTCTCCCGTTTCGGTTCCACCTCCTGCAAGGCGCTCCACGAGTGCCGCGAGTGCCTGGAACCCTTCGACTACTTCAAGGTGTTGTAACTATGTCCACAGCAAATCTCACCGCGACTAAGCGTCGCGCCCGCTTTCACACCCTGAGGGTGTCGAGTATCCGCCCCCTGACCGCCGAGAGTGTGGAGGTGAGCTTCACCGTTCCTGACGAACTGCACGGCGAGTTTGACTACGTGCCCGGCCAGCATGTGGCCCTGCGCGCCACGCTCGACGGCCGTGAGGTGCGTCGCAGCTACTCGCTGTGTCGCCCGGCCGCCCCCGGCTCGATCAGTGTGGCGATCAAACGCAACCACGGCGGAAAGTTCTCCACCTGGGCCAACACCGAGTTGCGCGCGGGGGATCGGCTGGACGTGATGAGTCCACAGGGCACCTTCACCTCCTCCCTGCCCGACCTCAGCCACGCGCATATCGTGGGGATTGCGGCCGGTTCGGGGATCACCCCGCTCATGTCGCTTGCCCAGACGGCCCTCGCCGCCTCCGACACCTCCCGTTTTTCGCTGCTCTACACCAACCGCACCGCGATTGATGTGATGTTCCTGGAGGAGCTTGCCGACCTCAAAGACCGCTACCCCGGCCGGGTCGCACTGCACCACGTGCTTTCGCGCGAGCAGCGCTCGGCCCCACTGCTCTCGGGCCGCATCGACGAGGAGAAATTTCGCACCATCCTGCGGACTCTGATCTACCCGGAGGGCGTGGACGAGTGGTTCCTGTGCGGCCCGTTTGAGCTGGTGCAACTGTGCCGAGATGTTCTGGAGGCTGTGGGGGTTGACCGCTCCCACGTGCACTATGAGCTGTTCACCACGGGCGAGCCGGGAGAGGAGGCTCCCGACCGGGGCCGGCCGATTGTGGTGGATGAGGCGGGCAACAACCACCTGATCGAGTTCACCCTCGACGGCCAGATTTCGACGGTGAAGACGCCCGTGAACGCCAATGAGAGCATCCTCAACGCCGCCCTGCGGGTGCGCCCCGATGTGCCGTTTGCCTGCGCCGGTGGGGTGTGCGGAACGTGCCGCGCGAAGGTGGTATCGGGGAATGTGCAGATGACCGAAAACTACGCGCTGGAACCGGACGAGATCGAGCGCGGCTACGTGCTCACCTGCCAGTCACACCCCACGAGCGAGACGGTCTCGGTGAGTTACGATGCCTAGCGCGGTGGCCGTCGGCTCGATGGTGGGGCTAGAGATTGCGGATAACGTGGCCCATGTTGTCCTCAACGCTCCGGCGCGGCTCAACTCCCTGGATGCTGCCGCCCTGCGCGACCTTTCCGCCGCCTACGCCGCGGCCGAGGCTGCGGGCGTGCGTGCCCTGGTAGTGCGCGGTGAGGGCCGGGCGTTCTGTGCGGGCCGCGACATTTCCGGGGTTGATCCTCGCACGGATGACGTGGCCGGGTACCTCGGCGGTCTGGTGGAGCCCCTGCTCCGGAGGATGAGTGCGTTTCCCGCACCCACGTTTGCCGCAGCGCACGGGGCCTGCCTGGGGGTGGGCCTCGGTCTGCTGATTGCCACGGATGTGGTGTACGTGGCCGACACGGCCGCGATCGGTTCACCCTTTGCCAACCTGGGGGCCACGCTCGACTCGGGCGGGCACGCTCTCTTCGTGGAGCGGCTGGGCGCGCATCGCACCCTCGACCTGATCTACTCGGGCCGACTGATGTCGGGGGCGGAGGCCGTTGCGGCCGGGCTATTTAGCCAGACCTTCCCCGCCAACGAGGTCACGGAGGCCGCGGTGCGGGCTGCCGTGAGCGCGGCCTCCGGTGCCACCCGGGCGTTCCTGGCGAGCAAGGCGCTCGTGCACCAGCTGCGTGACGAGCGACTGGGGCTGTGGCAGAGCATGGGTATCGAGAACGCGGCGCAGGCGGAACTGTGTGCGACCGCGGACTATCGGGAGGGGTTTCTGGCGTTTCAGGAGAAGCGGCCGCCGGTGTTCACCGGGCGGGGGTAGTGGGTTAGTGGTGCCACCATCGTTTTTTGGGTGTGGGTTTGTTGCGTTCTTCTTCGGCGCGGCGTTGTGCTTGCGCGGCTTCATACAGGGGATCACCGGGGACGCGTGAGCCGGCACCGGCTTTAGGTTGCACGAAGGGTTCATCGTCTTCGAGTCTCGGCGCGATGAGTCCTCGTGTGGTGGGTCGTTTTTTCTCTCCTGATCCGCTACCGGCCGGGGCGCCGCCCATCATGCCCATCCCACCACGAGCACCACCCGTGCCCGTGGGGGTCGTGCTCGCGGGTGCGGGTTTGAGTCCTGTACCGCCCGGGGTGTTACCACCACCCAGGACCACACCGCCGCCGCCCAGGCCGCCCGTGCTGAGTTTCGCGGCCCCTACGGCTACTCCCGCACCCGCGATACCCCCGAGGACACCGCCGGTACCGTTCCCTAAACCGCCCGTGGTACCGCCACCAGAACCACTGCCGTCATCCGCGGACGTGTCTCCGGGATAGTACGGAGACTCAGGATCCCACACGATTCCATCACCCGGCAGCGTACCACCACCGCCACCACCGCCACCGCCGTCACCGGGGCCGGTACCGCCACCACCGCCCGGGCCACCACCGCCGTCACCGGGGCCGGTACCACCGCCACCGCCCGGGCCACCACCGCCGCCGCCGGGGGGTGTTATGCCCGGGACCGTGGAACCCGGGCCTGGGAAAACCGGGCCCCCACCACCGGGTGTTTCAAGACCACCGGTCCGACCCCGTTCCAGCGGGTCCGGATAGTCATACTCCGGCGGAACATCACTACCCGCTTCAGGCTTCTGGTAGCCCTCTCCTGGCCACAGCTCCTTCACGCTGCTTGTGATGCGTTGGGCGATGATTTGTGTAGCGGAAGCGAGTTCTTTGACGGCTTTCTGTGCTTCCTGTTCACGCTGAGCCGCAAGAGCAGACTCGGCAGTCACGATACCGGCCGCGCTGATAATCGTGCCCAACCCCGGGAGGAGAACCGTTCCTCCCGCGATCACCGCCGCTTTATCCACGGGGCTGAGAGCAATTCCCTGGATCTCCTCATACGCATCACGCGCGAAATCAATCAGCATATTCGCCGACTCCACCACACGAGCAATCTCCGCAATAGAACGAGAACTATACGAAAGCTTACGCCCGTCAACATCGAGCTTGTCGCGCGCGGCATCCGCTGATTTCCCGTCCCACCCCGGGTTACCCGCGACCACTTTCATCGCTGCCGCAGCAGTATCGGCCACGGTCGCGATCCGCACAAAATCACTGTTATTCCACTTCGATCGGTACGCCGATTCATACAAGAGTTCTTCGTAGTAGCCCATATCGCTACAATCCTTCCGTGGGAGTCGTGGGAGTCGTGGGAGTCGTGGGAGTCGTGGGAGTCGTGGGAGTCGTGGGAGTCGTGGGAGTCGTGGGAGTCGTGGGAGTCGTGGGAGTCGTGGGAGTCGTGGGAGTCGTTTTTCGTCGGTTTCGAAGGATAAGCACCGTGGTGACCGCTGCAACAACAACCAACCCGCCAACCGCCACCCCACCCCACAGCAAGAGATCAGGCAGAGTTACCGCACCCGCAGGCGCGGCCGAGGTCGGCTGCGCGGACGCCCCAAAAACATCCTCAAACAACGGAGAACCGAAATCCTTGTCGAAAAGAGGATTCACATCCGGGTACTGCGTCGGATCAACACGAAGCATATGCTGCAACGACACAGACCCATACCCCCAATACCCAGCGGGATCAAAGAAAAGATCATGATCCTCACTCCCGGTATTACGAATAAGAGTCTGTAACAACTGGTTTCCCGTGGCCTCTGGATACTTTGATTTCACCAGGGCCAAGAAACCCGACGTAATCGCGGTCGCCATCGACGTTCCCGAACTCGTCCCAAAACTTGTCCACGAACGATTCAGAGTCAGGATGTCTCCACCGGGACCGACTACGGTCACCGCTGGATCCACTTTCGCGGAGTTAGCGACAATCGCACCCGCGGGCGTTTCCGCCTGCAGAGTCACAACGCCATTGAGCGTAGAGAGTCCCGAGGCGGTGACCAGATCATTCGAGGTCCCCGAAACGAGCACAACCCCCTTCTGCAACGCGTAGGTCACCGCCTGAACCACCGGACGAGTAGCACCCGCTCCGAGTGACATGGAAATAATGTCTGCCCCATCATCAACCGCCTGCGTAATCGCCTCAGCCAAGGCCTCCTGGAATGCGCCCTTCTTGTCGCGGTAGCAATCAGCAACTGAACTAAAATCAGGTCCAAAATCTAAGTTGCGGAATAAAGCCGCGTAGTAGTTGATCTGGGCATCCGGTGCGACGCCGAGGGGTGCCTGCACCCCGGGCGCACCGCCATCCCCATTACCCGCGATAAACATGGTCATCTCGGTTCCGTGACTGGCCTCTTCCGGGTTACTGCTGGTGGCCGGGGCACGCGTTCCCGGGGTATCGGAAAGATCGCAGTAAGACGGTTCACGCACCGTGATATTCGCGTCCGCGAGAGCGGGCATCTCACGATACAAAGGCGAGTCAATAATAGCGATCGTGACACCCTGCCCCGTGAACCCACTGTCATGAGCCTCTTGCACACCATAATTGTCGTAGTACCAGAGCCCGGGAGTGCCCTCCGCCGCAGCCGGGACAAGCCCCACACCCCCCAGCACCGCGACCACAACCCCGGCACCAAACACCCGCACCCCCACCCTCCAGGGGCGGGTCACCCCTCGCCCCCAGCCGACGACGCACTACTCCCCGAACCACCCGCACCACCCGGAGCCGCCCCCGGCCCCGAACCACCAGACACCACACCCGGCCCGGTGCCCGCACCAGGTGCCGCAGCACCAGTACCGCCCGCACCACCCGGAGCCGCACCCGGCCCGGCCACCGGCGAAGACACCGGGACCACAGCGGCCACGACACCCTCAACCCACTCCGTTTCAACCCGCAACTCATGCGCAAAGTTCTCATCAAGAGCACTAAGATCCTCAACCGTGGCCTTGATATTATCCGCCTGAGTCGCAAGATACCCTTGCCACCCATCAGTACGCTTCTTCAACTGCACCATCGCCCAGTCCAACGTATCGTCAAGCTCCTGAGTAGCCGTAGGATCCGCCGCACACGTAAGATTCGGCGGCGGACCAGGATACGCCGCCGCGAGATCTTCCTGCGCATTTCGGAGTTTCTGAATAGCCGTGAGAACCTCTTCTTCCCGGATCCCAATGTTGTACGTCATATCCCTACTCCATCACCGCACAAAAAACAAAAAAAAGGAGCACCACCGAACAACTCGGTAACGCCCCCACAACCAGCACGCCAGGCACACACACCCAACATAAAACATCCCCAGCGTAACGGAGCCTCTCTGAGGTTGCAAAACGGAGAGCCCGTTTTGTGGATAACTTCATGCTGTTGCGCGGCGAGAGCCGGTGCGGCCCGCGCGTGTCGGTCGCGCGTGTCGGTTCGGCTTGCACCCGCGGGGCATCCCTGAGACAATTACTGTCCGAACGTTCGGTAATTATTACGTTCATCCCATCGACAGCGCGGTCAAGGAGAAAACATGGCAGAGGCATTTCTGGTGGGCGGTGCCCGCACCCCGGTGGGACGTTACGGTGGGGTCCTCGCCACGGTTCGGGCGGATGATTTGGCCGCGCTCGTCATCGGCGAGACCGTGCGTCGCGCACAAGCCGATTCCCCGCTCTTCAACACAGATCTCATTGACGAGGTGATTCTCGGCAACGCCAACCAGGCCGGTGAAGACAACCGCAATGTGGCGCGGATGGCGACCCTGCTCGCGGGGCTGCCCGACAGCATCCCGGGCATCACGGTGAACCGGCTGTGCGCCTCGGGTCTCTCCGCAATCACGATGGCCGCCCAGGCGATCCGGGCGGGGGACGCCGATGTGATCGTGGCCGGTGGTGTTGAGTCGATGACTCGTGCGCCCTGGGTGCAGGGTAAACCCGAGCGCGCCTTTGCCAAACCCGGCCCGCAATTTGATACCTCCATCGGATGGCGCTTCACCAACCCGCGCCTCGCCGCACGCGATAAAGCCACGTTCTCGATGCCGGAGACGGCCGAGGAGGTTGCCCGGGTGGAGGGGATTAGCCGTGAGGACGCCGACGCCTTCGCCCTCACCAGCCAGCAGCGCGCCACCGCCGCACTTGATGCGGGCCGCTTTGCGGACGAGATCGTGGGGGTGCCCACCCGTTCGGGCGAGGTGCTCCTCGACGAGGGTCCGCGTCGCGACTCCACGCTGGCGGCCCTCGCCGGGTTGCGGCCCGTGGTGCCCGGCGGCAGCGTGGTGACGGCGGGCAACGCCAGTTCCCTCAACGACGGAGCCTCAGCCCTCCTTGTCGCGAGCGGCGCAGCGGTCCAACGCTACGGACTCGTGCCGCGTGCGCGCATTGTGACCGGTGTGACTGTGGGGCTTGCCCCCGAGATCATGGGGATGGGCCCCGTGCCCGCTACGCAGAAGGCGCTTGCCCGCGCGGGCCTCGAGGTGGGCGACCTGGGCTCGGTTGAACTCAACGAGGCGTTTGCGACGCAGTCCCTCGCGTGCATCCGTCGCCTCGGGCTCGACCCGGCGCGCGTGAACGCCGACGGCGGTGCGATTGCCCTGGGCCACGCGCTCGGGTCGAGCGGGGCGCGGCTCCTGGTTACCCTGCTGGGGCGGATGGCCCGCGAGGAGTCCCGTTACGGTCTCGCCACCATGTGCGTGGGCGTGGGCCAAGGCTCCGCGATGATCGTCGAGCGTGTGTGATGGCCGCCCTCAGCGTGGAGCGGCGCGATGACCGCTACGTTGTTCTTCTCAACCGGCCGGAGGTGCGCAACGCGATTGACCGGCAGATGATTGAGGAACTGCACGGTGTGTGTGCCGAGCTGGAGACATCGCCGCGCATCCTCATTATTGCGGGTGCGGGCGGCGTCTTTGCCTCCGGGGCCGATATCGGGCAGCTACGTGAGCGCCGGGCCGCTGACGCCCTGGCGGGCATCAACACCCGGGCTTTTGAGCGGATCGCCGCGCTGCCAATGCCCGTGATTGCGGCCATCGACGGCTACGCGCTGGGCGGGGGAGCCGAGCTCGCCTACGCCGCCGACTTCCGCATCGGCACACCCGCCCTGAAAATGGGGAACCCGGAGACGGGGCTCGGCATCATCGCCGCGGCCGGGGCCACCTGGCGACTGCGCGAGCTTGTGGGTGAGCCGCTTGCCAAGGAGATTCTGCTCGCGGGTCGGGTGCTGGATGCCGACGAGGCCCGTGCCGCCCATCTCGTCACCGAGATTCACCCCGCCGACGAACTCCTCGCGGCCGCGCACGCGCTGGCCGACCGCATCGCGCGGCAGGACCCGCTCGCCACGCGGCACACCAAGGCGGTGTTCCACGCGGCCCGGGAGGAGCATCCCGCCGTGGACCTGGCAGCGCAGGCCGAACTGTTCGAATCGCCCGAGAAGTTTCGGCGAATGACCGAGTTTCTTGAGAGGAAAAAGCGATGATCGCACCGGAGAAGACGGGTGTTCCGCCGCGGGTGGGTGTGCTCGGTGGCGGCCGGATGGGTGCCGGGATCGCCCACGCGTTCCTGGTCTCGGGGGCTGAGGTGGTGGTGGTTGAGCGCAACGCAGCCGAGGCCGCTGCCGCCCGAGCCCGCGTGCTGGCCTCCGTGGATGCGGGGGTTGCGCGTGGCACGATGACCGAGGATCGCGACGCCGTGGCCGCTCGGCTGAGCGCCGACACCGATGACGCGCTCTTCGGTCACTGCGGGCTCGTACTGGAGGCCGTGCCGGAGGACCCGGTGCTTAAGCTGGAGTCGCTGCGGCGGGTGGAGGCGGTGCTCGCCCCGGGCGCGGCGCTCGCGAGTAACACGTCCTCTATCTCGATTGATGACCTCGCGGGGAACCTTGCTCGGCCGGAAACTTTCCTCGGAATGCACTTCTTTAACCCCGTCCCCGCCTCCGCGTTGGTCGAGGTGGTGCGCGGCGCGGCGACTGACGACGCGCTCGTGGTGCGCGCGCAAGGCTGGGTGCGGGCGCTGGGTAAGACGCCCGTCACCGTCAACGACGCCCCCGGGTTCGCATCCTCCCGGCTGGGCGTGGCGATTGGGTTGGAAGCGATCCGGATGCTCGAGGAGGGCGTCGCCTCCGCCGAGGATATTGACGCCGCGATGGTGCTGGGTTACAGGTTCCCGATCGGGCCGCTCCGGCTCACCGACGTTGTCGGTCTCGACGTGCGTCTCGGCATCGCCGAGTACCTGCACGAGCGGCTGGGTGCGCGCTTCGAACCGCCCGCGCTGCTGCGCGCGCTCGTGGCGGAGGGGCAGCTGGGCCGCAAGTCGGGCCGCGGGTTCTACGAGTGGGGGGAGGGGTGAGGTGCCAGCCGGGGGTCGCACATCCGGTCGGCACCCCGCTCCGGCGGGAGGGCTACTCGCCCCTCACGATCAGGTTGGTGATTCGCGCGGTACACAGCCGCCGACCCTGGTCGTCGCTGATGATGATCTCGTGGCTGGCGAGTGTGCGGCCCAGCCTGATGGCCGTGGCCACGCCGGTGACGGTGCCCCCGGTTGCCGAGCGGTGGTGCGTGGCGTTGAGGTCGACACCCACAACCGTTGTGCCCGGCCCGGCGTGCAGGATCGCAGCCCACGAGCCGAGAGCCTCCGCAAACGCCGCCGAGGCACCCCCGTGCAGCAGGCCAAATGCTTGCCGATTGCCCTCGACGGGCATGGTGGCCACGACCCGATTCCCGGATTCCTCCAGGATTTCAACACCCATCTTTTTTTCGAGCTCACCGAGCACGATCTTCCAGTCACTGTTCGACACACTGGCCCCTTTCCAAGGGTTCGGCGCGCGCCCGGCCCCGTTGGCGGGCGCATCTGCGACGAGCTTAGCCAATAATTTTTGAGGAGAATTACCATGACCACCATCATTCCCAGCTACATCCAGGGTTCCTGGTTCACCCCTGAGACGGATGCCGGTGCCCGCCTCGTGCGTGATGCCGCCACGGGCGAACCGATTGCGCGCGTCTCCTCCGCGGGGCTCGACCTGGCCGGTGCGCTGCACTACGCTCGCACGGTTGGCCAGGCCTCCCTGGGGCAGCTCACCTTCCACGAGCGCGCCCTGCTGCTCAAACAGATGGCCCAGGCTCTCACGGCCCGCAAGTCTGAACTGTACGAGCTGTCGAGTAGAACCGGTGCCACAAAAAATGACTCGATGGTTGATATTGACGGCGGCATCGGCGTGCTCTTCACCTACTCCTCGAAGGGTCGCCGTGAGATGCCGAACACCACCGTGTACCTGGATGG
>NZ_VFPN01000002.1 GCF_006716695.1 Klugiella xanthotipulae
TACAGCGTGACTCACGCTCTCGGCGACACCACGCTGCTCCCCTCCCTCGTTGCGGTACCCGACGGCGACGCCACGAGACCCACATTTGTGGCGGTACACACAACCCCGCCGGTGAGCACCCACATGGGGGATTGGCGTGACGACCTCGGATGGGTTGAGCGACTATGCGATCAGCCCAATGTGATCCTCGCGGGCGATTTTAACGCCACGGTAGATCACTTCCCCGCTGACCTCGGATGCTCGGACGCCGCCCAGTTCACAGGCGCGGCCGCCCTCGGCACCTGGAGCACATCGGTACCGAGCCTCCTGGGAGCACCCATTGACCACGTGCTCTACTCGTCCAGCTGGCGCGCAGTCGGTGTGAGTATCACCACGGACAACGATGAAGCAGGCTCCGATCACCGCCCCCTCACCACCCGCCTGACCCCTGCCCGATAACGGTCAACGATGAGAGAATAGACGCATGTCCACCAGCAATACACCCGCAGAAAGCGCTGCCCTTGTCGCAGAGGCCAACGAGGCCGTTGTGATCGACAACAGCAACCGCTCCACCACACCCACCTCGGAGGCGTTCACCTCCTTTATCATGAGCAACTGGGCTGACCGAGAGGATTCCTTACCGCCGCTGCGCGAGCAGGCCCCCTTTGCTGCCCGCCGCCGCGCAGAGCTCTCCCGCCGCTACCCCGGTCAACGGCTCGTCATCCGCTCCGGCGAGATGAAGCAGCGCTCCAACGACACGTTCTACGAGTACCGCGCGCACTCGGCCTTTAGCCATCTGACCGGATGGGCCACCGACAGCGAGCCGGGTTCCGTGCTGGTTTTTGAGCCGACGCCCACGGGCCACGACGTGACCCTGTACTTCCGTGAGCGCGCGGGCCGCGACTCAGACGAGTTCTACGCCAACCCCGAGATCGGCGAGTTCTGGATCGGCCCACGCCCCTCTCTCACGCAGGTTTCGGCCGATCTCGGCCTCCCCACTCTGGCTCTGGCAGAGTTTGCACCCACCGAAGCCGATGTGACACTCGCAGATACTCAGCTCCTCCAGGATCTCTCCGAGTTGCGTCTGGTGAAGGACCCCTACGAGATCCAGCAGATGCGGGATGCCGTGGCCGCCACGGCCCGCGGCTTCGACGACATCGTCGCCCAGCTACCAAGCATCACGGATCACAGCCGCGGTGAGCGCCTCGTCGAGGGCGCATTCCACAACCGCGCACGTCTCGACGGCAACGCGGTAGGCTACGAAACAATCGCGGCGAGCGGTTCGCACGCGTGCATCCTGCACTGGACCCGGAACGACGGCCCCGTCACCCCGGGGGATCTCATCCTGATCGACGCGGGCGTTGAGCTCGACAGCCTCTACACCGCCGACATCACGCGCACACTGCCCATCAACGGCACGTTCAGCCCCACACAGCGCCAGGTCTACGAGGCGGTACGCGAGGCAGCGGATGCCGCGCTGGCCGTCGTCCGCCCCGGCATCAAGTTCCGCGAGATTCACGCGACGGCCATGAACGTTATCGCCCGCTACACCTCCGAATGGGGTTTCCTCCCCGTCAGCCTGGAGGATACGCTGGGTAGCGATGTGCAGTACCACCGTCGATATATGGTGCATGGCACCAGCCACCACCTCGGCATCGACGTGCACGACTGCGCTCAGGCACGTCGTGACCTGTACCTTGAGGGAACGCTCGAAGCCGGTATGGTCTTCACAATCGAACCGGGTCTCTATTTCCAACCCGATGACCTCACCGTTCCGGCCGAATTCCGCGGCATCGGCGTGCGGATTGAGGACGACATCCTCGTCACGGAAACCGGTGCGGAGAATCTCTCGGCCTACATCCCTCGTACCGCGGATGAGGTGGAGGCGTGGATCGCGCGCCACAACGCGTCCTAGCCGTCACGATAACGCCGAAGGGGCGGTCCATCCGAACATTCGGGACCGCCCCTTCGGCGTGGTGGAGTTCTTCAACGGGGCGGAGACTGCAACACGTTACGTGCCCTGTTTACCAGGTCGGGATCAACCACCACGTCGTAGCGCGACGCAATCAGTTGCATCACCGAGGAGTACTCACGGCGGTTCCGGTTGAGGGAGTGGGAAAGCACACCAAAAAGCATCCCAAACCCGGCACAGATGATCACAGGAGCAAAGAAAACCGAGACAATGCTGGAGTTTTCCGGTTGGAAAAGAAAAAAGAGAATACCTAGGAAAAAACCGAGGTAAGACCCGGAAACAGCTCCCAGGAGCGCAACCCGGCCGTAGCTCATCCGACCGGTTACGCGTTCAACACTCTTGATATCGCCTCCCACGATGGAGATGTTGTTGAGCGGAAAATCGGCGTGCACTAGGTGGCCAACCGCCTCCTGTGCCTGCTGATAGGTGTCGTAGGACACGGCCACCTCGCCACGGGGCATGGTCGGAAAACGATTCGCGCCGCGCGAGGTCAGGGATCTAGGCGTACTCATCACCCCATTCTGTCACGCGACCCGGCGAGCGCAACGAGTATTTGCCCTGATTCCGGCGGGAATGCGGGCCGCCTCGGAGGCGAGGGCCGGGTAAGTTAGTGGTGTGACTTCAACCAGAGTATTCGTGGGCAGGCTGGCAGGCTGTGGCGTATTTGACCCGGTCGGTGATCGTGTGGGTCGAGTGCGCGATGTGGTTGTGGTCTACCGAAAATCTTCCTCACCTCGGGTGGTGGGGCTCGTGGTAGAAATCCCGGGTCGTCGGCGCGTTTTTGTCTCGATCGGGCGCATCACCTCGATTGGCTCGGGCCAGGTCATTACGACCGGCCTCATCAACGTCCGCCGCTTCGAGCAGCGCGGCGGCGAGGTGCGCGTGATCGCCGAGATGATCGGCCGCACTGTCAGCTTTGTGAACCGCAGTGGGGATGCCGTGGTTGAGGATGTTGCGGTCGAAAAGAACCGTGCCGGAACATGGGAGGTGAGCCAACTCTTTGTACGTAGACCGAAGCACAGCGCATCGCCCTTCAGCCGGGGCAGCACCGAGTTTGCCACCTGGCAGGAGGTCCGTGAGCAGATTCGCGCGGGCGAGAACCAGTCAGCGGAGCATCTGATCGCCACCTACTCCGACTTAAAGCCGGCCGACCTGGCTAATACCCTGCTCGATCTTCCCCGCGAGCGGATGCTCGCCGTCGTGGGAGAGCTCCCCGACAACCGCCTGGCGGATGTCCTCGAAGAGATGGTCGAGAGTGACCAGTTGGAGGTTCTTGCCGCCCTGGGCGATAACCGTGCAGCCGATGTTCTGGACAATATGCAGGCGGATGACGCAGCCGACCTCATCGCCCAGCTCCCCGAGGACGAGGGCGAGCATCTCCTGACCCTCATGGAGCCGGAGGAGGCTGAGGACGTCCGAATGCTCCTCGCCTACGGTCACGACACCGCCGGCGGCTTGATGAGCCCCGACCCCCTCGTGCTCTCGGCCGAGGCAACTGTTGCCGAGGCCCTCGCCCTGATCCGCAAGCACGAGCTAGCCCCCGCGATGGCCGCAGCCGTGTGCGTCACGCTGCCGCCCTACGAAACACCAACGGGCAGGCTCTTGGGCATCGTGCACTTTCAGCGGATGCTGCGCTACCCGCCGCACGAGCGCCTCGGCTCCATCCTTGATGAGGGCCTGGAGGTTCAGGTAGATACCTCAGCAGCCGAGGTCACGCGCATCCTGGCGAGCTATAACCTGGTATCCGTCCCGGTCGTCAATGGCGAGGACGGTCTCGTGGGGGTCGTCACGGTGGATGATGTCCTCGATCACCTTCTCCCAGATGACTGGCGCAGCCACGAGGCCGACGACGATCTGCATACCGGCCCCACCCCGACCATATCTGACCCCACCCTAGAGGAGGGTGAACGCGTATGAGCCGTTTCTCCCGCAACAATGACAACTTCGATTCACCCGTCCGGGCAGGTCGTCGTCGCGGCTCGACACAGCGTAATGTCTCGGGTAACGAATCCTTTGGTCGCTGGACCGAGGGTATCGCCCGCGCGATGGGTACCCCCTGGTTTTTGGTCGGCCTCACTCTCTTCTGCCTCGCCTGGCTCACCTGGAACACGTTTAGTCCCGAACAAGTACGCTTCGACTCTGCCGCGCTCGGCTTCACCGCACTCACCCTGATCCTGTCGTTGCAGGCTTCCTACGCGGCCCCCATGATCCTGCTCGCCCAGAATCGGCAGGACGACCGCGACCGGGTACAGATGGAGCAGGATCGGCAGCGCGCCGAGCGAACCCTCGCCGACACTGAGTACCTGGCACGCGAGGTTGTCGCGCTGCGCCTGGCCATCCAAGACCTCGCCGATAAGGATTTCCTCCGAGCAGAACTGCGCACGATTCTGCGCGAGCTGGAGGCGGATGAGAGCCAAGGGTCCGCCAACGGTGCGGATGCTCCCGGCAGCTTACCCGCGGGCGGACCGGTTCATCATGCCCGCTAGCCCCGACCTCACCTCGTCCGATCCGGTGGCGCGTCTTCACGCGGCCCTCGCCACAGTGATCGACCCCGAAATCCGCAAACCCATCACCGATCTCGACATGGTGGGCCGGGTTGAGGTCGAGGATGAAACCGCGCATGTCGTGATCAAACTCACGATTGTGGGCTGCCCGGCCGCACGCAGCATCGAGCGCGCCGTGCGGGCGGCGGTGCTGAGCGTGCCCGGTATTACCCGGGACGAGGTCACCATCACGGTAATGACCCCCGCAGAGCGCTCCGCCCTCACCGAGCGACTGCGCGCCGGACGGGGTGCCCAGACTGCCCAATTTGGCCCGGATAGCCTCACCCGCGTCTACGCGGTTACGAGCGGCAAGGGTGGCGTGGGCAAGTCCACTCTCACCGCCAACCTGGCCGTCGAATTGGCCACCCGGGGTCTCTCGGTGGGGCTGATTGACGCGGATGTTTTTGGTTTCTCGATCCCCGGTATCCTCGGTCTCGTACACGACGGCGTCACCCAGCCGCCCACCCGTGTGGGCGAAATGATCCTGCCACCCGTCGCGCACGGGGTCAAGGTCATTTCGATCGGGATGTTTCTGGAGGGCACCGATGCGGCCTCCCGCGCCGTATCCTGGCGCGGCCCCATGCTTCACCGAACGATCCAGCAGTTCCTCACCGACGTGTTCTTTGGCGACCTCGATGTGTTACTGCTCGATCTGCCCCCCGGCACGGGGGATGTGGCTATCTCGATCGGCCAGCTCCTCCCCCAGGCCGAGGTACTTGTCGTGACGACCCCGCAGCCTGCGGCTGCCGAGGTGGCCGAGCGCAGCGGAATCGTCGCCCGACAGACGGGGCAGTCCGTACTCGGCGTCGTCGAGAATATGGCGGGGGTTGAGCTTCCCGATGGTCAGCGGCTCAGTATCTTCGGTGAGGGAGGCGGGGCGGAGGTGGCCCGCAGGCTCTCGGCGGGGCAGCAGCACGCGGTTCCATTACTCGCAAGCGTCCCGCTGAGCGTGGCTCTGCGCGAGGGCGGCGACTCGGGACAACCTCTCGTGATCAGCACACCGGAAGATCCAGCCGCACACGCCATCAAAACGGTCGCGGATGTCCTCGGCCAGCGCCAGCGCGGCCTCGCCGGCCGGTCGTTGCCCTTCACTACCGCACACGGGTGAGGGGCACCGTGCACCGAGGAATACCACTCAGTCCGGTGTGGCCGCGTCCACACCGGGTCCGCATCCACGGGGAATACACGTCAGCCGGAAGATGCTCAGGGCCGTAGCAACGCGTTAGGTAGCCTCGGTGTCGTAGTGAAACACGAGCCCACCGCGAGCGTTGTCACCGCGCGGTTCATCTTCTTCCAGAGGCGGCGGACTGGCGGGAGCCGCGCTGGGGCTGTCGTCCTCCAACAGGGCGTCCCGGATGATGCGCCGCGGGTCGTATTGCCGCGGATCAAGCTTCTTCCAATCCACGTCGTCAAACTCTGGACCGAGCTCGTCACGCATGCGTTCCTTAGCCCCGCTGGCCATATCTCGTAGCGACTTAATCAGCTGAGCGAGCTTGGCCGTGTACATGGGCAACCGCTCAGGACCGAGCAGAAAAACGGCGATGACGCCGATCACCAAAAGCTTTTCAAACGTGAGTCCCACCCCCATAGCGTAATACGTTTTTCTCAGCGCCCCTGACACAACCCCGGTCGTCGTCTTCGTTCACGATTCAGCGCGCCTTACCGGGGCATCCACACACACGACATACGCTAAGAGCATTGCCCAGTCAACCGTGGAGTATCGCGTGTCCCAGATCGAAAATAATTGGAAGTTCGCCGAAGACTACCCCGTGGAGTCGCCGGTCCTGGAAAAAGCGCGAAAACTCTCGATTGAGATGGGCGTTGATCCCGTCTCCCGGGCCACTGCCGCACACCTGGCCAGCGTCGTTGCGATGACGGGATCACACAGCATTGCCGAGATCGGCACGGGATTGGGCGTCAGTGGGCTGAGCATGCTGACGTCTTTCCCCGCCGTCACGCTCACCACAATTGATGTGGAGTCGGAGTATCACCGCCTCGCTCGGGCCCTCTTCAGCGACGCCAACATCGCACACACACGCGTGAGATTCATCAATGGCCCCGCCGAGAATGTGCTGCCCCGAATGAACGAGAACAGCTACGACATCGTCTTGATCGACGGGGACCCCGACCGTCTGCTCGAGTATGTGGAACACAGCCTGCGCCTTGTCCGCCCGGGAGGAACCGTGTTGGTACCCCGCATCCTCGCGGAGGGCAGCGTCGCTAATCCGGCCTCCCGGGACCAGCTCTCGGTGGACTATCGGATGCTCATGGCCGAACTCGCCGACTCTGAGGCGGTCGTCACCTCGCTCCTGCCGGTCGGCGACGGACTCCTCCACATCACGCGACTCGCTGAGCGCTAGCAGAACTCACTCAGGCTGGACCGCTAGGAATAGGGCATGACAATTTCCAGCAGCGTACCTGGACTTCCCACCCCGCCACCACCCGTTTTAACGGGTATCACCGTGCAGCACGTTGCCCGCTCGTTTGGCGGTGTCCACGCGGTGCGCGATATCAGCTTCACCGCCCACCCCGGCAAGGTCACCGCGCTCGTGGGCCCCAACGGCTCCGGCAAAACCACACTGATCCTCATGCTCGCCACCCTGCTCGCACCCGACAGTGGCACGATCACCGTCAACGGCATTGACCCCGTTACGCACCCCCGCGCGGTGCGCGCCGTCATGGGGTGGATGCCGGACGCCCTCGGCGTCTGGTCTGCCCTCACCGTTCGTCGCACCCTCCTCACCGCGGCCAAACTGTATCAACTGCCGACCGCCACCATTCCCCAGCGGGTCGATGAGGTCCTCAACAGCGTGGGCCTCACCGCCCTGGCTGAGCAGCCCACACACGTGCTTTCACGCGGCCAGAAGCAGAAGCTTTCACTCGCACGGGCACTCATTCACCACCCCGCGGTGCTCCTGCTTGACGAACCGGCCAGCGGGCTTGACCCCGAGGCGCGGATCGAACTTCGACAAATGGTACGCTCACTCGCGGCCCAGGGCACAACGATCCTCATCTCCTCCCACGTCTTAAGCGAGCTTGACGAGATGGCCGATGATGCCGTCTTTATCAACGAGGGCGTTTCAGCCAGCGCGGAGGCTGTCATCGCGGCCACGTCCTCGGCCCGTGAGTGGCGCATTGGAGCGCTCCAGCCGCAGGCCCTGCACACCGCCCTCACCGAGTTCGGCATCCCCTACACCCTGGACCCCGTGACGGGGGCAGCCTCGGTGCTCATCGCGAACGAGACCGCCGCAGCCGAACTTCTCGGTCGGCTCATCACCCACGGGGTTACCATCCACAGCTATCAACAGGCCGTCGGCCGCCTGGAACACACCTTCCTCGACCTGAAACGGGGCACAGCGCAGTGAAAACCATCATTGAAATCGAACTCCGCCAACGAATCCGGGGCATCGGGTGGTGGGTCATGCTCGGCATCTGGACCCTCGGCATCGCCCTGATAACCCTCTTCACTCTTATCATTCTGGGTACGACAGACTCCGGCGACAGTTCAGCGTGGCTCTACTCCACAATTGTGCTTTTTTCCCTCCTCATGGCCACGCTGGTAATCCCTGCGCTCAGCGGCGGCTCCATCAACGGCGACCGTCAGGAGGGCACTCTCGCCACCACGCAGGTCACCCTCGTCAGCACGGGCCAGATCGTCCTCGGAAAGTTTCTCGCCGCCTGGCTTTGCTCACTCGCGTTTGTCGCTACGGCAACCCCCTTCCTCGTCATCGCTGCGCTGCGTGAGGGGATCAACCCGGTTGTGGTGATCGTGTCACTCGCGGTACTCATCGCCGAAATGGGTATCATTTCGGGCATTGGGGTGGGGATGTCAGGCCTCATGCCTCGCCAACTCTTTTCCGTGGTGAGCACCTACCTGATGGTCGCGCTGCTCACGATTGGCACACCCATCATCTTCGCGCTGCTGGTCGGCACTACCGTAACCCACAAGGAGACGACCGTACGCTCGTATAGCCTCGACGATTATGGCTCCTCCTGCGATGAAGTCACCATTGAGGATCGGTCGTATGCGCGTAGTGATCGCTACTGGTGGATCCTCGCTGCTAACCCCTTTGTCGTGCTCGCGGATGCCACCCCGGCTACGTTCAATGACGGTTATGTGGAGGGCCTACTCGGTGGCCTCAAGCTCGCGGTTCGCCAGGCCCAGATTCCACCGGAGATGCCCGACACGATCAATTATTGCGAAGAGAACGATTACTCGGATGGCGGTGATGACGAGAACACCGTCAACACAACCGTGCCCAGTTGGTTTGTCGGCCTGGGGCTCCACGTGCTGATCGCGGGGGCATTCCTTGCCGGTGCCGTTCGGAAGACGAGGACCCCCGCCCGTACCCTCCCGCGAGGTCAACGCATCGCGTAACTCTCCGCGCTTAACGACGGGAGGCTCGGAACCATCAGATTCCGAGCCTCCCGCTGATCGTGTGACCACCGTGTCGCGCGCCTGTTCCTCAGCGACGCGGTAAACCCCACCTACTTCTTAACAACTCCGGCGAGCGCATCGTGCAACTCTTGCGCCTCCGCGTCATTGACGGAGACAACGAGACGTCCGCCCCCTTCAAGAGGTACCCGGACGATAATCACACGCCCCTCTTTGACAGCCTCCATCGGCCCGTCTCCAGTTCTCGGCTTCATAGCCGCCATGACGCTCCCCTTTCTCGGTTGTGCTTCTTTACTACAATATCGGCAAACCGCCGGGTCCCTCTAATTGACGCTGTTGCGCGCGGCGCGCTGTTATGGTGGGGTCCAGTCGGCATCATCAATCCACCAGGCAATAGAGAGCCAGGCCCACTGACCCACCAGGCAGAGCAGGATGAGTGCTGCCCGGTAGAGCCTCGACCGCGGCTGCGCGATTGCCCCCAACACGGGAAAGAATGGCATCAGCAGGCGGAAAGTGCTCGACTGCGGAAAAAAGACCGCGAGCAGGTAGAGACCGTAACTCACCGTCCACAGGCGTAATTCGAGCCCCAATCTCCGCATCTGGGGGAGCCAGAAGGCCGCCACGACAAGGGCGAGCAGGACAATCAGAAGGATACTACCGAGGGGCACCCCGAACCACCAATTAGCCCCCTGGAACCACGCCGTGAAAGGCACAAGGTGCCCCTCACCGATATAGGGACGACGCCAAGCCAGCTCGGTATCGGTGTAGGCGGTGAGGGAGCCCGTGACAATCCAGGCGATGCCAGGCCAGAGGAACCCCATCACCCCGCTGAGAACCGCCAAGCCAGCCCCGGCCAGCATCTCGCGCACGGGAAAGGGATCAACGGCGCGGCGGAGCCAGCGGAAGACCCACCAGAGCCCCAGGGTGAGCGCACAGGCGAGCCCCATGGGTCGGGTCAGAGCCATCAGCATAATCGTGGGAACCATGAGGGCGTACCGACGACGCACGAGCAACCAGAGCATCAGGGTAAGCAGGAAAGCCCCCATCGACTCCGCATAGGACACTTGCAATAGGGGTGAAATCGGAGCAAAACAGTAGAGGGCCACCGCAAAGAGCGCCTGAGAACAGTCCAGGTAGGAACGCAGGAGACGGTAAAATAACAGGGCCGTGGCAAGGCCAAAGATGACCGACACCGTCGGGGCAAGAATTGGCCACGGTACCGTGGTTATCAGGCTGAGACCGCGCACGAGAAACGGAAAAACAGGCATGAACGCCCACGCGTTCTCCGTCACCAGACCGGCACCATCCACAGGGAGTTCCGATGGATAGCCGTAGAGGGCGATGCGCCAATACCACTGACCATCCCACAGGGTCGAATACTCCGCCAGGCTGGGTGCCCCCGACACCCACCCCATAACTGGTACCTGGCGTGAGGCAAAATACAGCAAGAGTGAGGTACTCACGATGCGTGAGGCGATAAAAATGATCACGATCCGCAGCCACCAGGGCGTCAACCGGTACCGTATCGTCACGTCGCGGCGCAGAGTCTCAACCGTCGGCATGACTGCGAGCTTAGCCGAGGAGCCAGTCGCGGAGGCCACGCTCACACTCACGAATGTCCGCAATAGACACGCGCTCGTCGTCAGCATGGGCCTTCAGCGGGTCACCGGGTCCGTAGTTGACGGCGGGAATGCCCATCTGGCTGAAGCGGGCCACATCTGTCCACCCGTACTTGGGTTGCGGCTCGCGACCCACCGCGGCCACAAAGTCGAGCGCGAGGGGGGCGTCGAGACCGGGACGAGCGCCCTCGGCCCGGTCCACGACCGTCAGCTCGGCGGCGGGAAAGAGCTCCCGCAGGTGTTCGATTGCCTCATCAGCCGTGCGGTTGGGCGCAAATCGGTAGTTCACATGGACCATGCACTCGTCGGGGATGACGTTACCGGCGATCCCCCCCGTGATCCCGACGGCGTTAAGGCCCTCTCGGTACACCAGGCCATCAACCTCCACCTGTCGCGGCGTGTATTCGGCCAGTGTGCTCACGATCTGCCCCACCTTGTGGATAGCGTTCTCCCCCACCCAGCTGCGGGCGGAGTGCGACTGCACCCCGCGGGTACGCAGTTCCACTCGAACGTTCCCATTGCAGCCCCCCTCGATACCGGCGTTACTGGGCTCACCAAGAATTGCAAAGTCTCCCTGGAAAAGATCGGGACGGTTGGCAGCCAGCCGACCGAGGCCGTTGAGATGGGCGGCGACCTCCTCATGGTCATACCAAATCCATGTGATATCGACGGTGGGGCTCACGAGTTCGCAGGCCAGCTTGAGCTGGACAGCCACCCCCGCCTTCATATCGACGGTGCCGCGACCCCAGAGATAGTCGTCACCCTCAACGCTCTCGGCGCGCACGGGTAAGTTGTTATTGACCGGAACGGTATCAATGTGCCCGGCGATGATCACTCGCTGGGCACGCCCCAGGTTCGTGCGGGCAACAACGCAGTCACCGTCACGAATGATTTCTAGATGCCCGTACCCCGTCATTGCGGTCTCAATGGCGTCAGCCAATCGGGTTTCGTTACCCGAGACCGACTCAATGTTGCAGAGCTGGCGCGTAATATCGGCCGAAGATTGGGTCAGGTCAAGAATTTGTTCGTCACTCACCATACGAGTGTAGCGATGGGCGCAACCCGGCACCCGAGGCACGCGGATATCCGCCCCCATTGGGCCACGATAACCTAGAGAAATGACTTCTACTACACGACAGGCCTGGGGACTCGGACTCGCCACCGTAGCATCAGACGGCACCGTACTGGACACGTGGTACCCCGCCCCCCAGCTGGGACCCCTGCCCGCCGACCGCGACCCCTGGATCGCCTCCGCACAGTTGGAGGAGTTGGCCACGCCGGACCCCCGCCGCGAGGTCACCACCACAATCGTCACGGTTGAGATCACCCTGGACGATCCCCCCGCGAACACCGCGGATGCTTACCTGCGCCTGCACCTCCTCTCGACGCTCCTGGCCGCTCCCAACACCATCAACCTCGACGGCATCTTCGGCCACCTGCCCACGGTGGTATGGACCACGGCCGGTCCCGTGTCTCCCGCGGCGTTCGACCGTCTGCGCCCCGCGCTCAAACGAGCAGGCATTATTGCGACGGGGATCGACAAGTTTCCCCGGCTGCTGGACTACGTGACGCCCGCGGGTGTGCGCATCGCCGATGCATCCCGCGTGCGTCTGGGAGCCCACCTGGCGTCCGGTACCACCGTCATGCACGAGGGTTTTGTTAACTTCAACGCAGGAACGATAGGCCAATCCATGGTGGAGGGTCGCATCTCACAGGGCGTTGTGGTGGGTAACGGCTCCGATATCGGTGGCGGTGCTTCCATCATGGGCACCCTGTCCGGTGGCGGCACCCAGCGCATCAGCATTGGCGAGCGCTCTCTTCTCGGAGCCAACTCCGGCATCGGCATCTCTCTCGGCAACGACTGTGTGGTGGAGGCCGGTCTATACGTGACCGCAGGCACCAAGGTTCTCTTGCTGGATGGCTCCCTGGATCCGAGCGGCCTGCCCCGGGCGGTCAAAGCGGTTGAGCTATCGGGCGTTGACAATCTGCTATTCCGTCGCAACTCGCTCAGCGGTGCCGTGGAGGTCGTGCCTCGCACGGGTCAGGGCATCACACTCAACCCCGCGCTGCACGCCTAGTTTTCAGCGCACGGCGGTTTTCTGCACGGCGGTTTTACGGTTACACCCTGTGGATAACCGCCGTGTAGCCGCTCCTCACGGGCAGGCTGGGCGACATGACCCCTCACAAGTCGATCACACATACTGCCCGACCGAAAACCGTCGAGGCCCGGGCCCGCGCATTCCTGCGGCGGATGCCCAGCACCGGCTGGTTCAGCCACGAGACGGCCGCCCTGCTCTGGACGGGCGAGCTGCCGCCCCCGGTAGCGGCTCTGCACGTAAGCGTCCCCAGCGGCCACCGTGCGCCGCACGCGAACGGGATTCGCGGCCACAGCGCACGGACTCAGCCCGAAGACATCACGACGCTCCGGAGCCTGCCCGTGACAACCCCCGAACGTACCTGGCTTGACCTTGTCGGGGCCAGGGCGGGCGATGCCCCCGACGAGTACGATGTCGTGTGGGGTGATGCACTCCTCCGCTGCCGGGAGCGAACCGTAACGGTTGAGGGTATGTGTGCCGTCGCTCGCGCCGCTATCCGCACTCCTGGTCGGGTTCGAGCGATAAAAGCTCTCCCCCGGCTCTGGACCGGTTCCCCCTCTCGCGCCTACTCAGCGCTGCACTATCAGCTGGTTGAGGCCGGTCTGCGGCCGGACCTCAACGCCCACATCCCCGGTGCCCGTCAGCCTTATCCAATATCTTTTGAGTCCGCACGGGTGGCAATCCGGTGCACAGCCGCAGGGAGAGCCACAACGCCTGACCGGGTGCAGGATTGCCCACCGGGGTGGACCGTCCTGCACATCACGGATGAGCACCTTCACGAGCACGACCGGGTGGTCAAGCTCTTGGTCGAGTCCGTGACTCGCGACCCCTCCGAGATGGTCCTCTAGCGCGGAAAGTTACGCTCGGGAGCACCCGTATAGAGCTGCTGCGGGCGACCAATTTTGGTGTGCGGATCGGTCTGCATCTCGCGCCACTGAGCAATCCAGCCGGGGAGGCGTCCAATGGCAAACAGCACCGTAAACATCCGCGTGGGGAATCCCATCGCCTTGTAGATAACACCGGTGTAGAAGTCCACATTGGGGTAAAGTCGCCGCTCACGGAAGTAGTCGTCGCTCAGGGCAATCTGTTCTAGCTCTTTGGCCAGGTCAAGCAGCGGATCGTGCACACCAAGCGCGTCAAGCACAGCATCCGCGCTCTCCTTGACGATCTTGGCCCGGGGGTCATAGTTCTTATAGACACGGTGGCCGAAGCCCATAAGGCGCACACCGGCATCCTTGTTCTTGACACGCTCGACAAACTTCTCGACGCCCTCGCCAGAATCGCGAATCTTGCCTAGCATGTCAAGCACCGCCTCATTGGCACCGCCGTGCAACGGGCCCGAGAGAGCGTTGATACCGGCCGAAACTGAGGCAAACATATTGGCACCGGTTGAACCCACCAGTCGCACGGTTGACGTGGAGGCATTCTGCTCGTGGTCAGCGTGCAGGATCAGCAACTGGTCAAGGGCACGTCCGAGCACGGGGTCAATGTCGTATTTTTCGGCCATGTTGCCAAAGTTGAGCTTGAGAAAGTTATCCACAAAACTGAGCGAATTATCGGGGAAGAGAAAGGCCTGGCCGATGGACTTCTTGTGGGCATAGGCCGCAATCACGGGGAGCTTGGCCAGTAAACGGATGGTGTTAATTTCGACCATCTCGGGGTCGTTCGGGTCGAGGGTGCCCTCGTAGTAGGTGGAGAGCGCAGACAGGGCGCTTGAGAGCACAGACATCGGGTGCGCTGTGTGGGGCAGCGCGGAGAAGAAACGCTTAAGATCTTCGTGCAGCAGAGTGTGTCGCCGAATATTGGCGTCAAACTCACCCAGCTGATCGGGGGTAGGCAACTCACCGTAGATGAGTAACCAGGCAACCTCCAGGTAGGTGGAGTGCTCAGCGAGTTGCTCGATGGGGTACCCCCGGTAGCGCAGGATGCCCGCGTCACCGTCGATATACGTGATCGCCGACTGTGTCGCCGAGGTGTTCACAAATCCATAGTCCAGCGCTGTCAGCCCGCTCTGACGTGTCAGCGATGACAGGTCAATTGCGGATGCTCCAGCAGTGGCTGGAAGGAGGGGGAACTCCGCTGTTCCTCCGGGGAACGACAGCTGAGCTTTCTGTCCTTCACCGCTCACTATCCCGTTATCAGTCACGTCGTCTCCTCCAGTGGTTAACCGTCAGTGTCTGTGCCATAAGACAGCACAGGGCACGGACCTTTGGGCCCATAGCCGTTCAAGCCTAACCTGTCGGGAGCCTGTCGAGTGAACCAGGGTTCATCAGGTCGCTCAGACGTTAGATAAGCGTGATGCGGCCTCGGCAATGCGCTCGTCAGTCGCGGTGAGGGAAAATCGAACGTGTCCCGGAAAAAAATTGCCATAAAAAACACCGGGACCAGCCAGAATACCCAGGTCAGCGAGCCGACCAACGCTCTGCCACGCGTCGCGCCCCTCGGTAGCCCACAGATACAATCCGGCGTCACTCAGGTCAACCCGGAAACCCGAGGCCTCCAACGCGGATTTGAGTACAGCGCGGCGAGCGCGATAAAGCTCCTTTTGCGCTCGGACGTGCTCATCATCACCCAGGGCGGCAACCATTGCCGCCTGCACCGGTGCGGGTGGGATCATGCCGGCGTGTTTACGGATGGTCAGCAGACGCCCGATGAGGGCAGTGTCCCCCGCGACAAAAGCCGCGCGATACCCGGCCAGATTGGACTGCTTACTGAGCGAATACACCGAGAGTACGCCCGCGTGCGAGTCCCCCACTACGCGGGGGTCCAGGATGCAGGGCGTGGGATGGTCGGACCACTCTCCGCTCCAGCCCAACTCGGCATAACACTCGTCGCCAACGATCACGGCCCCGCGATCTCGCGCGGCGGCCACCGCCTGACGCAGTGCTTCCACCCCCAGAACGCGCCCGTCAGGATTACCCGGCGAGTTGAGCCACACGAGCTTCGTGTTCTCGGGCCACTCATCGGGGTGGTCAGCCGCCTGCGGCTCGGCACCCGCAAGCGCAGCCCCCACGGCGTAAGTGGGGTAGGCGGCGCGAGGGTGCACAACGACATCCCCCTCGCCCAGACCCAACATGAAAGGCAGCCACGCGACAAGCTCTTTGGAACCGACGGTGGGCAGCACCGCAGCGTCCGTCAGGGCGGTGACACCGCGGCGACGGCCAAACCACTCGATAATGGCCTGACGCAGCCGTGGCGTACCGGCGGTAACGGGGTAGGCATGGGCGTCGGTGGCATCCGACAGGGCCTGGCGGATAGTGGCGGGAGTCTCATCCACCGGAGAGCCGATAGAAAGGTCAACGATGCCACCCACGTGATCTCGGGCCCTGGCAGCATAGGGAGCCATCGCATCCCACGGATACTCCGGCAGCTGTCCTAACATGACGCCCTAGCCTCCCTGCGGCGGCAGTGCGCTGATAACGGGGTGGTCCATAGCGTAGGTGCCAACTTTGGCAGCACCGCCAGGCGAACCGATCTCACTGAAGAACTCCACGTTAGCCGTATAATAATCGGCCCACTTCTCAGGAAGATCGTCCTCATAATAGATGGCCTCAACGGGGCACACGGGCTCACAGGCTCCGCAATCGACACACTCATCCGGGTGAATATAGAGCGAACGCTCACCCTCATAGATGCAATCAACGGGGCACTCATCAATACACGCGCGGTCTTTGACGTCGACGCACGGGAGGGCGATGACGTAGGTCACGGGGTCTCCATACTTCTCGGGGCGGGATTTTCCTGTCCTAGTTTATCCCCTAACTCGCGGTGAACCCGGGGCCGCAACACGGCACCGATGCCGATCACAAGACAGCCAACTACCCAGACCCAGCCAAGGGAATCACCGAGGATCAGCACGGTACCGCCGGAACTCTGAGTGGTATAAAGGGCCACGGCCGGGATCACACCCCCCATAAACTGCACCGCGCGACCCACTCCGTGACGACTCAGCCGGGCATAAACCACAATGGCCAGACAACCCAGAAGAGCCACGATAATGCCCCAGGGGACCGTGACGCCCACAACAATGACGTTATTTGTGTGCTGAATCGAACCCACCGTGCCGTAAAGAAAGCCGCCGATGACAGTGAGCGTGGCGTAAAAAACGCGAGCCCGTAGCGAAGATGGGCGGGGATCCGGGCCAATCGCTCCCGTGCTCGGGCGGGAGTTCTCCGCCGACATCCAGGGCGAGGTAGTGGTCATTGGTCAACTTTAGCGTGGTCTCGGCTGGACAACAATCAACATAACCCACTAACCTCAACTAAGGACAGGCTAACCATATTTTGCATCCCCGCCATCGACGAAAGGATCCGAGTGCTCGGCACATTTCTGATTGGGCTGCGCGAAGGACTTGAGGCCGCGCTCGTCGTGGGCATTCTGATCGCCTACGTGCACCGGATCCAACGCTCGGATGTTGTGAAACGCATCTGGATCGGCGTAGGGCTCGCAGTATCCGCCTCTCTCATCCTCGGTGCAATTCTGACGTTTGGCACCTACGGGCTGTCGTTTGAGGCTCAGGAGATTATCGGCGGAACCCTTTCCATCGTGGCCGTCGGTTTTGTCACCTGGATGGTGTTCTGGATGCTACGCACCGCCCAAAACATGAAGGGTGAGTTGCAGGGCAACGTTGATAAGGCGCTCGTGGGTGCGGGCTGGGGACTCGTCTTCGTCGGCTTCATCGCAGTCGGCCGCGAAGGTATCGAGACTGCGCTCTTCCTGTGGGCCACCCTCAAGTCAACCGGCAACCCTGCTCAGGCCCTGCTCGGTGCTGTACTCGGCCTCCTCGCCGCCGTGGCTCTGGGCTGGCTCATCTACCGCGGCATGGTGCGCATTAACCTGTCAAAGTTCTTCACCTGGACGGGAGCCCTCCTGATCGTGGTCGCGGCGGGTGTCATTGCCTATGCCATTCACGATCTCCAGGAGGCTCGGGTGCTTCCCGGCCCGTTCGAGGCCGCACCCGTCGGAGCCCCAACCTGGCTTCAGGCCTTCTACGGCGACGCCGGGTGGGCGTTCCGCATCCCGCACATCATCGCCCCCGGCGGGCTTCTGGGGGCAGTACTCAAGGGAACCATCGGGTTCACCCCCGAAATGACCCGGCTGGAGGTACTCGCCTGGTTCCTCTACATCGTTCCCACACTGACCATCTTTATCACCGTCGTTGCCCGTCACCGCCGCGTAGCCGTGCGTGCAGCCGCCCAGACAACCGAAGATGCACCCCCCACGTTAACCACACAGTCCGTCTAAGGAGAAGTATGAAGCACCGCCGACTACTGCCTACCCTGGCCACCACGGGAACCCTCGTGATGCTCACAGGATGCGTTCCCAACAACACCGGTGCCGATGCGCTGGCCATCGCGGTAAATAGCACCGCCGATGACTGTATCGTCGATACAGCAACGGCGGCCAGCGGTCCCATCACGTTTACGGTGACCAACTCGGGGGACAAAATCACGGAGTTCTACATCCTGGCGGAGGACAAACTACGTATCGTGGGAGAGGTGGAAAACATCGCCGCCGGCGTGAGCCGCGACCTCACGGTCATCGCCCAGCCCGGTACCTACTACACCGTGTGCAAGCCAGGGATGATCGGTGACGGGCTGGGCCAGAACACATTCACCGTAACGGGCGAATCGGTGGCGCTTTCCGACAACGACCAACAGGCTGCCGACGATGCCGTGGCAAACTACACCGCCTACGTTAAGACACAGGCAAGCGAACTCGTCCCCCACGTACAGGAATTTGTGGACGCGTACACGGCCGGCGATGTGAAGAAGGCCCGCGAACTTTTCCCGATCGTGCGCATCAACTACGAACGCATCGAGCCCACCGCCGAACAGTTTGGCGACCTCGACCCCAAAATTGACTATCGCAAGCCCGGCGCCGAGGCCGAAGGCATCCCCTTCACCGGCTTCCACCGAATTGAGATGGACCTGTGGCTCGACGAGGCTAAAGCTCGTTACCCCGAGGAGAACCTCACCGCCCTTGATCCGGCCGGACGCAGAACCGTCGGCGAGCAGTTAGTCGCCGATGTCACGGCGCTCTACGACGATGTTCACTCGGCCGATTTTCAGCTCACACTCGGCGATATTACCAACGGAGCCATCAGCCTTCTCGACGAAATCTCGGCCCCCGACGGCAAACTCCCCGGCGAAGAAAACGAATTTGGGCACACTGACCTCTACGACTTCTACGCCAACGTTGAGGGTGCCGAGGTGGCCTACGGCAACGTGCGCGACATTGCCCTGGGTAAAGGCCAGGAAGGCGAAGACCTCACCGCCACGCTCGATAAGCAGTTTGCCCGGATGAAAACCCTGCTTGAAACGTATGGCAACTATGATGACGGTTTCGTCTTCTACAATACGGTTGACCAGGAGGCTCGCAACGTACTGGGTGCCCAGCTCAACGCCTTGAGCGAGCCACTGGCTTCCCTCACCCACACCGTCCTGGGCGTTGGATCATAGGATTACCACGGATGACGACCCCCGCTGATATCCCCCCGACCACACCGACAGACCCGTCCAGCGCCGCACCGACCCCAGCGGCTGATCCCTCTCCCCCGGCGAAAGGTACCCCCAGTGGTCTCTCTCGCCGGGGGCTTCTGGGGCTTCTGGGGGTGAGTGCCACCGCCGGTTTTGTGGGCGGCGTTGCCTCGGTTGCCGCCGCCGTCCCCCGCTCCGACAGCCCAAGCGTTGCTGAATCCTACGAATTCTATGGAAAAAACCAGGCCGGCATTGTCACCCCCGCTCAGGACAGACTCTTCTTCGCCAGCTACGACATGCTCCCCACGGCCACTCGCGAGGATCTCATCGAGTTGCTCCAAGACTGGACCTTCGCCGCGTCACGGCTCACCCAGGGACTCGATGTGAGCGAGACGGGTGCCGTGGGTGGCTCCCCTCTACTCCCCCCCGATGACACGGGCGAAGCTCTGGGACTACCCGCAAGCGGGCTCACCCTCACATTTGGTCTCGGCCCCACCCTCTTCACCGCCGCCGACGGCACCGACCGATACGGCATAGCGGATCGCCAGCCCACAGAACTGCGTGAGCTACCTCTCTTTGCTTTCGACATCCTGGAGGAGGCGCAGAGTGGCGGCGACCTGTGTATTCAGGCCTGCGCCAACGACCCCCAGGTTGCTCTGCACGCCATCCGCAACCTCAGTCGCATCGCATTTGGCCGCGCACACATCCGCTGGTCACAGCTGGGATTTGGTCGAACATCATCTACCTCCACCGCCCAGGCAACCCCGCGCAACCTTTTTGGATTCAAAGACGGCACCGCCAACATCATGGCGGAGGACCACGCGGCCGTCACCCGATCGGTGTGGGCAGACGCCTCAGGCGACCGGGGGTGGATGGCTGGCGGCACTTATTTAGTGACCCGCAAAATTCACATGACCATCGAGACGTGGGACCGGGCCCGACTCGAAGAGCAGGAGAATATCTTCGGCCGAGACAAGGGCGAAGGTGCGCCCCTTTCCGGCACGAAAGAGTTTGACTCACCCAACTTCGACGCGGTGCGCTCGGATGGCGGACCGGCCATCCCGGTCAACTCACATGTGCACCTGGCTCACCCCAACAACAATAAGGGTGCCCAGATTCTGCGCCGCGGCTACAACTACGTGGATGGGAATAACGGCCTCGGCCAACTCAACGCCGGGCTCTTCTTCATCTCATTCCAGCGCTCTCCCGAACAGTTCATTCGCATCCAGAAAAAGCTGGCGACAGACGCGCTGAACGAGTACATCCGGCATGTGGGTTCCGCACTCTTCGCGGTTCCCCCGGGATGTGCGAGCGGCGGGTATATCGGCGAGGGACTCTTCACATAATCTTCCCGCCGCGACAGCACGCGTAAATAACTGAGGGGGCCTGTCACGAATAACGGCCCCCTCAGTACGCGGATGTCGCGCCCGCTACTCGTTCTGTTTCTTGAGGCGAGCCGTGCTGCGCGAACGGGCCGAAGCATCCAGCTCCACCTTGCGAATACGAATCGCGGCGGGGGTGACCTCTACACACTCATCCTCGCGCGCGAACTCCAGGCACTCCTCCAGCGACAACTGGCGTGGCGGGGTCATCGACTCAAATGTGTCGGAAGAAGCTGCCCGCATATTGGTGAGCTTCTTCTCTTTGGTGACGTTCACATCCATGTCCTCGGAACGCGAGTTCTCGCCGATGACCATGCCCTCATACACTTCTTCGGTGGGCTGGACAAAGAACGACATCCGCTCCTGCAGATTAATCATGGCAAACGGCGTGGCCACACCGGCACGGTCGGCCACAATCGAGCCGTTAACCCGTGTGATGATGGCCCCAGCCCAGGGCTCGTACCCGTGCGAGATAGCGTTGGCGATACCCGTACCTCGCGTGGTGGTCATGAACTCCGTGCGGAAACCAATCAGACCGCGGGCGGGAACAATGAATTCCATTCGCACCCAGCCGGTACCGTGATTGGACATGCCGTCCATCCGACCCTTGCGGGCGGCCAGCAACTGCGTGATCGCGCCGAGGTATTCCTCCGGGGCGTCAATCGTGAGGTGCTCGAAGGGCTCGTGAACCTTACCGTCAACGCGCTTGGTGACCACCTGCGGCTTACCCACCGTGAGCTCGAAGCCCTCACGACGCATGTTCTCGACGAGAATCGACAGAGCCAACTCCCCGCGGCCCTGAACCTCCCAGGCATCCGGGCGTCCGACATCAAGAACCTTGAGCGAGACGTTACCGATCAGCTCGCGGTCAAGACGATCCTTCACCATACGGGCGGTGAGCTTGTGGCCCTTCACCTTGCCCACGAGAGGCGAGGTATTGGTGCCAATCGTCATCGAGATGGCGGGATCGTCAATCTCGATCATGGGCAGCGGGCGAACATCCTCGGCATCGGCAATCGTCTCACCGATGGTGATGTCGGCGATACCGGCCACGGCCACAATGTCGCCGGGACCGGCGCTCTCAGCGGGAAAGCGAGTGAGCGCCTTCGTGAGCATCAGTTCGGTAATGCGCACATTGTGCACGGTACCGTCGTGGCGAACCCAGGCCACGGTCTGACCCTTGTTGATTGTGCCGTGGTGCACGCGCAGCAACGCGATACGCCCCAGGAAGGGCGAAGAGTCAAGGTTCGTGACGTGCGCCTGCAGCGGATGCTCGTCGTCATACACGGGAGCCGGGACGTGCTCCAAGATGGCCTCAAACAGAGGCTCCAGCGTGTCATTGTCGGGCAGCGTGCCATCGGCGGGCTTGGTGCGGCTCGCGGCACCGGCGCGGCCGGAAGCATACACGACGGGGACGTCCAGGATGGCGTCCAAATCAAGATCGGGGTGTTCATCCGCCATATCGGAGGCGAGACCAAGGAGCAGATCCTGGCTCTCGGAGACAACAGCGTCAATACGCGAGTCGGGGCGGTCTGTCTTGTTCACAAGGAGAATCACGGGCAGCTTGGCTTCCAGCGCCTTGCGTAGCACAAAACGGGTCTGTGGCAGGGGCCCCTCGCTCGAATCAACGAGCAGAACAACGCCGTCTACCATGCTCAGTGCACGCTCCACCTCGCCACCAAAGTCGGCGTGGCCGGGGGTGTCCACCACATTGATGGTGACGGGTCCATTCGTGGCGTGCTCGCCCTCGTAGAGAATGGCGGTGTTCTTGGCGAGAATCGTGATTCCTTTTTCGCGCTCAAGGTCGTTGGAGTCCATCATGCGGTCGTCGGTCTCAAAGTGAGCGTCGAACGAGTTGGTCTGCTTCAGCATGGCATCGACAAGCGTCGTCTTACCATGGTCTACGTGGGCGACGATCGCAACGTTTCGAAGGTCATCGCGGGTGGCCAAAGCCATAAAAGTATCCTCAGGAGGTGCTAAGTGGATGTGGTGGCGAGTGCCACCTGGCCATTCTACGCTCATGAGGGACGTAGACCGCTACTCCCGTACGGTCCATTCAGAGACGTTCCACAGCAGACCGGGAGCAAGCGGGGTCAGGGAGATCCCCTCGATTCCGCCCCGATGCAGGGCGACTTCCGGGTGCTGGAACAGCGGCAACCCGTACCCAGCATCCCAGAGCTGCCGCTCGATCTCCGCTGTGAATTCGGCGGCGGCAGCACTCTCCGGGCCGAGATCGGCCGCGGATACGCCCCGATCACCCAGCTCGGTATCACGGTCGATCCGGTCACCAAAGAGGCCGTTGATCGCACCATCCACTGGTGGACTGGAAAAGTAGCTGAAATTGGCAATGGCATTACGTGAGGCAAAGCGCTCCCGCACCGCCGATAGCGCTGTTGTGGAATCCCACGAGAACAGGGCCGCGTCGTAGGCCTCCGGGACGCCCAGGTATTCGTCCCAATCGGGTCGCGAACAATCGGTCACCACAAACCCCGCTCGCTCGGCGGATTTCTTGATGAGCTCAAACTGCACCAGGCGACGCGCGTTCTCTGAGTCAAAGAGCACACACACGGTCGGATCGGTGACGTTCTCCTGCGCAAGCAGTTGACGGGCGCGCGGGAGGTCAACCGCGTCGCCCACTGATAATAACCCCGCCACGGCCGCATACCCGGGCTCGGCAGGTGACACGAGAAAGCTATTGCGGGGTTCGGCATCCGGATCAAACGGGCGGACGATCGCGTCAATAATTGCCTCGCGCGGCACCGTCAGAAGAAACGCTGTGCGCACAGCGGCACGATCAAAGGTACCGTTGGCGGAGCGGTCAAATTGCAGGTCCAGATGCTCAAACCTCTGCCCCGACCCCACCGCAAGCTCTACCGGGTGGGTGTCCCCGTCCGCCGCGCCCTCCTTCTCGTGCGCGTCAAGCGCTGTGAGAACATCTTCCGTGGGGGCCAGGGTGGCGACATCGAGGTCGCCCGCGGCAATCGCAGCCACCGCGGCTGCGGCATCCGTACCAGCCGTGACACGAATCGTCTCGACCGAGGCCGCGTGGGACCCTCGATAGGCCCTGTTTGCCCCCAGGGTTACTCCCCCCTCGGTGCCCGTGACAGCGTAGGGCCCCACCGAGAGCAGCTGCGCAGCGGGTGCAGTAATGGTACTCGTAATAAATCCTGTGCTCCATACCCGCGAAATCGCGGCGAGGGCATCCCGATCATTATCCTGAATGGCCTCGCTGACCGCCACTGCGGCCTCACCATCGTCGGCAATATCCAGCGCGCGCTCACCCACGACGTGCGCGGCAACGCCCACGTCAAAAAGATAGCGCCAATCCACGGCTGGCGAAGCATACACCAGGGTGATACCGCGACCGCTATCGTCTATCTTTGGTATCTCCGTCACCCGGTTGAGGCCGTTGGGAATACCGTCGAAAAACACCGTCGAGTCGGTGAAGCCACTCGTAGCTTCGCCGCTATCCGGGTCAATCAGATCACCGCGGATCAGGTCGGGGTCGTTGAGCGTGCCCGACAGACCGGCCCAGGCAAGAAGAAGATCGGCAGCACCCACCGGAACACCATCGGACCAGGTGGTACCGGATGCCACCTCGTAATGGACCGTGAGCGGATCGGTCGAGAGCACCGTGACCTCGCCGAAAGTGTCGTTAGCCTCAATCTGGTAGTCAGCGCTGTGCTCAAAAAAACCGCCCTCCGTCGCCGAGAGGATGCCCTGGTTAGCCACGCCGACACCGAAAATGGTCTGGCTATTGAACGACCCCACAGCCATGGGAGTGGAGACGCGCAGCGTAGAACCGGGGTCTGGTCCACCCGGAACGCAGGCCGACAAGACCAGCATCGAACCGAGAACACATAACGCGTATCGCGCACGACGTGGGCTCACGACAGGGTACTCCGATCACGACTGAGGCGGCAGGCTTCTACGCTATCCCATGTCGTGCCACGACCAGGACGACCGAGATCCCGCCCAGAATGCACTGGACGGGACCCCGAAGTGAGAGTGGGTTAGGCTCCCAGCTCGATACCGGCACCCGGGATCGCGGCCAGTAGATCCTTGGTGTACTGCTCGCGGGGCGAGTCAAACACCTCGTCTGTTGTCGCGCTCTCCACAATCTGCCCGCTCTTCATCACGCACACACTGTCGGCGACGAGTCGCACAACAGCCAGGTCGTGAGTGATGAACAGATAGCTCAGACCCATCTCGGATTGTAATTCGGTGAGCAGGTTGAGGATCTGCCCCTGGACCAGCACATCGAGCGCAGAAACGGCCTCATCCAGCACGAGCACATCGGGCTTGAGAGCGAGGGCTCTGGCCACGGCGATGCGCTGGCGTTGACCACCCGACAACTCGTTCGGGTAACGACTCATCGTGGATACGGGCAGCGACACCTGATCAAGCAGCTCCCGCACACGGGCGGTGCGTTCCTTAGCGGTGCCCACCCCGTGCACGACGAGAGGCTCGGCGATCGTCTGAGCGATGTTGTATAGCGGATCGAGTGTGCCGTACGGGTCTTGAAACACCGGCTGTACTCGCCGCCGGAAAGCCAATACGTCCTTCGCCGAGCGGATAGCCGTGACATCGGTGCCGTCAACCAGCACGTTCCCTGCCGTCACATCCTCCAGCTTCAGCACCATCTTGGCGATTGTCGATTTACCCGATCCCGACTCCCCCACAATGGCGGTTGTTGTCCCCGGGTGCACATCGAAAGAAACCTTATCGACAGCCGTAAACAGCTCGGTTTTAAAGCCACCCGTGCGGATCTTGTACTGCTTGGTAACGTCACGTAACGAGATGATGGGTGATGCTGCGGTGGCCGCTTCCTCCCGCTGCTCAGCCCGCTCAATGAGGGTAAGGTCGAGGGCTGCAGTGGGAGCGGCAATCGCCACGTTCTCGTGGGACTTGACCGCCTGCATTCGGCGCGATGCCAGGCTGGGGGCCGCGGCAACCAGGCGCTGGGTATAGGGATGCAGCGGGTTGGCCAGAATCTCGCGAGAGGGACCCGACTCAACCACCTGTCCGCGGTACATCACGACAAGCTTCTCGGCCCGCTCGGCGGCGAGACCCAGATCGTGGGTGATAAAGATCACCGAGGTGCCTAACTCCCGGGTGAGGGTATTGAGGTGGTCGAGGATCACCCGCTGCACCGTCACATCGAGCGCTGAGGTGGGCTCGTCCGCGATGAGCAATTTGGGCTGACTCGACAAGCCGATACCAATCAGGGCGCGCTGACGCATACCACCCGAGAACTGGTGGGGGTATTGACGCAGGCGCTTGCCCGCATCCGGTAGGCCTGCATCCTGAAGCACCTGGATCGCCTTGGCCTCGGCTTCTTTGCGGCTTTTCGCAATGCCGTTGGCCAGCAGGGTTTCCATCACCTGGAATCCGATGTTCCACACCGGGTTGAGATTCGACATCGGGTCCTGTGGCACGTAGCCGATCTGACTGCCACGGATGGCCTCCATCTCGGCGCGACTGATTCCCACAAGCTCTGTGCCGTCGAGCCTGATACTGCCGCCTGTGACCTTTCCCGTGCCGGGTAACAGATCAATGATGGCTGTTGCCGAGGTGGACTTACCCGAGCCGGATTCCCCCACGATAGCGAGCGACTCGCCCGCGTTGAGCGAAAACGAGACACCGCGCACGGCGTTCACGATGCCGTTCTGCGTGTGGAACGACACCTCCAGATCTGTCACCTCCAGCAGGGGCCGACCGGTGGTGGGTGCGGTGGTGGCGTTCATAGTGTGCGAACTTTCCTGTGTCATCGGGCACGCGCTTTCGGGTCGAGTGCGTCGCGGACCACATCACCCAGCATCAGGAAACTGAGCACAGTGAGCGAGAGTGCGCCGGCCGGGTAGAGCAGCGTCTGCGGGGCGGTTCGAATGGAGGACTGCGCCTGCGAAATATCGTTACCCCAGCTCATCACACTGGACGGCAGTCCAACACCCAGGTACGACAGGGTGGCCTCGGCCACGATGAACGTACCGAGCGATACCGTGGCAACCACGATCACGGGAGCAAGCGAGTTGGGCAGCACATGGCGCATGAGCACCCGGAATCGGGTGACCCCGAGAGCGATTGACGCTGTCACATAATCGGAATTTTTAGCCGAGAGCACGGCTCCACGGGTAATACGCGCCACTTGTGGCCAGGCGAAGATGGACAGGATGAGCGCCACGGTCAAGGCGTTACGCGTGCCCGACAGGGTCTGCATCAGCACGATGGCACCCAGAACGACGGGGATGGCAAAGAACATGTCGCCCACGCGCGAGATAATCGTGTCGAAGAATCCCCCGTAGAAACCCGCGAGGGCACCCAGGATGACGCCAACAATCACCACAAGCAGAGTGGCGGTAATCCCCACCGTAAGCGAGGGCTGTGCACCGTACACCACACGAGCAAAAACGTCGCACCCCAGCTTGGTAAAGCCAAAGGGATGTCCGGCCTCCGGACCACCATTGCTGTTATCGAGGTCGCACTTGTTGTTGGGGGGCTCGTTGGTAAAAAGAAAAGGGAACAGCCCGACAAAGAGAATGAAGAGGATCATGCTGGAGGAGATCCAGAAGATCGGGCTGTGCCGCAGCGAACGCCAGGCGTCCAGCCACAGGTTGCTCGGCTTGGCGTTCTCATCAACTTTATCGATGACGAGAAGCGGCGTCTCATCGAGCGGCGCGACGTAGTGCTCAGGTGAGCGCGAATCGTTATTTGGCATATCGAATCCTCGGATCCAGCAGGGCGTAGAGAAGGTCAACAAGCAGGTTGGCCACCATGAAGATAATCACCATAACCGCAACAAACGAGACCACGGTGGGGCCCTCGCCGCGAATAATAGCCTGGTACACGGTGCCACCAACACCCTTGATGTTAAAAATTCCCTCGGTGACAATCGCGCCAACCATGAGAGCACCAATATCAGTGCCGAGGAAGGTAACAACGGGGATCAGTGAGTTCCGCAACACGTGGACACGGACAACCCGGCCGCGGCTCAGACCCTTAGCCGTCGCGGTACGCACGTAGTCGGCCCCCAGATTATCCGACACGCTCGTTCGGGTGAGCCGAACAATGTAGGCGAAGGAGACCGAGGCCAGCACGATAGCCGGCAATATGAGGTCCTTGAGCGGGGCCCCCTGGCCCACCGTGGCGTTGACCCAGCCCAGTTGTACGGCAAACACGTATTGCAAGACAAAACCGATCACAAATGTGGGCACCGAGATGAGGAGCAGGCTCACCACTAGGGCGCTCGCATCAAACAGTTTTCCCTTGCGGAGACCGGCAAAGAGACCGATAGCGATACCCGCGATAGCCTCAAACGCGATGGCCAGCATGGCAAGTTTGAAGGTGATCGGAAACGCGCTCGCAAGCAGGTCCGACACGGGACGCCCGGAGAAGGACGTTCCAAAGTCAAAGGTGAAGAGACCGCCCAGGTAGAGCAGGTACTGCACGATGAAGGGCTTATCCAGGTTGTACTGTGCACGCAGTTCCGCCACAATCGCGGGGCTCGGCGTCTTGTCGCCAAACATCGCCAACACGGGGTCACCAGGGAGGGCAAAAACCATGAAGTAGATCAGGAAGGTTGCGCCGATAAAAACCGGAATCATCTGCAACACACGCCGAAAAAAGTACCAGGCCATCTAGGAGACACACCTCCCCCGGGATGGTATTACGTGTGGGTTGTTCATTGCCAATGTCCTCCATCGCTCACGTGGGGGTGTCCGCGCCGACGGATCGACACGGACACCCCCACGTTATCTGAGATTTATTCTCTGATGTCTACTACTTCTTTGTGACCTGGTAATACAGGGGAACCATTTCCCAGCCGAACACGACGTTATCGACGCTCTCCGAGAATCCGCCCGTTGCGTTCTGGTACCAGAGCGGGATCACCGGCAGGTCCTCCAGCAGGATTTCCTGAGCGGCCGAGAAGTCTGCATATTTCTTGGTCTCGTCGGTCTGCTGCGAGCCCTCGGCGATCAGCTTGTCGAACTCGGGGTTCGAGTAGTCACCGTCGTTCGAACCAGCACCCGTACCGAAGACCGGCCCGAGGAAGTTGTACTGCGACGGGTAGTCAGCCTGCCAGCCGGCACGCGCGGCACCGGTTGTGGTGCGGTCGGTCACGGCTGCCCGGAACTCTGCAAACGTGGCGTAGGGCTTGCCCTCGGCGTTGATGCCCAGGTTGTCCTTGATGCCGTTGCTCACGGCGTCAACCCAGCTCTGGTGGTTGGAGTCGGAGTTGTAGCCGATCGTGAAGGTTCCGCTCCAGGGCGAGATCTTGTCGGCCTCCGCCCACAACTCCTTGGCTTTGGTCGGGTTGTACTCCAGAACGTCCTTGCCCTTCAGATTGTCATTGAAGCCGGCAATCACGGGAGAGGTGAAGTCAACCATCGTCGAACGGGCACCCTTGAAGACGACCTCGCCAATCTTGTCGCGGTCGATGGCCATCGAAATAGCGGCGCGACGCAACGTGCCCTCCTCACCGGCAAAGTGGTCAAGCCGCTCCGGGATGGTGAAGGTCTGGTTACGAGCAGCGGGCTGAGTCACAGCGCGGTCGCCGAGCTCGTCACGGTACACCTCAAGCGAGTTCTCCGGGATCTCGTCCAGGACATCCAGGTTGCCGCTCAGAAGGTCGGCATACGCCGAATCCAGGCCACTGTAGAAGACAAACGTGAGGCCGCCGTTGGCTGCCTTGCGCCCACCATCGTAGTTCTCATTGGGCAGCAGCTTAATCTGAACGTCGTGCTCCCACGCGTCATCGGAGGCCAGCTTGTAGGGGCCGTTTCCGATCGGGTTCTGACCGAACGCCTTCATATCGTCAAATGCCGACTCGGGCAGCGGGTAGTAGGCAGAGTAGCCGAGACGCAGCGGGAACTCGGGATCTCCGCTGTTCAGCTTGACGGTGAAGTGGGTGTCATCCTGAACGGTCAGACCGGTGAGGTCGCTCTGCGCCTCTTCCTGGTAGCCCTCGATCATATTGAAGAAGTAGCGGTTGAGCTGGGCATTCTTGAGGGATGCCCCGTAGGACCACGCATCCACGAAGGAGTTCGCGGTGACGGGGGTGCCATCGCTGAACTTCCAGTCGTTGTTCAGCTCGATGTTCCACTCGGTGAAGTCGGCGTTGGGCTCAAAAGACTGTGCAACCTCGTTGTGGTACTCGCCCTTGGCGTCGTAGTACACCAGACCGGCAAACAGCGAGTCGATGATGCGTCCGCCGCCCACCTCGTTGGTGCTCGTGGGGATCAGCGGGTTCTGCGGCTCGGTACCGTTGGCGGTGACCACACCATTGCCCGACGCATCCGGCTTGTCCGTGTCGCCTGAGGCGCACCCGGACAGAACCAGAAGTCCGGCAGTGGCCAGGGCGGTGACACCCAATCCAATGCGTGAAATCTTCACAATTCCTCCTGTAAAGACGCGGCAGGAGAACCAAAATATTTTGCTCCGCCCCCGCGTGATTGCTAACACCCTGAGCTTAACCAGGGCTTTGAGAAACGCAACAGGTTGCGTAGAGAAGCGTTACTCAATCGTGTTGAGCATATTACCGGCATATGTAAGCGGTTGCGCAAACCGAGTGAAGCGATTCAATTTTTTCTCCGGGAACAGACGACAGACAGGCCTCGGAACACGCGTACCCTAGAGCGCATGAGTCAGCACGGCCACAGCCCCGCCCGCATTGCGACCGACGCCCCTGGGACGTCCCGTGCTCGGGTGTGGTGGGAGATCGCAATCGTCCTCGCCCTCTCGCTCGGGGCCTCTGCCCTCCAGGCCCTCGTGTCGATTGTTGATCTACTCACCCGCAGCGAGGCGCTCGCAGAACAGAGCACCGCACTCAATAGCTCGGTCTCGGAACGGCCACTCATTGACCTGGCCTACCAACTCCTGCGGATTATCATGGGCCTTGCACCGGTTGCCCTCGTGTGTTTTCTCGCCTGGTCACAGCAGCGGCCACGGCTGAGTAGTCTCGGTCTACACGGCCGACCACGAGGCTCCGACCTGGGGCTGGGCCTGCTCCTGGCGGCCATCATCGGGATCCCAGGACTCGCACTCTACTGTGGGGCGCGGGCGCTCGGCCTCAACGCCAACGTCATCCCCACCTCGCTCGGAGACTACTGGTGGACTGTGCCCGTACTCATCCTGGCGGCGCTCAAAGCGGCCCTGTTGGAAGAGATTATTGTGGTCGGCTACCTCTTCGACCGGCTCCGGCAGCTGGGCTGGAAACCGTGGACACGCATCCTGGCAAGCGCCCTGCTCCGCGGAAGCTACCACCTTTATCAGGGGTTTGGTGGCTTTATCGGAAATGTTGCTATGGGCATCATCTTTGGCTGGTTCTATGAACGTTACGGCCGCACACTACCGCTTATTATCGCCCACTGGATTCTCGATATCGTAAGTTTTGTGGGGTACGCCTGGGCTGTATCCACCTTTCCCAGCTTGTTCTAATCGACACCTATTTTCCCGAGAACCGCAGCGCTTCGATCAGGGAACAGGGGCGGAATAATAATCCCCCGGAGCTTGGAACGCAACTGTCTTGACGTCGAAACAAAAACTCCCGGCAAATTGCCGGTTTTGGGGTCGATATGCGTAGACTGTGGTCCATCGCACAGAGTCGTGCGATTGGCCTGAGGCCACGATGCTGGAGGAGACAGTAATGGGCAAAAATGCTCACGAAATACCGACCACACGACCATTGGATTATCAAGAGGTGGAGAAAGACCCTACTTTTCGCGAGTTGAAGAAGCGGCATCGCAGCTTTGTCTTCCCTCTCGCAATCGCTTTTCTCGCCTGGTACATTGCGTATGTCTTCCTGGCGGCCTACGCGCATGAGTTTATGGCCAGGCCAGTGTTTGGTGCGATCAATATGGGAATCGTGTTGGGCTTAGGCCAGTTTGTCACAACGTTTGCCATCACCACCTGGTATGTCAGCTACGCCAACAGAAAACTCGACCCGCTTGCCGCCAAAATGCGTGCAAAGCTTGAGGCAGAGGAGAGCGCTCGATGATCGCTACCGCCCTCAGAATTGCCGAGACCACCGTCGTTGAAAACAACCCGGTGCTCAACATCTCGATCTTCATCGTGTTCGTGGGCATCACCATGGTGATCGTCATTCGAGCCAGCCGCAACAACAAAACCGCCGCCGATTTCTACGCCGGCGGACGCTCCTTTACCGGGTCTCAAAACGGCACGGCCATCGCGGGTGACTACCTATCCGCAGCATCCTTCCTCGGCATCGTCGGGGCCATCGCCGTCAACGGTTACGACGGCTTCCTCTACTCGATCGGCTTCCTTGTGGCCTGGCTGGTAGCCCTCCTACTTGTGGCAGAGCTCATGCGCAACACGGGTAAGTTCACGATGGCCGATGTGCTGTCGTTCCGCCTCAAACAGGGTCCGGTACGAATGGCCGCGGCCATCACGACCCTGGCCGTCTGTTTCTTCTACCTCCTCGCCCAGATGGCTGGGGCGGGCGGCCTCGTCTCGCTACTGCTCGGCATCAACGATAAGCTCGGGCAATCCCTCGTCGTGGTCGTGGTCGGCGTTGTCATGATCATGTACGTGCTCTTCGGCGGAATGAAGGGCACCACCTGGGTGCAGATTATCAAGGCCATCCTGCTGATCGGCGGCGCGGCCGTCATGACCATCTGGGTGCTGGCCCTCAACGGTTTCAACCTCTCCACCCTGCTCCAAAACGCTGCGGATGCCTCAGATAAGGGCATGGCCGTACTGGCCCCCGGGCTGCAATACGGCTCCAATCCACTCGACTTTATCTCCCTCGCACTGGCCCTCGTCCTGGGGACGGCAGGCCTGCCCCACGTGCTCATGCGGTTCTACACCGTGCCAACGGCCAAAGAGGCCCGCCGCTCAGTGGTGTGGGCCATCTGGCTGATCGGCACCTTCTACCTCTTCACCCTCGTGCTCGGCTACGGTGCCGGGTTCATGGTCGGCCCGGAGATCATCGCCAACTCCCCCGGTGGTGTCAACTCAGCGGCACCGTTGCTCGCCCTGCAATTGGGCGGTCCATTGTTGCTCGGCTTTATCTCAGCGGTGGCGTTTGCGACCATCCTCGCGGTGGTGGCTGGTCTCACCATCACGGCAGCCGCATCCTTCGCCCACGATATCTACGCCAACGTCATCAAGAAGGGCGCGGCAGATAGCTCGAGTGAGGTCAAGGTGGCCCGCCGCACCGTGGTCGTGATCGGCGTGCTCGCCATCGTGGGTGGAGTGGGCGTGCAGGGACAGAACATCGCGTTCCTCGTGGCCCTGGCCTTCGCGGTCGCCGCGAGCGCGAACCTGCCCACCATCCTCTTCTCGCTCTTCTGGAAAAAGTTCACCACCCGGGGCGCGGTGTGGAGCATGTACGGTGGTCTTGGCTCCGCCATCATCCTGATCGCACTCTCCCCCGTCGTCTCGGGAGACGTGACCTCGATGCTCGGCGATGGTGTGGACTTCGCGATCTTCCCGCTCAAGAACCCGGGCATCATCTCGATCCCGCTCGGGTTCTTCCTGGGCTGGTTGGGTACCGTGACCAGCACCACACAAGAAGACCCGGCCGTAGCCGCCGAGATGGAAGTACGTTCCCTCACCGGCCACGGTGCCGAGAAAGCTGTGGAACACTAAGAACACACAAGGGTGCGGCTCGTGGGGTATTGACCCGCGAGCCGCACCCTTTTGTCCCTCCCACCGTGGGGCCTAGGCTGGGAGGAATTGGCCAGAGCCCGCCCAACACTGCGCGGGACGTTGACCCTACGGAGACCACGATGACCGTTTCCCCGCCCGATTCCCACGGCGGTCTGACCCGCCCGGCTCTGTCCCTCGGTGAGGCGGCAGAGCTCCTTGCAACACACTACGGACAGACCGGCACCCTCACCGAGCTGGGCAGTCAGCAGGACCGCAACTTTCTCGTGCGGCTGACCTCGTCCGAGGGAGAGACAGAGGGAGAGACCGAGAGCCGCTACCTCCTCAAAATCAGCAACGCTGCCTTTCCCCGCGCCGAGGTCGAGGCGCAGAACGCCATGATGGCAACCCTGTCGGCGGCGGGGCTCGACACACCACACCCCGTCCCGACCACGGACGGGCGGGAGATCGTAGCAGCAGAAATTGGCGGCATCCCCCACCTGGTGCGTCTCCTCACGTTTGTGCCGGGCACCCCCCTAATTGAACGAAGGTATCTTGCCCCCGCAACCATCCACGAACTCGGCAATCTGGCCGGGCGGGTATCGCAGAGCCTCACCGAGCTGCGGCACCCTGGGCTGGAACGCACCCTGCAATGGGACCTCCGCCGGGGCGAGGAGGTCGTCAAGAACCTGCTGCACCGGGTACGGGACACCGATCGGCGTGACCGGATCACGGATGCCGTGGCGGAGGTTACCCACGCCCTCGACCCCCTGCGCGACGCGCTCCCCGTACAGGCCGTCCACGGCGACCTCACCGACGACAATGTGGTGTGCACGCCGCGAAACTCCGGCCGACCCCGCCTGAGCGGGGTCATCGACCTGGGCGACGCCATGCTGAGTTGGCGTGTAGCGGAGTTAGCCGTGGCGTGCACGGCCGTGCTACACCGCGACCCCGGCTCTCCGTTGCTCGTGCTCCCCCTGATTGCCGCGTTCCACCAGCGTGTCCCCCTCACAGAAGCAGAGATTAGGGCGCTCTGGCCCCTCGTGCTGTTGCGCGGGGCCGTCCTCGTGGTGAGCGGTGAGGAACAGGTGGTGATTGATCCCGAAAACGAGTACGCGGCTGAGGCGATCGAACGCGAGTGGAGCATCTTTGCCGCCGCCGCTACGCTCCCCGTGCCCGTTGCGGAGTCGGCGATTCGCGCCACCCTCGGGCTGGGCCCGGAGGCGTTCGGGGCGGGGTTACCGCCCCGAAGCCACCCCCTACTCACAGATATCCCGGCCCCCGTATCACTCGGCACCGAGAGCGAGGGGTTACACGCGGGGCGCTGGCTCACACCCGCCGAGACAATACCCGAGCTTGTGCGCGGGGCGCTCACAGAGCACTCAGCGGCGGTCATCCCGCACGGTGAGGCACAACTTACTCGGGCGAGCGCTCTCTCCCGGGAGGAGCCCCGGGGAGTGCCGCTCTTCTCGGAGCTCTTCACGCGAACACGCCTCGCGCTCCATGCGCCGTGGGCCGGGACCCTCACGGTGACGGGACCTCACTCGCTGAGACTTGACGGCGACAGCCTGTCCCTACACCTGGATGGCGTGCGCCCCGCTGCAGGTGCTGGTCTGCTGAGCGCGGGCGAGGTGTGCGCCCACTCAGATGCCTCAACGGGCCTGGAACGGGGTACCCGGGTATGGGTGAGCCGCACAGGGGCGGTGCCCGCAGGGGCAGCCCCCGTAGAGTTTGTCCGCGCCTCGGAGGCTGATGCCTGGCACGCCCTCTACCTCGATCCGGCACCCCTCTACGGTCGGAGCCCCGTGGCCACCGCCCCAACCGCCGAACTGCTGCGCCGTCGCGGTAATGCCTACGCGCAACTGCAGAGCCACTACTACGCCGAGCCGCCGCAGATCGAGCGCGGCTGGCGTGAGTTTCTGATCGACACCGACGGTCGTCCGTACCTCGACATGGTCAACAACGTCACACTACTCGGCCACGGACATCCGCGTGTGGCGGCGGCGGCGGCCGACCAGTGGCTGCGCCTCAACACCAACTCGCGCTTCCACTACGCCGCAGTGACCGAGCTGAGCGAGGCGCTTCTCGAGAAGGTTCCCGAGTCGCTCAATACCGTTCTGCTCGTCAACAGCGGTAGTGAGGCCGTTGATCTGGCGCTGCGACTCGCGGCGGCGTACACCGACAGCCCCCATGTGATGTGCGTGCGTGAGTCATACCACGGTTGGTCCCTCGCCTCAGACGCCGTATCGCTATCCACCTCAGACAACCCCCTCGCAGCCTCCACTCGTCCCTCCTGGGTACACGCGGTCGATGCCCCCAACGCCTATCGGGGCACCCACCGCGGGACCGATAGCGGAGGGCGCTACGCCGCGGATGCGGTGGCTCGGCTGGGCGAGCTGGCAATCGAGGGCATCCGGATCGGCACGTTCATCGCGGAGCCGCGCAACGGTAACGCGGGCGGCATCGGCATCCCGAGCGAATACCTGCCAACCGTCTACAGCGCCATTCGGGCCGCGGGCGGCGTGTGCATCTCGGACGAGGTTCAGGTGGGGTACGGTCGCTTGGGCGCACACTTTTGGGGTTTCGAGGAGCACGGAGTGGTGCCCGATATCATCACGGTGGCCAAGGCGATGGGCAACGGGCATCCGCTCGGGGCGGTGATCACCCGTCGCGACATTGCCGAAGCTCTCTCTGAGCAAGGCTCCTTCTTCTCCTCCGCGGGCGGAAGCACGCTGAGCGCCCGGATTGGCTCAACCGTACTGCGGGTGCTTGACGAGGAGGGCCTCCAGGAGAATGCCCAGCAGGTTGGTGGCGTTCTCACCGACGGGCTCCGCGCACTCGCTGAACGCCACCCTATGATCGGTGCCCTGCACGGGAAGGGCCTCTACCAGGGGGTTGAGCTCGTCCGGGACCGCGAAACACTCGAACCAGCGAGCGTGGAAACACCGCTGATCTGTGACCGGATGCGCGAACTTGGTGTCATAGTGCAGCCAACGGGCGACCGGCAGAACGTCCTCAAGGTCAAACCGCCCATGTGCTTCACCGTGGAGAGCGCCCGCTACTTTGTGCGCTGCCTTGACGAGGTCCTCACCCACGGCTGGTAGCCCGGTCACCACGCGCGAGGGCCTCGGGGCATAGCCCCGAGGCCCTCGTACCGAGGCCCGCTACTCGTCGATCGTGAGCAGCGGTGTTCCCTGCTTAAGGATCTCTCCGCGGAAAAACGCCGGATAGCGCCAGCGCATGATGAACATGACCACCACGCCCAGCAAGAGCACCCCCACACCGAGCACAAAGACGAGACCCAGCTGGTAGGCGTCCGGTCCGCTACCAAAGGTGATCGCTGATCCGCTACCAAACTCGGGATCCATACTGTCGATTGCCGTCTGAATGAACGTGATGAACAGGAAGATACCGCCAAGGCCGGGCATCAGAATCTTCAGGAAGAACGCCTTCGCCGAGGTGAAAGCCTCCCTCCGGAAGTACCACACGCAGGCAAACGCCGTGATGCCGTAGTAGAAGCAGACCATCATGCCGAGGGCCGTGATGGTATCCCACAAGACGTTCTCACTGACGACCCGCATCACCGCGTAGAAGGCCGAGGCAACAATCGCCGAGACAAAGATTGCGTAGGAGGGCGAGGTGTAGCGCGGGCTGATCGTCGCATATTTGGCCGGAAGCGCCTTATAGTGCCCCATAGCAAGCAGGGTACGGGCGGGCGAAACCGCCGTGGACTGCAACGATGCGGCCGAGCTCGCGAGCACCGCGAGAGCGAGCAGGATACCGGCCGACCCCATCACGGGATGAGCGAGCGCCGCAAACACATTGTCTGCGATATCGGCGTTCCCGAGGCCCGTCGCCCCGTCGCCCACGCCGGCGAAGGCCACCGTGGCCGTGCCAATCGCCACGTAGAACCCCACGAGCAGGAAGATGAGGATAGTCGCGGCCTTACCCGAGGTACTCGACTTGCCCTTCGACTCTTTCGTCTCCTCGTTCATGGTGAGCACGGTGTCCCAGCCCCAATACACGAAGATAGAGACGGCGATACCGGCGGAGAAGGCCGAGAACGAGGACACCTCAAACGGGTTAAACCAGCTGAGCTGAACCGGAATCGAGTCGGGGTTGCTCCCACCGTAGGCCCCGGTAAAAGCGGCGACAATAAACCAGACCAGGATGAGCATCTGGAAGGCCACGATCACGTATTGGAACGCCTTGGTGGAGGTCATCCCTCGATACGAAATCCACGTGGCGATCGCCATAAAACTCAGACAGGTGAGGATATTGACCCAGACAATTTTCCCCCAGTCTGCAATCTCCGGATTCTGGAAGATCTGCGAAAGCGCCAGATACAAGAACTCGACCGCGATACCGGCCAGGTTGGACAACACCAGAACGGTCGCGGCGATCAGCCCCCAGCCACCCATCCAGCCAATCCACGGCCCAAACGCGCGCGTAGCCCAGGTAAACGAGGTGCCCGAATCGGGCATGGCCTTGTTGAGAGCACGATAACCCATCGCCACCAGGAACATGGGGATGAACCCCACGATGAAGATGGCAGGAAGCTGTGTGCCCACCTCGGAGGCGGCCGGGCCCAGCGCCGCCGTGAGGGTATACGCGGGGGCACAGCACGAGAGCCCAATCACCACGGCACCGAGAACACCGACAGAGCCCTCCGTCAGGCCCTTCTTAGAGATGCCACTATCATCGGCCTGAACAGTATCCACTACCTCGGTCACAGCTCTGTACCACCCTCTTCGCGATGCTGCTCGGATGCCCGAGTGTCATCGGTGACAAACGGGTTGAGGTGGCCTGGCAGACTGTAGCGCCGCGGAACAACCACCATCGGGACGGGCAGCGCGCGCAACATCTTGTTCGCCGTGCTCCCCAGGAAAAGTTTCTGACGTTCCGCCAGGCGGCTGGAGCCCACAATCACGATCTCATGCTCATCCCAGTCAAGCGACTCGACGGCGTCCTCAATCGTCGCACCGTGTGCCGCCTGGGCGGTGGCAACCGACCCCGCAGGCAGAACCTCCAGGGCTTCCGCCTTCACGGAATCCGCGTGGGCCTGCGCCCGCTCAACGGCCGCGGTGCTGTTCTCGGCACCAGCTCCCAGGGCCAGCAACGAGATAATACGCAGCGGGATACCCCGGTTGGCACACGAAGTGAGACCCACCTCCAGGATCGCCTCGGCCCCCTCCCGGCTGCCCACCGCACAGGTGATACGCGAAATCGCACCGCTCGATCCGTAGCCCAACGGTGCGATGGCCACGGGGGTAGTCGAGGCGTGCAGCAGGCCATTGGCCACATTTCCCACGGTCGAGCGATGAAACAGCCCGCCCTTGGCGGTGCCGATGACGATCATGGCGGCGCGCAACTCAACGGCCGCGGCCATCAAACCCTCGGCGAACGAGTGGGCGTAGCGAATCTCGGCGGTGACGGCGATACCCTCCGGCACGAGCGCAACCCCCTCGAGCAGCCACTCCTGAGCCTGCTGGGCAAGGATATCCTCGAAGTCGCGCTCGGGCGGGTAGACCGCCTGAAACGGCTCGGCGGGGGGAAGCACCATCACGAGGGTGAGGGTGGCCTTCTGTCCGCGGGCGAAGGTGAGCGCCAGGTCAACCGCATTGCGGCCCCGGTCGTCCGCGGTATAACCCACTACATAGCGCATCAATTGCCCTACTTTCTCAGCCGGAGGCTGCTTTCATCTTTGAAATCAGTGCCCGAGACCGCATCACGGCCACCGCTCGGGCGGTCAGCGGATGCCATCTGAGGGGCAAATCCACAGTTGGATAAGCATAACCCAACGAATTTGATAACCGCTACAAATTCATACAACGAAATGCGCACACTTTAAGAAGAACAGCAACGAATTTAGTTGTCTTGTCTCGCTCGACGAGACAGATCACCCGCCCGTGGTGCCCCGTAGCCGGATGCCCACAAACGCGGATGCTCCGACATTCGGAGCATCCGCGTCTTTCCGTCAACCTGAGTCAGGCAAACGCCTCGGGCGGCGGGCAGGAACAGAAAAGATTGCGGTCACCGTACGCCTGGTCAATCCGGCGCACCGGCACCCAGTACTTGTTGCGCACAATCGTGGGCACTGGATACGCGGCCTGTTCGCGCGTATAGGCGTGCGACCACTCCCCCGCGATGAGCGCGTGCGCGGTGTGCGGTGCCGCCACGAGGGGGTTATCATCAGCCGGAAACGCGCCGGCAGCCACAGCATCCGCCTCAGCCCTGATCGAGATCATGGCCTCAATAAAACGGTCAAGCTCAGCAAGATCCTCGCTCTCGGTCGGCTCAACCATGAGCGTGCCCGCAACGGGGAATGACATCGTGGGCGCGTGGAAACCGTAGTCGATCAGACGTTTCGCCACATCGTCCACCGTGATACCCGTGGCTTCTTTCAGGGGCCGCAGGTCGAGGATGCACTCGTGCGCGACGAGACCGGCATCCCCCGTGTAGAGCACCGGATAGTGGTCACGTAGACGCGCCGCGATGTAGTTGGCGGCGAGCACGGCCGCCCCCGTCGCCTCTACCAGACCGGCCTCACCCATCATCCGTATGTAGGCCCAGGAGATGGGCAGAATGCTCGGGCTGCCGAATGGCGCGGCCGACACCGGGGTGCCGCCATGCTCGATCATGCCCGCACCGCCGTCCGCGGTGCGGGCGGGGTGGGCGTTACGCTGCGCGAGCGGATGCCCGGGTAAGAACGGGGCCAGATGAGCCTTCGCCGCCACGGGTCCCACACCGGGTCCGCCGCCACCGTGCGGGATGCAGAACGTCTTGTGCAGATTGAGGTGCGACACATCGCCACCAAAATCGCCGAAGCGAGCATACCCGAGGAGTGCGTTGAGATTGGCCCCGTCCACGTAGACCTGACCGCCCGCCTCGTGCACAGCTTCGGTGATCGCGACGACCTCATGCTCGTATACACCGTGCGTGGACGGGTAGGTGATCATGAGCGCGGCGAGAGTGGCGGCGTGCTGCGTAATCTTGGCGCGCAGATCATCAAGATCCACGTTACCGGCCGCGTCACAGGCGACTACCACAACCCTCATCCCGGCAAGCACGGCCGAGGCCGCATTGGTGCCGTGCGCGCTCGACGGGATGAGACACACCGTACGATCCGCCGCACCGTTGGCCCGGTGGTAACCGCGAATCGCTAGGAGGCCCGCAAGCTCCCCCTGACTGCCCGCGTTGGGCTGGAGCGACACGGTGTCGTAGCCTGTGAGCTCCGTGAGCCAGCGCTCAAGTTGGGTGATGAGTTCGAGCGAACCCGCAACGTCTGACTCGGGGGCAAAGGGGTGCAGGGCCGCAAACTCTGGCCAGGTGACGGCCTCCATCTCGCTTGCCGCGTTGAGCTTCATGGTGCACGAGCCGAGCGGGATCATGCCGCGATCAAGCGCATAGTCTTTGTCTGCCAGCCGCTTCAGATAGCGCATCATGGCGGTCTCAGAGTGGTGGGTGTTGAAGACGGGATGCGTCAGATAAGCCGAGGTACGGGCCAACCCGGGAGGAAGCGGCCACTCCCCTGGGACACCGACGATCCCTCCCGACACACCAAAACACACCGCAACACGGGCAAGCTCTTCCGCCGTGGTTGTTTCATCCACTGACAGCTGCACCACGTCACCGCTGATCGGCCAGAGGTTGATACCTGCCTCGTGTGCGGCGGTCACAATCGCGGATGCACGGCCGGGCACCCGCACCTGGAGGGTATCAAAGACCGCGGAGTGTACAACTTCGACACCGGCTGCGGTGAGCGCGGCAGCCAGAGCGGCGGTCGAAGCGGCCACCCTCTCGGCAATCCTCCGCAGCCCGGTGGGGCCGTGATACACGGCATACATGGATGCCATCACGGCCAGGAGCACCTGGGCCGTACAAATGTTGGAGGTGGCCTTTTCGCGACGGATGTGCTGCTCTCGCACCTGCAGGGTGAGGCGGTAGGCGGGGTTACCATCGGCATCCACGCTCACCCCCACGAGACGTCCGGGCATCTGGCGCTCCAGACCGGCCCGCACGGCCAAGTAGCCGGCATGCGGGCCACCGAAGCCCAGGGGAACCCCAAAACGCTGGCTCGTACCGACCGCCACATCAGCCCCCAACTCGCCCGGCGAAGTCATGAGCGTCAGCGCCAACAGGTCCGCTGCGACCACGGCGATGCCACGGGCCTCACGGACGGCGGCGATCACGGATGCCGGGTTCCACACCCGACCCGAAGCCGCAGGATACTGCACAAAAACGCCAAAAGCCTCGGGCAGCTCGGCCGCCCCCGTGTCGGCTATCGCGGCGAGGTCACGCTCCAGAACCGTGATACCGAGCGGCTCGGCGCGCGCCGCCAAGAGAGCCTTCGTCTGAGGGAGGGCATCGGTGTCCACAATGAACACCGGGGTCTTCACCGGGGAGGCACGGCGGGCCAGCAGCATTGCCTCGACCACGGCGGTACCTTCGTCGAGCATTGACGCGTTGGCGGTACCAAGACCCGTGAGGTCGGTCACCATGGTCTGGAAGTTGAGCAGAGCCTCCAGCCGGCCCTGCGAGATCTCGGGCTGATACGGCGTGTAGGCCGTGTACCAACTGGGATTTTCAAGCACGTTGCGCGTGATCACCGCGGGAGTGACGGTGCCGTAATATCCCAGCCCAATCATCGAGCGACGCACAGTGTTGCGCGCGGCCAGCTCGCGCAGCTCGGCCAGCGCCTCGGTTTCGGTCGCGGCCGGTGGCAGAGGGCTACCGCCCCGGGCACGAAAATTCTCCAGGTGAATAGCCCGAGGCACGGCCGCGCGCACCAGGTCATCCACACTCGCGTACCCGAGGGTCGCCAGCATGGTGTACTGGGAGGGCGCATCGGTGCCGATATGACGTTCGGCAAATCTCTCCTGAGTCATCGAAGGGTCTCTCCCTATTCGCCCACGAGGGCATCGTACTCGGCTGCGCTCAACAGACCCTCGGGGGCCGCGTCAAGGCGCACCCGCACGAGCCAGCCCGCACCGAAGGGGTCGCTGTTGACCAGCTCGGGCGATTCGGCCACGGCCCGGTTCGACTCCAGGATGCTGCCGTTGGCGGGGGCGAGCAACTCGCCCACCGACTTGGTTGACTCGATCTCACCCACAACCGCACCGGCGATCATGGCATCGTCCACCTCGGGCAGCTCGACAAAGACCACATCTCCCAGTTGATCGGCCGCGTAGTTGGTGATGCCCACCGTTGCGGTGTCACCGTCGATCAGTAGCCACTCGTGCTCGGAGGTGTACGTGAGGTTCTCGGGAACGGGCATGTTATTTCTTCTCTCTGCGATAGAACGGGAGTGCGGTCACGGCGAAGCTGAGGCGCTTGCCACGGATATCGACGGAAACCTCGGTACCGGGTTCGGCCAGTGAGGGCTCCACAAAGGCGAGGGCAATGGGATGCCCCAGCGTGGGCGAGAGCGCCCCGCTCGTAATGATTCCCGCCGGTTTATTCTCCGACACGGACGCGAAAACGGGATAGCCAGCCCGCGCCGCCCGCCGCCCCTCGGCGGCGAGGCCCACCAGCCGCCAGGCCCCGTCGGCCGGTCCCACCTCGGTGCCCTCACGACCCACGAAACTGTCTTGTGATGTAAGCGCCACCACCCGGTCGAGACCTGCCTGGGCGGGAAAGACATCGAGCGACAACTCGTGACCGTACAGCGGCATCCCGGCTTCCAAGCGCAGCGTGTCGCGGCACGCAAGACCTGCGGGAACCAGGCCAAGACCCGCACCCGCGAGAGCCACGGCCGCCCACATCGCCGCGGCGGACTCGGCTGCGATGTAGAGCTCAAAACCGTCCTCCCCCGTGTAGCCGGTGCGGCCCACAAGCAGGGGAACACCGGAGAAACTCCCGGAGGTTGAGCGGTAATACTTCAGCTCGTCAAGCGGAATCTCGACGGTCAGCCCTGTGGTTTGCTCCAACACCGCCTGTGCTCGGGGGCCCTGCACAGCGATCAGCGCGTAATCGTCGCTGCGGTCGGTCACGGCTACATCGAAGCCGACGGCCCGCTCCACGAGGGCGCGGACAGCTGCGAACCTATTCCCCGCGTTGGCCACCACCAGGTAGGAGTGATGGGTCAACCGGTAGACCACGAGGTCGTCAATCACCGTGCCGCGCTCGGTAAGCAGCAGGGAGTATTTGGCCTGCCCGATCATCGCGGTAGAGAGGAGACCCGCCAACGCATAGTCAAGAAAGGCTGGCGCCTCTGGACCCTCAACAATAATCTCGGCCATGTGCGAGATATCGAAGAGACCTGCGGCCGTGCGCACGGCGTGGTGCTCCGCGAGGTCGCTCGTGTAGCGCACGGGCATCTGCCAACCGGCAAAGTCAGTAAAGGTGGCACCCGCTGCCACATGGGTGTGGTGGAGCGGGCTGAGATGGTCTGTCACGAGAGTTCTCCCTGGGCACAAAATCGGTGTCAGCATCCGTCTGCGGCGACGATGCTCTGAGAACTCCCCCTCTGTCATAGGCCTGAGAGCTTCGCGGGCGATAGCCTGCTTTCACCGTGGGCGAGGACGCGCGAGACACGCCCTACTTTTCAGAGTGGCCTATTCGATGCGGTACAACTACCTGAGAGATTGGCGGGGAGGCTTGCTCCTTCGGTGCCGTGTTGAACACGGCTCTCCCGCATCACGTGCGGCCCAGTATGCGGTTATGAGGCATAAGCATACACTCACGCCGCTCCGGGGTGGGGTGCGTAGAGTTGTGGGATGCGCATCTGGAGCCTTGACCCCTCATACCTTGACAACACGGGCCTGGCGGTCTGCTGGCGCGAAACGCTACTCGCCCAGGAGGCACTCGCGGGAAACACAACGGACGACAGCAACCACCCGCAGCTGATAAGGTTCCGCGGCACGGACAATCCACCCTCGGCAATTTCCACCTATCTGCACCTGCTTGCTGACGAGGCGGATGCCAGAGGTTATTCGTTCGACCGCGAACTCGTGGCGCTACCCGCGGACCCCGAGATGAGGATTACCGTCACGACCGCTCAGCTACGCTACGAATTTGACGGACTGTGTGCCCAGTTGACCGTTCGAGACCCGGGACGTGCCGAGCAATTGCTCGCCGTTCACGACGCGGACACGATTCCAATGGAAGCCGCACTCTTCCGCGCGGTCGAGGGGCCCATCGAAAGATGGGAGACTCAACGGGAATTCTAACGGACCTGGAGCCTAGTGGACTGACGCGGCAAGGGCCGCGTACAGGCCGTGCAACTCGTCGAAGAGGGCCGAGTCTTCCGAGCATCCGGAGGTGGGCATCGCAATGCCGTAGTAGTATTCGCCCACCTGGTTAACGTGGGTCGCATCCGCTGCCGTTGTGCGGGAGAACCCCCACCCCACCCGCGCCGCGGCGCAGGACTCTGGGAGCGTCTGCACGAGCGCGGTATCGACGAGTACGGTGTCGCCCTCAATCGAGTACGCCGGTGCCCCCAGCTTGGTCGAGTAGTCGAAGGTGACTCCCCATTGACTCACGGCAAGCGATTTGGTTGGCCCAACCTCCACCTCAGGAACATCTGAGTTTACGGGGGTTTCTTCCTCAACCGCCGGGGGCGTTGAGGTGGCCACGGGGGCTGAGGTCAGCACCGAAGTGGTCTCGACCGCCTCTGGCTCGTCACTTCGGGCCCCGTTGACGATCACCACAACAAAGACGGCGATCACAATCGCCACGAGGGCGATGATGGACACAATCATCCAGGGAAATGCTTTGCTGTTGCGGTCAAACATGGGAGTTCCTCACGGTGTGCTGCTTAGGGGATGTGACTAGCTTAGGGGCCGCGAGTCCGACATACCCGAGAGCAAGCCGGGATGTGAATTAGCGAACGGGCTTTTTGAGGTCAGGGAAATGATCCTCGCGCCACTCACCCTCAACGATGATTCCGGCCTCCGCAGCCTCGTTCTCGCGCTGACGCAGTTCAACCCGGCGAATCTTGCCGGAAATCGTCTTGGGTAGTTCGGCAAACTCCACCCGGCGAATCCGCATGTAGGGTGGCAGGTTCTCGCGACAGTGCTGCAGCACGGCGCGGGCCGTCTCCCGGCCGGGCTCCCAGCCTGCGGTGAGCGCAACGTAAGCCTTCGGGATGGTCTGACGCACCGGATCCGGTGCCGGAACAACGGCCGCCTCGGCCACGGCAGGATGCTCGATCAGAATCGACTCCACCTCAAATGGCGAAACTTTGAAGTCGGAGGACTTAAACACGTCATCGGTACGGCCAATGTAACTGATGAGACCGTTCTCGTCGCGACTGGCAACGTCACCGGTATGGAAGTATCCGCCCTCGCGAGCCTGCGCGTCACGCTGCTCATCCGCCACGTAGCCGGTCATCAAGTTGACGGGATGACGGGCCAGGTCGAGGCAAATCTCACCCTCCTCCACGGGCCCGTCGGGTGCGGGCTGCCCCGTACGGGTATCGAGGAGAACCACGGCCGCACCGGGTAGCGGGCGGCCCATCGAGCCGGCTTTGATGGGCGAGCCGGGGGTGTTAGCAATGAGTGCGGTCGTCTCGGTCTGGCCGTAGCCGTCTCGGATGGGTAGACCCCACATCCGCTGAATCTGGGCAATCACCTCGGGGTTAAGTGGCTCCCCCGCGGAGAGAAGCTCCCGCATGGCCCCGGGGCCTCGTGTCTCCGTCATCTGGATGAGCATCCGCCACACTGTCGGCGGGGCGCAAAAGGTGTTCACCTGGGCACGGACAAGCTGTTCCTCCAAAGCCACCGGATCAAACTTGGTGTAGTTGTAGACGAAGACGGTGGCCTCAGCGATCCAGGGAGCGAAGAAGCAGCTCCACGCGTGCTTGCCCCAGCCGGGCGAACTGATTGCCAGGTGCACATCGCCGGGCTGCACGCCCAACCAGTACATCGTCGCGAGGTGACCGACCGGGTAGGAGACCTGGCTGTGCTCCACCATCTTGGGCTTACTCGTCGTGCCGGAAGTGAAATAGATGAGGACAGGATCGCTCGCCTCAGTGTCGCACCAGCGGTCGCCATCGGGTGGGGATGCCAGGGCGCTTGATGCGTTGGCCTCGGCGTAGTGAGCCCAGCCGGGCACCTCGCCCACACTGATCCGGCCATAGTCGCCGGGGACATCCTGAAACTTGGGGGCGTCTTCGGCGTTGGCGATCACGTGACGCACCTCGCCGCGCACCACACGGTCAACCAGCTCATGTGGCCCCAGGACGGTTGTGGTGGGCATAATAACAGCCCCCAGCTTGATGATGGCGAGCATGAGTTCCCACAGCTCGACCTGGTTACCTAACATGAGCAGCACCCGGTCACCGCGGTTGACTCCCTGCGCACGCAACCAGGCCGCGGCGGCGTCCGAGCGGGCCGCCATCTCGCGGTAGGTAATCTTCTGCTCGCTACCGTCCTCCTCGACCAACCAGAGTGCGGTGCGGTCGTTATCCCGTGCCACCACGTCGAACCAGTCGCTCGCCCAATTGAAGCGGGGGCCAACATCCGGCCAGTCGAACCCGACAATCGCCGTCTCATAGTCGGTGCGCCGGGCCAGCAGACTGTCCCTGGCCGCCCGGAAGGCGGTGGTTGCGGTGGTTGCACTCATGCAGATCTCCTCTGGTCGCAGGGATTCTCCACTCTATCGGCACTCGAAGAGACGGCTGGCCAGATATGGCCGATACCCGATGCGGATCGGCGTAAAGTCGGGATATTCAAGACATATTATATTCAGGTATCTGTTTGTGATAACGTAACAACCCGACAGGTAGGAGCGGAGACAATGCCCGATTCCACATCCCCCGAGTCAGCGGCTGACCAGGTCGATTCGCGCGCCCGAGGCGAGCATCTCTTGCACCGTCTGGCTGGCGAGTTCTCCGAGGAGACCGGCGTCATCGAGGGGCGTATGTTCAACGGCACGGGTCTCAGCCTGAACGGAAAAATCTTCGCCTTTGTCAGCCGGTCCGGCGACCTCGTTATCAAGACTTCTGTAGCGGATGTGCGCGTCCTGATCGAAACCGCACAAGCACAGCCCATGACAATGGGCAGGCGCACCATGCGGGAGTGGGCCAGCGTGTATCCGACCCCGGAGGGCGACCTCGAGCCGTGGCGGAGCCTACTCCGGCACGCCTGGTCATTCGCGCGGGCCAACGACCGCTAACCCTCCGCGGCGGGACTTTAGCCGATCTCAGCATTCTCACAGCAGAAAAATCCGTACCCTGGACACATGGAATGCCCAATCGACAACAACACGCTCGTGATGAGCGAACGCAACGGAATCGAAATTGACTACTGCCCGCAGTGCCGCGGAGTCTGGCTGGATCGCGGTGAACTCGACAAAATCATCGAGCGCGCCGGAGTCGTTGCCCCGCCTGCACCGGCAGCATCCGGATATGCGGAGCCGGGATACGCCCCGCAGGGCTACCCGGAACCCAGCTACCAGCCCCCCGCCTACCCGGAGCAGCGCTACAACGAGCCCCGGTATGACGACCGACGACACAACGACCACAACAACGGTCACTACGGCAAAAAGAAGAAGCGCGAAAACTGGTTGAGCGAACTTTTCGACTAGGTTATACGGGGCGTGCGCGGGATGAGACGAATATCCCTCTACGCCTTCCCTCCGGGGGTCTCCTCGTTCATAATCAGACCAAGAGACACCACATACCCGGAGGTTTGATCATGAACACCAGCTTGAATGCATACCTGAGTTTCCGTGACAGTGCGCGCGCGGCACTCGACTTTTACCAGAGCGTGTTTGGCGGGGAAATTACCCGCAGCACCTTTGCCGAGTTTGAGGTCAGCGAAGACCCCGCCGAGAAAGACAAGGTGATGCACTCCATGCTCGAAGCACCGGGTGGCCTATCCCTCATGGCGGCGGACACTCCCAACAGCATGGAGTTGACCCAGGGCAGCAATTTTGCACTCTCACTCAGCGGCGACGACGAGCCCGAGTTGCGCGGCTACTTCGACGAACTGGCCGTGGGTGGAAGCGTCAGACAGCCCCTCACAACAGCACCCTGGGGTGACAGCTTTGGCATGCTCGTTGACAAATTCGGCATCAGCTGGATGGTCAATATCGCGGGCCAGCCCCAGCAGTAGCGGATGCCGCGTCGAACCGGGAAGACAACACCCGGATCACTGCGGCCTGCTCGAAAGCGGTCAGCCCCGGATACTCCCGACGGAGGAACGCGTAGGCAGCCGGTAGGCCCTTCTTACGCCAGGCCGCCAGTATCGCGTCCTGCCGAACCGGATCAAGACGGCCGACAAAGGCACCAACCGATCCGCCGTAATGGACGCCGAGCCAGTCCCGACGCAGTTCGTGGCGTGACCACAGAAACGCCAGGATGCAACAGCTCAGAATCGCCGCGCACAACACGGCGCCGATCAGGCCACGGGTCACAAAGGAGACCATCGGGGGCAGGGAATCCGTTGGTATCACGCGGCCAGCCACCACCAGGAACACGACCGCAGCCAGTACGGCGGGGACGGCCCAGAGAAGCACCAGCATCCAGACCCGTGCGCGGGCGTCCATCCGCTGGGCCAACCGAGTCATGAGACCATAATCGGTGGCGAGCGGCGGGTTCGGGGTGATGGCGGCGGACGGTGTTCCGTCCGGGTACGGTGTGGCCTGTTCAAGCACTCGCCCCGCGAGAGAGCCTCCCATGAAAGGGTATTGACGGTTCAGAAATCTGATGGAGGGCTGAGACGGTCGGGCCGGACCAGCCAGCGTGAGAAGAAACTCACGATCCACCGTGTCAAGGATGCGGTCAATTGAGCCGCCCACGGCCTCCCGCAGCCAGGCTGCACTCAGGGCTCGAGAGTACACCATCTGAACGGGTACTGACAGGGACAGAAAGAACAGTGTTCCGAGCCACAACGGGAGGTAGAGGGGTTCACTCATGAGTTCAGAAACACGTGCACTGTCGAGGGATAACACGGCCAGTTGGCAGCCTAGGCAGAGGCTGACGGGGATGGTCAGGATCGGAAGGGTATAGAAAATCCGTGTGGATCGGGAGGTAGCGGTCACGTCTGGATCGTAGCATCCGCCCGCCCCCTCTCACCCTGTCCGCTGAGCCTCACGAATCCGGCAGATCGTAATTCCCCGTTGCGTACGACGAACAGCCACCCGGTACTCGACGGACGGCCCGTTGAGCACCACTGTGATGGTGCCGTCGTCACGATTTTCCTCGGTTGACCACAGGTCGAGGTCCGTCTCCACCAGATCGGGATGTCGAAGCAGCACTGTGTGGGTTGCCTGACTCACCGCATCAAGGGTGTCGGGCGGTTTACGGGCCCTGCGCCGCCCAAATAAGTGGTCAATCCACGCCCCCAGGAAGAGGTAGAAGGCCCCTGACACGTAGGGCTGGGCCAGAAATTGCAACAGGTAGTCGGCAAGGTTTCCGGAGGCTCCCCACTCAACGATGTTGCGTGTCGCGTGGAGACGATAGGGAACGGGAGACAGACGTCCGGGAATCGACCGAGCCACCCGCTCCACCTGGTCCAGCGGCAGGCAACCGTCAAGATCGACAACAAACTCCTCAATGATTGCGCCGACGTCAGTGACCGGCTGGATGACTAACCGGGTGCGCCCCGCACCCCAATCACTCACGAACGTCGCGCCGAAAAGACCCCCGAATGCGACCTAGTGCGAGGGCTGCTATGTGGTCGGCACAAGGCGGAAAATCAAGATTTTTCGGGTTTTTTGACTCCATGTGAGCAGCATATTCTCTACCACTGACAGTGCTCAGATCCACCTACCGGATACGGTATCCGGCACCCCACACCCCGCGAATATTCATGGTGTCGCTGATGTCGTGGGTGGGGTCGCCCTCCACCAGGAAGGCATCCGCCCGGAGCCCCGGCAGAATGGCACCACGATCAGTAAGGTCGAAGAGAGCGGCAGGCACCACAGTGGCCGCGCGCAGAGCCTCAACGGGAGTCAACCCTGCCGCCACGAGCAACGACAATTCGTCATGTACCGCCACACCGTGCTCCACGTTGAAGGGTGCTCCGGGGGCGTCGTTGGAGTCAGTACCCACCACAATCGGAATGCCGGCGTCCCGCATCGCCTTCACCGCGTCCTCGGTGAAGTGGTAGGCGCAGCTCTCAGGTACCTGCCGATTGTGCAGCCTCACCACGCCGCGCATCATCACCAGGGTGGGTACAGCGATGATGCCGCGGTCGGCGATATCGGCAACGAGGTCGGGGCCGGTGGGTCCATCAATCGGGGCGTGTGTGAGCACATTGACCCCGGCGTTGATACTACGGCGGTAACCGGCAAGGGTGGGTGCGTGCGCAACAACTCGAAGGTCGCGGGCGTGCGCGGCGGCGGCGAGGGCCGCGAGGGTGTCGATGCCGAGGGCGACATCCCCCACATCTTCTGGATCCTCGACAATGATCTTGATGAAATCAGACCTCTCGGCAACGCGATCACGGACAAAACGCTCCGCCTGATCTGGGCCGGTCAATGCGGTCGAGGGCGGAAAGCCATTGAGCGTTGTCTGGGCACCACCCGGACCAGATGCGGGGCTTCCCGAGCTACGGATATCCGTCAGGCCCGGCCTCGCCCGCAGGGTGTCAACCAGTTGAGGTGGGTAGCTGCCCATATCGAACGCCGTCGTCACCCCCCAGCGGGCCATCAACTCCAGATCGGCCAGACCGGTCAGGTGGATATGCGCGTCAATCAGGCCGGGGAGGAGGGTCATCCCCTCACCGTCAATCACCACCTCGGTGGCCGGTTCATCAACAAAGAGACCTTCTTTCGCGTGCACCGCGCGCAACTCGCTGAGCCCGTCACCGTCAAACACTCGAACGTTGTCGATCGTGAAAGTGGTGGCCCCTGCTCTGTGTGAACGCATAGTCTCGACCCTACCCGCGCGGATGAGGAATGGCTAGGGATTAACATTTACATGGTTACGCTTCGATGTGCCGACGCTCGGTGGACCGCCCTAGACTCGTGAGCATGAGCCGCATTGATGAGCGCTTCGCCGCACGTTTGGGTGACCGAGGAGCACTCACCAGATACGCCTACTACCAGCGGGGGCCGGGTAGCCGCGATCGCCATCCAGACCCGCCGAACCGACGTGCGGCGATACCACCGTATTCAGTCCAGAAGGGCGCGGTGCGGAGTCCAGCCAACGGGAAGAGGCCCCCGAATGTTGGCCCGGTGTCGGTCGGCATCCGCTGACCAGCCCTGCGCGGCGTGGGAGTGCCCCGGACCAACGGAGCCTCGCGCCACGCGGAAACCCACATCCTCCAGGACTGCGTCCGGGGCACTACCCCGTCGAACAGAGGCTCGAACACTCCATTTCTGATCGGCCCAACCACCGCCGCGAAGACTACGGTAGTCGCCGTATCGACCCGTATCGGCGAAGTCCCAGCACCACTCCCAGACGTTGCCGAGCATGTCGTACATCCCGTAAGAGTTGGGGTTTTTGTGCGCCACCGGTTGCGGCCCCCCGACACGGTCGGGCGCGGTCCAGGCAATCTCGTGAAGCGGACCATACGTTGGCTGGCTCGTCCCTGCCCGACAGGCCGCCTCCCACTCGGCCTCAGTGGGCAGGCGGAACCCGTCGGCGCTCACATCCCAGGTGACTTCCCGCTCGCGCACGTCATACGCTGGGCGTAGTCCCGCTCGCGCAGAGGCACAGTTGCACCACTGCACCGCGTCATACCAGGTCACCGGATGCGCGGGGGTAGTGTCAATCTCCACCGAAACAGCACCATCGACCATGAGCGTCACGAACTCAGCCGCTGTGACAGCTGTTTGACCGATCTCGAAGAACAAAAGATCAACATCGCGGGAAAAATTGGTCCGCGCATCGCGCATATGCACCGTAGTGCGCGGAATGGGGACCATGTTCGGCGGTGTGAAGGCAGCAGCGCTCATGGTCAAAGTTACCACGTGTGTTGTGGGCCTAGCCGTTTACACGTTGAAGCGGAACTCCACCACATCCCCATCATGCATAACGTAGTCCTTACCCTCCATACGCGCCTTGCCCTGCGCCCGGGCCTCGGCCACCGAGCCGGTCGCCACCAGGTCCTCAAACGAGATGACCTCAGCCTTAATAAAGCCCTTCTCGAAGTCGGTGTGGATCACTCCCGCGGCCTGCGGTGCCTTCGCGCCCTTGCGGATGGTCCAGGCGCGCGCCTCCTTCGGTCCGGCCGTGAGGTAAGTTTGCAGGCCCAGGGTATCGAAGCCGATATGGGCGAGCTGGTCCAGGCCGCTCTCAGACTGGCCGATGGATTCCAGCAGCTCGGCGGCATCCTCGTCGCTCAACTCGATGAGTTCGCTCTCCAGCTTGGCATCGAGGAAAATCGCCTGGGCGGGGGCCACCAGCGCGGCCAGCTCCGCGAGCTTCTCGCTGTTACCCAGCACGCTCTCGTCCACGTTGAAGACGTAGATAAAAGGTTTAGCGGTCAGCAGGCCGAGGTCTCGGATAGGCTCCAGGTCAACCTTCGCCGCGGACAGGGGCGTGCCCCCGTTGAGCACAGCGAGCGCCTCCTGCGCAGCCACCAGCACGGAGGGGTCAAGCTTCTTGCCCTTGATCTCCTTCTCGTACCGCGGGATGGCCTTGTCGAGGGTTTGAATGTCGGCCAGGATCAGCTCAGTGTTGATGGTCTCCATGTCGCTCGCGGGGTTGACCTCACCGTCTTCCTCGCGGCGGATCACGTCGGGATCACCGAATCCGCGCACCACCTGGGCAATCGCGTCGGCCTCACGGATGTTGGCCAGGAACTTATTACCCAGCCCCTCACCCTCGCTCGCGCCAGCCACAATGCCCGCGATATCCACGAAAGACACGGCGGCAGGGAGGATGCGCTCACTCCCGAAGATCTCAGCAAGCACGTTGAGGCGCTTGTCGGGCAGGTTAACCACACCCACATTGGGTTCAATCGTGGCGAACGGGTAGTTCGCCGCGAGAACCTCGTTGCGGGTGAGTGCGTTGAACAGGGTGGACTTGCCAACGTTGGGCAGACCGACGATTCCAATAGTGAGAGCCACGAGAGATAAGCCTAGACGATAGCCCGCCGCGGCGGGCGCACGGTGACACTCACCCCCAGGATCACAAGGCCCCCACCCAGTAGTTGCACCGCGCTGATCCCGTTACCCATCAGCAGCCCCAGGAGTGCGGTGAACACCGGCAGCAGGTTGAGGAAGATCCCCGAACGGGCCGCTCCCACCCTGCGCACCGCAATATTCCAGAACATAAAGGACAGCACCGAGGGGAAGACCGCGATGTAGAGCAGCCCCGTCCACCCTCCCGCGCTCAACGAGACGTCGAACCCGCCCACCGCTATAAACGGCGTGAGGATAATCACGGCCATAATCGCCTGAATTGCGGTTGAGGTCACGGGCGGAGTCGTTAGCTTACGGCCCAGAATCGAGTAGAACGTCCACACCGTGACGGCACCGAGCATGTACAGCTCGCCCAGGTTGTAGTCGGCCGTGAACGTCCCGAGCAGGTTGCCGTCGGTGAGTACCAGCAGCACACCCAGCAACGAAACGGCGAGCCCCAGGACGTTGAGCGGCTTGATTCGCTCCCGGATGATGATGGCCGCCACCACCGCGATCAGCGCGGGGTTGATGCTGCCCACCACAGCCGCATCGAGCGACGTCGTGTATTGCAAGGCCACGTAGCTGAACAGGTTGAATCCGATCACGCCGAGCACCGCCAAGCACACGTGCAGGGGCCACTCGCGCAGACCGGCACGCCAGACCCGTCCATCCACCCGCAGGGCGAGTGGAATCAGAATGATGAGGGCGATCAGCCACCGTGTCCAGGTGAGCTGTAACGGCGTGATTTCGGTGACAACCAGACGACCCGCAATAAAATTACCCGCCCAAAACAGGTTCGCCAACACCAGCAGCAGATAGTTAATCCGGGCGGGGCTGGCGGGAGGCTCGGTGGCGGTCACGCGCCCACCCTACCGGCAAACCGACGCACACCCCCGGGCCGGGATGTGCGATTATGGACTGGTGCCCGTCGATTTCACCGCAATAGATTTTGAAACCGCGAACAGTCACGGGGCATCAGCCTGCTCCGTGGGTCTGGTGAGGGTCCGCGACGCGGTGGTGGTGGAGCGCGCATCCTGGTTGATCAAACCCGCCCCGGGCCACGACGCCTTCCTCATGTGGAACACCAAAATTCACGGCCTCGTTGCCGCCGATGTGGCTGATGCCCGCGACTGGAGCGAACAGTTTGCCGAACTCCTCGCATTCTCGGGCGAGGACACCATGGTTGCCCACAATGCCGGCTTCGATATGGGTGTGATCCGTGCCGCCTGCGAGGTTGCCGAGATCCCCGTCCCGCCCCTCAGCTACCTGTGCAGTGTGCAGGTGGCCCGCAAAACCTACGAACTCGCCTCCTACCGGCTCCCCTCAGCTGCGGAGGCCGCGGGTTTCACCGACTTTCAGCATCACGAGGCCCTCGCGGATGCTGAGGCCTGCGCCGCGATCATCGTGGATGCGAGCCGCCACCACGGGTCACACAGCCTCGCCGAGTTGGCAGAGGCCACCGGGCTCACCCTCAAGACGCTGGGTCCAACAGCGCCGAAGCCCACGCCCACCGTACAGTTTGTGCAGACCTAAGTTACCCAGGACACCCTCTGAGCGACCCTAGTCATTCTCGGGAAACCCCAGATTAATACCGCCGTGACTCGGGTCAAGCCAACGCGCAGTGACAGCTTTGAGTTGCGTGTAGAAGCGGACCCCCTCCGCACCGTGCGCCTTCGTGTCACCAAACAGCGAGTCCTTCCACCCGCCAAAGGAGAATGTGGCGACCGGCACGGGTAGGGGTACGTTGATACCGATCATCCCCACCTCGATCTCGTTCTGGAACCGGCGGGCCGCTCCCCCGTCATTTGTGAAGATCGCGGTGCCGTTACCGAACGCGCCACTGTTGATGAGCTCAACTCCCGCCTCGAAGCTCGGCACCCGCACCACACTCAGCACCGGGCCAAAAATCTCTTCGGTGTAGACGCGGGAGGTTGTGGGCACGTTATCGATCAGCGTCGGCCCCAGCCAGAATCCCTCGGGTGCACCGTCCGGCCGTACGCTGCGGCCATCGACCACCACCGTGGCACCGTCCTCAATCGCGATCTCAATGTAGCTGGCAACCCGATCCCGGTGCTCGCGCGTGATGAGGGGGCCCATATCGCAGGAGCGGCGGCCGTCCCCCGTGACCAGGGCGGACATCCGCTCAGCGATCTCCTCAATCAGTTCATCGGCAACGGGCTCCACCGCGACCACAACGCTGATCGCCATGCAGCGCTCCCCCGCGGAACCAAAACCCGCGTTGATAGCGGAGTCGGCCACCAGGGTGAGGTCGGCGTCCGGCAGCACGAGCATGTGGTTTTTGGCCCCGCCGAGAGCCTGAACACGTTTGCCAGCGGCTGCGCCGGTCGAGTAAATGCGCCGAGCGATGGGGGTTGAGCCCACAAATGAAATTGCCCGCACCTCGGGATGCGCCAGCAGGCCGTCTACCGCCTCCCGATCACCGTTAAGCACGTTAAATACCCCGTCAGGCAGACCTGCTTCTTTCCAGAGTTCCGCGAGCCAGAGCGCGGCGCTCGGATCTTTCTCGCTGGGCTTGAGCACCACCGTGTTCCCCGCGGCAATCGCCAGGGGGAAGAACCACATGGGCACCATCGCCGGAAAGTTGAAGGGACTGATAATACCCACCACACCGAGCGGCTGGCGGGTGGAGTACACGTCAATACCGGCGGAGACCTGCTCCGAAAACTCCCCCTTGAGGTGGTGCGCAATACCGCACGCAAACTCAACCACCTCCTGCCCACGACCAATCTCGCCGAGCGCGTCGGAAAGTACCTTGCCGTGCTCGGCCGTGATAATCTCGGCCAGTTCCCCCTTGCGCTGGTTAAGCAGCTCCCGGAAGCGGAAGAGCACCGTCTGGCGGCGAGCCAGCGAGAGGTCCCGCCAGCCGGGGAAAGCCTCCCGGGCAGAGGCGACGGCGACCGCTACCTCCTCGCGGCTACCAAGCGCCACGTTTTTGGTCACGATGCCGCGGGCCGGATCATAGATGGGGGCGGTGCGTCCGCTTGTTGAGGCGAACGCAGCCCCGTCAATCCAGTGACCAACGGTGGGGAGGGTCTGTACAGTCATAACGGAGTGTCCTTTGGTAGCGAGGTTGAGTGTGGAAAAGGTGCGGGACTTACCGTGAGGAGGCCGCATAGCGATGCTCGGGCCGACCTGTGGTACCGTAGCGCAGCCGCATGTGGATTTGCCCACTCGCCGCAAGCGCGGTGAGGTAGCGCTGAGCCGTGGCGCGCGACACCCCCACCGCTCGGGCAACCTCGTGCGCGGATAATTCACCGCCCGCTGCCGAGACCGCGGCGAGCACAGCCCCCTCGGTTGCCGAGCGCCCCGCAGGCCCCACGGCCGCGTCAACCGCATGGAACACCCGCTGCGCGCGGGCGATCGTCTCCGCGGTCAGGTCTGGGGCCGAACTCAGGATGTTACGGTAACGCGCATACGCCATCAGTCGCTCCGCAAGGAAGTCGGCAACGAAGGGTTTGACGAGATAGCACAGCGCCCCGGCCCGCAGGGCACGGTAAACCGTGGCACGCTCAGCGGCAGCCGTGAGCACAAACGCGTCGCAACTCAGCCCGGCCAACAACTCCAGGCCGCTCCCGTCCGGGAGGTAAACGTCGAGCAGAACCAGGTCGGGCCTCTGGGCGTCAATTACCACGCGTGCCTCCGCCAGGCTGCCGACCGGGGGCAGAGCGGTGAACCCGGGCAGGTCGTCCACGTACTGACGGTGCAAATTCGCCACGTAGAAGTCGTCATCAACAACGAGCACTCGCAGGGGTTGAGCCATAACGGTCATCGGGTCTCCTCGGGTGTGCAGGGCGCGGGGATGACCACGCCAGGGAGGCGGGCGCAGAAAAGCGCGCCGCGGGTATTGCTCTCGTCGGGAACACACCAGACATCACCGCCACGCCGCCGGGCGATATCGCGGGACAGGGGAAGACCAAAGCCGCGGCCGTGCACCCGATCATCAACCGTCTCGGTCGTCTCACCACGGGCCGGGGGTCGTTCGAAGATGTGCCCAACGGAGACCCCTGCCCCGGAGTCGAGCACGGCGAGGTGCAGCTCAGCACCGGCATCCATCACCTCCACCTCCACCCAGGCGGGACGGCGGGGACCACTCACCGCGGCGGCCACGGCGTTGTCAATAAGGTTTCCGAGCACGGCGGTCACGTCCTCGGGATCGCCCAGCGTATCGGTCACGAGAGTCTCAGGCCCACAGCGCAGACTCACGCCCTTCTCTGCAGCCTCAACCCCCTTGGCCCCCACAAAGGCTTGCAAATACGGCTCGGTCAGGCGCTCGGCGTGGCCAACGGGGTAACGGAGTGGCCCGTGCTCCAGAATACCGGCCAGGTAGCTCTGCGCTTCAGCGTTTTTACCGATTGTGATAAGGCCCGAGATGGTGTGCAGACGATTGGCAAATTCGTGACGCTGGGCGCGCAGCGCGGTCGTCATGGCCGCCACCGCATCCAGCCGCCGGCTGAGCGCCTCCACGTCGGTGCGGTCACGGATGATGACGACGCGACCCAGGCACACACCGTCTCGAAACACGGGCCGCAGGTCGATAAACATCACCCGCTGCTCCAGCACGAGCGTTTCCGCATCCCGGCGCACGGTCACGGGGGTGTGCCGGATGAAGCGCACAAGCTCACCGGGCAAACCGAGCGTAGCAAGATCACGACCCACGGGATGCGCCACGCCAAAGTGACGCGTCACAAAATCGTTGCACGCCATAACCCGGCCCTCCCCGGTCAGGCCGATCACACCCTCATCAACGCCGCTCAGCACCGCCTCCTGGTCGTGTACGAGGGCGACAAGTTCTTCGGGTTGCAGGTCGAGCGTCAGTCTCCGCAGCCGCCGGGTGAGCAGAATCGCCGAGCCCACCCCCAGGGCAAGAGCCAGCAGAGCCGCCGCGATCACGGGGACCGAATCGTTGAGGATGCTGTCAAAAACGTGTGCCCTGGCATACCCCACACTCACCTCACCGACAACCACATCTGACCCGGGCGCATAAACCGGCACTTTCGCCCGGGCAGACTCGCCGAGGGTGCCCGACTCCCAGGACACCACCTCGTGACCGGCCAGGGCCGCGGCGGGGCTAGTGCTCACGGGCTGGCCGAGTTCCGAGGAGTTGGGGTGAGCCAACCGGATACCGTGGTCATCCGTAATTACCACAAACAGCGCCCCCGTGCGCCGCTCAACAGCCCTGGCAATCTCCATCAATGAGCCGCCCAGAAGATCGTCTGCGGACGGCGTCCCGGGGTCGGCGGAGAACGTTGCCACCTGGGCTCGCACGTCAACATCCTCGGCCAGACTCTGCGCCACGGCGAGCGCCGTGGCTTTGGCTTCGTCCTCCAAACGGTGCAACCCGGCCGTGACAAAAACGGCGGTGCTCACCGTCACGATGGCGACGACAACCGTGATTTGCAAGAGCAACACCTCGGTGGCGAAGCGCAGACGCGGGAGCAACACGGGGTACCGCCCTGTCCTCGACCGCGCCATTGTGTGTCTCTTTCCGTCGGCGCATGGTCCGGAATCTCGGCCAGCACTCTCGAATATCCTAACCGGGCTCACCGTGAGCATAATGCGCAGATCTCGCACTATGCGCAGCAACTGAGCCAAAGTCAACAGAACCGAGGCGCTCCCCCGATTCCCCGTTACCGTTGTCCTCACAGTATCTGCCACATCGACAAAGGAGTCACCAGTGCTTGTCATCATGGGTTTTGCCATGGTCATTACTTTTATGGTGCTGATCATGACCAAGCGGCTCACCCCAATGGTCGCCCTCATTCTTGTTCCCACTATTTTTGGTCTCTGTGCCGGGGCTGGCCTCGGTCTCGGAGACATGATCCTCGAATCCATCGGGAAGCTCGCACCCACCGCCGCGCTCCTCATGTTTGCCATCATTTATTTTGGCCTCATGATCGACGTGGGGCTGTTCGACCCACTCGTGCGATTCATCGTGCGCGCTCTGGGCGACGACCCCGCCAAGGTGGTGCTGGGCACGGCCATTCTCGCGGCGGCCGTTTCACTTGACGGGGATGGCTCAACAACATTTATTGTGACTACAGCGGCGATGCTACCCATCTACCTGCGGCTCGGGATGAGCCCGGTGGTGCTCACCTGCGTGGCAGGCCTGGCCAACGGAACCCTCAATATCGTGCCCTGGGGTGGCCCGACGGTGCGCGCTGCAGCGGCCCTCGATGTGTCGCCCACCGAGATCTTTGTGCCCATGATTCCCTCGCTCATCGCGGGGCTCATAGTGACGTTCGCCTTTGCCTGGTTCCTCGGTCTTGGCGAGCGTAAACGGGTGGGGTCGCTCAGCGGCTACAGCATCGCGGCCACCATCGAGAGCGAGACCTCGCCCATCTCCACGTTTGGCGGCAAACCACGCCGCGGACTCACCCGGATGCTGACCGGTTCCCGTTCGGGAGCATCCGCAGACCTCGACTCGCCGCTTACCTCGGCCGAGACCGTCGCTACGCTCGTACGTGCGGACGATACGGCAATGGCCGACACCATGCTTGATCCGAACCGCGAGACGCTGCGCCCCAAGCTCATCTGGTTCAACTTCGCACTCACGGTCGGTGTCATGGTGATGCTCGTGGCCGACCTCGTGCCGCTGCCTTACGTCTTTATGGTGGGCTCAGCGGTCGCACTCGTGGCCAACTTCCCACAGCTCAAGCAGCAGTCGAAGGCAATTCTTGCGCACGCCCCGAGCGTCGTGGGTGTTGTCTCCATGGTGATGGCGGCCGGCGTGCTGATTGGTGTCCTCAATGGCACGGGGATGGTCACGGCAATGTCCGATTGGCTGGTCACCGCCATCCCCGACTCGATGGGTCCATTCCTCGCGGTCATCACGGGGGTACTCAGCATCCCGATGACGTTCTTCATGAGCAATGATGCGTTCTACTTCGGGATGCTGCCGATTCTCGCCGAGAGCGCCGCCAACTTCGGTATTGAACCGATCAGCATGGCCCGAGCATCAATTATCGGTCAGCCGGTGCACCTCCAGAGCCCGCTCGTTCCGGCGATCCTCCTTCTCGTATCGCTGGCCAACGTGAACCTGGGTGATCACCATAAAAAGGTGCTGTGGCGGGCAACCGTTGTCTCACTCGTGATGCTCGCGGTGGGCATCATCTTGGGTGTCATTCCGTTCGGTTAGCGCCGGGTAGGTCAGCGGTCGGCGCAATCTCCTTGGAGGTTGCGCCGACCGGCGTTGTCAGTGTTTCCTCACAGTGTCGGTGCCTGCTGGCAGACTGAAGACATGGATTCTGTGTTCCCGTTTATTCTTGGCGTCCTCATCGGTGCCGTCGCCGCCGGTATCGCGGGTAGTGTCTGGCGGTCACGGCAGACGCCCTCCTCTGACACCACACCCGCCCTGCACGCGCGCGTTACCGAATTGAGCGCCCAAGCCGCCGCCGCCGAGGCTCGGGCCACCGAACTCCGCACCCAGGTCACGCATCTCCTCGATCAGCAGGAGCAGGCCGCAGAGCGGGAACGCTACGCTCGTGCAGATGAGAGCCGCATCCTCGAAACCCTGGCCCCCGTGCGCGAGACGCTGCGTACCATGAATGAGTCGGTGTCCACACTTGAGCGTGAGCGGGCCGGGCAGTACAGCGCTCTCGCCCAGCAGCTCCAGCGCGCCCACCAGACCGACGAACAATTACGCGCCACCACCGAGTCCCTTGCGAGCGCGCTGCGCAACAACGGCACGCGGGGGGTCTGGGGCGAGACACAACTGCGCAACGTGGTCGAAGCGGCGGGGCTCACCCACCGGGTGGACTTCGATCTCCAGACCAGTATTACCTCGGATGCCGGGGTTGGGCGGCCTGATATGACGGTTCGTTTGCCGGGCGGCAAATCCATCGCGGTTGATGCCAAGGTGCCTTTCACGTCCTATTTGGAGGCCAGCCAGATCCCGCTCACCGCAACGGGTGAGGAGGCCGCCCGCCGCGACGCCCTCCTCGCACAACACGTCAAGGCCGTGCGAGGCCACATTGACGCTCTCTCTGCCCGCAGCTACTGGGCGGGTCTCGATGCGAGCCCAGAGTTCGTGATCGCATTTGTCCCGAGCGAATCCCTGCTCTCGGCTGCCCTGGAATACGACTCCACCCTACTTGACTACTCGTTTAGCAAGAAGATTGCTCTGGCTTCTCCGGTCAACCTCTGGGCGGTGCTCAAAACCGTGGCCTACACCTGGCAGCAGGATATTCTCACCGACGATGCCAAGCATCTCTTCGACCTAGGCAAGGAGCTCTATCAGCGCCTCGCCACGCTCTCAGAGCACTCGGATAAGCTGCGCAAGGCGATCGAGAACACGGTGAGTAGCTACAACCGTTTCGCCACGTCACTGGAAAGCCGGGTGCTCATTACAGCCCGCAAACTCGACGCGCTCGACGAATCCAAAGTCATCGCCACGCAGCAGCAGATCGATTCCTCCCCCAAACCGCTCACCTCATCCGAAATCTCGCCCCAGCAGGAATCACCTCGCCCCGAGGATTCGCACCCCACAAGGCTCTGAGGCCCTCCCTCCCCTCGCCAAGGGCACCCCACCCGACCGTTACCAATGATGCCCGACGTGTTCGAGATGAACTGGCTACCGGCACAAAAAATCCGCCGCACCCCGAAAAGAGGTGCGGCGGATCCGCATGTGGTGTGGGAAAAACTCTCGGGTGCTTAGACCCAGCGCGACGCCTGGTAGTCGGCACGCACACGGCGCAGTGTGCCCGACTTTGAACGCAGCACAATGCTGTCGGTGCGAATAATCGGACCCCTGCGCTGCACGCCATCCACGAACTCGCCCTGGGTTACACCCGTGGCCACAAAGTATGTGTTGTCGCACTTCACAAGATCGTTAGCCTCCAACACGGCGCTCAGGTCGTGACCCGCATCGATGGCCTTCTGTCGTTCATCGTCATCGCGGGGGGCCAGCGTGCCCTGGATGACCCCGCCGAGTGCCTTCACCGCGCACGCCGTGATAATGCCCTCGGGGGTGCCGCCGATGCCCACGCACAGGTCAATGCGAGACTCGTAGCGGGCAGCGTTAACACCACCGGCCACATCACCATCAAGCATGAGGCGGGTACCTGCCCCGGCCTCCCGAATCTCCTCGATCAACTGCGCGTGACGCGGGCGGTCCAGCACGGCGACTCGAATGTCAGAGGTACTCACACCCTTCGCCTTCGCGAGCGCACGAATGTTCTCGCCAATGGGCTGACGAATATCGACAACGCCCACGCCGTCCGGCCCACAGACAAGTTTGTCCATGTAGAACACGGCGGAGGGGTCATACATGCTGCCGCGGTCAGCCACGGCGATCACCGAGAGCGCGTTCTGGCGTCCGGCCGCCGTGAGGCTCGTACCGTCAATCGGGTCAACGGCCACGTCGCAAGCGGGTCCGCGGCCGTTGCCGACCTCCTCACCGTTATACAGCCAGGGGGCGTCATCCTTCTCTCCCTCACCAATCACCACAACGCCGCTGAAGTTCACGGTGCTAAGAAACTGGCGCATGGCGTCAACGGCGGCACCATCAGCGGCGTTCTTGTCGCCGTGGCCGATAAAGGGCATAGCGCGAATGGCCGCGGCCTCGGTGGCGCGTACCAACTCCATCGCGAGGTTTCGGTCGGGTTGCAGGTCGGGCGAGACGATGTCCAGATTTACCACAGCGTAATCTCCTTAGGGGTGGCGGATGGGCCACGGGGAAGTGAGGCTCGTGGTGTGAACACACCACGGTCGAACCCAGTCTAGTTCGCCGGTTCATTCCAGAAAAACTTCACTAGACTGGGGCGCACGAGCCGAGCATCCGCTGCTCGCGCCTCGCCCACTTTCGTTAAGGAGAATCGGTATGCCCATCGCCACACCCGACCAGTACGCGCAGATGCTTGACACCGCTAAGACGTCTGGATTCGCGTTCCCCGCGGTCAACGTGTCCAGCTCCCAGACGCTCAACGCCGTACTGCAGGGATTTGCCGAGGCTGGTTCGGACGGCATCATCCAGGTGACCACGGGAGGGGCAGATTACTGGGCAGGACACACCGTTAAGAACCGCGCTGGCGGCGCACTCGCCTTTGCGGCTTACGCACATGAGGTGGCCAAGGCATACCCCGTCACGGTCGCGCTGCACACCGACCACTGCCCCAAGGATGCCCTCGACGGTTTCGTGATGCCGCTGATCGAGGCTAGTGAGGCCCGGGTGAAGGCCGGCGGCGAGCCGATCTTCCAGTCGCATATGTGGGATGGTTCGGCGGTTCCCCTGGTCGAGAACCTGGAGATCGCCCAGAAACTTCTCCCCCGTCTGCACGCCATCAACTCCGTACTGGAGGTTGAAATCGGCGTCGTCGGCGGCGAAGAGGATGGCGTGAGCCACGACATCAACGACAACCTGTACACCACTCTCGACGACGCAATCGCGACGGTCGAGGCGCTCGGCTTCGGCGAGCAGGGCCGTTACATGGCCGCCCTTACCTTTGGTAATGTACACGGTGTTTATAAGCCGGGAAACGTCAAGCTGCGCCCCGAACTCCTCAAAGAGATCCAGGCCGGTCTGGCCGCCAAGTATGGCACCGCTGCTCTCCCCCTCGACCTCGTCTTCCACGGCGGCTCGGGCTCCACAGATGCCGAAATCGCCGAGGCAGTCGCTCACGGCGTCATCAAAATGAACATCGACACGGACACGCAGTATGCCTTTACCCGCAATATTGCCGGCTGGATGCTCACCAACTATGAGGGCGTTCTCAAGGTGGATGGTGAGGTCGGAAACAAGAAACAGTACGACCCTCGAGCCTGGGGCAAGGCTGCCGAGTCGGCTATGGCCGCCCGCGTGGTCGAGGCCACCCAGCAGCTGGGCTCGGCCGGAAAGTCGATTAAGTAACCACCGTATGACTCACCCTGACGACGCTCAGCCCACCGAGAGCTCCACCCCCGATCAACGGCCCCGGCCGCAATACGGAGAGTATGCTCCCCCGGGCTGGGTGTCGCCACATCAGGAGGCGTTGGACCGATCCGGTAATCTGTCGGAATCCGATGCGGCGGCATCCCCCTCGGTACCGGTCAGCCCGGTCTCTGATCCGGGGACCGCTTCGGGTCGCGGGATGCCGTCGGAGGAAGGCCTCTCGGCCGACCGGCCCCGTCGTCCGGGGCTCGTAAGCGTGGCAACATCAATTCTGTTGCTGGTCTTCTCCGTGATCGGGGCACAGTCGGCTGTAATGGCACTCGGCGACATGTCCGCGGCGTTCCAGACCGCGTACGACCAGTACGGGCTGGGTGAATTCACCCCGTTTGACGGGTTTAACGGCATCATCGAGGGCGGGCGCATCGCGCAGTTTGTGCTGTGGGCGGTTGTCGCGGCAGTCACCATCCTGCTACTGATGCGCAAACGCCACGCGTGGTATATTCCGCTCATCGGTGGAGTACTCTCGATGGTCCTCATCGTGGTAGCCATCCTCCAAGTGATGACCACTGACCCGACGCTGACGGACTACCTCACCAACGGAATACCCTGATGACGAATCCCGAACTCGACTCCTACAGTGACGATAACAATGATCATCGTGGTCGCTCCGGGCTGCTGGGTCGTCTAGCGAGTGCGCGCGGGATCGCCTGGGTAGTCATCATCGGCCTCATAGCACTGTCAATGGGGGCGGTCGGCCTCCTTCTCTCGCTCCAGATCTCAACGGGTTAACCGTGGAGAGTCGGTCCGGTGTCGAACTAACCAGCTCTCCGACAACCGCCGCCGTAACGTTAACGTTATAAGCGGTTACGCCCGCCGAGCGCACGCTCGTCGCGGTTACCGCTGGCATCCTTACGCAATTCTTTGGGCAGCGAGAAGACAAGATCTTCCTCAGCCGTGACCACGGCCTCGACCGTGCCGTATCCGGCCTCGGCGAGGTCGTCCAGAAGCTCCTGCACGAGCACCTCAGGCACAGAGGCTCCGCTGGTCACACCGACCGTATTCACACCGTCAAGCCACTCCTGCTTAACCTCGTCGGCGTAATCTACTCGGTAGGCGGCCCGGGCACCGTACTCCAGGGCAACCTCTACGAGACGCACCGAATTCGAAGAGTTAGCCGAGCCCACCACGATCACGAGGTCTGCATCCTTCGCTACCTTTTTAATCGCCACCTGACGGTTTTGCGTGGCGTAGCAGATGTCATCACTGGGTGGATCCTGAAGGTGGGGGAACCGGGTGCGCAGGCGACGCACGGTCTCCATGGTCTCGTCCACACTGAGGGTGGTCTGTGAGAGCCAGACAAGCTTGTGAGGATCTTTGACGACCAGACCTTCGACGTCATCCGGCGAGTTGACGATCGTCACGTGATTGGGGGCCTCACCGGCGGTGCCTTCGACCTCTTCGTGGCCCTCGTGGCCAATCAGCAAGATCTCCATGTCCTGCCGCGCAAACCGCACGGCCTCCCGGTGCACCTTCGTTACGAGAGGACACGTGGCATCGATCGCTTGCAGACCACGGTCTTCGGCACCCTGAACCACGGCGGGTGAAACACCGTGTGCGGAGAAGACCACGTGGGCTCCCTCGGGGACCTCGTCAACCTCCTCGACAAAGATAGCGCCCATCCGTTCGAGGGTGCGGACCACGTGGATGTTATGCACAATCTGCTTGCGCACGTAGACCGGTGCACCGTAGCGTTCAAGCGCTTTCTCTACGGCAACAACGGCGCGGTCAACACCCGCGCAATACCCACGCGGGGCAGCGAGCAGTACCTTCTTTTCACCCACAACGGGCATGTCCTTCAGTCGGTTACGAACGCCGCGCACGCGGGGCATCGCTAAACTAACGACGGGAGCACCGATGGTGCGCTGGTCGTGGTGCGCAAGAGTCATGGCGTCAAGTGTAGTGCGAGTCCTCTGAGGAAGAAGTGGGAGTGTGAACGGAAATGGTCGAGTCAGCCCCCTCTGCGGAGCATCCGTGGCCCGTCGCGGTCATGTCGGGAAAAATCCGCGACTACATTGACCGCCTCGGTACTATCTGGGTTGAGGGCGAGATCACCCAGTGGAGTGTGTCGGCCGGCAACGTCTACGGCAAGCTGAAAGATCTCGACCAGGATGCCACGGTGGGCTTCACGATCTGGTCCTCCGTGCGCAGCAAACTCCCCGCCGAAGGATTTCGACAGGGCGACCGGGTTGTCGCCCTCGTGAAACCCAATTACTGGGTCAAGGGCGGATCGCTCACCATGCAGGTCTTCGCCATGAAGCAGGTGGGCCTCGGCGATCTCCTGGAACGATTAGAACGCCTCCGCGCACAGCTCAGAAGCGAGGGCCTCTTCGACCCCTCACGCAGACACCCGCTCCCCTTCCTTCCCCGTATGATCGGCCTGATCACAGGCAAAGACTCAGACGCCGAGAAAGACGTACTCCGCAACGCTCAGCTGCGTTGGCCCGATGTGCAATTCCGTGTGGTGCACGCGGCGGTGCAGGGCGACCGCGTACCCGGGGAAGTCACGGCCGCCATCCACAAGCTGGATGCCGACCCCGAGGTTGACGTGATTATCGTGGCCCGCGGGGGCGGCGACTTCCAAAATCTCCTGGGCTTCAGCGACGAGCGCGTGGTGCGCGCCGCGGCAGCCGCGACCACCCCGCTTGTGAGCGCGATCGGCCACGAGGCCGACCGCCCCCTGCTTGACGACGTCGCGGATCTACGCGCCTCCACCCCCACGGATGCCGCTAAGCGCGTGGTACCGGACGTTGCCGAAGAACTGGCCCGCGTTTCCCAGGCCCGCGCCCGCCTTACGAGCAGGCTCAGTACCTACCTCTCGCACGAGATTGTGCGAGTCGATCAGATCCGCTCGCGCCCCGTCCTCGCCGAGGGGGACTGGATCGTCACTACCCGCTCCGAGGACATCACCCGCTATGTGGCTCGCGGCTCCGAGTTGGCACGGCGCGGCCTTGAACGCGCGGAGGGCACAACTGCCGAACTCCGGTCCCAACTTCGGGCACTCTCACCCCGCGCCACGCTTGACCGCGGCTACGCAATCGTGCAGGCCCCGGTCGGTACGATCATCCGAACCCCCGCGGACGCCCCGGTGGGTTCGGAACTACGAGTCACTCTCCCCGAGGGGGTGCTGGCCGCCCGCTCCGAGGGGCCAACCACAACGGTTTTTGGTTCGGACACGACCCCATAAAGAATGGGTACACTGGTCCGTATGGCATCCGGCGACGACGTTACACTTCTCAGCTATGAGGAGGCACGCGACCAACTGGTTGATGTGGTCTCCCAACTCGAACAGGGCACAGCAACTCTCGAAGAGTCACTCACCCTGTGGGAGCGCGGAGAAGCCCTCGCCACCCGCTGCGAAGAGTGGCTGCTCGGAGCAAAGAAACGGCTTGAGGCCGCACGTACTGGGGCGGACAGCCAGGCGAACGCCGAATGAGCACCAAGCCACCCCGCGTTGTCGCCGAGCTCGGCCGGCCAGAAACCGCCGCTGAGACCGCCGCCCGCAAAGCCGAAAACTCACGGCTCTACCGCTCCCGCAAGACCATCAACAACCTGGTCCTCTCCCTGCTGGCCTGCCTGGCGGCCGTCGTTATCATCGTGCTGGCTGTTCCCCGGGGTAACTACACTGCCGAGCGCGATGTTGATTACGTACAGGTGGCCGCCGACTCTCAACCGAGTATTGAGCAGACGCTCATTGTTCCCGAACTCCCCGATGGCTGGAAAGCCAACATCGCCGAGCTGCGGCACTCCTCGGCCGACGACGTCACCTCGTGGTACGTGGGCTGGGTCACCCCCGAGGAGAACTTCGCCGCGCTTAGCCAGGGTTTCAACGCCAACGAAAACTGGGTCGCAACGCAGCTAGAAAGATCCCTCGCAACGGGCACCGAACAGATCGGAGGTTTCACCTGGACGGTCTATGACCACAGGGACAGCCGGGACGACACGGGAAATGTTGACTACGCCCTCACCACCGTTGCGCAGGACAGCAGCTACGTGGTCTACGGCACGGCACCACTGGAAGATATTCACCTTCTGGCACAGAGCGTTGCCGATCACATCGCACAGCAGGAGGGCTAGATCGTGACGACGGGGAGACGCCTCACGCCTGCTGAGGTCTGGCGGGAGATGAAAACGGGGAATGATCGCTTTGTGGAGGGCTCGCCCGAGCATCCACGGCAGGATGTTGAGCATCGGGTCGCCACCCACCGATCCCAGAACCCCACCGCGGCGCTCTTCGGTTGCTCCGACTCCCGTCTCGCCGCCGAGATCATCTTCGATAAGGGCCTCGGCGATCTTTTTGTCGTGCGGAACGCGGGCCATGTGGTGTCCGATAGTGTCATCGGTTCGCTGGAGTACGCCGTTGCGGTACTCGATATCTCACTGATTGTGGTCCTCGCACACGATGAGTGCGGCGCGGTCACCGCCGCCGTTGAGTCACAGCGGAAAAACCCGGCGCTCCTACCCCCCAAGATCGCGGGCCAGATCCGGCCGATTATCCCTGCGGTACAGGCCGTCTGGTTGCGCGATAATCCCAGCACGCCCTACGTTGACCCCGACAAGATCGACGCCTTTGATGTGGGCCGTTTTCATCTGCGTGGCTGTGTTGCCGAGCTCCTCCGTGGGTCAGAGTTGATCAGTGAGGCTGTCGCCAACGGCGCCCTCGGAATCGTCGGTGCCAATTATCGGCTACTGGAAGGTCGCGCGGAACCCAGCGTCGCCATCGGCCAAATTGACACCGACAGCTAGGTGTCGGCCCACGGCAACACCCCATGACTCTTTCCCTCACACAATTCACACCCCGACAGTAAGGACGTCACAGCGTGGTTGACACACACGAGTACCGCATAGAGCACGACACCATGGGCGAGGTGCGCGTTCCTCGAACTGCCCTCTACAGCGCTCAGACGCAGCGCGCCGTCGAGAACTTCCCCATTTCTGGGGCGGGCCTCGAATCTGCCCAGATCGCCGCCCTCGCCCGTATTAAGAAGGCCGCGGCCCTGGCCAACGCTGAGCTCGGTGTGATTGAGGTCGCGATTGCGAACGCCATCGCGCAGGCAGCCGACCAGGTCATCACGGGTGACTTTGACGAGCAATTCCCCATTGACGTCTACCAGACCGGCAGCGGAACCTCCTCCAATATGAACATGAACGAGGTATTGTCCACCCTCGCCACGCAAGCACTCGGCTCCCCCGTGCACCCCAATGACCACGTCAATGCCTCGCAATCATCCAACGACGTGTTCCCTACATCGGTTCACGTCGCCGTCACGGGTGCACTCATTAACGACCTTATCCCGGCCCTCGACCACCTCGCGATTGCCCTCGAAAAGAAGGCCGTCCTGTGGAAGGATGCCGTCAAGTCCGGCCGCACCCACCTCATGGATGCCACCCCGGTCACCCTGGGCCAGGAGTTTGGCGGTTATGCTGCACAAATCCGCCTGGGCATCGAGCGAGTCCAGTCGGCTCTCCCCCGCGTCGCCGAGGTTCCCTTGGGCGGAACCGCAGTGGGAACGGGTATCAATACACCCACCGGTTTCCCCCAGAAAGTCATCGCCAAACTCGCCGCCGAGAGCGGTCTCCCGATCACGGAAACCCGTAACCACTTCGAAGCCCAGGCCAACCGTGATGCGCTCGTAGAGGCCTCCGGTGCCCTCCGGGTGATCGCGGTGAGCCTCACCAAGATTAACAATGATCTGCGCTGGATGGGGTCCGGCCCTAACACCGGACTCGGCGAGATCCATATCCCCGATCTGCAGCCCGGATCGTCAATCATGCCAGGGAAGGTCAACCCGGTTATCCCCGAGGCTGTCCTGATGGTCGCCGCCCGGGTGATCGGCAACGACGCAACAATTGCCTGGGGTGGCGCCTCAGGGCTGTTTGAGCTGAACGTGGCTATTCCCGTCATGGGCACGGCCTTGCTTGAGTCAATTCGTCTCCTGGCGAACTCATGCCGTGTCCTGGCCGATAAAACTGTTGACGGGCTGACAGCCAACCTGGAGCACGCACGGGCCCTGGCCGAGTCATCCCCCTCGATCGTCACCCCGCTTAACCGCGTGATCGGGTATGAGGCCGCGGCCAAAATCGCCAAGTACTCTGTGGCCCAGAAAATCACGGTGCGTGAGGCCGTAGTTGCCCTGGGCTATGTGGAGCGCGGTGAGGTCACCGAGGAGCAGCTAGACAGCGCTCTCGATGTGACAAAGATGACCGGCCCCGGCCTGTAATCACTCACAGACGTGAGGCCCCCGAGACGATCTCAGGGGCCTCACTCGCGCACCGCGAACTACTCGCCGGGACGCATCCGCTCATACACCTTTTTACAGTCGGGACAAACCGGAAACTTTTCGGGGTCGCGACCAGGAGTCCATTTTTTGCCACACAACGCCCGAACGGGCTTACCCGTAAGGGCGGATTCGAGGATCTTATCCTTCTTCACGTAGTGGGAGAATCGCTCATGATCACCCTCCTCAATGCCCTCCTGGTTCAGAAGCTCTTCGAGCTCCCGGTCAAGGACGTCGGTAGAGCCCCCCGTAAGTGGAGAGGGTTGATTGTGAGATGAAGGTAGAACAACCATAGCCAGTAGTGTACAGCCTTCGCCTGATGACACTGTGGCCACTGCCCAAACGGTTTAGTCGGAGAGCTGGGCGACAGTGAGGAGTTCGGCGGCGCGACGATCAAAAAGCTTTCCCCCGGCAAAGATACCCACCAGCAGCACGACAAGACCCCACAGGAATCCGCCGACAATGGTGTAGAGATTGTAGCTTTCATCATCGAAGACAGCGATGCACCCCAGGACAGCGACGGGGCTCGACAGGAGAAGGGTGCAGAGCAGGCTAGCCAGCTGCGAAAGTCCCGCACGCGTACCGGCAGACTGCGGCTGCACAAAGGGGCTGTCCCCTGGCCGCGTGGCGGCGTAGGGCAGCAGCACCGAGAACAGGCTCGACACCCCGCTGCCCACCAGGAGGACACAGGAGCTCACGCCGATGGTTGCGGGAAGAACCCTCCAATCGTCATAAAAATACACGCTGACAGTGCTACCGATCACCACGAGTGGAACACCAAGAAGAAGCACGGGCAACAGCCGACCGCGACGATCGTCGATCCCCCGGGTTGCGGCAGAGACGTGCGTCCAGATGGCGGTACTATCCCAGGCCACATCGTTGTGCACAAACCACGAGAGGAAGAGGCAGGCAACGGGTAGCGGAATGAGAGCCATATACCGGGCGTCGGCCCCTGCAACAAGCAACGGGATGATCATAGCAACCGGCACAAATGGGATAACGGCGAGAGAGACCCGGTACCGGGGATCACGGATCCAATAGGTCACACTTCGCGCGCCGATCACACCAGCAACAGTCGGCACCAGCCGGTCAAACCATCCCAGTCCAGAGCGGACAATACCCGGGCGCGCGGGACGGGAAATTCGGGTCATCATGGAGCCAACCAGGAGCCGCCACAGCACAGCCAGCACCACCACGTAGCCAGCACTCATGCCCAAGTGGATCAGAGCGTCCGTGGTTTCACCGACAGCAGCCTCGAGTGGAGCGCTAAATCCAGACCCGAGCGGGGTCCAGGCAAGTACTGTCGCTACCTCCGTGAGAAAAGCCCTGCCCTCCGTTGCCCAGTTGAGTGTGGTCAGCACAAAAATCAGGGGCAGCATCCCCAGGAGGAGAAGCCCCGCAATGACATTCAGCCCGTCGCGGGCCCGTCGCGACGAAAAGATATAGGCGGCGATACTGGTCGCTATGCGCGCCGATAGCACGGCAGCCAGGGTAACTAGAAGCACCGAAATAGCCGCAATTGTCAGCGCAAGCGAGTCGTCCAGCCACATGACAAGACTCCCGAGCAGCGCAACCACCAGCATGAGGGTGGGCAGGCTGAGGAGTGCGGCCATCCACAAGCCGGTGGCGATTCGCCCGCGACTGGCCGGATACATCGCGAACTGGCGTGGGTCAAGCGCGGTACCACGCAAAAAGATTGGGATGATGAAGCTGAGCCCAACGAGTAGCGAACCACCAATTGTCAGAAGCTGTGGAAGATCCACGACGAGGACATTGCGCAGGTTGCCGGCTACCCACACAGCACCCGCAGCCGAGGTCGCACCCGCAAGGGTCCACAGGATAAAAGCGAGGTTTCCACGGCGCGTTCGTCGAAACGAGTTAGCCAGGATCCTCAGCTTTAGTCGGAGAATCCGTGCAACCATTCCAGGCCTTCTGTTCGCGTGTCGGGTCCGGTTAGCTCCAGGAAACGGCTTTCGAGGGTTCCCTCACCGCGAACGTCATCGACAGTTCCTGCGGCAACAACGTTGCCCTGCACGATCACGGCCACGTGGTCACACACCCGCTGGATGAGCTCCATACTGTGGCTAGAGATGAGCACACTACCGCCTCCGGCCACAAATTTCTCTAACAGCTCGGTCACCGTTGCCGCCGACACAGGGTCAATCGACTCGAACGGCTCGTCCAGCACCAGGATGCGCGGCGAGTGGATCATCGCTGTAGCGAGGGCAATCTTCTTCTGCATGCCGGCAGAGTAGTCAGAAACAAGCCGTCCGAGAGCAGTTTCCAAACCTAGAGCGCTCGATAACTCAGCGGCGCGCTGGGTCACGGTCCGTTCATCGAGCCCGTGCAGAATTCCTGAGTAGTACAGCAACTGCGCACCCGTCAGTCGGTCAAAGAGCCGCAGGCGATCAGGTAGTGCACCCACCAGTCGCTTGGCATCGGGCGAATTCGCCCACATGTCGGTGCCCAAGATCATGATGGTTCCCGAGGTGGGCCGCAGCAGACCCGTTACCATCGACAGGGTTGTCGTCTTACCGGCACCGTTGGGACCCACAAAGCCGTAGAAGGAACCCGCGCGAATCTCCAGGTTGACACTATCGACGGCAATACTGGAGCCGAAGCGCTTCGATAGCCCAAATGTAGACAGCACAACGGGCTGCCCTGCGGTTGCCTCTGCGCGCTCACGGGCCCGCTGAATACTCGGCTGAACCTCGGTGCGATCAGGATCCGTGCGAGGTCGCGACGAGGTCGTATATTCAAACGACTCCTCGACCTCATCCTCAATGCTCGTCACGATAATGGGGAGATTTTCACTCCGTTCCGTGCGAGTGATAAAGCTACTGGGAAGCGTCTCCTCAATCGGCTGGGTGACCGGACGGTTCGTGTTGGGCTGAGTCACCGATACGGGGTCGGCTGAGGGCACCGGGGCCGTGGCGCTGGAGGGCATCGGGGCAGAACCGGGTGCGGGTGCCGATATCTGATCCACACGAGTCCGGCTTACATTGGAGGGTGCAGTAAAAAACAATGCCGACCCAGCGGAGGCCGCTCCGGCGGAACCGAGTGGTGCGGTCGAACCCGGAAGTGGGTCTGCGGGAACATCCTCAGCAATCACCTGGGGTGGCCGCGTGGAGGAGTGCTCATCCACACGCGAGAGCAGGGATTCCTGCGGTGAGTTTTCGGCCGCAGAACGAGAGGTCGCCGACTCGTCAAAGTATCCGTAAAGCACCTCAAGCGGGTCAAGTACGGGAGCCTCGTCGGCGAGAGACTCGGCTTTCTTCGCGTCGTGACGAGAAGGCACGATTGTCTCATCGCTCTCACTCGTGTCACAGGAACCCGACGTCGAAAAGCCCTCGCGTCCGGTCAGCGCGGCTGAGGGTTGGCGCAGCCCTGAACTGTCGTGTGTGGCAAATTCGTCATCGCCATCGTCATCGTGATTGCCCTGAGGCATAGGAACCGCTGTAAACACATCAACAAAACCATCGTCTGTGTCGTCAAGGGCCACAATATCAACTTCAGCAACGCTGAACGACTCGGCAGGTATAGCTTCTGAATCCACCCGCTCTAAACTCATCGGTTCGGACACCGTGGGGTCAGGCGTCTCCGGCCCCTCAGATGTTGTGAGCTCTCCCGGGTCGACACCAACCGACACACCAGCAACCGTGTCTTCTATGTCATCGTCCAAGTCCTCCGCGGCAGCGCTTTCGCCATCATCGGAAGTGGACCCCAAAACGGCAGCTACATCAATCGGGTCTGAGCTTTCAGAAGAAGAGTCTTCTTCGACGGGAGCACTCTGAGTTTCCGTGCCACTGTCCGGGAGCGATATCGAACCATCTAATTCGGGGCTATCCTCCCCCTCAGCATCGTCGTCCATTTCGGTGGACACCGAATTGTTCTCAACGAGGATTGGTTCCTCATCAACAGCATCAGACCCGAGATCAGATATCTGATCATCGTCGTCATGGCTGGTCTCGCCGGATAAATTTTCCTTGGAATTTCCTGGGAGTGTGGAGCCGTCTGTGACAATAGAGGACTCCATCGTCAATTTCGCCTTCCCCCCACGGTGCGCACTCTCCGTCGCGCTCGCTAAAACATCGACTTCGGCAACTACGGATGTCTCCCCCGACACACCAGCCCTACGCTGTGGTCGCTTGCGCGGATATCGGCTCCTCTTTGCCGCCTGTTCAGCTTCAGATTCCGCTGTTTCTGGGGTATCCGAGGACCCGGAGGTCTCGCCCAGGGAGACCTCTTCACCGGCTGATTTCTGGCCATCCCGATCGTCCGTTTTATCCTCGGGCGCACTGGTGTCGCCGAGGGGTGCGGCGGAAGAATCGGAGGTCACCAGGCAAATCTATCAAAGCTCTAGAGACGACGCGAACAAGTGACCTTCCGCGCCAATAGCGCCCCCAAGAATTATCACAAATTCACTACAGTCACAGAATAAAACAGCATCCTGACACCATGTTCGCTACAGTTTAAGGAACACGATGGAGTGCCTTTATTTGTTCGTCGTCTTGCTGTTACCTATTGTGACGGCGCAGAATCCCCCCGCAACCAGTTTTGGAGAAAACACGTGAGCCTTCAGGTAGTCATACTTGCCGCCGGAATGGGAAGCCGCCTTGGGCGCTCCCTCCCGAAGCCGCTGACCGAGTTGAACGATGGTCGCTCCATCATGCGTCAACAGCTGGACAACATCAACGAGGCTTTTGGGCCGTCCGTCCCCGTCACGGCCGTTGTAGGGTACCGATCAGAGGAGATCGTTGACCGCTTCCCCGAGATGAGCTTCGTCTACAACGAGCAGTACGACCAAACCAACACGTCGAAGAGCCTGTTACGCGCGCTCAAAGCCTCGGGTAAGGGTGGAGTTCTCTGGATGAACGGTGACGTCGTCTTCGATCCCATTATCCTGACCCGTGCCGCCAGCATCATCGCCCGCGATCAGTCCATGGTCACAGTCAACACCTCCTCCGTTTCCGATGAAGAGGTTAAATACACCGTTACCGCCGAAGGCTTCATTAACGAGTTATCCAAGACCGTACGTCGTGGCGCGCTGGGCGAAGCGGTAGGTATCAACTTTATCTCGTCACGCGATAAGGCTGCACTCATTCATCATTTGGGCCGCGTGCGCAACGACGATTACTTCGAACGTGGTTTAGAGTTGGCTATTGAGCACGACCGGGTGCTTTTAGAACCAATGGATATTTCTGACCTGTACGCGGTTGAGGTGGACTTCGCAGAAGACCTCGAGAGGGCAAACCTCTTCGTCTAAGGCTGAAATGCCGCAGAAGGAAGACAGTGAGCGAAGCTCTCGGAGCACAGCGTAAGCATCACTCGCGCTGGGCCGGTTATTGGCGGCCACTTTCTCTCCTCACGCGACGTGACCTCAAGGTTCGCTACTCGACGTCCGTACTCGGATACCTGTGGTCGATCCTGGACCCGCTGGTTATGTCGCTCATCTATTGGTTTGTTTTTACCCAGGTATTTGACCGCTCGGTGGGCACAGAACCGTACCTCGTCTTCCTGCTCACCGCACTATTGCCCTGGGTGTGGTTCAACGGTGCTGTCTCCGACTCGACCAAGGCGTTTCTCAAGGATGTCAAGCTGGTTCGCTCGCTCTCCCTTCCGCGCTCCATCTGGGTCCACCGGATCGTGGCGTCCAAAGGGATCGAGTTTTTGCTGAGCATACCCGTGGTGGCTATCTTTGCCATCCTCACGGGAGCGCACCTGAGCCCCTACGTCCTCCTCTTTCCCTTAGCAGTGCTAATGCAGGCAGCACTCATCGGGGCGCTAGGACTCATCTTGGCACCGCTCGTGGTCTTTTTTCGCGACCTGGAGCGCGCCACCAAGCTGGTGCTGAGGTTCCTGTTCTACGCATCCCCCATCATCTACGGCACCGTGGATCTGCCGGACCAGATTGAACCCTGGGCTGCCCTCAATCCCCTCAGCGGAATTTTCTCACTGTACCGGGCTGCGTTCTTCCCCGATCAGCTGGACTGGATACTTGTCACCGGCTCCGCTGCGGTCACACTTGTGCTGTGCCTCGTGGGCGCGTTCGTCTTCCGACGCACGATCGGCACCGCCCTGAAGGAGCTCTAAAGACATGCCACAGAACCTTCCGGAACCTGTCATCGTTGCCGATAATCTTGGCATCCACTTCAAGCGGAATCGTCGCCGACGACGCAACTTCAAAGACCTTTTTGCGGGGCAGCGTCGGCGATCACGCCCCGGTGAGTTCTGGGCGCTACGAAACATCAGCTTTACGGTTCAGCCGGGCGAAGCCATTGGGGTAGTTGGACGCAACGGAAACGGGAAATCAACCCTCCTGAAACTCGTAGCCGGCGTACTCTTTCCCGATGAGGGGAGCGTGCACGTCAGCGAAGGTGTCGCTCCACTGATCGAAATTACGGGTGGTTTTGTAGGCGATCTGACGGTGCGTGACAATGTGTACCTGACCGCGGGATTGCACGGTCTCTCTACCCGTGAAGTCAACCAACTCTTTGACGAGATCATCGCCTTCGCGGAGTTGGAAGACGTTGTTGATACCCCCTATAAGCACCTGTCCAGCGGGATGAAGGTGCGCATTGCTTTTGCCGTTATCTCCCGACTTGACGAACCGATTCTGCTCGTCGATGAAGTACTTGCGGTGGGCGATAAGGCCTTCCGAGACAAATGCCACACCAAGATCCGCCAGTTACTCGCCGAGGGTAAGACGCTCTTCCTTGTTTCACACAATGAAAAGGACCTCACCACCTTCTGCACGCGCGGCCTCTACCTCAACAAAGGCGAGCTAGTCGCAGACGGCCCGATCGACGAGATTATCGCGCGCTACAACGCCGATAATGAGTCGGCATCAAAATCTTCAGAGCCGTGAGACATCCGCGTTGGTGCGGCTGGCTCGACGCCCTGTCCCGAGCGCAGCTTCCATTCGTCCCAGTCGCTGAGCATTCGCTCAATGGCCGCGTGGAATCGCGCTGTGGGAGCCCCTGGAGTGGTATCGCCAAAGTGATGGTGTGACCAGGTAGCCAGGCGATCCTGAGCCACCTCATCGGTAAGGAGGACGTCTACGCGACACAGGATATCCGTCGCCTCGCTCGCCTCCAGCCACTCGCACTGGCTGAGATAGCCGGAGATATCAACATCGGCCTCCTGGCTTACCGGACGGGTAACAAACAGGGGACGCCCCACGGCCAGGCGGTCATATACCATAGCGGAAACATCAGAGATAGCAACATCAGCATCCAGAATCTGCCAGCCGAGCTCACGCCCGTTGTCAAAGAAGTGATGAGCGGAGGGGGTGGCTTTGTTTTCCTCAGCAATCATGCGAATGATCTGCTGATTAGCCTCGCCGTAACCGGGGTCAACAGCCCCACTGCGCGGGTGCGGCCGATACACCACACGGTGTCGGGGACTTGCGAGCAGGGCCCGAACGAGGGGAACACCGTGGCTCACGATTGAGCCGTAAGCAGCGGCCGGGCGGTCACCCTCCCAGGTGGGAGCGTAAAGCACCGTGATCCGGTCATCTTTCGGATAGGGCACAGCACCGATGAAGTGATCGGTCTGCGGGCGGCCGATCTGAATAGTTTTCGCGTCCAGATCGAAGTTCCAAAGGGCCTTACCCAACCGCGAGCGGGCAGCCTCACCGGCAATCAAGCTGTAGTCATAAGTCTTGAACTGGTTGGTGCTCATATACATTTTGTCGCTCTCACCGTGGTTGATGAAAACGTGCCACATCTGCCCATAACGCATCATTTGGAAGTTACGGGTGTTCTGATTGACGTAAAAGACCAGTTGGATGCTCTGCTCGGCAACAACCCGCTCAATATCTACAATTTTGGGAGCATAGGCGACCTCGAGATCCGTCTCCTCCATCACGACGCGAGCACCGCCGGCCGTGCGGGCGATCACAAGAACGGGCCACTTCCGTGACACCAAAGCGAGGGGAGCATACCACTGGCGCAGCTGGTAGGCGTTCACTCGGTCATCCGCGAAGTAGACAGCAATGCGAAAGCGGCCTGACGGAAGTTCACCCCGCTCGCTGAGGAGCGCCAGAGTGTCTGCGCGGTCACGACGACGACGCAGAGCCTTTCGTACAAGGTTTGCGGCGCGCCGAACATCTTTCGCCAGATTCACGGTTACTAGCGTAGCCTCCCGGCGAACCTCCTCGTGACCAGGCTGGTAATTCGGTAGCAAATTGTGACCGGTTCCCACGGGAACCCTCGTTCATGACAAGATCAAGTGGTGCAGAATGATGTGGCAGCTGAGAAGGCTGACGACGAGGTCTCCCGGATGCCTGGAGTGAGCTACGTGGTCCCCGTCCTCAATGAGGAGAAGTACATTGCCGATTCCATTCGTGCGATCCTGGCCCAAGACTACAACGGGGCGCAGGAGCTCATTCTCGCTCTGGGGCCCTCCACAGACCGCACAGAGGATATCGTGCGCGAGATCGCGAGCACCGACGAGCGCATCACTGTCGTCACCAACCCGCGGGTCGATATCCCGGCCGGGCTGAACATTGCAATCAGCCGCAGTACGCAACCCATCGTTATCCGTGTGGATGCCCACTCCGAGTTGAGCGCCAACTACACCACCGACGGCGTACGCAGTCTGCTCGACAATGGGGTGGCGAACGTTGGCGGCATCATGCATGCTCGCGGTCGCACCCCTTTTCAAAACGCTATCGCCCGGGCCTATAACAGCCCGTTTGGCCTGGGTGGAGCCGCCTATCACGGCAGCGGCGAGGCCGGGCCAGCCGAGTCTGCCTACCTGGGCATATTTCGCCGCGAGGTGTTGCACGAAGTGGGCCTCTACGATGAGTCGATCCGGCGCGGTGAGGATTGGGAGCTCAACCTCCGCATCCGCCAGGCCGGCCACACCGTCTGGTTTGACCCTGCCCTCAGTGTGACGTATTGGCCCCGCGACACCTGGGGCAATCTGGCCCGCCAATTTGCCGCAACGGGAACGTGGCGCGCCGAACTTGTCCGTCGCTACGGGGGTAAAAACCCCTGGCGCTTCTTCGTCCCCCCTCTGCTCGTCCTCACCTGGTTCCTCAGCCTACTCATTGCCGGGCTACAGCTCACGGGAGTCTTCAGCCCCCTCTCCTCAGCACTCGCGAGCGTCGTATACGCGGGGCCAGCCCTGTACCTCCTTGCGCTCATCGTGGTGTCACTCCGGATGCCGGGGCCACTCACCCTCCGCGACCGCTTTTACAGCCTGGTCGTCTTTGCCACAATGCACCTCAGCTGGGGATTCGGCTTCCTGGTGGGCATCGTGCGCGGTGGACACCACTCCGTAGACACCTCGCGGACGACAGCACCCCGGGAGCGGTAGCGTCACACGCGACGCCCGTATCAGGGCACCCGGTCAGATCCGACCCTCCCGGCGCAGGCGGTCAACGACACGGCGTGACGCGTGACCGTCATCGTGCGCGTTAAAATCAGTTTTCCACCGGGCATAGCGCTCGGCGAAAGCAGCGCGGTTCTCCTCGACGCCCAGTACAGCATCCACCAGCTCATCAGCGTTATGGGTAAGCGGGCCGGGAGCGCGCGCACGAATATCGAAGGTGAAGCCGCGTTCCTGCTCCTCGTAGCGCTCCAGGTCGGGAACGAAAAACACGAGGGGACGATCAGCGATGGTTGCGTCAAACATCACGGAAGAATAGTCGGTAATGACCACATCACTCGCGACTATGAGATCGGCGAGTTCCGGGTAGCGAGACAGATCGCGCACACCGCCAGTTTCGCTGTAGCGACCAACGATGTGGGTCCTGCTGTGACTGCGGACCAGGACCACCCAATCGTCCCCCAGCCTCTCCGCTAACTGCACTACACTCGCTGGGCCGACGAGCTCGGGTACACCCTCACGCCAGGTGGGAGCGTAGAGGGCAACCCGCTTTCCCTGGGGAATCTGCAGCGCCAGACGGGCAACGTCACGATCACCACTCACGAGCGCATCGTTACGGGGATAGCCGACCTGCCAGAGCGGACCTCGATAGGCATATGAGGTTCGGAAGATGCGTGTGCTATGGGCATTCTGTGAGAGCAGGATGTCCCACCGACGGCTTTCCAGAATCACCGCAGCACCCTGACGTGCTCTCACGCCAGGGCGACTGAGAGCGAGCTTCTTGAGCATGGTGCCGTGCCAGGTCTGCAACACCGTTTGGAAGGGCCGCGGACGCCAGCGCTTGCGCAGCCAATCGTTCACAACAAGAAGCCTGGCGGTGCCGCGCACCCGCCACCACTCCTCACTACCCTCCACAATCGGAGTGGCACCGGCGGGGACCTCCACGGAGAGATCCTGCACACTCCAGTAGCGGCGTATGCCGGGAAGCTGGCGGGCAATTTCACGGTCAAGCGCCGCCGGGTTACACGTGGCGACCCGGCCATAGAAGCTCTCAAAAAAGACGGCGTTCTCGGGGACGACCTTCGCGGTCCGATACCGCGCCTCGCGTTCGGCCTGGGTCGTGGACGAGAGCTCGCCTGGCTGAAGGGGTGGGCCGAGGGCCACCCGGAGAGCGCCCGCAGCATCCGACCCAACCGTCACCGCACACCATGCGGTGATAGTGGTGAACTCGGAGCCTGTCGTCTGGGCCAGCTCGGGGGCTGCTCCCTCACCGCGGACGAGGCGCACCTCGTAGTCGCCTGAGGGCGGGGGTAACTCGCTACGACCCCAGAGGGAGGCCCGGAGCCGGATAGCGGCACTCCAGCGATCAGCGTGAACCACCGTATCCGCCCCCCGCTCATCATGCATTCCCTGAAGCACAACCCGGGTCACCGGGGCATGACCGTCAACCACACGACCCGTCACGGTCACGACGGGGTCGTCCACATCCTCAAGGCGCAACTCAACACCCCGGCCAGGCTCCGGCTCGGGGAAAACCGGTGGGGGCGGAGTAACCGGTGCGTGTGGAGACTCGTGCAGGCTCGGGAACATCGAACCGAGCCGGTGTAACAGCACCTCATCCACCACCCGCTCGGCACTCGGTGTGGAACCCCGACGGTAGCGAAAGTGGCGCTCAGCCAAACGCACCGAGCGAGCACGAGCTTCGGCCAGTGCTTCGGGGCGTGATCCCAGATCAGCCAAGCGATCCACGACCCCAGACCAGGTGGTGACATAGCTACGCTCGGTTGTCACCGGATAGGGCTCGTAGAGCCCTCGGGAGCGCTCATAGCGGGCCAGATCTGGTGCGAACCACACGACAGGCTCTCCCGTGAGCGAAAAGTCGAAGGCGATGGACGAGTAGTCGGTAACGACGGCGTCAAAACCAGCGAGAAATGGCATGATATGCGGTGCACGGTCGGACCCGAGAAGATGAAGGTGAGTGCTCGCGGCGACCCCCGTGAGGTAGTCCCCTACGCCCAGAGGGTGCGAACGAACGACCAGATGGTACGCGTGAGCCACCGCATGCTCGCGAATCATCCGCCACTCGGTTGGCGTAGGGATCGCTGGGTCTACCTCACCATCGCGCCAGGTGGGGGCGTAGAGCACCAAGCGATGGTCGTCGGGAATCTGAGTGCCCAACATGGTCAGTACGGCTTCCCTGGCCTCGGCATGCAGCCGAGCCGGATCCTCTACGAGAAGAACATCATTACGCGGATCCCCCGTGATCGCAATCTGCGCTCTGGACAGGCGGAAAGCCGTGTGGATGCGGGCAGCGGCGGTCTCGGACGCCACCGAAAAGATCGAAAGAGAACGGCCGCCCCTGGCATACATGGCTGTAAGCAGACGGCGGGCTCCCCCCGGAAGACGGGAGCCTAGTTGGGTTGTCACGGGCGAATCCAGATGCAGTTTTTTGAGCGGAATACCGTGCCACAGCTGCACAACCGTGGCACCCAGCACACCATAGCGATTGACATCGCCAAAACCGTGGGTTATTACGATTGTTCCGGCGCGCAGCGTAAACCATAGGCCACGCAGGCTCGTCTTCGAGGCCGTGGGGATACCCTGAGCTACCGCAGACTGACGTTCCCCTGCCGAACTCACCAGCCATACACGCTGGTGAGCGGGAAGTTTATGCCCCACGGCACGGTACACCTCAAGAGCACCCTCGCCGACCCCCGAGCCCGAAGCAAATACCCACCGCTCGGACGAACGCGGAATGCAGAGAGAAAGCAGGCCACCGGCGAGATAAAGCGGCAGCCCGAGAAGCTTACGAAGGTTTCCCTGGCCAAAGGTGAACCGTTGCACTCGCGCCTCATGTTCCGTGTTGTCGCTACGGGGCGAACTCATTTTCGCCCCGCTCTACCGTATCGCTTTTGCGCCGCTCCACCCAGCATAAAGACCCCGCCACATTATGCGACGGGGTCCTATGCGGTTCTCTACCTAGAGTGTCCCGAGAGTGACCTCTGTGGTTCCGGCTTTACCCCCTCGCACGTAGCTCACCTCGGCTGTACTCCCGCCAGCGAGATACCGAACAAGAGCGGTGAGGTCGGTGCCGTTGGTAACGGGGGCACCGTTGAACTTGACGATGGTGTCGCCGGAGACAAGACCCGCCTTGGCTGCGGCCCCGCCCGGTGTCACATCTCGAATGACGGCACCGGCAATCGTAGCCGTGGTGTCCTGGCTCGAATCCGAGATGGTGGCACCCAGCAGACCGTGTGACACCTTGGTACCGTCAATCAGGTCCTGTGCCACGCGCTTGGCCAGGTTGACCGGGATGGCAAAGCCAAGACCCACGCTTCCTGCCGTGCCGCTGTCGGAGGTGGATGTACTCGCGATAGCCACATTGATCCCGATAAGTTTGCCGTTCTTATCGAGAAGCGCACCACCGGAGTTACCAGGGTTAATCGAGGCATCCGTCTGGATCACGGGAAGGGCCACGTAGTTCAAGGTGCCACCCGACGAACTGGACTGGTCATCCAGATCAAAGTTCCACAGGTCTAGCGGGTTGCTTGGGTCTTTCTCCTTGTTGGGCGTTGTGTCCTGCTCCGGGTCACTCGGTGCCTGGGTAGAACCCACCGTGATGCCTCGGTTCAGGGCGCTCACGACACCACTCGTGACGGTGCCGGGCAGGCCGAGGGGTGCACCGATGGCGACCGTCAGATCTCCCACATTAAGCTTCTCCGAGTTGCCAAACTCGATCGAGGGCAGGTTGCTATCCTTGACTTTGATAACAGCAAGGTCCGCGTAGGGATCGGTGCCCACAACCGTGGCGGGGAGGATGCGACCGTCGCTCGTGTGCACACGAATGACGGCATCCTTACCGGCACCATCCAAACTGACTACGTGATTGTTCGTGAGGATGTGGCCGTTATCATCAATGACGACGCCCGATCCGCTTCCCGCAACGCTTGAAGACTGCACCGTGATGGTTACCACGCTCGGCATCGCCTTCGCGGCAATAGCTGTCACCTCAGAGACGCTGTCCTCATTATTGACCGTGATGGTCTGTGGACCGTTGTTAGCGCTAAACGCGCCCGACCCCTGGGCGTTAATGAGTGCGGTCATTCCCGCCCCCGCACCGCCACCCAGAAGGGCCCCAATAGCCAGGCCAGCAATCCATATGCTCGCCCGCTTATTTTTCTTCTTTTCCGGGCCTTCCAACGTGGTAACACCAAACGCGGCACCCTCGCTGGCATCGGACACGAAACCGGGATGACCGTATGTACCCCCGTGAGCAGGAGGGATCGGGCCACCCACTGTGGCCCCAGGGGGCTGAGGAATCGTCTGGGCCGGGATGTTCTGCGGGGCAGCCGCAACACCGGGGGCTGCATAGGGTGATGCTCCCGTGGGCTGGACCAGTCCCGGCTGGACGGGGGCGCCCGTCTGCTGTGATGGCATCGAGTGATTGTGACCCTGCTGCTGAGCCTGCGGCGGCTGACCAGAAACCACCCCCATACCCAGGCCAGACGGAGGCTGGAAAAATGGCTGCGCCGGGGCAGCATCCGTATCACCTTGCTGCCAGGAAGGCTGGCCCTGTGGCGGGGCGAAACGGCCATGCTGCTCCGAGGCCTGCGGAGCCGACGCCGACTGCCACGGTTGCGCCGGGGACCCTGACGGCACAGGAGCCGCCGAGGGACTCAGTGGCGTGTGCCGAGGCGGGGGCACTGAGGCAGTGGGCGCGTGCCCCTCAACCGCCGGAAAGACACGGGGCGAATCCGCGGCGGGACCGGCCGAGGACACCTCCGGGCTCACTGGCGGCACCGGCTCCGCGGGGGCCTGTGCCTGATGATCACGTGGCACCGACTGAGGGTCAACCGCGTGGTTATTATTAGTCGGCTGGGGCTCTGAATTGATGGGATTCTCGGGAATAGTCATTGTTGTTCCTTCCGCACAATCTCAGCGTCCCTCGCTTGGCTATGCATTCTATATGAACGGCCTGTAGACGATCTGACGATTATCTGCACACACCGTGGGGATAAGAAACCGGTCGGCACCCCGTGAAGTTTCTGGGCGAAGACTCTGTCGTAGCCTTGTCAGATGACCGACACCCCGGATACCTGCACACCCCTTCCCGGTTCCTGGCAACGTGCCGCTCGCGGAGCAGGATTATTCGGTCCAGCAGGTGAGGTGCACCCCACCATCTTTGCCGAGATGACGAGCCTTGCGGTACGCACGGGAGCTATCAATTTGGGCCAGGGATTTCCAGACGAGGACGGACCCACTGAGCTTCTTGAGGCGGCCCGTGCCGCGATCGCCAACGGGCACAATCAGTACCCACCGGGACGGGGCACCCCGGATCTGCGTGAGGCAATCGCGGAGCACCAGGAGCGGTTTTATGGAATCCACCTCAACCCCTCCGACGAGGTGCTCGTCACGACGGGTGCCACCGAGGCCCTCGCCGCAACCCTACTCGCCCTGAGCGAGCCAGGCGACGAGATCGTCACCCTCGAGCCGTATTATGACGCATACGGCGCGCTCATTCGCCTGGCGGGAGCACAACCCCGCACCGTGCCCCTGCCCCACCCCAGCTACCTACCGAGTCGTGAGCAGCTCACGGCCGCGATCACGGATCGGACCCGCATTATCCTGCTCAACACGCCACACAATCCGTGCGGCGTGTTACTGCCCCGCTCAACGCTTGAACACATCGTGGCTCTGGCCCGCCAGCACAATGCCTGGATCGTTACCGACGAGGTCTATGAGCACCTCACCTTCGGCGTGCAGCACCTGCCGATCGCCAGTCTTCCGGGGGCCGCAGAACGCACCGTCACAATCTCATCAGGCGGTAAAACCTTCAATACGACGGGCTGGAAGGTGGGCTGGCTCACCGCGTCGGCCGAAGCAGTAACCGCTATCCAGTCGGTCAAACAGTTCCTGACCTACGCGAGCGGGGCGCCTTTCCAACCCGCTATCGCTACGGGACTCCGACTACCGGACGAGTACTTCTCCCAGATAGCTACGGGGCTTCAGGCCAAACGTGACCTCCTGAGTGAGGGCCTCAGCGCGGCAGGTTTCGAGGTGTCGGTGCCCAGCGGCGGCTATTTTGTCATCGCGGATGCCCACAGCGTTGGCTACGAGGACGCCGTGACGCTCTGTCGCGAGCTGCCCGAACGAGCCGGGGTGGTTGGTGTGCCCGTTACCGCTTTCTGCAGCCCCGAACATTCTCCTGCCTATGCCTCGCTCGTACGCTTTGCCTATTGCAAACGCACCGAGGTACTCCGGGAAGCGGCGGACCGTCTCAGTCGGCTGCGGGCTCGATAGCGGCCAGAAGCAGCCGAAGACTGTTGTTGAGCGTGTCGAGCTGTGCGGGTGTGAGGGCGGCCAGGGGCTCAGCTTCAGCCTCGAGTTGTACCGGCAGCATGGCGTGAATCGCCGCATGCCCCGCCTCAGTGGCGCTCAGAACGGCACCGCGACCGTCGCGCGGATGCGCCCCACGCGTAATGTAGCCGGAGGCGAGGAGCCGCTTGGACCACTTGGTGACAACGGGAGGCGACACAATAAGGGCGTCCGCAATCTCGCTCGGCATCAGGGGGTGATCGCTGCGCACGAGCGCGGCCAAGATATCGAACTCACCGCGGATAAAGCCAAAGGTGGCCAGGAGCGCATCGCTCCGTCGCTGTTGAATGCGAGCAATGCGGTTGATTCTCCCCACGGTTTCGATGGGGAGCGTGTCAAGCTCCGGACGAAGCCGCTTCCACTGGGCACGAACATCGGTGAGCGCATCGGTCATTCCCACAGTATAAAGTAATTCACGAATGAACGAAATGAGGGGCTTCCCTCGATTGCCGGAGGATCATGAACACACCGACACACACCGCTGTTGTGCCCCACCCCCGAGAGTTCCTGCGACTCGGGCCGCACGACGGCGCGCACCGCGTCGCCCTGCGCGTTACCGCGGCCGTCATCGTTCCGCTCGCGCTGCTCTGTGCGATGGGGAGGCCAGAGTGGGGCCCCTACGCAGTCTTTGGTTCCATGCTCTCCACCTTTGGTCGCAGTATGCTACGCCGCCCCCGGTTACTGATGCAGGCCGAAGCGGGAGCCGCCCTCGTGACGGTGGTCACCCTGGGTACCTCCGTCTCGGCGCTCGGCGCGCCGCCCTGGATCGCGGTCCTCGCCGCATCCGTCGTGGCGATCGCCACCTCACTCCTGTCAGATGCGCGCGGGTGGAAACCCGGCGGACCGCTCTTTTTTGTCTTCGGCTTTACCGTCACCGCGTGGATACCCGCGACCCCAGCCAGCATTGCTATCGCCGCCACGTGCGCAGCGGGCAGTGCCCTGTATGCACTCACGATCGGCTACGCGGGGCTGGCATTACCCCACGTCCGACGGCACGCACGTAGCCTGAACCTACGTGGCGGAGGTTCAACGCGGGCGCTATCGCACACATGTAACATGAGGCTCACCCCCAGCATGATCTTACGGGCGCTCCTCTGCGGTACAGCCTCAGCAATCGCTGGACTGATCAGCCTCGGGCTGGGCCTCGGCTTCTCCTACTGGGCCATGATCGCGGCCATTGTGCCCGTCGTCAGCGGGGCAACTGCCACACAGCTTCTGCGTGCTGGGCACCGCATACTCGGCACGCTCTTGGGCCTAATTCTCACGGGCGCGCTGCTCCTCCTGCCCCTCAACCTGGTCGGGCTCGTTGTCGTCATTGGGGTGGTGCAGGTGGGAGCCGAGCTCTTGGTGGCCCGCAATTACGGCTTGGCGCTCATCTTCATCACTCCGCTGGCCCTGCTCATGATGCACCTCGCGAGACCGCTACCCGTTGCGGACGCACTGTGCAATCGGGCCGTCGATACGGTTGTTGGGGTGGCGGTGGTCACCCTGCTGCTCCTGGCCACACACAAACTGCGCAGCGGGGTAGAACGAATGGAGATGGTTCCGAACGGAATCACCCGTCTCGGCTAGCGCGCGATATCCGCGAGCTGACGGGCAGCCTCACGCATCCGGTCAACCGCGTCAACAATGACATCTTCCCGGTAACTAATGAGGTTAACGCACGCCAGGATGCCGCTCGGACCCAGTTCGATGGGGACGGCAAGACCAAAAGCTCCCGGCTCAACCTCGCCAAATGACATCACATACCCCTGAGACCGCGCGAGCACAACCCGCTCATGATCCTCCGCAGCGGGAGGCTGAAGCGACGAAATCGCGTGACCGGCCGCCCCGCGATCAAGCGGATGGGCGCTGCCCTCGGAAAACGTGATGTGGTAACGAACATTCTGCGGCTCAACTACGGCCAATGCAACGGCTTCACCGCGCTGAGCCACCAGGAGGGAAACCGTCGAGGAGAGGTCATTGGCGAGACGACGGAGTACCGGAATAGCGGCATCTCGCAGCGTTAGATAGGCACCAGCCGTCAGGGAGAGCAACCCCACCGCACCGCGGTATCGGCCGTCCGCTCCCTTGGCAATCAAATCAGCATCGGCAAGAGTGGAGAGGATGCGATGGGCAATCGTGCGATGCACACCAATGCGTTCGCCCAACTCCTGAGCAGAGAGCCCCTCGGCCGAATTAACGATGATTTTCAGCGCCACGATTCCTCGCGCGAGGGTCTGCGCCCCCGAGCCGCTGGGAATGGTGAGATCTGCCACATGTGACAGCGTAGTCCGTTCGAGCCAGAAAACCGGATTGTGTTCTTTTGTCGTGTGGCGCGGTGAAAATGGGATCTCCGTTTGACAAATGAAGCCACACGGCTCACAGTTGTACATTATGTGAAACGCAAAGTGCGCTATGTGCACGTTTTACAGTTTTTGTTCGCTATGGCCCCCACCTCGGGAGCCGGCCACGATTCAACGGAGCATCATGAGCCATACACCCCCATCATCTACGTCAACCCCTCCCCGAAACGAGGCCAAGGAACGCCGCAGGGTTATGCTGTCCAGCTACCTGGGCACCACCGTGGAATTTTACGATTTCCTCCTCTACGGCACCGCAGCAAGCCTCGTCTTTCCGCACCTCTTCTTCACGGAGATGACACCCCTGGCCGGCACCATCGCCTCGTTTGCCACACTCGCTGCCGGTTACTTCGCCCGGCCCATCGGCGGCCTCGTCTTCGGCCACTTCGGTGACCGCATCGGTCGCAAAAATATGCTCGTCATCACGCTGCTCATTATGGGGATATCCAGCTTTGTCATTGGCCTGTTGCCCACGACCGAGGTTATCGGCATGTGGGCCCCGATCCTGCTCGTTACGTTGCGGTTGATTCAGGGATTTGCAGTGGGCGGAGAGTGGGCTGGAGCGGCCCTGATGTCGATGGAGCACGCCAAACCCAAAGGCCGCGGGTTTGCCGCGAGCATGGCGTCCTCGGGTGGACCCAGCGGTGCCGTGCTGGCAACCGTCGTCCTCACTGCCTTCTCTCTCCTCCCCGAGGAGGACTTTCTGACGTGGGGGTGGCGCGTACCGTTCCTCCTGAGCGCGATTCTCGTAGTTTTCGCCCTTGTCATGCGCCTCCGCATCAGCGAGTCCCCCGAGTTCGCCGAGGCCCAGCGAATTCAGAAGACTGAACGTGGAGACGCCCCCACCCAAACACCGATCATGATGGTGCTGCGCCGCTACCCCGTTCAGACCCTCACCGCAATTGCTGGCGGTCTCGCACCCCTCTTCTTGCAGTCACTCCTCGCCACGTTTATGCTCACCTACTCCGTAACGGTGGGCCACACCCGCACCGAAGCTCTGACCATTGTGACGATTGCCAGCGCCGTGCACATCATCACCATTCCGGCCTTTGCTGCACTCTCCGACCGTTTGGGCCGCAAACCTGTGATGGTCACCGGAGCCGCGCTCGGCATCGTGCTCGTCTGGCCGCTGTTCCAGCTCGTTTCTGACGGATCATGGTGGACGTTACTGCTCGCCTTCCTCATCGGAAACCCGCTCGTCCAAGGCATGATGTACGGGCCCATGGCCGCATGGCTCAGCGAGAAGTTTGCGACGGATGCCCGCTACACGGGCGTCTCACTCAGTTACCAGGTCTCCTCCACACTGGGTGCAGGTCTGGCACCGCTCGCCGCAGCAGCACTGCTGGCTGTCGGAGGCGGCACCGACCCGATCTACATCGTCTTCCTCTTCATGGCGCTGTGCGTGGTCAGTGGGCTTGCCTACCTCTTCAGTTCAGAGACCTCGGACATTGCACTTTCGCACACAACGGGTGTCATTCCGGTACAGAAGTCTCGTAAAAAGGCACCAGTCAGCCGCTAGGTACCCACTGAGATCCGGGTTCTCCACGCGGTGGGGAACCCGGATTTACTGTTCGTTGAGAGAAAAAGCGCACGCGGCATACCACATAGCACACAGCCCCGGTTCCTTCTTCGGAGGAACCGGGGCTGTGCTGCGATTGCTAAGCGTGGATGACCGTCGTCACCCCAAATCCGGCGATGTACTCCGGAATCGGCTTGTAAAAGCTGTAGTTCACTGTGTACGCGCCACACGCGCCCATGGCCGAGTAGGCCGCAATCCATGTGCGCACCTCGTGCGAAGAGTTACCAGCAACCTCGGTCATCCACTCGGTCGTCCACGCATCGAGCGGGCTGAGGTCACCCGAAGCCAGAATCTCCATAAGTTCCTTGTCCCACTCGGGTGCAAGATCCATGATGTCTGCCTCGCCTTTGGCGAAGGCCTTACCCGCGGTAATCACGCGCTGTTGGCGCTCGTCGCGAGCCTCGGGAGTGAGGTGTCGCCCACCACCCAGCAGGAACGCGCGCTGTTCTGGCGTTGCCGTAGCGATACGTGGCACCGGCGGGTCGTGCGAAAGGCCACCAGAAGCAATAAAAAGTACCTTCTTGTCGCTCTGAGCAAAATACTCACCCACCGCTTGTCCCAGCCGACGCACGCGGTTGATCGGCACAAATGGCGGGGCCACCGAGTTGATAAACACCGGTACCACCGGCTTAGCAGCAATGTCGCCAAACAAGATCTCCAGCGGCTGCACGGCACCGTGATCGACCTCCATACGCAGCGATACGGCCGTGTCGATGCCCTGGCTCAGCACATATTCGGCGAGGCCCTTGGCCTCCTCAGTCGGCACGTTAAGCGCACCGGCCTGGCTACCGTAGTCGCCAATGCTTAGAGCCTCATAGCCGATGCAATACGGCGGCATCAATTCGTAGAAGAACCCGTTGTAGTGGTCGGGACCAAACGTTACAACAAGATCGGGATCGAAATCATTCGCAAACTTTCGGGCTACGGCAAAAGACTCATCCACCGCTGCCTTCACATCGGCAGGTGGGTCTACATAGTCCAAAAGGGGGCTGTGCGACATCGCAAGCAGCGCTGTTGTCATGTCATTCTCCTTGTAAATGGTTGGGGGATGCCGCTACCGGCGACCCAGTAAAAAGTCGAGGTGGATCTTATTGAACGTGGCGGTGTCCTCGTACTGAGGCCAATGGCCACACTCCTCCATGACGGCGAGGTCACCATTAGGAATGAGGCTGGCAATGCGTCTCCCCTCGTCCACGGGACCAGAAGGATCCTTGGTGGTCCAGATCACGAGGGCCTCAGCCTGGATCGCTCGTAAATCGTCATCGCTGATCATGTTGCGCTGACGAATCTCTGGGTTCTGGAGAGCCATGTTCATCTCGCAGGCCATCTTCCACTCGGGCTGCTGGAAAATCATCTGCCGAGTCTTGATGAGGTCATCCGTCACCATGGTCGGGTCGGCCATGAGCCACTCCAGGCGGGCACGCACACGCTCCCAGCTGGGGTCATTAGCGGCCTCCATTGAGAGCGTAAAGAGGCGCTCCATCACGGCGGGGTTGGCCATCGTTCCGCCCATCGTGTTGAGCGCAATACGTTCGACGCGCTCCGGATGATCGGAGGCCAAGCGGGCGGTAATCCAGCCACCGAGCGACTCTCCAGAAAAGTTAGCCTTCTGTACCCCGATGGCTTCCATGAACCCCAGCACGTGTGTGATGTAGTGCGGAATCTCCAGGGGATGATTGGGCTTAGCGCTGTAGCCGTGGCCGATGAGATCAATAGCCCACACATCAAAGTGTTCGGCATGAGACGCCAGGTTACGCACATAGGCCTCAGCATGACCCGTGATGCCGTGCAGCAAGATGAGCGGTGGTTTTGAGCTATCGCCCGCATGCAGATATCGGGTGCGATAACCAGCGGCATCCAGGACCCCCTGCGAAAACTCCACCTGGTTCAGATCAGACCACACGCTCGTAAAGGGTCGCTCAGTCATGGGGGTGTCCTTTCGTAGACGGTGTTACCGCACGCTGAAGATCAAGTGCGACGTCGGTGATCATGTCCTCCTGGCCACCGATCAGCTTGCGGCGACCCACCTCGACCAAAATGTCCCTGGCGTCCAATCCGTACGCCTGCGCCGCCGTCTCGGCGTGACGCAGAAAGCTGGAGTACACACCGGCGTAGCCCAGGGTCAGGGTCTCACGATCCACCTGAACGGGACGGTCATGGAGCGGACGCACCAGATCATCAGCGGCATCCTGTAGAGCGTAAAGGTCGGCACCATGCTGCCACCCCAGAAGGTTCGCAACGGCAACGAATGGTTCAATGGGGGTGTTACCCGCACCCGCACCGTGACCGGCAAGCGAGGCATCCACCCGGTAGGTACCCTCCTCCACAGCAACAACCGAGTTAGCAACGGCCAGCGATAGGTTCTGGTGGGCGTGGATACCGATCTCGGTACCCTCATCGAGTACATCGCGATAGGCCCGCACCCTCTCTCGCACACCGTCCATGGTCAAACGCCCGCCCGAGTCAGTCACATAGACGCAATGGGCTCCGTATGACTCCATGAGTTTGGCCTGTTGAGCAAGACCTTCAGGTGTGTTGAGGTGAGACATCATGAGGAAGCCGGAGACGTCCATCCCCCACTCACGCGCCGCGGTGATGTGCTGAGCAGAGACGTCCGCCTCGGTGCAGTGAGTGGCAATCCGCACCGAACGCACACCCAGGTCGTAGGCCCGTTTGAGTTCGGTGAGTGTACCGATACCGGGAAGAAGGAGCGTGGTCAGGCGCGCCTTCTTCACGACGGAGGCCGCCGCTTCAATCCATTCCCAGTCGGTGTGACTGCCCGGTCCGTAAATGAGGCTACTGCCGGCAAGGCCGTCCCCGTGTGACACCTCAATAGCGTCCACACCAGCGGCATCGAGAGCCGCGGCAATCTGGGCCACCTTCTCCGGCGTAATCTGGTGACGGATGGCGTGCATACCGTCGCGCAGGGTCACATCCTGCAGGAAAATCTGGGGGCTGTCGCTCATCGCGTCTCTCCTTGCTGGGCAAATTTTTCGGCCACCCGCAGCGCAGCGGAGGTCATGATGTCAAGGTTTCCGGCGTACGCGGGCAGGTAGTGGGCCGCACCCTCCACCTCCAGGAACACGCTCACGCGGGTGAATGAATCACCCGTAACACCCTCAGGTAAGAGGGAAGCAACACGTGCATCCTCCTCACGGAACTGCACGTCTTGCTTGAGGCGATAGCCGGGAACATACTCAGCGACACGGGCCACCTGGGCCACAATCGAATCGGTAACCGCATGCTGCTGCTCGGAGGTGAGCCGGTTGACCAGCACCTGCACCGTGTCCCGCATAATCATGGGCGGATCGGCCGGGTTGAGGATCATGATGGCCTTGCCACGCGCGGCACCGCCGACCTTCTCGATGGCCTCCGAGGTGGTCTCGGTAAACTCGTCTATGTTGGCGCGCGTGCCCGGGCCGGCCGATTTAGAGGCAATGGATGCGACGATCTCCGCAAAGTGCACGGGGGTCACTGCGCTAATCGCCGCTACGATCGGGATCGTAGCTTGACCACCACAGGTGACCATATTGACATCCATAGCGTCCAGGTGTTCATCCAGATTCACCACCGGCACCACGTAGGGGCCAAGTGCCGCAGGAGTCAGATCGATAAGACGCTTACCAAACGGTGCCAGCTTCTCCGCGTTGTAACGGTGCGCCCCCGCCGAAGTGGCATCAAAAACAATTTTGATATTCTCAAACTCGGGCAAATTGATCAGGCCATCCACACCCTCAGCTGTTGTGGTCACTCCAATCCGACGGGCGCGGGCCAGACCGTCCGAGTCGGGATCAATCCCCACCAGAACAGCCATGTCAAGCACATCGCTCAGTCGTTTCACCTTGAACATCAGGTCGGTGCCAATATTGCCCGACCCGATGATTGCTACCTGCGCGTTCATCGCGCCTCACTCTCTGTTGTGGGGGCAACCGTCACGGATACGGTTCCCAACCCGGAAATGGATGCGCTGATAGTTGACCCGGCACGCAGGGGAACCATTGGCCCCAGCGCGCCCGATAGGACAACCTCGCCGGCCCGGAGTGGCCGGTTCAGGCGGTGGGCGGTCTCTGCCACCCACACGAGTGCATTGAGCGGATCGCCCAGACAGGCAGCGCCCGTACCCTCAGAGACAGTCTCGCCATTATCAGTCATGGTCATCACGACAGATACCGTGTCGATCTCCGCAAGTGGCACCCGCCTGTCGCCCAGAACAAAAAGTCCGCTGGAGGCGTTATCGGCCACGGTGTCAACAATCGAAATGTCCCAGGCCGCAATACGACTGTCAACGATCTCCAATGCTGCCACCGCGTAGTCCACCGCGGCTATCACCGACTCTCGGGAGGGGTCCCACACATCGTGCGCCATCACAAAGGCAACCTCGGCCTCAATGCGTGGCTGAAGCAGGGTACCCGGGCTCAGGGTTGCCCCTTCTTGAACCGCCATATCGGCCAGCAGAACGCCAAAATCCGGCTGATCAACGCCGAGCTGCTTCTGTACGGCCGGGGCGGTCAGCCCCACCTTACGACCCACACGCGGGTTAGAGGGTGACTCGCGCTCACTCATCAGAACTTCCTGAACCGCATAGGCAGCCTCAAGGTTGGTCCCGAGTAGATCGCGCACCGGAAGAGTGGGGACTCCTCGGTCGGCCGCGAGCCGCAACCGCTGAGTGGCACAATCAATCGGACTAATTTCAGATAACACGTTCGGCTCCTCTGCGCTCTGTGGCACCGCGACTATTTCGCGGCGAGATGGGGTTCGGCGGCGGGGGCTGGTGCCACCGCTGCGACCGGCAACAGGTGGATGGCCCGGGTGAGCGAGCGAAGAGTTGCCGAAGCATCCTGATTCAAGCAGGCCGCAGCGACAAAGCGGTCGGGACGCAAGAACACCACGGGGGTGGGTCGGTCGTCGAACCACTTCTTCAGGCGACCCGTCACATCGGCAACCACCCGGGTATTGGGGACAGCCGAGGGGGTGTTTTTCGTCTGAGTGACGGGGCGGATCGATACGAAGGTGGTGCCGAGGCGGTCGAGAACGGCCAGATCCTCGGCGGAAAACACCTGCTCGGGGATGCTCCCCCACAGGAGCACCCCCCAGCCGGTCCCGATCACATCATCGAGCAGAACTCCCGAATCAGTGTCAGTGTCCACCCGGGGCTGAATAAACTGCGTACCCACGGGCGAGACGTTGGTGTTCGCGCTCGAAATGGCGTGTATTTTGCGCACAATCGTGCCCTGGGACACACCGGAAGCCAAGGTGCTGGCATCCACAATCGCCCCCGCCCGATATCGCGGCATGGGCTTGTACTTCATCTGCGCAAAATACTGCTTAACACTGGGCGAGAGATTAAGCGCGGCAGCGGCGAGGTCTCGGCCAGCCGTAACGATACGATTGGTCGGCTTGATGACCCGACCGAACGCCGTGGAAATATCAATCATGGCCTTCGCGTGGTCGTGACGCTCCACATCGTAGGTATCGAGCAACCGCTCATCACTGATGCCGTTGATGACGGCGGAAAGCTTCCAGGCCAGGTTGGTCGCGTCGCGCACACCGCTGTTGTAACCCTGTCCCTGCCAGACGGGCATCAGGTGGGCGGCATCTCCCGCAAGGAAAACCCGACCGCGGCGGAAGCTGCTCGCAATACGGGAGTGGTGCGTATAGACGCGCTGACGGACAATATCGAGGGCGTCAGCGTGCGGCACGTGCTCCGACAGCAGCTTGTTGATGAAAACAGCATTATCCACGAGCGAGTCCGGCTCATCATCGAAAAGCATAAATTCAAACCGGCGGATAGCGTGGGGCAATCCCAGCGACACATACGGACGCTTGGGATCGGCACCCAGGAAGATATTGGGCGTGCCGAGCGGATCGTTGTTTACATCGACAACAAGCCAGCGGGTTGAGGGTGATTGCCCGTCGAAGCTCACCCCGATGTGCTTGCGTGTCAGGCTGCGGCCGCCATCGCAGCCCACCACATAGCGTGCCGAGAACGTCACCAGCTCATCATCGGCATTACGAGCCGTCACGTTCACGTGATCGCCAGACTCCGCGATACTCTCAACGGTGTGCGCGAACCTCACCTCAACCCCCGCGCGCGCAACCGCGCCGGCGTAGAGCTCCTCATCAACGAGGGGTTGGACAAAACCGTTGCGGCGAGACCAGCCGTATTCATCGGTCGTAGGGGCAATCTCAACGAAGACCTTGCCGCGACCGTTGACCAGACGCATGATGTGTTGAGGCGAAGTATGTGGGAGCACGGCTTCGACAAGACCCATCGTCTGAATGGAACGCAGGGACTCATCATCGAGCCCCACCCCACGCGGGTAGTCGATCAGGCTGGGCAACGCCTCTAGCACGGTCACGCGCACACCATTAATACCCAGCAGATTGGCCAGGCTGAGGCCAACGGGGCCGCTACCGATGATAAGAACATCTGTCTCTTGTGCGTCTGTTATGGATGCAGTCATCTTTGACTCCTGAGTGGGAAAATGGAGGGCGTGCATATAACGCACATACGCGTGCGATATCTGATTTTGAATTAGTCTACTCGCGCCGTCACACCTGTCAAACCGGTCGTCTCAACCTGCGGCACACGCGTTAAAAAACCGGCACCCGAGCGGATATCGGTGGCGGCAGGGAGCGCTCCCTCAACGCGCATCACACGGCATCCTCGCGGAGAGGGGCCACCCCAAACCTCCGCAGAGCGAGAGCCGGGTTCATGGAACGCACCGAGGCCAGGGCGTCGAGAGACAGGGATGCCAGGGCGATCCCAGACCCTCCCTCAAGACCGGCAAGGTAAACACCGCGCGGATCAAGCACCACAGAGTGACCCACCGCGACGGGTGGAGCATGATCGGCCGCAGCCACGTAGACCGTATTCTCAATGGCGCGCGCGGCCAGCAAAGTCCGCCACTGCACGAGCTTGAGCTCACCAGCCACCCACTCGGCTGGTACAAGAACCAACTGGGCTCCGGCATCCATCAACCAGCGGGTGACCTCAGGAAAGCGCAGATCGTAGCAGGTTTGCAGTCCGACGGTAAAGCCAGCCACCGTGAAGATGGGGGCACGACCAACCTCCCCCGGGGTAACCCAGTCGCTCTCACGCTGACCAAAGGCATCGTACAGGTGAATTTTACGGTAAACCGTGGCTATCTCCCCCGCGGGACCGAGGGCCACAAGAGTGTTGGAGCATCGCGTCGTGCCCCCCAGTTTCTCCACAAAACCGCACACGATATAGACACGCAACAACCGGGCCGTCTCACGCACGGTTGACACGAACGGGCCATCGAGCGATTCTGCGGCCGCAACGGTGTGTGCACCCAGGCGCGGCGTAAAGTACGAGGAATACTCGGGAAAAACAATGAGCGTCGCGCCGAGACCGGCAGCCTCATGCGCGAGACGAACGACCTCCTCACGATTAGCAGTCGGATTATCGGTGGGGGCAAACTGGACAATGGCAACGCTCAGATCACTCACGTCGCCAGCCTAGCCACCCCCACCGGGATACACGAGCACGGCGGACTTATGGACGTCGCGGCGCGTTCGGATCAGCGGCCGCGTCGGCAAGGCTGTCACTGAGCGTTTTAACGCCGCGACGCACCGAGAACGCGATAAAAAGCAGAATAAGGCCGAAAAGAATCGCCCAAAACCCGGCGATCACTACAAGGATCTTGACCGCAAGAACCGGATCTGCAATCACAAAAACGGCGACAAGGATACTGAGCAGGATGCTCATGATGCTGGCAACCATCCCCCACCCCCATACAAGGCCAGAGCGCTTGGCGCGCAGGGAACCCGCGACACCATAGATACCGGCCAGCACTGACCAGATGACCACAGACCAGACCAGGAACAGCCCCACCAGGCTCGCCGTCCACATAGGAAGGATCACCATGAAGAGGCCAGCGAGGGCAGTCAGAGCGCCCTGACCGATCAACCAGCCCCAACCCGCGATCTCGGAGCGCTGAGCCACCGCACTGATCGCCAAACTCAGACCCTCCACCATGAGGTAGATACCCAGCAGGACGGCGAGCGCTCCGGCCGCCAGACCCGGGTTACTCAGGGCGACGATACCAAAGACCACGGCAAAGACACCGCGTAGCAGGTATAACCACCAGAGAGCGGTGATCCCTGATCGCACGGTCTTCGCAAATTGTTGCGCTGAATCCGACACTGTTCTCCCCCATCACTCGTCTGCAGCCCCTCCGGACCTTGTGCCCAACACTCTAAACCTCAGACGCGCCGAGACCGATGCTTTACCCCGCCGGTCGCAACACTGCCACGGGAAGGCTCACGGGAACGTAATGACAGGGTCCGAGTGCTTCGATTCGCACACATTAGGGCTGTCGTGATAGTGTTACTTCTTGTGCCGCGGGGTGGAGCAGTTCGGTAGCTCGCCGGGCTCATAACCCGGAGGTCGTAGGTTCAAATCCTGCCCCCGCAACCAAGCGGATATCACCCACAGGGTGTCACGCGAGTTAGGCCCGGAGTTTTTGCTCCGGGCCTAACTCGTCTCCCCCTCCGTCAAGAACCCGAGCACCCAGCCACGCTAATCTGGGCAGGTGCCCTCGTTTCGCGTAACCATGCGCCTCGGATCCATGAGACCCGGCATCGCGCCGACCGAAGCACTCCCGTCCGCGGCCAAGGCCGCAGCCACGCTCGCAATACTGGAGTCGTCCGACCTGCGCATCCTCGGTGGACTACCTCACATCATTGTGCGCTTTACCGTCGAGGACACCGAGATCGCCCTCCAGGTAGCGGCGCACATCACCGCCACAACGGACAACCGGGTGGAGGTTCTCACCACCACCGTCACCCGACTCACCCGCGGCCGCTGGCAGCCAGCCCATTAGCTGACCGGTGCAAGAGCGCACACCTCCTATGCCAGGAGCGCACACCTTGATCCACGCTCGATATACCTACCGAGCGTTCTGTCGCTAATTCACGCGCATTTTATCCACATACGGCGCTTCGGAGCCGGTTGAGGGCAATACCGCCTTTCCCCTAGCCTGTCGATTCAGCCCCCGAACGCCACTGGCTCACGGAGGCTCAGCCATCCCACACGACAAAGGAGTCACAGAAATGGCTATCCCCACCACAGTGCGCCCTCATCAGGCCACGCCCTCTCAGCGTCGCGACACCCGCCGCGTCGCCGTCGCAACCGTTGTTGGAACCACGATTGAGTGGTACGATTTTTTCCTCTACGCCAACGCCGCCGGGCTCGTCTTCGCACAGCTCTACTTCGAACCCGCCGGGCCACAGCTGGCCATCCTGCTCTCGTTTGGCTCGGTGGGTGTCAGCTTCCTCTTCCGGCCGCTCGGGGCATTCTTGGCCGGCCACTTTGGCGACATCCTCGGCCGCAAGGCGATGCTCGTTATTACCCTCATCCTGATGGGGGCCTCAACCGTACTCATCGGCGTACTCCCCACATACGCCCAGATCGGCGTCATGGCCCCCGTACTCCTCCTGCTGCTACGCATCCTGCAAGGCATCTCCGCAGGCGGCGAATGGGGCGGCGCCGTACTCATGGCCGTCGAGCACGCCCCCGACGCCAAGCGCGGGCGCTTCGGAGCCTTCCCTCAGCTCGGCGTCCCGCTCGGCCTACTTCTGGCCACCGGAATGCTCGCTATTATGACCGCGGTTGCCCCCGGCGAGGCCTTCATCGAGTGGGGCTGGCGCGTCCCGTTCCTGCTCAGCATCGTACTCATCGTGGTGGGCTTCGTCGTGCGCCGCAGCGTGGAGGAAAGCCCGGTCTTCCTGGAGATTCGTGATCGCGCCCAGCGCACCAAGAAACCCGTCGTGGTATTGTTCCGCAAGCACTGGCGGCTCGTCCTCCTCGCGGCTCTGACCTTTGCCGGCATGAACTCCGCCGGGTACATGACCACGGGAGGCTACATCCAAAACTACGCGACCAACCCGGATGGCCCCGTCGGTCTCGACCGCCAATCCGTCCTCGTTGCGGTATCCATTTCGGCGGTCACCTGGCTCATCTTCACCATGTTGGCCGGAATTGTGTCCGACCGAATCGGCCGTCGCGCAACCTACATCGTGGGCTGGATCGCCCTCATCGCAGCAATCTTCCCGCTCTTCGCCCTTGTCAACACCGGGAATATCTGGCTGCTCTGTCTGGGGCTGTGCCTGTTCACGGTGGGGCTTGGCTTCACCTATGGGCAGCAGGCCGCGTTCTATGCGGAACTGTTTCCGGCGTCCATCCGCTTCTCGGGTGTATCAATTTCATACGCACTTGGTTCCATACTGGGCGGGGCTTTCGCTCCCATGATCGCGACGGCGCTCGTACAGGCAACCGGGACATCCGTCTCGGTGGGTGTCTACCTCACCATCATGGCAACCATCGCTTTCGCGGCAACCCTGGCCATCCGCGACCGCACCGGAATACCGCTCGGCCCCGACCATGAAGAGGAGCAGTCTGCTCCTGCCATCTACGGAATGAGTCGCACCTAACCGATGGCGTAGCCTGGAATCGTTGTGAGGCACAAAGGAGTCACCCGACGATGAGACTTCCGCTACGAGTTCACGGTCTCTCCCGATGGCGACAGACCGTGAACTCGTTAATCCTCCCCCTCGCAATTGAGAGCGAACACGGCGATACCTTCGAGGCAGAGCTCACCACCCGAACCGTGGGCGACGTGAGATTCTTCACTGTCTGGGCGATGCCGCACACTCTCACGCGAGGTCGCCCGGCATATGAAATGCCCCCAGACCCGGTTTACACCATCACCCTTCAGATCGAGGGCAGCGGTACGCTCGAACAGCAGGACACGATATCGACGCTCCGACCCGGTGACTTTGCCATCTATGACTCGACCATTCCCTTTCGCCGCGTTTTTACGGACGAGTCGCGCACCCTGATCATCCTGTTTCCGCAGCAATTCGTCTCACTTCCCCCGCGGGAGCTAGCCCAGATCGCGGGCGCACGAATATCGAGAGACAACGGTCTGGGCCGAATCGTCTCGCCGTTTCTCCTGGGTATCGCCGCAAACATGGACGCGCTGACCGGTACGTTTGGCAGCACTCTCACGCAATCCGTCATCGACATGGTATCGGCCGCAGTCCTGGAGGCCCGCGGCCAGACCACACCCACGACAACCGAGGTCAGGCACACGCTTCTCGTGAGTGTTCGAGAGTACATTATGACCCGACTTCGGGATCCCGACCTTTCCCCCACCACCATCGCGCGCGCCAACTTTATCTCCACTCGACGCTTACACAGCCTGTTCCAGGAAACCGGCACCACCGTATCGACGTGGGTACGGCAACGCCGGCTTGACATGGCGCGGCGAGAGCTGGCCGACCCGAGTAGGCAGCACAGCATTCACGAGATCGCTGCGGGCTGGGGGTTCGCCGACCCCTCACACTTTTCAAAGCTGTTTCGGGCGACCTACGGGAAAAGTCCGCGAGAGTTTCGAAAACAGCTCGAACACCCGAGACAACGCCGATCCATGCTAGAGTGAGTTCTTGTGCCGCGGGGTGGAGCAGTTCGGTAGCTCGCCGGGCTCATAACCCGGAGGTCGTAGGTTCAAATCCTGCCCCCGCAACCAGCTGGGACGTACTGCAAAAGTTTCTCAAAAAGTAACTTTTATAGGAGTTCCGATATAGCTAGCAGAGAAAAGGAACCACTCTACGGGGTGGTTCCTTTTCTCTTTCCCGCCTGCCTCTTCCATGAGTGGCTAGTCTTCCCCAGAGCGTCACCCGCAAGACCAATCCTGCGTGCGGCAAGAACATCCCGTGCCGTCGAAAGTGGTTTGGCCTGGGTTTAGTTCCGTACTTTCAACAAGGATAGGAACACCATGGCAAACAAATATGAACCAGAATTCCGTGAACGCGCGCTGCGTATGCTCACCGAAGCGCTCCCCGAGCATACGAGCCTCAACGCAGCCAGCAACCAGGTCGGCAAGCTCCTCGGTGTCTCACCAGACACGCTGCGTATCTGGCATCGTCAAACGCTGATCGATACTGGCCAAAAACCCGGCGTGACCACTGATATGAACGAGGAGAACCGGCGACTGCGCCGCGAAGTCGCTGAACTCAAGAAAGCAAACGAAGTCTTGCGAGCTGCGAGCATATTTTTCGCCAAGGAACTCGACCCCCCACGAACGAAATGATCCAATTCATCGATACCTATCGTGATCGTTTCGGGGTTGAGTTCCTGTGCCGTGTGCTGGGCTCGGCAATTCGTGGGTTTCTGACGTCCCGAGGATATCGGGCAGCGAAACACAGACTCCCGTCGGTCAGGAAACTACGCGACGAGATTCTCGTCACCGAGATCCGTCAACTCCACAAACAGCACTACAGCGTCTACGGGCGCCGCAAGATGCACGCCCTCCTCACCAGAGCAGGGTGGGTCATCGGACGCGACCAAACCGAGCGTCTGATGAAAATCGCCGGAGTGCGTGGAGTACGTCGTTCGAAGAGAGCCTTCACAACAACGAGTGACGTCAGGGATCAGCTGCCGGGTGATCTCGTCGAACGCCAGTTCGTGGCCGACGGGCCAATGAAGTTGTTGGTGTGTGACATCACTTACGTTGCTACGTGGGCTGGGTTCGCATACACCGCGTTCATTATTGATGTCTTTGATCGTAAGATCGTTGGCTGGAACGTTGCCTCAACACTGAAAGCTGAGATACTGCCGCTGCAGGCGCTTGAGATGGCGGCCTGGCAATCAGGTGGAACGCTCGACGGGGCCGTGCATCACAGCGACCACGGATCGAACTACATGTCGATGGTCTACTCCAACCGCGTCAGAGAACTGGGGGCGATTCCTTCAACGGGGACCGTAGGTGACAGCTACGATAATGCCCTGGCCGAGTCAGTGAACGCGCTCTACAAAGCAGAACTCATCCGCAGGCGTGGCCCCTGGAAAACAGTTGAGGAAGTCGAACTCGCCACCCTGGAGTATGTGTGGTGGTGGAACAATGAGCGCCTCCACGGCGAGCTAGGCAGGCGAACCCCGGTCGAGGTTGAGACGGCGTACTATGCTGAGGCGCAGTCACTCGTGACAACCGTCGAGTGATGAACAAAATAGTCGGAACTAAACCCAGGCCAAACCAAAAGATCATCTATTGGCGGAGCCATCACACGCTCCGACGGTTCGTCCTGCTACACAAATATTGTCGTGAACACAGCAGAGTTCAATCGGTGCGAACGTCAGAGCTCGCCCGGCCTAAAGTTCGGCCACGTTTTCTAAAAACCCAAGCACGGCTTTCACCTCGCTGACACGGGGCTGCTGTTGCGCTGGTCAGTGAGCCAGTCAAGGCGACAGCTGTCCCTCATGCAACCCACAGGAGCACAACGCGACCACCGGATGCTCCTAGTAGGCGTCCGTCGATGGCGGTTCTACGTCCGCCCCATCCCACTCGGCGAGGATTGCGGCGGTTCCAGACACCCCGAAACGTGTTGCTCCGGCAGCGAGGAGGTCGCGCACAGCTTGGGCAGAACGAATGGCACCGGATGCTTTAACTCCCAGCTCCGGTGCCACAGTCTTCGCCATGAGGCTGACCGCATGCACGCTGGCCCCACCCGCCGGGTGATAGCCGGTGGATGTCTTTACCTGATCGGCACCGGCGGCAGCAGCAGCCTGCGCCGTGTGCACAATTTCGGCATCCGTCAGATTTGCGGATTCGATAATGACTTTGAGGATGTTTCCGACGGGTACCGCTGCCCGCACGGCCGCAATTTCAGCCTCGACCGCGTCCCAGTCTGCCGCCTTGACGAGCCCCTGATTGACGACCATATCTATTTCGTCTGCGCCGTCGAGAATGGCCTGTGCCGCCTCAGCAGCTTTAATACTGCTTTTGTGGGCTCCCGAGGGGAACCCAACTACCGTCACAATTTCGAGCCCCCGTTTGTTGACGGGCAGCACGCTGGGGGAGATGCACACCCTCGCGACGCCGAGGGCTACCGCTGATTCGAGAAACGAGTCAATCCGTTCGGCGGTGGTGTCGGATGCGAGAAGCGTATGGTCAATGATGCGGCTGAGATCTGCAGACGAGGTCAAGGTGGATGCCTTTCTGTTGTTTATCTGTTGATGGTCTAGTTGGCTCGACGAACATCAAGAACCTTGTTCAGGATGAGGGCCAGAATGAGGATGACGCCCGTGACCACCATTTGGAAGAACGAGCCCATACCCATCAGGTTGAAGAGGTTCTTGAGCACGGAGAGCAGGAGTACCGCGATGAATGTGCCTCCGATTCCCCCGCGGCCACCGAAGAGGCTAGCCCCACCCAGAACAACGGCGGCAATCGCGTCAAGCTCTGCGCCTTGGAATGAGGTGGGTTGGGCGATGGTGAGCCTGCTTGTGAGGAGCACACCGGCGATTGCTGCGGTCAGCCCGGAAAGTGCAAACACGGATGCCTGAACCCATTTGACGGGAACACCCGACAGCCTGGCCGCTTCTTCGTTGCTTCCGACCGCGTAAATGTATTCGCCAAATGTTGTGAATCGCAGCAGGCAGGCGGCAAGGAGGGCAACGACAACAAAGATGATGCCGGTGGTGGGAATGTAGCCGATGTAGCCACCCCCCAGGAGTGTGAACGATTCGGGCAGGTTTTGCCCGACAGGTTTTCCGTCGGTTGTGAGATAGGCGAGTCCGCGGATGGCTGTCAAACCGGCGAGTGTCACGATGAACGCGGGAAGCCTGAGCCACGCAGAGATAGACCCCATGAGGAATCCAAGGGCGGCACCCACCAGCAGGGCGAGAAGGATCGCCAACGGTACGGGCACAAACCCATCCAACGCTATGGCGACAACCATTCCGCTCAGCGCTGCTGTGCTTCCCACAGACAGGTCAATGCCCGAGGTCAGGATGACAAGCGTCATGCCGACGGCAATGATGCCGGTGAGGCTGGACTGCTGCAACAGGTTCGACAGGTTGCGCACGGTCAGGAACTCGGGCGACAGCATGGCCGCCACCGCGCAGATGACGAGAAACACGATGAGCAGGTTGCCTTTAACCAGCCAACTTGCGCCCCTTTGTTTCCAGACCGAAGACCGTGACGGTGTGGCGGCAACCGGCCCTGTGGCCGTTACTGGTGTGTCTAGTTTGTGGTTCATGAGATCTCTCCGCTGATGATCGCGTGGGTAATTTCTGCTTCTGTGTGCTGTCTGGGGTCGAAGAACCCGATGTTTTTGCCCTCGTGGAGAACCGCTATTCGGTCCGCGTTTGCGACAAGTTCTGTCAGCTCGCTGCTGGCCACAAGGACAGCAGCCCCCTGCTCGGCGAGGGCGTGAACCTGTCGATACAGGTCGGCTTTTGCGCCGATATCAAGCCCGCGAGTGGGCTCATCGAGCAGTAGTATCCGGGTGTCCCGTGCCAACCATTTGGCGAGAACAACTTTTTGCTGGTTGCCTCCGCTGAGCTGGCCGACAAGTTGGTTAGGACTTGAGAACTTGACCCCGAGTCTGGTGAGAATGGGAAGCGTTCGTTCTTTACCTTTAGCGTGCGGCAGCAGCCACGGCGGTTGGTCATGGGAGGCCATGGCCGCGTTTCGGGTCACGGACAGGCCCAGCATCAGACCTTCCGTTTTGCGGCTTTCCGGCACCAATCCAAAGCCGAGTCGTCGAGCATCACGGGTGGTTCGCATCGATACCCGTGACCCGTAAATTCGGATGGTGTTGGCTGAACGTCGTGCCCCAAAGACGGCGGAGAGCAGGGTGGTTCGCCCCGCTCCCCCCAACCCGGCGAGACCAACGATCTCCCCCGGTCGAACGTTTATTCCTTCAATCTCGATGAGGCCGGGGATACTCACCCGGTCAATGCTCAGCAGCGGTTCCCCTGTGGGCATGGGCCGTCTGTTTGTGCCAGCAAGCTCCTTGGATTTGTCTCCGATCATGTCCGCGACCCACTGCTCCTCCGTGGTGTCGGCGACGTTGTAGTGGGCGACATCTTTTCCGTCACGCAGCACGGTAATACGGTCTCCAACAGCACGCACCTCGTCGAGACGGTGAGAAATATAGATCACTGAGCGGCCTTCACTAATGAATGACCGGATGACGCGGTACACGTTTTTGACGTCTGCTTCACCCAGGGTCGCCGTGGGTTCATCCATGACGATGATTTTGGCGTCAACGGTGATTGCCCGCGCAATGGCGGTGAGTTGCTGATCTGCGATGGACAGCGAACTGACCACCGCATCCGGCGAGAATGTTGCCCCAACCCGGTCGAGGTACTGTTGGGCGTTGGCACGGCGTTGGGCCCGCTTGACGATCCCGACACGGGATGGTGAATGCCCGAGGAACAGGTTTTGGGCGACTGTCAGATCGGGGAAAAGGTCGAGCTCTTGGTAAATCACTGCGATCCCAGCCGCGATGCCGTCATTGGGATTCGCAAACGTATACTCTGCCCCGTTGATGATGATCTGACCCGAATCGGCCTGGTACGAGCCGGATAGGATTTTCATGAGAGTGGATTTGCCGGCACCGTTTTCGCCAAGCAGACAGTGCACTTCTCCGGCGCGAACGCTGAGGCTCGTTCCCTGGCAAGCTTTGGTGCCGGGGAAGCTTTTGACGATGTCTCGCATGTCGAGCAGCGTGTCAGGTGTGCTGGTCATTGTTTTCCTTCCAACAGGTAGCGCGCGTTACCTTCGTCGGTAACGAGCACCGTACAGATCCCGCTGCTCACAAGCACGCGGCAGATGTCGTTCTTGGATCGCCCGGAGATGACGGCGATAGAGGTGTGGGCGGCTCGCAGCTCATCAATAGTGATGCCAACCGTGCGCTCATCAAGGGCAGGGTCTACAACGTTTCCGTTGGCATCAACAAAGCGGCCAAGAACGTCGCCGACAGCGCCTTTTTGTACCAAGATACGTACGTCGTCGCGCGTGAGGTACCCGCTGTCAACCAGCACGGAGCTAGAGTCCGCCAGCCCCGCGCTGAACAGGAAGGCGGACGCGCTTCGCGCTGCGGTGAGCACCTGCGCGACGGTGCGGTCATTTTCGATAATTCGCTTGGTTTCTGCTCGTTCCAGGATCGCTGGGCTGGGAAGCAGCAGCGCCTCTCCCCCACCCTTCTGGGCAATGGTTGCTGTGGTGTTTGCGGCAGAGCTTGCCCGCTTGTTGAGGCTGACACCACCGTTGATTTGTACCACGTTGACTCCGGTTGCCCAGTCTTGGCGCAGTTGCTGTGCTACGTCGTGAAGCGTGCGACCCCAGCTGATGCCTAGCGTGCGGGGCACTGGACGAGCCGAGGTGAGATATTCGGCCGCTGCGAGGGCGACGCGTGACTGGAGCTCGTCCGAGTCGGCCTGTCCGAGTGAGGGGACGACCACAGCATCCACGAGTCCCATTTCTTGACGGAGACGTCGTTCAAGTTCCAGCTTCCGAGCTCGGGGGTGCACAATTTCGATCCGCACAAACCCGGCCGTTTTGGCGTCGCTGAGGAGCCGCCCAACTTTCCACCTACTGAGACCGAGCAATGCACCAATTTCGTCTTGGGTTTTGCCGTCTTCGTAGTAGAGAACGGATGCTTTGATTGCGAGAAGTTCTTCGTCTCCGGTCATGATTCAGCCCCGTTTCGGCGAGCAGCGGCGGTTGCCAACTGGCTGAGCCGATGGTGTATGCCGGCAGTTACTGCCGTGGCTTCGACGTAGAGGGCGTAGCTGTCGCTGAGGGCTGTGGTTGACTCGGGCGACGGCTCTATGACGCGGGTGCCAACGGGGAATAGCTTCGCCGCGGCGGCCAGGTCTTTCTCGACGCCAGCCGCTACGGCTCCTATCGCCGCACAGGCGCTGAGCGTCATGTTGGAGTTGGTCACGAGGGTTATTGGGCGACCGAGAGCGTCTGCCGTGGTGTGTAGCCACAGCGGGTTATGACGTATTCCACCGGTCATGAACACGTCGGTGGTATCGACCCCCACGGTGGCAAACGATTCCAGCACTTGGCGGGTGCCGAAAGCGACACCTTCAACTGCCGCCCGATAGAGGGCAGCAGCAGTTGTGCCGAGGGTAAGGCCCAGGAACGCGCCCCGCAGCTCAGGGTCTCTGTAAGGTGTGCGGTTGCCCATCAGGTTGTCGATCATGAGCAGTCCGTGGGAGGCCGGTGCAATGCGGCTCGCTTCGGCCACAAACTGGGCAATATTTTCGCGCTTCTGTCCCACAATTTTTTCTGCCAGCCAGGTGAGTGATGACCCCGCCGACACTTGTCCACCTTCGATCAGCCAGCGGCCTTCCGTGAGGGCACCCGGGTATGGGCCCCAAATGGTGGGGCTGAATGATGGCTCGTCGGCCTCCGCCACGAAGGCGTTGGACGTTCCCGCAACGATGGATACCGGGTTTGCCGAAATTCCACGAAGCGGCAGCAGCGACAGGTGAGCGTCGATCCCTCCGGTACCGACGATGGGCCGGTTGGTGAGGCCCAGGTCTTGGGCAGCCGCGTCACTGAGCGGCGCAACGGGTGCCCCCACTTCTTGGATTCGCGATGGGAGCTTGGTGTGTAGATCGGGCACACCCAATGCCTCGTACAGATCAACGGGCAGTTCGCCGATGCGGTGGTCGTAGTTCCATTTGCAGGTGGCGTTGAGGCGCGATCCGACCCACTCTCCGGTGAGGCGGTAGGTGAGGTAGTCAACAGACTCTCCGATGTAGCGCGAGTCTCGGTAGAGTTCCGGTCGGTTTTTTGCGAACCACATGGCTTTCGGAACGAGCCACTCTGAGCTATCCGAACCCCCGGAGAAGGCGAGTGCCGGATGCTCAGTCTTGGCCGTTTTCTGCGACTCAAGAACCGAGCGACTGTCCATCCACAAGATGGCCGGATGCACGGGGCTGCCGTGCACGTCGAGAAACACAACGGATGACGCGGTCGTGGCCACGCTGACGGCATCCACTGTTGTTGTTCCTGCAGCGGTGAGTGCCTGTCGGCAGGCCTGCGCTGCGGAGTTCCACCATTCGAGTGGGTCCTGTTCTGCCCACCCAGGTTGGGGGAATCTGGTGGCATACCCGCGCTGTCCTTCACCGACCGTGTGTCCATCGTCGGTGAAGACTGCGGCCCGCGCGCTCTCGGTGCCGACATCGATTGCGAGAAAGAGAGACATGTTTCTATTCTCCGTTGGGGAGGAATAAAATCTTTGAGCTAAATATAGACCGCTCGGCCAGTTGCTTCATGATTGCGGGAACCTCTGAGAGTGGGAGTTCGTGGGTGATCATAAAGTCGGTTTTGAGCACGCCGCTTGCCATGAGTTCGGCGGAGATGGTCCATTCTTCGCCGGGGAAGGGCGAGGAGAAAGAGTTCCAGCTTCCATGCAGGGAGACTTCCCGGCGCAGGAAACTGCTAAACGTTGCTTTGTCGAGTTCAACCGGTGTGTGGGGTATTCCAATGAAAGATGCCTCACCCCGACGCGCAACAAGTTTGACAGCCAACGCGATGGTGGGCGGAACTCCTGCGGATTCGATAACAACGTCGAATCCTTTTCCGGCGCGTTCACGTGCTTGCTCTTCGGAGGTCGCTGTCATTGTGGCACCTGCTTCACGGGCCATGTCGGCTTTTTGCTCGTTCAGGTCTACGGCGAGTACCTCGGTGGCGCCGAGGATGCGGGCCCACTGAACAGCAAAGAGACCGATTGGGCCGGCTCCGATGACGGCCACACGCGACCCTTTGCCGAGCCTGGTGCGTCGAATGGCGTGCAGGGCTATTGCTGACGGGTCTATCATTGCCGCTGCTTTCGGGGTTACACCGGCGGGCATGAGCAGAGCGTTGTCGGCCGGAACCACAACATATTCGGCGTAGGCACCGTCGCGTCGGCTCCCAAAGTAGTCGTAGTCTTCACAGAGACTGAAGTGGCCTTCGAGACAACTGTCGCATTTTCGGCAGGGCAGGAGCGGGGGAACAGAAACCAGGTCGCCAACGGCGAATCCTGCAACATCCGGTGCGACTTTGGTGACGAAGCCGGAGAATTCGTGACCACAAATGATGGGGTGCCGGTGCGCTCCGGCAAAATTCATTCTAGGGATGTCGGACCCGCACACACCGCAGGCCGCAACTTTGACCAGCAGGTCGCCCGAACCGATGGTTGGTATGGCGACGTTCTCAACCCGAATCTCTCCCGGTGCGTAGAGCACCGCGGCCGTCATGGTGCCGCCTGAACTTCTATTGTTGGTGTTTTCTGACATTGTTTGCTCCAGTTCTCCGCGAGGGACGGTGGGGGTTGTGTGCCCGGGCGGTTTGGACCCGGGCACACTGACGGTGGATGACTAGTTGGATTCGCTGCGAGCAAAGAGGGTGTCGCCGACAAACGATGCGGCGTTCTCCGTGGTTACAAGCTGTGTTCCCGCGTCGATGTCTGTGTCTACGGTTTCGCCTTTGGCCGCTTTGATGGCGGTGTCGGCGGCTACCGACCCAAGCGAGATGGGGTCATTGAGTGACGTGGCAACGTACTGGTCTCCGTTGTCGATTGCTTTCACGGCTTCCATAAGCCCGTCAACACCCGCAACGATGACGTCGTCACGGCCGTTCTCTTTGAGCACCTGCAGGGCACCAAGAGCCATGTCGTCGTTGTGGGCATAGATTGCCGCGACATCGGAGTTTGCCTGAAGCAGGTCCTGCATTGCGGTAACCGCATTGGCGCGAATGTATTCGGCGTAGGGACCTTCAACGATGGTGACGGCGCTGTTGCCGTCAAACGCATCGTGGAAACCCTGCTTGCGATCGGCGGCAACGGTTCCTCCGGCATCACCCTGAATCTCGATGATCTTTCCCCCGGCCTCGCCAAGCTTGTCGGACACGGCCTCACCAACAAGCCTTCCCATTTCGACGTTGTCGCGACCGACGTGGGCGATGGCACCTTCGGCAAAGCGGTCAACCGTGACAACCGGGATACCGGCGGCTTTGGCGGATGCAAGCGCCGGGGCGATTCCCTGTGGATCGACCGGGTTGATGAGAAGAACATCCACATTTTTGGTGATGAGGTCTTCGATGTCGTTGTTCTGTTTGGTCACGTCACCGTTGGCGTCTACGTAGACCAGTTCGGCATCGTTGTCGGCGGCAGCTTCTTTCACACCGTCTCCGAGTTCGACGTAGAACGGTGACTGCTGAGTTGCTTGGCTGAACCCAACGGTGACGGTACCGTCGGATGCACCGGCGGTGTTCTCGCCGGTAGTACCGCCGGGTGTGCTTGTGCATGCCGCCAGCACCAAAACGATGGGTACCGCGACGAGAGCGTATGAGAGTCGCTTCATTGTGAGCCTCCTTGATCGAAACGAATAGTCCCTAGAGTAAGAACGCCCAACAACGAAAACAACTTATGTAGAACATTTTGCTCATATGAGCACAAACAGATGTTCGTGGCCAACAAACGAGCAAAAACGGTGCTCTTCGCGCAAAACAACGCCCTCTCTTCGTCCGAGATCCACAGCACCAGCATCAGATGGTCGCGCTGTGCTCATAAATCGACGGTGGTTCCTTCGAGAAACGCGACCGGAATTCGCCGGTCAGCGGCCAACTCGTGGATCAGCGGGAACCTCATTGTGGGAGCGATGCTTGCGACACATAAGCGGCAGCCCGGAGCAGGATCTCGTTCTCCTGCTCCGGCAGCCGAATCCGTTTCCTCGCCTCCCGCAGCTCGGCAGCGTCAGCCTGGGTCACTCCGGGCCGTTTAGCGTCCTCGATATCGGCCAGTTTCAGCCAGCGCTGCAGACCTGACTCCGAGATCCCGAAGTCGTCGTTCAATCAGACGTTGCTCCTGATGCGCCGCTGTCGCTGAGGAGGTGATGCAGAGCATGGCGCTCGTGTTCGTACTCACACAGTTCGATGGCGCGACGGAGAAGGTCGTCGGCACCCAGATCGTCGCCTTCTTGTCGCAGCAGATGTGCGCCAACGACCAATACTCGGTGATGGTCTGGGAGCTCGCGGCGTAGCCTTTCCACGTCAGCGCGGGCGATCGGGCGGCCGGAGGCAGCGCGTCCTGCCGCCCGCTCCAGCCGGTCCAGCGGTGAGTCGCCTAGCTGGGCGAGCCGATCGTGGGCTGCGTCGATGAGGCGCCAGTTCGTGCGTTCACTATCGGGGGCCACAGCGTGTGCTGCCTCGATCGTGGCGTATGCGCGAAGCTCCTCCGCGTACCCGACGCTCGGAGACAGGGCGGTGTATTGGCGAAGTGCCGCCGTCATCTCACTCACATGCCAGAGGGAGCGATCCTGTTCGGCCAGAGTAAGCAGACGCCCGTCGGCACCGATCCGGGCATCGCGGCGGGCATGGGTGAGTGAGATCAGTACAGCGAGCGCGTTAAGCGCCGGATGAGGGCGGCTCCCCGCGGTCTGATGCAACAGGGTGACGAGGTCGGCGGCGGACTCGTCACTGGCAAAATAAGCAGCTGCATACGCTACTGAGATCGCGCGAGCGACGTCGTCGGCGCGTTCCGGATGCTCACGGGAAGACGTCAGCGCGAAGCCAGCCAGCGCTGCGCGCTTCTTGGCCCGGGTGATGCGCGCTGCCATGGTCGATGTGCTCACAAGAAACATGCGTGCGATCCGCTCGGTTGACAAGCCGAATACGAAACGCAGCGCCAGCAGCGGTCGAGATTCGCTCCCAAGAGCAGGATGGCAGGCCAACCACAGCATCTCGACACGATCATCGACCATGCCGAGTGTACTTTCGTTCGCCTCAACTGATTCCTCGGTCACGACCAGGTGCTGCCTTCGCGCGAATGCCTGCTCGTGGCGCAACTCGTCGATCAACGCGCGCTGAGCTGTACGACGAATCCAGGCAACAGGATGCGCAGGCGTCTGCCCGCCCCAGGAACTCAGCGCACGCTCGCATGCAGCAGCAAGAGCATCCTCCGCGAGGTCCACCCGGCCGGAGAACGAAATGAGAGACCGCAGTAGCGACGCCCAGTGCTCACGCACCAGCGCCGCCACTGCCTGATCTGCGCCTTCCACGCTCACCCCATCGGATCGATCGGCCGGAACTCCATGTCGTACGGCGGCAGAACGTCCGAGAGTTCCAGAAGCAGGTCAAGGCTTGGCGTCTCCACGAGATAGAACCCGCCCAGTCCTTCGTAGGCGGCGGCATACGGTCCTTCAGAGATCACCCGCGCACCAGCCGATCTGCGCACGGTGGTGGCAGATTCGCCGTTTTCGAGAGATTCCCCTGCCAAAATTTCAACACCACGGGCAGTGCACTCACTCTGGAATTGTTCGAACCGTTCCATGAGTGCGGCCTGCTCAGACTCATCCAGCCCATCCCACGCGGGAACATCGCCGTCTCCGGTCAACAACAGCATGTACTTCATACTTCTTCTCCTCTCGGGGTGCACGCGCACCATCATCATGGTGACGGATGAGCACCAAGGAAATCGACACCGGTGCCAAGAAAGAGCAGACATGTCACATTCGCACGGAGGATTGGAGTCCCGGCCAGCCACCATTTAGCGCCGCAAGATACGTGCCACAGAACGTCAACGTCCACACATCAAAAATCAACCAAACCGATAGTAGACCCATCAGTTTTCTTATGGTGCCTATTCGCCACAGTTCTGTGCAGTAAGTTCCCAGAACCCCGACTAGTGTGCGGTATTTTTCTGGGCTTCCTGTCGTTGGCAGGGAGCCCAGAATGTGTAAAGCATCAGCCCTCAACCGTTCACAAGCAGAATTTTACCCGTGTGCGAACCCGAATCGAAATACTCCTGGGCAGCAGCTACCTCGACGAGTGGAAAGACCCGATCGACGAGGGGCCTGATCTGCCCCGCAGCCACGAGCGGCCAGACCCGCTTGACAACCTCACGCATAATGGCGGCTTTTTCGTCGGTGGGTCTCGCCCGAAGCGTAGTACCGATCACCCTCAGACGCTTAGTCATCAGATCGCGCAGGTTGATCTCAGCAACGGCACCCCGGGTCAGCCCAATGATGACAAGCCGACCTCCCGTGGCGAGACAGTTGATATTGCGCTGAAGGTAGGCAGCACCCACAACGTCCAGGATCACATCAACACCCCGACCACCCGTAGCCTCATGCACGCGCGCCTCAAAATCTTCGCTGCGGTGGTTGATGAGCACGTCTGCCCCGAGGGTGCGCGCAACCTCGAGTTTCTCCGGAGAGCCGGCCGTCACAATGCACGTCGCCCCGAGCGCGCGGAGCAATTGCACCGCCATCGTACCGATGCCGCCCGCACCGCCATGCACCAGAACAATATCGCCCGCCCGCACCCCGGCTTCCATCACCAGGTTGCTGTACACGGTCGCGGCAGCCTCGGGTAATGCGGCTGCATCACGAAGACTCACGGCTGCCGGGAGGGGAACCACCTGATCCACCGGACAGACCACCCGCTCAGCGTAGCCACCGCCCGCAAGTAAGGCACACACCTCGTCGCCCACGCTGAAGCTGGTGACGCCCGTGCCGAGCGAGTCGATCTGCCCGGAAACCTCCAGCCCCGGCACGTCGGTGATTCCCTGGGGCGGCGGGTAAAGACCCCTGCGCTGTTGAACATCGGCTCGATTGAGCCCGGCCGCGGCCACACGGATGGCGACCTCTCCCGAGGCCGGATACGCGTCAGAGCGCTCCTCCATCCTGATCACCTCTGGACCTCCCGCGCCGGTATACACAGCTACTCTCATTGCCGCCTCCTGGGTGTTGCCCAACGTTTCGATTCCAGAGTAGTCGCAGACCCCGGAGGAACATCACGGACAGCGGCGGTGCCGTGTCCGATACGCGTGTGACGTCGAAACTCGCGGTCGCCGCTCATTCCGCAGCCACCGCCCGTACCCGGCGTAGCAGGCCAGAGCAACGGCACACCCCAGTGCAGCAGCACCCAGCACATCGGTAAGCCAGTGCACACCGAGGTACGTACGGCTCCACATCATTGCGAGGGCGTAGAGTGCACCCGCCACCCACACCCCAACGTATGGAAAAAGGAGACCCAGCGCGACCACCCACACCACCGCTTGCACCGAGTGTCCCGAGGGAAACGAACCAAAATCGCTCGTCACGAGCATACCCTCCGGTCGGGGCCGGGCCACCACACGCTTGAGCAATTGGGTCACGAGCGTGGCCAGAATCATGACTGTCACCAGGTAGCCTGCCGAGCGGGGGCCCCGGACCAGGAATACCACACACACCGACACGGACGGAATGATAACGGCACCCCAGAGACCGGCACCGACCTCGTTGAATGCATAGGCAAGACTGAGGGGAACGGGCTGTCGTGCATCCACCATGAGGGCCAACCACGAACGGTCGGCAACGGCCCAGGCACCATCCACACCGTGATGGAGTACCACGGCCAGGACGATAACCGCGAGGAAAAGGCCGCCGGATGCGACACTCATCCGGCGGCGCAACGCGACAGAAAGGGGCAGAATACCGGATGATCTGGGCATCGCATCTACCAACTTTCCGCTCCAGTAGTTCGGAGAAACCACATCACGAAGACCTCAATGTGCCCCACGCTACCGCCCTCACTCCTATCTGGCCACGTTCCGTGACGGTGATGGAGCTGGTTATTGACTAGTTAGTTGCTGTGGTCCGATCAGGCCTCACCGGTGCGCTACCGGGTAAAACTCTCTGCCACATCAATCAGCAGACGAGTGCCGAAGCCCGTAGCCCCACGTGGACGCCAGCCGTCGTTGGTCTCAGACTGCATAGTGCCCGCGATGTCAAGGTGAACCCAGGGAGTCTCACCCACAAACTCAGCGAGGAAGAGCGCCGCGAGGGTGGAACCGGCATACTTCCCACCCATATTTGAGAGGTCGGCGATCTCGGAGTTGAGTTGCTCACGGTACTTCTTTTCGAGCGGCAACTGCCACAATGGTTCGTCAGTGGCGGCGGACGAGTCCAGCACGCGGTTGACCAGGTCCTGGTTATTACCAAAAACGGCGGCCGTACTGGTGCCGAGAGCAACAAGGGCGGCACCCGTAAGAGTGGCGATATCGATGATCGCGTCCGGCTCAGCCTCGGCGGCGAGAACCAGACCGTCAGAGAGCACCAGGCGACCCTCTGCATCGGTATTCTTCACCTCGACAGTGGTACCGCCACGGATGGTGAGGACATCACCCAGCTTGGTGGCGGATCCCGAGGGCATATTATCGGTGCACATCAGGTAGGCCGTCACGGCAGCGCGGCAGCCCACATCGCGCAGGGCGGTCATCGCGCCAAACACCGCAGCCGCACCAGCCATGTCCATCTTCATCGAGAGGTGCATGGGATCAGACGGCTTAAGGCTGATCCCACCCGAGTCGTACATGATGCCCTTGCCCACAAATGCGAGCTCACCGCGCGGCGGGATCGGCTCACCCGCGTTATCAACCGGCAGATAGCGGATTTTGATGAGCCGGGGCTCCTCCACGCTGCCTGCGTTGACGCCCAGAAGGCCACCCGTGCCCAGCTCAATCAGCCGAGCCTTGTCGAAGGTCTCCACCGTAATACCGAACGAAGGGGCGATTTGTTCGGCAAGATCACCAAAATTGGCGGCGGTGAGGTGGCTGGGAGGAGTATTCGCCAGGTCTCGGGCCAGGGTGGTCGCCACCGCAATCACGCGGCCGCGGGCAATTCCACCAGCCAGACTTGCGCCATCGGCGGAGGACGAGACGACTTCACACACGGCGAGTGCCCGATCTTGTGGTGCCGACTTCAGTTCGGTATAGCGATAACGCGCAAGAATGACACCCTCAGCGAGTGCCTGCCCGGCCGCGGCGGGGTCGATCTGAAAATCGTCAACCCCCACAAAAGCGAGGTGACCAAAGCGATGGGCGGCCTGAGCAAACGTGGCTGCGGCATCGCGCAGCGTGGCAGCCGAGCGGTCAGCTATTGAACCGATGCCCACGGCATAGCGCACGGGGCCTGCCCCGAGCAGCTGCTGGGCCTGGCCCAACTTACCCTCAAATCCAGCGGCGGCGAGTGCGGCCCGATCAAGGCCAAGATCCGCAGGAACCTCGCCATCACTGGCCACAACGTAGCCGATAGCTCCAGCCTCCGCAGAGGGTGCCGGCAGAACGGCGAGCGTCACGGCTTCGGCATCGAGGGAGGGGGCTGGGGTGAACCCGGCCGGAATCAGTTTGTACGCACTATTCACTCTGGTAAAACTCCTTGTTTCTATGGTGATGAGAACAGAGGCCTACCCTGCTCATCGAGTTGTGGGGCCGATCGAATCCGCGTCAGTGTCCTGTTCGTCGGCCTCCTCATCGTACTCGGCCAAGATTTCGAGAGCTTCTTCATCCCAGCGATCGGCAGGGAGACCGCCATCCTCCCGCACAGCTTGGCGACCGAGAAGAAGTAACTCACGGCTCTCAAAGATGTCGGCCAGTTCGTTCCGGTCGAAGCTATCGGCGTCTTCCAGAATCTTTTCGATCAACCGGATACCCCGGTCGTACCAGCGCTGACCCGCCAGCACATCGTTCACAGACGAATAGGAATCGCCCAGGAACGAGTAGACCATCGGATCAAGAATCTCTTCATTCCAGACCGCCTGAGCGAGCTCACCCGCCTCGACTGTCTGGCCGGTGCGCAGGAGAGCGTCAATCAGGTAGAGACGTTTGTCCGGGGCCACCTCGCCCTCGACGTCCTGGGCCTCACGTGCAGCCTCATAAGCGCGCAGTGGCTCCAGTCCGTCGTAAAAGCATTCGGAGGCCGAGATCAGTACGGCGGCGGGCGAGGTGTCCTCCTCATAGCGGGTCTGTGGATCGCGGGCGAGAGTAAGGAATCCCTCGGCAGCGGCAATCGCCTTGTCTGGGGTGTCGGCGTCGAAGCTGGTCTCGTCGATGTAGTCCCAGGTCACAGTTTTCGTCATGCACTCAGGGTAGCGAGAAAATTTATGTCGTGGGCGACCTGCGTTCGTTCTCCATTCCCAGCCGGTCGGCCAGCAACCACAGGAGTTGTTGGGCGCTCTCGGTACTCATTTCGAAGCCACCGCGCCCCTCGTCGGTGGTGCGGGCTCCCACATAGACCCAGGTATTCCTGCTGCCAACACGCTGCCACAGGACAACCGTGCACTCACCTGACTCGACCCGATCCTCACCCACACCGGCGACCCACTCACTGCGACGCAGCACGACAGGAACGCCCTCCTCAACGCTCACGTGGAGGGGATCGGGCTCGGAGCGGGCCGTGTGGTCGCGCACGCACCAGGGCGGGCATCCACAGGGTACACGGTTTATGTGTGATGACGACATAGCTCTCCTTCACTGATTTCTCGGGCGGGAGTATCACAGTTGTAGCAGGCACCTCTGACACCAGCCTCACCCGGAGGCCGGAGTACCATGTGGACATGTGTGGACGATACGTGGTGGCGCAGACCACCCTCGATCTCGTGGCGTTTTATGGGGTTGATGATGAGGGCGATAACCTTCCCCAACCCGGGTTCAATGTTCGCCCCACTGACCCCGTGCCAATCGTGGTTGACGTGGTCGATACCCAGAATCCCGCAGGAACGCGCCGCAGGCTGGAGGCGGCACGCTGGTCGCTCATCCCGCCGTTTGCCCGCGAGGCTCGACAGCGGTATTCCACATTCAACGCCCGCTCCGAGACCGCGGCCCGGATCGCGAGCTTTCACGGTGCAGTCGCCCGCACGCGCTGCCTTGTTCCGTCCGACGGTTACTACGAATGGCGGACGGATCAGCACACACCCGGGCGCAGGGCCAAGACGCCATACTTTGTGTCGGGTCGTGCGGTAGCAGATGACTCGGACACACACGGTGAACCGCTCTCATTTGCGGGGCTGTACTCATGGTGGGCCGATCCCGCGGTGGACCCGCGTAACCCCGCACGCTGGACACTATCAGCAACCATTCTCACCCGGACCGCCCCACCGCACCTGGCCAATCTGCACGCCCGCACACCGGTATGTCTGCCCGCCGATGCATGGGAGGCGTGGCTTGATCCGAGCACAACGGGTGACCAGGAACTGGTGGATGCGGCGGTGCAGGCATCCGATCGGGCGCTCGACGCCCTGGAATACCACCCGGTTGAGTCACCCCGAGGCGGGGCTCCACGGCGCATTCTACGTTAGAGATGCGGAGACGGCGCCGGCCGGCGGCCATTCTTCGCCAGAGCCTTCGGATTCAGCACACACCGCACAGCATCAGACGCTCTATTGGCAATTCTGGGCGCTGAGGCCTACACTCGATTAAATCGAACAAACCTTCGAATCATTGAGGATAGGTCCCGTACGAACGATAAAAAAAGAGCGCATCACTGTCTGGCACGCCGATGAGGACACCCCCGAAAAAATGGCGTGGACCGGCCAGAAACATCTAGTCACTACCCCGCACGCCCCCGGTGGCGACCCTGCGCATACTGTTGGTTCCTCACCAACGTTCTGAGCTAGCTCATGCCCCGATTCACCCACCTCCACGTATCGTCTTCTTTCTCGCCCCGCTATGGAGCGCAGAGGCCGGAACAACTCGTTGCCCAGATCGCCCACAACAACGCCGAAAGGGCGCACGACAGCGATCCCTCCCCCGCGCTCGCTCTCACTGATCAGGACGGCCTCTACGGGGCCATCCAGCACATACGAGCCTGCATCGCCGAAGGAGTCTCCCCCATCGTGGGCGTGGACATTCACATTGCTTCTCCGAGCGGTAATTTCCCGGTCGTGATCGTGGCCCACGGCTGCGCAGGGGGAGCCGGATGGGCAGCATTGTGCCGCACCGTCTCGGCGGCACACTCCCCGCGAGCATCCGGTCCAGGGGCATCGTCCGTTCGACATAGCCCCGGAGTCCGACCGAGCGTTCCCGCATCGCTCCTCGCGAACTTCCTGAAGACCAGCGAGGGGCCCGTTGCCACGGTCCTTCTCGGGCCTGACTCCAACGTGGGTCAGGCAGTCCTCCATAACCGCCACGACCTCGCCCGGCAATATCTTGCTGAGTGGAATACGCTCCTACCCGGTGGGGTAGCGGTCGAGATTGTCTGCCACTTCGCTGAAATCGGGGCTACGGCATCCGTCGAGCACGCTGCGCGGATGCTGGAGCTTGCCGAGGAAGGTCACGTTCCCGCCATTCTGACCAACGCGGCGCGCTCTGCGCGAAGGGATGCGACAGCCACGAACGATCCATTCGACTCAGCAGATCAGCTTTGCGCGTTCGTCAGCCCTTCAGGACGGCACAACCGTGAGGCCTGGCTAAAGCCACAACAGACGATGGAGTTGGTGGCACGGTTCATTGTCAACGCTTCCACGCTCTCCACCCTGGCTCTCCCCAGGATTCTTTCCGCCACGGACCAGCTCGCCGAGCGCTGCATCCTCGACCCGGTTGCCGATCTGGGGTGGGGACGACCCCGGCTTCCCGAACTCAGCGCACTGGGATTCAGCGGTACCGCACAGCGTATCCTCACCGAGCGGTGCCAGGCTGCCATCACCGAGCGCTACCCGAGACTCGATGGTCGTAACTCCGAGCGAGTGCACCAGAGACTTCACACCGAGCTGAGCGCCATCAACAGTTTAGAATTTGACGCCTACTTCCTGACGGTGGCCGACGTGTCCCAATTGATTCGCAACAGAGGGATCCGCAACCAGGCGAGTGGGTCAGGGACCAGCTCAATCGTCAATTATCTCCTGCGTGTCAGCGCTGTTGACCCGCTGGAACATGGCCTCTTCCACGAGTGTTTCCTCGGCAGTAGCCCGTCCACCTTGCCCAGCCTTGGTATTGACGTTGAATCGACACGTCAGGCCGAGATCCACACGGCCATTTTTGAGCGCTACGGTCAGAATCGAGCAGCCCTCCTCCCTCCACACGAGACGTCCCCGGCGCACGGAACCACATACGAGGGCGACGATACGTATGGAGTGGTCCTCAGTAATACCACATGGTGTCTTTGAGGCCACTGTCTGTGTGCATTTCCGACGGATTGCCATAGTTCCTAGGCGGTGGTGATGGGCACCTCAACCCGATCTCTGGCCACGACCACGCCGTCTTTGATGGCGTAGCACTCGACGTAGTGCTCTCCGCGGAACTGGGTAGCTTCGTGGTGACCGTTGAGTTTGCTACCTGAAATAATTTGTCCGCGGATACAGTTGATCCGTTTGGCTTCGTCACCTTGGTTGAGGACTTTCCATTTCAGCTCGTAAGGGTGAGGGACATCGCATTCGGTGATGCTAAAATCGAGACTTTTTTGAGTGCGTAGCGGAAGCCTGTTGCTGAGCATTGGTTTGGCCTGGGTTTAGTTCCGTACTTTCAACAAGGATAGGAACACCATGGCAAACAAATATGAACCAGAATTCCGTGAACGCGCGCTGCGTATGCTCACCGAAGCGCTCCCCGAGCATACGAGCCTCAACGCAGCCAGCAACCAGGTCGGCAAGCTCCTCGGTGTCTCACCAGACACGCTGCGTATCTGGCATCGTCAAACGCTGATCGATACTGGCCAAAAACCCGGCGTGACCACTGATATGAACGAGGAGAACCGGCGACTGCGCCGCGAAGTCGCTGAACTCAAGAAAGCAAACGAAGTCTTGCGAGCTGCGAGCATATTTTTCGCCAAGGAACTCGACCCCCCACGAACGAAATGATCCAATTCATCGATACCTATCGTGATCGTTTCGGGGTTGAGTTCCTGTGCCGTGTGCTGGGCTCGGCAATTCGTGGGTTTCTGACGTCCCGAGGATATCGGGCAGCGAAACACAGACTCCCGTCGGTCAGGAAACTACGCGACGAGATTCTCGTCACCGAGATCCGTCAACTCCACAAACAGCACTACAGCGTCTACGGGCGCCGCAAGATGCACGCCCTCCTCACCAGAGCAGGGTGGGTCATCGGACGCGACCAAACCGAGCGTCTGATGAAAATCGCCGGAGTGCGTGGGGTACGTCGTTCGAAGAGAGCCTTCACAACAACGAGTGACGTCAGGGATCAGCTGCCGGGTGATCTCGTCGAACGCCAGTTCGTGGCCGACGGGCCAATGAAGTTGTTGGTGTGTGACATCACTTACGTTGCTACGTGGGCTGGGTTCGCATACACCGCGTTCATTATTGATGTCTTTGATCGTAAGATCGTTGGCTGGAACGTTGCCTCAACACTGAAAGCTGAGATACTGCCGCTGCAGGCGCTTGAGATGGCGGCCTGGCAATCAGGTGGAACGCTCGACGGGGCCGTGCATCACAGCGACCACGGATCGAACTACATGTCGATGGTCTACTCCAACCGCGTCAGAGAACTGGGGGCGATTCCTTCAACGGGGACCGTAGGTGACAGCTACGATAATGCCCTGGCCGAGTCAGTGAACGCGCTCTACAAAGCAGAACTCATCCGCATGCGTGGCCCCTGGAAAACAGTTGAGGAAGTCGAACTCGCCACCCTGGAGTATGTGTGGTGGTGGAACAATGAGCGCCTCCACGGCGAGCTAGGCAGGCGAACCCCGGTCGAGGTTGAGACGGCGTACTATGCTGAGGCGCAGTCACTCGTGACAACCGTCGAGTGATGAACAAAATAGTCGGAACTAAACCCAGGCCAAACCATTCCGCTGCTCCCCGTTGATGTCAACGCGTCACGCGATCATTACCACGTAGAACCCTTAAAAGTACGACACGGGAGACGGGCAGGGCCGGGAGACTACGGCATCCGACTATCCCTGCTGAGCGTACCGAGCATCACCGCGGCGGAGTGCGAACGCATCCTGAAGCGGCAACCCTACAGCTCAATTAGCGATTTCGCGGCCAAAGCGAACCCTTCCAAAGGGCTACTTCAACGGCTGGCAGCCCTGGGCGCGCTTGACCCGCTCTCGCCACAGACCGCTCGGGGCGAGATCATCGCCTACACACGCACTCTGACAGCGCGTACACACGCTACATACAGGCGAAACAGCCGCTCATCAGACACACCCGAGCAGGGCGTCACCGCACCAACCTGCCAACAGGACAACACCGCACAGCCAACGCTCGGCGGGGAGGCGGATACCAAGTTCTGGGAGATGAAGGTCATCGCCCCGTTAACCTCGGCACGCGCACAGGACGAACAGCAACACCCAGAACACGATACATTGGAGCACGAACCCGCTCCCCACCCCATTGAGTCATACCGCCCGCTCCTGGACAGCATCGGGGTCACCCCTTCCGGGGAGCTCCTCGCCCTTCCTGATAACACCGAGGTTATGGTGGCCGGCATTCGCGTCACTGCCCAGACCCTGCCCTCGCACAGCAGTAAGCGAGCTCTCCGAGTTGCCCTTGATGACGGCAGCGGATGCGCCGAGATCACGCTCCTCGGCCAGGCCCAGAAATCGTCCGATTCACTACACTTCGGCACGCGACTGATGGTCGTGGCGGGCACCACACACCGCAGCAAGGAGACCGGTCTATCCGTACGAGCTACCAAGGTATGGGATCTTGCCCAGCTCTGGTCCGGGTTCACGACGCAGAGGGGTGCGTAAAAAGTTTCGCTAGCCGAGGCGCAGTCCGGCGGCCACGGGAGGCAATCCGGATATCACCAGTCGAACCCCCCTCGGATCAAATACAAGGAAGCAGACCGCGCACGACCGCGAAGCGAAACTCACCAGCATCACGGTTACCCCCAGCGGTGAGCAGCACCGAGCGAAGCACCATCTGCATCTGCATCTGCATGATTGGCCGCGAGCAGCACTGCTAGCCGGAAACCGACTCTCCCGCCCCGCCATCAGCAGAATCTTTACCATCCATATATTGAGTGGGAATAGCAAGCTCTTGGCCAGCCTCGAGGTCGGAGGAGTCCAGCCGATTGAGCGAAAGGATATCGCTGATCACATCGCGCGGGTCACTCGAGGGAGCCAAGCGCTGGGCCAACCCCCAGAGACTATCTCCCGAGTTAACCGTAATGTAGGTGAGCCCCTGCGACGGTGCGGAGGAGGCGATGGCCGAGCCCGACATAAACAAAATCCCTGAAAGGGCGACCAACGTAAGAAGGAGAGCAATCACGCCGACGAGGACCACACGCCCTCGGTTAGTGAGGCGAAGCCGAGTCTTCACGCGATACTCGGTAATTCCCAGGCCATCCGTAACCGTAGATACGCTCGGCGGTACGGAAACATCTTGGTCAAAAATACTGTGACCCAGTATGCGGTGTTCCCTGTCGTTTGGAACCGAAGCGCCACGCAACAACAGATCCTGGGGCAGCCGCTCCCTCGCGGAGGGGCTCTGGCCTGGTCGGTAAGGCACCGAGGCCATCCGCACCGGGTCATACGAGTAACCACCGCTGAGAACGGGGCGCCCCAGTACCTCATAATCGCCCACCGCTCTCTGCGGGGTAGGCCTGCGAGCGACTCCTGATCCAGACATCGACTCACGTACAAGCGTTGTCTCGTGCGGGAAAGAAATGATGTTACTCATGGGTTCCTCCTTCAACAGATGCCCGGCAAGCTGAAACTCCCAGCCCTTATCGAATCTCTGTTTCGAATATATCTTCGATTATTCGAATAATCAAGCAAATCTTCGGCTAATTTTTCAAAACTTCTCGCGACACTCGAATATATGTTTGCCATGTTTCTGAAACATCACTACAGTTTTGGGTACGGCACCGGCTTGACCAGCGGCGCTAGCAGTACTCAATCAGAGACCACTGACATCGGGAGTTCCGCCCGCACACCATCACGTCCATCGACCTAATAGGGAGAACCGCATGAGCGACATCACCGGCGAGGCAGCGACTGCCCCGCCACGGCGGCGGCGTAAAAACCTCAGCGCAAAACAGGTCGCCATCATGGAGGTCATTCAAAACGCGGTCAAGCAGCAGGGCTACCCACCCAGCATGCGCGAGATTGGAGATGCGGTCGGCTTATCCTCCCTCTCAAGCGTTACTCACCAACTCAATCAGCTTGAGTTGAGTGGATACCTACGCCGCGATCCGAACCGTCCACGCGCCCTCGAAATCCTCATCGAGTTGCCCAACTCAGGCGAAAGAGCATCTCCCGCGGGCTCTTCGCCCTCCGAAATCACACCGCCCAGCCCCATCGGCGACGCCGCGATGGTCCCTCTCGTGGGCCGCATCGCTGCCGGGATTCCGATCACCGCCGAGCAGCAGGTTGAAGAAGTTGTCCCACTCCCTCGTCAGCTCGTCGGTAAGGGCGAACTGTTCATGCTCCGGGTGGTCGGTGATTCAATGGTTGATGCCGCCATCTGTGACGGTGATTTTGTCGTGGTGCGTCAACAAAATACGGCCGATAACGGCGATATAGTCGCGGCAATGCTCGATGATGAGGCCACGGTCAAAGTCTTTAAGCAGCGTGACGGTCACACCTGGCTGCTTCCCCGCAACACCGCATTCGAGCCCATCCTCGGCGACTACGCCCAGGTTCTGGGCAAGGTCGTTGCGGTTCTGCGTTCAATCAAATAACGTTCGGTGGGATAGCACCCGACCAAACGATGCCCTGCTCGGTCCGATAAAACTCAGTCAGGTGCCGCTCAGCCGAGTGCATCCTTGACGCCACGAACGAGGAGGTGCCCCAACCCAACGGGGTTAGGGCACCTCCTCGTTCCCAGGCGGACCTAGAGATTATGCTACCCGCGTGCGGCGCGCGTGGCCTCCAGAATGTTAGTCAGGCTAGCCGTCGTCTCCTCATAGCCACGCGTTTTGAGACCGCAGTCCGGATTGATCCACACTTGGCTCGCGGGGATCTCGCCCAGGGCTGTCGCGATCAACTCACTGATCTCGGCGACGCTGGGGACTCGGGGCGAGTGGATATCGTAGACGCCCGGCCCGATGCCGTGATCAAACCCGCTCGCCTTAATATCGTGCACCACCTCCATCTTGGAGCGGGCCGCCTCGATGCTCGTTACGTCGGCATCCAACGCGCGAATCGCGTCAATGACAACGCCGAATTCCGAGTAGCACAGATGCGTATGGATCTGTGTGGCATCCGCCGCACCGGCGGTTGACAGGCGAAACGAGTTAACCGACCAGTCGAGGTAGTCTGCTTGGTCGGCGACTTTGAGGGGCAATAACTCGCGCAGAGCGGGCTCGTCCACCTGGATGATACCGATACCGGCTTCCTCCAGATCAGCGATCTCATCGCGCAGGGCGAGAGCAACCTGGTTGGCCGTTTCGGCGAGCGGTTGATCGTCACGCACGAACGACCAGGCGAGAATTGTCACGGGACCGGTCAGCATCCCCTTGACCGGCTTCTCGGTCAGCGATTGAGTGAAGGCGCTCCACTCAACCGTGAACGGCGCAGGACGGGACACATCGCCCCAGAGCAGCGAGGGACGGGTGGCTCGGGTGCCGTACGACTGCACCCACCCGTTCTGGGTCACGTCGAAACCATCAAAGTTCTCGGCAAAATACTGCACCATATCGTTGCGCTCGGGTTCACCGTGCACAAGGACGTCAAGGCCGATCTCCTCCTGCAAAGCCACCACGCGACGAATCTCCTCACGCAGAAACTCGTTGTACTGCGCCTCAGTAATATCACCGCGCACAAACGATGCGCGAGCACGGCGGATGTCCCCCGTCTGCGGGAAAGATCCGATCGTTGTCGTGGGCAGGTCAGGCAGGTTGAGCGCCGCAGCCTGGGCGGCTACCCGGGCAGCATACTCACCTCGCGAGAAGTCGTCAGCGGTGAGTGCGGCTGTGCGAGCACGCACAACCGGATCGTGCACACCGGGAGCCGCCAGCCGATCGGCAAGAGCCGCGGCGGAGGCGGCCAACTCGGCGGAGATGCTCCCCCGTCCGTTGACGAGGCCTGTGGCGAGAGTGGCAATCTGGCCCACCTTCTGCTCCGCAAATGCTAGCCAACTCTTCAGCTGATCACTCAGGTACGGTTCATCATTCACATCGTGTGGCACATGCTGTAGCGACGTGGAACTCGCGACAGCCACAGCCCCGGAACCCAGCCCACGCAGAGCCTCAAGCGTGTCCGCGGCCACGGTGAGGTCGCCGCGCCACACGTTGTGTCCATCCACCACGCCACCCACCAGAGTCTTAGCCTCCAGGCCGGGCGTAAACTCGGGCAGACTGCCCCGCACAAGGTCGAGACTGATGGCCTCGACGGCGGTTCCAGCCAGCACAGGCAGGGCGTCATCAAGACTCGCATAGGGAGCCGCAACAAAAATCTGCGGACGATCCGTGTCGTCGCCCAATTCGCGGTAGGCCTTCTCTGCTGCGGTGAGCACCGTCAAACGGTCCTCGTTGAGGCTCTCGCTCACGAGGCCGGGCTCGTCCAGCTGGACCCACTCAGCACCGGCGGCACGCAGAGCTCTTAGCAACTCCCGATACACGGGCAACAGGTCGGCCAGGCGTGACAGGGGGCGGAAGCCCTCAGGGGCATCCTCGCTGGCTTTACTCAGCAGTAGGAAAGTCACGGGGCCCACAATCACGGGACGCGTTACGTAGCCCTGTGCAACGGCTTCCGCATACTGCGCAACGAGACGGGTCGAGGCCAGGTGGAAGTTGGTTTCTGGCCCGATCTCGGGCACTGAATAGTGGTAGTTGGTGTCGAACCACTTGGTCATCTCAACGGGCAGGTGCTCGCCTTCACCACGGGCAATCGTAAAGTACCCTGCCAGATCGACGGCGCCCTCAGCATCCTCCAGATAGCTAAATCGGGCGGGCGTGGCCCCCACTGTGACCGCGGCATCCAGCACCTGGTCGTAGTAGCTAAACGACTCAGGGATCGCGGAACCGCGACCATCGAGGCCCAGTTCAACGAGTCGGTCGCGGGTAGCGGCCCGCAGTTCAGCGCTCACCCGCTCCAACTCAGCCGCCGTGATATCGCCCTTCCAGAACGACTCAACGGCGCGCTTCAGCTCGCGGCGGCGACCGATACGGGGATAACCCAGGATCGTTCCGGTGGGAAAAGGTGCTGGTGTGCTCATGCGATTTCCTTGTCAAATGGATGGGTGGTGATCACTCCGAGCTCGCGGAGAACCGAGAGCGCGGACTGGTGTCTATTGAAGGTGTAAAGATGGATGCCGGGGGCCCCCGACTCAATCAGCTCCGTTGCGAGGCGGGTCGTGTGGGCCACACCGTACTCCGGGGCAAAACCGTCTGCAGCCTGAAAATCGGCGAGCAGGTCGGCGGGGGCGACTTGTCCGGCTAACTCGGAAACTTTGCGCAACTGGGCCTCGGTCGATACAGGCATCAGCCCCGGCAAGATCGGGATGCTCACACCTGCCTCGCGCGCCGCAGCGACGTAGTCGAGGTAGTCGTCGGCGTAGAAAAAAAGTTGAGTAATAGCAAACTCGGCACCGGCCTCCTGCTTAGCCAGCAGCGCTAACACGTCCTGATGCTTCGTTTCAGAACGTATATGACCGTTAGGAAACGCGGCGATGCACACTCGCCCGGCGGCTGGCCCGGCACCCGCCAGACCCACATCCGGCGCGTGCTCGGCGACACGGCGCGCCACGGTGGCGCGAATCAACCGCACGAGTTCGGCGGTGTCACCCAACTCGCCCAGTTCAACCTCCTCCTCGGGGACTCCCGCGGGCGGGTCACCCCGCAGTGCAAGAAAGTCGTAGACACCCGCGGCACAGAACTCAGCAACCAACTGTTCGATTTCGGCACGCGTCGAGCCGATCGAGGTGAGGTGCGCGAGGGGTTTCGCTGTCGTGTGCTCGCGGATGTATCGGAGCAAGTCGAGCGAAGAATCACGGCTTGACCCACTCGCACCGTAGGTTACCGAGATAAAATCCGGACCAGCCGCCGCAAGATTCTGGACGGTATGCCCGAGTGAGAGGGCCGCGCGGGCGCTGCGGGCAGGGAACACCTCAAAAGAAAACGGCACGAACCCGCCGCGCGCAGCGGCGCTCACAGCCCACCGGCCCAGGTGACGGAACCGCCCAGCTCCTCGGCCGCTAGACGGGTACCCTCCACACGGGCGGTGATCTTCGCAAACGCGATGTCACGAGCCGCATCCGGTGACCCGTGCCGAGGCTTGTCGTCAATCGAAAAGGGTGAAAATCCGCAATCATCCGTTGAACCGAGACGCTCAGCGGGCACGTAGCGCGCGGCCGACACGATCTGAGCCCGCACCTCATCGACCGACTCCACCCGCGGCTGCTTGGGATCGGTCACACCGATCAGCACCTGCTGTGCCACCCCGCCGGCTGAGGGTCGGAGAGTTCGGCCAATCAACTCGTAGACCCGCTCACGATCAGGCTCACTCGCGAGTTGCACAAGGAAATAACCGGCATCCAGTTGAAACAGTTCGGGCAATAACTGTGCGTAGTCTACGTCGGCGCTGTGAGCTGAATCCAGATCGCTGCCCGGGCATGTATGCAGACCGATATTAGCTCGCTCAGATGCCGTAAACCGCTCAAAAACGCGGTTGTTTAGCTCGATAAAGTCACCCAGCAGCTTCCGCCCTGTCCAGGGATTACGGGCGTCACCGCGCAGCGCGAGGCGCCCCTCTGTGAAGTCAATCGAAACCCGGCTAGCCCCAGCAGCAAATGTACGCCGAATATCCAACTCACACTCATCGACGAGGTCCCCGAGAAACTCATCACGACGATAACCGTCAATCTGCCCATCCAGCGGGTAGAGCAGGGAGAGCAGAGAGGGCGCGATCACGGCCTGTTTGAGTGGGAGTTCTGTGAGGGGGCGCGCAGCGATCACGTTCGAGGCGGCATAGCTGCGGTAGGCAAACGGCCCGGCGGTGAGGCGCGGTAACTGACGGTGGTGTCCGTCCTCGAATATCGCAAAGTATTGACCGTCGAGGGCGAGGTTCTCGCCTAACTCGGCACCGCCCAGCGTCTCCGCAAACGGGTAGGTGGCAAAACTCGACACCCGCTGCTCACCGTCCGTGATGAGTGGCGAACCTGTCGCCGCAAAGCGCTCAAGGGTATCCGCCACGGCAAGATCCTGCTCACGCTCAACCTGATCCCTCCCGATGAGTCCGGCATCGTAATCAATGAGTGCGCTCTGCAGGCGGGTCGGGCGCGGCAGAGAACCAACGGGTTCAGTACGAAGGGTCACACGACCTCCAGGGGAAGAGCGGATGCCGCTGACACCGCTCGCTCACAGGCACGGCCCAACGACAGTACGGACTGTCGGGGCGGGTGCCGGGCTCGGCTGTCGCTCCGCCCGCGATGCAGACCGCAGGCTTAGCAGCAGACTAGCAGCAGACCCGAGGAGACCTGCAACCCGGCCATCATTCTGTGACGGAGTGTGACACGACCGAGTTCTGTGCGGATCCACTGCGCACACGGAGCAGTCGGTAGCCCTTGCTCGTGGCCGTACGGCTCACACAGAAATTAGCTGGGAGCTCATCCTCTAACCAGCGGTGAAGGGAGTCGGAGCCCAGGTTTCGCTGCACGACCAGATAGGCATCGGACCCCTGCTCCAGGCGAGGCAGCCAGCTGAGCAGCATGTCGTGCAGCACCTTTTTTCCCACGCGAATGGGTGGGTTCGACCAGATGGCTGAGAAACGGATGTCGTCGGGCACGTCCTCGGGACGGGCAGTACGAATATTGGTCACGCCCACAGCATCGGCGTTGAGTCGCACGAGTTCACGTGCCCGGTCGTTCACATCAACCGCCCAGACGGTACTCTCGGGTGATTCCAACGCCGCGGTGAGGCCGATCGGACCCCAGCCGCAACCCAGATCAAGAATATTACCGGTGGCAGGTGGCTCCGGCACATAATCGAGAAGTACCTGGGTGCCCTGGTCCAGCCGGTCGGGGCTAAAAACCCCGCCTGCTGTGGTCAGATTGCGTGTGGCCCCCGCCAGCATCACCGAAATTGATTTCGGCCGAAAGCTGCTCTCCGGGGTCGAGGTAAAATAGTGGTCTCCGCCCATTGGACCAGTATCCCAGACTTCCCGCGTTCCGAGAGCCAGGGTATCCTGGGGCGTAATGACTACTAGTTCGGGCACCTCAGACGATAACACCACCCCGGAAAGCACCGATTCGGATGCACCCACTACCCGCGATGAGGCGGCGGTTGACCGCGTGCTTGGGGCGGCTGCGGCGACCGCGTCAGGCTTCTCCCTCTTTCGCGATGGTGCAGCCCAGGCTCTCGACCGCACGGTTGATCGGCATTTCCGTAGCTCTTCCGACGGCGACCAATTTGACCGCGACGACCGCAATGCCCTGAAACGGGTGGCCGGACTCTCCACCGAGCTCGACGACGTCACCGAGGTTGAATACCGCCAACTACGCCTCGAAAACGTGGTGTTGATCGGGGTGTATTCGCAGGGCACACTCGCCGAGGCGGAAAACTCCATGCACGAGCTGGCCGCCCTGGCCGAGACCGCCGGAGCTGTTGTGCTTGATGGGCTGCTCCAGCGCCGCCCCTACCCCGACCCGAGCACCTACCTCGGCAAGGGAAAGGCCATGCAACTGCGTGACACCGTTGCTGCCCTCGGGGCCGACACCGTCATCGCTGACAGCGAGCTTTCTCCCAGCCAACGGCGCGCCCTGGAAGATGTGGTGAAGGTGAAGGTCATCGACCGCACCGCCGTCATCCTTGATATCTTCAGCCAACACGCCAAAAGCCGCGAGGGTAAAGCCCAGGTGGAGCTGGCCCAGCTGGAGTATCTGCTCCCCCGTCTCCGCGGCTGGGGAGATTCGATGTCCCGCCAGGCCGGCGGCCAGGTGGGTGGCGCGGGGGCCGGGATGGGCTCGCGCGGCCCCGGTGAGACCAAAATTGAACTCGACCGCCGCCGCATCCACATCAGGATGTCCAAACTACGCAAACAGATTGCCGCGATGGCACCGGCCCGTGAGGCCAAACGCGCCAACCGCAAGCGCCACCAGGTGCCCTCGGTCACGATCGTGGGTTACACAAACGCCGGCAAGTCAAGTCTGCTCAACCGCATCACCCATGCCGGGCTACTCGTAGAGAATGCCCTCTTCGCTACCCTCGACTCAACCGTGCGCCGCACCGAGACCGCGGATGGTCGCGAGTACACTCTCGCCGATACCGTCGGCTTTGTGCGCAACCTGCCCCATCAATTGGTCGAAGCATTCCAGTCCACGTTCGAGGAGGCTCGGAACGCTGACCTCATCGTGCACGTCGTGGATGCGTCCCACCCGGATCCCGCAGGGCAGATCGGTACCGTGCGCGACGTGCTCGGCGAAGCCGGGGCCCGCGGGGTTCCAGAGCTTGTTGTTTTTAATAAAGCGGATTTGATCGGTGATGGTGATCGCTTGGTACTGCGGGGGCTAGAACCTGGCTCGGTGTTTGTGTCGGCACGCACTGGTGAGGGAGTCCCGGAACTACTCACCCGCATTGACGGGCTCATTCCCGATCCCTCCGTAGATATGACCGTACTCATCCCTTTCAATCGCGGCGAGCTTGTGGCCGCGCTGCACGAAAACAACCGGGTGCTGAGTGTGGACTATGTGGAGGGTGGAACCCTGGTCCACACTCTCGTCTCCCCCGACTTGGCGGCACAGTTAGAAGAGTTTCGCCGGCAGCCTGAGTGAATGCCCCGCGAAACGCGGAGAACGTTACGCGACTCTCCGGCGCTGAAAGACGTACCGCACACGGCCGGATTAGAAGGGCAGTGTTACCCGACCGCGAAAGGTGAGCTCCGCCGGGCCGGAAAGCGACACATGCTCGCCTTCCTCAGTGGGAAACATCCGCACAGCAACGCGCCCACCGGGCACATCGACACGCCAGTGGTGCGGGGCTGAAGCACCGGCCCAGTGCCTGATAGCAAGGGCCGCGGCAACGGCACCGGTTCCGCACGATAGAGTTTCTCCGCTGCCTCGCTCATGTACGCGCATCCGAATTTGCCCCACCCCGTCGTGCACGAGCGGGTCTTCTGGGACCACAAACTCTACGTTTGCTCCGTCTGGGGCGGGCGGGTCAAGCTGGGGTGGGTAGTTGAGGTCGAGGTCGGCCAACTCTTCAGAATGAGAGAGCGCAACGACCACGTGCGGATTACCCACGTTGATGCCGAGCCCCGGCCGAGCGACGGCCAGATCACGGGCACGCACAAGCGGCTCGCCCCCGTCCAGCCGCCAGCGGCCCATATCTACCTGGTACCCGGTACGATTGCGCTGCACATCTTTCACACCAGCCCGTGTGCCCAAAACGAGAGTCTCACCCATGTTGAGGTCAACCAGGCCCTCACTCAGCAGGTAGTGGGCAAAAACGCGGATACCATTGCCGCACATCTCGGACACACTCCCGTCCGCGTTCCAATAGTCCATAAACCACTCGGCAGCGGGGTCACTGGCCAGGCAGGCTTCTCCTTCAGGGAGATGACGGGATCGCACGACGCGGATAAAACCATCGGCACCAATACCAAAGTGGCGGTCGCAGATCCACGCGATCTGTTCGGCGGTCAGCTGGGTGTCGCCCTCCGGGTCGCTGAACAGCACGAAGTCGTTGCCCGTTCCGTGTCCTTTAACAAAGCTGATGGTGGAAGTCATCCCACCAGCCTACCCCGGAGAAGGGGTGCAGCCGAGAGCGAGCTTGACCCGATTGGGATCGGTCGTGTCGAGCCAGGTGAGACCGGGGTACCGTTTAAACCAGCTCACCTGACGGCGGGAATACTTGCGCGTGAGGTTCTGCGTACGAGTGATGGCCTCCTCCTCAGAGAGCTCACCGCGCAACTGTGCGAGCGCCTGGGCATAGCCGATAGCACGACACGCTGTCGGCCCCTCGCTAAGGCCGAGGGGAATAAGTCTCTCCACCTCGTCCAGCAACCCCTCCCGCCATATCTGGCGCACGCGCTCATCCAGCCGCGCGACAAGCGCAGCACGATCATCCCGCAGACCAATCAGCTTGGCGGGCTGCCAGGGCACGGGAACCGCTGGCAATACCCCGCTAAAGGACGCGCCGGTGATTTCGATGACCTCAAGCGCCCGAACAATCCGGGGCAGATTTTCCCGCCCGATGTTGTGAGCAGCCACAGGGTCGAGCCGTTCGAGCCGTTCGTGCAGCACCCGCACCCCGTGCTTCTGCAACTCAGCCTCCAGCCGGGCCCGCACGACCGCGTCAGTCGCGGGAAACTCAAACTCGAAGACCGCAGCCGATACGTAAAGCCCTGAACCGCCGACAAGGATCGGTACAGCGCCGCGCTGCTGAATCTCGGTGATGCTCCGTCGCGCTGACTTCTGATAGGCCGCAGCGGTCGATTCATCGGTAACGGCGAGTGTATCTAGTTGGTGATGTGGGATGCCACGACGCTCAACCATCGACAGCTTGGCTGTGCCGATATCCATGCCCCGGTAGAGCTGCATAGCGTCAGCGTTCACGATCTCGGCCCGTTCCCCGCGCGCCGCGAGACGCTCAGCGAGGTCGATCGAGAGAGCGCTCTTACCCGAACCGGTAGGTCCTACAACGACGTACATCGCGGGTGTGGCGTGTTCGCTCACGTGGTCTAGCGCTCGTCGTCGCGGAGGTCGTAAATGGGCGTGGTCGCGACACGAACGGTGGGCAATCCCAGCGATACACGAGGCTTACCAGATGCCCCGCCGGGCGCGTTTACGGGTTCGGGTACCGCACACGAGTCGAGCTCTCGACGATCCCACGCATCGCCAGAACGGGTGCGTCGGACCATGAGCGGTGTGCCATCACTGACGGTGGCGAGAAGATGGAACGGGGCAGCATGGGTGGTCTGCACGCTCACTATGTCGCCAGGACGGGGAATCTCGCTCCCGGGGGGTACGTCAAAGTGCACCAGACGAGAGTCTTCGGCACGGCCAGACATCCGGTTTGTATCCGAGTCTTTGCGACCTTCACCATTGGCCACAAGAACCTCCACACGGCGGCCGATCTGCTTCTGGTTCTCTTCAAGCGAGATGCGATCCTGGAGGGCGGCAAGCCGATTATAACGGTCCTGGACAACCTCCTTAGGAACCTGTCCTTCCATAGTGGCCGCAGGGGTGCCGGGGCGGATGGAGTATTGAAAGGTAAAGGCGGTCGCGAAACGTGCTTGCTCGACCACCCGCATCGTCTCTAGGAAATCTTCTTCGGTCTCGCCGGGAAAGCCAACGATAATATCGGTGCTGATAGCCGCATGTGGGATCTGTGCGCGCACGCGCTCCAGGATTCCCAGGAACTTCTGTGATCGGTATGAGCGCCGCATCGCTTTGAGGATCCGGTCGGAACCGGATTGCAACGGCATATGGAGCTGCGGCATGACGTTAGGAGTCTCAGCCATAGCATCGATCACATCGTCGGTAAACGCGGCGGGATGCGGGCTCGTAAATCGTACGCGCTCCAGCCCCTCAATCTGACCTGTCGCCCGCAGTAACTCAGCAAAAGCGCTACGGTTACCAAACTCCACACCGTAGGTATTAACGTTCTGACCCAGCAAAGTCACCTCGATAGCACCATCTTCGACCAGAGCATTGATCTCAGCAAGGATCTCGCCAGGGCGGCGGTCCTTTTCCCGCCCACGAAGGGTGGGCACGATACAGAAGGTGCAGGTGTTGTTGCAGCCGACCGAGATCGACACCCAACCGCTATAACTGGAATCGCGCTTAGTCGGGAGCGTGGAGGGAAAAGTGTCCAGGGCTTCCAAGATCTCGATCTGGGCCTCATTATTGTGACGCGATCGTTCCAGCAAGCTCGGCAGTGCCCCCATATTATGGGTGCCAAAAACCACGTCAACCCACGGAGCTTTCGCAAGAATAATATTTTTGTCCTTCTGAGCGAGACACCCTCCCACAGCAATCTGCATTCCCTCGTTTTTGCGCTTGACGCTCGCGAGGTATCCGAGATTGCCATAAAGCTTGTTGTCGGCGTTCTCGCGCACGGCGCACGTGTTGATCACCACAACATCAGCCGTATCGGAGTCAGCTGGAACATAGCCAGCAGCCTCCATCGCGCCGCTCAACCGCTCGGAGTCGTGTACATTCATCTGACACCCATAGGTACGCACCTGATAGGTACGCGACGTACCGTCGGCTCGCAGTGCGGCCGGTGAGGGCACAATAACGGTCGGGGATTCCAGCAAACTCATGAACTCCATTTTATCGTTGATTCTGTAGAGTTTCATCGATGTTCACAACTGAGGTGCACTATCTATCGAAAGGTGACAGAACCAGAGCCTTTCCGGGAGGGGCCAAGAGCTTTTCGCACCGCATCACGAACCATACCGGACGAGTAGCCACGACGAATCAGATAGGCGGTGAGTCGACGCTCCGCTACATCCCGTTCAAGGGAACCCAAACGGCGAGCCCTGTCAACAGCAGCATCGAGCACCAGCTGCTGTTCAGCATCCTCATCTATCACTTCAAGGGCAGCAGCGATGATGTGATCTGGCAAACCGCGCTGTGCTAACTCTCGGCGAATAACCGACGGCCCTTGCTTCTTACGCCCAAGAAGCTTCTCAACCAGGACCTCAGCCAACGTGGCGTCGTTAACATAACCCCGTCCGCAAAAATCGGCCAGTAGATCCTCTGCCTGATTCTCGTCGGCCCCCTCCTCACGCAGGGCACGGCGGGTTTCTTCTTCGGATAGTTGCTTACGCGCCAATCGGGCAAGAACTCGGGTCTCGATCTCCTCGTGAGTGGGCGGAACAAAGCCACCTTCGTAATCGTCGGGCTCCACAGTGGCGTCCTCGGACGAACGACCTGTCCGCAGGCCGGGCAGCACAGCCGGAAGAGCAGAGACTTCCTCCCGCGTTCCTCCGTACGCCCGGACCCCTGAGACAACCGCACCGCGCCGGGCCTGCAGAGAAGTCACAACTGCGAGCCTTTCATCCGGTAACGCCACAACAGAGTCTTGCCTCTTCCGCACCGGTCTCTCCCCCGCCCGCCCGGTGGCTTCTTCGGAGGGTACCCACTCATCGCTGTTACCAGGCGGAAACCCGGAAGAACTGTTACCAGGGTCAGCGGGCGGAGGAAGGAACCGTACGGTCATCAGCTATGCACCGCGCTTCGCGGCGATCTTTTTCTCGATCGGGACGGGCGTCTCACTGGTCTTCGCTGCCGCGGCGGCGGCGACAGCAGCCTCATCGGCGGCATCTCCTATGCCAAGCTTCACCTTAATCTTGCGCTCGATCTCGTTAGCAATGGCGGGGTTCTCCAGCAACAGGCGGCGGGCATTTTCTTTACCCTGACCGAGCTGGTCACCCTCGTAGGTATACCAGGAGCCACTTTTCTTCACGATCTCGTGCTCCACACCAAAGTCAATCAGACTGCCCTCACGGGAGATTCCCGTACCGTAGAGGATATCGAATTCGGCCTGTTTGAACGGCGGTGCCATCTTATTCTTAACCACCTTGACGCGGGTGCGGTTACCAACAGCGTCCGTCCCTTCCTTTAGCGTCTCAATACGGCGGATGTCAAGTCGCACCGAGGCGTAAAATTTAAGCGCCTTACCACCGGCGGTGGTCTCGGGGCTACCGAAGAACACACCGATCTTTTCACGCAACTGGTTGATAAAGATCATGGTGGTGTTGGTCTGGTTGAGACCGCCCGTGAGCTTACGCAGAGCCTGAGACATCAATCGCGCCTGCAGACCCACGTGCGAATCCCCCATATCGCCGTCAATCTCGGCGCGAGGAACGAGGGCGGCCACAGAGTCAATGACGACAAGGTCAATCGAGCCGGAGCGCACAAGCATATCCGCAATCTCTAACGCCTGCTCACCCGTATCGGGCTGCGACACGAGCAAGGCGTCGATATCAACGCCAAGCTTTTCCGCGTAGCTGGGATCAAGCGCGTGCTCCGCATCAATGAAAGCGGCAATACCACCGGCTCGCTGGGCATTGGCAATCGCGTGCAGTGTCAGCGTGGTTTTACCCGAGGACTCGGGGCCGTAGATCTCGATGATGCGGCCGCGGGGCAGGCCACCCACGCCGAGCGCAACATCGAGGGCAATAGATCCGGTAGGGATGACCTCAACGGGAGCGCGCTCATCGCTGCCGAGGCGCATCACGGATCCCTTACCGAACTGACGGTCAATCTGACTCAGTGCCGTTTCGAGGGCTTTTTCGCGGTCAGTTGCTGATGGCATTGCGTTCTCCTTGCGTGGTACGGGCGACCGGTGTCGCTAGTGGATACGCCCACAGGCTGTCGCGCTGGGCTAATCCGACCCGAAGGTGAGGATTCGCTTGCTAACGACAAGGCGTTGGCTCTCATTTGTCCTACCTGAACCGTACGAGACACCACTGACATTCGCTCATCAGACGGCACCCATAGGGAACAACTAGGGTCAAACTTGACCTGTTGAGGAGACTACCAAGAACCGAACATATATTCGAAAGCACTGACGGCGTGTCGAAACCACCGCACAAAAGCGATCAGTCATTACCGCTACCGCTCAGGGCGACCGCGACCGTGCCAACGATCAGGGGGAACATCCATTTCGCGGCATAGGGCATGCCACACATCATCGACCGAGACTCCCTCTGACAGGGCTAGATCAGCGCTACGACTCCCCAGCTCCGTAATGAGAACATCCCGAATGAGCGTGGAGCCGTAGCTGTCGCCAAACTCTTCACTCACGGCAGACCGGAACTCACTCAGTCGCACAAAAGCTCTTCCGCTGCCCGCGCCTAACGACGGACAAGACCCGCATCAAAACCGGCAACCAGGTCTGCCGGCACGGTGTCAGGAACGGAATCACCCGTGACCCGATCAATGCCCTCCATAACGGCCAACCGGCCGCTCACCTCACTCATGATGATAGACAACGGCGTGCCTAGCGCATCTGCAACCGCAGCAAGAATCTCGCTTGAGGCCTCTTTCTGACCACGCTCAACCTCACTCAAATACCCCAGCGCAACACTGGCGTCTCCGGCCACCTGGCGCAGAGTGCGCCCCTTCTGAAGGCGAAAATCACGAAGAACGTCACCAATTTCCTGACGTACGAGAACCACGTTCACCCTCCTCTACCTCTGACCGTAATGACGAATTTCTACCACACAATGTGGCAGTTCTGCGACAACTCTATGCATATATCCTGAAGATACGTTGTAAGCGTCACCCACTGTAACCCGATTCTTACGCGTGATATTCCCCACACCACACCCCCGAGTTAAAGCGCACGAATACGACCAGTTTAGCGGATTTTTGCGGACAATAGGTGCACCAGTTCCTCACGGAGAAGACCGAGCGCTGCCCCGACCGTTGCCACACGTATCTGTTGACGGTCACCCTCGAACCGAAACTCAACATGCCGTTCTCCCCGCTCCGAGGAGAGCCCCACAAAGACGACCCCCGCAGGCTGCCCCGTAGCCGGGTCGGGATCGGGACCGGCAACACCCGTCGTGGCGATACCCACACCGGCATACTGACCGGAAACAGCGCACGTCCGACGGACGCCCGCAGCCATCTGACGGGCAACCTCAGGATGCACGGGGCCATACTCCCCCAGCAGCACCCGACTCACTCCGAGAAGGGACCGTTTGAGCTCGGTATCGTAGGCCACGATACCGCCACTCACCACCGCAGATGCGCCGGGCACAGACACCAACTCCCCCACCAGCAGCCCACCGGTGAGCGACTCTGCCACGGCACACCGCAACCCGAGCGCCCTCGCACGCGCGACACATTCGGCAGCAACCTGGGCAAGAGGCTCGAACACGAGCTAGGCCTGAGGGGAAGGTCGGGTACGCGACGCCACAGCGGTGCGCACATAATCGAGACCGCTGAGGACGGTGAGGACCACCGCGAGGGACATCAGCACAACATCCACCGGTACAATCCAGGAGCCCCACAGAGATTCGAGCGGGAGCAGGGCCAACGAGATCGCGACAGCCTGCACGAGCGTCTTGAGCTTACCCATCCATGCCGCAGCAATGACGACGTGACTATTAGCCCGCACCAGCCGATCAACGGTAACACCAATTTCCCGCACCAGAATGATAATCGTTACCCACCAGGGCAGCTCGCTCAGGAGAGAGAGGCTGACCAGCGCCGCACCCGTCAGAAGTTTGTCAGCGATCGGATCAAGTAACTTACCCAGATCGGTGACCTGGTTGTTTCGACGAGCGAGGAACCCATCCACCCAATCGGTCGAAATGGCCACAATGAAGAGAACAGCACCCCACCAACGAGCTGCGCCTGCCTCGCCACCCGAGACCACCAGCCAGAAGCACAGCGGGGTGAGCAGCATCCGGATTCCCGTGATGACGTTTGGAGAGTTCCAGTTTCTCGTTGGGGCGTGAGGTACAGACACAGTGCGAGTCTAGCGTCCGGGAGACAAGCGCACACCCCTCCAGAATCGCGGGTTACTCCCGTCCGGTGAGCCCCCAGGCATCCTCATCACTGTCAGCCTCAACGATGTCGAGGTTGCCATAGGCCGCTGCGAAGTCATGATCGCTCTCGGGAATTACCGCGGTGTCCACCCCGTGGGAGGAGAACGGGTTAGCGTCGGTAACGGAGGTCGGGATGGGCTCAGTGATCGGGTCGGTGCGTGGCGGAACTGTCGGGAGCTGCGCCGGGGCTGGCTGCACCGTTGGGGTTGGCGGCGGGGACGAATCCTCGCCGCGGAGACGAGCGAGAACACGGGGAAGCTCGTCCTGGGTAACCAGAACATCCCGGGCCTTCGACCCCTCGGAGGGTCCTACGATCTCGCGGGACTCCAACAGATCCATCAGGCGCCCAGCCTTCGCAAAACCCACACGCAACTTACGCTGGAGCATTGAGGTCGAGCCAAACTGGGTCGAGATGACAAGCTCGGTAGCCGCAAGCAGCACCTCAAGATCGTCGCCGATATCGGAGTCAATCTCTTTCTTCGCCCCGCTGGTGGCAACATCCTGGCGATAGTCGGGGATGGCCTGAGTCTTGACGTGGCGAACAACACGCTCGATCTCTTCCTCGCTCACCCAGGCACCCTGTACCCGCACCGCTTTGGACTCGCCCATCGGCAGGAAGAGCCCATCCCCCTGGCCGATCAGCTTATCGGCACCCGGCTGGTCCAGGATCACTCGCGAATCGGTGACACTCGCCACGGCAAACGCCAGGCGACTGGGCACATTGGCCTTAATGAGACCCGTCACCACGTCAACGCTGGGCCGCTGAGTAGCGAGCACGAGATGGATACCGGCCGCTCGGGCCAATTGTGTGATCCGCACAATCGAGTCCTCGACATCCCGCGGAGCAACCATCATCAGATCGGCAAGTTCATCAACCACCACGAGCAGATAGGGGTAGGGCTTGAGCGTCCGCTGGCTTCCCTCGGGAAGCACCAGATCGCCCTTCCGCACGGACGCGTTAAAGTCATCAATATGACGGAAACCAAAGCTTTGCAGATCGTCATATCGCATATCCATCTCTTTAACTACCCACTGCAGCGCCTCAGCAGCTTTCTTGGGGTTCGTAATGATGGGGGTGATCAGGTGAGGTACACCCTGATAGGCGGTCAACTCAACGCGCTTAGGATCAACCAGAACCATTCTCACATCGGCCGGGGTTGAGCGCATGAGCAGGCTCGTAACCATGGAGTTGATGAAGCTCGACTTACCCGATCCGGTTGAGCCGGCCACCAGGAGGTGCGGCATCTTCGCCAGGTTGGCAACGACAAAACCACCCTCAACATCCTTGCCGACGCCGATCGTAAGTGGGTGCGTAGCCTTGGCCGCAACCGGCGAACGCAGCACATCGCCGAGGGAAACCGTCTCGCGATCAGTGTTGGGGATTTCGACACCGATCGCGCTCTTACCCGGAATCGGGGACAAGATACGAACCTCGTTACTCGCGACCGCGTAGGAGAGGTTTTTACCCAGGGCAGTCACCCGCTCCACCTTAACGCCGGGGCCCAGCTCAATCTCGTAGCGTGTCACGGTGGGGCCACGAGAGAATCCGGTAACCTTAGCATCCACCGAAAACTGCGTGAGAACAGAGGTAATGGCGGCGACGATATCGTCATTCGCCTGCGACCGGGTTTTGGACGGGCTGCCCAGTTCCAGGGAAGAGGCGTCAGGCAGTACATACTCGCGCTGCGCAGAGGGCGGGGCGGTTTCGGCCAGTGGGACGACTGGTCGCGGTGCAACCTCATCGTTGTTGGGATCAACACCGAAGTCGCCATACTGAGCGGTGGAGTCATCACTCAGGCCGGACGATTTGAACCCGGATGGGACGTCCGCCACGGCTTGCTCGGCATGGCTCAGGTCACCGAAAAGCCCGGTAGGGTACACGCCGGTGGCGGCAGTATCGCCGACGGGGGCCTGTTCAAGAGCACTGTCAAAGCCCGTGGCACCGGCGCCGGGCACCCCGAGCACATCGGTCACCGCCGCAGGTTTCTCATAGTCGGGATCGACCTCGCGCTGCGAGGAGTTACGCCGCCACCAGGGTAGTTCTCCCCCGCTGGGCGTCTCGTCCTCGTCTAACGAAATCAGCGCGTTAACATCCTCGACAGTCTGCTTAGACGTACGCGTTTTGGCTCGGCGCTCGGCCGCTGGCTCGGCACTGGAATCGCGCGGCTCGGCACCGAACAGGTACACGTAGCAATCATGTATGCGCTCGGGCAGCTTGTTGGGCGGCGTCTTCGTAACAATAAAGAGCGACAGAATAAGGAGCAAAATGACGACGGCGCTTGACCCGTACACGGTAAGAATCGCGGTGAGCGGCGCGGCAATCATCCAGCCGAGAAGACCGCCAGCGGTAGCCAACTGAACCATACCCTGGCTGGGGGAGGGCTGACCGCCAAAGATGTGGCAGAGGCCGGAAATAGACAGGAGCAGCAGAGCAAGGCCAATCGTGATGCGGCGATTATCGTGCACGCTGCTCGGGTTATTGAAAAGCCAGAGCGCAAAAAGCACCATGAGGACCGGCAGCCCAAACGCCACCCGGCCAAAGAGTCCGCCAAAGCTCCAGGCGTCAATCTGCTGCGCCACAGGGTTACCCATCAAGAACCACTCGACAATCGCACCGGCCACAGCGAGCACAATCAGCAGGAGGGGAATACCATCACGACGCTCCTCCGGCGCAATCTTCTCGACGCGGAAGGCGCGGCAGAGCCCACCGATACCGTGAGCTGTACCCACCCATAAGCGAGTGAGGATACCGGGCTGGGCATCCGCGCTGAAGGCGACCGTCCGAGCGGTTGCAGGTGAGCCCTTTTTTGCTCCAACGGCACGGGACGACGACGTGGACGTCGTGCGTCCTTTTGACGTTGGTTTCGTGGCCATGGGTCAACGGTACAAGATGGCCCCGATATTCCGGGCTAGCGGGGCGGCGTGTGCATAACCGAGGGAGAATAGCAGGCCCGGCTGCACGGCACAATTTCCCTAGTCGAGAACACGACGCAGCATCGAGTACACGGCGTAGCCACCGCGACGTACGGGTAGCTCCCACGCACCCACGAAGTGATGATCGTAGCCACCAAAAGAACGCTTGAACGTGCTGAAGCCAGCCCAGGGGTGCTCTGGATCGCCAGCGGGAGCAACCCCGTAGAAGTCAAACTCGCGCTTTCCCTCTGCCCGCGCATCCAGCATCATCTGGGTGACGAGGATATTCCCCGGGTGCAGGCGACGGTGCTCGTAGTCGGCGGCGGCATGAGCATAATAACGGCGCTCCTCGTCATCGTAGACGAGGGATGCCGCGACCGGATCCCCCTCGACATCGACAAAGTACAACCGCCCACGACCCTCCGGCAGTAGGGCGCGGGCCTGCGCCCGGAAATATTCATCACTGTGCGCTTTCATACCGGTCTGTGCGGCTACACCCGCGAGCAAAGTGAGGAGGACCTCAACATCATCTGGGTTGTCACTTGACCGAACGGACAAGCCCTTCTTTGCGTAGTTGCGGTACAGATTGCGTCCGGTTTTTGACATATCCCCAAGGATCTCGTCCTCACTGCGGGTGAGATCTACCCGCCATGTCTGCTCTGGCTGCACAGCGGAAGTCGGTCTCAACCCGGCGGCCTCTAGGATGCGCGTGGTCGCGGCATCCCTCGGTTCACTCCCCGCGGTGAGACCCGTCGGCTCCACACGAACAAACGCGGCCCCCAGACGCTTGGCCTGGGCCACCATCGAGCCGAGGGCGGCGGGCAACGCAGCGGAGGACTCCAACTCGGGGCCATACGGCGCATACAGTCGCGAGTTCATGCGGCCCTTCTCCAGGATCGCCTGGTAACGCCAGCCGTCGCCAGCATCCGCCACCACCTCGCGCCCGAGGCTCGACTGAAACCGCCCCCAGGCGGGGGTCTGCAGAATATGTGTCATGACACCTTCGTACGCACGCACGGCGCGGATAGGCAACGGAACCCGTTGCGGGGAGATTAGGCCTCGATGACCACGGGAACGATCATGGCGCGGCGACGCAGACGCTGGGCAACCCAGCGGCCGATCGTGCGGCGCATGACCTGTTGCAGGGCGTGCTGGTCGCGCACGCCATTACCAACAGCCTCGGACAGCGCCGCAATAACCTTGGGCTTGACCTCATCAAAAACGTGATCGCCCTCGGCAACACCCTTTGCGTGGATCTCCGGACCAACGATTACACGACCGGTGGCCGACTCGATGACAACAATCACCGAGATAAAACCCTCTTCACCAAGAATTCGGCGATCTTTCAGATCGGCCTCGGTGATCTCGCCCACACTTGACCCGTCAACATACACATAGCCGAGATCATATTGACCCACGACACGCGCAACGCCACCCTTGAGGTCGATCACGGTGCCGTCATCCGCAAGAATCACGTTCTGCTCGGGCACGCCCGTCTCGATTGCCAGCTTGGCGTTCGCCGCCAGGTGGCGATACTCCCCGTGCACAGGAAGCACATTCCTGGGCTTGAGGATGTTGTAACAGTAGAGCAACTCACCCGCAGCTGCGTGACCGGAAACGTGTACCTTTGCGTTGCCCTTATGCACAACGTTGGCACCCAGTTTGGTGAGTCGGTCGATGACGCGGTAGACCGCGTTCTCGTTACCGGGGATGAGGCTGGAGGCGAGAATAACGGTGTCGCCCTCCCCCACCTCAATCTTGTGCTCCATGTTAGCCATACGACTCAGCACAGCCATCGGCTCGCCCTGTGACCCCGTGCTCATGAAGACAATCTTGTCCTCCGGCACGTTATCGGTCTTGCGGTAGTCAATGAGTACGTTATCGGGTACTTTGAGGTAGCCGAGATCGGCGGCGATCCCCATGTTGCGCACCATCGAGCGACCCAGTAGGGCGACGCGGCGGCCGTGGGCATGGGCGGCATCCAGAACCTGTTGAACACGGTGGATGTGGCTGGAGAAGCTGGCAATAATTACGCGACGCGGAGCCTTGGCAATAACGGATTCCAGTACGGGTCCGATATCACGCTCCAACGGTGTAAAGCCGGGAACCTCGGCATTGGTTGAGTCAACCAAGAAGAGATCAATGCCTTCCTCGCCGAGACGAGCAAAAGCACGCAGATCAGTGAGACGACCGTCAAGTGGCAGTTGATCCATTTTGAAGTCACCCGTAGCGAGGACCAGGCCGGCCTCCGTGCGAATCGCCACGGCCAACGCATCCGGGATGGAGTGGTTGACGGCCACAAACTCCAGGCTGAATGGTCCCATCTCTTCAATATCACCCTCACGCACCGTGAGGGTGTACGGCTTAATGCGATGCTCTTTGAGCTTGGCCTCAATCAGTGCGAGCGTAAGCGTTGATCCCACGAGTGGGATATCCGAACGCAACTTCAGCAGATAGGGCACCGCGCCGATGTGGTCCTCGTGGCCGTGTGTGAGCACAACGGCGACCACATCGTCGAGACGGTCACGCACGATCGAGAAGTCGGGCAGAATGAGGTCAACGCCCGGCTGGTGCTCCTCGGGGAAGAGCACGCCGCAATCGACGATGAGAAGCTTGCCGTTCATTTCAAAAACGGTCATATTCCGGCCGACCTCACCGAGGCCACCGACGGGCGTTACCCGCAGCGTTCCCGGTTCGAGCGCGGACGGTTCGTAGACGTTGCTTGGCACACGTCCTCCTGTTTCTAGCGGGTCGTTCCCGCAATCTTGGGTAGGGCTCCGCCGGCAGCCGCATTGCGGTCCGGTCGGAAATTACTGAGGTCGAGGCCGGGCAGATCGCGTACCAGAGCGAGGTCATCCTCGATCTGTGCGGCTTCCCACTCCTCCGGCCCAACGAGGGGCAGACGTACACGCGGGCTACCGATGCGACCCAGGCCGTGCAGGATGTACTTGACAGCGATCGTCCCCGGAACGTGGGTCATCGACGCCCGGACTAGAGGCTCCAGCTTCTTGTGTGCATCGGTCGCCGACGCCAGATCTCCGCGGTTGACCGCATCAACCATCTGGCGGTAGGGAGTGGCCGTGACGTTGGCTGAAACACCAATGAGGCCGCTGGCCCCAATCGAGAGGTGCGGCAGCACGTTGGCGTCATCACCCGAAAAATACATGAGATCGGTCTGGTTGAGCACACGACTCACCTCACTGAAATCGCCCTTGGCGTCCTTTACCGCGAGAATATTGGGGTGCTTTGAGAGGCGCAGAATGGTCTCATATTCGATCGGCACACCCGTGCGACCCGGGATATCATACAGGATGACCGGCAGATCTGTCGCATCCGCAATCATCCGAAAGTGGGTGAGAATGCCTGCCTGGGTAGGCTTGTTATAGTACGGAGTGACGATCATCACGCCGTCTGCACCAGCCTTCTCGCTGGCCCGGTAAAGTTCAATCGCATGCGCGGTCTCGTTAGAGCCGCCCCCCGTGATGATCTTCGCGCGGCCATCCGCCACGCGCTTACCCACCTCAACGAGCCTGAGCTTCTCAGGGTCGGTGAGGGTGGAGGTCTCACCGGTGGTACCGGCGACAACGATACCGTCGGCACCAGCGTTGATAACGTCATCCATGTGCCGCTCAACCGCAGGCCAATCAACCTCTCCATCGGAGGTGAAGGGGGTGACCAACGCCACCAGGACCTGTCCAAAGGGATTCTCTACAGTAGCCACGCCCTCTAGGTTAGCGCGTCACACGCCGAGTTTGCTCCGTGTCGAGAAACTGGGCGAGCCTCACCCATCCTCGAACCCCGCCCCCGCTCCGCCAGGAGGGCCGAGGGGAGCACGCGCGTCAGGGCCACAATTGCTCGGTATCGGACCGTGGGAACCGAGATCGAGCGCCCGCGTGCGCTATCACGCAGCCCCCGCCGCACAACGGGCTCGGTGGTGAGCCACATCCACCGGGGGATGCCCGCCATCTCGTCACCCATCCGCTCGTGAAACTCGGTGCGTACAAAACCCGGGCAGAGCGCCGTCACATGCACGCCGCGCGGCCCATAAACAGCGTTGAGTGAACGGCAAAAAGTGATCAGCCACGCCTTCGCCGCGCTGTAGGTGCCGCGAGGAACAAAGCCAGCCACGGAGGCCACGTTGACGATACGACCGGAGCCACGGGAAAGCATCCCCCGCATCGCGGCATGGGTCAGCCGAAGAGGGGCGCGAACCAGGAGATCAAGCATCTGCTCTTCATCGGCGACGCGGTTGCGGTGAAAGCGTCCGGCAAGGCCAAAGCCCGCGCTATTAACGAGAAGCTCGATGGGTGCCACCTCATCGGAGAGGCGCCCACAGGCCGCTGCGAGACCTGCCTCGGTGGTGAGGTCGGCGCTCAGGATACTCACGGTCACTCCGTATCGCCCCGCCAAGCGGTCGGCCACCCGCGCCAGACGCTCGCCGTCCCGAGCGAGCAGGACAAGATCCCACCCCGTCGCCGCGAGCTGCCGGGCGCACTCCGCACCGATTCCCGAGGTTGCTCCGGTGATGAAAGCTGTCTGGGTCATGCGCCTCAACCTAGTCGAGATCGGAGCGGTGCGGAACCGGACGCAACCGGATATCTAGGAGGTGAGGGCGACGATAAGACCAATAACAACCGGGATGATTGTGGTGAGTACCGAGACGAGAAGCACGATTCCGCCAACGATGAGCGCAGGCAGATACGAGCGTCTGAGCCGCCGTCCGGGAGGGGCGACCACGTTGAGCGAACGATCAGGCACCCGCTCGTCAGCGTAACGATGCGTCTGACGAAGAGTTTTGGCTCCCACCGTGTCGAGCACCTGCCACATACGCACAAACGCGTTCATGCCATTGTGGTCGAAAGGTGCCGCGGAATAGACAAAAACGAGGTCATCCACGATTTCAACGTCAAATGGGGCGGCATGATCGATGAGAAGCGCCATCACATCGGGGGTGAGGATGTACAGGGCATCTCGCTCATACTCGCGGGGGCAGTAAAGCGTAAAGTAGCGGTCAAAGTCACCCTCCAGGGAGAGCCGCTGGTCGCGGTTGAACGCGTCGGGCAGGTTAGACCAGAGCGGATTATTGCTGAGTGAGTCCAGCACAATATGGGGCAGCCTTCGGTCGAGCTGAAAGGCTAAATAGCCCCACGTATGGGTGACATCACTCTTCCCGTTGCTCGTGCGGTAGGTCATCCTGCCAATGTCGAAAAACCGCTGACCGGGGAGGCTGTGCACCCGGTCACACGACGCACGGCCGTGACCGAGATTAAAAATCATCCCGGGATACAGGGGATTCTCGGTGCGGGGAGTGAACTGGAATCTATTATCCCTGGCAAAGGAGAAGAGCCGCATAGTGGTGAGCAGGCTGGTGCTGACACTGCGACGTGAGGCCCAGATCACGCACCAGGTCATCCCCACCCCAAATGCCACCATACCGAGGCCGACCACCGTGTAGACGGCACCGATCAGGTTCCCGGCAATAAGATTTCCTACACCCCCTATGCTCAGGAGGAGACCACCAAGGGCGATGGGCCACAGAAACAGCAGACCCAGGATGATGCCCACCAAGAGACCTGAGCCCAGAGGTAGACGATAACCGTACCGCTGCAATAGATACTGCCGGAAGGCCTGGCGCTCGGCCGTTGAGGGCGCATATCCCAGTGCCGAAAAGTTGCGTGGAGTGTATACGGGAGGAGTGGTACTCACGAGGATTACCCTACCTCGGTGAGGCACGTGGGGTGCACCGTAGCTACGGAGCTACCCGGCCGTTCAGGTTAAAAGCCTCGTACGTAAGCGGCATCAGGTCGGCCCAGAACGTTTCCATCTTCTCGGCACACATCTCGATCTCCCGCTGGGGAAAACTCGGAAAGTGGGTGCCCTCGCGCGTGGTACGCAGGCTCAGAAAGTTCATCAGTGAACGTGAGTTGACCGTCACATACATCGACGAGTATGTGTTGAGCGGGAGCACGATGCGGGCAACCTCCCGCGCGACCCCCGCTTCGAGCATGGTCTGGTAGGCCGCATAAGCGTGAGTGCTCGCCTCACGCGTGGTCTGGTCAACCAGGTCGATCTGCTCGGGGGTTCCGGGGCGAAACTCATACGCTCCCGGCTTCCCCACTTGGAGCAGGTTGCGCTCGGCGTTGGGCACGTAGAAAACGGGGTTGAGTTCGCGATAACGACCTGATTCCTCGTTGTAGGAGGCCATCCGGTGCCGCATGAACTCGCGGAAGACAAAGATCGGGGCTTGCACGTAGAAGGTCATCGAGTTGTGCTCAAACGGTGATCCGTGCCGATCCCGCATCAGGTAATTAATGAGTCCCCGGTCACGCTTCTCGCTGGCTTCCTCGCCAGATTGGGCCTGGTCGAGGGTTTTCTCTCCCTGGGTGGACACCCGGGCGGCAAAAAGAACGTCGGAGTCATGAGCACTTGAACGAACAAGTTCAACGGTCATATCGGAACGGAATTGAATGTCAGCCACGAAGTCCACGATAGTGGCTTGCCCGCCCGACAGACACCGCACACGCCGCGGCGACTATTGGCAGCACACATACGGCCGCGTAGTCTGTGCGTATGTCTGAATCAGCGTTGAACGGCACCACCCCGCGTACCCTCCTCATCTCGGGTTCCTCGGGGCTGATTGGCCGCGCGCTGGCGGTCCGAGCACAGTCCGAGGGGTACCGGGTACGCACTCTCGTGCGCCGCGCCGCACACAACACCTCGGAGTTCCGTTGGGACCCGGTTGCCGGTCTGCTCGACACGGCGGCACTGCGCGGCGTCGATGCCGTCGTCAACCTTTCGGGGGCACCCCTCAACAAGCTGCCCTGGACGGGGCGCTACAAGAAGGAGATCCGTCAATCCAGGCTCGATGCCACCGGCACCCTGGTGCAGACGATGGGACGAATGGATACCCCTCCCGCCACGCTCCTCAACGCGTCAGCAGTTGGATATTACGGCCACCGACCCGGTGAAAAGCTGATGACCTCCCCCGCCCGCGGCACGGGATTTCTCGCCGATGTCTGCGCCGAGTGGGAGGCTGCAGCCCAGGCCGCCCCGCCCGGGGTACGCGTTGTGACGCTGCGAACCGGCATCGTGCTTTCCCGCACCGGCGGTGTGCTACCCCTGCTGGAGCGCATCGCCCGATTCGGGCTCGCCGGACCGCTTGGCCCCGGCACACAGCACTGGCCCTGGATCAGTCTGCGCGATCACGTGGGTGCACAGCTCCACCTGCTCCGGGCGGATGTCTCGGGGCCCGTCAACCTCGTTGGACCGGAACAGGTCACCGCCGCGCAAATCGTGCGCGCCGTAGCCACGGCTGTGCACCGGCCCTACTGGCTACCAGCTCCGCGTTTTGCGCTCGTCGGACTGCTCGGCGATGCGGCCCGTGAACTGCTGCTCTCGGATCAGCATGTGCAGGCCAGACGCCTCCTCGAATCCGGTTATACCTTCCACGACCCGAGCATGACCACACTCATATCGGGACTCTACGCGACTCGTTGAGGACTAGCCTGCGGTGTGGGTAATCGAGGCCCGATCCAGCGCGATCGCCTGGCGGATGGAGTGGCGCGCGCGCCGACGATCACCGCACGCATCGTACATAAGACCGAGACGAAACCAGGATTGCCAGCGCTCAGGCTGCGCCTCGGCCTCCGCCCGGTACTCGGGAAAAGCGGCATCCGCGGCAGCCCGCTCGATGTGGCCGCTCGGGGTAACCGGGAGATCCGCGCCCGGTAACCCGCCCTCCCCCGCCAACCGCGCGTACAGCCGCGACGACCGACGGCCAAAGGCAAGCTCACGGAACAGTGCCCAGAGCGCGATGAGCGGAAGGACGGCCAACGCCCACCCCATCGTGACCGCGACGGGTGACTCCGATGAGATGAGCACAATCGCCCGCTGGCCCGCCGAAAAAATATAGAGCAGCAGGAGCACCAGCATGACGCCAACCCCCAGGAGCGTCCTATTCATCGGTTGCACCAGCCACACGGCGCTCGGGGGCGCTCGGCTGCGGACCAACGCTCAGGCCCAGCACCCGATCGAGGCCCACCGTGAGGCCAGAAGCGGTACGGGTGGCGTGCAGCGCAGCACGCATCCCTGCGTCGTAGGCTGTCGGCGAAATCGTGTCGTGGGTGATGGTGAGAACCTCGCCCTGACCGCCCAGGATAACCTCCTGTTTGGCCAGAACTCCCGCGAGCCGTAGGCTGTGCACCGGAATGCTCGCCACCTGCTGGCCCCGCGCAAGCTGGTCCGTGTACGACGCCTCGACGGGGCCACGATCACCGCGAGCCGCCGTAATCATCTCGGCCGTGCGCACAGCCGTGCCCGACGGGGAGTCAATTTTACCCGCGTGGTGTGCCTCGACGATCTCAATCGAGTCGAAATACTGCCCCGCAATTGCTGCGAGCGCCGTACCCACGACGGAACCGATTGAGAAGTTGGGGATGACGATCACGCCAGCCTCCGGCCGCGCCGCCACCTGGGATTCAAGAGCGGCCAGACGCTCGGCCGACCACCCGCTGGTCCCCACGAGCACACGGATACCACGGGCTATCGCAAACTCAACGAGGCCTGGTGACACAGCGGGCGTGGTGACATCGATGAGGATATCGGCCCCGAGCATCTCCTCCCGCGCGCTCGATGAGCCGAGGGCGGCGTACAGTTCGTACCCGGGAAGATCGTTCAGGATGCTCTGGGCCAGCAGACCCATTCGCCCGGAGGCACCGGCAACAGCAACTCGTGTAGTCATTGGTCTAGGCTACCCCGGCAGTGACTCGGGTAGCCCCGTGCGCAGATCGACGGGCAGATGCGAGAGATCGTTGTGTACCAGCAGGGTCCAGGGGCGGCCCGGACGCTGCTGGATGATCGTGAGACCGCAGTTCGCCTGATTGATTCCCAGCCAACGCCATTCGGGCGCATCCATCGCCTCGCGAACAAACCACGCGATGACAAAGTTGTGGGTGACGAGCAACTCATGCGTGTCGATTTTGCCCCCCAGAAACTCAGCGGTAGCGTCGGCCATCTGGGCACGTCCGGCCTCAGTCTCGTCCGCCGTGTATGAGCCAAAAAAGGGAGCGTACACCTCAGGCATCCCCTCGACCCGTCCGGTGGGCACACAGTCGAGCAACAGACTTGACGGTTGCGAGTCAAGTAACGGCAAAGTTTGGGCCATCACACGCACGGTCTCCTCGGCGCGTTTGAGCGGCGAATGCCATGCGGCGTCAAACGTTAGCCCGGCAAATCGCTCGGCAATGGCCCTGGCCTGGAGTTCACCGCGTTCGGAGAGGGTGCCATCGGGGATGCCGTGTTCAGCGTCCACCTGTTCCCCATGGCGGACGAGGTACAGCGTGCGGGTCACAGGGCATCCTCCAGGGCACGGCGAACATTTCTCCCCGCCGAGGAGGCGTTGAGATCACCCACAACAACGGCCGAGAGGGGGCGAGAGGCGAGCTCCTGAGCCAAACTCTGCACCTCGGCAGAGGTCACAGCGGCTACACACTCCAGGGTGTGATCGAGGTCGTAAAAGACGCCCGTTCCCAGGTCGCTGCGAGCGAGGCGGCCCATCCTGGTCTCAGAGTCCTCCAGCGCAAGAGCCGACGAACCGGCCAATTGGCCGAGGGCTCGGCGCAGTTCATCATCGGTGATACCGTCCTGAGCCAGACGGGAAAACTCATCGCGGAGAACCGTGGCGACGACACCAGCCTTCTCGGGCGAGCATCCGGCATACAGGCCGAAAAGGCCCGCATCGGAGTACGCGGAGGCAAACGAGTAGGTGGAGTAGGCCAGGCCACGCTTCTCGCGGATTTCCTGAAAGAGGCGACTCGACATCCCGCCGCCGACAACGATGTTGAGGATACTCATGGCAAAGCGGAGCGGATCTCCCGCAATCAACCCGGGCACTCCCAGCATGAGGTTGATCTGGCCACCTGGCCGCTCCACCTCAATGTAGTCTGCACCGCGCGTGATCGCCGCTGGAGTCTGGTCGCGTCGAGCGGCAGGAGTCGCCACCCGCGACATCGACCACTCAGGCCAGTGCCTGGAGGCGTGCTCAAGCGCCTCCACAACCTCAGATACCAGAGTGTCGTGGTCAACAGCCCCCGCCGCAGCGACGACGAGGTTCGACGGCTGATACTGCTCACGATAGTGCTGCCAAACGCCCTCCCGTGTGGCACCCGTGATTGTCGAGGAGTCGCCCCCAATGGGTCGGCCGAGCGGATGATCGCCCAGGACCGCCCCGCACAATCGCTCACTCGCAACATCGGCCGGATCATCCTCAGCCATTGCCAGTTCCTCCAGGATGACCGTGCGCTCGGTGTCGAACTCAGCGGAGTCGATCACAGAGCCAGTCACCATATCGGCAATCACGCCCGTGGCCATCGAGAGGTCGCTGTCACGCACCTTAGCGTAGTAGCAGGTGAATTCCTTAGCCGTCATAGCGTTGTGTTCACCGCCCACCGCATCAAAACTGATCGCGATATCGAGGGCGCTGCGGGAGTGTGTGCCCTTAAAAAGCAAGTGTTCGAGAAAGTGAGTAGAGCCGAGACTTCCTGCCGCGGCCGCGTGGTGAGCCTGCTCGTCACGTGAGCCCACCGGCACCCAGAAGCCCAGGGTGGCGCTGCGAACCCCCGGCATGGACTCCGTGAGGATCCGGACCCCGCTCGAGTGGACGGTTCGCTGAACCAGCGTCTCACCCCCGACAGAAAAGCTGAGGGCAGACAGATCGAGGGGTAAATCAACGGCGCTGGTCACCTGATTCAGCCTAGGGCACCCTCGCTGAAAGCGGGCAGAGATCCAGGTTCGCTCAGAGAGAAACCCCTGATCGGATACTTTACCTCAGCAGGTTAGCGCACTGCGGATACCCGATCCAGGTCGCGCAACTGGGCGTGGGTGAGAACCAGGTCGGCACTGGCGATCATCGAGTCAACATGCCCCAGCGTGTCCGCGCTCACAACGGGAGCTGCCACGTGACGTTTCGATTGCAGCCAGGCGAGCGCGATCGCCGCGTTATCGACACCGTGCTCGGCCGCAACCCGGTCGAGCACACTCAACACCCTCATCCCCCGACGGTTGATGTGCTCCCCCGCGCGGGCTCGGCGGGCGCTGCCAATGCCGTCATTCTTGGACCGATACCCACCACCCAAAAAACCGTGGGCGAGCGCAAAGTGCGGCACAACGCCGAGTTGCTGGGTGTCAGCCGCAAGAGCGGCATCCGTCTCATACTCCTTACGATGCATGAGGTTGTAGTGCTCCTGCGCCGATTCAAAGGAGGGCAGGCCAGTCGCCGCAAGCAGGCGAGCCTCCATGAGGCGCTGACCGGAGTAGTTTGACGCACCGAGGTAGCGCACCTTACCGCTCTCAATCAGTTCGTGAACGGCAGCGAGGCTGTCCTCCAGGGGAACGCGCTGGTCGTCATAATGAAAATACAACAAATCGATATAGTCGGTCTGCAGCCGCTCCAGCGAGGCTTCAACAGCGGCGAGAATGCCGCGGCGGGTAAGCCCGGGGTTGTCATGACTCTGGCCCACTTTTGTCGCCAGGATAATACGGTCACGATTACCGCGGGTACGCATCCAGTTACCGATCATCATTTCACTCTGGCCTGCGGCATAGTTGTCGGCCGTATCGATAAAGTTGCCGCCCAGCAGGAAGAAACGATCCATGATGCTCATGCTCGTGGGGCGGTCAACGGTCCATCCAAAAACGCTCGTCCCGAGGGCGACCGGGTACACCCTGAGGTCGCTGCGACCAATGGGCCGCTGCACACCGGCGCGGGCAAGCGTAATCGGTTCGGTAAAACAGGGTCCGGCAACGGATTCCTCAGCGGGTGTGGGCTCAGCCGCACCACGTGGGCTGTGCAACCGTTCCACCGTGGCAACATGACGGCCACCCGCCGGTGACTTCGTTCCTGGAATTCCCCACATCATGCTCCCCCACAACATTCGCTAAACACTATTCCTCGTACCCTACGTGACCTGTCTACAAACGTCGAGGGAACAAACGAACTGTTATCAATTTGAGCTTTATTTATGCAGAAGTCCGAACAAATATCCACGGTGCATGGATATCTGCCCAGAAAAATACTTAAACACTGATAAATCAATGGCGTGATCAGGCCAGCGGCCACCCCGTACCGCGGGTGATGCCTGGACAGATTGATCGTGGTCAAGCGGTCATCCGCGTGCCAGGATAGCGGACATGAGTCACTTCTTTCCGGACACCGGAGCCACAACTCCCAGCACCGAGATGCACATCCAGACGCCCCACAATCGCGCGCTTCTTGGGGCCGTTCTCGATTATGCCCGTGACCGCATGGCCAACGACCAGCCGCTCGACTTCCCCGCAACCCCGGCCGAGCTCGCCGCGCGGGTGCCTCGCACCATCACACCAACAGGTCTGGGCGGACCGGAAGCGCTGCGTATCTTCGAGGAGATCCTGGCCCCCGCCTGTATCTCGACCGACCACCCCGGATATCTTTCCTTCATTCCCACCGCCGCGACCGAGGCCGCGACAATGTTTGACCTGGCGGTTGCCGCGTGCAGCGTTTACGGTGGATCGTGGCTGGAAGGTGCCGGAGCCGTGCACGCCGAGAACGAGGTGCTCCGCTGGTTGGCAGCCCAGGTGGGCCTGCCAGCAGGGGCCGGCGGGGTGTTTGTGCAGGGTGGCACAATCGGTAACCTCTCGGCGCTTGTGGCCGCACGCTTCAACGCACAGAGCACTGCCGCACGCAACGGGACCCCCGTGCCCGACCGGTGGGCCATCGCATGCAGCAGGGAGGCGCACTCCTCGCTCCGCTCTGCGGCCCGGGTGATGGATGTTGACCTCCTCCCCCTCGATCCAGACCCCTCTGGACGACTCACCGGCGACATCCTACGATCCGCGCTCGACGCCCAACCGGACGGTGGAGCGAGCGTGTGTGCGGTGGTCGCTACGGCCGGCACCACCAACTTGGGCATTATTGACGACCTGGCTGGCATTGGTGAGCTGTGCCGGGAGCGGGACATTTGGTTTCACGTTGACGGGGCATACGGGCTCGCCGCGATTCTGGTGCCGGAACTCGCGCCACTCTTCGCCGGTGCCGAGTATGCAGACTCGTTTATCGTGGACCCACATAAATGGCTCTTCACTCCCTTCGATGCGTGTGCGCTCGTCTATCGAGACCCACGCGTGGCGTATCGCACGCACAGCCAGCACGCCGAGTACCTCGACACACTTGAGGAGGAGACCGTGTGGAATCCGTCGGATTACGCCATCCAGCTGACCCGGCGCGCCCGGGGTCTCCCGCTATGGTTCTCGCTCGCCAGCTACGGGACAGAACGTTACCGATTGGCAATCGAATCGACCGTGATGACAGCACGGGCTGTGGCCAAGATCATCCGTGAAACTGAGCACCTGGAGCTGGTGTGCGACCCCACGTTATCGATTGTCGCCTTCAGCCGTCTCGGATGGGAGGCGGCGGATTATCGCGATTGGTCGGCTCGGCTGCTGACAGCGGGCACGGGCTTTGTCACGCCAAGCTCACACCACGGCAAGCCGATCCTGCGCTTTGCGATTGTAAACCCACGCAGCACGCTTGATGTGCTGGTACCGATCCTGGATACGCTGCGCTAGCCTCGTTCTCGTCAACAACGCAGGAGGGCCCCCGCCGAAGCGAGGGCCCTCCTGTCTGATCGGCGAAATTACTCGACGGGTGCCTCTGCGGGGGCTTCGCCCTCGGCTGCGGCATCGTCAAGGACGGGTGCAAGCGACAGCTTGCCGCGATCATCCACCTTGGTGATCTCAACAAGAACCTTCTGGCCGATTGACAATACGTCGTCCACGTTTTCCACCCGCTTGCCTCCGGCGAGCTTACGCACCTCAGAGATGTGCAGCAGGCCGTCTTTACCGGGAAGCAGCGAGATGAAAGCACCGAACGCGGCGTTCTTCACCACGGTACCCAAGTACTGCTCACCCACCTCGGGGTTCTGCGGGTTAGCAATGGCGTTGACCTGCACACGGGCTGCCTCGGCCGAGGGGCCGTCAACCGCACCGATGTACACGGTGCCGTCGTCGTCGATTGAGATGTCGGCACCGGTCTCATCCTGAATAGCATTGATTGTCTTGCCCTTCGGGCCAATCAACTCACCGATCTTGTCCACGGGGATGTTAACGGTGATCACGCGAGGAGCGGTCGGAGCCATCTCGTCGGGCGTGTCGATCGCCTGGGTAAGGACGTCAAGGATGGTGGTACGGGCTTCCTTTGCCTGCGTCAGCGCGCTGGCCAGGACCGAGGCGGGGATGCCGTCCAGCTTGGTGTCGAGCTGGATCGCGGTGATGAACTCGCTGGTACCGGCTACCTTAAAGTCCATATCGCCGAGAGCATCCTCGGCACCCAGGATGTCGGTAAGCGCCGCGTAACGCGTCTCACCGTTCACCGTGTCGCTCACGAGGCCCATCGCGATACCCGCGACGGGCGCACGCAGTGGCACACCAGCGTTGAGCAGCGACAATGTCGAGGCGCAGACGGAACCCATCGAGGTGGAGCCGTTGGAACTGAGCGCCTCGGACACCTGACGGATGGCATAGGGGAACTCGTCTCGGCTGGGCAGCACGGGAACGAGTGCGCGCTCAGCCAGGAATCCGTGGCCAATCTCGCGACGCTTCGGGCTGCCGACCCGACCGGTCTCACCGGTGGAGTAGGGCGGGAAGTTGTAGTGATGCAGGTAGCGCTTGCTCTTGACGGGCGACAAAGAGTCAATCTGCTGCTCCATCTTGAGCATGTTCAGCGTGGTGACACCCAGGATCTGAGTCTCGCCGCGCTGGAAGATCGCGGAACCGTGCACGCGGGGAATAACCTGAACCTCGGCATCCAGCGCCCGGATGTCACTGAGACCGCGCCCATCCATACGGACACCCTCGGTAAGGATGCGGCCGCGGACGACCTTCTTGGTCACGGACTTGTAGGCCGCGCTGACCTGCGTGGTCGCCTCAACAGGCAACTCACCCGCGTCGATCTTGACCGTGATGGCCGTGACAACGCGCGCCTTGAGCGCGTCATCAGCATTCTGGCGCTCGATTTTGTCGGCAATCTGGTAGATATTGACCAGTTCGGCCTCAGCCAGCTCGGCAACGGCGGTGTAGGTCTCCTCCGTGTAGGGCAAGAAGACCGGGTACTCAGCAATTTCCTTAGCCGACTGGGCGGCTAGTGCTGCCTGAGCCTCAACCAGCTGCTTGATGAAGGGCTTCGAGGCTTCCAGGCCCTGGGCAACGATTTCCTCGTTGGGCTTGGTGGCACCGCCCTTGATCAGGTTCCAGCTGTGCTCGGTGGCTTCGGCCTCGACCATCATGATGGCAACATCGTCGCTGCCATCGGCATTCTTCACAACGCGGCCAGCCACAATGAGGTCAAAAACGGCCTCTTCTAGCTGAGATACGGTGGGGAAAGCAACCCACTGATCACCGATAAGAGCCAGACGGACACCGGCGATAGGGCCAGAGAAGGGCAGGCCCGAGATCTGGGTGGATGCTGACGCCGCGTTAATGGCCAAAGCATCATAGAACTCGCCGGGGGCAATGCTGAGGACGGTGATCACGATCTGGACCTCGTTGCGCAGACCCGCCACAAATGACGGACGCAGCGGACGGTCAATCAGGCGACATACCAGGATGGCCTCGGTCGAGGGGCGGCCCTCGCGGCGGAAGAAGGATCCGGGGATCTTTCCGGCGGCATAGGAGCGCTCTTCAACATCCACCGTCAACGGGAAGAAGTCGAAGTTGTCCTTGGGGTGTTTGCCTGCGCTTGTGGCGGACAGCAACATGGTTTCCTCGTCGAGGTAGGCAGCTACTGCTCCCTGGGCCTGCTGAGCGAGACGACCGGTCTCAAAACGAATGGTACGGGTTCCGAACTTACCGTTATCAAGAACGGTTTCGGCAAATTTAATTTCTGGACCTTCCAAGAGGTCTTTCTCCTTACATGAGGAGCACGCATGCAGCGCGAAACACCACCTGTGGCATTCCAAGGATCGCTGCTGATCAACAGTAGAAAATCACCATGTCACATGTAATGGGAATTCACCACCGAAGACCAGCGCCCTGCTTGCACACTCATCTTTTAGCGCACAATTGCGCATTGCCCGAGTGGGCAACTCCCCGATTCTAACAGAGCCATCACCCATTCCGCGGAAAATCGGGGAGATTTCCGATAGCCCCTCATGATTTTCGCGCGGATTCGCCGCCAGCTCGCCACAACCGCTTGCGGTCCATCGCTTACAACCCGAATGCGGGCGGGCAGAACACTGTGAGTTGCCCCCAAAGAGCCCCACCCTCACCCGCAACCCATACTGTTTAGATCATGCGAAAATTAAAGTTAGCCAAGGCGAAGTTTAATTTCTCAATACCCCTGGCGTCTCTCGGCGGCAGGAATTCACCAGCATAAAAAATGGAGAAAACTATGAAAATTCGCACAAATCGCCTACTCGCCGGGGTGGCAGGCCTCAGCCTGGCACTGGGATGCGCACTGGCCACAACACCCGCACAGGCCGCAGAACCGATCCCAGATACCACTGGGCAGAGCGCGCCCGCTGCCCCGGCGTCCGATCACCCAACAAAAGAGGCCTCCATCCCTGCAGCCGGATCCATCGTCGGCGGGCTGGTTTACACCCGCGTTCAGGTAGATGCAAAAGACGGCAGCAAAAAGTCTTTCGTGGGTAACGGAGGAGGGTTGTTTACCCCCGGCGCCGGGGCCGTTATCGGCACCTTATACACCGATGACCTCGCCCGGCTCTACGCGGATACGGTCAGCTTTCAAGTGAACGCGGCGGCAGCATATACAAACGTGAACTTCTTTGATGCGGACTCACACCTTCTCGGTCACCTGCAGGCTGGCTCCCTCTCGACAGTTGTCGGTATCGGCGGAGGAACAGGAAGCTGGGCGTAGACCGCTCACAACATTGAGGGGCTGGACACTTACGTGCCCAGCCCCTCAGTGTTGTCACGGCTTAGTCAACGATGTCGATCTCGCGCAGAGTATCGGCGGAAATCTCGCTACGCAACTCGCTCAGCAATGACTCGGGAGCCGGCGAATCGATACTCAGTACGCTCAGCGCACGGCCCGCCTCAACGTCACGAGCAACCTGCATACCGGCGATATTGATACCGGCCTCCCCCAGCAGCCGCCCGTAGGTTGCCACGATCCCGGGGCGGTCCCGGTAGGTGAAGACGATCATGTGTTCGGCAAACGGCAGTTCTACGTCGTAGCCGTTAATCTCCACGATTTTCTCCACCTGCTTAGTCCCGGTCAAAGTCCCCGAAACGGAAATCTGTGATCCGTCGCTGAGTGCGCCTCGAATAGTGACCACGTTACGGTAGTCCTCCGTCTCACCGTCGCTAAACATCCGCACCTCAACACCGCGCTGCTCCGCAATGAGCGGGGCGTTAACGTATGACACCGAGTCGCTCACGACGTTCGTGAAGATGCCCTTGAGGGCCGCGAGGCGCAGCACCTTGACGTCGTAGTTGGCAAGCTCGCCATGCACCTCAATGTCTATGCTCGTGAGCGAACTGTGCGCCAGAGCGGAGAAGACCTGTCCGAGTTTCTCCGTGAGGGGAAGACCCGGACGAACGTACGGGTCAATCACGCCGCCGGCGACGTTCACGGCATCCGGCACCAACTCGCCGGCCAAAGCTAGGCGAACAGATTTAGCCACCGACACGCCAGCCTTCTCCTGCGCCTCATCGGTCGATGCGCCCAGATGCGGTGTCACGATCACGTTGGACAGGGCGAGCAAGGGCAGATCCTTCGGCGGCTCCTGAACGAATACGTCAAGACCTGCTCCAGCAATAGTCTTCGCCGCAAGCGCCTCATAGAGCGCCTGCTCGTCGATCAGACCGCCGCGGGCCACGTTAACCACGTAGGCCGTTGGCTTCATCTGGGCCAGCTGTTCGGCACCGATCATCCCGGTTGTCTCGGGCGTCTTCGGCATGTGAATGGTGAGGAAATCGGCCTGAGCGAGCAGCTCCTCCAGGCTCACCAACTGCACACCCAGTTGCTGGGCGCGGGCACTCGTCACGTAGGGATCGTAGGCCACGATGGTAACGCCAAAGCCCTTGACCCGCTCGGCCACGAGAGCGCCAATACGGCCCAGACCCACAATGCCGATCGTCTTCTCGTATAGTTCCGTTCCGGTGTAGGCGGAGCGCTTCCACAGGCCGTTCGAGAGGGCCTCATGCGCCTGTGGGAGATGACGGGCCAGGCTCAGGATGTGACCCACCGTGAGTTCGGCTGCACTGATGATGTTTGACGTGGGGGCGTTCACCACCATGACACCGGCGGAGGTCGCCGCCTTAATATCGACATTATCGAGGCCAACACCCGCTCGGGCAATAACCTTCAGCGCAGATGCCGCCTGTAATACCTCGGCGTCTACCTGCGTAGCAGATCGAACCAGGATGGCATCCGCGGTGGCAACGGCGGCCAGAAGCGCAGGGCGATCCGTTCCGTCAACGTTGACAACCTGGAAGTCGGGGCCGAGGGCCTCAACGGTGGCGGGCGATAATTCTTCAGCGATCAGCACGACCGGCTTTGACACGAGGGTATCCTCCGAGATGGCGGGGTGGAGTCGCCTGCCACGACCGGGCAGGTCCGTTTCATCCTATACCGGCCACCCGAGCATCCGCGCCAGGTGAGGGCCGTCCGACCGGGGGTTACGTGAAGAACGCTCCCAGCTGGAAACGGTTAAGGATGTCGAGGGTGGTCACCGAGATGACGGCAAGCCCGGCACAGAATACCAGCGCACGAACCGCCAACGCGCGCCGACGGCCCAGCCACAGCGCGAGAAGGAAAACGACCACGGGCAACGCAGCACTGGCCACCAGGATGACCCAGCCCCACCACACCACCTCACCGCCGAGCGAACTGGCAACGTTAGAAATACCGATCAAATTACCCCACGCCGCCCACACGTCGTAGGCGTAAACCAGAGCGAAGAGGCCCGCCACCGCGATCGAACCGACACCATAAGTCGGCCTGGTGCGCACGGGGAGAGTGGTTACGTCGGTCATCACATCACCATCTGGGGGAAGAGGAACGGGAGGGGAACCAGAATCACAGCACCCACGACGAGCCAGACGAGTCGGACCCAGGCGCGCGAGGAGCGGGTGAGGGCACACACCGACGCAAACCAGGCTGCGGGGGCCGCAATCGTGAGCCAGATCGTGACCTGCATCATCAGGTCGCCCAACACCCCACCCGAGGAACTGGTGGCGTAGAAGTCGGAAAAGCGACGAGCCGACACGATCCAGCCAAGACTGTAGAGCAGGTAGACGCCGCCAAGAACACCCAGCAACACCAACACAGTGTCGCTCACGCGGCGCGGTGCGACATCAGCACCGGTCGTGGGCTCGACAGACGCCTGGTCTTCGGCGGCGGGGTGTCCGTCGAAGACAGCAGGACCCTCCACCACGGCGTCGGCATCCTGCCAGCCCTCGTGACCTTCGTGCTCATCGACGGTCACGTCAGCACCGGTGGCGGTCGAAGCCGCCGCCTCACTGACGCTGACGATGTGCCAGCCGGATCGGCTGGAAACGGTGGGCGAGGCATCTGCCTCGCCGGAATCGGGTGGGTTGTTGTGCACCATGTTTCCTAGGGTAGCTCGCTGCGAGGAATACCCACTCCGGTGAAAACGCGGGCAATCGTGAGAAAATCGTGAACCGTCAGCTGCTCGCTGCGCGTCTGTGGATCGACGCCAGCCGCCGCAATGATTGCGGTGGCCGCGACGGTGTCGCCCAACACCGGTTGGAGCGATTGGCGCAGCATTTTCCGACGCTGCTGGAACCCGGCATCCACAAGCGCAAACGTCGCGAGGCGCTCCTCCTCAGTACCCAGGGCCACCTCGCGGCGATCAAAACCCACCAGCACCGAATCGACGTTGGGCACGGGCCAGAAAATCTGACGGCTCACCTGACCGCTCGTGCGCCACGTGCCATACCACTCAGCCTTCACGCTCGGCGCGCCGTACACTTTCGAACCGGGACCGGCCGCGAGACGATAGCCCACCTCAGCCTGCACCATTACGACACCGGCACGCAGCGTAGGAAAGTGCTCCATAAAATGCAAAAGCACCGGCACAGACACGTTATAGGGCAGGTTGGCAACGAGTCGCGCGGGCGAATCGGGCAACTCTGTGACGCGGAGCGCATCGGCGTGGATAACCGTAAGTCGAGCATCCGGAGCCAGGAGATGGGCCGTTTCGGGCAGTTGCGCAGCCAACCGGCCGTCAATCTCCACGGCCACCACATCGGCACCCGCCTCCAACAGTCCGAGAGTGAGCGAACCCAAACCAGGGCCCACCTCGACAACCGTTTCTCCCGGCTGCACGCCCGCGACGCGCACGATACGACGCACGGTATTGGGATCAATCACAAAGTTTTGGCCCAGCTTCTTGGTGGGCACAATGTTGAGCAAACCCGCGAGATCTCGAATCTCGGCCGGGCCGAGCAGCCGCACCGAGGAGGACTCGGCGTGGTCACCGAGTGCGTTATTATCACCCACGTGACCGGTCATTCGTTATCCCAGCGCCCGTAAACCTGCTCGGTGGTATGGGCAATCTGCTCGCAGAGGGTATCGAGGTCGGCATCCAACACGAGCGCCATCTGCCGCACGGTGTGGGGAATGAGGTAGGCCGAGTTGGGTCGCCCCCGGTGAGGCATGGGGGTGAGAAACGGAGCATCCGTTTCGACCAGCACGAGCGAGCGCGGAACAACCCGTAACGACGCCCGAAGGTGAGCCGCCGTCTTAAAGGTGACGGTACCGGCAAACGAAAGGTACCAGCCGTGCTCGGCGCAGATCGCAGCCAGATGCTCATCACCCGAGTAACAGTGGAACACGGTGCGTTCTGGTGCACCCACTCGGAGAAGGGTAGCGACAACATCCTCGTGGGCATCGCGGTCATGAATCTGGAGGGCAAGGCCGTGGCGTTGAGCGATCTCAATGTGTTGCTCAAACGAGTAGAGCTGACTGCCACGCCCCTCCTCCCCGGTACGGAAGTAATCGAGGCCGGTCTCCCCCACAGCACGCACACGGGGCTGGGCAGCCAACTCATCAATGCCGCTAATATGCTCGTCAAGAACACCCCGCTCCGCCAGGCGCGGGGCCTCGTTCGGGTGCAGCGCCACCGCTGCGAGCACCCGGGGGTCGCTCGCAGCGAGAGCCGCCGACCAGCGACTCGTAGCGAGATCGGTCCCCACCTGGACCACACCGCGCACGCCAACGCGTGCGGCGCGGTCAAGCTGCTCGCGGACGTCCAGACCGGTCTCGCCATCCTCGATTTCCAGGTGGGTATGGTTATCGTAGACGGGCACACGCAGCGGCTCGGGCAGCGGTGGATAGTTCAGATCGCGCCCCGCGGTCTTCTCTCGGGAACGAATCGGTTTGCCCACCGTCATCTACTCCGCGCTTTCAATCCGGGGGAACAACGCCTCAAGCACACTGACCGGCGTCCCCGGGGGCAGCTGCCCCCACACCCCGGCCGCGCGCAGATTCTGGCTAGCCAGGCTGCCGAGCACCGGCTCAGCATTAAGCGCCGCCCACAGCTTCTCGGTCGCGAGCGGGATGACCGGCGACAACAAGACGGCCAGCGCACGCAGCCCTTCGGTGGCCGTGTACAGCACAGTGCCAAGGCGCTCGCGGGTATCATCGTTTTTGGCGAGTACCCACGGCTCCTGATCGGTAATGTAACCGTTGAGGGCATCCACAATGGTCCAAATGTGCGCGAGCGCCTCGTGTACATGAAAGGCCTCAACCGAGGCATCAGCCTCTGTGGCGGCGGCCGCAACGACAGCGTGAATCTCCCGTTCGGCATCCGTGATCTCACCCGGTTTCGGCGTCGTGCCGTCATAGTAGCGAGAGTTCATAGCGAGCACCCGGCTGGCAAGGTTACCGAAGCCGTTGGCCAGCTCCGCGTGATAGCGGGCGTTAAGGTCTTCCCAGCTGAACGAGCCGTCCTGCCCGAAGCTCACGGCACGCATGAAATAGTAGCGGAACGCATCCGACCCAAAAGTGTCTGTGATCTCGCTGGGCGCGATACCGGTCAGCTTAGACTTGGACATCTTCTCGCCGCCCACGAGCAGCCAGCCGTGACCAAAAACGTGCCGGGGCACCTCGATCTCTGCCGCCATCAGCATGGCGGGCCAGATGACGGCGTGGAACCGCAGGATATCCTTGCCCACAATATGGTTGGCCGGCCAGCGACGGTGAAACTCCTCCTCGTTCTCGCCGTAACCCACGGCCGTCACGTAGTTGAGCAGCGCGTCGAACCACACGTACGTGACGTGGGTATTGTCCCACGGAATCGGGATGCCCCAGTCGAAGCTCGACCGAGAGATTGACAGGTCTTTCAAACCCTGCTGCACAAACGCGATGACCTCGTTGCGGGCGCTTGGAGGCTGAACAAAGTCGGGGCGGGTCTCGTAGAGTGTGAGCAGGCGCTCCTGAAAATCGCTCATGCGGAAGAAATAGTTCTTCTCCTGGAGCAATTCGAGAGGCTTGGAGTGAATAGCACAAACCTTCACGCCTACCAACTCGCCCGTGCCCGTCACAATCTCGCTCTCGGGTTTAAACTCCTCACAGCCCACACAGTAGAGGGCTTCAAACTCACCCGCGTAAATGTGGCCGGCGTCGTAGAGCTTTTGCAGGAACTTCTGCACATTCTTCTCGTGCCGCTCTTCGGTCGTGCGAATGAAGTCGTCATTGGCCACGTCAATCGTTTCCAGCAGCGGCAACCAGGCCTCTCGCACCAGCTTGTCGGACCACTCCTGAGGCGTCACGCCGTTTGCGGTTGCCGTACGTAGAATCTTCTGGCCGTGCTCATCGGTACCGGTGAGCAGCCAGGTGTCATCACCCGACTGCCGGTGCCAGCGAGCCAACACATCGGCCGCGACCTCCGTGTACGCATGGCCGATGTGAGGTACGTCGTTGACGTAGAAAATGGGCGTGGTTATAAAGAACGACGAACCGCTGGACATGCTGTCTATCCTAAGGCCTGCACGCCCTTCGTGACGCAGGGGGCCACAAACACCTACACAGGGCCACCAGCCACGCGAATCGTCGGCTCATGCACCACCGGAAAACTCACCGAGTTGGCAATAAAGCACAGCTCACGCGCCCGAACATGACCGGCACGCGCCGCCTCCAGCATCGACGCGTGTGCCACAGTAACGGCGGGGTGCAGGGTGGCCCCCACGAACGCGCCACCGCCCCGGTGATCGACGCGCAGACGACCCTCCGCACTATCCGTATACTCCGTGACGACAATACCCGACCCCGCACACACATATAGGTAGGACAGCATGTGGCACTGGGCAAGCGCGCCCAGCAGCATCTCCTCGGGATTCCAGCGCCCAGGGTCACCTCGAAAAGGCCTGTCGGCCGAGCCCTCAATCGGATGTTTGCCCGCGGCCGTCACGGCGTGCTCTCGACCGTAATCACGGTACCCGGAGGTTCCCGTACCACGATTACCCTGCCACTCCACCCGGACCTCATACGCGTGATCGTTGACCATGACGGACACGATACACCCGGCAGCCCGCACAGAGCCGATAGGCTCTACACCGATGAATACCGAGACTTTTTCCCTGGGCGATGCCGCCCAACTGGCCGTCGTTACCCGCAGTGGGTTTATTGAGTCACGCCACGCGGGCTCGGCGGTGGTGCTGGATAGTGAAGGTGAGGTTATTCGTGAGTTGGGAAACCCCCACGCGCTCATCTATCCACGCTCCTGCCTTAAGCCGTTGCAGGCGCTCGCCGTTCTGACAAGCGGGGTTGCCCTGCCCCCCGAGTTATCGGTCATCGCCATGGCGAGCCACTCGGGCACGGCCAACCACCTAGCGCTTGTGCAGCACATCCTCGATCTGGGGCGCATTCCCGTCTCGGCGTTGCAATGCCCGGCAGATATCCCGATTGATCGCGAGTCGCGCGGTCAGGTGCTCCGCGAGCGGCTCGCGCCCAGCCCCATGTTTATGAACTGTTCCGGCAAGCACGCGGCCATGCTGTTGGCCTGTGTCGTCAACGGCTGGCCATTGGAATCGTACCTGAATAACGACCACCCACTTCAGGTCCACATCCGCGACACGGTGCAGCGCTTCTCGGGCGAGAAAGTTTCTGCGACGGGGGTTGACGGATGCGGCGCACCCGTGCACGCCCTCTCGCTCGTGGGACTGGCTCGCGCCATCCGCCGCATCGTCACCTCCTCCGTCTCGTCACCGTTTCCGCTGCACCGCACGGCGGCAGAACTGTACCAGAGCGCCCTCAATCACGGTTGGATTATTGACGGCCCCGGGCGTCCGAACACCGTCGTGATCGACCGCCTGGGCGTGTTTGCCAAGTTTGGAGCCGAGGGCGTCATGGTCATGGGCGCGCCCAATGGCACGACCGTTGCGCTTAAGGTACTTGACGGCAATCTGCGGGCCGCAAGTGTGGCCTCCCTCGAGTTACTGGTGGATGCCGCGGCCCTCACCCGCGCCGCCGTTGACGACGTTCTGCCCTACCTGGGGCTGGGAGTTACGGGGGGCAGCGAGGTTGTGGGCGAGGTTCGCGCAACCATCTGAACCAGGTTTCACCCCGAGGTTGCCCCCTGCGGGTGAGATTTGTGCAGCTTACCGAGAAAATTGCGTCGATCTGTGAGGAAAAGTCACCCGAGCTGAGGGATGGGGCGCGCTGCCCCCACGCCGCACGGGCGCGAGGGCAGCACGAGTGGGTACGGATTAGGCCTCGGCGGCACCGGCAAATTGAGCGTTGTACAGCGTATAGTATGCCCCGCCCGTTGCCAGCAACTCAGAATGCGTGCCCTGCTCGACGATCGCGCCAGACTCCATCACCAAGATGAGGTCAGCATCCCGAATCGTGGACAGCCGGTGCGCGATCACAAAGCTCGTGCGATCGGCCCGCAGCGCGCTCATGGCCTTCTGCACGAGTAGCTCGGTGCGCGTATCCACGGAGCTCGTAGCCTCGTCCAGGATGAGCACATTGGGTTGCGCCAGGAACGCCCGAGCGATCGTGAGTAACTGCTTCTCACCGGCGCTGACGTTGGACCCCTCGTCATCGAGTACCGTGTCGTACCCGTCGGGCAACGAGTGTACAAAGCGATCCACGTACGTGGCCTTGGCCGCCGCCAGAATCTCCTCCTCCGTGGCATCGGGCCGCCCGTAGGCGATATTCTCACGGATCGTCCCACCAAACAGCCACGTGTCCTGCAACACCATCCCGGTTCGGCTGCGCAGGTCGCGCCGAGTCATCTGGGCGATGTCCACCCCGTCAAGGGTGATGCGACCGGCATCCAGCTCATAGAAACGCATCATGAGGTTGACGAGCGTAGTTTTACCGGCACCCGTTGGCCCCACAATCGCGACCGTCTGACCGGGCTCGGCGACAAGCGACAGATCATCAATGAGCGGCTTGTCTTCGGCATAGCGGAAGGAGACGTTCTCAAAGACGAGGCGGCCCCTGTTCCCGGTCGGGGTTTCGGCCGGGTCGGCGTCCGGGGTCTGCTCCTCGGCATCCAGGAGTTCAAAGACACGCTCGGCCGAGGCCACACCAGACTGGAGCAGATTTGCCATCGAGCCCAGTTGCGTGAGCGGCTGGGTGAATTGGCGCGAGTACTGAATAAATGCGGTCACATCTCCCAATTGCATCGCGCCTGAGGCCACCTGGAGACCACCCACAACAGCAATCACCACGTACATCAGGTTGCCCACAAACATCATGGCCGGCATGATGATGCCCGAGATAAACTGCGCGCCGAAACTCGCCCGGTACATCTCGTCGTTCTTCTGCCGGAACGTCTCTTCCACCTCTCGGTGGCGACCAAAAACCTTCACGAGAGCGTGGCCGGTGAAGGCCTCCTCGATCTGGCCGTTGAGTTCACCCGTGTGCTTCCACTGCGCCACAAAATACTTCTGCGAGCGCTTTGCAATGATCATCGTGATGACGAGCGTGAGGGGAATCGTGACCAGCGCGATCAACGCGAGAAGCGGTGACACGATGAACATCATCACGATCACGCCGATCACCGTGAGGAGCGAGGTCAGCAACTGACTCATGGTCTGCTGAAGGGTCTGCGAAATATTGTCGATATCGTTGGTGACCCGGCTGAGCAATTCACCGCGCTGCATCTTGTCGAAGTAGCGCAACGGCAGCCGGTTGATTTTGGCCTCAACATCCTCACGCAACCGATACACAGTGCGCTGTGTGATGCCGTTGAGCACGTATGCCTGCAACCAGCTGAACACCGAGGAGAGGATATACAGTGCGAGCACCCAGAGCATGATGTGGCTGAGCGCGGTGAAGTCGATACCCTCACCGGGTGTGAGCGTCATACCGCTGATCATGTCGGCCTGTTGACCCTCGCCCCGGGCACGCAGACCCGCGATCACCTGCTCCTGAGTGGCACCGGCCGGCAGCAGTCGGGAGATAGCCCCCGAGAACACCAGATTGACACCCTGACCGATGATTTTGGGGCCGAGTACCGCACAGACCACGCTGACCACGGCGAGGAAGCCGACCGCCCAAATGCCCAGCAACTCTGGGCGGAGCCGCCGGATGAGTCGCTTGGCGCTCGGACCAAAGTTCATGGCTTTCTCGGTCGGCCCCTGCATTCCAGGGCCGTGACCACCGGGGCCGCGCCGCACGGGCGGGCGGGCGACGACAGCGTCGTCATTCTGCTCTTCTACCGTCTCGCTCATGCTGCCTCCTCCGCTGCGAGCTGCGACGAGATAATCTCGGCGTAGGTTTCAGATGTGCTAAGCAATTCGTCGTGGGTTCCTCGACCCACGACGCGACCGTCCTCAAGCACAATGATCTGGTCGGCCTCCACAATCGTGGAGACGCGCTGGGCGACGACCACAAACGTGGCATCGCTGAGCGAGGCGGTGAGAGCCCGGCGGAGGCGGGCATCCGTTGCAAGGTCGAGAGCCGAGAACGAATCGTCGAACACGTAGATCTCGGAGCGTTTCACCAGGGCGCGGGCAATCGCGAGCCGCTGCCGCTGGCCACCCGACACATTGGTGCCACCCTGGGCGATGGGCGAGTCGAGGCCCTGCGGCATGGAGGAGACAAAATCTTTCGCCTGCGCAATCGTGAGGGCCTCCCACAGCTCCTCATCCGTAGCGTCGGGTTTACCGTAGCGCAGGTTGCTCGCCACGGTACCGGAGAAGAGATAGGGCTTCTGCGGCACCAGGCCGATGCGCGCCCACAGATCATCAGGGTCCAGATCAGCCACGCTCACCCCGTCGATGCTGACGATACCGCTGGTGGCATCAAAGAGTCTGGGCAGAAGGTTGATGAGTGTGGTCTTGCCCGAACCGGTACTGCCGATTATGGCGGTCATCTGGCCGGGCTTGGCCTCGAACGAGATATCGCTCAGCACGGGCTGCTCGGCCCCTGGGTAGGCAAAACCGACCCCGGCGAGGCGCACCGCACCGCGGCGTTCGGTCGCGGTCAGCGGGTGGGCTGGCGGGCGCACGGTGGACTCGGTCTGGAGCACCTCGCTAATCCGGTCGGCGCACACCGCAGCGCGAGGCACCATGACGGCCATGAACGTGGCCATCATCACTGCCATCAGGATCTGCATGAGGTAGGTGAGGAACGCCGTGAGCGTGCCCACCTGCATCGAGCCGTCCTCCACCCGGAACGCTCCAAACCAGATCACGGCGACACTCGACACGTTGAGCACGAGCATCACAATCGGGAACATCAGGGCAAAGAGACGACCGGCCCGCAGGGCGGTGTCGGTCACCTCATCGTTGGCAACCCGAAAGCGGGCGGCCTCGATATCCTCCCGCACAAACGCACGGACCACGCGGATACCAGTCAGTTGCTCCCGCAGCACCCGGTTCACATTATCAATGCGCTTCTGCATCATCTGGAAGAGCGGGACCATCTTGACCACAATCGCACCAATCGAGATCAGCAAGACCGGCACACTCACCGCGATCAACCACGACAGTTCCAGGTCTTGCTGCATCGCCATCACAATGCCACCCACCGCAAGAATGGGAGCCGAGACGAGCAGCGTGCACGTCATCAAGACAAGCATCTGCACCTGCTGCACATCGTTGGTGTTGCGGGTAATCAGTGAGGGGGCACCAAATTGCGCCACCTCACGCTCGGAAAATTCCCCCACGCGCTCAAAGATCGCGCCACGCAGGTCGCGACCCACACGCATGGCCGCCTTCGCGCCGAAGTACACAGCTGTGATCGAGCACACCACCTGGAGCAGGGTCAGGAGCAGCATGATGCCCCCCGTCGAGATGATGTACCCGGTGTCGCCCGAGGCTACGCCCTGGTCAATAATGTCGGCGTTGAGCGTGGGCAGGTAGAGCGACAGGATCGCCTGCGCCAGCTGAAACACCACCACCCCCGCCAGGAGCGGCCAATGCGGCCGCAGGTAGCGGCCTAACAGCTTCATTAAAATCACGATTTCTCCTCAATCGGTTGGTCCGTCGAAGCGGATGCCGGGGTACCGGCAATTCCGTACAAAACGATGCTGGTGAGATCATCCAGACTCAGGGCGTTGTCCTCGTTCAATCGGGGCAGCGTCGAGGCAAAGGTCATCAAACGGATGATGTGCGCCACGGTCGCCGGTGGCCACATCAACTGTTCTCGGTCATCGTCAAGCAGGTCTCCCACCAGCCGGTCAAAGGCCGCGCGATGCGAGGGAAACTCGGGGCGCTCCCCCGGACCGACCGCCGCAACGAGCCGAAAGACGCTCCCAAAGCGCTCCCGCATGAGGTGGATAACCGTGCGGACCTTCACCTCGAGGGGAAGACTCCGGTCTATTCGACTCAGCTCTTCGCGGAACGGCTCAGGGTCCAAATACCGCTCGGTGACAGCCCGGAGCAGACTCTGCTTATCACCAAATGCGCGGAAAATTGTGCCCTCGGCGAGTCCTGCTGCATCCGCCAGTTGCTTCGAGGTCACCCCAAACCCCTGCTCCATGAGGAGCGGCGTGACCGCGCCGATAATCATGGCGCGGCGATCCTCAACCCCCAGCGGCTGCGCCCGGCGCGCGGTCTCCCCCGCCGCATCAGCGTCACCCAGGGTCGTCGTTTCGTTCGCCATATGCATCCCGCCATCATAAGTGAGTGAGCGCTCACTCACAAACCAACATGCTCCGACTCGGAATGCTCACGGTAAGCTTCAAGAATGGCCAAAGTCACCCTCACCAAGACCCGACAGCACACCATCGTTGGCGAGGGTCTCGCGCTCGGCTGCCTCGCTGTGGGCATTGAGGGGTTGAGCAACAACAAGCTCACGATAGACCGCGCCTTCCGCTTCGCCTGGGTGCGCTGGGAATACTCCAAGCGATTTCCGGGCCTCAACGCTGGACCCCGGTTTGACGACATCCTCGCCATTTTAGAAAAGAGCAGCGGACGCACCGGCAAACCGGTTGCGGCATTCCGCGCCGAACCCGGCTGGGGGTTTGTGCCCTATCTCACCGCAACCGTCAGCAATGTGACCGAGGCCGGTGCCCGATTAGAAGAAACCTCCGGCATCCCGCTGACCGCATGGAAGGCGCTCGCCGAGCTGACCGCAACCGGGCTGGTGCAGGCCTAGTGGGATACGTCAGAATTCCGCCACTCGCCCTGATCGGCAGCCTGAGCATCGTCGCCGGGATCATCATCCTGATGACCACGCAGGGTGACGCTGCGGGCGCGTGGACGGCACTCACCTTCCAGGTCGCCGGCGTAATTATGCTGCTCGTCTTCTTGGCGACCACCTTTCGCGCCCGCAAACGAGACAAATAGCCAACCAAGCGAATAACAGTACCCCCAGTGGGACTCGAACCCACACTTGGATGATTTTAAGTCATCTGCCTCTGCCAATTGGGCTATGGGGGCCCACCGGTCCATGTTAGCGAACCACGGACCGTATCCCGCAATCGACAACGCGAGCGGCGGATGTCTGGATCTGCGCATTCGCGCAACTCCCGGCATCCGCCGCTCTGGTTGAACGCCGGGTGTACCTACAGGAACAAAGGGACACCCGGCGACCTAGTTCTGGGGCAAGAACGGGAAATCTTGACCCAGAAATCTGGGGAGGGATTTACATCGCCGAGAGGCGGCTGCGGAGCCCGGTCAGCTGCTCGCTCAGGGCGGCGGGAACCCGGTCACCAAACTGAGCGAAATACTCGTCCGTGAGGTCACACTCGGCCAGCCAGGACTGCGGGTTCACATCGAAGAGCTCGGTCATGTCCTGGGCAGGAATCTCGATGCCCTCCACATTAAGCTCACCTGCAGCGGGGATACGACCCACCGCAATCTCCTGGCCCTCAGCCTCACCCTCGACCCGGCGCACGATCCACTCCAGCACGCGGGAGTTATCACCGAACCCGGGCCACAGGAAGCGGCCGTCATCGCCCTTGCGGAACCAGTTCACCTGGAAAATCCGGGGAGCCTTGTCGCCGAGCGACTCACCCATCTCCAGCCAGTGCGACCAGTAGTCGGCCATGTTGTAGCCACAGAAAGGCAGCATCCCGAACGGGTCGCGGCGCAACTCGCCCACGGTTCCCTCCTGAGCGGCAGTCTTTTCGCTCGATACGGTTGCGCCGATAAACACGCCGTGCTCCCAGCTGAGTGACTCCGTCACGAGCGGGACGTTGGTGGCGCGCCGACCGCCAAACAGGATAGCGTCCAGTGGCACACCCTCGCTCTCCGACCACTCCTGCGCCACGGTGGGGCACTGGGTGATCGGCACGGTGAATCGGGAGTTAGGATGCGCGGCTAGGCGGCCGGAGTCGGGCGTCCACTCGTTACCCTCCCAGTCAATCGCGTGCGCGGGGGGTGTCTCCGTCATACCCTCCCACCACACGTCGCCCTCATCCGTGAGCGCCACATTGGTGAAGATGGTGTTACCCCAGATGCTATCCATCGCAACAGGATTAGTGGAGTATCCGGTGCCCGGGGCCACGCCAAAGAAGCCAGCCTCCGGGTTGATGGCGCGCAGGGTACCGTCGGGTCCGGGGCGGAGCCAGGCAATGTCGTCGCCAATGGTCTCGACGTTCCAACCGGGAACCGTCGGACGCAGCATCGCGAGGTTGGTCTTGCCACACGCCGAGGGGAAAGCTGCGGCCACATGGTAGTCCTTACCCGCGGGGCTTGTGAGCTTAATCAGGAGCATATGCTCGGCCAACCAGCCATCCTTGCGGGCCATCACACTCGCGATGCGCAGGGCGAAACACTTCTTCGAGAGCAGGGCATTTCCGCCATAACCCGAGCCGAAGGACCACACCTCCAACGTGTCCGGAAACTGGCAGATGTACTTGGTGTCGTTGCAGGGCCACTCGACGTCGTCGATGCTCTCGCCGGCGTCATTTACAAGGGGCATCCCCACGCTGTGAACGGTGCGCACCCACTCGGTGTCGGGTGTGATGTGGTCCATCGCATCCTGACCCATTCGAGTCATGATGCGCATGTTCAGCACGGCGTAGGGCGAGTCGGTGATCTGGATGCCCAGCTGCGAGATCGGTCCGCCCACCGGCCCCATGGAGAAAGGAACGACGTACATGGTGCGACCGCGCATCGAGCCCCGGAAAAGGGGGGTGAGCGTCTCCAGCATTGCGGCGGGCTCGCTCCAGTTGTTTGTGGGGCCAGCATCCGCCTGGTGCTCGGTGCAGATAAAGGTGCGGTCCTCGACGCGTGCCACATCGGCCGGGTGCGAGCGGGCCAGAAAGCTACCGGGACGCAGATTCTTATTGAGGGGGGTGAGTGTGCCCGCGGCAACAAGCTCCTCGGTGAGGGCAGACCATTCAGACTGTGAGCCGTCACACCAGTGGATGTATTCCGGCTGCGTCAGCTCGGCGATTTTCGTCACCCAGGCCAGAACCTCGGAGTTACCGGTTGTCGGCTCTCCGGTGGCGGCGGCTGAGTTGATCGTGACATCTGGTGTGTCGATGACGGTCATAATCTGCGATCTCCTACGTATTGGCAGAGAAGAAACGGGGGGTACACATCAATGATCAGATACATTTTGCGGGCCAATTGACCAATCTGGGTGTCAAAAAGTGTGCTTTTTAACATAAAGTTAAAAATATGACCCCCGCCTCACCCCAGTCCCCCCACTCCAACACCCTTGTGATGGGAAAGCGCCTGCGCTTTTTTCGCATCAACGCGGGACTCACCCTGGAACAACTCGGTGAACGCGTTGACCTCGCCGCCAGCCAACTCTCCCTGTTTGAAAACGGGCGCCGCGAACCCAAGCTGTCGACGCTCCAGAAGATCGCCCACACACTCTCGGTCGATCTCGGCCAGCTGCTCAGCACCGATCCGCCCGACCGGCGCTCAGCGCTGGAGATCGAACTCGACCAGGCACAGCACAACCCGGTGTACGCGAGTATGGGGCTGCCGGTTATTCGCGGCGCAAAATCGCTGCCCGACGACGCACTTGAATCTCTCGTGGGGCTACACCGCGAGATCGAACGGCGTGAGCGGGCAGCCATCGCCACCCCGGAGGAGGCCCGCCGGGCCAACACCGAAATCCGCCAGCAGATGCGTGAACGCGACAACTACATCCCGGACATCGAAGATCTGGCCGAGGACCTGCTGCGCGCGGCCAACCACACCACGGGAGCACTCACACACCGCACGGTCGCGATTATGGCCGAGCAGTTGGGCTTCACCCTCATCTATGTGGACGATCTACCCCACTCCACGCGCAGCGTAACCGACCTCAAGAACGGACGAATCTACCTGCCACCGGCATCCATCCCTGGCGGGCATGGCCTGCGCTCACTCGCGCTACAGGCCATGGCACACGCCGTACTCGGGCATGACAAACCCGCCAGCTACACCGCTTTTTTGCAGCAACGGCTGGAGATCAACTACTTTGCGGCCGCCTGCTTAATTCCCCAGGGCCGCGCCGTCGAGTTTCTGAGCGAGGCAAAAAAAGACCGCAACCTCGCAATCGAGGACTTTCGGGATGCCTTCGGAGTCACCCACGAGTCGGCGGCCCAACGCTTCACCAACCTCGCGACCGCCCACCTCGACCTGCCCGTGCACTTTCTACGAGTCAACGACGACGGCTCGCTCACGCGCGGCTATGAGAACGACAACGTACCGCTACCCAGCGACGCGAGCGGCACAATCGAGGGACAGATCGTGTGCCGCCGCTGGGGTGCACGCACCGCGTTTGAGCGAACCAACCGCACGAGCGAGTTCTATCAGTACACCGACACCCCTGCGGGTACTTTCTGGTGCACTGTACAGACCGGAACCACCGCCACGGAGGGTTTCTCGATCAGCTTCGGTGTGCCGTTTGACCACGCCAAGTGGTTCCGCGGGCGCGAAACCACCAACCGCTCGGTGTCGCTGTGCCCGGATGCCTCATGCTGCCGGAGGCCCGATGCCACGCTTCAGGAGCGCTGGGCGGAGCACGCCTGGCCGAGCGCCCGAATGCACGCACATGTGCTCTCACCGCTGCCCCAGGGCTCTTTTCCCGGGGTTGACGACACCGAGGTGTTTCAGTTTCTGAGCCGACACGCGGACTAGGAGAACATCCGTGGCTGATAACAGTTAGAGCGCGTTATTTTCTCCACCCTGATCACCCTCACGACGGGCCATCGCCAGCGGTCTCACATAGACCTCACCAAATAGAGTCAGAGCAGTCACCATTACCCCCAGTAAAAAGAACAGTAATCCGGCTGGCTTTAAATCGACCTGGAATGGACTGACCGTACCCTCAAGTTCATTTCCATCAATAACCCGCCACGCGGTAATTTCACCTTTCGCGAGCATGAATATTCCCGCCAAAAGAGAGAGCGCCGCAATGGCCCATAACGCAATATAAGCAATCTTTTTCATAGAATTAAACTTTTCATGTTGCATCTACTTGCAATAAATCATTTTGTCCGGATAAAAAGCCGTGTGAGTTCCGCTCATCTCGACTTTAGATCGCGACTGGGTTCCAGCCACCTGATGAACCTTCCATTTCTCAATCTTATACGTGTAAAAAGTCCCATAAGAATGGCCTGAAATTTCGCGCCCTTAGGCAGTTTAGGCGATGTACATGATATTGACCCCGACACCGTCTTCTGCAGAGCAACTCCGAGCGAATTTGCAACATCTGCCTTAGTTATTCCCAGACTATAGCTGAGAGAACTCGACACAGAACAACTCCCGAATATCCTGAACATTGGATCTGCTTTTCCAATAACACATCCACCGAGCAGCTGCTTGAGATTAGGTTTACTCGTTATTTTTTTATCAACAACTTTATACTCATATCACGTAACAGCTATAACCAGATCCGCAATGACAGGGTACTGGTCATCAGTCAAAAAAGATGAACTAATCACCTGCGCGAGCCGAGAACCAACAAACTCGTCGTAAATTAGAACACTTTTCCATCAACGTCCAGTGCCCACGGCGATGATATGCAAGTAACATGTACCACATTTTTGCACCCCTTCAGACACAGCACCGATTACCCGACCGCCAGAATCCTACCGCTCGACGATCACTCCCCGTGTGAACAACCGACGACGCGATGCCCCGGGCGTTCACCTGCCGCGGCCGTTCACGATTGAGCTGACAGGGGGCTACTCCTGGGGCTGGGTCGGCGCGTGCGCCTCCAGAAACTCGTACACCTCTGTGTCATCCACGCCCGGAAAAACACCCTTCGGCAGCGCCGTGAGCACGCTCGCATGCGGCTTGGCCGTCGGCCAGGCATACTCGGCCCAGTTGCCGCGCAACTCGTCAGGTGCACGGCGACAGCACGTTTCATCCGGGCAGCGCGAAACACCGCGGTAGGGGGTATCCCGCCCCTGGAACCAGCGCACATGCTCAAACGGCACGCCAACGCTCACCGAGAACTCACCATCATCGCTGCTCTGCACGCGCGAGGTGCACCAGAACGTGCCTGTCGGGGTATCGGTGTACTGGTAGTACGGGTTGAAACGGTCATCCACGGCAAACACCGTGCGGGAAGTCCAGTGTCGGCAGGACGTCTGGCCCTCAATCGCGCCCATACTGTCGGTGGGAAAGCACACGTTGTCATTCTCGTAGGCCTTCGAAATAGCCCCGCTCTCGTGCACCTTCATAAAGTGCACGGGCAGGTCGAGGTGCCGCGTGGCGAGGTTCGTGAAACGGTGCGCGGCAGTCTCGTAGGAGACCGCAAACGCGTCGCGGAAATCCTCGACAGAGATTCGACGAGCATCCTTCTCGTCTGAGAGGAGCTCGACCGAGGCCTTCTCCGGCATGAGGAGCGCGGCCGTGAGGTAGTTGGCCTCAACGCGCTGGCGAAGAAACTCGGCGTAGTCGCGCGGCTCCTCATGACCCAAGACGTGGCTGGCGAGGGCGTGCAACGGAGCGGAGCGGGGGTCGCGCTCCGTACGGACCCGGTGTGGCAGGTAGATGCGACGGTTCTTCAAATCAGACACCGAACGGGTGGACTTGGGCACATCGGCCACATAGTGCAGCGAAAAACCCAGATAGCTGGCAATCTCGGCGGTCACCCGCTGCGAAAGCGGACCTCCCGTATGCCCCACGGCGCTCAACAGTTCTCCCGCCGTCTGCTCGATGGCCTCGAAATAGTTTCCCTGAGCGCGCATAATTTGGCGCAACTCAGCGTTGGCCCGGCGGGCCTCCTCCGGGGTGGCACTGCGCTCGCTGTGCATCCGCTCGATCTCACGATGCAGGCCCAAAATCACCTCCATTGTCTCGCTCGACAGCGACGGCCCCACCCGCAGCGCCGGTAACCGCAGCGCCGAGAAGGCCGGGCCACGCTGCACCCGTTCCAGTTCAATCTCTAGGGCCGTGCGGCCATCTACCTCCTCCACACTCAACAGGTCACTGAGGGTACAGCCGAGGGCCTCCGCAAGCGTGCCCAACAGTGCGAGCGGTGGTTCACGACGACCGTTCTCCACCACCGATACCTGGCTTGCAGCTCGACCGATACGCCGCCCCACATCATCGAGCGTGAGCCCCTGAGACTTACGGATGCTGCGGATACGCCGCCCCACGGCGACCGCATCCACCCGATATTCACCGGGAGCCTTGGGGGTGACAGCATCTGACGGTCTCAGCGTCTGGTGTGCCCGTTCCCGTGGAGCGGAGTGTCTCGGCGGCAGTGCGTGGGGCATCAGTGTCCGATCAGATCGTAGAAGTTCTGCAAAGTAGAAGAATCATAAAACTTCTACTCAAGAATGTCTATCCACGGGAGCAAGCGACCCCCAAACTCGAAATACAGATAAGTTTTCGATCACAAAGGAGTTCGATCATGACGTACACCCCTCGCCCCGCAGGTGCACCCCGGGCCGGAGACACCCGCCAGACGGCCGACGAAATCCGCCTCGATTGGGAAACAGACCCCCGCTGGGCCGGTGTGAAACGCGACTACACGGCCGAGGACGTTGTTCGTCTACGCGGCAGCGTGACCGAAGAAAACACCCTCGCCCGCCGCGGGGCCGAAAACCTGTGGGAGCTGATCCACGCCGAAGGGTGGGTCGCCGCGCTCGGTGCCCTCACCGGTAACCAGGCCGTGCAGCAGGTCAAGGCCGGGCTGAAAGCTATCTACCTCTCCGGCTGGCAGGTGGCCGCAGACGCTAACCTCTCTGGCCAAACCTACCCCGATCAGAGCCTCTACCCCGCCAACTCCGTACCCAACGTGGTGCGTCGCATCAACAACGCGCTCATCCGAGCCGACCAGATCGAATCGAGCGAAGGTACCGTCACCCGGGACTGGCTCGCCCCCATCGTGGCGGATGCCGAGGCCGGGTTCGGCGGCCCGCTCAACGCCTATGAGCTCATGTCCGCCATGATCTCGGCCGGGGCCGCAGGAGTGCACTGGGAGGACCAGCTCGCGAGCGAAAAAAAGTGCGGCCACCTGGGCGGAAAAGTCCTCGTACCCACCCAGCAACACATCCGCACCCTTAATGCGGCCAGGCTCGCGGCCGATGTGGCCGGGGTACCCTCCGTGATCATCGCCCGCACCGACGCCCTCGCCGCCGATCTGCTCACAAGCGACGTTGATGAGCGCGACCGCCAGTACACCACGGGCGAGCGCACCCCCGAAGGCTTCTACCGGGTGAAGCCGGGCCTGGACCCCGTCATCACACGCGGACTCGCGTTTGCCGAGTACGCTGACCTGCTGTGGGTGGAGACGGGTGTACCCGACCTGGAGCTGGCGCGCACCTTTGCCGAGGCCATCCACGAAAAGTTCCCCGGCAAAAAGCTCGCGTACAATTGCTCGCCGTCGTTCAACTGGAAGCAGCACCTCGACGACGCACAGATCGCTGTCTTCCAGCGCGAATTGGCCGCAATGGGGTACACCTTCCAGTTCATCACCCTCGCGGGCTTCCACTCGCTTAACCACTCCATGTTTACGCTCGCCGAAGGCTACCGCGACCACGGCATGACCGCCTACGTCGAGCTGCAAGAGGCCGAATTTGCCAGCGAAGCCCAGGGCTACACCGCCACACGCCACCAGCGCGAGGTGGGCACTGGCTTCTTCGACCTCGTCTCCACCGCGCTCAACCCCACCAGCGCCACCCTCGCCCTCGCGGGTTCCACCGAATCCGAGCAATTTCACTAGGGGCGCTAACGGTGGGATGCCGCCACCCGGCATCCCACCAGCCCCTCCACACACCCGTCACCGCCGCCTCTAGGAGCCATCATGACCACGCAATCCCGCCCAGAAACCACCCCCGACCGCGCACCAGCAGTGCGCGTAGACGGCCCCCACCACGATCGCTTCGACGAGGTCCTCACCCCCGAAGCACTCGCCTTCGTCGCCGAACTGCACGCCCGTTTCTCCGGGCCACGCCACGAGATCCTGGCGGCGCGGATGCGGCGGCGTACCGACGTCGCCAATGGCCGCGACCTGTCCTTCCGGGAAGACACCGCACACATCCGTGAAGACCGTAGCTGGCGCGTCGCCGGGGCCGGCCCCGGATTGGAAGACCGCCGCGTGGAAATCACCGGCCCCACCGACCGCAAGATGACCGTTAACGCGCTCAACTCGGGGGCCCGGGTATGGCTCGCCGACCTGGAGGACGCCACATCCCCCACCTGGGAAAACATCATCGGCGGGCAGGTCTCGCTCTACGACGCCATCCGCAACCAGATCGACTTCACCACCCCGGAGGGTAAAGAGTACCGCCTCACCCCCCGCCACAACCGCCCCACAATTGTGATGCGGCCGCGCGGTTGGCACCTCGTGGAGAAGCACCTGACCTTCGTGAACCGTCAGGGAGTCGAGATGTCGGCCTCCGGTAGCCTCGTGGACTTCGGGCTGTACTTCTTCCACAACGCCCAGCGACTCATCGACAACGGCACCGGACCCTACTTCTACCTGCCAAAGTTGGAGGGGCATCTGGAGGCGCGCCTCTGGAACGACGTGTTCACATTTGCGCAGGAGCGCCTCGGAATCCCGCACGGCACCGTCCGGGCGACCGTGCTGATCGAGACGATCCCGGCCGCGTTCGAGATGGACGAGATCCTGTACGAACTGCGTGAGCACGCCGCTGGGCTCAACGCGGGGCGCTGGGACTACATTTTCAGCATCATCAAAAACTTCCGCCAACGAGGTCAGCGGTTTATCCTGCCGGATCGCAGTGAGATCACCATGACGGTGCCATTCATGCGGGCCTACACCGAGCTACTTGTCTCCACCTGCCACCAGCGGGGGGCGCCCGCCATCGGCGGCATGAGCGCCTTTATCCCCAACCGCCGCGACCCGGAGGCCACCGAAAACGCCCTTGCCAAGGTGAGAGCAGACAAACGCCGCGAAGCCACCGACGGATTCGACGGGAGCTGGGTAGCCCATCCCGACCTCATCCCCACCGCGCAGGCCGAGTTCGACCGAGTCCTTGGCAAACACCCCAACCAGCTCTTCCTGCTACGAGAGGAAGTACACGTCACGGCGGCCCAACTGCTCGATATTCCCAGCGCCAACGGCACCGTCTCCGACCACGGCGTCTACGATAACGTCTCAATCGCACTGCGCTACATTGAGGCGTGGTTGCGCGGTAACGGTGCGGTGGCCATCAACAACCTGATGGAAGATGCGGCAACCGCCGAAATCTCCCGCTCCCAGATCTGGCAGTGGATCCACCAGGGAACGATCACCCACGAGGGCACCCCTATCACCCGCGACGCCGTGGAGGGACTCGTGGACCGGGTGCTCGCCGAGTGGGAACGCACCCCCAATGATCGGGTCAGCGATGCCGTTGACGTCTTCCGCGAGGTGGCACTAGAGCCGGAGTTCCCGACGTTCCTCACGCTCGGAGCCTACGCCCGCTACCTGGTGGAGCCCGCCCCCGAGCGAGAACCCGCCATCGCCTAGCGGCCCGTTCACACGGAAACACCCCAACCGTATGTATGGTTGGGGTGTTTCCGTGTGAAGCATCAGCAGATCGGGGCTAGTCCGTCTTGGGCTTGGGGCGCGAAGCGAACTCCTCAAACACCGCACGCGGGTGCTGCACGGCCTCAATGTTTACGATGTCTCGGGCCAGGAAAAAGTGGCTCACCCAACCGCCAAACACACGCCACTTGCGCTCCCACGTGGGGATCGCCAGGCCGTGATAGAAGCGGTGTGCGAGCCAGGCAACGTAGCCCTTCATCGCGAACTTCCCCGATTGGAACACCCCAATGTTGAGTCCCAACCCGGCCACCGCACCCGCATTCTTGTGGTTGTAGTCATGCAGACCCTCGCCGCGGATATCGGCCACAATATTGCGAGCCAGCACCTTGGCCTGGCGCACGGCGTGCTGCGCGTTAGGCACGCAGAAGCCGCCGGGGCCGGGGGTCGAGGAGATATCGGGGATAGCGGAGGTGTCACCAGCTGTCCAAGCACCCGCTAGGATACCGTCGTCGCCTTCCACCCGCAGGTCGGGGCGACCGCGGACATGACCACGCTCGCCAATGGGTAGGTCGGTACCGCGCAGGAACGGGCGAGGCATCACACCGGCCGTCCACACGATGAGGTCGGACTCAAAGCTCTCACCGGTAGACAGTCCAATGGTGCCGTCAACAGCCGAGGCGAGCTGCGTGTCCAGGTGAATCTCGGCACCCAGCGACGAGAGCTTCTTGATAACCCACTTACTCGTATCGAGGGATACCTCCGGCATGATGCGGCTCATCGCCTCGATCAGGTGGAAGCGGGTCTCTTCGAAGGTAATCTCGGGATAGCGGCGCAGCAGGGCGCTCGCAAACGAGCGCAGCTCGGCCAGGGTCTCGATACCGGCAAAACCGCCACCCACCACCGTGACCGTCAGCAGGCGATCACGCTCAGGGCCCGCGGGCAGGCTGGCAGCCTTCTCAAAGTTGCTGACCAGGCGGTCGCGCACGGCGACGGCCTCCTCAATCGTCTTCATTCCAATTGCGTTATCTGCGATGCCCGGGATGGGGAAGGTGCGCGACACAGAACCGGTAGCAATCACGATGTGGTCGTACTGAAACTCGTACGCCGCACCCTCGTTAGGCGTGATTGTGACCGTCTTGTCGGCGTGGGAGATCGTGGTGACCTTACCGGCGATGCTCTTCGTCTTCTTCAGATGACGACGGCGGGCAACAACCGCGTGACGCGGCTCAATGGAGCCAGCAGCCACCTCGGGAAGAAACGGCAGGTACGCCATGTACGGAAGCGGGTCCACAATGGTGACCTCGGCCTCCCCGGCACGGAGCCACTTCTCTAGTTTCCACGCGGTGTAAAAACCGGCGTAGCCGCCACCAACAATAAGGATTTTAGACACGAAAAAGCACTTCCTTGACTAGCACTGGACTGGGCTTGAATGGACGATATGCCCCTCAACAACAATACCGGTGGCGACGGCGACACCTATACCACGTATTAGAGTACCGAATCTGGCGACCACGCGGCGCGTTCTAGAGCAATATCGCCAATCGGATTGACTCCGGGGCCGGCTGCAAGGGAGTGACCGACGAGCGCATGCAGACATTTAACCCGGTCGGGCATCCCACCAGCGCTCACCCCGGCGAGCTCTTCGACCACCGCAATCGACTCGCGATCAGCGATGTAACTCTCGTGTGCAGTACGGTAGGCGGCGCGCAAATCCTCGTCGTCGGCAAGTAGCTGATTAAGCTCCACCATGAAACCGTTGGCCTCCAGGTGCGACACCGCGGCGACGGCACCCGGGTGGCAAAGGTAGTAAAAGGTGGGGAACGGTGTGCCATCATCCAGGCGCGGGGCCGTCGATACCACGGCAGGCTCACCCGTGCGCGTACGCGCCGAGATCCCCACAATATTGCGGGCGGGACGGCCCAGCTGAGTGGTCACGATATCAATATCGGCCGGAGTGGGCGGGTCAAAAGGGGGACGGGACATCCGGGCTACTCGCTTTCTTCGTCGGTGGTGGTACCTGCGTCTTGCAGTTGCTGGGCATCCTTCGTGGTGGTGCCGGAGGCAAGAACCGAGTAGGCGAGGGCCTCCACCCAGTCGGTTTCGGTGCGGCGCAACTCGGGGGTGGCCACCGGGCCGGTATTCGCGGGAATCTGCACATCGTCAATCACGACAAGCTGGGTCTCCCCCCGCATCACGTAAAAAAGCCGGTTGCGCGCCTCGGAGCGAACAAAAGACGGATCTTGCCAACGCTTCTGCTCGTCGGTGGCATTATCAAGAGCCTCCTGTTTGAGGCGCACACTCTCCTGCAGCTCGGTAATCTGCTGGCGCTGGTCAAGGTAGACGGACAGGCTGGGACTCAGGATGACAATGCCGAGGGCTAGCAGACCCATCATAATGATCGAAAACCCGGAGAAACGCAGGCCACGAAACCACGAGCGCAACTCGCTCGCGCTCTCGGCGGGTGGCGCGGCCTCGGCCCGGGAGCGGCGCGGGGGCGTCCCGCTCGTCCCACTCGTCCCGCTGCCCGAGCGCAGACGAAGGCGAGGCATCTTCATCTTGATACCTCGCCTTCGTCTCGGGGGCACGAATGTGCCCTAGTGGTTACTTACGCGCTGAAGCGGGGGAAGGCCGAACGGCCGGCATAGCGTGCGGCACCGCCCAGCTCTTCCTCGATACGCAGCAGCTGGTTGTACTTGGCCACGCGCTCGCTACGTGCAGGAGCACCGGTCTTGATCTGACCACAATCGGTTGCCACGGCGAGGTCGGCGATGGTGGTGTCCTCGGTCTCACCGGAGCGGTGCGACAGGATAGCCGTGTAACCGGCACGCTGAGCCATCGAGACAGCATCCAAGGTCTCGGTGAGGGTACCGATCTGGTTGACCTTGACGAGCAACGAGTTAGCCGCGCGCTCCTGAATACCGCGGGCCAGACGCACCGGGTTGGTGACGAACAGGTCGTCGCCAACAAGCTGCACCTTATCTCCCAGTTCCTGCGTGAGGTGTACCCAGCCACTCCAGTCGTCCTCGTCAAGTGGGTCCTCGATCGAGACGAGCGGGTAGTTGGCAACGAGGTCGGCGTAGTAGGCCGACATATCCTGCGCGGTGCGCTGCTTGCCTTCAAACGTATAGGAGCCGTTCTCGAAGAACTCACTCGATGCCACGTCAAGCGCGAGCGCAATATCTTTGCCCGGCGTGAACCCGGCCTGCGTCATAGCCTCCAGGATGAGGTCGAGCGCGGCCGCATTGCTGGCCAGGTCGGGGGCAAAACCGCCCTCGTCGCCAAGGCCCGTGGCCAGACCCTTGCTCTTCAGCAGGCTCTTGAGCGAGTGGTACGTTTCGACGCCCCAACGCAGACCCTCCGAGAAGCTCTCCGCGCCGAGGGGAACAGCCATAAACTCCTGGATGTCCACGCTCGTGTCGGCGTGTGCACCACCGTTGATGATGTTCATGAGCGGCACGGGCAAGGTGCGCGCATTGGGTCCGCCCACATAGCGGTAGAGGGGCAGCCCGGCGGACTCGGCGGCAGCTTTGGCCACGGCCAGGCTGACGCCCAGAATCGAGTTGGCACCGGTGCGCTTCTTGTTCTCGGTGCCGTCAGCCGCAATCAGGGCCGCGTCAACCAGGCGCTGGTCATCGGCAGCGAAATCCTCAATCGCCGGCGCAAGTTCATCAAAAACAGCGGCAACGGCCTGCTGGACGCCCTTGCCCTGGTATCGGTTTTTGTCGCCATCGCGCAGTTCGTAGGCTTCAAAGGCACCGGTGGATGCGCCCGAGGGCACAGCGGCACGACTGACGGTACCGTCGGTGAGGCCGATCTCTACCTCAACCGTGGGGTTGCCACGGGAATCCAGAATCTCACGAGCGATGACGGCATCAATGAAGGCCACAGTTGTCTCCTTATAGGGGCTGTTCAAGTAGGTGCGGATGGAACGACCGCGTGGAAGAACTCCACCGCCTAGTGTATTCGACTCGGCCGGGTTCTCCCGTGAATTCTTCCCGCGAGGCTTAGGCCAGAGGCTTGATGACCAGGCTGTCGGGACCCTCCGTCGCTGCGTTCACAAACGCAAAACTGCCAAACCCAGCCGTAGCCAGGCGGGCAAGCTGCACCTTGGAGTTTTTGGCTCGCTTCTCCAAGCGCACGCGAGTGCCTCCCGCGACCAGGGCGGCTTTCAGGGACACGAGAGAGGCCGCATCCACATCCCCGTCATAAATCACGACCAGAGAGTCCGGGTCGTGCGCCGCAGGCTGCTCGATAAGGTCAACGATGCGCTCGAACCCAATCGAGAACCCCGCCGCGGGAACCGCCTGCCCCAGGAAGCGGCCAATCATCCCGTCGTAACGTCCGCCACCGCCCACGGAACTCCCGGAGGAGGGGTGCGCGATCTCGAAGATGGTGCCGGTGTAGTAGCCCATACCCCGGACAAGGGTGGGGTCGAAACGCAGAGTGACGGCATCCGGTAGAGCGGTGAGCGCGGTGGCGAGGGCCACTAGATCGGCGACAGCCTCGGGGGCACACCCCGCGGGGAGGAGGGAACGAATACGCTCCTCCGTGAGCGAAACTCCCCCGCTAGCCAGGTGCGGCTCAATCGCGGCGAGAACGTCGCTGAGCGCGACGGCCGGTTCAGGAGCGCGTTCGGCCAGCTCCGCGACAACACCGGCAGTGCCGATCTTGTCGAGCTTGTCAATCGAAATCAGAGCGGAATCATACAATTCGGTCGGGAAGCCGCAGTGGTCGAGGATACCCAACAAGATACGCCGATCATTCAGCCGGATGGTGCACCCGTCCAGGCCCAGAGCGCTCAGCACAGCGGAGGTAGCGGTAATCAACTCAATCTCGGCGATCAGACCCTCCTCACCGATGATGTCGATATCGGCCTGAACGAACTGGCGGTAGCGGCCCTTCTGGGGGCGCTCAGCGCGCCAGACCGGCCCGATCTGAATGGAGCGAAAAACGGCGGGCAGTTCGGCGCGGTGCGTCGCGTAGTAGCGAGCGAGCGGCACCGTGAGGTCAAAGCGCAAACCCAGATCGGTGAGCCCCTCGGCCGAGCCGGAGTTGGCAGCCGCCACCAGGTCGGTGTCTTTCAGACCGCGACGAAGAATCCCGAACGCCAATTTCTCATTATCGCCGCCCAGGCCCGAATGCAGCCGGGCGCTATCCTCCACCATCGGGGTTTCGATCTCATCGAAACCGTGCTCCGTGTACACGCGACGAATGGTACTGAGCGCCAGTTCCCGTCGAGCCTTGTCGGTGGGCAGGAAATCTCGCATCCCACGGGGTGGGTTTACCGGTGCAGCCATGCGTTCAATTGTAGGGGTAGGCGCCCGCTCTCACCGCGCCTCCTCGAGCCGAAATTGCCCCGCCAATAGTAAGAAACCGGCAGCGACACTGCCTCAGCACCGGCTGAGCAGACTACTCGGCCAGATCATCCGCCACCCCGCGAATCGCCGCTCGCAGAGCCCGGTCAGCGTTAACACCGCTCCCCTTCGCCGCCGCGACGAGCGCGAGCAGGGCCGCCCCAAACTCCGCCTCGGTCTCGGGATGTGCCACCGCACTCACCCGCACGGGACGCCCCCGACGCGATGCGCGCTCCAGCACCTTATCGGCCAGGGCGAGGGCGGGCAGCGAGAAGGGGACACCCGCGAGAATCGCGCGCGAACGGACCTCCGCCCCCTGTTCGTCTTTGACCTGCTCCCAGGTGCTATTGAGCTGCTCGACGGTCGTTGGCCCAGCATGACCAAAGACGTGCGGATGCCGCCGGACCAGCTTCTCGGCCAGCCCCGCTGCCACCGCATCCAGTTCACCCCGCGCGGTCTCAGCCCGCGCATCGGTGGCCCCGCCTGGCCCCTCGGCGGCCATTGTCGAGTGCAGCACCACCTGGTACAGCACATCACCCAGCTCCTCGCGCACATCGGTGCGATGACGAGCGTCATCCGTGCCCCGCTCAATCACCTCGACCAGTTCGTAACACTCCTCGATGAGGTAGGGCACCAGTGCCTCATGGGTCAACTCGGCGTGCCAGGGGCACTCGGCGCGCAGGCGGGCGACAACACCCACCAGCGTAGACACAGCATCCGGGGTCTCCGTCACGACTCCTCGATTCCCTCACTAGCCTGATAATCCGAGGAAATTCTCGGTATCACAGCTATAGTAGTTTCCGGTGAGTCGGGAAGCCTGGTCGACACAGACCACCAACGAACCCGAAAGGCAGCCATGAGCTTCCTCCGTTCCAACCGCACATCCGCCGCGCTCCTTCTGGTCGCCGCCGTGCTGGGCCTGGCAATTGCCAACAGCCCCCTCGCGCAGGCCGCCCAGGATCTACAACACGCCCACCTGGGCCTACCCGGGCTGGGCCTCGACCTCTCGGTGGGGCACTGGATCAGTGACGGCCTACTCGCCGTTTTCTTCTTTATCGTGGCTATCGAACTGAAACATGAGTTTGTGGAGGGCGACCTCAACTCGGTCAGCAAGGCCATTCGCCCCGCGATTGCTGCCCTCGGCGGTATCCTCGTGCCCGTCGGGGTCTACCTGGCGATCACCTGGGGCAGCGGCTACGAGAACGGCTGGCCCATCCCCACCGCAACCGACATCGCGTTTGCGCTCGGCGTGCTCGCGGTCGTGGGCAGGGGACTACCAACAACGGTACGGGCGTTCCTGCTCGCGCTGGCCGTGCTGGATGATCTGGCCGGGATCCTCTTCATCGCCACCTTTTTTACCAGCAACGCCCAGGTGGGGTTGATCGCACTGGGCCTCATTCTCACGGTGATCTTTGGGGCCCTTAGCTGGCGGTACGCGGCCCTGCGCCGCCGCGCCCGACGGCCCTCGCAGAAACGCCATCGTGCAGCCGAGTGGGGTCTCCTCCTGGCCATGATTCTGATCGGACTGCTCACCTGGTATGTGGTATACCAATCGGGTATCCACGCCACCATCGCGGGGGTGGCTCTCGGTTTCGCTATGCACCGCGCCCCCGCGCACCGCGCGCGCTATCTGATCGAGCCCGTCAGCAATGTGGCGGTACTACCGCTCTTTGCCTTCTCGGCGGCGCTGGTGACCATCCCGACCCTGGGCGAGACACCCCTCGCAGCCCCGTTCTGGGCCATCGCTATCGCACTGCCATTGGGTAAGCTCATCGGCATCGTGGGGGCAACGCTCCTCGCGGACCGTCTCCTGCGCACGAAGCAGCCCGCCATCCTCAATGTGGGCGATATGCTCGCGGCCGGAGCGCTCGGGGGCATCGGATTCACGGTCTCGCTACTGATGAACGAACTGGCGTTTGCGGGCAACCGGGCGATTGCCGATCAGGGGGTGCTTGCCGTGATTATCGGTTCGGCCGTGTCCATCGTGCTCTCGGTGGCTCTGGTGCGCTGGCGGGCGCGGCACTACAAGCGAGCGCGGGTGGCAGCGAACGCAGCCACAAGCTAGTCCCCGCTGGCCTCTCCGGCACTCTCCGTTGCGGCCTCAGGCAGTTCCGGCAGGATCACCTCGACCAGCTTCCGCACCCAATCGATCAATTCGGTGCCGCCAAGCGTCACACCGTGGAGCACCGGCAGTGGGACCGTCATGGTACCTGTCGTGTTCACGTAGCGCGAGCCGGGATAGAGGCGCATCATCCGCATCTGGCGTGAATCCGGCAGATCAACCCGCTCCACCTTAAGGTTAGGGCCAAGCACAACGACCTTACTCAGTCCGTGCAGGCCCGCCAGGCGGCGCAGGCGCGAGACGCGCAGCAGGTTCTCCACCTCAGCCGGCGGGGTGCCATAACGGTCTGCCAGCTCTTCCATCACCAGGTCGAGCTGGTCGGCACCGGCCACAGAGGAACTCGCGGTTGAGAACTTCTGATAGGCCTCCAGTCGCAGCCGTTCGCTCTCCACATAGTCTTCCGGAATGTGCGCCACCACGGGCAACTCCAGGTTGAGCTCCGTCAGACTCGCCGTCGCCTCACCTCGGAAGGTACTCACCGCCTCGCCAATCATCCGCAGGTAGAGGTCAAAGCCCACACCCGCGATGTGGCCCGATTGCTCGCCACCCAGCAGGTTTCCGGCCCCGCGAATCTCCAGGTCCTTGAGCGCCACCTGCATCCCCGAGCCCAGCTCGTTATTGGTCGCGATGGTCTCCAAGCGTTCGTGTGCGGTCTCGCTGAGCGGCCGGTCCTCGTCGTACATGAAGTAGCCGTAAGCTCGCTCGCGGCCGCGCCCCACACGCCCGCGCAGCTGGTGCAGTTGACTCAGACCGTACTTGTCGGCACGGTCAATGATGATGGTGTTGGCGTTCGCGATGTCGAGGCCGGTCTCCACAATCGTGGTCGAAACGAGAACGTCAAACTTCCGCTCCCAGAAGTCCACCACAACCTGTTCGAGGGTGGCCTCCGACAGTTTGCCGTGCGCAATCGCGATGCGAGCCTCCGGCACGAGCTCGGCCAGGTGGGCCGCAGTGCGGGTAATGCTCGACACGCGGTTGTGCACGAAGAAGATCTGCCCCTCGCGCAACAGCTCACGGCGAATAGCCGCGGCGATTTGTCGATCAGAGCGCGGACCGACAAACGTGAGAATCGGATGCCGATCCTCCGGTGGCGTCGCGAGCGTTGACATCTCACGGATACCCGTCACCGCCATTTCCAGGGTGCGCGGGATGGGTGTGGCGCTCATCGCGAGGATGTCCACATTCGTCTTGAGCTTCTTGAGCGCATCCTTGTGCTCCACGCCAAAGCGCTGCTCCTCATCCACAATCACAAGGCCGAGGTCTTTGTAGACAACACTCGCAGCGAGGAGGCGGTGCGTGCCGATGACGACATCCACCGACCCGCTCGCGAGGCCGTCAAGCACCTCACGGGCTTCCTTATCGGTTTGGAAACGACTGAGCGCGCGCAGGTGCACGGGGAACCCGGCGAAACGCTCCTGAAAAGTTTCGAGATGCTGTTTGACCAGGAGCGTCGTCGGCACGAGCATCGCGACCTGTTTACCGTCCTGGACCGCTTTAAAGGCGGCTCGCACCGCGATCTCGGTTTTTCCAAAGCCCACATCCCCCGAAACGAGCCGGTCCATCGGAATGGGCGACTCCATATCGCGTTTCACATCGTTGATCGTCGTCAGCTGGTCGGGAGTCTCGACAAAGGGAAATGCCTCCTCCAGTTCACGTTGCCAGGGGGTGTCGGGCGAGAAAGCGAACCCTTTACTCGCCATCCGGGCAGAGTAAAGCTTAACCAACTCAACCGCGATATCGCGCACAGCCTTGCGCGCGCGGCCCTTCGCCGCCGACCAGTCTGAACCGCCCATTTTACTGAGGGCGGGGGCCTCGCCGCCCACATAGCGGGAGAGCTGGTCAAGCTGGTCGGTAGGCACAAAAAGCTTATCGGCCGGGTAGCCACGCTTGGAGGGTGCATACTCCAGGGCCAGGTACTCACGCAGTGCTTTCGTGGCATTACGACCCGAACCCGTCGTGATCTCACGCTGCGTCAGCTCAATAAAACGACCGATACCGTGCGTCTCGTGCACCACAAAATCGCCGGCTGCGAGCTGAAGCGGGTCCACCACATTTTTACGGCTACTCGCGAGTTTCTTCACCTGACCGGCCTGATAGGTGGCGCTGCGGCCGAAGAACTCGGCCTCGGTGAGCACCGCCAGGCGCGCCTCGGTGCTGACAAAGCCGTGGTCGATGCTGCACGCCACGAGTGTGGCGACGAGCGCCTCGGGAGCCCCCTCCAGGGTGGGTACCACACGTCCGGCAACCTCGTGCTCGCTGAGCACGTCGCGCACCCGCTCAACCGTGCCCTGGCCCTGCGCCGTCACAACCACACGCCAGCCATCCCGCACCAAGCCACCCACGTAGTCAACGGCTCCGTCAATGCTGCCCTGAAAGCTGGGCACGGCATCCGCCTCGATACGCACATAGCCGTCGATGCCCTGGCTGATGGGGTCGTGCTCGTCGCGCTGAAAGGAGCTGAGCGTCCACCAGGGACGCTCCCCCGTCGAACCGCGCAGGGTATTGAGCGACAGAAAATCGCCCGAGGCAAGGTCGATGGGGGCGTCAGCCCCGGCGGTCGCGGCGTTCCAGGCAGCGGCCAGAAACTCACGGTTGGTCTCGGCAAGACTCACGGCGCGGGTAGCGACACGCTCGGGGGCGATCACGGCGACCGCGGCCTCCGCCGGAAGGTAGTGTGTGATGGGCACGAGACGTTCCACCAGCGCGGGGGTCAGGCTTTCCATTCCCTCAGCGGGGATACCCTCGGCCACCTTCTCCAGCATCGCCGACAGGTTCGGAAACTCGCTCTGCATCTCGCGGGCCCGCTGCCGCACCCCCTCATCCAGCAGCAACTCGCGGCTCGGTACCAGCGTGGCCTCGGTGAGCTCCACGGGGAGGCTGCGCTGGTCGGCCACCGAGAACGGGCGGATCTCCTCCACCTCGTCACCAAAAAATTCGATCCGCACCGGATGCTCGGCCACGGGCGAGAACACGTCCAGCAAACCGCCACGCACCGAGAACTCGCCGCGACGGGTCACCATGTCTACACGGGCATAGGCGAGGGCAACCAGTCGCTCACTGACCTCGGTCAGATCGTGGCCACGTCCACCCGTGACAAAGTGCAGCGGTGGAACCGAGAGGAGGTTGTCGGCGAGCGGTTGCAGCGCGGCCCGCACGGCACCAATCACGATGAGATCGCGGCCAGACTCGGGCCTCCACTCGCTCATGGTGCGCAGGGCGGTCAGGCGGTGTCCGACCGTCTCGGCGCTCGGGCTCAGTCGCTCGTGCGGCAGCGTCTCCCAGGCCGGAAACTCGACAATATCGACGTCGGGGAGCAGCGCGGCCAGCGACATCCGCAGGCTCTCTGACTCGCGGCCCGTCGCCGTGACAATAAACAGCGCGGATGCCCGGCCTCCCCCGCCTCGCCCCGCTAGCAGGCCTGCCAGCAGCGGAGCCCGCAGCCCCTCGGCCAGAGAGAAATCAGCATCTTCAGCGGTATAACTGAGGGCCCGGTGGAAGCTGTGGGACGTGGCGAGTGTGGCAAGAATTCCGTGAAGAGTCACCGGACAATCTTACCCCCGATCACACCGGATACGTCCGGGCTCCCCCTCCCGAGGCAGGGAACCTGACTGTCACTAACAACCTTCCGGAACGGCTTCACGCAGCCCGCTCTAGGCGGACTCCAACCGTGAGTGCTCACCTCTCATACACGCTGCATCCCAGCGGGGAGGGAGCACCGATATTTGGTACCCTCTGGTCTCCCGGGAGTAGTGTAGAAAACGTGCTGGCCTCGAATTGAACGAGAATAACTTGTTCACAACGAACCACCCGCATCACACTCACTGGGAACGGGCTAGGCTCCTTTCGGGGCGTCCAAAACCCAGCGCGTGACTCATTTAAATCCCCCCATAGAAAAGACATCTTGCACATGAAAATTCCGTCATTTCTCGTCTCGGAGTCGCTCAAAAATAACCTAGAAATTGTTCAAGGGGTTGCCAACGTGGCAACGGGCGCTGCGAAAAACATAAAAACAACTCAGGAAGCCAAACGGCTAGCTGCCGATAACCCCGCTCGCCCCGGGATGGAGCACCTTTTTTGCTACGGCACTCTTGTCCTCCACGGAATGCCAACAGCAACGTTTGCGCTCGTCACACCCGTTGAGGAGGTTCGCGGGTTACTCCATAACTCGTGGGGTATCAATAACCATGACGAGGCTATCCACACCCTTAACCTGGTTACGTGACGAGGGGCACCGAACAGCATTTACCGTTTTTGTGCGACCTGCACTGACATACACGCCACCGAAGTACACGGCAGTGCTTGCCTCCGCCTACAGCGGTGGTCGTAAGGGTAACGTGAGCGCGATCTCTCCTGAGCTTGCGGCCTACGGCGACGAGGTTGGCACAATGTTGACCCGCCTCGCTGAGGCCCGCAAACTTGTGAAGGGAAAGAACCTGACCGTAGACGACTTTAACACGACTACCAGCATGGATGCGTGGGATATTGAACGCATCGGTAACGTCGTTCGATTCTCGGTCGCGTCAGGCTACCTCAGCGAAGACGAAGGATACGAATGGTTGGCCGTTGCCGACCGGATGACTCGGGAACGATTCTCCTCGTGGACGCAATACGCGGCCTCTTTCCTGGTGGGTCGCGCACTCTGCTATGACGGAGAGATGGCTGATGTAGCGCTCAACGCGGGTTCGGCCACCCGCAACGAAAAGAGTCCCTGGCTGACCTTCCCGCTCTAACGATTTTCCGGGGTTAGTTAATACCAAAGTTCTGACCCACGAGGGTCATCCCGGTATAACGGGGGCCTCTTCGTCTGGGGTCGGCGCGCTGAGCGCCCCCCTCTCGAAGAGGCCGCCGTGTCCCGTACAACAGCCGCCGTGACCCCGCGCAAAACGAAAAGACCTACCGCGGGCGATGAAAGCGCTGCTGCGCCTCCGCCAGCCCACCCGCCACAATCACCTCAACGGCGTCTGCCGCCTCGTCCAGCAACGAGGGTAGGGCTTGGCGCTCGAGTGAACCGAACTCACGCAACACGTAGTCGGCCGGATCTTGACGTCCCGGCGGACGTCCGATGCCGACGCGCACGCGGGTAAAGTCTGGGCTGTCGGCAGCCTTCGCGATGTCGCGCAGACCGTTGTGGCCACCGTGGCCACCGCCCGTCTTAAGTTTGATGGTGTCAAAGTCGATATCGAGTTCGTCGTGCACCACGATGAGACGGTCCACCCCCAGCGAATAGAAACGCAGCAGCCCAGAGACGGGGCCGCCGGACACGTTCATAAAGCTATTGGGTTTGGCGAGCACCAGGCGGGGACCGCCCATCCCGGCACGCACCTCGGCGACCTGCGCATTAGCTTTGTGTCTGCCGAAGCGCCCCGAGTGTCGCTCCGCGAGCGCGTCGAGCACCATCTGTCCCACATTGTGCCGAGTCTTCGCGTACTGGGGTCCGGGATTGCCGAGGCCCACCACCAACCACGTATCCACGACGCTCTCCTCTTCTCTGGTCTGGTTAACGGGTCGAGCCCGCCGAAACAGGTCGCGAATAGTCACGATGATGTTTCGGCGGGCTCGATAGTCCGCGGAACTACTCGGCAGCAGCTTCTTCGGCGGCGTCGTCAGCGGCCGTACCCGAGCGGGGCACGACGATGTTCACGATCAGCAGATCGGCATCATCAGCCAGCTTGGCACCGGTGGGCAGCTGAATGGCACCGGCGTGAATCTGGTCGCCCTCCACAAGGCCGTCAATGCGTGCGACGACGTTCTCGGGAATGTGCGTAGCTTCAACCAGGAGACGCAGAGTGTTCAGCTCCAGCATGGCCAGCGTTCCGGGGTAGGACTCGCCCTCCACGTGGACGGGAACCTCAGCCTCAACCAGTTCACCCTTCTTCACCACGATGAGGTCGATGTGCTCAACGATCTGGAGAACCGGGTCACGCTGAACATCCTTCACCAGGGTCAACTGCTCGACACCATCAATATCGAGGGTCAAAACAGCGTTGGCCTTACGGATGATGAGGCCAACCTCGTGACCGGGCAGGGTTACGTGCTGGGGCTCGGTGCCGTGGCCGTAGATGACGGCGGGGATCTTCCCCGCGGCGCGGAGCTTACGGGCGGCACCCTTACCAAACTTTTCGCGAAGTTCGGCAGAAACCTTGTTCGTGTCGTCACTCATAGTGTTCTCCTTGCGGGCTAAGCCCGTTCATTTGGGAGCCGTGAGGCTCATGGTCTGTATTCAACTCGCGCCGTTCGCAGCGTGAGGAAAGACTTCCGCCTCACCCACCGCGTCGATAACGGATGCCACATTGATGCGACATCCCTCGCCGAAGTACAAGGCCCGAGTTTACACGGTTCGTCAGCAGAACGCACCACCTCCGTCGTCCGGGGTGCGGCCACGAGTCCGGGAGCCTAGTGCGGCGGGATCTCAACACTGAACGGCAGGAGGGCCTCAGGGCCAGCCTCGCCACCCACCGCAGCCACGAGACGCTCGCGCGCGCGGGCCAGGTGCTCGTCAAGCAGACGGGCCACCGCATCCCCATCGCCCTGGCGGATATAGGTCAGGATCTGGTCGTGCTCGGCACAAATAATCTTGGGATCGAGCAGGCGGCGGCCCTGCACCTGGGTCATGCAGATGCGCACCTCGCTCACAAGGGTGCCATACAGTTTGCTCGTGCGGGGGCTGCCCAGCGCATCAATGAGACTCGTGTGGAAACGCATATCTGGCTCCACAATCGCGAGGGCATTCTCGGAGTCGAGCGCCTCGGCGATCTCGCGGTTGGCCCGCACGGCAGCCGTGGGAACGGTTCCTCGTGCAGCGAGTCGGCGCAGCACCTCGGTTTCGAGGTACGCACGGCTACGGTAAATATCGCGAACATCCTCGGGCCCCAACTCGGGAACACGCGCGGTCTTGTGCACCCCACGCACGAGCAGTCCCTCGGCGACAACTTTTTCGATTGCAGCCTTGGCCGTGGGTCGGGCAACCTCATAGGTCTGGGCAACATCGTTCTCGGTAAAAGCCGTGCCCCCGGGAAATTCTGCGGCGTACAGGCGGTTCCTGAGATCCTCGGCAACCGCATCAACGATGGACGTTGCCGACACTCTGGGCTTCATCAAAGATCTCCTGCGAACGGTAAAAACCCATTGTCGCAGAGAGAACGACGGATCCGCATTCGCTATCCAAGTGTATTTGTAAGACAATATTTCTCGTAGCAATGACGCCCACACGATGAGGACACCACTGAATCATGTTTGAACAACTTCTTGACCCCATATTTGGGTCACTCACACTCTCGGCAATCTGTGCAGCACTGCCGCTGCTCTTACTGTTTGTCCTACTCGGAGTTTTTCGAGTCAAAGCCCCCTACGCCGCGATCTCCGGCCTCGTTCTCTCGATAGTTCTGGCCATCGTTGGCTGGCAGATGCCCGCCACCCAGGCCCTCAGCGCTACAGCCGAGGGCATCTTCTACGGCCTCTTCCCCATCCTCTGGATCCTGGTCAACGCCCTCTGGATCTACCGGCTCACCCTGGCGACCGGCTGGTTTGAAGTGCTCGGCACCACCATTCGCACCATCTCAGATGACCTACGCGTGCTCTCGATCATCATCGCGTTCTGCTTCGGTGCGCTCCTGGAGTCACTCGCCGGCTTCGGCGCACCGGTCGCGATCTCCGCCGCCATGCTGATCGCCGCGGGCATGAAACCGCTCAAGGCCGCGATTGTCTCGCTGCTCGCCAACACCGCGCCGGTCGCATTCGGTGCGATGGGCGCTCCCATCATCGCCCTCGCGGGGGTGACCGGCCTGCCGATTGAAGACCTGGCCGCGATGGCCGGACGACAGACGCCGTTTATCGCGGTCATCATCCCCCTCGTTCTGGTCTTCATCGTGGACGGTAAACGGGGCGTCAAACAGACCTGGCCCATCGCGCTCGTGGCCGGCCTCGCGTTTGGTATCTCACAGTTCATCACGGCCAACTACTTTGCCGTTGAACTAACAGATGTGGTCGCCGCCGTGGTCACGGTCATCGCCGTACTCATCATGCTGCGCTTCTGGCAGCCCGCCGAGACCGTAAGCATTGTCTCGGACGACAACGAGGCCGAAAACCTCACCACACCGAGCCATGAAGACGCCCTTGCCCGGGCCGCCGGTCTCAGCACGGACAACACTCACGCGCTCCCAACCTCAACGGCCACGCGCACCTGGGGCGCCCTCGCCCCCTACCTCGCGATCATGGTGATCTTCTCGGTGGCCCAGATTCCGGCGATCAAAACGTGGCTCGCTGGCATCGGCTCGGTCACCTTCCAGTGGCCCGGACTCGACGTTGTGGATGCGAACGGCACCCCCGTCCCCGCCCAGATGTTCAAGCTCGACCACATCAAAGCCACCGGCACGCTCCTTCTTCTCTCCGGAATTGTCACCATGGCCATTTACGGCGTGGGCCTCAGACGAGCTCTGAAGGTCTACTGGGAGACACTCGTACAACTGCGCTGGACAATCGTCACGGTCACTGCCGTGCTTGGCCTCTCCTTCGTGATGAACCTGTCCGGTCAGACCGCGAGCCTCGGCTTCGCCCTCGCCGCGACCGGAGGCTTCTTCGCGCTGCTCTCCCCGCTGATTGGTTGGATTGGTGTGGCGCTCACCGGCTCCGATACCTCGTCCAACTCGCTCTTCGGCCTGCTCCAGGTCACGGCGGCGCAGCAGGCAGGACTCAGCCCCGTGCTCATGGCGGCATCAAACTCCTCCGCTGGGGTGCTCGGCAAGATGCTCTCGCTGCAAAATCTGGCGGTTGCCGCGGCAGCCGTGGGAATGCACGGCGCGGAAAGCACACTCTTCCGTAAGCTGATCGGGTGGAGCCTCGGCCTCCTGGCGTTCATGACTCTCCTGATCTTCCTGCAGTCAACCCCGATCCTCGGCTGGATGGTTCCGTAACATGTCCGCTCACTCCACCCCCACACGCACACTCCTGGACGAACTGCGCTCCGCAGTCGGTGACCCCGCGCAGGTCCGCACCCGCCCGATCGACCTGCACGCCAATGCCCACGACGCCTCGCACTTCCTCCTGATTCCGCAGGCCGTTGTCATCGCCGAGAACGCAGCCGATGTCGGGGAGCTGCTCCAGACGAGCGCCCGCCAGGGGGTGCCGCTCACGCTCCGCTCGGGTGGCACCAGCCTGAGCGGGCAATCCGTCACCGATGGCGTACTGGTGGATGTGCGGCGCAATTTCAAAAACATTGAGGTACTCGACAACGGTGCCCGCGTCCGGGTGCAACCTGGGGTAACAGTGCGCGCCCTGAACGCTCGCCTCGCGCGCTACGGCCGCAAACTGGGACCGGACCCGGCGAGCGAGGCCGCGTGCACAATCGGTGGCGTGGTGGCCAATAACTCCTCCGGGATGGCGTGCGGCACGGTTGATAACGCCTACAACACCCTCGAATCAGTCACCATTGTGCTGCCCAGCGGTACCGTCATCGACACGGGTGCCCGGGACGCTGAGGAACGCCTCACCGCCCTCGAACCTGCGCTCGTCGAGGGCTTACACCGTCTGGCCCAGCGAGTCAGAAATAACACGCAGTCCGTGGCCACCATCACCCACCAGTTCTCCATGAAGAACACGATGGGCTACGGCCTCAACTCGCTGCTCGATTTTGACCGAGCCGTCGATATGCTCGCCCACCTCGTCGTGGGCTCCGAGGGAACGCTCGGCTTCATCGCCGAGGCCGTTTTTCGGACCGTACCCAAGGCCACCTTCGCCTCGTCTGGGCTGCTCATCTTTGACAGTCTGGAGGCAGCCAATAGCTCACTGCCCGCGCTCGTTGACTCGGGGGCGGCAACGCTTGAACTCCTGGATGCGCTCTCGCTGAAAATCGGACAGCAGGCCCCCGACGCTCCCCTCGCCATCCGCGGCCTCCCTGTGGAGCAACACGCCGCGCTACTCGTGGAGTACCAGGCAGAACAGGCCGAGCACCTAGCCGAACTCCAGGCGGGCGGCGACGCTCTGATGCCCACGCTGGGACTCTCCACCCCCGCCACGTTCAGCACCGATGCGAGCGTCCGTGCCGATCTGTGGCACCTGCGCAAGGGCCTCTACACAACCGTGGCCGGAGCGCGCCCCACCGGCACAACCGCCCTGCTGGAGGATGTGGTCGTTCCTGTGGCTTCCCTCGCCCACACCTGCACCGAGCTGATCGGACTCTTTGACCGGTACCACTACGAGAACAGCGTCATCTTCGGCCACGCCAAGGACGGCAATGTTCACTTTATGCTGACCGACGGGTTCGTTGAGCGGGAGCAGGTTGAGCGCTACGCGGCCTTCACCGAAGACCTGGTTGACCTCATCCTCGGCGAGGGCGGCTCGCTCAAGGCTGAACACGGCACTGGGCGGGTAATGGCCCCCTACGTACGCCGACAATACGGCGACGAACTCTACGATGTGATGCGCCAAATCAAAGTTCTCTGCGACCCGAACGGGATGCTCAACCCCGGCGTCCTCCTGGACGATGACCCGGAGGCCCACCTGCGTCATATCAAGACACCGTTGCCCGTCAATGAAGAGGTTGATCGCTGTGTGGAGTGCGGCTATTGCGAACCCGTCTGCCCAAGCCGTAACCTCACGCTCACCCCCCGCCAGCGCATCGTGACCCTGCGTGCGATCGAACAATCAAAGATTGACGGGGATACCGCGCTCACCACAAGCCTCACCCGCGACTACACTTACGGAGCCGTGCAAACCTGCGCCGTTGACGGCATGTGCCAGACCGCCTGCCCCGTGCAGATCAACACGGGCAACCTGGTGAAACACTTCCGCCGCGAGGAGGTGAACGGCGTGGCGCAGGGTGTGTGGAACGCGGCCGCCACGAACTGGGGCACCGTCACTCGGGTCGCGGGGACAGCCCTCAACGTGGTCGAGAAAATCCCCCTCCCCCTCATCACACCACCCAATGCGATTGCCCGCGCGGTCCTGGGCGCTGACACCGTTCCCCGGTACTCCGCCGAACTACCCGGCGGCGGAAAGTCGCGCACACGTCCCGCCCCTGCTGCAAATACCGCGGTCGATGCCGTCTACATGCCCGCGTGCGTCAATACCATGTTTGGCCCAGCCAACGGGGCCGACGGAAAACCGGGCCCCGGGGTCCAGCTGAGCTTTGAACAGTTGTGCGCCAGGGTGGGCCTCACCCTGTTCGTACCCGAAAACATTAACGATTTGTGCTGCGGTACCCCGTGGTCGTCGAAGGGTCTCTCGCGCGGCCAACGCACCATGCAAGAGCGCACGCTACAGTCGCTTCGCGAGGCCAGCCGGGATGGCGAGCTCACCATTATCTGCGACGCCTCCTCGTGCACCGAGGGGCTGCTACACGCGGTCGAAAAGGAGAACGCGACCTCCGACCGACCGCTGCGCATCGTTGATGCCGTAGACTTTGTCGCCGAACGCGTACTTCCCCTCCTTCCGGAGCACGGAAAGATGGAGCGCCTCGTCATCCACCCCACCTGCTCATCCACCCGGATGGGGGGAAACGACGCCCTCAGCATCGTGGCCCGTGCCGTAGCCACCGACGTTGTCGTGCCAGAAGACTGGGGCTGCTGCGCTTTTGCTGGTGATCGCGGAATGCTGCACCCCGAACTCACCGCGTCGGCCACCGCAGCTGAGGCTGCCGAGGTCGCCACACTGGATGCCTCGGCCCACGCCTCGTGCAACCGCACCTGCGAGCTCGGGATGACCCGCGCCACGGGCGAGCAGTACCACCACGTATTGGAGCTGCTCAACCAGCTCAGCAGATCGGAGTAGCACCCGCCGCTCACACGTCCAGCACCGCACGGGATAATCTAGAGGTTGGCTGCGCGCAATACGCACGCGCTCTCACGCACTTCAAGGAGGCACCATGGCGGACAACGCCACCCACGCAACAGCAAACATTGGCGTCGTCGGCCTGGCCGTTATGGGCAGCAACCTGGCCCGCAACCTCGCGAGCCGTGAGGGCAATACCGTTGCTGTCTTTAACCGCTCCCCCGAACGCACCCGCTCCCTCGTGTCGGAGCATCCGGAGGCTGGCTTCGTCGCCAGCGAAACCATTGAAGAGTTCGTGGCCTCCCTGAGCACGCCCCGCACCGCGATTATCATGGTGCAGGCTGGCAGCGGCACCGATGCCGTGATCGACCAGCTCACCGCACTTTTTGAACCGGGCGACATCATCGTGGACGGTGGCAACGCACTGTTCACCGACACTATTCGTCGAGAGAAGACCGTCAGCGCCACCGGGGTTCACTTTGTGGGTGCTGGGATCTCCGGCGGAGAAGAGGGCGCGCTCAAGGGTCCGAGTATCATGCCCGGCGGCTCCGCCGAGTCCTACACAACCCTCGGCCCCATCCTCTCTTCGATCGCCGCTGTGGTAGATGGCGTACCCTGCGTGACCCACGTGGGTACCGACGGGGCCGGCCACTTTGTGAAGATGATCCACAACGGCATTGAGTATGCCGATATGCAGCTCATCGCGGAGGCCTACGACCTACTGCGCAATACGGGCGGCCTCACCCCCGCCGAGATTGGTGAAGTTTTTGCCGAGTGGAACCGCGGCGAACTCGAAAGCTACCTGATTGAGATCACCGCCGAGGTACTTAAGCAGGTGGATGCCACGACGGGCAAACCGTTCGTAGACATTGTCGTGGATGCCGCAGGCCAGAAGGGCACCGGCACCTGGACTGTCCAGGCCGCCCTCGATCTTGGCACCCCCGTCTCGGGCATCGCCGAGGCCGTCTTCGCCCGTGGACTCTCCTCACACCCCGAGCAGCGTCGGGCCGCCGCCGGTCTACCCGGCCCCGCACCGCTCGGCGCGATCACGGACCGTGCAGCCTTTGTCGAGGATGTCCGCCTCGCGCTGTACGCCTCCAAGATCGTGGCCTACTCGCAGGGCTTCGACATCATCGTCGCCGGTGCTGAGAAATACGGCTGGGATATCAGGAAGGGCGACATCGCAAAGATCTGGCGCGGTGGCTGCATCATTCGTGCCCAGTTCCTCAACCGGATCACCGAGGCCTACGACGAGAACCCGGGTCTGGTGGCGCTCATCACGGCACCCTACTTCACCGAGGCCGTCGCCCGAGCCCAGGAATCTTGGCGTCGCGTCGTCGCGGGAGCGGCCCAGTCCGGCATCCCCGCCCCCGGGTTCTCCTCCTCGCTCGCCTACTATGACGGCCTGCGTGCCGAGCGTCTGCCCGCGGCTCTCATCCAGGGCCAGCGCGACTTCTTCGGGGCACACACCTACGGCCGGGTGGACGCTCCCGGCGTCTTCCACACCCTGTGGAGCGGCGACCGCACCGAGATTACGCTGAGCTAAGCTCCAGCAAGGCGACGCCCGAGAGGATGCGCGGATGGCTTTCCCACTGAAAGACTCGCGTCGCATCGTCGTGACGGCGTCGCCTATCGCTGGCACCTTCGGGGGAAACCCACATATTCGCAGGCAGTAGGTGCCACCGTACTGGCTCGCGGTTGGGACCCGGCAGACCCCGGCCCCACCCTGCGAATGAGTCCGTCATCCGCAGGGTGGGGCCGGGGTCGCCAGCGAGTCTCTACCGGCTACGCGGCACCATCAAACATTGACGTGACAGAGCCGTCTTCGAAAACTTCGTGGATGGCCCGGGCAATCAGCGGGGCAATCGAGAGCACCTCCAGCTTGTCGAAACGCTTCTCCGCGGGGATGGGCAGGGTGTCGGTGACCACAACCGAGTCAATGAAGTCGGAACTCAACATCTCGACGGCCGGGTCGGAGAAAATCGCGTGGGTCGCAGCAATCACCACTCCCCTGGCACCGGCGAGCTTCAGGGCTTCGGCGGCACTCGCAATGGTGCGGCCCGTATCGATCATGTCGTCAACGAGCAGACACCAGCGGTCTTTCACATCTCCGACGATCTCGTGCACGCTGACCTGGTTGGGTACAAGCGGGTCACGCCGCTTGTGGATGATCGCGAGGGGGGCACCCAGCTTGTCACTCCAGATGTCGGCGACACGCACACGGCCCATATCGGGGGAAACCACCGTGAGGGTGTCGGCGTCCAGTTTCTCGCGGAAGTGTTCCAGCAGGACCGGCATGGCGAAGAGGTGATCAACGGGACCGTCAAAGAAACCCTGAATCTGCGCGGCGTGCAGATCGACCGACATGATGCGGTCGGCACCGGCGGCCTTAAACAGGTCGGCAATCAGACGAGCAGAGATAGGCTCACGACCGCGGCCCTTCTTATCCTGGCGTGAGTACGGATAGAACGGCGCAACAACCGTGATGCGCTTGGCGGAGGCGCGCTTGAGAGCATCAACCATAATGAGCTGCTCCATCACCCACTCGTTGATAGGGTGCGTGTGAGACTGGATCACAAACGCATCGCAGCCGCGAACACTCTCGTCAAAACGTGCATAGATCTCGCCGTTGGCGAAGGTGCGGGCGTCGGTGTGAACAAGTTCAGACCCCAGCTCACTCGCGATACGCTCCGCGAGCTCGGGGTACCCCCGGCCCGAAACAAGGACAAGCTTCTTCTGGCCGTTGACTTTAATTCCCGACAATTTTTATTCTCCGCTTTTCTCGGCCGCTTGAGCCGTGTCTGTGCCTGGTCGGTTCTGAGCCACCCAGCCCTCAAGATTTCGCTGTGGTGCAACGTTCACCGCGAGCGACCCGGACGGTACGTTCTTGCGAACGACCGTTCCGGCCCCCGTGTACGCCCCGTCACTAATTGTAACGGGTGCCACCAAGACATTTTTCGAACCGATGCGCACGTGAGAGCCCACCTCGGTGTGGTGTTTCTGCACGCCATCGTAGTTAGCGACGATCGTACCGGCACCAACGTTGGTCCCCTCGCCGATCGTGGCATCGCCAACGTAACTGAGGTGTGGGACCTTGCTTCCGGCACCGATCGTGGTGTTCTTCGTTTCTACATAGGCCCCAATCTTGCCGCCCTCCCCCAGGATGGTGCCGGGGCGCAGGAACGAGTAGGGGCCAACGGTCGCCCCGTCGCCAATGACGGCGAGCTGTGCGTCGGTGCGACGCACCCGAGCGTCTCGGCCCACCTCACAGTCAATCAGGCTCGTGTCCGGGCCGATAACCGAACCGGCACCCACGACAGTGGCGCGCAGGATCTGGGTTCCGGGCAGCAGAGTGACGTCCTCGGCAAGCTGGGCGTCCTTATCGATCCAGGTGCTGGCCGCATCCTGCACCGTCACACCGTTGAGCTGCCAGTGCCGGATGATACGAGCGTTCAACTCATGCGCCGCCGCCGCCAGCTGGGCCCGGTCGTTGATACCGGCCACCAGCCAGTGATCGGTAATCGCGACGGCCTGAATGCGGCCACCCGCTGCGAGAATCTCACCCGCGGTATCCGTGAGGTATTTCTCCTGCTGGGCGTTGTCGGTGCTCACGCGGGCCAGGGCGTGGTCAAGGGCCGCGCGCTCAAAGATGTAAACGCCCGCGTTGATCTCGACAATGGCCCGCTGCTCGGCAGTGGCGTCCTTCTGCTCCACGATGCCCACAAAGCTGCCAGAGTCTGAGCGAAGAATACGCCCCATCCCCGCAGGGTCGCCCACGACGGTGCTGAGTAGAGTGAGCGCGTTACTCTGGGCCAGATGAGCCTCCACCAACTCTCTCACGGCCGCCTCACTCAACAGGGGTACATCGCCACTCAACACCACCACGTGCCCCGTAAACTCCGCCGGTAGGACCGCAACAGCGACCTCAACCGCACGCCCCGTACCGGGGACCTCGTCCTGATCCACGATGATCGCTGAGGGCAGGTGCTCTGTAATCGCTGCCGAAACCTGATCGCGCTCATGTCGGACGACCGCCACAATGTGGGCTGGGTTGAGCTGGATGGCCGTATCAAGTACGTGCCCAATCAGCGGCTGACCGGCAAGAGGATGGAGAACTTTCGGAAGGGATGAACGCATCCGCGTTCCCTGTCCGGCAGCCAGAATGACAACTGCAAGCTGGCTATTCGGCATCAAATACCTCCGCGCTAGGTGTGCTGAACTGATCTTTGTGCGCTCCGCCGCCAGGATTCGAACCTGGACCGAACAGCTCCAAAGGCTGCCGTGCTGCCGTTACACTACGGCGGACCGTACCCGATCGTGTCAGGCACAGGGATAAGTCTGCCAGAAAGATGAGCAGAAGTTGAACACCGGGGATAATGGTCGCATGAGAGATAACGATGAGGTAGACCTAATCGTCGAAGCCTGGGCCCGCGCACGACCCGATCTCACCTTTGATCCGCTTCATGTGCTCTCCCGTGTGACGCGAATCGCAAAACATTTCAACCGCATCCGTCAGAATGCCTTCAACAAGTCTGAGTTGGACTCCTGGGAGTTTGACGTACTGGCTGCCCTCCGCCGGGAGGGTCCCCCGTTTGCACTCAGCCCCAAGCGGCTTGTATCGGCCACCATGGTGTCAAGCGGCACCATGACCAACCGCATCGACCGGATGGCGGAGCGCGGCCTCGTCTCCCGACTCACCGACCCCAACGACGGCCGCGGCGTCCTCGTCAAGATGACTCCCGCGGGTCTCACTCGCGTGGATGCCGCGATTACACGCCTGGTCGATGCCGAGGAGGCTCTGCTGGGAGGCCTCACCCACACCGAGCAGGCGCGTCTCGGCACGCTGCTGCGTAAGCTCCGCATCAGCTTCGATGCCACGGATCTCTAGGCCGCGATGACTCCCGCACCCGCCGCCGAGATTGTCCCCTTTATCGTGCCCAACGTCGCCGCCTGGCGGGCCTGGCTCGACGCGCACGAAGACGATACCGAGGCCGGCGTCTGGCTGGTGCTCGCCAAGAAGGGAGTTACCACGCCAACCTCGCTCACCTACGCCGAGGCCCTCGACGAGGCGCTGTGCAGCGGCTGGATCGACGGCCAGAAGCGCAGCCGAGACGAGGCCACGTTTATGCAGCGGTTCACGCCGCGCCGCCCGCGCAGCATCTGGTCCGAGCGCAACGTGGGCCACACCGCGCGACTCATTGCAGAGCGCCGGATGCGTGATCGCGGTCACGCCGAGATCGCCACGGCCCAGTCTGACGGCCGGTGGGAACGCGCCTACAAGGGGTCTGCCACAATCGAGGTTCCAGCGGAGCTTGCGGCGGCCCTCGCGGCCTCCCCCACCGCGGCCGCACACTTCGAGACGCTCAGCGGAGCCAATCGGTATGCGTTTCTCCACCGGGTCACGATCGGTCGCACCGCAGAGGCCCGGCAGCGCACCGCAGAGCGGCTCGTGAAGCGCCTCGAACTCGGCACCCCGTACTAAATTACCCCACCCGCGTCGTCCTGCGTGGCCGCACGCCCCCTCATCCAACTGCCTCGGGCCGGGCAACGGCTGCACCGGCCGTCAATCAACGGTAGCCTCGTGGGGTGGCACATCTACTCGGCGCAGAAAACCTTCACCTCGAATACCCCACGAGGATCATCTTTGACGCCGTAACAATCGGGGTGAACGAGGGCGACCGCATCGGTATTGTGGGTCGCAACGGCGACGGTAAGTCCACCCTCCTCTCCCTTCTCTCGGGCCGTATCCAACCGGATGGCGGTCGCGTCACCGTGCGCGGCGGCGTCCGCATCGGGATGCTCGACCAGAGCGATGTCCTCGACCCCACCCTCACGGTGGGGCAGGCCATCGTCGGCGACACCGAGGAGTACATCTGGGCGGGTGACCCACTCATTCGCGATGTGATTGACGGTCTCATCCGCGACATTCCCTGGGACTCTGTGATCGGTTCCCTCTCCGGCGGCCAGCGCCGCCGTGTTGCCCTCGCCGCACTCCTCGTGGGTGATTGGGACTGCGTTTTTCTTGATGAGCCCACCAACCACCTCGATGTGGAGGGCATCGCTTGGCTCGCCGAGCACCTCAAAAACCGTTGGGGTCGCACCTCGGGTGGGCTACTCGTTGTGACGCACGACCGGTGGTTCCTGGACGAGGTGTGTAACGCCACCTGGGAAGTACACGACCGCATTATCGAGCCCTTCGAGGGTGGCTACGCGGCCTATATCCTTCAGCGCGTCGAACGCGACCGGATGGCATCCGCCTCCGAGGCCAAGCGTCAAAACCTCATGCGCAAAGAGCTCGCCTGGCTGCGCCGCGGAGCCCCGGCCCGCACGGCAAAACCCAAGTTCCGCATTGATGCCGCCAACCAGCTGATCGAAAACGAACCCCCCGCACGCAACACAGTACAGCTCAGCCAGATGGCCACCTCCCGCCTCGGCAAAGACGTGGTAGACATCCTCGACGTGGGCGTATCCTACGGCGATAAGCAGGTGCTACGCGACGTCGAATGGCGCATCGCGCCCGGTGAGCGCACGGGCATTCTGGGTGTGAACGGGGCAGGCAAGAGCACCCTGCTCGGCCTCATCACGGGGGAGGTCCAGCCCACCACGGGCCGCGTCAAGCACGGCAAGACCGTCAAGGTCGCAACTCTCAGTCAGGAACTCGCCGAACTCGTCGAGCACGCCAACGACCGGGTGAGTGATGTGGTGGCGCTCAAACGCACGAGCTACGTCACGGGCGGCAAAGAGATGACGCCCAGCCAACTACTCGAACGTCTCGGCTTCTCCAGTGCCCAGCTGCAAACCCCGGTGAAAGACCTTTCGGGTGGCCAACGCCGTCGCCTTCAGTTGCTCCTCATCTTGCTTGACGAACCCAATGTGTTGGTGCTCGATGAGCCATCCAACGATCTGGACACCGATATGCTGGCCGCGATGGAGGACCTGCTCGATTCCTGGCCGGGTACCCTCATCGTTGTCTCGCACGACCGCTACCTGATGGAGCGCGTCACCGACCAGCAATATGCCATCTTTGACGGCCAGCTGCGTCATCTACCCGGGGGTGTAGACCAGTACCTCGCGCTCCGCAAGCAGACAGAGGATGCCTCAACCGCCCCCTCCGCTTCCCTCGCAGCTTCCTCGTCCACCCCCGGCAACACAGTCCCCGCGCCCACTGGTTCCCTCGGTGGCGCGGAGAAACGTAACGCCGAGAAGGAACTCTCTGCGACCGAGCGGAAGATCGCCAAGCTGGGCGAGACCCTCACCGCCACCCAGCTACGCCTGGCTACGCACGACCAGGGCGACTATGCGGGCCTCAACCTGATCATGCAGGAGACAACTGCGTTGGAGTCCACCATCGCCGAGTTGGAGGAGAGCTGGCTGGAGTTATCAGAGCTACTAGGCTAGCCCAGTCCATCACCCCACGGGCCTTCGGGGACACCGATCTGGATGCCCTTGCGGTCACGGGCCCCTCGTCTGATACAGCAACAAACACGAATCGGTCAGATATGTGCATCTTCTGACCCGCCGTTTCTTCCCCGGCAGCCCGCTACAACAAACGACTCAGGTAACTGGCTAACACCAGGCATCAAGTCTTCTCCCATTGACAGCAACAGATCCGGCAGGGTTGGGAAACAGTCTGAACGTGCGGGAACGTTGCGCACGCTCAAACTGTCCCTACCTCTCCCCTGCCCACGACATCGCTCATCTAAAGCGAGCATGATCCCCCGCCGCAGCATCCGCCCTCGTTATCGTCCGACGGGTTCTGGTTCAACAGGGTGAGAAGCTGCGGTCTTGGCTCGATTCCTTCCTCAACCACGGCCACATCTGCAACCAGCATTTCGTGATTATCGTCTCTCATATCAATCCTGCTCCCCCACCTGGCCCGTACTAATCTGCTCAAGAACCCCCCGAAAGGCGGCGGACTCCTGTGCCCCCGAGACCCCGTATGCACTGTTAAAGACAAAGAACGGCACGCCATTGATACCATAGCCCCGCGCCTGATCAATATCCGCCTGCACATCATCGGCGAACTCTCCGCCTTCTAGCGCGGCGCGTGCTGCCTCAGTATCGAGGCCAACATCGGCGGCCAGAGCGACAAGATCGTCGATGCGACCCACGTGACGACCCTCCTCAAAATAGGCCCGCAGTAGGCGCTCCTTGAGCTCTCGCTGACGTCCTTGACTCTTCGCGAAGTGCAGCAGCTCGTGAGCTTTGAGCGTCTTGGTATGTTGCAACGCGTCAAAGTCGTAAGAAAGGCCAACGCTCGATGCGACCCCTGTCACGTGGTCGAGCATCTGCGTCACCCGCTCAGCCGACATCCCTTTGTGCCCGGCCAGGAAATCGACCTCGGTCCCCTCAAAATCGGTCGGAGTGTCCGGAGCAAGCTCAAAGCTGTGATACTCAACCTCAACTGGGACGCTCGCATCCGACGCCGCAAAGCCCGCCAGGGCCTCCTCAAACCGCCGCTTGCCGATGTAGCACCAGGGACACGCAATATCGGACCAAATATCAACCTTAATCGTTTCTGCCATACCAGGCTCAACTCGGGAAGCCGATTTTCCATTCCGCACCGGTGGCAGAAACTATCACAGCGTTAGAGAACGACCCGCGCACCCGGAGCGGGGCTTGTCACCCGCAGCGCATGATGTCCACGCAGGCTCAGAGCCACCTGCAAATCAATCGCAGACTCGGAATCGGCCGTCAAGAAGGCGACGGTAGGCCCAGAGCCCGAAACAATTCCGGCGAGAGCACCGTTACCCTCGCCCAGCTCCAGGGTGTCTACCAGCTCAGGTGCCATCTGCAGCGCAGCAGCCTGGAGGTCATTCTGAATGCAGTCAGCCAGCATTTCAGGATTTCCAGCCCGCAACGACTGCAAAACAAAGCTGTCCACCACGGGTTTCACCGGGGCCGGGGTGATCGCCCCCGTATGCCGGATACGGTGCTGGTCTAATTCCCGATACACCGCGGGCGTACTCAGCCCACGGTCCGAAGGAACCAGCACCCAGTGAAAATTTCCCTGGGCAAGCGCGGGACTTAACTCGTCACCGCGCCCCGTTCCTACCGCAGTTCCGCCCATGAGCGCAAAGGGCACATCTGCACCCAGCTGTGCGGCGAGCTCGTGCAGTTCCTCTCGACTCACCCGGGTTTGCCAGAGGGCATCACAGGCAACGAGCGTGGCAGCGGCATCCGCTGAACCCCCGCCCATACCGCCAGCGATGGGCACGTTCTTCTCAATACGCAGACGAACACCACCCGTGTAGCCCGTATGCGCTGCCAGGAGACGCGCCGCGCGAAGAGCAAGGTTTGAGTCATCCACTTCCAACTCGGAGGTGTCGATGGGACCACCAAACTCCACCGTGAAGTTAGGATCCGCCCTGGCCCAGACGTCCTCAAAGAGAGACACCGCCTGGTAGGCAGAGGCAACCTCGTGGTAACCATCATCCATCACGGACCCCACCCGAAAATACAGGTTGAGCTTTCCCGGGGCGCGCACGTGTACCGTCGGCGCAGACAAGGCTGGACTCATATACCCAACCTAACCCACCGGGATACCCGAACCTGACCGCCACGTGTACCCGCGTCTGAATAGCAACCGTGTGAACAGGGAAAACCCGGTACCGCCACCCAAGGGTGGCGGTACCGGGCGAAGTTCGAGGAGATCACGTGCCGCACGGTCTCGACCGAAGGCAGATACCCACAGAAGAGACGCGCCGAGCCGCTACCTAGCGGGCTGCGCTTCCATCGGTGTAGTCGGCATCCTGCTGCTTCCAGGCAAAGAGGGCACGCAGTTCGCGGCCGGTGGCCTCGATCGGGTGAGCCTCGGCTGTGGCGCGAAGAGCCTTGAACTCCGGCCCACCGGCATCCTGGTCATCAATGAAGCGCTGAGCGAAGGCTCCCGTCTGGATATCCTTCAGCACCGCCTGCATATTCTCCTTGACCGAGGGATCGATCACACGGGGGCCAGAAACGTAGTCACCGTACTCGGCGGTGTCGGAGACGCTCCAGCGCTGCTTGGCGATGCCACCCTCCCACATCAGATCCACAATGAGCTTGAGCTCGTGCAGAACCTCAAAGTACGCAATCTGAGGCTGATAGCCTGCCTCGGTGAGGGTCTCAAAACCGTACTGCACCAGCTGCGAGACACCACCACAGAGCACAGCCTGCTCGCCGAATAGATCGGTCTCAGTCTCCTCAGTGAAGGTGGTTTTGATCCCACCCGCACGCAGCCCGCCGATGGCTTTGGCGTAGCTCCAGGCGAGGTCCCAGGCGTGACCCGAGGCGTCCTTTTCAACAGCAACGATGACGGGAACGCCACGTCCTGCCTCAAACTCGCGACGTACGGTGTGACCGGGTCCCTTCGGGGCGACCATGAATACGTCCACACCCTCGGGTGCCTCGATGTAGCCAAAACGGATGTTGAAGCCGTGACCGAAGACGAGCGCCTTGCCGTCCGCGAGCTGGTCTTTGATGGACTCCGCGTAGATGGTGCGCTGGTACTGGTCGGGGGCGAGAATCACGATCACATCGGCCCAGGCCGCAGCATCAGCCACATTCTTGACGGTGAAACCGGCCTCCTCCGCCTTAACAATCGACGTCGAACCGTCCTTCAGGCCGACAACAACCTCGACGCCCGAATCGCGCAGGTTGAGCGCGTGGGCGTGCCCCTGCGAGCCGTAGCCGATAACGGCAACTTTCTTGCCCTGGATAAGCGACAAGTCGGCGTTGTCATCGTAGTGAATCTCAGTCACGAGTTTTTCTCCTTGTTTGTGATGTGGGTTAGTTCTTGAAAACGCGTTCGGTGATCGACTTGGAACCGCGGCCGATAGCCAGCAGTCCCGACTGGGCGATCTCCTTGATACCGTAGGGTTCCAGCACGCGCAGGAGCGCCTGGGTCTTACCGGAGTCTCCGGTGACCTCGATCACGAGAGCATCCGTTACCACGTCGATCACACGGGCACGGAACAGGTTGACGGCCTCAATCACCTGCGAACGGCTGCTGTTATCGACGCGCACCTTAATCAGCAGGTGCTCACGCTGCACGGATTGGGCAGGCTCAAGCTCCACAATCTTGATGACATTAATCAGTTTGTTGAGCTGCTTGGTCACCTGTTCCAGAGGCAGGGTGTCCACATCCACGACGACGGTGATACGCGAGAGGCCCTCAATTTCACTGTGGCCAACAGCGAGCGATTCGATATTGAATCCACGTCGGGCAAAGAGGCCGGCAACGCGGGTGAGCAGGCCAGGCTTGTCCTCGACCAGAAGGCTCAAAACGTGTGTGGTCATGGCCTAGTCCTCCTCATCCCACTCGGGGCTGTGATCCCGCGCATACTGTACGTAGTTGTTACTGACACCCTGGGGAACCATAGGCCACACCATCGAGTCTGCGCTCACGACGAAGTCGATCACCACGGGGCGGTCGTTCGTTTCGAGAGCGAGCCTAATGGCGGCATCCACTTCTTCCTCACGCTCCACCCTGATGCCGAGGCAGCCGTAGGCGTCGGCCATCTTTACAAAATCAGGCACTCGGACGGTGCCGTGGCCCGTGTTGAGGTCGGTGTGGGAGTGCCTGCCATCGTAAAAGAGGGTCTGCCACTGGCGCACCATGCCGAGCGACGAGTTGTTAATAATCGCCACCTTGATCGGGATGTTGTTAATCACGCACGTCGCCAACTCCTGATTGGTCATCTGGAAACACCCGTCACCATCAATCGACCACACATGCCGGTCTGGTTGGGCCACCTTCGCCCCCATCGCGGCGGGAACTGAATAACCCATGGTGCCCGCTCCACCGGAGTTGAGCCAGGAGTTGGGACGCTCGTACTTGATAAACTGGGCCGACCACATCTGATGCTGCCCCACGCCCGCGGCGTAGACCCCCTCGGGACCGGTCAACTCCCCAATACGCTCAATCACGTACTGCGGTGCCAGGAGGCCGTCCGTGGGAGTGGCATAACCAAGTGGGAACTTGTCCCGCAGCCCGTTGAGATAGACCCACCACTCGGAGTAGTCGGGCGCGGTTTCACGGAAATTGGCCTCGACCGTGTGGGTAAGGTCGGCGAGCACCTCCTTGGCGTCGCCCACGATCGGCACATCGGCGACGCGAATCTTGGAGATCTCGGCCGGGTCGATATCCACGTGGATAATCTTCGAGTGGGGCGCAAAGAGCGCTGCCTTACCCGTCACCCGGTCATCGAAACGGGCCCCCAACGCCACGATCAGATCGGCTTCCTGAAGCGCCAGCACGGCCGGCACCGTACCGTGCATTCCCGGCATGCCGAGGTGATGCGGATGGGAATCAGGGAAGGCACCTCGAGCCATCAACGTGGTGACAACCGGCGCACCAGTTGCCTCCGCGAGGGCCCGAAGCTCTTCGGCAGCGTGTGCCCGAATAATCCCACCACCCACGTAGAATACCGGTTTTTTGGCTTCACCGATCAACTGAGCCGCTGCCTGAATCTGCTTGCTATTGGCTTTGGTTACGGGGCGATAGCCGGGGAGGTCAACCTTCGGGTTCCAGACGAAGTCAAACTCCTCCTGCTGCGCATCCTTCGTAATATCCACCAACACGGGGCCAGGCCTGCCCGTCCCCGCAATGTGATATGCGGACGCGATAGCGTTTTGGATATCCGCCGCCCGAGTCACCAGGATCGAGTGCTTAGTGATCGGCATCGTAATGCCCACAATATCCGCCTCCTGGAACGCATCGGTGCCCATGAGAGTCGAGAAAACTTGGCCGGTGATCGCCAGCAGCGGGACGGAGTCCATATACGCATCGGCGATGGCCGTGACGAGGTTCGTAGCCCCCGGGCCCGAAGTGGCGATACACACGCCAACCTTGCCACTGGAGGAGGCGTAGCCCTCGGCCGCATGGCCAGCACCCTGTTCGTGGCGCACCAGAATGTGCCGCAGCTTTGTGCTGTCCATCAGGGGGTCATACACCGGCAGGATGGCCCCGCCGGGAAGACCAAAAACATCCGTCACGCCCAGGTTCTCGAGGCTGCGAACCACAGCAGCCGCACCGGTGATGCGCTCACCGGCCGGGGACTGGTTCGTACGGCTGCGTGCCGTGCTACCTCCGGGTGTGGGGATGACGGGAATTGATTCCGTAGTCATTCGTGTTCTTTCAACTATCTCTTGCAGTGGCGTGAAAATGAAAAGTTGACTTCCCGACGCGTACCTGTGGCTAGTGTCCACCGCCACGAGGGGGTGTGGCGGCGAACGCCAGAAACGGCTAGCCCGTGATCGCGCCCTCAGACGCGGAGTGCACCAGCTTGGAGTACTTGGCCAAAACGCCGCGGGTGTAGCGCGGGGGAAGCGGTGCCCAGCTTTCTTTGCGGGCGGCAAGCTCGTCAGCGTCAACCAGTAGGTCGAGGGTGCGAGCAGCGATGTCAACCCGAATCAGGTCACCGTCGCGAACGAAGGCAATTGGACCTGCGTCCACAGCCTCCGGTGCAATATGGCCGATACAGAGTCCGGTTGTGCCGCCTGAGAATCGACCATCCGTCAACAGTAGTACATCTTTGCCCAGTCCCGCACCCTTGATCGCTCCGGTAATCGCGAGCATCTCACGCATACCCGGACCACCCTTGGGCCCCTCGTAGCGAATAATAACCACATCGCCCGCACCAATCTTGCCTTCGGTGAGAGCGTCCATGGCAGCGCGTTCGCGTTCGAATACACGCGCGGGACCCTCGAAAATCTCCAGGTCAAACCCTGCTGTCTTCACAACGGCACCCTCGGGGGCGAGCGAGCCGTGCAGCACGGACAGCCCGCCGCTGACATGGATGGGGTTGTCAAGTGTACGAATAACCTCACCGTCCACGGGGTCTGGGTTGAGCTCGGCCAGGTTTTCGGCAACAGTCTTACCCGTCACGGTGAGGCAGTCCCCGTGAATGAGACCGGCATCCAAAAGCGCCTTCATCACGACAGGAACGCCGCCGTGGCGGTCAACATCATTCATAACATACTGACCGAACGGCTTGAGATCACCGATGTGCGGCACTCTATCGCCGATACGGTTGAAATCCTCGAGTGTAAGGTCAACCTCGGCCTCGCGCGCGATGGCGAGGAGATGGAGGACCGCATTGGTCGAGCCACCAAACGCCATGACCACGGCGATGGCATTTTCGAATGCCTTCTTTGTCATGATGTCGCGGGCCGTAATGCCCTGGCGAATCAGGTTGACAACGGCCTCGCCCGAGCGGTGAGCGTAATAGTCACGACGACGGTCGGCGCTGGGGGGAGCAGCCGAGCCGGGAAGGCTCATACCGATGGCCTCGGCCACACTCGCCATAGTGTTTGCGGTGTACATCCCACCACAGGCTCCCTCGCCCGGAGCGATCGCACACTCGATACGCTTGAGATCTTCCTCACTCATGGTGCCAGCTTTGCAAGCCCCCACAGCCTCAAACGCATCAATAATTGTGACGCTCTTCTCGGTGCCATCCGTGAGCTTCACCCACCCGGGAGCAATAGAGCCGGCGTAGAGGAAAACGGACGCGAGGTCCAGTCTCGCTGCCGCCATCAGCATCCCGGGCAGCGACTTATCACAGCCAGCCAGGAGGACGGAGCCGTCCAGGCGTTCAGCCATCATGACGGTCTCCACAGAGTCAGCGATCACCTCACGGGAGACGAGCGAGAAATGCATCCCCTCGTGGCCCATGGAGATACCGTCGGAAACTGAAACGGTACCAAATTGCAACGGATAACCGCCACCCGCATGAACACCCTCTTTGCAGCCCTGCGCGAGCCGATCAAGACTGAGATTGCAGGGGGTAATCTCGTTCCACGAACTGGCGACCCCAATTTGCGGTTTATCCCAGTCTTCGTCTCCCATACCGACGGCTCGAAGCATCCCGCGCGAGGCTGCTTTCTCGATGCCATCAGTCACTTCACGACTGCGTGGTTTGATATCGATTTCAGGCATGGTAAGAGCATACCGTCGAGAAGATACCCATTCCGACACGGAATTATCGGCTACCCGTCAAGTTTGGGCACCAGCCACAGGGCCACCCAGAAGCCGAAGCTGACAAGAAAGCTGCCGCCCGCGTAATACCAGAGCGCGTTATCGAGATCACGGTACGCGGCATCAAAGATGAAGAAACTGCCAAACAGGCTTCCGAACGCGAAAATCAGGCCGAGGATCGAAATCAGCCGGGAGGTGCCAGCGGAGCGGCCCTCCGTGTCGGAGTTAACAAGAACGGGAACATCGTGACGAACGGTCATGATCCACCTTCGGGTCAGTAGGAGCGTTAACTATTTGCCCTCTAACCCTAGCGGGTATAAACAATAGTTTGAACTATCCCCGCACTTTCTCCAGTTGTCATGATTACAATAAAGGTCGCGCGATAATTCGCGCTTTCTCGCCCCGACAGCACATCACACAAGGAGATCCGTGGCACCCGCTGAGAAGAACCGTCTGGCACTCGAAGGTCAAGTTTGCTTTGCGCTTTCCGTAGCATCGCGCAGCATCGTCAACACGTACCGCGAGGTCCTAGAGCCGCTCAATCTCACGCACCCACAGTACCTCGTGATGCTTGCCCTGTGGCAGTACGAGCCCGTCTCGCTCACTCAACTCAGCCAACACCTCAAGCAGGACAGCGGAACCCTGTCTCCTCTCGTTAAACGACTTGAAGGCCAGGGGCTCCTCCAGCGCACCCGTGTTGCCGGTGACGAGCGCACGCTGTCGATCACGCTCACAGAAAAAGGCCATAACCTACGCACGCAGGCCGAGCCCATCCCCGATGCCATTGCCGAACGTCTCGGAATGAGTTGGGACGAGTTGGAGGCCCTTCACGCTTCCATGACCAAGCTGATTGAGCGGTCATCAACACACGGCACAGATACGAAAGACTCGCACTAGCCGCCCTGCGTCAAGGAGCCTCACGCTTCACCGGGTATCCGGACCATGCCTCCGCCAATGGCTCGGCCCTCGGTGAGCTCACGCTAGACTAGTGCCCACGGGAACTGCGCATTGTGACACCACATCATGATGGGCATCGTTCCCGTTTGTCTTTTAACCCGGGGGCAACTCCCTCGAACGGTCTCGATGGCGAGGCCGCCACAGAAAGGAAGTCAGTGAAACACACATCCGACGCCCACCTCAGCGAATGGCTCACCCGGCAAGAACACGCCGAGGCAATGATCCCCCTCATCGGACATCTTTACCGTGAGCACGGCGTTGTCACGTCAATCTACGGGCGCAGTCTGGTCAATCAGTCCGCCGTTGACATTTTGAAAGCGCACCGATTTGCCCGTCAGGTTGATGACGTCGAACTTTCGATTCACGATACACTTCCCCTTCTCCAGGCCATCAGCGCACTCCAACCGGGTGCCGCCTCTATCGATCTGGCGGGCCTCCTCGCCGACAAACGCGCGGGTCACTCTGACGAGGAGCTAGATACCTACCTTCGCGGGGTTCTCGACAGCGTACTGGGCGATAACACCGCACCGCGACGCGAGCCTACCGATGTAGTCCTCTACGGATTTGGTCGGATCGGTCGCCTACTGGCCCGCATCCTGATCGGATACTCGGGCGGGGACTACGGTCTGCGCCTACGTGCAATCGTGGTACGCAAGGGATCCGATAACGATCTCGAGAAACGCGCAAGCCTCCTGCGGCGCGACTCGGTACACGGACCCTTCGACGGGACCATCTCGGTTGATCACGAGAACAACGCGATTCGGGCCAACGGCGTTCTCATCCAGGTCATCTACTCAAACGACCCCGCCACCATCGACTACACCGACTACGGCATCAGCGACGCGGTCATCGTCGATAACACGGGCCGCTGGCGCGACGAGGCGGGACTATCACAACACCTCAAGGCCACGGGGGCCGCGCGCGTTGTGCTCACCGCCCCCGGCAAAGGGGCACTCAAAAACGTGGTGCACGGCATCAACCACAGCACGATCCAGGATGACGACCTCATCGTTACGGCCGCGTCCTGCACCACGAACGCGATCACTCCGGTACTGAAAGTCCTCAACGACGAGTACGGCATCGTGCACGGCCATGTGGAAACGGTGCACTCGTTTACCAACGACCAGAACCTCATAGATAATTTCCACAAGGGCGACCGCCGCGGCCGCTCCGCAGCCCTCAACATGGTCATTACCGAGACGGGTGCCGCAAGCGCCGTCACGAAGGCCCTGCCAGAACTCGGCGGTAAACTGACGGGCAACGCCATCCGCGTACCCACACCCGATGTGTCGATGGCGATCCTCAATCTGACTCTCGACCGTGAAACAGACAAAGAAACGGTCAACAGTTACCTCCGCGATATCTCGCTCACCTCGTCACTCCGCAAGCAAATCGACTACATCGACTCCCCCGAAGTGGTCTCAACCGACTTTGTGGGCTCACGCAAGGCGGGCATCGTCGATGGCCTCGCCACGATCAGCAGCGGCAAGAACCTTGTGCTGTATGTCTGGTACGACAACGAGTTCGGCTACAGCTGCCAAGTCATCCGAGTGCTGGAGGAGATCGGGCGCGTGCACCCGCCAGCATTCCCGGCGCTGGGAGAGTAGCCGCGAGAGCGAGAAACAAGCGGGCGGGCCTCCGAGGAGGCCCGCCCGTCCTCACCGCAACGTGGTCAGCCCAGTGTGGCTTCAGCCCGCAAATCAGCGAGAAGTACCAGCGCATCAGCAACATCGGCGGGGCCGGCAACACGCTGCCTGGCCGCGGTATCACCGTGTCCGCTCTTCAGGCTGAGATCTGGGTGACGCATAACAACGAAGACATCTTCATCAGTCTCGTCGTCCCCCGCGTAGAGTGCGGCGTCGGCCTCAGTAATGGCCCGTAACAGGGCGAATGCCTCACCTTTCGTGGCGGAGCGGACGGAGACTTCCAGCACGTTCTTCCCCCCACGGATGGTGATGTCTCCGCCCTCCGCCCGCAGAGCAACGAGAGCCTCCCTCTCGGCGACCGCAGCGTCTTCGGGCCTCGACAGGCGCGTATGGAGTGCGAAACCGGCCGGTTTCACCTCGACCCAGGCACCTCGGAATCGTCCGGCAACAGCCTGAAGAATCTCGCCTAACCGTCGCACCCGATTTTCTTCCTCCGGGTCAAGGCCCAGCGGAGTCTGCTCCCCGGGATAGCGGGTCTCCGCCCCGTGGGAACCGGCCAGAAGCACAGCATCCGGCATGTCGGCGACCGAGACAAGGGAGTCTAAAGCACGCCCGGAAATGAGGGCCACACGCGTGCGGGGCAGATCAAGCAGCCGCAGCAGCGCAACCCGGGCAGCGGGCAGGGCGCGGGCAGCGGCCGGGTCGTCTACCTCGGGCGCAAGTGTGCCATCAAAGTCAACGGCGACCAACAGGGTGGTCGCCTCCGCCAAGCGTTGCAGCTCACGAGCAAGATCAGTGGGCAGTGAAGAGGGCACGGATTCATTCATAGCGCTGGACATCCTCCGGATCGGTCGGGGCGGGCTGGCGAAGCGCAGGAAACTCATCAAGTGCACTCAGGAACGAACGCGACCATCGTGCCACGTCGTGAAGGGCCACACGTTTGCGCAGGTAGCGCATCCGGCGTTCCTGTTCAGAAACACTCATGGTGACGGCCTGCATCACGGTATCTTTTAACCCCTCAATGTCGTGGGGATTCACGAGAAGGGCCTGCTTCAACTCGTCGGAGGCACCAGCAAACTCGCTCAAAATCAGCACACCCCTGCGATCAAACCGCGTGGCCACGTATTCCTTGGCGACCAGGTTCATCCCATCGCGCAGGGCGGTGACGAGCATAATGTCGGCAGCGAGGTAGAGGGCCGCCATCTCCTCGCGCGGGTAGCCGTGGTGCAGGTAGTGCACCGCGGTGTCGGCGATGGTGCCATAGTCACCGTTGAGCCGACCCACGGTCAGCTCGATCTCATCACGCAACAACCGATAGGTTTCCACCCGCTCACGACTGGGACTGGCGACCTGCACCAGGGTGGCATTCTCAACGGTCAGTCGGCCCTCACACAACAGCTCACTAAACGCCTTAAGCCGGTGGCGGATGCCTTTGGTGTAATCAAGCCGATCCACGCCGAGCATGATGGTCTTGTGTTCCCCCAGCTGCTGCCGAATCTCGGCGGCGCGGGCCTGAACATCTGGACGACGCGCCAACTCTTCAAACCCGGCGCTGTCGATTGAGATGGGAAAGCTCTTAGCAAGGATCTGGCGGAAGGTGCCGTCTGATTGCGGCTCCATGATGCGGGCACTCTTCGTCTCGTAGCCCATCAGACGGCGCACAGAGCGCTGAAAATTACCGGCGTCCGCAGGTCGCTGGAACCCGATCACGTCGGCTCCCAGCACACCGTTAATAATCTGCTTACGCCACGGTAACTGCGAGAAAAGCCCGTAGGCCGGAAACGGGATGTGGTTGAAAAAGCCAATCGTGAGATCCGGCCGCAGGCTGCGCAGAATGCGCGGTACCAGTTGAAGTTGGTAATCGTGGACCCACACGGTCGCCTCGGGGGCGGCAATCGCCGCAGCAGTCTCAGCAAAACGTTGGTTAACGCGCTGATAGCTAATCCACCACTCACGGTGATAGGCCGGCGAGGCGATCACATCGTGATATAGCGGCCAAATCGTGTCGTTGGAAAAGCCCTCGTAGAACTCCTCAATGTCCTGCGCGCTGAGTGTCACCGGAACGAGGTCAATTCCTCCCTCCGTGAAGGGATCAAACGTCTCGTCGGGCACGCCCGGCCAGCCCAACCACACGCCGCCGTTCTCACGCATGACCGGCTCCATCGCGGTCACCAAACCACCCGGTGAAGTGCGCCACTCCGGCACACCATCGGCGTCCAGGACCCGGTCAACGGGTAAGCGGTTAGAGATACACACAAAATCGTGCAGAACATCGGTCCGTGGCACGGCCATCTGCGGCTTGTTCACTACGCCCGCCCTTCGGTCATTGCGGTCATATCGACAACGCTGAGCATATGTTCACACCCTACCAGCCTGAGATTTTCCCGCAGATCTACCCGTTATTCGCGCAACGTTCAGTTTGAAGGACTACCGTGAGGAGTAATGATTCGTCTAGGTCTGAGTACGTCAAGCGTCTACCCGCTCGATATTGAGAGCGGCTTCCGGCTCGCCCAGCAAGCGGGTTTCGATGGTATCGAGGTCATGGTTACCCGGGATAAACGGACGCAAAATCTCACCTCACTGCGCGAGCTATCCGACAGATACTCGATGCCGATTCTGTCGATTCACGCCCCGGTCCTCCTGCTCACCCACTTTGTGTGGGGTACCGATCCACAACGTAAACTGGAACGCACCGCCGAGCTCGCACAGGCTCTCACAGCCAAGACCGCGGTAGTGCACCCACCGTTCCGGTGGCAATCTGATTATGCCGACCACTTTATGGAGATCGTGGCCCAGATATCCGACACCACAGGCGTCGAAATAGCGGTTGAGAACATGTTCCCTTGGAAAGTCAAAGGCACGAGCGTCAAGGCATACTCCCCCGGTTGGGATGTCACGCAGTTTGAGTGCGCAGCCACCACCCTCGACTTCTCACACGCGGCGCTCGCCGGCCAGGATGCCTTTGATGTGATGACCCGCCTCGGGCCGCGCCTGCGCCACGTACACCTGTGCGACGGCTCCGGTTCTCTCGACGAGGGCAAAGTCTTTGACGAGCACCTTCTCCCCGGGCACGGCGGGCAACCTGTCGCAGCGGTGTTGCGCGCACTCGCCACATCCGGATGGTCGGGGAGCGTGGTCGCCGAAATCAACACGCGCAAGGCGAAGACCGATGATGAACGTCTCGCGCTGCTGATCGAAACCCGTGAGTTTGCACAGGCCCACATCCACCCAATAACGACCACCCCGTCCCGCATACATCGCCGGATGCGTCGCCTTGCGGATCTGATTCCCGGACGCTAACGGCTTGGTTCGTCTACGCACACACGGTAACGTGGTGCACGGAGGTTTTCTATGTCGATCAGTAAGTACATTCTCAACGGTGGCATTATCGGTTCTGCCGTGAGCCTGGTGAGCACCATTAAGAAAACCGAAAACAGCCCCCGTGATTGGCGCACAATTCTGACCTGGGTGATCTGGGGATGCACCCTCGCCATCGCTATCGGCTCGGTCGCCCTACGCGACAGCGACAAAGCTTATGAGGAACTACATAAATAACAGCTAGCCGAGGGGTTCCCGCCGCAACCCGCCTAGAGCAGCTTCCGATCAAGCGCCCAGGCGGTGAGTTCGTGACGTGACGAGAATTGCAACTTCCGCAGCACCGCCGAAACGTGCGTCTCGACAGTCTTGACCGAGATAAACAGCTCGGCTGCGGCCTCCTTGTAGGAATAACCTCGGGCGATGAGCCGCATCACCTCCTGCTCTCTGGCCGACAACCGATCAAGCTCATCGGTAGTCTGTGCAGTCTCACCGGCGACAGCCCCAAATGCGTCAAGCACGAAGCCGGCGAGGCGCGGCGAGAAGACGGCATCCCCCTCGGAGACCCTGTTCACAGCCTCAGAGACCTCTCCTCCTGAGGAGCTTTTGGTGATGTAGCCTCGCGCTCCGGCCCGAATCACCCGCACCACATCATCCGCAGCATCCGAAACGCTCAGCGCAAGGAAAAGAGTGCCTGGACAGGCAGCGGCGGCCCGCTGGATCACCTCGGCCCCACCGCCACCACGGCCACCGGGCAAGTGCACGTCAAGGAGCACAACGCGTGGCTGTGTTGAGGTCACCACCGCAATGGCCTCGTCCACGTTCGCTGCCTCGCCCAGAACCCGCAGGCTGGGGGCGAGTTCGGCGCGCAGCCCGGTGCGGAAGATGGAGTGATCGTCAACAATCACAACAGAAATCTCGGAAGCGGCTGCAGCTACTGGGTTCAGCTGGTCATCCTGCGGGTCTATCATCATAGTTCCTACTTCTCTCCCGTTGATTCCGATGCGACCAGGGGAAGCCGCACACGGACCTCGGTCCCCACCCCGCCGGGGCCGCGACTCACGCGGGCGTCGCCACCGGCCCGCTCCATGCGGGCCACAATCGACTCGCGCACTCCGTGGCGATCATCGGGAACCTCCTCCAGGGTAAACCCAGGGCCGCGATCCACCACGCTCAGCTCCCACGACCCCGCACCACATTCCAAAAAAACGGAGATGGTGCCACCCGCGTGCCGCGCCGCATTGAGCATGGCCTCACGAGCCGCAGCACCAAAAACCTCGAACCCCGCCGTGGGCGGAGTACCAATCACGACCAGGTCAAATCGGGCCGGAAAATCGGCCTCAATCTCGGCGGCCGCAGCACGGACCTGTTCGGCCAGGTCGCGATCTGGCGTGACATCTGCCTCGCCAAAGAGCCAGTCGCGCAACTCACGTTCCTGAGCCCGAGCGATACGAGCAATATCACTCTGAGCATCGGACTTCTGCTGGATCAAAGCCAGGGTCTGCAACACCGAGTCGTGCAGGTGCGCGGCGATCTCGGCTCGCTCCAGGTCGCGGGCACGGGCGGCGCGCTCCTCGCTCAGGTCACGATTGAGGCGAGCCAGCCACGGGGCCACCACAACGGCTACTCCCAGCAACACGGAGAGTGCCGCCACGATGACGGTCCACACATTCGGTCGATCACCCATCACAAAGAAGAGCAGAATGCCGAGAGCTACCAAGACAACGGCCCCCAAAATCCGAACCAGTGCCGACGACCCACTCGAATGCGACGCGCGACGGATACCGTCAAATTGCCGCCAGGCTAGGCCAACGCCCGCACAGATCACGACAAGCGGGATGATGAGCGACAGCGGAACCTCCACCCCCAACTGCCGGGCAACGAGGGCCAGCCCGATGACGAGGAGCGCCAGCCCGAGCAGGATTTCGGTGAGCGGGAGACGCCTGACACCCGGCCCCTTCAAGGCGTCCTCCTCGTTACCGGATGGACGCTGAAGAACCTCACTGGCGCTTTTCGGGATGCCAGCCAGCGTTCCGTCACCCGAGGGGGTCGTGACCCACAGCCAAGCGTAGAAGACAAACCCTGCCCCACCGGCCGCAGCGCTGGCCAGCATCAGCGTACGAATAAGCGACACCGACCACCCCGTATGCTGCGCCAACCCGGTGCAGACACCACCAATAACACGCAGACGGGGGCGGACCATGACAGATGTACTCACGCAGCTATCCAAACACGATGAAGGGTACCCCCGATACCTCAGCGACGGAGTTCAGGGTTCGCTCAGGGTCTTCCCCCATAGTGCGTTTTCCCCTGGTTGGCCAGACTTTAACACATGACACAGCACAATGTTCCTCCCACTGGAGGCGCACAAACCTCACCTCCGAGCCCCGGAGCGTCCTTTTTCGGTTGGGTACGCAGCCTCAACCTGGTTCGCTCCGATGACGGGTGGTTAGCCGGGGTGTGTGCAGGCATCGCACGCCGCACTAACCTCGACCCGCTCATCATCCGTGGCCTCGCCCTCGTGGTCGCTCTCTTCGGCGGACCCGTCCTCTTCCTGTACGCTCTCGCCTGGCTACTACTGCCGGATGCTCGCGGCAAGATCCACCTAGAACGGGTCACTCAGGGCGTGGTCGAAGGGCCCACAATTGCCATCGGTGCGGTCATGCTGGTGTCATTCTTCCCCGCATTTCAGGGCCTCTGGTGGGCGGGCCCCCCCGGATGGTGGGGGATGCCGGACTGGCTGGAAGTCACGTTCCGCCTGGCCTGGGGTGTTCTCGTCACAGGGGGTGTCATCTGGCTGATTATCGTCATCGCACAGCGCGCCCAGCGCGACGGCTGGGGCCGCGGATATCGCGGCCCGGACGCCCCCCACGGCTACCCGTACTACGGTCCAACCGGTGAGCCGGGCGGAAACCCGTCGGCAGGAGAGCCACCGACGGCAACGACACCCCCACCCACGGCCGACGGCCCGATAGCCGACGGCCCCACCGGTTCGACGAACCCCGCGGCTCCCGGTCACGACTCGACGCCGGGAGCATCAGGCGCAAACACCTCACAATCTACCGCAACCGGGGGGTACCCACCCCGCACTAGCGAGTGGCATCGAATCCAAGCCGAGAAGAATCGGCAACGCGCCGAAGCGCGCGCGGACCGCGCCACACGGTGGCAGGCCCGAGGCGACCAGCGGGCCACCCATCATGGTGAGCGCGAGGAGTACCATCGCCGGCGCCCAGAGGCCGCCTTTGTAGCCATCTTCCTGGGGGTGGCGCTGATCGCCGGAACCCTCACGGCCGCCCTAACCGGCTACCTGGGTACGGCACCGCTCACGGGCTCCGCCGCCACCGCTTTCGGGGCCGCCGTAGCCCTGGCCGTGGTCGGCGTGGGAGTTGTGATCGCAGGAATTCGCGGTCGTCACAGTAGCGGCCTCGGGTTTGCCGCCTTCTGCCTCATGGCTGCAACGCTTGTCTTCGGAGTGTTTCCGACAGGGACACAGTTCATGCCTTTGGGCACCCCCGAGTGGAATGTGACGAGCGCACCCGCGGGTGAAACCCAGGGGTTTGTGCTGCTGGGAGGCACCGCAACACTTGATCTCTCCACGCTGGACAGTCGCGCTGCCGACACTGGCGGCGATGTGACTCTCTGGCTCGGCGGCGGGGTCACCCGAGTGATCCTCCCAAACGAGGGCACGATCGTGGTGGAGTCCAACGCATTCGCCGGCAGTGTTAGTTACGGCTCCCTTGGTAACGGCACCAGCCGCAGCGGGGCACTCGTCAGTGAACGAATCGTCGTCCGCGACGGCACCGTGCTCTCCGCAGGGACAGCGATACCGGTCAACACCACAACGGTGCGGCTGTGGTACGCCGCCGGTAACGCCGACATCAGCATCAAAAACTAGCAAGGAATACCATGAACGAGGACAGCACAACCAACTCACCGACGGACACCACACCCGCACAGCCCACCGGGGATGACACCCCCGTGACGCCCCAATCCGCCCACCCCATAACGGAGGGCGGCAACACCACGGGAGGAATCACATGGGAGGCGGTCACCAGTCCCACAACGGCATCAACGGAATCCATCCCCGACTCGCCGATGTCGCCGCAGAGTGCTCCGGCCACGCTCACAGCCAGCTTCGGCACAATCCTCACGGGGGTATTCCTCATCGGCTGGGCCCTCGTGATTGTGCTACTGGTCACGCAGCCGCAGACGGCAAATCTCGGCATCATCGTTATCGGCGGGATTCTCGTGACCGGAATCCTCCTGCTCAGCGCAGGGATTGCCGCCGCGCTACGAAAGCCTTAGAGCCCCGTACCATGCACCGCGTACGGCTCAATTGCGACCAGCTCAGCCGGTGTGAGACGTGGGGCGCGGAGAGCCGTGACGCTCTGCTCCAATTGGGCGACGCTGGAGGCCCCCACGAGAGCGGAGGTCACCTGAGGCTGCCGTAGCACCCACGCGAGCGCCAATTGGGCAAGGGTTTGACCACGCCCCTGAGCAATCTCGTTGAGAGCCCTCGCTCGCACGAGATAGGTTTCGTTCACCCGCTCCACCGGAAGGAAACGACTCGTGGCTGCCCGTGAGTCCTGCGGAATGGTTCCGTCCAGGTAACGATCCGTCAACAACCCCTGAGCCAGAGGAGAGAATACAATCGAGCCGATACCCTCCTCGGCAAGCACGGGGAAGAGACCATCCTCAATATGCCGGTCGAACATCGAATATCGCGGCTGGTGAATGAGCAGGTGGATCTTGTGCTCGGCCAGCGCCGCCACCATACGCCGCGTCTGCTCCGGGTCATAGTTAGACACCCCCACGTAGAGCGCTTTCCCGCTCGTGACGGCATAGGCAAGGGCACCGGCTGTCTCCTCAATCGGGGTCTCCGGGTCGGGGCGGTGGTGGTAAAAAATATCGACGTAGTCGAGGCCCATCCGCTCCAGACTCTGGTCAAGAGAGGCCAACACATATTTCCGTGAGCCGTGGTCACCATAGGGCCCGGGCCACATATCAAATCCGGCCTTCGACGAAATAATAACTTCGTCCCGATACGCAAGGAAGTCCTCGTGAAAGAGACGACCAAAGTTGGTCTCGGCCGAACCGTAGGGTGGCCCGTAGTTGTTTGCCAGGTCAAAGTGCGTCACACCCAGATCAAACGCACGACGAAGAATAGCGCGCTGCGAATCGGTGGTACGGGTGTGGCCAAAATTGTGCCACAAGCCCAGAGAGATCTCGGGCAGTTTCAGTCCCGATCGCCCCACTCTCTGATAAGACATCTCGTCATAGCGGTTATCGTTGGCAATAAATGTCATGCGTTTCCTCGTCGCTGTGCTGACCGGAGAGGCTTCAGAGGGAAACCACGCCGGAGTGAGTCTAGGAGAAGCCTACGCCACACGCACGGTACCGCACAGGGCTATGCAATCCTGGCCGCTTGACCTTGACGTAACGTCAAGCAGTAGCGTAGCGGTGACGCCACAGCACCGGGAAGGACAGCCACTATGGAAAGATCGATTCAGGATGTCGCACGATTGACGGGAACAACGTCCCGCACCCTGCGCCACTATGACAGCATCGGACTTCTCACCCCCAGCCGAATCGGGCAGAACGGATACCGTTATTACGATGGGCACGCGCTCGTCATTTTGCAGCGGATTCTGCTGCTCCGTCAGCTGGGCCTAGGCCTCGACTCGATCGCCACGATTATCGCCGGCGAACGAGACGATGCGGAGGCTCTCCAGACCCACCTGCGCTGGCTAGAAACACAACGGGAACGACTTAACCGCCAGATTCGCGCGGTTGAGCACACCCTCAGCACGCTCACAACAGGAGAAAAACTCATGGCAGAAGACATGTTTGACGGATTCGACCACACTGACTATCGAGAGGAGACCGAGGAACGCTGGGGCGCGGATCGCTACGCAGCGAGCGATGCTTGGTGGCGTGCACTCACGGACGCAGAAAGGAAGGAGTTCCTCACCGAGCAGGTCAGGATCCAAGATGAGTTTGGCACCGCTCAGGCGGCAGGCCACGCCCCCGAGAGTGTGGAAGCCCAGGCGGTTGCCGCGCGACAGTGCGCCTGGATCGCGCGGTCAGCCCGGGGTTCCGGCATGAAGATGACCCAGGAATACGTGATCGGACTGGGGGAAATGTACGTAGCCGACCCACGGTTTCGGAAGAGTTACACACGCCATAGCCCACAGGGTGCCGAGTATGTACGCGACGCACTACGTGTCTACGCGGAGACGAGCCTATAGTCACCGACCCGGCTAGCTGGTGTAGGTGTCCTCCATGGGGAGGTACTCCGCCTCCACCACATCTATCACTACGATTGTGACGTTGTCACGCCCGCTATTGCCCAGCGACTGCTTAATGAGCTGACGTGCTGCCTCCTCAGGCGTGGCAGCGTCACCCAAAAAATGCTGGATACCGTGGTCAGTCAATTCTTTCGTCAGCCCATCCGAGCAGATCAAGATACGCTGCCCCTCGACAAGCGCGAGCTGCACATAGTCTGGCACGGGTTCTTCGTTAAAGCCGACGGCGCGGGTGATCACGTTGCTGTGCGGGTGCGATTCGGCCTCGACCGGAGTGATCGCGCCCGTATCAATGAGGTGTTGGACCACCGAGTGATCAACCGTGATCTGACTCAGAGCACCCTCAAAAAGCTGATACACACGCGAATCGCCGATGTTAAAGCAGTCCCAGACGAGCGATCCATTGTGCGAGGCCAGGGCGACCCCGGTCACCGTGGTCCCGGTGCCCAGGTCGCTATCACCAGCGTTAATCTCGATGTCCTCAACAGCAGCGCTCAGCGCCGCGTCGATCTCGCTACGGGCAACCGTAAGCGGGCCGCCTAACTCACCCAGCCGACGAACAACCGCAGCGCTGGCAATATCCCCGGCGGAGTGTCCCCCCATCCCATCAGCAACCGCAAAGATGGGAGGTACTGTAACATAGCTGTCTTCGTTGACCTCTCGACGATATCCCACATCCGTCAAGGCAAACCAGGACAGGGATACACGAATGGGGTTCAAATCGTCGGCTGAGAAAGTGTAGTCGCTCTTGTTACTACCGACCTCTGTCATACGGATGCCTTTCTCACACCACGAGCCTAGCGGGTACAACACGTGGAACGCGGCGCGACAGCGGGCGTGTACTCCATTTGATACCGGGCTCTGGTGACACGTTGCACATACGCCAGTGGCAGGCGGCTCCGGAGAACCGCCCGCCACCGCGAAGAGAGCACAGGACTAGACTGCCGGACCCTGGGGGTTCTGCCCGTTGTTGGGCATCTGGCCATTATCTGGTGCCTGACCGTACGGGGGCTGACCGGCACCCGGAGCCTGCTGACCATACGGCTGCTGACCATAGGGAGCCTGACCCGCCTGCTGGTCGTATCCCGGCTGCTGCGGCTGCTGCGGCTGCTGCGGCTGCTGCTGCTGCCCGTAGGGAGCCTGACCCGCCTGCGGCTGCTGCTGACCATACGGCTGCTGCTGCTGCTGACCGTATCCCGGAGCCTGACCATAGGGCTGCTGCTGACCGTATCCCGGAGCCTGACCGTACTGCGGCTGGGCGTAGGCCGCACCGTAGGTAGCCTGCACCGGAACCCCGGCAAAGACAGATTTATCGGCGAGGAACGAGTTTGCCCAGGGAGCGGGCGGAACGTTGGTGTTCCACGGAGTCTTATCGAAGGCAACAACGATCAACCAGATGAAGGACAAGAATATTGCGAAAATCGTGAATCCAACCGGGCTTTTGCCCAGCTTGACATTGATGCGATATGCAGCCATGACCCACAACGCGAAAAAGGCAAGCTGGCCCAGATAGGGCACGAAAACCACAAAAAAGAACCAGGGCAGGACGTCACCCAACTTAAAGAAAATCATGGTGTTGTAAATCGGCACCCATGCGCGCCATTTCTTATCGACTCCGGCCTTGGTGAAAAGCACCGACATGAAAATCGATGTCAGCACATAGCTCACGATGATCATAATGAAATAGAAAAAGACCAGTCCAGCCACAACAGCGGCACTCGTACCGTAGTCGTTATAGTACGTGGTTAGAAACATCGAGGTAACCTCTCATAGGAAAATACCGTCACCAGCACGGTGTGCTCATTATAAGAGCACCCAATACATCCTGCCACAGCACAGACAAAAACGTTATTTTGAACTCACCTTTTGTGGCTCAGCGACAATCAGGTGCAGCCGAGACCGACTCACGGCACAAGCCTCATGTCCCTGATCGACGAGGTCGTCAACCAGGTCGCCCAGCCTCTGGTAGTTGTGGCCGGAACGAATGAGCGCACCGACAAGCATCCCCTTGGCCTTCTTGTTAAAGTGGTTGAGAGCGCGGAGAGCGCCATCCTCCCCGCGTGTCATAACATCAACCTCGACAACGCCCGAGCGGGGTGTTAGTGGCCCAAGTCCCCGGTACCCCTGTGAGCGTAGATCAAGGGTGAGGCCGGACCAATCGTCGAGGACCGCTGATACCTGGGCCTGCCAAAACCGCGTGAGGGACGTCCCGAGGGCAGGGACGCGTGAGTTATATGAGAGCCGGTAGGCCGGGATCGGATTCTCAGCCGAAATGATGCCCCACAGCGCCGAGTGGATAAAGACATGCTCGGCGGCAAACACACGCTGCTCGACAGTAAGATCATCGGAGTCGATCGCGTCGTAAAGCACCCCCGTATACCTGTCCAGGGCCAACATGGTCGGCGAACTGGCGAGAGAGCGGTTGCGATCCACCTCAGCGTGCTGTTGTGGCCCCAGCTTCAACACGCGGATACACTCATCACGGTCAGCGGCCAATTCAGTCACGGCAGACATCAACGTGGAACGTTGCGGCGTTAAACGAGGTTCGGCCAGCACACCCAGATCGAGTGCACTGGCCGAACCACCGCTACGTTTTGTCTCCGACGGCGGGAGAAGAATCCTCATTCGATTCGTGAATACCCGCTAGGCCACGATGGAGGCACGACCGGCCACCACCTGAACAACGTTGTTATCCACCGAGAGAAAGCCCTCGGCCGCATCGACAACAACCTTGCTGCCATCCGTCGTCGTGACCCGAACCTCGCCGTGGGCCAGGATAGCCAACAGCGGCTCATGCCCGGCAAGGATACCGATCTCACCCTCAACAGTTTTTGCGATGATCTGAGTTGCCTCGCCAGCCCACACCTCACGGTCAGCAGAGACAACGCTCACCGTCAGCGGCGCTGCCATGCTTAGCCGTTCTCTTTCTGAATCTGAGCCCACTTTTCTTCAACGTCCGAGATCCCTCCGACGTTGAAGAAAGCCTGCTCAGCAACGTGGTCGAAGTCGCCCTTAGCAATAGCGTCGAAGGACTCGATCGTCTCCTTCAGCGGGACAGTGGAACCCTCCACACCGGTGAACTTCTTAGCCATGTAGGTGTTCTGGGAAAGGAACTGCTGAATTCGACGGGCACGAGACACCGTGATCTTGTCTTCCTCGGAAAGCTCATCAACACCGAGAATCGCGATGATTTCCTGCAGCTCTTTGTTCTTCTGAAGGATCTGCTTAACCGTGGTCGCAACTCGGTAGTGGTCCTCACCCAAATAACGCGGGTCAAGAATCCGGCTCGTCGAAGTGAGCGGATCCACAGCGGGATACAGTCCCTTAGAGGCGATCTCACGGGAGAGTTCGGTTGTTGCATCAAGGTGGGCAAACGTGGTTGCCGGAGCGGGGTCAGTGTAGTCATCGGCGGGTACATAGATGGCCTGCAGCGACGTAATCGAGTGACCACGCGTGGAGGTGATCCGTTCCTGAAGAATACCCATCTCATCTGCCAGGTTGGGTTGGTAGCCCACGGCCGAGGGCATCCGACCCAGCAGGGTAGATACCTCCGAACCGGCCTGAGTGAAGCGGAAAATGTTGTCGATGAACAACAGCACATCTTGCTTCTGCACATCACGGAAATACTCCGCCATGGTCAGGGCAGAGAGAGCAACGCGAAGACGCGTTCCCGGCGGCTCATCCATCTGACCGAAGACGAGAGCAGTCTTATCGAAGACGCCAGCCTCCTCCATCTCGTGGATGAGGTCGTTACCCTCGCGGGTACGCTCACCCACACCCGCAAACACCGAGACACCGCCGTGGTCCTGGGCAACACGCTGGATCATTTCCTGGATCAGAACGGTCTTACCCACACCGGCACCACCAAAGAGACCGATTTTTCCGCCCTGCACGTAAGGGGTCAACAGGTCAATGACCTTGATACCGGTCTCAAACAGTTGGGTCTTAGACTCCAACTGATCAAATGCTGGCGGGCGGCGGTGAATGGGCCACCGCTCGGTGATCTCAACCGTCTCACCCGGAGTACCGTTGAGAATCTCACCAATAACGTTGAAAACTTTACCCTTGGTAACGTCACCAACGGGAACCGAGATGGCCTCACCGGTATCGGTTACTTCCTGTCCGCGGACAAGTCCATCGGTGGGCTTCAGAGCAATGGCACGAACGAGGTCGTCGCCGAGGTGCTGTGCGACCTCAAGGGTCAGCACCGTGGGCTCACTGCCATCACCGAAGTCGATGGTGGTCTTGAGCGCGTTGTACACCTCCGGGATGGAGTCGTGGGGAAACTCGATGTCAACGACGGGGCCGGTCACACGGGCGATACGGCCCACAGCCTGGGTCGCCTGCTTGGCGGTTGCGGTCATAGCTTCTCTCTCTTCTCGCAGTATCTGCTAGTTGGCTAGCGCGTCAGCGCCGCCCACAATTTCTGAAATCTGTTGGGTAATCTCCGACTGACGGGCGTTGTTTGCCAGACGGGTGTAGTCGCGAATCAGGGTGTCGGCATTATCGCTGGCCGACTTCATGGCCTTCTGAGTCGCGGCGTGTTTAGAGGCAGCCGATTGCAACATGGCATTGAAAATCCGTGATTCAACATAGACCGGGAGCAATCTGTCTAGAACGGTCTCTGCATCCGGTTCAAACTCATATAGCGGCTCGATACGCGCGCCCGGAACGGGAGGTTCCTCAACGCCCTCGACAAGTTCGAGCGGAAGCAAACGGACTACCCTGGGACTCTGCGTCATCATGCTCACAAAGTGGTTATAGACCACGTGAATTTCGTCAACGCCTCCCTCGCTTGCGTCACGCGCAAACGCCTCGAGAAGCGTCTCACCAATCTCTTTGGCCGTCTCGAAGAGGGGCTGGTCAGTACCACCGGTCCAGATCCGCTCTGCGGGGCGATGACGGAAGGTGAAGTACCCCTGCGCCTTCCGCCCAACGAGGTAGTAAACGACGTCTTTGCCCTCGTTACGAAGCAACTCGCTCAGTTGCTCGGCCTCACGCAAAACGTTTGAGTTAAAGGCACCGGCCAATCCCCGATCAGACGAGAAGATCAGCACGGCTGCTCGCTCGACCTTCTCCGGCTCGGTAGTCAGCAAGTGGTCCACATTGGAGTGCGATGCCACAGCTGATACGGCGCGAGTGATGGCGCGTGCATACGGGGTTGATGCCTGTACTCGAGCCTGCGCTTTCTGAATACGCGAGGCTGCGATCAACTCCATCGCACGGGTAATCTTCTTGGTCGTCTGGGCAGATTTGATTTTCTGCCTATAGACCCGAAGTTGCGCTCCCATGTCTCTCCTGTGTTCCTCAATCTTTGATCGTTACCGTGGTCGGCGGGCTCGCGCCCGCCGCCACGACGGGTAGTAGGTGGGGAAAGCGATTAGCGCTTCTTCACCACGATCTTCTCCTGGTCAACATCGTCGCCCGAGAGAGGGTCAACCTCTTCGTTACCGAGAAGGGGAACACCCTCGCCCGTCTGGAACTCCAGCTTGAATGCATCAATCGCAGCACCCAGAGCAGAAACGGTATCATCATCCAAAACGTTGGTCTCGCGCAGGGTGTCCAGCACCTTCGTGTTGCGGCCGAGATAGTCGAGGAGTTCACGTTCGAACCGGAGGATATCCTCCACCGGAACCTCGTCCAGCTTGCCGTTCGTTCCGGCCCAGATCGAAACAACCTGGTCCTCAACGGGGTACGGCGAGTACTGGGGCTGCTTCAACAGCTCAGTCAGACGTGCTCCACGAGCCAGCTGACGCCGGCTGGCCGCATCCAAGTCCGAGGCAAACATTGCAAATGCCTCAAGGGAGCGGTACTGAGCCAATTCGAGCTTGAGGGTACCGGAAACCTTCTTGATCGACTTCACCTGTGCGTCACCACCCACACGGGAGACCGAGATACCCACGTCAACAGCGGGACGCTGGTTGGCATTGAACAGGTCTGACTGGAGGAAGATCTGACCATCCGTAATCGAGATTACGTTGGTAGGGATGTAGGCCGAGACGTCGTTGGCCTTGGTCTCGATAATCGGCAGGCCGGTCATTGAGCCAGCACCCAACTCATCGGAGAGCTTGGCGCAACGCTCCAGCAGACGCGAGTGCAAGTAGAACACGTCACCGGGGTAGGCCTCGCGGCCCGGGGGACGGCGCAACAGAAGCGATACCGCACGATAGGCCTCAGCTTGCTTCGACAGGTCATCAAAGATGATCAGGACGTGCTTGCTGTCGTACATCCAGTGCTGACCGATGGCCGAACCGGTGTATGGAGCGAGGTACTTAAAGCCAGCGGGGTCGGAGGCCGGAGAGGCCACAATTGTGGTGTACTCCATAGCTCCAGCATCTTCCAGAGCGCCCTTGACCGCGGCAATGGTTGAGCCCTTCTGACCGATAGCAACGTAGATGCACCGAACCTGCTTATTGGTGTCGCCGGACTCCCAGTTGGCCTTCTGGTTGATGATGGTGTCGATTGCGAGAGCAGTCTTACCCGTTTGGCGGTCACCAATGATGAGCTGACGCTGGCCACGTCCAATCGGGATCATGGCGTCGATTGCCTTAATTCCGGTCTGCATGGGCTCGTGCACCGATTTACGGGCCATCACGCCGGGAGCCTGAAGCTCCAGGGCACGGCGTCCGGTTGAAGCGATCTCGCCAAGACCATCAATGGGGTTACCTAGCGGGTCAACAACGCGACCCAGGTATCCCTCACCCACCGGAACGGAAAGAACTTCTCCGGTGCGAGTAACCTCTTGGCCCTCTTCGATGCCGGTGAACTCCCCGAGGACAACAACACCAATCTTGTCCTCATCAAGGTTCTGCGCAAGACCCAGTGTGCCATCGGCAAAACGAATCAGCTCGTTCGCCATGACGCCGGGGAGACCTTCAACGTGTGCGATGCCGTCGGCGGCATCGACCACGTAACCGATCTCGGTCTTCGACGCCTTGTCGGGCTCATAGGATGCCGCAAAGTCCTTCAGCGCGTCACGGATTTCATCCGGGCTGATTGATAGTTCTGCCATTTGGTTTCCTCTGTCTGATTCGGAGCCGTCTGGATCCGGAGTGAAGTATTTTTACTAACCCGCTTTAGCTGGCGAGTTGGCGTCTCAGTTCGCTCAGGCGGGCCGACACGCTACCGTCGATGACATCGTCACCGATCTGAATGTGCAGTCCACCGATGATGGTGGGATCAATAACAAGGTTGATCTTGACCGGGCGGTCATACGATACGGCGAGAGACTTTTCCAACCGCGTGAGGCGCTGCGCGTCAACGCTCTGGGCTGCTGTGACCGTGGCGATCGCGTAACCTTGCTCATCGGCAACAGTGCGGGCGGCTCCGTTCAGCAGTTCGCCGATGCGGCGACCGCGCGGAACCGTTACCAGATGGGTGACAATTGCGAGCGTGGCATCCGATGCTTTGCCCGTCAGGAGCGTACGAGCCAGCGACGCCTTAGCATCGGCAATGCCCAGCGCACTACCCAGAGCAAGCTCCAATTCGGCGTTGGACGACACAGCCGCGTTCACTGTGAGAAGTTCTTCGTCAAGAGCCAGGCTCGCGGGAGCCGTCTTAGCGAAAGCACGGATGCCCAGGTCTTCAAGCGCGTCAACGATATCGGCAGCTGCAGACCAGCGGCTATCGGCCACCGTCGTGAGCAGCGTCAACGTGGCGGAATCCACAACCGAGCCGAAAACACGTTGAACAACCGCATTCTTGATCGCCGACTCTGCGACCGGGTTCCCCAGCGCTGACCGCAGCGCAGCATTGGCCTGGAGCGTACGGGCTACCGACAGCAGCTGCTCGCCCGAGGTCGCACTCAACTCGGACCCGAGCGAGTCAAGGACTCCCCTGGCCGAGACGAGAGCTTCTCTAGATGCGCTACCCATTACTTCGATGCCTTTTCAGACGCTTCGAGATCGGCGAGGAAACGGTCAACAAGAGCGCCAGCCTTTTTGTCATCGCTGAGGCTTTCACCAACCACTCCAGAAGCGAGGTCGATAGCAAGCGAGCCCACCTCTTTGCGAAGAGTCACGACGGCGCTCTGACGCTCGGCCTCAATCTGAGTTTTGGCACTAGCGGTGACACGGGCGGCCTCCGCAACGGCCGCATCCTTGGCCTCGGCCACGATCTTCACGCCATCGGCACGCGCCGCCTCGCGAATCTCGCCAGCCTCCTGACGCGCACCAGCCAGCTGAGCGGTGTACTCCTGCAGAGCGGCCTCGGCCTGAGCCTGTGCCTCATCTGCCTTCGCGATGTTTCCTTCGATAGCGGCAGAACGCTCATCGAGCATCGTCTGGACCTTGGGAAGGACGGCCTTCCAGAAGAAGACCAGGATGATCGCAAAGCACACCGCAGACCAGATGATGTCGTATGACGCCGGAAAGATCGGGTTCACCGACTCCTCTGCGGCGTTGGCAACAAAAACTGCGTTGAGCATATTGCCTCCTATCGAGACGCTAGACGTGGACTATTTAGTGAAGATGAAGTAGGTTGCGATACCGATGAACGCGAGCGCCTCGGTGAACGCGATACCGATCCACATGAGAACCTGCAGCTTGCCCTGGAGCTCGGGCTGGCGGGCAACACCCTCGATCGTCTTTCCAACGACGATACCCACGCCAATGGCGGGTCCGATCGCTGCAAGACCGTATCCGACAGTCGCAATGTTTCCTGAAACCTCAGCGAGAACTGACACGTTGTTTCCTTACCTTTCGTGGGTGAATTTCAGCGGACGCTGAAACTCGTTAGTGCTCTTCAGCCAGCGCAAGCTGGATGTAAACAGCGGTGAGAAGCGTAAATACATAGGCCTGCAGCACGGCAACCAGAATCTCAAAGAGAGTAAAGGCGAAGCCGAATGCAAGGCTGCCCACACCGAACAGCTTGAAAAAGCCGTCTGCGGTGAAGAAGAAGAACTGCGTCGCTGAGAAGAACAAGACCAGTAGGAGATGCCCCACGATCATATTCATCAGCAGACGGAGGGTGAGTGTGACGGGGCGAATCACAAACGTGGAGATCAATTCGATCGGAGTCACGATGATGTAGACCGGCCACGGCACGCCCGCGGGGAAAAGCGAGTTCTTGAAGAAGTTCTTAGGGCTCTTCTTGATACCGCTGTAGATGAAGGTTACGTACGAGACAACAGCAAGGACCAGCGGGAAACCGATCGTTGAGGACGCCGCGATGTTGAGGCCGGGGATAATGCCGGTGATGTTGAAGCCCAGGATGATGAAGAACATCGCGGTGAGGATCGGGAGAAACCGACGACCGTCTACCTTGCCCAATAGATCTTCAGCAATTCCGCCTCGAACCAGATCAAGAGCCATCTCAGCGAGACTCTGACCTCGTCCGGGAACAACGCTCATCTTGCGCGTTGCCAGCCAGAACAGAAGAATAATGACGGCGACCGCGAGGAACCGAATCAGAATGATGCGGTTAATCTCGAAGGGAGTTCCCTCAAAGAAGATGACCGGAGGAAAGAACTCGTTGATAGTGGGTCCATGGAACTCACCATCATTGGCGGACACAAACGGAATGTGCATGTTCAGAACTTGAGCTAACAGAGCTGTCTCCTGAATCGGGGCGCGAGCGTAAACTCAGGCGACGACGAATTTCGGACATCCCGGCACGGACGCAACACAACAATAACGTCTGGCGGCGGGAACTGCTCCACTCTATCAAGACCGCGGGGAAAACACGCAATCCTGAGCAGAAAAAGTTACGTACGCTCGATCACCACGGTCGAGTGTTCGCTAGACGGCACGATCTTTGCTTAAATCACCAACATACGGTACTCGGCTCTTGGCCACAACAAAAACATCGACAAGAAGTGACGCCAGCACCCCAACAATCACACTGATAAAGAACATCGTGGGGTTGATCCAGGGCTGATCCTTGAGCAGCAGGGCCGCGACGATGAACAGAACAAACTTCAGAATCCAGGAGCCCAGGACCAGACCAAAGAAGATCACCACGTAGAAGTCGCTCTGCACAAAAAAGTTGGACACCAGGATGCTCGCCGCGGTCACGCCAAGGAAAACAAACGCACTCACGGAACCGAGTGCGCCACTCGCCAGGCCGGTGCCCCCATCCACGCACCATCCGATGACCGACATAACAACCGTCACCACGACGGCCGCGATACCCCCCACGGTAACCGCTCGGAGCAAAATGGGCTGGGAACTGGGCACCCGGCGTTCCTCGGAGGCCACCTCCGGTGTCGTGGCGGGGTCATGCGAGATGGGGTCGGTCATCACTTCTGTCTTTTCGTCGGATTACTGGCGGGTAAAGGCTAGTCATTGAGGCGGATACGGCCCTCGGAAGCCTCATCCAGTGGGTCGTAGGGGGCCATGACATCCGCGGCGGCTGAGTCGGCGGCCGCGGTTTGCACCTCGATCTCGGTGCGCTTACGCCGACCGAGCGGCGCGAGCGTCATCACGATGCAGGCGATAAACCCGGAACCCATCAGAATCAGCGGAAAAACAAAGGATTGGAACACAAAGATGAGCAAAAACCCGACCGCGATCACAGCAGTCCAAGAGTAGAAGATCAGCACGGCCTGTAGGTGAGTGTGTCCCATGTCGAGAAGACGGTGATGCAGATGCTTGCGGTCTGCCGTAAAAGGGCTTTTACCGGCCTGTACCCGACGGAAGACCGCGAGACCAAAGTCGAGCAGCGGTACCGTCATCACGGCAAACGGCAGGATGATCGGAATGTAGGCGGCAAGCAGTACCTTGCGATCAAGTGACCCCGGATTCAGCTGGCCCGTAACGGCGACGGTTGAGGTGGCCATCAGTAACCCGACCAGCAAGGCCCCCGAGTCTCCCATAAACATGCGCGCCTTGTGCCAGTTGAAGGGGAGAAACCCGATACAAACCCCCACCAGCACCACGGCGATCAGGCTCGCCAGGTTGAAGTGGTTGGACGGGCTCGTCTGCTGCACGAGCAAATAGCTGTACAGAAAGAACACACCATTGGCGATGATCGCAACGCCCGCGACGAGACCATCGAGACCGTCGATGAAGTTAATCGCATTCATCACGAGCACCACGAGAAATACGGTGAGCGTGAAGTTTGCCACGGGCGAACCCACGACGATGCTATTGCCAACGGGCAGCGAGACGATCTGGATGCTCTGCCACGCGAGCAAACCGGCGGCAAGCACCTGCGCCCCCAGTTTGATCATCCAGTCAAGATCCCACAGGTCATCGGCAACACCCACCAACACAATGAGGAGAGCCGCCCCCAGGATGGCCCAGACCGGACCGGCATCGAGAAAGACAATCGAAAAAAATGGAATCTGTGAGGCCACCCCGAATGCCACCACCACGCCGCAAAACATCGCGATTCCGCCGAGCCGAGGTGTGGGCTGGGAATGGACATCCCGCTCCCGAACTGCCGGAGCAAGACGGTACCGCTTACTCAGGCGGAAGACCGCCCACGAGGCCACAAACGACACCACCGCCGCAACCACGCAGATGAAAAAATAGAGGCGCATCTAGCGCACCGTTGCCAGCGGAATGACCGCGGCCAGATCCTCGATGGAAATGTCACCGTGGCGGAGTACAACGAGTTCGCCACCGTCCTCGGTGAGCCCGCGGGCATCCACGATGGTCGAGGCGGTGCCGCCCACCACATCGACTCCCCCATCAAGATATACATCGACGGAATCACCCAGCATCTCGCGGGCATCTGCGGCGGTCAGCGCGGGCGGGTTACCCGTGAGGTTAGCGGAGGACACGGCCAAGGGGCCCGTCTCTGTCAGGAGTTCCAGGGCCAGGTCGTTGTGGGGCATCCGCACGGCAACGCTGCCACCGGTCTCGCCCAGATCCCAGGCAAGAGAGGGCTGAACGTTGAGCACGATAGTGAGGGCACCCGGCCAAAAGGCCTCAACCAGGGCGGTGACCTGGGGGGTGACCTCTTCAACAAGTGCACCCAGCATCGCGGGGCTCGAAACAAGAACGGGCGGTGGTGACTGGCGAGTACGACCCTTAGCATCCAAAAGCTTATGCACGGCGGCGGGTGAAAACGCATCCGCCGCAATGCCGTACACCGTATCCGTGGGGAACACAACGAGCTCACCGCGACTGAGCGCGCCCCGCGCGTTTCGCATGCCCGCCAAAAGTTCTGTGCTCACCGAGCAATCGAATACCGTAGCCATAACTCTCCCATGATAGTTAGTTTGCGTGGGAGATCACCCAATCGGGCGGGCGATTCCATCGCGGTCACCTAGCGAGTTGCCGTGGTGGTGCGATCCCGAGCGGTGAGATCGTGATGCGTTTCGGGGCTGCGCCAGCCATCGGCACGCAGCAGCTCGCGGATCGCCGCGCCCTGCATCTCGGCGTGTTCAAGCACGAGCACGCCCCCGGGAACAACCAGGGTGCGGCCCAGACGGCTAATCTCGCGGACCACATCGAGGCCGTCCACTCCGCCGTACAGAGCCATCTCGGGGTCGTAGAGACGCACCTCTAGGTCTCGCGGGATGGCCGCGGCCGGGATATAGGGCGGATTCGAGACGAGCACATTGACCTGACCGGCCAGGTGGCCGACCGCGGTAGCGAGATCCCCCCGTATGAGCTCAGCGTTAGTCGCCGCAACGGCCGCAAAGTTGGCGCTCGCCCAGCGGTGTGCCTCCGGGCTCTTCTCCACAGCCACAATGTGTGCGGTGGGCACCTCAGTGGCCATCGCCAGGGCAATCGCTCCACTCCCGGTGCCCAGATCGACGCCGAGAGGACGCGCCGTGGGCACGCTACGGAGCGCGTCAATAGCAAACTGCACGACGGACTCCGTCTCGGGGCGCGGGATAAACACGCCCGGCCCCACCCGAAGGGTGAGCCCCCGGAAGGGCGCTGTACCCGTAATGTGTTGCAGCGGCTCGCGGTTCTCGCGACGGACGATCAGTGGCTCAACGCGGTCAATGAGCTGGTCAGGGCAGGGACCGTTGAGGATGGCGAGAGCGTGGAGACGTCCGCGACTCACGTCGAGCACACTCGCGATCAGAAGTTCCGCATCCACCTGGGGATCAGGGACACCCGCGGCTGCCAGGCGCCGAGCGGAGACGCGCAGCAACTCAGCCAGGCCGAGGGGATGACCGTCCAGCCCGGCCTCGACGGGATCTGTGTGATGTGGATCAGAGATAAGGAATCGCTTTCTCGGGAGATGCGGGCACGGGTCGGCGACACGCACACCGCACCCAGCATAATCGGTCGGCAGACCCGAGCAACGTAACACTTGACCGATAGGGTCGTCATCGCCGTACCATTAGTTCAGCGGGGCGAGTGTGAGCCATCGCGACCTGGTACCGCATCACTCAAAGGAGAATCGTGACCCAACGCATCCACTCAAATATCACCGAGGCTTTTGGAAACACCCCGCTGGTTCAGCTCAACCGCGTTGTGGGGGATGCGGGTGCCCGCGTTCTCGCCAAGCTTGAATTTTACAACCCTGCAGCGAGCGTCAAAGACCGCCTGGGCATCGCCATAGTTGACGCAGCCGAGGCCTCCGGCGCGCTCAAGCCTGGCGGCACCATCGTGGAGGGCACCAGCGGCAATACCGGGATTGCGCTCGCACTCGTGGGCGCGGCCCGCGGTTACACCGTCATCCTGACGATGCCCGAGACCATGAGCAAAGAGCGGCGGGTTCTCCTGCGCGCGTACGGGGCCACAATCGTGCTGACCCCCGGCAGCGAGGGGATGCGCGGAGCCGTGGCTAAAGCCCAGGAAATTGTGGCGAACACCCCCGGGGCTGTCTGGGCCAAACAGTTCTCGAACCCCGCCAACGCTGCAATCCATCGCGCGACGACCGCCGAAGAAATCTGGCGGGACACGGATGGCGAGGTGGACATCCTCGTGGCTGGCATCGGAACGGGGGGCACCATCACGGGCGTGGGTCAGGTGCTCAAAGAACGGAAACCCGAGCTGCACGTGGTCGCGGTGGAGCCTCTCGATTCGCCGCTGCTCAGCCAGGGCACCGCGGGACCGCATAAGATCCAGGGGATCGGGGCGAACTTTATTCCCGACGTGCTTGACCGTGCCGTCTACGACGAGGTGTTCGATGTGACCCTCGCCGACTCGCTGCGCGTGGCACGGAACCTGGCAACCGACGAGGGCATCCTCGCCGGTATTTCTTCGGGATCCGCCGTACACGCCGCGGTGGAGGTAGCCAAGCGCCCCGAAAATGCAGGCAAAACCGTCGTGGTGATTGTGCCGGACTTCGGCGAGCGTTACATCTCTACTGTCCTCTACGAGGATTTACTGGACTAGCCTGGCATTCGTGCGATTTCCTTTCTCCCACCTGCGTGAAGACCTCACCGCTGCGCGCGCCCACGACCCGGCCGCGCGCAGCGGAGCCGAGGTTTTTTTCGCATACTCCGGCATACAGGCCGTATTCTGGCACCGCCGTAGCCACTGGCTGTGGACCCACGGATTCCGCCTGGCCGCGCGTATCCTCTCGCAGTTCACCCGATTTTCGACCGGGATTGAGATCCATCCGGGGGCCGTGCTCGGTCGCCGAGTCTTCATCGACCACGGGATGGGTGTGGTCATCGGTGAAACCGCCATCGTGGGTGACGACGTGATGATGTACCACGGTGTCACGCTCGGCGGCACAACGAGTGTACGCAGTAAGCGGCACCCCACCGTGGGCAACCGCGTCGTGATCGGCGCGGGGGCAAAACTGCTCGGTAATATCACCATCGGCGCGGATAGCGTCGTGGGAGCCAACGCGGTTGTCGTGAAGGATGCGCCCGCCGAGTCGCTGCTCGTTGGCATCCCCGCCCGGGCGCGACCGCGCTATCCACACCCAACGGCCACCCGGCCCGGCACCGCCGGTACCGGGATCACCGAGCCCGCACAGACCGCTGGGAGCCAGGGTCTCCCCGACACCGACTACATTGATCCGGCCATCTACATCTAAGGATTAACGCCAGCAGCCCCGACACTGACCCGCCGGGGCTGCTGGCTACCTACCATGGCCGAGTTACGAGTTATTGTCGCCCAGATCGGCCAGGCGGGCCTCCTCGTCGAACTGGATGCAGGAGTCGATGACGGGGCCGATGGCACCGTTCATGACCGCATCCAGGTTGTACGCCTTATACCCCGTACGGTGATCCGCGATACGATTCTCCGGGAAGTTGTAGGTGCGGATACGCTCCGAGCGATCCATCGTACGAATCTGGGTCTTACGGTGGGCACTCGCCTCGGCGGCAATCTCCTCCTGCTGGCGAGCGAGGATGCGGGCACGCAGCACGCGCATTCCGGCCTCACGGTTCTGCAGTTGGCTCTTCTCGTTCTGCATCGCCACCACAATACCTGTGGGCAGGTGGGTGAGGCGCACAGCGGAATCCGTGGTGTTCACCGATTGGCCGCCCGGACCACTGGAGCGGTACACGTCGATCTTGAGATCGTTGGGGTGGATCTCCACCTCACCGGGCTCATCGACCTCGGGGAACACCAGCACACCCGTGGTGGAGGTGTGGATGCGCCCCTGCGACTCGGTGGCCGGAACGCGCTGTACCCGGTGCACTCCGCCCTCGTACTTGAGGTGTGCCCACACACCCTGAGAGGGATCGGTGGCGTTGCTCTTGATAGCGACCTGAACATCCTTATACCCGCCCAGGTCGCTCTCAGTTCGCTCGAGAAGCTCGGTCTTCCACCCCATCGACTCGGCATAGTGCATGTACATGCGCAATAGATCGGCCGCGAAGAGTGCCGACTCGGCCCCACCTTCGCCGCCCTTGATCTCCATGATGACATCGCGCCCATCATCGGGGTCACGCGGGATGAGGAGACGGCGCAGTTTTTCCTGCGCCGCGACCAGGCCCTCTTCGAGGGCCGGGATTTCCTCGGCAAAGCTGTCATCCTCTTTGGCCAGCTCACGAGCCGCCTCCACGTCTTCGCCCTGCTGAACCCAGGCGGTGTGAGCCGCCCGAATCTTGCTCAACTCGGCGTAGCGCCGGTTGACCTTCTTTGCCCTGGCCGGATCCGCATGCAGCGCAGGATCAGCAAGTTGCTCCTGCAATTCTGCATGCTCCGCCATGAGTGTATGAACCGATTCAAACACGTGACTAGTCCTTCACAGAAGAGATAGCGCCCGACTTCTGCATCTGCATCAGGAATTCGACGTTAGAGGAGGTTTCTTTGAGCTTGCCCAGGACAACCTCGACAGCTTGCTGCTGATCGAGCCCACTGAGCGCGCGGCGCAGTTTCCAGGTGACTTTGACCTCGTCGGCACCCATCAGCATCTCCTCGCGGCGCGTGCTCGACGCGGTGACATCGACAGCCGGGAAGATACGCTTGTCGGCCAGCTGACGCGACAGCCGGAGCTCCATATTGCCGGTTCCCTTGAACTCCTCAAAAATAACCTCGTCCATCTTGGATCCGGTCTCCACCAGCGCAGTGGCGAGGATAGTGAGCGAACCGCCGTTCTCAATGTTGCGGGCGGCGCCAAAGAAACGTTTGGGCGGGTACAGCGCCGAGGCATCCACACCACCGGAAAGCACACGGCCGGAGGCCGGGGCAATCAGATTGTAGGCGCGACCCAGGCGAGTGATCGAATCAAGCAACACAACGACGTCGTGGCCCAGTTCAACCAGACGCTTGGCCCGCTCGATGGCGAGCTCGGCAACCGTGGTGTGGTCCTCGGCGGGGCGGTCAAAGGTGGAGGCGATGACCTCACCCTTGACAGTGCGCTGCATATCGGTGACCTCTTCGGGACGCTCGTCAACCAGGACAACCATCAGGTGTACCTCGGGGTTGTTGACCGCGATCGCGTTGGCAATCTGCTGCATCACGATGGTCTTGCCCGCCTTCGGGGGTGCGACGATGAGTCCGCGCTGGCCTTTACCGACGGGCGAGACCAGGTCAATAATGCGCTGGGTGAGCTTCTCTGAGGAGGTCTCCAGACGTAGGCGCTCCTGGGGGTAGAGCGGGGTGAGCGCGTTGAAGTCAACGCGGTTCTCATTCTCCTCGATACTCAAGCCGTTAATAGAGTCGATCTTGACGATGGCATTGTACTTCTGACGGCCGTTGTGGTCGCCATCCCGCGGTTGACGGATCGCGCCAACAACGGCGTCACCCTTGCGCAGGTTGTACTTTTTGACCTGACCGAGGGACACATACACGTCGTTGGTGCCGGGCAGGTACCCACTCGTGCGCACAAACGCGTAGTTATCGAGGACATCCAGAATGCCAGCAATGGGGAGTAGGACATCGTCCTCGGTGATCTCGGGCTCAAGCTCATCGCTCAAACCACCGCGACGCTTCCGGTCACGCTGACGATTGCGACTGTTGCGGCTCTCGACATCACGACCACCGCGGGGGTTCTCCTCGTCCTCACTCGGTCCGTTATTGCGCTCGTTGGTGTTGCGATCTCCGCCATTCGTGTTGCGGTCGTTGCGGTTGCTCGTGCGATCATTACGATTGCGCCGACCGCTCTGACGCTCAGTACCGCCGGCACCCCCCTGCTCCTTGTCGGCGGTATCGCCGTCTTTACTCTCAGCGGGGGCATTGTTACGCGAGCGTGAGTCGTTTCGCTTGGCGTTATCGGGAGACGTGCCCGCCGTCTGTGCCTCAACCGGGGTGTCGGCTACCGGAGAGGCGGATGCCGACTGCTCGTTCCCGGTCGCGTCGCCGGACTCGGCGGGTGCGGCGACGGGAGTGGTCTTTCGTCCACGCTTGGTGCGCACGGGCTTCTTCGTCGCGGGCGGAGCCTCAGCGACAGCGCTGCTCGCCGACCCTGCTGCGGCAACCTCGGCCACAAGAGCCTCAACGGCGGCCGTGGCGGCAGCGGGAGCCTTCGTCGTCGTGGGAGTCTCAACCGGTGCGGCGGAGGTCTTCTCAACCGGTGCGGCGACAACGGTGCTCTCCGCGGGAGCGTCAACGGCCGGAACAACCTTCTTCGTACGGGTGGCACGCTTCTTGGGAGCGGCGGGGGCCTCGACCTCGGGGGCAGTAGCGGAGATGGCAGCGGCGGCGGGGGCGTTCTCCGCAGCGGGCGCAGCGGCGGCCTCCGTCTCAGCAGCAGCCTGCACCACAGCGGCCGTGCGGCTGCGAGTGGTACGGGTGGCGCGCTTCTTCGGGGCCTCAACTGGAGCCGCCTCGGCGGCGGTCTCTGCGGCGGCGATAACCGGTACGGCATCGGCCGCAGGAGCAGCAGCAGCCTTCGTGGCGCGGGTGGTGGAGGTGGCGCGACGGGTCACGCGCTTCTTCGGAGCTTCGGTCTCCGCAACAGCGGGGGCAGAGGTCTCAACAGGAGCCGATACGGCACCCTCTGATGATGCAGGAACGTTGGAGGTGTTCTCCACGATGTATTCCTTTCGGGATAAAAGGCAGCCGAGTGCACGCCGCAAACACGATGGTCTGCGCGAATCGCACACGCTGAACTGCCGCACTCAAAGTGCATATGTGATCAACCGGGCCGCGGAAGCGGCTGATTGAGGATAACGTGTACCCCAAAACTCGAAACGCGATTGCGTGAGTTCCGTTAGGACACGAATTCCACTGTAGCACCTTTGACGTCAACAGCCAGCGGCAATGCGCGCCACGGCGATTCGCCGGAGGAAACTGCCAGGTCCGCGGCGACCGCACGCTCCGCCGGTGAGGTGCAGAGAACGAGGATGGACGGGCCTGCCCCGGAGACAACGGCCGCGTAGCCCGCATCCCGCAACACGGCAATCAGATCGCGCGTCTGGGGCATAGCCGATCCTCGGTAGGTCTGGTGTAGACGGTCCTCCGTGGACTCAAACACGAGCTCAGGGCTCTGGGTGAGGGCCGCGATGAGGAGCGCCGAGCGGGAGACGTTGAAGACAGCATCCTCATGCGGCACCGACTCGGGTTGCAGGCTGCGGGCCAGTTCGGTGGAGAGGGTGAACTCCGGTACAAGCACCAGCGGCGACACACCGCGGTGCACCATGAGCTTCTTGTGCTTGGGGCCCTCGGGCGTAGTCCAGGCAATCGTGAGACCACCAAACAGGGCGGGGGCAACATTATCGGGATGGCCCTCCATCTCGGTGGCGAGAGCCAGGAGCCTGTTATCGTCAACATCCACCACACCGTCGAGCAGGCCGCGAGCGGCCGTAATGCCGGACACAATCGCGGTGCCCGAGGAACCGAGGCCACGCCCGTGTGGGATGGAGTTGTGGGCGATGAGGTCAAGGCCGGGGAGATCCTGACCGAGAGCCCGGAAAGTGTGCGCGATGGCACGAACAACGAGGTTGCTCTCGTCTGTGGGCACCTCGCCCGCCCCCACGCCGTGGACCGCAACACAGGCTCCGGGGGCGTCGCGGACGCTCACCTCCAACTCGTCGTACAGGGAGAGGGCCAGGCCGAGGGTATCAAACCCCGGGCCCAGGTTGGCCGTCGTCGCCGGGACCCGAACGCGAACAGTACGACCGATCAGGCTCACGCGGTTCCCTTCACCAGGCCCAGCACGTCGGCAATCTGCGCCACATCAACCGGAACAACCGTGGGCTGCACATCAGAGCCATCATCGGTGCGCAGGGCCCACTGCGGGTCCTTAAGACCGTGGCCCGTAACCGTAACCGTAACCGTTGACCCCGCGGGGATCTCACCGGCGGCCGAGCGTTCCAAAAGACCGGCCACGCTGATGGCGGAGGCGGGCTCCACAAAGATACCCACCTCGGCGGAGAGTATCCGGTGCGCCTCCAGGATCTTGGCATCACTGAGCGCGCCGAAATAGCCGTTGCTGTCGTCCCGCGCGCTAAGCGCGAGCTCCCACGAGGCCGGGTTACCGATCCGAATGGCACTCGCGATGGTCTCCGGGTTCTTCACCGGGTGGCCCAGCACGATGGGCGCGCTGCCCTCGGCCTGAAAGCCGAACATCCGGGGCACGTGCGTGGCAAGGCCAGCATCCGCAAACTCACGGAAGCCACGGTGGTAGGCGGTGTAGTTACCGGCGTTACCCACAGGAATAAAGTGGAAGTCGGGGGTCTTGCCCAACTGCTCGATAATCTCGAATGCAGCTGTCTTCTGGCCGTCGATACGGTCGGGATTGACCGAGTTTACGAGGTGAACGGGATAGTTGGCGGATAGCTCGCGGGCGATGTCCAGGCAGTCGTCAAAGTTGCCCTGCACCTGAAGCAGGCTCGCATTATGCGCGATCGCCTGGCTGAGTTTGCCCATCGCGATCTTACCCTCGGGGACGAGCACAACCGAACTGATCCCGGCGTGGGTGGCATAGGCGGCGGCCGAGGCCGAGGTATTGCCCGTCGAGGCACAGATAACCGCCTTGGCACCGTGCTCGACCGCCTTAGAGATCGCCATGGTCATTCCGCGATCTTTGAACGAACCGGTGGGGTTCATCCCCTCGTACTTCACAAAGACGTTCGCACCGGTACGGGCCGAGAGCGCGGGGGCCGGGATCAGCGGTGTGCCACCCTCCCCCAGGGTGACCACAGGAGTTGCATCGGTCACGTTCAAACGATCTGCATATTCGCGGATGACACCGCGCCACAAGTTAGCCATTAGATTCCTTCAACTCTCAGGACACTGGATACTGCTCGCACAACCCCAATGACCGCCAATTCCTTTACCGTTGCGGCGAGGGCCGCCTCGCGTGCGGTGTGCGTTCCGATCACCAGCGTAGCGGTGCCGTCTGCATCCGCCGCGTCGGGAACGGTCTGCAACACGTTTTCGACGGAGACTCCGTGGGTGGCCAGGACGCTCGCCACGCGGGCGAGAACCCCGGGTTCATCGGCGACCCGAAGCGTGATGTGGTATCGCGTATTGATCGCGCCGACCGGCAGGAGCGGCAGGTCGGCGTGCGCATTCTGGGCGAGTCCGGGACCACCCGCGACGTGCCGACGCGCGGCCGACACGAGGTCGCCCATCACGGCCGAGGCGGTCTCCACACCACCGGCACCCGCACCGTAGAACATGAGACTGCCGGCAGCCTCCGCCTCAACAAAGACGGCATTCTTTCCCTCGTAGACGGAGGCGAGCGGGTGCTCGCGGCTAATCAGAGCCGGATAGACGCGAGCCGAAATGGCGTCGGCCCCGGTCTCGGGATCAGTCAACCGCTCGGCGATGGCCAACAACTTGATGACGTAGCCAGCGTTCTTCGCCGCCCGAATCTGGTCGAGCGTCACCCCCGTAATGCCCTCACGGTAGACGGCGCTGACCGGAACTCTGGTGTGAAATGCGAGGCTCGCCAGGATGGTGACTTTCTGGGCGGCGTCGAAACCCTCCACGTCGAGCGTGGGGTCAGCCTCCAGAAAACCCAGTTCCAGCGCTGTCTGGGCGGCATCCTCGGCGCTATCACCATAGCGGTCCATCCGGTCCAGAATGTAGTTGGTGCTGCCGTTGACGATGCCCATGACTCGGTTGATCCGGTCGCCTGCGAGGCTGTCACGCAGCGGGCGCAGGATCGGGATAGCCGCGGCCACGGATGCCTCGTAGTAGAGCTGTGCGCCCACGCGATCAGCAAGAGCGAAGAGTTCGGTGCCGTGCTCGGCGAGCAGGGCCTTATTGGCCGTGATCACATCGGCCCCCGAGGTGAGCGCCTGAATGATATAGGTGCGGGCAGGCTCGATACCGCCCATCAGTTCGACGACGATATCGGAGCTCTCAATGAGCGCCTCCGCATCGGTCGTGTAGAGCTCGGCAGGAAGCTGCACATCACGCGTCGCGGAGAGGTTACGCACGGCAACCCCCGCGAGTTCGAGCCGTGCCCCCACACGCGAGGCCAGCTCATCCGCGTGCTCCAGAAGCAGGCGAGCGGTCTGTGATCCCACGGACCCGGCACCCAGAAGTGCCACTCGAAGGTTGCGATAGTCGGTCATTCTTCTCCTCGCTTAGTGGCGGGAATGCTCCCGGCCGGAATCCCACAATCGCGGGAGAGTAACTCTGCAATGCCCTCGCCGCGCACAATCAGCCGAGCCTCACCCTCACGCACCGCCACCACGGGGGGACGCCCCAGGTAGTTGTAGTTGCTCGACAGCGACCAACAGTATGCGCCGGTGCCCGGGACGGCCACCAGATCATCGGCGGCAATATCGGAAGGCAGGTAGTCGTTGTAAATCAGAATGTCGCCGCTCTCACAGTGTTTGCCTGCAAGACGGATGAGGAGGGGATCGGCCGCCGAATCGCGGCTCACGAGGCGCACCGTGTACTCGGCATTGTAAAGAGAGGGACGGGCATTATCGCTCATACCACCATCGACGCTCACATAGGTGCGCACCCCGCCCTCGGGGAGCTCAACGGGCTTAATCGTGCCCACCGTGTACAGGGTGAGCGTGGAGCTACCGATCACGGCGCGACCCGGCTCAAACGCGACAACGGGCAAGGGGATGTTGAGCTCGGCTGCTGTGTCGCGCACCGTGTCGGCAATCTGGTTGGCGAGATCCGCAATCGCGGGCGGGTCGTCACTTTCCAGATAGGCGATGCCGAAGCCGCCACCGAGGTTCAATTCGGGCACCGGACCACCGGTTAGTAAGTCCCGGTGCAGAGTGAGTAGCCGCGCAGCCGACTCGGCAAAACCCTCGGGGGCGAAGATCTGCGAACCGATATGGCAGTGCAGACCCAAAAAACGCAGGCTACCGTGCGAGCGGATGGCGGCGACGGCCGCGGGTGCACCCGTAATCGGCAAGCCAAATTTCTGGTCCTCGTGGGCGGTGGCGAGAAACTCGTGAGTGCTGGCGTGCACACCACTGTTCACCCGCAACCGCACGGGCTGCGTCACACCGTATCGACGCGCGGCCTCCGCGACACGCTCGATCTCGACCAGGCTGTCGATGACGATACTGCCCACACCGGCCGACACTGCGGCATCAATCTCGGCGCGCGACTTATTATTGCCGTGCACGCCAATTTTCTGGGGCGGCACCCCGGCAGCGAGGGCCACCGCGAGCTCTCCCCCGCTGGCCACATCAACGCCCAGGCCAGCCTCGACCATCCAGCGGGCAACCTCGGTGCAGAGAAAAGCCTTACCGGCGTAGTAGACCGTTGCTGTGGTGCCAATACGGGTGAAGGCGGAGTCAAAGGCAGCCCGGATCTCGGCGGCACGACCCCGGGCATCCATCTCGTCAACCACGTACACGGGCGTGCCAAAACGCTGCGCAATCTCGGTGACGGGGACACCGGCAACGGTGGCCTCACCGGAGGCGGCACGCGCGACACCGCGTGAAAACAGCTTTGTGCTCAGGGAGGTATTCGTGGCAGACACCGTTTTATCCTAGCGGGCGGCGTATGCAGGGGGTGGCCCGGGCCTCGTGTGTGACGACAGAACCGGGCACTGCCCCTCTTCCGTGCCCCACAGCGGCCAAGCTGCTACCGTCTGTGAGTGTGAACTCCTTGGACGCTCCCGTCACCACTCCCGCCAGCGTCTCCTTTTCTGCGGCGGGCTGGTACTTCCTCTTCTACACGCCCGTGATCTGCCTGGCCATCGCCAATAGTGCACCCTCCCTACCGGGGATCGTCGCCCTCGGCCTGACCGTGATCGCCTCGGCTGGGCTGGCCGTCCTCTTTTTTGTACAGGCCCGCTCGCTGCGCAACGAGGCCCGGAAACGCAGCGCACCCGAGCGCAGCCGAGCCTTCCCCAAACAGCTACTGGGCGGGCTCCTCGTTCTCGCGGGAAGCGTCTATGCCATCATGTCGGCCTCCCTGGTCTTCTCCGACCTCGTGACCTCGACCGCGATTGACGGGGGAAACGGAGGCCTCGGTGGTGCCTTTGCCTTTGTACGCACCTCTCTCGTGTCGGTGAGCGTGCTGGCCCTCGGCGCAATGCTTGTACGGGCGGGGAGCCGATACCCTGGCCGCGATGGACTCACCGCTGCGGGGTCACACACCGCGGCACGCTGAGCCGATGCAGGAGCGCACCCCGCGATCACGGGCTACGCGCAGGAACCCGCCTCGCGCTGCTCCGGATTCGCAATAAAATCTGCGGCGAGCGTGAAATCGAACACGAGATTACTACCCTCCGCGGTCACGCCGTCCAGGGTTGCACCGCGGGGAAAGTACTGCGCTACGCACGCGGTCCGAGGGTCAAGACTGTCGCCCAGCCTGCTGCCGTAGGCTGCCCGGAGTTCATCGAAGGTCTTCCCCACACCGTCCTCGGCCGCTCGTGCCGGTGTTATTACCAGGTTCTGGCCCTGCACCGTCAGGTCGAGCCACACCTCAAACACCCGGCTATACCCGGCAACATAAAAACCCCTCGTAACCTTCACCTGGTCACCGTCGGCGCTCAACCCAACCAGTTGGTTATCAGCCGCGGCGACAGCCTTCTCGGCGAGGGTGTTCGCAGGCATGGTCACCCGGAGCTTGCCACTCGTAAACGGGATGGCGGCGTCAACCGGCATCCCGGTGAGCGTCAGATAAAGATCCCCCGTTGCGCTGCCCAGGGTGGCTTCGGGGGCCGTCACCGTGACATCATCCAGGCGACCCGAGGCCAGCTGGGTAAAGATCGAAAAGCCCCCAATCTCGGCGATGACCCGCTTGCGATCCGCCGGGTCTACCCGATCAGAGACCGCTCCCGCGATGACGTCGGCCACTCGAGCCCGCACCCAGGGGTCAATCACCCCCACACCCCAGGCAAGCAGCCCGAGAAGCACGGTAAACACCGACAGGGTGATGACGAGGCGTTTCATGGTCTTGTTCACTGTTACCCCCGGGGCTCGATGAAAGTGATCGTTACATGCGTTCGGGGGCGTTGACGCCCAGGAGGTCAAGCCCGTTGCGGATCACCTGACCCACGGCATCGTTGAGCCATAGTCGCGTGTGGTGAATCTCGCCGACCGGCTCATCGCCCATCGGCGTCACGCGGCAGAGATCGTACCAGCGGTGATAGTTGCCGGCCAGATCCTCAAGATAACGAGCAATCCGGTGCGGCTCACGCAGCAGCGCCGAGTGAGCAACCACACGCGGGTACTCCTGCAACGCACCCAGCAGCACACTTTCGGTCTCGTGGGTGAGCAGCTCCGGCCGGAACACCTCGCGGGTAACCCCGGCAGCGGCGGCGTTGCGATCAACAGCACTCGTGCGGGCGTGGGCGTACTGCACGTAGAAGACAGGGTTATCGTTGCTGCGGCTGCGCAGCTTCTCACCGTCGAGGGCGAGCGGCGAGTCCGCCGGATATCGGGCCAACCAGTAACGGAGCGCGTCGGCACCCAGCCACTGCAGCAGATCATCCAATTCGATGATGTTACCGGCCCGCTTGGACAGCTTCGCCCCGTCCAGGTTGACCAGCTGACCGATGAGCACCTTGATGTTGACGTCTGGGTCTTCCCCCGCCGCCCCCGCGAGGGCCCGCAGACGATGCACATAACCGTGGTGATCGGCTCCGAGCAGGTAAATCTTCTCGGTGAAGCCGCGGTCCTTCTTACTGAGGTAGTAGGCGGCATCCGCAGCGAAATAGGTGTAAATGCCGTTGCCACGGGTGAAGACGCGATCCTTATCGTCGCCGAAGTCGGTGGTGCGCACCCACACGGCGTCTTCCTCGTCAAAGACGTGCCCCTGCTCACGCAGGCGACCGATGGCATCCTCAATGGGACTCACCCCCGTGGCGGGGTCGGTCTGGTGCAGGGTACGCTCCGAGAAAAACACGTCAAAGTGCACGCGGAAGTTTTCGAGCGACCGCTTAATCTCGGCAAGCTGCAACAGGTAGGCGCGCTCGCGGGCCTCGGCGAGTGCCTCCGCCTCGGGCAGGTCGAGCAGATCGGGACGCTGGGCGAGCACCTGTCGGGCGAGCTCAGCAATGTAGGCACCGGGGTAGCCACCCTCGGGGGTGGGCTTGCCCTGGGCCGCGGCCAGCACGGACAGGCCAAACTTGTCCATCTGCGCACCGGCATCATTGATGTAGTACTCGGTGGTGACGGCAGCCCCGGATGCCGTGAGCACGCGGGCAATAGAGTCGCCGAGCGCCGCCCAGCGGGTGTGGCCCATATGCAGCGGACCCGTGGGGTTGGCCGACACAAACTCCATGTTGATGCTGAGACCGTCGAGCGAGGCGTTATGGCCAAAACTGCCCGCGGCCGCCACAATCTGTGTGACAATCTGACCCGCGGCGGCGGCATCCAGGCGGATGTTAATGAAGCCGGGGCCGGCCACCTCCACCTCGGACACGCCCTCAACCCGTCGCAGACCCACTGCGATCTCGTCCGCAAATGCGCGGGGGTTGGTGCCTAGACGCTTCGCAAACTTCATCGCGACGTTGGACGCCCAGTCTCCGTGGTCACGGTTGCGGGGTCGTTCGAGGAGCACATCGGCGATGGTTGCGGTAAAATCCGCCTCGTCGTGCTGCGCAATGGCAGAGTTGACGATGGCGAGGAGGGCTTCGGAGAGTTCGGCTGGTGTCACGAAGAATAATCCTAGTGTTTCCGCCTGACCGGTTACGGAGGGTGAGCGATTTTCCGGCGTTTATCCAGGCTCACGTCCAGATTTCTCCCGGATACCGTGGACTCCCCGAGAGGAACCGGCGCGTTGCACCACCACGAGCATCCACGTTGTTACGCTCGATGCAGCACCGCTCTGATGCTCAGCGCGGGCGAACACTACCCTTCTTATGTCACCCGGGAGAACACTATGACATCGCGCATCGCCCGCCCCCTCAGCTTAATGACCGCCGCCCTCCTCGCAGCCGGAACACTCTCGGCCTGTGCGAGCAGCGACAGTAACCCGGTGGGCCTGCCCACCTCCCCCGCTAGTCCCTCGGCACCCCCGACCACCACCACACCGGCCACGCCCGCGCCCACCACACCCGCCAACGGAACAATCGCGGGCACCGATCCGGGCGTGGCCTGCGACACGATACTGCCCCAGGCCACCGTCGATACCGTGGCTACGGGGTTCTCGGCTCGCGAGCAGTTCAGCCCGGCCGACCCCACCGTCAAAGACGTGATCACCGCGGGTGGCACGCTGTGCGCGTGGGAGAGCGAAAGCGGGGGCTTCTCTATCGAAATGGCCGTCATCACTCTGAACGATGACGCCGTGCCGACCGCAACCGCGCAGTACCTCGATAAAGGAACGCCCACCACACTGTTCACCGCCGATGCGGCATCCTTCACCGTGCAGGACCGCGCCGACCTGGCACAAGCCATTAAAGGCAACACCTGGATCGTGATGTCGTCGGCCGTATTTGCCACGGACGCCGAGGCCGCTCCCCTGATGAACCAGGCGCTGCGCTCGTTCTAACGTGGAGTGGGGACACGATGCCCGGGCCGGATGCGGAGATTTGCCGCCGCCGATGCTAATGTTGTTGAGGTCCCGAGCCCCCTTAGCTCAGGGGATAGAGCGTCTGCCTCCGGAGCAGAAGGCCGCTGGTTCGAATCCAGCAGGGGGCACCCAATGTTCGGAGTTGCGACCTCGTAAACAGGGTCGTGGGTTCGGCGGGGAATTCATTCGTGTCCGGGGAGCCCGTCGGAGGCCGTTGGTAGCCTGAGGACAATGGATTTGCTCTTGCTCTCAATCAACGTCGGTGCCGTGCCTGGTTTCCTCACTCAGTGCGTGGGATCGCTTTCCCGACCGTTGCGGCTTGGGTACATTTCAGACGCGGCTGAGGGGATGCCGTTTGCTGCCCGAGAGCGCGCTGGCGTGGAGGCGCTCGGGTACGACATCGTCGAGATTCTCGCTCGCGATACCGACTCGGAGAGCTTCGGCAACACGCTGGACTCTCTTGATGCTGTGTATGTGGCCGGCGGTGAACCCTTTGTGCTACTCGAAGCGCTTCGGTCAAACGGAACCGGCGATGTGCTCGCTGAGCGCGTGCGCGCCGGGCTCCCCTACATAGGGTGCAGTGCTGGTTCGATCATTGCGGGGCCGTCAATCGCTCCCGCTGAGTTGATGGATGACCGAGGGGCTGCCCCTGCGCTTCGCGTCACCGCCGAGGGATCCGAGATCATGACCTCACGTTGAGCCAAACTAAGTTCGAATCTTGAGCCCAGGCGGGCTCGATTCGGAGATTCCGGGCGGCTCAGTAGTCCATGGAACGTCTGAATCGAGCACGCGAGACGTAGGGCGCGGGTCCCGACAGGTCTGCTCTTACGAATGCCGAGCGGAGGGGCGCCTCCAGATCGCCTACGATTCTTTTGGGGTCTGGGATCAGCGCCTGTGGCTACTCGTCTGACGTGGCGGCGGTCTTGTCGCGATTTAGCCACTCCAGAATTACGCGATTGGTGTCCTCCGGCCTTTCCTGCTGGATCCAATGTCCACTGTCAAGACGGACCTCTTCAACATTGGGAACGAACGCGGTGAGGTTCTCAGCCTGTTGAACAGCATCGCGATCTCCGTAGATCATGAGCGCAGGGTGGTGGATGACCGGGTCAACGTCGGCGAGCAGGTGCCAGTCTCGATCGAAGTTTCGGTACCAATTGATCCCGCCAGTGAAGCCGGACGCTTCGAAGGTGGAAGCGTAGACGGCACGGTCATGGTCGCTCAGTAGAGGCTCTCCCGGAGGTGTCGTGGTGTGGGCAATCTCAATCATCGTCATTCCGAGCTGCGGTGTACTGAGCGGTTCGTTCTTGCGATACAGGTTGTTGAGGAAGCGGGCCGGGTTCGCGTCGAACACCGCATCGGCAACGCCGGGTTCCCGGTTGAAGTGCACGAAGTAGTAGTCGCTACCGAGCACCGTTTCCATAAATTCGAGCCACGGTACCTCTCCGCGGACGGGGTATGGAAGGCTGAGGCAGATTATGCGGTTCACGCGCGTCGGGTGCAGCAGTGTGAGACTCCATACGACCATAGCGCCCCAGTCGTGACCGACGAAGGTCGCCTCTTTGTAGCCGTAGTGATCGAGAAGGGCGACGAGGTCGCCGGATAGATGCGCAACGTCGTACGCGGTCACGTCTGATGGGTGGGTCGAGTTGCCGTAGCCTCGTTGGTTGGGTGCGATGACGTGGTAGCCCGCGTTGACGAGCGCGGGCACTTGGTGCCGCCAGGTGTAGGCGAGGTCCGGCCATCCGTGACAGAGCACAATGGGGTTACCTGCGTTCTGCCGTCCGGCTTCGAAGACCTCCAGTTCAATGCCGTTGAGGGAGATTATGGTGGGCTCGGGGAAATCGGTAGCGTTCTGGGCTGAGTTCATAACTCCAATCTAGAAGCGTATACAGGACACCTGATGACCGGTTTTTCTGAGAGTATGGTCAGTATGCGATCCGACCGGCTGGTGGCCATACTCCTAATGCTGCAACGCCGCGATGTGGTCACTGCCCCCGAGGTCGCCAAAGAGCTCGAGGTATCTGAGCGCACGGCACGCCGTGACCTCGACGCTCTGAGTATGGCAGGAATCCCTCTCTATTCGGTTCGGGGACGGCACGGCGGTTGGCGCCTCCTCGGAGGGGGCCGTACCGATCTGTCTGGACTCACGGCAGGCGAGGCCCGTGCACTGTTTCTGGTCTCCGGCTCCGCCGCGGCGACGACCCCGGCGGTGAAAGACGCGCTGCGGAAGCTCGTTCGCGCCCTACCCGAGCCCTTCCGTGACGAGGCGGAAGCGGCCGCATCCGCTCAGGTAGTCGACCCACATCCGTGGGGTTCGTCTCGCGTCGATCAGTCTCCCCCTGATTTTCTCGATGCACTGTACGATGCCGTGATCCTCGGCACTCAAGTGCGGCTCGGTTACATAAGCAGCGCTGGCATCGAGACTGACCGGATCGTCCACCCGCTGGGTGTCGTCGCGAAGGGGCTGTTCTGGTATCTCGTCGCTCACACCGATGCGGGACGGCGCACCTTCCGCATTGATCGAGTCTCAGCCGTCATGCCGACGGAAGAGCCGGTCCAACGCCCTCTGGACTTCGATCTCGCGGAGGCTTGGCATCAAATCGCCGATACTATCGACCGCAGGCGTGCACCTGTTGAGGTCCACGCAACCTGCGCTCCCGAGGGGATCGGTTTCTTGCGCACCGCCGTCGGTCGTGATCTGGAGGTTGGGAACGCTGATGCTGACGGGCGCATCCCTGTCGTCATCCACGGTCACAGCGAGTACGGGCTGGCTGGACACATTTCCGGGCTCGTGGAGTGGCTCGATGTCACCGGCCCTCACGGAGTGCGTAACCACCTCGCAACCATCGGAACCGCTCTTGCGGAGCGATATAGCCCTCGTGGCCGGTTCGACGACGAATAAGGTAACTCGCGCACACCACACACAAACCCCCGGACACAAGACCCGCGAGTATCCTCACACCTGGTGTGATCGCCTCCCCCGTGATCGCAACGTAACGTCATCCAACCTGAGATAGCGCCCTACGGTGCGGGGATCCACATCCAGTATGGAGCCCAGGTCCACCAGCGCGTGGCCACTTAAGGGAGAGTGTTCGAGCACGATTCACCCGGTCCACGTCGAGCCCTGACTGTCACCGATTCACCCATTCCTTATAACCCGGCTTGCCTCAGTTCTGCACGGACCTTGCCGTCGCCGGGGGTATACCGACTTCCTGAATCTGGTGACCACTACAGGGAATCTTGGTGACACTCGCCTGTTCTATTCGTGCCATCAGGAACCAGCGGATATCGCTGCGTAACCGGCACCAGCCGATCAGGTACCAACGATCATGAGTGGATCCAAACATGATCGGCTCTACGTCACGAATCGTCTCGTTGCCATCACCCGAGACATAGCGAATACGAACAACACGTTGATCGGCCATCGCTTCTTCGAGGGCCGACCTGACAACACGCTGAGAAGAGGACGGCCTGTTCACCCAAATGCGGCTTGCAAGCTCGTCAGCTTTCGCTCGGGTCCGAGGGTCGAGAACGTCCAGAATCTTCCGCACACCAGAGGAAGCCAAATCTGCGTAAGGAGCCTCGGAAGCGGTTGAAACGGCCGCGAGTAGCGCCACCGCTTGCGCAGGGGTGAGGCTAACCGGCGGGAGGTTTGCACGAGTGGCCACACCGTAGCCGCCGCCGGGCCCTGGGCGTGACCAGATCGGCGCACCGCTGTTCTCCAGGGCGGTGAGATCCCTTTTGACCGTCCGCACGGACACGCCGAATTCCTCTGCGAGCCGATCAGCAGTGCATCCACGGGAACCGTTACGGCGCAGCATCTCAGACAGGGCGTGAAGTCGCTCTGCCCGCTTCACTCCTGAACCTCAGAGAAAATCATGTCAGAAATAGTGACATACAGCTGTCCTGAGGGCAAACTAGCATCACAGTATGACGACACATACGCATGAACCAACCATCATCCTGATCGCCGGTCACTGGCTAGGTGCCTGGGCATGGGATGAGGTGGTGGAGCACCTCGCCGCCGCTAACCCTAACCAACGAACCATTTCACTGACCCTACCCGGCTTGGACCAGGGCGATCGCGAACGAGCGTCGAGGACTCTCGACGACCAGGCGACGGCAATCACACAGGCCATGAGTCAAGCCGCAGCTTCCGTCGAGCAGCCGGTGGTCATCGCGGCACACAGCGGGGCCAACGCCCCGGTCAGTCTTGTGCTCGATCAGTGCCCCGAACTCGTGAAACGCGTGGTCTGGATCGATAGCGGGCCGGTAGCATCTGGAAGCGTTTTCGCCCCGGATATGCCGCAGGAACTAGCCGAACTACCCCTGCCGCCTTTCGACGTACTCACGCAACAAGCAAGCATTGAGGGTCTCAGCAGTCACGCTCTCGAGCGCTTCCGAGCCAGGGCAGTTCCAGAGCCCGGCCCTGTACTTCGTCAGCCAGTGAAACTTACCAATGATGCCCGCCTGCAGGTCCCGACCACCATGGTGTGCTGCTCGATCTCGAGCACACAGCTGATGGAGCTAGCCAACGCCGGTCACCCCATGTTCGCCGAAGTCGCCAACCTCCTGCACCGTGATTTTATTGACCTTCCGACCGGACACTGGCCCATGTGGAGCCGCCCCGAAGACCTCGCCCAAATCATCTCTCACGCAGCACGTTCCTCAATGTCATGACATCACTGACGTCAGGGCGCGAGACGAGATTCGAATATTATCCAGGCCGGGAACCCACGTCTTGATGAGCCCTACCGGTTACCCTGCGGCGCGGTCCGCTCCCGCTCCAGTCGCCGGATCAACCGGTACACAATAATCAGCGGGATGATCCCGAACACCCCAAACGACATATCAATCAGCTGCCAACCCGGCGGAATCCCCCGAACCGCACCCGCGATGAGGGCGAGCGGAAGCACACCGGCGCAGGCAATCATCCCCCACTGGATCACCCAGACGTTGCGGATCGGGTCGCGCAGTGGGCCCCAGAACGCCGCCGCAATCACGAGGTGCGCAAACGCGAGCCAGTCCGAGGAGTAGGCCATAAATGAGTAGCGGTTATTGGTGTCAATGAGCCCGTCGCGCACCCGATCCACCCACTCCAGCAGGCCGGGCAGCAGATCGGCCAGCGGCGAGCTATGCAGCACCGTCGAGGCCAGCCGCAACTCCGCTTCGAGGGGGAAGGCCGTCACGCCACTCAGCACGAGCGCAACGATGAAGAAGACGATCCACACCCGGATCTGCGTGACGGTAGTCATCCGCCCAGCCTAGGGCGTAGCGGCGGGCGGTTCCGACGAACAATACAACTCCCCCTTGCCCCCGACCCGCCCTCCGCCTACGGTAAACGCATGACAGACACACCCGCGTCGAGCACCCAGCAGAGCGTCTTCCGCACCATGCTTATCGGCGTGCTGCTCTACAGTGTGGTCCTCGGTTTTTTCAACGACTACACGGATACCCTGGTCACCTCCTCCTACTCCATCACCTTCTCGATGGCAATCGTGATGCAGGCGCTCACCGCCGCAACGTTTGCGGTCAAGGTGCGCGTGGCACGAACGTTTCGGCGGAGCGAGCACCCCTGGAGCACGGTGGGGCTGATCTTTGGCGTCTGGCTGGTGCTCTTCCTCTCCAAATTTGTATTTCTCGCCGTGCTCGACGTGATGTTCCGAGATCAGGTTCAGATCAGCGGTTTTGTGGGGATCTTCCTCATCGTGGCCGCCCTAACCGTCGCACACCGGCTCGTCGATCTGGTCGATGGTTGGTTGGGGTCGCGCGGCAACTCACACCACGAACCCGCCCCCGCCGCGTAGATACGCTCGGCGCGTGTCGGCGACGCTCGTTAGACTGTCAGGGTCGCACATCCAGTGCGGCACGTTGATAGTTCAACGCCAGTCAGGGAGTTTCACGATGAGTTCCGACAACGACGCGCAGGCCGCGTCCGACGAGAGTAAACGCAAATTCCGCGAGGCTCTTGACCGCAAAAAGAAGCAGTCACAGGGCACGGGCGAGGACCGCCGAGACAGCACCGGCCGCGTCAACCAGGCGCACGGCCCCGCTGGGCATCAGCGGGAGTTCCGCCGCAAGAGCGGATAGACCCGTTGAGGGGCGGTGGGAGGATTCCCGCCGCCCCTCTTTTCGTGTCGGGGTCTGTGAGATCATTGCAGGATGTCACGCCCCGCGCAGCCCCACAGCGCTGCTGAGCCGCACGGGGATGCCTGGCGCATCGCGCTGAACGAGTTGCTGCCGACTAGCGGCGGCGAGGCCGCCAGCCCGCGAACACACGCACACACCGCGCTCGCCCTGTACTTCGAACTGCGCGAACTCATTCCGCGCTCCACCTCCAAGTGGAACGGCCCCACCTCCCGAACCGCGGGTGCCCCTCGCCGCGCTGGTCAGGACGGCATCGGTAACGGCGAGTACCGCCTGGCTGTGCGACCCGTGGCACGCACCGCCCGGGGGTGGGCACGGGGCAGCATCACGTGGTCAAATATCCCGCACCTGCTCAACCGGCAGAATCTCGACCCCGCCCAACATCGCTGGTTCTGCCAGTTTGTCGCCCTGCACCGCGCCGGTACACCGGCCACCCCCGGGCAGGATCTGGACTGGGTTTTCCTTGGCGACTGGGGCAATCCCGTGCTCTGGCAGCTGCTACGGCAGGCCGCAGAACTCGGTATTCCGTGTGTAGGGCCCACCGCCGCCGCAAGGGTCCTGGTGGGCGAGCGCGCCACACTGAACCTCACCGCGACCCGGGATGCCGACGGCATCCGAATGCGCCCCACCCTCACCATTGATGGCAGTGCGCTGCCCGTATCTGCCGCCCACGCAATCGGCACCCACGGCATCTATACATTCACCCTCACGAAGCCACACACCTACTGCGTAGCCCCCACGGAGATGCCACTCACCAGCGAGCAGCTGACCCTGTTGAGCAGTTCCCGGGCCGCCACCGGCATCACCGTTCCCGCCACCGAGGCGGACGAGTTTCTCCGCGACTTTCTCCCCCGGCTGCGTGAGGGCATTGAGGTGACCAGCCCGGATGTCTCGATACCACTGCCACCTCTCGCTCCACCCACTCTCGTCGTCACCGCAACCTTCGGCCCTCGGCACTCGCTCACACTCGCGTGGAGGTGGGAGCACCGGCGACGCGCGAGCGAACCGCCCCGCGTGCGGGATCTGCTGCCCGAGGGGGTGATACCGGAGAGCTGGTTCGCCGGTGCGGACGAGACCTCCGCCCTCCCCCGCAGCATCCGGCTACGCGGGATCGACGCCGCCGAGTGTGCCGTGCGGATACTGCCCGCACTTCAGGAAATTCACGGTGTACGGGTGGAATCTGCGGGCACCGACCCCCACTATCAGGAGCTCACCGGCACCCCACGACTCACCGTCACAACGATACCCACCGAGCGGCCCGACTGGTTCGACCTGGGCGTGATCGTGACGGTGGACGGGCAGGATGTTCCTTTTGCGCCGCTCTTCCGGGCGCTCGCAACGGGCACGCGCAAACTTCTGCTGGTGGATGGCCGTTACCTGTCACTCACCCATCCGGCTCTGGTCCCGCTTGCCGAACTGATCAGCGCGTCCGGCGAGCTTGCCGAGTGGGAGACAACTCCCGTGATGAGCAGGTACCAGACGAGCCTCTGGGCCGATATTGAGGATCTGGCCGACGAGTCCAGACCCGCCCGCGAGTGGCGCGACCTGGTCGCAGGACTGAGCGGTGACACCCCGCAGTCGGTGACGCCACCCCGGGGGCTGAACGCCACGCTGCGCCCCTATCAGGCCGAGGGATTCTCCTGGCTGGCCGTCCTCTGGCAGCAGCGGCTCGGGGCCATCCTCGCCGACGATATGGGGCTGGGTAAGACGATTCAGTGCCTCGCGCTCATGCAGCACGTCGCCGAGACGCGGCCACCGACTGGGGCGAGGCAGCCGTTCCTCGTGGTGGCTCCCACCTCGGTGGTGTCCACCTGGGTATCCGAGGCGCGGCGCTTCACACCCGACCTGGTGATATGCGAGATCACGACCACGGAGGCCGTGGGCACCGTGTCCCTCTCGGAGGCCGCGGCCATGGCCGATATTGTCGTCACCAGCTACGCACTCCTCCGCCTCGATATCGACGCGTACCGGGCCGTCGCTACGGGCTCCGGGTGGGCGGGGCTCATCCTCGACGAGGCCCAGTTTGTGAAAAATCACGCCTCCCGGGTGCACGAGTGCGCGCGGGATCTGCCCGTTCGGTTTAAGCTCGCGGTGACCGGCACCCCCCTCGAAAATTCCCTCACCGAGTTGCACGCGCTCACGGCAATCGTGGCCCCCGGGCTGTTCCCCTCACGTCGCCACTTTGTGGAGGAGTACGTGCGGCCGATCGAAACCGAAGCCGCCGGCGTGACCGCGGGCCCTGGTGCCGGCAGCGCGGTCGAAACTGCCTCCACCCTGCGCACCGAACGCCTGGACCGACTGCGGCGGCGCATCCGCCCGTTTATGCTGCGCCGCACCAAGGAAGTTGTCGCCCCCGAGCTGCCCGCGAAGCAGGAGCAGACCCTCCACATCGAGCTGACCCCCGAACACCGCGACCTCTACGATGTTTTCTTGCAACGCGAGCGTCGCAAGCTCCTGGGGCTGATCGAAGATCTTGACCGCAACCGCTTCATCGTTTTCCGCTCACTCACCCTACTGCGGATGCTCGCGCTGGACGCCTCCCTCCTCGACGACGCGTACGCCGGGATCCCCTCCGCTAAGCTCGACACCCTCCTCGAACAGCTCGGGGATGTGGTGCATGAAGGGCACCGGGCACTCGTCTTTAGCCAGTTCACAACGTACCTCGGGAAAGCGGCCGAACGGCTGGATGCGGCCGGTATCCGCTACACCTACCTGGACGGCAGCACGCTCAACCGGAGAACCGTCATTGAGGAGTTTAAAACGGGTGACGCCCACGTTTTCCTGATCAGCCTCAAGGCCGGTGGTGTGGGACTCACCCTCACCGAGGCCGACTACGTCTTCCTGCTCGACCCCTGGTGGAATCCCGCAACGGAAGCACAGGCCATCGACCGCACCCACCGCATCGGGCAGGATAAAAGCGTCATGGTCTACCGGATGATCGCGGCAGGCACAATCGAGGAGAAGGTGATGAAGCTGAAGGAGCGCAAGGCGGCACTCTTCGATGCGGTGGTGAACGATGAGGCGTTGTTCGGCTCGGCGCTCACTGCAGAGGACATCCGTGCGCTGCTCACGTAGCGCGTCACCACGTGACCCCCGGATGGGCTAAGCTTGGCCAGATAACCGCACAAGGCACCACCTATCGCTCGATTGAGACAGCTCGGTAGGTAGTGCCTTGTATGGTTTAAGGAAGGCGCTCAGCGCGACCAGACCTCCCGCTCGCGGCGTGCGAAACTGCCGAAGTCGCCCGGTGACCGCCCGGTGACCAGACGAACGTCATCCGTGAGACCCCCGGCCTTACCCCACCGGGCAATCGTATAGATCGCGCAGGTGACACCAACCATCCCCCACGGCATTCGCAGGGTACGACGGGCGTGACGGGCGAACCGAAACACACCGGGTTGCGAATAACGGATGGTTCGGCCGAGCACGCGAGAGAGTTCGGCGGCGATCTCGGTGTAGGTGAGTGCCGCCGGACCCGTGGGGGTATACGCCACATTGCTATGCAGATCCGGTCGAAGGAGCGCCGCGGAGGCAACGGCTGCAACGTCAATGGCATCAACAAATGCGGTGCGACCCGTTCCGGCGGGAATGAGAATCTCACCCCGATCCCGGATATCGCCGAGATGGGTCGTCAAAAGATTCTGCATAAAGAATGAGGGACGTACAAAGCAGTAGTCCACCCCCGCGGTGTCACGCAGCCACGCTTCGATCACCGCGTGGGGGACGATCTTGTTGCCCTCGGCCCCCTGAAGCGAGAGGAAAACGAAGAATTTTACGCCGATAGACCGTGCGTATTCGAGTGCGGGTAGCATCTGTTTCTTGGGCGCACCGAGCTGCGGCGGACGCATCAGGAACATTGAGGTCACACCGTCACAGGCCGCAGCCCAGGTTGCCGGATCGGTAAAGTCAAACTCAATCGCTTCGACTCGGTCGCCGAACCGTGAACGCACACTCTGCGCGGTACGGCCTGCAGCCCGGACAGAAAGTCCTGCCGCGAGGAGCCCCTCAGTAACGTGCGCGCCAACCGTGCCGGTTGCGCCGGTGACAAGAACAGGAGAGATCGTCATGCATGTATAGTACATGTATGCGACATGATCTCTCCGCTATCGACGATGCCCTACTGCGCCTTCGCCGCATCTGGGAGGCACCGTCGAGGGTGACGACCGAGCAGGGGACACCGATTGATACGTCCACCGTCCTGATTGTGGACGCGATCACCCGCCTCCGATACCCCGACGGCCCGGCCCACACCCCCGTCCATATCGCAGAGGTCGCCACCCGCTTAGACGTCACCCCCTCCACCGCAAGCCGCCTGGTCAACAAGGCTGTTGCTATCGGCATGGTCAGCAGAACTCCGAGCCCCCGAGACCCGCGCGCAGCAGCGCTTCACCTCACAGAGGAGGGCGAAAAACTCGCTCACTCCGCCCAGGCATTTCGTGAGGGCTACCTCGCACGCCTCGTCGCCCGGTGGAGCAGTTCAGAACTCAGCGTCTTCGCAACGCTACTGACCCGATTTGCGAACGAGGGTGAACAGATCGAGCCCTCCACCGCGCCACGGTGACGGCTAGTCGGCCACGATGGGGAGACAGATATCCGTGACCCAGGTGCTCGGATCGGGGTTCTGCCCCGGCCCCACGCGGTAGATGTTAAACATCGGCCCCGTGTTGAGCGTGTGCTCAGCGATGTAGGCCCCCAAGGAAGCCATCACCTGCGCGGTCAGCGTGTAGTCACCCCGCAGCGTGGCGCACACAATCTCACGTTCGGGCACCTCCACGCAGCGCAGCGGCGCCACCGGGGTGAAGGGCGCGGCGACCTGCACCCAGAGCTCAACGTCAACATCCGACTCCCGGTAGCCCTCATCGTAGAACGTCGCCCCCGCGAGGCCGCCCGCGGGGAAGGTTGCGGCCGAGCGGACGGTGAGCGGCATCATGGCCTCCCACAGGCGGCCCTCCTCCGGGTAGCTGCCGATGGTGTCGCGCAGTGTGGCGACGGTCATCGCCGGCAGGGTTCTGGTCTCAACGGTAAATTCCATAGGATGCTCCTTGATCATCGAACTCATGTGAACGAACGCCGCCACCCGCCGGGACAACTCGCCGCGTTCGGCCTCAAGCCGTTTCCGCTGGTCATCCATCAGGGTGCGCACGCGTGCAGGATCGTCACGGGCAGAGAGCACATCACGGGAGGCTTCGACTGAGAATCCGGCCTCGCGAAGGCCGGTCACCAGCCGGGCGGTTTCTAGCTGCTCCGACCCGTAGTAGCGGTACCCAGAATCCGGGTCCACCCACACGGGTACCAGGAGACCGTAGTCCTGGTAGTACCTCAGCATTCGCACACTGATGCGCGTGACCTGAGAAAACACCCCGATACGCAGCATCCCTGCGCCGTCACTATCCATGATTCGATTCGACACTCTCCCACACTGGCAGAGTCAAATCGGCTACACCACCCCCGCGGGCGGCCACACCCCAATAATCAACGCCATCACCACAATGGTGATGAGCTCATGCAGGCTGTTGAGTGCCGTGAGCTTGAGCGTGCGCAGGTCGAAGAGGTCGTGCACCAGGAGCCGTGCGGCCGTAAAACCCAGCCACAGTGCGAGTCCCGTTAGCACGGCGATCCCGAGAAAAGTCCCACCCCAGAAGGCGTAGGCCAGGAAAACCACCCCGGCCAGCACAGTCGCGGTCACCACGCTCGCGAGGAAGGCACCGACAAAGATCCACGGCGACCCGCCCTCCGTGGACTCGGGATCACGGCCCGTCCACCGCATCCAGACGTTACCAAACACGGGTGGCGCGTAGAACACCGCGCCAACAATCATGGTGGAGAGGGCGGCCGCAACCACAGCGAGCCAGTTGATGTCGATGTTCATGGCAAAATCCTATTCTGAAGCCGGGTCGGTGCCCGCAGGTAACGCGCCCTCGGGAATCGCGCTCTCGTCGAGATAACAGACTTCCCACGCATGCCCGTCCGGATCCTGGAAGGTGCGCAGATACAGGAAGCCCTCATCCGTCGGGTCTTTCGGGGCGATAGCCCCCATCGCGTAGGCGCGGTCGGCGAGCGCGTCCACCTCCGCCCGGGAGGCGAGACCCAGGGAGGTAATCACCTCAATGTGGGTATTGGAGTTGATGATCTGTTTGTCGGTGAACCGGGCGAAGGACTCCTCGGTCAACAGCATCACCATGATCGTGTCCGACACGATCACGCTCGCCGCGTTCTCGTCGGTGAATCGCCCGTCAAGAGAAAAACCGAGACCGCGATAAAACTCGGTGGCAGCGGCCAGGTTCGTAACCGGCAGGTTCACAAAAAGTGTTGGCGACATGGGCACAATGTACGCGCCCGCACGCACAAAAGAAAGGGGTTGCGTCTACGCCCGCCGACGCCTCACCGCGAAGAGCGCGACAAGCCGCCAACCCAACAGAAACAGCGCCGTGGCGACGCTCGCCACGATAACGAAACTCAGCTGAACACCCTGGCCGCTCGCCACGCGCAGCAGCATGCCACCGGCAACCGTGCACAGCCAGACGATCACACCGGGGTTCAGGATGCCCAGCGGCGCACGCCAGGCCCGCGAGATCAGCCAGCCCACGAGCATCCCGCTGACAAACGGCCAGATCGCGTTGAGGGCACCCAGCACGTCGAAACTTTCGGCGTGGCTGCGACGGCCGATCAGCACAAAGATCACCACCAACACCAGGTCGAGCAGGAAGGCCCCGGCCACCCGGGACGGTCCGGCGGCGGGCGTGGTACGGGTGGGTGTGCTGGGTGAAGAGGTCACTCCCCCAGCCTACGGCGTGGGGGCCTGTGCGTCATACCGGGCGAAGGAACCCACGGTACGCATCAGGATGGCCACAAGTAGCACGATCATCACGCCACCCAACAGCGGAGGTAGCCAGAGCAGGGCCGTCGTGGCGAGCAGCCCCACGTACAGGTCGCCCACGCGCGGACCGCCCGTGACCACGACGATGAAGAGGCCCTGGAGCCTGCCGCGCATAGCATCCGGAACGGCCGATTGCAGAATTGTGGTGCGAAACACCGAACTCACGTTATCCGCCGCCCCCGCCCCGGCGAGGAAGAGACAACCCCACATGATGGGGGCGACACGCGCCTCGCCCACGGTTCCCGTCGGCCCCCACCAACCAAGCGCCATCGTGAGCACCACCGTGCCGAAGCCCAGGATGCAGATGCCGTACACGGTCAACGCCCGCCCAATCGCCCGGCCCTGCCAGCGCACCGAACCGAGCGGACCGGAGAACACCGAACTGAGCAGCGCCCCGCACGCGAATGCGGCGGTGAGGATGCCCGCGGTCACGGCCCCACCACCCATCAGGATCGCACCGAGGGCCGGGTAGAGCACCCGGGGAAAGCCAAACGTCATGGCGATAATGTCGAGGAGAAAAGTCATCCGCACATTCGGGGCATGTCTCAGGAACGAGGCTCCCTCGCGCAGGGAGCGCCACCCCGGGGCCTCGGCCGTGCCGTCCGGCACGATGGGAGGCAGGGTGAGGATGCCGAGGAAGGCAACAGTAAAGAGCACCACATCAACGCTGTAGGTCCAGCCAAATCCCACCGAGGAGACGAGCACACCGGCCAGAGCGGGGCCAACGGTGACCATCACGCCCATACCAATTCCGTTAAGCGCGGCGGCAGCCGGGAGCAGATCAGCGGGGAGTAACCTCGGCATGATCGCGGAGCGGGCGGCACTCAGGATGGTGCTGGCCACGGCGTTCACGGTCGTGAGCAGGTACAGGGGCCAGAGCAGGTCAAGCCCGCCCCAGGCCACGACGGCAAGTCCGCCCACGCACAGCCAGGCAACGACGGCCGACCACAGGGCGACCGTACGACGGTCGTGGGCGTCGGCGAGCATCCCACCCAGCAGGCCAGCAACGATCATGGGCAGCAACGAGTAGAGGGCCACGAGCGAGACGGCGAGGGTGGAGTGGGTGAGGTCGTAGATGTGGAAGCCAACCGCCACGATGGTCATCTGCGAGCCGATACCCGCGACCGAGTTGCCCACCCAGAGTCGGGTAAAGGCGCGACTGGCCCGGAACGGCGCAAGATCGACGAAGAGGTTGCGTCCGGCCATCACGCGGCCCCGGCGGGGAAATGGGGGGTATGACTCACCGGATGCTCTCTGATTGTTTGTGGCGGGCGGTGCGCCCTCAGGCGACTTCCACTGTATCCGACCTATTCTCAAGTGGTGACAACGCACGACAGATACGGTAACGACGTCCTTTCCGGCGAGCGGCGGGGGGCTACTGCCCCCGACCCCCGGGCGGTCGAGGCCGCGCGCGACCTCGTGATCGAGCACACCGTGAGCGAGTGGTGCGGCGCGATCGTGGGTCTCTCCGGCGGTTTCGTGGAGCTAGAAGATTGGCGTGGCACCGTGCGGTCCTTCCCCGTGACCGACGGTTTCCTGATCGACGGCGAACGCGTTACCCTCGTCCCGCCACAGCGCCAGCCACCGGCGGGCCGCGCCCGCACCGCGTCGGGATCGTTCGCCGTTGCGGAGCAGCGTGCCCGCACGGCCCTGCCCAGCCGCATCTTCGTGGAGGGCCGACACGATGCCGAACTGGTCGAAAAAGTGTGGGGCGACGACCTGCGTATTGAGGGTGTTGTGGTCGAGTATCTGGCGGGAGTGGATAACCTCGCCGAGGTGCTTGACGCGTTCCAGCCCAGCCGTGAGCGGCGCGTGGGTGTGCTCGTAGACCACCTCGTGCCCCGCAGCAAAGAGAGTCGCCTGGCCGAGCAGATCATGGCGGGGCGGCACGGTGCCCACGTGCTGATTGTGGGGCACCCCTACGTGGATGTCTGGCAGTCAGTCAAACCGCAACGCCTCGGCCTCGATGCGTGGCCGAGCGTGCCCCGCACGATGGAGTGGAAGCACGGCATCTGCGAGGCGTTCGGCTGGCCACACGAGGATCAGGCCGACATCGCGCGAGCCTGGCAGCGCATCCTGGGCCGGGTGCGCAGCTTCCACGACCTGGAGCCAAGCTTGCTCGGTCGAGTGGAGCAGTTGATCGATTTTGTGACCGAGTAGCACATTCGCACGGGCTCCGCAGGCGAGTGCAGAGTACGATGGGGATGTTCGCCCTCGGAAAGGACGCCACGCCATGACCGTCGATTTTCTTGTTTTTCCGCAGTGGCAGGGTTCAGACTCCGCCCGGGCCATGCGCCTGGTTGATGGGGCCGACCTGCTCGCCCATGACCTCCCGTCAAGCAACACGCACCGCGTGGAGGTACGGTCCGGGGCTGGCGATAACCTGGGTACCAGCGTGCGTCGGCTATCGAGTGTGCTGTCCAACCGCGATAGTGCCCTGGCCGTGCTACACACGCTCACCCAGCCCACAATCACGGTGGGCGGTGACTGCGCCTCCGACCTCGCCGGCGTGACGCACGCCGTAGCCACACACGGGGCGGATAACCTGGCGGTTGTCTGGTTCGACGCGCACGGCGACCTCAACGCCGCTGACGACTCCCCGAGCGGGGCGTTCTCGGGTATGGTGCTGCGAACCCTCCTCGGCGAGGGCGAGAGCCCGTACAACGCGGAGACCCCGATTGACCCCGCGCGGCTCATTCTCGTGGGCGGACGCGACTACGGCGATGCAGAGCTGGCCGTGATTGAGCGGCTCGGTATCCGTCTGGTGTCCTCCCTGGAGGTGGATGACGGGGTCACCGTCGCCGAGACGGTCGCCGACGCCGTGCGTGCGACGGGCTCCTCACACGCGTACCTCCACATCGACCTCGATGTGCTCGACCCGGCCGAGTTTGAGAGCGTGCACGTACCCGTGCCGTTTGGTCTGACGGTCTCCCAGCTCACCGCATCCATCCGCGCGGTGCGGGCAACGGCGGAGCTTGCCGGGGCAGGCATCTGCGAGTTTGCGCCCGCCGACGTGGATGCTGCCGGTGACGACCTCACGACCGTGCTGCGCGTCATTGCCGCACTGACCAGCACCCCGACAGACTAGGGGCCGGTATGCGCGGCATCCTCACCCACTCGCCCCTCTCCCGACTCGGCTACCGATACGCCACGGCGGTGGGATTCGTGTGGGGGTTTCTGTGGAGCACCGGGCCGGTACAGCGCAGGAACGGCCTCTACGTGTTTACCGGGATGCCCCGCTGGGCATTCCGCCGCGGCGGGTCCTGCGTGGGGGCCTGCTATCTCACCCGGCACAACGCGGGAACGGCTGTGTTACGGCACGAGGCTGTGCACCGGCAACAGTGGGAGGACTACGGCCTGCTCTTTCCGATTCTGAACGCGGCCGCGGGCCGCAACCCCCTCACCAACCGCTTCGAGATTGAGGCGGGGCTGGCGGACGGCGGATACCTACCGTAGCGATGCCGCTACAGGCGGAAGGCCGCCGCGGTCATGATGGGTGCGCTCGGCACCTCGGGCCTACTCAGCAGCTCGCGCACCGGAGCAACAGTGCTGTCGGCACCGAGGAGCCACGGCTGCGCCCGGGAATCGTCGCCGCACAGCATCTCACTCGCCCACGCGGCCACCGCGCGACCCACCGTGATACCGGGGGGCGTGGTCTGCCGTGCGCTCTCGCGCACAAACCAGGTGATGGTCATCCGCGGCGGCGCGGCGAGAAACTCAATCTGGCTGCTGTGCTGTACCTCAACAAACACGCGCCCCCGGGAGCACAGTGGAAGCGTAGCGAGGCCGACCTCCAACTCGGTGAGCGATGATTCGTCAGCCACAATGAGGTACAGGGGCATATCCAGCGCCCTGCTGCGGTGCGCTCGGCGGATGGGGGTCGTCATAGGAATTACTATAGGGCAGGCTCACCTAACTTTCCAGTCGTTTCGGGAGCGAACCCTGTCCGCACCCACCGGGGACACACACAGCGCACGGAAAGCGTGAGACAGATTAGTCTGGTCGGATGTCTACCACACCGGAGCCGACGACCGAATTTTTCTTCCTGCCGGGCGACGCCGAACGCGTTGGTGCGGCGAGCATCCCGGCCGTGCGCCGCACCAGCCACGGACCCGCGGGCGCCACGCTCAGCGCCCTGCGTTACGGTACCGAACCGACAACCGTCACTCTCCTACACGGTGCAGGCCTCAACGCCCACACCTTCGACCCCACCGTGCTAGCCCTCGGCGAACCCGCGCTCAGCATTGACCTGCCGGGACACGGCGAGTCGGCCTGGCGTGTGGACGCCGACTACCGGCCCCAGACGATTGCGGCCCCCGTCGCGGCGCTCATAACCAGCGCAGTGAGCCGTCCGCAGACGCTTGTCGGCCAGTCGCTCGGCGGACTGACAGCCGCGGTCATCGCGGCCGAGCATCCCGAACTTGTTAACCACCTCGTGATCGTGGACGTGACGCCAGGAATCACACCCGATACCGGGTCGGCCGCCGTGCGCGAGTTCATCTCGGGGCAGCGAGACTTTGCCACGCGCGACGAGATCGTGGAGCGGGCCGTGCGCTTCGGCATCGGCGAAGACCGGGCGGCCCTGAAACGTGGGGTGTTCCTCAACACGCGGGTGCGCCCCGACGGTCGGTATGAGTTTCGGCACCACCTGGCCCACCTCACCGGCAGCGAGGAGACATTCAGCACCGACTACACGGAGCTGTGGGATGATCTGGCCCGCATCCGCGTGCCCCTCACGCTCGTACGCGCCAGCAACGGTTTTGTCACCGAAGCGGGGCTCGCCGAGTGGCGCGAGCGCCTGCCCCAGGCCCGCGTGGTTGAGGTCGCAGCCGGACACAACGTGCACGACTACGCGCCCGTGGAACTGGCCCGCATCATCCGTGAAGCCCGCGCATCCCTCGGCTAGAGGGGATCGTTGAGGATCACCCGCCGCAGGGTGGCCAGCTCGTCCTCGGTGAGACCCCCGCTGAGCAGGTAATTGGCGGCTGAACCGCAGGTGACCTCGACATGGGCGAGCGTATCGGCGATCACCCGGCGGGGGCTCTCCCCGACGAGGGCGCGCAACGCGGGGGTAATCGGTAAGCCCATCCGGGTGACCATCGCCAGGTGCCGGTCCAGCCACTCACCGGCCAGGTTGTCCTGGGTGAGTGAATAGTCGTCAATGATGTCGTCGCGGTCAACCCCCGCGGCCGCGAGCGCGAGCGCGATCACAATTCCCGTGCGGTCCTTACCCGCCGTACAGTGCACGAGGACGGGGGCGTTCTGGGCCTGCGAGAGGAGTCGCACGGCGGCGGCGTACTCCTCGGCAAACCCGTCGATCAGGGCGCGGTAAAACTCGATGAGCGTGATGTTGGGGCCGGAAAGGACACTGCCGACCCCCTGAAAGATGGGCGAGGAGACGGTCGCAAAGGTGAGGCCACCGGTACGACTGGGCGCAACGGTGCGCTCCTCATCGTCGCGCAGATCAATCACAGTCCTGATCCCCAATCGGGCCAACTGCTCGCGGCCCGTCTCGGTGAGGTGATGCAGCCCATCCGACCGATACAGGGTGCCCCATCGGGTGCTCGTACCGCTGGCACGCAGCCCGCCAATATCACGAAGGTTATAGAGCCCGTCAATCGAAATGGAGCGCCGCGCAACATCAGTCATAATTGCCATTCTGTCAGGTATTTTAGACCGGGAAAAGCCTCGGGGCTGCAATCGCGTAGCATCACAGCATGACCTTACATGGTGAGTTGAGCGCGAGTGGCCTGCGCAACGAATTGGCTGCCGGAAACGTGACCCCGCGCGAGGCGGCTGAACATTACCTGGCCGTGATTGACCGACTCAACCCGGAGTTGGGGGCATTCGTCACGGTGACGGCTGAGGCCGCGCTCGCCCGGGCCGACGCGCTACTGAGGGCGGGAATTCCCCGGGACGCAGGGACGCGGCCCCCGCTCTGGGGGATGCCCCTGGCCGATAAAGACCTCTGCGCCCGCGCAGGCATCCCCACGGGTCTCGGCTCGCGGTTGGGCGGCCAGATACCGGCGGTCTCTGATCCCCTCGTGCGCGACCTGGAGGCCGCGGGCTGTGTCAGTCTCGGCAAAACCAACACCCCGGAGTATGGTCTGTACGGCTACACCGAGAGCGCCGTCGCCCCGCCCGCCCGACACCCGGAAGCCCCTCACCTGGGCTCGGGCGGGTCAAGCGGTGGTGCCGCCACGGCGGTCGCCTCGGGGATGCTGCCCTGGGCTCCCGGCAGCGACGGCGGAGGTTCGGTACGCATCCCCGCCGCGGCCACAGGGCTCGTGGGGATCAAACCCACCCGGGGGCTCGTACCTGCCGACGCGGCCGCACCGCCCACACACACCGGTGTGGTCTCCGGGCCACTCGCCCACACGGTGGCCGGCGCCGCCCTCCTTCTCGACGGGATGAGGGGCGATACCCGCGAGCGCTACGGTGCGGCCCTGCGATCCGCACCGGGTCGCCTCCGCATCGCGGCAACCCGGAGCTCTGCCTGGGACGACGCCTACGAGATAACGCTCGACCCCGCCGCCGTGGCCGCCTATGAGGACGCCCTGGCAGCCCTCACCGCACTCGGTCACGACATCATCCAAGAAGAGTTCACCTACCCCCGCCTCGACTACGCGCACATCTTCACAACCGCCTGGCAGCGCTCGGCGGCGAGCCTTCCCGTGTCCACACCGAACGAGGAGGCGCGGCTCGAACCTGTCACCCGCGAATTGATGCACCGCGGTCGCGCGCTCAGCGCGGCAGAGAATGCCCGCAACGACGCAGACCTGGCCACATACGGCCGTTCACTGCGAGAGGCCGCTGCGCCCTACGATCTGGTACTCACCCCCGCCCTCGGCCAGAGCCCGCGGCCCGTCGGCTCCCACTCGGCGGATCCCGACACCAACTTTGCCCAGCAGGTGCGTTACTCGCCGTTTACCTCGGCGATCAACGTGGCCGGGATGCCCGCCATCACCCTGCCCGTCGGCCGGTACCGCGTCGAATTCACCGAGCGGGCACTGCCCATGAGCGTGCAGTTAGTCGGGGGCTTCGGACGGGATGCGCTGCTCCTCACCGCCGCGGCTCAGTTGAGCGAGGCCGTGGCCTGGACGCCCTCCGCCGTATAGGTGAGGGCCGCCAGGCGGAACGGCGGAAGTTCACGGGCGAGAATGGCCGCGGCATCCGCCCCGACCGTCATTACACCGCCGGTGATTGACGCGGCGACCGTGCCCACGAGATTACGGTTGGCAACCACCTCGGCAATCACGATATTGACCGCGCCCAGCACCTCCCCGGCCGGGACACCGGCCGACTCGACGCTCATCGCGACCCGTACGCCCGTGGGAGCCGCCGGTGGTGCGTCCACGGCGGGCCGCAGCACGAGGGTCACCCTACCAAAGAGTGCGGCCGCGAGAGCGACTTTAGTACCACCTCCCGGCACCTTGCGCAACAGCACATCCACGCGGTACACACCGTCCTCCTCGCGGAGGTTGACGAGGTAGTCGGGGAGGCGACGGGAGACGAGAGCGACGACCTCCGGGTGGGTGAGTGAGATATCCAAGATGAGACCTAATCGTCGAAGGTGGGTACGGAGGCGAGAAGCTTACGGGTGTATGAGTGCTGGGGGTCGGCGAGGACACGCTCGACTCGGCCCGACTCCACCACGGAGCCGTCGGTCATCACGTAGACGGTGTCGCTCATTCCCTGCACCAGGCCGATATCGTGCGAGACAATCACGAGCGTGAGGTCGAGCTCATGGCGCAGCTGGGTGAGCAGGTCAAGCACCTGGGCCCGCACGGTGACGTCGAGAGCGCTCACCGGCTCATCCCCCACGAGCACACGGGGCTTATGCGCAATCGCGCGGGCGAGGGCGATGCGCTGACGCTGACCGCCGGAGAATTCGTTGGGGTAGCGCTCCACACTGTCGCGCGTCAGACCCACCTGGTCGAGCACCTCGGCGACCCGGTCCTGATGGTTACCCGGGATGTCGAGGGCGCGCAGGGGCTCCGCAATGATCTGACCGGCGGTCATCCGCGGATCGAGAGACGCGTAGGGATCTTGGAAGACGATGCCGCTCTCGCGGCGCAACCACAGCATCCGGCTGCGGGGTGTGCCGGTCACGAGTCGGCCGTCAAACGTGACGGTACCCCGCGTGGGGGTACCCAGACCGAGCAGGATGCGCACCAGGGTTGTCTTCCCCGAGCCGGATTCACCGATGACGGCCACCGACTCCCCCTCGTGCACCGTGAGCGAGACTTCCCGCAGCGCACTCCGCACCGGGCGGGGACCCCAGAGGGTAGCGCGGGGCAGACGGTAATCGCGGCAGATGCGATCGGCCACGATCAGCGGGGCGGCGGGATCGGTCACGGGCGGGCCTCCGGTCGTTTCCAGGCGGTCGCGTGAGCCGCCGCCACGAGGGCTCTGGTACTCGGATGCTGCGGGTTGCGCAACACCGACGTCACGCTCCCCTGCTCCACCACGCGCCCCCCGTCGAGCACGATCATCCGGTCGGCGATCTGCCGGAGCACCGCCAGGTCGTGCGTAATAAAGATGAGGCTCGTGCCACCCTCCTCGCTCAGCCGACGGAACAGGTCAAGGATCTCGGCCTGGACGGTCACATCAAGCGCCGTCGTGGGCTCGTCGGCAACGAGCAGATCGGGACCGGCCGCGATGGCCGCCGCGATGGCCGCACGCTGCCGCTGACCACCCGACACCTGATGCGGGTAGGCACGCACGATCGACTCTGGATTCGGCAGCCCCACGCGCGTGGCCAGGTCAATCGCCGCCTCCTGTGCCTGGGCACGGCTGAGGGTGTAGTGGATGCGCAGCGCCGCCGTCATCTGTGCGCCCAGCCGTCGCAGCGGGCTGAGTGCCGTCTGTGGCTCCTGGAACACGATGCCGATCTGATCACCGCGCACGGCCGCGAAGTCGCGGTCACGCAGGCCCACCAGCTCGCGATCCTGGTAGAGGATGCTGCCCGTCACGAGCGCCTCCTCCGGCAGCAGGCCGAGCAGGGCGAGCGCCGTCATCGACTTGCCCGATCCTGATTCGCCGATAATGCCGAAACGCTGGCCGTCGGGCACCGAAAAACTGATATCGTCCACCACCAGGGTGCCTCCGATACTGATCGACAGGCCACTCACCACCAGACTCATCGCGGACCCACCAGCGTTCGTAATTGACGCATCGCGCGGTTGGTACCGTCGTAGCGGGTGAGCTGCGGGTCAGTCACCTCACGCAGAGCGTCACCCAGCAGGTGAAAAGCGAGCACCGTGATGGTAACGGCCAGACCGGGCCACACGACGGCAAGCGGATAGGCGGTAACGTATTTCTGGGTTTCGGCGAGCATCCGCCCCCAGGAGGAGGACGCCGACGGTGCGCCGAAGCCCAGGAAGCTGAGACCGGCCTCGGCAAGAATCGACAACGCCGCGGTGAGCGACAGCTGCACAATAAACACGGGAGTTACGCCGGGCAGGATGTGTCGCCACAGGATACCGGGCTTACTCACCCCGCAGGCGCGCGCGGCACGCACAAAGTCGGAACCGGCCACCTGCCGAATCTCGGGGCGCAGCACCCGGGCAATGTTGACGCCGTTACTGATACCAACGGCGACGATCACCACCGCGGTCGATCCGCCGAAACTCGCCGCGAGCATCATCGCAATCAGGAGCGTGGGAAACGCGATCAGCACGTCGATCAGTACCGCAATGGGCTCGCGCACAACACGGTAGCTGAACGTGCCCACCACCGCGAGAACCGTGCCACACACCGCAGCGAGCGCCGTGGCGACGGTGGCGACAACGACCGTCACGCGCGCACCGAGCATCAGGCGGGAGAGGGTGTCTCTGCCCACGGCATCCGTACCTAAGAGGTGCGCCCCAGAGGGGGCGAGCCAGCGCGCGTAGGCATCGGCCGAGGATGGATTGTAGGGGGTCCAGACGAAGGATACGGCGGCCGCGAGGCAAACGATCGCGATAACACCGAGCGAGACGGCCCCCGTGGGGTGGCGCAGCAGGCGGATCACCCAACTACGGTGTCGCGGGGCGATGAACGGTGCCCGCTCCATCGGAGCGGCGGAGGGGCGACTCACGCGTCTCTCACCGCCTCGTTGTCGAGCTGGCGAGGATCAATGATGCGGTGGGTGATGTCGATCACGGTGCCCACGATGAGGATGATCGCCGTGATGACCAGCACCTCGCTCTGCACCTTGGACAGGTCACGGTTGCCCACATCAACCACAAGCATCCGGCCCACCCCCGGCAGGCTGAACAGCTGCTCGACCACAACAGCCCCGACCACGAGCGCGGCAATCTGGAGGCCGAGAATCGACACGAGCGAAAGTCCCACAACGGGCAGGCCGTGCGTGATGAGCGCCCGCGTTCGGGTGAGGCCGCGCGCGGCGGCCGTGCGCACGTGGTCGGCGCCGAGTGCGGACAGCGTGGCGCTGCGTACAAAGCGCAGCAGCACGGCACCCTCGATTAGGCCAATCGTGAGCGCGGGTAGCAGCAGCGAGCGGAAGGCCCGGCCCGGGTCAGCCCACCCCGCCACGGGGAACCCCTGTGAGGGGAGAATATCGAGCCAGCCGGAGAAGATAGCGATCATCATCAGGCCGGCCCACACAACGGGCACGGCGGCAGCCGTAATCGACAGCACCGTGATCGCGCGGCCCACAACGCGACGGTGCCAGAGCGCGGCAAGAATACCCAGCGGAAACGCGATCAGCCCCCCGATGAACAGAGACAGCGCCGCGAGCGGAAACGTGACCTGTAGCTTCTGGGTGAGCTCGGTGGCCACGGGGGTGCCCGTAACCACGGAGGTGCCCAGGTCGAGGCGAAACAGGCCAGCCAGCCACTCGCCGTACTGGGCGAGTAGCGGGCGGTCCAGCCCCAGGGAGGTGCGGATGGCGGCCACGCGTTCCGGCGTGGCCTGCGTCCCCGCAATTACCTGGGCAACATCACCCGGCAGGATGCGCAGGGTGAGAAAAATCATCGCGCTCGCCACCAGCAACCCGATAAAGAGGTTCAGGAGACGAACGACAAGAAATCGGGTCACTCAGTAACTGTAACGCCCGCGAGGTTGATTCGTGAGTTTGTCCCGGCCCGGGGGAAACCTGTCACGCGGTTGTTGATGGCGGATGTCGGGGTCCAGTTGTACAACCACTTGGCCGGCGCATCCTTCGCCACGAGCGTGGCAGCTTCCTGCAAGAGTTGGTCCTCCCGCTCGGGGCCGTCCGCGCGCAGCGACTTCTCGTAGAGGGCTGTAACCTCCGGATTGGTGTAGTTGAAGTAGTAGTCCGGGTTGGCGTAGTTACTGAAGTCGCGGGCTTCGGCGTGGTCAACGAAGCTGAGATCGTAGTCTTTGTTGGTGTAGACATCCTCAATCCACTTCGGGAACTCGACCTGGTTGAGCGTGAGCTTAACACCGACATCGGCCAGCTGCGAAACGAGCAACTCGGGCACGTCTGTATCGTAGCTATTGGACAGCGTGAGCGTCACCGTGAGGTTCTCCTGTCCGGCCTCCGCGAGCAGCTTTTTGGCGTTCTCCGGGTTATACCCGTTGACCGAGGTGAGGTCCACATAACCAGGCTCAAGGGAGGTGATGGGGCTGCCCAGCGGCTTACCCGTATTCTCAATGGCCGCGATCAGCGCATCCTCGTCAATCGCCTGACTGAAGGCCTCGCGCACGCGCGGGTCATCAAACGGCGCACGGCCGCTGTTATAGGCAAGCGTGAAGACATCGGTGCCCTCAGCGTTGACGAGAGTAAAGTTCTCCTGGCCCTCGTACTGGCTGAGCAGGTTGGGGAGCACAGCCGTGTGCACGTCGATATCGCCACTCAGGGCCGCATTGAGGGCGGCATTGCCATCCTTGATGTAGCGGAAAACGACGGATTTCAGCGTCGCCGCGTCGCCCCAATAGCTGTCAACCCGGGTCAGGGTCACGCTGTCGCCCTGCTTCCAGGTGCCGAGCGTGTAGGGACCGGTGCCATTGGTTGCCGTGGCGTAGTCGATTGTTGCGGCCTGCTCGTAGATGAGACCGGCACGGCCGGCGAGCAACCAGAGCAGCTGCGCGTTGGGTTGGGAGAGCATCACCACAACCGTGGAGCCGTCGGGAGCCGTCACCGACGCGATATCAGCGAGGTCGGCGTTGGCTTTAAAATCGGCATTCGTACGGGTCTCGTTGAGCGACCACGCGACATCCTCCGCGGTCAGGGCCGCCCCGCTGTGGAAGGTGACCCCGTCGTTGAGTGTGAAGGTGTAGGTGAGGCTATCCTCCGACACCTCGTACGACTCAGCGAGCACCGGCTGAATCGAGAGGTCGGAGGTCAGACCCACGAGCCCCTGGTACACATTGTCGATCAGCACCTGGTCGAGGGCAACACCCGCGGTCTTCCGAATGTCAAGATTCGTGGGTTCCAGGGTGAGGCCCACCGTGAGGGTGCCGTTGGGATCAACCTTTCCAGTGCCCGACCCCCGAGGATCGACGGCTCCCCGCGTCATCTGACCGAGCAGGAAAGCACCACCAAAGATGGCGAGAGCGGCGATAATCGCTATGCCGCCGATGATGATCTTGCGGTTGCTTCCCGTTTTTTTCTCGTAGGTCGGCTGGCCCGATCCGGCGGGCTTCTGCGGGTGGGACATTCAGTGATCCTCTCCAGGACAACGGTGTGTGGCGAGCCCGAATGACCCGGCTGCCCGTGTGGGGCACCGCGAGGGCGCTCTACAGAGGGTAGAGCACAAAGCCGGACCGGCGTCAATTATGCGTCCATTGATGACACAGTTCAACAGAATCGTTATATGAAAGCTGATTCAGAATCGGGGTGACCATCGTGTTCCCAATGCAGCTCCCGGGGCCGGGTCGCGGCGAACCAGAGCAGACAGTCAACAAGCTCCGCCGGTGAGAGGGATGCGGGGTCAGGGAACGGAATATCGACCCCCGAGTCCAGGGTAGAGGTGAGCACAACCCGCCCCAGGACGGCGGGCACCCGCCCCGCCGAGGGCACGGCCGACACAACCACGAGGGCGGCCTCCTCCAACGAGGAACAGACGCTCTGCCGCCCCGTCGCCCCCGTGACGAGCCACGAATCGCCACACGTCGAGAGCCGGAACCGCGGCGCGCAGCGCGCGGACAGTTCGCGGGTGACGCGGGCTTTGATGCCCCGGAGGGTCACATGAGCGCTCAGAGGCGAAATCACGGACCCTCCGGGGCATCCTCCACACACGGTTTTTCCTGTTCGATAGATCGGTTGGGGTCGGCTACGGCATCACGTCGCCGCTGTTGGGGCCGAGCGTCTGGCCCGTGTACAGGTTACCGCCCGGGTCGCTCGCGAGCAGCAGCGCGGTAGGAGCGACCTCGTCCGCGTAACCGAAGCGTCCGAGGGGCAGCTCGGCCTGCTTCGCTGCCTTCCACTCGGCAGAGAGCCCCTCCACGAGCGGGGTAAAGATGGGCCCCGGCGCGATCACGTTGGCCAGCACACCGTGCGGGGCCAGCTCAAGCGCGAGCGACTTGGTGAAACCGATCACACCAGCTTTGGCCGCGGCGTAGTGGGTGAGCCCCACCCCGCCCTTGATGCCCAGTTGAGAAGCGATGTTGATGATCCGGCCACCGCCACCGGCCACCATCACGGGTGCGGCCCAGCGGCAGGAGGTGAAGATCCCTGTCAGATCGACCGCGATCGTGCGGTCGAACGTCTCCGCGCTCATCTCCAGCAGGGGCGTCTCGTCGAGGATACCCGCACTGTTGACGAGAACCTGGATGCCACCGTGCGTGGCAACGACGGCATCCATCACCGCCCGCACCGCCTCCGAGTCGGTCACGTCAACGGCGTGCGCCGAGACGGTGGCTCCGGCCGCCTCGCAGCGCGCACTGGTCTCTGCGAGGCGCTCGGTAGAGAGATCGCACAGCGCGAGGGCGGCCCCCTCGGCGGCGAAGAGCACGGCAATGGCCTGGCCAATACCGCTCGCGGCCCCCGTCACCACGGCGACCTTCCCGGCGAGCTGGCCCGCGTTCTGCGCACTCATCAGCTCGGCCACCGAATCGACAATCCGCCATCGGCGATGATCGCCTGGCCGGTGATGTACGCGGAATCGGCACTCGTCAAGAAGCGGAGCACGCGCGCCGCCTCGTCCACGTTCCCCACCCGGCCGAGGGGGATACCCGCTCCGGCCGCATCGAGTCCTTCCTTACCGAGCGAGTTCTTCGCGTCGAGCGACTGTGGGCTCTCGATCAGACCGGGGATCACGGTGTTCACCCGGATGCCGCGCGGAGCGAGCTCCACAGCCAGCGAGCGACACAGCCCCAGCAGGCCCGATTTAGCCGCCGCGTAGTGCGAGTGATCCTCCCACCCGTAGACGCCACCGGCGATGGAGGAGGTGGCCACCATGGCCCCGCCCTGCGTCATCCGGGCCGAGCACGAGCGGAAGACCCGCATCACGCCCGTGAGGTCAACGGCCATCATGTCATCCCACGCCTCGTCGGTCATCTCCGCGAGGGAGTTTCGCCGCAGGATACCCGCCGCCGCAACCGCAATGTCCAGCCGGCCGAAGCTGTCAATCGCCGCCTGGGCGAGGGCCTCGGTCTGCTCGTAGTCACGAACGTCAACGGGAACCGTGACGCACCGGCCACCGGCCGCACGGACGAGCTCTTCAGTCTCGGTTTTTGAGTGTGGGTCGCCCGCATAGTAACCAATCACACTGTGCGCACCGGCGCGGGCGTAGGCCACGGCCAGGGCCTGACCGATACCGCTCGCACCGCCCGAGATCACGGCTACCCGGCCCGACAGCTGGTCGTCACGTTGGGTACTCATGCGGCGTCCTCCTGTGCCTTCTTGTGGTCGCCCATCCGGTTGGTGGTACGCGTGCCGAGCATACACAGGCCCGAGGCAAACAGGCCCAGCGAGCCGGTGAAGAATGCGGCCCACATCATGTCAACACCGGCGAGCAGGAACGCGCCAAGGAAGAACGAACCGGCGATACCGCCGACAGGGGCCATCACATGTGCCACGTTGGTGCCCATACCGCGCACGTGGGCCGGGAAGGACTCACCCATGTGGAAGAGCAACGCCGCGTAGGGTCCGGTGAGGAAGAACAGCGTGAGGGCGTAGAACGAGATCACAAACGTGGCATCGCTCGGACCGAACAGCATAATCATCGAGGAGAGGCCGCCCAGCACCCAGCCGAGCGTGACCGTGAGCTTGCGACCCAGGCGGTCACCCACCCAGCCGTGCGCCAGATAACCGAGGAAGCCCACCGCGTTGGCGGCCACCAGAATCAGCAGGGCGTTGTCGAAGGACACGGCCTTCGCCTCCACCAGCACCGTGGTGCCGAGCACCGAGAACACCTGAATGGCCACCCAGTTGAAGAACCAGGCCAGGGACAGGAAGATCGTGTTCTTGCGCAGCTCCTTGGTGAAGACATCCTTCACACCGGTCTTGTAGTGGCTGGCCTCCTCCAGGTCGTGCTCGGCGGCCAGGGCAGTGGCTCCGTCAACGTCGCCAGCCTCACGGCGGCGGCGCACCTCCTTCATCGCGGCAAATGTGGGCGACTCGGGCAGGCGTGAGGCGAGGGCAACGACGATGAGTGAGAGCACGGCGGCAAACACGAAGCTCCAGCGCCAGCCGATAATCGGCAGCAGGATGGCCGAGAGACCGGCCGAGAGAAGAGCACCAACGGGCCAGCCCGACTGCACAAGGCTAAACATGAAGCCGCGGCTCTTGGCCTTCTTGTAGATCTCGTTCAGATAGACGGCGTTGACCACCTCTTCAGACATCGAGAAGCCGGAGAAGGCGCGCACGATGATGAGGCTCACGGCACCGATCACGGCACCGGTAAGACCGGAGGCGACCGCACCACCGATCATGAGCAGGATAAGCGCGCGCTTACGACCCAAGCGGTCAAGAATGGTGCCCACCACGAGGGAGACGATGAAGACGCCCACCGTTGCAAACGTGTTGATCATGGTGGCTTCGCCGGAGCTCCAGCCGAAGTCGTCGGCGATCACGGGAAGCAGGGTGCCAAAGAGCGTGTAGTCATACACGGAGGCGACCCAGGCGATGAAGCAGATGATCGACACCTGGGTGATGGTCTTCTTGGTAATGGGGGTATTCCAGGGCTCCGTTGGCGGAGTCGCGGACTGTTTCTGGGCGTCCGTCATCGCGGAAGGTGTGGTCATGAGAAAAGTTCCTTGTGTTAAGCGAGGTCCGCGGCCTAGCGCGGGAACCTCTGGTCGAAATCGCGAGCGATGTCTGTCATGGTGGCGAATTCCACGCCGTCGTGGCCGCTCATGTGCTCGATCAAACGCTCGATCATGAGGAGGTTCTGCGGGCGTCCGGAGACGTCCGGGTGGATAGTGATGGGGAAGACCGCGTAGTCCATCTCGCGGTAGACCCAGTCGAACTGGTCTTTCCACATCTGCTCGATGTCGCGCGGGCTGACGAAGCCGTGGCTGTTCGCCGAGCCCTTGATGAACATCATGGGCGGCAGATCGTCGAGGTACCAGTTGGCCGGAATCTCGATGAGGTTGGTCTCCTCACCGCGGACCAGGGGCTTCATCCACTCCGCGGCGGTGGCCGCATCGTAGTTGATCTTGGTCCAGCTATCGCCAACCCGGACCCGGTAGGGGGTGAAGTCGTTGTGCATCAGCGAGTGGTCGTAGAGGAAGCCGCGCTCCAGCAGGATCTCGTTGGTCACGTTTGAGAACTCCCACCACGGGGCCACATACCCCTCGGGACGCACCCCCGTCTTCTGCACAAAGAGGTCAATGCAGTAGTCGAGCACCTCGGTCTCCTGCTCGCGGGTCATCGCGAGCGGGTTCTCGTGGCTGTACCCGTGGACACCCACCTCGTGACCGGCGGCAACCGTGGCGTCAAACTGCTCGGGGAAGGTCTCGATGGAGTGACCGGGCCAAAACCAGGTGGTGGGCAGGTCGCGGTCGGTCATGAGTTTGAGCAGTCGGGGTACCCCGACCTCACCGGCAAAGAGGCCACGGGAAATATCCCCGGGCGAGTCTTCGCCGCCGTAGGAACCGAGCCAGCCGCCCACGGCATCGACATCTATTCCAATGCTGACATAAATCTTCTTTGACATGTTGCCTCCTAAGTGATGCATTTAGTTAGAGCTGCCGGGCAAATCGCTCGGCAAACGCCGCGCCGTGGTAACCCTGTGAGACCAGTAGAGCAGCGAGGATTCGGGATTGATAGGGGTTGAGATCCCCCGAGGGAACAGCACCGGCCGCGACCAGGTCGATGCCGCCGCCGTTGCCGTAGGTGGGCACAACCGGCCCCCACGGCACTCGGGTGGAGAGGATGATGGGCCGCGTGGACGCGGAGATGGCCTCGGCGAAGCCCGGTCCGGCGTTGCCCACACCGGTCCCCGCGATGATAACCGCGGAGGCCCGGTCGAGGGCCGCGGTGAGGAGTACCGGTTCGGCTCCCGGGTAGGTGCTCACGACATCCACAACCGTCGTATCAAAAGCCTCGGTGGGCGCATCAAGGGGGAGCCGGTGGATGGTGGATGCCGTCGCCACGAGACGCCCGCCAGCAAAGTGCCCCACCTCGGTGCCTCCGGTGAAGGGGGCCGCCGCGACGGTGTGGCTCTTGCGCGCACCGCGGGCCGTGCGCACCGTGCCGCTGAACGCGATGAGTGCCCCGAGGCCCCTCATGCTCGGGTCGGCGGCCACCGCGATGGCCTCGGCGATGTTGCCGGGGCCATCGGGTGCGTCGGAGTCGGCCGTGCGCTGTGCGCCCGTGACAACGACCGGTTTGGCCGAGGAGTGCACGAGGTCGAGCAGGAAGGCGGTCTCTTCGAGGGTGTCGGTGCCGTGGGTCACGACGATTCCGTCAACCTCCGGGTTGCGGGCCGATTCGGCCACGGCCTGCGCGATGAGCCGGAGGTCTTTGAGCGTGAGCTGGTAGCTGCCCACCGTGAGAATGTCTCGGTGGGATACGACGTGGTCGCCGCCCAGGTGGGCGAGCAGTTCGGCAGCGCTGGCCTCCGCGACGGCTCCCGCCGTCCCGCGCGAACGGGAGGCAATGGTTCCACCGGTGCCCAGAACTTCGATGTGTGCCACGGTGTAACTACTCCTTTGTAAAACCTGCGTTTACCTGTCATCACCAGATCGGGGACAGGGTTACGCAAACGTATGCCGCAAACGTTTGTGTGCTGATGTGTGTTGATACTATGTCAAGGATGTTGTTCACGCAACACGACTCACTTCCCCGTTTTCGTGCCGTTACGAACTGGAGTTTTACATGGACGTCACCGAGCCCGTCACCCTCAAAACCCTCGCGGGCGAACTCGGGCTCAACGTCTCAACCGTGTCGCGCGTCATCAACGCCGAGCCGGGGACGGAGGCCAAGTGGGCGTCCCCCGCCACAATCCGCCGCATCCAGGAACTGGCACACGAGCGCGGCTACGCGCGCAACCCGCACGCGGCCTCGCTGCGCACCTCCCGTTCCGACCTCGTGGGCGTGATCGTGCCACGCCTCCAGGACTACGTGCTCGCAACCATCTACGAGGGCATCGACGCTGCGGCCGAGGCCAGCGGCCGGGTGACGGTTGTCGCCAACTCCCTCGACGACCCGGCCCGCCAGCGCCTGCGCACCGAGTCGCTGCTGGCCCGACGGGTTGACGGCCTCATCTTCGGTGACGCACACCAAGACTCCCCCTACCTGGACGAACTCGCCGCCCGCGGCGTGCCGCTCACCCTGGTCAGTCGGCGACGCGCCGGGCACGTATCCGTCACCTGCGACGACATCGCGGGCGGGCGACTCGCGGCAACACACCTCGTGTCCACCGGGCGGCGGCGCTTCGCCGTCATCGCGGGCGCCCGCTACGCCTCCACCACGCTCGACCGGGTGGGCGGGTTCCTCGCCGTGCTCGCCGAGCACGGCATTGGCGAATCGGAGGTGGACCTCCACTACACCGGCTTTGACGCCCCCGCAGGTCAGCGCGCAATCGCCGATATCCTCGGCACCGACACCCGACCCGAGGCGGTCTTTGCCGTCAACGACTTCGCCGCAATCGGCGCAATCGGTGCGCTTCAGAAGCGGGGTATCTCGGTACCCGACGACATCGCGGTCGTCGGCTACAACGACACCCCCATCGCCCAGGCGGTCAACCTCACGACGGTGCGCTCCCCCATGATCGAGATGGGTCGGCTCGGCTTCGACAAGCTGCTCGCCTTGATCGACAAAGAAGCGGTGGACAGCGAGCGGCTAACACCGGAGTTTGTTGTGCGCTCAACCGCGTAAACCCCGCGACTCAGACCCCGCAGCCAGATACCCTCGTGTCGGCCCCAGCTACTCACTCAGGCCACACAACAGACCCCGTGGGCTACCGCTGAGCCAGAGCCGCTTGGTAGAGGTCACGTTTACCGTGGCCTGTGACCTCCGAGACCTCCGCCGCCGCGTCTTTCAGCCGGGCACCGGCGGCAACAAGATCGCGGACCTGGGCGAGCGCGTCCTCCGCGCTCACGGCCCGCCGCTGGGCACCCTGAACGACGACACAGATCTCACCGCGCACCCCCCCAGCGGCCCACTCGGCAAGTTCGGCCGCGCCACCACGGCGCACCTCCTCGTACATTTTGGTGAGCTCCCGGCACACCGCCACCCGGCGCTCATCCCCCCACACGGCGGCCATATCGGCGAGCGAGGCGGCCAGACGGGCGGGCGACTCAAAGAAGACCATGGTGCGACGCTCCCCAGCCAACTCACGCATCAGCGACCTCCTCTCACCGGATTTTCGGGGCAGGAAACCCTCAAAAGTAAAGCGGTCGGTGGGCAACCCAGACACGGCGAGCGCGGTAATCACGGCGCTCGGCCCCGGTAGCGCGGTCACGCGCACACCCTTCTCGGCGGCGAGAGCCACCAGATGATAGCCGGGGTCGGAAACGGTGGGCATCCCCGCGTCACTCATCACCACGATGTCCGCCTCGGCGGCTTCCGCCACCAGCTCCACCGAGCGGGAGCGCTCATTGTGGTCGTGCAGGCTGATCAGGCGCGGACGGTTCTCGATGTTCAGAGCCCGCAGCAGATGCGCCGTGGTGCGGGTGTCCTCGGAAGCAATGGTCGCCGCCGCCTCCAGTGTGTCGCGGAGACGTTGGGAGACGTCGCCGAGATTTCCGATGGGCGTTGCGGCAAGAATAATCACGTGTTCAGCGTACGTGACGGTGGCCGAATCCGAACATCCCGCGAGATAGCATGGCAGGGTGACCCAGCCGACCCCACCGCCCGTGGCCCACACACCGAGGCAACCGCCGCCGTCCTGGGTGTCCCGCACCGCGGAGGCCGCCGCCGGCTGGTGGAAAAACGGAACCTGGCGTTTCACCCCCCGCGCCGCCCGCCGCCTCCAGTGGTCGGCCATCGCCGCTGTCACCCTCCTGGCCGCCGCCGTGCGCCTGTGGAACCTGGGGCACCCGGGAGTGCTCGTCTTTGACGAGATCTACTACGTGCGCGACTCCTACAGCCAGCTACTCAATGGGTTCCCCACCAAGTGGGCTGAGGGCCTGGGCATGAACTTCGGCCCGAACGAGATCACCCAGAGCCTCCCCACCGCCTCATACGTCGTACACCCACCGCTCGGCAAATGGCTGATTGGCCTCGGGATGCTCGTCTGCGACGCCGACAACGGCTGGGGCTGGCGGATGTCCACGGCTGTCGCCGGAACGCTCGCGGTGCTGCTCGTCACGGTTCTGGGCCGTCGGCTCTTCCGCTCGACCCTGATCGGGGTGATTGCCGGATTCCTCATGGCCATTGACGGGCTGGCCATCGTCATGTCGCGGGTGAGCCTGCTCGACAACTTCCTGATGCTCGCCGCGCTACTGGGAGCGTACTTCGTCCTGCTCGATCGCGACCAGAACGACCGGGTCTGGCAGCGCTGGCTCAGGGCCACCCCGCACCGCGGTGATTACGGCCCCGTGCTGTGGCGTCGGCCGTGGCTCCTCGCGGCAAGCATCACGTTTGGTCTCGCGGCAGGGATCAAGTGGTCGGGGCTTTATGTACTGGCCGGGTTCGGGCTGTACCTGGTCATCCGCGATATGTATCAGCGCAGGAAGGCTGGGCTCGTCGGCTGGTTCAGCGCGGGTGTACTCACCCAGGGGCTCGTCTCATTTGCACTCCTCGTGCCGCTGGCTCTGGCGTCCTACCTGGCAACCTGGACGGGCTGGCTGCTCACCTCGACCGGGTGGAACCGGGGCTGGGCCGCCGAGGCGGGTAACGCCGCAACGGGGTTCTTCTCCTGGGTGCCGCACTGGGCACAGAGCCTCTGGCACTACCACACGACCATGTACCAGTGGCACTCAACGCTGAACGCACCGCACCCCTACATGGCCCATCCACTCACCTGGCCGCTCGCCCTGCGACCCACGAGCATGTACTACGAGTCATTTGAGTACGGTCAGGACGGATGCACGATATCCAAGTGCAGCGAGGCGATCACCTCGCTGCCCAACCCGCTCATCTGGTGGGGCGGGCTCCTGGCTCTCGGCTTCCTGGCCTATCTGCTCGTGCGATATCGGGATGGCGTGGCCGGTTTCATCCTGGTCGGCGCGCTCAGCGGGTACCTACCCTGGCTACTCACCCCGAGTCGCAGCGCCGTGTTCCAGTTCTACACAATCGCTTACGCCCCCTTTGTCTACCTGGCCCTCGCCTACGCGGTGGGATGGATCCTGGGCTACTGGCGTTTGGATCAGGGCTACGGGAAGTTTTTCGGCACGATCTCGCGTCGGCACCCCCTGCCCAGAATCACGACCCCCAACCTGACGGTTGTGGCGATCTTCCTCGTGACGGCCCTCGCGGTCAGCATCTACTTTTACCCGCTGTGGACGGGGACCCGCATCTCGTTCACCTTCTGGCAGCTGCACATCTGGCTGCCGGGGTGGAGCTAGCGACCGCCTCCTTCCCCGCCCGCTCTCCTTGCACTTTGTTACACCGCGGTGCGGCGCACCCCACGCCCGGCGATAGTCTGTGGGGCATGGCAGATCGCGAATATGGATTCAACACCCGCGCCATCCACGCGGGCAACATCCCAGACCCCATCACCGGCGCCCGCGCCCTCCCCATCTACCAGACAAGCGCCTTTGTCTTCGATGACACCGCCGATGCCGCGGCCCGCTTCGCCCTGCAAAAATACGGAAACGTCTACTCCCGCCTCTCCAACCCCACCGTGGCGAGCTTCGAGGAGCGCATCGCGAGCCTGGAGGGCGGCCTCGGTGCCGTCGCCACCGCGAGCGGACTCAGCGCACAGTACATCACTTTTGCCTCCCTCGCCGGGCAGGGCGACCACATCGTGGCCTCCGCCAACCTGTACGGCGGCTCAATCACACAGCTTGACGTAACCCTGCGCCGCTTCGGCGTCAGCACCACGTTTGTGCAGTCGAGCGACCCGGCCGACTACGCCGCCGCGATCACCGACACAACCAAACTCATCTTCGCCGAATCCATCGCCAACCCCTCGGGCGAGATCGCCGATATTGAGGGTCTGGCCGAGGTTGCCCACGCCGCGGGCCTGCCCCTCATCATTGACGCCACCCTCGCGACCCCGTACCTGAACCGGCCCATCGAGTGGGGGGCCGATGTGGTCATCCATTCGGCCACCAAGTTCCTCGGCGGGCACGGCTCCACCCTCGGCGGCGTTGTCGTCGAGTCGGGCCGGTTCAACTGGCACAGTGAACGTTTCCCACTCTTCGACGAGACCGTACCCAGCTACGGCGGGCTCAAGTGGTCGGGAAACTTTGGCGAGTACGCGTTCCTCACCCGGCTGCGCGCCGAGCAGCTGCGGGATATCGGGCCCACCCTGGCCCCGCACTCCGCCTTCCTGCTCGCCCAGGGCGTTGAAACCCTGCCCTACCGCATCCAGGCGCACGTCAACAACGCCCGAGTGGTGGCCGAGTGGCTGGATGCCGACGAGCGGATCGAGTCGGTCAGCTGGGCGGGCCTGCCCGCGCATCCACACCACGACCGGGCCCAGAAGTACTTCCCGAAGGGTCCCGGCTCGGTGTTCAGCTTTACCGTGAAAGGCGGGCGGGATGTGGGCCGCCGACTGATCGAGAACGTGAACCTGGCCAGCCACCTCGCCAACATCGGGGATGCCAAGACCCTCATCATCCACCCCGCCTCCACCACACACGCACAGCTCACCGAGCAGCAGCTCGTGGATGCCGGCGTGGGTGCGGGCACCATCCGCCTGAGCGTGGGTATCGAGGATGTTGCCGACATCATCTACGATCTTGACCAGGCACTCACCATCGCCGTAGAGGAGTCCCGATGAGCACCACCGACACTACGCCCGCCGATACGGTCACCACTCACCTCGCTAACGGTCTCAGCTGTGAGCTACCGGCCGATTCCCCTCTCGCCAAGCTGCTCGCATCACAACGCACCTGGACCGGGCCGAGCGCCAAGGATCGCCTGGGCATCTTGCGCGCCGCGAAGTCCGTTGCCATCGTGGGGGCCTCGCCCAACCCGGCGCGATCAAGCTACTTCGTGGGCACCTACCTGCAACAATCAAGCGACTACCGGGTGTACTTCGTGAACCCCAACGCCGACACCATCCTCGGCGAGAGGGCCTACGACGATCTGGCCTCGCTGCCCGAGGTGCCGGATATTGTGGTCGTGTTCCGACGCGGCAGCGACATCCCGAGCGTGATTGATGACGTGGTTGCCGTGGGCAGCCCCGTGATCTGGGTACAGCTCGGCATCTGGAACGAGGAGGCCGCGTACGACGGCGAGAAGAAGGGGCTCACCGTGGTGATGGATCGCTGCATCAAGATTGAGCACGCCCGCTTCCACGGCGGCCTGCATCTGCTCGGCTTCGACACCGGGCAGATCACGGCGCGCAAGACGCTGCGGTAGCACCGGTCTGTTACCCCCGATTGCACGCGTCCCCACCCGTCGGCACACCCATCGGTAGCATGGAAGGCATGTCTCCCACACTTCCCGAGAACCCTGATTCCCCGCTCGTTTCTGCCCAGTGGGTCTATGACCACCTGGGGGCGGATGGCCTGGTCATCCTGGATGCCACGGCGTTTCTCCTCGACGGACCGGGTGGGCACCCCGCCTACGTGAGCGGTGATGAGGAGTATCTCGTGGGCGGGCATCTCCCCGGCGCGATCTTTGCCGACGTGATCACCGAGTTCTCTGACCCCGCCGGACCGTTTCCCTTCACCCGGCCGAGCGCCGAGCGCTTCGCCACCGCCGCCGGTGCGCTCGGTATCAGCAACGAGACCTCGGTGGTGGTGTACGACGGTAGCTTTGGTCACTTCGCCAGCCGCGTGTGGTGGCTGTTCCGCGCGTTTGGCTACGACCGGGTGGTGGTGCTGGATGGCGGGCTGACCGCCTGGCAGGCCGCTGGGTTTCCCCTCGAGGTGGGCCATGTTGAGCCCACACCCCGCACCTTCGTGGCCCGCGAACGCACCGAGCTGTGGGTGGATAAATCCTTCGTGGAGGGCGTCATCGCCGGCACCGAGTCGGCCGCGCTCGTCTGCGGCCTACCACCCCGCGAGTTCACGGGCGAAACCACGGCCGTTTCGCGGGCTGGGCATATCCCGGGCAGCGTGAGCGCGCCGGTCGTGCGGCTCCTCGACCGGTCCACCAAGACGTTCCTCAACCGGGAGGCGCTGGCCGAACGCCTCGGCGAGGCAACCACCGCCAAGCGCGTGGTCGTCTACTGCAGTGCCGGACTCGCGGCGGCGGCGGATGCCCTCGCCCTCACCGTCCTCGGGCACACCGGTGTGGCGCTCTACGACGGCTCACTCGCGGAGTGGGCGGCCGACGCCGCCGCACCACTCGTCACGACAGCGGGTTAGACCGGCTCTTCCCGACGAAACGCCCCTTAGCGGCCGGTCTTCGTGCTGCCTGGACGCTCCGGGAGTACGGGAAGGACACCGGTGTGGCCCTCGCGCAGGCTCGCGATCTCCGCAATTCGCTTGCGGGACAGGAACCAGCCACCGATCAGCAGCGGCACGATGATGATGAGGGTGCCCGTGGTATAGGTGCCCACGGGGTAGTCGAAGGCCATCAGCACCACAACCGAGGCTAAAAAGGCGAGCGTGAGGTACGACGTGAAGGGTGCCCCAAAGAGCCGGAAGCTTGACGGTTGAGCTCGGCCCTCCTTCACCCACCGGCGCAGTCGCATCTGACAGAGAATGATCATCCCCCACGCGGCGATGATACCGAGCGAGGCCACATTCAGGACGATCTCGAAGGCTTCATCCGGCATAATCGCGTTGACCGCAACCCCCGCAAGGGCAACAACCCCGGTCAGTAGGATGCCGCCGTAGGGCACGCCGCTCTTGTTCATGGCCCCGGTGAATCGGGGTGAGGCTCCATTAATAGACATGGAGCGCAGAATACGGCCGGTGGAGTAAAGCCCCGCATTAAGACTGGATAGGGCCGCGGTGAGCACCACAAAATTCATGATGTTGCCCGCAATCCCACCCACCTCGGCTCCACCGATGCTGGCGAAGAAGGTGACGAACGGGCTCTCGTCTTTGCTGTAGGCCGTGTAGGGCAGCAGGAGGGAGAGCAGCAGCACCGAGCCCACGTAAAACACCATGATGCGCACGATCACCATATTGACGGCCCGGGGCATAATCTTCTCGGGGTTCGCCGTCTCACCGGCGGCGGTTCCCACGAGCTCGATCGCGGCGTAGGCAAACACAACCCCCTGAACCACGAGCACGGTGGGCAGCAGACCTTCGGGAAAGAATCCGCCATTATTGGCAAGAACGTGCAGGCCGGGGACACCCTCGCTCGTGGGAAATTGGAAGGCCAGAAAAACGGCACCGATGATGAGGAATGCGATAAGCGCCGTCACCTTGATAATTGCAAACCAGAATTCCATCTCACCGAAGACCTTGACCGAGACCAGGTTAAGGAGCACCACAATTGTCAGCGCGATAAGCGCCAACAACCACTGAGGGACATCCGTAAAAGCCGACCAGAACTTGACGTAGAGCGCCACGGCCGTAATGTCAACGATGGCCGTCATTGCCCAGAACAAAAAGTACATCCAGCCGGCGACAAAGGCGGCCTTCTCGCCGAGAAACTCACGGGCATAGGACACAAACGAGCCAGAGGACGGCCGATGGAGCACCAACTCCCCCAGCGCACGCAGGATGAGGAACGCAAAAAAACCACAGATCGCGTACACGAAAACGAGCGACGGTCCTGCCGAGGCGAGACGCCCGCCCGCGCCAAGGAAGAGTCCGGTACCGATCGCGCCGCCGATGGCAATCATCTGCAACTGGCGGGCCTTGAGCGTCTTGTGATACCCGACCTGCTCACTCGAAAAGTCTTGAACGGCCGACATCTCGTCACCGAGACGTTCGCGCGCGTTTTCGAGTTCACCTGCCTGGTCATGCTCTGGCACGGGGGAATACTCTGGCATGAAGTTCTCGCTTTCACCGGCGAAACAAAAAAGTGTGTGTCTAACGACCCAGCTTAGTCAGCCGCTATCCACCATCGCGCACATTGACGGAAATCTCTCTGACTCATCCAAAAAACGGCACCTTCCGGCTGGACATTTTTATTGACATTGTCCCCAGGCCGCTCGGCGAGACACCGCTATCGTGCCCCCAGCACCCGTGCGGCGAGATCCCGTGCCCGCTGCAGGCCGGGGAGGATTCCCTCGGCAATCTGTTCACGCGCCCACTGCTCACTCGTAAATTTGAGGATGCACGCCGACATGTTGATTGTCATACGGGCCTCCTCTCGCATCTCCGGGGTAGCCTCGGTGAGCCCTCGCAGCCGCAGCATTCGCTGCAACACGGCAGCCGAGAGCACCTCCTGGAGAGCATCGACGCGGGCAAATATCATCCGCATGAGTTCGGGATGGCGCATAATCACCTCCCGACGTCGCACCCGCATCGACCGCTCATGCTCGGTGAGGGTGTCGAGAGTAGCGAGGAAGTCGAAAAGAACCGCCAGGGTATCGGCTCGATCATCTGCCACGATCCGGGCAAGATGCTCCTCCGTCACCTCCGGCGGCTCGTTGCCAAGCACAGCCTTTTCTTTGGTTCCAAAATAGTTGAAGAAGGTGCGCTGAGAAATCTCCGCCCGCTCACAGATGAGATCAACCGACACGCCGTCATACCCGCGCTCATCAACCAGGTTGACGGCGATGGTCTCCACTCGCTCGCGGAGCGCACGCTGCTTACGCTCACGCAGGCCCATCGCGGCCCCGGCACTAGGGCCGGGGCGCGACGGTGAGGGCGTGTCGGCTGTCATCACTCTGCGAGTCTATTGCTCAGCACGACGGCCCGCATCGGAGGCAGTACCCGCACCCACGCTCTCCGTGTCGCCGGGCAGCGCATCGGCCTCGGTAATTCCCTCGGCCTCGGCACCGTCGTTCGTACCGGCTGCACCCGCGACCGCGGCATCCTCACCGTAGGTGAGCGTTGTTTCGAGCGGCTTCTCGATCACAAATATCAGCGCGACAGCGGCCACAATCAGTAGTGGCAGCAGGTAGAGGAAGATGGGCGTCATCGAGTCGTTGTAGGACTCGATGATGGGGGTGCGGAACATATCAGGTAGATCACGCACCAGCGCGGGCGTGAGGCTGTTAGCCTCGGGGGCCGTCGCACCCGACCCTTCGGGAACGACGGGCATCCGCTCGGCGAGCAACTCACCCAGTCGCGTGGTGAAGAGGCTACCCACGATCGCGGCACCGAGCGTGGCACCGATCTCCCGAAAGAAATTATTCGACGCAGTCGCGGTTCCCACCTGGGAGACGGGGAATGAGTTCTGCACAATCAGCACGAGAATCTGCATTCCGAGACCGAGACCGAGACCAAAGATGCCGATAAAAAGGCCCACCACCCAGAGTTCAGTTTCGATCGTGAGGGTAGAGAGGAGTACCATCGCGACGGCGGTGATCAGCATACTTGCGATGGGCATCCACTTATAGTGGGCCGTGCGGCTCGCGAGTTGACCCGACACGATGCCAGAAACGAGCATCCCGGCCACCATGGGCAGCAGGAGCAGGCCGCTCTCGGTCGCGTTCAGGCTATGCACCATTTGCAGGTACGTGGGCAGGTAACCGATGGCACCGAACATCACCACACCGGCAATGAGACCGGCGATGGTTGAGAGGTTGAAGTTGCGGTCCCGGAACAGGTAGAGCGGGATAATCGGCTCGGCCGCGCGCTTCTCCACGAACAGGAACAGCACCCCGGAGACGACCGTTGCGGCGATGAGACCAAGAATCATGGGCGAATCCCACTCATAGTCTTTGCCACCCCACGAGGTGAAGAGCACGAGGCAGGTGACAAAGATCGCCATGACGCTGATGCCGGCGACGTCGAGTCGGGGCCGAGTGAAGTCGCGGTGCGGCAGCTTGAGGAAAATGAGAATGCTCACGAGGGCCAGCACGCCCAGCGGGATGTTGATCCAGAACGCCCAGCGCCAGCCGATACCCTCCGTAAACCAGCCGCCAAGAATGGGCCCCAGCACAGCAGCAAGACCGAATACGGCACCCATCGGCCCCATGTAGCGGCCACGGTCTTTCGGCGGAACGATATCGGCAATAACCGCCTGCGCGAGGATCATCAGACCACCACCGCCCAGACCTTGCACAGCCCGACCGGTGATCAGCCAGGTCATATCGGAAGCGAGGCCGCCAACCACCGAACCGATCATAAAGATCGAGATAGCCCCGAGGATCAGGCTCTTACGCCCAATTAGATCGCCAAGCTTTCCGTAAATCGGCATCATGATCGTGACGGCCACCACGTAGGCGGTGGTCACCCAGAGCATGTGGTCAACGCCATCGAGCTCGCCCACGATTGTGGGCAGGGCGGTCGAGAAGATCATCTGGTCAAGTGAACCCAGCAGCATCGCAATCAAGAGACCCACAAAAATCAGATTGATCTGTCTCTTCGGGAGCATTCCCGGTGGAGCCTGCTCGGTGACGGTTGGTGAAAGAGAGGTGGTCATTATGGTCTTTCAATGGGTAGTAGGAACGGAAAATGTGATCCCCCACACCATCGGAGACGATCAACACGACACAATGCAGTCACTAAACTTTTGCAGTTACTGCACGAATCTGCAAACTCTGAAGCTGAGGATATGCCGCGAGACGAGCCTAGCCACGACCACCGACATCCAGCCCCGTGCGCGTAACCGCGAGCGCCGCAGAGAACGCGACACAGAAAAGAAATGGCCCGCCACCCACACACGGGGCAACGGGCCGTATCACGCAGAAAGCCTAGTTTACCTCAAGCGGGTCACCACCGAGACGCAACTCCCGGTCAAGGGCAGTGATCGCGCTGCGCTCCTCCGAACTCAACTCAAAAGTAAAGAGATCCAGATTCTCGATAGCACGCTCACGCCGCGTGGTCTTCGGAAAGATGATGTTTCCCTGTTCCAGGTGCCAGCGAAGGACCACCTGGGCGGAGGATTTGCCGTGGGCCGCTGCGGCCGCCACAATCACAGGGTTTTCCAGCAGATCGGATTTGCCCTGCGAGAGCGGACCCCAGGCCTCCACCCGGATGTCATTACCCTGACAGAATTCAACCAATTCGCGCCGCTGGTGATAGGGATGCAATTCGATCTGGTTGACAGCGGGGATCACGCCGGTCTCGTCAATCAGGCGATCCAGGTGCGGAATCAGGAAGTTCGAGACGCCAATCGCCTTCGCGCGACCCGACTTCTCAATACGCTCCAGCACTCGCCAGGAATCCACGTAGGCATCCCGAGCCGGTGCCGGCCAGTGGATGAGATAGAGGTCCACGTAATCGAGTCCCAGGCGATCCAGACTCGCCTCAAACGCGGGCAGGGTCGTGTCGGCACCCTGGTCGGCGTTCCACAGCTTTGTCGTCACAAAAAGGTCATCACGGGCGATGCCGGAGGATGCGATAGCCCGGCCCACCCCCTCCTCGTTCTTGTAGATGGTAGCCGTATCGATGTGGCGGTAGCCCACCTCGAGCGCATCGGAGACCACCCGCTCAGCCTCGGGCGGGTCTACCAGGAAGACGCCAAACCCCAGCTGCGGGATGCGGGTGCCATTACTCAGTTCACACAGGGGAATTGTATTTTCAGCCATGCGCTCTACCCTACGCGTCGGCACCCTCGAGAAGCGGATTCTGCCGGTCGAGGTCGCCCACGTGATGAAAAACGTCGTGCAGGTAGTAGCGCAGCAGGGAGTCAATAGTAAACGCCGAACCGTTACTGCGCAGCCCGGGACGGTCACGCTGATCGCGCGGTACCGCCGCAAAAACGCCGACCGTGACTTCTCCTGCCGCCGCAAGCTCACGCCAAACCGTCGCGGGGTCCTGCTCGTTGTAGCGGGCCTCCGCCGCCGCCGCATCCGGACTCCAATTGGGATACGTGGGATTGTCGTGTGTGAGCATGAGCCCCACCCGCTCACCGAAGATGCGGTGCGCATCGCGCACATGGCAGGCGTATTCCAGGATGGACCAGGTCTCGACAGCGGGTCGCACCCGAACGTTCGGGGTGGCGAGCCCGGCCTGCCAGGGCACAATCGTGGCCCGAACGAGCGCGGGGATATCGTCGTAATCAAGATCGGCCACAGCCAACCCGCACTCCGCGCAGCGCTCGGTGAGTACCCAGGTCCAGTCTTTCGTTTCCGGTGTCATCGTCATGAAGCCCAGACTATCCAGTCCCCGACACGATTCAGGGGCAACCCGAGAGCGGCGTGTGACCACTGTCAGTGTTTCGGGGGAGAATAGACGAGCCATGCATCCCGAAGACCTTCAGATGACGTTTCCGCCCGAGCTCCCCGTTAGCCAATTGCGCGAAGAGATCGCCGAGGCGATCCGCGACAACCAGGTGGTCATCGTGGCCGGGGAGACCGGCTCGGGTAAAACCACCCAGTTGCCAAAGATCGCGCTCAGCCTGGGCCGCAGCCGCATCGGCCACACCCAGCCCCGGCGCATCGCGGCGCGCACCATTGCCGAGCGCATCGCGGAGGAGTTGGGCGAGGAGCTCGGCGGGCGTGTGGGATACCAGGTCCGATTCACCGATCGATCGAGCGCCAGCACGCAGATCAAGGTGATGACGGACGGCATCCTGCTCAACGAAATCCATCGCGACAAGACGCTGAGCGCCTACGACACGATCATCATCGACGAGGCGCACGAACGTAGCCTCAACATCGACTTCCTGCTCGGCTATTTCAAGACCCTGCTACCCCGGCGCCCCGATCTCAAACTCATCATCACCTCGGCCACGATCGACCCGGAGAGCTTCTCGAAACACTTCGGTGGTGCCCCCATTATCGAGGTATCGGGTCGCACCTTTCCCGTCGATATCCGCTATCGGCCGCTGATCGAGGAGGTGCCCGAGAGCACCCCGACCGGCCCGAAACCTCCCGCGTCAGTTGAACGCGATCTGTTTGACGCAATCGGCGACGCCCTCGACGAACTCTCTCGGGAATCCTCCGGCGATGTGCTCGTGTTCTTGAGCGGCGAGAGCGAGATTAGGGATGCCGCCGACGCAGTCGAGGGCCGTATCCGGGCCCACCGCCTCCCGGAGGGCACCGAGGTACTCCCGCTCTACGGCCGGCTCTCTTCGGCCGAACAGCACCGCGTCTTCGAAACGAGCCGTCGGCCCGGCACCCGGCGCCGAATCGTGCTCGCGACCAACGTGGCGGAGACGAGCCTGACGGTACCGGGCATCCGCTACGTGATTGATGCCGGCACAGCTCGTATCTCGCGGTATAGCGCCCGCTCTAAGGTGCAGCGCCTGCCCATCGAGGCGATCTCACAGGCATCGGCGAATCAGCGATCAGGCCGCTCGGGGCGCACTAGCCCGGGTATCGCCATCCGGCTCTACTCAGAAGAAGACTTCCAGAAACGTCCCGAGTTCACCGAGCCCGAGGTACTGCGCACGGGTCTCGCCTCGGTCATTCTCCAGATGATCTCGCTCGGCCTCGGCGATATCGCCGAATTCCCCTTCCTCACCCCGCCCGACTCGCGCGGAATCAAAGACGGACTCGATCTCCTCAGCGAGCTCGGTGCCATCACACCCAACCGCGACCAACTCGCACTCACCGGCGTGGGCCGCGACCTCGCCCGCCTGCCCATCGAGCCGCGCTTTGCGCGCATGGTCATCGAGTCGAAGAAGCACGGCGTCTCGCGCGAGGTGCTCGCAATCGTGGCGGGGCTCACGATTCAGGATGTCCGCGAGCGGCCCGTCGAAAAGCGCGAGCTCGCGGATGCCGCCCACCGTCGCTTTATCGACCCCACGAGCGATTTCCTCACGGTGCTCGCCCTCTGGAACTACCTGGAGGAAAAGCGCACCGAGCTCTCGTCCAGCGCGTTCCGGCGCCTGTGTAAAGCCGAGTACCTCAATTTCCTGCGCGTGCGCGAGTGGGGCGATCTGAACCGGCAGCTGCGCCAGGCGGCCAAACCATTGAGGCTGGAAGTGGCCGAGCCGAAGGTAGACCCCGACGGTATCCACCGCTCCCTGCTCGCCGGGCTGCTTTCGCACCTGGGGGTGCGAGACACCCGCACACCGGGCTCGGCCCCCGCCAGCGGGCGGCAACAGAAACGGCAATCAGCTGAGTACATCGGCTCACGCAATGCCAAGTTTGTCATCTTCCCGGGCTCGGCGCTGGCCAAGAAGCCGCCGCAGGCACTGATGTCCGTCGAGTTTGTCGAGACCTCACGCCTCTTCGCCCGCAGCAACGCCGCGATCGACCCGGCCTGGGCTGAGGAGTTGGCCGGACCTCTGGTCAAGCGCAGCATCGGCGAGCCGCACTGGGAGAAAAAGCAGGGAGCCGCTGTGGCCTACGAACGAGTCACCCTCTTTGGTGTGCCGCTCGTGGAGAAACGCCGTGTTCAGTTCGCCCGCTTCGACCCCGCGCACGCCCGCGAACTATTCATTCGGCACGCACTCGTGGAGGGTGAGTGGGATTCCCCCCAGGCCTTCGACAAAGCCAACAGACGGTTGCGTCGCGAATTGGAACAGCTCGAAGAGCGCTCACGCCGCCGCGATATTCTGCTGGGGGATGAGGCCGTGTACGCCTTCTACGACGCCCGCATCCCGGAGCATATCGCCTCCACCCGCAGCTTTGAGGGGTGGTGGCGTACCACCCGCCGAGACACCCCCGAACTGCTCACCATGCGCCGAGCCGACCTCCTCGAGGAGGAGGACAGCCCCGAGGTGAGCGAGACCGAGTTTCCGAAAGTCTGGCAACAGGGCGATCAGGCGCTCACCCTGAGTTACCGCTTCGAGCCGGGGGCGGAGGATGACGGGGTCACCGTCACCGTGCCCCTCCCGCTTCTTCCCCGCATTGACGGTGCCGACTTTGAACGGCTTGTACCCGGCCTGCGCCGCGATCTCGTCACGGCACTGATTAAGTCGCTACCCAAAGCCATACGTCGCCATGTGGTCCCCGCGGCCGATTGGGCCACCCGCCTGCTCGAACGGCTCGGGGAAGAGGCCGGTCACGGCGACTCCCTCACCGTGCAGCTCGCCGCTGAGATCCGGCGGGCCACGAGCGTCCCCGTGTCAGCCGCAGACTTCGACCTCGACCGCATCCCTGACCATCTGCGGCCCTCTTTTCGCGTGGTTGACCACCGCGGACGCACGGTTGCCCGGGGCAAGAACCTGGGCGAGCTACAAACCTCACACGCGACGAGTTCACGCGAGAGCGTCGCTCAGGTGGCCGCGGCCGCGGCACCCGCCCACGCGGTCGAACGCTCGGGGCTGACCGCGTGGGACTTCGGCGATCTCGCCCACGTGGTTGAGTCCCGGCACGGCGGTGGCGTGGTGCGTGCGTATCCCTCGCTGGTGGACACGGGGGCTGCCGTCGATATCCGCCTCGTGACAACCCCCGAAGAGCAGACCCGGCTGAGTCGGCGCGGTATCCGTCGCCTGCTCGTGCTGAGCACGCCCTCCCCCGTCTCCTATCTCAAGGAGCACCTCAGCCAGAACGAGAAGCTACTGCTCTCGGCCGGCCCGTACCGCGGCATCACGGCCGTGATGCAGGATGTATGCCTGGCCGTGGCGGATGCCGTGCTCACCGCCCGCAGCGGCGACAGCATCCTGTGGACCCAGGTCGAGTTCGAAGCCGCCCGCGACGACTTCTCGGCACAATTGATTGACTCGTCATATCGAGCGGTCGCCACCGTCGCGAGCGCCCTCGGTGCCGTACGCGATGCCCGTCGGGCCATCGAGAAGAACACGGCGATCACCCTGTTGCCCGCGCTGACCGACGCCCGCAACCAGCTTGACGCGCTCGTTTTCGACGGCTTCATCTCGCGCACCGGCCTGGGGCAGCTGGCGCGACTACCGGTATACGCGGCGGCGGTGACCGCCCGCATCCCCAAACTCGTGGAGAACCCGGGCCGCGACCGAGTGTGGATGACCGAGATTCAGCAACTCACCGAAAAGTACACCGATGCGGGCGGCACGCTGCCCGCGGGCGAGCACGCTCCCCCCGGGCTGACCCGCGTGCGCTGGCTGCTGGAGGAACTGAGGATCAGCCTCTTTGCCCAGCACCTCAGGGCAGCCGAGCAGGTCTCGGCTCCGCGCATCACACGAGCGCTCGCCGAGTTGCGCTGAGGCCCCCATCTCACAGCAGATACGCGGCGATTTCTCCCGGAACGAATGACAGGTCGGCCACTTTCGGAGTACGATGAACTCTCTGTGAGCACCTACAAAGAACTACTTCAAAGCCCGGGCGTGGGGCGCATCATTTTGGCGCAGTTGACCGCCCGTTTTCCCTTTGGAATGCTCTCCCTGGCCGTCCTCATCCACATTCAGCAGGTCACGGGTGCCTACGGCTCGGCGGGTCTCGTGCTGGCCGCGGCCAGCATCGGCCAGGCCATCTCTGGGCCGCTCACGAGCCGGTGGATGGGCGTGTGGGGAATGCGTCGAGTACTGCTCCTCACGATGATTGTCTGCATGCTGAGCGTGACCGCCATCGCCGTGTTTGTCATGCCGATTCCGCTCTACATGGTGGTCGCGTTTATCGCGGGCTTGTCCACACCACCCGTGCAGCCGGCCGTGCGCACCATTTACCCTAAGATGGTCACCTCACGACAGCTCACTCCGCTTTTTAGTTTGGATGCCTCCGCGCAAGAGATCATCTGGGTCCTCGGTCCCGTGGTCACGGTATTCATCTCCACCCAGCTGGGTTCGATGTATGGCATCCTCACCGCGGCCTTCCTGATTCTGGCCGGCGGCTCGTGGTTCATCTCGTCACCCGAGGTGAGTCGGGTGCGCATCCCCCGCAGCCGCGGGCGGATGGGGGCCGTGCTCAAACGACCCAGCGTTGTCGTGGCAACGGTTGTAGGATTCCTGCTGATCGGTGCGTGTGCAGCGGTGGAGGCTGGACTCATCGCCGTTTTCGACCACGGCATCAAGTCGGGTATAGTGCTCGCTATTTTCTCGGTGGGGTCGCTCGTGGGCGGCCTGTCAATGGGCCACGTTCCGATCAGTCCCTGGTCACTCGCCAAGCGTATGCTCATCATCGTGGTGGGCCTCGGCGTTGCCCTCCTGTGGCTCGACGTGTGGTGGCTGTCCATCACGCTTTTTGTCGCTGGCGTGGGTATCGCCCCCGCCCTCACTGTCCTCTTCGCCATGGTCTCGTCAACCGTTAAATTCAGCGAGACGGCGGAGGCCTACGGCTGGGTGGGTACCGGACAGCTCATCGGAGCCGCGGCCGGTTCCGCTGTCGCGGGTTTCCTCATCGACGGCGTCGGCCATGTGGGTGCGTTCTATGCCGCGACCGGCTTTGCCCTGCTGGGCTGTGTCGCGGCAGTGATCGGTCGTCGTTGGAGTCCGGACCTGCGCGGTCGGGATGCCAGCCCCATTCCCGATACCGAACCGATCGCGCTGCCCGGGCGATAGACACCCCCGCTCATGGCGGGCACACACAAACTCTCCCGGACACTATTCTCGGGAGAGTGTCAATGCGATTACGGGATGGTGTCGCCGTCGTCCTCGGTGTAGAACCGAACGTCGGAATCGGACATCGTGTATTCGTCTGCGTCGCCATCCGGCGAGGTAAAGTAGGCCACATCCTGCTCCGGCCCCACGTAGGTGACGGAGGACTGGGACGTCTCGACGCGCTCCTCACTGATATCCGTGGTGTCATCGTGTTGACGGGTGAGGAATGTTTCGAGCCCCTCACCTGCAGTGGTGATGCCCACCTGGATGAGTTCGCTCATCTCCTCGGAAAAATCGTGGGTGGAGGTCGAGGCGTCATCGGCAAAATCTCGAACCTGCTGTGTCGCGTCCCCCACGCTTTCCGTGTCGGGCGTCTGACGCCCTCTACCTGCCCGGCGGGGTTCCCCCGTGGTGGGGTCCTGGCGGGAAAACAGGTTACGGGCCGAATCAAAGATTCCCATAGAAATACACCTTCTACCGCCGAAGCGTTTCCGGCGACGATCTCACGATAGCCGAAACGAAATAGGATGCCGAATCACGGCCGATTCTACGCAGGTCGCTACCCCCCCTATATCTCCCAGCGCGTAGGGGGTGGTGGCACGGGTCAATCGGAGTGCATCACCGCCTGAAAAAGCGAGAAGGGCGGTGTTGTAGAACGCATCACAGCTCTACAACACCGCCGGTAACGGGGCCAAAATCGGTACGGGGGGGGTGTATACCGACGGAACCATTGGCAGAACGACCGTTACAGGGGTTAAAGACGAGTGCAACAACATTTCGTGACGCACATCACACAAACAAAACAGAAAAATCTTCAGCGGGAGGATTTTTCCGTGTGGGTTCGGGCCTGCATGGCGCTCGTGAGACGGGTGCTCAGGGCACGAAGGGTATCCATCTCGTCGTCGGACAGAAACTCGCCCACGGTATCTTCAATATCTCGGGCGTGCCTGCGGCCAATATCTTGGCGCACCCGGGTACCCTCCGCTGTCAGCCGCACGACCACACCACGCCCATCCCCCGGCGCAGGGGCCCGCTCCACCAGGTCACGGCGTTCCAAGCGCTCCATCATACGGCTGAGCGACGGCTGACTGATCAGGATGGAATTGTTGATGTCGTGCAGCCGCATCCCCCCGTCCGGTCCCCTGCTGAGGGTGTAGAGAACGTCGTATTCTTTCGGACTCAGACTGCCCCACACATCCCGGGCCGTGTAGTGGCGCATGAGTACCACCTGGGCGCGGAAGAGGGCTTCCCAGGTGTCACTGGCACGCTGCAGGTGGGAGGTCACGACCGCACCGTGCCGGGGGCCTCCCCCGCTGAGACGCCAGCCTCGGCGGCGCGTGCAGCAAGGAGCCCGGCGTGCGTGGGCCCGTCGGGCACATCGGCCGGACGGTTCGTGGCAAACTCGCGACGCAGCACAGGAACAACCTCCTCACCCAGAAGATCAAGCTGTTCCAGGACCGTTGTGAGGGGGAGACCGGCGTGATCCATCAAGAAAAGCTGGCGCTGATAGTCGCCAAACTCCTCCCGGAAGGCGAGGGTCTTGTCGATGACCTCCTGGGGGCTCCCCACCGATAGCGGGGTAGTTTCGGTAAACTCCTCCAGCGAGGGACCGTGTCCATACACGGGGGCGTTATTGAAGTAGGGGCGGAATTCCTTCACGGCATCCTGAGAATTCTTGCGGATAAAGGCCTGTCCACCCAGGCCCACGTAGGCTTGGCGCGCCGTACCGTGGCCATAGTGCTCGAAGCGCTCACGATAGATGTTGACCAGTTGCTGAAAGTGCCCCTTGGGCCAGAAAATGTTGTTGGCAAAGAAGCCGTCACCGTAGAACGCGGCCTGGTGCGCAATCTCGGGGCTGCGGATCGAGCCATGCCAGACGAATGGCGGCACGTCATCGAGCGGTCGGGGTGTGGCGGTGAAGCGCTGCAGGGGTGTGCGGAACTGGCCCTCCCAATCCACCACGTCTTCACGCCAGAGTCGGCGCAGCAGCGCATAGTTTTCGAGGGCCAGCGGGATGCCCTGGCGAATATCTTTACCAAACCAGGGGTATACGGGTCCGGTGTTCCCTCGACCCATCATCAGGTCAACGCGGCCACCCGCAAGGTGTTGGAGAGTGGCATAGTCTTCAGCAATTTTGACCGGATCGTTGGTGGTAATCAGGGTGGTCGAGGTGGAGAGGATGATCGATTCAGTCTGCGCCGCAATATACGCAAGCGTTGTGGTCGGCGACGACGGGACGAAGGGAGGATTGTGGTGCTCACCGGTGGCGAAGACGTCCAGCCCCACTTCCTCGGCTTTGCGCGCAATGGCGACGGTGGCCAGGATTCGTTCGTGTTCGGTGGGGGTCTTTCCCGTCGTGGGGTCGGTCGTGACATCGCCGACCGTGAAGATTCCAAATTGCATGGCTATCGCGCTCCTTTTTTCATGCGTTTGCATACTCTGTGCATAACCTGGCCACCGTGAAAGTTATTCCCTGCCACCGAATACCCTCGCCGGGTAGCGCCTCGGCCGGTAGACTCCGTAGCCACACACTTCACTTTGCCGAGGCGGTTCACCATGCGCGTTATCAGGTCTAAAGCACCAGAGTCTCTCTCCCGGGTTACCCCGAGCGAGCGGCCGCCGCTGCGCGTAGCACTCATCCAACACCGATGGGATGAACGCCCCGAGCGGCTCGTCACCGAACTGTGCGAAGGCATCCAGATCGCGGCAGCCGAGGGCGCACGTGTGGTGTTCCTGCCTGAACTAACGCTCTCTCGCTACCCTGCCGACACGCTCCCGCTGGGCACCCCGTCCGACATCGCCGAAGATCTCGAGACCGGTCCCACCCTCGCCTGGGCACGGCAGGCCGCATCCGACTATGGCGTGGCCGTGCACGCCTCGCTCTACGAGCGGGCGGACGGGATCGATGGCCGCGGATACAACCTGGCGATCCTCGTCTCACCGGGCGGTGAGATCCTGGCCCGCACGCGCAAACTGCATATCCCCGTCACGGCCGGTTACTATGAGGACAAATATTTTCGGCCGGGGCCCGCGGACGACCCCTACCCGGTCACGGAGGTGGCCGAGTGGTCGGGGGGCCGGTTTGGTTTCCCCACGTGCTGGGATGAGTGGTTCCCCGAGGTCGCACGGGCCTACTCGCTAGGTGGGGCAGATATCCTCGTCTACCCCACAGCGATTGGCTCGGAGCCCGACCACCCCACATTTGACACCCAACCGCTCTGGCAACAGGTGATCGTGGGCAACGGCATCGCGAATGGGCTCTTCATGGTTGTGCCCAACCGCTACGGCTCCGAGGGGGAGCTCACCTTCTACGGCTCCTCGTTCATCTCCGACCCCTACGGCCGAGTTCTGGTGCAAGCCCCGCGGGATGAGACCGCCGTACTCATCGCCGATCTTGACCTCGACCAGCGACGTGATTGGCTCGATCTCTTCCCCTTCCTCGCCACTCGACGACCCGATACCTACTCAACCCTCATGGAGCCGGTTGACCCCACCCACCCCCACGGACACAGGACGGCATAGCTATGGATCTCTCACAGGCACTCGCCAATGCGGCGGCCCGAGCCGGAGTTGACCTCGAAACCGGCGCGACCATCCCGGCACCCCGCCCCGCCGAGGGCAGCACAACCGGCTGGATCATGCCGCACGAGGGCGCACCCCACGAGCGCACGTGGCTGGCCTGGCCCACCGCGGGCTACGCACTCGGCAGCTCCGAGGTGGAGCGGGAAGAAGCCCAGCGAACATGGTCGGCCGTTGCCAACGCGGTCTCCGAGTTCGAGCCCGTCAGCATGGTCTGCAACCCCGGAGACGAGGCGGTGGCGCGCAGGCTCCTCTCGGGCAGCGTGGCGCTGCACAGCGCACCGCTCAACGACGCGTGGATGCGCGATATCGGCCCCAGTTTTGTGCTCTCCCCCGAAGGGACCCTCGGTGCCGTTGACTGGACCTTCAACGGCTGGGGCGAGCAGGAGTGGGCGCAGTGGGATAAAGACTCGCAGATTGCCCGCTACGTGGCCGAGTGGTCCGGGGCCGAACTCGTGCCATCCCGTTTGGTGAACGAGGGCGGCGGTATCCAGGTGGATGGCGAGGGCACCGTATTGCTCACCCAGACCGTGCAGTGTGACCCGCACCGCAACCCCGGGAAAACCCGCACCCAGATCGAGCGCGAGCTTGCCCGCACAATCGGGGCGACCAACGCTATCTGGTTCGACCGCGGCCTCACCCGCGACTCCGAGGCGCTCGGCACCCGTGGCCACGCCGATTTGCTGGCGGCGTTTGCCCGACCCGGCCTGGTTTTCGTGCACGACCAGCAGGATGCCGGACATCCGGATTCCGTGGTCAGCCGGGAGCTACACCACACGCTGCAAGAAGCAACAGACGCACACGGACAACACTTCGAACTGGTCTCGCTCCCGGCTCCACGTAACCTGCGCGACGCGGGTGGCTACGTAGACCACAGCTACGTCAATCACCTGGTGGTCAACGGCGGTGTGATTGCGTGCGGATTTAACGATCCCCACGACGAGGTGGCCGCCGGCATCCTCCGTGAGCACTATGAGGGGCGCGAGGTGGTCACGGTGGATGCGCGCGCGCTCTTCGACCGCGGCGGCGGCATCCACTGCATCACGCAGCAGCAACCCGTTAGCCGTTAAAAGCGTTGCGGGTCGGGTGCCGTCACCGACACCCGACCCGCTCGTCAGCTCTGGGGATTATCCGCCCGCGAGCGCCCGATTCTTCAGCGCGGTATATTCCTCCGGCGTAATCGCACCGGAGTCCAGAAGCGCCTTTGCCTTCGTAATCTCGTCGGCCGGTGCGGTCGAGGCCACCTGGCGAATGTAGTTGTTGGCGGCCTCCTGTGCTTTAGCCGCCTCAGTGGCCTGGCGCTCCGCCATCCCACGACCGCGGGCGATCAGGTAGACCAGCACGGTCAGGAACGGTAGGAAGACCAGGAAGATAATCCAGATAGCTTTCCACCACCCGTTGAGCGAGCGGTCCCGCACGAGGTCTCCGATCACGGAGAATAGCGCCATCAAATAGGCGATAAACGCGAATGCCCAGAAGAAGAACCAGATAACGTCCCAGATGTTTGACCACATAATGGCCACCACCCTTTCCTATTATGGGGCACCCTCCCCCGGGCACCGCCTTAGTTGAACAGTAGTACCGGACGGTCTTCGAGACTAGAGTTTTGTTAATAATTTTTCACCCCGTTTTTCGCCGTCTCGGTTACCCTCTGGGTGTGAAGTTCTCACACATTTTTGTGAAAATGGGGACGCCCTCACCAGGCCGAACGACTCGGAGAGACAGCCGGAAAACCCAACCGAGATACGTAGCGTGGACACCCCGCTGTGATTCACAGCTACCACCGCCCGGCGTGCCAGCGCTACTCTCGGCTCGGCTCCACCCGAGTCATCACGAGCGTATTCATTTCCTCACCGTCGGAGAAGTAGAGTGCACGACGCCCCTCCCGCAAGACCGTCTGCACAATCAGTCCTCTCCCTGCCGACCGCTCCACCGAGGCCCCCTCTGTCTCACCGAATGATTCAAAGTTCAGATGGATGCTGTGTTGCTGCCCTCGGCTCCCCCGCACATCCCACGTGCCACGACCAAAGAACTCTCCGCGCGAGACAGTGGTTTGGCCTGGGTTTAGTTCCGACTATTTTGTTCATCACTCGACGGTTGTCACGAGTGACTGCGCCTCAGCATAGTACGCCGTCTCAACCTCGACCGGGGTTCGCCTGCCTAGCTCGCCGTGGAGGCGCTCATTGTTCCACCACCACACATACTCCAGGGTGGCGAGTTCGACTTCCTCAACTGTTTTCCAGGGGCCACGCATGCGGATGAGTTCTGCTTTGTAGAGCGCGTTCACTGACTCGGCCAGGGCATTATCGTAGCTGTCACCTACGGTCCCCGTTGAAGGAATCGCCCCCAGTTCTCTGACGCGGTTGGAGTAGACCATCGACATGTAGTTCGATCCGTGGTCGCTGTGATGCACGGCCCCGTCGAGCGTTCCACCTGATTGCCAGGCCGCCATCTCAAGCGCCTGCAGCGGCAGTATCTCAGCTTTCAGTGTTGAGGCAACGTTCCAGCCAACGATCTTACGATCAAAGACATCAATAATGAACGCGGTGTATGCGAACCCAGCCCACGTAGCAACGTAAGTGATGTCACACACCAACAACTTCATTGGCCCGTCGGCCACGAACTGGCGTTCGACGAGATCACCCGGCAGCTGATCCCTGACGTCACTCGTTGTTGTGAAGGCTCTCTTCGAACGACGTACCCCACGCACTCCGGCGATTTTCATCAGACGCTCGGTTTGGTCGCGTCCGATGACCCACCCTGCTCTGGTGAGGAGGGCGTGCATCTTGCGGCGCCCGTAGACGCTGTAGTGCTGTTTGTGGAGTTGACGGATCTCGGTGACGAGAATCTCGTCGCGTAGTTTCCTGACCGACGGGAGTCTGTGTTTCGCTGCCCGATATCCTCGGGACGTCAGAAACACGAATTGCCGAGCCCAGCACACGGCACAGGAACTCAACCCCGAAACGATCACGATAGGTATCGATGAATTGGATCATTTCGTTCGTGGCGGGTCGAGTTCCTTGGCGAAAAATATGCTCGCAGCTCGCAAGACTTCGTTTGCTTTCTTGAGTTCAGCGACTTCGCGGCGCAGTCGCCGGTTCTCCTCGTTCATATCAGTGGTCACGCCGGGTTTTTGGCCAGTATCGATCAGCGTTTGACGATGCCAGATACGCAGCGTGTCTGGTGAGACACCGAGGAGCTTGCCGACCTGGTTGCTGGCTGCGTTGAGGCTCGTATGCTCGGGGAGCGCTTCGGTGAGCATACGCAGCGCGCGTTCACGGAATTCTGGTTCATATTTGTTTGCCATGGTGTTCCTATCCTTGTTGAAAGTACGGAACTAAACCCAGGCCAAACCAACGGTCAGTCTGCCGGTGTTGGTCGCCCTGCTCGTATGTCTCATCCCCACAACCATCGGTGCTCTGCTCTCCGCAATCGGCATCGCGGGTATGGACCGATTGGTTCAACGCAATGTGCTCGCCCTCTCTGGACGGGCAGTTGAGGCGGCGGGAGACGTGACAACCCTGCTGCTCGATAAGACCGGCACAATCACGTACGGTAACCGGCGCGCCACGGAGTTCCTCCCCCTGGACGGTGTGGACCACGCCGAACTCGTCCACGCGGCGGCGCTCTCCTCGCTGAGTGACCCCACACCCGAGGGTGCCTCAATCGTGGACCTGGCCACGACGCTCGGCTTCACCGTCCCCGAAACCGTCGAGGCTGTGATCGTGCCCTTCACCGCACAGAGTCGCATGAGCGGCCTCGATCTGGCCGATGGCCGGGTGATTCGGAAGGGAGCCGGTAGCGCCGTACTGGCCTGGATGCACGAGTCGGAGGCCCTGCCCACGGCCGTCTCCGACAATCTGAACTTGGAGGTGGAGCGAGTATCCCAATCGGGCGGAACCCCACTCGTTGTGGCCACGCTCAGCCCCGGCGGTCGGGGCCGAGTGCTGGGCGTGGTCCACCTGAAGGACGTTGTGAAGGAGGGAATTGCGGAGCGGTTTCGGGAGCTACGGGCCATGGGCATCCGAACCGTGATGGTCACGGGAGACAACCCGCTCACCGCCGCCGCGATTGCCGCCGAGGCGGGTGTGGACGACGTCCTCGCCGAGGCCACCCCCGAGGACAAGCTGGAACTGATTAAGCGCGAGCAGGCCGGTGGCCGCCTCGTGGCGATGACGGGGGACGGTACCAACGATGCTCCCGCACTCGCCCAGGCCGATGTGGGTGTGGCGATGAACACGGGAACGTCGGCCGCGAAGGAGGCGGGGAACATTGCTCGACATCGTGCGCATCGGCAAGCAACTGCTGATTACCCGAGGGGCGCTCACCACGTTCTCCATCGCCAACGATGTTGCCAAGTATTTTGCGATTATCCCGGCCATGTTTGTCACGGTTTTTCCCGGGCTGGCGGTCCTCAACATTATGCAGCTGCACTCACCGGCATCGGCGATCCTCTCGGCGGTGATCTTTAACGCAATCATCATCATCGTGCTGATTCCGCTCGCTCTGCGGGGTGTGGCCTATCGCCCGGCGAGCGCCCAGAGCATCCTCAGCCGCAACCTTCTTGTCTACGGCCTGGGCGGCGTGATCGCCCCGTTCATCGGCATCAAACTTGTTGACCTCCTGGTCGCTCTCCTCCCCGGCTTCTGACCGGCACCAACCCTGACGAAAGAACACCTCATGAGTGCACAGCGCATTAACCTTCGCCACTATGGCGTGGCCCTACGGTTCCTTCTCATCGCAACGGTGGTGCTCGGCATCGGCTACCCACTCGTCGTCACCGCGATTGCCCAGGTGGCCCTCCCGGCGCAGGCCAACGGATCGCTTGTGTCGGCGGGCGGGGAGACGGTCGGCTCGGCGCTGATTGGACAGTCATTCACGGATGCGAATGGCAACGCACTCCCCGAGTGGTTCCAGTCACGACCCTCCGCCGCGAACTATGATGCAACAGCCTCTGGCGGCAGCAACCGTGGACCGGAGAACCTCGACCTTATCTCCGCGATCCGCGCGCGCCAGGCGCTCATCGTGGCGGGGGATAACGTAACGACGAGCGAGATTCCGGCGGACGCGGTGACCGCATCCGCCTCAGGGCTCGACCCGCACATTAGTGCCGAGTATGCCCGCCTACAGGTACCCCGAGTGGCCGCGGCGCGCGGGCTCCCGGAAGCCCAGGTCAGCGAGTTGGTGGAGTCTATACTTCAGTCACGGGACCTCGGTTTCCTGGGCGAGCCGACGGTCAACGTTCTTGACCTCAACATCGCCCTCGCAGAGACGGGCACGTAGCGGATGGGGCGCGGACGACTTCGGGTTCTCCTCGGTGCGGCACCGGGAGTGGGCAAGACCTACACGATGCTGGAGGAGGGCCGCCGTCTGCGCGCCGAGGGGCACGATGTGGTCGTTGCACTCGTCGAAACGCACGGGCGCGCCGCGACGGCCAGCATGGTGGAGGGTCTTGAGGTTCTGCCGCGCGCGATCACGGAGCACCGCGGGGTAGAGCTGAGCGAAATGGATGTCGCCGCCGTGATCGCGCGCGCCCGAGATTGCTCTCGTGGACGAGCTCGCCCACAATAACGCCCCCGGCTCACGCAATGAGAAGCGCTGGGAGGATGTCCTGGAGCTGCTGGGGGCCGGTATCAACGTGATGTCAACGATCAACATCCAACACATCGAATCGCTCAACGATGTGGTGGAGAAAATCACGGGGGTGCCACAGCGCGAGACGGTGCCGGATGACTTCCTGCGGGCCGCCGACCAGGTTGAGGTGATCGACCTCGCGCCACAAGCGCTGCGGGATCGCTTGGCCGAGGGCCATGTGTACCCGGCGGCGCGCATTGACGCGGCACTGTCAAACTTCTTCCGTCTGGGCAACCTCACCGCACTGCGCGAGCTGGCTCTCCTGTGGCTGGCTGACGAGGTGGATAGCGCACTCAAGGCATACCGAGCCGAGCACGGCATTGACAACAAGTGGGAGGCTCGCGAGCGCGTGGTCGTGGCGCTCACGGGCGGACCGGAGGGCGAGACACTGCTGCGCCGCGGCGCGCGGATAGCGGCCCGCTCGGCCGGCGGTGAACTCCTCGCCGTGCACGTGGCCGGTCAGGACGGGCTGCACGAACCGCATCCGGGAGCCCTCACCGCCCAGCGGTCGCTCGTGGAGAAGCTGGGCGGTAGCTACCATCAGGTACTCGGTGACGACATCCCGCGGGCCCTGGTGGACTTTGCCCGTGCGGCCAACGCCACGCAACTGGTGATCGGCGTGAGCCGCCGCAGTGGACCACTCACGGCGCTCACCGGGCCGGGGATCGGCGCGACCGTCACCCGGGCCTCCGGCGATATTGACGTGCACATCGTCAATCACGCGGCCGCGGGGGGACACTTCGCCCTGCCACGCATCGGTGGGGCGCTCTCGCCCCGGCGGCGGCTCGCGGGTTTCGCACTCACCGTTGTGGGCGGGCCGCTGCTCACCTGGCTGCTGTCAACTCTGCGCTCCCCCGAGTCGATTACGAGCAATGTCCTCAGTTATCAGCTGCTTGTGGTGGTCGTGGCCCTCGTGGGCGGCATCTGGCCGGCACTCTGTGCGGCGCTGCTCTCGGGGCTCGCGCTCGACTTCTTCATCATCGAGCCCGTCTACACGATCACGGTCGCCCAACCGCTGCATCTGTTTGCGCTCATTCTCTATATCGTGAACGCTTTACTCGTGAGCTACGTCGTGGACCAGGCGGCACGCCGCACGCGGAAGGCCCAGCGGGCGGCGGCCGAGTCGGAGATGCTGGCAACCGTGGCCGGAAGCGTATTGCGCGGGCAGGACGCCATCGAGGCGCTCCTCACACGCACGCGCGAAGCATTTTCGCTTGACGGTGTCCGGCTGAGCACCGAGGGGCACACGGTGTGTCAGGATGGCGCGGTTACAGACCCCACCATCCGCAGCATTATCCCGGTAGGTACCCGCGCCACACTCGAACTTTTTGGCCCCGACCTGGAAGCATCCGAACGCCGCCTTCTCGCAGTCATCACGGCACAGATTGACGCGAGTCTGGAACACAGCAACCTGGCACAGACCGCACGCGCGATGGGGACACTCACCGAGGCCGACCGGATGCGCAGTGCCCTGCTGGCCGCGGTCGGACACGATTTGCGCCGTCCGCTGACCGCCGCCACCGCCGCGGTGAGCGGCCTGCGCTCGACCGATATCGAGTGGTCGGATGCCGACCGCGAAGAATTGCTCGCGACCGCCAGCGAGAGCCTCGAATCGCTCTCGGGGCTCGTCACGAATCTCCTCGATGTGAGCCGTGTACAGGCCGGGGTGCTCGCTGTCTCGCTCAGCCCCCTCGACGTGGAGGATGTGGTGCTGCCCGCCCTTGACGAGTTGGGCCTCGGCCCCGGTGAGGTCGAACTCGACCTCCCCCCGGGGCTCACCCCCCTGCTCGCGGATGCTGGCCTGCTGCAACGGGTGATCGTCAACTTGCTCTCCAATGCCATCCGGTTCGCCCCCGCCGACACGCCCGTGCGCGTGTCGGCGAGCCACTTTGCGGGCACGGTCGAGATCCGCGTGACCGACCACGGCCCGGGTATCCCGGAAGACCGGCGAGACGACGTATTTGTCCCCTTCCAACGCCTCGGCGACACCGATAACCTCACGGGCTTGGGCCTCGGCCTGGCCCTCTCAAAGGGCTTTGTCGAGGGCATGGGCGGCACACTCACCGCCGATGACACGCCCGGGGGCGGGCTCACCATGGTGGTCTCGCTGACCGCCGCCAGCACACCGTCTTCGCAGGAGCCCGCATGAAAATCCTGATTGCTGACGATGACCCCCAGATTCTGCGAGCGTTACGCGTCACACTGGGTGCCCGCGGCTACGAGATCGTGACCGCAGCCGACGGGGCCGAGGCGCTCAACCGAGCGATCGAGCAGCACCCGGATCTCGTCATGCTCGACCTCGGGATGCCCACCCTCGACGGCCTCGACGTGATCGCGGGCCTGCGCGGCTGGAGCCGTGTACCCATCCTCGTGGTGTCGGGACGCACGGGGGCTGCCGACAAAGTGGATGCGCTCGATGCCGGAGCCGATGACTACGTGACCAAACCGTTCTCAATTGACGAGCTCCTGGCGCGCATCCGGGCGCTCACTCGCCGCAGCCCAGCCGTCGAGGGGGAACCGCTCGTGTCCCTCGGCGATGTGCGCGTTGACCTCGCAGCCACCCAGGTGGTGCGGCTCACGGAGGCCGGGGGCCGGGAACCCATTCGGCTCACCCCCACCGAGTGGCGCATCGTGGAGGTGTTGCTGCGCAACCCCGGCAAGCTCGTGACGAGTGAGGCCCTCCTCACCGAGGTGTGGGGGCCCACACACACCGGCGATAGCGGGTATATCCGGCTCTACCTGGCCCAACTGCGCAAGAAGCTGGAACCCGAGCCCTCCCGGCCCCGATACCTCATGACGGAGGCCGGAATGGGCTACCGGTTTGTGCCCGATCCCACGCCGCCCACGTAACCACCGGCTGCGCTCAGACCTTTCCCGTGTCGGCGGTCGCTGTTAGTGTCACCTCATGAGCACCCAGTTCTATACCGCAACCAGTATTGACGGTTTTATCGCGGACGAGCACAATTCTCTGGAGTGGCTGACCAGCCTCGGCGATGCCAACGATTCCGATAACGATCACGGCTATTCGGCTTTCTATGCCAACGTTGGTGCGCTTGCAATGGGGTCAACCACCTACGAGTGGCTGCTCAAGAACCTGGTCTACGCCAACCCCTTGGCCCCGGCACCCTGGCCTTATGAGAAACCCACCTGGGTGTTGAGCCATCGCGAGTTGCCCGTACTCCCCGGGGCCAACATCCGCTTCGCCCAGGGCGATATCGCCACCGTCCACACCGAGATGATGACGGCGGCGGGCGGCCAGAACGTGTGGGTGGTGGGTGGTGGCGACCTGGCCGGGCAATTCTACGACCGGCAACTACTTGACGAGGTGATCCTGTCCGTTGCCCCCGTCACACTCGGCTCCGGTGCGCCTCTTTTCCCCCGCCGAGCAGTCGCCCCTGCACTCACCCTGCGCGGCCAGCCCGGCTTCGACGGCACGTTTGTGCAGTTGCACTACGATGTCACCTACCCGGGGGCTAAGAGTTCATCGGCGCAATCCGCTCGGATATAACGCCACTCCTGTCAAGCCCTTTCCTCCGCCCCGCTCCGGGCATAGGTTGGTGGAGAGAACACCGAGGAGGAGACCGTGTCAGAGAGCTTTGAAAACACCGACCAGGATCTCGATTTTGATCTGGATCTGGAAACCGCCCTGGAACCGGATCGCCGAGAAGAGCTGCAGGATAACCTGGGACAGGACATCGACGACGAGTGGCCCGAGCCCAATGATGGGGGCGAATCCCCCGAGGAACGCGGCATGAATTACCTCCCCGATTTCCCCTAAAACCCACAATTTTCCCGGACCGTTTCGGGCGAGGCGCGTGTGAAGCATCATGCGTACGCGACGCCCGGGACGTATTGGGGTGGCGTGCCACCACCGCTGGCACGCCACCCTCTTGTTTTCTCTGGGCGGGTACCCGTACGGCAGCGGGTGGGCGATCGGATTAGCGATCAGACATGACGCAGGCTTCGGTTCCGGGTGTTACGGTCGCCGTCAGCCAGGGGGATGTCCAGGTTGATCCGCCGGAAATCACGAGCGTTGTCCGAACGGCCACGACATACTTCCCACCCAGAGTTTCGCTGAAAAGGTCACTGTCAAAGGTGCTCCGATACCCCGACGAGCGCGACCCCGTTGTCGTCACCGAGCCGGTCAGGTTACTGGGAACAGCAACCACCTTTCCACTGCTCACGTACCCGTATTCACGGCCGGCAGCTGCGGGTGTGCCGGTGGCATACTTCCAGACCATCTGGATGTCGGACGGGCGGCCCGAGTCGTAGGCACACTGCTCCTGACTCACCGGTGCCGCCAGGGTGAGGGTACCAACCGTTCCCCGACCCGTCTCTACATCCAGCCAGGCCGCCTCGGTGCGCACAGATTCCCGAACTCCCAGCGTGACGGCCAGCAGAGCTATAGCGAGCACGGCGACGAAGCCAGACCGGGTCCCGCGCCGCGTCATGAGACACCGCCGCGGCGGTGCCCGAAAGCTCCGCGCCAGGCCACACAACCGGCAAGCACGGCCAGTATCGAGCATATGGCGGCCACCACCGCCATCGGTGGACCGCCTGTGAGGGCCAGGGAACCCATCAATTCGCCCTGCGGCCCGCTCCCCGCGGGAGCACCGCCGATTCCCGCGCCCGTTCCACCCGAGATGGAGTCTCCCGCACCCCAGGCGTGCACGGTGAGGGTCACCTCGTCTCCGCTGACGGCGGTCGGGTCGGTGCGCACATCAAAAAGCAGCCAACGCTGCTCGTCTGAGTCAAACGAGACGAGTGTGCGAATGCCGCCACCCGCCACCGCATCGGCCAGCGGCCCCCAACCCATCACCTCGCGGGCCGCACCGGCGCAGAGACCGTTGACCCAGCGGGTGTCACACGCCCGCACCCGGATACTGAGCCGGTCCACCAGGGGACCCTCCGCCATCAGCTCAGCGTTCAGGATGCCGGGCTCAGTCGAGGTGGAGTCCACCCCCACCTGCCAGGATGCATCGCTCCCGCTCGCGAGCTGCGCCAGTTGTTGCTGATCACCCACCGCAGTCAGGACGATCCAGCGCCCGCGGAAGACGGTGTCACTCTCCGCGGCGCTGGCGGGTGCTGCGGCCCACACCGAGGCGGCACAGACCGAGGCGGCACAGAGCAGCCCCATCACAACGCAGGCAACGACTCTCGTGGCCACGGGAGTTCCGGGCGTGGACCCCTGCGGTGAGGGGCGGCCGCCCCGCGGCCACAGGCCCCAGGTCATCAGGGCGGCCACGATAACCGTGATGCCCCCCATCACTGCCGGGTTACCGAGAGCGCTCACATATGCCGCCCCGCCTGGCACCGAGAAGATCACCTCGCGCACGCGGGTCACCGGATAGGGCTCGGGATCATCCATACTATTGGCGTCGCCCCGAAGGGTTAGTCCGTACGTGTCACCGCCCGCGGCGGGCGGGGTGATCGACATCACCCGGTGGGTGATGGGCAACTTACCCACCCGATCCACCGTGACGATATCGCCCACCCGCACCCGCGAGGCGGGAGTTTCGACCACAACAGCCACCGAACCAGCGGGGATAGTGGGGCCCATAGAACCGGTTTGGAAGAGCACCAGTGTCACCTGAAAAAACGTCGCCGCGATAACCGCAACGATGCACACCAGCCCACCGATCGCGGCGATGGTGAGGCCGATGTCGCCCAGTATCCTTGGCACGTTCCGTGTCATCCTGTACCGTACCGATTCGCTAGCTGGTGGATGTTGCGGTAAAGGTCCACTGGATGTTCGCCGTCTGCCCCTGGCGATCACTCGTAGCGGTCGGGGCCAGTTGCACCTCAATACACAGGCGTTTCTCCGCGGTTCCACCCGAGGCCAATGCAATCGCCGTTGTTGTGGGGAGGGCCGCTGCCACATTGGTGTAGGTATTCGCCGGGGTCACCCACGTGGGTGACCCCGTAAAAGAAGCGGCCGCACACGTGGTTGACGCTGTCGCCAACTGCACGATCCGGTACTGCAGATAGGTGGAGAGGGCAACCCCGCTCGTGTCTGTCGCCTTGACCAGTGTGAGCGACATACTCCCACTGATCGTCGTCGCCGCCGTGGTGTTCACGTTGAGCCAGGCATACGCCGAGACCCCCGGCGACATCGCCGTTGCCGCGAAGGTCAGTGAGGCACCAGGGGCCGTGGGGTGGCTGCCCACGGTTGTTCCCGCACTGGTCGAGACCGTGTCAAAGACACTCGTCCCAAACGTTCCGGTAGCCACCTCCCCATCGGTCCAGGCGGCCAGAGTGGCGGTGGCACCGGTACCCAGCACCAGCCCACCAGCAAGGAGAGCACGCGTCCGGGTTAAGCGTCGCGTCCGAACAGGTTCCGTCATCGATTACACCGAACCTGCCGCAAACTTCCACGTGACGCTGCCGGTTTGCCCCTGGGCAATATTTCCGGCGGTCACGGCGAAGCACAGGTGGGCCGGGGTGCCGGCGACCCCACTGCCCGCGGTGAGGCTGAGGGTAACACCGGCAGGAACCGTGCCGAGCGCCGTACCTGCTGGAACCAGCACCGTACCGCCCGTGACGGCCGTTGCGTCACAGGTCGGCGAGGCGGTTTTTACCACCGTGTAGGTGAGGTTTGCGTTTGTTCCCGTTGCGGTCTCGTGCGAAAGGGTCACGGTGGCGTCACGTGTGGTGGCTGCATCCAGCCGGACCGAGAACGGCGCGTAGACGATATCAGCCGGGGCCAGGTTAGTCGGGTTCACGGTGAAGCCCAGCGTAGCGGCCGACCCAGCAGCCGCGTGCTCTGCGTAGGCCGTGCCGTTTGTGCTGCCCTCTAGGTTGAACGCTCCAGCCGTAAACGTACCCGTGGCAAATTCGGAGTCATTCCAGGCAGCCAGTGTAACAGCCGCACCGACTCCCACTACGAGGCCACCGGCAAGAATCGCACGGGCCCGTCGGAATGATTGGCGACGACGCCCTTCACCAGAAACCGTAACTGCGTTGTCCATATTTTTTCCCCCATCAAACTCTGAACTATTTCAACGGGATCATGGTAGACACATAGGCAACAATAAGTGAAGAGATATTTTTTTCTCAGCCGTGTGCTCACGAGCAACGCCTAAATTTCTTTAGCTGATGACGTTAGGAACCTGGGCCCACTCCGTTATGACCACGGTCAGGGCGCACCCAACGGCAATCAGCCAGAGCAGTCCCATGCCAGCAGCGAGCAGCAGCAGGCGACGACGACGTGGAATCACAGTAAACCGCACAACCACCATGCCGATAAAGGTGAGAAGCACGCCCGCGATCCCCCCGACTGGGACAAAAAACGTGAGCTGGGACATCCAGGCCAAAGAACCTGTGGCAAAAATAACCCCGAGCGCACCGGCGATGAGCCAGCCTTCCCCGGAGGCCGTTGTCACGGAGGGCTGCTGCCACTCCCGATGAGAATCCCGCGCACGGCGTGTGTAGTGATATGCGTGTGCCATGATCGCCCTTCCGATCTTTTAGCCAACGCTATGCTCACCCCCTCCTTACCGATAGGGGCTTGACACTGCCACAGGGAGAAAAACCCCGATTTATTGCGGTTAACGCATGCTACTGATGCTCAGCAAGCAGGGCATCCGTGCGGGCTTCTTTATCCCTGATATAGGCCTCAATATCCGACTCTGGCAGCAGATGCAGTCCACGCGGAGTGTTGGACGAGTCGGCCAGCACCTCTATCCACAGGCGGTTCAATTCGGGTGCCCGGCTACCAAGAAACCGAAACTGTAGTGGGATGTTGGGGGCCAGCCACAACGCAATCCGACCGGATCCCGCTTCCGGGTCGTTGTTCCAGCTCAGAAAGAAACACTCCTGACGGCGCAGCTTCGAGGCAATGACCACTTTGAGGTGGGCCAGGGCACGATCATCGATCTCATACTCGGTGCTCGATCCGTATGTGAGGTATCCCATATCCCCATCATCACTGCTCCCCCCAGCAGGGCGCAAGCGTTTCCCGTCACAACGGATCACGCCACCACGAGGCACCACGTGAAACACCCCGCACCCATCGGCATCGATCTACCCACCAAAAAAGAACCTGACGTCATGCTGAGCTTCACTAGCCGCGCACAGCGACGAGCCGTAGAGTCGATACATTAGACGTTGTGTCGGCCGCTCATGCTGCGCATCAGGAAGGCGATAACAGCGATGATGGCGAGCACAAGGCCCACCCACAACAGAAAACTCAACGACTGAACAAAACCACCCGTCACAAAGAGGACGGCGGCGATAACGATGAGCACGATCAAAAAAATGTTCACGATAAATCCTTTCGTTGATCTAGCCCACGCTACGGACACATAAAAATACATGACAGGGGGTTGACAGTCAGACTGGCACATGCAGTTGCAGCGCCCGCACCATCGTCTTTTACGCACCTCAGGAAGGACCACGATGAGTACCTCATCTTCTGAACGCCCCAAGCCCTCCGACCTCGCCGGACTCAAAAAGCCCGAGGTCTCGCCGCAGGAGCATCCGCATCCCGAGACGGACACAGACACGCCCTCCGACACCCCCTCTGACTCGTAGCATCCCCACAAGCGCGCGGTCGGCCCACCAGAGGGGCCGACCGCGCAGCCGCCCCTCACCGCGATTCGGTCAGTGCGGAGTAACGACGTCTCCGCCACACTGGCCGGAGGAGAGGCGACACACGGCCCCTCGCGACGTCGTGAAAATATCACCCTCGTTCGGAACTCAGGGTGATATTCAGAGTTAAAGACAGCTAACCCCCACCCTCTGCGTCCACGCGCTATTGATGCTCACCTAACACGACACAAGGGATGCGCGCGTAGAAAAACGTCGCCGATAAAACCGCCTGCTACCGGGCCAGCCCCCTCCACTCGCGGGTAAACCGAACCCTCAAACGCGACGACTTTCCTCATCGCTTTTCGGGCGATGGAGGCGAGCTCACCGATTCTTCACATGTTCAGTACGGGTAGCCTGTCTATCGAGCCTCGACATCCTTGGGGTTTGCCTTACTAACCCAAGGCGGGGAGCATCACACCGTGGATCCTCGGCTTATCGGATCCCCGAGAGACTTGAGAGCGGGACACGCATGACCCTCAGCGATACCTCGCCGAGCCAGCAGGAGGCCAGCCACGCTGACTCCTTTGACCTCCGCGGCTACATCCGTATCCTCCAGAATTACTGGCTGGGCGGAGTCTGCGTGATTGTCACGTGCGTCCTCCTCACAGCGGCCTGGACGGCTCTTCAAACTCCCGTTTACCAGACCCGCGCCACTACTCTCGTCCAAGCCCTCGGAGCGGACAACCTCAATCTCGCATTCGCCGGGGAAACACTCACTAAGTCGCGCGCCGAGTCCTATGCCCAGATGGCGATGTCCGAGTCAATCGCCGAAAGCGTTATTAGCGATCTCAATCTGGATGCCACCCCCGGTGAGGTTCTCGCTCAGATCAAATCCACCCTGCTGGTAGACACCGCCGTGATCGAAGTCACTGCCTCCGGCGGAACACCCGAGGAAGCGCAAAGCCTCGCCAATGCCTGGGTCACGGCCCTCATCGCCCAGGTAAAGACTCTCGAAAGTCCCGACGGTCAAGACAGCCAAGTGGTTGAGCTCACCTCCCTCTCTGTCGCTCCGCTGCCAGCTGCACCCACCTCCCCCAACATCAAGACCAACCTTGCCATCGGCTTCGCGGTCGGGCTATTGGCTGCCGTTCTTTATGCGTTCATCCGCAATGTCTTTGATCGCCGCATCCGCTCCGTAGACAGCGTTGAGCGAGATTTTGGTGTCTCGGTTGTGGGAGTGCTCCCCATCGACCCCAAGATTGGCTCGCGTAATCGTATCCTCGCCGAAGCCTCGGGAACGGCTGCATTCCGCAAGGAACGCTTTGCCGTCAGCGAGGCGCTCCGTAGCATGCGCACCAATCTGTCGTATGTCCACGTCGATGAGCCCCCGCGCATCCTCGTGGTCACAAGCGCTATGCCGGGTGAGGGCAAATCAACCGTATCGGCCAACCTGGCGAGCGCCATGGCCTCGACCGGCCAGGCCGTTGTCCTGATCGACTGCGATCTTCGTCGCCCCACGCAGGAGAAGGTATTTGGGCTCGCCGCTGGCGCAGGCCTTACGGATGTCCTCAGCGGACGCGCCGAATTCGCCGATGTGGTGCATTCCCTGGGCAAGCGAGGGAATCTCAGTGTTGTCACGGCAGGACGCGTCCCACCGAACCCCAGTGAACTCCTCGGTTCTAAACGAATGACTGACCTCATCCAGCGCCTCTCCGAGATTGCCTTTGTTGTGCTGGATGCCCCCCCGCTTCTGCCCGTGACGGATGCAGCCATTCTGTCCAAGGCCGCCGACGGTGCCGTCATCGTTGCCCAGGCCCGCCGTACCACCCACGACCAACTCGGTCGAGCCATCAACTCCATCCGTCGCATCGGCGGCACCGTGACGGGCGTGGTACTCAATCGCGTCCCCTCCGGCGGTACCAGTAGTTCGGAGTACGGCTACTACGGCACGACCTACTACGGCCAAGATGACGATGCCTCCGCATCCCGACGCCCGACAAAGGGAAAACCCACTAAAGGAAAGTCAGCCAAGTCCTCTCGCTCTGGCTCCCGTGCGCGCTCAGGTCGCCAGGACGGCGATGCTCCCAAGTACAGGCGTGGAAACGTAGCCTAATGCCCTCACCCCTCCCCGTGGAGGTATCTGCGGCCCTCGCCCACGCGCTGGTTGCAGAGATTGCGACTATAGCAAACACGCGAATCCTATTTCTTAAGGGACCCGTCTCCAACGCCCACGGGCTCCGCCCCTGGCGCGCCTTTCACGACGTGGATGTCCTGGCCGACCCGGCACGCGTCCACACCGTGGAGAGGGGTATGGAGGCTGCTGGCTGGCAGCGGCGACCGTCCTCACTCGGGCACAGTCGCTTTGTCACCCACTCCCACACCTACTTCCACCCCCAATGGCCCTGTGATGTAGACATTCACACCAGCTTCCCGGGTATTCTCCTGGAGGATTCAGAGGCCTTTGATGTTCTCTGGACGCAGCGAATGGATCTGCGCATCGCTGGCCGCAACATCACAACCACCAATTTTGCCGCCAGTGCGCTAATTACCGCCCTGCACTCCCTTCGAGCCATGTCCGAGGTCCGGCACAGCACCGAGTTTGACTATGTAGTGAAGGCCGTCACCGACCGGATGTTTCCCGAGGAAATCCGCGAGGAGCTACTCCCCCTCGCCATACAGCTCAACGCGGTCGAACCGCTCCGGCCGTTTTTGGCACGTGTGGGAGCCCCCCTTCCCCCTCCCGCACCAATTTCACCCGAACTGGAACGTTGGAAGCTCCATAGCCATCAGAAGAACCAGGCCGGTAACTGGATGCTGCTCATCTCGCAGGCTCCGGCCCGTCAGAAACCGGGACTCCTGTGGCGCGCGGTATTTCCCACCACGCAAGACCTCCTGATCGATCATCCTGAGGCGGGCGAGTCGTGGCCGCGGCTGATCTCAGCCCGAGTCACCCGCCTCGGCCGTGGGATTCGCGCACTTCCCCGCGCCTACACCCACTTCCGCAGCGCCAAGGAGACCGCACTGCACACTCACGCTTCGGCGGGTGACTCCCCGGACGTCCCCACCGCAACAGAACCCACAATTACACCGGGCCGCCCTGATGAGGCTGCCTCATCGTTTCCCCACGAATACGATATGGCCACCGACGACTCCCTGGACGACCGGGCAGACCCCGGGGACAATGCACCCCGCATCTACCGAAGCGAAACCTGCGCCTACGAGACCGCTCAGGATGAGCAATCGGTTGGCCTGCTTCGCTTAGTCTCACCGTTCACTCAACTCCCACTCGCGCTTGAGGGCACCTCATGTGAGCTGTGGAAGATGCTGGAACATCCCTACTCCGTTGACCGGCTTGCTACCCACGCGGCCACACGCTACGGTGCCCCCTTGAATACCGTCCGCACCGATGTCGGCACATTTGTTGACCAGATGGTCGATCAGGGCTTCCTGACGATTCGATAACGGCACGGCAAAGTCTCACTGCAGCAGGTGAAGCCGCCTATCGATTCACGGAATAATGGCCCATATCTCGATAATTGGTCGTATTCTCTACGCCAGGGTAAATGTTAGAACAGCGGTGTTCGGATGCCTCTCTAGAGACATCCGAACACCGCTGTGCGCGATCGTGCCGGAGCACAGGTAGCCCTAGCGGGCTCCGTCGCTCGTGAGAACCGCTTTCACCGTGCGAAAAAGAATCGTACAGTCCACAAAGTTTGACCAGTTCTCCACATAGAAGAGATCGAGATAGACCGCCTCTTCCCAGGACAGATCAGAACGCCCGCTCACCTGCCAGAGACCCGTGAGGCCGGGCTTGACCAGAAGCCGACGTCGGGCATCCACGGAGTACCGCTCGACCTCGTTAGCAATAGCCGGACGCGGCCCGACCAGGCTCATATTTCCTTTAAGCACGTTAAACATTTGCGGGAGTTCATCAATGGAAAACCGACGAATGAAGGCACCAACCGGAGTAATGCTAGGGTCACCCTTGCCCACTTTAAAGAGCACTCCCTCACGCTGCTGTATCAACGCTTCCAGGTACTTATCCGCGTCCACATACATGGAACGGAATTTGTAGATATTGAAAGGAACACCATTCTGGCCAATGCGCTCCTGGCGATAGATGACACCCCCGGCACTCGTAGCCTTTACCGCGATCGCTGTCGCCAGATAGATCGGGGACAGGATGATAAGGAAAAATACTGCCCCCACGAGGTCCATAGCGCGCTTCACACCGTACTTGAGACCGCGGTAGCGGGGAGCTTCCACGTGAACAAGTGGTAGCCCGCCAACGGGTTCCAGCCTCAGCCGTGTGCTCCGTACCCCATAGAGTTGGGTGGAAAGCAGCAGTTCAGCCCGGCTGGATTCCAGGCGCCAGGTGAGCTCACGAACAAACGGGCTTCCCGTATCGACCTCACCAGCCAGCACCACGGCGTCAGCTGAATGAAACCTAATCAGGTGCAGCAGTTCCTCGGGATCCGCCGAGTCAGCACCCGTAATCGGGATGCCGCGCATCCCGGAGCGGCCCTTCCGCTCGATTGCCGTTACGGTCTGATCCACATGATGCTCGTCGCCGACCACCAGCACACGTGTCAGGCTCCGACCGTTACGAACGCCTGCTCGCATGATGATCTGAATCACCCAGCGCACCGCTAAAAGACCCAGCACACCGAGGGGGAAGGCCACAACCAGGTAGAGGCGTGAAATCTCCAGTTGGAAGATCAGGGAGTAGATCGACAACCCGCCAAAGACCACAAGGGTTGCCTGAAGGATACGAGCAATTTCGTAGTTGCCAAAGCCAAGGACTCGCGTGTATCGAACCCGAAAGAGCAGCAGACTCAGCGACCACACGGTCGCGAGGGCACAGGAAAAGTACGTGTAGCTTGAATCAAAAAGCCCCAGGTTGACAGCGTTTGGATCGGTGCCAAAGCGAAGCAGCTGAGCAACAAAAACGGTGAAAAAGACCACAACAGTGTCAAGCACGCTCACCGTGCGTCTTATCCCCTGAGCGCTGACTCGTCTACTCGCTACTTCCGGTACAGAATATGCAGTTGTGGCACTATACGATGCCATTAGTTTCCTTCCTCAGCGCTTCGAACTCGCAAATAATCAGCGAGCGAATCGTCTTTCAATGCCACCGACATGGCGGCGAATTCTTCGGTGTTTTGCAGCACGATGGAGGATCCGCTGGGGCTCCTCCCCGTACCAGCCGTTGGTGCGGTGGCGAGCACAATGTCATCGCCGCGCACGTTACGGAGTTCAACTGCCAGCCCTAACGCGGCGTTGAAGTCAAATGATTCGTCAACAGCGACGTAAGAAAGGGCAGTCTTTGCCACTTTCAGCAACTGCGGCGGGTTCCCCACAACCTCGGGTGCAAGTACGGCAGTGATGACCGCCTTCATGTACGCCTGTTGATTCTTTACCCGCTGAAAGTCGGCAGACGCAAAGGCATAGCGCTCCCGGACGAATGCGAGCGCTTGCTCACCGTTGACGTGATTCAGGCCCTTCGTGAACGAGAACCCGGTCACATTCTGTGATTCGAATGCGTAATCGGAGTAGATATCCACACCACCCAATTCGTCCGTCACCGCTTGAAAACCTTTGAAATCGGCAACGGCAACGTGATCGATCCGCACCCCCGTCAGAGACTCCAGCGTCTCGACCACCAGGGGAACCCCTCCATAGGACAGGGCGGCATTGAGCTTATTCTCACCATGACCGGGGATATTCACCCACAAATCCCGCATAAATGACACCACCGAGATCGACTGACGGTCCGCTGGAATGTGTACCAGCATCATCGTGTCGGCTCGCTGCCCCTTAAACCCAGCTGAGACGATATCGCCGAGCGATTCACGCGTATCCGAACCAATAATCAGGTAGTTGAGCGCACCTGAGGTTGTCACCTCGGGGCGGGTCTCTTCCGCGGGAAAGGAATCTGCCTTATCCAGGGAGGTCACAGCGCTGTTAAACGTCTGTGCGCCGTAGATGTAGATGGCCGCCGCTGCCGCGATGGGTATACCGATGAGAACCGCCAGAACAATCGCGATAATCCGCCACTTTCGGCGCTTCCCACGACGCTTACGCGGACGGGGAGATTCTTCCTCCTCGATATCCGTTTCGAGCTCTCCCTCGCTCACCGGTTCGCCACTGTTGAGCGAGGTTTCAAAGGGGGAAACAGGACCGTTTCTCACGCACGACTCCCGACGCTCGCAACCGCAATCTGATTAAGAAGGGGTTCCACTCGCTGAGCCATCGCGAGAAATTTTTCCTGCGTCTGACCATACGGATCCGCGACGTCATCCTGGACCCCGCCGTCAAAGGACAACCGTTGACGAGCGAGTGCAACCGCGCGAATCCACTCGGCCAATCCGGTTGGCTGGGGAATTTTCAGGAGTGACGGGGCTAACTGAGCCAATCGCGCGAACTCGACCAGGGTAAAGGTCTTATGGAGGAGAGTCGGCGCCAGTTCAATCACGGGGTCGCGGTGAGCCCGCTCCATCGTGAGAACAAGTATGACCCCGGCGAGGCTATCCTCGGTTAACTGCTGAGCAGAGAACCCGGCAGCAGACCCCTCATAGTGTTCAACGAGCAGCGCAGAAGAGGGATCCATCGCCCGGCCCAGAACCGCCCGGGTACCCGCGCTTGAGACGATAAATTGGCCGGGAGCAAGATGATCGCATCTGGCCTGCATGACACGTTCAGCAAACGGCGAACGGCAGATGTTCCCCGTACAGACGAAAACGATTCGCGTGGGCTGAAGTTCAGCATCGCGTCTCCGGTCAACCCCGGATAGCCTCAACCGAAGCGAATCGCTCATTATTTATTCCAACTCCCCATTGCACGCAACCGCCCGCTACATATCCGCGGGACCACGTTCCCTCACCATCGCCGACACGCAAATACGCGCACACATACGAGGTATAACTTGCACACGATAAACCAGAAACAGTGAGCATTTTTATGCCCGTTCGAAGCGGGTTGAGGAAATTTTGCGTAAACCCGCCCGATTTCAAGACAGAAATCTCCAAGAAGAAAAATCCAATTCACCCCCAAATTCAGGTCACCTCATCCTCGAATTCACCTCGGGTGAAAAACAATTCTCCCTCGATTAGAAGAACGTAGAGTTGAACCTGTCACTGGTGTTGAATCGGAGATCGACAGGCTGACCTCACAACTCCGTCAGACGCGGCGCTGAGGCCCCGGGTTCTCTGCCATAACGCCCAGGAGAAACCCCTATGTGCTCGTTTTGGCACCCCGCTGCCCAGGCCTCACGCACCAATAGGACTCGTCAATGCGGTCATATCTCCCCACCCGCATCCCGCTCTTTCACACCGCTATTCTGCGCCCCCACACCCACACAAAACCGACAATTCCTGAGAGCCGGGATCTCGAACGGAATAGCGACAGAAACACACAGAAAAAACCATCCAGATAAGGTATTCACCCACACCGGCTATATCCGCGCCACCACCACGCAGATACATTCTCGCGCCAACGGGACACAGCCCGATCACAAAAATGCCGGGGACTCAAGAAATCGGTTGATAAACGGCCAGAACGATGCGGTTCCGGTCGCATTCAATCGCACAGAATTATTATCTCCGCACTCTTCCCGTGGGGAGAGAACTCATTACCGATTGTCGTCTTCTCCGGGAGGTGCCAACAGGAGGCCCCACTCCGCGGCAACAGCCAGGGCTTGCTGACGCGAGTTGGCCCCCAACTTACGATAGGTACTCCGCACCTGCGTCTTGACCGTGTTAGGCGACACCACCAGGGCGGAGGCGATCTCCGTCATGGAGGGTGTTCGCGCGAGGTGGCCCAAGACGAGTCGCTCGCGTCGGGTCAGCTTCGGAATCACCTGCTGAGCAAGATCAAAAACGTGCGGCGTCGCCTCCAGACCAGTGGGAAGGATGCCCCCGTCGTTTTTCTCAGCCAACGATTGAAGAGAGTCTTCGGGCATAAACGCAAAGGCCATCCGAACACCAAACTTCTCGTACAGACTGATTGCCTTGTGCCAGGAATCGGCGGCAGACTCGTCGTCACCGAGCCGGTCGGCCGCGATTGCCCGCACCAGAAGGTGCTCAATCTTTGTCCGAGGATAGGCATCTTCACGCCAGAGGAAGTCGCGAGCCAGAGCAATCGCTTGAGATTCCTTACCGAGCACCAGGAGCAGCCGAGCACGCGAGCCAGCAGACTGTTCGCGTCCGCTCACGATGGTTTTGAGTGTCTCCTGCGCTTCCTGGGGGCGGCGCAACGCAATCAATAGCTCTGCCCGAATAGACGCGAGTAGGTCGCTGTAATAGCCGTTCAGGCGGCCTGTGCGGTTGCCCACAGTGAAGGCGTCCAGGCGCGCCAATCCACGATACGGTTCTCCCCGAACCAGAGTGGCCAGCGCGTAGGCGTACTCAACAAGTGGACGATCTTCGTAGTCAACACCATCGCTGCCGAGCAGACTCAACGCGTCGCGCGAGGTCTCCTCGTCAAAGACCTCCAGCCGTTCAAAGACGCGCGCCAGATAAACCGGCCGGGCCCAGAACGTCTCGCGGATACTCAACCACAGGTTGGACGATTCAACGTTGCGCAAGACGTCTTGCGCCTGCGTGATCTTGCCGGTCATGACGAGTGCGAGAGCGAGAGAGCCCTGAGCATGCACAGACATGGGCGTTCCCTGAAGATCGCCACTGAGGGCGGCAGCCTTGGTGTACTCCGTGACCGCTGCGTGATACCGACCGCTGTGCAGATACGCGTTCCCCACCTGCACCCAAGCCGCTGGTAGCAGGTGCGCAAGCTCACCCGCCCTCTGATCGGGAATCTCTTTGAGTGCCTCCTGGAAGCGGGTGATGGCAATCTCGCTCTGTGCGTTGTATCCCGTCACCCGTTGCACGCTCAGAACGGCAGTTTCGACCCAAACCCGCTCAACCGGGCCAAGATCGCGAGCGCGAGAACGCATCGCGGTGATAGCGGTGCGAAGCTGCTGATCAACCGCGGGGGTCAGCCCGTCGATCCAGTAGTTGAACTGAGCCAGCATCCCAATCAGTGCCGGATGCTCAGCAAAGACATCGTCGTTCAGACGCGCGAGCGACTCGCGTAGTTCGTAGCGAAAGCTGTAAGCAAACCAAGGATACTCACGGCGAATGAGCCGAGCCATTGGAGCGTAGTCGCCCAGAGTCTCGTATTGCTGGTATGCCTCGAAGGGGCACCCGATGTGCTCCATGTACGAGGCGATCTGGCGGCGGTGGTCACTCAACTCAACGGCGCGCTCCGCGCTCCGCTCCTGGAGGAATGACTGGAACACCGGGATCATGACAAAACGGCGCTCGGAGGCGTTCTCTGTCCACTGCCCATACCCCAACTCTTGTAGATGGGTGAAAAGCACCGCCGCTTTCTCCTGCCCCACGAGCGCATCAGCCAGCTCCACGGTGAGGAAGGGGGCGAGAGCAAGGACCTCCACGAGTGGCAGTTCCGATACGGTGTCAAAGCTGTTCATGATGTCGCCCTCGATACAGCTCAGAGCGGACTCCGTGAGCCGGGCAGAAACATCGCGTAGCCCATAGGCCTCACCCACGCGGCGGAGACGCATCAGGGCAGCCCGGGTCAGTGACGGCCACCCGTTAGTGAGCTCCTGTAGAGCCACCGCGGCATGATCACTCAGCGGCATCCCCAGTTTCTCACCCACCTCAACAGTTTCGGGGGGAGTGAAGAGTAAATCTTTTGCCGTAATACTGACCGAGTCAATGCTCGCCTGTACCGCGATGCTCTCAAACGGCGAGGTCACCCGGCCGGCAAACCAGACGTAAAGGTTGCGCGCCTTGCGCAATAACCAGACGATGTCCGCGAAGGTTTCATCGTTTGCCATACCGTCGTCGCTGTCGATAACGATCAGAAATTTTTCCGACACATGGGCGTCAAGGTGAGAAAGGATCACGTTGCGCTGTGCACCGGCGTCCAAGTCGCTAAAGTCTGCGGCCCCGGCACCGCTGGCTCCCTGGCCACCCTTCAGGACGAGCGCACCGCCCAGAACTGATCGGAGACCGCTGGCGGTAAGGCCCGTACGTCCCATGTCAATCCAGGTGGCATGCAGGCGGTGGCTATCCAGCCGATGGTGGAACCAATCTGTCAACAACTGGGTTTTACCCCAACCAGTTGGGGCGTTCAACACAACGAGCTGAGCATCGCTGAGCGCGCCATCCAACAGATCTAACAGCCGCGGTCGGCTCACTGCCGTGCGGAGGAAACGCGGTGCGGTGTGCACCAGGTCACCTAATAGTGATTCAGTATTGGCAACGTTTTTCACGGATGATCTCCCCCAGATGAGTTCATTTATTACGCTTGGCTCCCCTCAACTGACGATGCCGCCAGTCAACGGTTCTGTAGGCCCCCACCCTCGCGAAAACCGCTAACTGCGATCTCAACGCCGAAGAAAACACTCGCTTCTCCGAAGGCTGTGGTGGTGCCGTCGGCGAATGCTCGCTTCTACCATATAAGAGCGGCTTTCACGCGTTTGATAACGCGAAAACCCTAAACATTTTAATCTCGCCGTATGCCGCGACCTAATCCCGCTTTTAACCCCCAGGGATCGGACTGCCGCACGCTGCGCTCACCCCATATTAGCCCTAAGTGCGACGCACAGCCACCACCCTGATCGCTGCTAAGCTCCATGCCGAACAGGAGGCGGTCGTCACATGACAATTCGCGTGGATATTTTGGGGCTTCCCGTAGACCTTGTCATCCATGATCCCCGACACATCGGTATCGAGGAGGCCCTTCGAGTCTCCTGGAACCGGTGTCTGCGCACCGAGGGTGTTGACGCTGTACTGACCGTGTGGTGTTCTCTCGATCAGGATGCCGCCGACCCTCCAGCCGCATCCCCGACACTTTCTCTGATCACCGCACCCGACGTCAGTATTCTCCGCTCAACCGTGACAAGCCACCTGACACTTATGGGAATCGAAGACCTCGCGGGAACATCATTTCTCTTCCACGCAACCGCAAGTTCCCACCCGGTGACCGGTGACGTCATTGCCCTTGTGGGCCCGTCGGGCCGGGGGAAAACGACGGCCGCACAGGCGATGGCTCGGCACCGGGGATACGTCACCGACGAGACAGTTGCCGTTCTCCCCGACGGCTCAGTCCTCGGCTACCCCAAACCGCTGTCGGTGAAAGCCCACGCCTTAGACACGATCAAGACACAGGTCGGTCCGGATGAATTGGGCTTAGTCGCCCCGACACCCGGCGTGCCATTATCGCTCGCCCGCCTCGTGTTGTTGAGCCGCGACCCAGAGTGCGTGACCCCCGTTGTGGAGCGTGTTCCACTGGCCTCAGCCATCGTCGAGCTATCGACCGAGATGTCGTATCTCTGGAAGTATCCGGCCCCGCTCTACAGCTTGGCCCGACTCATTGAGCGCACCGGCGGCGTCCACCGGGTGCGCTACGCCGAGGCAGCGACACTACCGGACCTCCTCAGCAACCCACCCGCTGCGGAGGGAAACGAGAGCTGGAGTTCCGCCGAGATCAGCGGAGCCGGTGAGCTCACTCCTGAAACAGCCCCGGTCTCGGCCGGGCTCCAGTACCGAGCACGCCCCACCACAGATGCACTGGAGATCGACGGTAACATTCTCATTCTGGTGGAAAACCAGGTAGTTCTTTTATCCCCCGTTGGTTCGCTAATCTGGTCGGCCACCAGGGAATGGACTCACAGCGACACGGTACACCGCACCCTTATCGAGTCTTTTGGCCCCCACCCAGATTCTGCAATCCTGGCAGAACGTGCCCTTCATGACCTGGCCGATCAGGGAGTCCTTGAACAGCGTCTGATCGGCACAGGCCCAGGCCCGAAGGACCCTTCCCCGGGTGACCCTCAACCCTCGAGTGAGCACCCAGAAAAATAACGGGGTGAAACCCTAGGTGAAAAGATTTTCTCTGCGGGAGCATCGCAGCGAGACAACATTTCTCGGATTTCCCAGCTAGATACAGCTGTTTCCCGCGATGGGCTCGGACGGCCCTCGGCGTGTTGTGAGCTCATCTCCCAACAATCGATATTCGGGAATCTGCAATGCTTTGGAACGTTCAGACAGGGGCATCTGTGGACTCATTCCACATCCTGTCAGACGATTTTCATGATGACCCACACTGGCAGTCGCCAGGAGTTACCCCCGAAGAAGGAAAATTGACTCAGGAAAACAACGCCTCTGATGGCATCACTCATAACTCATCAGAGGCATACGAATCCGGCAGGAACGGCATGCAGGCAGAGTCGGTCGCAGCGACTGAGCCCCCGACCCGTCGGGGTGAGGGCCCCAGCCGCCGCGCTGTTACCGCCGCCGCGGTGTGGGCTGTTCCCGCCATCGGACTTGCCTCGGCAGCCCCTGCCGCCGCTGTCTCGCCCGAACCCAACTCAATCACTGTTGCGTTCACGCAGGAAGTTTACGATGTTCGGGCCAACAGCTCCCTGACCAACGTCGCCGTCCTGGTCCAAAAAGTTGCGCAATCTTCTTCTCCTGGAGCGGGGGCCAGCGTAAGCTTCGTCATCTCGGAGGTTCCGGATGGTACCGACCTTCCCGATGATGTTGACGAAGACGCCATCGACGCCAGTGAGGGCGTAGGAGCCGGTGAGATCACGCTCACCTTCCCCGGCGGCTCGGCCAATGCGACCAATATCTCGGACGGTTCAGGCTACTGCGGGACCCCAGCGATCACCAGCGGTTCCGGGTACGGTGTCTTACAGATCACCGCAACCGCAACGCTCGGCCGCTATAGCGCTTCAGCAGTTGCCTACATCCGCGTTCAGCTCACCGGACACCTCTGGTCCTGGGGTAAGGCCGATCACGGGGCTCTGGGCAATGGCAGCAAGAAGACGCAGCCCATTCCTGCGCTTGTCTCCTACACGGCAACGAACGTTGTCGATATCCAGCTCTCCCGCAAAGCACACGGTGGCACCCTACTCACGAACGCAGGTGAAATCTATACGTGGGGATACGGATGCTACGGACTCAACGGTCAGGGCGACGCTCGCAATACCAAGTCGTACTACACGCCGGTAAAAGTAAACTCCACCAAAAAGTTTAAATCTCTTGCGAGCGGATATTACAACGTAGGAGCGGTAACCACGGATGGTGCAGCCTACGCCTGGGGTAAGAACTATGCCAGCGTGAGCCTGCCCGCAGGCAAACGGAACGACAAGATCTACACCCCCACCCTCATCCACCCCTCGCTCTCCTCAGGGGTTAAGCAGCTCTCACTGTCGAAGTACAACGGTCTGGCGCTCAAGGAAGACGGAACCGTCTGGACCTGGGGCTACAACTACGGCTACTACGGCCTCGGCCTGGGTGCCGGTAAGCCCGCCTACGTTCTGGTTCCCACGCAAATCACTTTCCCCGCAGGAACGGGCAAAATCGTACACATCCAGGCGGGCTGGGCCTCGGGCTATGCGGTGGATGAGCACGGCAATATGTGGGGCTGGGGGGGCGGGCACTACTATCGCCTCGGAAATGGCACAACCAAAAACTACAACGCCCCCGTGCGCATCAATGCCGTCGGTGACACCGGCTATGTACGCATCAACCACTTCTCCTACCCTGGCCGCAGCGCCGTGGCGGTGAAAGCGGACGGAACCGCGATGTACTGGGGATACAACGGCCATGGTAACTCCGGGAACGGCACGACCGGCTATGTAAAGACGCCAACAAATATCGGCATCACCAATATCGCCCGCGCGCTTGCCGCCCCCCAGACAACGCATCTCGTTCGAAAAGACGGGACGATCTGGTCGGCCGGCTCTGGCGGCTGCGGACAGCTCGGCGACGGGTCAAAGAAGAGCAAGCGCGCCTGGACCAAGGCACTCCTGCCCGCTACCTCGAAGGCGCTTCTTGTGGGAGCCAACGAGTACACGGTGTTTGCTCTGACAGATCGGTAGAGTGGAACCCGGTGCGCACCGCACCACACAGACTAGTCGGCGCTCTCGCGTTATCCCCCCCATGTGCGAACGCCGACTACACCCCGGAGGGGGAGCAGTCACTGACATGCTCCCCCTCCATTTTTATGTCTCGCAGGGTTGCTCACCGCACAGGGTTCGTTGTGTCATTACCGCGCCCTCACCGGTCCAGAGAAGGGGCCCTGTGCCCGGCAAGCGATGCTGGGTCCGCTTCTGCCGACTTCCCCACCGGCACCTCATCCATAGCTCCGTGATCGTTGTGCACGCCCGAGGAGAGAGATCTGCGACACAGAGCCCCAAGATCCAGGCCGGAGCGAGCCCCGAGAATCTTCTCCAGATGCCAACTTGTCTGACAACCAGGGTGAAAAAATTACTCGCTCTGACATCGTGAGGTCATTATCAGGGTGAATTTTTGAGTGAATTACATTTGATTCGAATTAATACATTTATTAATGTATTCTACATTACCTCGCTAAATCCCCGGGTTTTGCTCTCCTATCGGAGATTTTTCGATAAAACCCCAGGTCACTGGGCCTCATAGGACTCACCGCGCATCTGCGAAGATTCACTCCGGCAGAATTTAAATGCATTAACTGCCTCTTTTGCGTCAAACATACACCGGCCACGGCCAGGAGTTATTTATCAGAAGGGAAATAAGTGACTCAACCACAGAACGCCTCTGACGGCATCACGAACAATACGTCAGGAGCGCACGAGTCTCGGGAAAAAATCTCCGCAACGGAGAAGCCCAGCGGCATCAGCCGTCGGACCGTCACCACAGCAGCGATGTGGAGCGTCCCCGCGGTTGCGCTGGCAACGGCGACACCGGCAGCAGCCGCATCGCCCGCACCCAACGCCCTCTCCGTCGCCTTTTCCCAAGAGGTGTACGACATGGACCCCTACGGTGCGCTGCTCGATGCCACCGTGTTGGTACAGAAAATCTCCCGGGCAGCATCTGCAGCTGCCGGAGCCACCATCAGCTTTGCGCTCGAGGATATTCCCGACGGCGAAGACGTACCCGATGACATCGACGAGGAGATCGCCGATGCCACCGAGGCTGCCGGTTCTACCGAGATGAATCTGCTGTTCTCGGGTGGCCGCGTCAACGCCACCGGGGTGGTAAACGCCAGCGGCGTGTGCACGGTCCCCGGCATCCAGAGCGGTGGCGGGCGCGGAGTCATGCGGATCACAGCGACCGCAACCCTCGGTGCGCTGACGGGAACTGCCGTCGCCTACATCCGTGTTCAGACCGGCGGCCAGGGCCAGGTCTGGGCCTGGGGCAACGCGAGCTATGGTGCGCTGGGCAATGGCAACAAGAACTCTCAGCCCCTCCCCGCCCTCGTGGCCTACACGGCAAACGATGCCGTGGATATCCAGCTCTCACGGACCTCTGCCGGCGGCACGCTGCTGAACAGCTCCGGTCGGATGTTCACCTGGGGCTACGGCTGCTACGGCCTCAACGGTCAGGCAGACTCGAAGAATCTGAAGAGCTACTACACGCCGACCGAAGTCAAGACGCCCATGCCCATGAAGGAACTCGCGGGCGGCTACTACAACGTGGGAGCCATCAGCCTGAGTGGTGCCGCCTACGCGTGGGGCAAGAACCTGAACTTCGTCTGCGAGCCCGCGGGGGTAGGCGGAGAGCGAATATTTTCCCCCCGCCCCATCCACCCCTCGCTCTCCTCGGGCGTCACCCAGCTCTCACTGTCCTACTACCAGGGCCTCGCGCTCAAGGAGGACGGTACGGTCTGGACCTGGGGCTACAACTACGGATACTACGGTCTCGGCCTGGGGGCAGGGCAGCCGGCATACGTGAAGGTCCCCACCAAGATCACCTTCCCCGTGGGGACGGGCAAGATTATCCACATCTCAGCCGGATGGGCCTGCGGTTTTGCCGTAGACGAGAACGGCAGTATCTGGGGTTGGGGCTCCGGTGCCTACTACCGCCTAGGACTGGGCGGAACCACCAACTACAACTTCCCCCAGAGGATCAACGCTCCCAACGATATTGGCTACGTGCGAATCAACCACTTCAGCTACCCGGGCCGTAGCGTGATGGCGATCAAGTCGAACGGCACCGCGAAGTACTGGGGCTACAACGGCTACGGGAACTCTGGAAACGGCACGACGGGCTCGATTACGGTACCCACCGAAATCGGGATCACTAATGTTGACCGCGCGGTGGTCGGACCTCAGACCACCTATCTGATCCGCAAAGATGGGACGGTCTGGGCAGCGGGTGCAAACGGCTACGGCCAGCTCGGTGACGGAACCAAGACGCACAAGCGAGCGTGGACCAAGGTGCTGCTGCCCCCCAGCTCGAAGGCACTGAAAATCGGTGCGAACCAGTACACTGCGTTTGCACTGACAGACCGCTAGTCGGAGCGGGTGGCGGCGCTTCCCCACGGGGATAACCACCATCCGCGCGACTGACACAGAGACGGGGGCTCTCTCCCGACGCTTCAGCGTCGGGAGAGAGCCCCCGTCTCGATTCGTTAAGAGGCAGCCGGTGCGGGCTCCGCGGCACCCGTGGCCGTCTGAGTTTGTACCCACCCCGTCACCGCCCGGGGCTTCTCAAAAAACACAACGAGGATCGCACCCAACACGGCCACCGCTGCGGGCAACAACAGCGCCTGGGACATCGCGGCGGTGAAGCCCTCGTGCAGAAACTCCGGCAGCGCGCCCGAGAAGGTGAAGTCGGTGCTGGTTGACCCGGTGCCCGCGGGCAGCTCAGCCGCGAGGCGTGACTGGATCAGGGCGGCAATCGAGGCGCTACCGAGCACGGCACCGATCTGGCGCGTGGTGTTGTAGACCCCCGATCCAGCCCCCGCCTGCCGCGGCGGCAGGTTGTGAGTGGCCGTCGAGGACAGCGGTGCCCAGATACCCGCATTCGCGAGCCCCAGAACGGCGCTGGGGAAGAGAAGCAACCAGATCTCAACATCCGGCGACAGGAGCATCGAGTACCAGGCCAGACCCCCCGCAAGCAGCAGCAGACCCACCACAGCAATCGTGCGCGGATTCACCCGGTCGATCAGCTTACCCACAAACGGGGCGAGGGCACCCGAGAGTACGGCCGTCGGAATGAGCATCAGGGCGGATTGCGTGGGTGTGAGACCACGCACCACCTGGTAGAAGAACACGAGCGGCAACGACATACTCGTGACGGTGAAGCCCACCGTGGTGATACCCGCGTTGGCAAGCGAGAAATTGCGATCACGGAACAGCGCGAGAGGAAGCAGCGGCTCGCCCTTGTTCACGGCCTGCCAAATCACAAATGCGACCAGCACGAGGACACCCACGATGATGAGGCCCCACACAGAGATCGACCCCGCGATGGTGCCCCAGTCGTAGCTTTCACCCTCCTGGATGCCAAACACCACGAGAAACATCCCCACAGCGCTCAGGAGCACGCCGAGAATATCGAAGCGGTGGTTGTGAGTTTCCAGCCGGGGAACAAGCCGCCACGCCAGGATGAACGCGACAATACCGATCGGGAGGTTGATGAAAAAGATCCACTCCCAGCCCGCGGCATCCACGAGCACACCGCCAAGGATCGGGCCGATCAGGGTAGCCATGCCGGCGACCGAGCCCCAGAGTCCCATCGCCGCACCGCGCTTATTGGGCGGAAACATGCGGGTAATGACGGCCATCGTCTGTGGCGTCATGAGCGCGGCACCGAGGCCCTGCACCACCCGGGCAACGATCAGAACGGTGATGTCGCCCGAGAGTCCGCACCACACCGAAGCGAGGGTGAACACGGCGAGGCCGCTGAGATAAAGACTCTTGGGGCCAAAGCGATCCCCTAAGCGGCCCGTGATGAGCAGCGGGACGGCGTAGGCGAGCAGGTAAGCGCTCGTCACCCAGATGACCGAGTTAATGTCGGCATCCAGACCCTTCATAATGGCCGGGTTAGCCACCGAGACAATCGTGGTGTCGATCAGGATCATGAAAAAGCCCACGACAAGCGCCCAAAGCGCTGGCCAGGGTCGAAGAGTTTTATCCATCGGGAAAGTCCTTATTTTCTGTGGTGTGTGCGGGCGAGGCCGAGGCAACGCACCCCCGCAACCGGTGGGCCGGAACGTGCGATCAGCCGTTGGCCCGCTTCGCGATGGGTGTTGACTGGTGAGCGCTAGACCGGGTCCTCCCCGGATCGATCTGCGAAGGTGGGGGCCGTGGCGGAAGGCGACGGGGCGGCAGCCGGGGCAGGCCACACCACCACCAGCATCGTGGCGAGGGGGCCGAGGAGCAGACCCAGCAGAAACCAGGTCCAGCGCGAGCGGTTCTTCTGCTCGGCAAGACCGGCGGTCACGACGGCGAGGACGAACCACACACTTCCCGAGGTCCAGAAACTGTCATCAATCATGCGACTAGTTTCACACACGGTGCGGAGGTATCCGCCAGCGGCACCGATCAGACACGGGGGCGGAGGCCCGGGGAACACGGGCCTCCGCCGGGTCCGCTGATCAGGATGGGCGTCCGACGGCCCCCGTTTCGAGGGCGCTTTCACCCGTGTCGGCAACCCGCACCTGCACGCCGACCGGTATCCGCTCCCTCATCGCATCCACGTGGCTGATCAGGCCAACCGTGCGCCCGCCCGCCCGCAGCCCGTCGAGCGTGCTCAGCGCAATATCCAGGGTCTCCGGGTCGAGAGAGCCAAACCCCTCGTCAATAAACATGGTGTCGAGTTCAATACCACCCGAGTGCGCCGTTACCACATCGGCCAGACCCAGCGCCAGCGCCAGCGAGGCGAGGAACGTTTCGCCACCAGACAGAGACGCAGGCTGCCGACGCACCCCCGTGTACCCGTCGAAGACCAGGACGCCCAGCCCCGAAGCGGCCCCGCGGTAGGCCAGCGAGTCGTCATGTTCAAGCGAGTAGCGTCCGCTCGTCATGACACCCAGCCGCGCGTTGGCGGCGGCCACGATTTCCTCCAGCCGGGCCGCAAGCACAAACGATTCCAGCTTCATACTGCGGGTATTGGGTCCCTTTCCATCAACCGTCTCGGCGAGGCCACGCAATTCGGTGAGCGCCCGGTTGCCCGCCTCCTGCTCCTCCAGCCGGGCGAGCGCCTCAGTCACACACGCCTCCACCTGCTGCGCCCGCTCGTCACGGGTAGCCCGCTCGGCCAGCGCCGCGTCCCGGCTGGTCCGGACCTCGGCCAGCGCAGCGGCAGGACCGCTCAGGTCAACCGGTTCGGCGGGCAGATCGGCAAGCTCGGGCTCGGCCAGAATGGCGGATACCCCGGCGAGCTCACGATCAAAGCTGGCAACAGCCTCCGCCAGTTCGGCCAGGTCCTCCGCACCACGGTGGGCAGCCCGCGCGTCGTCTCGCCTGGCAAATCCACGCTCGGCCAGCTGCACCTCCACCGCACGCCCGGCCGCGTCGGCCGCCGCCACGGCGGTGCGGGCGGAGTCGGCGGCGACCACATAGGCCTCCGTGAGCTCGCGGCGTCGCTCCAGCTCGGCGACCCGGTCGGCCACACTATCGTGGGTGCCACGCAACTCGATCACCCGGGCGGTGAGGGCCGCACGGGTAGCGAGGGCTGCCGCGAGGGCGCTGACGGCAGCCTCCCGCCGCTCCTCCTGAGATTCGAGCAGCGCTGCGGCCGCATCCTGCTCCGCGCGGAGGGCGGCCTGTTCTTCCTCTACGGCCGCGGCCCGGCTCCGGGCATCCTCGGCCTCGTCGAGGTTCTGCCTGGCCTGGGCAACAGCCTCGGCGGCCTCCTCCACGGTCAGGGGACCGGCTTCAACCCGCATCGCTGCGACCCGCTCCCCCGCCGCCGCGAGATCACGCTGCGCAGTATCCATCCGCGCGCGGCACTCGTCCATGTATTGCCTGGCGGATTCGATGGCGGTCGGCGCAACCAGTCCGCCCTCCGCGGCCGGGGTCGGCGCCGGATGCTCCGTGGCCCCACACACCGCACACGGCTGACCCGGCACCAGACGGATCGCAAGTTCGGCGGCAAAGCTGCGGAAGCGGGCGATGACGAGCTCTTCGTGTGCGTGGGTTGCCGCCGAGTTTTCGGTCACCGCGGTCAGGTGGGCGGCGGCCAGCGAGCTGTGGGTGGCCACGGCATCCACCAGTTGACGTGCGGCAGCCTGCCGGAGCTCACAGCGGTCGCGCTCAGCCCGGAGGGGCTCCACCAGGATGGCCCGCTCACGCGCCGCCCGCAGGGTCTCCTGGACCGCCTCAATCCGCTCGGGGAGACCCGCCAGCCGGGTAGCGGTTGCGGAACGTTCCCCCTCGGCGGTGTCACGCTCCCGAGTCGCACGGTCACCCTCCGCCTCGGCTCCGGGCAGGGCCCGCTCATCGGCAAGCGCCTGGTCGAGGGCACCCCGCTGCTCGATGAGCGAACGCACCTCCGCCACAGCGGTCTCGGGGTTCGGCTCGTCGCCCGTGAGAGAACGAAGGGCATCAGCCGTCTCGGCCCAACGCGTCAGGGCAGCATCCCGGACAGCGCGAGCAGCAGACTCGGCCTGGAGATGCGAGTGCACGGCATCGGCCCGCTGCGCGGCTGCCAGTTCACCGCTCTGACTGTCGCGGTGGGGGCGCTGGGCACTGAGCCGGGAGTGTTCCACGCGCGCCGCCGAGTGCCGAGCCTGAAGCGCGTGGATGCGCTGCACCCTGGCGACCTCGACCTCGGCGAGCGCGTAGCGGGCGTCGGCCTCTCTCACCAGCACCTGCGCTGCGGCGAGCCGGGATACGCAAGCCGGTACGAGCGAGCGGAACCACTCGGCATCGGGGTCCCCCGGGCTCTCCCCGATCCCGGCCAGGCGTGCGGACTGATCGGCGAGGGCGTCCAAGAGCCCGCGCTCAGCCTGAAGCTCACCGCCGAGAGTTTTACACCGCTCGACGAGCGTGAGCCGCAGGCGTTCAAAGCGCTGGGTGCCGAAGAGGCTGCGCAGTAGATCCTGCCTGGCCTCGTTCTTGGCCAGGAGAAACTCGTGAAACCGGTTCTGCGCGAGCAGAATCACCTGGAGAAACTGGTCCTTGCTCAGGCCCACAATGCGGGCAATCTCGGCACCGATCTCCTGCGCGCTCGAGGACATTCCCCGGGAACCCTCGCTGGTGAGCTCCATCAGGGTGGCCCGGGCCGCCTGACGGGTGGTGCCACTGCCACGCTTACGATTCCGCTCCCACTCGGGCGAGCGGGTAACCCGGTAAACGCGGCCACCGCACTCGAAATCGAGGGTAGCAAACGTGGGGTCGCCGGGGCCGCTGTGGTCACTGCGCAGATGTGCGCGGCTTCCCTCAAAACGGGGCACCGAGCCGTAGAGAGCGAAACAGATGGCGTCGAGGATGGTCGATTTACCCGCGCCCGTCTGACCGGCGATCAGGTAGATGCCGTCCGCTTCGAGTCGTTCAAAGTCGATCTGCTGCTCGTCACGGTAGGGGCCGATACCGGCAAAGGTGAGACGCAGGATCCTCATCGGGGTTCCCCCGCGTCCAGTTCGCCCCACGCCTCGGCGATGAGACCGGTCTCCTGCGAGCTGGGGCCCCGTCCGTTGCGCACATGGCTGAGGAAGGCAGCGACAATCTCCGGGTCGGTCTTGGATCGCACCCGCGCGGCGTAGCGCTCACCGTCGTCCTCAACCACGATGGTGGGCCGGTGCTCCAGGGTGGCACAGCCGGGGAACCGCTTCTGGAGTCGGCTCATCGGGTCGAGGGGGCGCACGGTGTCGGTCAGGATCGCGCAGACCCAGTCGTTCTCGTGCCCGGCCAACGCGGGATCGGCGAGCAGGTGGTCGATCTCGCCGGTGAGGACCGTGAGCTGGCGAGGAACGGGGAGTGTGAGCCACTCCGTCCCCGCCAGGCCGTCCGCATCCAGGGTGACCAACCAGGCACCGCGGGGTTTCTTGGCCTCGCTGAACGCGTAGTGCAGGGGCGCACCCGAATACCGGATACCGTCGGCAAGCACCGCCCGCCCGTGAATATGCCCGAGGGCTACGTAGTCGGGGCCCAGGAAGCGATCACGCGAAACATAGTCGATCCCACCAGCCGTAATGTCCCGCTCCACGCCGGGTGAGTCTGCGGGGGCATCGACGGGGGTACCGACGGACGCGTCAAGACCCGCCGCGAAGCAGTGCGAGAGCACCACATAGCGACCGCCCCGCCGGGCGGCATCGGCGCGAATACGGTCGAGCACAAACCCGAGCACATCATCATGTCGGGCGAGCCGTTCCCCCGGATGCCGATGCCGAAACAGCGCGGGCTCCAGGTACGGGATACCGTAGAAGGCCACCGGCCCATCGGTGTCCGGCACGATCACGGGTGTGAGAAAGGCTTCCGGGTTGGTCATCATGTGCACCCCGGATGCCGCCAGAAGCGACGCCTGAAACCCCAGTCGCGCGGCCGAGTCGTGGTTGCCACTCGTCACGATCACGCGGGCCCCGGTCGCCCGCAGCGCCGTAAGCGTCTCAGTGAGCAGGGTGAAGTGCTCTGCCGCTGGCATCGCCGAGTCGAACACGTCACCGGAGACGAGCACCACATCAACACCCCTCTCCCGGGTCTGCTGGACGAGATCCGCGAGCACCACGCGGAGCGCATCGAGCGTGGGGTGCCCGTGAAACGTGCGGCCAATATGCCAGTCCGAGGTGTGCAGCAGCTTCATATCTGCCCATCATGTCGGAACCGCGCGGGATGCGCCAGCCACCAGCGCTGAGGGGTCAGGAACAGCCAGACTCCACTCGCCGTTGTCCTGTCGGAGAGCCCCTCGGCTCGCACCGGTTCATCCGGGGCCGGCAGAGCCTCGGACACCTCCGGCTAGACCTTTTTGACCACGCTCGACTTCAACTGCATCGGGCCGACACCGTCCACCTTGCAGTCGATATCGTGGTCGCCCACACCGTCCACCAGACGGATGTTGCGCACCTTGGTTCCCACCTTAATGCCACTCGAACTCCCCTTAACCTTGAGGTCCTTGACCACCGTCACGGTGTCCCCATCAGCGAGGATATTGCCAACTGCATCCCGAATCACGCGCTCCTCGGGCCCGTCGGCGCTCTCCTCGGCGGCGGCGTCAACGCCCCACTCGTGTGCGCACTCAGGGCACACCAACAGCGCGCCCATCTCGTAGGTGTATTCGCTAGAGCACTGGGGGCACGGGGGCAGGGTCTCGTTCACACCCACCATCGTAGCGGGGCCGGGCGGCATCACAATCACCCATTTTGGTAGTGTACCGGCGGCCCGACCGCGACTAGGATCGACACACAGCGCTCACGAGTGGAGGCGGAGAATGGCCCGGAGATCGGGAAAATCCTCGTCAAGGACGACGGTGAGGCTCCGCGCGGAGTTCTCGACCGCACCGGCCCGTTCCTCCGCGGGTACATCATCACGCTCGGGGCTCTCGCCGCAATCGCAACAGGGCTCGCGCTGTTCAGCCTGCGCAGCATCCTCTTCTCCATCTTCTTCGCCGCGTTTATCACGGTGGGCCTTGACCCGCTCGTGCGCTGGTTTCAGCGCCGCGGGCTGAGCCGGACGGGGGCGGTCCTCTCGGTGATTGGGCTCCTGGTCGTGGTCATCATCACGATCGTGTGGGTGGTTGTCCCCACCGTGGTCGAGCAGGTCAGTGCGCTCGTGACGGCCGTCCCCGAGCAAATCCAACGCCTCACCGCCCAGGGGTGGTTTGACGGGAGCAACGCCGCGAGCAACGGTGTACTCGGCGCGATTCTCGCCTGGATGCAGGACATCCTCACCAGCCCCGAGACGTGGGGGGTCATCGGGTCGGGTGCCCTAGGCCTCGGCTTCTCCATCGCCGATGCGATTGCCTCGGGCATTTTTATTGCCGTGCTCACCATCTACTTTGTGGGTGCCTACGACACCGCCACACGTTCCGCATACCAGCTCGTCGCTGCTTCGCGCCGGGAGACGTTCATTCGCTACAGCGACCGGATTCTGCAGAACGTGGGTAAATATCTCAGCGGGATGGTGGTCCTCGCGTTCTGCAATGCCGTCTTCAGTATCATCCTGCTCCTGATCGTGGGGGTGCCCGGAGCATTTGTGATCGGCTTTGTGGCCTTCTTCATCACCCTCATCCCCCTCATCGGCACCGTGCTCACCACCGCCGTGATGACCGTGTTGGCGTTCATCCATTCCCCCACGGCCGGCCTCATCGTGCTGATCCTAATGCTCGTCTATATGCAGGTGGAGGCCTACCTTCTCACGCCCAAGGTGATGAGCAAAGCTGTGCAGGTGCCCGGCTCAATCGTGCTCATCTCGGCCATGGCGGGCGGCACTCTCTTCGGTCTTGCCGGGGCGCTCGTCGCCATCCCCCTCTCGGCTGGTGTCCTCATCATCATCACAGAAGTTGTCATCCCACTGAAACAGCGACGTTAGTGAGCACACCGTGACACCTACCAGCAATGACACCCTCGCCCAACGCCTCGCCGAGCTGGAGGCCGCCAACGCCACGCTCACAGCCCGTCTCAGCCGGGTCCGAACGGGAACCGATGCCCCGGATACTACCAACCGACGGTCCTGGGGCTGGACCCTCCTCGCGACAGCGCTCCTCGTGCTCGGTGCGTTGCTCGCACCCGTCGCGCTCGCCGCCTCGTGGGCCAAGACGGAACTGACCGACACGGAAAAATTTGTTGCCACCTACGCCCCACTGGCCCAGAGCACCGCGGTGCAAGACTTTATCACCGACCAGGCTGTCACGGTCGTCACGGAGAACGTGGACATCCCCCAGCTCACCTCAGACGTGGTTGACGGCATCACCGACCTCGGCACCGGCCCGGCGGCAACCCGGGCACTCAGCGCGCTGAAAGGCCCGGCCGCGCAGGGCATCACGGCCCTCGTACGGTCAACCGTTGACCGGTTTGTCACCTCCGACGCCTTCGCCCAAGCGTGGACCCAAGCCCTCCGGGTCAGCCACACCCAACTCGTTGCCGCTATGCGCAACGATGCCGACGCGGCCGTCAGTCTCGGCTCCGACGGGTCCATCGGCCTCCAGTTGGGCCCCATCATCGCCGAGGTGAAAACCGCACTCGTGGTGCAGGGGCTCACCTTTGCCGAGAACATCCCCGAGGTTAACCGCACCGTGACCATCGCCCAATCGGATGCCGTCCCCACGGCCCAGCTCGGCTACGGCCTCACCATCGCCGCTGGCTCCTGGCTGCCCGGGGTGGTGCTCCTCCTGCTCACACTCGGCGTCATTGTGGCGCGGCGGCGCACGGTGGCGATCGTCTGGGCCGCCATCGGACTCGCCCTGAGCATGGCGCTCCTCACCACGGCGCTCGGGGTGGCACGGATCGCGGCCATCACAGCGATCAGCCCCTCCCAACTGCCCTCCGAGGTGTCCACCATCCTGTTCGACACCGTCGTAGACCCACTCAGGGAATCCGCGGTCGCCGTGCTCGTGCTGGCCGCTGTTGTGGCGCTCGTCGCCTGGTACGCGGGACCGTTTAGCCGACCCCGGCGTCTACGCGGCCTCGTCACCTCCGGCATCGGGTGGGTGCGAACCTCCGCGGATCGGCACGGAATCTCGACGGGCCAGTGGGGCACCCGGCTCTTTGCCCAACGGACGCTGCTGCGGGCCGTGGTCGCAGCGGTGGCGGCGACGATCATCCTGCTCGTGCGTCCACTCACAGCCGGGTTAGTGGGGTGGACTCTCCTGCTATCGGTGTTCGCGATCCTTGGGTTAGAACTGCTCCAACGACCACAGGACGAGGGGGCGGGCGGTTCCGAACCTAGGCGGACGGCAGCTGGTTGATCCGCACCATATTGCCGGAGGGGTCACGAAACGCACAGTCCCGCGGCCCCCACGGCTGGTCGATGGGTTCCTGCAGAACCTCCGCACCCGTAGCCTGCACCCGCTGAAACGTGGCGTCCAGATCATTGGTGCTGAAAACGAGCATGGGCAGCTGTCCCTTAACAAGCAGTTCCTGGAGCGCGTCGCCGTCAGCCGGGGAGCGGCCCGCGTGCGGTTCGGAGAGCACAATCTCGGCCCCCACCTGGTCGGGGCTGCCGAGGGTCACCCAGCGGAACCCGCCAGAGGCCACATCGTTGCGCTGCTCCAGGCCGAGCCCGTCACGATAGAAGGGGATGGACTCGTCAACATCGTTGACGGTGACGTTGGTGTACTGAAGTGTGATTGTCATGCGGTTCACCCTACGCCCGGTCGGTCGCGGGCGCTTCTTCAATCCTGCTCTCCTCGGCCATTCTCCGCCTTCCCCCCGCGGGAAGCCGCCACCCGCTCGGGCCGACTGCGCACCTGCGCCACACACGCGGGCATCGCAACCACGGCGGAGTGGTCGGCCATCCGGTACTCGCTCGGGATCATCCCCACAAGTTCGGTAAACCGGGTACTGAACGAGCCGAGGGATGTTGAGCCCACCGCCATACAGGCATCCGTCACACTCGCCCCACCCCGCAGCAGGGTCATCGCCCGCTCAATGCGCCGGGTCATCAGGTAGCTGTAGGGGGTCTCGCCGTAGGCGGCGCGGAACATCCGCGAGAAGTGCGCGGGCGACATGAGCGCGTGCCTGGCCATCGTGGGCACATCAAGCGGCTGGGCATACTCCCGGTCGATGAGGTCGCGCGCACGCCGAAGGTGCGTGAGGGTGATGAGGTCTTGGGCGTGCATACCAGCCAGGGTACAGCCCAGGGAATCGCCACAGAATCCCGGGACTCGCCGGAATCTATCAGCGGGCGCCCCGTAGCCTTGCTCCCGTGACTTCCCGCACATTTGTGACCCCCTCGGACGCACGGAATGCCAGCCTCACCCTCGCCCTCGCCCCGGGCCTCACCCCCGACGGCCCGGTGCACAGACCCCAGTTCTTTCACGGATGCGCGGTTCACCCCCAGGTCGTCACCCGCGGCCTGCTCGCGCTCGCCGATATCACCGCCACCCGATACTCCCCATATACCCCTGCCGCACACCGAGACCCCGTACTCACGGCACAGGGCGACCGGTTACGGGCCGAGTGCTTCTCGGCGTGCACCGGCGTCTACGCCCGCCTTGATCTGCTGGAGTCTGGACTCGACGGCGGTGACATTATGTACGGCACCACCAACGTGGATATGGGTCGGGGGGTGCGGAAGGCACTGGCCGCGGTTGCCCCTGCCCCGCGGCTCCAGCTCGCCATCGGCGACGACAGGCCCACGATCTCGGGCCCAGACGCAAGCGCGGTTGAGCGTCCCGTCGATATGCCCACCTGTTGGATACGCGGGCTGGGAAACGTGGCGACGCTGCACCACGGCCTCACCGCCGCCGCCACCGTGGGAGCGTCCGCCTCCCGGCGGTTCCTGGGCGCGCTTCCCTCGGCGACCGGGGTGGGACGAAGCGGATGGCTCGCCGAAAACCGTGGCGAACTGCGGCTTTCGGCCCGCCCCGGCGGGAGCGCCGTTTACCTGGAGGGGCTGCACCGTCTGAGCGCGGCCAAACGCCTCCTCCCCCACGTTGAGGGGCTCACGGTCTACGGCCCCGCAGATCGGGCAGCGGGGCCGCTCGTCCTCGAACTCCAACTACCCACAGCCCGGCTGGTGCTCGGACTCACCTCCGAGTCGTGCCGCGGGCACTCGGGCGAGGACTCCCTCCTCTCGGCACTGACGGCACCACACGCACTCGCGCAGGCCAAAACGGTCTCCGCTCTGCTCTCCTTCGACCCGGTCGTTGATGTCCCGGACCTCGCACGACGAGCAGCCATCGAGGAGTCTGCGGCGCAGACAACCCTCGCCGTGCTGGCCGGTTCAGGCCGAGCAGGCTGGGACCTGCACGACGGGGCGCATTTTCACCGCCAACTCCCCGATAGTCAGGACCGGGTCGCCGCGGACAACCCCCGAGCGGCTGCGGCCCAACAACTTGTCGCGAATGGGGCATTGCGTCGGCTGTCGCCCACCGAGTGGACCGTGCGCTGCAACACGGCTGATTACCTCGTGCGCCTCTCCATCGGCGGACACTGGTGCACCTGCGCATGGTTCCTCTGCCACGCTAACACTCGCGGCCCGTGCCCACACATTCTCGCCGTTCAACGAACGACGACGAACACCTGATAACCGCCTTCTCAGAATTATGAGGATACGTCACGAGCGACGGTCTCGCTCGCCAACGCGGTCGGCTCGGCCAGGTATTCTGCCGACAGTAACCGGTACGACCGCGTCAGGAACGCGCCGAGCGCCAACAGCACCATCACGAGACCGGCGAAAAAGAAGACGAGTGCGATTCCCCGCGCGTCGCCCTCACCCAGTAGCCAGCCCCAGGAGGCCTGCCCAGCATCCGTCTTCATATACGGGATAATGCCGAACTCTGCGATCGGGGCGATCAGGAACGCCGTGATCGGGGCTGCGGCCGCCTCAAACGCCTGCGCGAACCCAAACACGCGCCCCTGCCTGCGGTACGGCACCACCTTCTGAATCACGGTCTGCTCCGACGCCTCGACCGCCGGAATAATCATCATGTACACCCAGATCCCGGCCACATAGAGCCACCACCACTCCCGGATCGTGAAGAGCGAGCCGAGGAGCCCCATGAACACCACGAGCAGCAGCATCGTGCGAATCGGGTTACGGCCCAGCCCGAAACGGGCGATCAGGAGCCCACCCACGATGAAGCCCGTCGCTGCGACCCCAAACACCATACCCCACAGCTGAACGGGGAACAGCTCCAGCCCGTACGGATCCATCAGCGCCATGTACACGCCGCCGATCAGGTTATTGAAGGTTGAAAAGATGATCAGCGCAAACAGCCCGGGGGCGGACCGGATCGCAGCGATACTCCCGCGTAGGTCAACGGCGGGCGCGTGACCGTCCTCCGCATGGGGCTTCTCCTCCGGGATGCGCACAAACATGAGGTGCACCAGCGTCACCGCCGTCAACGCGACCGCAATCGCGAGGGCCCACCCCATCCCGAGGAAACCGATCGCCAGCCCGCTAAACACGCTCGTCACGATAAAACCGACCCCCTGCACCATGCCGACGAGCCCGTTCGCGTTGGCGTGGCGTTCCTCCGGGACCAACAGGGTCACCGTGGTGGACAGCGCAACATTGCGCATATTCTCCACGACCGCCCCGCACAGGATAGTCCCGGCAAAAACCCAAAAAAGCGGCCCACCGAGGTCGAGTATCACGACCTCGGGAAAGGCCAGGTACAGCGCACCAGCCAGCGAGAAGGCAGCGAGGGTCACCATGCTCGCCAGCACCATCACCCGGCGCTTGCGATGCCGGTCCACCATCGTGCCAAACCCGATCGAGAAAGCCGCCACGAGCAGCATGTAGGCCCCGCCCACAATACCGGTGGCCAACACGGAGCGGGTCTCCAGGTACACCCAGAAGGTGAGTGCGAACCAGAGGAAGGAGGTGGTCACATTGGCGATCAGCGTGTTGACGAGGACCTGCGCAAACGTGCCCGCACCCCCCGCGGGCGGTGTGTGCTGTGCGACGGTCTGCGATGACGGCTCCACCATGGCATTAAGAATACGTTGACAGGGGAGCGTCTACCAGTGCAGAAATCAGTTTCTCGGGGTGTCCCGGAACCTCGCTCTGCGCGGCGCGCCTGTACGGCACATCGGATGAACCGTCCGCCGAAGCCGACGACCTCATCAACATCGCACTCGACATCGCGCAACATGCGGGAACACCTACCGGCAAGCGCCAGCCCACATTCGCAGCGTGCTCAAGCTGCACCTCTTCGACACGGTCTTCCTCCCCGTCGAGGAAGAAGATCAGCACCAGATCAACGCAATCTATCAAGCGCCGTTCGATGTCATTTACAGTGAAGCCACGCGCGGCCCCCTCCTGCAGGCTTGAAACGCACCCCCTGGAAGGCTCTCGCCACACAAGCAAAACGAAAGATCCCGCCGAAACCGGTGGGATCTTTCTGAACTCACTGTCTGATAATCTTCATTGCTTTTGCCACAGGCCCGAGCCAGATCATCGTGGTGGACCTGAGGGGAATTGAACCCCTGACCTCTTCGATGCGAACGAAGCGCGCTACCAACTGCGCCACAGGCCCATATACAACTCGAAAAGACTATCACGTCCGCTAATGCCGCAGGTACCCCGCCCGGGCAAAAAGGTACAGTCCGTAGTTCACAAACCCCACGGCCACGACCGTGAGCAGGATCGAACCCGAGGGCAGCCCCGCGAGGTGCTTGAGCGCCCCGTCGAGGCCGCCCGCCTGGCTCGCATCGGTGAAGACCGCAGCCGCCACAAACAGCAACCCCACAACCACCAGAGCCAACCCTTTCGTCACGTGGCCGATCACGCCAAAGATGCGCACCACGGTATCCATTGCTCCGGAAATCGTCGCCAGGTCTTCGCGAAAGTTTTGCGAGGCCCCCCGAAAAATCAGGCCACCACCCAGGCCACCCACTACCCCGCCCAGGGTAATCAGCACCAGGATGCCGCCGGGCGTCGCGATCATCTCACTACTGAAGATCTGTGCATTCCTGTCGGCATCCGAGTGCCCGCCCGCTGCAAAAACCATCGCGGTGATGCCGATACCGGCGTACCCCAGAGACTTACCCACGTCCTTTAACCGCCGCCACAGCAGGGTGGTTCGGGAGGGGGCCGTGACCCGGGCCGCATCCGTCAGCTGCCACACCGCGAGTCCCAGCAGACCACCCGCGGCACCCCACACCAGCAACGCACCGCCCCAGTTGGCGGTGAGCGCCGCGAGCGCCCCCGCCTGGTCGGCCTCGCCCTCACCCGTCCAGGCAAGGCGGAGAGCAATAAGCCCAATCATGCCGTGGACCACGCCAGTAGCCGCGAGGCCGGAGCGGGCAAAGTTCCGCACGGTCCTGTTCTGGGTGGCGTGTTGAGCGGCTTCCTTGGCACGGATCCGCGCCTCAGCTCGGCGGTCGGCTGCCGGTGTCTGGGGGATGCTCTCCCCCGTGGGAGGAGACCCGGCCACGTTATCCGACAGAACGGCGACGACGCAGCACGTCGTCCAAGTTACCCAGTCCGGGCTCTGCCTCCTCGACAATACCCATCGAGCGCAGGCTTGTCGCATCAATCGGGGTGCGAGCATCCCGGGGGGCACGCTCCGACACGCGAGGACGCTCGACCCGGGGAGTAGAGCTCTCCACATCAAAGACCTCACTGGACGGAGCGGACACCTTTTTCGCGGCAGCAGGGGTCGATACTTCGCGCTGAACGAGGCGGCGGACCTCGGCCGACAGCTCCGCAGCGCGACGACTGCGGGCCTCCGCCTCGGCCGCGGCCAGGGCCTGGTCGGCAGCGCTCGTGTGGGACAGGTACAGGGGTTTGGGTAGCGGGCGGGGGGTCCAGGAACGGTCCCGGGTCTCCTCAGCCGGGGCTGCTACGGGCAGCTGGGCAGCCTCCTCCGCAGCGAAATCACGGAACGCGGGAGCGCGAGGGGCGACAGGCTTTGTCTTCCGAGGTGCCAGCGCACGCAACGCAAGCAGCCCGGCGACAGCAACTACGAGACCCACAACCAGCGTCAGGGAGGAACCTCCCGCTGTTAACGTCACGCCGCCGATGACGGCCACAACGACACCGACACACATCAGCAGGGTCACGCACGCACGCACGCGGCGGGCACGCGCCTGCCGGGCTCGCCGCACGACATCGCTCACTCCACGCCGGGGTGCCTGATCTGTGTTCACGTTCTTCGCCTCCACCTGTGCCGCACGCATTGCACGCGCGGGCTGCGTTTGTACTGACGCCGCGGTCCGAGCCGCCTTCGCCGCCTGGGCCGCCGCGGTGCGAGCCTCTTTCTCTGCCCGGGCAGCCTCGGCCTCAGCCTGGACCACCTGCTTACGATGCTCAGCCTCCAGCTTGCGCCGCTCTGCCTCGTCTCGGGCCCGGGAAGACTTCAGGATACGCTCCTGGGCGGCCGCCTCTCGAGCGTTCGCCTCCAACCGGACCTCATCGGGAACCTCGGTTGTCTCGGCAAGCAGACGCAGCGTGCGCTGGATGCGCAGAGCGTTCTGTTCGGTGGCCGAAAACTGTCGTCTACGGATCCACTGGGGGAGAAAGTATACGGCCCACAGCCCGGCGGTAATTGCTACGACCACACCACCGCCCAGCACATCACCCGTCATGCCTCAAGAGTAGGAGACGAAACCTTCGAGTACCCTGTTAGCGAACGGCGTGTTCAAACCGCAGAATTACGACGGGGTGCCGGATTCTCGGCCCACAAGCCACCGGGCAAGCACCCCGGCGGGCACCTCCTCAGCCACGAGGGCGAAGCATTTGTGGTCGCGCCACTCACCGTCAATGTGAATGTAACGCTCACGCAGCCCCTCGTAACGGAAACGCAGCTTCTCAACCACCCGCAACGAGGGACCATTCTCTGGTCGGATACAGATCTCCATCCGGTGCAGACCCCGACCCGAAAAAAAATAATCCGTTACGAGCGCAACCGCAGTGGGGGTGATGCCCAAACCGGCGAACTCCTCAGCCACCCAGTAGCCCAGGGAGGCGGAGGCCAGCGAGCCCCCCGTAATCCCCGAAACCGAGAGCTGGCCGGCAAGTCGTCCACGGTACTCAATCAGGTAGGGCATCCCCTGGCCGGTCCGGGCATTCGCCTGGAGATTACGCACAGATTGCCGCACACTGTATTGACCCACAAGGGGCCCCGCAACGCCGGGGAGGCTTGCCTCCCACTTCTGAAGCCAGTGCCGGTTGGCCAGAAGGATACTCTCCAACTCGCGTGCATCCCGCAGGCGAATCGGCCGAACGGTCACGTCACCGTGTTCCAGCGTGGGCGCAAGCTCAGCCATTCCTACCCCCTTGAGTGGGCTGTACAGCGAATCGGTGGTCTAATCGAGCTCACTCGCAAACGTTTTGATCCAGTCGCGCAATTCGGGGCCGAGGTCCTCCCGATCAACGGCCAGGCGGATAATAGCCTTGATCCAGTCGGCGCGATCACCGGTGTCGTAGCGGCGCCCACGAAATACAACACCGTAGACCCCGCCCGCGATGCTCTCGTCAACCGCGAGGGTCTGCAGCGCATCCGTCAACTGGATCTCGCCGCCACGACCGGGGGCGGTTTTGTCGAGCACGTCGAAGATTTCGGGTCGGAGCACGTAACGACCGATGATGGCCAGGTTGGAGGGGGCTTCCTCTGCGGAGGGCTTCTCAACAAGACCCGTCACCCGCACAACATTCGGGTCGTCAGTGGGATCGACCGCGGCGGCACCGTACAGATGAATCTGCGACGGCTCCACCTCCATCAGCGCAATAACGGTGGCTTGGCGGGCCTCGGACTCCGAAATCATGGTGGTGAGGAGCGGGTCACGCTCATCAATCAGATCATCGCCCAGCAGGACGGCAAAGGCCTCATTACCCACGTGTTTACGGGCACGAGAGACCGCGTGACCCAGCCCCTTGGGCTCACCCTGTCGCACAAAGTGAACATCGGCCAGGTCGGTGGATTTCGTCACACGGTCGAGACGGTCCTGGTCTCCCTTGCCTGCCAGGGTGGACTCCAACTCCGGCACACTGTCGAAGTGGTTGGCCAGGTTGTTCTTATTGCGCCCCACAATGATGAGAACATCCTGGAGACCGGCACCGGCCGCCTCCTCCACCACATATTGGATGGCCGGCTTATCGACAACCGGTAGCATCTCCTTCGGCATCGCCTTGGTGGCCGGCAAGAACCGGGTACCTAGTCCCGCGGCGGGGATGACAGCTTTTCTTACCTTGTAGGTCATAACGAATACTTTAGCCCCGCGGAGATCGTCTTAGGTTGAATCCCGCACGACAGTTAAACTGTCCCCCATGACCAATGATGTCGATAGACAGAAAAAGGCTCTCCGCGCAGAAATACGGGAGCGCCGGCGTAACGTGCCCAGTATCACCGCCGACCGCTACGCGGCCGGCCTCACCGACGAACTTATTAACCTCGTAAATCATTACAAAGCCCGTTCGTTTTCCTGTTATCTCCCCGCCGGGTTTGAACCCAACACACGGCCCTTCCTGAACTGGGCCCACGACAAAGGTCTCCGCGCCCTCTTCCCCGTGTCACGCGAGGACGGCCTCCTCGACTGGGTGGTGGGCGATGGTGAGAGCGAACGCGAGGGCCTCCTGGGGGTGCCCGAGGCTGTTGGTGAAATCCTCAGCCCCATGGCCGTCAACGACGTTGATCTGATGATCATCCCCGCCTGCGCCGTCGATGCGACGGGAATGCGGGTGGGGTGGGGTCGCGGCTACTTCGACAAGACCATCGGTTCGATGGAAACCCACCCGCCCATCTACGCCGTCATCTTCGACACAGAATTAGTTGATACGGTTCCACAGGACCTTCACGATCAGCCCGTCTCGGGAGTTGTAACTCCCACCCGAACCATCACTTTCGCCTAAAGGACAATAACCCGGTGCCTACCTACTCGTATCGCTGCACGCAGTGCCACAACGCTTTTGACATCCGCCAGGAGTTCTCGGATGCCTCGCTCACCGACTGTCCCGAGTGTGGTGGCCGCCTTCGCAAGGTATTCAACTCGATTGGCGTAACGTTCAACGGGTCGGGTTTCTACCGGACCGACTCGCGTGCAGGCGGTTCCCCCGCGGGCGTTGGCGCGTCGGCATCCAGTTCGAGCGAGGGGACAGGTTCGTCGTCCTCTTCCGGCTCCTCCGCGTCAGTTGCCTCGTCCGGTTCAACAACGTCTGGTTCTTCGTCCAGCGCGGCGAGTTCGGCCGGTTCATCCTCTGGCAGCGCATCCGGCTCCTAGAGTGTTAGCCCACCTCATCCGGGACGGTGGGCGATAAGGAGCCACCCGGCACCCACCGAAGGAACCAGGCTACCCCCAGTGCGGAGGCCTGTTGCGCAACAGGTCACCGTCGTTGCCCTCGGCCCGATCTCCCCACGACTCGTCACTATCCTCGCTCGCCAGGGTGGGGTCTAGGCCACCCTGAGGTCGTTCATCCGTTCCGGGGACGGCCGGACGCACAACGCGTCGGGAGACGCGCTTTCTCGACCTCTTCGGCTCGGTATCCGGCACGACCCTAGTTCTGTTTCGCGCGGACGACGGTCTCATGTGCCGATACCTCGCCACGGGACGAAGCTGAGTCGGTGTAACCAATCACACCGGCAATCCGCAGGGCCACGGCATCCGGATCGCTGAAAAGGTCGAAACTGTGGACCCGGAGGTAGTGCCAACCGAGACGTCGCAGAACCGCAGGACGCAGGCGCAGCGCCTCACGCAAACTCATCGAGGCGAGCAAAAAATCGGTCTCCACGGCGATGGCCCGGCCGCGGTAAGACGCGACAAGCGGCAACACCCCACGATAGTTCACGGCGACCTCCAAACCAAGCGCGCGTAGGCGCTCGGCCAGGTCGGTGACCATAGGGTCATCGCTCGTGGCGGCCAGTTCCTCCGAAACGAGGCCCTCATCGGCGGCCAACACCTCGGCCAGTGCAGCGACACCGTGACGGCGGCGGCTCTCGTCCAGGTCGTTGGGCCGGAAGCACGACACGATCGTCATACCGCGGCGCGCGCGGGTCATCGCAACGGCCAACAACCGTTCGCCACCCGGGCGCGCCAGCGCGCCAAAGTTGGAGAGCACTCGCCCGTGCGGTGTACGGCCGTAGCCCACCGAGAAAATCACACGGTCACGGCTCTGGGCCGTGGCCTGTTCCAGCGTCATCACGGCAAACGGCTCCGCCCGATCGCCCAGCAGGAATTCACCCAGATCTTGACGCTGGGCAAACGCGAGCAGGACCGCCTGGTGCACACGCACCGCGTGCCGAGCGCTGGCCGTAATGACCATGAGGGATTCCTGGGGACGCTGGACGGCGTGCGCAATAACCAGCTCAACGACGCGGTTGACCTCAGCATCCGTACTCTCGACCGCACCCGTGACCCGATCCGGCAGCGCGTGCCCGCCCGTGACAAAGTCGTAGCTGAGACTGTGGTGCCCCAGGAAGCTACCGGCCCAGGGCAAAGACACAATCTGGTTGGCATAGAAGCGCGAGTTAATGAGCTCGGCCAGATCCTCACCGCCCGCACGATAGCTGCGGGTGAGTTTGTAGGTGGGTAGGAGGTCGCTGAGGACCGAAAGCGCGGAGCGGGCGTGGAGTTCGTCCACATCACTCTCAACGGCAGCCTCGTCCTGTGGCACGGTGATCGCGAGCTCGAAACTGCACGGGGTCTGGGTAACGGGATCGCCAAAAGCGACCACCTGACGGGCACGACGGATGGCCCCCACATTCTCAACAAGGGTTGTGGCTCCGGCATCGACCAGAAGAACAGCGTCAAACGTGAGGTGTTCGGGGAGCTGGGCCACCTCGTAGGGGCTCACCATCCACACGGGGGCCAGTAGATCCATCAGGTGCGGTGCCGAGTCAACCAGCAGGGTAGGAACGGCGCGGTCCGCACGCAGCAGACTGCGCAGGGCCACCGCCTCGTCCGGATAATCGAGCAGGGCAATTTTCCACGCCGCGGCACGCTGTGCAGAGAGTACCCGACCGTTGGCTGACGAGTGGGCGTCATCCACCAGCTTAAAATCAGCCTCCAAACGGTCAAGCACGGAGGTATTGGCGCTCAAAAGCGCCTTATTACCCTGAAGCATCCGCTCCAGCGCCGACTGCCACCAGGCCTGGTCCAGTTCGGCGGCAACCCGGTCAGAGGCCACGTGCCGTGCCGAGAGATCGTCAAGCAGCGGGCTCAGGTGGGCATTGTTCAGCCGCTCCAACAGGGCGGTGCGCTCCTGGATATTCTGCAAAACCTCGGATTCCTCGGCCAACGACCCCAGCACCCGAGCCACCGACGCAATCGGCATCTCTTTAAACTCGTTATCGGTTCCGGTTGTCCCCAAAACCGCGTCAAGGGCGGCGCAGTCTTCGTAGACCGTCTGGTAGCTCACGAGAACATCGGAGATACCTACGGGAACCTCGGGACGCGCACCGGCGACAGACGTGTAGCGCTGCCAGAGAAGACGCTGCTGCTGAATCTGCCGCAACCGCTCGAGCATATCCGTGACGTTAACACCGGGGCGCACATACTCGCGCGCCAGGCGGCGCAGGCGACGACGGTTAGCCTGGGGCATCTCATCAGCCCCACCCCGCGTGGCGTGGGCGGCAATGATCTCGGTAAGTGAGCGATCATAGACTTCGGGCGTGAACCGGTCAAGCGTCTCACGAATGCCCATCAGGAGGCGCAGGTAGATACCCAACTCGGCCAGGGTTTCGTAGGGACGCATCGAGGTCTGCTGGATAAGCCTGTCCGCCAACTCACGCAGCCGGGGGAACTCCCGCTCAGACAGGGCTTGGGCGGTGGCGTGGGCCTGGCGGGCATCCTCGGTTCGGGTAAAGGTAACGCCGTACCAGGGCGAGTCGTCCGGACCATACTGGAACTGGCCGAGGGAGGCCGACAACGAGAGCGTCTCGGCGATGCCGACACGGTCACGGGCTAAAGCGTCCAAGGCAATATCGTCGAGGCGCGCCGTGGTAGCCGGGGGATGATCCGTCACGGCCAGCCTGGTGAGTTCACGCACGGCCTCCAGCGGCGAAATTCCGAGCGCCGGGTCAACCGTTTCCAGGGCACATTGGTAATCCAGCAATACCCGGCGCAGGCGCACCAGGGCATCGTCTACATCGCCCATGGGTGGAGCGTGGACGGTCTCATTGCGTTTGATGGACTCCACCAGGTTGCGGCGCAACAGGCGCGGGGATACGGCGATGCCATTGAGCCCCACACGGGCAAGTCGGTGGCTGATGCCGTCCAACGTAGCGCGGCGCGGAGACACGATCAGTACGCGACGGTTGCGTCCGATGAGAGCACTGGCGGCATTGACCACTGTCTGCGTTCCTCCGGTGCCGGGCAGGGTCTGCACCACAACCGAGTGACCCGCCTCAATCTGGGCAATCACCTCATCCTGCTCGCTATCCGTATCGAGTAAGAGCCGGTCAGTCTCGGGCGAGCGATTATTGGGGGGCGTGGCCTCGACCGGCTCGAAGGCCTCGGAGAGGTGACGGCGCGCGTACTCGCTGCCCGCAACGGCATCCAGGATGGGGTGATCCAGGTTGTGGGCGTCACGCACCATATCGTTGGCCACCTCCATGAAGGAGGAGACAATCAGGCGCGGCTGCACCGCATACCCACTAATGTGGGCGGTCATCGCGCGCAGCCGGTCAATCACGGGCTGAGGTTTGAAGACACCAGATTTGAGCGAGAGAGCAACAAACTCCTCAACATCAAGCTGCATCCCAAACTGCTCATGCATGGCGCGGGCGAGGGCGGGGTTAAAAAAGGGATGCGATTTGAGTTTCAGCTCAAAATCGCGGCCGTAGCGCCGGATAGCCAGGGGACGCATCAGCACGGGGGCGCTAAACTGCTCCCCCTCGAAGCGCCACTTAGCCAGACCGATGCCGAGCCGGATGGTCTCCAAACCGCGCACACTGCGCATCTCAATGGCCTTATCGGTAATCTCACCGGCTGCCAGGCGTGCGTTGCGCAGGGCGAGATCGTCGCGGATCAGGCTTGACAGCAGGATTTTCTGACCGGTAATGAACTGGGGCAGCCCGCCAGGGTGGGTCGTAGACAGCTCCAGACGGGTGCGCGGGCTGTCCTCGAATGAGAGCAGAGGGGAGCGCCCGCCGACCTCGGCAAGTTCATCACGCCAACGCTGGTGCTCGCTGCCAAAATGGTCAACGGCCGCCAACCGGGCAGCCGGAGCTTTGTCTGTGCTCTCCGCGCCACGCTCGGACGTCAACGGACTGCCGCTACCCGCTGACGGGGAACTACTCGGGCCCTGGTGCGGCGGACCGGATGTGGCCACAGCGGCATCTTCGACGTCAGTTGTCGAAGTATTCGGCTTATCGGCGTTTGATTTGCGCCGTCTCTCCACAGTCCACACACCGTCACCCTACGATGCTGCGGGTAATTATCAGTGCATTGGTCGCGAGTTTCACGCAGTTCACCAGGCTTTCCCATTATTGTGACGATATCCCCACACAGGAACACGATACAGTGATCAGCATGTTTCTCATCGCCGCTCACACCCTGATGACCACTGCCCTGTCCGTTGCATCCCCGCCCGCCCTGGCCACCACCGGCCAGGACATCATGCTGATGGTCATCATCGGTGTGATCGTGTTAGGAGTCGGTGCCGCACTCGTCATCATGGGCCGCATCCGTCGCCGCAAAGAGACCGAAGCCGCGGCGGCAGCAGCCGGAGCCCCGTCCGCCGAGACAACGATCACCCCCGAGGGCGAGCCGACCAACCTGGGTGGTACCGGGGATGCCCCCACCGAGATCCTGCCGGAGCCGTCAGAAACCGCGCCCGATAGCGACGCGACACCCACCGCTGATAACAACCCCTCCAGCTAAAAACCTCCTCGTTAGGTCGTGATCAACAGGTCCCGACCTGACGAGTCATACCCGATACTGGCGGGCCAGGTGCCGCCCGGCATAACTCAACCAGCCCGCTGGATCCCGCATCGCTGACTCAACCGAGCCAGCCAGTTCGCTCAGCGAGTAGACCTCGTCAAACCCGGTCCCGGCGTTACCCTTAGCCGCGCCGACCCACTCGACAGTTCCGGCCATCAGACAGGTGCGCGCCGAACCGTGTGCGGCACAGGCACGCACATAGGACGGAACCTTACCGCCCAACGATTGCTGATCGAACCGTCCCTCACCCGTGATCACCACATCCGACGCCGCAATCCGACGCGGTAGACCGACAATTTCCCCCACCGCCGCGGCACCAGGGGTGAGCACCGCGCCCCACGCCCGGAGACCGTATCCGGCACCCCCGGCCGCCCCCGTACCGGGTTCGGTGGGGTCGCCACCCAATGCGGCAGCGAGGCGCGCGAGGTTGTGATCCAGTTCACGCACCGCGTGCGGATCTGCACCTTTCTGCGGGCCGAACACCACGGCGGCACCGGACGCGCCCAGGAGCGGATGCGTCACATCACTCAGAACGCTCACCCCGCCGACCGGCGGTGGACGTAGGCCAGAAAGATCTGCCCGATCAAGGGCAGCCAAACCGCCACCGCCGGGGGCAACGGGACCACCCGAAGCATCCAGAAATCGAGCCCCCAGCGCGACGAGGAGACCGGTGCCACCATCGGTTGAGCTGCTACCACCGATCGCAAGCACCAACCGAGTCACGCCACCGTCGAGGGCCGCCACAATCGCCTGACCAAAACCCCGGGTGTGAGCATCAAGAGGGCGCAACGGGTTGAGTAGCGTGATCCCTGAGGTGTTGGCCAGTTCGACAACTCCGATACCGCCGCCCGCCGAGTCGGGAAGGAAGAGCCACTCGGCAGCCACCGGGCGATCATCAGGGCCCTGCACACTCACCGGAACCCGGCGCGCGCCCTCGGTGGCCCGCGCAATCGCGTCGAGACTGCCCTCTCCCCCGTCAGCCATGGGGGTGAGCAGGAGGGTATCCCCCGGCCGCTCGACCCGCCATCCCGCGGCAATCGCCTGAGCGGCATCATCAGCGGACAGGGTGCCCTTGAACGAGTCCGGGGCAATCGTTACGGTCAAGGGTGTGGGCACCGCGGAAACCTCTCCGTCGAAAAGTCGTGAACCGCCTACGACGTGGCGTTCAGCCAGCGCAGCGGAATATCGATGGTCACCTCGGTACCCGACCCCACAATAGTGTGCCAATCGATGGTTCCACCCAGCTCACCCTGAATCAGAGTGCGCACGATCTGGGTACCCAATCCGGCTCCCACCTGCCCCTCGGGCAGGCCAGCCCCGGTGTCGGTAACCGTCACCTGCAGGCGCTCCTCACCACGTTCGGCCACAATCGTCACGCTGCCCTCACGCCCGGCGAGCCCGTGCTCAACCGCATTGGTCACCAATTCCGTCAACGCGAGCGCGAGCGGGGTTGCATATTCGCTCGGCAACACACCAAATTCGCCCTCCTTCCGGGGGTGAGCGGTGGTGTTGTGAGTGCTCGCCACCTCGGCGACCAGCATCAGCACGCGGTCAAAAACCTCGTCGAAGTTAACGCTTTGCGAGAGGCCGGTCGCAAGTGTGTCGTGTACGACCGCAATCGCGGCCACTCGGCGCATCGCCTGACCGAGGGCCTCCTGGGCCTCCTCAGAGCGCGCCCGACGGGCCTGGATGCGCAGCAGGGAGGCGACCGTCTGGAGGTTGTTCTTCACCCGGTGGTGAATCTCTCGGATAGTGGCATCCTTGGTGATGAGTTCCTGCTCCTGATGCCGCAGCTCGGAGACGTCACGCGTGAGCACAAGCGCACCGGTGCGTTCACCAGCCACCTTGGTGGGAATGGCACGGATTGAGAGGGTAACCCCGCGGGCCTCCAAATCGGTGCGCCAGGGGGCTCGACCCGTGACGACAACGGGGAGCGACTCGTCCACCGAGTGGTTTCCCACGAGTAACGAGGTCGTGATCTCGGCGAGAGACTCCCCCTCTAATTCGTCAACAAACCCCATCCTGTTAAACGCAGAAAGCGAGTTGGGGCTGGCAAACGTGACCGTCCCGTCTACGTCAAGCCGGAGCAGGCCATCGGAAGCGCGGGGAGCACCGCGCCTCGGCCCCGTTGGTGTCCCCCAATCAGGAAAGTTTCCCGCCGCAATCATCAAAAAAAGATCGTTGGCGCTCTCGGTGAACGCCGCCTCCAGGCGGGACGGCATTCGTGCCTCGCTGAGATTAGTGTGTGCCGTGATGACGGCGATGGGGCCGAATCGGCCGTCTTCACCATCCGAGGTGCGCCGGATAACCGGAATTGCGCGCACCTTCATCGGCATCTCCTCAAACCAGGCGGGCGATGAAGACTCGACAATGTGAGCGGTACTATACGCGTTTCGCACCTGCTCATACCACTCAGAGCGGACCATCGAGCCCACAACATCACGATAGAACAGCGTGGCCGCACTCGACGGTCGCGCGTGTGCCACCGCGACAAAGCTATCGTCTACCGTCGGCACCCACAAGACGACGTCGGCAAAGGCCAGATCAGCAAGCAATTGCCAATCGCCCACCAGAAAGTGGAGCCATTCGATGTCCTCCTCGCTGCTTTCGCAGTGCTGGTGGACAAGATCGCTGAGAGTAGACACACACCTACCCTAGTGCCCGAAATGCGGCGTCGGGGAGTCATGGGCCACCCGGCGAGGCCTCCCCCCGGAGTCTATCCACAGGGCATATATGCTATAGACAACAGATTCGCTTCTATCTTAAGTTGCTTACAACACTCACAGCTCGCGGGGGGCGAGCCGAGTCACACACGCCCCTATCACCGTCACGAGTATATGAGGATCACGAATGATCAGTGCACGAGAGCATACGGATAACCGCACCCGGCCTGAACCGGCGACCCGCGGCCCGGCGACCCGCGGCCCGGAGACCCGCCCCGATACCCACCCGCCGCGGCGCAGCCACTCGGAAGCCACCACGACCGGCACAGCGGTGGTCACTGCGGCCCACCTCACGGCTGCACCAACCGACCCGAAGAGCCTCATGGAAAGCCTGGCGCTGAGCGCCATGGAGATCGTTAACGGCGGACGAGATCTCGAGAAGATCGCACGGTGGCTGACCGAGTCGGCCTACGCGTCACTCCGACTGCGCCGCTCGATCTCCCAGCAAAGTCGCCAAGCTGTGGGGACCGCCTCTCGCCGCGAGCCCATGTACTGTGGACGCACCCGAACCTGCTCCCCCCGCCACGGCGTGATCGAGGGGGTCACGATGGTGCACACCAGACTACGCACACGGGCCGTGATCATTCGACTAGAAAAGCACGGAAATCGCTGGATCGCATCACAGCTCTCGGTGCTGTAGGAACGGCCTGGTGGCAGCGACATCCGACCGCGACACACACCGGTTAACCGAGCGAAGCCGCACCCTCACACGGGTGCGGCTTCCCTCGGTCGGCGGTGGCCACCGAGAGACTACTTGTGGGCTGCTTCTTCGGCACGCAGCCGCGAGATCTCGTAGAGCGTAACACCCGCCGCAATTCCAGCGTTGAGCGATTCCGTTGCCGCCGAGATCGGGATAGACACAACGGCATCACAGGTTTCGGTCACGAGGCGGGAGAGGCCCTTGCCCTCACTGCCAATCACAACAACAACCGGGCTGGTGGCCAGTGTGAGGCCGGGCAGCGACACCTCGCCCCCGCCATCCAGACCAATCACGAAGATACCGCGCTCCTGGAACGCCTTAAGCGTCTGGGTCAGGTTGGCCGCCATCGCCACGGGGATTCGCGCGGCCGCTCCGGCAGAGGTCTTCCACGCGGACGCGGTCACCCCCACCGAACGACGCTGGGGCACGATGACGCCGTCCCCACCAAAAGCGGCGGTCGAGCGGATGATCGCCCCTAGGTTACGAGGGTCCGTCACACCATCAATCGCCACAAAAAGCGGTGCCTTCGTCGCGGAGAGAACCCGGTCCGCCATGTCGAGCGGATGCGCATACGTATACGGCGGCACCTTAAGCACAACGCCCTGGTGAACCGTGTCGATGCTACACATTCGATCGAGCTCGGGTCGCATGACCTCCAGAACGGGCAGGCCACGCTTCGTCGCAATGTTGATGATCTCCCGGATGCGATCATCCATCTCGATGCGGGTACCGATATACAGTGTGGTGGCGGGAATACGCGTACGCAGCGCCTCCAACACGGCGTTACGGCCCGTCACCAACTCGCTGTCGTCGTCTTTTTTGCGGCTTCCACCGCGGGCACCGGCCGAGCCGGTGTTTGAGCGGTTCTGCGGTTTACGCCCCTCGGGCGATCCGCCCGCGGCCAGGAACCGCTCCTTGGCAGCCTTAGCTTTTCCGGCGGGATGGTACGGACGATCCTCGGCCTTGGGGGTAGGCTTACGCCCCTCTAACGCCTGACGGCCCTGACCTCCCGAGCCGACGGGAGCGCCCCTACTTTTTTTGCGGACAGCGCCCGCGCGTGGTTTCTTAGCCATTGAGACTCCAGTGTGAACCGTTCGTTGTGTCTTCGAGTGAAATTCCGGCTTGGCCCAGCGTGTCCCGGATCCTGTCGCTCGTAGCAAAGTCACGACGTTCACGGGCCTGCTGACGTTCAACAAGCAGCTGGTCAACCAGCATCCCCAGGGCGGCCAGCGCCCCGTCATCAGACGTAGCCGACCATTCCTCAGCGAGGGGGTTGATACCAAGAACGTTAACAATAGCCCATACCTCGCCGTGACGGTCGGCCGCTCGCTGTGTATCTCCCGAGTCGAGCGCCGCGTTTCCGGCACGGACCGTCTCGTGCAAAACCGCGAGAGCCTGGGGCAGCGCGAAATCGTCGCGCATTGCCGCGCTAAAAGCCTCGGGCACGCGCACTCCGGCACGAGCAGCTGTCTCCACCGCGGCCTCACGCGCGCAGCGCCGCAGGAACGCCTCGACCCGGTTAAGCGCCGCGGTCGCCTCCACAAGGGCATCGGGGTGAAACTCCAGCGTGGAGCGATAGTGTGCCGACCCCAGAAAATAGCGCACCGCAGCGGGTTGAGCCGCGCGCAAAAGATCAGCAGCAAAAATGGAGTTACCGAGCGATTTAGACATCTTCTGCCCACCCACATTGACCAGGCCATTGTGGATCCAGTACCGGGCAAAACTATCTCCACCCGCCCGAGACTGGGCCAATTCGTTCTCGTGATGCGGGAAGCGGAGATCGAGCCCACCACCGTGGATGTCGAAGTCGCGACCGAGATAGCGGGTTGACATAGCCGAGCACTCGATATGCCAGCCGGGCCGACCGCGACCCCACGGCGAGCCCCAGGCCGCAGAGTCTGGTTCGGCATCTTTGTGGGCTTTCCACAACGCAAAATCACGCGGGTCTCGCTTACCCCGTGGATCCGAATCAGCCGCGGGCTCCATGCTGTCCCGCTTTTGACGGGTGAGCTCACCATAATCAGGCCACGAGGCGGAGTCGAAATACACATTAGCGGTGCCCGCAGCAACATACGCGTGGCCCCGCTCAATCAAGCGTTCGATCAGGTCCAGCATGGGCTGAATATTCGCCGTTGCCCGGGGTTCATATGTGGGTGGTCGAATGTCAAGGGCATCGTAGGCCGCGTTAAACTCGCGCTCGATCCGGTAAGCCAATGCCCACCACTGCTCGGAACTCCCCTCACGCTGTGCGCTCGCGGCGTTGTCCAGGATTTTATCGTCAATATCGGTGACATTACGTACGAGGGTCACCTCATTTCCCTCGTATTCGAACCAGCGTCGCATCTGGTCGTAGACGAGGGCGCTGCGCAAGTGTCCGATGTGCGGACTGGACTGAACCGTCGGCCCACAGATGTAGAGCCCCACCTGACCGGCCACGCGAGGGGCAAAATCGACAAGGGTACCGGTCCGAGAATCGTAGAGTCGCTGAGTCACCCTGTAAGCCTACGCTGAGCTACCGACAGTGTGACGACGGTGCGCATGTAACCCGCTTCTGACTACACGGAGTAGATCAGGGCGGTCGCAATCGCGCAGAGACCTTCACCACGCCCGGTAAAACCCAGGCCGTCCGTGGTCGTCGCCGACAGGCTCACGGGGGCACCAACCATCTCGCCGAGAACTTCCTCGGCCTCCGCCCGGCGGGGACCGATCTTGGGACGCAAACCGATCACCTGAACCGACACATTACCCACGGAGAAGCCGACCTCTGTAAGCAGCCGCACGGCCTCACGCACAAAAACCTCACCGTGGGCATTCTGGAAGCGGGGGTCGGCCGTACCAAAAGTCGAGCCGATATCGCCGAGACCGGCGGCCGAGAGCAGGGCGTCCACAATCGCATGGGCGACCACATCCCCATCGCTGTGCCCGGAGAGTCCACGCTCACCCGGCCAGTACAAACCCGCAAGCCACAGGGGCTCGCCACTGTCGAACGCGTGCACATCCGTGCCCGTTCCAACCCTCATCCGCGTCGCCTTCCCCGGCTCACCCAGCCAGCCCGCGACACGTTCGAGGTCGGGTTGGGTTGTGATTTTAAGCGAGCGTTGATCACCCGCAACCGTCATGATCGTATATCCGGCGTGCCGCATCACGGATGCGTCATCGGTAAACGCGTCACCATCCGGCCCGGCCCGGCGATACGCGTCATCCAGCAGCCTGCGCGGAAAACCCTGGGGAGTCTGCACCGCGACCAGGGCTGAACGATCGACGGCAACAACAACCCTTCCCTCTGCGGAAACTTGGTTGAGCGTGTCCACCACCGGGAGAACGGGGATTGCCCCCTCGCTTCCCGCACCCACCGCGGCAATAACGCGACGGAAGACCTCGGCGGGAACCGCCACCCGTGCAGCATCGTGCACGAGGACGATGTCGATAGTGTCGGCCACAACAGCGAGGCCACGACGCACCGAGTCGAACCGGGTACTTCCGCCCACAACAATCACTACGGACGCAGAGCAACCCTCGTCCCGCACGACATCCTGGACCGATGCACGCAAACCACCAACGCAATCAGCCGGTGCAACGACAATAATCTGGTCAATCGGACCCGAGCGGACAAGAGCCACCAGCGCCCAGTCGAGAATAGTACGCCCGGCCAGGGGAACGAAAGCTTTGGGGTGCCCTGCACCCAATCGGGTACCGCTGCCGGCAGCAACCACAATCGCGGCAACCGCCGGGCGCGACACCTCCGTCGGAGTGCTCACCGCGTTAGGACGCGAGAACCTCGTCAAGCACCAGCGATGCCGACTCTTCGTCGGTCTTTTCCGCCAGGGCTAGCTCCGAAATGAGAATCTGCCTGGCCTTCGCCAGCATCCGCTTCTCTCCTGCGGAGAGACCACGATCCTGATCGCGACGCCACAGGTCGCGGACGACCTCGGACACCTTGATCACATCGCCAGATGCCAGCTTCTCAAGGTTTGCCTTGTACCGACGGGACCAATTGGTGGGTTCCTCGGTAAACGGCGTGCGCAAAACCTCGAAGACCTCGTCGAGGCCTTCCTTGTCAATCACGTCGCGAACACCGACCAGATCAACGTTTTCTGCGGGAACCTCGATTTTCAGATCACCCTGGTTCACCTCAAGCTTCAGAAAAAGCTTTTCCTCGCCCATAATGATGCGATTCTTAACTTCGACGATTTTAGCTGCGCCATGGTGTGGGTAAACGACTGTTTCGCCAACCTCAAACTGCATAGAATATGACTCCCTCGCTCAGCTACATAGGATACCACACCACCGAAAACTACACTTAGGTTGTCCTAACCTGTAAGGAATGACTTAGCACACTAAACTAGGCGGGACTATAGTCCTGTGCGCTGCGCTCGTTTTGGGTGCGCGTCACCCATCACATCTCACGGAGGGTCCACAGTGAAGGCTCGTGCACGTATCGTTTCATCCGCTGTTCTAGCTGTTGCCGTCGTCCTGGGCACAGCGGGTTGCAACCTGATCAGCCCCCAGGCGACCACGTACAAGTACGACCCCAGCGACGGGGTGAGCGGCAACGTGGGCGACATCGCTATCCGCAATGCAATTCTGATCGCGGGCGAAGAAGACGGTGTTCTCAACCTCGTCTTCAGCGCGGTGAACTCTTCCGAGTCCTCGAAGGCGATCACGCTCACCGTCCAGCTCGTTGACGACAAACTCACCGAGACGGCGCCCGTCGCCACCGGCCTCAACCGCTTCGGCGGCGAGGACGAGGAGAGAGTCATCTTTACCAATGCCTCCGCCATAACCGGCACCGTTGTCAATGTGTACTTCCAGTACGGCGACATGGAGGGTGTGGAGCTCCGGGTTCCCGTGCTGGACGGCACGCTGGCCGAGTACGAACCCTTTGTTGTTCGCGCTGACACCTCAGACAACGAGACGATCATCATCCAGGGCGAGGCTGGCAAGGTTCCAGTTCCCCTGACGGACGCAGAAACGGGTGCCGATACCGCGGAGGACACCGCCGAGTAGCACCGCCGCAGCGCAACGAGGAGGGCCGGACATATGTTGTCCGGCCCTCCTCGTTGCGCTCCGCTACTTCTCGAAGCGATACCCCACGCCACGCACGGTGTTCAGTAACACGGGCCGAGAAGGATCTTCCTCCACCCGTGAACGGATGCGCTTAATGTGCACATCGAGCGTCTTGGTATCGCCGTAATAGTCGCTCCCCCACACCCGGTCGATGAGCTGCCCGCGAGTGAGTACCCGCCCTGCGTTACGCATGAGGACTTCCAGTAGCTCAAACTCCTTCAAGGGAATAGTAATCTCGCTCCCGCGCACCTCAACCGAGTGGCGGTCGGTATCAAGCGTGACCTGCCCCACTGTCAACACGGTGTCCGCCTCGTGCAGGAACGGGTCCGCCGCACGTCGGAGAGCCGCCCGGATACGCGCCAGCAGCTCACGCGACGAGTAAGGCTTCGTCACATAATCGTCAGCCCCCAACTCCAAGCCAACCACAATATCCAGCTCAGAGTCCTTGGCCGTGAGGATGATAATGGGTACGCGCGAGGCGGCACGGATCTCACGACACACCTCGGTGCCAGGCTTACCAGGCAGCATCAGGTCAAGCAGCACCAGGTCGGGTTGGTCAACGGCAAAGACAGCCAGGGCGGATACTCCGTCGGCCACAACATCCACCTCGTAGCCTTCCTTACGCAATAGGTAGCTGAGTGGTTCCGAGATGGATTCTTCGTCTTCAACCAGCAGGACTCGCGTCATTTCTCTCCCTCATTGTGTGTGCTGTCACTCACGGACACGCGGGGCAGCGCAAATGCCACCTCCCGATCCCGCTTTTTATATTTTTTATCGGCAGATTTTTTGTCACGCTTATCTTTTTTGTCTTTTTTCTTCTGCGCCTGGGCGGCCTTCTCCGTGCTGAGCCCACGCGCACTGGATACCCGGTCACGGCGGGCCGTCACGCTCGCTCCCCCCACCTGCGGCACGGTTCCGGTGGGCGGCTGAGGTTCCTGGTAGGCGGGCAGCACAATCGTAAAGGTGGAGCCTGAACCGGGCTGGGACCACACCCGCACATCGCCCCCGTGGCCCTGCACGGTGTTCTTCACAATGCTGAGACCCAGCCCCGTACCCCCGGTACCCCGCGAGCGAGCCTGATCAACGCGATAGAAACGCTCAAAGATGCGGTCGATGTCTTCGGCAGGAATACCCACGCCCTGATCGGTTACGGCGATCTCAATGTGTGCACCAACCCGATGGGCACCGATGCCCACATGCGAGCCATCCGGGGAATAGTTGAGTGCGTTGCTCACCAGGTTGCCCAGGGCAACCACGAGAGAATCGATATCCCCCGCTACCCACAGGTCCGCGGTATCCCCCCACACCATCGCGATATGGCGTTGCTCAGCCACAGTGCGATGTTCCTCAGCAACCCGCTCACACAGGTGTGACACCGCAACCGGGTCGTCCGTCAGCGCGGGAGCAGATACCTGCGCCGAGGACAGGCGGATGATGTCCGATGTGAGATTCGCCAGACGGGCACTCTCACGCGTAAGTCGCCCCGCAAAGTGCACCACCATCTCCGGGTCATCGGAGGCCTGAATCAGTGCCTCGGAGAGCAGCGAAACGGCACTCACCGGAGTCTTCAGCTCGTGACTCACATTGGCAATAAAGTCCCGGCGCATGGCATCGAGTCGCCACGCCTCACCCCGGTCCTCAACGATGACCAGCACCAATCGGCTCCCCAGCCGGGCCCCGCGGACCCAGAGGTTATGCAGCGCAGGGTCATCGTGAGGAACGGTCAGCGAGCCGCCCAGGCGCTCAATCTCACTCGGATCATCACGCACCTCAACCGTCACAATCTCATCGGCTGAAAGCGCCCGTGCGGCCACGTCTTCCAGTACGCCAAAACGTAGCAGATCCTCACCCACCAACTCGCTGCGCTGGGCTGCCGCGTTGGCGTAGACCACGTTGAGTGAGGGGTCCAGAATCACCGCAAACGATTCGAACGTTTCGAGCACATCAATCACCTCGTGCGACACCGACGGATGGCTCGCCTCGCGGCTGGCCCGCCCCCGGCGCGCCGCAAAGACGCCCACCACGGTCAAACCCACCCCGATGAGCACACCCAGACAAAGCGCAAGAAGAACCAGCCACACGGATTCCATAATGACCAGCGTAGTGACTCCCTGCGTTGTCTACCTCCGCGATACACTCCACACGGTAGGGTTTCAGACACTGTTTAGCTGCCGAGTACCAATCGTTAACCTTGGCCCCCAACAATGGTGATGATCCGTGCGGACTCACCCGAGAGAAAGGCCCCAGCGCAATGCGCGAAGTATTTCAACAAGAATTGCGCGAGGTTCAGACCGGACTCGCCGATATTTCTGAGCTTGTCGAGTCCGCTATTCAGCGCGGAACGCAGGCCTTCCAAACCTCCGATGTGGCCCTGGCCGAAGCCGTGATCGAGGACGACCTACGCATCGACGCCCTCGCGACCAGCCTCGACGAACTTGCCATCACCATCCTGGCCCGGCAGCAACCCGTCGCCAGAGATCTCCGCATCATCGTCAGCGCGCTCCGGATCAGCGCATCGCTTGAACGCATGGGCGACATTGCCGAGCACATCGCCCAGCTGGCCCGCTACCGCTTCCCGGACAGCGTCATCCCCAAGGGCCTCGGCAAAATCTTCCGCGAGATGGGTGAGCTCGATATTGCTGTTGCCGCCGATGTGACGCGACTCCTGCGCACGGAAGATATCGTGCTCATCGACGAGATTCGCAATCGCGACGACCGTATCGACGAGTTGCATGCGAAAGTCTTTGAGAAGGTGCTGAGCGACACCTTTAAAGGCGAGGTCACCAACGTGGTGGATGCGACCCTCGCGAGCCGCTACCACGAGCGTTTTGCCGACCACGCTGTCTCGATTGCGAAAAAAGTACAGTACCTCACGACCGGCGAATACAGCTAACACCCCGGTAGCAGACGGACGGGTCGGTACCCCAAGGGGTACCGACCCGTCCGTCTCTGGTTGTCTGAGCTACTTCGTGTTGCCCTGGGCTGCCACGGCAGCAGCACCGGCAGCAGCAGCTTCTGGATCAAGGTATTCGCCGGGGGCGCTGGGGGTAAAATCAGCGTTAAGCCGGTAGACAAGCGGGATACCCGTGGGGATGTTCAACTCGGCAATATCTTCGTCTGAGATCCCGTCAAGGTGCTTCACAAGCGCACGTAGTGAGTTACCGTGGGCCGTCACGAGCACGGTCTTACCCGCGGCGAGATCGACCGTGATGTCGGAGTGCCAGTAGGGCAGCATCCGCTCGATCACGTCTTTCAGGCACTCAGTGCGGGGCACGTTCTCGCCCAGGTCGGCATAGCGCTCATCGCCCCACTGAGACCACTCGTCACCGTCGTCAATCGCGGGAGGTGGGGTGTCGAACGAACGACGCCAGGTCATGAACTGCTCCTGGCCGTACTCGGCCAAAGTCTGGGCCTTGTCCTTACCCTGCAGGGCACCGTAGTGGCGCTCGTTCAGACGCCAGGATCGCTTGACGGGAATCCACAGGCGATCAGCCGCGTCCAACGCCAGGTTGGCCGTTTGGATGGCGCGACTCAGCACCGAAGTGTAGAGAACGTCCGGGGCAATCCCCGACTCAGATAACAGCTCTCCGGCACGCTGCGCCTCGCCGCGGCCCTTCTCGCTCAGGCGAACATCAACCCAACCCGTAAACAGGTTTTTCTGGTTCCAGTCGCTTTGACCGTGGCGGAGCAGGACGAGGGTGAGTGGTTCAGTCATACCCGACAGCTTACTGGACTCGTCAACACGCGACCCGAACCCACCATCGAGCAACAGCTAGTCGAGCGGGGGCAGGAGGGTACGCGCGTCCTCCGGGGTAACACCCGCAGCACACAAAAGATCAACAGTGAGCGGCCGCAGTGAGAGCACAATGCCCACGTCGCCCAGCGAATCCTGAACGCCCGAGCGCTGCGGGTCAAGCCGGGGCACAACCTGTTCGAGCGACTCACGAGCGGTCATACGAAACTCACGGTCAACCACGCTGCCACCCAGCAGGCTCACCCCGCTGGAGAGCGATACGATCAACTGGCCAAGACGGGGCCGTGGGACATCGTCCTGCAGCTTGTACATGGCCCGCCGGGCGATCACACGCAGGCTGCGCGTGGCCAAATCCATGTAGCGCAGCATCTCGGCAAGATCGAAGAGATCATCGCGGTGTCGATGCGCAAACGGTGAAATCCGGGCGAGCGCCTCGGCCGATTCAAGCGACTCCGCCCAGTCGTCGAGCAGGGGCTGGGTGGCCCGAAGCCGGGTGAGTGCCCGCTCGGCAGAGTGGTGGTCGCCCAGGTTCAGACCAGCTGCAAGAGCGGAGAGGGCAGCGTTCCACTCGTTGAAAAGTTTCTTGGCCGCGCGCCGAGGACCCCGCCGAGGATCCCGGGGAATGAATGCCGTAAACAGAAGCGCAACCAGCCCGGCCACAAGACCATCAAGACTCCGGGTGAACGGACCACCATCTGGCAGCGGCAGAACCTGCACCATGGAGGCCTGGATCGCCGCGACGACCGCAAAGCTGTTGGAGGGCGAAAAGAAACGCCCGGCAACAAACACAACCACCAGAACACAGGCCAGCTGCAGAGTGCCCTGGCCCCAGAGGATCAGACCCAGCTCCGAGAGGGCAATCCCCATCACCATGCCGAGCGCGGTCTCGGCGAGTAGACGCGGTCGGGCATCCCGCTGTAACCCCAGGCTGGAGATTGTGACGACAAGCGCCACGACCGGGTTTTTATGACCCAGCAGATGGTGGGCAATCAGGTAAGAGATGATCGCGGCAACCGTAATCTGAGCGATGGCAGGTGCCGAGTGGAGTACCCGCCCGGCACCGGCTCGAACATCAACCCGCCGACGCAGTCGCTGAGTCCAGCGCACAACGCGACCCGAATAGCCAAGATACTCTCTAGCGTTCAGCGCGACGCTCCCCCAAGCGTGGCAGCCGAGGCACGTGGGCTACCGACCCGGCATCGGGCGGAACAATCACGTTCTGCGCGGCCGCCACCTCGGCTTCTCCGCCGCCCACAACCACCACGAGGTCGGCATCCACCGGGGCAGAGCGCTTAAGCAGGGCAAGCGCGATACCACCGAGCTCCCCGTGTCGAGCCGGAGTGGTGATAATACCCACCTGCACGCGATCATTGCCGCTACCCGCATACACAGGGTCGCCGTGGCGGGGGAGCACCGATTCACTGCCGTCAAGGTGGAGCATGACCAGTCGGCGCGGCGGATGGCCCAGGTTGTGCACCTTGGCAACCGTTTCCTGTCCACGGTAACACCCCTTGGCGAGGTGCACGGCGGTGCGCATCCAGTCAAACTCGTGCGGGATCGCGCGGTCGTCCACTTCCGTGGCCTGCCGTGGGCGCCAGGCCTCCACACGCAGGGCCTCCAGCGCCAGCCAGCCAGCCGGGGTCACCCCGGCCGCGGGCAAGGCGGTAACCAGTGCGGACACCTCACCACGGGGCACAAGCACCTCCACGTATCGCCACGAACTCGACGGATGCGGGTCGCCGTGACCAGACACTGCCGCGGCATACTGCCAGCCGGTGACGGGCGGTTGAGCCCAGGCATCGTGCCACACCAGGGGATGACCAGCCGGACTCGCCGCGTACCGGGTCAGGATCTGCACGGCTTCCGCACCCGGGGCATCCGAACGGTCGGCAGCCGCGCCCATAAGGGCACCAACGGTGGCCCACTCGGCGGAACGATCAGTCACCTCGACACGCAGCATAAACCGCATCCGGTCGAGGAAATCAACGAGCGGTCCGGTCTGCTCTCCCTCAACAAGCAGCCAGGTCGTCTCACCATCATCAAACACGCGAATGTCGTGCTCGATCCGTCCGTTCGGACTGAGGAGCAGGGTCTCGGCGGAGCCACCGGGGGTGAGAGTACTCAGCCGCTGACTCGTGAGCGAGTCCAACCAGGTCAGACGGTCCACGCCCGTGATGGTGATAACACCGCGATTACCCAGATCGACAACGGAGCGGCCGTCCGCCAGTTCGTGCTGTTCACGGTGCGGAGCACCGTAGTGGGCCGGGATACCCGGAACCTCAGGATCCACCACCGCACCGGCGAGGGTGACAAACGGGCTCGGCATCGCGTCACTCACGCCGGGCCAGTCGAGCGGAAGCGTGGGTCGCCAGCGGTTGACCCAGTGCGGCGATATCCCAAGCCCAGAGCAGATGCTGCTCGACCAGTCCGTACAGGCGTGTAGCCGCGGTGTATTCTTTCGCGCCGGCGGTACGCATCACGTAGTCCGTAGCCAGGGTAATCCGGGGGCCCTGGATCGCACCCAGGTAGACCTCACTCACGCCCGTGGGATGCACGATCGAAACCTCCACCGGAAAGCCGTCACCGCCACGCAATGATTCCACCGATTCCACGGTGGAAAAAGCGGCGGGTTCGGCACCGGGCAACATCCCCGGGCCGGGATCGTTTTCTGTCTGCGGCCGACTCAGACGCCAGTATCCGGTTTCACTGATCAGGGGTTTCTCGGGGGCAGCGCTGCCCCCGACCGTTAACGGGTCCGTCGTCCATGCGTAGGCGCTGTAGTTGAGATAGGGCAAACCGTCATGGCTGAAACTGATGCGCTGTCCGAACTCCTGGGTGACGTGCTCACCATCAATGACGTAGTCAATGACACCCGAGCCTTCCCAGACACCGATCAGCCAGGACAGCGGCCCCAGCTCTGCGGGAATATCCGTACGAATATCAATCACGAGATGCTCCTTACAACGGACGGGCCTGCAACGGTGCGGAAGATGAACTAGCGCTGACCCTTAAAGAGCTTAAAGACGACGATGCCGGCCACCCATGCGATAGACAGGGATGCCAGGCCCAACAAACCGACAAAGAAAAGTTCTAGAGCGAGAAGATTCATGGGCACAAGTCTATGCCACGAGAGGGCCGAGGGCGGAGAACAATGCAACCACGATAAAAGCACCCGCAACGCTCAACGCTGTGCGGTCGATAAAGCCCCTCTTCTGTGCGGTGCCCAGCTGAAGGCCAAACGTCAACAGGGTGGCACCGGCGAGGACAAAGAGAAGCCACTCAAACCGAAGCCCGTCACTCACCCACACGCTCACAGCCGCTGAGGCGAGCGCTGCGACAACCCACACAATCACCATCCGGGACAGGTGCCAGTAACTACCGTCAATAACAACCTCTGAGCCCTCTCCCCCCGAGGATGAGTGTTCGCCGCCGCCAGCCTGTTCTTCTGCCATAGTCCTCATTCTGACATGATCCCCCTGACCCGCGGACAAAATACGGGTAGTATTGCCACGAAGTAAGACTCGGGAGGATGTGTGGCTCAGCTTCTTGTCCTCACCAGTGCGGGCGAACATGATGCCCTCCCAGCGCTTGGGCTCCTGAATCATCAGGTGCGATTTATCCCCTTGACCACAAGCCATCTTCTCGGTGCCCCCGAAAGCGACCTCATCCTCGTGGACGCACGCCGGGACCTGGCCGGGGCAAAGTCGCTCTGTACCTCCCTTCGGTCGGCAGGGATCTCCACACCGGTCATCGTTATTCTCAGCGAGGGCGGGTTCACCGCCATCGGAGCCGGATGGGGCGCAACAGACGTGATTATCGCCACGGCGGGGCCTGCCGAGACGGAGGCGCGCCTCCGGATGGCGCTCGAGCAGGCCGCGGTGGACCCCCCCAGCATGCGTATCCACGCCTCCGGAGTCACGATCGACGAGGCCAATTACTCAGCCAAGGTCAGGGGTAAGCCGCTCGACCTCACCTATAAAGAGTTTGAACTTCTCCGATTCTTCGCATCACACCCCGCACGAGTATTCACCCGAGAACAGTTACTCAGCGAAGTGTGGGGCTACGACTACTTTGGCGGAACCCGCACTGTGGATGTTCACGTACGACGACTGCGGGCCAAGCTGGGCGACCTAGAACAGCTGATTGGCACCGTCCGCAACGTCGGCTACCGCTTTAACCTGGCAGAGGATGAGAATGACCGCACCAGCACACGTACCGTTTTACCTGACTCCCGCTGACCCCGGCGGGGAGCTAGCCGGGCCAGTCGCGGCCCTGATCTCGAGGGTGACCGCGGGCGACGGCATCCCACCCTTCTCCGACCAGGGACTGGTGGAGTGGCGAACCGGTCGCCGCTCGCTCACCGTGGCGCTCGGCAGCGCATCGGCCGATCTCCTCGGTGCCGCGCTCCGAGGAGAAGACGAACTAGAGCTCACTGTTGACCCGGCCCATCGTCGGCGCGGCGTGGGGACAGCCCTCCTCGCCGACGCGCTGGCCCAGCGCAGGGGCTCGCTGCTCTGCTGGGCGCACGGCAACAGCCCCGCATCGGCTGCACTGGCCGGACGGCATGGCTTTGTGCCCGTGCGAACGCTGCTCAGACTCAGTGCGCCCGTACCCCGGACAATAGGCGCGACGCCCACCAGCACCGACTACACGGTGCGCCCCTTCCAGCCGGGTATGGACGACGACGCCTGGGTGGAACTCAATGCGCGCGTCTTTTCCAACCACCCGGAACAGGGCAAGCTGACCCGCCAAGACCTTGCCGAGCGCCAAGCCGAGTCCTGGTTTAACCCGGAGGATTTCCTGGTGTTGACCGGACCTGATCACCGCCTCGTCGGATACAACTGGCTCAAGATCACGGAGCGGCACGGGGAAAGCGCTCCCCCAGCGGGGGGCCGTTCCGGCGAGGTCTACGCCATCGGTGTCGCGCCGGAGGCAGCGGGTCACGGCCTGGGTCGGTTACTGCTGCAACGCGGGTTTGACCGGCTTCGCGAGCGAAGCATCCCGAGCGTGTCACTGTATGTGGAGGGTGATAACACGCCAGCGCTGGCCCTGTACCACAGCTCAGGATTTGAAACAGAGGCCACGAGCGTCCAGTACCGCAGAGAGGCCCACCCCGAGCAACCGTAATCTCGGCAATGCTATGTAGTCGCAACAAATAAGCCCGCCGCCTCGGCCAGATACTGCCAAGATAGTGTTATGAATGAGTTATCTGCCTCCGCCCCGGTCGATGTTGTCCCTGGTGTAAGCCCCTCCTGGGCAGAGCTCCCCGCAGACCGGTATATTGACCGGGAAATGAGTTGGTTAGCTTTTAACCAGCGCGTGTTGGAGCTCGCCGAAGATCCCAACCTACCCGTCCTCGAACGGGCCAACTTTCTGGCCATCTTTGCCAGCAACCTTGACGAGTTCTTCATGGTGCGCGTCGCCGGGTTGAAGCGCCGTATTGTCACGGGATTGGCGCTCCCCACAAACGTGGGCCGTGCGCCACACGATGTGCTGGCAGACATCTCCGTCAAAGCACATGAATTGCAGGCCAGACATGCCGCGGCCTACCAGGATCTGGTAGGCCCCGCACTCGTTGAGGCAGGCATCCACGTGGTCACCTGGGACAGCCTGGATGAGGCAGATAAGACGATCCTCTATCGGCACTACTCACAACATATCTACCCCATCCTGATGCCACTGGCCGTAGACCCGGCACACCCCTTCCCCTACATTTCGGGCCTCTCCCTCAACCTATCGATTCGGGTACAGAACACGAAGACAGGCAAAGAAGAGTTCGCGCGGCTCAAGGTACCGCAGATGATGTCCCGCCTCATCCGGGTGGATGCGCGCGAAGACCTCGATTACGTGCGCTATATCGCGCTCGAAGACCTGATCGCCAACCATCTCGATGGACTCTTCCCCGGGATGAAGGTCCTCGACCACCACGTGTTCCGCGTGACCCGCAACGAGGATGTCGAGATCGAGGAAGACGAGACCGAGAACCTCATTCAGGCTTTGGAAAAGGAGCTGCTGCGTCGTCGTTTTGGCCCGCCCATCCGCCTGGAAATCAGCGAGGACATGGACGAAACAACACGGATGCTGCTACTGCGCGAGTTCGACATCACGGAGCAGGAAGTTTATGTGCTGCCTTCCCCCATCGACCTGCGTGCGCTCTTTGTGCTGGCCAAAATCGACCGGCCCGAACTGCACTATCCCAACCACGTCCCCACAACCAATGTGTGGCTCAAGCCCTCAAACCCCAACGAGCGCGCCGATATCTTCAAGGCGGTCTCCCGCCGCGAGGTCCTCACCCATCACCCCTACGAGTCATTCACGACGAGTGTGCAAGCCTTCCTGGAGCAAGCCGCAGCTGACCCGCACGTGCTCGCCATCAAGCAGACCCTGTACCGCACTTCGGGTGACAGTCCCATCGTGGCAGCACTGATCAAAGCCGCCGAGTCGGGCAAGCAGGTGCTCGCCCTCGTCGAGATTAAGGCCCGCTTCGACGAAGAGGCCAACATCTCGTGGGCCCGCAAGCTAGAGAAGGCTGGCGTGCACGTGGTGTACGGCATTGTGGGGCTGAAGACCCACTGCAAGCTGGTGCACGTGATCCGCGAGGAGAAGGGTGTACTTAAGCACTACAGCCATATGGGCACGGGAAACTACAATCCCAAGACCAGCCGCATCTACGAAGATTTGGGTCTCTTTACCTCGTCAGAAACGGTGGGCAAAGACCTGACCAAACTCTTTAACGTGCTCTCGGGATACGCGATCGAGAAGAAATACAAGCGCCTACTTGTGGCCCCTCTCCACCTGCGCAACGGCCTACTCGCCCGGATCGAGACCGAGGCAGCCAACGCACGCGCCGGACTCCCGAGCGGCATCAAGATCAAGGTCAACTCAATCGTAGACGAGGTCATCATTGACGCCCTCTACCGTGCGAGTAGCGATGGTGTGCCCATTGACGTATGGGTACGCGGAATCTGCGGGATCAAGGCGGGGCAACCCGGGTACAGCGAGAACATCCGGATCCGCTCCATCCTTGGACGATACCTGGAACACTCGCGCATCTTTGCCTTCCACAACAGCGGAGATCCGGACGTCTTAATTGGCAGCGCGGATATGATGCACCGCAATCTTGACCGACGCGTGGAAGCACTGGTCAAGCTCACCGACCCCGAGCACGTGGAGCAGGTTCTCGACATGTTCACGCTATGCTTTAGCGACAAAACTGCTGGGTGGACTCTCGAGCCAGACTCCACCTGGACTCGCACCCACCTCGATGCCAGCGGGCACCCGCTCGAGGATATGCAAGATCGACAAATGACCCTGGCGATGTCGCGCCGCAGAACAGGAGCCCGATGACGGACCTCGTCTACGCCTCCGGTGCCGTGTGTTGGCGTCGAGTAGGCGACGAGCTGATGATATTGCTCATCCACCGTACCCAACACAAGGATATTTCCTTCCCGAAGGGAAAACTTGACCCGGGCGAGACGCTGCCCATGACGGCTGTGCGCGAGGTGGAGGAGGAGACCGGACTTGCCGTGTCTCTCGGCGCAAACCTGGGCAGTATCCACTACCCGCTCCCCAAGGGGCGCGAGAAGTTTGTGCAGTACTGGGCCGCCGAGGTCTCGGAGGAGGCCGTTCAACGGTCCACCTTCATGCCCAACAAAGAGGTGGATGCCCTCATCTGGACCCCCCTGAAGAAGGTGCGCGCGGCCCTCGACTATCAGCAGGACAAGGAGATTTTCGACGTCTTCCTCGCCCTGGTCGAACGGCAGGCACACGACACCTTCTCTGTGGTGCTGCTGCGGCATGCTCAGGCGGAGCCCCGCGGCGAGGCGTTTCCCGTTGATCATCTGAGACCGCTCACCGGGTTGGGCCGCGGGCAGTCGCTCACGATTGCCCCCACTATCGCGGCGTTTGGCCGGGCCAAAATCCTCAGCAGCACCGCGGTGCGTTGTCGGCAAACCTCGGCCCCACTGGCCACGCTAACGAGCAAGAAGGTGGCAACCACGGAAGACCTCAGCCAAGACGCCTGGGACGAGGGCACAGGCAATCTGCGCGGTGTTCTCGGCAAGGTGGTGCGGCAGCGGAAGAACGTTGTGCTGTGCAGCCACCGCCCCGTGTTGCCCGATATTGCGCGCGAGCTGGTGCTGGCCACCGGCACCATCCCGGGTGGCTATCTGACCGAGTCAACGGATCTTCCGGTCTCCGGGTTCTCCGTTTTCCACCTCTCACAGGAACACCCGAGCTCCGGCATCCTCTCCATCGAGACGTACCCTAAGCTCCTGTCTTAGTCGTCATCACAGAACCGCTAACTGGCCGGGCACCCCGTGGTGCCCGGCCAGCCACTCGTTAACCGGAACACTACCCGGCGGAGGAACCCGCGTTAACCGGCGACTGCCCCCGCACAACCAGGGTTGCGGGGGCAGTCATCGTGTGAGCGGACTATACCGTGCGACGGCGGCGGCGAGCTGCCAGCAGCGCCCCTCCCCCGAGGAGCAGTATTCCAGCGAGCATCCCGATACCACCATCGGCACCCGTGATCACCAATTCATCCGGAGCGGTGAAGAGAGACGCAGAGGCATCGTCTTCAGCGGTCAGGTTCTCCCGGGGGTTGGCGGGGTCGGCCGCGGTAACGGTCGCAAGATTCGTATAGCCCTCGGACAGGGCATCCTGCGGAATGATTCGCGTAACAGTCTCGCCCGCCTTAATCAACGGGATTGTGGCGTAGTGGCCCAGCGCCGGATCGCCTAGCGCCACCTTGACCAGCGGATAGTTACCCGTGTTCGTGACACTCAGCCGCCAATAGACGCTATCACCGCTGCCAACTTTAACCGTCTCACCCCAGGAGCCATCGGCCGAGACCGAGACATCCTTGGCAATGGTGATTCCCTTAACGAGGCCGTAGTAGAACGAATCGTCGGCAGCCATCAGATCTGCAGCCCCCTGCTGGGGCGCCCTGGCTGAAGCCGTCACGGTGTTCTGGTACTGCCCTTCCCGAGCGGTTCCGGTTGCGGAGAGAACCTGCGACTGGCCTGGCGCAAGGGATGCAATCGTCTCGGTGAAGACGGTGTCTCCCGCGCTGTCCACATCGGCGACCTCCACGTTCGTCAGCGGCAACGTGCCCGTGTTAGTAACGGTGTACTCCCACGCGACCTCATCACCCGGGGTGAGGAAGGGTCCGGGGGCCGACGCCACATCCGTGCCATTTGTTGTCTTGACAACGGTTAGGCCGGAGGTACCCGCCAGGTACCAGGATTCATCCTGGGCGGGTGCGACGGGAGCGGCGAGAGTAGTACCGAGGTCATCCACCGCGACAGCGTTGACCGTAGCAGTGTTATGGTACTGGCCGGCGATGGCCGGGGCACTCGCCGTGAAAGTACGGGTCTGACCGGGTAGAAGCGGCCCGGTCGCGGTGCTCGTGGGGACAAGCGTACCCGTCGCACCGGAGCCATCAACAAAGGCGTCCTCAACCGTGATCTGGTCGAGAGCGACGTCTCCGTCGTTGGTGACTGCGTAGGTCCATTCCACCGTGCTGCCCGTAGCCACAACGGCTCCAGGGGCGGCTGAGACGTCGATGCCATTGGTCTTCTTGACCACCGACATCTCGGGGTGTGCATCCGCAGCAATCTGCGCCGGGTTCGAGGAAAGCGAGCGCTGCGCACTGTGGTACACCGCGTGGGCCTCGACCGTGTTGGTGGCCTCGGTGAGGTAGCTAATTCCCGCAGGAACCTCAGTCGCCGGAACCTCCAGGGTGAAGTCCGCACCCACGTTCAGCTCCGGGACTGTAACACGGAACGCCGTGGCACCCGTCGGTGTTGTAGACCAGCTTCCGGTATCAGCCGAGGTAGCATCAACGGAGTACTCGACCGTCGAACCGGCGGGAGCGCCCGTAACCGGCGAGGTGAGCGTTACCCCAAAATCAGAGTTACGCGTGTCACCGTCGAAGGGCATCCTGTCAAAGACCACCAGGTCGCTCACCGGGTCAGTCAAGACGTTCTTCACGTACACCTGCCAGTCAGCCGTACCGGGAGAGGCAACGGAGGCAAATGTTGACCAGGGCCGCGACGCATCACTGCGGACAACTTTACCGATGAGCAGCCCACCTGCAGTTGCGACCGTGGACTGCGCTGAGGCAACAGCCACGCGTGTGAGGTTAGCGTCCAGATCGAAGCTATCTGCCGCGTAATACGAGGGCCAGTATCCCATCCGAAGCGTTTTAACAGCATCATCGTTGGTGTAGGCCACCGAATACGTGTTCACACCCGTTCCCCCCGAGGCATAGGCCTGTGCCAGCACCGTCACAGGAACGTTGTACTGGAAGCCCAGACCCTCGTAGCGGTTCTTGGGCGAACCGGCCAAGCGGATGGATTCCAGCGTGTCAAAGGTGAAGACCACGACCTGATGATCGCCATCCGCTGCGGTGACCGTGTTCGTGGTAATCGTCAGGCCGTTCCCGGGGGCGGGAACAGGAATGTTTGAGGTCACCGTTGTCGGTGACACCCGAGACACTCCCACCGTGGGATCGTAGAACACACCGACCGGGAGCACCACGTTCATTACCGAGTTATCAAAGGAACGAACCGGGTCCAGGTTAGAGATGTTTGCCACGTAGTTGGCTGGTGAGCCCACCGTCAACGAAGCCGGTGCCGCGATGGTGGTAATGATCGGAACCTGGTCCTCCACAGTTGTGGTAGCACTGTCGTTCACCGTGGTGACGGCGGCTCCACCCTCCAGCACACCCGAGGTTACAGCGGTGTTTTTGAGCGTGACAGAGCTGCCAGCGGCACCCTTGTTGATGGGGATATAGCTGGTGAAGACCTCCACCTCGGAGTTGTGGTGAATGGCCGCGTCCGTTGCTCCAGGCGACACAGTGACACGCCACCCCGTGATGCGCTCGCCACGGCCCAGATTCAGCACCTGCCGGTACCCCTCCGAGACGAAGCCGTTTGACCCGCTCGTCTGCGTGTTCAGGAACAGGCTCTGTGCCGTGGTCAGGCCCGCACCGTACGTTTTCCAGTCGCTACTCGCGGTTGTGGTGTACTCAAACGTATACGGGATATCGGCCCGAATCAGCGTGGAATTGAAGCCCACCCGGAGACGGTAGACATCGCTCTGTGCATAAAAATCGGCATTTTCTGCACTCTGGGCAGAAGAATCCTCCAGCACGATACGGTCGAGACCCTCGGAATCCACATCGTTCAAGAATGACCCGGCAACTCGGAAGGCGGGAAGCCAGTCTCCGTTGTAGTAGGTGTAGTTATCGCTGTTCCCGTCAACGTATGCATGCTTTGTCATGTGGAGGCGTTTGTCGGCCCCCTGAATGATTGCCGGAGAGGAGGCGGTTGCTGTCGGCCGAGCCTGCCAGGTTCCGCTGAAGTCACGAACATCGAGCGCCACAACGTTTGCGGGGGGAGTTATCCCAGCGGCAAATGCGCCCTCAGGGAAGTTCACGGTAATCCAGAGTTGATGGTCCACATCATCCAGATGGGCCTGACTCGGACCGTACGGCGTGCCCGTGCGCTCCCACACGGCAGTCTGTCCTGTCGCCGCACTGCCGGTAACCGTCCAGGCACCGCCCACGCTGGAATAGGTGTCCGTGATCGTTGCACCGGCCGGCAGGGTATCCGTGAGACGCTGGCCCCACGAGGTGAGCGTGTCGGACTGCTCACTCGGGGTATCGGTACTCACGTTGAAGTAGTAGGTGACATCCCGGTTGTTACTCCCGACCACGGTCACAGCGGACTTCACCGGCGAGTAATTGAGGTTTCCGGTGATGCGGGTACTGGCCGTGGCCGGAGCAACCGCACCGCCGGGACCGTCGCTACCGGACAGGGTCGTGGTGAGCACCGTTGAGGTATCCATCTTCTCGGGCTCGACAGGTTTGACCGTAAAAATGAATGTGCTGAGACTCTCGGTCAGGTCTCGCAGGGTGAAGATGACGACTCCCGTCGTGGCATCGTACGTATACGACTTCACCGCCGAGTCTGGGCCAACGGGTACGGCCTCGAAGGCCAGGCCCGGGGCGAGTTGGGCGGTGAGCACGATGCCCGTTGCCGGAGAGCCGACCTGAGCATCCGCATCCACCGTTACGGTGTATGAGAAGCCCTGCCGGACGGCGACCGAGGCTGGTGCCTCGATCTCAACCGTGTAGTCGCCGATAGCCGCGGTGGCTGCTCCGGCTCCCGTGACGAGAAGCACGCTCGCGGCCAGCAGCGTTACTACTGCTAGCGCCACGCTGCGTAACCAATGTTTTACTGTGGATTTTTGTGTCCACGACGATGACGTCATGTGCCCTACCTAACTTGCGCACCGCATCCCAATCCCGTGAGAGGCGAAACGAATTTTCCCAAAAATAAATGGTCGTACACGTATACAAGACGAGATGCTGCCCGGATCGTGACGCATGACCCGATCATTTAGCAGACATACAGCCCGTCAGTACAAGCAACACGGTAGCACCATCTTTAATGCGGAAAATCCGCCCAGCGTTAACCATCCGTTCACTCTCAGGGGGGAGACTCGTCACCGGCGGTGCCTAGTGTTCAGAACGAACCGGAGGGTTCTTCACAGCACCACTTACGCAATAGAACGGACACTGTACGTGAGATTCTCAACCACGAGCACGGCGGTCGCGCTGGCCGCTATCACCACTCTCGCCCTTACCTCCTGTGCCGCCAACGAGTCCGGCGGAACCACCTCCACCAGCGACGGGGCGGCACTCAGCGGCACCATTGCCGGCATCGGAGCGTCTTCTCAGGGCAGCGCCCAGGAGGCCTGGATTGCCTCGTTCCAGACCGCAAACGCCGACGTGACGATCAACTACTCACCGGACGGTTCCGGTGCTGGCCGTAAGGCATTCATCGCCGGTGGTGTCGCCTTTGCCGGCTCAGACTCCGCCCTGAACGATGAGGAGTTGGCTGGCTCCTTCGGCTCATGCGCGGCCGACAGCACAGCAATTGACCTCCCCGTCTACATCTCGCCAATCGCCGTGATCTATAACGTGGACGGCGTGGACAACCTCAAGCTTGACGCAGCCACACTCGCCAAGATCTTCAAGGGAGACATCAGCACCTGGAACGACCCGGCCATCGCGGCACTCAACCCGGACGCAACTCTGCCGAGCGCCAACATCACGCGGGTCAACCGCTCGGATGACTCGGGCACCACCAAAAACTTCAGCGACTACCTTTTCCAGAACGTCCCCAAAATCTGGGACGCTGAGCCCGCCGACGCTTTCCCCTACACGGGTGGCGAAGCGGCTAAGGGAACCTCCGGGGTTGCGGATGCCGTGGCGAACGGAACCAACACGATTGGCTACGCTGACGCCTCCGCCGCCGAGCCCCGTAACCTGAATGTGGCCGAGATCAAGGTGGGAGACAAATTCGTCGCTTTTTCACCCGAAGCTGCTGCAGCAGTCGTTGACGCTTCACCCTTGGCCGAAGGTCGCGGTGAGAACGACCTCGCGATCACGATTGACCGCACCACGACCGAGGCCAACACCTACCCGCTCGTGCTGGTGAGCTACATCATCGCCTGCCAGGAGTACTCAGACCCCAACACCGCCTCGATCGTGTCGTCGTACCTGAACTTTATCGCCAGCCCCGAGGGCCAGAAAGAAGCGGCTGACAAGGCCGGATCGGCACCCATCTCCGACTCGCTTTCCGAGAAGGTGACCGCCGCCATCGGCACCATCAAGTAAGACTCAACCGGGGTGTGTGCGGTGATGCAGCACACACCCCGGTCGTTGTTCATCATCCACCACCAGCGACAGAGAACCGCGAGCGCGGGCAGAAAGGCAGCACCGTCCATGAGCGACACCAGCGTGCAGGACACCGGACAGGACAGCCTGCGCGATACTCCCCGCTCGGCAGAGACTCCGCCGCAGGACCATCAGCCGCGAACCCAAGAACCACCGACCACCACCGGCACCCCCCGACGACCCCTGCGCCGCCTGGGGGATCTGCTGTACTCGGGCACGTCGCGCACCGCGGGTATCTTGATCCTCGTCACCCTCGCGGCTGTGGCGATCTTCCTGGTGGCCCAGAGCATCCCTGCGCTCACCGTTGATCCCGCCGAGTTGAAGGGTGCCCCCACAAGTTTCTGGGTCTATGTGGCCCCGCTCGCGTTTGGGACCGTGTGGGCCGCCGCCCTCGCTCTGCTTTTCGCCCTGCCCGTGGCGATTGGTATCGCCCTCTTCATTTCGCACTACGCGCCCCGCAAACTCGCCCAGGGCCTCGGCTATGTGATCGACCTGCTCGCCGCCGTGCCCTCCGTGGTCTTCGGCCTGTGGGGCATCAAAGTGCTCGCGCCGGGTGTACAGCCCGTCTACGCGTGGCTGACCGAAAATATGGGCTGGTTTCCGCTGTTTAGTGGCCAAGCCTCCGGAACCGGACGTACCATCCTGACCGTCGCTATCGTGCTCGCGGTCATGATTCTGCCGATCATCACGGCACTCTGCCGCGAAGTATTTCTCCAGACCCCTCGCCTGCATGAGGAGGCCGCGCTTGCCCTCGGGGCGACACGCTGGGAGATGGTGCGGGTAGCGGTGCTGCCGTTTGGCCGGGCCGGGATCGTCTCGGCCTCAATGCTCGGCCTCGGCCGTGCGCTCGGCGAGACCATGGCTGTGGCAATGGTGCTCTCACCCGCGACCGTGATCAGCTTTGCTCTGCTCACCTCTAGCAACCCCACCACGATCGCGGCCAATATTGCGCTCAACTTTCCCGAGGCGTTTGGCGTCAACGTCAACGCACTCATCGCCACCGGGCTGGTGCTCTTTGTCATCACCCTGCTGGTCAACTCGGTGGCCCGCATCATTGTCAACCGCCGCAAGGCCTTCTCAGGGGCAAACTCATGACAACGGCAACACTCTCCCGCCCCCGCGCCAACCCACTGACGGCGGGGCGGCTGCCCCGCTGGGCTCCGTGGGCACTCCTGGTCACCAGCATGGCTGTCTCCGCGATACTCTTTGCCCTCGTCATGCTGTCGGAGAAGAGTGACGAGCTCAATCTCTTCGGCATCCTGCTGGTGGGAGCCGTGCTCTACGCGGTGCTCATCTTCACGTTTGCCTGGCTCGCAGAGGGCCACCGGCGTGCGGTTGATCGGCTGATGACCACGCTCATCACGAGTGCGTTTATTCTGGCACTTTTCCCACTTGTCTCGCTGCTATGGACCGTGATTGCCGGCGGCCTCGCCCGGATGGACTCCGAGTTCTTCAGCTACTCAATGCGCAATGTGACCGGTGAAGGCGGCGGGGCCGTGCACGCCATCCTGGGTACGCTACAGATCACGGGGCTGGCCACGCTCATCTCTGTGCCGGTAGGCCTCTTCACCGCCATCTATCTCGTGGAGTACGGTCGCGGCTGGCTCGCGCGGGCAATCACCTTCTTTATCGATGTGATGACGGGAATCCCGTCCATTGTCGCCGGTCTCTTCGCTTTTGCCCTGTTTGCGATGTTCTTCGGCCCGGGCGTACGGATGGGGTTTGGCGGGGCGGTGGCGCTCTCGGTCCTGATGATCCCCGTGGTCGTGCGCTCCTCCGAGGAAATGCTCAAACTCGTGCCCAACGAGCTACGCGAGGCAAGCTTTGCGCTCGGCGTGCCCAAGTGGTTGACCATCTCAAAAGTAGTCATCCCCACCGCCATTGCCGGCATCACGACGGGCGTGATGATCTCGATCTCGCGCGTCATCGGGGAAACCGCTCCCCTGCTCATCATCGCCGGCTTCACCACGAGCATGAACTACAACATGTTCAACGGGCCCGTGATGACGCTGCCGGTCTTCGTCTACAACTCCTACGCCAACCCCGGGACAGATGTGGGCGCTTACCTCGACCGCGCCTGGGCCGGGGCGCTCACGCTCATCCTGATCGTGATGCTCCTCAACCTCGGAGCCCGCATCATCGCCCGCGTCTTCTCACCCAAGCTCAGCCGCTAGTCGCCACCACGAAGGACAACCGTGTCAAAACGAATCGAAGTCTCTAACCTCAATGTGTACTACTCCTCCTTCCTGGCGGTCGAGGAGGTAAACCTCACGATCAACCCGCGCAGTGTGACAGCGTTCATCGGCCCGAGCGGTTGCGGCAAGTCCACACTTCTGCGCACGCTCAACCGGATGCATGAGGTGATTCCGGGTGCTCGTGTGGAAGGTGAGGTGCTGGTAGACGGCAATAACCTCTACGCCAACGGGGTTGACCCGGTGCTCGTGCGACGCCAGGTGGGCATGGTTTTCCAACGCCCCAACCCTTTCCCCACGATGTCTATCCGAGAGAACGTGCTCGCCGGGGTGCGACTCAACAACCGCAAGATCTCCAAATCAGATGCGGAGGAGCTGGTGGAGCGCTCCCTCGGTGGAGCCAACCTCTGGAACGAGGTCAAGGATCGCCTCGACAAGCCCGGGTCGGGTCTCTCGGGTGGCCAGCAGCAGCGCCTGTGCATTGCACGAGCAATCGCGGTGTCCCCCGACGTGCTGTTGATGGACGAGCCGTGTTCAGCCCTCGACCCGATCTCCACCCTCGCCATTGAGGACCTGATCGAGAACCTCAAGAAGGACTACACGATTGTGATCGTCACCCACAATATGCAGCAGGCCTCGCGCGTCTCTGACCGCACGGCGTTCTTCAACATCGCGGGCACGGGCAAACCGGGCAAGCTGATCGAGTACGACGACACCACCACGATCTTCTCCTCACCCTCGGTGCAGGCCACCGAGGACTACGTGTCGGGCCGATTCGGATAGTGCGCCACCAAACGAGGGAAGGCCTGCCCCCAGGGGCGGGCCTTCCCCGTTAACAAGCGCGAGTGCCGGACCACAGAAACGCCTCTCGGCGGAAGGCCGCTCGAAGCGGCAATTTTTGGAGCCCGGGGTTACTGTGATCCGGCAAAAAGTAGCTTACCGCACTCGTTGGACCGCAGCACGGGCCCTACGGTCACGGCGACTAACCGACTCATCTAATCGAGCGAGCCAGACCGCCAGAGTGAGGCCACCGAGCGAAAGTCGTCGGCAAACTGCGAGTAACGCAGTCCACGCGTGGTGAGAACCTGTGCCCGCTCGGGCTCACCTGCTTCGACATCCGTGGCCAGATCGATGTAGCCCGAGCGCAACACCCGACAGAACGAAGCCGCGCGGTCGAGCGCAATTCCGAGGTCGCCGCTGAACACACCCGTGAGTATCCGATCACTCAGCGCGGATATTTCCTCCGGGCCGGTGGGGGCGACGGCACCGGACACAACGGGGTCAATCGTGCTGAGCGCCTCAGCACCGCGACGATAGGCATAGGCCGTTGATTCGGGGTCGTTGCGCACAACAGCGCGAACCAGGTACAACCGCCACAGCGCACCGGGCAGTGATCGAGCACTCGCCTGAGACCACAGCTGCGCAATATCGTCGAGGCCACCGTTCGTGTCGGCCACCAGCATCCGCTCAACAATGTTCTGGGCTACCCCCTCGCGGTCAGTACTGCCGCGCACCCGATCCAGCAGCGCCCAGGCCGTATCGCGAGCCAGGGTGTAGTGCACGGCCGGGTCTTCGGCACCCCAGTGATCGTCAAACTCGTGGGTGGGCCGCAGGACGGGCCGATGAAACTCTTCCGACATTCGGTGGATGTCCCCATTTTCTCTCGTGCGGGTCGTACCCGGCCAGGATAGTTCAGAACAGCGACGGTACCATCGATTGAGCGCCCCCGCCCGGATGTCACGATTGAGGGCGGGTACCCCAGCTCATTACCAGGGACGATTAAGTACTCGGCCCCAATTCACGATAGGTTAGTCGGGCGGGCCTGTAGCTCAGTTGGTAGAGCATCGGACTTTTAATCCGCGGGTCGCGGGTTCGAGCCCCGCCGGGCCCACCACAAACCCCCGGCAGATGCATAAAGCATCTGCCGGGGGTTTAATCGTGTCAACGCCGTGGGCCACACGTGGCTTATAGGACAAAAAGAGTGGATGGCCCCGGGTGCGTCATCCGCTGCCTGCCCATCCGGCGCGTACCCAGAGGCCTTCGCTGGCGTCGAGGCCGGTGTCGTAGAGCGGTGGCTGGTCTGTTTGTTCGGCTGGCTCGGTGGTGTTGTCTGGGGCGGGTTCTGGTGTGTGTTGGATGAGTTCGTGTGCGCGGTCAGAGGGGATCTCTTTCAGTGTGAGGAACCATTCCGCGGCTCGTTTCATGTGTACTTCGCTCATTCCGCGATGGTTCCGCAATACCGTCCTAATGCCGTTGTTGATCCCGCCCTCGAGTGGCGACGTGGTTCGAGCATTTCCGTGTTCGAGGTATGTGAATAGGACCCCTTTTCGGTTGAGGCTGTGGAGCAGATTCCAGGCTTTGCGTAACCGGTCGTGAGTGTATCCCCAGTTTCCGTCACGGTATCGGGTGCGTTCTTTCGTGAGGTGTCCGTATGCCTGCCACCACACGTTCAGGAGTTTCTGCCACTCGATCGCGTCGTGAATGGTGGTGACTTCTGAAAGCGCGCGACCGATCTGCGCGAGGTGCTTGCCGGCGCCTGTTTTCGGGTTGAGGGTGAGGTGACGGCGGAGGTTCATGCGGACGTGGAAGATGCAGCGTTGTATCCGGGTGGCGGGCCATTGTTGGCGGAGCGCAGACGCAATCCCGGTGCCACCGTCACAGACCACGACCGTTGGTGCCGGGAGACGTTCCAGGAGTGCCAGCCACGCCGCAGTTGATTCTCGCGCGCACCATTGCCACGCCAGCACTTGCAACGATTGCGTGACCGCGATGAGTAGACACCAGGAACCGATGTAGATGCCGTCGACCAGGATCGTGTGGTGCGCGGTCGTGACGGGACCCAGGCGGGGTTCAATATCCCAACACCACCTCGTTGAGCGTCGAAACTGCCGCGCGGCAGACGGGCCACCGAGGTCAGCCTGGGAGTGCTTCCCGGCAAGCCAGCTCAGGAACTCGTGGAGTTGATGTCGCTGTGTGAGATCGGCACGTTTTCGGGTCGCGGAAGCCCCGCAATTCGGGCAACGCCAACGCTGCGTGCCAGAACGATGTCTCCCGTTCTTCACGAGCTTGGAATCGCATACCGCACATTTGCCGGAGTTGGGGGTGTTTGGCACTCCTAATCATGCCGGGGTATGACCAGCGCCGTTCTGCCTCATGATCACGGGGCTAGATCAAGATCTCATCCACTCTTTTTGTCCTATAACCCCCACACGTGGTACGGCACCGATTATGCGCTCTCTCTCACGTCCCGCTCGCGGTACAGTTCGGCGTACAGCCCCTCGGCCGCCATCAACTCGGTATGCGTACCGCGCTCCACAACACGCCCGGCACGCACCACGTAGATGCAGTCGGCATTGCGCACGGTAGAGAGGCGGTGCGCAATCGAAATGGTGGTGCGCCCGCGGGATGCCTGATCCAGAGCATCCTGCACGATCCGCTCCGAGGTGGAATCTAGGGCGCTCGTGGCCTCGTCGAGGATCAGGATATCCGGGTCTTTCAGTAGCACCCGCGCAATCGCCACGCGCTGCTTTTCACCGCCGGAGAGCCGGTAGCCGCGCTCCCCCACCACGGTGTCATAGCCGTCGGCGAACGACTCAATCGTGTCGTGAATGTTGGCCGCACGCGCCGCCGCGCGCAGTTCCTCATCGGTGGCATCGGGCCTGGCGTAGCGCAGGTTCTGCGCGATGGTGTCGTGGAAAAGGTAGGTCTCCTGACTCACGATGCCCACGCGGGCGACGAGCGACTCGTGTTGCAGATCGCGCACATCAATCCCGGACACTCGAACGGCCCCGTCGGTCACATCGTAGAGCCGCGGGATGAGGTAGCTGAGGGTGGTCTTCCCCGAGCCAGAGGGCCCCACAAACGCCACAAACTGGCCCTCCTCAATGCGCAAGCTCACACCGTTAAGGGTGGGGGCCGGGATCGCGTCGGGGTCAGCGACAGCCGCGGCCACGGCATCCGGGTACTGAAACGACACCCGATCCAACTCGATACTGCCAATGCGCTCGGGCACCGGCTGGGCTCCGCGGCGGTCACGGATCGCCGGGGTCATATCGAGATACTCAAAGATGCGGGCAAAGAGTGCGGTGGAGGTCTGCACATCGAGAGCCACGCGCATCAGGCCCAGAAGCGGGAACATGAGCCGGGATTGCGCCGCGGTGAAGGCCACGATGGTGCCGGCTGTCACCGTGGCCACGCCCTGGCCGATCATCAGACCGGCCAACAGGTACACGACCGCGGGGATGCTCGACAGGAAAATACTCACGGTGGCAAAGAACCACTGCCCACTCATCGCCTGCCGCACCTGCAACCGCACCTGCTCGCGGTTGGCCTGACGGTAGCGCTCCACCTCGGCGGGCTGACGGTTGAAACTCTTGGCCAGCAGAACCCCCGAGACGCTCAGAGTTTCCTGCGTAATCGCCGACATCTCGGCAAGCGACTCCACCGTGGCCGAGGCGATTCGAGCCCGCACCCGGCCGATGCGGCGCTGGGCAAGCACCAGAACGGGCATCAGGATGAACGCCACAATCGTCATCTGCCAGCTCAGTAGCAGCATAGCAACGGCCGCCGCGATCACCGTAACGGTGTTGCCCAGCACATTGGATACGGCGTTGGTGAGTACCCCGGCCACACCGCCCACATCGTTTTGCAGGCGCGATTGGATGCTGCCGGTTTTCGTTCGGGTAAAAAAGTTAAGCTCCATACGTTGCAGATGCTCAAACATCCGTGTGCGCAGGGAACCCATGACACTGTTGCCCACCGAAGCGGTGAGATAGGTCTGCCACACCCCCAAGCCACCCGTGAGGGCGAAGAGCGCAATCATCATGACCGTCAGCCGGACGAGCAGGGACAGATTGAGTCCGTCGGGACTAAACAGCGCATCGTCAAATACTGCCCGCGTGAGCAGCGGGGGAAGCACCGAGAGCGCCGCGCTGAACAACACCAGGATGACAATGAGGATGAGCGGGTTGCGATATCCGGCAAACAACCCCCGGATGCGTCGAGACAGGTGCGGGATCTGCGGGGCGTCGGCATTGAGGCGACGTTGGAGATCCTCGTCGGCGGAACTGATCCGCCTGCCGCCACCTCGTCCACCACCCATGCTCATCCGGCCAGTCTACGTCCACCGGGGGGTGCCACGTGGAACGGTCCGCCAGCGCATAAAGCGTACATCGCACGGAAATTTGCGAGTGGCTCTACCCAGCCGTGAGCTGGGTGGCCCCCGCCTCGAACTCGTCGAGGTCACCCGTCTCTCCGGCCCGCACAGCCCGACCACCCAGCACCAGCATGTAGGCGAGAAACAGACCGAACGCGCACAGGCCAATTCCGATCTTGACGGGCCACGGCCACGGCTGCGGAGTCACAAAACCCTCCACGATACCGGAGACAAACAACCAAAACGCGAGGCCAACGGCCACAGTGATGAGCGCCCTTCCCTCTGCGGCAAGCGACACCAAACGGGTGCGCGGCCCGGGAGCTACCCAGGACCAGAACAGCTTCATACCGGCACCGGCAGCCACAAAAACACAGGTGAGTTCGAGCAAACCGTGCGGCAGGATGTACAGAAAAAAGGTATCCCCTTCGCCGTACGCAAACATCACACCGGCGGAACTACCCACATTCACGCCGTTCTGTAAGAGCATCACGGGAACAAACAACCCGGTGATGCCAAAAGCCAGGCACTGCGCCGCAATCCACGCATTATTGGTCCACACCTGACCGGCGAACGAGGCAGCCGGATTCTCCGAGTAGTAGTTGACAAAATCGTGGTCAACCAGCTGCTGAAGCTGCGCATCGGAGCCGAGGGCCGCGAGCATCCGCGGGTCGTTTGTTACTGAGAGAGCGGTGAGAACACCCACCACGATCACTGCGAGGCCTGCGGCAAGCGACCACCAGCGCGTGCGATAGAGGGCGGCTGGAAGGTGCACGGTAACAAACTGAGCGAGGGCCGTCAACGGGTTGCTGCGGGTGCCGGTGAAGCGCAGCCGGGCTCGGGAGAGCCGCACTGAGAGTGCGGTACCCTCGGCAGTATCCCCCGCTGCGGTACTGATCGCGGAAAGATGACTTGCCGCGGATTGGTAGCGATCAATGAACTCGTCAATGTGGGGACCGCTCAGATGCCGCTGGCGGGTGAGCGCATCAAGTCGCTCCCACTCGGCCCGGTGAGCATCAGCATAGGCATCTATATCCATCTGCTGGAATACTAGTCGAGTGAGCACCACAAGCGGTACCTATAGCGACGACCTCATCACGGGCGAGGCGGTCGCTCTGAGCGTCCGGCCCGCCGGGTTTATCCTGCGCGGGGCCGGTCTGATGATCGACGTGCTCGTGACCCTCCTCTTCACCGGGGCACTCCTCCTTGCCGCCTCGCTGGCACTCGCCGCCAGTGACGCCGACGAAGCCCTCGCCCGAACGGCGGTCCTCAGCTGCATTGTGATCGGCCTTGTTGTGATGCCCACCCTGGTGGAGCTTCTGACCACGGGGCGATCACTCGGCAAGCTCGCGACCGGCGTGCGCATCGTACGCGACGATGGCGGGGCCATCCAGTTTCGGCACGCCTTCATCCGCGCGCTCGTCGGGTTTGCCGAGATCTACGCCACGGGTGGCGGCGGCGCAGCGCTCACCGGGCTACTCTCCCCCACCACCAAACGACTCGGTGACCTGATGGCAGGCACCTACGCGCAGCACGAGCGGGTGCCACACCCGACGAGTCGGCCCGCCTTCCTGCCGCCCGAGCTCGTCGGGTGGGCACAGGTTGCAGATGTCGCCCCCTTACCTGACCCCCTCGCCCGCCGTATCGGGCAGTTTCTCGCCAATGCACCACGGATGCTGCCGGAAGCGCGTTCCACCGTGGCCGCGGGACTGGCCGTCGAGGTATCCCCCTACATATCACCCGCCCCCGGCGGGGAGCCACTGGCCGCGCTCCAGGCAGTGATGAGCATCCGGCGACAGCGCGAAACCGCCGCGCTCGCCCGCGAGGCGGCCCGGCTCGCCCGGCTAGAACCGACGCTCACGGGGCGACCACCGGTCTAGCACGGGACGCGGGCGCTGTCAGTAGCGGTAGTTCTCACCCTTGAAGGGCCCCTCAACGGGCACCCCGATGTAGGCCGCCTGCTCGGGCGTGAGGGTGGTCAGGCGCACACCAAGCGCGTCCAGGTGTAGCCGGGCCACCTTCTCGTCAAGGTGCTTGGGCAGCACGTGGACGCCCACCGGGTAGCTGTCGAGGCGCAGGTACAGCTCAAGCTGCGCGAGCACCTGGTTGGTGAAAGAGTTACTCATCACAAAGCTCGGATGACCCGTCGCGTTGCCCAGGTTCATCAGACGACCCTCGCTGAGCACAAGAATGGAGCGGCCCGTAGGCAGCCGCCACTCGTGCACCTGGGGCTTGATGAGGACGGACTCGGCTCCGGCCAAGCTCTCCAGCCCGGCCATGTCGATCTCGTTGTCAAAGTGGCCCACATTAGCGACGACCGCGAGGTGCTTCATCCCCCGCATATGATCGACCGTGATGACGTTCTTGTTACCCGTGCAGGTAACGAAAATATCGACCTGGCCCACCACCTCCTCAATCGTGGCCACCTGGAAGCCATCCATCGCGGCCTGTAGCGCGCAGATGGGGTCCACCTCGGTCACGATCACGCGCGCGCCCTGACCGGCCAGGGCCTCGGCCGCCCCTTTGCCGACGTCACCGTAACCGACCACGAGGGCCACCTTGCCGCCGATGAGGACGTCGGTGGCGCGGTTGAGACCATCAGGCAGCGAGTGGCGGATGCCGTATTTGTTGTCAAACTTCGACTTGGTCACCGAGTCGTTCACATTGATCGCGGGAAACAGCAGCTCGCCCGCACGACAGAGCTCGTGGAGGCGGTGGACGCCCGTGGTGGTCTCCTCCGTCACACCGCGGATCTCGGCCGCAACGCGGCTCCAGCGCTGGGGGTCGGCCGCGAGGCTGTCACGGAGGAGGCCCAGCACAATCCGATGCTCCTCGTTCTCGGCCGTCTCGGCATCCGGAACAGCACCTGCCCTCTCGAAGGTCACACCGTTGTGCACGAGCAGGGTGGCATCGCCGCCATCATCAAGGATGAGGTTGGGGCCGGTCCAGTCGGCACCCGCCGCCGCGGCCTCGGCGCTCCAGTCGAAGATGCGCTCGGCGCACCACCAGTACTCGTCAAGAGTCTCGCCCTTCCAGGCGAACACGGGCACACCGGCGGGCTCGTCGGGGGTGCCGGTCGGCCCGACCACGACGGCGGCGGCGGCCTCGTCCTGGGTGGAGAAAATATTGCAGCTCGCCCAGCGCACCTGCGCGCCCAGGTCCACGAGGGTTTCAATCAGCACGGCCGTCTGCACCGTCATGTGTAGCGAGCCGGCGATCCGAGCACCGGCGAGCGGGCGCTGACCACGGTACTCCGCCCGCAAGGCCATCAGCCCGGGCATCTCCGCCTCGGCCAGCCGTAACTGGTGTCTACCGGCCTCCGCCAGGCTCATGTCGGCGATGCGGTACGAATCGGTCGTGGCGGGTGCGGTCATGATTACCTTCACAAGAGTGGGCGGATGCGGTCTGTGCGGTCAGACCAGCTGGGTGGGAGCCGGGTCGGCAGCCGCCTCAACACCGCCGAAAACGGTGTGTCGCAGCAGGGTCCAATTGGCGGGCGGTGTGAGCCGGTCGCTGTGGATCTGACAAAGATCGTAGCTATTAGGGTCGGCCGTAGGACTCAGGGGCCCAATAGCCATCGCGCACCCCGCGTAATCGTACGTGAGGGTAAAGGCAGCGGGTCGGCCGCAGATGGCTTTTGAACAGAGTCGTGCGCGCATATCCCCACCAGGCTACCCTGTTGACCGCCGGGTAGGATGTTGACATGCACAATTCGCGGTCCACAGCTCGGCGTCGGGGCGTCCACGCCAACCGGCACGGCCGCGGGATGCGCTCCCCGGTATCCGGCCCCGAGCTGCCCATCCTGTACAACAGGATCGCGGCCTTCGACCGCGTGGCCGGCGGCACCGTCGAGTACCTGCGCTCCCTCTGGCCGGGCGAGCTCGACCGTGTGCGTTTCGATTTTGTATCAATTCCCGTCACCCCCTCACCGGAGCCGGTCACCGAACCGCAACTGTGGCGGGTGGATGCGGCGAATCACCGCATCACCTTCTACCGTGTTCCCCTCCAGCGCTCAGGGAAGCTTCATGTGGAAGATGCCGCCCACCGGCGCATGTTCATCGAGTACGCCGTGTACAGCGCGGTCGCCGAATACCTGGGCAAGGAGCCCTGGGAGCTCCTGCCGCCCGAGGCACCCGGCCACCACTTTTAGATCACTACCTCGTATACACCGTGAGCGGTTCAGCCTGCACAGTAGGCGATTGAACCGTGTAGCTGGCCAGCACACCATCACTCGAGTACGACACGGCCGCATAGATGGTTTCGGGGCTGTCCAGCCGGACACCCTCCCCTGCCGTCACCGCAAGGTGAGCGGTGGCACCGGGGGCAACCGTCACGGTACGTTCGCTTCCGCTTCCCTGCACCGTCACCGCCACGGGATCGGAATTGTCGTTGTAGAGGCTCAGCTTGGGGTCGTTACCGGGGGCGATCACGGTCGCCGCCTCGCCGGAGAGGGCACCCGCCGATTCGAACCAGGCAAAGTCGTCGGTGGAGCTACCAATCGCCACAACCCGCACGGCGGCGAGGATCTGGACATCGGCCGTCACGGTGACCGTAAAGATCCCGCTGTCGAGCCCCGAGAGCTGGTACTCGTTAACCACCCGCGGATCGACCTCAAAGCGACCGAGGGCGATTGCGGTGCCATCCGCACGGTAACCGGTCGCCGTAACCGTGGTTGGTTGGTCGCCGGGAGTGAACACCCGCAGCACCTGGATGGCTTCCTCATCCCCGTGCTCGTCGCGAGTATCCACACCCGCGGGGCGGTCAACCCGCACACCGGGAATGACAACGCGATCTTGAGCCTCCGGCACGGCGACAACCGCGTCAACGCCCACAGGGTTGAGGCCGATCAGCTGGCTCTGTTGAAGCGCAGCAAGCACTTTACCGCCACGCGACTGCACCAGGATCACCGCGGAGGACGCCCCCGGGGCGAGACCGTTCAGCGAGAGGATGCGTTGGGAACCGGCATCTACCACGATGCCAGACGAGCCGGGGCTCGCCACCAGGCCCTCGTTCGTGTAGACCGTGAGCGACACTGTGGCCGTGACCTTGCCGGGGTTGGTGAGCACGACAAGGGAGGAGGATCCCGTTGTGGTGGTCCCGGCCACCAGCCAGCTCTCGGCGAGCGGTTGGGCACACGCTGTGGCAGCAAAGCCCTGAAAATCGTCCTCGCTGACGCGCTGCGACTGCGCTCGGGCAGCGCGGGCACGGTCACCACCGGCGATCCGAACCGCCGTGGGCAGCGCCCCCTCGGGGGTGTCCCCGGCCTCGGCCCGGGACAGCACGATCGGATCGAGGCTCTCCCCTTCGGGAGCCTTGCTGGCCACATCGGGCGTGCCCACAGCGCGAATGGCGAGCGGATTACTGGGATCCGATCCGAGCTCGGCCAGCGAGCCCAGGCACCCCAGCTCAGAACTGGTTGCGGCGGCGGTATCGACAGTTGTTGAACTCACGGGCCGCTCAACGGCGGGCACGCTCACCACGCCGAGTAAGACGATAACGGCGGCGGTGAGACCACCGGCCACCAGACCGGCTGCCACGCGGCCCACAATCGTGAGGGCTTTCTGTGTTTTAGCCATGGGTGGGGCCCTCCTCCGTGGGGGTGTCACCGTCAGATGTCGGGGTCGGATGCTCGGCATCCGGCTCCACCACCTCGGGTGTGTCGTCAACGATGGTGTCTTCCCACGCGCTCAGGCTCGCGTCGTCGAAGCTCTCGTCCGGGTCGGCGGCCTCACGGTCGGCATCCTGCACGGGGAAAACCGGGGCACTATCCTCCGGCTCCGGGGGCACGCTGACGACGATATCCGGGGCCACCGTGTGTGAGGTGACCCGCACGGGGCCCGGCGCGGCCGACGTCCCCTGGGGAACCTCCGGATCCGCGCCGTCCGCAGCCGTGGGGTCGGGCTCGTCGGCTGGGAGCTGGATGGGCACGGGGGCTGTCCCCGTCTCAATGTAGCTGGCGCGGCGCGGGCGCCCGATGGTCGATGCGGGATCACCCGTGTAGGGCTTATCCCACCCGAGGTCATCATTGCCCGGGAGCGGCTCGCTGTCCTCAGGGGCGGGCGAACCTCCCCGAGCGATCATGCCCACCCCCACCGCGGCGGCACCGGTCACAGCGGCGGTTGTCTCAGCACCCACCGGGGCTGCGGCACTATCGCCGCGGGACTTCTGCGCTTTTTTCTCAGCCCGACGCGCGGCACGCTCAGCCCGTCGAACAGCACGCGCGGTGAGCGCGAGGGCATGCACCTCGGCAGCTTCTGTCTCGGGCTCCACCTCGGCAGCGGCCGAGGCAGACTCCCCCGTTGAATCGCCGGGCGAACTCGGGGTGTGTGCGGTGTCTGGTGCGGTGTGGTCCTCGGCGGGTGTATCGCTATCGGCTGCAGGATTCAGGCCCGCGGAACCTCCCACGGGAGGCTCCGGGCGGCGCTTCGTCTTAGCGTTCTTCGGCGGCCTCTCGACAACGGCCCCCGTGGGCAGAGCGAGAAGCAACATGCCCAGCAGAATAACAATTTGCACCCACCACAGGGCCTGACTCAGCAGGCGCGGAATCACGGCCGTGTCGGCGGCGGGGGCCGCGGCAACATCCGTACTGACCTTCCACAGGTCACCAAACTCGGTGGGCCCCACTGTGGTGAGATCATCGTTGTTGTCGAGGGCACTCTGTAACCGGGCAGCGGATGCAGATGCCCGCGGATCGAGCACCTGATCAACGCCGACCCCGGAGGTGTTCACGACCACGTAGCTAATACCCAAATCAGCAAACGCATCGGCCTGACTCGCCGCGCCCTCGGAAGCCAAGGCACCGATCAGGGCGGCCCGCTCCTTCTCCGATGCGCTGAGTTCCTCGTCCAGGAAGAGGAGCGTGGACTGTTCGTCGAGTGTGGCCCCGGTATCCCGGACCACCTCGCCTCGGATACCACCGTCGGCCTGGGGAGTGAGCACCAGCGTCCTCACAACCTCACCGCTGGTCTGCGCGGCCGCACGGACCACAGCCGGAACCGTATGCTCGTCACTACTCAGGCTCGCGTGGCTCGTAAACAGGCCAGCGATGAGCGGCACAACCGCGAGAAGGAGGGCCAAACACGAAACGACCGAGACCGTCTCCGCCAGTCGGGGGAGGGCACCAATACCGGCGACAGCCAACGTGAGAAGACCCAGCCAATACAGGCTCAGGCTGGGGCCAGCCCAGATACCGACGGGATCAAGCCCCGCGCTACTCAGCACAAAGTGGTTGGCAACCAGGGCACTGGCCAGACCCGTTGCGGCGAGCAGCAGCCCCACCGCCGAGTGTCGGATACGCGAGACCACAACACCCAGAAGCGCCAGGATACCGAGGGGTGCCACGAGACACGTCACGATGAGGGTGTAGGGCCAGCCGGGCGCACCCACGGTCTGGAGAGCAGTATCCCAACCCGCGAGACCGGCGGTGGGGAAGCCCACGAGCAACTGACGCGCGGTGGGGGCCACAAAAGGATCGGCCACGCCCGGGTCAATCAGCGCAAAGAGCGGGTTGCCGTGCAGAAACCCAAAGCCCACCAGCGGCAGATAGAGCACAATCGAGGCGACGGGAACCATCAGAACCCGCGCAACCCCCTTGCCGCTGAAAGCGAGGCCCACCAGGAACAGCAGGATCGCAGCGGGGAGGAGCGATGGAGCGCAGGCGAGCACCCCCGCGAGCAGCAGCGAGGAGGTACCGGCAGCCGACCAGGAGCGCTTAGCCCCCATCAGCGCGAGCAGCAGCCACGGCAGCAGCAGGTGGGCAATCACAGCCCCAATACGGCCGTCACCGAGCGAGGCCAGGAGCGTGGGGCTGAGCATCCAGGCCACGGCAGCAACGCCACGGGCCACGGGGCGCTCGGTGAGGCGGGCTGCCCACAACCAGGCCCCCATCGCCGCGAGTGGAAGGGCCGCCAGGTAGAGCAGCACAATCGAGAAGGAGGGCTGCCAGAAGGTGAGGCTACCCAGAAGAGCGAGCACAAAGCTAAAGGGATGCGCGGGGCCGATGAGTGCCCCGTCGGTACCGTGAAATCCGTAGCGGGTGCTCTCCCACAGATCGCCGAGTGAGGTACTGAGCGGCAGCGCACCGCCGCCGGAAATCGCGACCGCGGTAAAGAGCGAGTAGAAGAGCACGGCCGACACCACGATGCTCACCATGACAATCGTGAGACCGCCGGTCGCGATGAAGTGCGGTTCATGCATGGCGCGACCCTGACGGGCCAGGATGGCCTCGCGGTCAATCATTCGCTGGGTGCGCACGGTGCCATAGTTCACCCGTAACGGCCGGATAGCGTCCCAACCGACGGTCTTCGCGCGGGCGAGGGCGCGGCGGGCAGCCGAGACTTTACCGGCAGAGAAGAGAACGCTACAGGCGGCAGCCCACTCACCGGGGATGCGGCCGGGCAGCTCGCGAATGAGATACCAGAACGTGCGGAAGAGAGCCAGCGGCAGCAGGGAGAGCCAGTGCAGCGGGACAGCCCAACCGGGCGCGTAGACCAAGCGGCGGTGCAACTGTGCACGACGGTCGTTGCGGTGGTTGCGGCGCGCAACCGATTGTTTGCGACTGATCCGCGGACCGGCCACACCGTCACCGGCAAAGTGCACATGCGATTCGGGTGACACCACCACGCGGTAACCGGCGAGACGGGCACGCACGCACAGATCGAGTCCGTCGTCGTGGGTGGTGAGGGCACGGTCGAAGCCGCCCAGCTGGTCCCATACACGACGCTGTACCAGCATTCCAACGGGGCCGACGGCCAGGGTATCCTGCTGGGTGTCGCGCTGCTCTTGGTCGAGCTCTTCGGTACTGAGTTGCCAGCGGGCCCCCAGTCGAGTGAGGGTCTGGCCGATCTCACGGATGTGGTCTGGGCGGTCCCACGAGGTGAGCTTTGGTCCGGCAATAGCCACGGAGGGGGCCTTCTGCACGGTATTGAGGATGCCCTCCAACGCTCCCGGTTCCGGCGCGCTATCCTGGGTCAGCAACCACAGCCACTCGCCCTCGACCGGCTCATCGGCAATCACCCGCAGTGCGGTGGCAATCGCCTCACCAAAGGAGAGAATCTCCGCCGTTGAGATGATCCGCTCCGCCGGAGTATTCGCGCAGATCTCCGCCGTCTCATCGGTTGATCCGTTATCGACGAGGATCACGCGATCAGGTTGACGCGTCTGCCCCGCAAGCCCCGCCAGGGTTCGCTCCAGTCGCGCGGCTCCATTTGTGGCCACCACAATTGCTGTAACTCGACTTTGCATATCGGGTTTAGCTTAGGCGGGCTGTTGAGCATCACGGCCACGGCACTCCGCGTGGCGAAATTTGGCGAAATCCGGGTCGCGTAGACCGTGACCCGGATTCAACACCGCTCTGCGCACGCCGCGCGCTAGATTGCCCGCTTACGCAGCTTTCGGCGCTCACGCTCGGAGAGACCACCCCAGATACCAAAACGCTCATCGTTCTCAAGAGCGTATTCAAGGCACTGGGATCTCACCTCGCACGATGTGCAGATCTTTTTTGCGTCACGTGTTGACCCACCCTTTTCTGGGAAAAAAGCCTCGGGGTCAGTCTGTGCGCAGAGCGCATCCGCCTGCCAGGCAAGCTGCCCGCCATCGTCAGTGCTACGAACCCCCGGGACGCCCAGCTGTACAGGGTCGATGAACCAGTCGCCCGGTACTCCGGAACGGTAGTTTGGAACCGACATGGTGCTCACCCTCTCTACTCACTTAGCGATAAAAAACACACTCCGACAATTACAGCGGTGTAGTTCCGTCAAGTCAAGCTGGGAATGCTAAACCCTCAAGAACCGCTAGAGTCTTTACGACACGGCTTGTGACCACAAGAGGAAGAATTTGTTATCAGGGCGTTATCAATACCGGTAGATATTTATCCCTCGACCTGCATAGATTTTTCTCGCGCCCGGCGAGCCTCCCAGTCGCTCCGCAGCATATCCTCTAGCGAATGCCGCATCTGCCAGTCGAGGTCACGGGCCGCGGCCTGGCCGTCGGCAACGATTCGGGCCGGATCTCCCCCGCGGCGCGGCGCGCTCACGGGCTCGAAGGGAATGCCGCTCACCCGGGCCGCCGTGCGCATGATGTCCCCCACGGACACGCCCGCACCACTGCCCAGGTTATAGGCGGGCAGGATGCTCTCCCCTCGCTCCATCCGCAATGCCGCGGCCACATGCGAACGCGCCAGATCGGCAACGTGTACGTAGTCACGCACGCAGGTGCCGTCCTCCGTGGGGTAGTCGCGACCAAACACCGTGGGAGTTTTACCCGCCATGAGTGCCCCCAAGACGAGCGGAAACAGGTTGTGCGGGCTCGTATCCACGATATCGGGAAACCCCGTCCCCACCACGTTGAAGTAGCGCAGCGAGGTATGCACCAGGCCCCCAGCCACGCCCAGATCGCGCAAGAGCCACTCACCGATGAGTTTCGACTCACCGTAGGGCGATTCGGGTGCCGTTGCGGTATCCTCGGTCACCACCTCGGTGTGCGGCGTTCCATACACCGCGGCACTCGACGAGAAAACGATGCGGGATACCCCCGCCTCGGCCATCGCCGAAAGTAACACCGTGGTACCGGTCACATTCTGTTCGTAGGTGTGCAGCGGACGCCGCACCGATACGCCGGCATATTTGTAACCGGCTACGTGCACCACCCCGGTGACGCCATAGGTACGCAGGGCTGTGAGCACGGCCTCCCGGTCCAGGATGCTGGCATACACCCGGGGGATTTCTGCCGACACAAAACTTTCGTGGCCGCTCGAGAGATCATCAAGTACCACCACGGGGATCCCCTCCCCCGCGAACGCCCGCACCACATGCGAGCCGATGTACCCCGCGCCTCCCGTCACCAACCACATACCAGCATTCCCTTCGTCGCGAGTCACTGTCGCGTCGGCACTAGTCGCCGACGGTTGCCGCAAAAATCACCCCGGTACCGCTCACGAGGACGCGGCCAGGCTCAGCACACACCGCGCAAGATTGGCCGGCACGGAAGGTCTGGCGCTGGTCCCCCTCAGTGAGGGTGATCTCACCCTCCGTCACAATGCCGAGCGCCACCCCACGCCACGGCGCGGGGATTGGCGAGTTCGCGGACGGCGAGAGCCGCCACACCTGGAAATCCGGCACATCGGGCGACCACCGGGCGACCCCCTCACCGAGGGTCTCCGCGGCCAGAAGAGGCGAGGGCAGGGTGGCGTAATCGAGCACCGCAAAGAGTTCGGCGGTGTCCACATGCTTGGGGGTCAACCCACCACGCAGCACGTTGTCGGAGGCCGCCATCACCTCGATTCCCACCCCGTGCAGGTAGGCATGGATATTCCCGGCCGGCAGATACACCGCCTCGCCGCGGGCGAGCGTAATTCGGTTGAGGAGCAGGGAGACGATGGTGCCGGGATCTCCCGGGTAGCGGCCCGCGAGATCGCGAAGAGTGGCCACGCTGGGTGAGGCCGCACCCACCAGGCCTGCGGCGGCGCGTTCGAGGGCCACACCCGCGCGGACAGCCTCGGGCGAAGCCGAGAACACCCAGTCGAGCAGTTCCCGCCGAACAGCTTCCTCGGTGGGCGCGTGCATGCTGACCGTACACCGCACGGCAAACCGGGAGAGGGCCGCGAGGTCATCCTCGCTCAGGGTCGTGACGGCGGCGAGCGCGGCCAGGTCATCCTGCACCTCGGCGAGCGCACGGAAACCCGAGAGGGCGTGAAAAGCGTCACTCAGGGCGACCACAACCTCGGGCTTGTGCTGGGCATCCCGATAGTTACGGTGGGGGGCGTCACGGGGGATGCCGAGCGCATTTTCGCGTTCGAATCCTGCTCTGGCCTGAACCATTGAGGGGTGCACCTGAAGCGACAGCGGCCGCTCGGCCGCAAGAACCTTCAGCAGGTACGGGAGTTGAGGAGTCGCCCCGACGGATTCGAGCCACTGTCCGAGGTCGCCCGTGGAGCCGTCGGGCAGCACAACCGTGCTGGGTGAGCCGGGGTGGGTCCCCAGCCACAGCTCGGCCTGCGGGCGCCCGGTCGGCGCGGTTCCGAGGAGTTCGGGGATAGCCGTGGTGGACCCCCACGCGTAATCCCGGGGAACATTTGCGATCTGTACAAACATGCGTAGAACCATACCAAGCCCTCCTGAGCAGCGGGCGGTTTAGACTCATAGGATGAGTGACGCGAAAACCAGATTGGCGATCAGCGCCCTAGCCATTGTGACGTTCGTCTTCACCCTCGGGGCTAACGCCTTTCGCAACCTCCTCGGCTGGCCTGGATTTTTAGGCCTCGCGGTTATTCTTGTTGCCCTCAACGTGTGGGCGTTCATCACGATGCGACCGGAGCGATTCCGCTGGTACCGCCTCCCCCGCTCGCTCACCCTCTTCCTCGTGGTGGCCGCGCTCTCGATCCTGTGGTCGGCCTATCGCGTTGAAACCGTTCTGGGAGTCGCCGCACAGCTCGCCACGACGGCTATGGCCGTATCGATCGCTTTTGTCCTCACCTGGCCCGAACTCATCCGCGCACTCTCAACCGCACTGCGCTACCTGCTGGGACTCTCGTTGCTGTTCGAACTCGTGGTAGCCACCGTGATCCGGCACCCCGTGCTCCCGCTGTGGACAGACCGCCCCGAGGGGCCCATCTCACCCCTGCTCTGGTGGAGCCGGGACCTGCTTTTTACAGGCGGTCCCATCCAGGGACTCCTGGGCAGCAGCGTCATGCTGGGCTTCCTGGCCCTGCTCGCGCTCATTGTGTTCGGCATCCAGCTCACGGGCAAGAGCGTGCGGAAGGCCCCCGGAATTTTCTGGCTTTTCATCGCGGCCCTCACCCTTGCCCTCACTCGGCCAGCCACCGTGCTGGTGGCCCTCGTGGTGGTGCTCGTGGCGCTGGGCTTTGCCCTGTGGGCCCGTGGCGTCGGCGTGGAGTCGCGCCGACCGCTCTACCTCACCTTTGGCGCGCTACTGGTGGCGGTGGGGCCGCTCACCTGGGCGCTCCGCGAGCCAATCCTCGGCCTCCTGGGTAAGAGTAGCGACCTCACGGGTCGGGTCGATATCTGGGCAGCGGTGACCCACCTCGCCGAACAGCGCCCGTTTGCCGGCTGGGGCTGGGTCAGCTACTGGCCCACCTGGGTCGAACCCTTTAAAGGTCTCTACACCCGCAATGGATTGCCCGTGCCGCACGCGCACAACGCGTGGCTTGATGTCTGGTTCCAACTGGGTCACCTGGGGGTCTTCTTCTTCGCGCTGCTCGTGGGACTGACACTCTGGCGCTCCTGGTTCCGCGCGGTGGACCGCCCCCAGCGCTACCCGGGAGAGGTGCTGCCCTACGCGGCATCCACCCTGCTCCCCCTGCTCATCACTGTGGCCCTGATCGTGCAATCACTCAGCGAGAGCCGCATCCTCAGCGAGGGCGGCTGGCTACTCCTCGTCGTGCTGGCCGCCAAGACCAAGAGCGACTTTGCCGTGCCCTCCACCTCGGGAGACGAACCCATTCCCGCCTGGCGCGACGTGCCTCTCCGCTAGCATCATGACAGCACCCCGCAGGCTTCTTCTGGCGCGCGCCCAACGCTTTCTGGGCAGCGCCGAATTCACCTCCATTCTCAGTACGCTGATCTGCGGGGTACTGTTTGCCTCATACGCCATCGAGCGGCTGATCGGCACCCCCGGCTTCGCCGCCATGATCGGCACACTCGTGCTGGCCGCGATCGCCTCAGCGGTCAGCCGCCGCGAAGAGATCGAGTGGAACCAGACGTTCCCCCTCACTCTCGTAGCGTTCATGGCCTGGTGCATCATCAGCCTGAGCTGGGCGAGTCGTACGGGAGCCACGTGGTCCTCGCTCAGCTTTCAGGTGGCCGTGGCCATCCTCGGGCTCTACATCGGAACCTTCCGCGACCTCATCCAGATCGTGCGCTCGCTCGGCGACGCGTTTCGCGCGCTACTCACGGTGGCCCTCGGGCTGGAACTGCTCTCGGGCATCCTGATCGACACGCCCCTCACGTTCCTCGGCATTCAGGGCAACCTGGGGGCGGGCGGACCGGTCCAGGGAATCTTCGGCTCTCGCAATCTGCTGGCCTTCGTGGCCGTCATCGCCCTCATCACGTTTGTCACCGAGTGGCGCACCCGCTCAGTACCACCCGGTCTGAGCCTCTACTCGGGCGTGATAGCCCTGACCCTGCTATTTTTTACCCGCTCTCCCATCCAACTCGCCATCACCCTGTGCGTCATCCTGGCCCTCGGTGCCCTGCTGCTCGTGCGACGCCAACCCGCCGCCTCGAAAGGCACCTGGCAGATCGGCATGTTTGCGCTCGCCGCGCTCGTCGGCCTCCTCCTGTGGAGCGTGCGCAACGCTCTCGTTTTCCAGTTGCGCGCCACGCGTGACTTGGAGGCACGGATCTCCCTCTGGCGTTCGGTCTGGGACACGGCCAGACAGCAGCCGTTGGAGGGCTGGGGTTGGGTCGGCGCATGGCCGAACGGCACCCAGCCCTACTTTGCGATCAACTTTGACGACGGAACGAAACACCAATCGGCGCTCAACGCGTTTGCCGACCTCTATCTTCAGCTGGGGATCGTGGGGTTGGTACTTTTTACTCTGCTCCTGATGCTGGCGCTCGTGCGCTCAACGCTGGTGGCCACCAATAAGCGTAGCGATGTGTATCTGTGGCCGGCGCTCATCCTGATCGTGCTCGCGCTCACATCTCTCGTGGAGAGCACGGCGCTGACCGGCCCAGGCTGGTTCATGCTCGTCGTGGCCGCAGCGATCTCCTCGCGCCAGATGTCGTGGCGTAACCGGTTGCGACCGACCCCGATTGAGGTGTCACCGGGCCGGTTGTAGCAGATCGCGCACAGCATCCTTGCGGCCGTAGTCAAAGTCGCTGTAACGGCCCGTGCGCAGTTCTCGCAGGATGGGACGAATACGGCGCAACCGGCTCGCGGGCAGCGCCAGCCGGAATGACTCGTGGTCAAGTTTCTCGTGTGCCCGCGCTCGGCGCTCGGCGCTCACTCCGGCCAATACGTCGAGCCGCGGGGCCAACGTGCGGGCGCGGTCGTGAAGGCGCTGGTTACGACGCTCCCGCGGCAGGAAAAGCTTCCGGATCTTGCCCCAGAGACTCTGCTGCAACGCGCCGATCTGATTGCTGCCATGCTGACGGTAGTCAATCAATTCTCGCTCGGAGAAGGCAATGCGGGCGGTCGCCGCGGCCACGACCGCAAGCCACTCGTCGTGCACCCACTCGGGCGGGAAGGGGGTGGCCCGCTCCACCAACGAACGGCGGAAGAGAGCGGTCGCCCCCGTCACCACATTGCGACGCAGCAGCACCTCGAACGCGTTACCCTCCCGAATGAGTGCCCGCTCGGCGGGGGACAACCCAATCGCGGCAAAGAGAGAGTACCCCAGCGGGGTACCCACACCATCCACCATCCGGGCATCGGAGAAGACGAGGTCGCAGCCCTCGTCCGCCGTGCAGAGAGCAACGAGCGTGGCGATACGCTCGGGATGCCACACATCGTCCTGGTCACACAGGGAAATGTAGTCTCCGCCACACGCGGCGATAGCGCTCTCAAAGTTTTGGGTCACGCCGAGCGCCGGCACATTGGTGAGCACACGCAGCACGGGGGCGGTCTCGCCGGGGGCGGGCGGATACTGGGACAGGTAGTCCGACATCGCCAGGCGGGCCACCTCAATGGTGTTGTCGCGCGAGTGATCGTCGGAGAGCACAATCTCGGCCACCGGGTAGCTCTGAGCCAGGATACTGCGCAGTTGCTCGGCCAGAAAGCGCTCCCCATTGTGGGTGCCGAGCGCGACGGAGACGCTCGGCCGAACCTCGGAAGTGGGTAGTGCCATGCGGGTGTGGATCCTTTCCGTGTTCTGGTGCCAGACTACCCGGGCAGCCCGGCACCGCCGTGATTCCCGACCCGGGGCACAGGCGGCGTTTGCTAGCATGGCCCTCATGCATAACCCGCCCTCGCCGGACTCCAACGCTGCCCTTCCCACCCCGGAGGCACCCCTGCAGGTGGCACTCCCCCTGCTTTCGATGGTGCGCGGAGGCATGGGCGGCACCGAGACCTACGGGCGCGAGATCATCCGGCAACTGAGCGTACGACCCGAGGTGAGCATCCACACGTATGTTGCGGCGGCGGCGGCCGGGTTCTCATCTCCCAGCGTAGAGACGGTGGTGCCCTACATCTCCGGCGGTTCATCGACAACCGCTCGACTTCGCACCGTAGCCGAAAGCACCCTGCACCGGGGCAAGCTGCAAAAACTCATGGCCAATGCCGAGGTGATCAACCCACTTTTTACCCTCCCGCTGCCCCCCGCGACCCGCGACCAGGCATTCGTACAGGCCCTACACGATGTGCAACACCTAGACCTGCCCCACCTGTTCCCGGCGGCCGAGCGGATGTTTCGCAAACGCTACTATGACAAGCCCGCCCGCGAGGCCGACGTGGTGATGACCCTCAGCAGTTTTGCCAAGGAACAGATCGTGCACCACCTCGGTGTAGACCCGGAGCGCGTGATGGTGTCCTATCTGGGCGTTGACGCCGACGAGTTCACCCCCAACCTGGGGCCGCGCGAAGACATCATCATGTATCCGGCTCGCGGCTGGGCCCACAAGAACCACACACGGCTCTTCGCCGCCATGCGCATCCTGAAGGAGCGCGCACCGCATCTGAAGCTGGTGCTCACGGGCGGTGCCCTTGATGACCTGCGAGACATCCCGGACAATGTGGAGGTGCGCGGCCTCGTGCCGCTCGCCGAACTGCGTGGCCTGTACCAGCGGGCGAGTTGTCTGGTGTTTCCTAGCCTGTATGAGGGCTTTGGCCTCCCGCCGATGGAGGCGATGGCCTCGGGATGCCCCGTAGCCTGTTCCACCTCCGGCTCACTACCCGAGGTGGTGGGCAACGCTGCCGTGCTCTTCGACCCGACCTCCCCCGACGAGATCGCCCAGGCCGTGCTGGACGCCATCGAGGACACCGAGCGGCTACAGACTCTGGGGCTGGCACGGGTGCGCGAGTTCACCTGGGAAAGTTGCACCGACCGGCATGTGGCGGCCTACCGCCTCGCCCGAACCAACCACGGCTCATGACCTCACCGGCCGAGGAACTCCGCCAACCACAGGAATCCACGGCCACAATTGGCGCGGGAGGTGCGTCCCGCGTGGCCGTCGCCTCGGTGGTGGCCGCAGCAGCTGGCTATCTGGTCATGCTCGTCGCAACCCGCAGCCTGGGAAAGATCGGCTCCGCGGATTTCCTGGCCTACTGGTCCCTTCTCTTCATGATCTTTGGGGTGTTAAGCGGGATCCAGAACGAGGTCACCCGCGCCGTCGGTGCCACCCTGATCACCCCGTCTACCCCCGGCATCGGGACCAGGTCGGCCCGCGCCCTACCCTGGGCTCTCGGCGTGGGGGCGGTGCTCGGCCTGCTCCTCCTGAGCACCTCACCGCTCTGGGCTGCCAGCCTTCTTCCCGACAATACAACGGTTCTCGTCATTATCCTCAGCCTGGCCGCCGTCCTCTTCTCGGGTCAGGCCGCGGTCACCGGCGCGGTGGCGGGTCGTCGGCAGTGGCCGCTCTACGCCACGCTGATCAGCCTGGATGCGGTCGCCCGCCTCGCGGTCGCCGTCGCCGTCGCCGTCCTCACCCACTCCCTCTGGGGAATCGAAGCCGCGTGCGCCGCCGGAACCCTCGTCTGGGTCGTGGCGCTCCTCGTCTCGCGGGATACTCGCTCGGCCGCGGGGGCATACGCGGATGTTCCGGCTCCCCGCCTCCTGCGCAACTACGGCCACGCGATACTCACGACCGCCTCATCATCGGTGCTCGTGGTGGGGTTCCCCATTCTGCTCCGGGCCACCACCTCGGTGGAGGACTATCAGCTGGCCGCCCCGCTCGTTCTCGCAATCTCACTCACCCGGGCACCCATCATGATCCCGCTACAGGCTTTCCAAGGGGTCGCAATCTCAGCGTTCATGCGGAGCACCTCGCACCGGCTGGGCGCCCTGGTAAAGCCTGTGGTCCTTCTCACCGGAATCGGTGTGGTCGGCGGTATCGCGGCGGTGTTTATCGGGCCGCCGATTATGTCGATTTTCGGGGCGGGTTTTGGCGATATCTCGGGCTTACTTCTCGGCGTGCTCACCCTGGATGCCGTGCTCATGGCCATCCTGACACTGACGGGCACAGCCCTTCTCGCTCTCGGCCGGCACGGAAGCTACTCCCTCGGCTGGGTGGTCGCGGCCGTGCTCTCCGTGCTCCTACTCCTGCTACCCGGTACGGTCGAGACGCGCGCGGCGGTTAGCCTGTCGGTGGGGCCCGTCCTGGGCATCATCACCCACATCGTCGCGATTGTCCTGACCAGACCGGCAGCCTCGGCCGATGACGGGGCCGAAACGTCCGAATCCACAGAACAAACTCCGTTATAATTCAACCAGCGGAGACGAAACTACCCGCACGTTCTGAGAAGGGGCCACCGCATGTCGCTCGATATCTTCATCCCCTACTGGGGCGACCCGGAGTACATGAAAGAGACGGTGCAGAGCGTTCTCGACCAGGAGAACCCGAACTGGCTGCTCACCGTGGTGGATGACGACTACCCCGGAACCGTGATCGAGGACTACCTGGCAACGCTCGGCGACCCGCGCATCACCTACATTCGCAAAGAAAAAAACGCGGGGATCACCGCTAACTTTCGCACGTGTGTACAGCTGGCGACGCAGGATATTGTCGTCATTATCGGCTGTGATGACGTGATGCTCCCGCACTACGTCGATACCGTGTTGGCTGCCCACGCCGAGTTCCCGGAGGCGGGAATCATCCAGCCCGGTGTCGAAGTCATTGATGAAAACGGCCGGATCGTCTCTCCCCTCGTTGACTCGGTCAAACAAAGGGTGGTGCGGCCACGAACCTCAGGGCGCACGCTACTGGCCGGGGATCGACTGGGGGCTTCACTCCTGCACGGTGACTGGCTCTACTGGCCCTCGCTCACGTTCCGGAGGGCGAGCATCCAGTCGGTGGATTTCCGCGAGGGCTTCCCGATTATTCAAGATCTCGCCCTCATCATGGACCTGCTCTTCGCTGGCGAAACGCTCGTGTTCGATCCGGTCGTCTGCTTCCGCTATCGGCGGCACTCGGCGAGCGCCTCCGTCAGCCAGTTGAGTGACGGTTCGCGCTTTGTGGGGGAACGCGCATACTTTGCCCTGGCCGCCACCCTGGCACGGAAAAACGGCTGGCCCCGCACCAGACGTGCGGCTAAGCTGAGAATCACATCGCGAGCTCACGCCCTGTCGCTTATTCCCGGTTCGCTTCTCCGCGGGAATGTTGCGGCCGTTCGAGTGCTCACCCGGCACGCGCTTGGTCGCTAAGGGGCACCGTCTTCACAACCGGCCGGTGCCCGTGTGACCACTGAGAATAATCGGTCACAGACCAGCCGTCAACACACAGCTTCCTCGGACCCTAGTCCGAGGCCAGGGAGCTGTGGCATCCGCGGTTGGGGCGGATGCCACAGTCATTTCCACACCCCGCCCTCGTCGGCGCACCACGAAGCGGCGACCGGCTTTCGTGCGTGGCGGGTGGGCACGGATGCATATGCGTAGCCTAGAATCGAGTCCATGCCTAATCTCTTTGCACGCACACTCATTGTGATGCCTGCATTTAACGAAGAGGCCGTCGTCGGAGATGTGGTGCGCGAGGTCTACGCCACGCTTCCAGGGGTTCACTGTCTGGTGGTGAGCGACGGGTCGGTTGACCACACCGTGGCACGTGCGCGGGCAGCCGGTGCTACCGTAGCCGATCTCCCGTTCAACCTGGGAGTGGGCGGTGCCATGCGCGCAGGGTTCAAGTATGCGCGTGAAAATGGCTTCGATAACGTTGTGCAAATTGACGCCGACGGCCAACACGACCCGGCAGGGGTGCCCGATCTGCTCGCCCTGTTGGGTGAGGCTGATGTCGTGATTGGTGCCCGGTTTGCGGGAGTGGGCAGCTACACCGTGCGTGGCCCCCGCAAATGGGCAATGAAGTTTCTCTCCGCCGTACTGAGCAAGACGGCCCACACTCAGCTGACCGATACCACCTCCGGGCTCAAGGCCAACGGGCCACGCGCCGTTGCACTCTTTGCCGACAACTACCCGGCGGAGTATCTCGGCGACACCATTGAAGCGCTCGTGATCGCGGGTCGCTCCGGGCTGGTCATCCGCCAGGTTCCCGCAGCGATGCGGCCCCGTGCCGGCGGTACCCCCTCGCATGCCCCGATTAAGGCGGCCGTTTACCTGGGCAGAGCGATGATGGCCCTCGCCATTGCCTACCTCCGTCCCTTACCGAAGGCAGGAGCGCTCGAGTGACGGTGACCAGCTATATTTTTGGTATTTTCACAGCCGTTATCACACTGGGAGTCGTTATCGAGATGCTGCGCCGCAACCGCCTCCGGGAGCGGCACGCCGTGTGGTGGCTCTTCGGCGGTGCGCTGGGCCTCGTTATCGGCATCTTCCCGGGCTCACTCGAATGGGCCGCCTCTGTTATTGGCATTGAGGTGCCCACCAACCTGGTGTTCTTTGTCAGCATCGCCCTGCTCGTGCTCGTGTGTATCCAGCACAGCTCGGAACTCACCCGATTAGAAGATAAAACCCGTATCCTGGCCGAGGAATCGGCCCTGCTCGCGGTTCGCGTGCGCGAATTAGAGACCGCTACGGGCACCGGCCCCGGCCGACTCGGCCCACACCTCGACGGACAGGACACGACAGAATGAATCGAGCGGCACCCACGGATACCCGCACCACTCGACCCGCGGTACCCGCCTTCCTCCGCGGGCGCTGGCGTGTCTTCTTCGTGTCGTGGCTCCTGCTCACCGGACTGATGTCGATCTGGGCCATCACCACCCCCGTCTCGGGCTCACCGGATGAGCCCGCGCACATGGTCAAGGCTGCATCCGTGGTGCGCGGTCAGTTCATTGGCGAAAACTCACCCTCGGGTCACCAGGTTCAGGTGCCCGCGTACATCGGGGAGACGACCGACAAACGCACCTGTTTTGCCTTCCAAAACAAGGTCAGTGCCACCTGCCAGCCCGCCCCCGCCGCCGAGAGCAACGCCACGGTGACGGCCCCCACTACGGCGGGGCTCTATAACCCTGTTTACTACCTCCTCGTCGGCTGGCCCACCCTCATTTTCACCGACACCACCGGCATCTACGCCATGAGAATTGTGAGTGTGGCGCTCACCAGCCTTTTCATGGCCTTTGCAATCTCCTGTGCGGCCACCTGGCGCGTCCGTCGATACGCCATGATGGGCGTTCTCATTGGGGCCACTCCGGTCTTCCTGTTCCTGGGGGCGGCCGTCAACCCCAACGCCGTTGAGGCGAGTTCTCTTTTCGCCGTCTTTGTGGGAATGCTCACCATCATCACGCAAAGAACCACGCCACCGTCTGTCCTCATGGAGCGTGGAATAGCCGTGGCCATCGCGGGTATGATCGGGGTCAATACGCGCGGTTTATCCGCGCTATGGTTGGCCATAGCGGTACTCGCTCCGCTCATTCTGCTCTCCGGAGCGCAGCTTCTTGAGCTGATCCGAAAACGGATCGTCATCATCACGGCAATTCTCGTTGCCCTGGGCAGCGCATTCGCGATCCTCTGGCTACTCTCCTCAAATGTGCTCGGGGCCGGCATTGACGATACCAACCTCGACCGGAAGTACCCCCTCTACGGCCAACCCTGGTGGATGGGCTTCCGCATCCTGATTATGGGGTTCTTCGACTACTCGAAGGGCATCGTTGGACTGTTCGGCTGGCTCGATACACCGGCTCCAGAACCCGTCTACTTCCTGTGGGCAACTCTCACCGGTGGCGTTTTCATCCTGGCGATGGCCGTGCTGCGCGGTCGCAAGCTCATCATGGCCACGACGCTGACGGCTCTCTTTATTCTGCTACCTGCCATCATCCAGGGCATGTACATCACGGGGGGCGGACTGATCTGGCAGGGGCGCTACAACCTGCCGCTCTTCATGATGCTTTTTTTCACCCTGACCGTGGGTGCGGGCGAGTACCTGCAGCGGGCCCCCGCCTACGCTCAGAAGCGCGCGAGCGTGATCGTGGTGATTGCCCTGGGCCTGGCCCACCTGTACGCATTTACCGAGGTTCTTCGACGGTTCACGACCGGGCTCGATACCGGCTGGCCGCAAGCGTTGCGCTACCCCGAGTGGAAACCGCCGCTCGGCACCATCCCCGGGCTCGGGATCATTCCGATCATCTGCACCTATGCTCTGGCTCTGGCGGTAACACTGTGGTTCTGCCTGCGAATCATGCGCACACGTCCCACTGAAACGGTTACCCCGGAGGTGGCCGATGCCGACACGGTAGACACCGAGGCACCCGCGGATGCAGCCCTCGAGCCGGCTCACGCCACCTCGGAGCCGAACGCTACCCCGACACCCCACTAGCAGCACGCCACACACGCGGTGATGCCCCGCCACCACGGTGGCGGGGCATCACCCTTTCGTATCCGTCCTAGCGGCGCTTGAGCCGGTTCGAAACCTTCTTCACCAAAATCTTAGGCCCGCCGTTTTTCAGGTAAAACACGGCCAGTTCCACATCGCGGGCGAGACCGTGCTTGCGAACGCGTACCCGCCGACCGGCGGCGACCGGGCTATCGAACGAGGCCCCCTGCCGAATGCGATCCTCGGCGAAGTGAGCCTCGTTCACGAACGATACGAGCGGCTCCAACACGCGGTCCCAGAAGTAGTCCTGGCGTACCTCGCGAATGTTCTCCCGGACCGCCTCAGCAAAGGCGTCGTCAAAGAGAACACGTTCGAGCGCATCCGTAAGCGCCGACACATCCTCGGCGGGCACCGCAACACCCAGGCCGCGCTCGGCAACTAGTTGGGCGAAGTGGTCGCCCTCCGTCACCACCATCGGTAGTTCGGCCCAGAGGTAATCGAGAATGCGGGTGCGAAACGAAAACGTGGTCTCCACATGCGAGAAGTGCGTGCTCACACCGGCGTCCGCCTCGGTGAGGAAATTCTGCCGATCAGCGTAATCCACCCAGGACGAGTTAAAGAAGACGTTCTGATCGAGCACACCCAATTCGGCAGCGAGAGCGCGTGATTCGGCAACGATGGCCATCTCCGGCACCCCCGGGTGCGGATGCTTGGTGCCCTGGAAAAACAGGCGCACGTTCTCCCGTCGCCGACTCAACTCGGCCACCGCGCGGATGAGGTTCTTGGGGTCAAACCAGTTGTAAACCCCGCCGCTCCACAGCAGCACCTTGTCGTCCGGGCCGATACCGGGCCAGACCCCCTTGAGCACGTCGCGCTCATGCCGAGGCGGCTCAGTATCGAGGCCAAACGGTACGACGCTGATCAGCCCGGTGAGGTCGGGATCGTTCTCGTAATTGGCCGGGTTGATGCGGCCCAGTGCGGCCAATTGGCCAAGATAGAAGTGCCGCTGACGCTCCGAGGCGCACAGGAAGTAGTCGCCGCGTTCCAGTTGCTCGTTGAGCACATCCGTAGCCGAGGACACCTGACGCGTCCACTCGGCCCCGCCGTGCTCGCGGCCCTGCTCCAGATGTTCCAGGTGCATGGGGTCGTAAATGTCGCAGACAAGAATCTTGCTGGTCTCCCGAATGCACCGAAACAGCGCCATCGCGAGCCCCTGGAAGACAACCACATCGGCCTTCTGCTCAAGCGCCTTCATATCTTTCTCCGCACCGGGAGCCACATGCACGATATCGAACGGGGCATCCACCTCGCCCTGCACTCCGGCAAGAGTCACGAGGGTTACGAGGCTATGGGCAGAGAGCGCCTGAGCCATATTCCACGCGCGGATAGCCGGACCGGCCATCTTCGGCCCGATGGGGTCGCCCGTGATAATCAGCACCCGACGCGCCTCGGGGGCGTCCAGCACAGCAAACGTGTTCACCAGGTTGGCATAGCCCTCGTGAAAATAGTCACCGGCGAAGGCGGGGGCGTCGGTCTCGCCAAAGAGACGCCACAGCTGGCGGTCATCCACCACCCGCGTGGACTGGATCTGCTCCCGCGCCTCGCGGAGGCCCGGGAGCTCGGCGACAAACTGGTCAACACCGTAGAGCGTGGCCAGGGTACTCTTCGGCACCTCCTGGGTTTCCCCGTCGCTCCCACCTTTTCGCAGGTCGAGCGAGGTTGAGTCGAGATCGCCGCGGGCAACAGCGCGGCGGGCGGTGAGGGCAATCGCCGCTGCCAGGTTCTCGTGCAGCGACTCCTCCCCCAGGTTCTTGTAAAGCGTAAAGAGCGCGTTGCGTTCCAGAAAATAGGTTTCCTTAAACGAGCCAAACTTGCTCATCGACGCGTGGTGTTTGTGGTAAGCGAGCGAGGCAGGCTCGTACACGTAACGGTAGCCAGCGAGGTTGAGGCGCCAGCCGAGGTCAACATCCTCGAAGAACATGAAGTAGCGCTCGTCGAAGCCGCCCAGCTGGTCGTACACGCTGCGGCGCACAAACATGGCTGAGCCCGTGCCAAAGAGCACATCCTTCACCGTGTCGGGGGTGCTCGGGATGCTCTCCCCGGTAAACGGTTTGTAGCCCATCCCGTACCAGGTGAGGGCCGCACCGATGAAGTCAACCTTCTCTCCCTCCCAGTCGAGCACGCGGCTGGCCACCGCGCCGATCTTCGAGGAGCGCTCGAAGCGGTCAACAGCCGCTCGGATCCACTGGCTGTCTGGCCGGGCATCGTTGTTAAGCAAGGCCACGTACTCCCCAGAGCTCTTCGCCACCCCGAGGTTGCACCCCCCCGCGAAGCCCAGATTCTTCTTCGACACGATGAGGTTAATGCCGCTCACCTCGGTGCGGAGGCGCTGCTCGCTATCATCGCCGGAGGCGTTCTCCACCACCACGATCTCGAGGCGGTCCTGGGGCCAATCGATGGCTTGGAGGTTACGGATAGCGTCGAGGGTGTCGTCCGTACCCCGAAAGTTTACGAGGACAACGGAAACGACGCCTGAGTGTTGTGCAGACATACACACCTTTCGGGGAATCTGGGCTGCGGTCATCCTATCAGCGCCGGGTTGGCTCGGGATGGGTGTCGGCACGCGGTGCTACCGGCGGAGAAGACCCGCCACCCGACGCAGCGGTGCCGTGAGCCAGGCAACGACACCGCCCACCCGCCACTCGGCCGTGGCGTGGATATTGGCGCGACCCGCCGACGCAAGCTCCATTCGTCGGAAGCCTAAATCGGGCACCGCAAGCCACACCTCCACGATGCGCGGCAGCCGCCGCAGCTCGGTTGTCACCGGCACGGTGGGCAGCACCTTGGCCACGGCGCGGAGCATGGTGTCCTCGGGACCAATCGGGATGAGGGCAGAGGAGAGATCGTTGTGGTCAACGATGCGCTTATCAACTGAGCGCGCATCGGGCGGAGCCGCCCACACGTAGGGCACGGCGCAGACCCGGGCCGCGAGCGCACCGTAGGGCGACACATGGCCCACAGCGAGCACAACGGTGACCTCCCCCGCGGCAAGAATCTCCGTCACCTCACGAAAGAGCTCGGTGGCCCGCTCGGCAAGCATTAGCGTATCGTGCGGGAAGTCCTCCGAGCCCACGACCACGTGCAACACGTCGGTCCGGTCGCGCCAAGCGTTAGCCCGCTCGCTGCCGTCGGTAATCACCAAAACCTTCACGAGCGCCTCCCGCCCCGCTGACGCCACCAGCGCTGAACGGAGCGGATCGGTGCCATAATCTGTTCCCCCACCTGGTAGCGAGGCAGCGAGCGCGGATCCACATCGAGGTGAACGGCGGAGACAACCCGGCGGAACGTGGCCGGCAGCGTCATCCAATGGTGCACCAGATGGGGCAGGTGAGGCAGCTCAAACGTGACCTCGTCGGAGACCGCCAGAGCCTCCAGGCGGTCGATAACCGCCCCCACCGGGTAGCGCGTGGCGAGTACCCGGTCAAATCGCTCGCGCGCGGCGCGGCCGTCGGTCATCACGCGCTCCGTCTTGCCCCGGTACGCACTGATCGCCTCGGCCAGGCTGTGTGCATCCCCCGAGTCGAAGAGGATGCCGGTCACCCCGTCCTCCACCAGCTCCAGGTTTGCTCCAGCCCGGGAGGCCAGCACGGGCAGACCCAGCGCCATGTACTCGGTCGTACCGCGGCCAAACGCCTCGGCGCGTGACGCCGTGATACCCACATCGGCCTCGACGACGTAGGGGAAGGGGTTACTCACCTCGCCAACCAGTTGTACGTGCTTCTCCAGCGAGCGTTCACGCAGCAGAGCCTCCATCCGGGCGCGTTCGGCCGGCAGAATCGAGCCGACGAGACACAACCGCACGGGCTTACCCGCCGCCACCAACTCCGTGACGGCATCAATGACGGTGTACTGGCCCTTCGACTCGGCCACCCGGCCCAGCATCACGAGTCGGAGGTCCTTCGGGTTATGCGTGAAGACCCACGGCTCCCGCCCCGCCTCCCAGTCCTCCTGAGAGCGCTCACGTACGCTGTCTGCATCCACATCGGGATACTGCACCATCATCGTGCCGGCATCCACCCACGGAGCGATGTGGTCGCGAATCGTCTCGGAGTTGGTAATGACCACCTGTGAGAGCAGGTTGAGGTCGGTGTAGGTCTCTTCGCGACCAAGGGCAAAGGTGAGGCCGTGATCCAGGTCACCAAATTCACGGACAAACCAGGCGTGTGGCACCTGAGCGAGCGCGGCGGCCACCCCGGCCCAGGGCGAGACGATTGTGTTGGTCACGACAAGATCAAATTTGCGTTCAACGATGATCTGACGGATGAGCGCAATCGCGTTGGCATTATTCCGCTCGTTGCCCAGGATCTCGTAGTCGTCGGTTGAGGGCACGGTCAGTACCCAGGAATCGTAGGGAATCGTGTGACACTCGATCTCGCGCGCGCGAAGTTCGGGCTGCAGCAGGCCCTCGGGCGTACGGGCCACCACCACAATCTCGATCTCGGGGGTGCGGGCACGCCAGACGTCGATCAGTCGCAAAAACGACAACTCGGCCCCGCCAAGATTCTCCTGGGCGGAGCTGTGGGACAGCATCAGAACCCTCACCGGACCATCCTATGCGAGCACCACCTGGGCACACACCGAGTGCCGGATACCCGCAGAGACCGCCCCGTAGACTAAATAGCACCGCCCACCGTCCCGGCCCAGGAAAGAGTCACCCCATGACGACGCGCTCTGCCGCCAGTCCGCCCACTCGCACCACGATTGTGGTTCCGGTCTACGGCGACTGGCCCACGCTGCACCGCTGCATCGACTCACTCCTCGCGCACGCCTCCCCTGAGCGGTGTGATGTGCTCTTTGTGAACGACTGCGGGCCAGAGGCAGACGCCCTGGAGGCGGGCATCCTCGAGGCTATCGAGGGACACCCCACCCTGCGCTACGAACGCAACCCGCATAATCTGGGCTTCGTGGGCACGTGCAACCGAGCCGTTACCGAACTCGACCAGACCGACAACAACATCCTGCTGCTCAACAGCGACGCCGAGCTGACGGCCGGGGCACTCGAGGAGATGGTGGATGTCCTGCACCTCAGCGAGCGCCACGCCACGGTCAGCCCGCGCAGCAACAATGCCACAATCGCCTCACTACCCTTCCAACGCCGGGCCGCGGAGAACGAGCCCCGCGAGACCGACCGAACGGCCCGGGTGTTTGCCACCCTCGCCGAGCGGTTACCCCGCTACTATGTGAGCCCCATCTCGCACGGCTTCTGCCTGCTCGTGCGGCGCTCACTCCTCCACAACCACGGGCTCTTTGACCCGGTCTTTGGCCGCGGCTACAACGAGGAGAACGACCTGTGCCTACGTCTCAACGCGCTCGGCTACTCGTCGCTGATCGCCAACCACGCGCTCGTGCTGCACGCGGGCAGCGCGAGCTTCGGCAGCGAGCAGCGCGGCGAGCTCGAAACGCGCAACTCGGCCATCCTGCGCGAACGTTACCCCTTCTATCCGGATGCCGTGGTGCGGTTCATCCAAAACTCCTACACCGCCGCCGACCGTTTCGCCGACCTGATCGTACCGGACGGTGCACCGCGCCGCCGCGTGCTCGTGGACCTCTACGAGATGCCCGCCGTGCACAACGGGACAACCCGCAACATCCTCACCTTTCTGGAAACGCTGCGGGGCGAACGACCCGAACACCTCGAGGTGGTACTCGCCGCCCAGCCCGACGCCATTGTTCACTTCGATCTGCCGTCCTACGGCTTCCGCGTGGTGCCCTACGCGGAGATCGACGGCATCTTCGACCTGGGCATTGCGATCTCACCCGTGGCGAGCACCGACCAGCTGATCGCCCTCAACCGCTTCTGCCTGCGCTGGGTTGTCTCCTACCTCGACATTATCGCCCTGCGCACGTGGGATATCCGGGTGCAGACGCCCGAACGCGCGAGCGTCATGGAGCTGGCCCTGCGCTACGCCGACCGGACGATAGCGATCAGCGCGGCAACGGTCGCGGATGCCCGCCTCTTCTTCACCGGCATCGAGGAGAGCGCTTGGGAACGCGTACAGGTCATCCCCATGGGGGCTGGGTCTCAGGTCGAGGCACCACGGCCAGCTACCGATACCCTTCCCTCCGCCATCCGCGCGCTGATCGGAGCGGGTGACTACGCGCTCGTGATGGGTAACGCGTTTGCCCATAAGCAGCTGCGCCAGGCGCTCACGGCGCTTGCGGCGAGCAGCGTTCCCGTCGTGGTCCTGGGACCGGCCACACTCGCCGCCGAGTTTCCGCACGCCACCTTCCTCCCCTCCGGCGCGCTCGACGAGTTCTGGCTGAACAAGCTGTACCGCTCATGCGGTTGCCTGGTTTTCCCCTCCGCCTACGAGGGCTTTGGCCTCCCGCTCGCCGAGGCCGCACGGCTGGGTGCCCGCACAGTGGCCTTCGACACCGTCACCACCCGCGAGGTGGTCGCTACGCTCCGCATCGGCGACTATGTCACCCTCTTCGATCACTTCGACGGGCTCGCGGATGCCGTAGCCACGGCGATCACCGAGCCCCGGCTTCCCGCCGCCACCGGCCTGCGCAGTCTGGCCGACTACCAGCGTGAGTTCTGGGCGAGCGCGAGCGAGGTACTCGCCAGCGCCCCCGATCTCGACCGACTCGCGGCCCGTGACCACACCGTGGGCATCCTCGCGGCACAGGCCGAACCCGTCATTGCTCATGAGCGGCAGCTGGAACAGCACCTGGAACAGGTGACGGGCAGCCGCAGCTACGCCCTCGCCCAGCGACTCGCGGCGGCATCCTCTCGGCTACGTCGGCTACGTGGGGGGCTGCGCCGCTAGAGAGGTGCCCTCCGCGGTTAGCGCGTGACCGTCTTGCACCCCACCTGGGCGGTACGCGCCCCGTTGGCACTAATCACCGAGGTACACACCGTGCTTTTCCCCGCCGGAAGCGGAACGGTGAGCGAGTAGCCGTGAGTAGGTCCCTGTGCGGGGTACACGCGCTGCACATCCGACCGGGGCACGTTGGCGAGGGCGGTGGTACTGAGTTTTCCGTTCACCGAGACAGACACATTGACCGGCGCCTTAACACCAGCCTCAAAGCCCCAGCCGGAGACCACCACGTTGGCTCCGCTCACCGTCGCCGAGTCCAGGCGTCCGTCCAGCTTCGCCGCGCTGACCGTAACGGTCTTACAGCCCAGAGCCCGGGAACCCGCGCCCGATAGTGATCGAGCGGTCGCGCACACCTGGTGCGTACCCGCGGCCAGAGTCGTCGTGTAGCCAAACCCGTGGGCGGAGCCCTGCGCGGGGTATGCCCGCTTCACATCGGGTCGGGCAACGTTGGCGGTGACCGGCACAGCCGGACCCCCGTCAACCGTCACGTCAACCCGGGTCGATGCGGTGCTCGTGGGATCAAACGCCCACCCGGATGCGCTCAGGGTGGTGCCCAACACGGAAGCAGCCTCCAGCTTGCCCTGCGGCACGGCGGCAACCCGCGTCACCGTTTTACAGCCCAGATCGGCGGTCTTGTCTTTCTGCACGTTAACAGCCTGCACACAGACGGTATTGGCACCCTCTTTCAGACCGGGGACAGCGACCTGGTAGCCGTGGGTTACCCCCTGAGCCGAGTAGACGCGCTGCACATCCGTGCGCGTTGCGGTGGTCACCGCGTCGCTGACCGCCACGCCGTTGAGGGTCACCCGAACGGCAATCGCGTTGACAGTGGCCGGGTCAAAGGCCCAGCCGTTCACGGAGGCCGTGGAGCCGGAAACCGTCGCCGACTCGAATCGACCAACGGGCGTCTGCGTCGTCACCGTGATATCCGCGCATTTGAGCGCGACCTTGGCCGTACCCGCGGCGTTCACCGCGTAGGTGCACACGTTGTAGGTTCCCACCGCACGCGGCAGGACCTCGGAGTAACCGAGCAGGTTGGTGGTCGCCGCGGGGAAAAAACTCTTGAGGTCGCTACTCGCCTTATTTGCCATGTGCATTGAGGTGTACTTACCGTTGACGTAGAAGTGCAGACGACCGCCGGTACCCGAGGCACCCGTGACCACCCAACCCTCCGCCTTCACACCGCGAGCGGTCGCCTCCAGCACGGCGGAACGGCCCGTAAGCGTACCCGCATCGGCCGTTACCTTCACGCTACGACAGCCCAGATTGGTGCTGCGGGTGGATCCGGCGTTCACCGCGGTCACGCAGACGGTACTCGTACCAATCGGCGAGGGCATGTTAAGGGTAAACCCGTGGCGGTCACTCTGGAGGGGGTACGCACGTTTCACGTCTGCGCGGAGCGCCGAGGCGGCCTCCTGAGAATACAGTTTGCCGTTGACGGTCGTCCGAATGTTCACGGGGGCTGTGACCCCCTCGTCGAAGGCCCAACCGCTCAATTGGATGCCGCCCGAGGTGCCGGAGACCGCTTCCAGCTTTGCCCTCACCTGCGTGGCCCCGTTAGGGGAGCCGAACCACTTCGTGAAGTAGTTATAGAAGTTGCGATTCCCGTAGGAACTACAGCTGTTACCCGTACCGAACCCGGCGGCGAGAGCCGCAGCATTCGGCTGGTAGGGCGTGTACACGTAGAGTCCGGCCGTGGCCTGGTTGCGGATGAACACGGTGGAGGATCCACAGGCCGCGTTGGGGTGATACAGCACAGCGTTATTAGCCCCGGCCTTGTAGCGGTAGTTCTGTGGGTTGGCCGCGTAACGCTTAAAAGCTGTCGCCGCCTGGTAGACCTGGTTGAAGAATCCGTAAAACTGGGCGTCACAGGGGGCGGTATCCGGGCATCCGTACCCCATCGCCGCACGCATCTGAAAGGAGCTGGGGTTGGCAGCGGTGATGAGGCCCTGCTCTTTTTGCAGGGTCACGAGCAAGACCTGAGGGTTCACACCGCAGATCGTGGCCACCTTCTTGATGATGAGGGCCGCCGATTCGTTTGTCCCGGCGGGGTACCCCGAGCAATAGGCCGTCGCGGCCCGACTCGCGGTGTTCTGCCGATAGTTCCTCAGGCAGCTTGATCCCGCCCCACAGCTCGCAACCTGCCCGTTGAGAAATGTTTGAATCTGAGTTTCATTCATCGTGTTCGGATTAAAAAAGAGTGCGTCGGAAATAATATATCCGGGATCAAACCCGGCAGCCTGGGCTGGTTCATCGGACACGCTCGGCACAACAGTAAGTACGGTGGCGCACAGCAGCGCCGACAACGCAAGCACCCCACACTTTTTTAACGCACGAAAAGTTCCCACCCTGCTATTCATACTGACCATGTTAAGCGAGACGGCGGCACAACCACCAGCTTTTGGCCATTATGCTCAGAATGCTCTTCGAGCGCCAGGACTATACTTGGGTGACTTTGCCCGTAACATCCGAAGGAAATATGACTGCCCAAGATCGCTTTGATGCCCTCTCACATGAGCCGCTTCAATCGGTTGGTGGCGGCACCAACAAGATCCAGTTCTTTGCCTCGGTGCGGGATATCTTCGACAACAGAGCACTCCTTGACCTGTTGATCCGCCGAGATCTGAAGGCCAAGTACAAAGACAGCGCCCTGGGCTTTCTGTGGACCCTCATTAAGCCCCTCACGCAACTCCTGATCTACTGGCTCATTCTGGGGAAGGTCCTCCAGGCTGAGCGCAATATCCCGGAATTTGCCATCTACATCTTTGCCGGGTTGACGGCATACGGCCTGTTCTCGGAGATCCTGAGCAGCGGGACCTCCTCAATTGTCAGCAGCAGCGGCCTGATCAAGAAGGTCTACCTGCCGCGCGAGATTTTCCCACTCGCAGCCATTGGCTCCGCCCTCTTCAACTTTGTGGTGCAGTTCGCGATTCTGGTGGCGGCGACAATTTTGATCGGCAGTTTCCCCCTCAGCTGGCGCATTCTGTACATCATCCCCGCGGTACTCCTACTTGTCATTCTCGGGCTCGGCCTGAGCCTCCTCCTCTCGGCCATCAACGTCTATCTCCGAGACATAAAATACTTGGTCGAGGTGGCCACCATGGTGCTGATGTGGGCGTCGCCCATCGTCTACTCCTGGTCGATGGTGCACCGCATTCTGGGTGACGGAATCGGCATGGCTCTCTACACCAACAACCCCATCACCCTGGCGGTTTTGGGCTTCCACAAGGCCATGTGGACGGGCGGAGGGGAACCCACCGCGCAGGAGTACCCTGACAACCTCATGCTGTCGCTGTGGGTGGCCATCGGCATCAGCACCCTCATCACGCTTGTTTCACACGCCGTCTTCCGTAAGCTACAGGGCAACTTTGCCCAGATGCTCTAGTAGCTCTGTCACCGGACAAGGACATCCCCGCAATGACTTCTGACTCAACTCTCGCGCACGACTCCACCCCCGCCGCACGGGACACCCCCGTGATGGTGAAGGTTGATAGCGTGACCAAACGGTTCCAGATTCGCAGCGACAACTCGCTCAAGGAACGCATCGTTACCCTCGGCCGCGACGGCCGCCGCCACCGCCAGGATTTCTGGGCCCTCGACGGCGTATCACTCACGATCAACGCGGGGCAAACGATCGGCCTGATCGGCCACAACGGCTCGGGTAAGAGCACGCTCCTCAAGATTATCGGCGGCGTTATCAGCCCCACCGCGGGGGAGGTGATGCGCCGCGGTCGCCTGGCTGGCCTCCTCGAACTCGGTGCCGGCTTCCACCCCGACCTCACCGGCCGCGAGAATATCTACCTCAACGGTGCCATCCTGGGACTCAGCACGGAGGAAACCGAGGCACAGTTTGCCGATATCGTGGCATTCTCCGAAATTGGCGAATTCATCGACACCCAGGTCAAGTTCTATTCCTCCGGCATGTACGTGCGCCTCGCGTTTTCGGTCGCGGTACACACCGACCCCGACCTCCTCCTCGTTGACGAGGTACTCGCCGTGGGCGACGAAGCGTTTCAGCGCAAGTGCCTCGATAAGATCCGTGAATTCCAGCAGGAGGGTCGCACTATCATCCTGGTAACTCACTCGATGGCCACGGTCCAGAACTTCTGCGACAGCGTTGTTCTCCTCGACCACGGTGTCGTCACCTACCAGGGCGAACCACGCACCGCGATTGAAAAGTTCCGCGACCTGCTGGAAGAGGCCCGCCAGGAGCGCCTCCCCGAAGAGGAGAAACGACTGGGGTATACTCCCGGTCGCGTCACGGGGGCCACCGCACGGGGTCGCGACAAGGAAGCCTATACACCGATCGGGCCGGGCGAGGATGTCCTGATCACCACCGAGGTCGAACACGATGAGCCCCTCGCGGAGTGGGGGGTCGCCATCCAGGTGACGGATTCCCGGGGCAACAACATCTTCTCGACGAGTTCGGCACGACTCGGACAAGAATTCAGCCCGCTCCAGGCCAATCGCCGGTTACAGTTCACCCTGGCCGACAACCACCTGGGATCGGGTAAGTATGCCGTCACAGTTGCACTCGTTGACGGGTCCGGCGAGCAGATTCACCTGCGGCGCCAGGCCACGACGTTTACCATTCAGACCGCCACCAATGTGGGCGGTGTGGTGTACGTCGATACGTCGGTCGAAGACCAGGGAGTTGTGTCCTAAACTGACCATGCGTACCAATGCGAAGCGGAGAACACTGTGACAGAGACCCTGGTAGTCACGGTCGCGTTTAACTCTGCTGACGTCCTCGACGATTTTTGTGCCTCGCTCCCCGCGGCCAGCGAGCGAGGCTTCCGGCTCGTCATCGTTGAGAACAACTCCGGCGAGCGAGAGGCCACCCGAGACATCGCCCGGAGGCATTCGGCCCAGTTTGTCGCCCTTGACCAGAACCTCGGCTACGGTGGCGGCATCACGGCGGGTCTCACCCAGCTCGCAATCAGTGAAGATTTCATCCTGATCGCCAACCCAGACCTCGTCTTCCACCCCGGTGCTATCGACGCCCTCGTGGACGCCGCCCATCGCAACCCGCAGGCCGCCGCGTTTGGCCCCCAGATTCTCAACGTGGATGGCGGGGTGTACCCTTCTGCTCGCCAGCTACCCTCGCTGCGTAACGGCATTGGCCACGCGCTCTTCTACCGCCTGTGGCCGAGCAACCCCTGGACGGCACTCTACCTTCAGGAAACCAACACCAGCACAGAGCGGCCAGCCGGCTGGCTTTCGGGGGCGTGCATCCTCATTCGACGTGACGTCTTTGACGCCATTGGCGGCTTTGACAGCACCTACTTTATGTACTTCGAAGATGTTGACCTGGGCGCGCGCATCGGCCGCGCTGGCTGGGCCAATATGTACGTGCCCAGCGCACTCGTCACCCACCGCGGTGCGCACTCCACCTCCACGAGCGAATCTGCCGCCATGATGATCCGTGAACATCACCGTAGCGCCTACACCTACCTCTCCCGCAAATACACGGGCTGGTACCTGGCCCCCCTGCGCCTGGTCGTTCGTGGGGGGCTCTCGTTCCGAAGCTGGTGGCTCACCCGTCGCCTGTAGTGCACTGTCATCACCCGACCAGAAGGACTCCACGTTGACAACTCCCGCCTCGGCCCCCACCGGCATCACGCGCGTCATTGAGCGCGCGATCGGCGGACTCGTGAGCCGGTCTACCCTGATTGACCTCAAGTCGGTCATCCAGCGCCCCCTCTGGCTGCGCAGTCGGCTCGTGCACAAGGAATACTACGAGTCACAGCTCGACCGTACCTTTCCGTCACTGCACGCGGCCGAGAGGCATTACCTCACCACCGGGTGGAAGATGGGGCTGCTACCCAACCAGTTTTGTGTCGCCCCCGAGGCCCGAGCAGATATCTACGCCAGCCGCCACATCCGGGAGTGGGTTCTCGCAGCGACCCCGGTCGAAGAACCGGAACTTCGCCTCATCACACCGGATTACGGCAGTACGGTTCCCCGCGCTACCCGCCACACCGGCGGGATTGTGGGCCACCAGCTCAGCCGGCTACCAAGCCAGCTACGCCACGCGCACTTCCGGGACGCCGACGGCCGCATGCTCACGTGGGACGACGTGATTCTGAGTACCCTGCACAACCGCATGGTCTTCCGCACGATCGCGGCCTCGCCCCTCTTTGACCTCGACTACTACGCCGCGCAGACGGGCCTCACTTTCCTCTCCCGAGAGGCAGCAATCAACCACTATCTGGAGACGGGCGAGATACTGGGTTACTCCCCCAGCCCCCTCTTTGAACCCGAGTGGTACCTCAACCACCTGGTCGAGTACCAGCCGGACCCCACCGTCAATCAGCTCTTCCACTTCCTCAGCATCGGGCAGGATGCCCCAGCCAGCCCGATCTTCGACGGTCACCGCTACGGCGAACTCTTCCCCGAGGCACCAGACCACCCGGGCGGGCGGGCGGGCCATTTCCTGGAGCGCGCCGAAACTGATCGCACGCTCGAAACGTGCCCCAGTAACCCCAACGTCCCCCACCCCGAGTGGGTCACCGTGCGCGAGCGCGCACTCACCGCCGCCGCCGAGTACTGCGCCCATCGCGCGCTCACGGGTCGCGGGCTCCCCCCCACCCCCCCGCAGCGGCTCGCGGCCCCCGCACCCGCTACGGATGCCGCGGCCGCGAGCAGCGTGACAATTCTGGTGAGTGTGACCCAGATTTCGGTCGAGAGTATGGAACCGATCAACACCCTCCTCGCGCAAACACATACCGACTGGGAGCTACTCATCTGCGGCACCGCCGAGGAGGCGCTCTCACGCACACGCTTTGTCAACGCACTCGTGGAGCGTGACCCGCGCATCCGTGTCGTCACCACGGAGGGCAGGAGAACCGCGGCCCTCAACGAGGCCGCCGACGCCGGCACCCGGCAGACCATCACCGTGTGGAACGGATCGGAAGCCTGGTCTCCCGACCGGCTAAGCTCTCTGCTCACCACGGGCGGCACTGACACCGGCCTCCGCTACGCGCAGGCGGTGTGGGCCTCGGGAGCGGCCGCCGACGTTCCCGGCTACACCCCTGCCGAGCGCCAACTGTGGCTCGGCCCCACCTCGTTACGCGGCTTCCTGGTGAGCTACGAGCTTTTTATCCGCGAGGGCCGTTTCAGCACAGACCTCGACGCACTCGTGGAGTGGGATTTCCTCGTCCGCACCGCCTCCATCGTGACCGGCCAACGCCGGGGTCGCCCGGCCGAACGCCCGGGACCGGAGGCACCACCCGCACTCAGCCCGCCCGTTGATCGGGACCTCGCAATCATCCAGGCCCGCACGCTTGAACGCTGGGATGAGGTGGCGACTGGCCTCCCCCAGCGCAACGCGGCGCTCAGCTCCATCCTGCTTTACGTGCGCTCAGGCTGGGAGAATGCGCTCACGGCGCTCACGGCACTCCGCGCCACCACACCCGCCGACGTCGAGATCATCGTCGTCTGCGACGGGACCCCCCGCTCAACCTCAGCCGTACTCACCCTTGCGAGCCTGACCGACCGGCGTGTGCAGATCATCCGAACGCCCGCCCGGGTAGAACGGAGCGTGGCGCTCAACCTGGCCTGTGCCCGTTCAACGGGGAACCGGATCGTCCTGGCCGATGAAAACGTGGTGGTGGCAGACGGCTGGTTCGAGGCCCTCAGCCGAGTGCTGGCCCGTGACGGGGTAGCGGGAGTCCAACCGCTCCTGCTGGACAGCGACGACACCGTGTTCACCGCGGGAACCGTGTACGCCGCAGACGAGGCTCTTCCCTCACGGTTCCTCTCGGGCTTCCCCGGCGAGGATGGTGTCCAGGCTGAGGGGTACGCATTCGCCGCGGCCTGTGGCTTGCTCCTCATGGTGCCCGCCGCGGCCTTCTGTGGTGTCGCCGGATTCCGCGCCGCCTACCTGGAAGAGCACGGCGATACCGACCTGTGCCAGCGCATCACCCGGACGGTTGAGGGGCACTTTCGCACGGTCACCGAAACCACCGCACGGCGACTGGTGGCACACAGCGCACCCCTCCCCGCGGATACCGCCCAACTCCGTGCCGCGGCCGACTCCGCACACTTCCAACGCGCCTGGTCCGAAACACCCGCCCGCACCGACCGGGAGGTGTTCGGCTCCGGATCGCTGACCACCACCGGCACACTCGCCGGGCGACGGCTACCGGGCACCTCCGTTCGCCGTGCACACTTTCAGGTGGCGCGACCCGCGCGCCGTGTGCCCTCCGGCCCGGCTGCTGGCCTGCCCTCACTGCGCTGGGCGATCAAGAACCCGGCCCACGCTGGCCCCCGAGGCGCGCAGTGGGGCGATACCTTTTTTGCCAATGACCTGGCGGCCGGGCTCCGCGCCCTCGGCCAGGAGGTCGTGATTGACCGGCAACCCGCCCACGAGCGACCCGACTCCACCCACCTCGACGATGTGACCGTCACCCTGCGCGGGCTGGAACGCTTCGTACCACAGCCGGGTGCCACCAATATCCTCTGGATTATCAGCCACCCAGAGTTGGTCACCACAGACGAGCTCACTTCCGGCTACCAGCTTGTCTACGCCGCGAGTACGGGATGGGCGTCCGAGGCATCGGCGCAGTTGAAGATACCGGTCCGCCCGCTGCTTCAGGCCGCCAACACCCAGCGCTTCCACCCCCGAGCTGAGCCACACTCGGCTGCCGAGCACGACGTCCTTTTTGTGGGCCGCACCCGTCGAGTGTTCCGCCCAATCGTCCGCGACGCAATCGAGGCCGGTGCCCGGCTCGACGTGTACGGTGACGACTGGGAGACCTTCATCCCCGCACACTTTGTGAAGGCCCACTCCCTGCCCAACGCCACGCTGCCGGAGGCCTACCGTACTGCCCGTATCGTCCTCAACGACCACTGGTCAGTGATGGCGGCCCAGGGCTTCTACTCCAACCGCCTTTTTGAGGCTGTCGCCTCGGGCGCGCGCGTCATCAGCGACCCCGTCGAGGGGATAGAGGAACTTTTTCACGGCACCGTGAAAACCTACGGGAACATCGATGAGCTCCGGCTGCTGCTGGCCGAAGACTCCCCCCTCTGGCCGGATGAAGTCACCTTCCGGCGGGCTGCCGAGGCTGTAGCGCGCGAGCACACGTTTGTGCGCAGGGCGCAGACACTCCTCGGGGACGTGCTGACGGAGCGCGGGATAGCGCACCCGCTGTAGCCGCGTGCGGGTGTGGCAGACACCCGCCGCGTGGGCCTAACGCCCGATCAGTTTCTTCGCCGCACGCACCGGGGCCAGGACCGCCCGCCCGATCCGGTAATCCGGGCTCGCATACACGGCCTGAGTCTCGCGGTGGGCGGCCTCCGCCTCCTGTGCACGCTGGTTACTCACACCCTGCAACCGCTTACGCTCTGTGACCTCGCGGGCGAGAGCCTCCGTGCGCTCGACCTCGATGGGCAGAGCCGCACCCACAATCTCCGCGGCGTGGGCCTGCTCTTCTGCGGTATAGGGCTCGCCCTCGGGGCTGTTAAGTGTGGCCGCCAGATCGCCAGGGGAAAGCGCGCGACCCGAATCCAGCAGATCGTGCAGGGAGGTCGCCATCCAGCGGTCGGCGACAAAATCCGTGGAGTCGTCCGTGAGCTCGTGCTGCTGGGGGTGGCGGTACTCGTAGAATTCCTCCAGGATGCCAGCCTTCAGGAACCGGTAGTCACGCATCCCGTGGTGGCGGGGACTCGGGCGCAGCGTGGGGCTGCCCTCATAGGCCAGACCCGCGTTCTCCACCTTGGTACAGAACTGCGCCCAGGAACGCCACGGGTAGTGCAGCACCTCAAGGGCGAGCGCGGCCTCCGGCTGCCCCTGACTCTCAATACTCACAAAGTGGTTTCCCTGGGCCACCGTCACATCGGCCCGGCCCACGTGGATGGCGTTGGGTGTGGGCTGCGCGTTCAGCCCCGCACTGCGTGCAAGCGTCTCGTTACTACGCTCATCCCGCCAGGTGAGACGGTCGATACCGCTGCCACTGCGACCGGGCAGGCCGGTCATATTGACCACGCGCGCGGTAAAAGCACCCAGGGCGATAGGGATGCGTTCGAGGGCCTCGCGCAGCGTGAGCGTACGATCAACGGGGATAAAAAATTCGTCAGCATCCGCATTGATCACCCAGTCGGCAGCGTGTTCGGTGAAGGCGCGGGAGGCCATCTTTGAGACAACCGCGCTCTGTTGCTTATCGTGCTCACGGTAGTCGTGCAGCTCGACCCGGCCGGTATCGGCGTAGCGGCTCACAATCTCGCGCGTACCGTCAACCGAGCCGTTATCGGTCACAATGATCAGATCAACACCCTGGGCGAGGTGGTGCTCCAGCATGGCAGCAACGATGTCTGCCTCGTCTCTGACCATCATTGTTGCTACGAGTTTCATGGGTCCATCCTAATTTGTTGCACTACCGTGGCAAACACACCCTCCACCGGGTACGGTATATCTACCGCCACCACCAAAGTTTGGGGAGAGTACGAACACGGTCATGCCCACCATCCTCGTTTTCCCGCAATACGATAATCCCTACCTCACTATCTTGTCCCTCGCCCCCCAGTCTCAGGGGTACACGGTAGTGAGTGAGCTGACCCTCACGAAGCTAATAGACCGCCTTCACTCTCTGAAGAACGGCGATACCTTCCACCTCCACTGGACAGCACCCATATGTCAGACTGCCACCGACGCGGATGCTGCACGAAAAAACCTGGACACATTCCGCGAAGCAACGCGCGCAGCGCTCGGCCGCGGAGTCACTGTACTCTGGACCGTCCACAATACGCTCCCACACGAGCTCACCTACCGAGAGCTCGAAATCGAATTGTGCGAATTTCTCGCCAGTACTGCGACACGTGTCATCCAGTTGAGCGAGAAAACCGCCGATGTGGTCTCGGAGACGTACACGCTCCCCCCCGATCGCCTCGTAACACTCCCGCTATCGAGCTACCTGGGGGTCTACCCCATCTCAGCAACACGGGCCGAAGCCCGGGAACATTTCGGGTTGGATGAGGATGCCGGACCTGTGATCGTTTTTGTCGGACAGATCAGGCCCTATAAAGGCCTAAAAACCCTCTTCGACGCCGTGGAAATCCTGACGAAACAATATCCCAAGATAGCCCTCCTCGTTGCCGGTAATACTCGGGCCGAGGCACGCGCCGAACTCTCCGCACTCTTTCCTCCGTCGGCACAGGTCGTGAGCCAACTCACATTTGTGGCGGATGAGGAGATCCAATGGTGGTTTACTGCCGCCGATATTGCGGTCTTCCCCTACCAAGCAATTCTCAACTCCAGTAGCGTCTTTCTCTCGGCTACATTTGGTCGGCCCTGTATCATCCCGGATGGTGAGCCGCTTCGTAGCCAGTTCGAAGGGGAAGCTTGGGTCACTCGATACCCCACCGGGGGCGGGGCGGGGGAGGAGGCGGAATCACTTGCCCGTGCGATCTCGGCAAGCGTCCCGCATACTGAGGCCACGGGTCAGGCGGCCTTCCGCTTCGCACGGGCGCATTTACCTTTCGAATTATCACTCACATACCTGGATCTGTTGCAGAGTCTTAATCGAGCGAACGAAGTTACTGCTAGTGGAGCCACCCTCGCAACCGACGAATGAGTGCACGACATACCCGGATAACGACGTGCGACCGCCGGAGCAGCAGTAGGTCCTTCTCCTGCGCACCGTATGATGCCACGATGACTGGCCAGCCGCGTGACCTGTTCGAGGAGTGGTCTGCTCCTATCTGAGAGGGAACGCCCAAGGGTCTCGCCAGAGTTCCCGCATCACTCGATAACTCAAGCAGAATACGCCAGTAACCCGCACGATTAAACTCATCGACAGACACCGTCATCCGGCGCTCGAAGAGTCCTGTCTCAAGCCCGACAATAGGCCCCAGCGACACGCGGTGCGCAGAGTCCTCCCGCGTGTAGCCAACAAGGGTGAGGGGGCTCCCCGCCAGCAACGGGGGCAGAGCAAAAACGAGGTGAACAAATGAACGACTGACCTCAACACGGATGGTCGTCAGGTGGCTCGTTGCGAGGAAGTTCGTCAGGAGAACGAGGTCGGAAACCCACTCCGGCTGTCGGCGCGACGAAGACTCAACCATTCCCAGGGTACGACCCACAACCTCCAGGTCACCCGCTGCAAAGATCTCGGTTGAGATGTCCCGCTTATGGATCACGATTCGACGGTACAACTCAGTTAAGCTCGGAACGGACAGCAGCCCCGTCTGGGCGATGACAACGGCTGCACGGACGCGCCGGGTCAGATCGTTCAGATCTGTGCGAGATTGAGGGGTCGGTTTCATATTTTCAAGGGTGACTGCAACCGCATCATAATCGCCACTCGCAACAGCGACAATGACGGCTCGGTGTGCAACCGGTACCGTCTCCCACACATGCGTCGGGGCAAGCTCCACAAGTCCACGCACGGCACGGGCAACCTCCGGATCAACGATCTCCCGTTTCTCAGCACGCAGCGCGGCTACGTAGTCACGGAGAAATCGTCCAACATCCGTCTGGACCGTAAACTTCCACCACGTCTCACCAAGTTTCGGGGTGTCAAGACCATTAACGTACCGTGCAACCGCAGTTTCCTCCCGCAGATAGGTGAGCACACGGTCTCGGGGCGGCTCAGCCATGCTGGGAGGCAGGGTTGGGTAATGCGTGCGAGCAAGGTACACAACCGTGGTGATCACGTTGATGCTCTCCGCCGCCCGCAAAACACGGATAGCGGCGATACGACGGGCCGAAGTTTCACCTGACAAGAAGGCGCTATCGTGATCCTGCCACACCTGCCGACGCGCTAACCCGTGCCAACCGGGCCGCTGCACGATCAGGCCGAGCCGATTAGTGAGGAGAATACCCGATTCGGAATCCTCATAGATATCGTACCCTTCTGTGCTGTTCCACGTCTCCGTTGCCGCGAAATCCAACACGGCTCCGACAACCGCATCGGCTCGATTGGTGCGGGCCGAGTTCAGAAGCGCAGAGAACGCCCCCGGTGGAACCAGATCGTGGCCGTCCACCCAAGCCACGTAGGTACCGCCAAGATTCATCGCCGAGAAGGTGGCTCCTGGCGAGTCGGTACCCAGCAGGGATCCCGAGAACACACGGATACGCGAATCCGCTCGGGCCAACGCCCGTAACCGCTCGGCCGTACCGTCTGTGGACCCGATGTCAACGAGAACAATCTCACAGTCGAGGCTATTGCGGTGTAATACACTCATCACACACTCGTCAACCCGATGGGCTACGTTATGCGCCGTAACGACAATCGACAACTCGTGGATATCCGAACCGTCCCGGCGTGACGAGAGAGCCATCGGTCGAGAGCCTAACTCACCAAATTGAGTAGATAAACCCCGTAGCCGCTCTTCGTGAGCGGTGCGGCAAGTTCACGTAGCTGATCGTCCGAAATCCAGCCGGCGCGCCAGGCGATCTCCTCCACGCAGCCAATCTTGGACCCCTGGCGGTCCTCGATCACCCGCACGTATTCGGAGGCCTGCATCATCGACTCGAAGGTGCCGGTATCCAGCCAGGCCGTACCACGGTCGAGCACCTGCACGTGCAGCTTGCCCTGTTCCAGGTAGCGCTCGTTGACGGTGGAAATCTCCAGCTCCCCACGGGCGCTGGGCTCAATCGTCTTGGCAATCTCCACCACCGAGTTGTCGTAAAAGTACAGACCGGGCACCGCATAGTTACTCTTGGGTGTGACCGGCTTCTCCTCGATAGAGACCGCGGTGAAGTCATCGTCAAACTCCACAACGCCGTAGGCCGTGGGATTGCTAACGTGGTAGGCAAAGATCACGGCACCGTCGATATCGTGGTGCGCACGCAGCGCCGAACCGAGACCCGTACCGTGGAAAATGTTATCGCCCAACACGAGCGCAACGCTGTCACCACCGATGAACTCCTCGCCGATAGTGAAGGCCTGTGCAAGACCGTCGGGCGAAGGCTGGACAGCATACTCCAGACGAATACCCATCTGCGAACCATCCCCCAGGAGCGCACGAAACTGCTCGTTATATTCCGGGGTAGTAATGATGAGGATCTCGTTGATTCCGGCCATCATCAGCGTGGAGAGGGGGTAGTAGATCATGGGCTTGTCATAGATCGGCATGAGCTGTTTGGAGATGCCCTTGGTGATCGGCCACAACCGGGTGCCCGACCCGCCAGCGAGAATAATACCCTTCATGAACGCTGTGCTCCCTCGTTAAGTTCGGCGTAAAAGCGGCGCGCAGCCTCCCACTCGGGGAGCAAACCGGCGGCCTGAGCCTCCGCAAGGGAGGGGGCTTCGGTATCTTTCGGGGAAAGCAGGAGCTCGCCCGCAGCCTCCGGGAATACCAGCCCTACCTCGGCATCGAGGGGGTTGATGCCGTGCTCCCGCTCGGCGTTAAACGTGGAGGTGACGAGGTAGCTCACGGTGGCGTTATCCGTGAGGGCGACAAATGCGTGCCCCAGACCCTCCGCCAGGTAGATGGCCTTGCGCTCGGTGTCATCAAGCAGCACCGAATCCCACTGGCCGTAGGTGGGCGATCCCACCCGGATATCAATCACGTAGTCGAGCACAGCACCGTGCGTTGCCGTGACGTATTTAGCCTGGCTCGGTGGGATATCCGCAAAGTGAATCCCCCGCACAGTTCCCTTGCGAGATACCGAGGTATTGGCCTGAGCGAGGTCAATCGGATGCCCCACCACCTCCGCCAACCTATCAAAGCGGTACCACTCAAGAAAGACACCGCGATCATCGCCAAACTGCTTGGGGATGATTTCGTAGGAGTCGGGAATAGAAAGTTCACGAATTTGCACGCCTCCCAGCTTACCCAACCATCAAGGAGGTTAGACTCTTATGAGAATTTGCCGCCCCTTGAGTTGGGTATGCTCGATCAACATGTGTCACCGGCAGTCCGGCCTCGGCCACGATGTTGCGACGTCAGAGGGGGCGGCACACGAAGATTGTGAGTGGGTCGCCCCACTCCTGGCAAAGGCGGCACGGGACAACACTATGACAACATTTCTGATTACCGGAGCATCCGGAATGCTCGGCACCGACCTTCAGCGTGTTCTAGCTGACCACACCGTCACCGCCCTGGACCGCACCCGCCTGGATGTGACCGATGCCGCCGCCGTTCGGGCGGCCGTCGCGGGACACGATGTGGTCATTAACGCGGCGGCCTATACCCGGGTCGATGACGCCGAGACCCACGAAGAAGAGGCCCACGCGATCAACGCTACGGGCCCACTCAACCTGGCCGTTGCCTGCCGCGAGGTCGGTGCACGGCTCGTCCAGGTCTCGACCGACTATGTCTTCCGTGGCTCAGCCACGACACCCTACAGCGAAAACGACCCGCTCGACCCCCTCTCCGCATACGGCCGAACCAAAGCCGACGGGGAGCGCAACGCCCTTCGCGAACATCCCGCGGGCACCTACGTGGTCCGCACCGCCTGGCTCTATGGCCAGCACGGCCCCAATTTTGCCCGAACCATGCTCACCCTGGCCGCGCGCAACGACACGCTCACCGTCGTCGATGACCAGGTGGGGCAGCCCACCTGGACCCTCGATCTGGCTCGCCAGATCCGCGCATTGAGCGAGTCGATGGCCCCGGCCGGTATCTACCACGGGACCAACTCGGGCGTAACCAGCTGGCGCGGCTTCGCCCAGGCGGTGCTGGAGCTCGCGGGCCTTGACCCGGAGCGGGTGCATCCCACCGACAGCTCACAATTTGTACGGCCCGCACCGCGGCCACGCTATTCGGTTCTGGGCCATCAGGCGTGGCGTCACGCCGGTATCCCGGAGCTGCGCGGCTGGCGGGAGGCCCTGGCCACGGCTTTTACCGACGGCGCTTTTAACGAGGCCCTCCCTGTCACCACCCCACCAATGTCCGCAACAACCTCCGCTGAGGCATGATGACCACACTGACCGTTATTTCCGAGGGCGTCTCGCCCGCCTCGTCCAACGACCTCACCGACTACGCGCGCGACCTCACGCGCAGCATCGTGGCAACCGCACCCCGCAGTTGCGGCGTTTCGGCGTTCCTGTGCTCCGCCAACACGCGCGACCGTGATTTCTTCCGGCAGACGGCCCCACAGGCCGAGATCATCCAATCCTCGCGCGATCGGGCCGCACTGCTGCGCGCGTGGGGGGTTGGCCTCACCGGGCAGCACGGCGACGGTATGGTGCACGCGCCCAGCCTGTTTGCACCGCTCAGTCGGCACGACAAGATCAACGACGGGACACAGACCACCGTCACCATCCACGACACGACGCCGTGGACCCACCCCCACGCGTATCCGCCCAAAGCCGTGATGTGGTTTAAAAACATGGCTCGCCGCGCCCAAAAGTACGCCGACGCCATCGTGGTCCCCACCCACACCGCCGCCGAGAACCTCACGAAGTACCTGGATGTGGGTGACCGCATCCGGGTCGTTCAGGGCAGCGCGCCCACCCGGGTCATCAACGCAGACGGCAACGGCCAGGCCGACCCGGTTCGGGCAATGGCGGGCAGCTACGTCATCACGGAGTGCGGCACCAGCGAGTTCAGCGGGCTCTCCGCACTGCTTCAGGCATTCTCGCGACCCGAGCTGAACGATGTGGGCCTCGCCATCGTCGCCAGAGACGGCCTCACCCCGGAGACGCTGGCCGAACTCACGACCAGCCTGGGCATCGCCCCCCCTCGGGTACACCTGCTCACCACCGGCAACGGCGGCGAGATCAGGGATGCCTACCGGGCCGCATCCGCCCACGTCCTGCCCGGCCGCGCCGATCAGTTCTCCTCCTCCATGCTCACCTCGTTTGTGCTCGGGGTACCGACCGTGCACGCGGACACGCCCGTGCTCAACGAGATCGCGGGCGACGCGGGACGCAGCGTGGATGCGAGCAGCGATGACACCTATATTGACGGACTCGCCGAGGCGCTCGCCGAGGTGGTCGCCGACACCACCCAGCGCGAACGCATGATCACGCTCGGCCACGACCGGGCGCGGGCGTTCAGCTGGCGCGAGGCGGGCGAGCGCATCTGGCAGTTGCACGCTGAGCTGTAGCAGGATACACGAACCGCCGAAACGACGCCCGGGGTCGCTTCTGTGGCTCCGCCCGGGCGACTCCTGGGTCACGAAAGACTCGCGAGAGCGAGGCTGGTGACGGAGTCGGCAGCCCCCTCGCGATCATCCTCGCGCGCACACTGATCGGCCCGTGGTCCAGCCCGACTGCTCCACGAGGTGCGTCATCGAGCCACTGCGAAATCGCGAGACGGACAAACCGGTCGGAACAAAACCCAGGCCAATTCAGAACGCGAACCCCCCGTCACTCATCGCGGTCGTGAGTGCACCGCTCGCGCTCAATGCGCAGAAGAATAGCCGTCTGTTGTTCTACAATCGCCCGCACTGCGACCAGCACAAGGACAGCGAGCAGACACCCCATACCGGTCAGGAACATGACGAGTCCGAGTGTGGCTTGGAACGGTGCCCCGTCGAAATACCTTCTCGAAGAACTCCCCATGAAGATCTGCCAGCCCAAAAACAAAAACACCGGTGACACGAGGGAGAGAACGGTCACAAGAGCGGGGAGGCGTATCTGCGAAGAGACCCGGTCCGAAGTATTCTGCAAAGGCACGTTTGTCATGCCTGGAGTCTATATGCCGTGTCGGGCCTCACTCACCGCGGTGTACACCGCGGCGGCGAGGGCCGCGACGTCGGGCTCCCCCTCGGCGAGAGAAAGTTCCCCCAGCCGGATCACGAGATCACACGCACCGTCCTGGTACTCCCGGATGCTCCTGCTTGCCGCCGTCGGCGCGGCCGGTCGGTCGCCCTTCAGCGTCTCCTCGGGCGACCGAACGAGCACGTTCAACACGCCCGGCTGCGGAGTGACGGGCGCAAGGTGGGTGAGAAACACGGCCACCGTGTCCAAGTACTCCCGGTCGCGGGGATGATCACACGACACTGACTCCGCCCGCCCGCCCGCGGCCCGGACGGCATCCGCGATGAGTTCGCCCAGATCACGCAAGGACACACGCAGCGCGGCACTGCCCGGAATCTCATAACTCCCCTCTTCGGCCCGGATCACCCAGCGCTCAGGGGCGAGACCTGCGGCATCCGGACGCGCCATGACAATCGGCTGTGAGCCTCGCACGAGGGCATCACCAAACGAGTTACCGGGCATTACCGCGGCGATATCGAAGCCAACCTCGGCGTAGAAGCGGGCGGCATCCACCGGCAGCGCACCGCGCCAGCGGCTCAGAAACAGCTCCCGGTTGGGAATCGCGAAGCGGGCCCGCCCCGTTGACTTGCTCTCGTGGTGGGTGACCCGCGCGTCGTGACAAACGGCAAATGAGCCGCTGTGACGCTTCACCAATGACAGACACAGGTCAACATCCTCGTAGCCGTTTTTATACAGCTCGTCAAAGCCACGATTCTCGACCACATGCTCCGGGCGCAGCATCATGGCCGCGGCCGTGATGGCCGAGAAACCCGCGTGCAGACCGTCGGGGGCGTCGTACTCGGGATGTCCGGCGAGCAGGTGCCAGGGGAGCGTGCGCTCGTCCCAGAAAACGGTACCAACCGCCTGCAAGCTGCCGTCCGGGTACAGCAGGCGGGGCTGCACGCCGAGAATGTCTGGACGCCCGTCGAGCGCAGCCCGCAGGCTGGCGAGCCACCCGGCACGCGCCTCGGTGTCATTGTTGAGGAAGACTACGCGGTCTCCGCTCGACTCGGCAAAAGCGATGTTGGAGCCACCCGCAAAGTTGCGGTTACTCGGTTCACGGCGCAGCACACAGCGCGGCTCCGCACCAAACAGCTCCCAGAGGGTGCGGCTCACGGCGGGGCGAGAGCCGTTATCGATGATAACCACCTCGGTGGGCACGCTCTCGTCGGCGAGAACCGCCTCCACCGCGCGCTGGGTCATCTCCCAGTCCTCATAGGTAGGGATCAACAGGGAGGTCAGCCCGACGGTGCGCTCGGCAAGCGTCTCGCGCTGCTCGATCCAGTCCACCCCGCCACCCGTATCGGGAGTCGAGAGCATGGTGCCGCCGCGCCAGGTCACCACCTGGCCGCGGGCCGCCGCCCGCTCGTAATCGAGGTGGTGGTGGCGCAGGCCACCCCAGGTGTGTGCGCCCCGGGCGGAGGGCAGCGGGGTATCGTCGGTGGCGGTCGAGAGAAACTCGGCAACAGCATCCCAGGTCGTCTCCGGGACGGGCCCCTCAGACCGCTGTGCCAGGTAGCGTTCCATGTCAAATAACGGACTCGGCGAGACGAGAGGAGTTGACGGTCGGCGGAGGGCGGCACAGGCCTCATCCGCACCCACACCGTGCGCGAGCGCCCCACGCCCGGTGAGCTCACGCTGCGCCCAGTCAAGATTAATCAGCGGGTGCGGTGACAGGCCCTGCTCCGCACCGTGGCTGAGGAAATGCTGAATTGCAGCGCGGTTCGAGGAAAAGGACTGGCCCGCCTGGGCGCGGTAAAACTCCAGGTCAAAGACGCCGCTGGCAGAAATCTGAGCGAGTTGGCGACGAATGATCGCCTCGTCAAGCGCCCGCCGTCCGCCCGGCAGCCGCACAATAGTGGTGGCAATCTTCTGCTTCATACGCTTCCCTACTTCTATCCCCCAGCGGGGGCCTCGGACTCTTCCGCCACCGGCGGGTAGAGCACACTGTGCAGGTGCTCGTGCAGGTAGGCGGTGTCCGGGTTGTCCTGGTCGATCACATCCGGCCCGAGATCAACCCGGATCGGTTCGAGCTTTTTGGTCTTGGTCGCCAAATCGACAAAGTAGGCAAGCATCGACTCGGGGATATCTGTCGTAATAATCTGCGACCCCGCATCCGCAATGCCCTGATACTTACTCAGTACATTGGCCGGCGTGAACTGTTCCAGGATAGCGACCTGCAAATTGCGCTGGCGCACCATGCGGTCCCAGTCGGTCGTATCGAAGCGCGATCTGGCGTACCAGAGCGCGGTGCCGCCATCGAGTTTCTGCACGCCAGGCTCAATGTACTGGATGTTACCGGTCGCCCCGTGTCCTGCCATCGCGACCCGAGACTCCACAGTGATCGTGACGCCGCCCAGGGCGTCAATCATGTGGGCAAAGCCAGCCATATCAACCATCACGTAGTACTGGATCGTGATGCCCGTGAGCCCCTCCAATCCGTCCTTGGTAGCCTCGATACCGGCGTTGCTCCCCGAGGCGGCAGCGTCCGGGTAAATTCCGGCGTTGAGCATACCGCTTGAGTACAGGCCGTTCACCTTGCCCTCGTCGAGGCCATCGGTGAAGACCTGCATCAGCGGGGAGGCCTCGGGGATGGGGATGTTGCGCACGTCCCGAGGAACACCCACCATCACGGCCTGACCGGTCTCAGCATCCACACTCACGATCGTGATGCTGTCGGGGCGCACCCCCTCACGGTCTTCACCGGCATCGGCACCGAGCAACAGAATGTTGTAGCGCCCATCGATCGGTTCCGCCCGCTCAGCCTGGGTGAAGATGCCGAGTAGGCCGCGCTGCACGTTGAGCAGGTAGGCGGCGTACGCGGTACTCCCCGATGTGAGGAGGAGGGCGAGGACGGCCGTCCCCGCCACAAAAGCACGTGAGCGAGGCTTCACCTTCACAATGCGCACGAGGCGCAGAGTGTTGAGTGTGAGGACCAGCCAGAGCACGGCGTAAAAGAGGAGGAACACCTGCACAACGGTGATCGCAATACGCTGCGTGAAAAGAGCGTAGATAGCCTGTGGCCACACCAGATAGGTGATAACGGCAACAACGATACCCGCCCACAGGGTGAGGGTCGCACCCAGGCCGAAGCGGCCCAGCTTGCGACTACCGGCCAGTACCTGCGGGGCACCCGGGATAAAAAATCCGAGCAGCACCAACCACCAACCGCGCTTGGTCATCACCTCGGATGACCCCGCGTCGGGATAACGGATCGGGTTATCGAGCTTCGTCATAGGGAGTTTTTAAGCGCCTCGTTCTTGGCCTCAACCAGGGTGGCCAACTCGGCAGCGTAACCCGTAAGTTTACGAGAAACCGTGGCATCCGTGGCCCCGAGGATGCGCGCGGCCAGCAGCCCCGCATTCTTGGCCCCACCGATAGAGACAGTGGCCACGGGGATGCCGCCGGGCATCTGCACAATCGACAGGAGCGAATCGAGGCCGTCGAGCCGGGCAAGCGGCACGGGCACACCGACAACAGGCAGCGTGGTCACGGAGGCGAGCATCCCGGGCAGGTGCGCCGCACCGCCAGCACCGGCGATGATCACGCGCAGACCACGCTCAGCGGCGGCCTGACCGTAGGCAATCATTTTTTCGGGCGTACGGTGTGCGCTGAGTACCTCTACCTCGAAGGGGATACCAAACTCGGTCAGGATCTGAGCGGCATCGCTCATCACCGTCCAGTCGGAATCGGAACCCATCACAACTCCGACAAGGGGCACACGTGCAGTGTCTTTGACCATTTCACCATGCTAGTTTGCGTGCCTGAGCACGGCCTGTCTCTCGGCGAGCGTGTCGCGCGCCGACCATCACTTAGTCGAGATACTCCGGAATACCTTCGGGAACCCGCTGGCTGCGCCGCCACGGGTTACGTGCGAGAGCCGTGACGCTCCGCACCTGCTGTGACTCCTGTTGCTTGAGCACCGCGAGAACAGCATACACGGCGGCACGCTCGTCATCCGACGCATTGGCCGTGACAAACTCGATACCGATGGTGGGCAGAACGTCTTTTTCTGCCGCGGGCCGGGGCGCTGCCTCGCGACCCGCGTGGGGTGTCTGATCCGTCATGCGGGCCCCCGCTACAGCGGGATGTTCCCGTGCTTCTTGGCGGGCTGCTCCACACGCTTACCGCGCAGACCACGCAGGGCTTTGAGCACGGCCAGGCGGGTGCCCGCTGGCTCGAGCACATTGTCGAGTTCACCGCGCTCGGCAGCGAGGAACGGGCTCGCCACGTTGTAGGTGTACTCCTTGGCCAGCTGCGCCCGCACAGCCTCCACATCCTCACCCGCGGCCTCCGCCCGCTTCAGCTCGGCCCGGTACAGGATGTTGACGGCACCGGCACCGCCCATCACGGCGATCTCGGCGGTGGGCCAGGCAATATTGACGTCTGCACCCAACTGCTTAGAGCCCATCACGATGTAGGCCCCACCGTAGGCCTTACGCGTGATGATGGTCACGAGCGGCACGGTAGCCTCGGCATAGGCGTAGAGCAGCTTCGCGCCGCGGCGAATGACGCCCGTCCACTCCTGATCGGTGCCGGGGAGATAGCCGGGGACATCCACGAGAGTCAGGATCGGGATCGAGAAAGAGTCGCAGAAGCGCACAAAGCGTGACGCTTTCTCACCGGCCTCAATATTGAGTGTGCCGGCCATCTCGCTGGGCTGGTTCGCCACGACGCCCACCGAACGGCCCTCGATGCGGGCAAAGCCGATCAGGATATTGGGGGCGAACAGGGGCTGAACCTCCAGGAAGTCGCCGCCATCCACAATCGACTCAATGATGACCTTCATGTCGTAGGGCTGGTTGGGGCTGTCCGGGATGATGGTGTTGAGTTTGCGATCAGCATCCGTAATTTCGAGCACGGTATCGCTGTCGTAGACGGGCAGCTCGGCCATATTGTTGTCCGGGAGGTAACTGATCAGCGTGCGGGCGTAATCGAGTGCATCATGCTCATCGGAGGCCAGGTAGTGGGCCACACCCGACACCTTATTGTGGGTGAGCGCACCACCCAGCTCCTCAAAGCCCACCTCCTCGCCCGTCACGGTTTTAATCACGTCGGGGCCGGTGACAAACATGTGACTGGTCTTGTCCACCATGATGACAAAGTCGGTGAGCGCGGGCGAGTAGACGGCCCCTCCCGCTGCCGGTCCCATGATGATGGACAGCTGCGGAATCACGCCGCTACACATGGTGTTGAGGCGGAAAATCTCGCCGTATTTACCGAGGGCAACAACACCCTCCTGGATGCGCGCGCCCCCCGAGTCGAGGATGCCGATGATGGGCACGCCCGTCTTGAGTGCAAAGTTCATGATCTTGATGATCTTCTCACCGGCCACCTCACCCAGCGAGCCGCCAAAGATCGTGAAATCCTGCGCGTACACCGCCACTTGGCGGCCCTCAATAGTGCCGGCTCCCGTAATCACCGAGTCACCAAAGGGGCGATTACCCTCCATCCCAAACGCGTGAGTGCGGTGACGCACGTACTTATCGAACTCCACAAACGAGCCCCGGTCGAGCAACCCCTCGATGCGCTCGCGGGCGGTCATCTTGCCCTTGGGGTGCTGACGGGCCTCCGCCGCCTCGTTGCGCTCGTACACCGCCTCGTTATAGCGGAGTCGGTGGTCGGCAATTTTGCCGGCGGTCGTGGAAAGATCGGGCACGTTCGCGGTGTTGTCATCAGTCACGAATGCCACTCTACCGGCCCGCTTCCTCCGCGCGGCTTATGAGACCCCCCACAAAAGAACCCGAATACTCTTCACGTATCCTCTAATTTCATCGTCGCGTCGGGGGCCACGCTACCCTAGCGGGCATGGACCTTCCGCTCACTCGCACCGTCGCCCCACTACTCACCTGGCTCCCCGAGGTGGACTCGACCAATGCGTGGCTCTCACAGCGGGTTCGAGAGGCTCATCCAGACAGCCCCGTCCCCGACCGTTTCGTCGTGGCCACCGACACCCAAACATCGGGGCGAGGGCGCCTCGACCGGGCCTGGACCGCCCCGGCCCGCACCAGCCTTGCCGTGTCGGCCCTGCGCCGAGCGCGGCGCGCCGATGCGGCCCTCGCGCTCCTGCCACTCACGGCGGGCAGCGCCGTGGCTGCCGCGCTGCGGCCACTCCTGCCGAGCCACTCAGTTACCGTCAAATGGCCCAACGACGTCCACGTGGACGGGCTCAAGGTGTGCGGTATCCTGTGCGAGCTCACCGCCGATGGCGGGGTCATTATCGGAGTGGGGATCAATCTCACCCTCACGGCGGCGGAGCTCCCCGTGCCCACCGCCACCTCACTCGCGCTCCAGGACGCCGTGAGCACCTCCGTCGATACGGTACTCTCTGCCACGCTCAGCGAGCTCTGGGCACAGACAACTGAGCTGCTCGACGCCGACACCCCCCAGCGCATTGAGGCCATCGTGGACCGAGCCCGCCGTGACTCCGCCACCCTGGGCCGCCGAGTCTCCACTCATCTCCCTGACGGCTCGGTCATCACGGGGGTCGCCCGCACTCTGGATACCGGCGGGCGGCTCGTGATCGAGCGGGCTGATGGGGGCGGGATGCTGACGGTCTCAGCGGGGGATGTCATCCACCTTCGCTAGACGCCAATAGCACGAATCATTCACTATTATGAATAACTCAAAAAAAGGGCTACTGTAATGGAATGCAGTTTGCCGAGTCCCCGGTCACGCATCCTCGCGGTGCGGACCCTCGCGGTGCGAATTGGACCGCGAAGTTACGCGCAGTGGGACTCCGCACCACCACCCAGCGCCTCGCGGTGCTCGCCTTCCTCGACCACAACCCCCACTCGGATGCCGACACCATTTTCCGCGGCGTACGTGACGTGCTGCCCACGGTATCCGTCCAGGCCATCCACGGGATTGTGAACGATCTCTCAGCCGCGCAGATCATCCGCCGGGTCAACCTGGCCGATTCGAGTAGCGCACAGTACGAGACCCGCACCAAGGACAACCACCACCACGTACAGTGCATCCGCTGCGGCCGCATCGAAGATGTTGACTGCACCGTGGGCCATGCACCCTGCCTCACCCCGTCGAACACGCACGGGATGCGCATCATCGAAACAGATCTCACATTCCGCGGACTATGCACAGATTGCGAAAGGGAAGAAAAATGACAGAACCTACCACAACCAATACGGGGGCACCGGTCGCCTCCGACGAGTTCTCTCGCACCGTTGGGCCTGATGGCCCCATTGTTCTCCACGACCACTACCTGGTGGAGAAGCTCGCCCAGTTCAACCGCGAGCGCGTACCGGAGCGAGTTGTCCACGCTAAGGGCGGCGGGGCGTTCGGCACGCTCACGATCACCGAGGATGTGAGCGCCTACACTCGCGCGGCCGTCTTCCAGAAGGACACCGAGACGAAGATGCTCGCCCGCTTCTCGTCAGTGGCCGGAGAGTTGGGTTCGCCCGATACCTGGCGCGATGTGCGCGGCTTTGCACTCAAGTTCTACACCGAAGAGGGCAACCTCGATATCGTCGGTAACAACACCCCCGTGTTCTTCATCCGCGACGGCATCAAGTTCCCCGACTTCATCCGCTCGCAGAAGCGCCTGCCACACACGCATCTGCGTGACGCCGATATGCAGTGGGATTTCTGGACCCTCTCACCCGAGACGGCCCACCAGGTCACCTATCTGATGGGCGACCGGGGTCTCCCCGCCAACTGGCGACAGATGAACGGTTACGGCTCACACACCTACCAGTGGATCAACGAGGCCGGCGAGAAGTTCTGGGTGCAGTACCACTTCCACACCGAACAGGGCGAGCGCAACATCACGGGTGCCGAGGCCGAGCAGATCGTGGGAGCCGACACCGACTACTACCTGCGCGACCTGTTCGACGCGATCGAACGCGGCGATTTCCCCCGCTGGCGGGTCTCCGTGCAGATCATGCCCTACGAGGAGGCCAAGACCTACCGGTTCAACCCCTTCGATCTCACCAAGACCTGGTCACACAAGGACTACCCGCTCATCCCGGTGGGCCACTTCGAGTTGAACACCAACCCCACGAACTACTTCGCGGAGATCGAGCAGGCCGCCTTCGAGCCGTCGAACCTGGTCCCCGGAACCGATGTGAGCCCCGATAAGATGCTGCTGGCCCGCGTGTTCTCCTACGCGGATGCGCACCGCTACCGCATCGGCACCAACTACAACGAGCTGCCCGTAAACCGACCCATTAGCAAGGTGAACAGCTACTCGAAAGAGGGCGCGATGCGCCAGTTCTACACCGGCGGCGAGAGCCCGGTGTACGCACCAAACTCGCTGGGTGGCCCTGTTGCGGACGCGGCGAAGGCTGCCGAGAGCAACGGCTGGGAATCCGACGGCGACCTGGTGCGCTCGGCCTACACGCTGCGCGCCGACGACGACGATTTCGGCCAGCCCGGAACCCTTGTGCGCGAGGTTTTCACCGACGAGCAGCGTGATCGCCTGGTTGAGACGTTGATCGGTCAGTACAACAGTCTGACCCTGGAGCAGGTCAAGGAGCGTTTCCTGTGGTACTGGACGAGCGTTGACGGCGAGCTCGGCGCGCGCATCACCGCGGGCGTAACGGCCTAACATCCGGATCACACCGTGAGAGTTCGCGGGGTACGCGCCTGTCGCTGCCCCGCGAACCCTTTTCTGCGGTAACAATGGTTCTATGGCTTCCTTCTCTGGCAACGATTCCCGCCAGAAATCTCAGGATCTGAGCACCGCCCTGAAACCAGCCACCGCAGCCCACCTCCGGCCCGAGGTCATTATCGCCCGGCTCCGCCGCCACGGTCGTATCCTCACCTTTCACACACTTGTCCTGCTGGCCGTTCCTCCGCTGGTGGGCTACTTCGGTTTCAGTCTCGCCGAGGCCTGGCAGCGGAGCCTCGTGATCGCCGGTGGCGGGATCGTCATTTTTCTGCTGTGCGTGCTCCCCTACTTCGCCTGGCTCGGGGGGACCTACACGATCACCACCAAGCGCATCGTGGTCCGCCACGGCTTTTTTGTGCGCTCCCGTTCGGAGGCCTCCATCGGTCGCATCCGCGAGGTGCGTGTGCGGGCAACGGCGGCCCAACGGATGTTTGGCTCCGGCACCGTCCTCCTCCTGGTTGGCAGTGAGGATCCGCTCTCGCTGCGCGATGTACCGGGAAGCGAGCAGGTCGTCTCAATGCTGCACGAATTGATGGAGCGCTCCTACGCCGTAGATTCGGCGCTCTCCCCGGCGCAGACCCCCGCTGGAGTGACAGAATAGGACTCTGACCCGGGTCTGAACCGCGCACGATCACCAGCGATTCACGCTCACAACCAACCCACGACTGCGAGGACACAATGCCCGACATCATCGGCGTTATCGGCGGCGGCCAACTGGCCCGGATGATGATCCCACCCGCCGTCGCTCTGGGGCTCGACCTGCAGGTGCTTGCCGAGACAGACGAGTCATCAGCCAGGCTCGCGGCGGTGCGTGTGGGCGACTACCGGGATGCCGATACCGTATCGAGCTTTGCCGACACCGTCGATGTGGTCACATTCGACCACGAGCATGTACCGCAGCCCATCCTGCGCAACCTGATGGCCCGTGGTGTCGCTGTACACCCGCACCCCGAGGCGCTGCTCTACGCACAGGACAAAATCCTCATGCGCCAGAAGCTCAGCAAGCTGGGGTTACCCGTGCCGGAATGGGCGCGGGTATCCAGCCCGGAGCAGCTGGCCGATTTCCTCTCTGCCCACGGCGGCCGCGGTGTGCTCAAGACCGCACGCGGTGGCTACGACGGCAAGGGTGTGCGGATGGTGACAGACGCGGCCGAGGCCTCCGATTGGTTTGCCGCACTGGCAGAGGACGGCAACGGCGGTGAGCTTCTGGTCGAGGAGAGGGTAGATTTCCGCCGCGAACTGGCCCAGCTGATTGCCCGCCGTCCGAGCGGCGAGAGCGCCACCTGGGCGGTGGTCGAGACGGTACAGAAAAACGGTGTGTGTGCCGAGGTGCTCGCACCAGCCCCCGGCTCGGAGGGCCGCCTCGCCGAGACCGCCGCCGAGATCGCCACGCGCGTGGCCGACGGCCTGGGCGTCACGGGCGTGCTCGCCGTCGAAATGTTCGAGACGACGGATGAGCGTATCCTCATCAACGAGTTGGCCATGCGCCCACACAACAGTGGACACTGGACTATTGAGGGCTCCGTCACAAGCCAGTTCGAGCAGCACCTGCGGGCCGTCTCGGATCTCCCACTGGGTGCGACGGACCTGCGTTCCCCCTACACCGTGATGATCAACGTACTGGGTGGACCGAGCGCGGGAACTATGGAGGACCTCTACCCCGAGGTCCTGGGCCAGTACCCCTCAGCCAAGGTACACAGCTACGGCAAGCAACCGCGCCCCGGCCGCAAGGTGGGTCATGTAACCGTCACGGGCGATACCCTCGACGAGACAGCGTACCTGGCCCGCGCAGCGGCCTCCCTCTTCGACCGCTAGCCGACGGGCGGACGCTCGCGGGAGCCGGGCGGCACCACCGGCATCACGAGGCCGCCCGTCACGTGCACCAATTCGGTAAAACTCAGCGGAAAAACCGTCCGGGGGTGGCCCGCCGCGGCCCACACCGTGGGGTACTCAGCGAGCGAGACGTCAACAATGGTGCGCACGGACCCGGGGTGGCCCACCGGGGCGACCCCACCGATTGCCTGGCCGGTGGCGCTGCGCACCTGGTCCGCGTTGGCCCGCTGGAGGGTGATCCCGAGCGATCCTCCGAGAAACTCCGTATCGACACGGTGACAGCCGGAGGTCATCACGAGCACCGGCTCGCCGATGTCGGTGGCAAAGATGAGAGAGTTCGCGATGGCGGCGACGGGCACGCCGAGGGCCTCGGCCGCGAGCGGGGCCGTGTGGGCGGCATCTGGCAGCCAGTGGATAGTGGGCTTGAGCCCGCGGGCGGCGAGTGCCACCCGCACGGCGGCAACGGCCGGATGCTCCGCATCCACGGTTGACCCCTGGGAATTCCCCGATTCGTCCGGGCGCGCAGCCGTCGAGTCGTTGTGAGTCATTGGGATCCTTTCGCATGAATACAGCATGGCGATGTTACACGGTGCGTGGACACAATTCATTCTCGCCCAGCTCATTCGATGCTGCCCGGGCGCGTCGCGAGCCGACACGATATACGGTGGACCGATGAGCCTGTACCCTCTCTCCGCCTACGCTGAGGCCCTCGGTGACGACCTCGACCGGCTCCGCCCTGAACTCCGTCGCTACTTTTCCGGGCCATCGGTGAGCGGGCAGATTGGCGTCGGCGAGGGCGTATTTGAGTGGGCCAGCTCGCGGCCACGCTGGCTCGCCGCGCTCTCACGACCGGTGCTGGGGCCGGAGCTCTTCCTCAGCGCCTCGGGCAGCAGCGTACCGTTTAGGGTCGAAAATATACCGGCCCGGGATACCGCGGGTCGCCCCCTCCTGCGCACGCGCCGCACCTACTATTTCCCGTCGGGACCCGGCGTATTTTCCGATTCCGTTGAGGCGGTCGGCCCTGGCCTAGTCCTCGACCGGCTGGGGGCTCGCGGCCGTGTCGAGGCAACGCTGCGCTGCGAGGTCACACCGGAGGGTACCCTGCGGATGGTGTCGGTGGCGACGGCCCTGCGGCTCGGGCGGCTGCGCGTTCCTCTCCCCCGCCTGCTGGGCGTGCACGTTGAGGGGTTCGACGGCTGGGACGACGAGACGGGTCTTCATCTGGTGAGTGTGCGGGGTAACAATCCCCTGCTGGGCACCATCATCGAGTACCGCGGGTCGTTTGCGTACCGGTACGAGGAGGCGGAGTGAACGTCGCCAGTGTGGCCGACCGCAGAACGGCCGACCACACTGGCGACGCCGGTAGGGCTCACACGCGAGTTATGACACGCGGCGCAGCCACCACTTGGGCACTGACGGGTCAACGGTCATGGCCGCGCCCATGCCCGCCGCGAAGAGACGCACGACCCCTCCTGCCGGAACCTGGACGTATGTCGAGGCGGTCCCGAGTGGAAAGTTCGCCGGAAAGGTCGCGCCGGCCTGAACGTTCCGAAAATTGGTCACTGCCGTCTCGCCGACCAGCACGCCGAACGCTGATTGCGTGAGGCTATGAACAACGGAGTACCCCACCTGGTAGAGGCCCGCCTTGGCGCAGACGAACCCGTTCGCGTACGTGACATCCGGAGCGGTTGAGAGGGCCGTCCACGCGGATGATGCCGAGATGCTGGCCCACACATCTTTCGGGGCCGAAAGCACCGCTGTGGTGCGCTGCATCAGTGTGACTCCGAAAGACGCGGGCTGCCATTCACCGCCGCGGCGGGTGTAGGAGGTGCCCGTGTCCAGAGCGTAGGCGGTCGCCCCGTTGTGCGGGGTCCACGCGGCCAGCTCGGTGCCGGTGCGCACCACGACGGTGCCACCGGCGGTTGCGGTAAAGGTGTACTTCTCGGTGATGTTCGCCGCGGTGATCGCGGTTGCCGCCCGGGCAACGCTCACCTGGGCGAGCACGAAAGCTCCATCCGGGATCTCCGGGGCCACCGGGGTAGCGGAGGGCGTCCCGGTGGTGCGGGAGATCTGTGCCCCCCGGAGGGAGAAGTGGCGTAGGTAGGAGCTCGGCGCGGGCTGGACCCAGATAACGTCGATGCGGGCAAGGGCGGCATCTGCGCGATCCAGCGGGACTCGCACAGCCGAGGTGTTGCCCACGGCGATGGCACCACCCCCGTGGGGGAGCACCGCTTCAAACGGGGCGACGGAGACAGCGGTAGTGACGCTGCCGTCGGTACCGACGGCGCTCTCCCCCGGGGTGACCAGGACGCTCGATTCGTTGCGGGGCAGCACCCCGGCACGAAGGGTGCCACTGGTACTGCGGGCGATGAGCCCGGCGAGGCCGTTGCGGCTCTCGGTGAGGGCCACCAGGCCCGGGGCTGTGGGGAAACCGGGAAATGTTGTCATGGGGATGACCTTTCTGCGGCGGGGTATAGACCGCCGGTAAATATGGGGAAAAGATGGGGAAAATGGGAAGAAACCGATTTTCGGATACGGTGTGGCGTTCTATCCAAAAGCGTTAACAAACGCCTGGCGAATAAAATAGGTGTCGCCAGCCAGCCCGGCAGGAACGGGCAGGACAATCCGCACATGCGTCACCCGATCCGGATTCCATCCCGAGTACCAGGGCATATTGAGGCCCTGGTGTCCAACCGCACGCACCAGTTGGTAGCGGATCCAATCCGGTCCGTCTATCTCACCGGGAAACGCCGTGTGGTTGCGCTGCGCGACGGGCAGCGACATGGGGGTGGGCTTGAGGTCGATCGGGTTGCGCTTTCCGTAGGCACCGTTTGTTTTGGCCACGATATGCCGATCCGATTCGTCGTACAGAGTACCGAGAATTGCACCCCCCGCGTCGAGGAACTCCATCCGAAAGTTTCGGATAACGGGAAGCTTCCCCTGGCCGTTTGGCTTGCCCCGCATCAGGAGGCTAATCCCAAACACCCGGAGCCGCGTTCGCACCGGGACGGTGAGGGTCAACGAGGAGGCACCATCCTTTTTCTGCGTGACCGTGAGCATATTACTGCCGGTACTGAGTTGGACGAAACCGGTAGCCTCCGTATATTGCGGCTCCCAGGTCACGGGGGGTCCGCCGGTCGCGGCGTTGGTGTGGGTGACCGCCACGTTGTCTCCGGACCAGGCATCCCGAATGATGGCCTTCTGTAGCCCTCCATCCCAGAGCTGATCGAGCGTGGGGTTCAGGCCCGCCATGGGAATAAACTCGTCCTCCGGGAAGAAGGCGGGGTCACTCACCGAGAGGTGCCCACCACCCTGGGACAGGGCAATCACCGACGGGGTCTTGATCTGGGACTGGTGCACGGCTACAACAGCCAGCTGGTCGATCTGGAACAGGTACGGGATCGGGTTGGCCCGCTGATCCGCCTCATAATAATTAATCGTGAGCAGCGAGTTGGTGATCTGGACGGATGCCGTACCACCCGCGTAGAGGTAGCAGCGAACCCGGTGCTTATCCACATTATTCACAAACTGCCCCTGCTTCGGGAACATCTCGTACTCGTGCAGCATCGGCGACCGCGGCGTATCCGCCGGGGAGGCGGGCGGCGGGTCGGCCGGCGTCTCCATATGGCACCCCACAAAATCAACCTGAGCCCCGTCATGCGCCCACAGCAACTGAGAAATCCAGTCAAAGGAGCAGTTAAAGAATTTGTAGGCTTGGTCGCACTCGATCAGGAGCGCCCACGAGGTGCGGGAGTTGTTGGTAAAGTCGCACGCGTCATAGTAGATGCGCTCCCCACGGTCGGTGGTGGGGACTGTGGTCGTGGGCATTGAGCGGGTGGGGCTCAACAGCGGCATATGCGCGCAGGTGTCGTTGTAGCGGAACACACAGTTGCGAAAACCGAGCATGAACGTATAGGAACCGATCGTGTGCGCAATGTGGAAGCCCTCAAACACCATATGGGCGATGGTGTGGTGGGCATTCTTGCGCTGACCGTCCGACCATTTACCGTGCGCGTCTATCACGGAGGAGGCGGCACCCTCAATCAAGAGACCGTTAACCGTCCTGCCTCTGCCCATAAATTTAATCCCCCCGCTCTGCCCTCGAATATTCATGGCCGGGGAGCCACCGGGGAAGGGGGCCGTCGAGAGCACCCTCACCGCGTAGGATTCCTTGGCCGGTGGGTTGGCGTCGAACCTCGTCGGTGCGAAGTCGGCATAGACCTCCGCACCCTGACCATGCAGTTCTACCCGGTAGAGGTCCCAGACGATCTGACTGGTGATTCGGTAGCGGCCGGAGGGGAAGAAAACGGTGGCGAAGCCGGTCCCCACGGCGAGGGCACGGGCAATCGCGGCGGTGTCATCAACCACCCCGTCACCGACGGCACCGAAGTCACGCACATTACGCACGGGACGCGCGGAGACCGTCTCCGTGGCACTTCGGTCCACCACGACCCCGGGAGCCGTGGTGACCGCCCCGCGGACGAGAGTGAAGGAGCGCACCTCAACCTGGTCGCCCAGCTGGGCGTTGTAGAGAGTCAGGCCGGTGAGGCTGTGACCCGTGGGAGCCGCCACCTCGATGGCCGCCGCAACCTGTGTCCACCCGGAGGTCAGCGGAATCGGGACCTCGCTGGCACTCGCAAAAGTGCCACCAATGCAGGGAATTGCGGAGAGCGCCACCTCGCCGCCCGTTCGGGGAGCCGTCGCCCGGACCTCCATAAACAGGGTGTACACCCCTCCGGTGAGGACCGGAGCAGGGCTGACCTCCATGGTGAGGGAGGGCGCGGCGGACGTGGGGGTTGCCGTGACGGCACCGATCAGGATCGGGATGCGCGGGGCGGCGGGGTCCTGCCCGGTGCGGACGGTGAAGAACTCGGGGTGATCGGTGGAGACCAGCCCGAAGGTGGGCTCTCCCTGGGCGGTGATTCCTTCGTGAATGAGTGTGGCCATAACATTTTCCTTTGGTGATGGTGAATGCGAGCATCCGTCGCGGGTGACGGGACACGCAACCGGTTGAATAAACCGATGGTGCGGGCTCACAGGCCACCATACCGATAGTATTGATATTATTCAACACTATGGAGAATTTCTTCTTTTATTGAAGATAAGGCCGTTAACGACGTGTGGGGCGCATCCTCACGGATACGCCCCACACGACACGGCTCGTTACGACCAGAGTCGCCGCGAGGCCAGCTCGGCCCCCTCGGCGAGGGTACGCAGCTTGGCGAGCGCGATATCCGGGTGAACACGCCCGCCCAGGCCGCAGTCGGTTGAGGCCAGCACATTCTCCCGGCCCACAGCGCGCGCAAAACGTTCAATACGGTCCGCCACAAGTTCGGGATGCTCCACCACATTGGTCGCGTGGCTCACGATACCCGGCAGAATCAGCTTGCCCTCGGGCAGCGCCACCTCCTCCCACACCCGCCACTCATGCTCGTGACGCACATTGGCGGCCTCGAACGAGTAGGCCCCGGCGTTGATCTCCAGCATCACCTCGACGATATTTTTCATCTCAATATCGGTCGTGTGCGGGCCGTGCCAGCTGCCCCAGCACAGGTGGAAACGCACCTGCTCCTCGGGGATGCCGCGCAGCGCGTAGTTGAGCGCCTCCACCCGGATGCGGGTAAAAGCCTGATAGTCGGCCACACTCGGCTCGGGTTCAATCTGGTCAAAGTTCTCGGCGATGGAGGGGTCGTCAATCTGGAGAATCAGACCGGCACCCGTGATCGCCAGGTACTCCTCGCGCAGCGCGTCGGCGCAGGCCCAGATGTACTCCTCCTGGGTAGCGTAGTGGTCATTACCAATGCGCGAGGCGCTGCCGGGCGAGAGCGAGGTGAGGAAACCCTCGGTGTACCCGGAAGCCTCCAGCCCCTTGCGGAAATTTCTCACGTCGCTCGCGATCGCCGCCTGGCCCGTGTAGCTGAGCGGCCCCACAACCTTCGGAAACAGCTTGGGCTTACCCACAAAGATGCCCGACTCGGGGTCGCTGTAGGCCGCGGGAAAAAGGGCCCGGTCACGGCGAAAACCGAAACCTGTCAGCTGCACGTTACCGGGTTCAGAGAGGGTGCGCTCGGTGACCCAAGCGGAAGACTCGTCAATCTCCAGCCCCGCGAGCCGATCAAATGAGTATGACCACCAAGCCCCGTAGTCCACAGCGCTCGACATTGATTTGCCGTACTCGCCATCGCCGGGAACCGTCACTCCCAGGCTCTTCTGGCGGGCAACGAGGTCAACAACGGCCTCGGTGAGCAGAGCGTCGAAGTTCTCGACGTTCCCCAACTCTTTCGCCGCATTGGCGGCGATCAGCTCGGGGGTTCGGGGCAGGCTACCCGCATGGGTAACCTGGATGTTGTCTGCACTGTTCAGCATCTGTGGCCTCTCGTGTGGTGGCGGTCGCAGGCGTCACCGAGTGGTGGGCGAGGCTTCGCGGGGTGCACTGCGTGCCCCAATTCTGCCACAGCACCCGACGGCCAACACACGGTTACTCCGCCGACACGCTCCGAGAACCCAGCAGGTCACTGCGTACAAGCGTGGCAACAATCTCCACGTGGTGAGTGTGCGGAAAAAGGTCAAACGCGCGCATCCCGGTAAGGGTGTAGCCGCCCGCGGTGAGGGTCGCGGCATCCCGAGCAAACGCGACCGGATCGCACGCCACGTAAACAAGCTGCGCGGGGGCCAGGCTAATCAGCGCGGCACACACCTCACCGCCGGCACCAGAACGGGGCGGGTCAAGGATAATCGTGGCCGCACGCATCCGAGCAAGTTCGGCCGGGGTTGCCCCGCGCTGATAGTTCGCGAGGTAGCGGTCAACGCGGCCCGTCTGGGCGTACGCGCCGGGGCTGTCGGCCAGGTTGTCAGCGGCGCACTCGGTTGCGAGCACATCGGACTCAACGGTCGTGATACGGGTTTTCCCGGGGAACCGATCCAGCACCGCCGCGGCAAGCAGACCCACCCCGCCGTACAGGTCGAGATTGTCGGCAGCGGGGTCAAAAAGTGCGGGGTCAATGGCGTCCTGCACAGCGGCAGTCAACACGTCCGGGGCAGCCAGGTGGACCTGCCAGAAGCCCGTCTTGGACAGCTCGAATTCGCGCGACCCCACGCGCTCCCGGATGCGGGCTGCCCCCCGCTGCGGGCCGCGCGACCCCTCCGAGACGGCAACAAAGGGCGGGGAGGCGCTCGGCGCGATCACGTCGAGGGTCTGACCGGCGCGCACGGTTCCGGGCAAGCCCAGGGTGAGCATAGCCACCTCGTGATGCGCAAGCGGGTAATCGGGAACCTCAACGACGGTGTGGGTGCGGGCAGCATACGGGCCGACGCGACCGGCGGCATCCGTGTGCAGGCTGATCCGCGTGCGCCACCCCAGACCGTTGCACTCGTCGTCGCCGGGGGCCGCCTCAACCACAACCTCACGCTCAATACCCGCCATCCGCCGGAGCGAATCGGTAATGACGCTCGCGAGGAGACGGCGCTGCTCGGCCAGGTCGATATGGCCAAACTCGGCACCGCCAGCCCGCTCGGCCGGGTCACGGTCAAGACTCGCGGCGGCCCAGACATGCTCACGGCGGTGCTCGGAGGCGGTGATCACGCGCACGGTCGATGCCCGCACGAAGCTCTTCTTGCGCGCCTCGGTCACCCGGGCCAGCACCCGCTCACCGGGGATCGTATCGGCGACAAACACCACGCGCCCCCCGTAACGGGACACACAGACCCCGCCGTGGGCTACGTTGGTGATGTCGAGTTCAATCTCGTCACCCACCGCGATACTGGATGCTGCTGCCGTATTTATTGTCGCGTTCACCAATAGAGCATGTCACACTCGTTCAGCCCGAAGGGGACCTCCGTGCGGTTTTACCTCGCCTCCACCTCACCCGCCCGCCTCATGCTGCTGCGCTCAGCCGGTATTGAGCCCACGCTCCTGCCGTCACACGTTGATGAGGAGGCTACCGCCACCACCCACACGGCTGAACTCGGACGAGACCTCACCCCCGCCGAGCTCGTTCAGTTGCTCGCCCGGGCCAAGGCTGAGGCGGTGGTAACCTCGAAGACCGTTTCGACCCGTAGCGGCGAAACAATCGACGGGCTGGTACTGGGCGGCGACTCCGCGTTTGTGCTCGACGAGATCATCTATGGCAAGCCACACGAGCCCGCCGTCGCCCGCGAGCGCTGGTTAGCTCAGCGCGGCCGCACCGGCACCCTCTACTCGGGACACTGGCTGATCGACCACTCGGGGGGCACGGTGCGCGGTGCCGTCGGCGCGGTGACGCGAGCCGAGGTGACGTTCAGCTCCGATATCACGGCGGCCGAGATTGACGCCTATATCGCCACAGGCGAGCCCCTCCAGGTGGCGGGGGCCTTCACCATTGACAGCCTGGGTGCCCCTTTCGTTGACGGCATCTCGGGAGACCCCAGCACGGTCGTAGGGATGTCACTACCCGCGCTCCGGCGGTTGGTGCGGGAACTCGGCCACGAGTGGACCTCCCTCTGGACGTCACCCTGATGTGACCGAGCCACACCCGGCGATATCCCACTCACCACGGGGCTTTTGTAGAATTCACATGCGTTTAGACATATTTTTTGTGTGCGATATCCAATTTTGTGCCTCCATAACCCAATAAGCTGAGTGCATTATGCCGCGTATTTCGAAGGTTCTGATCGCCAACCGTGGCGAGATCGCCGTCCGTATCATCCGTGCCGCCGCCGATAGCGGGATCGCCTCCGTGGCGATCTACGCCGACCAGGACAGGGATTCCCTGCACGCCACGCTCGCTGACGAGGCCTATGCCCTCGGTGGCAGCACGAGCGCAGAGACCTACCTGGTCATCGACAAGATTTTGGGCGTCGCCCGCCGGGCCGGCGCTGACGCCGTGCACCCGGGATACGGCTTTCTCGCCGAGAATGCCAACTTCGCCCGGGCGGTGATTAACGCAGGAATGGTCTGGATCGGCCCGAGCCCCGAGGCCATCGAGCAGCTGGGAGACAAAGTCTCGGCGCGACACGTCGCCGAGAAGGTGGGGGCCCCACTCGCACCGGGCACCCTAAACCCCGTCTCGGGAGCCGAGGAGGTGCTGGAATTCGTTGACCGGCACGGACTCCCCGTCGCTATCAAGGCAGCGTTTGGCGGTGGTGGGCGCGGCCTCAAGGTCGCCTACACTCGCGATGAGGTCGCCCAGCAGTTTGAGTCAGCCACGCGCGAGGCCATCACGGCGTTTGGCCGCGGCGAGTGCTTTGTCGAGAAGTACCTGGAGAAGCCCCGCCACGTCGAGACCCAGTGCCTCGCGGATGCCCACGGCAATGTTGTCGTTATCTCCACCCGCGATTGTTCCCTCCAGCGCCGCCATCAGAAGCTCGTCGAGGAGGCTCCGGCCCCCTTCCTCAGTGACGCACAGAACGCGGAGCTCTACCGGGCATCCAAGGCCATTCTGAAGGAGGTCGGCTACGTGGGGGCGGGCACCTGCGAGTTCCTCGTGGCACGGGACGGCACCGTTTCCTTCCTGGAGGTTAACACACGGCTCCAGGTGGAGCACCCCGTGTCCGAGGAGGTGACGGGGATCGACCTGGTGCGCGAACAGTTCCGCCTCGCCGAGGGCGGCGTACTCGACTACGACGACCCGGTTGCCACCGGCCACTCGTTCGAGTTCCGAATCAACGGCGAGGACCCGGGCACGGGCTTCCTGCCCAGCCCCGGACCGATCACGCAGTTCCGCACCTTTGGTGGCCCCGGCATCCGCCTCGATAGCGGTGTAACCCAGGGCGATGTGATCACGGGGGCGTTCGACTCCCTACTCGGCAAAATCATCGTCACGGGGGCCACGCGCGAGCAGGCCCTGGAACGCGCGCGCCGCGCCCTCGACGAGTTTGAGGTCGCGGGGTTACCCACCGTGCTCCCCTTCCACCGCAAGATCGTGCGAGACCCGGCGTTTGTCGCCGCCGACGGCACCTTTGGCGTGTACACGCTGTGGATCGAGAACGAGTTCGTGAACGACATCGAGCCGTGGTCTGGCCAGACGCACGGCCGGGTGGCGGCTTCGCCCTCCCGACAGAACGTGGTGGTCGAGGTCGCTGGTCGGCGCGTGGAGGTCACCCTCCCCACCTCGCTGCTGCCCGACACCGACCAGGGCCTCACCCGCGGCCCGGCCCCCAAACGCACCCGCGGAGCCTCCGTCTCAACCGCAACGGGCGACTCGGTCAAAGCCCCGATGCAGGCCACGGTGGTCAAGACCGAGGTAACGGAGGGCCAGAGAGTAACAGCCGGCGATCTCGTCGTCGTCTTGGAGGCCATGAAAATGGAGCAACCGCTCACCGCACACCGCGACGGTGTGATCGCGAACCTCAACGCCATGGCCGGGAGCACCGTGTCGAGCGGGCACGTCCTACTCAACATCGTTGACGGCGAATAGAGACAGCGCCCCACAGGGAGGCCCCGCACTCCTCGGAGCGCGGGGCCTCCCGCATCTACTGGGCGCGGGAACTACTGATTCACGGTGTGCATGGCGCGGGCCGCATCCGAAATGGACCCCGTCAGTGACGGGTACACGGTGAAGGCGCGGGCCACCTGGTCCACCGTGAGGCGGTGCTCCACGGCGAGCGCGAGCGGGAAGATCAGCTCGCTCGCTTTGGGGGCCACGATCACGCCGCCAATCACGGTGCCCGAGCCGGGGCGGGCAAAGAGCTTCACGAACCCGTCCTTGATCCCCATCATTTTGGCGCGCGGGTTGACCTTGAGCGGTAGCTTGTAGATTTCGCCGTCTGCCTCGCCATCCTCGATCTGCTTCTGGGTCCAGCCCACCGTGGCAATCTCGGGCTGGGTGAAGATGTTGGCGGCCACATTACGGAGCTGGATGGGAGTCACGGCATCACCGAGCGCGTGGAAGAGGGCGTTACGGCCCTGCATCGAGGCGACGGAAGCGAGCGGCATGAAATTAGTGCAGTCTCCGGCCGCGTAAATGGACGGAATGCTCGTGCGCGCCACCCGATTGACCCGGATATGCCCGCTCTCGGTCAGCTGCACACCCGCACCGCGCAGGCCAATTCCGCTCGTATTGGGAATCGAGCCAACCGCCATCAGGCAGTGCGAACCCTCAACCGTGCGGCCGTCGGAGAGCGTCACAACGACGCTCTCTCCCACGCGCTCCACAGAATCAGCACGGGATTTTGAGAGCACCGTCATACCGTTGCGCTTGAAAACGCGCTCGATCACACCGGCTGCGTCGGCGTCCTCACCGGGCAGCACCTGGTCTCGACTCGACACGAGCGTCACCTTGGCCCCGAGAGCCCGGTAGGCCGACGCAAATTCGGCCCCGGTCACACCGGAGCCGACAACAATGAGGTGTTCGGGAATGGCCCGAAGGTTATAGAGCTGAGTCCAGGTGAGGATGCGCTCGCCATCCGGCATTGCCGAGTCGAGCATCCGGGGGCTTGCGCCCACCGAGACGACAACCGTGTCGGCCTCAATACGATCAAAATCGGTGCCCTCCTCGCCCTGGGCGGTCGAGACGATCAGGGCGTTGGGGCCGTCGAGCCGCCCCTCACCGGAGACGATGCGCACACCGGCCTCCTCCAGGGTGGTGCGCATATCCTCGGATTGCTCGCGGGCGAGGGAGAGCAGCCGCTTGTTCACCGCGGCCAGGTTGACGGCCACCTCGGGGCGGACGGGCTTGTCACCATCCGTCTTGCTATAGAACTGCACGCCCAGCTGGTGCGACTCCCGCACCGCAATCGCGGCCTCGGCCGTGGCGATCAGGCTCTTGGAGGGAACCACATCGGTGATGACGGCGGAACCGCCGACGCCCGCACGCTCCACCAGGGTGACCTCAGCCCCCAGCTGCGCGCCGGTGAGCGCCGCCTCATACCCGCCGGGGCCGCCACCCAAAACAGCAACCCGATGTTTCCGCTCAAACTCATACGCCATGGGCCTATTCTCCCCCAACGAGCACCCGCCGCCAAACCGCATAGATGCCGGTTTGACACTGGTATTCCGCGGAAAAATGTGGCTGTTCCCCTGGTCTGCCGGAGGGAGGGCCGCTTTGACGAGTCTCTCGACGTCGAAATACTCTCGATGCGGACACGGTCACACCCGAGTTCGTACGAGGCTGAGCGGATAACTATGTGCAGATCGAACCGTCTGTTTCGATCTCACGTTCGGGACGGCACGGGGAGACCTGACGACTAGGCTGGTTCCATGACAACGGATGTGCCCTACACCACCGACATTCATCCCCTGGACGCCCCCGGCGCCAACCCGTTCGAGATCGCCCGCGAGGCGGCCGCTCAGATCGCTGAGAAAACCGGCGTGGCCCGGCACGATATCGCGCTGACGCTCGGCAGCGGGTGGGCCAAGGCGGCCGACCTGATTGGTGAGACGGTGGCGAGCATCCCCGCCACCGAAATTGTCGGGTTCAGTAAACCGGCCCTGGAGGGGCACGTGGGCACCCTGCGTTCCATCCGCCTGCCGGGCGGAAAGAATGCCCTCGTGATCGGCGCGCGCACCCACTACTACGAAAACCACGGCGTGCGCCGCGTCGTACACTCCGTACGCACTGCGGCCGCGACCGGCGCGACGGTGATGATCCTCACCAACGGGGCCGGCGGCATCCGCGAAACCTGGACGCCCGGCCAGCCCGTGCTGATAAGCGACCACATCAACCTCACGGCAGACTCACCGCTGGAGGGGGCCACCTTCATCGACCTGACCGATCTCTACTCGCACCGTCTGCGCGAGCATGCCCGTTCGGTAGATCCTTCGCTCGACGAGGGCGTCTACGTACAGTTCCGTGGGCCCCACTACGAGACCCCGGCGGAGGTGCAGATGGCGAAGAGCATCGGCGGCCACATCGTCGGAATGTCCACCGCGCTGGAGGCCATCGCCGCCCGCGAGGCTGGTATGGAGGTCCTCGGTTTCTCGCTCGTGACCAACCTGGCCGCTGGCATCCAGAAAACCCCCCTCAGCCACGCCGAGGTGATCGAGGCTGGCCAGACCGCCGAACCCGTGATCAGCGCCCTGCTGGCCCGCGTTGTGGCCCAACTTTAAGGAGACGTGGAGACGATGACAGACCCGATCATCAGCACGGCCGCCGCGTGGTGCGAGCAGGACCCGGATGCCGAGACCCGCGCCAAGTTGAGCGCCCTCGTTGCGAGCGCCACCTGGGGAGATGCGGAGGCCCTCGCCGATCTGCACTCTCGCTTTGATACCCGACTCGCCTTTGGCACCGCTGGCCTTCGCGGTGAGTTAGGGGCCGGAAGCGCGCGAATGAACCGCGTGCTCGTGTCCCAGGCCGCCGCCGGCTGTGCCGCGTATCTGCTCGCCCAGGCCGCCGCCACGCCGGGGTCACACCCGCAGCCGAGTGTGGTCATCGGCTTCGACGGCCGCAAAAACTCCGACGTCTTTGCCCGCGACACGGCCGAGATCATGGCGGGGGCGGGCCTCCGCGCCATCCTCCTGCCCACGCCGTCACCCACCCCCGTACTCGCGTTTGCGGTGCGCCACCTGGACACCTCGGCCGGTATCATGGTCACGGCCAGCCACAACCCGCCCCGTGACAACGGCTACAAGGTGTATCTGGGCGGCGACACCGGCGGCTCGCAGATCACCGCGCCGGTGGACGCCGATATTGCCCGGCAGATCGACCGCGTGGCCGCGGCGGGCCCCGTCGGTAACCTACCGCGCTCTGACGACTACGAGGTCGCGACCAACGGCATCGTGGATGCCTACATCACCGCCACCTGCGAGCTCGGCCAGCACACGGGTGAAGAGCCGCCAGCGGGTGGCCTCAACGTTGTCTACACGGCTATGCACGGCGTAGGCTGGCAGACCGCCGCACGGGTGTTCTACCGTGCCGGGCTGCCCGTGCCCAATAGCGTCGCCGAGCAGCAGGAGCCGGACCCCGACTTCCCCACCGTGGCCTTCCCCAACCCGGAGGAGCCGGGCGCGATGGATCTCTCCTTCACGCTCGCCCGCACGGTGGGTGCGGACCTGATCGTGGCCAACGACCCGGATGCCGACCGGCTGGCCATCGCCATCCCCGATTCGACCGCCCCCGAGGGATTCCGCCGCCTGACCGGCAACGAGGTGGGGCTTCTGCTGGGCTGGCGAGCCGCCGAGCGACACACCGCGGCGGGCCACACCTTCGGCACGCTCGCCTGCACGATCGTGTCCTCCCCCGGGCTCAAATCCATCGCCGACCACTACGGCTTGGGCTTCGCCGAGACGCTCACCGGATTCAAGTGGGTCTCGCGCGTACCGCAACTCGTCTACGGTTTCGAGGAGGCCCTCGGTTACCTCGTCAACCCGCAGACCGTGCGCGATAAGGACGGCATTTCGGCCGCCGTGATGTTCCTCGACCTGGCACAGGAGTACCACGCCCAGGGCGTGACCGTAGCGGAACTACTTGACCGCTGCGCCGAAAAATTTGGCGTGTTCGCCTCCGGCCAGGTGTCGCTGCGGGTCACCGACCTCAGCATCATCGACCGCGTGATGGACCGGTTGCGCGCCACTCCTCCCGCAACGGTGGGCGGCGTTGCCGTTGACCGCGTGGACGACCTCGCGCACGGCACCGCGGATGTTCCGCCAAGCAACGTCCTACGACTCAGCCTCGCCGACGGCTCACGCATTATGGTGCGCCCGAGTGGCACAGAGCCCAAGCTCAAGGTCTATCTCGACGTGCAGGCGGCCGACGGCACCCTCGCGGAGCGCCGCGCCGCCTGCACGGCCACGCTCACCGCCCTCGAAGCGGGGATGCGGGAACTGATCGCCGAGTAGGCACCGCCCTCCTCCGGTTGCTGTGGCACTACGTTCCCGAGCGCGCCCAGATACACTGAGCCCTAGAACTGGTCACCCCCGAGATCGGAGTGTCGTGCCGCGCAACCGCCGTACCCGCACCGCACTCGGCGTTCTCGGTGCCCTCGGAGTGGTGCTCGCCATCGTCTCAGTCCGCCCCGGCAGGCGCACGTCCGCAACGACTCCCGAGTCCGTGACGGTGGCCGACGAGAGCGCACGCCCAGACGCTCCCGCCTCCTCCGCCCGGCCAGAGCTGCCGTCGGCCAGGATTGATACCGTCACCCCGCAGTCATTCGGCGTAGCGGGCTCCGCCCTCCTCGCACTTGGCCTTGTGGCGGGCTACGTCCTTCTCTCCCTCCTGCTGGCACACGGCCTTGTCCGCGAATGGGTACAGCTTCGCGGGCTCGATCAGCCGACCCTCCTCACCGCCGGTGACTACTGGCTCCAGGTTGCGGTCTCGGTCACCCCGGGCATCCTCGCGGCGATCTGGGCCTGGATCGCCCTCGGGCGACCGGGGGGTCGGATACGCACACTTGTCTGCTTGACCTGCGGCTTGTGGACAGTCGTCACCTCCCTGTCTTTCCTTAACAGTCGGACCCACACCGTGACCGCTACCGATGTCGCGACCCGCTACGGGTTATCCTGGGACACCGCGCAGTTTATCCAGGCCGCGGCCTATCCCACCGCGGCAGCGATACTCGCCTCGGTCATCTACTTCTACGCGGCAGCACTGTGGTGGGGCCTCAGCCAACGACGAGCCCCCGGCCTCCCCTTGTCCCGACGGTCAAGAATCACCGTTCCAGCGGTCTATGTGGTCCTGATGCTCGTAACGATCACCGTTGTCGGCAACTACGAGGGGGTGGAGTATCTGGTCTAGATGCCGCGGCACCGGCGTCTAAAAATTGTGGCCGTCAAAGGAGAGTGCAGCCAGAACGCGGCCCTCCGCCTCCGTCTATCAGTGCCCCGCACTTGACACGGTTACACAACCGCGCAACCGTAGACCCGGAGGTATTGCCATGTCAACGGAACACACTGTGCTCGACGAAATACTCACCGCCCTCCCCGGGGTTGACCGGGAGGGCGTCACCTTCGAGGCGACGAGCGGGTTCCCCTCGGTATTCCCCGTCGCCGAGCTGGCCAGCACCGCAATCGCCGCGGCGGGCCTCGCGGCGGCCCGCCTCAGCCCCGACCAGCAAGCCAGCAGCACACACCCGCGGGTGACGGTCAACCGCCGGTTGGCCTCCGCCTGGTTCGACCGCTCCATCAGACCCCTCGGCTGGGAGCTTCCCCCGCTCTGGGACCCGCTCACCGGCGACTATCGCACCCGCACCGGCTGGATTCGGCTCCACACCAACGCACCGCACCACCGGGCTGCGATGCTCTCCGTGCTGGGCACCGAGGCGACCCGGGAGGCGGTCACCGCGGCGGTGTCCGCCTGGGATGGAGACACCCTGGAGGCCGCCATCGCCATCACCGGCGGCTGTTCCGCCGCTCTACACACCCCCGACACCTGGTCAGCGAGTGAGCAGGGACAGGCCGTTACCGCAGAACCGCTGATTGCGTGGCGAGACCTCAGCACCGATCACTCCGCGGCCCACACCGCCATCGCGCCCTCCTCACGCCCGCTCGCCGGAGTGCGTGTGCTCGACCTCACCCGGGTGCTCGCGGGCCCGGTTGCTACCCGGTTTCTCGCCCTCCTCGGGGCTGATGTGCTCCGGGTAGACCCACCCGGTTGGGAGGAGAGTGTCATCCCCGAGGTCACACTGGGCAAACGCACCGCCCGCCTCGATCTCACCGCGGCGAGCGACCGGAACATCTTCACCACCCTGCTCGCCTCAGCCGATGTCTTGGTCCACGGCTACCGACCCGGCGCGCTCGACAGCCTCTGCTACGACGAGAATGAACGCCAGCGCATCCGCCCGGGCCTCATCGACCTCGCCCTCGATGCCTACGGGTGGAGCGGCCCGCTTGCCGGTCGCCGCGGCTTCGACAGTCTCGTCCAGATGAGTTGTGGGATCGCCGCCGCCGGCATGATGGATACCGGGGCCGACCATCCGATCCCCCTCCCCGTACAGGCCCTCGACCACGCCACCGGTTATCTGCTCGCCGCGGCCGCGCTCAGCGCACTCGCCCACCGGCGGGATACGGGGGTGGGCCGGTCGGCGCGCCTCTCGCTTGCCCGCACGGCACAGCTACTCCTCGCGCGCCGGGGTATGGGCGCTCACGAGTTCTTCCCACCCACCCCGGAGGATGTCAGCCCCCGGCACGAGGAGACCAGCTGGGGCCCGGCGCTGCGGCTCCGGCACCCCATCAGCATCGTGGGCATCACGCTTGACGCCACCCCGGCCCGAGCGCTGGGGCGTGACGCACCCCTCTGGCGTTAACCACCCGAGAAAGAGCGACCACCGCCCTGATCGGTCGGCACAGGAGTGCGCGCTATCAAACTAGTCGCGTGTGAGGTTCTCGAATCCTTCCTCAATCGCGAGCGCCAGGTCTACCCGGTCCTCCAGCGACAAGAATGCAGCCGAGACGGCGTTGAGCTGGAACTGCTCCAGGTCGTCCAGGTCGTAGGCGAACGCGTCCGAGAGCAGAGCGAGCTCACGGCTGATAGTGGTGCCGCTCATCAGGCGATTGTCGGGATTGACGGTCACGTTAAAACCCAGCTGGTAGAGCAAATCAAACGGGTGGTCAGCGATATCGTCACCCCAGGCCTCAATCGCCCCCGTCTGGAGGTTGGATGAGGGCGAAAGCTCAAGCGCGATTCCCCGATCTTTCACCCACTGCGCGAGCTGGCCGACAACAACGTAGGTGTTCTGGTCGTCCTGGGAGTCAATCTCGATGTCCTCGGCCAACCGCACGCCGTGGCCCAGACGCAGGGCGTGTCCGTCCACGAGGGCGCTACGAATCGAGTCGAGGCCGGCCGCCTCGCCCGCGTGGACGGTCGTGGGGAAGCACTGTTCGGCGAGGTAGCGGAACGCCTCGGCGTGCTGGGCGGGCAAAAAGCCCAGTTCGGCACCGGCAATATCGAAACCCACCACGCCGTTCTCACGATGGCGCACGGCCAGTTCGGCGATCTCCCGGCTGCGATCGGCGTGACGCATGGCTGTTACCAGCTGGCCCACGCGGATGGTGTGGCCCGTCGCTGCGGCGTCCTCAACGCCCAGTTCCAGTCCGGCCTGGACGGCCTCAACCGTCTCGTCGAGGGTGAGACCCTTCGTGAGGTGCTGCTCGGGGGCCCAGCGAATCTCGCCGTAGATCACGCCATCGGCGGCGAGGTCCTGCACAAACTCCCGGGCCACTCGGGTGAGGCTCGCAGCGGTCTGCATCACACCGGTCGTCACATCAAACGTCTTGAGGTAGTCAACGAGTGAACCCGAGTTCGCGCTCGTGGTAAACCACTCGCCAAGCGCATCCGCGGTATCAGCGGGCAGCGCCAGGCCGATCTCGGCGGCCAGGTCGATGATGGTCTGCGGTCGCAGGCCACCATCCAGGTGGTCATGTAACGAGATTTTGGGCAGTGATTCGGCGGAGACGCCGCTCGGCAGACGGTGGGTGGCGGTTTCGTGGCTCATGAGACTCCTCGGTGGCGCGGCGGATGGTGCGCCCCGGAAGACGCGACAGGGCGCGGCCCCGAAGGAACCGCGCCCGTCCAACTTACCGCGTCGTCACCCGGCGGTGTGCGGGTCGGAGCCGCTATGTTGTGAGCGAGTCCACGTACTCCGTGTTGTCCGCCATCCACTTCTTCGTGATCTCGGGGTAATCCGATGCGTCGGCATCCGAGTTAAAGAGTGCGTTCTCCAGCGAATACAGCTGTTCGGCGTTCATCTGAAAGTCACGCAACCAGCCATACACCTCTGCCTTGTCCTCGGCGAGCCCGATGCGGGCAATCGAGTGGATGCCCTCCGCGGTGCCAAGCAACCCCTTCGGGTCTTCCAGGTTACGAATGGGGAAGGCATCGTAGGCCCAGTGCGGCTGCCACAGCGTGACCACAATATTCTCATCGTTTTCGGTCGCAGCGGTCAGCTCAGAGAGCATGGCGGGCGTTGAGGAAACCTGAAAATCCATGTCTTCCAGCTGGTAACCCGGGATGACGTCCTCCGTGGTCACGCGGGTGAGACCGGCCCCCGACTCGATACCCACGATGCGGTTACCGAAGGAATCGGCGGCACCGGCGAGTTCATCGAGCGATTGGATGGGTGAATCCTCGTTCACCGCAATCGTGAGCTGTGCCTCGTCAAACCAGGCACCGAGGTCCTCCAACTCGTCACCGTAGCGCTCCATATAGGTGGCGTGGGTTGCGGGCAGCCAGGTGTCCAGGACCACGTCGTAATCGCCCGTGGACAGACCGGCATACACCGGGGCCACATTGGCATTGGTCAGAGTCACGGTGTACCCCTTGTCGGTCAGGATCTGCTCCCAGAGGTAGGAGACAGCCTGGCCCTCCTCCCAGCCGTTAAAGACGGCAATCGTGAGGTCCTTGTTGTCGCCAGCGTCGGTGCTGTCCGAGCATCCGGAGAGGGCGAGCACCGCAACGGCAGCACCGGCGACGAGTGAAATGATGCGTTTTTTCATGTATTTTCCTTCTCTAGGGGGAAAAAAGAGGACGCGGCAGGCTGGCCCGTTGTCACGACGCGCGCGCCGAGGCCCGCCGTCATCCGGTCCAGCACAATCGCCAAGATGACCACCGAAATTCCGGCCTCAAAGCCGAGGGCCACATCAATGGTTTGGAGGCTCGCGACCACGTCGTTACCCAGGCCGCCGGCACCCACCATGCCCGCGATGACGACCATCGAGAGCGACAGCATAATCACCTGGTTAACCCCCGCCATGATGCTTGGCATGGCCAGGGGGAGCTGAATCTGGCGCAGGATCCGCCCGGGCGACGCGCCGAACGCCTGCCCGGCCTCCACCACCTCGCGATCAACGCTGCGGATGCCCAGCTCGGTCAGTCGTACGCCCGGTGCCATCGCAAAGATCACGGTGGCCACGATGCCGGGAACCACGCCCACCCGAAACAGGATGAGCGCCGGAATCAGGTACACGAACGCCGGCATGGTCTGCATCAGGTCGAGAATGGGGCGGATGACGCGCGAGGCCACCGTGGAGCGCGCGGCCCAGATCCCCAGCGGCAGGCTCAGCGCGATCGCAATCGCACTCGCCACGAGCACGAGTGCGAGCGTGTGCATCGCGTTGGCCCACTGGTTGAGACTCACCACGAGCAGCAGGCCCAGGACGGTACCGAGCCCCAGCTTCCAACTCGACAGATACCACGCGAGGGTGGCCAGCACGATAATGACCGCCCAGAACGGCGGGGTGACGAGGGCCCAGTCCACGGCATCGTAGAGCGCCAGGAAAAGGCTACGGATCACCGTGAAGAGGCCCGTGAAACTGTGGGTAACCCAATCAACGGCCGCCTCCACCCACCGGCCGAGTGGCAGACGGAAGAGGTCGTTGCTGGTGAGGCTCATGACGCTGCCCCTCATGCCCGACCTCCCGTGCGATGTTCGGTACCGGCGGCGGCCTCATAGCCGACCGTCTCGGTCAGGGCCTCCGATATGTCTCGCCGTGTGAGCCGCGAGGGGCTCTCCATAATCGGGATGCTCTGCGTGGTCAGCGGCACGTTGCCGAGGGCGGCCAGCAGAGTCACCCGGGGTATCGTGCCCAGCAGCTTGCCGGTCTCATTGACCACGGCAAGAGGGAGGCCGCTCTCGATGGAGGGCTCCACGAGGTCAACGAGCGGGGTGTCGGGCGAGACGGCCTGCGGCTTCCGAAGAATGTCGCGCAGGTCGGTCTCACCGGCTTTGACCTGCCGCATCACGTCGCGATCACGCACCACACCGAGGTACTGACGGCCACGTCCAACCACAAACACGGCGGAGGATTGTAGATCACGCATCGTGCGCAGGGCGTTGCGCGGCCCGGAGGTCACGGACACCTCGGCAGATGCGGGCTCCATCACGCTCGCCGCGGTTAGCACGCGCGCCCGGTCCACATCCTGCACAAACTGAGCCACGTAGTCGTTGGCGGGGTCGGTGAGGATGTCCTCAGGCGAGCCCACCTGCACGATCCGGCCATCCCGCATCACGGCAATCCGGTCGCCGAGAAACATGGCCTCGTTGAGATCATGGGTGATGAAGATGATGGTTTTACCCAGTTCTGCCTGCAGCTCCACGAGCTGCTCCTGCATTTCACGACGGATAAGCGGGTCGAGCGCCGAGAACGCCTCGTCCATGAGCAGGACATCCGTCTCGGCGGTGAGCGCCCGGGCCAGGCCAACGCGCTGCTGCATACCACCCGAGAGTTGGCGGGGTAGTTTGTCCTCCCAGCCGGCCAGCCCCACGAGCTCAACCACCCGCTGGGCGCGAGCGCGGCGCTCCACGGGGGCAATCCCCTGCACCTCCAGACCAAACGCGGCGTTTTCGAGCACCGTGCGGTGCGGCAGCAGGGCAAAGTGCTGAAACACCATGGAGACACTCTTCTGGCGTACCCGGCGCAATTCGGCCTGCGAGATATCCGTGATGGTGGTGCCGACCACCGTCACGGTACCGGAGGTGGGTTCCACCAACCCGTTGAGCATCCGGATGAGCGTGGATTTTCCCGAGCCGGACAGACCCATCACGACAAAGATTTCCCCGGTTTTCACCTCGAAGGATGCGTCGATGACGGCGGCGGTGCCCAACGCGCTGACCTCGTCGCGGGAGGCTCCCTCGCTGAGGCGACGAGCGACTTCCTTCGGTTTTTTACCAAACACCTTGTAGAGATTTTTGGCCTGGACAGCTATGGATTCGTTCACGTATTTCCTGGCGGGCCGCCCTGCACGCGGGGCACGGGGCCGTCTGGTTACGGACGGGTTTACCGGTGGATCACCGGCCTCGCTCAAGCCGACATGAATCGCCCGGCGAACAAAACGTGGTTCTGCGTGACTTCGGAGCCACACACATCGGCAACCATACGCTCAACCATCGGTACCTGGGGGGGGCACACGGTGTGATCGGTCGCGTCCTTGGTTGTTGGCCGCAGTTGTTGACAGCGAGACCGTTAAATAACGTATCAAGTTCTCACCCGCCCCGCTCCGAGCGGCCGGTACCCGAGCGGGAGTTTTTACCTTATTCAAAATATTAACCCTGTTCAGAGGGGTGTTTTTTCCATACACAGTCGTTACTTAGTTGTTACCTCACGCCGACGGGCCCGATGTGCTATGCAGAGACCCGTTCGGCAACGAGCTGGCGGGTCGGCGGACGTTCAGAACCCACCGTGAGCGCGCCCGCGACAGCAGCGAGAGCACGCTCAAACCGCGCCGGCTCATCCGCCGATAGGGTGTATAGCGGCTGGCCCACGCGGACCTCGTCGCCGGGCTTCACATGCACATCAATTCCGGCGGCGTGCTGCACGGCATCACCGGGCCGGGCACGGCCCGCGCCGAGCCGCCAGGCCCCCACGCCAAACGGCAGCGCCGCCACCCCCGTCACGTAACCGCTCGACTCCGCGAGCACCGTGTGCGTTTCGCGGGCCACCGGTAGCGCGGCGTCCGGGTCCCCGCCCTGAGCGAGAATACTGCGTCGCCACACGTCCATGGCACGCCCATCGGCGAGCGCCGCCGCCACATCCACGTCGGGCTGTCCGGCCAGTGTGAGCATCTCGCGGGCGAGGGCCACCGTGAGCTCAACCACATCGGCAGGCCCGCCCCCGGCGAGAACCTCGACGGATTCGCGTACCTCGTTAGCGTTGCCGATTGCGCGGCCGAGCGGTACGCTCATATCGGTGAGGAGAGCGCTCGTGGTGACACCGGCATCCGCACCCAGCTGCACCATGGTCTGGGCCAGTTCGCGCGAGCGATTAATATCCGTGATGAACGCACCCGAGCCAAACTTGACGTCGAGTACGAGCGACTCGGTTCCCTCCGCGATCTTTTTGCTCATGATCGACGAGGCGATCAACGGGATGGCCTCAACCGTTCCGGTAATGTCACGCAGCGCGTACAGCTTCTTGTCCGCGGGAGCCAGGGTGGCCCCCGCGGCGCAGATCACCCCGCCCACGTCACGCAGCTGGGCATACATCTGTGCGCTCGTCAGCTCGGCCCGCCAGCCGGGAATGCTCTCCAGCTTGTCGAGGGTGCCCCCCGTGTGCCCCAGTCCCCGCCCCGAAAGTTGCGGCACCGCCACACCAAAAGCGGCCACCAGCGGCATCAGAGGCAGTGTAATCTTGTCGCCGACCCCGCCGGTCGAGTGCTTATCGACCGTGCGCTTACCGAGGCCCGCAAAGCTCATGGTCTCACCACTCGCGATCATCGCGAGTGTGAGGTCACGAATCTCGCGGCGACCCATCCCGTTCAGAAAGATCGCCATGGTGAGGGCAGACATCTGCTCGGGCACCACATAGCCACGGGTGTACGCATCAACCACCCAGTTGATCTCCTCACAGCTCAGCTCACCACCGTCACGCTTGGCGCGGATGAGGTCAACAACGTCAAACTGCTCTACACTCAACGGCTTTCTCCGGTTTCCTGGTAGTCGATCAGGGTGCGCGGGCCGAACGCGTCGGGCAGCACCTCATCAATGGTTCTGAAGCCGCTCACGGTATCCAGGATCATCCCGGGGGCGGAGTGCTCGTAGAGCAGCTGGCGGCAGCGGCCGCACGGCATGAGGGCGTCGCCGCGACCGTCCACACAGCTGAAAGCGACGAGCCGCCCGCCGCCCGTCAGGGCGAGCTGCGACACGAGCGCACACTCGGCGCACAGGGTCAGTCCGTAGCTGGCATTCTCCACGTTGCACCCCGAAATCACCCGGCCGTCATCAACCACAGCGGCAGCCCCCACGGGAAAGTGCGAGTAGGGCACATAGGCGTGCCGGGAGGCGGCAATCGCCGTCTCCCGCAACTGCACCCAGTCGATCACCGGCGAGGATACGGTGGCCGCGGATATCGCGTCGTCAGCTGTGGGACCTTGTGGCATGTGCTCCTCCTCGGGGGCGGGGTCGCGCGGACGGGGCAGCCCCGGCAGCGCGTCCCTATCAGGCTTTAACGTAGGGTTTTCCGGCGGCGGCCGGTCCGCGCACCTGACCCACCAGCCCCGCAACCGCGATGATCGTGACGATGTAGGGCAGCATGAGCATGAACTCACTGGGGATCGGGGAGCCGATAATACCCAGCACGTTTTGTAGGTTGGTCGCAAACCCGAAAAGCAGCGCGGCGAGCGTAGCCCTGATGGGGTCCCAGCGGCCGAAGATCACGGCGGCGAGGGCAATAAAACCGAGGCCAGCCGTCATCTCTTTCTGGAAGGAACCCACCGAGCCGAGAGTGAAGAACGCACCACCGAGCCCGGCGACCGCCCCCGCCAGGCTCACATTCCAGAACCGGGTGCGATTGACCGCGATGCCAACGGTGTCGGCGGCCGTGGGATGCTCCCCCACGGCGCGAACGCGCAGACCCCACTTGGTGTGGAACAGCCCGTAGTACACGAGCGCCACCGCCACGTACATGATGTAGATAATCACGGTCTGGTTGAACAAAACCGGCCCGATCACGGGGATGTCGCTCAGAAAAGGGATCGGCAGCTTATCGAAGCGCGGGGGCGAATTGAGCAGTTGTTTATCCTCAGACAGCACCTGGGAGAAGAAAAAGCTCGTGAGGCCCAGCACCAGCACGTTGAGCACCACCCCCACGATCACCTGGTCTACCAGGTACTTGATCGAGAAGGCGGCGAGCACAAAGGAGACAAGCATTCCGGCAATCATTGCCGCGCCAAGCCCCAGGAAGGGGTTCCGCGTCACGCTCGCAACAACCGCTGAGGTAAAGGCACCCGCGAGCAGCTGCCCCTCAATCGCGATATTGACCACGCCGACGCGCTCCGAGATCACGCCGCCGAGGGCACCGTAAATAATGGGCGCGCTCAGGGCAACGGTTCCGGTGAGTAAACCCGTAACCGGCAGCGTGGCATCCACGAAAGCCCACACCAGCAGACCCACCATGAACAGCACACCAAAGATCACGATGACGTACAGCGGCGTGCGCTGGGCGCGCGTCACCCGATAGGCGCTGAACCCCGCGAGGCCGATCAGTAACACCGAAATCACGATTCCGGAGGCCATCACGGGGAGCTCCAGCGCGGGGAGCTGCACCGCCTCGCCCGAGCTGGAGAGCCGGAAAACACTAATTCCCTGTCTACCCGAGAGGAGGAAGAGCAGCAGAGAGGCCAGCGAGAAGACCCCGAGAATGATGGGCACTTTCCACCCGGGGCGGAGGACGGTTTCCGTGGACATTACGCGACCTCTTGCTTCGTCTGAGCGACCGTAGCGGCCTGAGCAGCAGAAAGAGACTGCGCGAGGGCCAGCGTTCGTGCGGGGTTGGGCAGGCGGAAAATGGCCCGAATCAGGGGCGGAGCCGCAATGAAGAGCACAATCATCGACTGCACCACGAGAACAATATCGATGGGGATACCCTCGGCGGCCTGCATCGAGAATCCGCCCGCTTTAAAGGCACCGAAGAGGATGCCAGCCCCAAAGATCCCCCAGGGTTTTGACCGGCCCAGCAACGCCACCGTGATGGCGTCGAACCCGATGCCCGCGTCAATCCCGTCGCTGAAGCCCGTCTTCACGGTGCCAAGCACCTGCGAGACGCCCGCGAGGCCTACGAGCCCACCCGAGATGAGCATGGCGTACACGTACATCATCTTGACGTTGATACCGGCGACCCGGGCCGCGCTGGGATTCTCGCCCACCGCGCGGAACTGAAAGCCGAGACTTGATCGGCTCAGCAGCCACCAGACCAGAGCGGTTGCGGCGATGGTCAACACAAAACCCCAGTGCAGCGAGTACTTGGCCCCGAACATCGCCGGAAAGATGGCCGTATCCGACATCGGGGGCGTCTTGGGGTTATTGGAGCCGGGGGCCTGGAGCAGGCCGGGGGTGCGCAGCATCCACTGGATCAGGTAGAAGGCCACATAGTTGAGCATGATTGTGACGATGACCTCGTGCGCGCCCGTGCGCGCTTTGAGCACACCCACGATACCGGCCCACACCGCGCCACCCACAACTCCGGCCAGGACGGCGAGTGGCAGGTGGATGTACATGGGCAGGTCGAACGTGAAACTCACCCACCCCGCGGCGGCGGCGGCAATCAGCATCTGACCGCGGCCACCGATGTTGAACATCCCCACCCGGAAGGTGAGCCCGACACCCAGACCGGCCACAATCAGCGGCGTGGCAAACATGAGGGTGTCGGTGAGTGGCTTGATACCGTCGGCAAAGCTGTCTCGGCGGAAGTTGTAGACCGACCCCTGGAAGAGTGCGGTGTAGGCCCCCGCGACGGAATCCCAGATGGCCTGGACGGTGTCGAGCGGGCGCGAGAAGAAGTATCCCGCGGCCTGCTGCACGCTCTCATCGGTGGCCGCGATCAGCGCACCGCCGACCACAATTGCAAGCACCACGGCAAGCACCGAGATCATGGCGTTCCCACTCACAACCTCGCGAACCGCCAGGCGGATCCGCAGATCGCGGGCCTCACCATTTTCGGGCACCTCTGCCCGCCACTCGGAGCGGCCCAGGCCCGCCATGATCAACCAGGCCAGGGGACACACCCCGAAGAGCACGGTCCAGTAGGGGTTCCGGTCGAGCCGGACACCGATCACGTACGCTGCCACGATCGCGGCGACGTAGGCCACGATGTTCACAATCGGGATAACCGCCACAACAGCCCACCAACCGCTCAACCCGGCGAGGCGGAAAAATGTCCAGAGGTTGTAGAGGGGAATCCAGGCGGATGAGACGGGCAGATCCGCCTTCTCATACAGCCGACTCAGCAGAAAGGAATGGGCCGCATAGAGCACCACGGCGAGGACGATCCAGAGAGCAATCACGCGGCACTCACCCCCGCGGGCTTTTCGCCGGCCATCATCAGACCCAGCACCTCGCGCGGGGTATCCCCCGGAACAATGCCCACAATCCCACCCTTATACATCACAGCGATGCGGTCAGCGAGCGCCGACACCTCATCGAGCTCGGTCGATACAACGATCACGGGGATGCCCGCATCGCGAGTCTCCACAATGCGCCGATGCACAAACTCAATTGATCCCACGTCAAGACCTCGCGTGGGCTGCGCCACGACCAGCAGCCGCAGGTCTTTACTCATCTCGCGGGCGAGCACCACCTTCTGCTGGTTTCCCCCGGAGAGTCGCCCCACGTGGGTGCCGATCCCCTGGGCGCGGATGTCGTACTCGCGCAGCTTCTCCTCCGCAAAGGCGCGCAGGTAGCCGAGTTGGAGGGTTCCCCTCCGCACGAATGGAGCCTGGTCGGCGCGGTCAAGCATGAGGTTTTCCGCCACCGTAAACTCGGCAACAAGACCGTCTTCGGTGCGGTCCTCGGGCACAAATCCCACGCCGCTCGTGAGCACATGCCTCACCGAGCGCCCGGTGAGCTCCCGGTTGTCGAGCATAATCGAACCCAGCACATGCTTCTGGAGACCCATGATGGCCTCCGTCAGCTCGGTCTGCCCGTTGCCCTGCACCCCGGCAATGGCCAGAACCTCCCCCGCGTGTACCGCGTAGGACACGTTATCAACCACGCGGTGCCCGGTCGCGTCCAGCACCGTGAGCCCCGTGCACACGAGCGCGGCCTCCCCGGGCGTCGCCTCGTCCTTGTGTACCGTGAGCAGCACGGCCCGGCCCACCATCATCGAGGCGAGCTGTTCATTACTGTCGGTGGGGGATGCCACCCCTACGACGGCCCCCAGACGAATCACGGTGATCCGGTCGGCCACCGCTCGCACCTCACGCAGCTTGTGGGTGATAAAGACAATCGCGGTGCCCTCGTCGCGCAGCTGACGCATGACGGCCATGAGTTCATCGGTCTCCTGCGGGGTGAGCACGGCGGTGGGCTCATCGAATACAAGGACCTTGGCATTCTGCGAGAGGGCCTTGATGATTTCCACGCGCTGTTGCACACCAACGGGTAGCTCGCCCACAATCGCATCGGGGTCAACCTCGAACCCGAAACGCTGGGAGATGGTACGGACGGTTTCGCGCGCAGCCTCAAGGTTGAGCGTCCCGCCCCACTTTGTAGACTCGTGTCCCAGGGCAACGTTCTCGGCCACCGTGAAGACGGGGATAAGCATAAAATGCTGGTGCACCATGCCAATACCGGCCGCCATGGCGTCGCCGGGGCCGGCGAAGTTGTGAACCACCCCATCCAGCAGAATCTCGCCCTCCTCCGCCTGATACAGGCCATAGAGCACGTTCATAAGGGTTGACTTTCCGGCACCATTCTCCCCTAAGAGGGCGTGAATCTCACCGGGGTTGACCACCAGGTCGATGTGGTTGTTTGCAATGAGCGAGCCAAAGCGTTTTGTGATGCCGCGTAGTTCGAGCTTCATAGTGTCAATCTATCCGGTCCGTTCCAGCAGGGGAACGGTAGATGGGTGTGGTGGATGCGCGGGTATCAGCGCTGACGGCGGTGGGGAGAGCCAGCAATGCTGGCTCTCCCCACACCATTCTTCGCACAGACGACCCGACGAGGTCGGGCCGTCGGAACCTACTGCTTCGGCGACGACACCGAGGTCGCCGTGATGGACCCGTCGATCAGCCCCGCCTTAACATCGTCAAGCTCTGCCTGTAGGGTCTTGCTAACTTTGTCCTCCCAGTTGTGGAAGGGGGCGATACCCACACCATCGTTCTCGAGTGTTCCCACGTAGGGATCGGTTGAGAAGTTGCCCTTCTCCGCGGAGAGAACAGTCTCCTCCACACCCTTCGATAGGCCCTTGAGAACGCTCGTGAGGTACATGTCTTTGTAGGTGGGGTCACTCACGAAGAGGTCGGCGTCCACGCCGATCAGCGCGATGTCTTTCTTCGAGTCGATGATGGCCTCGGCGGCGCTCTGGTAGATCGGCCCACCGACGGGCATAATCACATCGACGTCCTGGTCCAGGAGACCCTGGGCGAGCGACTTGGCCTTCTCGTTGGCCTCAAAGCCACCCGTGAAGCTACCCTCCTGCGTGGTGTAGTCCCAGCCGAGAACCTTCACCTCGGCACCCTTTTCGGTGTTGTAGTAGTTCACACCCTGCTGGAATCCGTCCATGAAGATCGTCACCGACGGGATCGACATGCCGCCGAAGGTGCCCACAATACCGGTTTTGGTGGTGTCAGCAGCCGCATAGCCGGCTAGGAAGGCCGCACCCACGGTGTCAAAGATAATGGGCTTGATATTGTCGGCGTCGGTCGTGCCGTCGAAGTTGTTGTCGGCCAGATCGTCCACAATCGCATAGTGCACCTCGGGGTTGGCGGTGGCCGACTCAACCGTTGCGGCGGACAGGTTGTAGCCCACGCTCGTAATCAGGTCACAATCCGCATCGACCAGGCTGGTCAGGTTACTCGGGAAGTCGGTCTCCACACTGGACTCAGCCTCTTTCGTCTCCACGCCAAGCTCTTTCGCCGCAGCCTTCATCCCTTCGAAGCTGAGCTGGTTGAACGAACGGTCATCGAAGCCGCCAGCGTCCGACACCATGCAGGGCAAGAAATCGGATGCGGCCGATTTCGTGCTGTCATCGGTCGGCGCCGACCCACAACCCGCGAGCAGGGTGACCACACCGAGCGAAGCGAAACCGCCGAGCGCGGCCTTGCGTGACGTGATTTTCACAATATCCTCCAAGTGCTGGCCCACGCGTGCAGGCCTCGTATTGCCACAACGTTACACATTATTACGAGGGAAGACACAACCACCCGCACGCTGCAACACAACGGTTATAACCCAATCACTGAACTCCTAGACCATACACACCGGCAGAAAATCGCCGCCACCCCGATCATGCTAGAGGGCACTGGGCGATTCGACGAGAACCGCGCCCGAGATAATGTCCTGTCTCAACTGATCGATCTCGGCCCCCAGTTCCTCGCTCACGGCGACGGCCTGATCGTGGTAAGGCGCGATATCAACACCCTGGTTTTTGAGAGTGCCGATAAACGCATCGCTCGTGAACTGACCCGCGAGATCATCCGACACAATGTCCTGGATCGCGGTGCCGGTGTTTTTGAGCACGCTCGTCAACACAATCGAGCGGTACTCACTCGGGAGAGTCTCGAAGCCGTCGTTATCCACCCAGATAATCATCACGTTGCCGTTGTCGAGAGCGGCGGCGGCGGCACCCTCGCCCACCTGGGCGGCAACCGGTAGGATCACATCGGCACCCTGGTCAATGAATCCCTGCGCGAGGGTCTTGCCCTTACTGACATCTTCGTAGTCGCCCGTGAACGAGCCCTGCTGGGTCTCGGCATTCCACCCCAGGGCCCGCACATCGGTACCGTGCGCGGCGTTGTAAGCGGCAACCCCGCCCACAAAGCCGTCCATGAACAGCGTAACGGGAGGCTGTGCGTCGCCGCCAAAGGTGGCGACGATTCCGGTTTTGGACACCCCTGCGGCTAGGTACCCGGCCAGGTAGGAGGCCTCAGCCGTCTGAAAGACGAGGGGCTTCACGTTCGGGGCGTCAACCACCTCGTCCACGATCACAAAGTGGGTATCGGGGTTGGCCGCAGCCTCGGTCGCGGTGGCCTCCGCGAGCTCCCAGCCCACCGTGACGACCATCTGACAGCCCGACTCCACGGCCTGCTGCACGTTGGGCGAGAGGTCGGTCTCGTTTGTAGAGACAAGCGCGGTGGCCTCGATGCCGAGCGTTTTCTCGGCCTGTTGGAGGCCCTCCCACGTGGACTGGTTGAAGGAACGATCATCAAGGCCGCCCGAGTTGGTGACCATACGAGCGCAATAGTCCGTCGTAGCCTCGGGCGTCTCGACAGGCTGGGGAGCCTGCTGGCAGGCAGCGAGACCGATCAGGACTCCTGCGAGGCCAAGGCCGAGGGCGATGCGGGGCAGTTTGTTCATGGCGCGAAACTCCTCAGTTGTGCCGTGCGGTCGGTGCCGTGTCCTCCCACCACCCGCTCACCCGACTAGAGTACGGTGCTTTCGCCGGATCTCTTCACCAGGTCAACAACAGACTTTACCTTCTGAGCGTTTTCTTTGGTTGTGATGAGGAGCACATCGGGGGTATCCACGACCACAATATTTTCGAGACCAATCAGTGAGATCAGACGATCCGACTGGGCCACCACGATGCCGTTGGACGCATCCGACAAAATGCGGGCATCGTGGCCAAGCACCGCCAGGTCCGACGGTCGGCCACGGGTCAGCAACTTGGCCACACTCGCGAAGTCGCCCACGTCATCCCACTCGAAGTGGGCGGCGACACAGGCCATCGCACCGCGCTCTGCCGCCGGCTCGGCCACCGTATAGTCAATGGCCACCTTGGGCAGACTGTCCCAGATCCGGTCAACCGCGGCATCTCGTTGCGGAGTATCCCAGACCTCGGCCAGGGCACGCAGGTTGGCCACAAGCTCGGGCTCGCTCTGCGCCATCTGGTCAAGCAGCACATCGGCGCGCGAGATGAACATCCCCGCGTTCCAGAGGTATTCACCGCTCGCAAGATATTGCTGCGCGGTCTCAGCATCAGGCTTTTCCACAAACGAACGCACCTCGTAGCTATCCCGACCACCCAGCGAATCAATGGGTTCCCCGGTGTGGATGTATCCAAAGCCCACGGAGGCCTCGGTGGGCGCGATCCCGATTGTCACGATGCGCCCGGCATCCGCAAGCGCCACCGCCTCGGCGACCGCACGGCGAAAGAGCAACTGGCCACGGATCACATGGTCGGCCGCAAACGAGCCAACGATCACACCGGGCTCACGCTTTTCCAAAATGGCGGCGGCCAGGCCAATCGCGGCGGAGGAATCCTTAGGCTGCGCCTCCAGCACGGTATTACTCTCGCCCAGGTGGGGCAGTTGCTCACAGACCGCCCGGCGGTGAGTGCGGCCTGTCACCACCATCACGCGGTCGGGGCCCGCCAGTGCAGTGACCCGATCCCAGGTGTCGCACAGCAACGATTGGCCGGAGCCCGTGAGGTCAAGCAGAAATTTGGGGGCATCAGCACGGGAGAGCGGCCACAGGCGGGAGCCAACGCCACCGGCCGGAATGATGCTGTAAAACCGGTCAAACTCCTGAGATGTATTCATGCGCGACAGTCTACCCAGGCCGATCCTGACGATTCTCCGCACCCTCCCCCTTGCTCTCTCACCCCAGAACCACACGGGTCACAACACGATCACAATAATGATGGACCCTGAGTTACTTAGGCGTCCCTAACCAGCGAACCCGGATATTGATGACTAAGCTAGGTGGGCGCCGTAACGCGCATCCACTGAGGCGCGGAAATTTACGCCGCGACCATACAGCCAAGGAGGGTTGTTCGTGTCAGCACCGACAGGAACCCTAGCCGAGGGGCATCGGCCCGCACAAAAGAAAAAGAAGTCGGCTGTTGCTGGCACTCTCTATCGCGGAAATGAAGGAATGTGGTCCTGGGTACTGCACCGAATCACCGGCGTAGCCATTTTCTTCTTCCTACTCGTACACATTCTGGATACGGCGCTCATCCGCGTCACCCCAGAGGCGTATAACGCCGTGATCGGTACGTATCAGAACCCCATCATGGGAATCGGCGAGGTGGGGCTGGTCGGCGCGATTGTCTTCCACGCGTTCAACGGCCTCCGCATTATCCTGGTGGACTACTGGAGCAAGGGCACCGCATATCAGAAGTACCTCTTCTACGTGGTTATCGGGCTCTGGGTCGTCACCATGCTGGCGTTTGCCCCCCGTCACCTCATCAACGTTTTTAGTCACTAAGGAGGCGCATCATGACCACAATTCAGGCACCACGCACCCCCGCAGTGACCCGCCGACGAGGCGTTAACTGGGAAAAATGGGGCTGGATCTATATGCGAGCATCCGGAGTGCTGCTCGTCGTTCTCATCTTCGGCCACCTATTCGTCAACCTCTGGGTGGGCGATGGCATCAAGGCCATTGACTTCGCTTTCGTCGGCGGAAAGCTCTCCGACCCCTTCTGGAAGGTGTGGGACACGCTACTGCTGTGGCTCGCTCTCATCCACGGGGCCAACGGTATGCGCACCCTCGTCAACGACTACGCCACCAAGCGACTCACCAACGGGATTCTCAAGTGGGCACTGCTGCTCGCGACCGTAATCCTGATCGTGCTCGGCACCCTGGTGATCTACACGTTTGATCCCTGCCCCGCGGGCGCTGACCCCTCATTGGTCGCCAGCTTCTGCCCCGTCGCTAACTAAAACTTTCAGAACACCGGAGAACATTTTCGTGAATAGCACTCCTCAGAGCGAGACCGACGAGGTAAAAATCGTCGATGGAATCCACTACCACCAATTTGATGTCGTCATCGTCGGAGCCGGTGGTGCCGGAATGCGTGCCGCCATTGAAGCTGGCCCCCAGGCGAAGACCGCCGTCATCACCAAGCTTTACCCCACCCGTTCGCACACGGGTGCCGCCCAGGGCGGTATGGCCGCCGCGCTGGCCAACGTAGAAGACGACAACTGGGAATGGCACACCTTCGACACCGTCAAGGGTGGCGACTACCTGGTTGACCAGGATGCCGCCGAGATCCTGGCCAAGGAGGCCATCGACGCGGTCATCGACCTGGAAAACATGGGCCTGCCCTTCAACCGCACGCCCGAGGGCAAGATTGACCAGCGGCGCTTCGGCGGCCACACGCGCGACCACGGTAAGGCTCCGGTGCGCCGTGCCTGTTACGCCGCCGACCGCACCGGTCACATGATCCTCCAGACGCTGTTCCAGAACTGCGTCAAGCTGGGCATCAACTTCTTCAACGAGTACTACGTACTTGACCTGGCAATGACCGAGGTGGACGGCGTGAAGCAGCCCTCCGGGGTCGTCGCCTACGAGTTGGCCACCGGAACGCTGCACGTGTTCCAGGCCAAGTCGATCATCTTCGCCACGGGCGGCTTTGGCAAAATCTTTAAAACCACCTCCAACGCACACACACTCACGGGCGATGGCGTCGGCATTATCTGGCGTAAGGGACTCCCCCTGGAAGACATGGAGTTCTACCAGTTCCACCCCACCGGCCTGGCCGGGCTCGGCATTCTCCTCACCGAGGGTGCACGCGGCGAGGGTGCCATCCTCCGTAACGCCAGCGGCGAACGGTTTATGGAACGCTACGCCCCCACCATTAAAGACCTCGCCCCCCGCGATATCGTGGCCCGCTGCATGGTGCAGGAGGTGCTGGATGGCCGCGGTGCCGGCCCCAACAAGGACTACGTCTACCTCGATTGCACCCACCTGGGTGCCGAGGTACTCGAAACCAAACTGCCAGACATCACGGAGTTTGCCCGCACCTACCTGGGCGTTGACCCGGTGGTCGAGCCTGTCCCCGTGTTTCCCACGGCACACTACGCGATGGGGGGCATCCCCACGAACGTCCAGGCCGAGGTACTGCGCGACAACGACACGGTTGTTCCCGGTCTGTACGCGGCGGGCGAGTGCGCCTGCGTATCGGTGCACGGCTCAAACCGTCTCGGCACCAACTCGCTGCTCGACATCAACGTGTTTGGCAAGCGCGCCGGTAACGCTGCCGCCGCCTACGCGAAAACGGCAGATTTCGTCCCGCTACCCGCAGACCCCACCAAGGAGGTCCGCGAACTGGTTGATATGCTGCGCAACAGCACAGGCACCGAGCGTCTCTCCACCATCCGCAAAGAATTGCAGGAGGAGATGGACCGCGGGGCCCAGGTATTCCGCACTGACGAGTCACTCGGTAACGTGCTGAAGACCATCCACGACCTGCGCGTGCGCTACACGAACATCGCAATCCAAGATAAGGGCCAGCGCTACAACACCGACCTACTGGAAGCAATTGAGCTGGGCTTCCTGCTCGACTTGGCCGAGGTGCTCGTGTTTGCCGCGCGCAACCGCAAAGAAAGTCGAGGCGGACATATGCGCGACGATTACCCCGACCGCGACGACGAGAAGTACATGAAGCACACGATGGCCTACCTCTCGGGCGACCCGCACTCGCCGGACCCCGAGGATCACATCACGCTCGATTGGAAACCCGTTGTTGTGACTAACTACCAGCCGATGGAGAGGAAGTACTAGGCATGAGTACCCCTACTGTTGAGGCGTCCGTACCGGCCGCTGCCGAGGAACACCGGTCCTTCACCGTCACGCTCATCATCCGCCGGTTTGATCCAGAGGTTGATGACGAGCCGCGCTGGCAAGACTTTGACGTCCAGATGTATCCAACTGATCGCATCCTGGACGCCCTGCACCAGATCAAGTGGGACCAGGACGGCTCGCTCACTTTCCGTCGTTCCTGTGCGCACGGTATCTGCGGATCGGATGCCATGCGCATTAACGGCCGCAACCGCCTCGCCTGCAAGACGCTGATCAAGGACCTCGACATCTCGAAGCCCATCTACGTGGAAGCAATCAAGGGTCTCCCGCTCGAGAAGGATCTGATCGTGGATATGGAGCCCTTCTTCGCCTCCTACCGCGATGTTCAGCCCTTCCTGATCGCTAATTCACAGCCGGGTGCTGGCAAGGAGCGCGTGCAAACCATCGCCGACCGCGAACGGTTTGACGACACGACCAAGTGCATCCTGTGCGCCGCGTGCACCTCAAGCTGCCCCGTGTTCTGGACGGACGGCCAGTACTTTGGCCCCGCCGCAATCGTGAACGCGCACCGCTTCATCTTCGACTCGCGCGACGAGGCGTCGAGCGTGCGTCTCGACATCCTGAATGATAAGGAGGGTGTGTGGCGCTGCCGCACCACCTTCAACTGCTCCGAAGCCTGCCCCCGCGGCATCCAGGTGACCAAGGCCATCGCCGAGGTCAAGCAGGCCATCGTGCGCGGCAAGGTCTAACCCAGGCCCACGGCGGCCCCGACGCGTTTCTCCCAGAAACCGCGTCGGGGCCGCCTCACATTAACGTCCACCCACACTCACAAAACTGTTCCACGAAAACGGCCCGTACTAGGGTGGGGACGTGGGGATACAGCGGACGTTCAAGCAGGTGCAGGGCCGGGTGGAGCGGCTGATCGAGTGGGTGAAGACCTTCCGAGTGGTGCGCGTCTTCCTGCACTTCGGTAAGCGGGGCGGCAATCTACTCTCGGCGGGGATGTCATTCCAGGCCGTGTTTGCACTTTTCGCCGCACTCTACGTGGGTTTTGCCACGCTGGGCCTCGCCATCGCTGGCAACACCGAACTCCAGCACGCCATCGTGGAGCAACTCAACACGCTCGTCCCCGGCCTCATCGGCGAGCAGGGGGCCACCAGCCTCGACAGCCTGATTCAGGCAGAAATCCTGGGCTGGACGGGTGCACTAGCGGCCGTGAGCCTCATATCGGTCGCGGTGGGCTGGCTCGCCACGGCCCGAGAGGCGATCCGTCGGATGATGGCCGTACCGGTTGTCCCGAGCAACGCCTTCCTGCTCAAGCTGCGTGACTTCGGGCTGGCCGCCGTGCTCGCCGTGGGGATCGTGATCTCCGCGGTCCTGATGATTCTCAGCAGCTCGCTGCTGACCACCGTACTCACGTGCGTGGGCGTCGCCGAGGATTCCTGGTTCTTCGGCACGCTCACCCGGGTGGTGGCGCTCCTCGTGATGTTTGTGTTCGACGCCATCCTGCTCATGTCCATCTATCGGGTGCTGTCAGGGGTGCGGGTCAACCGAGGCATCCTGATCCGGGTCTCAGTCGTGGGCGGGGCCGCTCTCGCCGTCATCCAGCTACTCGGCTCACAGCTCGCATCGGGGGCGGGAAATAATCCGCTGCTGGCGTCGTTTGCCACCCTCATCGGGATCCTGGTCTGGTTTAACCTGATTTGCCGTATCCTGCTGCTGGGGGCAGCCTGGATCTCGGTTGAATCGGAAGACCGGTTTGGCTTTGCACCCGGCCACACCCCCGACATGGGCGACCCCGGCGCGACCGAGATAACCACAACGACCGAGGCAACCACAACGTCCGGGGTACCGCCGCGGGCGACACGACGCGGGCGACGGCGGGGCCGAATCGAGCCGCCCGCGATGTAGCGCAGCCTGACTAAGATTGGTCTATGCCTCAGTCTGCACTTCGTATCGCTTCGATCAACACCAACGGCATCCGCGCCGCCTTCCGCAAGGGGATGGGTGACTGGCTGGAATCGCGAGATGTGGATATTGTCACCATTCAAGAGGTCCGCGCGACCACGGCAGACATTGAGGCGCTTGTGGGAGACGGCTGGCACGTATTGCACGACCCGTGCGAGATCAAGGGCCGCGCCGGGGTGGCCATCCTCAGCCGCCAGCCCGCACTCGCCCACCGCACCGAACTGGGTGACGACACCGTTGACAGCTCCGGCCGCTGGTTGGAAGCCGACTTTGAGATCAACGGGAAGACCGTCACGATTGTGAGCACCTACGTGCACTCGGGCGAGGTGGACACCCCCAAACAGGATGCCAAGTGGCTGTTCTTGGACGCCATGACCCAACGACTCCCCGAGCTCGCAGCCGAGCGCGAGTACGCCCTCGTCACGGGCGATCTCAACGTGGGGCACCGCGAACTCGACATCAAAAACTGGCGCGGCAACCGCAAACGCTCCGGCTTCCTGCCGCGCGAGCGCGCCTACTTCGACCGTTTCTTTGGCCCGCTGGGCGAGGATGTGGTGGGGGTGGACGACACGGTGGGCCCCGGCCTGGGCTGGATTGACGTGGGTCGCCAGCACGCCGGCGAGGTGGACGGACCGTTCACCTGGTGGTCCTGGCGCGGCCAGGCTTTCACCAACGACACGGGGTGGCGCATCGACTACCACGTGGCCACACCCGCTCTCGCGGCAACCGTCGCCGACTACGCGGTTGACCGGGCCGACAGCTACGACGCGCGGTGGAGCGACCACACCCCCGTGGTCGTTGACTACGCGATCTAGCTCGTATATCCACAGATATTTACCACCACTCTGGCCAGAAAGACTCGTTCATGACCTCCAAGCCCGTCATCTTTTCGGGGATGCAGCCCTCCAGCGACTCCCTCCACCTCGGCAACTACATCGGTGCTCTCTCGCAGTGGGTGGGGATGCAGCAGACTTTTGACGCGTTCTTCTGCGTGGTCAACCTGCACGCCATCACGGTGCCGCAGGATCCGGCCTCACTCGTAAAACGCACCCGCTCAACCGCCGCTCAGTACATCGCCGCGGGGATCGACCCCGAGCAATCCACGCTGTTCGTGCAGTCGCATGTACCCGCCCACGCGGAGCTCGCCTGGGTACTCAACACGCTCACGGGGTTCGGTGAGGCCAGCCGGATGACCCAGTTCAAAGACAAGTCACAGCGGCACGGGTCAGATACGGCATCCGTCGGCCTGTTTACGTACCCGATCCTGATGGCCGCCGACATCCTGCTCTACCAGGCCGACACGGTGCCCGTCGGCGAGGATCAGCGGCAGCACGTAGAGCTCACGCGCGACCTAGCGGAGCGCTTCAACACGCGCTACGGCCAGACGTTTACCGTGCCCACGCCGCAGATCCTCAAGGAGACGGCAAAGATCTACGACCTTCAGGACCCCACCGCCAAGATGTCCAAGTCGGCGGCGACCGAGGCCGGGCTGCTCAGTATCCTCGACGACCCGGCGGTGACGGCCAAGAAGATCATGCGCGCCGTGACGGATACGGACGGCGAGATCCGCTTCGACCGCGAGCTCAAGCCTGGCGTGTCTAACCTGCTGACCATCTTTGCGGTACTCGCGGGTCGCACGGTCGAGTCGATTGAACGCGAGTTTGAGGGGCGCGGATACGGAGACCTCAAAAAGACCATCGCCGAGCAGGTCACCAACACGTTCACACCGATCCGGGAGCGCACCAACGAGCTCCTGACCGACCCGGCCGAGCTGGACCGCATCCTGGCGAAAGCGGCCGACCGCGCATCCGAGGTCGCCGAGAAAACGCTTGCCACGGTGTACGACCGGTTTGGGCTGCTGCGTCGGCGCTAGGCCGCCCAGCGTCACCTCGATGAGTGTGCACTCCAGTTCCGGCATCCACTAGGCTCGACTCCGGCATCGCTGTCCTCCCTCGGGGGTATGGGTGCCGGAGTCTGTGTGTAGGGGAATGCCTGCGCATCCCCCAACAGAAAGTCCCCCCGTGCGAAAGTACCTGAATTTTTCTCTCCTCGGCATCGTGCTGATCTTTTTTGGCCTGATCATGAGCGTGCCCGCGATTACGGAGAACATCCAGCACCAGGCAATGGCCCAGCGCAGCGAGACGGTGACCGGAACCGTGACCAGTTCACACACCAAGACCACCCACGCGCGGCGCGGGAGCAATAACAACTCCTACTGCCCGGTGTATTCCTACACGCCCACGGGCGGAACGACGCTGCAGCTGATCGACTACCACGACTGCAACTCGAATATGAGCAGCGTGCACTCCGGCGAGACGGCACCCATCTCCTACGATCCGAACGACCCCGACGTGGCGTTTGTGGACACCCAGCACACCGCCTCGGCCTTGACCGTCAACAGTGTGGTGGGGGTCGTCGCGGTGATCCTGGGGATAGTGGCTCTTACGATCTCGGTCGTTTCCCGCAGGCGGGCGCGGCGCAACGCGGCACTCGCCGACCCGGTCTACCCGCCCGTGGAGTATGGGCAGCCGCAGTGACATCACACGGGTTAAGCCGCGAGTTGACTTTCAGCGGCGTGTGACGAGTATCGCATCTCGAACCCCGCAGGTGTGAGGTTCCCGATCACGGAGTGCCTGCGGCGATTGTAGCGGTCTTCGATCCAGGCCGAGAAGACGCTGAATACGGTCTACGACCGGTTTGGTCTCCTGCACCGTCGGTCGGTAAACTCGACTCCGGCATCCACGCTCACTCCGGGTGGGATGCCGGAGTTTTTGTGCGCGGGATAGGGCCCGTTGCGCCTCCCCACAAGAAAGCCCCCCATGAAAAAGTTTCGCGTAAAAAAGTCTCCCGTAAAAACGTTGATCACCTTCCTCTTTCTATCGGTCGTTCTGCTCCTGGTCGGCGTGTTTGCCGGATATATGTCCATCACGGATGCGGTGACGTACCAGTCGCTCGACGGGAAAAGCGAGTCGGTCACTGGAACGGTGACCTCCACGGAGACCGATATCTCGCACGGCCGACGGGGGCGCACCACCACAAAGTATTGCCCGATCTACTCCTACACGACAGTGGACGGCGAACGACTGAGCCTGACTGATGACCGCGACTGCCAGTCTTCCCGGAGCAAGGTCCACGAGGGCGCTACCGCACCGATTGTCTACGACCCGAACAACCCCGAGGTCGCCTTCGTGAACACCCAGAACACCGCGAACAAGATGACCATTGCCGTGGTGCTCTCCGTGTCGGCTTTTGTGGGTGGGTTGCTTCTGCTCGTCGGCTCGATCATCTTCTTCGCTGTACGTGGCCGAGGCGGGTCAAAAACGTCCGCTCCGGCCTACCAGGGCGGCGGGTACGGGCAGCCGGGGTCGCAGTACGGGCAACAGCAACAGTACGGCCAGGCCCCGCAAGAGCAGTATGGGCAGACCACCCCACCGTATGGGCAGGCACAGCCGCAGTACGGTGAGACCCCGCAGTACGGGCAACCACAGCCGCAGTACGGCCAGACTCCACCATACGGACAACCGCAACAGTACGGCCAGTCGCCCCAGAATGCTGGGCTGACACCCGCCAGCAATCCAATGCAGCCCTACCCAGAACAGGGACAACCGTACCCCCCGCAGCCACAGCCGGGGTCGCCAGCGGGCGATCAGAACTATCCGGGACAACAGTATCCGGGACAGCCCGGACAGCGTTAGCCCGGGAGAAGGGTGCGCTCGACAGGCCGCGCCAACAGGTCATCGGACAGCATTGAGGCGCTGGTCCCCGCGGGGACCAGCGCCTCAATGGCATCGGCTAGTGCCTGCTACACAACATCCTCATCAACCCAGTCCAGGGTCTTCTGAACGGCCTTCTTCCAGTTGCGGTAGAGCCGGTCACGCGTGGCAGACTCCAGGTTGGGCTCCCAGCGGCGATCCTCCTGCCAGTTGTTGCGCAGCTCACCCAGGTTCTTCCAGAAACCCACGGCAAGGCCCGCGGCGTAGGCCGCACCGAGCGCGGTGGTCTCGGCAACCACCGGACGCACGACGGGCACACCCAGCATGTCGGCCTGGAACTGCATCAGGGTGTCGTTGGCCGTCATCCCCCCATCGACCTTCAGCTCAGCAAGGGGGACACCGGAGTCGGCATTCACCGCGTCGAGCACCTCGGTGGTCTGGTACGCGGTGGATTCCAGCGCGGCGCGGGCAATGTGGCCCTTGTTCACGAAACGGGTGAGACCCACGAGGGCACCCCGCGCATCCGGCCGCCAATAGGGGGCAAACAGGCCCGAGAACGCGGGCACAAAGTACGCACCGCCGTTATCCTCGACCGTGTTGGCGAGCTGCTCAATCTCGGGGGCCGAACTAATCAGGCCAATGTTGTCGCGCAGCCACTGCACGAGCGAACCCGTGACCGCGATTGAGCCCTCCAGTGCATAGTGGGGCTTGGCATCCCCCAGCTGATAGCCCAGCGTGGTGAGCAGACCGTTCTCGGAGTGCACAATCTCCTCACCCGTGTTGAAGATCAGGAAGTTACCCGTACCGTAGGTGTTCTTCGCCTCACCGGCATCAAAAGCGGCCTGGCCAAAGGTGGCGGCCTGCTGGTCGCCCAGGATGCCCGCAATGGGAACCTCGCGCAGCAGCGACGTGTCGTGGGCATGCCCGTACACCTCGGAGGAGCTCTTAATCGCGGGCAGCATCGACATCGGCACGCCGAACTCGGCCACAATGTCCTCGTCCCAGGCCAGGGTCTCCAGGTTCATAAACAGGGTGCGGGAGGCGTTGGTCACGTCGGTGACGTGCACGCCCCCATCCGTTCCCCCGGTCAGGTTCCACAGCACCCACGAGTCGGTCGTGCCAAAGAGCAGATCGCCCGCCTCCGCCTTCGCGCGCGCGCCCGGCACATTTTCCAGAATCCAGGCGATCTTGGTGCCAGCGAAGTAGGTGGCCAGGGGCAGGCCCACCGTCTTCTTGAAACGCTCCACCCCGCCGTTGGCCGCCAGGCGGTCCACAATCGGCTGGGTGCGGGTGTCCTGCCACACGATAGCGTTGTACACGGCCTGACCGGTGGTCTTATCCCACACCACGGTGGTCTCGCGCTGGTTGGTGATCCCAATAGACACGATCTGGTGGCGGGTGAGCCCCGCCTTCGACAGCGCCTGGCCAATCACCTCGCGGGTGTTGTTCCAGATCTCGGCCGGGTCGTGCTCAACCCACCCAGCCTGCGGAAAAATCTGTTCGTGCTCCAGCTGCCCGGTAGCCACAATGGACCCCTGGCGGTCGAAGATGATCGACCGGGTACTCGTGGTCCCCTGGTCAATGGCAATAACGTATTCGGACATAAATTAACTCCTTATTATCACGGAGGTGCGGTTAAAGAATGGGGAGCAGGAAGGCGGAGGCCCAGCCGGCGAGCGCGCCGCCGAGCAGCGGACCCACCACGGGCACCCACGCGTACGACCAGTCACTGCCACCCTTGCCGCGAATCGGCAGGAGAGCGTGCACAATACGCGGGCCAAGGTCACGGGCGGGGTTGATCGCGTACCCGGTCGGGCCACCGAGAGAAGCACCAATGGCGAGCACCACGAGGGCAACGGGCAACGCACCGAGCGAGGCGAGACCCGTGGCGTCACCGTTGCGGCCAAACGCCATCACCATGAGGACCAACACGAAGGTGCCGATGACCTCGGTGACCAGGTTCCACCCGGAGGAGCGGATACCGGGGCCCGTCGAAAACACGCCCAGCTTGTCGGCCTGGCTCTCGGTCTCGTCAAAGTGTTTCTTGTAGCTGAGGTAGACGAGTGCGGCACCCAGCATGGCACCCACCATCTGGGCGGCGATGTAGGTGAGGGTGGAGACGGGCGTAACCGCAATACCGGGGACAAACTCCGTAGCCCCACTCGTAATCACGCCCAGCGTGACGGCGGGGTTGAGGTGCGCGCCCGAGGCGTACGAAGCGAGAACACCAATGTACACAGCGAGACCCCAACCGAAGTTGATGAGCAGCCAACCGCCGTCCTTACCCTTCGACTTGGCGAGGAGAACGTTGGCGACAACACCCCCACCCAGCAGCAACAGGAGCGCGGTTCCCACCGTCTCAGAGAGGAAAATTGTTCCTAAATTCATGTCAGCATTGACCTTTCACACAGGGGTTATACACCCCCGCCAACGTGGCGGGGGTGTTGGGGATTTTTTGGGGTTAGTTGTGCGCGACGGCGTCGAGCTGCAACCCGTGTTCGTCCGCGAGCACGGAGAGGGTCTTCTGGATATCGGCGACTCGTTCCGCTGCTGTCCAGCCGAGCACCGAGGCGGCCACATCCGCAAGCTCCACAATCACCGGAGTGGTGACCTGCCCCGTGAAAGACAGGCTCGTGCGGCGTTGAGTTAGGTCGAGCACGCTCACCACGTGCTCGGTCTCAATCAGGTAAGTGATCTCCTGATAACTATAGCCGGATGTATGTAGCAGGGGTGTATCACCATGCTCCGCCAAGGCTTCGATCACGTTGACCGCCCGGGTGCCGTAGCGGGTCAGCAGCGTATCCACCCGCTCGGCGGGCAGACCGTTACGGTGGGTCGCCACCCAGGCGGCACGCTCACTGTCGGTACGGGGGAAGTCGCGGCCACCACCGATGGGCAGCCCCACCGTGCTCACGGTGCGCTTCCGGCCCAGGGCGTCCAGCACCTCGGTGCTGAGGTGCTCGGCGAGGGCGCGGAACGTGGTCCACTTACCGCCCACCAGGCTCAACACTGTGGGAGACCCGGCATGTTCGTGACGTTTCTCGATGCGGTAATCGCGGGAGACGAAGCCGGGCTGGGTATCGTCGTGCGTGGGCAGCGGGCGGATACCCGAGAATCGGTACACGATCTGCTCACGGTTCACCTCAATCGCTGGAAAAACGTGAGCAACCAGATCGAAGAAGTAGTCGATCTCTTCCTCGGTGCACACGCTCGGTGTGCTCGGGTCGGCGTTGATGTCGGTGGTGCCCACCATCACGCGGCCCTTGAGCGGGTAAATCAGCACGATACGACCGTCGTTGTGCTCGAAGAAGATCTCGTGACCGCCCGTGGCCGCGAGCAGCTCGGGGTTATCGAGCACAATGTGCGAACCCTTGGTACCACCCATGAAGTGAGTGGGGGTGCCCAGGGCACGATTGGTGAGGTCGGTCCAGGGGCCGCTCGTGTTGACCACAACATCCGCAGCAATCGTGTACTCGGCCCCCGTCTGGGTATCGCGAACGGTCACCCCTGCGTCGGTCATCCCCACGGCTTCCAGGTAGTTGGCGGCGCGGGCGTGCGGACCCGCCGCGAGGCCGTCGAGGAGCACATCGAGGGCGAGGCGCTCCGGGTCGTGCATCGACGCATCAAAATAAGTGGCGGTGTATTTGAGGCCACCGTTGAGCTGCGGTAACTCGGCGAGCGACTTCGTGCGCCCCGTGAAGCGGTGACGGGGCACCGATCCGCCGTCGCGCGAGAAAGAGTCGTACATCATGAGCCCCAGCTTGATGAGGAACGCGCCCCGCTCCTTCGGCTTGCCCTGCTTGTGCGTGAGGAAGCGCAGCGGTGCGCTCAGGATGCCCGAGAAGGTACTAAAGATCGGTACGGTCGTGGGCAGCGGCTTCACATAGTGCGGGGCAATCTTGATGAGCCCGTTGCGCTCCTGGACCGACTCGCGCACGAGACGGAACTCACCGTTTTCGAGGTATCGGATGCCGCCGTGAATCATGTGGCTTGACGCCGAGGACGCGCCCGAGCACCAGTCGCCACGCTCCACCAGGACAACGTCAACCCCCTGGAGAGCCAGGTCGCGGAACGTGGCAATACCGTTGATGCCACCACCGATAATCAGCACCTGTGCACGGGGCCGCCGAGCGATGAGGGCAACAGGCTCGCGGAGGGCGGGAGGGCCCGACGCGGATTCTGGGGCAGCTGACATGGTGGTGCTCCTTTGTGACCGTCGGGAGGCGTTCCAGATACTCCCGTGCAAACTTGTTTCAGTATGACCAGGTGCACGCTAGGCTCATAACGAATGCACAAACGTGCAGAAAGTGGGGTATTGTGGGCGAGTCTCGCACCGAGAACACAGAAAAGGTGCGCACCGCGATCACGGTGGCCAGCCTCTACTACCTCAAAGACTGGACCATGGAGGCCATCGCGCGTGAGTTGCGCGTCTCGCGATCCACCATCTCTCGCCTCCTGTCCTACGCGCGCACGACCGGTCTGGTAGATATCACGGTGCACTCCCCCTTCGTGGAGCCCTCGCTGATCGAGGCCGAGTTGCACTCCCGCTTCGGCATCAGCGCCCGGGTGGTCTCCACCCCGGAGTCCATCAATGAGACTGATCGCCTGGCGCGGGTGGCCCTCGCCGCGGCCCGGCTACTCGGTCAGCAGATGGACTCCGATATGTCGCTCGGTGTGGCCTGGGGGGCCACCATCAGTGCGGTCGCCCGCAACCTCTCCCCCCGTCCCACCCGCAACTCGCGCATCGTGCAGCTCAACGGAGCGGCCAACTCGCGCACCTCGGGCAGCCGATACGCGAGCGAAATTCTCAGCCGGTTCGGCGAAGCCTACACCGCACACGTCATGCAGTTTCCCGTGCCAGCATTCTTCGACAACCCCGCGACCAAGCAGGCACTGTGGCAGGAGCGGAGCATTAGCCGCATCGTGGCGGCGCAGAAAACACTCGATATTGCGCTCTTCAGCGTGGGCTCGCCACTGGCCGAGGTGCCCAGTCATGTGTATAGCGGCGGATACCTCGACCGTGAAGACTTCGGCTCACTCGGTCAACAGAACGTGGTGGGCGACGTAGCAACGGTGTTCTTCCGGGCCGACGGGACGTGGGCGGATATCCCGCTCAACGCCCGGGCCTCGGGGCCGGGGCTGGATGTCTTGCGCGGCATCCCACGCCGCATCTGCGTGTGCTCGGGCTCCACTAAAGTGCGCAGCCTAGCCGGACTCCTCGCCGGGGGCGTGGTGACCGATCTCGTGATCGACGAGGAGAGCGCCCGGCAACTCCTAGATCGGGGGCCTGACCGCGACCAGGCTGGCTCGGCCCCCACACACCTCTAGGGGCGCCGTATCGTGTTAAACAGTTCGACGAACTCGTCTGAGGGTTCCGGCCCGGCCGTCACTGACGCGGCGGTGATCTCCACCTTCTCACGGGTACCCCACCCCAAGCGACCGACCGTGATCATCGCGTACCACCGCAGCACACGCATAAACGTGAGCGACCAGATCGCGGCCAGCGGTACCGTGGCAAACGTCAGAATCCGCTGCGCCCTACTCTGATCGCTTCGCACCACGGTCAGGTAGCGGGCGGCAGTAATACAGTAGATCGTGATGGCGGCCGAAGCTCCCACCACCGCAACGATGGGGTGCAAGAACACTCCGCCAATGATGAGCGCAAAAAGGCGGCCGTCATCGCAGCGTACATACCCCACTTCATCGCGTGCAACCAGTAGGCCCACCTATCCAGCGGGAGGTAGCGCATCCGCCACCCCGAGCGGATGAATGAGCCGCGCATCCACCGAACCTGCTGACGCCGGTGATGGCTGAAGCGGTCGGGCATCAGGGTAAAAGCGAAGGCGGTGGGTTGCTGAACCGCCCGCCCACGGAGCAGCGCAAACAGGGTGAGCATGCTGTCATCGGAGAAGTGTACCGGTCGGCGAAACAGCGTTTCGCCGAGGTAGGTGGAGATATTCTCACGGATCACATCGCCCCGATAGAAGGCGCACCCACCCGAGTTGACCATGACGGAGCCGAGTCGGGAAAAAGCGGAGCGCTCAAAAAGTTGAATGCCCAGGCAGTACACGTCCATCATCCGGGTCAGGAGGTTTGTGCTGACGTTGGTCGTGAGAATGACACCGGCCACGGACTGCACCTCCGGGTCGGCAAATGGGTAGAGCGCTTGCTCCACAGCGTGCCGATCTAGGATGCTGTCACTATCCACAGTGATGTAGATGTCCGCGCCGGGTTCAACCTCTACCCCGGCAATCTGGGCGGCGCGTTTCCCCCGGTTGGGCTGGCGTTCCCAGCTCCCCCGGACGCCGACCTCTGCACAGGCCCGAGCAAACCAATCGCGGACCTCCCGATAATCTGAAGAAGTCGAGCCGTCGTCAATCACCACAACGGCATCGGGACGTCTTGTCTGCTCCAAGAACCCGCGCAGGCAGCGCACCAGCATAGCTGGGTCTTCATTGTAGGCGGGCACCAGGGCAACGACGCTCAATTGGTCCAGATCAATCTGCTGGCTGGGTGTGGCCACGATGGGCCGCTCCAGCGCCGCAAGAACCAGCTGGAAAATAATATAGACCAGCAACAGCAGGTAGATGCCCGAGGCATTCTCAACCGCCACAAAATTGATGATTCGGCTGATCAGAAACGCGAGAATACACACTCCGACAACCAGGGCAACCGTAAAATCACGGTGCCGAGTTCGGTGGGCTCGGGGCAGTGGGTCGGAAAATGCGGAAGGGTGAATCTCTCCCACGGCTAAAGCCCCCGCCCACGACGCGGGCTGCGGCGGGTAAAGCGCAGGATCGCCGCGGCAATTCCTACGACCGCGACCCCCACGCCAGCGTACAACCACACATCAGTGGTGAGGGCTGATGACGGGGAGACCAGCACGCTTGTTGCGGAGAACGGGACGTCCAAAAATATGCTCATATCACACCTGTCTCAATCTGCCGTCGAACGGCGTTCAACTTTTTGGAGGAGAGAGGCCCGAGCGCCCTGTGGGAACAGCAGCGGGACACATGATGCATTCACCGCACCAAACTTGTTGATGCACGCCTACCATAGGGGGTAGGATGAGCCGAAAAACGCGACGATCACCGGGAAAATTCAGGGTTTCTTGATCGATAAATACCTTTCCACCTCATTATTGCGCACAAAATGTATTAACTCCCATGTTTGTTATCGTCGAAAAACTTCACCACAGCCGCCCCGCGAACGCCCTCGGTGATCAGAGATCGGCACATTTCGTCACACCACCGGGAATAGCCAGCGCATCACCGGAGTTGACCTAGACTGTAACCAGAAATGCTCCGGGGTCGGTGAGAATCCGAACCGGCGGTGATAGTCCGCGACCCGCGGTTGTTCCCCGCGATTCATGGCAGAAATGCGGTGTCTCGCAGAGAATAGCCGCGGTTGATTCGGTGAGAATCCGAGACCGACGGTGATGCACCCACACCAGTGGGTGCGAGTCCGGATGAGAGGAAGCATGGGTATGCGTTGTCGCCACGCGTATTGTGCACTGAACCCCGGAACCTAGGGAAGGAACCGGGTATGGTGCCCACACCAGACGCTCTCACTGCGGCAATGCGCCGCGCGCTGCAGCTGGCCGCCCTCGGGCCGGACCGGGATGTGAACCCCCAGGTGGGCTGCGTCATCCTCGCCGCCGACGGCACCGTCGTAGCCGAGGGCTGGCACGGCGGCTCGGGCAGTCCACACGCCGAGGTCGTGGCCCTCGCCGGGCTACCCGTTCCGCTGCGCACCCCGGAGGCCGCGCGACAGCTCACGGCCGTCGTCACCCTCGAACCCTGCAACCACACCGGTCGCACCGGGCCCTGCGCCATCGCACTGATCGAGGCCGGTATCGGAGCCGTGTACTTCGCGGTATCCGACAGCGACCCCGTTGCGGGAGGCGGGGCGGATCGACTGCGCGCCGCCGGAATTCCCACAGAAGGGGGTCTTCTGCGCGCCGAGGTCGAACGCTTCCTCGCCCCGTGGCTGACGTACCGCGCGCTCGGCCGACCCCGGGTCACCCTCAAATGGGCGTCAAGCCTCGACGGACGCACCGCCGCAGCCGACGGCACCAGCCAGTGGATCACAGGACCCCAGGCCCGGGCCGACGTGCACCTGCGCCGGTCCCGGGCCGACGCCATCCTCGTGGGCACGGGCACGGCCCTCGCCGACAACCCCTCACTGACCGCCCGCGCGGCCGATGGCACGCTGCTCGAACGGCAACCGATTCCCGTGGTGGTTGGTGACACCGTTATCCCGGAAGAGGCCGCGCTGTACGCGCATCCGACCCCCCCGCTTTTCTATCCCGGCCACGATCTGGCCGCAACCCTGACCGCACTGGGCAGCCGCGGTATCCGCAGTGTGTTTGTGGAAGGGGGCCCCCGCGTGGCCAGCGCGCTCGTGCGCCACGGACTCGTGGACGAGGTGCTCGTCTACCTCGCCCCCGTGCTCCTAGGCGGCCCCCGGATGGCCCTCGACAGCATCGGGGTCACCACAATCGGCGGCGCGCGGCGATTTACCCCCGTGCATACCCACACCCTCGGCGAAGACATCCTGATCGTCGCCCAGCCCACCGCCCCTATCCCGAATACGGAGGACAACTAGTGTTTACCGGACTCATCGAAGAAGTGGGCCACATCACGGCCGTCGAAAGCGTGGGCGACTCGCTGCGCCTCACGGTGAGCGCCCGGACTGTCCTCGACGGTGTGCGGCACGGCGACTCGATTGCTGTGAGCGGCGTGTGCCTCACAGTCGTGGACCACAACGATACCCAGTTCACCGCGGATGTGATGGCTCAGACCCTCACCATGAGCACGCTGCGAGAGGTCGCACCCGGACGGCCGGTCAATTTGGAGCGGGCAGCCGCACTCGGCGACCGCCTCGGTGGCCACATCGTCCAGGGCCATGTGGACGGCACGGCCACCGTACTCACCGTGACCCCGGCCGATGCGTGGCGTGTGCTGCGCTTCAGCCTTCCCCGCGAACAGGCACCGCTTGTGGTTGATAAAGGGTCACTCACGGTTGACGGGGTCTCACTCACCGTCAGCAGGGTCTCCCCCGCGAGTGAGCCGGAGCAGTGGTGTGAGGTGTCGCTCATCCCCGAAACGCTCACCGCAACCACGCTCGGCACCCGGACGGTGGGCGACAGCGTAAACATTGAGACAGACATCCTGGCCCGCCACATCCTACGAGCCGCGGCCTTCGCCACCCTCACGACCTCGCCCGCGACAGAACCAGAACCAGAACCAACTGCACTACCACTACCCACCCCGGAAGGATCACGCTAATGGCACTCTCCACTATTACCGACGCCATTGAGGCTCTGCGCGCGGGTCGCCCCGTGATCGTCGCCGACAACGAGGACCGGGAGAATGAGGGCGATGTGGTCCTCTCCGCGGAGCTCGCTACCCCGGAATGGATCGCCTGGACGGTGCGCCACTCCTCGGGTTTCATCTGCGCGCCCATGACCAACGAGATCGCCGACCGCCTCGACCTTCCCGTCATGGTCGCCCACAACGAGGACGACCGCGGCACCGCCTACACCGTCACGGTTGACGCGGCCAACCGCATCAGCACGGGAATCAGCGCGACCGACCGCGCCCACACTCTGCGCGTGCTCGCCGACCCCGAGTCGGTGCCCACGAGCGTCAACCGACCCGGTCACGTCGTTCCGTTGCGCGCCGTAGACGGCGGCGTGCGCGAGCGTGACGGCCACACCGAGGCCTCTGTGGAGCTCATGCAGCTCGCGGGCCTCACCCCCGTGGCCGCGATCTGTGAGATCGTGGAGGACAACGGCGAGATGATGCGCCTGCCCCACCTCCTCCTCCTCGGCGAGCGCGACAACATCCCCGTGATCACGATCGAGCAGCTGATCGCCCACCTGCGCGAGCGCGACGGCGAAACGGAGGCCCCGGCCGAGCGGGCCACCCACCGCCGGGTAAGCCTCAAAGCCGAGACCACCGTGCCGACCTCGCACGGCACGATGTGGATGCGCGCCTACCGTGACCGCTCAACCGGCATCGACCACCTGGCCGTGCTCTCCGGCGATAACATCGGCAACGGCACAACCGTGCGCATCCACTCGGAGTGTCTCACGGGCGAGGCCTTCGGCTCGCTCAAATGTGAGTGCGGACCGCAGCTTGATGCGGCGCTCGACTACATCGCGGAACACGGCGGCGCGGTCATCTACATGCGCGGGCAGGAGGGGCGCGGCATCGGCCTTGCCAACAAGCTGCGCGCCTACCAACTCCAGGAGGCGGGCCTGGATACCCTCGACGCCAACCTGGCCCTCGGCCTACCGATCGACTCACGCGACTACGGTGCGGCCGCGGATATCCTTCGTGACCTGGGCATCTCCTCCATCCGCCTACTCAGCAACAACCCGGATAAGGCGCAGCAACTGGAGGCTCACGGCGTGACGATCACAGAGCTGGTCCCCCTCGTGGTGGGGACAGGGGCCGACAATGACGGCTATCTTCAGGTGAAGCGGGACCGGATGGGCCACCAGCTGCCCGCGGGTTCACTAATCGGAGCCGACCGGGCCATCGCGGATGCCCCGGCACCACCCACACACAATACGGCGGGCGATCAGGCCCCGCAGACGGGAGCACAGGTATGAGCGTCGAAGGTATCCCCACCCTAGAGGTGGACGGCAGCGGCATCCGGGTGGCCATCGTGGCCGGCAGCTGGCACGAGGAGATCACGAACGGACTCATCGCGGGTGCCGAGCGGACGCTCACCGCGATTGGCTCCGACTACGAACTGATCCGCGTGCCGGGAAGCTTCGAGCTCCCCCTGGTTGCGCGCACCGCGCTGGAAAACGGCTTCGATGCGGCCGTGGCCCTGGGCGTCATCATTCGCGGGGGCACACCCCACTTCGAGTTTGTGTCGGATGCCGCAACGAGCGGCCTCACCCGGGCCGCCCTCGACGCGGGTAAGCCCGTGGGCTTCGGTGTGCTCACCCTCGACGACGAACAGCAGGGCCTCGACCGCGCCGGACTCCCCGGTTCCACGGAGGACAAGGGCGAGGAGGCCGCGCTGGCCGCGGTGAGCGCCGCCCGCCTCCTGCGCGAACTGCGCGGACGGTAGCCCGTCAATGGTCCACACCGAACTCTCCTCCCGGGTGATACTGCGCCTGGGGCTCACCGACGTCGGCGAACTCCTCACCCTGCAACGCGCGGGATTCATCACCGAAGCACAGGCCCACAACGACCTCAGCCTGCCACCGCTGACCCAGTCTCTTGACGAGTTACGGGCGGAGATTGCCCGCGCGGATGTGCTCGCACTGGGTATTCGGGAGCAGGGCCGACTGATTGGCTCGGTGCGCGTTGAGTGTGCGGGGGCCGTGGCCACCCTCGGCCGGTTGGTGGTTGCCCCCGACCGGCAGGGAGCCGGACTCGGCACCACCCTGATGCGCGCCGTCGAGGAGCAGCTGCCGGAGGGCACGACCGAAATCCGGCTGTACACGGGCGACCGAAGCGTGGCCAACATCCGCCTGTACACCCGGCTCGGCTACCGGGAGTGGCAGCGGGTAGACGCCGGGGAGTACCAGATGGTGCACCTGCGAAAAGCGGTGACCGGCGCGGCGGACAGCGCGGCCGCAAGCGGGTAACGACACGGCTCGTGACCCGGGGGTGGAGCGCCTCGACCGGATCCAGCCCAAGACCTGTTCCCGGGACCGCCGACGCGGTACCCTGACCTCACGCATCACCGTAGATCGGAGGTTCACCATGTCCACCCCGCGCACCGACCCGCACGCGATACCGGCCATTGTTGGAGAACCCGAGGTCGTCGAGGATGTCCGTACCGACTCGCGCTGGCTGCTCCTGAAGGCCTCCGTCTCGGAGCTCCAGGCGCTCCAATTACCGGACGGCTCGCTCGCCGACCCGCAGAGCCGCACCCGCGCCCGGGCGCTCATCGAGACCATTGCCTCGCGGGTGATATCGCTCATCCCGGTGTTCCCGCACGATGCCACCTACCTGACCGCCCTCGCCGCCGATTTCCGGCGCTGGGGCGCGGCGGGTGTGGGCGTGCCCGACTTCTACGACTCGCTCGTGGCCTTCCAGCCGCAGACGAAACGGGTGGATGGCATCCGGCACCTGGTCGTTTTCCCCATGTACACGCAAAACGGCAGCCGCTCGCGGCTGGTCGAGGCGGTACTGATTGAGGTTATCTGGCCGGATTACGTGGCCGAGCTGGAGGCGGGCGACTACAGCAACGCGCTCTTTGTGCCCATCCGGTTTCTCGATTTCACGTCCGGGTACGACACCAACTCGGCCGTGCTCTTCCCGGAGACGGTCGCGATGCGTGAGACCCCGCCCTTCACCTGGGGCGCGATCTATGCCGACCGCGAGGCGGCACGTTTCCGGCGGGTCGTGCGCGAGGCGGCCACAATCACCCGGCTCGACCTGCCCGGGGAGGCGCAACACCTTCTCGCCGATCAGGCGGTCGCCGAAGAGACATTCGTCCTGTGGGACCTCATCCACGACCGCACCCACATGCGCGGCGACCTGCCCTTTGACCCGTTCATGATTAAGCAGCGGATGCCGTTCTTCCTCTACACCCTGGAGGAACTGCGCTGCGACCTCACCGCATACCGGGAGTGCGTGGGGCTGGAGCGGCGGCTGGCGGCGCGCAGCCCCGAGTCGCTCACCGCAACCGAGGCGCAGACCCTGGACCGCGCCAGGCAGGTGCAGTACGCGATCATTTTCGACCGGATCTTCCGCTTTGCACTCACCGGCAGCCGCTCACGCAACTATGACGGGTTGGGCGGGCAGCTGCTCTTCGCCTGGCTGCACCAGCACCACGTTTTGCACTGGACGGACACCCGGCTCACCCTGGACTGGGCCGAAGTGCCCGGGGTGGTGATGGCTCTCGGCGACGCGATCAACTCGCTCTACTGGCACTCCATCGACCGCCCCAAGGTTGCGCATTGGCTCGCCGCCTACGCGCTCGTCTCCACAACCGTGACACCGCACCCGGCATCCATCTGGGCACAGGGACCGGAGGCGCTGCCCCTCACCGGCGCACCGCGGGAACTCACCGACCTGGTACTGGACGACGAGTTCCCGCTGTCGATGTTCTACGAGGCGTTGCAGAAGAAGTTAGGCGGGGTGATCGAGTCAACGTCGGGGATCACGGGCGAGGAGGCCGGGGACACGGCGACCCGGGAGGTTTCACCGGTACCGCATCCCGGTATCCCGACGAATCAACCAGGTGGCCGATAGCACGAGCAGGATCACCCAGCCCACGATATTGACCGCCACCCACAGATCAATCGGTTGCCCCAGGACGGCCCCCAGCACCAGGTCTCGGGGGCCGCGCGTGGGGATAACCCGGCTGATCTGCGCCACAGCGGCCGGAAGCGTCGCCGGGGAAAACCACAAACCACCCAGCGCCGCGCAGATAAACAGGGTCGGCATTGTGATGGCGGCCGCGGCCTTCTGTGGCACCGCATACGCGATGGTAATCCCCATCAGGATGAACGGGATGAGCGAGATCACAACCGCTGCCGCCCCCGCAATCAGGTGCGACGGGGTCACCCGCGCGGGGGTGAAGATCAGCGCGGTGAGCACGAGAACACCCTGAGAGGTCAGCGCGAGCACAAGATTTCCCACCAGGAGCCCCAGAACGGTGACCACCGGGCGCACCGGAAGGATCCGAACGTACCGAAACCACGGCGATTCCCGCAAGCGGGCGGTATCGAAGCCAACGGCACAGAGCCCCACCGTGAGCGCGCTGAAAACGGCAAGCTGAGCCGTGGCCTGGGTGGCCGCACCGGCCTGTGTCCGCAACTCCGGTTGCACCAGGCTAAACGCCGCGAGAATAATCGAGGGAAAGAGGACGGTCATCACGAGGGAGATCGGCGAGCGCAGCGTGTCAATGAGCGAGAATCGGAGGTGCGCCCGAATCATGGTGAGTTGCGACCGGGCGCTGCTCATGAGCTCATCCCCTCCGCCGAGGGGGCGCGATTCTGCCGAATTGCCGCCAGGAAGGCCGATTCGAGGCTGGGCTTTTCGATACTGATCTCGCGGAAGGCCAGACCGCTTTCCGAGATCAGCCGGACCACCGAGTCCGGATCATCGGTGCTCACCGCGAAGCGAGTAGCTGCTTCCCCCCGTGTGGTGGTGCAGGCGTGGGCTCGGAGGAGCGAACGCACCCGCGGCTCCTCCGCCCGACCAACGGTGAAGTGGACGTGCTGGCTATTCCGACCGGTCACGATCTCGCGGGTGGGCCGGTCCATGAGGGTACGGCCCCGATCCATAATGACCACCCGCTGAGCGAGCACCTCGACCTCTTCGATGTAGTGACTTGTGATGACGATGGCGGTGTGGTCCGTGTGCGCAGAACGGATAGCCTGCCACAGCGCGTGCCTCCCCTCAACGTCGAGCCCGGTGGTCGGCTCGTCGAGCAGGACGACCCTGGGCGCTCCGATGAACGCGAGAGCAACCGCAACGCGTCGCTTCTGACCGCCCGACAGCGCGCCCACCTGGCGCTTCAGCAGCCCGGCCAGAGCAAAGCTGTCGATCACCTCCTCCCGTCGGTTATGCGGGTAGTGGTCGCTCACAAACCGGAGCAGTTCACGCACCCGGAGGGTATCCGGCAGGGCCGTTTCCTGCGGAGTGGCACCCAGACTGAGCCGGGCGTGAGGCCGTCGGGGGTCCTCCCCACAGAGACGCACCGTTCCCGAGTCGGCGGGGAGAAGCCCCTCCAGCACCCGCAGGAGCGTCGTTTTTCCGGCCCCGTTGGGCCCCAGCAGTCCCACCAGTTCTCCCGCCCGCACCTCCAGGCTGACGCCATCGAGAGCAGAAATCGTGCCGAATCGTTTGCCCACTGCGGCCAGCTGAATCACCGGGGTCATGGTGTTCTCCGGTCGCTCTTCGCCGCAGCATATCCGGCGCTCTCGGCGGCGGGCCGGGAGGCCACCACAAACTCACCGACCACTTTCGGCCCGGAGGTCGTGGTGGTGGCCTCCGTGAACAGGCTGTCCAGGATATCCGCCGGGCCGCCACCCAGCGGGCACACCGCGAGGTTCAGGTCTTCGGCCACCAGACTCGCGGTTTGCATCCACGCCCCGACGTGCTTATACATGAGGGCGGCGGCGACGGACTCGTATTTGTGGCTGAGCCGCGGGAAATCGCACGCCACCAGAATGAGGTATTGCAGCTCATCCGGGGGGATCATCCCCATCCGCGCGTAGAGGGCGCAGAGCCGGTCGCACGCGGCGGCGTTGACCGCCACCGGCGTGATCGCGTCGCTGAGGTGGTCGTAGCGAAACACAGAGTGGGAGAGGTCCGCCCCACGGTGAACCCCGCGATTCACCACAATGTAGTGCGAGAGCTCATCAAGGGCCCCGCCCGCCGGGTAGGGCAGCGAGTACAGAGCGGTGCCCTGCCCGGGGTCCGGGTCGCAGGGCGTCGCGTGCGCGCTGCGCGTCAGCAGGGCGGCCACCTCGCTCAGCGACGCGGGTGGGGCGGAGTGGTCTCGCCGGGAATGCCGGTTGGTGAGGCACTCCCCCAGCGTGCGACCGGCGGCCACGACGGGTTCCGGCTCACACGCGGGCGCACCCTCGCTGCCATCCGTCCACTCCGGAATGGAACCGTGGGCCGTGGCCCTGGTGTAACTGCCGCCGTACTCCCCCAGGTGGGTGCCGAGCCGTGATCGGTTGTAGCTGAGCAGTTCCTCAAAGCTCCACCACCGGCCGGGTTCTCCTGCCGGTGTTGGGCCCTTCTGGAGCACCCCCGCGTGCAGCAAAAGCTGTGCCTGCCAGGCCGGAAGGTGCGGCCCCAGGAGCTGAGCCACCACCTCGCCGGGGACGGTGATCCTGGTGGAGGTGGCGAGGTTGGCGATCACCGCGATACCGGATTCCCAGTGGATATACGTGCCGGGGTCGAGGCACACCGGTGTCCGCTCATCCCGACGCGGGGAGGCATCCAGGGTCGGAATAGCGTGGGGCCCGGCGAGCGCCATCACCTCCTGCCCGTGACACCGGATGATGCTACGAACCCGGCCCTGACCGGCCAGAATTTCGAGGCGCCCCAGCTCCTGGGCGGGGATCGTGACCGGAGGCCCCTCCACCGCGGAGGTCCGAGCGGGGACCCGCTGAATGGTGACGGGGTGTTCGGTCGTTCCGGTCAACACCAGCAGCTCAATTCCGTAAAAATCAGAAGAATCAGAAGAACATAGCACGGGGGTTCACCTCCCCCTCATCCGTCTCGCTCAGCTGCCAGCCCAGAGAGACCGGCACCGAAAAGAGCCGCCCCGGGGCGAAACGCTGCCACCAGGAGCGCAGACCGGGAACGATTGACCGGACAACGTTGATGCCCAGTTCGGGCCGGGTCAGGTCGAGGAAGTAGGGCCGCAGCCCCACGGCCGTCAGCAGGCGAATCAGGCTGTCTGCGTTCGGGCGCAGGTCGCCATCGCGGGGGGCGGAGGGTGCCGAGGCATCCGGTTGCAGGTGGGGGTGATCCGCCAGCCGCTGGGTGACCAGCCAATCCATGGCATCGTTCAGGTTCGGGATGTTGTGCACCTCTCCGCTCCGCACCGCCAGCGGCGTCGAAAAGTAGAACTGGAAGACCTCCGACACCGCTCGCCGCGCGGCCAGAACCGGATCGGTGTGGGCGCCGAAGCCCAACATGATGTGGTCGGAACCGTTCACCGGGTGATGGCTGACGCTGACAGCTGCCACAACCGGCACACCGAGATCGTGGGTGAGGTCGAGCAGCCACAGATCACGACCGTGCGCGTTCAGCCAGCCCTGCGCCCGGGTGAGTTGGGCATCGCCGAGATCGTCAATGCGAATTTCGGGCCGATGCAGACGGTTGTACCACCAGACGGCAACGGCATCCCGCTCGATCAGTTCCAGCATCCCCTGGAACGCGGCATCGCCGGCCGTGGCCCCGGCGGCAACCCCGTTTGAGTCGGCCTTTGCGAAGCGCTTTCCGACCGGGTCAATCGCCGCCGCAGGGAGGGCTCCGCTGGGAAACATGAAATAGCAGGCGCTCGTGGGCAGCCAGGCCACCGAGTCCTCCGTGGCCGACCAGATCGGGGTGTAGTCGATCAGGGCGTCCGGGTCGAACCGCTCCGGAATCCAGTTGTACATATTGGCTACCGCGTTTCGCTCGATCCGCTCGTCAAACTGCCGCTCCGAAAAAAGCTGAATGCGCTGGGGGGCAATGGCGTTTTCCAGATCGGTGAACCGGCGCTGTACCCGCCGTTCCGTACCGAAGGCGATGGCGCTCAGACGTTCGAGGGCCTCACCCACCGCCCCGGCCTCCGCCTGGGCAGCGGTCAGCCCCTTGCCGCCCGAGGTCGAGCGCAGGCTTCTCTTGAGGACCTCCGGTTTCGTGTCGGACACCGCCCAGTTGTGACCCGAGAAAAAGATCTGCACGGGGTCCTCCGGGGAGTTCTCGACGGCCCGCTCCAGGGAGACAACGGGGCCGGTCAGGGGGGAGACGAGATGCCGGTGGGCCGCCAAGAACTCCTCGGGTGTCACCGTCCGACCCACCGCATCGGTGTGGGCCGCGCTCAGGTCGATGCGGATGCTGGCTGGTGTCGGCAGGTCGGCCGCACCTCGGTCATCCGGGGCAGCACCCAGGGCATTCTGAAAGAAGTGCCGACCGCAGGTCCCGTCCGCCGCGAGGAGGGAGGACCCGGTCAGCGGGGCTTCCCCGGCATAGTATCGGGCCAGTTCGTCGGCAACCAGCCGTCGGATCTCGGCAACCGGCAGCGCCACCACCCCGTTGCCGGAGGACGTGGGCAACCGGGTACCACCCATCTGGTGAGCCCGGTCGTTAAATTTCACCCAGAAGGTGAGGTTGGCCAGCGCATCGGGGGTGTCGGCCGTGGCACAGGGACCCATGAAGAACCTCTGGTTGATCGACCCCACATACACAACGGGGTGGCCGGGCTGCCTCTCCCCCTGGGCTGCGGTGTCGAGGTAGTCACCCAGGACAACAACCCGCACCGGGGTGGCCCCCCTGGCCAGTGACTCCGAGAGGTGTGTCAACTCACTCTGGAGCTGTGCCCGCTCCAACTCCGTGTCTCCGGCACTCTGCGGGGGTAACCCCTCGGGCACCAGGATACGGCCCGATTCCAGGGCCGCCAGCGTGCCGTAAATTTCGGCGAGCGGGAAGAGGGTCTGATCCGCAATTGCGACGGCGTCCAGCGTCCCGCTCCACCGCAGAATTTCGGCGGCAGCGCCGTGTACCTGCTGAACCTCCACATCGTTCTTCACGATCGCAACGCCCCGGTCCGGCGAGAGGTCGATGAACTGGTAGTGCGGGTTACGCGTGAGTACATCCGTTTTTCTCTTCATAATTTTTACCTTCGTTAAAGCCTCAGCTGATGACACGGACATCGAGTGGGGGGTCGGTTACGCTTTGTCGAGCGGTCGCCGACCCCCAGAGCGGGATCGGTTATGGGCAGCAGCAGCAGCAGGGGCAGCAGCACAGGGTGAAGGACCAGTCCTCGCCCAGCGGAGTCAGGTCGCTATCCACGGCCGGTACGTTAATCCGCACCAGCACACCACTGTCAAAGCGGGTGACATCGAAGGTCCAGGGGGTCACATTGTCGTCCTGAAAAACGGTGATCGGGGTGCCCGGCTCAACGGCCCCCGCCTCGGCGAGTAGGGAGACGCATCCCGACCCGAGCAGCGTGTCGCGGTACTCCTGGTCCGCGTAAGCGCGGCCCATAACCCGGGCCATCGCACCGGGGTCAACGGTCAACCGACCCTGAACGGTGGAGGTTTCGACGTGTGATTTCATTGCGAGAGTATCCTTTCCTCGTGCCGGGCCGGTGGGGCCCAGCGCATCTGGCTGGTCCTGGTCATCCGGTAGATCCGGTGAACCAGCGATGCACCCACTCTGCGCTTCCCCGCCGCAACCGTCGCCCCCTCCCGGGGTGGAATCACACGCGTCGTCTCAACCTCACGGGTGGAGTTTTCTGTCGCGCGACAACCTCACGCCAGACACGCCTAGCGCTGGCGGAGCCGCTCTCCCGCGGTCACGGGATCGGTGCCGGGGAAGAGCGCCCTGGCTTCCCGGCGCGTGCCCACCTGTAGCTTAGAAAAAAGATGATTAATGTGACTTTTCACGGTCGATAGCGCGATGAACAGGCGCTCGGAAATCTCGGTGTTGTCGTAGCCGTGGGCAATCAGCGTCCACACCTCGACCTCTTGTTTGGTGAGATTGTACCGCGCACCGAGCGCAGGAACCGACTGGAGGTCTGGGCACGCCCGGCCCGGTGCGATGAGGCCCAGACTGTCAGCCATGAGCGACTCGATCGCCGCCTCGTCAAAGACCCGACCGTTCAGGGCAACCGCCCGGATGGCCGCGGTCAGCTGCTCGAGGCCCGAATCCTTGGTGATGTAGCCACCCGCTCCCGCGCTGACCATACCGGTCACCTCCTCCGCATCCGCGAAGGTGGAGAGGGCCAGGATGGCCGGGGCATCCGGCGTGGACAGAATCGTTCTCGCCGCAGCGATCCCCCCCATTCCCGGCATACTGACGTCCATCAGCACCACGTCTGGCAGCAGCACGGCTGCCAGCTCAACCGCTTCTTCTCCAGAGGAAGCCTGCCCAATGACGGTGAAATCGTCAGAGAGTCCCAGCATCGTGGCGATGGCTTCCCGCACCATTGCCTGATCGTCCACCACGAGGAGGGTGATGCCCTGGCACTCCGCCACCCGCCTACTCACTGCTCACCGTTGCCCGGACAACCCAGTCGCCCTCCCCGTTGAGCCCAGCTTTCAGGGTTCCGCCCACCAGGTCGAGCCGTTCTCGCATAAAGCGGAGCCCATGGCCGCGACGTCGCTCCCCGCAGGCGCTCAGCGACGAGAGAGCCACGGCCGCCCGGGTGCGCTCCGCGCCGCCGCGGGACGAAACGGGGTTGGCAACGATCAGGGAGGCGCGCCCATCCTGTACCGTCGCGGACACGCTGACCGCGCTCCCGGGGGCGTGCTCCAGGGCGTTCGATACCGCCTGCCGGGCCACCGCGAGGAGAACCGCGCTATGTTCTCGATGGGTGAGATCCGCAGCATTGTTCAGAGACAAGTGTATTTTTTGTCCGGTTGTTCGCTCCAGACGGGACACCAACTCGCCCAGCACCAGGTCAAAGGGGGAATCTTCCTGCACCCGAACCCCGTCGATGGCCCGACGAACCTCAATCAGGCCCTCCTGCGCAATCTGGCGAATTCCCCGGATGCGTTCGTCCAGGGCGGGGCCGTCCACGGTTCCCGATTGGCGAAGCGCCTGTAGGGTGTCGGCCTGCAGAATAATGGCACCCAGCGATTCCGCGAGGACATCGTGAAGGTCGCGGGTGATTCGCCGCCGCTCCGCCGAGGCTGTGGCGTAGATATGCTCGCGCAGGATCTTGGTTTCGCGCTGCTTTTGGGCGATCAGCGCCTTACCGAGAGACCCAATCAGCAGGGAAAGAACCATGCCGACCATCATCATCTTGGCGGTGGGGGCATCAAATCCGGTGCACACATCGGCGATCATAAAAACCATACCGCTCACGGCAAGGTATACAAACGGGCGGATACCGTGACGGGCCGAGCCCGCAATCTCACCGGCAGATACCAAGATAAAGGGGATGAGCATCCAGTGATCGCCGCAGGCAATACCGATCACGCTGCCCACGGATACGAGTCGCGCGAGCAGCCACAGCACGGCGGCTGGCACACGGAGAGTCATGCCAGCAAACTGTATCAGCCCGCGCGCGCCGTCAGAATGGCAATTACCTGGGGAAAAAAAAACTCGGCTTCAGGTCATGAGGCTGCCGGGCCTAACCGGCTTCGGTCGCGGGCGGCTCCCCGTCCGTTCCCTGATCGGTAGCCTCATCGCGCTTTCGCGCCGACTTGTTCGGATCCCAGAAGAACGCGAAGATGAACGCCACGGCCACGAGACCCGCGGTCTTCACCCGGTATGGCGTGGGGTCCTCACTGGTGTTGGCGTCACCCTTCATGGTGATCTCGGTCACGCCATCCACCTCGTTGATGGCCGTCACCCGGTGGGTGATGAGGCCCGTGCCGATGTTGCGCTGCACGGTTATGGCATCGCCAACCTGGATCTCAGACACGTCGATGGAACGGGCGAAGGTGAGCGCCCCCGCGAGAGGATATCGGGTGTGACCCGCCGTTTCGCGCGGGTTCAGCGGGTGTATTGTTGACGCTGGTCGGCCACGAGCCGCCGGGGTCCCGACTGTTTTGAGCCGCGCACGTCCACAGACGTGCCCGCACCGCGTTGGGGCGACGTCTCATTCTTTCCCACCACTTCCGTAATGGAGCACCATGTCAGCCAAGACTGTTTCGCCCGAAACACACTCGGGACACACCGCAGAGACCGGACAGAAAAAGAACACCCGCGGACGCGTGATTCTCGCGAGCCTGATTGGCACCTCAATCGAGTTCTACGATTTCTACGTCTACGCGACCGCCGCGGTTCTTGTTTTTCCCGCCCTCTTCTTCCCCGCACAGGACGACCCCACCATCGCCCTGCTCAGTTCATTTGCCATCTTCGGGGTGGCCTTCGTTGCCCGCCCGGTTGGGGCCCTGCTCTTTGGCCACTTCGGCGATAAACACGGCCGCAAGGTCACCCTCGTCGCCTCGCTGTTGACGATGGGGATTTCCACCTTCATCATCGGCCTGCTCCCCACGTTTGATCAGATCGGCTACCTCGCCCCCGGGCTGCTCGTCTTGATGCGATTTGGCCAGGGACTTGGTCTCGGCGGTGAGTGGTCCGGTGCCGTTCTGGTCGCAACCGAGAACGCACCAAAGGGGCGCCGGGCCCTCTGGGGCACGTTCCCCCAGGTGGGCGCGCCCATCGGGTTTATCCTCGCCAACGGCGTTTTCCTCATCATCAACTGGATGCTCCCCCACTCCGATAACCCGGCCCTCGCCTCCGAGGCGTTCCTGGCCTGGGGCTGGCGCATCCCGTTCCTGATCTCGGCCGTGCTCGTTATTATCGGCCTCTGGGTGCGACTCAGCCTGGTCGAGAGCGACTCGTTTACCCGGGTCGTTGAGTCTGGCCAGGTGCGCAAGCTGCCCCTCGCGAGCGTGTTCCGCTCCAATTGGCGCAACCTCATCATCGGCACGTTCATCATGGTGGCCACGTATTCGCTGTTCTACCTGATGACCACGTTTACGCTCACTTTCGGCACGACGCCGACGGCACCACAGGCCGAGGCACTCGGGGCGAAGGGTTTCACGACCGCGGATGCCTGGGTGGGTGGCCTGGGCTTTGGCCGCAACGATTTCATCATCATGATGATCGTGGGCGTGATCTTCTTCGGCATCTTCACGCTCATTTCCGGCCCGATGGCCGACTTCCTGGGCCGCCGCACACTGCTGATCTGGGTCACGATCCTGATTATCGTGTTTGGTGGCACCTTCTCGCTCTTCCTGGGTGGCACTGCCGACGAGACCCCCCGCATGGTGGGCGCGATGGCCTTCCTCGTGATCGGGTTTACCCTGATGGGGATGACGTTTGGACCAATGGGTGCGCTACTGCCCGAGCTGTTCCCGGCCAATGTGCGTTACACGGGTTCGGCCTTCGCCTACAACATGTCGAGCATTCTCGGTGCCGCCGTGGCCCCGTTCATCGCCGTGTGGCTGTGGAAGGTGGGCAACGGTAACCCGTGGCTCGTGGGCATCTACCTGTCCTCGATGGGTGTGCTCACGCTCATCGCGCTGCTCTTCTCGCGCGAGACCAAGGACGACGACTACGCGGGAAATATTACCGACTAATACAGTGGATATTCCCTCGAACCCCGCGTCAACCCAGGTTGACGCGGGGTTCTTTTTCATCTACTCTGTCAATCAGAGTTGACAGGAGACTGCTATGAGCATCACCACCATTCACACCCTCACGGGAAACGCGGACTCCGAGGATCCCCTCGCCGCGCTCTTCGCGATTGCAGAGCTGAACCGCGAACTCGAACGCTACGAAGAGTTGACGGTGCGGAAGGCGCGTAACCTAGGGTTGTCGTGGCATGAGATTGCCGTGGCCCTCGGCGTGTCCCGACAGGCCGTGCACAAGAGGTACGGGCGGCGCACATGACCGACACACCCGCCCCGTGAGAGTTTTGAGCAGAAAGAACCCATGAGCGACACACCCACCCGCCGTCCCGCGCGACGCGGAGGCCGTCCCGGCCGCGGCGGCACCGGCCCCCGCGCCACATTTGGCCAACTCCTTCCCTACATCTTTGAGCAGCGGGGCACCCTCGCTTTTGTGATCGTGCTGAGCGTACTCGGTGCCGCCGCCACACTCGCCCAGCCCCTGCTCGTCAGTCAGGTGATCACAATCGTGGGCGAGAGCAAACCGCTCGGCCTGCTCGTCTGGCTGCTCGTCGGGCTCGTCGTGGTATCGGGGGTGATCAGCGGCTACCAGCACTATCTCTTGCAACGCATGGGTGAGGGGGTGGTGCTCTCGTCGCGTCGGCGGCTGATCGCGCGCATCCTGAACCTACCCATCAGCGAATTTGATCGCCGCCGCACGGGCGACCTCGTCTCGCGCGTGGGCAGCGATACCACCCTGCTGCGGGCCGTGCTCACCCAGGGGCTCGTCGAGGCCATCGGCGGCTCACTCACATTTATGGGCGCGCTGATAGCGATGTTCCTCCTCGACCCCGTGCTGCTGGGACTCACCGTGCTCGTGATCGCCGTCTCGGTCGTGGCCGTCGTCTCACTCGCCGGCCGTATCCGTGCGGCGAGCGCCGAGGCGCAGAAGCGGGTGGGCGATCTGGCCGCCTCGGTCGAGCGGGCAATCAGCTCGATCCGCACGGTACGCGCCTCCAACGCCACCGAGCGGGAGGCCGCCGCCGTGGCCGAGAACGCCCAGGGCGCGTGGCGGATGGGCATCACGGTGGCCAAGGTCTCTGCGCTCGTCGTGCCCGTGGCTGGTGTGGCCATGCAGGTCTCGTTTCTCGTGGTGCTCGGCATCGGCGGCGCGCGCGTGGCGAGCGGGGACATCACCATCGCCAACCTTGTGGCGTTTATCATCTTCCTGTTCATGATGATCATGCCGCTGGGCCAAGCCTTCGGCGCAATCAGCGCCGTGAACCAAGCGCTCGGCGCACTCGGACGCATCCAAGAGATCATCGCGCTGCCCACCGAGAACCAATTCGACCGCTCCGTGCTGCCCGCCACCACCCTCGCCGCGAGTGCCGTACCCGGTGCCGCGAGCGTGGAGTTCGCGGAGGTGCACTTCACCTACCGCTCAACCGTCACGGTTGAGGGGGTGGACGGCGAGGGCTCAACCGAGTCGATCGTGGAAACCCCCGTGCTGCACGGTGTCTCATTTACCGCGGAGCACGGCACCCGGATCGCATTGGTGGGCCCCTCCGGCGCGGGCAAGAGCACCACACTCAACCTCATCGAACGTTTCTATGACCCGGATTCCGGGGTGATCCGGATGGACGGCGTAGACATTCGCGCCCTGGAACGCACCGAGTTGCGCGCCCAACTCGGCTACGTGGAACAGGACGCCCCCGTGCTGGCCGGAACGCTACGCGACAATCTACGCCTCAACGCGCCCGACGCAACAGACGCAGAGTGCTCGGCCGTGCTGCACGCGGTCAACCTGAGCGAGGTGCTGGAGCGGGACCCGGCCGGGCTCGATGCCGAGGTCGGCGAGAACGGCATTATGCTCTCGGGCGGTGAGAAGCAACGGTTGGCTATTGCCCGCGCGCTCGTGGCGGCCCCGCCCATCCTGCTGCTCGACGAGTCCACCTCCAGCCTCGACGGGGCAAATGAGCGGATGATGCGCGAGGCCATTGACGCGGTCGCGACCGACCGCACGCTCATCGTGATCGCGCATCGACTGTCCACCGTGGTTGACTCCGACAAGATCGTGGTGTTTGAGCACGGCCGGATCGTGGGTGAGGGCACCCACGCCGAACTGATCGAGTCCACCCCGCTGTATCGCAACCTGGCGGAACACCAGCTACTCACCTAACGGTCAGACGGCACCCCGGATGCGCGCTTACCGACCCAGCGCCCACCAGATCAGCAGCAGGGTCACGCCGAACCCCGTGAGCTGGTTGAGCCAGAGGAACCATTTCCAGCCCCGGTTGGCCTCGGGCGAGCGCTCATCCGTGACATTCCAGTGCGGGGCAACGACGAGCAGGTAAGGGATGACGAGGATCGCGGCGAGCGGCCCCGGCCATCCGCTCAGCAGCACCGCCACCCCGGCGAGAGCGTAGGCGACAATCGCGATGCGCGCGGTCACCCTGGCCCCCCACACGGTTGCGGTCGAGGAGATTCCGGCCGCGCGGTCGGCCAGCACATCCTGCACGGCCCCAAACGCGTGGCTCGCGTACCCCCAGAGGAAAAACGCGGCGAGCAGAGCGAGAAGCTGCGGCGTCCAGGCGGCGTCACCGAGCGCAAGACCCACAATCGCCGGGCCCACAAAGTGCAGACTCGACGTAATCGAGTCGGCAACGGGCCGCTCTTTGGTGCGCAACGGCGGCGTCGAGTAGATCAACACGCCCAGCACGCACAGCACCAACAGCAGGCCCGATAGCCAACTGCCCACGGCCAGCAGGTACAGCATCCCGGGCAGCGTGCTGAGGGTTGCGGCGAGGATCACCGGGCGGTGCAGGCGTTTCGGCAGTACGGCCCCCTCCACCCCACCCTTGCGCGGGTTACGCAGATCGGACTCGTAGTCGAACACGTCGTTAATGCCGTACATCAGCAGGTTGTAGGGGACGAGAAAAAACAGCGTACCCACCACGAACGTCACGCTGATGTTCGTGGTGCTCAGTAGGTAGGCGGCGGCAAAGGGGTAGGCGGTGTTGACCCAGCTGATCGGACGGGAGGAGGCGATCACGGTGCGGACATCCGCGGGCTGCCAGCGCCCCACGGCCTCCCACACGACGGGCAGCATCAGGGCGGTGGCGAGCGGATACGCGAAGTCTTCGAGGGGTGCGCGACCCACGGCCACCCCCAGCACGCTGTGGGGTGCGTAGTGGAACAGCCCCACCGCAATCATGAGATTATCGAACACCCCCGTGGCAACGAGAAGCACGGCCAGGGCGAGGCCTGCCGCGGCCCAGGAGACACGGGCACGGCCGAAGACCACGGCCACGAGCGCGATGAGCGCGGCCGCACCGAGCATCACGAGGTCGAGGGCGGCGTAGCTCACGAGGGGTTCCCTCCGTCTCCGCCCACTCCCCCGCGACGGCTCAGCAGCCGCGTTGCCGCCACGTACAGATTCATCGTGAGGTAGCACAGCAGCACGAGGAAGAAGACCTCCTCCACCGGGAACTCCGGGGCCAGGGTCAGACCCGCGAGCAGCGGGCTGTCGCCACGAAAGAAGATACCGAGCCCGATGCCGAGCGCGTCCCAGACCCCCAGGAAAACCACGCCCAGGATGAGCGTTGCGGCGGCCCGCACCGGGCCCCGCCAGAAAAACAGCCGGTAACGCCAATCCAGAATCACCATACAGCCGAGCGTTATAAGCAGCAGCGCGAGATAGACCCCGGGCATCACGGCACCACCTCGGCCGTCATGATCCCGCCCCTACGCTTTCGGTTCGGCTACGGGCCCGTCGGTGCGGTCACCGCGTAGCCGCTTCAGCACCAGCTCGGCACTGATCAGGCACATGGGCAGACCGATACCCGGCACAGTGGTCGCACCCGCGTAGTAGAGGTTGCCCACCCGGGCGGACTCGTTCTTCCCTCGGAAAAATGCGCTCTGACCAGTTGTGTGCGCGAGCCCAAGGGCTGTTCCCCGCCACGAGTGGTAGTCGCGTTCAAAGTCGCGCGGCCCAATCGCCCGCTGCACCACAATGCGCTCGCGCAAATCCGGGATGCCCGCCCACTCCGCAATCTGATCGATCGCGTTATGCGCGATCTCGTCCACGCGTGCGTCCCCCTCGCCGCCCAACCCCGGGTCGGAGGGCACGGGCACGAGCACGAAGAGGTTGCTGGATCCGGCGGGGGCCACGGCCGGGTCGGTCACACTGGGCTGGCAGACGTAGAGCGAGGTGCGCTCGGCCACCCCGGCATCCGGCCCGTAGATGGCCTCGAAGTTATCCTGCCAGCGCTCGGCGAAGAAGAGTGTGTGGTGTTGCAGCTGCGGCAGCTCGCCCTCGACTCCCAAGAAGACGAGCACGGTGCCCGGGCCGGGGACGGCCTTCTCCCACGACTTCTCGGGGCGAGTTTGCAACTCCGGTGGCAGCAGCGCGGTTTCGGTGTGGTGCAGATCGGCGGCGGAGACCACCACCTCGGCGTCAAGGGTCTGCGCAGACCCGGCCGCATCGGCGTAGGCCACACCAGTGGCCAGCGTCACGACGGGCCCAGACCGACCCGAACTCTCCAGCCAGCCGCCCGTGGTCGTCGTGACCTCGGTGACCTCGGCACCGGTCACAATCGTGACCCCGGCGTCCTCAGCGAGCCGCGCCATCGCCTCAATCAGCCGGTAAAATCCGCCCTGCGGATAGTACACGCCGTCGGTCAGATCGAGGTGGCTCATTAGGTGGTACATCGCGGGCGCCTGAAACGGCGACGAGCCCAGAAAAACGGCCGGGTAGCCCAGGATACGCAACAATCGCGGATCGCTAAAATACCTGCTCGCAAAGCTGTTAAGCGGTTGTAGCAGTAATCGAACGAGCTTACCTGCTCGGCGCAGCACCGCGGGGGTGCGGAACGAGGAGAACGTCTCAAAGTTGGTGTACAGAAACTTCTCCACCGCCACCGCGTAGGTATCGCGGGCAGACTCCACGTAGCGGTCGAAGTTGCGACCGGAACCCGGCTCGATGCGCTCGAACGTGCGCCGGTTGCGCTCCCTGTCGCCCACAATATCCACGGGCTCGCGATACTCCTCGAAGATCACGCGGTACCCGGGGTCGAGCTTCACCAATTCGAGCTGTTCGGCGGCGCTGGTACCCATCAGCCGAAAAAAGTGGTCGAAAACCTCGGGCATGAGGTACCAGGACGGCCCCACATCGAAACGAAAGCCGTCTTTTTCCCAGGTGTTGGTGCGCCCACCCACCGTGGCGTTCTTCTCCAGCAGGGTCACCGAGTGGCCGTCCCGCGCGAGCAGACCGGCCGTAGCAAGCCCCGCGATGCCACCGCCAATCACCACGACGGACCGGTTGGATGCCACCGTCACGTCCCGAGCGCGCCCCCGGGCCCTCATCGCTGCCACCGCCGCGCGGGCGCGCCGACCAGGACCCGAGCGGCAACGGCTGCCTTGACCGGGGTGGATAACCGCACGCGGGTGGTGAGGAGCGTCGCAGCGGGGGCGCGGCGCAGCCGGGCGGCGAGCCCGGCGAAGAGTTCGGTCGCCAACAGCACCGCGCTCTGGCAGGGTCGGGGCAGTAGCGGGATACTCTCCCGGGCAATCCGCACGTCGTTGTCGATGTCGTCAATAATCACTTTTTTGTCGCTTTCACTCAGGTGTTCCACGTCAACGCCAGGAAAGTAGTTGCGCCCCAGTCCGTCTACATCGGCGGCCAGATCGCGCAGAAAGTTGACCTTTTGAAACGCAGCCCCCAGATGCCGGGCACCCTCGTCGATCACGGCGCGCTCCGCCTCCGTGCGTACGCCGGTGGGCGAGTTGGCCAGAAAAACAGCAACGCACATCAGCCCGACCACCTCGGCCGAGCCGTAAATGTAGGCCCGGATGCTCGCCGTGTCATGCGCCACACACGTCAGGTCGGCCCGCATGGACGCAAAAAACGGCTCGATCAGGTCGCGGCCGATGCCCGCGCGACGCGCGGTCTGCGCGAATGAATGCACCACCAGGTTGCTGCTGAACCCGCTGGACACGGCAGCGTAGGTTTCACGTTCGAGGGCATCCAGCAGCTCGCACTGGGCCGCAACGGTGAGGCCCGAGGCCGCAGCCGGGCCGTCCACGATCTCGTCGGCGATGCGCACGAGCGCGTACACCTGCGCGATGTCGCGGCGGGTGAGCCGGGGCAGCAGCGAACTGGCCACCCCGAACGAGGTGGAGTACTGGCGTAGCACCGTGCGCGAGTTTCGCGCGGCCACCTCGGTGTAGAGGTCAAGCCCTGTGCGCACGACCATCAGGCGGCCCGCGCGGCCAGGCTACGCATTGTGCTGCGCAGCAGTTCGCCGAGAGCGGCGGGCATATCCTCACCGAGAGTCAGCAGATCGGCCCGCTCCACATGTTCTGCTTCCAGCCGTTCCAGGAAAGCCCGGGCACCGCACTCATCGAGGGCCGTGCGCACGGCGGCAAGCTCGCTCGAGTCCACATCCTCCCGGTGGCGCATCTCTTCCACGAGTGGCCAGGCGTCGGTGCCGCGGGCGAAAATCATCAGCGGGGTGTTTTTCCCGCCGCGCAGGTCGCTCAGCACGCTCTTCCCCGTCACGGCACTATCACCGTAGAGGCCGAGAAAGTCATCCCTGAGCTGATAGGCAGTGCCCAGCATCAGACCAAAGTCACCCACAAGCGCAGCCAGGTCAGCGGAACCACCGGCCAGTAATACGCCCGCCCGCAGCGGCGCACCAAAGGAATACACAGCGGTTTTATGGGTGGCCATGGTGATCACATTGTCGAGCGTGAGTTCTTCGGGACTCCGCACGCTGTAGCTCACATCGGCCTGCTCACCCGCCGCGGTCACGTAGAGAGCATACTCAAAGAGGTCGAGTAGCTGCCTGCGCACGGGCTCAGGGATGCTCGCCACAGCCAGGTACCGCTGGGCGTGCGTCAGCATGAGGTCGCCACCGATCAACGCCGAAGACTCGGCCCAGTGCCGCGCGGTCGCGTAGTCGAGGCCGTCGCGCTGCGCATGAGAGAGGAACTGCCCGGTCACGTTCAGCTGACCGCGGCGCAAGACATCGCCGTCAATGATGTCATCGTGAATCACAAAGGCCGTGTGCAGTAGCTCAAACGCCAACCCCACCGCGGTGGCGTGCCCCACGTTGCGCCCGCCGAGCGCCGCGTAGGTTTCGTGCACCAGACGGGAGCGGATGCGTTTGCCGCCGTGGCTGACGGCGCGAAGGGCATCCCAGAGCCGCACGTAGGACTCGTCGTAGTCGCGCGCCCGCGCGCACTGCTCCCGAAAAAAACGGTTCAACTCGCGATCAAGTGCCTCACGGTAGGCCACGGAGCTATCCAGCTCGGCGCTATCTAGTTGTACGGTCGCAGCCATCAAGCACCCGCCTCAAGCGGCCCGGGCTGCACATCTGAGCTGGCTTCGACATAGCCAAGGTGTTCCATCTGCAACACAAACCAGGGGCTAAATGCCCACGGTGCCGCGCGGACTGCGGTGCGCAGGTCGTCGGGGCGCACCCAGCGATGCTCAACAACCTCGTGCGGGTTCACCTCAAGAGCATCCGTGGTGTAGGCGCTGTAGACAGGGCAAATCTCATTCTCAACCACACCGCTCGGGTCGGTGGCCCGGTAGCGGAACAGCGGGAGAATCGGCTCAATCCGCTCCAGCGTGACGCCCAGTTCGTGATAGGCCCGGCGCTCAACGGCCGCGATCATGGACTCGGCCGGTAAAGGATGCCCGCAAAACGAGTTGGTCCACACCCCCGGCCACGCAGCCTTGCTGAGCGCGCGGCGGGTGACCAGCATCTCACCGTGCTGGTTGGTGAGGTGGCAGGAAAAGGCCAGATGAAGCGCCGTGTCGGTGCCGTGGATGCTCAGCTTCGAGGCCGTTCCGATAGGTGTCCCTGCGTCGTCCACGAGGACCACATCTTCGGCTGTGTCAACAGTATCTGCGGACATCGTTCCCCCTCGAAAGTAATTAGTTAGCCTAGCTAGTAAATAAGCTATCATGAGGCGACAGCATGGAAAGCTACAGTTGAAAAAATGAGCACATCGCGCTATTGGTTCTCCTCTTTCAGGGACCGGCCGGCTGATCCCCGCGCCCTCGACACGAGTCGGCAGATCATGGACCGCGAGAACCTGAGCGATGCGGATATCGACCACACCGTCGAGTTGCTTAACGCGCTGCGCCGCTGGCGCGAGACCGACCAGCAGATGCGCCAATCCACCCAATCCGATATGAACCTGGGTGAAAACGACATGAAGGCGCTGCGCTTCCTGATCGCCGCCCAGGCCAACAACCGCGCCGTCACCCCCACAGAGCTCACTCACCACCTCGGCATCTCCTCAGCCTCAACCACCAAGCTCCTCGACCGACTCGCAGCCTCCGGGCACGTCACACGCAACCCGCACCCGCGAGATCGACGCGCCGTGCTGCTCACTGTGACGGCGGAATCACACCGCCAGATCCGAGCCACCCTGGGCTCGCGCCACTCACAAATGTTTGATGTGGCGGCCAGACTCAGCCCAGAAAACCGCGACACCATCATCCACTTCCTCACCGCCCTCAGCGACGTTAACGCCACAGATCCCCCCGATCACTAAATACCGACATACCGGCACCGTTAGTGCTGTACTCAGCATAACCACATCCCGAAGATGATTGGATGGGGTGTGACAGATTTAAGCCCCACCGCAACAAAAAGTGCAGGACCGCCACCCATTACCGAAAAGAATTCACCCCCTGCGGATACCGCACGAAAACTTCCGTGGCACATCCTCCTGCTGCTCGGCCTTGTGGGAACGGCCCTCTCCGCAGCTTGGTCGTGGAACCCTTCGCTCTGGGGCGACGAGGCGGCCAGCATCATGTCGGCGCAACGCTCGTGGGACTCCCTGGGGAGGATGCTGACCACCGTTGACGCCGTGCACGGGCTGTACTACTCGTTTCTGCACCTGTGGATCGACGTGTTTGGGGCTTCCCCTTTCTCCGTCCGCTTCCCGAGCGCCCTCGGCATCGGTGCTGGGACCGTGGGCGTGGCCATCCTGGGTAATCGGCTAGCACGGCCGAGCGTCGGTGTACTCGCCGCCGCCGTCTTCATGATCCTGCCCCGCTCCACGTTCAACGGCTCCGAGGCCCGCCAATACGCCTTCATTACGGCCCTGGTCGTCTGGCTCACCATCTACGTTATCTCTCTCGTGGCCAAGCGGGAGACTCGCTTCTGGCCCTGGGCTGGATTCACCGCCCTCTTTGCCCTGTCCTGCGTCCTCTTTATTTACACGGCCCTCTTCTCCGTGGTTTTTGGCGCGATCATACTTCTCATGAGACCGGGACGTGCCATGGTCCTACGAGCCGCATCCGCCATCGCGGTGGGCGGTATCCTCGCCATACCCGTGGTGTACATTTCTTTCACCGAGCGCGCCCAGGTTGCATTCCTCCACTCACGTTGGGGCTACAACCTCAAGAACGTCTTCATCTCGCCGTGGTTCATTGACCAGCGCCTCGCGGCGCTCTGCTGGGGCATCATCGTGATCGGGTTGGCCATCGGAATCGCCACCCTCCTCCGTGCACGCACCGGTGCGTCCGTGAACGAGAATGTTCTCGAACTCTATCGTCCGGCAGCCGCGGGACTACCCACCCTCCTCACGGTGGCGGGGCTGTCGCTCGTAACACCCTCCGTGCTCCTCGCCCTCGGGAACACCCAGACCCCCATGTACTCACCGCGCTACCTGTCGTTCACCTCGACCGCGATCGCGCTCCTGATCGGCCTCGGCATCGCCACGATTTCCCGTGCGATTCGCCAGCGCTGGGTGGCCGTACTACTCGCCGCGGCAATCGTGGCCGCAGCAACACCCGCCTACCTCACCCAGCGCGGAGATTTCTCCAAAAACGGTGGCACCGACTGGAACGCGGTGAGCGCCACCCTCTCGGACCAGGCCTCCCCCGGCGACGCGGTCATCTTCGACCAGTTCACCCGCAACGCCCGCAAACCCCGCCTGGCCAAGTACCTGTACCCGGAAGGCTTCGAGGGGCTGATCGACGTAGGCCTCAAGACGCCCCACCAGGAGACAGACGGGTTGTGGGATACGGTGTATTCACGCGCCGACACGATCGAGCGTCTCAACGACGTCCCCACCGTGTGGTTGATTTTGACCGACGAACGATACTCCGATGACGTCGCAAAACGGGATGCCTATATTCCCGCGCTGGAAGATGCCGGTTACACGGTCGTTGACGAGATCACGATCAACCGCACCATTATCTACAAGTTGACACGAGGCTAACCCATGACGACTCGCACTGTAGTGATTATCCCCACCTACAATGAAATCGAAAACCTACCCCTCATCGTGGGTCGGGTGCGTGCGGCGACCCCCGAGGTTGACATCCTCGTGGTGGATGACAACTCCCCCGATGGCACGGGCGCTCTCGCCGACGAGCTCGCCGCAGAGGATCACCACATCCGAGTGCTGCATCGCCAGGGTAAAGAGGGTCTCGGGGCCGCGTACAAGGAAGCCTTCGTCTGGGCCCTCGACCAGGGCTACACCCGGCTGGTCGAGATGGATGCCGACGGCTCGCACGCCCCCGAGCAGCTCCCCGACCTACTGGCCGCGGCCTACAACGCGGATGTGGTGCTAGGGTCGCGCTGGATTCCCGGCGGCGGCGTGGTCAACTGGCCGCTCCACCGCCAGTTACTTTCGCGCGGCGGCAGCCTGTACTCGCGCATCATGCTGGGCTTACCCGCTAAGGATGTCACGGGCGGCTACCGCGTGTTCAGCGCGCACGCAATCGAGACCATCCGGCTAGAGACGGTGCACAGCCAGGGCTACGGCTTCCAGGTGGATATGCTCTGGCACGCGCATCGCGTGGGTCTACGCATCGTCGAGGTTCCCATCACGTTTGTGGAGCGTGAGTTGGGCGAGTCGAAAATCTCGGGCGGAATCGTGGTGGAGGCTATGCTGCGGGTAACCGGCTGGGGCATCCGCTACCTGCCCAGCCGGTTGAGCCGCAAATCCAAGCCGGTACCGGCGGAGGCCCAGCGCTAGTTCACCCAGCGAATCCAGAATGATTGGCGCTGCATGAAAACAGAGTTCTGGGCATTCCGAGACACGGCAAAATAGGTGTCGTTGAGCCAGCCATAGTTCCAGGTGTGGGCCCCGGTACGGAGTCCGGTTGCGGTGTTGACCGAGAAGGCAGCATTAGTGCTTGCCGCGGTGACGAGCTGGGTTCGACTGGCATCCGGGTCTGTCGCACAGGTGGCTCCGGCCTGGTAACCGAACCCAAAGTTGGTGTTCCAGACAGACTCGTGGATAGCCCGGTGATCGGGATGTGTATAGACGGCGCACGACCCGTAAACACTATTAGCAAAGCTGGTAACAAGGTTCCAGTTGGGCAGGGTGGAATTGATGCCGAGCGCCGTGCGGTTGTCACGCACCGTCTTGACGGCCCAGGTGACCTCGGCCGCGGTGAGATCACCGTCACCGAGGTTAAAGGCAATTGCCGCACCCCGGCCCTGCGTATCGACCCAGACCTTTGCGCTCCTGTCGGTGACTGTTGTGGACCCGTCTACCCGCGAGATTGCCGTGCCGTTGGCGGGGAACGGCCCCACTGTGGTGCCGGCCGCCCAGCTTCCGGGAATTGACGGGTCCGTCTTGGACATATCGGTGAAGAAACTCAACCAGGAGTTGAGCCGGGCGTTATCACACGATGCCGTCCACTTATCGGTTGGCTTGGGGGTGGGGGCCTTCTCCAGGCCGACCTGGTACGCCTGTGAGGCGGGGGTACAGTAGCCGGTCTCGTCACCCCGAGTCACGGTGATAAAAACCTTGTAATTGTCGGGGCTGTTCTCCACGAGCGACCAGGCTTCGAACTCGTCATCAGGGTGTGGGATGACGATGTAGCTCACCTTGTCCGGAGCGGACGCGGCCACGGCCGGAGTGACCGCAGGCGGGCTCATGAGAGCAGCGCCACACGCCGCAACGGTGGCGAGGGCGGCGAAGACCAGGCGGGCTGGGTGAGGCGTACGAGACATGGAAATACCTTCCGGTTGCATTGTGCGCTAAAGATACCATGTGGGCGACCAGTGAACCGTCGAAGCCTACCGCTGAAATGCATCCCCACCCCGCCACCTGGCTAGTTGATGAGCGTCGCCACGAGCGTGATCTCAACGCCCGTGAGGGCCTGCGAAACGGGGCAACCCGCCTTCGCGCCCTCGGCAAACGTCTGGAAGGTGTCGGCGTCAATGCCGGGAACGGTCGCGGCAACGGCCAGGTTGCTCGACGTGATGCCTGTTCCCGGCGCAAAAACAACGCGGGCCGTGGTGGTGAGACGGTCGGGCGGCGTGCCGTTCTGCGCAAGTTCGTGCGCGAGGGCCATATTGAAACAGGCGGCGTGGGCCGCCCCCAGTAATTCTTCGGGAGTCGTTACCGTGCGCGAGCCCTCGGAGCGGGCCTTCCAGGTAACCTCCATCTCGGCAGAGTCTGACGAATCGAGGTGCACCGAGCCAGAGCCCTCCGCAAGAGAGCCCGACCACTGTGCAGTTGCTGCGCTGGTGATTGCCATAAGTGTGTCCTTTCACAACATCGCGGGGATGTGCCCACCCTACCGGCGCAGGATCCGTCTGGCTATGGCGAGGTGGCGGGGGCCAGCATCCCGAGCAGCATCACGAGCATCCCCACCGCCATCACAAGGGTGTGGCCCAGTTCGAGGCGGTGGGCGGCGCAGCGGGTACGCTGTCGGCGGGGAGCACCGGATGCGGCATCCCGTGCGGTCGCAACGGACAAGACTGGACGGGTGCGCCAGGCGCAGGCAGCAGGAACGACCAGAAGCGCAAGGACGAGGATACCCGCGAGCAGTAACAGCACGCCCGAGAAGGCACCGGACGCACTCCCGTGGGAGGCGTGGCCGGTCGGCGGGAGGGCGACGTGCACGGTATCTGCGCGGGCAGACCCGGGAATCATGAGTGCCCACATCGCGGCCATGAGCACAAAACCCAGGCCGTGCACGGCGGTGAGAGTGGACCCGGGGTGTCGGCGCGACGTCAGCATTCCGACAGCCAGAAGAACGACAATCCAGAGGAGGGCTGGCAGCAGGCGTCCGCCGAGGAATAGCATATCGATCACGGAGGTGAGCATGATGGCCTCTGCCCCGAGCGAGGCCCACGGGACTCCGTGGCGGCGCACCCGATGGACAGCGAACACCCCCGCGACGAGGGCGCAGGCGAGGGCGAGCGGGGGCAGAGCAGCCAACAGGGGTGCGGCCATAAGGGTGTTCATGGCGGGGTTGGGCTCTGAACAACGGCACGGCAGGTGATCACAGAATCCCCCTCGGGTGTGGGCGGCGGTGCCCTCTGCCCTCGACCCTACCCGGGGCGCGGGCGCGGGGTGGATACGCTGCGCGGACGGTCATGCAGCGTGCGCGGAGCGTCACACCGCCGCGGCCCGCACGAGCGGCGGGCCGCGCATCCGCCTAGCTCGACGGCCGGTTTAGGAACGCCCGCACCCGCGCACGCACCGGTTCTCGGTCATAACTTTTGAGGAGTGCTCCGGCCATGCGCACCGGGTCGCCGAAGAAGAAGTACTCGTACAGCGATTGGCGGCCCGAGAATCCGCTGATGCTCGCGTCGCTCGCCAGCTTAAACAGCTTGACCCGTTCGGGGCCGGTGAGGCTCTTCGCCTGAAGGTAACGTTCGATATCGGGCAGGGCATTACTCGCGATATCCGCCTCTCCCGGCAGCGCCATCAGGCCGGAGGCGGCAAACTTACGGATGATCTCCGGGAAACGTTGCGCGATCTTCGGGTACCAGTTGCGGGCCGCGTTGAGTGTGTCCCACTTGGGCAGCAGTACGCCAAACTCGTTCAACTCGGCGTCTGCCTCGGCGGCCCGCAACAGGGCCTTGCCGATCTCAACATCGGTAATGAGCTCGGCCAGATCCTCCTGGATGTGCTGGAAACCGTCAATGCCGATCGAGTCGGCGATCTCCGAGGCCAGGCCCAGGAAAAACTCGCTCTTGGCGATTGTGCGGGTGACAACCTGGTGGGTCATCAGGGCACCGGCACCCGTCTCCGAGTAGAAGCCGTTGCAGAGCTCGGGGTGTCCGAGCAGGAAAATGCGTTCCTTCGGCACAAAGACGTTGTCGAAGACCACAACGGCATCCATCTCCTCGTAGCGGGCCGCGAGGGGCTCGTCGAAGGTGCTGCCACCATTGTGCAGGCTCGTGCGGCACAGGTAGCGCACACCGGGAGCATCGTTGGGGATCGCAAACGCGTACGAGTAGGGTGCGTCCTCGGGGCCGCCACGCAGCACGGTGGAGGGGAAGACGAGGAGCTCGTCGGCGATGGGGGCGACCGTGGCGAGCATCCGGGCGCCGTGCACAACGATGCCGTCTTCACGCTCCTCCACGATGCGCGCGGCCAACTGGCCACCGCCCTGCTGCGCGGCCGACTCGGACCGGTTCACCTGCGGCGGAATCAGCGTGTGGGTGGCGAGCAGGTCGTTCTCGCGGCAGTACTCGTAATAGTTGCGGATGTTTTCACCAAACTGCGGGTCGGCCTGGGCAAACCATTTCTCGGCCGAGGCCAACGCGGTCAGCGAGCTGTTCATGTAGTCGCCGGAGCGGCCCAGGAAACCGTGCGAGTATTCGGCCCAGGTGCGGATGGCCTCGCGCCGGTGGGCCAGTTCCTCCGGTGTCGTGGGGCGCAGGAAGGAGGCGTTGACCGGGTCTCCGGTGGTGGGCGAGGTGTAGGTGAGCGCGGCCCGGTGCTCGGGGGCATGCTGAAGATCGAACAGTTCGGCGTAGGTGCGGGCCACAGTGGCGAAGGCGGGATGATCGGCAATATTTTCGGTGACGACCTCACCGTCGATAACCACGTGCGGGCGCATCGAGTTGAGCTTGTCAAGGTACTGCTGTCCGGTTCTGATTCCCACGGGTGTACTCCTTTGTCGCGGTGTGGATGGGGTCTAGGGGTAAAACTAAAAAATGTCTTCATGGCCAGCGGCAGCCTCCGGGATGGCCGTGAACTGCCCGTTCACAAAGCCCAGGGCGTCCCCCGCGCGGTAACCGTAGTCCTGCACCTCGCCGAGGAAAAGCGTGTGGTCGCCACCGTCGTAGTCGGCCCAGGGAGTGCAGGTGAAGTAGGAGAGGGTTCCAGCCAACCGGGGGGCGACGCCGCCCTCAATCCAGGAGGGCTCGGCCGCGGGTTTACCCGCGAAGTGCAGGGCCAGGGCACGCTGCTCGGAGCCGAGGATATTGACGGCAAACGGTTTACCGACCAGCTCATCGTGTGAGCGGGTGCTGCGGGCGATGCTCACGAGCACGAGCGGCGGGTCCATCGAGACGGAGGTGAACGAGTTGACGGTCATCCCGTGGACGCCGGATTCACCCTCAAAGGTGACAATCGCCACCCCGGTGGCGAAGCGGCCCAGGCTGCCCCGAAAGAAGTGCTGAGGCGGGCGATAGAGCTTGGACTCGGGGCGGAATCCCGCAGACCGGTCGGGCGTAGCAATCATCGTTGATTCCTTACTGAGGGGTGAATGTTCATTATTTGAACATTGAATTCTATTATTGAACGAAAGACTAGGGGCATTTGCGGAGTCCCGCAAGCCCGCGCGCATTGCTCACCACCCGCAACCGCCCATCGTGCGCGAGAATGGAGCAATCATGGTCACCCACTCCGAGCCGCAGCGCGATACTTCCAGCCACGCCCAGACCCTGTCTCGGGGAATCGTAGCGATCGAAATCCTGGCCGCATCCCCGCACCCCCTCAGCATCGACGAACTCGCCGCTGAACTGGGGGTTCACCGCTCGGTGGCGTACCGCATACTGCGCACGCTGGAAGATCACGGCATCGTCCAGCGCAGCGAATCAGGATTGCTCGCCCTGGGCCCGCGCCTCGCAACACTCGCGAGAGGGGTGTACCGCGACCTCCAAACGGCGGCGCTGCCCGAGCTCACGGCAATTACTCAGGATCTGGGGATGACCGCCTTCATCGCCGTGCTTGACCGCGCCGAGTGCATCACCCTCACGAGCGTCGAACCGCAACAAACCCACGCAACGGTGGCCCAGCGCCCCGGAACCAAGCACTCCTTGGCGGTGGGGGCCCCGGGACTGGCCATCCAGAGCATTCTCGGGGCGGATGCCACAGCCCGCCTCACCGATGCGCGCAGCCCCGCAGAGCTACAGGAAATCCGCACTCGAGGGTATGCCACGAGCCACAATGAGGTGATAGCGGGGCTGCACTCGGTGGCGGTTCCACTCAGTATTCCCGCACACAGCCCGGGAGCGCTCGCGGTGGTCTATGTGGCTACCACCCACGATGATCAGGAGATTGGCACCCGGCTGGCCGCCTCGGTGCCGCGCATCATCAACGCGCTGCGGTAGCTCCGCCCCGAGGCAACCTCGATCAATCCCGGCAAGATTTGATATGATCCGGAACACGAATCGTATACAACGTCGTTGCGATTCGATTGACGCCCCCCGGAGGTACATCATCATGACGACTCGGACCGGTTCAGGCAGCCACGTTCACACGCGCGTGGCCCGTAATCTCAGCGAATTCAAAACCGCCTGCGAGCAATCTTTTGTCCCGCTGCGCGTCAGCGGTCGCCGCGGGACCGCGTTCAGCGGGCGCATCCGAAGCCGCGACGTGGGTGACGCCCATATTTCGGAGGTCCTCGCCAGTCGGCACCTCATCGAGCGAACCCCGGAGCTCATTGCCCGATCCGACGAGAACTATTTCAAGCTCAGTATGCAGCTCTCCGGCACCGGGATACTCATCCAAGACGATCGTGAGGCGGTCCTACACCCCGGCGACATCGCGATCTACGACACCGGCAGACCGTACACGCTTGTATTCGACACCGATGTCCGCGTGCTGGTCATCATGTTCTCGCGCAGCCTGCTCGACATCCCGGCCCGGCTCATCGAACAGCTCACAGCCGTGACCCTGGCCACCGACACGGGGGTCGGGGCGATGATTCCCCCCTTCCTGGCGCAGTTTGCCCACAACTTAGATCAGCTGGGCGGGGCGGCGGGGGTGCGGCTCGCCAATAGCGCGCTCGACCTCATCACCACCATGCTGAGCCTGGAGTTGGAGGCCGCGCCCGCGGCCACCGACCCCCGCCACGCCCTCGTGCAGCGGATCCGCGACTACGTGGAAAACAACCTGTCCTCGCCCGAGCTGGGCCCCGCGCAGATCGCAGCCGCGCACTACATCTCCACGCGACACCTGCACGGTCTTTTCCACGAACAGGGCACCACCGTATCCTCGTGGATCCGCACGCGACGGCTAGAACATTGCCGCCGCGAACTACGTGACCCCCTCTTTGCGCACCAGCCCATCGCGGCCATCGCAGCCCGCTGGGGGTTCGTGGATGCGGCGCACTTCAGCCGGGTCTTCAAAGCCGCTTTCGAGGTGTCACCCACCGAGATGCGGGGGCGACGGGCGGCGTAGGAGGCACACCCCGGCAACACCCCACCCAGGGTGACTTTTCCTCACAAAACGCCGTTTATTTCGTCGCTCTGTGAGGAAAAGTCACCCTGGGTGTTTGGGTGGGGGCCTCATTCCGCGCCGTGGCCGATTCGGCGGTAGATTTCGGGGCGCTTGGCGCGCATCCGCAGGCCCCACACAACACCCACCGCGCCGGGCAGCACCGCGATTGCGGGGAAAATGAACGTGGCAGCGGTGGTTTCCGCCTGACCAAGCAGCACGTTGAAGTTAAACACCACGAGCACACACACGACCAACAGCAGCACAAACGAGAGGGTCGGGGCGATCATCCGCGCCCACCGGCCTACCCCGCGCGCGTCACGCCAGAAAAAACCGATGACGGCGAGCGAAATGCACACCATCAACAGCACAAGACCCAGTGCCCCCGTATTCGTGAGCCAGCTGAACAGCGTGACGACCGGATACGCGGGGCCGTACTCCGAGCCGGTTCCGGCAATCGCAAACCCGATAATGACCACAATCGCGATCACCGTCTGCGCAACCGAACCGGCCCACGGGGCCCGAGAAACACGGCGAACCCGGGCCAAGTGCAGGGGAACAACACCCTCACGGCCCAACGAAAAGAAGTAGCGGGCCACGGCGTTGTGAAACGAAACCAACGCCGCAAAGATGCTCGTGATGAACAGCACCGACATCAGGTCAACCCACACGGGGCCGAGGCGCTCAAAAACAAAGGTGAAAAATAGCGGGGGTCCAGCCTCCTCCGCCGTGATACCTGACGGGTCCACAATCCGGCCCGGCCCCACCGCAAGCGTCATCGCCCAGGACGAAATTGTGTAGAACACCCCAATGATAATGACCGCGAGAAACGTCGCCCGCGGCACCGTGCGCTGCGGGTCCTTAGCCTCCTCGCTGTAGATTGCGGCCGACTCGAAGCCCATAAACGCCGCAATGCCGAACGCGAATACGGCACCGATACCGGGCACAAACAGCTCGGCCGGGTTAAGCGCCTGCACACTCACGACCCCCTCGGCCGGTGCCCCAAAGGCCGCCACGTCGAACACAATCACGGCAATAAATTCGAGCGCCACGAGCACGGCGAGCACCTTCGCCGACAGGTCAACCCGGTTGACCCCCATCAGGCCCACAACCGCAATCGAAGCGAGCACCGGAATCCACCACGGAATATCCACCCCCACCTTCTCGGAGATCAGGTTCGACACCTGGAAGCCGAACATTCCGTAGATGCCAATCTGCATGGCATTGTAGGCCACGAGCGCCACAAGCGACGCGCCCACCCCCAGCGGGCGGCCCAACCCCTGCGCAATGTAGGCATAGAAGGCCCCCGCATTACGTACAAACCGGCTCATGGTGGTGTACCCCACCGCGAAGATACCGAGCGACAGCGCCAACAGCGCAAACGACACGGGCACCCCCAGGATGTGCGTCACCGAGAATGTGGTGGTCACCCCACCCGCGAGCACCGTCAGCGGAGCCGAGGCCGCAATAATCAAGAACGTGATGGCGGGCACGCCCAGCCGCCTGCGGCTGCCCTCCCCACCCGAATGGTCCGCAAGGCTCGGGATGTCCGGGCCAGCCTGTTCCGCTTCAACTGCCGTCTGTGATGCCATGGCTGCCTTCTCCTCCTCGTTGAGTGCTGACGTTTCCTAGCGATCATGCCCCCAAAAGAAGGTGTCGTCTGTGCCGTGAGAGCACGGAGCTTGCCCCCACCTGCACACCTGCCCGCCCACGCCTTCCCCCGCCCGCAACAACCCGGGAGAGTGAGTGCATACGCAATCGACTCTTCGGGAGGTCGGAATGACCCACGCTCACCACACACTTCGCTCGATACACCCGGGAACTCCCCGGCATCCGCTTGACCCGCTCTGCGGGGCCGAGATCGCCCGCGGCAGGGAGATCCTGGCCGCGGCCGGAAAAATCGGGCCACACACCCGATTCCCCTCGGTTCTTCCCGTGGAACCGGCGAAGGATGCCGTCGCCGCCTTCCGCCCCGGTGACCCGCTCGAGCGCGAGATCCTGTTCGTCGCGCTCGAGGTCGATACCGGCCGGGCCGCCGAGGCGGTCGTCTCGGTCACGGGCGGCACCGTCGTATCGTGGACGGAACTGAACAACGATGTTCACCCGCACGGCCAGCCCCCGTACCTCTTCGAGGAGTACGAGCGGGCGGAGAAGATCGCGAAGGCATCCCCCGAGTGGCGAGCCGCGATGGCGCGGCGCGGCATCGAAAATCCCGAGCGGGCGTTCTGCTCACCGCTCGCCCCCGGATACTTCGGCCGTGAGGACGAGGCCGGGCACCGCATCATCCGCTCGCTCACCTTTCTGCGCGACGACGACAACGATAGCCCGTGGGCACACCCCGTCGAAGGTCTCATCCTGCACATCAACCTGACCGAGAACCGGGTGGTGCGCGTCGAAGACGAGGGGGACATCCCCGTTCCGGCCGAGCATGGCAACTACGGACCCCAGGCGCAGGGACCGGCCCGCACAAGTCTCACCCCCATCGAGATCACCCAGCCGGAGGGGCCCAGCTTCACGGTGGACGGGGCGAGTGTGAGCTGGGAGAACTGGAAGTTCCGCGTCGGCTTCAACGGCCGCGAGGGCCTCGTGCTCACCCAGCTGACATTCCGTGACGGCGAGGAGGATCGCTCGGTGCTCTACCGCGCATCCGTACCCGAGATGGTGGTGCCCTACGGGGACACGACCCCCACCCGCTACTGGATTAGCTACTTCGACGCCGGTGAGTACCTGCTCGGCAAAAACGCCAACACGCTCACGCTCGGCTGCGATTGTCTGGGCGTAATCCAATACTTTGACGCGTGCGTTGCCGACGACCACGGCAACCCCATCACAATCCCGCAGGCGATCTGCATGCACGAGGAGGACTACGGCATCCTCTGGAAACACACCGACCTGAACGGTAAAACCGAGGTGCGCCGCTCGCGCCGCCTCGTGATCTCCTCCTTCTCCACCATCGGCAACTACGACTACGGATTCTTCTGGTACCTCTATCTGGATGGCACCATCCAGATAGAGGCGAAAGCCACCGGGATCGTGTTCGCCGGCGGCGGCGAACCCGGCAGCACCAGCCCGCATGCCCCCGAGATCGCACCAGGCCTCTTCGCCCCCGTACACCAGCACCTCTTCTGCGCGCGCCTGGACACCGCGATTGACGGCGACCGGAATAACCTGTTTGAGGTGGATGTGGTGGGCCTCCCCACAGGCCCGGACAACCCGCACGGCAACGCCTTCACCTGGCGGGAAACCCCGCTCACCTCGGAGCACGCCGCGCAGCGTGACGCTCTGCCCTCCGCGGGCCGTCACTGGGAGATTCGCAGCGCCGAGCGCACCAACCGCCTGGGCAAGCCGACCGCGTTCCACCTGATCCCTCAGGGCTCGGCAACGCTCATGGCTCAACCCGGCTCGCGGGTGTGGGATCGCGCCACGTTTGCCACCAAGCACCTGTGGGCTACCCCGTACCGGCCCGACGAGATGTACCCGGCCGGTGACTACCCCAACGGCCACGCCGGTGGGGCCGGGCTGCCCGCCTGGACCGCGGCCGACCGCAACCTCGTGGATGAGAATCTGGTGCTCTGGCACGTCTTTGGCCCCACCCACATCCCGCGCCCAGAGGACTGGCCCGTGATGCCCGTGGACTACTCAGGTTTCCTCCTAAAACCGTACGGCTTCCTCGACCAGAACCCGGCGATGGATATCCCGGATTGGTCGGCCGCATCCGCCTGCTGCACAGACGGGGACTGCACCTGTTCGCACGGCGAGACCGAGGCACCGGAGTAACAAGGGGTCGGTGCCCGGCACGCATCAGCCGGGCACCGGGGTCATACTCCCTGGCCGAAGTTTCGCAGGGACTGTGCCCGCACGGAGGGCAGCCCCTGAGCGATTCGTGACCGCACCTCGGCCCGCCCTCGTGTGAGTTCCACCGCCCGGTGGGCGACCGCCTCACCGAACCCGGGAACCGGCTGGACCGTCAGTTCTGGGAGCCGGAAGAGCTCGCAGAGCCCCTCCACTTTGCCCGCCGTGGCCAGGGTAATCGCGGGGGTGCCGTTATTCAACGACAGAATCGAGAGGTGCATCCGGCCCGAGATCGAGAACTCGGCCCGCACCGCCAAGTACTGCACCTGTTCGGGAGACAGCAGCATCCGTTGCAGGTAGTCTCGGGGCCGACCGCACTCCTCGAAAAGCTCAACACACGGTTCCAGGTCGCTGTCGCCCGGCCGGATCACATGCGGCAGATAAAGAATCGAGAGCCCCAGCGACTGCACCTGCTCGACAATGCGCCGGTACTCCGGGCGCTGGTCAATCCCCCGCGCGATCAGGCCGCTAATGTTGAGCACGATAAACGGCGTAGCCGTCCGCTCGCACTCGTCCAGCCAGTCCCCGAGAGGGCCACTCGGCCGCACCGACTTCTGGTGGGCAAACGCAACGTCGGCCGCCTGGGTGAGATTCTGGGCCCCCAGCGCTTCGAGCCGCCGAAACCCCTGGGGATCCCGCGGGTAAAGCGTGCTGTGACCGCTAATCCCCACGCAGGCGTCGGCCACAACCCGGGGCACATCCGGTCGCCAGCTGAACCCCAGGACGGCGGTGGGCACCCCGGCCCTGCGGGCCAGGTTGCAGAGACTGAGGCGGGCCAGGCTCGCGGCGATGTGGCCGCCATCCATCGTGTCTGTTCCGTGAATATGGAACGAAGAAGCACCCCGCAGGAGCCGAGAGAACCGCCAGATGGACCGTATCCGAAAGAGGGGCGGCGACATCACTACGTGGCGCTCGACCGAGACGCTCACCCGCTGGGCGTCGTCACCGCCGAGATGCGGGTGGACAAGCGAACGGGCGGCAAAGAGGACAACATGGATATCCCCCGGAGTATGAGCGATAAACGAGTTGAGGACGGCGTGATCGCCGATATTTCCGTCGCCAGCCGGTGAGAGAACCAGGGTGTAGCCCGAGCGAGACGGTCTTCGCCACCCGGAGAGTGAGAAGACCAGAACATCGGCCCACCGAACGGCCCACGCGTACAGTCGCGTATTCCAGACTCGGCGGACAAAGGGGCGGAGGGTGTTTTTCACGTGGTTTCGTATCCTGAAGCGAGCACGCATCCGGTTGGCGCCCCGCCTCCGGTGTCAAGACACCCGGGGAAAACCCGTGCGCGACAACCGCGGCTGTCGGCGCGGGCCCGGCAGCCGACACAACTCGATACCATGCCGACGCAGAAACGGATGCCTGGGTAGAGACACTAAAACCGACATCGTGATACTAACACGGTTGTCGGATTCCCCTATAATCCCTCCGGCGAAACCGCCTCACCCGGAACCGACACCGATCGTGCGGGAAAATCCCGCAGCTCCCGCCACAGCGTGAGGTGCTGGAAAACCACCGCGCTGACCTCCGCCAACGCCAACGCCCAAAACGCACCGGCGGCACCCCACAGGGAGACGAGGGGCACAATCGTGGCGGCCAGAACACCGAGGGCGACAAACGAGACCAGGGCGACATTTTTACTTTTACCCAGCAGGGTGAGGGCGGCCAACCCGATGACCGCCGACACGAAGATCATGCAGAGCGAAATCCCGATGGGGATCGAGGCCAAGAACCCCACGTCAACCACCCCGAGGCTCATGAAGCTACCGAGGACGGGGACCACCAGGGCGGTGCCCACCCCCAGCATCCCGCCCAGAATCCAGGCGTAGCCGAGCGCGCGACGGATCTTCACGTCGAGGGGATCCTTACCCTGCGGCACACGCGCCTGCATCACCTGCATGAGCGGAGTCGCGGCCGTGTTGATCCAGCGCAGCAATTTATCGGCCAGGGCAACACTCGCACCGGCAGCAGGGGCCACGATCGGGGTGATGGTCACCGGCAAGGACAGCCGCAGGGTGAGTGCGACACTGATCACGAGCGAGGGAAAGCCCTCCACGATCACACGGCGGATGCCCGCCAGGGTAATGGGTGCCCTGGCCATCCGCATCCGGGTACGGCGGATGCGCAGCAGAATGTAGGGACCCACCACCGAGACCACGTTTCCCAGCAGGACGATCCCCCCAAACACCCAGGTACCAGCCGGACCGGTCACCACCAGGAGACTCACGGCGGCCAGGCCGAGCGTGAGAGCGCGGGGAAGCGCATCCAGGGCAATCAGCCATCGGGGCTCATTCCCCGCAATAAAGTACCAATTAGCGCTCAGCCCGTAGAAGCATCCGCTGAGCACCATGAACAGCGCCACCGCAGGGTCTGAAAACGACATCTGGAGCATGACCACGATCATGACCGGAACGACCACCATAACAATCAGCAGGCGCGTCACGATGGACTCAAAATAGTGGTCAAGGCGGTCCGGGATAGACAGGGCGCTCACCGGCGCAATTCGGCTGTAGTAGCCCCAGGTGCAGATGCTCCGGGCGATCTCACCGATGGCCTGACCCACCGCGACGCTCACCCAAAAGTCACCACCCCTGGTCGCGATAATGACCGGAACCGTCAACACCGAGGCAATACTCACCAGGAGGGGGGCGAGAGAGATACCACCGGCCTGGCCCGCAAACCCGAGCAGTCTTTTCACGAAAGCCCCTTCACCGGCTCATCCACAGTGGGGCCGGGCGGAGCGGTCGCCGAGAGGCTGGGAGAACTCGGGGCTGACCTCGATCGGATGAGCCGTTTCTCGCGCAGATCGTGAGCGTTAACGGCCAGGTAGGCCAGGCCAATCCAGATGGGGATGAAGGTCCACGACCCCTGCGTAATGATACCGATCACGAGGTACAGGCCAACAGCGAAATCAACGGGCAGCCCGCGATACTGCTTGAGTACCAGGGCAAGTAGCGCAACAACAAAACAGAGAAGCGCCGGAATACCGAGCTCCGAACTGATGTGGATGTAGACGTTCTCGGCCGATGCACGGTGGTCGGGGTTCCAGTAGTAGATGGGCACCGGCGGGTTGGTGGCGTAGTCGAAGAAGTTAATGCCGTAACGGCCAGGACCCACCCCGATCAGGGGGTGGTCAAAGGTCATCCTGGCCCCGATCTCCGTCTTAATGGATCTCAGGTCAAGCGAGTCATCCGAGCCGGAGAATTGCTCGTCCAACCCAAAAAGGCCCAGCTTGGCCAGCTGAAAACTGAGCAGGGTGCGCAGGGCGGGAACACTCGCGAGAATACCGGCCACGATGGCCCCGCTCAGCAGGAAGCGCAGGATCGAGTTGAGACGCGGGCGAAGAAACAGGATCGTGGCGACGGCGACGGCGACCCCGAGAAACCCCGTGGTGGACTGCGAGTAAATCAGGCAGTACACGGCGAGGCCGACCGCGATATAGGCGCGATTCTTGAGCGCGATCAGCATCATCATGCCGGCGAAAAAGCCGAGCTGTTGGCCCTCCACGAAGGAACCCGTGCGCATGACGTCATCGTCGGAACCGTCGAGATTCAGCCCCTTGGCCTTGGTCTGGTAGTTGAGCGTCTCCAGGACCTCCAGCATCCCCGCCTGGCTCAGCACCCACTGGAGGAAGGTGGCAGCGGCACACACCCAGATGGACCAGATCATCGCCTTCTGCATCACCCCGCTCGGCAGCGTGGTCATCAGGAGCCACATCACCAGTACGAGCATCGAGTAGAAAAAGTAGAGGGCGAGATCGACCTCGGGTGAGCGGGTGAATCCGTGTAACTCTACGTTGGTGACGGGCGTGAGCAGATGGTAGGCCGTCGATACCCCCACGAGGAAGCCCAACGCCACAAAAAGCTTGCGCTCCAGGCTGGGTGTCGGGCGGGTCCTCCGGCCGAAAAAATAGCTGAGCACCGCGAACATGATCAGCACCTCGCTGATCTTGAGCGGGAACCCCAGGTTGAGGGTAAAGCCGGATTGGAGGGGCGAGAAAATGATCGCACCGACCAGGGCTTTCTGATAGATCGGCAGGCCACGGAAAGACACGGCGGCCGGCCGGTCACGGCGGCGGGAGACCCGAGGCGTCACCCGCCCCGCGGCGGAGTGGCTGCCCGGGCCCACGGAACTCACGCCGTCACCCGAGTTATCAGGCCCGACAGGGTGCGGGCCGAGCTCTCCCAAGAGAAGCGCTGCACATTGGCGAGACCCCGCTGCACGAGATCCGCGCGCAACTCGGCCGAGCGGTCAATCGAGCGAATTGCCTCACGAATCTCGTCGGTGCTGAGCGGATCGAAATACACCACGCTATCGGCCAGCACCTCGGGCATGGCGGCCGCACGCGCGGCAATCACCGGGGTCGCGCACTTTTGCGCCTCCAGCGGGGGGATGCCAAAACCCTCGTAGAGCGAGGGGAAGATGAAGGCGCGAGCGTTCTGGTATAACCGGATCAATTCGTCGTCGTCAACCCGCCCCAGGAAGCGTACCCTGTCGGTGCCGGGGGCACCGGGAGCTCGCGCACCAAAAACGGCGGCGGGGGCCTCTCCGATCACCACGAGATCGGAATTCGTCTCGTCGGCGTACTGGCCGTAGGCCTCGATCATCCGGCCAAAGTTCTTGTGCAGGTTCGGTGACGAGACCGCGAGAAAGTAGGGTGCCTCATCCGTATCCCGGGAGTCTCCCGGCCGGAAACGGTCATCAACCGCATTACCCACCACGGTAATCGTGTCGGGGTCGAGGTGATAGTGCGCGCTCAGCTCACCGCGCGAGAACTCGCTGACCGTGACCACGGCCCGGCTGTTCTTCAAGAAGCGGGGGGCAAGGAACGAGTACAGGGCGCGAAACTGGCGGGAGAAGCTCTCCGGGTGTCGCACGTAGGTCACATCGTGATGGGTTGAGATCTGGTTGCGGTAACGGATGGGGGCCGTGCTCGTCAGGCTCACGAGCAGGGGGCTGCCGTGCTGGCGCAGATAGCGTGGCAGGTCGAGCTGTTCCCACCGGTGCCCGGATGCCCGACCCACCCGCGTCACCGGCACCCCGCCAATCGAGGTCGCCCGCAGCTCACCCTGGGGGGCGACGAGCACGAGGTCGTCTCGCTCACGGGTCAGTGACGCCACAATCTGCTCAGCAAAACGCTGCACGCCCGTGGTGGGCTGGGTGAGAAAACGACAGTTAATAACGATCACGGGGGGCTTTCAGGGTGAGAGGGTTGAGAGCTATGAGGCGCTGGCCTGGTACTTGGCCTCGGTCGCGGCCTTATCGGCGCGCCACCAGGCCTCGTTCTCGCGGTACCAGTTGACGGTGTCCGTCAGACCCTGCTCAAAGTTGGTGTACTGCGGAGTCCAGCCCAGCTCGGTCTGCAACGGCGTCGAGTCAATCGCGTAGCGGAGGTCGTGCCCGGGGCGGTCCTGTACGTGGTCAAAGTCGTCTTCGGCGCGGCCGAAGATGCGCAGCAGCGTGGTGACAACGTCTAGGTTATTCTTTTCACCATCGGAGCCGATCAGGTAGGTGCGACCAATCTCACCGCGGTCAATGATGGCCCACACGGCCGAGTTGTGGTCATCCACATGGATCCAGTCGCGCACGTTGAGGCCTGCACCGTAGAGCTTGGGGCGTACACCGTCAATCAGGTTGGTGATCTGTCGCGGGATGAACTTCTCCACATGCTGAAAGTTGCCGTAGTTGTTGGAGCAGTTGGAGATGGTCGCGTGGATACCAAACGAGCGGGCCCACGCGCGCACGAGCAGGTCGCTCCCCGCCTTGGTTGAGGAGTAAGGACTCGACGGATTGTAGGGTGTCGATTCGGTGAACTTGTGCGGATCGTCAAGCTCCAGATCGCCGTACACCTCATCGGTAGAGATGTGGTGGTACCGTACACCGTGCTTCCGCACCGCCTCCAGCAGCGTAAACGTGCCAATGAGGTTGGTCTGAATGAAGGGTGCCGGGTCGGCGAGGGAATTATCGTTGTGCGACTCGGCGGCGAAGTGGATCACCACATCGGCCTCCGCGACGAGCGGGTCAACAACGACGGCATCCTCAATGCGGCCCTCGACAAACGTGATGCGGTCTTCGACCGACGCGAGCGAGGAGCGGTTACCCGCGTACGTGAGCGCGTCGAGCACCGTGATGCTCACCTCGGGCCGGTGGGCGAGGGTCCAGTGCACAAAGTTACTGCCGATGAATCCCGCTCCACCGGTAACCAGAACGCGCATATGACCACTCCTTATATATATTTGGGGGTTCCCCGAAAACCGACAGGTTATAGCGTAGCAATGCTGGCCAACGAGCGCGCTGAGAGCTGCCCGGGCCCGCGCAGGGCAGTGCCGGGTTCCGGTGGAATCATACCCTGTTATTCCGTGGGCATCCCGGATGCGGGGAATAGTGGGCATCCGCCCACGGTTGCCGCCTGCATGACAACTATCGGGCTCATTGGAGCAGGACACATTGGCAGCCAACTCGCACGCCTGGCGGTGGCACACGGATACGACGTTGTGGTGAGCAACTCGCGTGGCCCCGAGACGCTCACCGAGCTGGTGGCGGAACTGGGCGAACACGCCCGCGCCGGAACCTCGCAGGAGGCGGCCGAGGCCGGGGAGATCGTGGTCGTGACGATCCCCCTGAAGAACATCGGGAGCGTGCCGGTTGCCCCCCTCGCGGGCAAGGTCGTGATCGACACCAATAACTACTACCCGCAGCGCGACGGCGCTATCGCGGAGCTTGACGACGAGAGCAGCACCTCGGCCGAACTACTCCAGGCTCACCTCCCCACCTCGCACGTGGTCAAGGCGTTTAACCACATCGCGTTCGGCGATCTGACCGCCCAGGCCCTCCCATCGGGCACCGATAACCGCCGCGCGCTCGTGATCGCGGGCAACGACGCCGACGCGAAGCAGACCGTTGCCGCGCTGATTGACCGGTTTGGCTTCGATGTCGTGGATGTCGGCAGCCTGGCCGAGAGCTGGCGCATCCAGGTGGGCACGCCCGGCTACGGCCCCCGCCTCACGGTCGCCGAGATGACCGAGGCGTTGAGCCGCGCCCAGCGCGCCACCGCCTCGTAAGAGGGGCGGACGCTTCCGCTCTCTACACCGGAATTCCCCCCTGGATGACCCGCTCGATGCGCGACTCGGCGAGCACCGAGATGTCCACGAGCGGGTCATCCGCCAGCAGGATCGCGTCGCCCAGCGCGCCGGGCTGAATCACGCCGAGTTCGCCCTCCCGTTGCAGCAGGGCCGCGGCCGAGCGAGAGAATCAGCTCCGAGTCGCCACACACCCGGCGAATGTCAGCCTCGGTCTCCCCGAAGAACACGGCCCGATCAACAAGCGCCGTGCGGGCCCACTCCGGGGACACCTCGGTGGCCACATCCTTGGTCCCACCGGGCGGGTACGACGTCATCGCCGTCGTCAACGGCGGGGCCGCTGCCACCACCTGGAACGCGTACAAGCTGCTGTATCGGTAGACACCCAACCCCGCTGGTCCCCGGCTACCCAGCTACCCAGCTACCCAGCTACCCAGCTACCCCGCGAGAATAAACCGCGCCGCCTGCTCACCGATCAGGATGCTCGGGGCGTTGGTATTCCCGGTCGTCACGGTGGGCATAATCGAGGCATCCGCCACCATCAGATCGGCCACGCCGATAACCTGAAGCCGCGGGTCCACGACGGCGAGCGCACCCACCCCCATCGCGCACGTCCCCACCTGGTGGTGGTAGGTGCACACCCGCTCACGCACGTACTCGCGCAGCTCCGCCGCCGTCTGCACCCCCGGCCCGGGGTAGATCTCGCGCGCACCCCACCCCTCGGCGAGCGCGGGGGCCGCACCGATCTCGCGGCACTGGGCAACGGAGGCTTCGAGGCTGCGCAGGTCGTCCTCGTGTTCGAGGGCGGCGAGGTCGATCAGTAACTCATCGTGCGGGTGGGGGCCGGAGAGCCGGATACTCCCCCGTGACCTCGGCGTCACGATACCGGCCATGAGCGTGAACGCGCGCTCCGGGCCGGTCATACCGTCTTGATACATGGGCACCGAGAAGTTGATCGGCTGGGTGTCGGGCACCTCCAACTCGGGGCGTGACGTCCAGAAGGTGTGCGTCTGGGTGGGCGACTGGCCGGGGGCGGGCGGGATGACCTCGCGCCTATCCGTCGCAAAAATCACGGGGGCCAGCAGGTGATCGTGCAGGTTTTTCCCCACCCCGGGGCGATCCACCACCGGGGTGATGCCCACCTCGCGCAACTCCTCGGCCGGTCCGATTCCGCTGCGCAGCAGGATGCGCGGCGAGTCGATTGCACCGGCGCACAGGATCACCCGCCCGGCTCGCACCTCCTCCGTCTGCCCGTCGCGCTCCACCTCGACGCCCACGGCGCGCACGGTATCACCGGCCGCATCCAGCAGCAGGCGGTGCACCCACGCGCCCGTACGGGTGACGAGCCGCTCGCCGTCGTTGACCGGTTCGGCGTAGGCCCGCCAGGTACTCAGACGTTCACCGCCGCGCAGGGTAATCTGCTGCTGCGAGACGCCGTCAAGGTGCTCACCGTTGTAGTCCGGGTTGTGTTCCAGGCCGATCTGCGTTGACGCCTCAATAATCGAGGCCTGCACGGGGTGGAGGGGGCCGTTCGCCACCACATCCAGCAACCCGCCGGTACCGCGTAGCTCGGATGCGCCGCCCTCGTAATTTTCGATCTCCCGGTAGATCGGCAGCACGTCACGCCAGGCCCAGCCGTCGTTACCGAGGGCGGCCCAGTGGTCGAAATCCTGCGGTGCGCAGCGCACATAAATCATGGCGTTCAGGGAGTGCGAGCCGCCCAGAACCTTGCCGCGCGGCAGCTGGAGACGGCGGTTGTGGGCGTGCGGCTGCGGAACCGTGTAGTAGTCCCAGTCGTCGGGGCCACCCCACAGCTGGCCCATGAGTGCGGGGTCGTGAATCTGGGGATTGCTGTCGGGCCGTCCGGCCTCTAAGAGCAGGACCCGCTGGCCGGCATCCACCAGTCGGCGGGCGATGACCGAACCCGCCGAACCCGCCCCCACAATGATCGTGTCAAAACCCTGAACCATGACGTGTGTCTCCTCTCTGAACCACTTCGTTCCTGACAGGGTGGCACGCTACCCGCGGCGGGGCACACCTGCGGTTCAGGGCCTTCGCTCGTGGTCAACTGCTGTACCTGGGCCGACAAGAAGGTCGGGGGTCGCCCCGGAATACTGAGAGAAGACGCGAGACCCGGATGCCGCACCCGGATGCCACGACCGCGCCACCGACGCTAAGGAGCACTTCGATGACAAACAGCCTGCACATTAACGGCGAGTGGGACACGGGGTCGGGCGAGGCCATCCCCACCCTCGACCCCGCGACCGGCACCGTCATCACCGAGGTGGCCAGCGCCACCCGGTCGGAGGTGGATGCCGCGGTCGCCGCCGCCCGCGCCGCCCTCGGGGCCGCCGAGTGGGCCGGGCTGCTGCCCGTGCAGCGCGCCGCCTTGCTCTTCCGCCTCGCCGACCTGATCGAGAGGAACGCAGAAGAACTCGCACAGCTGGAAACCCGCGACCAGGGCCAACCCATTGGCGTCTCGCGGGCCGTGAGCGTGGCCGGGGCGGCCGAACACTTCCGCTACTACGCGGGTTGGGTGACCAAGATCGAGGGGAGCACGACCCCCGTTTCCTTCCCCGAGACGCTCGCCTACACGAGGCGCGAACCCATCGGGGTGAACGCACTCATCACCCCCTGGAACTTTCCCCTGATGATCCTCGCCTGGAAGCTCGCCCCGGCGCTGGCCACCGGCAACACCGTCGTCATCAAGCCCTCCGAGGTGACCCCACTCACGAGCATCCGGCTGGTGGAGCTGGCGGCGGAGGCCGGGTTCCCCGCCGGTGTGGTCAACCTGGTCACGGGCGGCGGCGAGACCGGCGGATTCCTCACCTCACACATGGATGTTGACCACGTCTCCTACACGGGGTCCACGAACGTCGGTCGGATCATCGCCCGGGCAAGCGCCGACTCTAACCTGAAGCGCCTCACCCTGGAGCTGGGCGGCAAGGCCCCCAGCATCATCGCGGCCGACGCCAACATCGACGCGGCCGTGGCCGGAAACACCGCGGGGGCCACGCTCAACACGGGCCAGGTCTGCGCCGCCTACACCCGCTTCTACGTGGATAAGAAACGCGAGGATGAGTTTGTCACCAAGCTGGCTGCGGCCGTCTCTGCCCTGTCCGTGGGGCCGGGGGCCGACGAGCAGACCCAGTTGGGGCCGCTCGTCTCGGAGAAACACCTCTGTCACGTGGATCGCCTGGTGGGCCTCGGCCGCACCGAGGGGGCCGAGCTGGTCACCGGCGGCCAGCGACTCGACCGCGAGGGCTACTTCTACCGCCCCACGGTATTTTCGGGTGTGCACGACACTATGACCATCGCCACCGAGGAGATCTTTGGACCGGTCCTCTCGGTCATGGCCTACGACGGCGAGGATGAACTGGACGACATCATCGCCCGGGCCAACAACACCGAGTACGGCCTGGCGGCGACGGTGTGGACCAACGACATCCGCACCTCGCAGCGGCTCGCCAACGGCATCAAGGCCGGCGCGGTGTTTGTGAATATGCCGCCCGTGCCCGATATGGCGGCCCCCTGGGGCGGCTACAAGGCGAGCGGTTGGGGCCGCGAGATGGGACCGCAGGCCATTGACGCCTACACCGAGACGAAGGCGGTGTGGCTGCACTACGGGCAGTCGTAGGCCGGGGCTCGCGGTGCGTCCCGAGTGCCCCGGCGATGTTCCTGAACTTGGATCTGTCACAACGTCGGAAATTTCGTGCATAATTCTGTCCTGCGACCAGTCGTGCGGGAATGGTGTTTTACCCGGATTCTCTGGCCATAAATGACCGCCACCAGTCGCGGCTCCGGTGACGAAGGGATCACTCCGCTTTCAACCCGGTACTGAGTCTCTGCCCGGTCCTGAAACGTCAACTGCCCTCGTGGAAACATCAGCAACGCCCCTTCCCGTTGCTACCGCGCTATGACACCACCACCAGCAGTCCATGAACATCCTGGTTCGAGGCTACCGTCCAGATTCAATCTGGCTACGCCAGCTTCCGCCTACAACTCAAGCCTTTCACGGTAGGGAACTTTACCCAACGGCCGCAAGAAATACTGTCCTTCATTATCTCTATAGGCTTCAACGAAAACAGTAACTTTCTCGCCAGCAACGTAAGTGTCGTTCTCAATATATATTGGATCGATATTACCAATTGATTCTTTTTTTATATCGACAAAAACCCCCCACCTATAGACATCGATAACCACCCCCTGAACTATCATGCCTATTGTTTCTTTTTTTTCACGCTCACTGCTAGCCATAAAGTGACCTCGGATACTGATTAAGAATATCGAATTGCTCTTTAGGGATTGCTACTTCAGAGTTTGGCACACCGTTATGCCTACCAATATGCTCACTGAAGTGGGCATCGAAATCCGCCCTTGGTATTGCAATTTCTATCGGGATTGGGTCGTAGCCTCTATAAGTCGAGTAGTCAGTCGCTATGCGTTCTCCTTCTGAACCGAGTCCGAAGTATGCCCTGCCGTTGGGATACCCCCATCCGCTTCCCGGGTAGTCTGCTGGGTCAAACCCATCTCGAAGGACCCTATCAGTCGTTCCTTCCGGTAGGGCTTTGTAAATCAATACAGAGTCCGGTGCCCCACCAATATGTGCCGTGGTGGGTAGGTCTCCGAGTGGCCGGGTCGCGGCGGGCGGTAGCACCCTACCCAAACCCCCCGGGACCACAGCCATCGCGAGTCCCGCACCAAGACTACTCGCCGCACCCTCCAGCGTATGCGGCCCCGGACCCGTCAGGAACGCGTACGCCGTCGAACCAACAGCCTCCCCCACCTGACCCGCGATCTGCGCACCAATACCCCCACCCACCATGTGGTGGTGGAGGAGGTGGGGGCGAACCACATCTCTACGTGGGGTAAATCGTCACTTGTTTTAGGGGGCGTATCCGCTTTAATAAGCCTCTGGGGTGAACGTAAGAGTGAATAGTCCTGAAACTTGCTGACGAACTGAGGGTCTCAGTTAATGTTCCGACGGATGACACCGCCCTTTTCTTCCACGTTCGGAACCTTAATTATTTCCCCGAACGCAACCTTGCGAAGCCCCTCAGTGACAACTAATTTCCGGCCAACTTTCAGCATGGACTCAACTAGCTCTGGAGCCAAGAAGGTTGCCTTGTACTGCCACTCTTCGCTTGAATCGACAACTCGTTGAAGCAGAATGCTAAACGCTTCGGACTCTGATTCAGCGTCTTGTTCTGGGTTCGGCCATAATTCAAATCGGCAAGTTGAAGCGTAGACTCCTTCGGTATTTGGTGGACCAGCCCGACGTCCGCCACTCTCTTTTGGCAACCACGCTAACCGAACTATAATAAGCGGATTATCAATATTCTTAATCATTCCCACAACCTAATTCCATCCATATTTTTGTTTATAAGCTCTAGGACATCCTCTTGAGCATACATCCCCGGCCCAATTCCATCGAGGTTCTGGCCGATTAGCTCAAGCCGGTCAAAAACAAATCTAGGGATATTCGTCTCGAGTACAACACCATCACCCTTGAGGAGCTTTTGCACCCACTGTTCAGCATAATCCCCGGTGGTGGTAAAGAATTTCCCCTCCATACCTGCACCGGTAGCCCAAATTCCGGTATCCGCGATCGAATCAAATTCTGCTCCATCAACGCCCCTAAAGACAGAAACAGATCCTCCAGTCGATGGCGTCAAGTTATCTAGTTTACTCGCGGCTCCGCCGCCGACGGGTAAGTCTCCGAGTGGCCGGGTCGCGGCGGGCGGCAGCACCCTACCCAAACCCCCCGGGACCACAGCCATCGCGAGTCCCGCACCAAGACTACTCGCCGCACCCTCCAGCGTATGCGGCCCCGGACCCGTCAGGAACGCGTACGCCGTCGAACCAACAGCCTCCCCCACCTGACCCGCGATCTGCGCACCAATACCCCCACCCACCATGCCAAAGACACCACTAATCGCGACCTGGCCCCAATCCACACTGCCCGTGGTCGCCTTCTGAATGATCGCATCCACACCCGCGCCCAGAAGCGCACCGCCCAGCGGCCCACCCACCCCCGTCGCGATGAGCACCCCACCCGCAATGACCATCGCACCACCAGCCAGGTACTCCCAGTTATCGCCCAACCACTCACCCGCAGCCGCCAACGCACCATTATTCGCGTTGTTATACGCCGCAAGTTCCTCATCCGTCACCGGACGCAACCCCGTCGGATCCGATAAACCTACGGGGTTATTACCCGCATACGCATACGGATTACCCGACCACCCCGCACCCAACACCGGCTCCAACGGATCCACCGACAAAAAACCACGCGTAGCCGGGTCATAGGTACGAGCACCCAACCACTCCAGACCGCCCACACTCACACCACCCGAGGCCGTCAGATCCACACCCACAGGGAGCAGACCGGCGAGGGCACCGGCCGCATCCGATTCCGCACCACCGGCAAGGCTGCCGGGCGCACCGCCACCACCACTGCCCGGGACGGGCGTACCGGGCACGGCCGCGGCACCAATCACCGCCCACGGGTCTACAACATCCGTCGCCCGCGTCGCCCGCCACCCCGGGGTGGTCCACACACCACCAATACCGGTCACGCCCCCAGACACGGGGAGAACCTGTGTCTCACCAACGCCAATCAGCATCGGGAACGGACGGGCGGTATCCCACCACACCGGCACCGCCGCCGGAGCGGTACTGCCAGTGCCGGTTGCGGTGATCTCGGCCAGCTCGCCTGTGGCATCCACCCACAACTCGTGCTGACGCGTTGTTACCCCGCTGGTATTCGTCGCGGTTACCCGGGTGAGATACCCGCGCGGATCCCACACATAGTCACACCCAGAACCGTCGCTTGACGCTTCACGGATGCGCCGACCAGAACCGTCGTAAGAGTAGCGGGTCGTCACGCCACCGTGGATGGTACTCAGCAACTGGCCCGCCGCATCATACGTGTACTGGCGCTCAGCACCGCCCGCACCGCGTTCGGTGACCAGGCGACCGGCGGCGTCGTAGGTCCAGGACGCCTGCGCGGCGACGCCGCCGGTATCCGTCACGGCTGCGACCAACTGCCCAGCCCCGTCGTAACGGTACGTTGTGGTGGCGTCGTGGGTGACGGACGTGATGCGGCCGTCCTCGTCGCGGCCTATGACGGTGCTGCCCACACCCTCGGCACCGGTGCGGGTATGGGCCGTGAGCCACCCGTCCGAGTACTCCCAGGACTGGGCCAGGTCGCCCGCAGACGAACTCACCAGGCGGCCTCCACCGTCATAGGCGAAGAACGCCTCACCCAGGTGCGGGTGAGCGACGCCCGTGAGGTTCCCCGCCCGATCGTGCGTGTAGCGGGTGGTGGTTCCGGTGTGATCGGTGAACGACACCCGCCGACCATCCGCATCGTAGGCCCAGCTCATCTCGCTCTCGCCCCGGGTGCGGCGGATCAACTGGCCGCGACGGTCATACTCCAACGCGTGCTCCACAGCCCGGCCGTCCGTGCGGGTGTGGTCGGTGAACTGCACTCGCCGCCGCGCGGCATCCCGCGACACGGAGGACACCAGCCGGCCATCAATACTCACGGTGACCTGCCGACCGGCCGCATCATACGTCCAGGAGGTGACGTGCCCGTCGGCATCCGTCTGCGTCAGCTGCCGACCGGCCGCGTCATACGTCGCGGTTATGACCCGGGCGAGCGGGTCGGTCACAGAGTCCACCTTGTCGGTACTCGTATACGTACGGGTCGTGACCCCGCCCACCGGGTCCGTGATCCGCATGAGACGACCGCGGGCATCGTACTCGTAGCAGGTCTTCCCACCGACACCGTTCTCCACCCGGACGAGCTCACCAGCCAGGTTGTAGCGGAACCGGCGCGTGCCGTAGTAGGTGTCCCGCGAGAACGTGAGGCGGCCCACCCGGTCGTAGCCGTAGTGGGCCACGCCCCGGCCCGGGGCCACCCGCGAGATCAACCGGCCCGCCGCGTCGTAGGTGAAGGACTCCACCTCACCGGTCGGCAGGGTGCGGGACGCGACGCGCGAATCGGCGTTGTACGACAGCGTGGTGACGGCACCCAGCGGATCAACCGTCTGCCACGGGCGCCCACACTCGTCATACTCGAACCGGGTCTCGGCACCCGTCGGTGACGTGATCCGGATGATGCGGCCCGCCAGGTTACGTTCGAGGCGGGTCAGCCCGCCCTCGCCGTCCACCAGCTCAACCGGGTTACCGGCCCCGTCGTAGGTGACAAGTTCGGCCGTGCCGTCGGCGGACTCCGCCCGGGAGGGGCGGCCGAACTCGTCGAACTGGAACGACATCGAGGTAAACGCGTCCGTGAGGGCACCGGTGCCCGCGGCACGGTCGGCGCTCGCATCCAGGCGCACCCCGGTGGGGTCAACAACCGCGGTGAGCGCACCGTTTGGGCCGTACTCGCGCGTCCAGTCGTGACCGCCCGGGTCGGTAATCGCCGTCAGACGCGACAGTGCGTCGTGCGCAAAACCCCACCTGGCCCCGTCCGGCAGCACCACGTTAGCCACGTTGCCCAGGTCGTCGAAGGAACGCTCGATGACACGCCCCAGCGCATCCGTCGTGCGGGTGAGCTCACCGCTTGGCCCGTACGTCATCTCGGTGCGGGCACCGAGCGGGTCAACAATCGCCGTGACCCGGCCCACACCGTCATGTTCGAACCGCCAGAGGGCACCATCCGGGCCCTCGCGGGCCGAGAGCTGCCCCGCAGAATTGTAGGTGAACCGTGTGACGCTGCCGGCCGGGGTAATCGCCTGCACCGGCCGACCGGCGTGATCGCGAACGATACGGGCCGAGGCGCCGGTCTGGCTGGTGGTGGCGATCAGGTCGCCCCAGTCGTCGTAGGTGAATGAGACGGCCACCCCCACCGGGTCAACCACCCGGGTGAGCAGGCCGCCCGTCCAGGTCATCTCGGTTCGCCCGCCGAGGGGATCCCGAATCACCGACGGGTTACGGTCATCCCCGGAATACTCGTACTCAACGACACTTCCGGACTCGGTCACCAGTGTCGTCACCCGGTCACGATCATCCCACCCGTACGTGATATCCGCACCCTCTGGCGTGACCGTACGCACCTTACGCCCACGCTCGTCATACGCGTGCACCGTGACGCCACCGTCCCGCGCAATTGAGGACACCAGGTTGCCGTGGGAATCATACGACATCGATTGACGCCGGTCCTCGCTATCAAGCACGCCCACGAGGCGGCCCTTGGCATCGGCGATCCACGAGTTCGACCGCGACCCGTCCTCATCCGACACCACCGTCACCCGACCCGGCAGATACGCAAACCGCACCCGACGGCCGTGCGGAGACACCTGGAGCGTCACCCGGCCGGAGTCGTCGTACTCGTTCCGAGCCTCCACCACACCGGAGGCCGCCACAACGGCCTCAATCAGGCCCGCCTCGTTCCACCGATACGTACGAACCCCGGCCGACGAGTGTACCTCCACGAGCCGCCCGGAGTCGTCGTACACGTACTCCACCCGGCGCCCATCCGAGGCCTGAGCCACGGCCACCCGGCCATCCGCATACTCCACGTCGATGAAGCGGCCACGCTCGTGTGCGAGGCGGGCGACCTCGCCGTCGGCACCGCGTACCACCCGCACCGCGGTGCCCGGGCCCGAACTGGAACCCAGCCACACTCCGGCGGGCGTGAACTCCCACCGCGACCCGGCGTTATCCCGCACCACCAGAACCGAGCCGTGCCCGGCCTCCGGCTCTACCACCAACCAAAAGTTCTCGCCGCGCGCGCGATCCCAGCCCGCGCCCTGGCGCGGGAAATGAACCTCGCGCCCGTCACCCATCCGCCAGACCGCCCCCTCATCGGAGAGGGTCAGCGCGATCTCCACGACCGAAGACCACCCGGGGCCAAAGACCCCCACCCGCGAGTCCAGCGAGTTATACATCCGAGACAGCCGCAGGGATGCAGCCCCACCAACACCACCCAGATCGACCTCGGGCTCGATAAAATTACCCGTGGCCGTGTTCACCGGGTCCATCGAATACCCCGTCGTGGGCGGTGCCCCAAACGCCGTCGGCGGATCAATCTGCAGGGCCGAACGCGACGCGTTCACGCCCGCCGCGGCCAGGGCCGAGCCCAGCGCAGCATCCGACACCCGCGACACGGCAGCCTCACCGCCAGCCGCCGCAAACGCAGCCGCCAGGGTGTTCGCCCACGTCGCATCGTTAGCATTAGCCAACAACCACTTGTCGTAGGCCGTCACCACTCCCGAACCGTCCAGGGTGCCCCACTGGCACTGGGCCACAAAATCCGCGAGCGTGCCCCGCAGCGTTCCCGGGGTCGTGCTCAGCAGCTGATCCAGGCCCGAGATACCCGTGGCGAATGAGCGCAGACTGCTCGGCCGGGCCGCCGAGGTGCCGCCAGCCGCACCGCCAGCCGCCCCAGCCGGGGTGTCACGGGAACCGGACGTGGGCGCGGGGGCCTCGTGGCGCGGGGCTGGCTGAGGCTTCTCGGTGGGGGCATCCTCGCCACCCGTAAAGAAATCGCTAATGTAATCGCCCACGCTCCGATTGTCCTGGCGTTCCTCCCACTCCCGCGCACGCCGACGACGGGCATCCTCCTCGGTGGCGGCATCCCGCAGCTCCTGCGCATACGTCGCCACCAGCCGCAACGCCGCCACGAGGCGCGTCGCGTCACTCGCAGCTGTTGACGCATTCGCCGTAAACAGGTTCGCAAAGTGGCCTTGGAAGTCCTGCTGCCCGGTCGTAACGTAGGAGGCCCGTGACGCCGACTGCCCCTCAACCGTTGAGGCCGCGTTATTAAACGCCGACACCAGCCCGTCTGCGGTGCCGTAGTTGAAGACCAGAGGGTCGCTGCCGTGCATTCCAGACATAAACTCACCTTTCCTGGGCCCGTCAGCAGGGATGCTACGCACCGCACAAATAACAAAGCAACAGCCACGATACCCCAGCACACACCCCGGCCCCGACCGCCCCAGAGCGTCTCGCCAAAAGCCCACCACCGGGCCCCGGATTTCACCTGCTCACGGCGATAACCCCCCGGAAACACCCACAACAACTATTTTTACGGGCGCTACTCGACGGGAGTGCTGCCCTCAGCATCCCGCCGAGACACCCGCAGGATGTGCTCGTTCAGGTACGAGATCACAACAGCCGAGGCCGTACCCACGATCACGATTCCGCCCGCCATCAACATCACGGCGTAGAGGCGGCCCAGACCCGTGACCGGGTAGGTGTCGCCGTAGCCCACGGTGGCAACCGTCACACAGGCCCACCACAGTGCATCACCAAGCGTGGTGATGGTGCTGCCGGGGGCATCCCGCTCCACCCGCAGGGTCGCGAGAGAGATGACGTAGATGAAAACGGCGGCGTAGCAGGCGGCGTAGGCAACCACGCGCGTGCGCACCGCGGCACCGGTACGGTGGCTCAGATACGGGATGTCGCGGAGCACCCGGAACGCCCGGAAGAGCGGCATCAGCACCGAGAGCAGGTCGGGCACGGTGGCCCGCACAAAACGCCCCCGTTGCCCGCGTGGCGTCAGCAACCAACGGGCGACGTAGTCGAACAGAAAAATAAGCCAGGTGGCGATAACCACCGCGAGAATAATCGGAGAAAGCCAGCCGGGTAGGCTGGGTACTAGCACCAGCACCGAATAGGCCACGATAAACAGCACCCCGCACACCAGCAGGGGAGAACTGGTCGCACGCTCCCAGCGGGCGCGCCGAACCACACGGGGGTCGGGTTTCTCGGACCTCGTCATGCGGCGGCCACCTTTCCGGGTGAGGAAATAATACCCCGCACCCGGAAGGAACCGTGGCTAGCCGACCAGCGCGTTAGCGCTCGCGTGAGCGGGTGCGGGCGCGCGGTCGCCAGCCACCCGCACCACAAAGTCCGCGAGCTCGGGCAACGAGATGGAGGCGTAGCGACCCTCGCCATCCCGCGGCTCCTCGCCGATGGGCCAGAGGATACGGTATCCCTCGATCAGACTCACCTGACGGGCGGGATCGGGCAGGAGCGCCAAACCAGCCACACTGCACCTGCCGCGCCCTCGGGGCCGCGCCTCGGAGCGACCCTCCAACTGCTCGGCCGTGGGCGGCTCGGTGAACTCGCCCTCGTAGACGTGCAGGATGGGGTGATCGGTGTCGTCCTCAATGTCGATGACGGCGGCCGCGTAGTAGAGATCACCCACCCGAATCGAGACGGCATCACCGACGCGGAACGCGGTGAAGTCTTGGAAAACCCGCGGCACGCGCGTGATTGCGGCGGGCGCGGAGGTGAGGAGGGCCTTGATCGCCGGGGAGTCACGCCAAAAAGCGTCCGACAGCACCACGTTGTCATTGAGCTCGTCGATGGCCGCGAGCGCACGCCGCGTGATGCCGGAATCGGCGAATCCGTGGGCGTGGAGTTGGACGGCCAGGGCAACGAGCCCGACGTTGCGGGCGTTGATATCGGCCTCCTCGGCGTCGATCAGGCAGCGCCATCGGGTGAGGACGGGCCCGAGTACCGAGCCTTCGGTGGAGGCCAGGGACCGGCCTTCGAGCTTGGCAACCGCCAGTTGCGTACGCGTACAACGGGCGATGTCCTGGTCGAGAGCGTAGACGAGACTACGGGAGGGGATCTTGTCGAGGACGAGCTGATGCTTCATGACACCCAGGGTAGCGGCTCCGGCGGGCAAGGAGCATATCGGACCCCCCACCCACGCCTCCCCCCGGGTGATTTTTGTCCGCCGGACCGAGAAAATAACTCGGGCTGGCGGACAAAAATCACCGCAGGGCTGGGGATGTTGGGGGGAGGGCCGGCGAGGCGGGGGCCGCCAGGGCGGGGACCACAGGCTCGACAGCCAGAGACTCGGCAGCCCGGGCCGCCGCCACAACCTCCCCAATGTACGGGGCACGCACGGTCGTCGAGACGCGGCAATCGAGCACGCACACCCCCGTCGCACCGGCGGCCACCCAGTGTTCGAGCGCGCGCAGATCGGTGAGGGTCGTGACCGTGGCCGCCGTCGCACCCAGCGAACGAGCAACCCCCGCAAAATCAACCTCGTCGATGAGCATGGGCCCGGTACCCAGACCGCGCGAACCGTACTGGTGAATCTCCGCCCCGTAGGCCGCATCGTTGAAGACCACCACGATACCGCTGCGCAGGGTGCGTACCACCGTCTCAAAATCGGCGAGCGCCATCAACGCCCCACCGTCCCCCGTGCACAGCACCACCGTGCCGTCGGCCACCGCAGCCCCGACACCAACGGCGCTCGACATCCCCAGACCAATCGATTGGAACGCCGTCCCCACCATGACGAGACGGTCGGGTGCGGAAATATCCCAGTAGCTGGGGGCCCAGCCGAGGAAGTGACCGCCATCCTGCACCACCGTGCGATTGGCCGGGATGATCTCGTTGAGACGGCGGGCCAGGCTGCGCGGGTCGAGGCGACCGTCACGGGCGACGGCATCCCCCGGCGGGCGCTGCGCGTGAGCCCCGGCGGCAACCTCGGGCATCCGCTCCCGCCAGGTGGGGCCGGAGGGGCGAGGGCTCCGGGCAACGCGCTGGGCGATCCGGCTGAGCGCCACCCGAGCGTCCCCACGCACAAAGGTGTGTACCCCCTCGTGGGTCGCCCTCTCTTCCCGGTCAATCTGGATAATATGGGCACCCTCCCCCCAGAGCGCCCCGAAACTGCGGGTGAACTGGTTGAGTCCCGCCCCCACCACGAGCAGCACATCGGCCTCGGCCATCAGTTCGGCGGCGCGGTCGTAGGCGAAGCCGCCCGCGATGCCCAGGTCGGCGGTGCTCTCACCGAAGAGGCCACGGGCCAGGAGCGTCGTCGCGGTAAACCCGCCGAGCAGGTCGGCGAGGCGCTGCGCCTCCGGACCGGCCCCGGCCAGCCACGCCCCCCGACCGGCGAGCAGGAGTGGGCGTCGGGCACCGAGCAGGGCGTCGCTGGCGGCGGCAATCGCGGCGGCCTCCGGCTCCACAGGGGCGATCACCGACAGCGGCGGGAGGTCCGCCTCGGGCAGCGCCGTGGCCGTTGCCCGGTCGTAGGGGATCGCGAGCACCGCCGCCGTGCGGTGCTCGCGGACATAGTTGAGGGCGCGCATCGCGGTGGCAGCGGCATCCCCGATGCCCACCGTGAACGTGCGCGCGCCGAGAGCGGCGGCGGCCCCGGGCTGGTCGATATCCCAGGGGCGGAACCCGGTGCTGGGGGCATCCCCCACCACAAGCAGCAGCGGGATGCGCGCCTGTACCGACTCCGCGAGCGCCGTAAGCGTGTTGGTGAACCCGGCCCCGTAGGTCGCGGTTGCGAGGGCCACCCGGCCGCTCGCCCGGTAGTAGGCGTCCGCGGCGGCCACAGCGCCGGACTCGTGCCGCACGGCGGTGTAGCGCACGGCGACCGCAGCGAGGTCGCCCGCGTCCGGGCCGCACAGCGCATCCAGAAAGTGTGCGTTGCCGTTACCCATCACCCCGAAGCAGTCGGTGAGGTGCGGGGCGAGAGCCCCGGCCACCCGCATCGAGACGGTTACCCGGTCGGGGCGGGCAGGGTCGGCATAAACGGGTACGACAGAAGACGGGTGTGTCATGGGGGCTTCCTTCTCCAGACAACGGACAGATTTCCGTGTGTGTCTACGGGCCGCCGTCGCTGGGGGCATCCGCGCTGTTGCCCCTTTTTCGAGCAACGACATCGAGAAGGATGTCGGACCCACGTACTGTACCCCGCATCCGTCACCCAGTTCAAGCCCCCGGCCCACCCGGGCTACTCGCCGAGGGCGCTCCGCCGATACTCACGCGGGCTCGCCCCGTAGGTGCGGCGGAAGAGGGTGGAGAAGTGCGTCGCATCCACAAAACCCCAGCGACTCGCCACCTCCCGAATCGTCTCGCCCTCCCGCATCGGGTCGGAGAGATCACGCCGACTCATTTCCAGCCGCCGCTCCCGAATCCAGGTGGCCACGCTCGTACCCTGCTCCCGAAAAAGGTGGTGTAGGTGACGGGTCGAAATGAAGTGGTGGGCGGCGATGACGGCCGGGGTAAGGTCGGCGTCGCCCAGGCGCGCCATGATGTGTTCCCGGATGCGCATGGTCTGTTCCAGCCGGGCGCAGGGTGTGACGGCCGCCGAGCCGCCCGCCCCCGCGGTTGCGGCCACCACCCCGATGGTCTCCACAAACGCGGCCGACACCATCTCCACGACCGACTGGGTCACGCTCAGGCCCGTGCGCCCGCCCAGCACGGCCAGGTTCTCCGCAATGCCCACCAGAAAGGGTGACACGATGCGCCCCAGCCCCTCGGACCCGGCGATGCGCACCCCGCCAATACCCGCAAGCGCCCGCGGCGGCAGGGCAATCATCTGCTGCGGGAAGATAACCACGAGCGTGCGGGAGTCCACCGGAAACTCGCGCCGATAGGGCAGCGTCGAATCGTACACGGCAAAGTCACCCGGTTCGAGCACCCCGTGGTTGCCGTTCTGCGTCACCGTGCTCCTGCCGGTCAGCTGCAGCGAGATCGAGTACACCGGGTCGGCACCGGCCTCGGCCAGGCGGCTCGTGCGCTCCAACGTGTGCGGCGACGCCCACACGTTAAAAAGGCGGATGCCGCCCACCCGGCACGTCTCGATCCGTGCAGAAAAGTGGTCGGCATCCACGCTCTCGATCACGAGCGGGAGGAGCAGAGAGTTCACGGTCTGTCGCCACTCGGACAGACCGTGAACCTCCGCCACGGTGGAGAAGGTGGTCACCCGAGGTTCAGCTTTCCGATCACGGTGACGTCATCATTCGGGATCATATCGGGAACGGTCCAGCCGTTCTCGTCGTACTCGCTCATCAGCTGCTCGGCAAACCTGATGAAGTCGCCGGTCATCCCGCGCTCGGTGGTAACGGCGTCGATCTCGATGCGCACCTGCTCGTGGTTGCCCTGATAGTTGCGCTCGTACAGCTGGTGGCGCGAACCAAACTCGGTGCCCGTGGCATCCCACATGGCCTTGAGTGTCTTAACCCGTTCGAGCGAGTCCACCCCACCCGAGCCGCGCACGTATTGGTCGAGGTAGGGGCGGATCTCCTCATTGCTAAAGTCGGCGGCGTGCGACGGCAGGTAGATGAGCGCCGAACCGAGATCCTGCTGCACAATCTCCAGCACCCGCGGGTACTGCGTGGTGAGGAACCAGGAGAACGCCATCGAGGCCACCCGGTCGGGTTGTACGTACCCGTCAATCCAGGCTTCCGGCTTACGCGCCATCGCCTCGGACAGCGACCAGAACAGGTGCCTGATGGCCATCACCTCACCGATCCGCGTCTGCACCCCGCGGAAGTCGCGCGACCCCGTCATCTCCAGCGACTTCACGAGCAGGCCCGTGAGGAAGTCCATTTTCACGGCCAGACGGGTGCAGCCGTGCAGCAGCAGGCGAGCCTTGAACCCCGACTTGGTGGAGTAGTTCGACACCTTATCGAGATCGCCATAAACGAAGATGTTCTCCCACGGCACCAGCACCTCATCGAGAATCAGGATGGCGTCGTTCTCGTCGAGTCGGCTGGACAGCGGGTAGTCGAACGGGCTGCCCACCACATCAGCGGCCATCGCGTAGGAGGCACGGCTGATCAATTTGAGCCCGGGCGCGTTCATGGGCAGGGTACACACAATCGCGAAACGCTTGTCTTTGATGGGCATACCGTAGTGCGCGATGAAGTTCATATTGGTGAGCGCCGAGCCCGTGGCAACCACCTTGGCCCCGGACAGGATCACCCCCGAGTCGGTCTCCCGCTTGACATGCACAAACACGTCCCCCACCTCGTCGGCGGGACGGTTGCGGTCAATGGGTGGGTTCACAATCGCGTGGTTCCAGTACAGCACCTTCTCCTGCGACTCCCGATACCAGCGCTGCGCGTTCTCCACGTACGGGTTGTAGAACTCGTGGTTGACACCCAGCGAGCCGAGAAAGGCGGCCTTGTAGTCGGGCGAGCGACCCATCCAGCCGTAGCTGAGCTTGGCCCACTCGGCGATGGCGTCACGACCCCTAATCAGATCATCCGCGGATTTCGGGGCCCGGAAAAAGGCGTGGGTGTAGCCGCCGCTGCCCGTGTCGGTGGGCACCGTGAGGGCGTCCTTCGTCGCGGGGTCGTGCAGGGCGTCGTATTGGCGGGCGATCATGCGGGCCGAGTTGCGGAACGCGGGGTGCGTGGTCACATCCTTCACGCGCTCGCCGTAGGCGAAGACGGTGCGCTCGTCGCGGATGCTCTCCAGGTATTCATTGCCCGTCATAGGGCGGGTGGTGGGGGGTGTCATGGGGGTCTCTTTCGGGTGCTGGGGTGAGGGGCGGGAGAAGGGGGCTGGGGATGCGCGGCGGGTCTAGCGTGCGAGCGCCCGCCACCCACCGCGGAAGAACAGCAGCGGTGCCCGCCCGGTCTCACCGACACTCTCCTCGGCCCCGAAGCTCTCTACCCGGCCCACGATCAGCACGTGGTCGCCACCGTCGTACTGCGCCCAGGGGGTGCAGGTGACGTAGGCGAGGGAGTCGGCCAGACGCGGGGCCACACCGTCAACGACCCACTCAACACTGTGATCGTCCTGCGGCCGACCGGCGAAGTGCCAGGCGGTCGCGTTCTGCGAGTCGTGCAGGATGTTAATGGAGAACGGCGTGTCGGGTAGGCGGACGGCGGCCCCGCTGGAGCGCATAAACGAGACGAGTACGAGCGGCGGGTCCATCGATACGGAGGTGAACGAGTTCACGGTGGCCCCGTAGGTGGTGCCCGCATGCTCGTAGGTCACCACGGTGACCCCGGTAGCAAACTGGCCGAGAGCGCCGCGCAGAGCGCGGGTGTCGAGCGGGGCCGAGGGCGCAGCGGCCGGGGCGGTAACCGGCACGGGGCCGGGGGCGATGTGAACAGACATCATTGTCTCCTCCTTCGTTGTGGCGGGCGATGCCCTCAATCTACGGCGGAGTGGCCGGGGAATGTTGGGCACGAGCGCCCGGAAGATGGTCACGAGCGCACGGCGCGGGCCGCCCGTCGCGCCTCTGCGGCCGCGGTTTTGATCGCCCCGGTCTCCCGGAACTCGCGGTCGCGGTCATCCTGGCCGTCCTGGCGTAGGGAGGAGCCGAAACGGTCTCTCATGAGCAGAATGGCCACGATGCCCACAGCCGTCACCCCGGCCAGGTACGCCGACACCGAGAGGGTGGTTCCCGTGCGCTGCACGAGCGCCGTGGAGATCATCGGAGCAAACGCACCACCCAGGATGGCCCCGAGAGCGTAGGCGAGCGAGGACCCCGAGTAGCGCACACGGGCGGGGAACGTCTCGCAGAAGAACGCCGCGATGGGTCCGTAGGTAAAGCCCAGGCCCACCGAGAGTACGAGCAGCGCGACCAGAATCATCAGCACCGACTGCGTGTTGATCAGCCAGAACATCGGGAACACCCAGATCAGGGTGAGCACAAAACCGATCAGGTACACCCGGGTGCGGCTGCGGATCCGGTCGGAGAGGTGCCCCGCGTAGAGTGTGCTGAGCAGCCAGACCACGGAGGATGCGCTCACGCACAACAGGATCGTGGTGCGGTCCATCCCCAGTTCGGCGGTCGTGTACGACAGCACGTACCCGCCCGTGACCATATAACCCACGGCGCTGTTGGCAGCGAAGGTGAGGGCGGCCAGCAGCACGACTTTCCAGTGCTTCTGCAGCAGCTCTACCAGGGGCATCCGCGACTGGGCTTTGCTCTCGGTCAGTTCTTGGAAGACGGGGCTCTCGCTCACCCGGTAGCGCACGAGAAAACCGACCGCGATCATCACGATGCTCAGCAGGAACGGCACGCGCCAGCCCCAGCCGAGGAACTGTTCCTCGGTGAGGGTGCCCGTCATGACGGCCAGCACCGCAGTGGCCAGCAGCATACCGAGGGGCACCCCCAGTTGGGGGTAGGCCCCGTAGCGACCGCGCGCTCCGTCGGGGGCGTGTTCGACCGCCATCAGGGCGGCCCCGCCCCACTCGCCGCCCGCCGAGAATCCCTGAATCACGCGCAGCAGCACGAGCAGGATGGGGGCCGCGAGGCCGATCTGGGCGTAGGTGGGCAGCACGCCGATGAGCACGGTTGCGAGGCCCATCAGGAGCAGTGTCATGACGAGCATCGCCCGGCGCCCCAGGCGGTCACCCAGGTGGCCGGCCACGATGGCACCGATGGGGCGAAACAGGAAGCTCACGCCCACGGTGGCGAACGAGACGATGATGCCGGCCTGGGCACCCAGCGGCTCGAAGAAGAGCGGGGCAAAGACGAGTGCGGCGGCGTTCGCGTAGATGAAAAAGTCGTACCACTCAACCGTGGTGCCCACGATTGTTGCGGCGGCGACGCGGCGCTGTTCGCGCCCCGTGCGGGTATCGAGTGTTGTCACGAAAGACTCCCTTGTCTCGGTGATTCTGGGGTGGGGTGATTCTGGGATGCGGTCCCGGGCCTCTCGGTCCCGGTAGCGGGTCAAAGTTTCAACGTTGATAACTTCCCGAGTAATCGTATACGATATTAGATATAAACGGCAAGCACGTCGCATCACCGCACATATCCCCGGGAACCCACCGGCAATAACCCCGACACCACCGCCAGCAGCACAGCGGCACCCACGAGACGAGGACGTCATGACGAGCATCCCCCACCCGGACATTGACCCGGGGAAGATCATCGCCGTTCACCTGAACTACCGCAGCCGCGCCGAGCAGCGCGGCCGCACCCCCGCACTCCCCTCCTACTTCATCAAGCCCAGCACCTCGGTGTCCCGCACGGGCACCCCGCTCGAACGCCCCCTTGGCACCGAACTTCTCGCGTTTGAGGGCGAGGTGGCGCTCATCATCGGCCGCACCACGCGCCGCGTCAGCCCCGAGGAGGGCTGGGCCGCCGTCTCCGGCATCACGGCGGCCAACGATTTTGGCCTCTACGACCTCCGCGTCCCCGACAAGGGTTCCAACCTGCGCTCCAAGGGGGGCGACGGTTTCACCCCTCTCGGACCCCACGTCATCCCCGCGGCGGAGGTTGATCCCGCCCGGCTGCGCGTGCGCACCTGGGTCAACGGCACCCTCGCCCAGGAGGACACCACGGGCGAGCTACTCTTCCCCTTCGGTCAGCTCATCGCCGACCTCTCACAGCTGATCACACTCGAAAAAGGCGACATTATCCTCACCGGAACACCCGCCGGATCGAGCGTTGTGGTCCCGGGCGACACGGTCGAGGTTGAGGTGGATGCCCCCCACTCGCCCGGCGCACCCCGCACCGGCCGCCTGGTCACCCCCATCACCGAGGGAACCGTCCCCTTTGGTGCTTTCGGGGCTGGCCCGCAGGTTGATGACACCCAGCGCGCCGAGGCCTGGGGCAGCGCCGAGGCCGCGGGACTAGCCGCCGACGAGCCCTTCCTCACCGCCGAACGCATCGCGCGGATCAACTCGGTGGGCACGGCCACGCTGAGCGCACAGCTGCGCAAACGCGGCCTCAACAACGTCTCCATTGACGGCCTCACCCCCACCCGCCCCACCGAACGCCTCGTGGGCCGGGCCCGCACCCTGCGCTACATCGCCAACCGCGAAGACCTGTTCCGCGAACACGGCGGCGGCTACAACGCGCAGAAGCGCGCATTCGACTCCCTCACCCCCGGCGATGTGCTCGTGATCGAGGCCCGCGGCGACCGCACCACGGGCACCCTGGGCGATATCCTCGCCCTGCGCGCCCGGGTACGCGGCGCGGTGGGGCTGATCACCGATGGCGGCGTGCGCGACCTCGCCCTCGTGGCGGCGATGGACATCCCCACCTACCACGGTGGCGGCCACCCGGCCGTGCTCGGCCGGCGCCACGTCCCGTGGGAGGTGGACACCACCATTACCTGTGGCGGGGCGGCCGTGCAACCCGGCGATATTATCGTGGGCGACGCCGATGGCCTCCTCGTGATCCCCGAGCACCTCGTTGACGAGCTGGTAGCCGACTCCATTATTCAGGAGGACGAGGAAACCTTTATCGCCGAACAGGTGGCCGCGGGGCACGGCGTGGATGGCCTGTACCCCATGAACGCTTCCTGGCGGGAGGCCTACACCACCTGGAAAGAGACCCGCGGATGACCAGCACAACCCTCAGCAAAGCCCAGCGCGCCTACCAGCACCTCCGGGAGGAGATCGCCTCGGGCGGCTACGCCCCCGGTCACCGCCTGGTGCTCGACCAGCTCGCCCGCACCCTCGACATGAGCCCCGTGCCCGTGCGCGAGGCCCTGCGGATGTTGGAGGCCGAGGGCCTGATCGAATACCAGCGCAACGTGGGGGCCACGGTCTCCGTGATCGACACCGTGGAGTACCACCACACGATGCAGACGCTGAGCATTATTGAGGGTGCCGCCACGGCGCTCGCCCTGGGCAGCATCACGCCGGAGGATATCGAAACGGCACGCGCCGTCAACGAGCGGATGCGCGCCGCCCTCACCGACTTCGCCCCGGCCCTCTTCACCCAGCTCAATCACGAGTTTCACTCGGTACTCTTCGAGCGCTGCCCCAATCCGCACCTGCTCGACCTGGCCCGCAAGGGCTGGGAGAACCTGGCCAGGCAACGCGAGACCACGTTCTCGTTTGTGCCGGGGCGAGCCGCGCAATCGGTCGGAGAGCACGACAACATCCTGCACCTGATCGAGACCGGGGCCCCGGCCGATGAGGTTGAGAAGGCCGCGCGAGCCCACCGCACCAACACTCTTGAGGCGTTCCTGGCGCACCGGCCAGACCCGCTGCACTGACCCTCCGTCCCCCTCCCGCGAGCAACGATGCCCGCCCCAGCAGTAAGGACCCACCATGAAATTCCGCAGTAATCCGCACCAGATTCGCGGCTCGATTGCCCCCCTCATGACGCCGTTTACGGCCGAGGGTGCCGTTGACCACGACGCACTCCGTAACCTGGTGGAGTGGCAGCTCGCCTCGGGCTCGCACGGCATCTCACTCGGTGGGTCCACGGGTGAGCCGAGCGCACAGACCGTTGCGGAGCGGGCCGAGGCCATCCGCACGGTCGCCACCGCCGTGGGCGACCGGGTGCCGTTCATGCCCGGCACCGGCTCCGCGAAACTCGACGAGACCATCGAGCTCACGGCGGCAGCTCGTGACGCCGGCGCGGATGCCGCGCTCATCATCACCCCCTACTACTCGCGCCCCACCCAGGAGGCCCTGTATCGCTGGTACACGACGGTGGCCCAGGAGTTTCCCGACCTGCCCATCGTGGCGTACAACGTGCCCAGCCGCACGGCCGTGGATATCGCCCCCGAGACCGTCGCCCGCCTGTTCCGCGACCTCGACAACTTTGTTGGGGTGAAGGAGACCACGAAAGACTTTGAGCATTTCTCCCGGGTGCTTCACCTGTGCGGTCCCGAACTTCTTGTCTGGTCGGGCATTGAGCTGCTCTGCCTGCCCCTCCTTTCGCTGGGCGGCGCGGGCTTCGTCAGCGCAACAGCCAACATCGCCCCGGCGGCCACGGCACAGATGTTCGAGGCGGCCGAGGCGGGCAACCTCGAATTGGCCCGAAAAATTCACTACGGCCTGCACCCGCTCGTTGACCTCCTTTTCGTCGAGACCAACCCGGCCCCCGGCAAGTGGGTGCTGGAGCAGCAGGGGCTCATCAACTCCGGGCATGTCCGCCCACCGCTGATTGCCCCCACCGAGGCCGGGCTGGTGCAGATCAGGAGCCTGCTGGCGGCGGGGTCCGACTACCTCACCTCCCCCGAGGGCTTTGTTATTAAGGGAGCATAATCATGGCACAGCACTACATTCCCGAGAATCTGCCCACGCACATCCAGCACTACATTGGCGGAAAATTCGTCGATAGTGTGAACGGTGCCACGTTTGACGTGCTTGATCCCGTGTCAAACCAGACCTACGCGACCGCTGCGGCCGGGCAGCGGGAGGACATCGCTCTCGCGGTCGCCGCCGCAACCACCGCCTTTCGTGAGGGACCCTGGCCGCGGATGAAACCACGCGAACGCTTCCGGGTGCTCAACCGGATCGCCGACGCCGTCGAGGCCCAGGATGCCCGGCTGGCCGAGCTTGAAACCTTCGACACCGGCCTGCCCATCACCCAGGCCCTCGGCCAGGCGCAACGGGCGGCCGAAAACTTCCGTTTCTTCGCCGATCTGATCGTGGCCCAGCGTGACGACCTCTACAAGGTACCCGGTACGCAGATCAACTACGTGAACCGCAAGCCCATCGGGGTGGCCGGCCTGATCACCCCCTGGAACACGCCGTTTATGCTGGAAAGTTGGAAGCTCGCACCCGCACTCGCCTCGGGCTGCACGGTTGTGCTCAAACCGGCCGAGTTCACCCCGCTCTCCGCGAGTCTCTGGGCCAGCATTTTTGCGGAGGCGGGGCTGCCTGAGGGGGCCTTCAACCTGGTCAACGGCATCGGGGAGGAGGCGGGCGACGCGCTCGTGAAGCATCCGGAGGTTCCCCTCATCTCGTTCACCGGCGAGAGCAGCACGGGCCAGCTGATTTTCCGCAACTGTGCCGAGAACCTGAAGGGTATGTCGATGGAGCTGGGCGGCAAATCCCCGGCAATCGTCTTTGCCGACGCCGACCTCGACGCCGCCATCGACTCCACACTTTTTGGGGTGTTCTCACTCAACGGCGAACGCTGCACGGCGGGCAGCCGGATCCTGGTGGAGCGCGCCGTGTACGACGAGTTCTGCGAGCGCTATGCGGCCCGCGCGAAGAACATCGTGGTCGGCGATCCGCACGACCCGGCCACGGAGGTGGGCGCGCTCGTGCACCCGGAACACTACGCCAAGGTCATGAGCTACGTGGAGATCGGACGCACGGAAGGCCGCTTACTTGCTGGCGGGGGGCGGCCCGAGAACCTCCCCGAGGGAAACTACGTCTCACCTACGGTGTTTGCGGATGTGTCTCCCGAGGCCCGCATCTTCCAGGAGGAGATCTTCGGCCCGGTCGTGGCGATCACACCGTTTGACAGCGACGAGGAGGCGCTACGGCTCGCCAACGGCGTGCGCTACGGCCTGGCCGCCTACGTGTGGACCAACGACCTGAAGCGGGCCCACACCTTCGCGCAGGCAATCGACGCGGGCATGGTCTGGCTCAACTCGCACAATGTACGCGACCTGCGCACCCCGTTCGGCGGGGTGAAGGCCTCCGGCCTCGGCCACGAGGGCGGCTACCGCTCGATTGACTTCTACACCGACCAGCAGGCCGTGCACATCACCCTCGGGGCCGTGCACACCGCCCGCTTCGGGGCCGCTAGCCCCGCCGAACCACAGAAACCCGGATGCGCGGAGCTCGCCCCCCGATCACCGCGCATCCGGTACCCACCCCCTAGGAAAAGGACAATTCAATGACGAATGGCATCATTCCCACCCCCACGGCGACCCCACCGGACATTCTGCGCTGCGCCTTCATGGAGTTGGTGGTCACCGACCTCGCCGCCTCCCGCGAGTTTTACGTGGACATCCTCGGGCTCGTTGTGACCGAGGAGTCGGACACCGAGATCTACCTGCGCTCCCTGGAGGAGTTCATCCACCACAACCTGGTGCTGCGCCTGGGCCCCGTGGCCGCGGTTGCGAGCTTCTCGTACCGGGTGCGCACCCCCGAAGATGTTGATCGAGCCGAGGCCTACTACCGCGAATTGGGCTGCCGGGTGGAGCGCCGCGCAACCGGCTTCGTGCGGGGCGTGGGTGACTCGGTGCGCGTGGAGGACCCGCTCGGCTTCCCCTACGAGTTCTTCTACCAGGTGGACCATGTGGAGCGCCTGGCCTGGAACTACGAACTGTACGGGGCCGGAGCGCTCGTGCGCCTCGACCACTTTAACCAGGTGACCCCCGATGTGCCCCGCGGCCGCACGTACATGGAGGAGCTCGGTTTCCGAGTGACCGAGGACATCAAGGATGAGGACGGGGTGACCTACGCCGCATGGATGCACCGCAAGGGCACCGTACACGACACCGCGCTCACCGGTGGCGACGGCCCGCGGATGCATCACATAGCCTTCTCCACCCACGAGAAACACAACATCATCTACATCTGCGACAAGCTCGGCGCGCTGCGCAAATCGGACACCATCGAGCGCGGACCCGGCCGCCACGGCGTCTCGAACGCGTTCTACCTGTACCTGCGCGACCCGGACGGCCACCGCGTAGAAATCTACACCCAGGACTACTACACGGGGGACCCGGATAACCCCGTGGTCACCTGGGATGTGCACGACAACCAGCGCCGCGACTGGTGGGGCAGCCCGGTGGTGCCCAGCTGGTACACGGATGCCTCGCCGGTGCTTGACCTGGACGGCATCCCCCAGCCGATTGTGGCTCGTGAGGAACCGAGCGAGATGGCCGTGACGATTGGGGCCGACGGTTTCTCCTACACCCGCAAGGGCGAGGATATGCCCGAGTACAAGCTGGGGTACCAGCTGTAGCCCACGCACACCAGCCGCACGTAAACGAGCCCTCTGCATCTCCCCCCAACCGATGGGGATGCAGAGGGCACCGTTGTGGGAGGCCCGCGCCTGCTGCGCGTGCAGGTATTAGATGTGCTCGGCGGTGGCCTGCGCGGCGGCGGGCACGAGGACGTTATCGCTCGGGAGGGCCGGAGAGGCGACCGGAGCGTCCGCGGTGACGCTGGGGGCACGGCGCGTACCGAAGAAGTATCGGAGCAGGAGCAGCACGCCCAGGAAACTCCCGCCGTTGGTGAATAGCACGGTGGTGATCTGAAGATCGCTGTGTAGCCATGAGTAGCAGCACACAGACAGAAGAAGAGCCCCGGCGATCAGCCAGAGCACGGAGGGCCGGGTAATGAGGTAGTTTTTCATGGTTTCCCTTGCACGAAGGGCCCTGAGCGGCGCTGCGGGGCCAAAATTATCCGTCAACAGAAACATATAAATGGCTTTTGATTAAGTCACGCGATCGCGGAAATACCGGCGACATCTACAGAAAACATTATAAGAAATCCGCTATTTAATGTAGACACTCTACACATCGGCCTCTTCGAGCACCGCGCCCGCCGCGGCCAGCTCCCGGAGCGCCGCGACACTCGTTGCGGGGGCCACCCCCGCAACGAGGTCGGTGAAGACCCGCACCTGCTGGCCCGCAGCGAGGGCATCCCGGGCCGAGGCCAACACGCAATAGTCGGTGGCAAGGCCCACAACATCCACAACGGTAATGTCATTGGCGGCGAAAACCTCGTTCAACGTCGAACCGTCGGGAGCCACCCCCTCAAACGCCGAGTAGGCGGGCACTCCCATACCCTTACGCAGGTGTACGTCGATGGGCTCCAGGTTGAGCAGGGGGTGGTAGTCGGCACCCTCGGTACCCACCACACAGTGCTCCGGCCAGGTGGTCGAGAAGTTAGGCACCTCACCCCGCACGGCAAAGTGACCACCGTTGTCACTACCGGCCGTATGCCAGTCGCGGGAGGCAACCACGAGGTCATACTCACCCACGCTCGCCGTCATCAGCCGGGTAATCCCCGACGCGACAGCCGCGCCGCCATCCACCGCAAGCGCACCACCCTCGGCAAAATCGTTCTGAACGTCAATGATGAGCAAGGCCTTAGCCATAACGGGTCTCCATTCGCACAGGGATAACTCGCGCCAGCCTACTCCCCCGGGTACACGAGCCCCACCTCCGCGCGAACCCGATCGAGGGTGCGCATCACGGCAATGGACTCACCGGGCGTGATGAGTTCACACTCGGTTTCGCCCGCCTCAATCAGGCGGGTGACCTCGACGGCTTGGAGACCGCGGCCCGTACCCGTGACGAGCGAGATGAACTTGTCGATCTCCCGATCCTCCCGGTCGTACACCGTGAAGCCGGTGGGCTGGTACCAGACGCCCTCGATCTCGATGCGACCCTCCGTGCCGAGGATGCTCGCGCGGTTGGGGCCGCGGGTGTCGCTGGCCGACAGGCTCGTGGCGATGCGGCCATCCTGGTAGCCCAGGATCGTGGCGACCTGGGCATCCGCCCCCGTCTCCTTAAAAATTGCTGTGGCCTGCACGGTGTCGGGCTCGCCGAAGAGGTCGTGGGCACACGAGACCGGGTAGACGCCCAGGTCGAGGAGCGCTCCGCCGCCGAGGGCCAGGTTGTTGATGCGGTGCTCCGGGTCCGCGGAGAGGGCCTGGGTGTGGTCGGCCATGAGCGTGTGCACGTCGCCGATCATCCCGCTCGCGATGATCTCGCGGATGCGCGCCATATGCGGCAGGAACCGGGTCCACATGGCCTCGACCACGAGCAGGGAGCGCTCCCGCGCGACCTCGACAACCTCGGCGGCCTGGGCCGCGTTGAGCGCAAACGGCTTCTCGACCAGGATGTGTTTACCCGCCCGGAGCGCGAGCAGGGCGTGCTCGTGGTGGAACGGGTACGGGCTCGCGATGTAGACCACATCCACATCGGGGTCGGCCACAAGATCTGCGTAGTTTCCGTGGGTCGCGGGGATACCAAACTCCCGGGCAAAAGCGCGGGCCCGCTCCGCATCGCGCGAACCGACGGCGTGCACCACGAGGCCCTCGGCGATGAGGTCGGCGACCACGATGCGGGCGATACCGCCCGGGGCCAGGACACCCCAGCGAATGGTGCGGGACATAGTGCGACTCCTCTCGTTTCTGGCCAGCACGGGGGTGCGCGGCGGCCCTTTCCGCAATGCTAGGGTATTCTGCGCCCGAGGGGCTGGACCGCGCTGGTACGCTGGCCCCACTCCCCCACCCTCTCCGAACATCCACACGCACCATCCGCACGCCCACGGCCGCACCGCCAGGAGAACGCCATGACCCTCTCAACCAACAGCATCTACGTGGACGGCAAACTTGCCCACACCGCCGAGACGCTCGACGACACCTTCCGCTTGCTGCGCGAGAACCGAGGGATGGCCTTCATCGCCCTGGACCGGCCCGCCGAGCACGAGCTCATCTCGGTGGGTCAGGAGTTTGGTTTACACGAGCTGGCCGTCGAGGATGCCCTGCGCGGCCACCAGCGTGCCAAGCTGGAACGCTACGCCCACACCCTCTTTGTGGTGCTGCGGCCCGCCGTCTACGTGGACGAGGATGAGCGCGTGGAGTTTGGCGAGCTCCACCTGTTTGTGGGGCCCAACTTCTTCATCAGCGTGGTCAAGGTGGACCCGGGGGACAGCGGGTTCGTGCGGCGCAGCCTCAGCCGGTTGGAGCGCAAACCCGAGCTTCTCGCGATGGGCCCCCAGGCGCTGCTCTACGCGCTCTTCGACGAGGTGGTTGACGCCTACACCCCCGTAACCAACGGGCTAGAGGAAGACATCGACCAGATTGAGGAGCAGCTCTTTGCCGGTTACCCCGAGGTCTCGCGGCGCATCTACGAACTGTTCAGCGAGGTCGTCGAGTTTCAGCGCGCCACCCGCCCCCTGCTGTCGATGCTCGACGCGCTGCTGCGTGGGGCCGACAAGTACCAGGTGCCCGTGGAGTTGCAGCGCCGGTATCGGGATGTTCGTGACCACGTCATCCGGGTCATTGAACGTTCCGAGTCCTTCCGCTCGCTCCTGCAGAACGCACTCACGGTCAACGCGACGCTCGTGGCGCAGCAACAGAACGATGTGACCAAGCGCATCTCGGCCTGGGCCGCCATTCTCTTTGCACCCACGCTGATCGGGGCCATCTACGGGATGAACTTCGATCACATGCCCGAGCTGCACTGGGAGTACGGTTACGCACTGGCACTCGTGGGGATGGGCCTGCTGGGTGGGGGTCTCTACGTGGCCTTCAAGTGGAAGCGGTGGCTCTAAACCCTGAGTACCGGCCCCCAGGGTACCCCGGAGCTGCCTTCTGGCCGCATGAAGGGTAGGGTGCGACCAGAAGGCAGCCTCTGCCGGGGGCAGAGTTTCTGCCACGGCACCCCGGAGCTGTTAGGGCGGCTCGACGTAGGCACAATGACAGATCTTAGAATAGCACCCTCAGTTAACCATATTAAATATATTTCGTTTCTCTGAGGCTAGATGTTTTTCCACTGCACGGAAAAATGCTTGCGAGCATAATTCGTAAGATTTTGACCTCCTGTGACTCTCTCCAGACGTGCCACTCCTGTGGTTTCGCGGAGTTTTACCGCGCACCTCCGCGATATGTCCAGTCCTCTGCGACCGGATCGCGACAGATTACCGCCGCGCCGTTCGCCGTTGTGACTGGAGATCACCGTGACGAGCAGGGCGTTTGCCGAGGGGCAGGGCATCCCGCTCTGCACGCCGGTAGACGCGTGGGACAGAACATCTCACCCGAGCGCGCACGAGCGGGTGTAACCGCATTCACTATCGCGTTTTAGTCTTTCGACTTGCGCACTAGTGTGGATTGCGTAGTAGTGTGGAGTCCGTTGATAGGAGACACATGGATACCACTCAATTGCTCAAGGGGGTGCTCGACGCCGCCGTGCTGGCGGTCACCCGCCACGAGGACGGCTACGGCTACGACGTTGTGCGCCGACTGCGCGCCGCCGGCCTCAGCGAGGTGGGGGACGCCTCGGTGTACGGCACCCTGCGTCGGCTCTACACCGCCGGGGCGCTCTCCACCTACGTGGTGCCCTCCGAGGGCGGACCGCACCGCAAGTACTACGCGATCACCCCCGAGGGAAAACGGATGCTCACCGAGCAGCGCACCAGCTGGCAGAGATTTGCCGACACCCTCAACCTTCTGCTGGCGGAAACACCGGCCCCCCTCACCGATCCACCCAGCCAGATCACCACCGCGAGCCACCCGGGCTCACCCAGCCACACCGAGGACAAGTCATGACTACTGAGAACGCACCCCGCATCCGGGAATTTGCCGATGCCGTTCGGGCGGCGCTCGGCGACCTCGCCCCCGAGGTGATCACCGAGCTCACCGAAGGGCTCGAATCCGACCTCACCGACCAGGCCGCCGACCTGGCCGCCACCCCGGAGGCCCAGCAGCTCACCCTGGACGACGCCGTCGCCTACGCCAACGAGTTGCGCACCGCCGCGGGACTGCCCGAGGCGGCACCCGCCACCGACGTGACGGCCGAACGGCGACCGCTACGGGAGCTGGGCACCTGGGCACGTGACGTGCGGGCGACGTGGGCCGCGAGCATCCGCTCGACACCACTCGGAAACGGGACACTCGACTTCCTGGTGGCGCTGCGGCCCCTCTGGTGGGTGCTACGAGGAACCGTCATCTTTTTTACCCTGGCGGTCATGGCAGAGGTCGGCCTGGGGTACTTTAACCGGGGCTACTGGGTGGCCTGGGCGGCGTGGCTCGTCTGCGTGGTGGTGAGCGTGCAGTGGGGCCGCGGGCACTGGTTGTGGCGGCGTTGGATGCGCAAACTTCTCGTCCTGGTCAACGTGTGCAGTGTGCTCGCACTGCCCGCCGTGACCGGCTACGCCACCTCACGCTTGATTCCGGAAACCGTCTCCATCTCCACCAACGGCGGCGGTCTCTGGCTGGACGACCGACAGGTGCTCAACATCTTCCCGTACGACGCCGAGGGCAACCCGCTCGACAATGTGCAGCTGTTTGACGAGACCGGTCAGCCGCTATCCACCACCCCGGGTGGCGACAGCACCATGAGTATCGGCAACACCTTCTACGACGGAGATATGGTCGAGTACGGATTGGTGACCTACGGGATTGAGAACGGCAACAGCGTGTGGAACGTCTACCCGCTGCGAGAGGCCCGCCTCAACGGGATCGGAGAGATCGGCTCCACCCCCGAGAAAGCCGCCCGTCCGTTTGAGCGGACCAACTCACTACCCAGCGCCAACACGGAGGACCCGGACGACCCCGCGCAGCCCACCGAGTCGCCGGCACCGACCGCAACCCCGGCACCGACCGGCACCCCCACCCCCGGCAGCACCGACGAGAACCCGGAGGACAAGGGATGATCGACGCAGCCCACCTGCCCGGCGACCTCTTCACCACCCCGGGAACGGAGGTCATCCACCGCAGCATCACGGCCTCGGAGGTGTTGCCGCGGGCATCCCGCTCGCTGATCGTGGCCGCGTGGCCGGCGGAGGAACCCAGCAACGGCGGAGCCTAACCCCCTTTGCCCCGCCTGCCGCCGCCTGCCGCTCACACAGCGCTCCGGGTGACTTTTCCTCACAGTTCGACGAAATAAACGTCGATCTGTGAGGAAAAGTCACCCGGAGTGGGGCAGGGCAGAGCGGAGCGGGCGGCGGGCGGGGCTAGCCGACCTTGACGAGGTTGTAGACGACGAGGTAGTCGTCGGCGGGTTTACTGAGGACGAGGGTGGCGTTGATCGTGTCGTTGCTGAGGGAGTAGGTCGTGATTCCCCCCGCCTCGCTCTCACCGATCACGGTGTAGCCGTTGTCGGTGAGCCGCGTGACGGCGGCCTTCTGAGCGGCGGCATCCTTCACCGCCACCGAGAACGACCAACCGTTGTCACCCGTGGTGACAGCGTTAGAGACCTCCCCCTCGGCCGCCGGAAAACTCGCCGGTAGACCCTCAGGCAGGCCACTATCGGCCGCGGTGCAGCCCGCGAGGGCCCCACCCGCCAGCAGCGTGACGGCCAGGGCCAGCGCGGCCGGAACAGTTCGAACGTTTCTCATGGTAGACATCCCCTTTGTATGACGTAACGGTCCTGTGTGGGCAGGCTAACAGGCATCCGCGCGCTCCCGTCGGCGACGCACAAGCACCAACACCAGGCCACCCACGAGGAGGCCGAGGCCGCCCAGCGCGAGCGGCAGGCCATCGCCGGCCCCCGTGATCGACAGGCCGGGCTTCTTCGCGATCACCGTAAACGACTCGTCAACGCTGCCGCTGAACCCACCCGACAGGGTGATCGTGTGCACCCCCAGCTCAAAGCTGTCCGGGATGCGGATCTCAAACGCCACATCGCCGCTCTCGTCGGCAACCTGCGTACCCAGGCTGATCGGATCGGACTGGATGAGCCCCGACACCACCTCGCCCGGCTGGAAGTTATGACCGTAGGCGCGCTGGATACCACCCACAGTGATCGGGTCGCCCTCCAGCTCCATCCAGAGCAGACCCACCCGGATCGTGACCGAATCGGAGACATTGCCGTTCAGATCCGTTACCGTCACGGTGATCTCGCTACCCGGCTGCTGGGGCGGGCTGAGCGTGACCACGAAGCGGCAGTCATCGCCCGCCACGGCCGTGCCAATCACGGTGCCATTCGCATCGTAGACCGTCACGGTTGAGCCGGGCTCGGCGCATCCCGTCACCGTGGAACCATCCGTGGGGTCGAGGGCGGGCGGGGCCGGCGGGGTGCCATCCACAAACACCACCTCGGCGGATGCCGTCACGGGGGTCCCGTTGACGGTCGCCGACACCGTGGCCGTGCCGCCCGTCGTTGACCGAAGCTGGGCGGTGTACACACCCCCGCCCTGGTAGGCGGTGGCCCCGGCCGTGCCGAGGGTTGAGGTGACCGTGACCGGCACCTGCTGGGTCACGGGGTTACCAAACTGGTCGAAGAGCGAGACCGTCACGGTACTGTAGTCGCTGCCATTAGCCGACACGGGCGAGGTGGCCTCAATCACGGTCTGGGCGGGGTCAGCGGCCGCCGAGACGAACAGGGCACCGCCGTTTCCCGAGAGGGTCACCGGATCGCCATCCAGGGTCACCGTGACGGGCTTCGTCCCGGCAATCGTTGAGGTGACCGTGGCCGCGTAGGTTCCCGGGGTGAGGGTCTCGGCAAACGGCGAGAGCGTGCCGGTGCCGAGAGTTCCCGTCGTCCCGGCCGCAAGACCCGTCTCGCCCGACACCGGGTTACCAAACTCATCCGTCAGCGCCACCGTGATGGTGTGCGTAGCCGAGCCGACCGGCACGGAGCCCACGCTCACCGAGTAGTGCGATGACGGGCTACCGAGGTCGGTAGCACCGGCCACAAACTCGATCACCCCGCTGCCCGCGACCGTAATCGGGGAGCCGCCAAAGAACACCGTCACCGTTTTCTGGCCCGCAGTGGTCGAGGTGATCGTGGCGGTGTACGTGCCGGGGGTGCCCGTCTCGGTGAAGCCCGAGATACCCCCCTGCCCGAGGCCGGGCGACGAGTCGGCCGAGAGGCCAGCCGCCTGACCGGAGACCGGGTTGCCCCCGGCATCCACGAGGGTCACGGTCACGGTGTGGCTGCCCGTGCCCACCGTCTGGCTCCCGCCCGAGAGTTGGAAGCGGGTGCCCGAGTTCGAGAGGTCAACGCCACCGGGCACAAAGGTGGCGGTGTCGTTACCGCTGAGAGTAACGGCGTCACCATCCAGCGTCACCGCGATGACCTTGTCACCGGCGAGCGACGAGGTGACGGTGGCGGTGTAGGTGCCGGGGGTGCCCGTCTCGATGACCGTCGAGACGGTGCCCGAGCCGAGGCCATCCGTGGTGCTGGCCAGCAGCAGGGCCGCCTGGCCGGGGACCGGGTTGCCCAGCGCATCCGCGAGCAGAATCGTGACGAGATGCGAGCCGCCCGATACCGAGACGCCACCGCCCGACACCGAGTAGCTGCTGTCGGGGCTACCGAGGTCAACGCCACCGGCCACAAAGGTGGCTACGGCGTTGCTACCCGCCGTTACCGCGGTGCCGTCAAACGTCACGCCAATCGTCTTGTCGCCCGCGACCGTCGAGGTGATCGTAGCCGTGTACACACCGGCAGTTCCGCTCTCCACAACGCCCGTGACGGTGCCGGTACCGAGCGGGTCGGCGGTCGAGGGCACGATCAGAGCCGCCTGACCGGAGACCGGGTTGCCGAACGCATCGGCGAGGGTCACCGTCACGCTGTGCGATCCGGTTCCCACCGTCTCCTCGCCGGTCGAAACCTCAAAGCTGGTACCGAGACCGCTCGGATCAACGGTGGCCGCCACAAAGCTCGCGACGTCGTTGCCCACCGCACTGAGATCGCTGGCCCCACAGGTGACGGTCATCGTCTTGTTCCCCGCCGAGGTCGAGGTGATACTCGCCTCGTACGTGCCAGCCGTGGCCGTCTCAGTAAAGACGCCAATTGTTCCGGTACCGAGACCGTCTGTGGTGCCCGCGGCCAGGCAACCGGCCTGGTCCGGGACGGGGTTACCCTCGGCATCCGCGAGCAGCACCGTGAGGGTGTGTGAACCCGCGCCTACCGTCTCGTCACCGCCCGACACGCTGAACGAGGTGCCGGAGTTACCGGGATCAACACCGCCCGCAATGAAGACCGCGGTGCCGTTGCCCAGAAGAGTGATCGGCACAGCACCCACTGTGGCCGTGATGGCCTTATCCCCGGCAACCGAGGAGGTGACGGTGGCGGTGTAGGTGCCCGGAGTACCCGTCTCCGTAACGGCCGAAACAGATCCCGTGCCCAGGTTGGCAGCCGTGGTGGCCACACTCTCGGCGGCGTGACCGGGCGCGGGGTTACCGAGGGCATCCACGAGCAGAATCGTGACCAGGTGCGAGCCGCCCGACACCGAGACCTGGCCGCCCGACACCGAGTACGAGGTGCCCGGGTTGCCGGGGTCAACCGCACCAGCGATGAACGCCGCGTCGGTGTTACCGGAGGCCGCCACCGCCTCGCCGCCCAGCGTGACCGTCACCGGTTTGAGACCGGAAACGGTTGAGGTGATCGTGGCGGTGTAGGTGCCCGCGGTGCCCGACTCGGTCACGGCGCCGACGGTGCCGGTGCCGAGGCCCGAGGAGCCGGCCACGAGGCCCGCCGCCTGACCGGGGACCGGGTTGCCCAGGTCATCCGCGAGCAGAATCGTGACGGTGTGCTCACCGGAGCCAACAGGTTGGCTCCCCGTGGAGACCGAATAGGAGGTGCCGGGGTTGGTCAGGTCAACGCCGCCCGCCACAAAGGCGGCGGTGGCGTTGCCCAGAGCCGCAACCGGGTCGGCCCCGAACAGGACGGTGATGACTTTGCCGCCCGACACGCTCGAGGTGACCGTGGCGGTGTACGTGCCCGGCACGGTCGCCGACTCGGTGAAGCCCGAGAAGCTACCGGAGCCGAGTGGGCTCACGGTGTCGGCACTCAGGGCTGCCGCCTCCTCCGGGACGGGGTTACCCGCCGCATCGGCCAGACGCACCGTGATCGTGTGCGAGCCGGTGCCAACGGGCTGGTCTCCGGTGGACACGTCAAACGTGGTGTTGGCGTTGCCCGGGTCAACCCCGCCAGCCGCAAACGTCGCCGTACCGTTTCCCGAGAGGGTCACCGCGTCACCGCCCAGAGTGACCGTGACGGCCTTATCGCCGGAAACACTCGACGTGACCGTGGCCTCGTAGCTGCCCGGAACGGTCGCCGACTCGGTGACGGCCGACACCGAACCGGTACCCAGGTTGGCGGCGGCGGCGAGCAGGGTGGCGGCCTGGCCGGGGACCGGGTTACCCAGGTCATCCGCGAGCAGAATCGTCACCAGGTGCGAGCCACCCGCAACCGAGACACTGCCACCCGATACCGAGTAGGAGCTGCCCGCGTTGCCCAGATCAACCGCACCCGCGATAAACGCCGCGCTGCCGTTACCGGAGAGGGGCACCGGATCACCACCCAGGGTGACCGTGACGGCCTTGCTCCCCGACACGCTCGACGTGATCGTGGCCGTATAGGTACCCAGCGTTGCCGTCTCGACGAAGCCTGTCACCGTTCCCGTGCCGAGACCCGTCGCAGCGCCAAGCAACTGGGCGGCCTGGCCGGAGACCGGGTTGCCCAGATCATCCGCAAGGGTCACGGTGACGGTGTGTGAACCCGTCCCCACGATCTCGTCACCACCCGACACGCTGTAGGCGGTACCCGCGTTGCCGAGGTCAACCCCACCGGCAACAAATGCGGCCGTGGTGTTACCGGAGGCCGCCACCGCGTCGCCGTCAAACGCGACGGTCACGGCTTTGTCGCCCGCAACACTCGACGTGATCGTGGCCTCGTAGACCCCAGCATCCGCGGTGGGGGTAAAGCTGGAAACACCACCGGTACCGAGATCGGCCGCGGCACCCACGAGCAGGGCCGCCTGGCCGGGAACGCCGTTACCCAGGCTGTCGAGCAGGGTCACGGTGACGGTGTGGCTGCCCGTGCCAACCGTTTCGTCACCGGTCGAGACGGTGTACTCGGTACCCGAGGTCGCGAGGTTCACCACACCGGCGATAAACGTGGCGTTGCCGTTGCCACCCAGGGTCATATCGTCACCCGAGAGGGTCACCGTGATGGCCTTGACCCCGGCAACGGTGGCGGTCACGGTGGCCGTGTAACTGCCCGGTGTGCCCGCCACCTCGGTGAAGGCCGAGAACGTGCCGGTGCCCAGGTCGGACACCGTGTCGGCAACGAGGTCGGCTGCGCGGCCGGAGACCGGGTTATCGAGAGCGTCAACGAGGGTCACGGTGACGGTGTGGCTGCCCGTGCCGACCGTTTCGTCGCCGGTCGAGACGGAGTATCCGCTGCCGACGGCGGCAAGGTCAACGTCACCGGCGATAAAGCTGGCGATGGCGTTACCCGAGGCCGATACCGCGTCACCGGCGTAGTCAACCGTCATGGTCTTGTCCCCGGCAACGCTCGAGGTGACCGTGGCGGTGTAGGTGCCGTCCGTGGCGGTCTCGGTGAAGGTGCCGAGGCTGCCCGTCCCAATCGCGGAGGCGGTGTCCAGGGTCAGACCGGCGGCCGCACCCGAGACGGGGTTGCCGTCGGCATCCGCGAGGGTCACCGTGACGGTGTGCGCCCCCAGACCAACAACCTCGGTGCCACCCGACACGCTGAAGCGGGTGCCCGGGTTGCCGGTATCGACCCCGCCCGCGATGAAGGTTGCCACCGTGTTACCGGAGGCTGTCACATCGTCACCCGACAGGGTCACGGTGATCGTCTTGTCCCCGGCGAGACTCGAGGTGACACTCGCCGTGTACGTACCCGGCGTGCCACCCAGCTCGGTAAAGACCGAGATCGTGCCGCTGCCCAGGTCGCCCGTTGCGTCCGCCAGCAGGGTGCCCGCCGCATCCGAGACGGGGTTGCCGAACTCGTCGGCGAGGGTCACCGTGACGGTGTGTGAGCCGCCATCCACCGAAGCATCACCCGTTGACACGGAGTAGCCGCTGCCGCTGTTCGCCAGGTCAACCCCGCCCGCGATAAAGCTCGCAACCGAGTTACCCGAGGCCTGAACCGAGTTGACCCCCAGTGTGACCGTGATGTCCTTATCGCCGGCGAGGGTGGAGGTAACGGTCGCCGTGTACGTACCCGGCGCCCCCGCCGACTCGGTAAACGCCGAGAACGATCCGGTGCCGAGAGAATCCGCGGTGTCGGCGTCGAGACCGGCCGCCTGGCCCGGGACCGGGTTGCCCAGATCATCGGAGAGGGTCACCGTGACGGTGTGCTCACCCGTCGAGACGCTCTCGTCTCCCGACGAGACGGTGAAGGCCGTTCCGGCGTTATCGAAGTCGATGGCACCCGCCACGAAGGAGGCGACACCGTTGCCCACGAGGGTCACCGGGTCGGCCCCGTAGACCACCGTGACGGTCTTCTCCCCCGACACCGTCGAGGTGATGGTCGCGGTGTAGGTGCCATCGGTGTCCGTCTCGATAAAGCCCGTGATCGTGCCGAGGCCCAGGTCGTCACGGGTGTCGGCGTCGATCCCGGAGGCCTGGCCCGAGACGGGGTTGCCGTCGGCATCCGCGAGGGTCACCGTCACGGTGTGTGAGCCAACGCTCACGGTCTCGGGGCCCGTGGACACCGAGTAGGTTGTGCCGCCGTTGTCGGGGTCCACCCCGCCCGCGATGAAGCGCGCCGTGTCGTTGCCGTCGAGGGTAATCGGGTCGCCACTCAGCGTAGCGGTGACCACCTTTAGGCCCGCGACGCTCGACGTGATCGTGGCACGGTAGGTGCCGACCGGAGCCGTCTCGCTAAACGGCGAAACCGTGCCGGAGCCGAGTGGGTCGGTGGTGGTGGCCACCAGGTTGGCCGCCTCACCCGAGACGGGGTTGCCGAACTCGTCGGCCAGGGTCACGGTGACGGCGTGCGCGCCGCCATCCACCGAAACGTCACCGGCGGATACCGAGTAGACGCTACTGCTGTTGGCCAGGCTGATGCCCGAGGCAACAAACACCGCGGTGTCGTTGCCGTCAGCGGTGAGGTCTGAGCCGCCGTAGGTGACACTGACGACCTTACTGCCCGCGAGGGTCGCCGTGACACTCGCCGTGTAGGTGCCGAGCGTTCCGGTCTCCGTAAAGTCCGTGATATCGCCCGTACCGAGGCCGGTCGCGACGGCCAGAAGACCCGCGGCGGAGCCGGTGACGGGGTTACCCGCAACATCCGCGAGGGTCACCGTGACGGTGTGCGAGCCCGCACCCACGACCTGCTCCCCGGTCGAGACGGAGAAGCCGGTACCCGCGTTGTCGGGGTCCACCCCGCCCGCGATGAAGGCGGCGACCGCGTTACCGGAGGCCGTGACGCTGTCACCCGCAAGGGTCACGGCGACGGTCTTGTCCCCCGACACCGTCGAGGTGATGATGGCGGTGTAGGTGCCGCCCGTTGCGGTCTCGGTGAATACCGTGATGCCACCCCCCACGCCCAAATCCCCTGGTGTCGTGGCGAGCAGGTCGGATGCCCGACCCGAGACCGGGTTCCCCAGGGCATCCGCGAGGGTCACCGTGACGGAGTGCTCACCGGCCTCAATCGAGACCTCGCCCTCGGACACCACAAACCCGCTGCCCGCATCGCCCAGGTCCACCCCACCGGGCACGAAGAGCGCGGTGCCGTTACCGTCAAGCGTGACGAAGGGACCACCGGCGGTGACGGTGACGGGTTTGGGTCCGGGAACCGTGGCAATAACAGTGGCCGTGTAGGTGCCCGCGGTGGCGGTCTCCACGAAGCCGGTGAGGGTTCCGGTGCCCAGGTCTCCCGTGGTTGCCGGGGTCAGCGTGGCGGCCTGCCCCGTCACCGGGTTATCGAGGGAGTCCACCAGTTGCACGGTGATCGTGTGTGAGCCGGAGCCCACCGTCTGCTCCCCCTCCGACACGAAGTACCGTGTGGCGGGGTTGCCCAGGTCAACGGCCCCGGCCACGAAGACAGCGGTGTCGTTGTCCCCGACCGTGATCGGCGACCCGCCGAGGAGTACCGTGAGCACCTTGTCACCCGAAACGGTCGAGGTGATCGTTGCCGTGTATGTACCGTCGGTATCCGTCTCGGTGAAGGGCGAGACGGTCCCGGTGCCGAGCGAGCCGGTCGTGTCGGTCGTCAGGGTGGCGGCCTGGCCGGGAACCGGGTTGCCCGCGGCATCCACCAGCGTCACCGTGACGGTGTGCGTACCCGTGCCGACAGTCTCGTTGCCCGTGGAGACGGTGTAGCGGGTGTCCGGGCTGGTGAGATCGACACCACCCGCGATGAAGGTGGCGACGTTGTTGCCCACGAGGAACACGGGGTCGGTACCGAGGAGCACCGTGACGTTTTTGCCGCCCGAGACACTCGAGGTGATTGTGGCGGTGTACGTGCCCGGCGTGGTGACCGACTCGGTGAACGGCGAGACCGTGCCGCTGCCGAGCGGGTCAAGCGTGTCGGCGTCGAGACCGGAAGCCTGGCCGGGGACCGGGTTACCCAGGGCATCCGCGAGGGTCACCGTAATCAGGTGTGAGCCGCCCGCGATGGAGGCGTTGCCGGTCGAGACGGCGAAGGAGGAACCCGAGTTACCGAGGTCAACCACACCGGCCGCAAAGAGCGCAATCCCATTACCGCCGAGGGTGATATCGGTGCTGCTGAGGGTGGCCGTGATGGTTTTGCTCCCCGACACCGTGGAGGTCACGGTCGCGGTGTAGCTGCCCGCTGTGCCGCTCTCGGTGAAGGGTGAGACGGTTCCGGTGCCGAGCGGATCGGTGGTGGCGGCCCCCAGCTCCGCGGCCTGGCCGGGTACGGGGTTGCCAAACTCGTCGGCCAGGGTCACGGTCACCGTGTGACCGCCCGAACCCACCGTTTGGCTGCCACCCGACACGGCGTAGACGCTCCCGCTGTTGCTGAGGTCCACTGCCCCCGCGATGAATGTCGCCGTGCCGTTGCCGGAGAGGGTGATATCCTCGCCCGCCACCGTGACGGTGATAACTTTGCCGCCCGAGACCGTCGAACTCAGAGAGGCCTCATAGGTGCCGGGGGTGAGGGTTTCGGTGAAACCCAGAACGGAGCCCGTGCCGAGCGGGTCGGTTGTGGTCGCGAGGAGCGCGGCTGCCTGGCCGGAGATCGGGTTGCCCCCGGCATCCGCCAGGCGCACCGTGACCGTGTGGGTGCCGGTGCTGACGGGCTGGTTGCCACCCGACACGGTGAAGGAGGTGCCCGCATTGCCCGGATCGACGGCTCCGGCCACGAAGGTGGCGATGCTATTCCCGGCAGCGGTCAGGGCCTCGCTGCTGAGCGTTACCGTGATGGCTTTAGCCCCCGCGAGACTCGACGTGATCGTGGCCTCGTAGGTGCCCGCCGTTGCCGTCTCGGTGAAATCGCCAAAGCTGCCGGTACCCAGAGGGTCGGCGGTGTTCGCCGCGAGGTCAGCTTCCCGTCCGGAGACGGGGTTTCCGAGGGAGTCCTCCAGCGTCACCGTGACGGTGTGCTCCCCCGTGACGACGGTCTCGTCGCCCGTACTCACGGAGTACGCGGTGCCCGCGCTCGCCAGATCAACGGAACCGGCCACAAAGGTGGCGGTATCGTTACCGGTCAGGCTGATCGGGTCTCCGTTCACCTGGGCCGTGAGAACCTTATCGCCCACGAGGGTGGCGGTCACGGTGGCCTCGTAGGTGCCCGCGGTGCCCGTCTCGGTGAAGACGGAGAATGAACCGTCGCCGAGGCTGTTGGCCGATTGCGCGGTGAGCACCGCGGCCTGGCCGGAAACCGGGTTGCCCAGCGCATCCGCGAGCAGAACCGTGATGGTGTGGCTGCCCGTGCCGACGGGCTGGTCCCCCGTCGAGACCGAGTAGTGGGTGCCCGCGTTGCCGGTGTCGATGCTGCCAGCCACAAAGGTGGCGGTGCTATTGCCCAGCAGGGTTAGTGCCCCGGACTGGAAGGTGGCGGTGACGGTTTTGCCGCCCGATACGCTCGAGGTGATCGTGGCGGTGTAGGTGCCCTCGGTCGAGGTTTCGGTGAAGCCCGTGAGGATGCCCGTGCCCAGGGGGTCCGCCGTGTCGGCTGCCAGCGCGGCCGCCTGACCCGTCACGGGGTTACCCAGGGCGTCGGCGAGCGTGACCGTGACGGTGTGCGAGCCTCCCGAGACGGAGGCCTCACCCGTGCTCACCGCGTAGCCGGTGAAGGGGCTGGCGGGGTCCACCTCGCCCGCACTGAAGTTGGCGACGTTGTTACTGACCGTGGTGACCCCGGAGCCACCGAAGCTGACCGCGATGGTTTTCCCTCCCGAGGAGGTCGAGGTGATGGTGGCCAGGTAGGTACCCGCCGTGCCCGTCTCGGCGAAGGGGGTGACGGTTCCGGTGCCGAGGTCACCCGTTGTGCTGGCGTTGATACCCACAGCCTGGTCAGAGACCGGGTTACCCAGGGCATCCGCGAGGGTCACCGTGATGGTGTGGCTGCCCGTACCCGCCGGAACAAATCCGCCCGAGACCGAGAAGCGAGTACCCGCGTTGGCGGTGGAGACCCCGCCCGCGATGAAGGTGGCCGTGCCGTTCCCCAGCAGGGCGAGGTCGTCACCCCCCAGCGTGGCCGTGATCGGCTTAGCCCCGGCGTTACTCGACGTGATCGTGGCGGTGTAGGTTCCCGCCGTCCCCGTCTCGGAGAAACCCGAGACCGTTCCGGTGCCGAGGGCTGCCGCCGTGGTCGCCACCATCTGGAAGGCCTGACCGCTCACCGGGTTGCCAAACTGGTCGCCCAGGGTCACGGTCACGGAGTGCGAGCCGCCGGAGACCGAGACTGAGCCCGCAGAGACGACGTACCCCGATGCCGGGTTGCTCAGGTCGAACCCGCCCGCGATGAAGGTGGCCGTGCCGTTACCCTCCAGGGCGAGCGGTGTACCGCCAAAGCTCACCGTGACGGGTTTTCCGCCCGCGAGGGTGGAGGAGATCGTTGCGGTGTAGGTTCCCGCGGTCCCGGTTTCGGCGAAGTCGGAGAAGGAGCCGGTCCCGAGCGGGCCAGCGGACTCGGCGCTGATACCAGCCTCCTCACCGGAGACCGGGTTACCGTCGCTATCCGCGAGGCTCACGGTGACGGTGTGACTGCCCGTACCGACCGGCTGGTTACCGCCGGACACCGAGTAGCGCGTGTTCACATTGCCGGGGGCCACCCCGCCCGAGACGAAGCTGGCAATGCCGTTGCCCTCCAGGGAGACGGGGTCGCCGCCGTAGGTGACGGTGATGGCCTTTTCTCCCGCCAGGGAGGAGGTGACCGGTGCCGTGTAGCTGCCCGGGATGCCCTCCACAAACAGGCCGATCGACCCGGTACCGAGGGAGTCGGCCGCCGCGGCCGCGAGCTGGGGTGCCCGCGCGGCAACGGGGTTGCCCTGGGCATCCGCCAGCCGGACCGTGATCGAGTGCGTCCCGCCGGAGACGGAGACGCTGCCGCCCGAGACCGTGTAGTCGGTCAACGCGTTGCCCAGATCGACACTGCCGGCCACAAACAGGGCCGTGGCGTTGCCGGTTGCGGGAACGGTATTTCCCACGTAGGTGACGGCAATACCCTTGGCCCCGGCGCTCGTCGAGGAGATCGTGGCGCTGTAGGTTCCGGGCGTGAGCGTCTCGGTGACAGCGGAGATGCTCACACCATCGGGGGTGCCCGTGGTTGCGGCCAGATCGGCTGCGGCTCCGGGAACGGGGTTTCCCAGGGCATCCGCCAACCGGATAGTCGCGGTATGCGAGCCCGTGCCCGCGGTCTGCGAGCCTGTTGATACCTCAAAGCCGCTCGCGGAGAGGGAGACCGGGGCCGAGACAAACGTGGCGGTGTCGTTGCCATCGAGAAGCACGGTCAGGTCCTCGGCCCCAAACACGGTCGTGACGAACTTGCCTCCCGTCACGCTCGACGTGATCGTGGCGGTGTAGGTGCCCTCCACCCCGGTTTCGGTGAACGTGGAGATTGTGCCCGTGCCGAGGGGGTCAAGCGTGGTCGATTCGATTCCCTCCGCCTGGCCGGAGACCGGGTTCCCGTTGGAGTCTGAGAGCGTTACCGTGATGGTGTGCGTCCCGGTTCCCACGACCTCGTCACCCACAGAGACGTGGTATCGCGTGCCGATGTTGTCCACGTCAACTCCGGCGGCAACGAAGGTCGCCGTGTCGTTACCGTCGAGCGTGAGGTCGTCACCCGCGAGCGTCGCCGTGATGACCTTATCGCCCGACACGGAGGAGGTCACCAGCGCCCGGTAGGTACCGGGCAGGGCCGTCTCGACAAAGTCGCCAATATCGCCGCTGCCGAGATCGCCGGCCGTGGCGGCCTCCAGGTCGGCGGCCCGACCCGAGACCGGGTTCCCAAACTCGTCGGCGAGGGTCACGGTCACACCGTGCTCGCCCGCCAGAACCGTGACATCACCGTCAGAGACGGTGTAGTTGGAGGCGGTGTTCGTCAGATCGACCGTGCCCGCGACAAAGGTGGCGGTACCGTTGCCGCCCAGGGTAACTGCACTCGCTCCGAGGCGGGTGGTGATCGCCTTCGCTCCCGCCAGGGTCGAGGTGACCGTGGCCGTGTAGGTGCCGGGGGTACCGGTCTCGACAAAACCCGTCACTGTGCCCGTACCGAGAGAACTGCTGGGGGCCGCGCTGAGGGAGGCGGCCTGCCCGGGAACGGGGTTGCCGTTGGCATCCGCGAGGGTCACGGTGACGGTGTGCTGCCCGATGCCCACGGGCACATCACCCGTTGTCACACTCACCCGGCTGCCCGGGTGACCGAGGTCAACCGCACCGGCCGCAAAGTTGGCCGTCACGGTACCCACGGCCAGGGTGCCGTCGAAGAGGGCCGTCACTTCCTGCGCCCCCGCCTCGGCCGAGCGCACGAGCGCGGTGTAGGTGCCCGGAGTTCCCGTCTCGGCAAAGCTGGTCACGGTGGCGGCACCGCTGGCGTTATCCGCAACGGAGGCGGACAGCCGGGCCGCCGCACCCGTGACCGGGTTGTGGTTGGTATCGGCGAGCACCACGGTCACCTGGTGGAACGCGCTGCCGTTGGCGAGACGGTTACCACTGTCGTCGATGGTGATCGCGGAGAATCCGTCGCCCACCACGGGGGCATCCGCGACAAAGACCGCATTGGGGTTGCCGCCCGCGAGCAGGCTGATCACCCGACTCACCCCACCATCGTCGAGCAGGGACACACTCATGCCTTTGGGCCCGGTCGTGGTGGAGGTGACGGGGGCGGTGTACTCCCCGGCGGTCGCGGTCTCGGTGAAGGTTCCCACCGTCACACCCGAGGCCGGTGCCGCGGCCGCGGAGAGGGCGCTCGCCCATCCCGTAGCCGGGTCGCCTGTCACGTCGATCAGTCGAACCGTGATGCTGTGCGGTGCGGTGCCATTGGCCACCACCCCGCCCGAGGACACGGTGTAGTTGGTGTCAGCGGAGGCCAGGTCGATCAGCACGCGGGCGAAGGTGACCTCCTGCGGGGAGTCAGCGATCTCCTCCGTACCGTTCACCCGGGCCCCCACCGGATAGCTCCCGGCCGTGGCGCTCGTCAGGGAGAGCGTGGCCACACCGGAGGCGTCGGTCACGGCGGTCACGGTCACACCAGCCCCACCCACGGTGCCGCTTCCGCTGGCAACCGTGCCGGTCGGCACGTCAAAGGTGACCGGCGCGTTGCTTACGAGAGCCCCGGCGGCATTCTGCACGGTCGCGGTGAGGGTGTTCAGGGACTCCCCATCGGCCAGCTGGTTGTCCTGAGTGACGGCGAGCGTGGAGGAGGCCGCGACGGGCCGGTCGTTATCGGTCACGCTCACGCTCACCGAGCTCAGCAGTAGTCCATCAAACTCGGGGTCCTCCGAGGTGACGTCGAGGTCCAGGGTCACGCCACGCGTACCGTCCACCGTGAGGTTGTCGATGGCCTGCACCGGAACATCCACGTAGCGGTCAATCGTGTCGAGCGTGGGCTCAACGGTACTCAGGTTAGCGTGGGTGGGTATCACCCTGGCGATACCGGCGGCGGTCTGCGGTGGTGCGGGGGTGGGCAGCGCGGCATCCGGCACCAGCCCAGACCACACCTGGTTGAGGAAGACGGGGGCCGAGGGGGCCTTGATCACGCGGTCGGAGCCGTCCACCGAGAGGTTAGAAACCCGGAAGGTGGCGCTGGCGCTGCCCGGCTCCGCGACGGTGAGGTTGAGCGGGTCGGGGGCGGTGATCGCGAGCGGTGAATTGTAGAGCACGGAGTGGTCCACACTCGCCCCGGGGATCCCGGTGGTCTGGCCGCTATCGCTGTACCCGGCAAAGTTGAGCGGGGCCACCGTGGTGTTTGCGGCCCCCACGCTCACGTTGCCCGTGCTGTCGTTGATGGCCGCAGCCGGGATGGTGGGCACGATGGTTCCGGTGCCATTGGCCTTCGCGACCAGCGTCCAGGTGGTGTCGGACACCTGAGTCAGCGATACCACCTGCTGACCGGGTGCTGTGCCCGAGAACACGATATCTGCGGCCGTGAGCCCGTTGCTGCCGAGCGGCTCCGAGGTGAGGATGTCGAAGCTCACGTTACGGAACGACGTGGGGTCTTCCTGGGTCGCCGAGATCGCCCCGCTCTCGCTGAACCACCCGCCCTGCTTGATCCAGGACTGTGGCGCGCAGGTATCGGCCCCCGTGGCCGCGAGCGTCCGCGAGTACTGCGAGGTGCGCCCCGTGGCCACCTCGGTTGTCTGCAACCGGACAACGTTTCCGACCCCCACCCCCGTGTACGGCAGGCTGAACGTGGCGGGCAGGGCGGCCTGGGTGGTGCTGATCCGCCCCAGGTACTGTTCCAGGCCCACGTTATCGCCGCCGGTGGCCGTTGTACGCCCCAGGTAGGCATCCACAGAGATGGCCTGGGTGGGGATGGCCGTGCCCCCCGTACCCGGTGGCGCAATCGTGAGATCGATGCGACAGGTCTGCGGTGGGGTAGCGACCACGGCGGCCGCGCTCGGAAAGGCCGTGCGGATGGTGCCGTTTGAGGAGTTGTAAATGTTGTTATTGGTGGTCAGTGTGTTCTCGTTGGCGGCCGTGACGGTACCGGCAACCCGGGTCATGGTGTTGCGGAACGTGGGGTTTGTTGTGGTCGCCGGGAGGAGGGCCTCATTGGACAGCTGTAGGGTGTTGTTTCCACCCACCACACGATTATTAAAAATCTGCACACCCGCCGTGGTGTTGTAGGTGCGCACCCAGGCGTAGTTGATGCCGCTGCCGCGCGTACCCGGGCCGGCATAGGTAAAGGTGTTGTCCCGCACGGTGGTGGTGGTCGCCCCGATGGCGTTCAGGATGATGGGGTTGACCGCCTGATTAACGGTTGCGGTGAAAGCGTTGCCCCGGATCATCATGTTGGTCCAGGTCCCACCAAGAAACGAGATCACATCGCTGCTCCCACCGTCAGCACCCCAGGCGCGCACAGTGTTGTTGGTCACGAGGATGTCACGCCCGGAGACGCTGGCGCTATAGTTACGCACAAAGTAGTTGTAGGCCGGGTCGTAGGTACCGCCGTTAACGGGCTGATCCCAGCTGCTGCGGTCAATGGTGAGACCGTCGATCACGAGCGACGCGTTTGAGGCGGGGGCCAGGAGCACGGCATCCCAGTAGCTGCGCTGAAAACGGATGTTCTGGATGGTCGTGTTCCGGGCCCCCTCCACGATCACCACACCGCGCTCAATCGCGTAGTTGGAGGGCAATGGCGGTGTCGTCGCCGGGTTGGCCACGGCCCCGTTGATGAGCGAGAAGTTCTGGGCCGTTGAGCCCACGTAGATACCCGCCTCGGCGCTCGTGAGCTTGGTGAAGTTGCGGAACGTCTGGTTACTGCCGGTAAACAGGAGCACGTTGGAGCCCAAATCGGTGGCGAGCGTCCAGCCCAGCCGGTTCTGGAAGTCAAGGGTCACGTTGTTGTGCTTCACCCAGTAGCGCGAGACCGAGTCGAGGTCGATCACGCCGGCGATCCCGGCATCCGCCACCATACTGGTTGACATCTCGGGAACCTGCGGGGCCGGATTGTTGGTCGTATTCCAGTTCAGGTCGATCTCGGCGCTCGCGGCAAACGATCCGTTGATCAAGCGAATCTGGGGGGCGGGGGCGATCAGGATGCTCTCGCCCGCAGGCCGAGCGTTGGCCTCCTGAATCGCGGCGTACAGGGTGCAGGTGGCAACGGCGGGCACCCCCGCGGTGAACCGGGTGGCGCACACACCGTCGCCGGGGGCGGCATCCGCCACATCGCGCACATCGTTAACATAGAACGTCTGGCTGTAGCCGTTGTCCACCACCTCAGCCTGTGCGGCCGGGGACTGCACCAGGGCCAGGGAGGTCAGAGCCGAGAGGGTGAGGGCGATACTGAGCAGCGCGGCGAGGGCACGCCGCCCCCCGCCCGACGCTGCCGCGGCCACGTTTTTCGGATCTTTGGACGAGCGAATCATGTGTGGTGGTGCCTTTCACCGGTGGCGACCCGACGAGGGCCGTCCTGAACAGAAGTGTGGAGTGGACTGGAGGCCACGGCTGAGGGCGTACAAACGGTCGTGAGTGGCATACACCGTCGTCGCGGCATCAACCCTGTGGCCTGAACCGTCTCCCCCGCGGGGCTAGCGGCTGCTGTATCGTCGCTTCCAATAAGCGCGGTGTGTGTCCACGATTCCCCCTCGGCACCGAGTCGGCACGTCTTAGTTGATATCCTGCCCACTGATTCGGTCACTATGACGAGGGCTGCGAAAAATTCACCCACAGAATTCACCCCACGGAGCATCCTCCGATCGGCAACAACAACGTGCGTCACGGCGGTACCCCCTCCGATTTAATACACCCCGTCCGCGCTACCCTGCGCCGACCTGATTCTGGCTCTTTCCGTACCAGAATGCGGAGTATGTGTTTCCAGGCTACCCACGGGAGCCCGCTGGCGCGAGTGTTCGGTAAAAAAATTTCTCCGCTTCTCTGCCGAACCCGCGCCGCGGTGGCCAACGCTGCAGTAACCTACCGACATGAACCGAACACCGCTGATTGTTGTCTTGGCCGCAGCTACCGCCCTCCTCCTCGGCGGATGCGCAGCCCCCCTCAGCTCCGACCCCGGCGACCCGGTCGGCACCTGGGGCGATGCCGAGGCCCAGAACACTCCGTTCCTCGTGGTTGACGCCGGCGGCACAATCAGCGGCTCGGACGGGTGCAACCGCTTGAGCGGCACCTGGAGTCAGGAGGGTGACACCGTCACCTTCGACCAGACGGCCTCCACCCTGATGGCCTGCGATGGCGTTGATCTGTGGCTCTCCGCGGCCCGCAGCGCCACGGTTGATGGCGACACGCTCACGGTGTCGAACGACACGAACGAAAAGATCGGCACGCTCACACGCACCCGGTAACCCCGAGGTTACTGGGCGGCAACGCCCGCGGACGGGGCTTCGTTCTCCAGTTCCCGTTCGTCCTCGCGGCGACCCGGCATCCGCCCGGCTGGCACGATTGCGAGCAGGGCAACCCCCGCGAGCCCGAGGAGCGAAATGTTGAGGGAGCGCAGTCGGGCGTCGGCGTTCACCTCCACCGCAGCCGCCACCTGGGCATCCGTGGCCGAGGTCTCCCCCAGCACACCCAGAAGTTGCTCGTTGGTGACGAAGTTGACGTCGTCGATGTTCACCTCCGAGATAAGCTCCGGCGGCAACTCGGGATGCTCGGCGGCACTCGTCGCAATGAGTGTGCCCAGCATCCCCACCGCAAAGACGCTCGCAACCGCAATCCCCACGCTGCCCGAGACGTTGTGCACCAGGCCACGCCACGCGCCCACATCGCCAGCCAGTTCCTTGGGCGCAGCCGACAGCAGGGTGTTGAACACGAGGGCAACGATTGAGCCCTGGCCGAGGCCCAGCGTGATGAGCCCCACGATCACGAAGAACTGCTCCCACTCGTTACGGATTGTGAACGCCAGGATAATCAGCCCGGCAGCGACCACCACAAACCCCACCCGGGCGAGCAGGCGCGGCGTGAACTTCTTATACAGCAGGGCAATAAATGTGCTCGACAGGAAGATGGACAGCGTATACGGGATCACCGAGATCGAGGTCTCGAAGCTCGACCGCCCCTGCACCACCTGGATGTACAGCGGGATGAGGAAGTTGGCTGCCGTGCCCACAAAGAGCATGGCGGACATGCACATCGTGACGGCACGCTCGGAACCGGTCGCGAGCACGCGCAGGTCGAAGATGCGCGGGGCACCGGTATCCCGGCCCCGACGCAGCCAGGTGAAGAAGAGCTGGCCCGCGATGAGCCCGAGCACGATCAGGACGGGCGCGGGTGAGACCCCCAGAATAGCGAAGGGGGCGGAGTCCGTGGCCAGCACAACACCCCAGGAGTTGAGTCCGCTGAAGCCGAAGCTCAGCAGGATGATGGACACGGCCGCGATGAGCGCGCCCACCCAGTCGATCACAAGATGGGGCTGGGCCGGAATGGCTTTCAGCCGGAAACTCAGCAGCAGGTTAATCATGCCGATGGCGGCGACCAGCGCAAACGACCAGCGCCACCCAATTGTTGAGGCGAAGGTGCCCGCAATCAGCAGGGCCAGCACCCCAGCGGCGGGGATAGCCGCCGCAAGAAAACCGATCGCCTTGGCCCGCTGCTCGCCCTGGAAGTTGGCGGCGATAAACACCGTGAGGGCCGGCGCGATGAGCGCAATAACGGCTCCCGAAGCGGCCTGCGCGATGAAGAGCATCGCCGGGGTGAGGCTGAGCGCCACGGCGGCCATCGCGGCGGCGTGGATCACCACGGCAATCTGAAAGACGCGGCGTGTGCCAAACCGCGCCCCCAGCTTGGCCCCCAGCAGGATGAAGGCGGCCATGGCAAAGGTGCCTGCCGTAATCGCGGTACCCACCGAGGTGGCGGGTGTGTCGAGGTCGGTTGTGATACCGGCCATCGAAACGGTCAGCGCGTTGACCGCGAAGGAGGCTTGGATCTGCGTGAGAACCACGACCACCATGGGCAGCCAGGAGGCCGCTGCCTCGGACCCGGCCGGTGCGTGTGAAACAGTCTGTGTGGTCATCAGTAACCTTTCACGCCCGACAACACACCCGTGTGTTGCGGTGCTGTTTTCTTATCCGGCGGACCCCCGCGACCCGCTCTGCACTTATTGTGACAGAAACGCGGTGCCGAGCGATATAGCATCGTCACGATCCGTTGTGATCGCCGCGCCGAATATCCGGCTACAGGTGGGTGAGGCCACTCCACAGCAGGATACCGGCGAGCATCAGCATCGCCACGCTCGTCACGGCGGCGGAGTAGCGCAGTAACCAGTCGCTCAGCGTCTCCAGCCCCGCCTCCACCCGTCGGTTGCCCCAGAAGTACGCCATGATGGGTGCCGCAATCGTGACCGAGGCGAGCACGCTGTACACAGCAATCGCCACGATACGCTCCGCGAGGCTCAGCCCGGGGGCGCTGATTACCACACCAGAGGCGACGGCGATGAGCAGGTTCTTGGGCCGCAGGGCGGAGTACACAAACCCGATCAGCACGGCACGCGCGGTGGTGAGCCGGTCAACAGCCGATACCCAGCGGGGCAGCTGGGCGGCACCGTCCCGGGGGCGGCGCAGCCACTGCACGAGCGTGACCACGATGAGTGCGGCCCCCAAGCCGATCTGCAGGTAGCCCCAGACGGGCGGCGCGTCGGCCGGTTCGCGGGCCGCGGCCGACACCGGGATGAGCGCCGCGAGCAGCGTAAACCCCGTCACGGCGACCGCGATACCGCTGATCCAGCCGAAGGCGAAACCCACGCTCGCACTCGCGCTGCGGGGCGAGACGAGCAGCAGCACCGTGCCCATAATGGGCACCGGGCTGATCGCCACCCCCAGGCTCAGGGCAAACAGCTCCGCCAGGATGCCGTTCATGCTGCGTCCCCTCTCGCAAATGTTGTGCCCACTGTACCGCCCCGGCACGCGACTGCCGCGGCACGGCTCACTGGAGTTCGGAGGTCAACCGGGCCAGGTTATCGGCCACCTTCTGCCGGAGCGGTCGGTTCACCCACTCCGCCAGGTCGAGCGGGATGCTCGCGCGCCGGTAGTCATCCTCCACCGCGCGCATCGCGGTCACAAACCCGCGGCCGTGCACCAGCATCGAGACCTCCATATTGAGCGCGAACGAACGGATATCCATGTTGGATGAGCCGATCACCGCAACCTCATCATCAATCGAGAAGTGCTTGGAGTGCAGCACCGTCGGCGCACGGTACAGGTGGATGCGCACCCCGGCCGCGAGCAGCGACTCGTAGTAGCTGCGCTGCGCGTGATAAACGAGCACCTGATCGGCAACCTCCGAGACGAAAAGCTCCACAGCCACCCCCCGCGCCGCGGCCGTGATGAGCGCGATCAGCAGCGACTCGTCGGGTACAAAGTAGGGGCTCGTGATGCTGATCCGCCGCTCGGCCTGGTGAATCAGCGCCACAAAAAGCTTCAGATTGTTGTCGTTGTCGAAGCTGGGGCCGCTCGGTACCACCTGGGCATCCACGAGTTCGGGGCGGGGCGAGAACACCACAGGAGTCGTGTCGATGGGCAGCAGTTCACCCGACTCGCTGTACCAATCGGTGAGGAAGACGGCGTTCAGTTCGCGCACAATCGGGCCCTCCGCCTCCACCATCAGCTCGTGCCAGTGCAGGCCGCGTTGCACGTTCTTCTTCTTCAAGTAGCTCGAATCAATCATGTTCTGTGAGCCCATAAATCCGGTGTACCCGTCCACCACCACAATTTTGCGGTGGTTGCGCATATCGGGCCGCTGCCACTGACCACGCCACGGCACGAGCGGCAGCAGGGGCAGCCACTCGGCCCCCATCTCGCGCAGAAGACGCCGGGTCTCGCGTCGATTCGGAAATTGGAAGCCGGTCACAAAGTCGGAGAGCACCCGCACCGTCACCCCGCGTTCACACGCCCGGCGCAGCGCCTCAAAGAAGGGGTGTGTGGTCTGGTCGTGCACCAGGATGTAGAACTCCACATGCACGTAATACTCAGCCCGGTCGATGGCCGCGACCATGGCCTCAATCGAGCCCACGTAATCGGGCAGCAGGCGCACCCGATTACCACCCACCATCGGCAGGGAGCCCAGCTCGCGATTGAGTCGCACCAGTGAACCGAGCCAGGTCGGCCACTCGCCGGAGTTGCCCACGGTGCTCAGGCCCGCGGTGCGCTCCGTCACGAGCCGGTTGACCTCGGCCTGTTGAGCCCGCCGGTGACGCGGCAGCTTGCCCACGCCAATCAGCAGGAAAAACAGGATGCCCAGGTAGGGAACGAAAATGATCGCGAGCACCCACGCAATCGCCGAGGTGGGCCGCCGGTTCATGGAGATGAGCACGGCGGCCACCAGACAGATCACCAGGTGGGCAATGGCAAGACTAACCGCCCACAGAGTGGCGTCGTTCATGAGTATCCCCCTCCTTTGCGGCGTTATTGCCGATCCGCTATCCCACGTCATACCGAGGCTCGATGACCGCTACAACGCTGGAGCGGGCAGGCCGAGTCGCAGTGAATCGTGAGGTGGCCACACCTCACAACCTAGCGGTGACACCCCGGCCATGTCTCGCTTTTTCGCATTCTCGCGTGAGCCGGGTATGCACTAAGGGCGTGCTGAGCTCGGCTATGGGATGCCTGGCCTGCCTAGCGTGCGTGCCGGGGATGTGGTGTGCTGGGGGGCATGTCTACGCACAATTCCGTTCCCACCGAACCACAGCATCCCGCCACCTCGTCGGAGCGCGCCAGCTCGGAGGTGGCCGATTCGCAGGTCGCCGACTCGCAACACCCCGCCGAGCCGCACACCGCGGGCACCGCTCAGCGCCTCAACTGGTTGCGGGCCGGCGTGCTCGGGGCCAACGACGGCATCATCTCGGTGGCGGCGCTTGTGGTGGGTGTGGCCGGCGCGACAACGGCGAGCGGCCCCATCCTCACCGCCGGTATGGCCGCCCTCGTGGGCGGGGCCATCTCCATGGCGCTCGGCGAATACGTCTCGGTGAGTAGCCAGAGCGACAGCGAGAGAGCGCTGATCGCCAAGGAGAAGTGGGAGCTAGAGACGATGCCGGAGGAAGAGCTGGAGGAGCTCATCGGTATCTACGCGGCGAAGGGCCTCTCCTCCGAAACGGCACGGGCGGTCGCCGAAGAGCTGACAGCCCACGATGCCCTGGCCGCGCACCTCTCGGCCGAACTCAACATCTCAGAGGATGACGTGGTGAGCCCCTGGCACGCGGCGTTTGCCTCGGCCGTGGCCTTCACCATCGGTGGCGTCTTGCCGCTTCTCACCGCCCTGCTGCCGCCCGAGAACCTCCGCGTTCCGCTCACGTTTGTCGTGGTACTGCTGGCGCTCGGGCTCACGGGCACGGTGGGGGCGCACCTGGGCGGTAGCTCAAAGATGCGTGCCACCGTGCGCGTGGTGGTGGGCGGCGCGCTCGCTCTGGCCGCAACATTCGCCATCGGAAGTCTGCTCGGGACCACGGGGGTTGTGTAACCGGCTCCCAGCGATCCCCCACAGTGGATGCGATTAGACTGCACAGCGGGAACGGCTCTGGCCGCGGGCAGGCCCTCCCGCTCGACCCGCTCTCACAGAATTGATCGCGCATGATACTCACTCACCTCAGCCCCGCCCAGCGCGAGGTGCTCGCCGAGACCCGGAACGACTGGATTCGTCACGCCCAGACAACCGTCCCCACCGACCGCGCCGCGGCAGAGGAGGGCGTGCGACACGCCTACCGTGACCTCGGTCTTGAACCGCCCCGCACGATCCTCTGGGTGCCCTCACCGCTCGCCGGGATCTACGCCCAGGCGATGGTGCCCGGTCTCATCGCCGACGGGGTGCCCCTGGCCGGACACCGCATCTACCGTCGCGTGTGGGATCGGATGTGGGAAGAAACCGAGCTGGTCATCGCCAACCGAGTGGCCAACACCGTCGAGACCATCGTCAGCGAGTTGGCGGACGGCCCGGCATCCCGGGCCTGGTCCCGCATCTGGGGCACGGTAGAGGGGGCCGTTGCCGAACACCTCCGTGCCCACGCGGGCAGCCTGGAAGGTCCTGGTGCTCTCGACCCGGCCCGGGTCGAGGCCCGTGAGGCCATCGCCTCGGGAGTCACCGGGATGCTGCTGCACCAGCTGCCGGATACCGTGGCCACCTCGCGGTCGGCCTCGTTTGAGGGCGACCTGGTCCTGTGGCGCTCGCTCCTGGCGGATGATCATCAGGAGGTGTGGGCCTCCGTGCTGTGGGATGCCCTCACCCGGCTGGGGGTGGAGGGGCTCGACGGTTGGCGCGGGCACTCCGAGGTGATGCGCAACGTGCCCCTGTGGTGGGCGCTGCGTGACGTGGCGATCCTGTGCGAGCGGCCCACGCAGATGAGCCTGGACGAGCAGGGGCGGTTGCACTCGGACACGGGACCGTGCATCAGTTTTGCGGATGGATGGGGGTTTCATGCCCGACACGGGGTACGCGTGGCGGCAGGAATCGACCCAGGCCGTGACGGGGAGAGCGCCGAGGGCGATACGGGGGCGGTGTACGGCGCGGGGGCATCCCCGGGAGAACCGTCTGACGAGGATATCGAGAGCACCATTATCGACGCGTAGACCGCGACCGCGCCCCGTTTTTATTGGGCCTCGTTGTCGCTGATATCTCTTTTAGCTTTCAGGTGGCCACCTTTATCTCCAGATATCCACACGAGTAGCCCGCCAGATCCAGCAACTATAAAAATGCCGATGAGCGCAACACGATCAATATGTTGCCCAAGCATCAGATACCCACACAAGACCCCCATCACAGGGTCAATACTGAAGAGCGTTCCAACAACGCGAGCCGACGACACTCTCGCCGCCAGAGTATCGACCGCGTAGGGAATGACGACACCGATACCTGCAGAAGTAACCAGCACAAGCCACTCATTCGACGTAACAACCGCAATTTTTGGCAGTCCGAAAGGTAGAGACAGCACCGCAGCTACCGAAACCGAGAGCGCGAGGTTAGCAACACCCCCTCAGACTTCCCCACTTTTTCTGAAAAAAATGTATAAACGGCAAATGCAGTCGCAGCTAAAAGACCAAAAAGATACCCAATCATATTGAAGTATCCGCCTGGTCCAGCAATGAGCAGCACACCCAGGAGGGCCCCGGCAGCACACGCACCTTCCTTGAACCGCTTCGACGCAAGCAACGCAATTGCACAGGGTCCAAGAAAGTCAAGTGATACGGCAATTCCCAGGGGAAGACGATCTATGGCGGCATACAGGGCAAGGTTCATTACTGCCATTGATGCGCCGTAAAGCGTTATCCCTACCCAGTCTTTTTTGGTGACCCGCTTTATCTTCGGACGAAAAACCACCAGCAAGACAAACGCAGCAATCAACATTCTTATGGAACTTACGGAGTAGCTACCGAGTGAATCAAAAAGCCCAGCGGACAGCGCCGACGAAATCTGGATACCGACCGAGCCAATGGCCACAAGGACTGCCGCTTTAAGTACTCCGCTTCGGGTCTAATGAGGGGCGATAGCGGTCGATGAGCTCACAGCGGCTGTCCGTTCTTAGAAGCTTAATAAAATTGAGGCGTTCCATAAGCTAAGCGGTGGTTGCTTCGTGAAAAAGTTGAGTGCGAACACCTGATTCACAAACAAACCGTCTCAGCGTGCCACGTCAGCGCTCCGCGAGGGTGCGACGCAGCTGCCGCAGAAGATCAACCGCTTCGCTGAGGCGGCTGTCACATGCGTGCGCAAACTCCTCAACGAGGGGCTGGCGTGCCTCGCGAGCCCTGGCGGCGAGGTCACGTCCGTGCTGGGTCAGCTTAAGCACCACGGCACGGCCGTCCGAGGGTGAAACGGTGCGAGCCACGAGCCCGTCGTCAACCAGTCGAGAAACCAAGCGACTCGGATGTCCCGACTCCGCAACGAGATGCGTCGCGAGTTCCTTGAGCGTCACCGGCCCGAGCGAGTCAAGAGCGATGATCGCTTCGGCCTGCACGCCGGTCAGGCCCAGCGGGCGAAACCGTGCGGCGAGGGCGGAATTGAGTTCAGTGGCGAGGCTCTTGAGCTCGAAGGCAAACGCGAGCACCGAATCCTGCTCAGAAGTATGTGACATATCATCTATTTCCTGTAGGCTGAACTACATGATATGTCACCCATCTGAGGTACTGCCAGCACCACAGGCGATGCGCGTCACCCGCTTCGGTGACCCCCCGACAGTTCCCACCCGCTCCCCCGGGCGGCGCTCCGTGACGAAGCGCGCCGTGGTTCGCGTCACCCACGCCTCCGTTGGGGCCACAGACCTGACAGCGATTCGGGGCAAGTACCTCCTACAGCCGTTCCCGCGATTCGTGCCCGGGTACGACCTCATCGGCACGATTGAGCACCTGGGGGCGGGGGGCCACCCCCGCCTATCGGTCGGGCAGCGCGTGGCGGGAATCCTGCCGCGCATGGGAGCGCACGCAACGCTCCTATCGGTTGCTCCGTCGCTGCTCGTACCGGTTCCCGACGGGCTTGATTCCGCGACCGCGGCCACCGCACCCCTGGACGGGGTCACCGCTCAATTCGCCCTTGACGCCCTGGATACCACGCACGGCCCGATTCTTGTGCAGGGTGCCGGAGGCGCGGTCGGAGGCTGGGCCACACAACTCGCTGTGGCGCGCGGCCTCACGGTCTTCGGCACGGCATCCCCACGGACCAGGCAGCGGGCCGAAGCCCTCGGTGCGCGGGTGCTCGACTATCGCGATCCCGACTGGATCAATGCGCTCGTCGAGGCGACGGGAGGGGGTGTCGTCGGCGCAATCGACCACACCGGAAGTCGCGAACTGCACCGCGCGGTCTCCCCACAGGGGCGCATCGTCCGTATCGCCTTCGACGGGACACACCGACATCCGCAACGCGCGACACTGGCGGGATTCGTGTCGGCGACTCTTCGACGGCACGCGCACCCGAGCGAACGCGTGTGCTCCATCCCCCTGATTGTCGCCGCACGTCGCGCCGCCTACCGCAACACGCTCTCAGCGGTGCTCACCGACCTGACCACCGGAGCCCTGCTCCCGCCGCGGGTGCATGAGGTCAGATTCGAAGACTACGCCAGTGCGCTGACGGATGCGGAACGGTGCGTGCCTGGAAGCAAAGCGGTTCTCGCGATGCCATAAATGGCTGGTGAAGACGCACCCACGGTCCCTCACCGGGGGCGGCCCCGCGGGTCAGCACCACACGCCGAAAGCCCGACATCAGCCAGTTCCACGGATTCTACGTGACACGTCATACAGACCACACCCAGCGGATCCAGCGCTGGACCCGCTGTGACGAGCTGCCCCCTGTCAACACTGCCCGTGCCAGCTTTGTGTGATCACGTCAACACCCGCGCCCAGGAGCGCACCGCCGAGCGGCCCACCAACACCTGCGGCGATAAGGACACCACCGGCGACCGCGAAAGCATCGTTGTTGGTCTTCATCTCACTTAGCTCCGGTATGCGTTTAGTTTCCACCACTCATCGTCAGACTCTTCTTGTTCGATCTCTCCTGCAAGCTCGCGGTGGTGTCATAGCGTGGTAGCAACACCCCTTCCCATTGCCACCACGCTATGACGCCACCGGCTCTTTCATCGATTTACTTCAAAATAGGAGCCGGGCTTTAGCCACATAAGCCTCGGAAATCTCGTTCTTTTCGCAGTGATCGCCGTATCTTTCACAGCATCCAGTGTCGCCGTCATAACGACTCCCTTCCAGCCAAGCTCACCGCCTGGCGTGTTGAGCCGGATACACCGTTAAATCCACACTCCCAAGATCCCCCGCCCGCGAGCTTATGGCACCCCCGGCCGCGTCGTAGGCAAAGAACGCCTCACTCACGTGCGGGTTGACGACCAGTCAATTAGGACGAGCTCATCTATAAGTTACATACATGTCGCTATATTCCCAAACTTCTTCATAGACCAGCAGAGCCTTTTTCGCAAGGCTTCTGTACCTAAAATCTGCGCCAAATTCCTGATAGATCTCTAACGCCGCCTGAACTTCAGGCCATTGGAGTTTTCTCATTGTAAACTCAAGCATTTCAATTGCCCCATGCGGCCACTCCGACGCTAGTCTTTTGAAAGTAGAAATTACTACTTCTCTGTCCACAGTATTACTTTCCAATAGCTGCAGCAACTTTACCAGCATGTATTCGAACTCACTGGCACCAGCGGCGATTCGTGCTACTCTCTCGATATCCGAAACTAGGCTTTCGAACCTTACGTTTCCATCACTAGTGAGTTCTTTCATCTATTTACCTCGTAATAGGAGCCGGGCTTTACCGGTAATACAGAATCTGCAAATGCTTCTTGGGCATGGGGACCGTAGGGCTTATAGTGACCGGATGCGTTGTTAATTTTAATTACAGTACCATCGAGTAGCTTGAATTCTCCTGCTGCGAGAACATCGGCCCCATTTGATAAGTCTATGTGCCCATATCTTTGCCCAGCAATTAGAAGCTGACCGTCAGTATCAACTATATAGTTAAAACTTGTTGTAACACGTGATAGTCGCTCTGGCTGTACAAAATCAATACCATTCATCCGTGGTACGTCGTCAGGTGCGAGATTTGTGAATACACGCGGCGCGCTTCCTGGCGTCGTTGCTAGTTCGCTAAGTGGTCGCGTGGCTCCCGACGGCAGCACTCTGCCCAAACCGCCCGGCACGACTGCCATGGCCAGGCCTGCACCCAGACTGGCCGCGGCACCTTCGAGGGCGTGTGGCCCCGGCCTTGTAAGGAACGCATACGCGGTAGAAGCGACAGCTTCACCAACCTGTCCAGCGATCACGACACTAGTCGAGCCAGAACGAACCAAGCTTTGAGAGGTCCCAGGGAAATGTATACCGATTCAGATCATGATCAAATTGGACATCTATCTCGCTCTCATCAAGGTTGAACATTTTTTCCAGGAGCCGAATAGCGAGCGCAACGGCACCCTCGGTCTGAAAATCAACATCACTATGCACAATATTATTAATAATAATATCCACATTTGCATAATTGACTTCCTGCAAAATGCGAGACATGGTTAGTGCCGCTCCGAAGGCTAGGGCTTTCCGTACGCCTGGAAGACAGTCGCCTTCAACGTGAAACCGAAACTCGCCGCGTGCCAGATTTGCTTCTGAATCGAATATATTTGCACTACCATTCGCTGATATATGGATGCCCCACGATGCACGAATTACTCTATACAGATAGTTCGATTCAATTCTCATCGGTCGAACCTTAGCGCACCCATTACATCTGACGAGAAATAGTGCTCCGTCATTGAATCCGTTGGCCTAGTGATATAGTCAAGGCCATGATCCGGATTTCCATCCCAAAGTTGACTATATCTTTCCATGAATCCTCCAGATTGCTCGTCGCTCATTTGGGAGATGTGAGCTTGGTTGAAATTAGATAGCGTCTCATTATCGACCGAGAACGACAACACGTCACGATCTGGCCTGCGTCCTGCGTAGGCGGCAGCATCGTCATATGTACCCCACGCGTATACACCAGGCCCAAAGTGTGCCCTGTGGGGAGCAGTTGGCCATGGCTCTCCCCCGCTATGAAGCCGTGCCGCATCGTGTGCATCCTGTGCAGTATAAAACGTGGTACGACCTGATGAACTGGGTGTGGTGGGTAGGTCTCCGAGTGGTCGGGTCGCTGCGGGTGGCAGCACCCTACCCAGACCCCCCGGGAGAACCGTCATTGCGAGGCCTGTACCCAGACTTGCAGCGGCTCCTTCGAGGGTGTGCGGTCCGGGCCCTGTGAGGAACGCGTACGCCGTAGAACCGACAGCCTCCCCCACCTGGCCCGCGATTTGCGCACCAATACCGCCACCGACCATGCCAAAGACACCACTAATCGCGACCTGGCCCCAGTCAACACTACCCGTGGTCGCTTTCTGAATAATCGCATCCACACCCGCGCCCAGCAGCGCACCGCCCAGTGGCCCGCCGACACCGGTGGCAATAAGGACACCACCGGCGATGACCATCGCACCGCCGGCGAGGTATTCCCAGTTATCGCCTAACCATTCGCCGGCAGCCGCGAAAGCACCGTTATTCGCGTTGTTATACGCCGCGAGTTCTTCATCGGTGACGGGGCGTAGCCCGGTGGGGTCTGTTAACCCGACAGGGTTGTTACCGGCGTACGCGTAGGGGTTCCCAGACCATCCCGCACCCGTGACAGGCTCCAGCGGGTCTACGGAGAGGAATCCGCGGGTGGTGGGGTCATAGGTGCGGGCACCCAGCCATTCCAGACCACCCACACTCAACCCACCGGACGCGGTGAGATCCACCCCGGCCGGCAGCAACCCTACCAACGGGTCGCCGCCCGCCGGTGAAGTACCGGCGGTGGGTACAGCAGGCATCCCGGCGGCACCGATTGTGGCCCACGGGTCGGCGGTATCCGTTGCTCGGGTGGCGCGCCATCCCGGGGTTGTCCAGGTATCCCCGATACCGGTCACGCCACCCACCAGGGGAAGGATCTGTGTGTCTCCTGCCCCGACCAGGGTGGGGTAGACGCTGGCGGTATCCCACCACACCGGCACCCGCGCTGAAGAATCCGACTCGGGGGTCGTTGCGGTAATGCTGGCGAGTTCGCCCGTGGCATCAACCCACAGGTCGTGCAGGCTCGCCGTTGATCCGGTGTTGTCTGTGGCGGTGATGCGGGTGAGGTATCCGCGGGGGTCCCACGCGTAGTCACAGCCGGAGCCGTCCGTGCGTGTTTCCCGGGTGCGACGACCGGAGCCGTCATACGAGTACGTGCTGGTCGTCTTGCCGTTGGTGACGCTCAGCAGTTGCCCGGCAGCGTCGTACGTGTAGTGCCGCTCGGTACCCTCCACGCCACGCTCGGTGAGGAGACGACCACCCGCGTCATACGTCCAGGACGCCCGGGCCGTACCGTTGTCGGTCGTCGTTTCGACGAGCTGCCCGGCATCGTCGTAGTGGTATGTCGTGGTGGCATCGTGTGTCACGGATGTGACCCGGCCCGTGTTATCCCGCCCGATGAGCGTGACGTCGGCACCGTCCGCGCCGGTGCGAGTGTGTGTGGTGAGCCACCCGTCCGTGTACTCCCACGTTTGGGCGAGATCGCCCGCCCGCGAGCGTGTGGGGCGCCCGGCCGCGTCGTAGGCAAAGAACGCCTCACCCACCTGCGGGTTAGCGACGCTCGTGACTCGGCCGGCGGCATCGTGAGAGTAGCTCGTCTGCGTGCCGGTGTGGTCGGTGAACGCCACCCGGCGACCATCCGCGTCATACTCCCAGCGCATCTCGGCGTCGCCGCGGGTGCGGCGGATAAGTTGCCCGCGCCGGTTGTACTCCAACATGTGCTCCACGGGCTGATCGTTGGCCCGGGTGTGGTCGGTGAACGCCACCCGGCGGCGGGTAACATCCCGCGACACCGTCGATACCAGGCGACCGTCGATACTGACGGTGTCCTGTCGGCCACCCGCATCATAGGTCCAGGATGTTGTGTGGCCGTCGGCATCCGTCTGTGACAGCTGCCGCCCGGCGGCATCATAGGTGGCCGTGGTCACGCGCTCCAGCGGGTCGGTGACCGAGTCAACCTTGTCCGTCTCGGTGTAGGTTCGGGTCGTGACCCCACCCACCGGGTCGGTGATGCGCACGAGGCGGCCACGGGCGTCGTACTCGTAGTCCGTTTTTCCGCCGACACCGTTGACCACCTGAACGAGTTCACCGGCGAGGTTGTAGCGGAAGCGGCGGGTACCGTAGAACGTGTCTTGGGAGTGGGTGAGCCGCCCAACCTTGTCGTACGCGTATCGGGCGACGCCCCTCCCAGGAACCACCCGCGATACCAGCCGGCCGGCCACGTCATAGGTGTAGGACTCCACCTCGCCGGTGGGCAGCGTACGCGACTGCACACGGGAGTCGGCGTTGTACGACAGCGTCGTCACGGCACCGAGCGGATCAATCGTCTTCCACGGGCGACCGCAGCCGTCATACTCAAACACTGTGACCGCACCCATCGGAGAGGTGACCCGGATGACCTTGCCCGCGACATCCCGCTCCAGGCGCGTGAGGCCACCCTCCCCATCCAACATCTCGACGGGGTGTCCTGCGGCGTCGTACGTGGCGAGTTCCGCCGAGCCGTCGGCAGATTCTATCCGCGAGGGGCGGCCGTACTCGTCAAACTGGAAGGACAGCGAGGCGAACGCATCCGTGAGGGCACCCGTGCCCGCGGCCCGATCGGTGCTCGCCTCCATGCGCACCCCGGTGGGGTCCACAACCGCGCTGAGCATCCCGTTGGGGCCGTACTCACGCGTCCAGTCGTTACCTCCCGGATCGGTGATCGCCGTCACGCGGGAGAGCGCGTCGTGCGCAAACCCCCAGCGGGCACCATCCGGCAGCACCACACCGGAGACATTGCCCAGGTCGTCGAATGACCGCTCGATGACTCGGCCCAGCGCGTCCGTCGTGCGTGTGAGGTCGCCGGTGGGTCCGTACTCCATCTCGGTGCGGGCACCCAGCGGATCAACAATCGCGCTCACCCGGCCCGCACTATCGTGCTCAAACCGCCACAGCGCACCGTCCGGCCCCTCACGAGATGCCAGCACACCCGCAGCGTCGTAGGTGAACCGGGTCACGCTGCCGCCCGGGGTTACCGCCTGCACGGGACGTCCAGCCTGATCCCGCACGATCCGTGCGCTGTCGCCGTTGTGATTGGTCGTGGCCAACACATCACCGTGCTCGTCGTAGGAGAACGACACGCTCACGCCCACCGGGTCAACCACGCGGGTCAGGAGGCTACCGGCCCACGTGAGCTCGGTGCGCCCGCCCAACGGGTCCAGAATCACCGACGGGTTTCGGCCATCACCGGAATACTCGTAGTCAACAACGCTGCCAGACTCCGTGATCACGGTGGTCACCCGGTCGAGGTCATCCCAGCCATACGTGATATCCGCGCCCTCGGGCGTGACCGTGCGCACCCTGCGCCCACGGGCGTCATACGCGTGAACCGTCACGCCGCCATCGCGGGCAATCGACGACACCAGGTTGCCGTGCCCGTCATAGGACATCGACTGGCGGTTATCGTCCGAGTCCAGCACACCAACGAGGCGGCCCTTCGCGTCGGCGATCCAGGAGTTCGAGCGGGACCCGTCCTCATCCGAGACGACCGTGACGCGGCCCGGCAAATACGCAAAACGCACCCGCCGACCGTGCGGGGAGACCTGCAGGGTGACCCGGCCCGAATCGTCGTACTCGTTGAGGGCCTCGACCACGCCGGAGGCCCCCACGACAGCCTCGATGAGACCGGCGTCATTCCACCGGTACGTGCGCACCCCCGTCGGGGAGTGCACCTCAACGAGCCGCCCGGAATCGTCATACACATACTCCACCCGGCGTCCGTCGGATGCCCGGGCCACGACCACCCGGCCGTCACCATACTCCACCGCGATAAAGCGGCCACGCTCGTGTTCGAGCCGAGTGATGACACCCGCCTCGTTACGCACGGACCGCACGGCGGTTCCCGACTCGGAACCCGACCCCAGCCACACCCCGCCGGGCGTATACGCCCACCACAGGCCAACGTTGTTTCGAACGACGAGGACGGCACCGCCATCAGGATTCACAAACGGAGAAACCCGTGTGCCCGCCTCCCGGGACAGCCAGAAGTTCTCGCCCGCACCGCGACCCCAGCCCGCACCCTCGCGCGGGAAATGAACCTCACGCCCGTCATCCATTCGCCACGAGGCTCCCTCGTCGGTGAGGGTCACCTGCGACTCCAACGCTGACGACCAGCCCGGGCCAAAAAGGCCAGCCGCAGGGTTCAGGGAGTTATACATGCGAGACAGGGCGAGAGAGGCAGATCCACCGATACAGCGCAGGTCTCCCTCCGGCTCAATGAAGTTACCCGTTGACGTGTTCACCGGGTCCATGGAGAATCCCGTCGTGGGGGGCGCGCCAAAGGCCGTCGGCGGATCAATCTGCAGGCTTGACCTGGACGCATCAACCCCGGCACCTGCCAGCGCCGAACCCAGCGCCGCATTTGACACCCACGAGACGTTCCCCTCGCCACCGGCAGCAGCAAAAGCATCGGCAAGAGTGGTCGCCCACCGCCTGTCATTAGCGTTGGCCGCCAACCACCTCTCGTATGCCGTCACCACACCCGACCCGTCAAGCGTTCCCCACTTGCACTGCGCCGCAAAGTCGGCCAACTTACCCCGCAACGTGCCGGGGGCGGTACTCAGTAGTTCGTCAAGACCGGAGATGCCCGTGGCAAACGAGCGCAGATTACTCGGTCGAGCCGACGACGTTCCCCCGCCAGAACCGCCACCGGATGTCGGCTGCGGGGTGTCCCGGGTTCCGGCCGCGGGAGCCGGGGCATCGTGGCGCGGCTCCGGCGCGGCCTTCTCCGTCGGGGCATCCTCACCGCCGGTGAAAGCGTCACCAATGACCTCAAACACGTTGCGGCTGTCCTGACGCTCTTTCCACTCGCGGGCACGCCGCCGCCGGGCGTCCTCCTCCTCAGCCGCCGTCCTCAGCTCCTGCGCGTAGGTCGCCACCACACGCAGCGACTCGGCCAGGCGGGTGGCATCCGTGGCCGCCGTCGAGGCGTTCGTCGTGAAAAGGTCTGAAAAGTACCCCTGAAAGTCTTGTTTTCCCGTGCTCACATACGAGGCACGGGACGCAGCCTGGCCCTCCAGCGTGGTGGCCGCGTTAGTGAACGCGGCCACCACCCCGTCGGCCGTGTTGTAGTTGTAAACCAGCGGAGAACTACCGTGCATATCAGACATCGACCAAACCCTTTTCTACACCCCAAAAACATTCCCAGCGGTGAACTGCCGGGCGCACACCTGTGCGTCTACCCCCAGAAAAGCGTCCCTATCCACCAACGGAACCCGCGCCGGGCCGGTCTGTGGACAGGGACGCACCCACGGGCGCTTACGCTCCGCCGCCGCCGGCGCTGAAGATGTCCTGCGAGATCTTGTCGAGCTGCGTGCGAAGCTGCTCCAGCTCGGTCTTAGCCTTATCCAGGGCTGCCTTCGTCTCAGGCCAGGTCGAGCCACGGAACGTGGAAGCCAGCGGGCCATCCCAGACGTTCTGGTCAGACAAGATACGTCCCTGGGCATCCAACTGCGAAATCTGGTCGGTGAAACCACCATTCACAATCGACTGAATCTGACGGATAGCGGTCTTCGCCTGCTCGGTAGACAATACACGTGACATCAATAAACCTCCAACATAACGACGTTTTCACCCGCACAGCGCGGGGAAAGCCTTCGCGTACAGCGTATACAGCAGAGAAACAGTACAAAATTATGCCCAATAGCGAATCAGAAGTAAAACAAATATGAAAATTGTTGTTTGATCTGGGGAAAATCTGAATATTATTCATTCAACTGAAATTTTCTCGTGACAAAAATTCACCCTCAACAGGCTATTTAATGGTCACAAAAACTACGGCGAGGCAAACAGGTTCTTCGAGGTTGAGAGTGTTAGGTCGGGGTCGCGCGGCATCGGTCTGGTGAGGTATCGAGACTTTCCGGATGGAAGGTCTCCCGCTGACCGCGCAACAGAAGACCTCGGACTACCCCACGCCACCACCATCGCAGCGGCCGAAGACCTCTCCACCTCATCCCCACCCAACCACGGGTGTTACCGCCACGCTATTCTCCTGATTCGTCTTGCCGAAAATCCGTTGCCGTTGGGGTGAAGAACGGAAAACCCGTTGCGGCCCGTTGCGAAAGCCAACCCATTTTAAACTCATAGGCTTCGCCGGGGGTAAAGGACGCGGTGAGCTGCTCAATATCCTTAGTCGTAATACCCGCCGCCAGGGTTATATCGTTGCACTCACGAGTATGTACAATAACTCGCCAGGCTGATACGGAACTTCGATTTCCCTTCACCTGCTCCGCGGATTCTACGCGACGTCACCCAGCGCACATCCAACGAATCCAGCGCTGGGCTCGCGAATACAAGAGCAACAATGAGAAGCACCAGGATAACGATGATATTTATCATCCAGTCCCGAACAGGGCCCTAGGCCGCCATCCCGCGTGTAGTAGATTGTGTAGTGTTTGCTCCCCCCGTTGACACGCGAATCGTCGGTGGTCACCTCCCGCCCGCGGCGTACCCACGGGGAGAAATCCCACCCGAACAATCCAGCCGACTCTGACCGCACCGCATCCTCACCCCCCCCGGCGAGGCGGCGCACGGGCGCGAGGTATCCCCGAGTCTTCGCCACGTCGGTCGATCTACCCACAATCCCAAGGAGCCCCGGTGTTTGAAAGCAAAAAGCTGAAGCGATTCGTTGGCGAGAACCGTGTGCAACCTGCGCAGGAACGTCTACTCGGTCTCGGTGCCGCGATAATCGCCGCCGCCGATTTCACACCGCTTGTACTCGCGCTCCGCACCCCGCGCGAACAACTGGCCGCCCACCTTCAGCAAACCTGGAACGTGGTTGACGCACACACCGCCCGCGACGCCATCGTCTGGCTCGTGGATGCCGGGGCCCGCGAGACCTACGCCGACAAGTACCGCGCGTTCCAGGCCGGGCAGTCGGCCCCCCTCAACGATTCCTACGGGCAACTCCTCACGGCGGCGCAGCGCTTCGGCTTTGCCGAGCAGGACCTCCGCGGGTGCCCCACCCTCGCCGCCTGGGACTACGACCGTGCCGCCGCGCTCACCCGCCAATCCTTCGCGCTCGGCTACCTAGACGAGGCCGAAGTCTGGGAGATCCTGGGGGCGCTCGTGCCGGAGGTACACACCGAGTTCAACGATTGGCGCAGCTACGCCCTCTCCCTCGCCGTGGGCCGCAGCTTCTGCTTCGGCGGCGACCCCGCCGAGATCCTCACCACCCTGAGACGCCTGCTGGAGAAAGACCCGGAACTGTCGCCCTGGGTGCTGCACCCGCTCAACACGCTGTAGCGGCGCATCCCCTTATACACGTAGTGCCGCCCGCCACACCAGCCGAATGATCACCATTCTGCTGGCGGGACGAGCGGCACCTGAGCCGCACCCGTGAACCTAGCGGCTCATCGGGGCAAAGCTGTAGTCAACGAGGTACGTGTCGTCCTCGCTGCGGAGGGTGAGCGTCACCGAGTTGGTGCCGTTGTTCAGCGAGTAGATGCGGTGTGCGCCATCGCCGTCGTCCGAGCCGTGCGGCACGTAGCCGTCCGCCAGGAGGTCGTCGAGGGCCGCCTGCTGAGCGTCAGCATCCTGCACGGTCACGGTTGTTGACCAGCCGGAGCTGCCCAGCGTCGCCGCCGCAATGGGGGTGCCCGTTGCAATCGGGAAGTCCGTGGGGATTCCCTCCGGCAGCGACACCTCCTGCGCCTGCTCGGGGGCGGCATCCGCGGTGCAACCGGCAAGGGCTGGGGCCGCCATCAGGATGCCCGCGAGGGCCAGCGCACTGGTCCAGTTTTTGTTCATCATGTTCTCCTCTGACCCGGTACTCCGGGTCGGCCTCACAAGAATGGGCGGGCGCGGGCCGAAACCCGCAGGGAGGTGGGGGCCGGGACTCTCATCCCGACCCCCACCCGGTGCGGACTAGACCGCGTCGGTGTTCTCGCGGCGACGCTTCGCCACGAGGAACCAGGCACCCGCAGCCACGAGCAGGAAGGCCCCACTCAGCGGCATCAGGATGTCCGAACCGGTCACGGCCAGACCCGGGGTGGCGGCGGGCGTCGTCGGCGCGTCGGCGACGGTAACCATGAAGGTCTCCGACACCTCACCGCTGAAGGCTCCCGACAGGATCACCGAGTGGCTACCCAGCTCGAAGGTGCCGGGGAGGGCGATTGTGAAGGTCACCTCACCGTTGGCATCCGCAACCTGGGAGCCCAGGGCGATGGGCTCGGAGTGCAGCACACCCGTGACCACCTCGCCAGGCTGGAACCCGTAGCCGTAGGCCACCTGGGTTGTCCCCGGACGGAGCAGAGCCGACTGTAGCAGCATGGACACGGAGCCCACCCGAACAACAACCTTCTCCGACTCGTTACCGGCAGGATCCGTTAACACAATTGTGATGTCAACGCCCTTCTCCTGTGCCGGGGTGAGGACCGCCTCAAAGTGGCAGTCATCGCCCGCCACCGCGGTTCCCAGGGTGTTGCCATCTGCATCGGTGATGGTCACGGTCGAACCGGCCTCGGCGCATCCGGTGACGGTTGAACCGTCGCTCGGGTACACCACGGGGGTCGTCGGCTTGGTGGTGTCAATGCTGACGGCCACCTCGACCGTGTTACCCACGGCGTCCGCGACGACAACCTTCACGATGTCTCCCTCAGCGAGGGGGCTATCGGGGGTGAAGGTGAAGTTGCCTTCACTGTCCACCACGGTTGTTCCGGGAATGGGGTTGCCCTGTCCGTCCACCACGGTGAGGGTGTCGCCGGGGGCGACGGGTCCACCGGTGATGACGGTGCCATCGCTGGGGCTCACCTTCGGGGCGGTCGGCGGCGTGGTGTCCACGACGACGGGTACCGGAGTACCGCTATTGCCCGCAGCATCGGTCACGGTCACGGTCACGGCGCTTCCCTCGGCCAGCGGCGTGGTCGGAGTGAAGACGAACGTGCCGTCCTCATGTACGACCATCGTGCCGGGCACGGGTACCCCGTTTCCGTCGGTCACCGTCACAACGGCACCCTTCTCGATGTTGCTTCCGGTCACGGTCTTGCCGTTGGATGCGTCCACCGTGGCCACCTCGGGAGCGGATGCATCGGTCACGACCGTGATCGGCTCGCTGGCGTTACCAGCGGGGTCCGTCACCGTAATCTCAATCGGCGTGCCGTCCGGGAGGGCCGGGTTGAGAGTAACAACAAACGTGCCGTCCTCATCCACCGTGGCCGTACCGATGACCTCGCCCGTCTCCGGGTTCGTCACCGTCACCGTCGCACCCTTTTCAGCGGCACCCGTGACGGTGGAACCGTCAGTCGGGTTGACCGTGGCAACCTCAGGGGCGGAACCATCCGTGGTCACGCTAACCGGCTCGCTGGCATTACCAGCAGGATCCGTCACCGTAATCTCAATCGGAGTACCGTCCGGAAGAGCCGGGTCGAAGGTGACCACAAAGGTGCCATCCTCATCCACCGTCGCCGTACCGATGATCTCGCCCGTTTCCGGGTTCGTCACCGTCACCGTCGCGCCCTTTTCGGCGGTACCCGTCACGGTTACACCGTCAGTCGGGTCCACCACCGGGGCAGCAGGAGCGGAATTATCCGTCACAACGGATACCGGCTCGCTGACGTTACCAGCGGGATCCGTCACCGTGATCTCGATAGGCGTACCATCCGGCAGCGACGGGTTGATCACGCAAGTGAACGTTCCATCGTCGCCGACCGTGGTCGTGCAGACCAGCTCACCGGTCTCCGGGTTGATCACGGTAACCGTGCCACCCTTCTCACTCGTGCCGGACACCGTCGAACCGTCAGTGGGGTTCACCACAGGGGCAGCAGGAGCCGAGGAATCGGTCACCACCGTAACGGGCTCGCTGGGGTTACCCGCGGGGTCCGTCACCGTAATCTCAATCGGGGTACCGTCTGGCAGGGCGGGTTCAATCACGCAGGTGAATGTTCCCTCCGTACCGATCGTGGTCGTGCAGACCACCTCGCCCGTCTCCGGGTTCGTGATGGTAACGGTGCTTCCTTCCTCACCCGTTCCGGTAACCTCGGAGCCGTCCGTGGGGTTCACCACGGGAGCCTCGGGGCTGGACCTGTCAACCGACACCACGGTGGGCGGCGAGACAGTTCCGGCGGGGTTGGTTTGGGTGACCGTGATGATGTCGCCATCCTCAAGCGTCAGACCCGCGGGGGGTGTGATGCTCCAGGTGCCGTCGATACCCACCGTGGTGGTCAGCGTGCTGTTGTCGGGCAGGGTCACCGTGATGGTGGAGCCGGCCTCGCCGGTGCCGCTGAACTCGGTGCCGTTGGTCGGGTTGACGAACGGTGCCACAACGGCAGAGCCATCCACCGTGAGCGGAGTCCGGGGAGACTCATTGCCCGCAGGGTCGGTGGCCGATACGGTCAGCGTCTCGCCGTCGCCCAGCTGGGGATCGAAGTTGACGGAGTAGGTTCCGTCCTCTCCCACCACAGCCGAGGCGATGAGCTCGCCAGCCCCGTTGTAGATGTTCACGGTGGAGCCTTCCTCGGCGGTACCGTACACGACGGTTCCATTCGACGGGGCAACCGTGGGGGCGGCGGGGGCGCTCGCGTCGGTCACGACGGATACCGGCTCGCTGGCGTTGCCAGCGGGGTCCGTCACCGTGATCTCAATCGGAGTACCGTCCGGGAGGGCCGGGTTGAGGGTGACCACAAAGGTGCCATCCTCGTCCACGGTCGCCGTACCGATGATCTCGCCCGTCTCCGGGTTGGTCACCGTCACGGTGGCGCCCTTCTCGGCGGTACCCGTGACGGTGGAACCGTCAGTCGGGTCCACCGTGGCCATCTCGGGAGCGGATGCATCGGTCACGACCGTGATCGGCTCGCTGGCGTTACCAGCGGGGTCCGTCACCGTGATCTCAATCGGAGTTCCATCCGGGAGGGCCGGGTTGAGAGTGACCACAAACGTGCCATCCTCATCCACAGTCGCCGTACCAATGACCTCGCCCGTTTCCGGGTTCGTCACCGTCACGGTCGCACCCTTCTCAGCGGTACCCGTCACGGTTACACCGTCAGTCGGGTCCACCACAGGGGCAACAGGAGCGGAACCATCCGTGGTCACGGATACCGGAGCACTGCTGTTACCAGCGGGGTCCGTCACCGTGATCTCAATGGAAGTACCGTCCGGGAGGGCCGGGTTGAGGGTGACCGCGAAGGTGCCATCCTCGTCCACCGTGGCCGTACCGATGACCTCGCCCGTCTCCGGGTTCGTCACCGTCACGGTCGCACCCTTTTCGGCGGTACCCGTGACGGTGGAACCGTCAGTCGGGTTGACCGTGGCAACCTCAGGGGCGGAACCATCCGTGGTCACGCTGACCGGCTCGCTGGCGTTACCAGCGGGGTCCGTCACCGTGATCTCAATCGGAGTACCGTCCGGGAGGGCCGGGTTGAGGGTGACCACAAAGGTGCCATCCTCATCCACAGTCGCCGTACCGATGACCTCGCCCGTTTCCGGGTTCGTCACCGTCACCGTCGCACCCTTCTCGGCCGTACCCGTGACGGTCGAACCGTCAGTCGGGTCCACCGAGGGGGCAGCAGGAGCCGAACCATCGGTCACAACAGATACCGGAGCACTGCTGTTACCAGCAGGGTCCGTCACCGTGATCTCAATCGGCGTTCCGTCCGGGAGGGCCGGGTTGAGAGTAACAACAAACGTGCCATCCTCATCCACCGTGGCCGTACCAATGACCTCGCCCGTCTCCGGGTTCGTCACCGTCACCGTCGCACCCTTCTCGGCCGTACCCGTGACAGTCGAACCGTCAGTCGGGTTCACCACAGCCACCTCGGGAGCAGAACCATCCGTGGTCACGCTAACCGGCTCGCTGGCATTACCAGCAGGATCCGTCACCGTAATCTCAATCGGAGTACCGTCCGGAAGAGCCGGGTCGAAGGTGACCACAAAGGTGCCATCCTCATCCACCGTCGCCGTACCGATGATCTCGCCCGTTTCCGGGTTCGTCACCGTCACCGTCGCGCCCTTTTCGGCGGTACCCGTCACGGTTACACCGTCAGTCGGGTCCACCACCGGGGCAGCAGGAGCAGATGCATCCGTCACGACCGTGACGGGGCCACTCGGGTTTCCAGCCGGGTCGGTAACCGTCATCGTCACGGCGGTTCCATCGGGCAGCGCGGGGCTGAACTCGACAACGAAGTTGCCGTCCTCATCCACCGTCGCCGTACCGATAACCTCGCCCGTCTCCGGGTTCGTCACCGTCACCGTCGCACCCTTCTCGGCGGTACCCGTGATGGCTGAACCATCCGTCGGGTTCACCGAGGGTGCCTCGGGAGCGGTCGCGTCAACCGTGATCGCCAGCGGCTCGGAGGGGTTACCTGCGGCGTCGGTCACAACGACCTTCACCACACTGTCCTCCGTCAGTACGGGGCTGGGCGTGAAGACGAAGTACCCGTCCTCATCGACCGTGACCGTGCCGGGAACGGGGTTACCCGCCCCATCCACAAACGATACCGTGGCACCGCTCTCAACGGGTCCACCCGTGATGCTGGTCCCGTTGGACGGGTTCACAGCGGGCTGGGCGGGCGCCGTCTTGTCGATCTGGATGACCGTGGGGGGCGATACCGTTCCGGCACCGTTCTCCGCGGTCACCGTGATCGTGTCGCCGTCCTCGAAGGTGATTCCGGCCGGGGGCGTGATGCTCCACGTACCGTCCTCGCCCACGAGGGCCGTCAGCTCATCACCGTTGGGCAGCGTCACCGTGATGGTGTCACCGGCCACGCCGGTTCCGCCAATCGTGGTGCCGTTGGACGGGTTGACGCCCGGCGCAACAACCGCGCTGCCGTCAACCGTGAGCACGGCGGCGTCCGACTCATTACCGGCGGCGTCAGTCGCGCTAACGCGGACATCCGTACCGTCTGTAAGGGCCGGGTCAAACGTGAACTCGTACGTTCCGTCTTCGCCCACCACAACGGTGCCAAGAACCTCGTTGTCAGAACCGTAGATCGTCACTGTCGAGCCGGGCTCAGCCGTTCCGTACACAACGCTTCCGTTGGAGGGGTTGACCGTCGGGACCGCGGGTGCCACAGCATCAACCACAACCGGCACGGGTGCCGACTCGAAGCCGTTGATGTCGGAGGCGACAACCGTGATGGTCTCACCGTTGGCGACGGACTCCGTGATCTCCACGGAGTACACCCCGTCGAGTCCGGCAACGGCCGTGCCGATGGTCTCACCGGCGGCGTTGGTGACCGTGATGATGGCACCGGGGTCGGCGACACCGCTCACGCTGGTTCCGTTGGACGGGTTGACCGAGGGGGCAATCGGAGTCTTCACAAACGTCACCGTGTCGGTGGCCGAAGCCGCCGCCTCGGCAACCGTGAAGCCCACGGTAGCGCCGCCCGCGGTGAGCGAGGTGACATAGGCGCGGTACGTGCCGTCACCGAGGTTTTCGGTGCTGGTCGCCACGCCGCGGCTGGTGGTGATCGTGACGGTGTCTCCCGCGGTGAGCACGGGGTTACCGTTCACATCGAGGAGCGACACGATGACCGTGCTGCGCTGGGTTCCGTTCGCCTCGGCGAGCGCGGGCGTTGCCGCAATCGTGGAGGTGGAGAGCGACACCGGTCCGGCCACAAACTCAATCGTCTGCGCCGAGCCGATCGTGTTGCCACCCAGGAGGGCGCTGACACTGTACTCACCGGCAACGGTCGAGGTGAAGTGAACCGTCACGGTGCCGTCGTTAGCGGACACGAACGGGCCAGACTCAACCAGGTCAACACCGGTGTCGGTGTCGAGGCTGATCTCGGCGTTCTTCACGGGGTTACCCTCGGCGTCGTTGACCGTGATGACGGCCTTGTAGGAGGTGGAACCATCGGCGGCAACGGGGCCCTCCGGGGTCACCGTCCAGTGTGACGTGGATGCGGAGGCCGCACCGGACACGAACTGAACCGAGTCGCTGCCCACAACCGTGCCACCGATCGAGCCGGAGACGGTGTAGCCACCGGCCTTCTTCGAGGTGATGAGCACGCGGGCCACACCGTCCTCGTCGGTGGTCGCGGTCGTCGCTGCGGTGGCACCCGAGGCGACCGTGAAGTCAACCGTGGCACCCTCGACCAGGTTGCCCTGGGCGTCCTTCACGATAACCTGCGCGTAGTGCGTGGCCGACCCGTTGGCTTCAACGGTTCCGGGGCTCACCGAGAACGTGCTGTCCTCAGCTGAAGCTGCACCGGCAACAAACACGATGTCCTGGCCGCTGTCGGTGACGGTTTCGCCGCCAATCGTGGCCGTGACCGTGGCGGTCTGCGCCACGGCGGAGGTGATCCGCGTCTCGGCAACACCGTTGGCGTTGGTCGTCGCGACGGGGGTGAACGTGGTGTCACCCTCAACCGCGAACACCACGTCGAGACCCTCGATCGGGTTGCTGTTCTCGTCGAGAACGGTCACCCGGGCGATGTGCTCGTCAACGGTGTTGGCGATCTTGTTGTCGTTCTGTGTCGGGATGCTCAGCGTGGTCTTCGACACGTCGAAGTCCCCGGCCACGAAGGTGACCCTCGCCGGGCTGCCGGTCGTGACATCCTCACCGTCGGACTTCGCGGTCACCGTGAACGTGCCCGCGGTGTTCGACGTCACGGAGAGGGTTGCCTGTCCGTCGGCGTTGGTCTGTACACCGGTGGGGGATGCTGCGGTTGCGTCACCCTCCACGTTAAACGTGACGTAGGAGTGCTGGATGGGGTTGCCGTAGAGGTCCACCACGGTAACCGTTACCGTGTGGGCGTCGACCCCGTTGGCCAGCTTGCTTCCGGTCGTCGCCTGGATATTGGTGTCGTCCTGCGACTTCGCACCGGCGTTGAACTCGATGTTCTCGATGTTCCCCACCTGCTCCGAACCAATCGTGGCCCGTACCGTGAAGATACCGGTCTTTGTCGAGGTGAGTTCGGTTGTCGCAACGCCGTCGGCGTTGGTCGTGGCGGTGCGGGCACCGGAGATCACCGCGTCAGCCTCGAAGCCGACGGTGACACCTTCAACCGGGTTACCCTGCGCGTCGGTGACCGTGACGGTCGCGTAGAAGGGCACCTCACCCTCCGCAGCCACCGGGTCGGTGGGTGTGACGGTAAACGTCGATGCTCCCGCGCTCGGTGCACCGGCCACGAACGTGACCCGTGCGGGGCTGCCAGCGGTTACTGCGGTACCGTTCACCGTCGCGGTCACGTTGAACGTGCCCGCGGTGCTCGACACGACCTGTACCGTGGCGATGCCCTCGGCGTTGGAGGTGACGGTGCTCTCACCGAGTACCGTGGCGGGCGAGGCAGCGGCGAAGGCCACCGAGGCGTCCTTCACGGGGTTGCCGTGCTCGTCACGAACCACAACCGTGGCGGTGTGGGCGGCGGTACCGTTGGCCTGCTGGGTGCCGGTCGTCGCGTCCAGGGTGGAGGCTCCCTCGCCGAAGGCGACGTCACCGGCCTTAAACGTGATCTTCTCGGCCTCGCCAATCAGGTTGGCCCCGATGTGGGCGGACACGGTGAACTCACCGGCCGCTGTCGAGGTGAAGTGCACAACAACCTCGCCGTCCTCGTCCGATACGAACGGGCCGGTCTCGGTCAGGGTCACACCGGTGGGAACCGTGAAGCTCACACCCTGGTCCTTGACCGGGTTGTCGTTGCTGTCCTGCACCGTCACAGTGGCGGTGTAGGAGTCGGTACCGTTGGCGGTGACGGGGCCGTCAGGCGTGACCGTCCAGGACGAGGCGGTGGCCGAGGCGGCACCGTTCTTGTACGTGAACGACTGGGGGTTTCCGCTCGTGGCGGGGATGGCAGTGCCATTCACCGTCGCGGATACCGCAAAGGTTCCCGCGGTCCGCGAGGTGACGTTCAGGAAGACCTGACCGTTCTCGTCACTGAGCTGCGTGAGCGCATCGCTGGTGACCAGCTGGGTCGCGGCGGCGAACACCACCTGGGCATCCTTCACGGGGTTACCAAACGCGTCGGTCACCGTCACGGTGGCCGTGTGCTCGGCGGCACCGTCGGCAGCAATCGAACCGGTTGTACCGCTGAGGCGCGTCGTATTGTCAGCAAACGAGACGCCACCGGCCACAAACGAAACCTGCCCGGGGCTGTTCGTCACGGCGTTTCCGCCGATGGCGGCGTCCACGGCAAACTGTCCGGCGGTGTTCGAGGACAGCGTGACGCGAGCCACACCGTCCGCACCGGAGGTCGCGGTTCCGTTAGCCGGAACCATCGTGGCACCCGAGGTGAACACGACGGGCTGGCCCGCAACCGGGTTACCCTGGGCGTCGGTCACCAGGACCGTGGCCTCGTGGGTTTCGACACCGGCAACCTTGGGTCCCGTACTCACCGTGAGCGACGACGAGTTCGCCGACACGGCACCGGGCACGAAGGTGACCGAGCCGTTGCCGATGGCCAGGTTCAGCCCCGCGGCGTCAAAGACGACGGCGATGTTCTTCGCACCGGCGCTCTTCGAGGTGATGGGGGCCGCGTACACGCCCGCGGAGGACTCAACAAACGAGCCGATGGTGACGTTGGTAGCGGGGGACGCGGCAGCGGTGAGCGCCCCGGCCTTTCCAGTGACCGGGTTACCGTTGGCGTCCTTGAGGGTCACTGTTGCGGTGTGCTTGTCAACGTTGTTGGCAATTTTGGTGGCGGTGCTGAGCGCGAGCGAGGAGTAGCCCGCACCCACCTGGGGTGCCCCGGCCACGAAGGTGGCGGTGTTCTGCCCTGCCGGGTTGACGAGCGAGACGGCGTTGTTGTTCACCGTGACCGTGATGGTCTTGGTCCCGGCCGTCGTCGAGGTGATGGGGGCCGTGTAGGTGCCCTCCTCGCCCTCGGTGAACGCGCCAACGGTCACGCCCGCTGCGGGTGCAGCGGCCGCGGTGATGCTCGCGGCAAATCCACCGGCGGGGCTACCGATCTGGTTGCTCAGCTTCACCGTGAGCGTGTGACTCTCGGTGTTATCGGCCGCCTTGGTACCCGTTGACACGCTGAAACTCGAGGTTGAGGTGTCCACGGGAACGGGGGTAAAGATGACGGATGCGGGCGAACCCGTGATCGCCTGGGTGGTGTTCACCGCGGCAGCAATTGAGAACGCCTTATTGCCCGTCAAGGAGGTGAGCGGCAGCGCGGCTGTTCCGGTGCCGTCGGTTTCTACCGTCACCGTGCCGGGTCCGGCCACCGGGGTGCCCGTCGCGGGGGTGTAGGTCACACCGGCGGGCAGTGTGAAGGTCACGGTCGCGTTGCTGACCGCAACACCCGCGGCGTTCTTCACGACGGCCTGAACAGTGTTCAGAGCCGAGCCGTTGGCCAGGGCGTTGTTGGTCTTCGTGCTCACCGAGGAGGCCGACGCCACGGGAGCGTCATCGTCGAGGACCGTTACGCTGAGCATGTCGATCTGCAACTCGTCGTACTCGTAGTCGGTCGAATCCACGGAGGTGTTGAGCGTCACGCTGCGGGTACCGTCCACAATCGCGTTGTTAATCGCCACAACGGGCACGTCAACAAAGCTCTGGATGGTGTCGAGCGTGGGCTGCGTGGTGCTCAGGTGCTCGTTGGTGGGCAGCGTCTTCGCAACCGAGGTCGCGGCCTGGGCCGGCTTGGGCGTGGGCAGCGTCGAGTCCTTGACCAGTCCGGTCCACTCCTGGTTAAGGAACACGGTGTCCATCGGGGCCTTGTTGACCTGACCCGTGTTGGGGTCAACCGCTACGATCTGTACCCGGTAGCTGGCCTGGGTGGCGTCGCCCGCCTCGTTCACCGTGAGGGAGCGGGGGTTGGGCAGCGTGATGGACAGAGGCGAGTTGTAGGTGACGGAGTTATCGAGGGCCGCACCGGCAACGCCGGTCATCTCCTCGTCATCCGCGGCACCCGCAAAGTTGATCGGGGCTACCTTGGTGTTGGCCGGGTTGGTGTTTTTGTTCCCCGCCCGGTCGTTCACCGTGTTCTTGGCGATAGCCGGGGTGATCGTGCCCGAGGCGTTGGCCTTCACCGTCAGGTTCCAGCGCGTGCTCGAGATCTGCTCCAGGCCAACCACCTGCGAGCCCGCGGGGCTTCCCGAGGCGAAGGTGATGTCCGAGGCGGTCAGGGTATCGGTGCCGAGTGGCTCCGACGACTGCACCTCAAACACGATGTTGCGCCACGAGGTGGCGTCTTCCTGGGTTGTGCCCTGTTTGATCCACATTTCGGGGGCACAGGTGTCGCTACCCGTGATGGCCACGGTGCGCGAGTACTGCGAGGAGCGGCCGAGGCTGTCGAACGTCTGCAAGCGCAGCACGGCGGGTCCGCCCGAGTAGGCGAAGGGAACGGTCTTGGCAAAATCGGCGGCCGAGTTAACCTTCACGCGGCCCAGGTACTGTTCCAGACCGCGGTCGTCGCCGCCGTTGGCCGCGTTGTCACCGGCGAAGGCGTCCACGTACACGGGGTATGTGGGCGCGTATCCACCAGTCTGGGGTGCCTGCATGGTCACGTTCACCACACACGAGCCCACCGGGGCACTGGGGATGGTCGCAGCACTCGGGTAAACGGTACGCACGTATCCGTTGGCCGCGTTGGTAAAGACCTGGTTGGTGTTGTTGTAGTACTCCGCGGCAATCGGGGTGTTGGTGAATCCCGCGATGTTGTCGGCCGTGTTCCGCAGAATCTTGATGGTGTTTGCCGCACCATTCGCGGTGATCAGGTTGGTGCGTGCACCGCCCTGGAAGTGGTTGTCGCGGATGGTCAAACCGTTGTTCGCAGCCGTCACCCAGGTGTCCGCAGCGGTACCCGTGCGGCTGTACTTAAACAGGTTATTGGCGACGACCTGGTTACTGCCGGCCGCGGTGAGCGTGAGGGCATCAGTCGCCGTCGTCCGGGTCTGGAGGAAGGTGTTTCCCACAATCGACAGGTTGTTGTACGTGCCGGAGTTGAGCGTGATCGGCGCGCGGGTGTTCCAGTCCTTGAACGTGGTATTCGTCACGCTCATGTTGTTGACCGTGACGGCGTTCCAGGGCAGGATGCCGTAGTAGTAGTTGTTGGTCGCTGTCGCACTAAACGTGGAGCGGTCGATTGTCAGACCCTCAATCGTCTTGGTGCCGTTGGCGATCATGGTGAGCCCGTACCACCAGAGGTTGTCAAAGGTCACATTGCGGAAGGTGGTGTTCTTGGCCCCGGCCACAACAACCACGGCGCGCTCGGCGGCGATACTGCCCTGCGGGTTGTTGAGGAGACCGTTTTCCACGGTGAGGTTCTCGGCGGTCTGGCCGACATAAATCATGCTCTCACCGCTGGAGAGCTGGCTGAAGTTACGGAACGACTGGTTCTTCCCCGTGAACGCGAACACGGCATAGCCCGGGCCGTCAATCGTGGTGGTGAACCCGATCCGGTTCTGCAGGTCAATCGTGATGCCGTCATTCTTGATGAGGTACATCGCACCGTCATCAGCGTCAACATAGCCACCAACGTTGGAGGTCATGGCCGCACCGTTGGCCACCATGGGGGTCGCCTGCGGAGTCGGGTTCGTGGTGGTGTCGTAGTTAAGCTTCACGGTACCCGTGGAGGCCATCGTGCCCGTGGCGTTTGCCTGGCGGATCTCGGGGGCCGGCGCGATCAGAACGCGCTTACCCGTGAGGGCGTTGGCTTCCTGGATGGCGGCGTACAGGGTACAGCTCGGTGCCGTCACCCCGGCGGTGTTGGTGACGGTATAGCGCGTTGCACACACGCCGTTGCCCGGCGTCACATCAGCGACGTCCCGGATATCGTTCACGAAGAGGGTGATGTCGTAGCCGTTGTCGAGCGTCTCCGCGGATGCCATCATGGCACTCGTATTCAGAAGCCCGAAGAACGCAACGATGAAAGCAGTGGCCGCCGCTAGCGCCCTAAACGCGTAGCTCAACTGCGGCGAGTGCTTTGACGTCTCGCGTATTTGAAAGTTCTTCACACCCTCTTGAGATTCAGATGTGTGTGAACTATGACGCAGTTTGCACCATAAAAAGTAAAAATTTTTAGCAGACAGGATTATTGCTCCCCCAATCAGCTGTTGCGACCGGTTAACCGGCGCGCAACACGACGCGCAGCCCCCAAATGGCTGCACAGAACGGGTGGCCCCCTACAGACCACCGCGCACAATTAATAGTATGTGTTTACCTTGTGATTTCACCCACAGCTGACTGATCGCCACCCGTAGCTTCACCCCGCATACCGCGGGGGCTGGCAGCCCCCCAGCGCTGACGAAACGAATCGCCTACCCCACAGTGGATACAGCCATCACTCTTTCCCCCTCCTCAGACGCCCGTCACCCACCCCGACCGACGGCCCCTCCTCACGCCCGGTGTGTGGCCAAAAATCCCGGGCAGGACAAGCGTCGTGTACGCCCACTCACATGTGAGCGCGGAGAACGGGTGATGCGATGCGTCACTCCTCAGACAATCACCGCGGTGCGGTGTATACCGGAGCGGAGCACTAACAGGGGCTAATTAACCCGCCTTTTAACCCGATGCCGTCTTAGTTATGCGGTGGGGGTCGGTGGCCCCGGGAAGAAATACCCGGACTCCGCGGCCGCCCGTACCGCCTCTTCGCGGGAGGACACGCCAAACTTGCGGTACAGGGTGCGCAGTTGCGCCTTCACCGTGTTGGCGGAGACCGAGAGCCGGGCCGCGATCACGGGCAGGGAGTCCCCGCTGGGCAACTCGCGCAACAGAACCGTTTCGCGCGCGGTCAGCGGCACCGCCCGGTGGACGATGGGGAAGAGGTCGTCCGGCGGGTCGCTGCGCAGGAAGGAGTCCACGAACTCGCGGGCGGCACCGGTCACAACCTCCCGCAGGGCGAGCAGGTCGCGCCGCGGCAGCATCAGCGGGGCCAGCCAGCCCTCCACCACGAGCGCGGTCTCGAGTGCCGATGTGGCGGCATCCACCGCAACCTCGACGTGGCCCAGGCGCAGGGCCGCCGCCGCGTAGATGATCCGCGCCAGGGCAGACGCGCGCAGGTTCGTGGCCGACGCCGTGCGGTCAATCGTCTCGGCGAGCGTGGCCATGGCCTTTTCGGGCTGGTCGCCAACCAGCTGGCTGAGACCCCGAAACGCCACGATGAGCGGGCCGGGGGCCGGGAGGTCGCTGAGCTGGCGCTGGGCACCGGCGACGTGACCCTCCGAGAGGAGGGCCATCGCCCGTATCCCCAGCAACCCGCTGAGGATGCTCGGCGAGGTCTTCGGATGCGCACCGGGCACGAGCGCCGCGTCGATGCTGGCGAGGGCGCGGGCCGGGGCACCAATGGAGAGGTCAATCCAGGCATCCACCGCGCAGAAGTAGGCCCAGTGCTCGGCCCTGCCAAGGTGGGCGCGCACACTATCCAGCTCGGCACGCGCCGCCGCCGGCTCACCGACCCCGAGCCGGTCGAGGGCACGCGTTATGCGGTACAGTTCCGCCGAGTTACCGTGGGTCAGCTCGTCGGACGGACCCGCCGCCTCCGTCTGGGCCAGCAGGGTGCGGGCTCGTCGCATATCGCCGCGGAAGGCCAGGATGCCCATGAGTAGCGAGACGCTCCCAAACATCACCCTGGGGAACCGGGGCTCGGCGTACACGAGGGACAGTTCACACCCCGCGATGGCCTGGCTGTAGTCGGCGTTATAGAAAAGGGAGGTAGCACAGATCTGCACCAGCAGCGGCAGGCTGGCACCCATCTCGTAGCGCTGCTTCTTACCGATGCGGGGGGCCACCTGGACCGCACGCCGGGCACGCTGGGCAGCCTGGGAGAAATTGCCAACAGTACGGTGGGCGAGGGAGGCGAGAGCCAGCCACCAGACGGCCTCGACGGGGTCGTCATCCTGCTCACGCCGGTCCAGCGCGGCGAGCGCTTTCGTGAGCAGAAAGGCGGCGCGTGAGCGGTGACCCTGGGCGGTGAGGGCCACGCCCATCACCACGAGCAGGGTGGGGAATCCGGAGAGGTCGGCGCTCGGTACCGCGTTGAGGAGGTGCAGAAACTCCGCGGCCAGGGCGTCGTCCAGGTGGGCCCAGGATTCCCGCACCACGCGCGAGGCAAAGAGGTAGTCGTGCTCGGCGAGCGCGTTTTCGAGGGCGAGGGTGTAGCGCCCCGCCGCGAGCGCCCAGCGCGCCAGGTCGTGGTGCACGTGCAACAGTTCGGGAGCTATTCGCAGCGCAGCCTGCCGCTGGAGCGCGGCTCGGACCTCCGGGAAGAGGGAGAAGATGGGCCCCTCGGGGCTACCCGCCCACGCACCCACCGCGTCCAGTGCGGCCCGGTCGAGAAATTCCTGCGCACGATCGGTTTCACCGAGCAGGCTGCCCAGCGCCGTCGTCACCCGAGGTGCCGGGGAGACGCGCATCAGGAACGTCACCATGTCGGAGAGTTCTGGGTCGGCGAGGAAGTATTCGAGGAGCAGGTCGGAGACCTCCTCCATCGAGGGGATGACCGCGTTCCCCTCCGCGCCGGATCGTTTCAGCCCGACGCCCACGAGTCGGGCGGCGAGCGGGAGGCGGCAGAGCCGGAGGTCGAGCCCGTCAGGAACGGGCCGCCCGGTCATCCCCCGCAGCACGAGGCCCGCCTCCTCCGGGGTCAGGAAGAGGTCGGCCGACTCAATGTAGGCCACATCAACGAGGGCCTCCACGGCCAGGCCACTCAGCTGCCGCGGTGAACGGGTCGCCACGACAACGCGCAGGCGGCGGAAGCGTTCCAGCAGGGTGAGGATGTCGGCGTCACTCGCCGGGTCGCTCGCCGACGAGTAGTGGTCGATCACGATGGTGAGCGGCTCAGCCAGTGCCTCCAGGGCCTGGACGAGGATGCACAACTGCTTCTCTACCGACCCGGCGGCCGCCAGTCCCCGCAGCCATCCCCGGGGGTCATCGATGAAGGGAAGCCGGGACAGGTGCTCACCGATCCGGGTGAGGAGTTCGGTGCGCGAGATGGCCCGACGCCCCAACTCCACGTACAGGTAGCGGGCGGTGTGGGCGGCCCGCTCGGCGAGCCACTGTGCAAGCAGGGTCGATTTGCCCGCTCCGCCGCCCGCCCGCAACACGGTGAGCGGAAGTTCCGCATTGAGCAGGGCGTTGAGGCGGGGCCGGAGGATGGCGTCCCGGGGCACGCGGGGCAACGGCAAAGAGTCCGACATATGGCCTCCCCTCCCCACAATGGGGATGCCACACGTCCCCCTGTTCTCGATCTTACCGGCGCGTCGGCGGGGGCCGCACCAATTCGACGGTTACGCCGTCACCCGCACCAGAAATGCGACCGTCCGGGCCAGTGTGGTGTGGGCCGCGGCGAGGTCAAGCTGGAACGGGAAGCCGTGCGCGAGCCCCGGATCCTCCTCATCCGAGAAGAAAACGGCTGTGACGGGCACCCCCAGGTCGGCCAGTTTCTGGGCAAAGGGGCGGGACTGCTGCCGGGTGAGGGCGTCCGCATTGCCGCCCGCAATGAACGTTTCAGGGAACCCGGCTGTGACGGCGTGAATCGTGGACATCTGCCGACCAACCGGCGACTGGGCCCACTCCCTGGTGCCCGTGTAAGCCCACAACCCGGTGGCGAACCCCCAGCCCTCGGCCCCCTCCAGGTCGCCCAGAGCGTCGAGGTCGTACACCCCGCCGTCAAGGATGATGCCGCGCAGCTGATACGCGGCCACCGTCGGCACGATACCGAGGTCGGCCGCGTAGCCCGGGTTGGTGGTCAGGGCTGCCACCTGGCTGGCCAGCTGGGCCCCCGCAGAATCCCCGGCGAGCACCATCCGGTCCGGGTCGATGCCCAGCTCGGTGGCGTGCGCACTCACGTAGCCGAGGGCGTTGTTCACCTGGGTGACCGCATCCGGGTAGCGCGCCTCGGGTGCCAGCGAATAATCAACGCTCACGGTCGCGTATCCGTAGGCGGCCAGGATGCGCAGATACGGTGCCACATCGGCTTTGCTGCCCGAGGCCCAGGTCCCGCCGTGGACCCACACGACCACGGGCAGCGGCCCCCCGGCCTCTTCCGGGGTGTACAGGTCGAGTGTAACCGCGTCGTTGACGCCGTCGTAGGGGATATTGAGCCGCTCAGCCACGCCCGTGCCGGGGGCGTAGGCCGCCATCTCGGCAACGGCCTCCGCAGCCCCCCGCTCGCGAAGCTCCCGAACGATAAGCACCGACGGCGTGGGCGTGATGAGGGTGGCGGCGAGACCGGACGTAGCGGCGACGGCGACGGCCGCGACAATCACCCGCCGCGGGCGGCGGTACCACGGTCGCGGCCGGGCGGGCGGCATCAGCGCAACCCCGGCATCCGTGTTGTACGCATCATGGTCGCGGCCCCCACCCCGTCGGTTGCTGGTGGTGCGGCCCACAACACGGGCTCGCACCGACCGGTAGTGTGCTGTCAGCATAGTCGCTGGGGCGCGACGACGCACCTGTTTTTATGCCTGACCGGGCCGGAACCTCAATCACCCCCGAAACAGGTGTGACGGCAACGCCGGGTTAGTCGTCCTCAGCGTCCTCACGCAGCATCTTGATCCAGGTGATGACGCCCCACACGATGCCCGCGACACCAATGATGCCGGTGACGATGCTCAGCCAGAGCGGGTCGAGCGTGGCGAGGAATCGCTGGATGCCCGAGCGGCGCCCTCTGGCGTTCGCATCGGCGAATTCCCCCCACATCGGCGTCTGACACACGATAGCAACTGGTTTGGCCTGGGTTTAGTTCCGTACTTTCAACAAGGATAGGAACACCATGGCAAACAAATATGAACCAGAATTCCGTGAACGCGCGCTGCGTATGCTCACCGAAGCGCTCCCCGAGCATACGAGCCTCAACGCAGCCAGCAACCAGGTCGGCAAGCTCCTCGGTGTCTCACCAGACACGCTGCGTATCTGGCATCGTCAAACGCTGATCGATACTGGCCAAAAACCCGGCGTGACCACTGATATGAACGAGGAGAACCGGCGACTGCGCCGCGAAGTCGCTGAACTCAAGAAAGCAAACGAAGTCTTGCGAGCTGCGAGCATATTTTTCGCCAAGGAACTCGACCCGCCACGAACGAAATGATCCAATTCATCGATACCTATCGTGATCGTTTCGGGGTTGAGTTCCTGTGCCGTGTGCTGGGCTCGGCAATTCGTGGGTTTCTGACGTCCCGAGGATATCGGGCAGCGAAACACAGACTCCCGTCGGTCAGGAAACTACGCGACGAGATTCTCGTCACCGAGATCCGTCAACTCCACAAACAGCACTACAGCGTCTACGGGCGCCGCAAGATGCACGCCCTCCTCACCAGAGCAGGGTGGGTCATCGGACGCGACCAAACCGAGCGTCTGATGAAAATCGCCGGAGTGCGTGGGGTACGTCGTTCGAAGAGAGCCTTCACAACAACGAGTGACGTCAGGGATCAGCTGCCGGGTGATCTCGTCGAACGCCAGTTCGTGGCCGACGGGCCAATGAAGTTGTTGGTGTGTGACATCACTTACGTTGCTACGTGGGCTGGGTTCGCATACACCGCGTTCATTATTGATGTCTTTGATCGTAAGATCGTTGGCTGGAACGTTGCCTCAACACTGAAAGCTGAGATACTGCCGCTGCAGGCGCTTGAGATGGCGGCCTGGCAATCAGGTGGAACGCTCGACGGGGCCGTGCATCACAGCGACCACGGATCGAACTACATGTCGATGGTCTACTCCAACCGCGTCAGAGAACTGGGGGCGATTCCTTCAACGGGGACCGTAGGTGACAGCTACGATAATGCCCTGGCCGAGTCAGTGAACGCGCTCTACAAAGCAGAACTCATCCGCATGCGTGGCCCCTGGAAAACAGTTGAGGAAGTCGAACTCGCCACCCTGGAGTATGTGTGGTGGTGGAACAATGAGCGCCTCCACGGCGAGCTAGGCAGGCGAACCCCGGTCGAGGTTGAGACGGCGTACTATGCTGAGGCGCAGTCACTCGTGACAACCGTCGAGTGATGAACAAAATAGTCGGAACTAAACCCAGGCCAAACCAGTAGCCCCGGAAATCCTGCTGCGCCGTCCGCACGTAGCTGGCACGCGAACTCCGCTGATTATCAATGGCGTTCACAAGATTACTGATCGCAGTTTTCAGCGAATCCGCTGCACTATACGAGTACCCCGTGGGGTCGTTACCACCGATCTTTGCCATGCGTCACATCTCTCAACTATTCGGGCAGCGAGAAATTGAATCCCACACACACCATCTGATTACCGCTAAAAACGACAGTGGCCGCGCCTCGCCAGTGACGAGACGCGGCCGATGAAAGACTTACGCTCCGCCGCCACCGGCGCTGAAGATATCCTGCGAGATCTTATCCAGCTGCGTGCGAAGCTGCTCCAGTTCGGTCTTCGCCTTATCCAGCGCCGCCTTCGTCTCAGGCCACGTCGAGCCGCGGAACGTGGACGCCAACGGACCATCCCACACATTCTGGTCCGACAGAATGCGCCCCTGAGCATCCAACTGCGAAATCTGGTCCGTAAAACCACCATTCACAATCGACTGAATCTGACGGATAGCGGTCTTCGCCTGCTCGGTAGACAATACGCGTGACATCAATAAACCTCCAACATCGGGGGAAGAGCCCCACGAACAAGACGTCCGAGAAGCCGTTAGAGGAAAGATTAGTCAGAGAAATGAGAGATACAAAAACGACGAGATGAGCACAAAGAATATCTCGGGAAAAACATAATTCAATTTGTACGTCTAGCCTGGGGAAAATACCCCTGTCGAGCTCACCTGAACACATCCCGAAAGAAAATTACCCTCAAAAACTTTTTATGCAGAATTAGTGTGAAAGATCAGGTGAATTCACAACAAAGCGGATACTCGCGCAGCCTCAGAAAGTCTCCCCACAGCTCGACAGGAACATGGAACGGAGCGCTCGCCGATCATCCGAGGGCAGCGATAGGCGGTACTCCGCCACCGCGTTGGTGAACAGCGCCGCATACTCGCACACCCCCTCGGGGTTGGGCGGCGACCAGGCAGCCGGACCGTCATCGCTTTTGCGGGTGTTCTCGCCCGCCTCCTCCGCCTTGAGGTGGATGGGGTCGTTGGCAAACCCGATACGCGCATCACGGCTCCAGGCATCCGCACCATTTTTCCAGGCCCAGGACAGCGCCACAACGTGGTCAATATGGATCACATCGCCCACCTTCCCGGGCTCCCCCGTGACCCTCTCGCCCCGGTACATGCTGTACAGCGAGCCCGAGAGAACCCGGCAGCCGTGCGTATTGGGGACGAGCCGCACATCCGTAAGATCGCGCCGCAGCACGTCGTTGCGGGTGTCGCAGCCGTTGTGGTCGGTGTCCACCCAGCCGTCGCCAAACTGGGCCGCCCGGTCGTAGGCCACCCCGGTGCTCCGGCCGGTGGGGGCAGGGATGCCGTCGAGGGCGTCGAGGGCGGCCCGCGTATCCACCCGCACACCGCCATCGGTTGCGTGTGCCAGGCCGGAGGCCAGCAGGATGTCGGCACTCGCCGCGGTCAGCTGACCCGAGCTGGCGGAACGCACCGGAGAGTCAGCGCTCTCGACCTCGCTGTTCCCAGGGCGGTGAGCGTCTGCCCCCGGAAAGGCGACAATGCCCTCACGCTCAAGATATTGAAGCGTGCACAGGGTCACGAGGACGAACGCCACCACCAGGCCAGCCAGGCGCGCGCGTCGCGCTGTCCGGGCCCGGGCAGCGCGCGTCGCGGCGTTTTTTGACGTACTCATCGGGGTATCCTTCGGCGGGGCCTGCGCCGACGGCTGGCTCGGATAACCAGGTCGCGTTGTGAGGCCGGGTCACGCCATCGAGTGTACGGGAGGGGTGTGACATCGAGCCGGGACGAGCGGGCACAGCGGGGAGCTGAACCTGGGGACCGAACCGGCTAGAACACCCCCACGCTTAGAAGCGCCAGACCACGGCGTCAAAGCCGCTCGGCGGGCTGGGCGTCCAGTGATCGTTTGCGCTGACCAGGCCGGAACCAGCCGGGTTGTTCTGCTCCACCATCTGAAAGCTGCCGTCGCTGTTGACACCCGTAATGAGCAGGGTGTGCACCCCGATCGCCCAGGAGTTCGGCGCACTCCGAAGCGTGTACTGGATGACGTCTCCGGGGGTCGCCGCCGCGAGATCCACACGCGTGGCCCCCACATAGTTGGCCACGGGACTGCCGGAGCCCGTCCAGGCCCCGCCGCCGGCGAGAATCCACCGCTTAGCACCGGCGATACACTCACCCGGCATGCTCCAGCCGGTGGGTCGGCTCGTGCCGACCTCCGCATACGCGGCGGCAATCGTTGCCGCCACATCGAAGTGGTGACCGTTGTTCAGGTCGGCCGGGTCGGTCACCGTGGCGATATCCACCAGGGCCACATCAAAGGTCTCCAGATCAAGCGTTATCGGCTCGGGCACCTCGGGGATATCGAGCGACTGTTTGGTTACGCTGATGTCGTCCAGGAAGCCCGGGTCAACGAGCGAACCTTCACCCGCTCCGGTGAGTGAGCCGTAGGCAAACGTAACGGTCTCCTCATCGGCGGCCCAGGCTCCCGTCGGAGCGAGGGGCGTTGCGGCACATGAGAATGCGAGCAGCGAGAAGAGTCCGAGCGCCACATTCTTGCGGGTCGGACGGAGACGGCGCGCGTCGGCAGTAAGCCGCGCGGCAGCCAGCGATGTGATGCGAGTCAAAATGAGTTCCCCTTGTACTCTGCCCCTGAGCGGAGCGTCGCCACGCGGTAGCGCGGCCGTCATTGCGTTAGTATCTCGGCACACATGAGTCGTGTCGGTGGCCGAGCGGTCGGCCATTAGAAGCTCGTGGGAGGGACACCATCAGTGTCACCGAGCGGTACTCACACCCCTATGAGTACGGTTTAAGTGTAATTCCTGATCGAGGCCCGGAACTGGCAGTCCCGTTAGAGGTCTATGCATATCCCCTGAGTACGCACACTCCCCGCATACCGGGCAACGAGACAGGGCCGTCGGTCACCTCTGTCGCACAGAGTAACCAACGGCCCTGGGTCGGATGCTGAGTAGTGAAAAATTCAGACATCCAACATCCCGCTTCTTCGGGATATCGGGGTCCGGGTGGCGGACTTGGGGTTCCAGCCATCCGGGGGTGCCTCATTAGGGTAAGGCGGGGTTCGGGTGGCGGACTTGGGGTTCCGACCACCCGATGCTCTGCCTCATTGGGGTAAGGCAGAACAAGCGGTGACGGGCTGTGTTTGGGACACGGTGCCCGTCGTTGCTTGATTAAAAGATTAGTAAAATCCCCGGTTCGGGGGATAAAAAAGCCGCAGTTCCCGTGCCGGGTGAGCGGTGTTTCCGTGTGCTCCCCCGGCGGGTGCGTACCCCCGCGGATACGCGTGCGTGCCCACGAATACGGCTTCGGTGTTCGGCCTACGGCAGCGCCAGCCGCGATACCCGATGGACCAGCACGTTCTCGCCCGGCGAACGGTCAATCGCCCAGGCGATCAACCTTTTCCTGGTACCGATCCGTCACCCGCAACAGGTAACGCGTAATCGTCGCCTGCTGCTCGGGCTCAAACTCGTCGAGCACTCCATCTACCGCAAAGATCATGGGCATCAGCACACTCATGGTGCGTTGGCGAGAGTCGGGGGTGGCCGAGATCAACACGCCGCGGCGGTCCAGGGGATTGGGCTGGCGCGAGACGTGACCCATGGCACTCAGCCGATCCACCGCTATCGTGACCGAGGCGGCACTGATACCGAGTCGGCGCGCAATATCACCCGGGCTGAGCGGGCCGTCCTGAATGAGGTGCTCCATGGCCTCCAGGTCGGTCAGGTTGATACCGAGTTCACGGGCCAGCCCCCGCTCAAACTCGCTGCTCAGTTCAACCAGGCGATGCAGATGCTGGCTCGCGGGGCGCACGCGTGCGGGAGGACGCTCCCCTCCGGGGTCTATTTGCATAACATCCACTTTATCGCTAATTTAGTTAGCCTAACTAGTGAATACTTCACTGCACAATTGTGACCAGAGGGCGGAATGAAAAAGATCACCGAATTTGTGACGGGTAAACGGACATCATGGATAGTCCTGGCGGCGGCCTTCCTCGCCATCGCCGCGGTCTTCTCCCTGGGGTCAGGGAGCAGTGGCGAAAGCTCACCGGGCGTCGGGCTCCCCTCCTCAGCCGAGTCCCAAAAAGTCGCCGATCTGCAGGCAACGCTACCCGGGGCTGACTCAACCGCCGGAATCCTCGTCTTTAGCCGCGACGGTGACACCCTGACAGATGACGATATGGCCGCCATCTCCGACGCCTCCGCCCGCGTGGCTGACCTCGCCGAGGGCGGCATGGTTCCGCCCCCCACCGTCTCCGACGACACCACCGTAGCCCTCGTGGTGGTTCCTCTCGAGGTGGACGAGGATGTGGCAGCCCAGGCCGACCGAGCCACCGAGTTGCGCAACCTCGCCAATGAGGACCTCCCCCAGGGGCTCACCGCCAAACTCTCCGGACCGGAAGGGTTCGCCGTCGATATCGCCGCGGTCTTCAAGGGCGCTAACTTCACGCTGCTATTGACCACCGTCATTGTGGTCGCGGTGCTTCTCATCGTCACCTACCGCAGCCCGTGGTTGTGGCTCGTTCCTCTCGTGGTGGTTGGCACCGCCGACGGCGTATCGAGTATTGTTGCGACCCGTGTGGCCGCGCTCTTCGGCATCCAACTGGACGCCTCGGTCACCGGTATCCTCTCGGTACTCGTCTTCGGTGCCGGGACGAACTACGCCCTGCTACTGATCGCCCGCTACCGCGACGAACTGCGCATACACGAGGACCGCCGAGACGCGATGGCACGCGCGCTACACGGGGCTGGCCCCGCCATTATCGCGAGCGGTAGCACCGTGGTACTCAGCCTGCTCACCCTGCTCTTCGCGGAACTCACCGGCAACCGCGCGCTCGGCATCGCCTGCGCCACGGGTGTCGTCGTCGCGATGCTCTTCGCCCTGCTGGTGCTGCCCGCCGCTCTCGTCCTTTTCGGCCGCGGTCTCTTCTGGCCCTACGTACCGCGCTTCGGCTCCGAGGGAACCATGCACCGCGGCGTGTGGTTCCGCCTCGGCACGGGCGTCTCCCGCCGACCAATCGTGGTTGCCATCGTGGGCGTCGCCGTCCTGGGCGGGCTGATGCTGGGCGTGCCGAACATCCAGACCGGCCTCTCACAGTCGGAGCAGTTCACCTCAGTGCCGGAGGCCGTGGTCGGGCAGAACATTATTGCCGACGCGTTCCCGGGCGGCAGCGGCTCCCCCGCCACCGTCATCACCAAGACGGCGAAGGTTGACGAGACGATCGCGGCCGCCACGCAGGTAGACGGGGTCGCCTCCGCCACCGCCGGCGAAAGCGCCGGCAGCATCACCGCGATCACGGTGGTGCTCGACGCCGAGGCCGAAACCGCCGAGGCCCTCGACACCGTCGCGGCGCTCCGCACAGCCGTGCACCAGGTCTCGGGAGCCGAGGCTCTCGTGGGGGGGCTCGACGCGCAAACCCTCGATGTCAACGCCGCGCAAACACACGATCAGGACCTGGTGATCCCGCTCATCCTCGCTCTTGTCTTTGTGGTACTCGTGGTGCTGCTGCGCGCACTGGTGGCCCCCGTACTACTGCTGCTCACGGTGGTTGCGTCGTTCTTTGCGAGCCTCGGGGCCAGCTGGCTGTTGTTCCAGTCGGTCTTCGATTTTCCCGCGATCGACACCAACGTCATCCTGTTCAGTTTCCTCTTCCTCGTGGCGCTCGGGGTGGACTACAACATCTTCCTCGTCACGCGGGCGCGGGAGGAGGCCAACGCGCACGGCACACGCGCCGGTATGATCCGTGCCCTCGCCGCGACGGGCGGCGTGATCACCAGCGCCGGTATCCTGCTCGCCGCGGTGTTTGCGGTGCTCGGCGTACTGCCGCTCATTACGCTCACCCAGATCGGCATCATCGTCTGCATCGGCGTGCTGCTCGACACCCTGCTCGTGCGCACCGTCATCGTACCGGCCCTCGCGTTCATCGCGGGAGATAAGTTCTGGTGGCCACGCCGGATTCACCCCGGTGACACCGTCGCAGAGTAGCCGAAACGGGGCGGGGTGGATGCTGAGAGCCAGCATCCACCCCGCCCCCGTTAACCGCCGAAACCTAGAAGCGCCAGGCCACAGGCTCAAGCCCGGAGCGGGCCTGAGGGGTCCACTTATCGTTAGCACTGACCAGACCGGAACCTGCCGGGTTATTCTGCTCCACGATGCGGTAGGTGCCATCACCGTTCACCCCCGTGATCAGGACGGTGTGCACACCCGTCGCCCAGATCGTGGGCGCGTTCACGTAGGTGTACTGGATAATATCGCCGGGGGCAGCATCAGCCATCGCCACCCGGGTGGCCCCCTCATAGTTGGCCACAGGGTCACCGGAGCCGGTCCAGGCTCCGCCGCCGGCCAGAATCCACCGCTTAGCTCCGGCGATACACTCGCCCGGCATACTCCATCCGGTACGCATGACGAGGCCCACCTCGGCGTAGGCGGCGGCAATCGTTTTCTCCACGGTGAAGTTGTGACCAACCGGAGTCGAGGTGATGCCACCAACGGCAATCGTGAAACCCTCCAGGTCGAGCTTCTCAGCCCCGGGAGCACCGGGCACCGCAAGGGTCTGACGAACCGAGGCCACCCCGATCCCCGAGACGACAGCACTCATGGAGGCGGCCGCTGCCCGGCCTTCACCGCCGTCTTCGGCCCAGGCCCCCGAAGCGTAGAGCGGAGTTGCCGCGAGCGAGAATGCGAGGAGGGAGACTGCGCCAAGCGTCTGGTTCCTGCGGGAAACCGTCACAGTGTGCCCCCCTCACCGCGGTGGAAGGCGGCGGGAGCCGCCGGAGGAATGGGTCGGAACACGGCCCTGATTGTTATCATCACTCGAATAGCTTTCTCTCGGGTCCTGCCGCGTCGGGACGCATCCGCGTCGGGGCGGGCAGGCTCGGTAGGGGATCATCGCGCGGTGCACTGTGGGCACCGCGCGGGCGGGGTTCCGCGCACTCGCCAGGAGGGGCCACACGCAGCCGGGAAGGATAGGGGTCCTCCCGGATGCGCGTGACCACGCGGAACACCGCCCTATGTCCGACTGATCGAAAGCTCCTGCGGGGAGCGAGCCTGCGCCGGGATGCCGAGCTCGGGTGGAAGAACCGGGTCTACGCTCCGCGTAACGAGTGTCACGGCGGATGGTTCGGCGAGCACCCGAATCAGCGCGGGTTTGGTGGTCGGGGGTGCGCACACCACGGTGGTAGGTTCCCCCGCGTTGGCGCAGGGATGCCCACCGTCGGCACCGTCGGCATCGTCCGAGATACTCGCACCGGTCGCCGCGTTCGCACCAGTCGCCGCTGCCGGGAGGATATGGGCACCCAGCATCCCCACCACGAGCGCCAGCAACACGGTCAGCCCGGGCAGGGTGCGCACGAGCAACCGCCGAGGGGGTACGGCCGCACGGCCTCCGCGGGCAGAACTTGTGGTGGTAGACACGCGTTCAACCCTAGTTTGCCCGCGCGGGGAGCGGCTGGCAGTATCCTCCGAAAACCATACTCGAACCCTGCGCCGCCTTCACTTGGTACGCTCAATGGCGGGGTTCACACGAGGGGGTGTGCGGCATCCCGATGGAAGCCGCCCCGTCCAGCCCCTCCACCAAGCGAAAGCGACACCACGTGAGTTCAGCCCCAGACGCCCGCATCGACAACCACGGGCGCGCAACCCTGTGGCTCGCCTCGGGCACCGTCATCTCGCGGGTAACCGGTTTTCTCAGCGCCATCATCCTGGCCCGCACAATCGGCACGGTGGGGCTCGGTGCCGACGCGTTTACGGTGGCCAACTCGCTCCCCAACAACATCTACATCCTGATCGCGGGCGGCGTGCTCAACGCCGTACTCGTCCCCCAGATCGTGCGCGCGGCGCGCGCGCCCGACGGCGGCCTCTCCTACATCAACAAGCTCGTCACCCTCGCCATCGTCATGCTCGGCGGAGCCACCGTTATTCTCACAGCCGCCGTCCCACTCGTGGTCGCGATCTACGGCGTGAGCTATATCGGCACACCCATCATTACCCTCGCCATCGCGTTCGGGCTCTGGTGTATGCCGCAGATTTTCTTCTACGGCCTCTACACCGTGCTGGGCGAGGTGCTCAATGCTCGCAAGATGTTTGGCCCGTTCACCTGGGCACCCATCATCAACAACGTGGTCGCCATCGGCGGCATGTTTGTCTTCATGGCCCTGTTTGGGGCCGACCCATCCGGCACCATGGAGGCGGGTATGTGGGGCCCAGCCCAGGTCGCCGTACTCGCGGGCAGCGCCACCCTCGGAGTGCTTGGCCAGGCGCTCGTGCTCACCCTGTTCTGGCGGCGCGCGGGGCTCTCCTTTAAGTTCGACTTCAACTGGCGGGGCGTGGGTCTGCGCTCGGCGGGGCGTGCCTCCACGGGCGTGCTCGGCATCATGATCGCCGGTCAGATCGCGTTCATCATCACCACCAACGTGATGCTGGGGGCGGATATCGGGGATGCCTCGGTCAATGTACTCAAGCTGTCCTGGCTCGTCTTTGTTCTCCCCCACTCGATCATCACGGTGTCAATTACCACGGCGCACTTTACGACGATGAGCCAGCACGCCATCTCGGCCGACCTTCCAGCAGTGCAGCGCGACTTTTCGGAGATCGTGCGCACCGTCGCCCTTCCCCTCGTCTTGGCGATGTGCGGGGTGATGGTGCTCTCAATGCCGCTCGCCCGGCTTTTTGCCGAGAATCGAGAACAGGCCGGTGCGCTCGCGCTCGTGATCGTGGGCCAGATGGCCTGGCTCATCTTCTACACGCTCATCTTTGTCGCCCAGCGCACGTTCTACGCACTGGGCAACGCACGCGCGCCGCTCATCTTCTTTACGGGGCAGTACGCCCTTCAATCGGTCTTCTCCGTGATCGCGGGGCTCACCGTCCCCAGCCACTACCTGGCGTTTGCCCTCGCCCTCGCGCAGGGGATCGCCATGATGCTCACGGCTCCGTTTGCGCTGTACTGGCTGGGCAAGAAGCTGGGCGTGGGACTCGACGGGCGACGCGTATCCCGCACTCTTCTCGCCTGTCTGGGGGCCGGGGCCGGGGCGAGCCTGGTGGGTTGGCTCCTGACGACCGGAATGGGGGCCAACGCGGAGGTCGGGTTTGGTGCCACCACCCAGGGTTCGGTGGTCACGATGGTGGTGGTTGGGCTGGTGATGTCTACCCTCTACCTCACGATCCTCTGGCTGCTCCGGCTGCCGGAGTTGCGCACCATGGCGGAACCGGTACTGAAACGGCTGCGCGCCTAACCCTTTACCCCGGGGGGCCTGCGACCGTACAGTTAGTGTATGAATTTATGGGGGAACACCCAACGACTGAGACGGGGCACCCGGTTGGGCGGGATTCTCGCCGCCACAACCATTCTGCTGGGTACGGCAGCCACGCCCGCCTTTGCCGCGCGTGCCCACACTGACGTACAACAGACCGTCGCGATCACGACCACCACAAAGCCGCACCGGTTCACGATGTTCGCGGCCCGCACAACGTCTCATGTCACGGCAACCACACCCTCCGCCCTCCCGGTGGTGCCCGCCGAACGCACGTTCACCGCGGGCCGAAGCGCTCTCAACCGCCTATCGTCCACAACAGAGAGGTCGAGTGAGCGGCCCACCTACGGACCGCTGCGGGAGAAGGGCGCCACCCGCCAGAACATCGGCACCCGCAGGACTCCCCCCGAGTTGGTGAACGAGTTCAGCAACGATGCCGAGAGTCTTCTGATGTGGGCAACATTAGGCGCGCTGCTCGCAGCGGGGGGTGCGCTGCTGTTGAGCACCTGGCGGCGAAGCTACGCGGGCTGACCGAGGAGGGGAAACTCTCGGCTACACTCATCGAGCGAGTCAATGATCGCGGTGAGATCAGAGAGGCCCATCCCGTCGAGAGTGAAATAGAGACGGGTGTCAGAGCCGGGCGATTCGCTCGCTTGACCCTCCACGTGCAGAGCACCGTGCGGCTGACCCACCACGCGCAGATAAAAGTCCCCGTCGAGGGAGTTCAGTTCGGCCGCACCGGAGAGGGCCCTGTCGATCTCGGCGAGGGCCGTGCGAAACAGGGCCAACCCATCGGCGGAGACGACCGTGTTGAGGCACCCCCGAATACTCCCCACCTGAATCTCCACGGTGGCGCGGAGGAAAGTGACGGCCGGGTCGGTACCGGGGGGAGAGGTCCGACCGTTTACGCCCACGGTCACCTGGCTTCCGCCACGATCCCCCAACCGAACCTCTGGAAATTTTTGTCCCTGACCCATAGGCCCATTATGAGCGAGCGGACATGGGCGGATACTGACAACGCGCGCAAACCCGCGGGATTCGGGTGCTAACCCACCAGTTCAACGTAGGGTTTTCCCCCGCACATTCACCTGCGCACCGTTCGACCCTGCCACCCGGAGCCACCCGCAGCCATTCAGGTTGACACGTCACCCATTGTGTGAGATTGTTGACGCGTCAACTAAAAATTGATAGTTCCACGTGGAACCGCAGGATGTTTCGACATCACGCCCACACCCCCTTCCGTCACACGAAAGGCACACCATGACCGCCCGCACCCCCGCACACACCACCATCGGCATCCTGGGTGCCGGACGCGTGGGGACAGCCGTGGCCCGACAGGCGCTGGCCGCGGGCTATCCGGTGCTCCTCTCGGCATCCGGCCCAGCCGAGGACATCCAGCTGATTGTGGATGTCGTGGCACCGGGCGCACGCGCCGTCACTGCTGAGGAGGCCGCAGCCTCAGCCGACCTGGTGGTCGCCGCTATCCCGTTGCACAAGTTCCGCACCCTGCCGCGCGAGGCGCTGGCCGGAAAGATCGTCATTGACGCGATGAACCACTGGGGCCCCGTTGACGGCCCCCTCACCGAGTACGACGAGGACCCGCGCTCCACAAGCGAGATCGTTCAGGAGTTCCTGGATCGCTCACGGCTGGTAAAAACCCTCAACCACATCGGCTACCACGAACTGGAAGAGGACGGCCGACCGGCCGGATCCCCCGCGCGGCGCGCGCTCGCCCACGCGAGCGATAACGCCGAAGCCAGCGAACGTGTGGCCGAGTTTCTGGACGCCCTCGGCTACGACCCCGTATCCGCCGGGCCCCTGCGCGCTGGCCAGGCATTTGCACCCGGCACGCCCATCTTCGCGGGCAGCTTCACCGCACCCGAACTCGCCTCGGCACTCGAGGACGCGCGGGTCGCCACCGAGGTTGCCACCGAGGTCGCTGCGCTCCCGACTGCGGGCGACACCACGGCAGACCGCTCCTATACACTGACCGCATGAGTTCTGCGGATGTTACCCACGCCTGGGGTGCCTTCCAGCGGATGCGCACCCAGCTTGCGGGTCGGATCTACCGTGAGCTTGCCCGCTCAACGGGCCTCTCCGAGCCCGATTTCGAGGTTCTCTTTACCCTCGATGCCGAGCCGGACAAAACCCTCCGCTCGATCGACCTGCGCTGCGCACTCGACTGGGAAAAAAGTCGCCTCTCGCACCAGCTGCGCCGCATGACGGAACGCGGCCTCGTGACCCGCGAGACTTGCACAACCGATGGACGCTCCACCATCATCGTGCTCACCGCCGCAGGCATCGAGACCATCACCGCCGCCCGGAGCTGCCACGAGGCCGCCGTCTCCCGCTACTTTGGCGAGGTCCTCAACACCGAGCAACTCGCCGCCATCAACCAAATCGCGACCCTCGTTCTCGACCGACTCGCCACCGACTAACTCACCACCGACCACTCACCACCGGTCCCGCCTCACCCTCCCGACCATCACCCCACGGGTGACTTTTCCTCACAGATCGACGTTTATTTGGCTACCTTTTAGCCAAAACTCACCCGGAATCGCTCCGGGAGGAGAGAGCGAGGGGAATGATGGGCGGGGTGCCTATTTTTGCTCAGCGGATTGCCGGGCGGCGGCCTCCAGGCGGTCGAAGAACGCGGCGCGCTGCTGCACCGTGCGCTGCGGGATGTTGGGGTCGGCAGGGCCGTTCCCCACAGCCCCGTCGAGCATCTCGCGTAGGATATCCGCGTGGCCGGAGTGCCGGGCCGTTTCGACCGCCACATGCACCAGAATCTGCTGCAGGGTGACGCGTCGGCGCTCGGCCGACCACCAGGGCACCTCGCCAACGGCGTCAAGCGGCAGCATCCGAATGGTCTCATCGCTGTGCGCGGCCGAGAGGTGGTGCAGGTCGATGATGCTCTGACGAGACTCCTCGGGGGTGGCCCACATATCGGCATCAGCCTCGGCCCCCTCGGCGTGCCAGGGAAGCTCACGGCCGTGCGGTCGGTTGAAGACCTCGGCAAAGTACCCCAGCTGCACGCTCGCCACGTGTTTCACGAGGCCCAGCAGGTTGGTACCCGTTGCGGTCATCGGCCGCCGGATGCTGTACTCGTCCAAACCCTCCAGCTTGGCAAGCAGGCTGGCGCGCTGGGCCCGCAGCGAGCGGTGCAGGGTGTTTTTGTGATCCATCCTCCGATTATCCGCGGGAACGACCGCGGGGGCTAGAGCCGGTGCAGGTATCGCCGCGTTGAGGACTCAGCCGGTGAGACCGCAGAGCACTATCCCCTACCCCGTGAACGCCGAAATCCCGGTGATCTCACGCCCCAGCAGCAGCGCCTGCACCGTCTCGGTGCCCTCGTAGGTATGCAGCGACTCCACGTCGGCAAAATGCCGAATCACCCGGTTTTCGAGCAGGATGCCGTTACCACCCAGCAGGTCACGCGCGTTCGCCGCGATGGAGCGAGCGGCCCGCGTGGCCGTGTACTTACCCATCGCGGCCTGTGTACCACCCAGCTCTCCCGCCGCGTCGAGGCCGGTCAGCTGCATGAGCAGGGTTTGCAGGCCGGTGAGTTCGCTGAGCATCCGGGCCAGGCGCTCCTGCACAATCTGCGAGGCGGCGAGGGGCCGACCAAACTGGATGCGCTGGCTCGTGTAGTGCACCGCCGTCTCGTAACACGCGGTTGCATGACCGAGCGATGCCCAGGCCACGCCAAGCCGGGTGGCCTGGAGCACCCGGGAGGTGTCCTGAAAACTCTGGGCCCCCGGCAGCAGGGCCGACTCGGGTACACGCACACCGTTGTACTCGATGTGCGCCTGCCAGATGGCGCGCAGCGAACCCTTACCCGTGATCGTGGTCGCCGTGTATCCGGGCGCGTCCTGGGGCACGAGGTAGCCGTGCACCCGGTTGTCATCGCCGCGGGCCCACGTGACCGCAACATCCCCCACCGAGCCGTTGCCGATCCACTTCTTGTGGCCCGTGATAGCGTAGCCGCCGCTCACGGATGCCGCCCGCGTCTCCAGGCTGACCGAGTCGGAGCCGTGGGTCGGCTCGGTCAGCGCAAACGCCCCCAGCTTCTCGCCGCGGGCGAGCGGGGCCAGCCACTCGGCCTTCTGCTCCGCCGAGCCCAGCAGGGCAATACTGCGCAGGGCGAGCGCGCCCTGCACCCCGATAATGGTGCCAATTGAACCGTCACCACGGCTAATCTCGGCCTGCACGAGCCCCGCGGCGAGCGGGCTCATCGGGGCAAAACCGTCGACACTGATGCCGTCGCGCATGAGATCAAGCTGTCCGATGCGCCGGGCCAGGGTGAGGGGGTACTCGGCACGATCCCAGTGGCCGTCGATCACGGGCAGCACCTCGTCCTGCACAAAGCTGCGCGCGCGGTCACGGTATGCACGGTCATCGGCGGGGAGGTTGCGGAAGACTCCGGCCAGGTCGGGGTCGAGGGGCTCGGTCAGCTGGTACTCGGGCTCCTCGGTGCCCACCCCGGAGACGATGACGGGCACCGAGTTACGGACGGTCTCGGACGGTGTGGTCGTGCTCATCGGTGAACTCCTTGGGTAGGGACTGGGGGGGGTGGCAACGTAACTGGGGCGACCAGGAACCACGTCGGATGGCCACGGCGACGAGCGGATGCCCTCCCCGCAGACTCTCATGAGACTGAGTTCCATGTCAAGAAATTGAGTACCGCATATTCGCGGGTAAGTCCTTGACATCGTGTACCCCTGAGACGAAACTGAGTTCCTGCAGACGACATCGAGCGCCATTCGCGCCGGTCGCACCCCCAACAAAGGAGTTGAGCGTATGCTGCCCGTCACCCATCCCACGGATCCCACCACACAACCCGCATCTCCCCCAACAACACGCACACAGGCGACACCCCCTGAACGCGGGTACGCCACCCTCTCGGTCGCCGCGATCCTCGCAGAATCCGCCCGGACCTACGGTGACAAAGCCGCGCTGATCGTGGGCGAGGAGACCGTCAGCTACCGTGAGCTCTGGGACCAGACCCGTGCCTACGCCGGGGCTCTGCGTGCCCGCGGTATCGGACCGGGTAGCCGCGTGGCCGTCCTCATCCCCAACGTCGCCGACTTTGCCCGCGTCTACTACGCCACACTCGCACTCGGGGCGGTGGTGGTGCCCATTCACGCGCTGCTGCGCGCCGACGAGATCGAGTTTGCGCTACGCGACAGCGCGAGCATCCTGATCGTGATCGCGGCCCCGCTGCTCACCCACGGCGCACCGGGGGCCCGGCAGGCGGGCGTGCCCGTGCTCTCGGTACTCGAAGCGGGCGACACCGCCAGCAACCCCCGGTTGGAGGATGAGGCGGCCGCGGCCTCCCCCCTCGACACCTACGTATCCACACACCCGGGCGACACGGCCACCATCCTCTACACGAGTGGTACCACCGGCCAGCCCAAGGGGGCGGAGGGCAGCCACTTTTCGCTCATCGAGCAGGTCAATACGCTGCTGATGAGCACCTTCGATATGCGCTCAACCGACACCGTTCTGGGGGCGCTGCCGCTGTTCCACACATTTGGCCAGACCTGCGTACTCAACTGCGGACTGCGAGCCGGGGCCACCCTCGTGCTGCTGCCCAAGTTTGACGGGGAGACCGCGCTACGGGTGCTCAACGAGCGACGCGTGGACCTATTCTTCGGCGTACCCACCATGTACATCGCCCTGCTGGAGGCGGCCAAGAAGAACCCGGAACGGCCCCCGCTGCGCTACGCCGTCTCCGGCGGGGCGGCCATCCCGGTCGCCGTGATCGAGCGGTTTCGGGAGGTCTTTGGCAGCACCATCTACGAGGGCTACGGCCTCACCGAGAGCTCACCCGTGGCCACATTCAACCATGTGGGGGCCACGCCGCGAGCTGGCTCCATCGGCACCCCCATCTGGGGGGTTGACGTCGAGATTGCCCGCTCCGAGGTGGAGGACTCCATCGAGCTGCTCCCCCGCGGTGAACTGGGCGAGCTCATCATCCGCGGCCACAACCTCACAAAGGGCTACCTGAACCGGCCGGAGGCCACGGCCACCGCCATCGTTGACGGTTGGTTTCGCACGGGCGATCTGGGCACGAAAGACGAGGACGGATACCTGCACATCCTCGACCGCAAGAAAGACATGATCCTCCGCAACGGCTACAACATCTACCCGCGCGAGGTGGAGGAGGCGCTCAGCGGACATCCGGACGTGGTATCGGTTGCCGTATTTGGCATCCCCGACGAAGTGCACGGTCAGGAGGTCGCAGCCGCGATTGTGCGCGCCGAGGGCAGCCCGGTGAGCGAGGAGGAGCTTGTGGCCTACGCGCGCGAACTCATCGCCGCGTACAAGTACCCCCGGGTCGTGGAGTTTGTGGCCGCGCTGCCACTCAGCTCAAGCGGCAAGATCCTCAAGCGCGACCTGACCGACCGCTATGTGCAGCGCGGCGCGGCCGAAACCGGGGTGCCCGAGTAGTAGATTCTCTGTCATGCCCCACGCCGCCCAGACCCTGCCCGAGGTGACAGCAGACGCCATCGGGATGCTCGGCGAGCGCGGCTACGACGCCACCTCGGTTGACGACCTGGCCGGGGCGCTCGGCATCAGCCGCAGCACGTTCTTCCGCCGCTTCGGGTCGAAGGAGGACATCGTCTTTGCCGACCACACCTACCTGCTGGACCGGCTAGACACCCAGCTTGAGGTGGCAGGGAGCGACCCGTTGAGCGCCGTCGCGGCGGGAGCGGTGGCGGTGCTCACGTACCACGTAGGCCGACGGGAAGCGTCTCTGCTGCGCAACAGTCTGCTGCACTCGAACCCCGTCCTGCGCGACCGGGAACTCGTTACCTCGCATCGCTACGAGCGCGCTTTTGTCTCGTACCTTCGGGCGGCACTACCGCTCCCACCCGAGCGTGAGTGGGCGGCAACGGCCCTGGCCGCGAGCGTCGTCGCCGTGCACAACCGGGTGCTGCGCGCGTGGCTGCGCGACGAGTCACTCGCAGCCGCTGACGCACTTCGCACACAGCTGCGAGAGCTTACGGAGGTCTTCCGCCCGATGCTCGCCCCCACGGGTGTCGGGGCGGATGGTCGGACGAATGCCGCACCCAGCTCGGCGCGGGCGCTGATCGCCGTATTTGACCGGGATATGCATCCGGAGGACCTGTTCCAGCACCTCCGCGAGACGCTGGAGTAGCGGCCCCGGCACAGACCGACACCACCCGAGATGGGGGAAGGGGCGGGCATCAGCAGCCGGGCTCACGAACGAAGCCCCCGGCATGCCGGGGGCTTCGAGAGAGAGCCGCTTGTGGGAATCGAACCCACGACCTTTTCATTACGAGTGAAACGCTCTGCCGACTGAGCTAAAGCGGCCAGTGCCCTGCAGAACAACGCACAATGAAATAGCATAGCGTAACTTTTTGCGTCGCGTGCGCACGGATGCCTCACCGGCGTTAAGACGGGGTGAGACATCCGCATTATCGGCCCGCATATGGGACCAAAAGGCTCGTGGAGCGTCGGAAAACCGGCTAACAGCGAGGGTCGGTTGCGGGGACCTTTCCGTCAATAAAGTAGTCCTCCACCGCATCCGATACGCACTCGTTGGAGGAGCCATAGGCGGTGTGGCCCTCGCCCGTGTAGCTCACGAGCACACCCTCATCAAGCTGGTCGGCGAGGGAGACGGCCCACTGGTACGGCGTGGCCGGGTCACCCGTTGTGCCCACCACCAGAATGGGGTCGGCCCCGGTCGCGTGGATCTCCTCCCGCGGCGTCACGGAGTCGTGGGGCCACTCGGCGCAACCGATACTTCCATACCCTTGGAACCGACCAAATGTGGGCGCGGCCTCCGCGAGTGTGGCCGCCTCGGCGCGCATGAGCTCAACGTCATCAACGTACTCGTAGTCCAAACAGTTGATCGCGTAGAACGCCTCAAACGAGTTATCGTCGTAGGTGCCGTCCTCGGCGCGACCGTAGTACAGATCCGCGAGAGTAAAAGCCAGCGAGGGGTCACCCGCCAGGGTGATCTTCAGCATCTGACTCAGGTAGGTCCAGGAATCCTGGCTGTAGAGCGGGTAGATAATGGCCGTGAGGAGGGTGGAGGAGGTTAGCATCCGCCCGTCCACCGCCTCCATCGGGCGCGCATCCACTGCGTCCAGCAGGCTCGCCACACTCGCCATGGCCTCATCGACGGTTCCCGAGAGCGGGCACTCGCTCGATGTCAGGCAGTTGGTGACGTACGCTCTCATCGCTTTCTCGAACCCGACCGTCTGGTCGAGCACAACCTCGTCAACCGAGACGCTCGGGTCGATTGCGCCGTCGAGCACCAGGCGACCCACACGCTCCGGGAACAGTTCGGCGTAGTGTGCGCCCAGGAAAGTGCCATACGAGAAGCCCAGGTAGTTGAGCCTGGTGTCGCCCACGAGGGCACGCAGCATATCGAGGTCTCTGGCCGCGCTCAGGGTGTCCACCGCGCCCAGCAGGTCCCCGGTGGACTCGGCACAGGCCGCACCAAAATCCTGTGCGGAGTCACGAATTTCCTGAATCCAGGCGTCCGTGCCCGTCTTATTCTGGGCCACGCCGAAGAGGTATTCGTCCATTTTTTTGGGGCTGAGGCACGTCACCGGGGTGGAGTGCTGCACCCCGCGAGGGTCAAACCCGATCACGTCGAATTCTTCCTGCAGCGGCTTACCCACGGCGTAGTCGATGCTGTCGGCAACAAAGTCGTAACCGGACGCCCCTGGGCCGCCCGGATTCACAAAGAGCGAGCCACGGGGTGAGCCACCCGTGGCGGGTTGCCGCACGAGCGCCAGGTCAATGCGCTCGCCCGCCGGATCATCCCAATTGAGCGGGGCCTGGGCAGTGGCACACTGCATCTCCCCCTCACAATCGGTCCAGGTGAGGGTCTGCTGGTAGAGATCGTGCAGTTCGTCGGGCACCCCATCGACGGGGGCTGGTTTGGATTCACTGGCGTTTCCACCGATCGGGACACACCCGACAAGCAGAAGGGCAATGAGTCCCACTGCGGTAGCCGCAGCGGTGCGTTGTGGTGTCGTGGGGGGCACGGGTTCCTTTCAAATGAGCGTGCAGAGCAGAGCCTCAAGCGCCAACAACGGTGTGACATTGCTTGAAATGCGCTGCTGCGCAACGGTAATGGAGTCGATAAATGTGAGGGTTTCATCGGCGGTGAGGCGGTCGGCGGCCTCGGCCAGTTCCACCCGAAACTCGTGGTTGATGATCTCGTGGCTGGCCCCCAGCTGCACCATGAGCACATCCCGGTAGGCCGACATAAGATCGGTAAGAATACGATCAACCCCGTCGCGCACGCTGCGAGTGGCCCGGCGCTTCTGGTCGTCCTCCATCTGTTTCACGTGTGACCGGAGGGCCGGTGGGATGGCCGCCCCGGGGGCCACACCGAGGTTACGTAGCGTCTCGGCCCGATCCCGCTCGTCACGCTCCGTGGTGATGGCGGCGGAATCTTCAAGCGCAATGTCGTTGAGGCGGCGCGCAGCCTGCATCGCATGGGCAACGCCGCGAATGCCGAACACCAGGTCGAGCGTCTCCTGCCGACGGGCCAGCGCCTCCGGGCTTGTCGCCAGGCGGCGCGCCATCCCGATGTGACTCTGCGCCAGGCGGGCACTGCGTTCAGCCACAACCTCATCAACTCCGTGTTCTGCACGCAGTAGCGAAGCCACCTCCTGCACGGAGGGCATCCGGAGCCGGATAGAGCGCACCCGGGATCGAATGGTGGGGATAACATCCGCCTCACTGGGGGCACACAGGATCCACACGGTGCGCTCCGGCGGCTCCTCCAGGGCTTTGAGGAGAACGTTGGATGTGCGCTCCGGCATACGGTCAGCATCCTCGATAATCATCACACGGTAGCGGCCGATGGAGGGCGAAAAGTGGGAGGAGGTCACGAGGGAGCGCACATCGTCGATACTGATGATGACCTTCTGGCTGGTGAGCACGCCCAGATCAGGGTGGGTGCGTCCGCGCACCTGGGCAATCGTCGCGTCGAGCGTGTCGGGTCCCGTGCTGAGCAGCGCGGTGGCAAACGCAAACGCCAGATTGGACCGGCCCGAACCCGCCGGGCCTGTGATGAGCCACGCGTGCGTCATATCGCTCGCGGAGCCCTCCGCATCGGCCACACCGCTTGCGGTCGCCCGGGCGGCGTTCTGCATCACGCGGATCGCCTCATCTTGGCCCACCAGGCCCTGCCATACACTCACATGCATAGGCTACCGGGCATCACCGCCGGGAGTTGACGAGGACTGATGATCGGACGTTAGTCACGAGGTGACGTGGGGCTATAGACCCGCACATCGGTGAGAAAGCGGCGGCCGATACGCGGACTGCTTTACGGCAGTATGCCCGCGAGGCGCTCCCGGATACGGTGAGCCAGCTCCTCGGGCGGGCGGGCGGCGTCCAGCACCAGGAACCGCTCCGGCTCAGCCTCGGCAAGGCCGAGATACGCAGCACGCACCCGGTCGTGGAAGTCGAGTTGCTCCGATTCGAGCCGGTCGTAGCTGCCGCGACCGATGTTCATTCGCTCGCGACCGACCCGGGGGTCGAGGTCGAGCAGAATCGTGAGGCTGGGGCGCAGACCGCCCGTGGCCCACGCGCTCAGACTCGCGATCTCCTGCGGGTCGAGCACCCGACCGGCCCCCTGGTAGGCAACCGAGGAATCCACAAAACGATCCTGGATGACGATGGTTCCCCGTTCGAGCGCCGGCCGCACCACCGTCTCAACGTGGTGCGCGCGATCGGCAGCATAGAGCAGGGCCTCTGCGCGTGGTGCCACGTGGCCTGCGTGCAGTACCAGGCGGCGGATCTCGACCCCCAGCTCGGTTCCCCCGGGTTCACGCGTAAAGAGAACGGTGTCTCCGCGATTGGTCAGCCACTCGCTCAGGAGGGCTGATTGCGTGGACTTGCCGCTGCCATCGCCCCCCTCCAGCGTGATGAAAGCACCGGTCACTCGGCGGACTCTTCCGCAGCGGTCTTCCGAGCCGCCACTGTTTTAGTCGCGGTGGCTTTAGCGGTCGTGGCTTTAGCCGCAGCGGTTTTAGCGGTCGTGGTCTTCGCGGCGGTCGTTTTAGCGGCGGCGGTCTTCGTCGTCGCGGTTTTCGTCGTCGCGGTTTTCGCGGGGGTTTTCTTCGCCGCTGTTGTCGTGGCAGCGGGTGCTTTCTTCACCGGTGTTTTCTTCACCGGTGCCTTCTTTGCGGGTGCCTTCTTTGCGGGCACCCTCTTCTTGACCGGCCCCTTCGCACGCTTGATCGCGAGCAGTTCCACCGCGCGCTCAAACGTAATCTCGTCTACCGATTCGCCCTTGGGGATCGTGGCGTTGGTCACCCCATCCGTCACGTAAGGACCAAACCGGCCATCCTTCACCTTGATCGGCTTGCCGCTCTCCGGGTCGGCGGCGAACTCCTTGAGTGCACTCGATGCGGTTCGTGCGCCGTACTTTGGCTGCGCAAAGAGCTCAACAGCACCGGCCAGGTCGATGGTGAGAATGGCATCCTCACTCGGCAACGAACGCGTATCTGTACCCTTCTTGAGATAGGCGCCATAGCGACCGTTCTGCGCAGTGATCTCCGCACTGCTCTCCGGGTCGGTCCCCACCACACGGGGCAGATTGAGTAGCAGCAGGGCGGTGTCGAGGTCAATTGTGGCTAGGTCCATCGACTTGAAGATGGAGGCCGTGCGCGGCTTGGGTGCCGTCTTACTCTTCTTGGCCGGGGATTCCTCAGCCTCCGGCTCTACCTCGGTCACATACGGACCAAAGCGGCCGTCCTTTGCCAGAATGTGTTTACCGTTCTCCGGGTTGACACCCACGACGCGGTCCACGACCGGAGGTGCGTCAACGAGGGCCTGGGCCTTTTCTGCGGTGAGCTCGTCGGGGGCCATCCCCTCGGGCAGGTTGATACGACGGGGCGTCACGCTGCCATCCTCGGCGACCGCACCGGCCGGGTCGGGCACCTCCAGATAGGGCCCGTACTTGCCGATGCGCAGCGTAATCTGGTCCGTAATAACAATCGAGTTGATCGCGCGGGCGTCGATCTCCCCCAGATTATCCACGATGCTGCGCAGTCCCGGGTGGTTGTCGGTACCAAAGTAGAAACCCTTGAGCCAGGCATTACGGTCCTCGGTACCGGCCGCGATGCGGTCGAGATCATCCTCCATGGAGGCCGTAAAATCGTACTCCACCAGCTCGGTGAAGTGCTCCTCCAGCAGACGAACCACCGAGAAGGCAATCCAGCTCGGCACGAGGGCCTCGCCACGCTTACTGACGTAGCCACGATCCATGATGGTCGAGATGATGGCGGTATACGTGGACGGGCGACCGATGCCCAGCTCCTCCAGCTTCTTGGTCAGGCTGGCCTCGGTGTAGCGCGGGCGCGGCAGCGTCTCGTGGCCTTTAGCCTCGATGTCGGCGAGCGCGAGATTCTGGCCCTCGGTGAGATTGGGCAGCTTCTCGTCGGAACCGGCCGCGGCCGTGTGGCGCTTCTCATCGACGCCCTCCTCATACGCGAGCAGGAAGCCACGGAACGTGATGACGGTACCGCTCGCCGTAAACTCGGCAACCCTGTCGTCCCCGGTCGGTCCGGCGCTGAGAGTCACGGTGGCCGTCGAACCCTTGGCATCCGCCATCTGCGAGGCAACGGTGCGCTTCCAGATGAGTTCGTAGAGCTTGAGCTCGCTGCCCGTCAGCTCCGCGGCCGCCTGCTGCGGCGTGCGGAAGCTGTCTCCGGCGGGGCGGATGGCCTCGTGCGCCTCCTGGGCACCCTTGGTCTTCCCCTTATATATGCGCGGCGATGACGGAACCGTTTCGGCACCGTACAGCGCGGCGGCCTGTGTGCGGGCCGCGTTAATGGCCTGGCCGGATAGCGAGGGCGAGTCGGTTCGCATATAGGTAATGAAACCGCGCTCATACAGTGTCTGGGCGGCTGACATGGTCTGGCGCGAGGTGAAGCGCAGCTTGCGCGAGGCCTCCTGCTGGAGCGTTGAGGTGGTAAACGGCGCGGCGGGGCGGCGGGTGTGCGGCTTGGTCTCCAACGAGGTCACTCGAATAGGAACCCCGGAGGCCCGCAGTGCGGTGACGAGCGACTGCGCATCAGCCTCGGTCAACGACACAACCCCGGCCTTGCGAGCCTTCTCGGTCAGCTGGCCCAGATCGTCATAGTCGCGACCCGTGGCAACGGAGTGGCCATCCACGCGGGCCAGGCGGGCGGAAAAAGTCTCACCCGTGTCCGGGCCGGAGAGCGCCGTCCCGAAGATGCCGGTCAAATCCCAGTAGCTCGCCGAGACAAACGCGAGGCGCTCACGCTCCCGGTCTACCACGAGACGGGTGGCGGCGGATTGCACGCGGCCCGCCGACAGTTTGGGTGCCACCTTGCGCCAAAGCACAGGTGACAGGTCGTATCCGTACAAACGATCAAGGATGCGTCGGGTTTCCTGGGCATCCACGAGGGCGACGTCAATGTCGCGAGTGTTGTTCTTCGCAAACTCGATGGCTTCCTGGGTGATCTCGTGGAACACCATTCGGCGTACAGGAACCTTGGGCTTTAACACCTCAAGCAGATGCCAGGCGATAGCCTCCCCCTCGCGGTCCTCATCAGTTGCAAGCCAGACCTCGTCCGCGGTTTTGAGCGCACGCTTGAGATCGGTGACCGTTTTTTTCTTGTTCTCAGCCACCACGTAGTAGGGGTTGAAGTCGTTCTCCACATCTACGGCAAACTTGCCAAACGGACCCTTTTTGAGTTCGGCAGGCAGCTCAGATGGTTCAGCCAGGTCGCGAATGTGACCCACAGAGGCAATCACCTCGTAGTCTTCGCCAAGATATGCACCGATGGTTTTCGCCTTGGTTGGTGACTCGACAATCACCAGCTTCTTCGTGCCGGGCACGCGACTCCTTTACTTAACGTTGTTGGCTGCAGGACGATACTCACGGTGACGCACTGCGACCCCGAACGGGGCGACGCATCCGTGGTGAATGCGCTCATCCCCTGCCGACACCATACACATAATGAGTGTGAACGTGCTCACTATTTATAACGTACCCGGTGACGGACCTGCACGGGCGGCGGACCGGACAACGATGCCCAGAACGCTCTGGGACGCGGTGACTCGCACCTCGTAACCCTCGACCGTACAGTGATCCATTGTGACACGGTTCAACCGGGCCGACTGCTCCGCCCGTTCACACGGCACCCCGGAAACAAACCCGAATGCCGTATCGGCTCCGGCCAACGCTGCGGCGTCTGCGGCCCCGGCAACCCGCTCCTGAACCGCGAGGATACGGTACCCGGCCAACACCGACCCCATAATAAGGAGCAGGCCCAATACCACGCCAACGGCAGCCAGGGAGGCCCCACCCGCCTCGTCGCGTAGCCGCTGCAGGCGGCGACCTTCGCGGTAACGGTAGTCACGGCGCATACGTTCCATCCGCTTCCTCATTTCTCACTCGTTATTAACGTCCGCTTTCACACGGGGCGTTCCCGGCGACGTGTGAAACCCGCACGTCGCCGGGAACGCCGACTCACCCGGCCAAAGCGCAGGACCGGGCGGTTGCGGTCACCGCGGGCAGATGCAGCGGGCCCAGGCTCATCGTCCGTCCGAGGGTTACACACACAAACTCTCCCTCGTCGCTGCGGGTCAGCGTGGTTCCGCTGCCCGCCTGGGCGAGTCGGGCGTGTACCGCGCCGCCGCCCTCATCTCGCGCGAGCATCCGCGCGATGTCGGCCGCGGCATCCGTGACCCGCAACTGGCTGATCATCACCCCCAGCGCGGCCAGGCAGATCCCCAACACGGCGATGATCGCTGGCAGAACGAGCGCAAACTCCACGGTTGCGCTGCCCCGCTCCTCGCGTCCGAGCCAGGCGAGCCGACACCTGCGAGCCGGTGGCCTACCCACCGGCCGCAAGCGCGCTCTGGACCAGATCGGTGAGCATGCCGCGCACGGCGTCGCCCTTGAGGATGACCACAAGAAGCCCGGCAAACCCCACGGCCGCCATAATGACAACGGCGTACTCGGCCGTCGCCGCGCCCGTCTCCTCGCTGAGAATACGACGGATGCGGCGAACGCGGGCTCGCCACGGAGTAGGTGGCACAGGCGCAACCCCGCATCGCGCCGACCTGGGTCGCCTCGGCGGCCGAGTCAGGAGGGTCGGGCGAGTCGGGCGGGGAACGCTGGTGAGGGCAAGGACAGTCATGAGACTCTCTCAACTTTCTGTGCGGTTTCGCACGGTCATGATCGGGCGGGAGCATGATTCAAGTCTGGTCACGGAGAGCGCCCGCGACGACGACCAGTGAAAATATGGGGAAAACCGGGGCTGAAGCGGGTCTGTGGAGAACATCCACCGGCACCGGATGCGCAGCTCCACCCGTGCACACACGCCACTCACCAGACCCACACCGTTGAGAGAATCGACAGCATCATCGGCACCACGCCCAGCAGCATAAAAGCGGGCAGGGTACACACCGCGAGCGGAACCATGAGGGCCACCCCCAGGCTGGCGGCACGGCGCCCGGCCTCTGCCGTGTGCTCCGCTCGCACCAGGTCGGCATCGGCACTGAGAAGGTCCGCGGCAGGAACACCGGCCCGGTCAGCCAGTGCTAAAGAGCGCTGCGCAATCACCGGCTCAGCGCCCTCCTCCAAACCAAAGCGCTCCACGGTGTCGGCAACGAGACGCCGAGCATCACGAAGCGACCCCCCGCCCGACACGGCAAGTGCCGTGAGGTCAAGACAGATACCGGGCGTTGCGGTGCCCCGGCTGGCCCTCGTGATCATCCGGTTACTCCACAGGGCACCGAGCACCGTGAGGGTCGCACCGAGAGCGGCACACACCAGCCCAGGCAGCGTACCCACGAGCACCGCAATGGTATTGAACCCGAGCACGCTGCTCAACCCGATACTCACGGCGGGCAGCCACATCATAAGCCGCGCAGTGGCCCGTGACCCCGACAGAGAAACGGTCATCGCCCGCCTGCCCTGAGCGTTAGCCTCGTAGCTCTCGGCGAGCCGGTGTAGGCAATGGGCGAGGGGAGCCCCGGCCCGTTCGGCCACCGCGAGCGTCGCCGCGAGGCCGAGCCAGGAGGCGGAGGCCGGATCGTGTCCGCCCGATCCGGGCCCCACCTGGTCCCGGACGGCACCGGGCACATCGCGCCCGTCACGCCCCGCACGGTGACAGGCTCGCAGCAGAGCGCGGGTTGCGGCGCTGTAGTCCCCGGTCTCCGAGAGGTGATCCCACACCCGCTCCACCCCCAGACCGGCCGCGACCATCACGGCTACCCGCCGCACCACGGTGGCCACCTCCGAACCGGGATCGACCCGAGCAGGGCGAGCACCCCGAGTACCCCGCAGCCAAGGAACCACGGGCCTCCGTGGCACCCTCATGCCGAACCCGCCCCGGCCACAACGCCCAGCGTTCCGGCCCCGGTCAGGCATAGTCGGCCGAGGCTCGCCACGCGCCGCACTCCGCCCGCCCGCTCCAACTGCACCACGAGGTGGATGGCACTCACCGCCTGCCGAGCGAGCGCCTCGGGGGTAAAACCGGCTACCGCCCCCAGAGCCTCCAGTCGTGCGGGCACATCGTCGAGCGAGTTGGCGTGTAGGGTACCGGCCCCACCATCGTGCCCCGTGTTGAGCGCGCCCAGAAGTTCGCGCAGTTCTGGGCCGCGACATTCACCCACCACAATCCGGTCGGGCCGCATCCGCAGCGCCTCCCGCACGAGCTGGTCCAGCTCGACTCCCCCGGCCCCGTCGAGGTTCTTCTGCCTCGCCTCCAGCGACACGCAGTGTGGATGCCGAATGTTGAGTTCGGCAACATCCTCCACCGTCACGATCCGCTCGGTGTGCGGTACTGTCGCCAGCAGCGCGGCGAGAAGAGTGGTTTTGCCACTCCCCCCTGAGCCCACGATGAGGATGTTTCGCCGCCGCGCGACGGCAGCCACGAGCGCCGCCCGCTCGGTGGTCGTAAACATCGCCTGCCCGAGATCGTCGAGACCCAGTGCCCTCACCCGCGGTACCCGAATAGACAGGAGCGGCCCCGCCCGCGCAATGGGCGGCAGAACCGCGTGCACCCGGATTCCCCATGCCAGGCGGACATCCACACACGGCGTGGTGTCGTCAATATGTCGCCCGCCGCGGGAGATCAGCTGTACGGCGAGCGTACGTACCCCGTCAGAGGTGAGCGAGAGGCTCTCCTCCCGCACGGCACCGCGGCCGCGGTCTACCCAGACACCGTGGGACCCGTTGACAAAGACATCCGTCACGGTGGGGTCGGCGAGGAGGGGGGCCAGCGGGCCGAGCGCCGCACGGAGGGGGTAGGGCAGGTGGACTTCGGAATGACTACTCATGGTGAGCGAGCGTACGGCTGCTCGCCTCCCCGGCCCGGGACGACGCCGCTCCTGTGGACGACTCACCGATACAGCCCCCTGTGGAGGAGCATCTCACCGTGGCACCACACGTTAGTGGGTGGGGGGAGAGAGGGCACCGGTTAGGGGTTCGGTGCCCCCTCGACGGCGTCGGATTTTGGGGAAATCCTTCAGAAAAGCGCCGTCTCCGCCATCCTTCAGATCAGGATGGTGGAAAATAGTGTAACGCCGAAGATCACAAATTCATCACAAAATTTTGTGTTTGTTTCATGTATTTTCCCTGGGTGGGGCGGGAAAGAAAATCTTTGTTACGCTACAAGGATCGCACGAACGCTCCTGCACAGATTGGATAATGGTGTCCTCTAAAAACAACACCCACGGTGTCATTGAAAGCCTGCAAACCGAGGTGGAGAGCTTCCCACCCCCCGCAGCATTTACCCAAGCCGCCCAATACGGCCCCGAGATCTACCAGCAGGCCAACGCCGACCCCCAGGAGTTCTGGGCCGAGCAGGCACGCACGCTGCACTGGCACACCCCCTTCACGAAGACGCTCGACTGGACGAACCCGCCCTTCGCTACCTGGTTCGAGGATGGCGAACTCAACGTCGCCTACAACTGCCTGGACCGGCACATTGTGGCGGGCAACGGCGACCGGGTCGCTCTCTACTGGGAGGGTGAACCCGGCGACCGCCGTACGATCACCTACACCGAGCTCCTGTCCGAGGTCAAAAAGGCAGCCAATCTCCTGATCAGCCTGGGCATCCAGCAGGGCGACCGGGTGGCTATTTACCTCCCCATGATCCCCGAGGCTGTTATCGCAATGCTCGCCGTGGCCCGCATCGGTGCCGTGCACTCGGTGGTCTTTGGCGGTTTCAGCGCCGAGAGCCTTCGCGCTCGCCTTGACGACGCCGCAGCAAAACTGGTCATCACGGCAGACGGCGGATGGCGCAAAGGCCGCGTCTCACCGCTCAAGCCCGCCGTAGATGACGCCCTTGACCTCAACCCGGGCACCGAGCTCACCGTGGAACACGTGCTCGTGGTCCGCCGCACCGAAAACGATGTGCGCTGGGAGGAGGGCCGTGACCTGTGGTGGCACGAGGAGATCGTAGAGATGGATGCCGAGCACACGGCTCGCCCCTTCCCTGCCGAAAACCCGCTGTTTATCCTCTACACCTCCGGCACGACGGGCAAGCCCAAGGGCATCCTGCACACCTCGGGCGGTTACCTCACCCAGACGAGCTTCACACACCGTGCGGTCTTCGACCTGCGCCCCGAAACGGATGTCTACTGGAGCACCGCCGATGTGGGCTGGATTACCGGCCACAGCTACGTGGTCTACGGCCCGCTCGCCAACGGTGCGACCCAGGTGATGTACGAGGGCACACCCGAGACACCCACCTGGGGCCGCTGGTGGGAGATCATTGAACGCTACGGCGTGACGACCTTCTACACGGCCCCCACCGCCATCCGCTCGTTCATGAAGGTGGGCCGCGAGGTCACGCAGCAGAACGATCTCTCGAGCATCCGCCTGCTGGGCTCGGTGGGCGAGGCGATCAACCCCGAAGCCTGGCTCTGGTACCGCGAGGTGATCGGTGCCGGATCGGCCCCCATCGTCGATACCTGGTGGCAGACCGAGACGGGGGCCATTATGGTGTCGCCACTGCCCGGCATCACGGCAACCAAGCCGGGGAGCGCGCAGGTTCCCATCCCCGGTATCAGCATTGATGTGGTGGATGACGAGGCCCGCCCCGTGCCGAACGGCAGCGGTGGCTTGCTCGCGATCACCCAGCCGTGGCCGAGTATGCTGCGCGGCATCTGGGGCGACCCGGAGCGCTTTCAGGAAACCTACTGGGATAAGTTCGGCGATAAGTACTTCGCTGGCGACGGTGCACGCCGCGATGAAGACGGTGACATCTGGCTCATGGGTCGGGTGGATGACGTGATGAACGTCTCCGGGCACCGCCTCTCCACCACCGAGATCGAGTCCTCTCTCGTCTCGCACCACTCGGTCGCCGAGGCGGCCGTGGTGGGGGCGGCCGATGAGACCACCGGCCAGGCTGTCGTGGCCTTTGTGATCCTGAAAAGCCACCAAACGGTGATGACGGATGCCGACCAGGCCGCCGTTATCCTCAAGGCCCACGTGGGGGCGCAGATCGGTGCCATCGCCCGGCCGCGGCAGATCTTCGTCGTGAACGAGCTGCCGAAAACCCGCTCAGGTAAAATCATCCGCCGCCTCTTGCAAGACGTGGCGGAGGGGCGAGAGGTGGGCGACACCACCACGCTCGCCGACACCATGGTAATGCAGTCCATCTCACAAAAAGTGCGCTAACCGGCACGAGGAGGTGCGGTGAGGCCCGGCAGAAGATTCTGCTGGGCTTCACCGCACCTGGCGGCTCATCGTGAGGCACCCGGCTTCACGGCAAACACAAACTCCACCTCAACGGGGGCATCGAGTGGCAGCACGGCCACGCCGACGGCCGAGCGGGCGTGCACGCCGACCTCCCCGAAGATCTCACCCAGCACATTCGAGGCACCGTTGATGACACCGGGCTGGCCCGTAAACGACGGGTCGGAGGCCACAAACCCGGTGACCTTGACCACCCGCTCAATCGCCTCCAGGCTACCGAGAACACCCTTCGCCGCGGCGAGGCCGTTGAGGGCACACAGTCGCGCGTATTCCTGGGCATCGGATGCCGGCACCAGCCCATGACCGTCGCCCACCTTACCGGTGGCCGGGAGCGCCCCCGACACAAACGGGAGCTGCCCGGAGGTATAGACGAAATCTCCCACCCGCAGGGCTGGCACATAGGCGGCCACGGGGGCCGCGATCTCGGGCAGGGTGATGCCCAGCTCGCTCAGTCGCTGCTCGTAGGTGCTCATACCGACACCGCCTGGCGCTTGAAGTACCCCACATTACCGCCGGCGGGACCGGCCACGACCTGCACCAGTTCCCAGCCCTCAGACCCCCAGTTGTTGAGAATCTGCGCCTCACTGTGTAACAGAAGGGGCGTCACAAAATACTCCCAGTGGGGCGGTAACGGCGGATGCGCGCCTAGATTTTCGGACATTTATATACTCCTCGCGACGTCAACGCGCGGTTCAGCGCGCCGCTCATGGGTTGTTTTTCAGATTTGTCACCTATCGTAATTGATATGACTGGTTTAGGTTCTTCCTCCAAGCGCGCCCAAAAGGGCGGCGCGCGCCCCGTCACTCCCCGCACCTTTAACAGTGCCGTGGGTGGCGTCCTGGGCGTTGTCGCTATGAGCGCCGTCGCCGGCGTGCTCGTGAGCGCCAGTGTGCTCCCGGTTGTTGCCGTCACCAGCAGCGCAACCGACACGGCCATCAGCGTCTTCGATAACCTACCCGAGATCCTGAAGATTGAAGACCTGGCCCAGCCATCAAATCTCTACGCCAAGCAGGGCGATGAAAACGTGCGGATTGCCACGTTCTATGTGCAGGACCGCGTGGAGGTTGGCTGGGACGAAATCTCCCAGTACGCCAAGGATGCCGCAATCGCGACCGAAGATCCGCGCTTCTACGAGCACGGCGGCGTGGATATGATCTCGATGAGCCGAGCCATGCTCACCAACACGTTTAGCTCAGCTCAGACGAGTGGTGCCTCCACCATCACCATGCAGTACGTTAAGAACGTCCTGGTACAGGAGGCCGAAGCTAAGCTCAACAAAGAGGAGCGCGACGCGGCCTACGACGAGGCGACAAGCCAGACCCCCGACCGCAAGCTCAAAGAAATGAAGCTTGCGGTGGAGGTCGAGAAGAAGTACAGCAAAGACCAGATCCTGCAGGGCTACCTGAATATTGCCCTCTTCGGCCGCACCATCTACGGTATTGAGGCGGCAGCCTCGTACTACTTCAACGTGAGCGCCAAGGATCTCACGCTGCCTCAGGCCGCGAGCCTGATCGCCACGGTCAATAACCCCGCCAAGCTACAGATTGACAAGGCCGAGAATATTCCGGCCAATAAGGGCCGCCGCGACATGATCCTGGGCGATATGCTCAAGCACACGAAGATCACCCAGGCCGAGTATGACGAGGCAATCGCCACGGAGGTTGTGCCCGACATCCACGTCAAACAGAGCGGTTGTAGCGTAGCTGGTCCCCTCGCGTTCTTCTGCGACTACGTGAGCAGGGCCATCCGCCACGACGAGAGCTTTGGCAACACTCCCGAAGAACGCTGGTTTAAGTTCCGCCGCGGCGGGCTCAATATCTACACGAGCATCGACCTGGATGTCCAGGGTGCCGCCCAGACCGCCATGGCGGCAAATGTCGCCGCCCAGATGGAGGGCATTGACGTGGGGTCCGCGGCCATTACGGTGGAGAACGGCACGGGGCGCATCCTCGCGATGACCCAAAATAAGCCCTATAACGACGATCCAGAGGTGCTCAACGCCAATCCGGGTGCCTATACGGCGGTGAACTACAACACCGACGTAGACTATGGCGGCTCCTCCGGTTTCCAGGTGGGATCAACCTATAAGGCGTTTACCCTCGCCGAGTGGATCCGCACGGGCCACTCCGTGCGAGACAGTGTGGATACCACCCCCGGTGCCGTCAACCAGGCACAGTTTAAGGCCAGCTGTAAACCCGGGGGCGTCGCCGACTACGGCTCGTTTAAGTTCGATAACGCCACCAGGGCCAAAGGGGTAAAAACCGTTCTTGAGGCCACCGCACAGTCTATTAACGGTGGGTTTGTTTCGATGGCCAAGAAGATGGACCTGTGTGACATCACCAAGATGGCGACCGACCTCGGCGTGCACCGCGCTGCCTACAACAACGCGGGCACCAACAAGCTCGTGAACAATCTCAGCTCGGTCTACGGCGGTACCGATGAGATCGCCCCGCTCACGATGGCGCTGGCCTACTCGGCGTTTGGCTCCGACGGCAAGGTCTGCGAACCCAACGCAATCGACAGCATCACCAACTCGGCCGGCAAGGAGGTTCCCTTCACCAAGGGGAGCTGCCGACAGGGTATCGAGCCGCGCGTGGCCGCCGGGGTGGCCTATGCGCTCCAGTACTCCGTGACGAACGGTCTCGCTAGATCGGCGGCACTCAGCAGCTACGGCATCCCACACTTTGCCAAGACCGGTACCACCAACAACTACTGGGACAACTGGGTGATTGGCGGCAGCAGTAAGGCCACAACCGCCATCTGGGTGGGTAACGCCACGGGCAAGGTGGATACCCGCCGCTATCCCGGACTCGAAACCTCCAAAAACAGGATGTTCCGCGCCATTATGGATGTAGCCGACGTCAAGTTTGGCGGCGAACAATTTGCCACGGCCGACTCGAAGGCGCTCAACGTCAAAACCACGGCCGTGCCCGACACGACCGGCCTGGAGTTTGATAAGGCCCAGGCCCTGCTCACCAACCTCGGCTTCACCGTCGCGGACGGCGGTGAGGACGACTCAGAGCAGCCCGCCGGTATGGTGGCCCGCACCGATCCGGCCGCGGGTTCCGCCCTCTCGGACGGCTCAGCCGTGACCATCTTCCGAAGTAACGGCAGCATGAAAAATATCCCGGCGGTCTCCGGCACCTACAAAGACGCCGTGCAAACGCTGCGCACCAACGGCTTTGCCACCGTGCAGGCGCAGTGCGACAACACGAGCGACAAGGTCCCAGCCAACCGCAACGATCGAACGGTCACGGGGACCAGCCCCGCCGCGGGCACCGCCGCCAAAGAGACCAACTCGGTCACGATCATTATTAAGTGTTCCTAGTGCCGGAACGTGCGGCACCGCGTCGCCACCACCCCCTCGCCACCGCCGCCCGCGGCGTCGTGGCCGCGGGGGTGGCCGCCGCTGTCTGGGGAACGCTGATTGAGCGGCAGCTCTTCACGCTGCGACACGTCACCATGCCCGTGCTGCCAGCCGGGCAGGGGCCCCTGCGGATGCTACAGCTCTCCGACCTGCACCTGGCCCCGTGGCAGTCGCGTAAGCAACGCTGGGTGCGTTCGCTCGCGGCCCTCGCCCCCGACCTCGTTATCAACAGCGGCGACAACGCCGGGCACGAGCAGGCTCTCTTCGCACTCCGACACGCACTCGAACCGTTTGCGGGGATTCCCGGCGTGTTTGTCCACGGGTCCAACGACTACTACGGACCCATGCTGAAGAACCCACTGCGCTACCTCCGAGAGCCCAGCCAGAAGTCCACCCGGACCCCCAACCTTGACAACGAGGCGCTCACCCACTTTTTTATGGATGACCTGGGCTGGCTCAACCTGAACAACTCGGCCGCCCGCCTCACGGTGGCCGACAGCATCCTGGAATGCGTCGGCCTCAACGACCCACATATCGGCTACGACCGAGCCGACCAGATGGCGGCACAGCTTGCAGAGGTGCGCGCGGAACCCGCCGCGGGCCCCGTGACCACCCTCGGGCTCGTCCACGCGCCCTACCGGAGCGCCCTCAACACCCTGGTGGATGCGGGGGCCACCGCGCTCATCGCCGGTCACACCCACGGCGGTCAGGTGTGCATCCCGGGATATGGAGCGCTCACCACCAACTGCGACCTGCCGCGCGACCAGGCCAAGGGTCTCTCCACCTGGCAACACAATCGGCGCGCCGCCTTCCTGAACGTGAGCGCCGGGCTCGGGCACTCCATCTACGCCCCCGTGCGCTTCGCCTGCCGACCCGAAGCCACGCTCATCACGCTGGTACCCGCAGTTCTGTAGCCTCCAGACCATCAACCGGCAGGACATCCCAAAATTGGCATGCCCAAAACCCCCAAATAATAATCAGGTCACCGTATACTTGATCCTGTCTGAAATTGACGGCGGCGCTTGATGGGGCGGACCGCTACCGTCAGATGCTCGCCACAGCCACGCCGACGCCCCCGTACTCTGAGGACGGGTGCCGTATCGTGCGAAAGCTTCTCCACGGGTGGGTGCCCGCCGCCCTCGTGACGCTGGGACTGTTCTCCGCCTGGGCCATGGTGCTCATCCTGCAAACACCGCTCCTCTTCGCGGTGGCCTCCGAGGGCAACGGGCACTGGCTGACGCCCACCGGCACGAGTGAGGCCATCCGTATCCTGCTCCTCGCCCTCGTCTCGGTGATCCTCGCGACGGTCGGCGGCTACCTCTCCCGCAAGTCCTGGCCGTTCCGGCTGTCCCGGCGCGGGGTTATCATCGCCTTTACACTGTTGGCCGTGATGTTCTGCGCCGCCAATCTGGTGGCGCTGCTTGCCACCGAGTCGCTGCTCTCAGCCGCGAGCGCCACAGCCAGCGCCACCCCAGCGGGCGGACAGGGCGGCACCGGCATCCCCTCAAGCGGGCTCACGATTTCGGCGTTCCTGTTACCCCTCACGATGCTCGCCCCGCCGCTGACCGCCCTCGTGGGCGTCGCCGTCTGTATCGAGGGAAAGCAGGGCCGCTACACCGCCATTCGCACGGCCAAGCTGGCCGCCAAGTGGGCACTCTCGGTGCACTTCGTGGCGGGGCTCCTGCTGGCGCTGTGCTTCTTTCTGCGGCTCCTGACTCCCTAGCCGCGCGCGACCACGAGCTCGGCGATCTGCACCGCATTGAGCGCTGCGCCCTTGCGCAGGTTATCGCTCGACACGAACAGGCACAGGCCGTTGCCATCCGCCGTGGACTGATCCTCCCGGATGCGACCCACGATTGTGGGGTCGCCACCGGCCGCATCGAGCGGCGTGGGAACATCGCTCAGCAGGACGCCGGGGGCGGAAGCGAGCAGTTCGATGGCGCGCTCGGGGCTGAGCGGGCGGGCAAACTCCGCGTTGATTGACAGCGAGTGGCCGGTGAACACGGGAACACGCACACAGGTGCCCGAGACGCGCAGATCCGGGATCTCCAGGATGCGACGGCTCTCGTTGCGCAGCTTCTTCTCCTCGTCGGTCTCACCCAAACCATCATCAACAATCGACCCGGCGAGGGGCACCACGTCAAACGCGATGGGCTTCACATACGTCGCGGGAGCGGGGAAGGTGACGGCCCGACCATCGTGCACCAGGCGGGTCAGGTCTCCCTGCTCCACCGCCGCGCGCACCTGACCGGCGAGTTCCTCCGCACCAGCAAGACCCGAGCCGGACACCGCCTGGAAGGTGGTGATGACGAGCCGGACAAGCTCGGCATCCTGATGCAGCACCTTGAGCGCGGGCATGGCCGCCATCGTGGTGCAGTTGGGGTTGGCGATGATGCCCGTGACCGCCTCGGCAATCGCGTGCGGGTTGACCTCACTCACGATCAGCGGCACCTGCGGGTCCATCCGCCAGGCACTCGAATTGTCGATCACAATCGCGCCAGCCTCCGCGAAGCGCGGGGCGTGAGCACGCGAACCCGTGGCCCCGGCCGAGAACAGGGCGATGTGCACACCGGCGGGGTCGGCCGTGGCGACATCCTCCACCGTGACCTCCGCACCGCGGAAGGCGAGGGTTGTACCGGCCGAGCGGGCCGTGGCAAACAGTCGCAGGGTACCGACGGGGAAGTTGCGCTCCTCCAACAGGCGCAGCATCACGGCACCCACCTGGCCGGTGGCCCCCACGATTGCGACGGTGGGCAGGGCGGGTACGGCTGAGTTAGTCATGGGTATCCTCGAATCTCTCCGCCCCTCGGGCGGGTAACGTTGCAAAAGTCGGGATGCGCGGCGGCACCCCCGGAAAATGCGGTGCCTAGCGCCCCGTGCCCGCGTGCACCACGGCAACCTCGTCGCCGTCGAGGCCAAACGCGGTGTGCAGCACCCGTGCAGCCTCATTGAGGCTATCGGCCCGGGTGACCACCGAGATACGAATCTCGCTCGTCGAGATCATCTCGATGTTGATCCCGGCTTCAAAGAGGGAGCGGAAGATTTTGGCAGAGACGCCCGCGTTGGTGCGCATCCCGGCCCCCACCACCGCGAGCTTGCCGATCTGGTCGTCGTATTGCAGACTCAGAAACTCCACGGATGCGCGTTCCGCTTCCAGCGCGCCGATGACGCGCGCGCCGTCGCCGCTGGGCAGCGTGAACGAGATGTCGGTACGCCCCGTAGCCGCCTCCGACACGTTCTGCACGATCATGTCGATGTTGGCATTTGTCTTGGCGACGATCTCAAAAATCTCGGCGGCCTTACCCGGGATGTCGGGGACGCCAACAACCGTCACCTTCGCCTCGCCGGTGTCCGTTGCAATACCGGTGATGATGGGCTCTTCCACGTTGCCTCCGTTCGGGATGCCGTCTTCGGGGTTGTAAACGATGGTGCCCTCGTTGCTGTTGAACGAGGAGCGGACGTGCAGCTTGACCCCGTGACGGCGGGCATATTCCACTGCGCGAATATACAAGACTTTGGCACCGGAGGCGGCCAGTTCTAGCATTTCTTCGTTGGTAATGAAGTCAATTTTCTTGGCCTGGGGCACGACACGAGGGTCGGAGGTGAAGATACCGTCAACATCCGTATAGATTTCGCACACATCGGCGCGCAGCGCGGCGGCCAGCGCGACGGCGGTGGTATCAGAACCACCACGGCCCAGCGTGGTGATGTCGCCCGTGTGGCGATTAAACCCTTGGAACCCGGCGACAATGGCCACGGCCCCCTGGTCGAGGGCGGCGCGAACCCGCTTGGGTGTGACATCAACGATGCGGGCGGCACCGTGCGTGGCATCCGTAATCATGCCGGCCTGGCTGCCTGTGAAGGACAGGGCCTCGTGGCCCATCCCCTTAATCGCCATGGCCAGAAGCGCCATAGAAATGCGTTCGCCCGCGGTCAGCAGCATATCGAGCTCCCGCGGGGCGGGGATCGGCGAAACCGCGTTAGCGAGGTCAAGCAGATCGTCGGTGGTGTCTCCCATGGCGGATACGGCGACCACCACGTCGTTTCCAGCGCGGCGGGTGTCCACGATTCGCTTGGCGACGCGCTTGATGCTCTCGGCATCCGACACGGATGACCCGCCAAACTTCTGCACAATTAATGCCATGTGACCCTCTCCGGCTCAATAACAGGGGGAAGACGCCCGAAAACTTATCTTACGACACCCCGCAGGCGGGGTGCGCATATGTGTCGCCGTACCGTTTCTCTGCGGAAACGGTACGGCGGGCAGGCGTTGCGCCAGCCTAGCTGACCGTGAGACGGCCCTCGAAGGCCCGGCCGAGGGTAATCTCGTCGGCAAATTCGAGATCGCCTCCCACGGGCAGACCCGAGGCGAGCCGTGAGACGGGCACCTCCAGCGTCTTCAGCAACCGCGTGAGGTAGGTGGCGGTGGCCTCCCCCTCCAGGTTGGGATCGGTGGCGAGGATGACCTCGCGCACCTCCGTGTCGGCGAGGCGACGCATCAACTGGGTAATGTTGAGATCGTCCGGTCCGACACCGTCGATGGGGCTGATGGCCCCACCCAGAACATGGTACAGCCCCCGGAACTGCCGCGTGCGCTCAATGGCGACAACGTCTTTGGGCTCCTCGACGACACAGATGAGACCGGCATCCCGGCGGGCATCCCGGCAGATAGAGCACAGCTCCTGCTCGGAAACGTTGCCGCACTGGGTGCAGAAACGCACCCGCTCGCGCACCGTGGCGAGGAGTTCGGCGAGGCGGGTGACATCGGCGCTCTGCGATTGCACGATGTGGAAGGTGATGCGCTGGGCCGATTTGGGGCCAATGCCGGGCAGACGGCCGAACTCGTCAATCAGATCCTGGATGATGCCCTCGTACACGGTTAGTACCCCTTACCCTCGGGATACGCGCGCTCTTCGAGGAACGTGGCCCCCAATACCTCGCGCACCACGGACTCGCCGTAGCGCGTGCTGGTGGCCGGGGCGTCACCGCCGAAGGAGGGACCGGACGCGGCCGGGGTCGATACCGGACGCGGAGCCGGGGTCTCCTCGGGCGGCGGCGGGGCCCACTCGTCATCCGGCGGGGGAACCTCATCCTCGGCGACAGCCTCGGGCTCGGGGTCGGCCGGAGCGGCGGGCACCTCACGGCCGAGGCGCGGCGGAAACTCCATCCCGGCGGGCGGCGGTGTGACCGCCTGCGACGGGGTGACGGATTCGCTCGGGGGGGCCGGCGGGGAGACCGGAGTCGCCGCGCCACCGGGGATGGCAACGGTGTGCCACTCGGTCACAGGGGCAGCGGGGCGGGCGGGGGCGGCCACGGTGGTGGTGGCCAGACTCGCCGAGGCACTGGTGCGGGCGGTGGGGGTCTCGGTAACCGGCGGCTCTGTGGCAGGCGGCTCTGCGGCAGGCGGCTCTGCGGCAGTCGGTTCCTCGGCAGGCGGCTGCGCGGTGGGCGGAGCGGAGACAGCAGCGGTACCCGGTCCATCCACCCGGGCAACAAAACGTACCCGCAGGCCGAGGACGGTTTGGATCGCACCGCGTAGTTGCTCGCTCACGCTTGACGCACCGGTGCTGCCCCCGCGGAAACTCGCCACATCGTTGGCGCTCGGAAAGGACAGGGTGAGGATATCGCCCTCCAGGCTGCGCACCGTTGCAGTGTACGCGGCCATCCAGGAGCGTCGATCAGCCGTCATCAGCACGTCGAGGATTTCCTGCCACGAGTTTTTCATCTGGTCGAGAGAGACCGTGCCAAGAGGACCGCTCTCGGGTGACGCCGGGCGGGTGGGCTGGGCCTCTGCGGAAGCAACAGTCTCAGCGGGGGTCGCCTCCGCCGAAGCGGACGGCTCGGCGACGGCCGGGGGCGACGGCTGCCTCTCGGGTGTGACCGATGCCTCTCGCACCGGCTCGGTTCGCACCGGCTCGGCCCGGGACGCTACCGCAGCACTCTCCGCGGCGGGTCTCCCCGCGGGGGGAGCAGCGGAGGCTCCCCCGGCATCCGTTACCCCAATGCGGCGTTCCAGCCGCTCCAGCCGGGTGAGCGCGCCGCGTTCGGCGTCGGTAATACTCGGCACGAGGGCGCGGGCGACCATAAACTCCAGGTGCAGGCGCGGGGAGGTGGCCCCGGTCATATCGTTGAGGGTCTTATTGACCACATCGGCGGTACGGGACAGTTCGGCGGGACCAAACACGGCGGCCTGGTCACTCATCCGCTGCAACTCGTCTTCGGGTACACCACGCAAGACGGCTGCGGCACCGGCAGGGCCGGTGGCCGACACCACGATCAGATCGCGCAGACGCTCCAGCAGGTCCTCCACAAAGCGACGCGGGTCCTGACCCGTCTGCACCACCCGGTCAACCGCGGCAAACGCCGCCGAGCCGTCATGTCCGCCGAGGGCCTCGATCACATCGTCAAGCAGACCCGTATGCGTAAAACCCAGCAGGCCCACCGCGCGCTCGTACTCCACCACGGTACCCTCGGAACCGGCGATCAGCTGGTCCACAAGAGAAAGCGTGTCTCGGGCTGAGCCACCGCCCGCGCGCACGGCGAGAGACAACACGCCCGGCTCGGTCGTCACCCCCTCGCTCTCGCACAGGGTCTGTACGTAGTCGAGCAGTTCCCCCGGAGGGATCAGACGGAAGGGGTAGTGGTGGGTGCGCGAGCGGATCGTGCCGATCACTTTCTCGGGCTCGGTCGTGGCGAAGATGAACTTCACATGCTCCGGCGGCTCCTCCACGATCTTCAGCAGGGCGTTGAACCCGCCCGCCGTGACCATGTGGGCCTCGTCGATGATAAAAATCTTGTAGCGGTCGCGGGCCGGGGCAAACACGGCCCGCTCTCGGATGTCGCGGGCATCGTCCACGCCACCGTGGCTGGCAGCGTCAATCTCGACAACATCCAGCGACCCGCCACCCTGGCGGCTCAGCTCCACACAGCTCGGGCACACCCCGCACGGGGTATCGGTGGGGCCCTCGGCACAGTTGAGACAACGCGCAAGAATGCGGGCCGAGGTGGTCTTGCCACAGCCGCGCGGACCGCTGAACAGATAGGCGTGGTTGACCCGGTTGGTGCGCAGCGCGGTCATCAGCGGCGCCGTCACCTGCGATTGACCGATCATTTCGGCAAAATTCTCTGGCCGATAACGGCGATACAGTGCGGTAGCCACCCGGCAATTGTACTCTGAGCGGGCCTCAGCAGGTACCCGAATGCCCGGCTAGCGCTCCTACTCGGCGACCCCGGTGATGGTCTCGACGGTCTGCCTGGCGATCTCCAGCTCCTCGTCTGTTGGCACCACGAGAACCGCGATGGGCGAGTCGTCCGTCGAGATCCGACGCGGGCCGGTGTTGGGCAAGGCGTTGCGCTCACGATCCAGACGGATGCCCAGCCACTCCAAGCCAGCCAAGACCTCCTGCCGGATCTCGGGGCCGTTCTCGCCAATGCCCGCCGTAAAAGTGATCACATCGGCCCCACCCAGGTGAACCAGGTAGGCACCCAGGTAGTGCCGAATGCGACGCACATACACGTCAAGCGCGAGGACGGCGTGGGCCTCACCCGCGTCGGCGAGCCGATGCACATCTCGCATATCACCCGTGCCCGCAAGGCCCAACATGCCGCTGCCTCGGTTGAGTAGGGTGTCGAGCTCGTCGATGCTCAGGTGGGCGTGGCGGGCGAGGTGGAAGAGGGCAGAGGGGTCAACATCCCCGGACCGGGTACCCATCACGAGACCCTGCAGCGGAGTCATCCCCATTGAGGTGTCCTGCGAGACGCCGCCGACAATTGCACAGGCGGAGGCACCATTCCCCAGGTGCAACACGATCTGCTTGAGTTCTGCATTGGGGCGGCCCACGAAGCGGGCGGCCTCTTCCGAGACAAACTTGTGCGATGTGCCGTGGAAGCCGTACTTACGCACGCGGTGTTTCTCGGCCAACTCGCGATCAATCGCGTAGGTGTATGCCTCGGCAGGCATGGTCTGGTGGAAGGCAGTGTCGAAGACGGCCACCTGCGGTACCGAGGGAAACGCGAGGCGGGCAGCCACGATGCCCTGGTGGTTGGCCGGGTTGTGCAGCGGGGCGAGGTCGGCGAGGTCGGCAATATTCCAGGCTACGTCGTCATCAATCACGGTCGGCGCGAAGAAGCGCTTGCCGCCGTGCACCACACGGTGACCCACAGCCACAATCGGCATCTCGCTCAGGTCGCTGTCGGCCGCCGCAAAGGCCGCCATCATCAGCGCAAAGCCGGCGGTGTGATCGGGGATCGGGTGCGCCAGCTCCGACGTTCCCTCGTCGGTCTGATGCACCGCCCGACCCATCGGTTCGCCGATCCGCTCCACAAGCCCAGAGGCCACGCGACGCTCGGTGCTCATCTCGATCAGCTGGTATTTAAAGGATGAGGATCCACTGTTCACGACGAGAACACAATTCATGGGGGCCTACTCTCCGCTATCTGCCTGAATCGCGGTGATCGCGACCGTGTTAAGGATGTCCTGCACAAGGGCCCCGCGCGAGAGGTCGTTGACCGGCTTGCGCAAACCCTGAAGCACCGGCCCCACCGCCACGGCGTTGGCCGAGCGCTGCACCGCCTTATAGGTGTTGTTTCCCGTGTTGAGGTCGGGGAAGATGAACACGGTCGCACGGCCAGCCACCGGAGAACCGGGCATTTTAGCGGCGGCGACGGCAGCATCCGCGGCAGCGTCGTACTGGATGGGACCCTCGACGAGCAGATCGGGGCGACGCTCACGCACGATGCGGGTGGCCTCGCGCACCTTCTCAACGTCGGCCCCCGAACCAGACTCGCCGGTGGAGTAGGAGAGCATGGCCACGCGCGGTTCGATCCCGAACTGCGCGGCGGTTGCTGCGGAGGAGATGGCGATATCGGCCAGTTGGTCGGCCGTGGGGTCGGGGTTGACGGCGCAGTCGCCGTAGACGAGCACACGATCAGCGAGAGCCATCAGAAAAACGCTCGACACGATCGACACCTCGGGCTCCGTCTTGATGATCTCGAAGCTGGGCCGGATGGTGTGCGCCGTGGTGTGCGCGGCCCCTGACACCATGCCGTCGGCGAGACCCAGATGCACCATCATGGTGCCGAAGTAGGAGACATCGGTCAGGATATCGAGGGCCTTCTCCACGGTCATCCCCTTGTGGGCCCGCAGCAGGGTGTATTCGCGGGCAAACTCGGGCAGGAGCTCGGAGGTGGTCGGGTCGATCACCTCGGCCCCCTCGATGTCGAGGCCGAGCGCGGCGGCGCGGCGGCGCACCTCCTCCGGGTTGCCAAGGATCGTGAGGCGCACAACGGCCCGCTTGATCAGGGTGCTCGCGGCCCGCAGAATCCGGTCGTCAGACCCCTCGGGCAGCACGATGTGCTTATTGGCGATACGAGCGCGCTCAAAAATGCCATACGCAAACATAATCGGGGTGACAACCGAGGAGGCGTGCACCTGGAGGGCATCCACTAGAACCCGGGTGTCTACATGCTGTTCAAAAAGGGCGAGCGCGTTGTCGAACTTGCCGGGTGAATCGGCGGCGAGGCGACCACGCGTATTGGTGATGCGCAGGGCTGTGTCGTAGGTGCCCAGGCTGGTCAGGATGACGGGCAGCGGCGAATCCACGCCGTCAAGCAGGCTGGTGACACTCTCGGACAGCTCAAACCCACCGTTCAGGATGACCCCCGAGAGAGTGGGGAACGTTGCGGAGGCGTTGGCCATGATCACGGCGAGTAACACCTCGGGACGGTCGCCCGGGGTCACGATAATTGACCCCTCCAGGAGCCTCGGCAGCACATTCTCCATCGACATTCCCGCGACCACGATGTTGAGGGCTTCCCGGCCCAGCAACTCGGCATCGCCGCGAATAAGGCGGCCCTCGACCGCCGTCATGACGCTGGCCACGCTGGGTGCCACCAAGAGCCGATCCTCCGGGATGGTCCAGACGGGGACGGTGTGCAGCGGGTGGAGGGCCCGCTCAACGGCGAGATGGATATCGCCCAGGCTGTCGGGGTCGGCGCGGTTGACCGTCACGGCGAGCAGCATGGCGTGCTCGTGCCGCAGTTCACTCGCCGCAATCTCGGCCACGAAATTCATCTCGGCGGCGCTACGCGGCTCGGACTGGCCGAGCATCTCGTTATTGTCCTGGCCCTTGCGTCCACCCAGCACGAGCAGGACGGGGGTGCCGAGGTTGGCTGCGATGCGCGCGTTATAGGAGAGCTCGGTGGGGCTGCCCACATCGGTGTAGTCGGAGCCGATCACGACAACGGCGTCGCTGCGGGCCTCCACGGATTTGAACCGCTCGACGATGCGGGCGAGCGCCTCATCCGGGTCGGCATGGACCTCGTCGTAGGTAACCCCGACGCAATCGTCATAGGGGAGCCCGGCTGTGGCGTGCGAACTGATCATATCGAGCACGTAGTCGCGCTCGGAGGTCGAGCGGGCGATGGGCCGGAAGACGGCCACTCGGGGGGTAGAACGCACGAGCGTGCTGAGAACCCCCAGCGCGACCGTTGATTTTCCGGTGTGCCCCTCGGCGGAGGTGATGTAGATGCTTCGTGCCACGGTGTCCAGCCTATGTATTAGCGCAATTTGTGTCGCGCACCAGGTGAGACGGTGCCGCAGACGTGCCCCACACACCGCCTCGTATATTAAAAAGACTCCTCACGCACCCGCCAGAGCCCGGTTACCCTTGCTACGTTTCCGTCCTGGGGGAGTTGGCCTGGATGGCGCCACGCGAGGAGCCTCACACAGTCTAGCGGATGTTGGCCGAGACGACACAGTCCTGCACACGAGCCATCCGCACAGTGACGACCTCTCCTCTGAGATATCAAGATTTTTGACTACCGGCGACCACTCGGTTGGGATCCTGAGGCAGAACCGGGTAGGATTCATGAGGTTGTTGTGTGTTCGCGCACCTCAGCTGCTGGAGGATTCGCCTAGTGGCCTATGGCGCACGCTTGGAAAGCGTGTTGGGTGCAAGCCCTCAGGGGTTCGAATCCCCTATCCTCCGCCATGCTTCACCCGCCCCGCAGGGATTGACACCACTTCCTGCGGGGTTTTGCATGTGTATCCGCGGCCGGACCCGGGCTGCCTCCGCCGCGGGTGAAGCGGGAGGTTAATTCAGCGTGCGGTGGCACGCACACCATCGGGGACTGGTGCATACTGGGGGTGCTTCCTGAGAGATGCACGTACCATCACACTCCGTCGTGGGATACGCAACGGAGTGTGCGGGTACAGTACCCCGGTCATAGCGTAGTTGCCGTCAACCACAGCGGCACTGCACTGGCACAAACGGTACAGTTTCCAATGAATTCTCACGGGTTTTCCGCGTAATTCCGGGAAAAACCTGTGTTCTCATTGGCAATTTTCAAACGAATAGTACATAGTAATAAAGGCGACCCGGGGGCACGATGCACCCTGAGTCTTTTTTATTAAATCGTTACAACTTATTGAGGATATACAGAGTGAAAGCTAGCGGAAAGAGTGCCATCGTGGCTGTTGTGACAGCCGTCACCTTTGCTCTCACTGCCAGTCCTGCCACCGCCGCTGTATCGTCTGGTTCAGACTTTTTTTCGCTCGACGATGCCGCAGCAGCAGCCTCCGTCACCCAGGCCCTCGACGTCTCCAGCACCACCACAAACTCGGATATCTCCGTTGATTTGGAGACGTTTAACGTCATTGTTGACGGGCTCTCCGCCAACGGCATCTCGTCGGCGGGCCACAACTTCGACGTCCAAGCCACAATTGACCAGGCAATCTCCGAAATCGGCTCCTCGCGCCAGACCGGATGGGGAATGCCCGGCGAATGCATTATCAGCGCTAAGCGTTGGATTCTTGCCGGAGGGGGAAACTGGACCGGGTCCGGCAGCCCCGTGGCCAACTACGTGGGAGCCGCCAAGGTACCCCTCGACCAACTCGCCCCCGGCGATGTCATCCAGTATCAGTACAGCTCGGCCCCAGCCGTGTGGGCGACGGGAGTTCACACCGTCCTGGTCGTCGGGGTCAACGACGACGGCACGCTCAACATCATCGAATCCAATAACCCGGCCGGATCCGGTCGCGTCCAGGCCCAGAAAAACTGGAAACCGCAACCGCCCAGTGACTTCGAAGCGGTGGGCTGGCGTTTCTAAGACCGGTCGGGAATACCCGGCTGGACATCCCGAGCCTCCGCATTCCGCGGGGGTTCTTTTGTGTCTATGCGCGGGGTCAGATGACGAACGGTGTCGCCGCGGGTACGCGATGGTGTCTGGATGCCCGGGATGGATATATTCTGTGAGCGTTAACCCCGCAGAGAAAGTTGTCAGATGTCTATCGAGACCATCGGTTCAGCCGTTGACGAGTGCGTGTATGTCTCCTCGGATGACCCACTCACCCGGCCACTCTTTGCCGAGCTGGAAGAGGAATACGACACCCGCTACGGCGATATGCTCGACGAACCGGCCTCGGTGGAGCTAAACCGCTACCCACACAGCGCGTTCGAACGCCCCGAGGGGGCGTTCCTGCTCATCCTGCGTAGCGGTGAGCCGGTGGCAGGTGGCGGCTATATGCGCCACTCGACGGATACGGCGGAACTCAAACGCATTTGGACGCACCATGCCCACCGCCAGCAGGGACTTGCCCAGCGGGTCGTGCGCGAACTGGAGGCGGAGGCCACGCGTGCGGGATATCGTCACCTCTACCTCACCACGGGACCGCTCCAGCCCGAGGCGCAACACCTCTACCTGCGACTGGGCTACGAGCCGCTCTATGACCTTAACGACCCCCCAACCGAGGTGGGGCTGCACGCGTTTCGGAAGTCGCTGAGGAGTCGCACCTGAGCGGAGCTACCTCGACACGGCTATACCCCCACGGAGGGCGGCGGCTCGATGCTGTCCTCGGGATGGACAAAAACGTAGTTCCCCGCCGCGTCGAGGAAGGGGCGCAGACCGGCGGCAAACGCGGCCACAAAAACCCCCTGGGATTCGGCCCGCAGGCGGGCGGCCTCCGTCGGGCTTTCCCGGCGCAGGGTCTCAAAATCGCGGACCAGTTCCAGCCCGACCGACCCGACCGGTTCGGCGGGCGGATTTCCGGCGAGCGCCCGGCGCACCCGCTGCGAGTTGAGACGCCACCGCACCTCAAAACAGTCGGTGACATCGTCGCCGCTAATCTCGTCGTTTAAGACCCCGTAAAAGTTCGGTAAAAACCGGGCAACCTCGGCACCCAGGCGCACCAGATTGAGGTGGGCGTTTCGTTGCACGAGAGGATCGTAGGTCCAGCGAATTTCCGCGATGCCCTGGTCCATGCAGACGGCGCGCTGAAAAAGCTTCATGGCCCGGCCAATCCCCAGCGACACCACCTCCTCCGCCACGGCTGCCATGTAGGAGTGGGCGTGCAGCCCCTCGTCCCAGCCCAGGAACCCCAGGACGCCGCCCACCGTACTGCCGTCTTCCCGCTCGGCGACGATCACGGTGTTTCCGGCGTAGCCGATGGCCTGCACGAGCGCCGCATCCGGAACTCGACGCTCGCCCCAGGTGCGGCAGAAAAGCTGAACAATCGGTGAGTAGTCGTGGGGCTGCGCGAGATGAACGCGCACGCCGGCCTGCTCGGCGGCAACCTGGGCCAACTCGTAGGCGTTAGAGATAATGCCGTGCACAATTGCCCTCCGCAAACAGATGTGAGTGATGCTCGACTCACCAGAATACCCGCGTGATTCTTCCCCGGCACCCTTTCACCGCTAAAATCGTGGTGTTCGGCGCAGGAAAGCCGCATCGCTACCCCGATCACACAGAGAGAGACACCATGACGCAGATCCCCCCGACCCCCGGCGAACCGTCCGGTACCCCTGTACCGCCCACCCCCGCCGACCCGGGAAATCCGTTTGGGGTGCCACCGGCAGAACCGACCAGCGCGCAGCTCTATGGTGCACCGCCCACCGCGCACGACATCGCGACCGAGTTTGGTGCACCGCCGGCACCACCCACACCACCGGCTGCACCCGCCGAGCCGTTCGGCGCAGCCGTCCCACCGGGCATGCCCTATGGTGCCCCGAGTGGGCCCGGTGCCCCCGGCGTCCCACCGGCCACGGGATACCCGGCCTCACCCGAGTATCCCGGACAGCAGGGGTACCCCGGACAGCAGGGGTATCCCGGAGAGCAAGGGTCCGGCCCGGGCTACCCGGGCGGCCCCGGTCAGCCCGGAAGCCCCGGTCAGCCCAGAGGCAAAAAGTCTTTCCCGGTCTGGGCCTGGTTAGCCATCAGTGCTGCGGCCATCCTGATCGTCATCGGCGGCATCGTTGCGATCTTTTTTGCAGTGCGCTCCACGCTCAATGCCGCGGATACTGGCCCCCAACCCACGGCGACCGCATCCTATGACGACAACACCGCCGACCCGGACGAGACCACCGAGGACGGCCTCGGTGCCGATACCTCAGATCTCAACGCCACACTGACCCCGCCCGGAACCTCCCTGGCGATGGGCGAGAAAGCCACGTTGCCCTTCTCGAGCGGTCTCACCGACGGGGTGGCGGCCCTGGAAGTCGCCATGACACGGGTTGAGCGGGCCCCCGCGGATCAGGCGAAGCTCGTCACGGCCGACGAACCGCAACTCCTCGGCATGGATATCTATTACATTACGGTCGAACTCAAAAACGTTGAGGGCGATGATGTGGGATACGGGTACGGTAATTTCAACCCGGTCGATGCCCAGGGCAATGGGGTCACCCAGGTCTATACCTACAACGATGACGTGGCCTGCGGCGAATCCAGCCTCCCCCGCACGTTTGAGCAGGGCGACGCCGCCACGCTCTGCTTCGTGGCGGCCTCAGCCCCGGGGGGTAACGCGCCCACCGGTATCACCTTCGACGACTTCGATACCTACGACTCCTACGCGGATGAGGGCGTTACCTGGCAGAAGAAGTAGGCGGCGATCCGGCACTAATCGGCCAGCCCCGGCACCGTGCGCGGGCGGACCACCAGCCAGAGGATCACAATCGCCAGGCCAGCGGCAGCGAGCATCACGACCGCCATGGGGGCGGCGGAACCGATGCCGAGTATCCCGACAACCGGGGAGATCAGGCCGGCGAGACCAAAGTTGGTGGCCCCCAGGAGACTCGCGGCGGTGCCCGCCTCCCGTCCGTGCGACGCGAGCGCGAGCACCTGCACCGCGGGAAAACTGAACCCACACGACATGATGTAGATGAACAGCGGGACGAGCACCGCGAGAAGACTGCCGTTGACGCTGGCGAGCACAATCATGGCCACGGCCGAGAGCACCTGCACGACGGTGATGCTCGCCAAAATCCACTGGGCACCGTAGCAGCGCATGAGCAGCGATGAGGTCTGTACCCCGATCACCACACCGACCGAGTTCACGGCGAAGAGCAGGCCGTACTCCTGCGGGTTGAGGCCAAAGACCTGCTGGAAGAGGAACGGGGAGGCCGACAGATACGAGAACAGCCCGGCGAAGGTGAGGCCACCGATGAGAGCGACGCCCACAAAAACCCGATCCCTCAGTACGGAGCGATAACGACTCCACACGCTGCGGTCACCCGTGTGGCGGTGCTCAACGGGGAGGGTCTCGACGATCCACAGCATCACCGCGGCAAGCACCACCACCGCATAGATCGCGAGCACCACAAAGATGCCGCGCCAATCCATCACGCGCAGAAGCTGCGAGCCCATCACGGGGGCCAGGATGGGCGCGAGCCCGTTGACCAGGGCCAGCCGTGAGAGCATGCGCACAAGCGGCTTACCCCCGAAGAGATCGCGCACCATCGCCATCGCCACAACCGATCCGGCGGCAGCCCCCATACCCTGCAACACGCGGAACGCGGCGAGCACGGTGATGTCGTCGGAGAGGGCGGCACCCACCGAGGCAAGAATGTGCACGGTGGTCGCGAGCAGCAGCGGCAGGCGGCGGCCCACCCGGTCGCTCCAGGGACCCATCACGAGCTGACCGATCGCAAAGCCAATGGTGGTACCTGTGAGGGTGAGCTGGATGACCGACTCGGGCACACCGAAGTGTCCCTCCAGCGTGGGAAAGGCGGGCAGGTACAGGTCAATCGTCAACGGACCGAGGGCGGTGAGTGCACCCAGCACCAGCACGTACACGAGGCGGCGGCCGCGGCTCAACCCGTCGCCGCGGTATCGGGGAGCGGCAGGGGCCGGGGCCGGAGGCAGCACCGGGGCCGGGGTGGCGACAACGACGGGAATCGAATCCGTCTCGGGCGGGGTGGGGTTTATCGTGATACTCACCGGAGGGACAACGCCGCCATCCGACCACCTATTCCCCGCGGGGGGATGACGACAGCAAGCGCCGCCGCGGGCAGGTACGAGCGGGTCAGCACCTGCCCAGTCAACCGGGGATACTCGCTGCGTGGGGGCCCTCGTGACGGGTGCACCCGTCGTGCATTCCTCGACCGCGTTCATAACTCTAAGATGGCTTGCATGGATAACCGAGCCGAGGTGCGCGAGTTCCTGATGTCGCGTCGAGCACGGATCTCGCCCGCCGCAGAACGCCTCCAACACCTCGCCCACGAAGGGACGACCATGACACTCACAGACCTCCTCGCCGCGCTCACTGCGGGCGAGACCATCACCGGCGGCTCAGCCGCACACTCGGTCATGCTCGAAACCAGCCAGCAGGCACTGCGCGTCACGGGCGAGCTCAACACCGGCTATCACGAGCCACAGCGTGTCCGAGAGCTCCTTGGGCACCTGACAGGCAGACCCATCGACGACTCGGTGACACTCTTCCCCCCATTCACCTCCGACTTCGGTAGAAACATTTCGCTCGGTAAACGCGTCTTCATCAACTCCGGGTGCCGCTTCCAAGACCAGGGCGGCATCACCATCGGCGACGACTGCCTCATCGGCCACAATGCCGTGATCGCCACCCTGCAACACGGTATCGAACCGACCCGCCGCAGCGACCTGATCCCCTCACCGGTCATCATCGGCCGCAACGTCTGGCTCGGGGCCAATGTCACCGTTCTCCCCGGGGTCACCATCGGCGATGACGCCGTCGTGGGAGCCGGATCTATCGTCACCAGGGACGTCCCAGCCCGCACGATCGCTGTGGGATCCCCCGCGCGCATCGTGCGCACCATCCCGGTGGACGGTGATCGTGACGAGACTGATCTGGTGCCGGGCGGCCAACCCCCGCGACCGTAGCCGTCGCTCCTGCTCAGCGACTACCCGCGCCCCACGCCCGGCTCGCTCAGCCAACCCGCGCGGCCGCACGCAGCGCTGCCAGCACCCCGAGTGCCACCCGGTCATTCTCGCGAAACGGCAGCGCGTTGATCCGCGGCCGCGAAAACGCCCCGGCGTTGATCGCGGTGGTGAAGGGTCCCACCGCGAAGCGCGCCGGATGCGGCTCGCCGGAGACCGTGACCACGCGCGAATCCGCAGAGCTCACGAGTACGCGGCCCGTGCTGCCCGAAAAGTCCGCATCGGCCGCGGCAAGCTCCACTCCCCCGCCGCTCGTCACGAGGTGGCGGAGGGCCGGGCTGTCACTGAGGGCGGCCCGGGATTCTGGCAGCCAGGCATCCACCAGTACGCGGGCCCGGACGGTGTGGTCAACAGCGGGGCTGCCCGCCGCAAAACCGGCCGGGTAGCCCGCGCGGGCCGGTTCTTCTCGCAACCACACGCGGGGGCCGAGAAAGTTCAGGATACCCGCGCGGGCGAGCGCCACGACCTCCTCCAACCGGTGGCCGGGCGGGCCGCTCGCCACATAGCTGAAGAAGCTCTGCCACCAGACGGGCACGTCGATCACGCGGGACCGGGCCGTCCAACGATCCTCCGGGATCTCCGCCACGAGCAGATACGCGCCGAGCGCCGCCTGGAACAGACCCAGCGTTGCGCTGCCCTCGGGCCGGGTGCGGGCGCTCAGATCGGCAGAAATGTGCGCGGCCACGGCGTCCTGGAGGGCAACCCTGGTGGCCTGCACGGCGACCCCAAGGGGCCGATCAAAGTCGGCGAGATCGAACCGGTCGGCGGGATCGGGCACGACCGCGGCGGCCCACTCGGCAACCGCCGCGTACTCGCCTCCGGAGCCCGGGGTAGCACCGTCCGGGCCGCCCGCCGAGTCCGTGGCGGCCAGGCACTCGGCCAACCCCTCGGCCACCTCCGCCCAGGGCCGCGATACGCGCTCGGGGTGCCCGGTAAACAGCTCCCGGTAGTACCCCCAGTGCAGGTCACGCGCGATCAGCGGCCAGATGTCACGCCGAAAATCCACCGGATGCCCGGCCTCCACACACCCGCGAACAACCTCCCGCGTGAAGAAGCGCGGCTCCGGCGCATCACCGCACAGGGTGCTGCTGATCTTGGAGCGGTAGGGCACACCGCGACGCGAGCCCACGTGCACACGCGGCTCACGGCCGGACGGGTGGTAGGTGAGTTGGCCGTCGGCGGCGCGCTCGAAGCGGCCACCGCGGCCCTCCGCGAGTAGCACGATCAGGTCGATGGCGGCGAGGCCGAAACCGCGCACGATGACGGGCTCACCGGGGCGGATATCCGTGAGGTCGGCATCCGCGGTGAAGGCTGGCGGCACGTAGAGGAGGTTGTTGCGGCGGGCAAAGTCGAGCCGGGCGCTCTGCTCGGGTGTAGCGTCTCGGCCGTTGTGGCCGAGGGCAATGAGTACCACATCGGCGGCGAGCACGGTGCCATCGGCCAGGGTGACGCGCTGAGAGACCGCGGTGCCAGGAGGCGCGCCGACCTCCGGGCGGGCGGGATCACCGAGACAATCATCCTGCACCGAGGTTGCAGTGGACCGGTGCCAGGCCACACTCGCGTAGTCGGCGAGATCGGACTCCACACGGTGCGCGAACCACTCCAGGTAGTAGCTGTTCAGGCGGCGGGTGGGGAAGCTCTGGAAGACCAGGCCAGCGATCTCGGTGCGCACCCCCTCGTCGTCAATGACCACGTCGGGCAGTCCGCCGGAACGCACCAGCTCGGCCCACTCCAGGAGGGAGGGGCCCGGCACGATGGGCCCGGCGACGGTCGAGGTGTCGTCGGTAAAGACCGTGACCTCACCCGCCATCGAGTTGAGCTTGAGCAGGGGCGACTGGTCGCGTCGCCAAATGCGACCGGCCCCCGGGGGGAACGGGTCAACCAGGTGGATGCGGAGCGGGGCCTCCGGGACCGGCTCGGTGCGCAGGGTGGCCGCGAGTCGTTCCAGGACCCCCAGCGCGCGCGGCCCCGCCCCCACACAGACCAGTGTGGGGGCGGGCACCTCCCCCGGCGACAGCACGGCGTCCGCGGGCGGGGACCCGGTGGCATCACTCACCGGGCGGGACTGGGCCTCATGACTCTCGCGAATACGGGTGACTGCCATGAGAGCGATTCTGCCTGAAACGGGACGAAAATCCGTCCTGCCTGCGGTCAGTGTGACGCCACATGACGCCGTGCGACGAAGTGTAAAAGCGCGCCCTTGTTCTTGTCGGCGCGCGACCCTACTCTCGGACACCAATGCAGAAACGATCCCGGCCACCCAGAATTCGATCCCAGGGAGAACGCAGATGACCGACACCCTCAACACCGCAGGCGGCGGCGCGGCGAGTCCGCACCCCGCCGCGACGAGCCGCGCCGCGGAGCCCACCACCGCGGAGCCCACCACGGACCCCCACGGGGTCGCTCATCCCGAAGCCGCCGCCAACCAGCCACCACCCGGCAACACCCACCCGCTCCGGGTGGTGCACACGCGGCACTGGTGGCGCTGGGGGTTCAGCGCGGTCGCGATCTTCCTGGCGGCCCAGTTTGCCTGGTCCGTCGCCACGACAGATCGCTACCAGTGGGACGTGTTTGCCGAGTACTTCTTCTCGCCCGCCGTGCTCAAGGGGTTGCAGCTCACCCTGTGGCTCACCGTGATCTCGGGGGCCATCGGTTTCCTCCTGGGCGGGCTGCTCGCGGTGGCCCGGCTCTCCGCCTCGGCCCTCCTCAACTCGCTCTCATGGGGCTTCATCTGGTTCTTCCGCTCGGTGCCGCTCGTGGTGCAATTGGTCGTCTGGTACAACCTGGGCTACCTCTACCCGAAGCTCGGCCTCGGCTGGCCCTTCTCCACCGACTTCTGGATCGCCGAGTTTGATACCGTACAGCTGATCTCCTCCTTTGCCGCGGCCGTGCTGGGACTTTCGCTGCACCAGGCGGCGTACTCGGCGGAGATCATCCGGGCCGGTATCGTCTCGGTGGACCAGGGACAGTTGGAGGCGGCGGCGGCCCTCGGCCTCCCCAAACGCGTGCGATTCTTCCGCATTATTCTGCCCCAGGCGGCCCGGGCCATCGTACCCAACGCCTTCAACGAGGTGATCGGGCTGGTGAAGGGCACCTCGGTGGTGTTTGTGGTGGCGCTACCGGAACTGTTCTACACCGTGCAGGTGGTATACAACCGCAACCAACTGGTGATTCCGCTGCTGCTGGTCGCCGTGGTCTGGTACGCGATCATCACGACGGTACTGAGCATCGCCCAGTTCTACATTGAGCGGTACTACGCGCGCGGCTCGGTGCGAGTGCTGCCGCCCACCCCCCGGCAACGGTTCACCCGCTGGGTAACAACGCAGTGGGCCCGACTCGATGACCCCGAGCCGGACGCCGGGGCCGGGGCGACCACCGCATCCACCACCCACACCGCAGGAGGAACCCGATGAGCAACACACTGACCCCCTCCTTTGACGGCGGCGTTTTCCTCGGCGCTGCCCCGGCAGCCACAACCGGTCTCGTGGAGGTCTCGGGGGTGAGTAAGTCGTATGGGGGGATTGAGGTGCTGCACAACGTGACGCTCACGGTACAGCCCGGTGAGGTGGTTGCCCTGCTCGGACCCTCCGGCTCGGGCAAGTCCACGCTGCTGCGCACGATCAACCACCTGGAGAGCGTAGACCGCGGCACCGTCACCATTGACGGCACCTACATCGGCTACGAGCGGCGCGGCGACCGGCTCTACGAGCTGCACGAGCGGGAGGTGCTGCGTCGGCGCACACAGATTGGGATGGTGTTCCAAAACTTCAACCTCTTCCCACACCTCACGGCCATCGAGAACATCATCGAGGCCCCCGTTGCCCTCAAACGCGCCACCCGGGCCGAGGCTATCGAGCAGGCGAAGACGCTGCTCTCACGGGTGGGGCTTGCCGACAAGGCGGGACACTACCCGCGGCAGCTCTCGGGCGGGCAACAGCAGCGGGTGGCAATCGCTCGGGCGCTCGCGTTGAAGCCGAAGGTGCTCCTCTTCGACGAGCCCACCTCGGCTCTCGACCCCGAACTTGTCGGTGAGGTACTCGACGTGATCCGGGACCTCGCCCGGGTGGGCACCACGCTGATCATCGTGACCCACGAGATCGGCTTCGCCCGCGAGGTCGCCAACCGGGTGGTATTTCTCGACAAGGGGCACGTACTCGAACAGGGCACACCCGGGCAGGTTCTTGGCACCCCCAGCCACCCCCGCACCCAGGAATTTCTGCGCAAGGTGCTCGCCTAGCGGGCAGCCGCGCAGAAAACGGTGTGGCGGGATGTTTGCCCATCCCGCCACACCACACCGATCGACCATATCCGGACATCGGTATACCCACCATAGAGAGGCATCCCGTGGCAATCAATTCGAAGAAACTCGGCGTTATCGTCGGCGGCGCTGTCGCCGTTATTGTGGTCGGCGGCGTTGTGGCGTCGTTTGCCCTGGGTGGCGGCGGAAAGACCGACACCGGGCCCGCAGCGGCGAACGCGGTCGGCGACACCTCCGGCCTGATTAAGTTTGACCTGACCAGCACAAACGTGGAGGGGCGACCCACAATCGAGCCCGTGCCCGAGGCCGTTGCCGCGCTGAAGGCGAGCGGATTCACGCCCGCAACGCCCGGCGTGCTCACGGTGGTACACAGCCCGTACGTGGCCCCGCTCGGCTTCTACGCCGAGGATGACAACTCGACCCTGCTGGGCAGCGAGGCCGACTTCGGCCAGCTCATCGCCGACGGCCTGGGCCTCGACTATAAACCGGAGGCCGCGGCCTGGGCCGACTGGCCGCTCGGCCTGCAATCGGGCAAGTACGACCTGATCACCTCCAATGTGACCGTGACCGAGGAGCGCAAAGACCTGTTTGACTTCGCAACCTACCGCGACGATATCCTCGGCTTCTACGTGCGCAGCGACAGCGACATCACCTCGATTAAGGAGGCGAAGGATGTTGCCGGGCTCAGCATCGTGGTCGGCTCCGGCACCAACCAGGAGAAGATTCTGCTCGCCTGGAACGAGGAGAATGTGTCCGCGGGGCTCGACCCCGTGGACCTGCAGTACTACGAGGATGACGCCGCCGCGACCCTCGCGGTGCAGTCCGGCCGCGTGGACGCCACCTTTGGCCCCAACGCGACCGCCGCGTACAAGGCGGCCGTTGACGGCAGGACCAAGCTCGTGGGCCTCAAAAACGGCGGCTATCCCGACACGGCCCAAATCGCGGCGGGAACGGCGAAGGGTAACGGCCTGATTGAGGCCGTCAATATCGTGCTCAACTCGGCCATCGAGAACGGCCAGTACACGGCCATCCTCGACCGCTGGGGACTCCAGGCCGAAGCAATCAGCACCTCCGAGGTCAACCCCGCGGGCCTCCCCCGCGAATAACGCGGGCCGCCTGAACTCGCCCATTCCCAGCACACCGCATAGAGAGTAGACCCCCCGTGGCTAACAAAAAGAAAATCGCAGTAGTAGTGGCCGGAGTGGCCGCGTTTACCCTCGTGGGCGGGGGCATCTTTGCCGCCGTCTCCGCGGGCAGTCGCGGTGCCGACGCCCCCGCGACCACACCCCCGGCGGCGGAGTACAACCTCACCGCCGACCAGGACCGGGTGCGCAGCGACGCAATCCCCGCAGCCGTTGACCAGTTGGCCGCGAGCGGCTTCACCCCGATCACCCCGGGCACCCTCACGGTCGCCGTCGCACCGTTCTCGCCGCCGCTCGCCTTCATAGCGGACGACGATTCCACCCTGGTGGGGAGTGAGACGGATATCGCCCAACTGATCGCCGACGGGCTCGACCTCGACCTGAAACTTGTCACGGTCAACTGGGCCGACTGGCCGCTCGGGGTGCAATCGGGCAAATACGACCTGGTGACCTCCAATGTGGGGGTGACAGAGGAGCGCAAGGAGCTCTTCGACTTCGCCACCTACCGCCGCGGGCTGCACGCCTTCACGGTCGCCAATGACTCACCCATCGACTCCATCACGACGGCGAAGGATGTTGCGGGACTACGCATCATCGTGGGTTCGGGAACCAACCAGGAGAAGATTCTCCAGGCGTGGAACGAGACGAATCTGGCGGCCGGTCTGAAGCCGGTGGAGTGTGTGTACTTCGACGACGAGGCCTCCGGCATCCTGGCGCTCACCTCGGGCCGCGTTGACGCGCTCCTCGGCCCCAACCCCCAGGGCGTGTACCGCGAGAAGACGGCAGGCAGCACACGGGTTGTGGGCACGGTCGAGGCCGGATGGCCCGCCATCTCGGACGTCGGGGCCGTCACCGCACGGGGAAACGGCCTGATCGAGCCCGTGCACACGGTACTGGCGCAGCTGATCGCCGACGGAACGCTCGCCACAGCGATGGACCGCTGGGACCTGGCCGACGAGGTCCTGAGCGAGTCGCAGGTGAACCCGGCCGGGCTCCCCAAACCGACGACGTAAGGGACCACGCGCCCAGCGGCACCAGCTACCCCTCGCCGCGCAGTATCGCGAGCGTCTTCTGCACCCGCCGGGCCCGGGTGTCGGCGGCCTTCGCCGCCGCGATGGGCTCCGCGTGCTGGCGCTGATGGGAGTAGGAGAGCGCGGCCCAGGCCTGAGCCGCGACCGGATCGGCCGCGAGCGCCTCCGCCAGTTCGGGGGGCACCTCGACCACGCGAGGCGCATCATCCACCTCAAGCGTCACCTCAACCGGATCGCCCACCGCAAGGCCCGTCGCGGCCCGATGCGCGGCGCTCACACCCACCAGAAATTGTCCGCCCATGAACGCAATCGTGTTGCGAAACGTGTAGTCACCGTTGAGGGTAACCAGGACGGGGACGCGCCGCCCGCGGCCCAGGCCGAGGACGATATCCTCGGGAACGTGGATGCCGGAGGTGTTACCGCCGCCCGATATCAGAGTCGTGTGAAACGTCACCATGCGGTAACGCTACTCGCCCAGAAAGCCGTGCACCACCCTCGTGAGGGTATCAACCGTGAGCCGCACCGATTCGAGGTCGATGCGCTCGTTGTGCGAGTGGATGACGGAACGATACCGCTCGTAGCTCCACGCATCACTCAGCACGCCAAACCCGTAGGCCACGGCCCCCCGGTACCGGTACAGGCGCGCATCCGAGCCACCGGCGGCAACAATGGGAACCACCTCGCGGCCGAGAGTCTCACCCAGGGCCTCCCCCAGCACCGTGTAGAGCGGCGAGTCGGTGGGGGAGGCGCTCGGTAGCCAGCCGTGCAACCGGGTAATCTCGGCGTCCTCGGCCAGGTCGCCGAGGGCGGCGCGCAGGTGGGCATCCACCTCGTCATCGGTCACACCGGGCAGGGTGCGCACATCGAGGTCGATGCTGCCGAGACCCGGGATGACGTTGTGGGCGGTGCCCGAGCGCAGTACGGTGGGCGCATACGTCGTACGGGTCACGGCATGACCGTAACCGGCGAGCGCACCCAGCTCGGTCAGGGCTGCGTCCACCCGCTCGGGGTCACCCAAGCGCTCGGCGAGGGGGGAGCCGCCCGCGTAGGCTTCGACAAACGCGGGCCACTGGCCGCCCAGGGTCACGGGGGAGGGAAAATCGTTTAGGCGTCGCACGGCCTCGGCGATCAGCACCGCCGCGTTGCGCGTGCCGTGGGGGGCCGAGGCGTGCCCCGGGGTGCCCCTGAGGGTGACGCGCCGACCGGCCGAGCCCTTCTCGGCGACCGCCACGACAACCTTCTCGCCGATACGCATCCCGCCAGCCTCGGTGAGGACGTAGTCGGCGGCCACAACCTCCGGAACGTTCCTGAGCAGCCAGTCAAGGCCGTACCGGCTCCCGCCCTCCTCATCGGCAACCGCCACAAAAACCAGGTCGCCGCGCAGGGGCACGCCGCTGCGCGCCGCCTCGCGAAAGACGGTGGCGAAGGATGCCGTCAGGTACAGCATGTCCACCGCCCCACGCCCCCACACCTCGCCGTCGATGACGTCCGCGGCGAACGGGTCGTGTGCCCAGCCGGCCGGTTCGACGGGTACCACATCAAGGTGGCCCACGAGCGCGAGGGAGGGCGCGTCGGGGTCGGTTCCGTGGAGGCGCGCCACGAGAGAGGCCCGCCCCGGGTGTGACTCGTACACCCCATACTCAATACCCACCCCGCCCAGGTAGCGTTCCAGCACTCGTACGGCCTGGATTTCCTGGCCGGAGTCGGGTGTTCCGTCGTTAACGCACTCCGTGCGGATGAGCGAGCGGAGCAGGTCAACGGTGTCGTCGTGGAGCGAAGTGGTCACCGTCACATCGTAGGGGAAAGTCGCGAAGCGACCGTTTCCGGGGCTGGGTGGCCCGGCCTCAGCCCAGATCGTAGGCGAAGGCCAGCAGGTGCACGATGCGCCCGTGGTCCCCGACAAACGAGGTCTCGCGCTCCGGGATGCGGGCGAAGCCCAGCTTGGCGTAGAGCCGGTGGGCGCCCACCATCTCGACACCGCTGTTCATCACGGCACGCGTGCACCCACGCTCGCGCCCCAGGGCGAGCACAAACCGGGTGAGCAGTTCACCCACCCCGCGGCCGCGCGCGGCGGGGGCAACCGCCAGCAGACGAAAGTCGATCTCGCCGGGCAGCGCCAGCTCCGAGATCGCCCCACCCGCCCGGGGGGTTGCGACCGTGCCCAGCAGTTCGCCCGTTTCGGTATCAACCGCCACCCACACCTCGTGCTCCCGGGCGCGCGGGGCCACATCGCGGATGCTGTCGAGGTAGCCGGGTGACACCTCGTAGTCGCCCGTGTAGGCGGCAGCCGACAGGTCGGCTATTGCCGCGTACTCGACGGGCCGCGCCATCCGAACCGTGACCGGGGGCAGATCGGTGAGCGGCCGCTCAAAGACCCACGCGGTGATCTCGGGTTTTTCGACCGACACGAGCGCGGCATCCCTGGCAGTGTTTCGGCTAAACCCGTGGCGGTAGTAGCTGCGCTGGGCGGCGTAATTCTGTGAGCCGGTGTCGAGAACCAGCCGTGCAGCCCCGGCGGCCCGGGCAAGGTCGAGGGATGCCTCCAGCAGGATGTCGGCCACGCCACGTCCCTGCCACGCCACGTCAACGGCCAGCAGGCGCAGCTCCACCTCGTCGGGGGTGGCCAGGCGGGCCGAACGCGCGCCAGAGCGCACCAGGGTGACCGTACCCACGAGGGTTCCGGAGGGGTCTTCACCCGCGGCAACCACCGCAACGAGCACGCTGCCCTCGGCGGCGCGCGCCGCAGTGTTGGCCATAAGATCCCGTCGCTCCGGCGACACCGGGAGGTGCCCGTAAGGTCCCGCGGCGAACGCGGCAACGACCAACTCGGCGACCCGGGGATACTCCTCCGGCAGCGCCTCCCGAACGGTCAGGCTGGCGTCCCCTCTCGCCGGGGCGAGATTCACATCGTGGTTCATGCGCCGCCCACCGTAGCACTCGTCGCCGGTTCAACCCTCCAGACCGACGCACCCCGCTCGGCGGGCACCATCTCACGGCCCAGGCTGAAGAAGGGGTCGGCCGCGCGGGTGCCGAGCGCCAGATCGGCGACCATCTCACCAATCGCGGGCACAAACTTGTAGCCGTGGCCGGAGAACCCTGCGGCAATGGTGAGCGGGCCCACCCGGTCGAGGATGAAGTTCTCATCGGGGGTGGTCGTGTAGGTGCAGCTAACCGCGGCCATCCGGTCGGCATCCGCACCGGGCAACCATTCGCGGACGTAGCGTTGCAGGGCCGCGAGTTGCACGGGCTCGGCCCGGTAGTCACGGTGATCCGGATCGACCTCCGTACCCACGCCGTGCCAGCCCGCCTTGACACCCTGGCCGGGGGTGTACATGCCGTAGATTGGCGAATACCACCAGTCATCCTCGGGATGGGGGAGGTGGTTGAATCCGGGCCAGCGGGCCGAGGCCTCCGCCTCACGGCTGTCCTCCACCAGGAGGAAGTGTGCGGGCTGTTCCTGGCTCACGCGCAGCGCGGGCAGCGGTAGCAGGTGACCGACGAGCTTCTGCGTCCACGCACCGGCGGCGACCACGGCGCGGGTGGCAACGATCCGGTGGCCGTCGTCACAGGTGACGACCACGCGGTCATCCTCGCGTATCTGGATGTCCGTCACCCTGGTGTGGTAGCGCACCTCTGCCCCGCGGGCGGTCGCCGCCGCGTGCATCGCGACCCCGGCGGCGTCGGCGTTGAGACGACCACCCTGCGGGGTGAGCAGCACGTCTCCCTCGAAGCGCATCCCCCACCAGCGACTCCGAGCCTCGACGGCGGGCAGAATCTCGGCGGCAAATCCGTGCGCGTGCAGGGCCTCACGCACCCGCGGCAGCCCGGGATGCCCACCGTGCGTAATCACACCCACCTCGTCGAAGAGGTGGGCCCCCGTCTCCCGTTCCAGCTCGCGCCACAGCGGGAGTGCGCGCTGCAGGAGCCGCAGGTAGCGCGGTTCGGCGTAGCTCAGGTTGAGGTTGCGGGAGGCACCGTGCGAGGCCCCCTCCTGATGCTCGGGGCCAAACCGGTCAAGCAGCAGCACCTCGGTGCCGCGAGTGGCGAGCTGCCAGGCGGCGGCCGACCCCATCGCACCACCGCCGATCACGATCGTGTCAACCTGCTCGGCCGTCCCCGGCGAGAAGACTTCGGAGCGCTGTGCGGCGGGCTCGTGCGTGGTCAATGGGTGCTCCTGAACTGTGTGGTGACGCGCGGTGACGCCGTGATGGCCCCAACGCGCATGTGATGCCAACGCGTCAGGGTGACGGAGCGGCACCACGCTCCATCACGCCAGGTGTCGCCGGGTGAGTGGGCGGCGCAGCCCCAGGTGCTCCCTGAGGGTCTCGCCGCGATACTCGGTGGGGTAGATCCCGCGCTCCTGCAGCTCGGGAATCAACCCATTTACAATATCGTCTAGTCCTGAGGGCACCAAGTATGGGGTCACGTTGAACCCATCAACGACCCCGGCCTCCGCGTAGCGCAGGAGCTCATCGGCCACCCCCGAGTAGCTGCCAACGAAGCCGCGCCCCGAGGTGAGGTGGATGACCAGCTGACGGATACTCAGCCCCTTCTCCTCACTCAGCGCACGCCACGACGCGATCTGCTCGGCCGCGCGATGACCGTGAAAACCCGTGCCGCGGGTCTCACTCGTCTGCTCGGCCACCGACGGGATATCGGGCAGCGGCCCCTCGGGATCGAACTCCCCCAGGCTCCGCCCCCACGTCTGTTCCAGGAAGGCGAGTGCCGTCTGCGGCGTCACCTGGCTCTCCCGCACCCAGCGCGCCTTATCGCGGGCCTCGGCCTCCGTGTCGGCCAGGATGAACTCCTGGCCGGGGAAAATTTTGAGGTCATCGGCGGGGCGACCCGCGGCCTCGGTGCGGTGGCGGATATCGGCGGCGAAGTCGGTCGCCGCCTCAAACGCCGAGTGCGTCGAGAAGATCACGTCGGCGTTGCGGGCCGCAAAGTCACGCCCCTCGGGCGAATCCCCGGCCTGGAAGAGCACGGGATGTTCCTGGGCGCTGCGTGGCACGCGCGAGACCGCGGCAACCGAGGTGTAGCGGTCGGCGGTCACCACGGACTCGGCCGTGCCGGGGGCCGACCAGGCGGCGGCATCCGGTGAGTCGGCGGGGGCGTCAGCAGGGTAGGAGTCCCACAGCGCCTTCACCGTGTTCACGACGTACTCGGCGTGGGTGTAGCGGTCGGCATGGTCGAGGTAGCCACCGCGACGGAAGTTTTCGCCCGTCCACGCGTTGTCGGTTGTCACGATGTTCCACGCGGCCCGGCCCTCGCTCAGCAGATCGAGGGTGCCCAGCCGGTGCGCGAGCGCCGTCGGCTCGTGAAACGTGGTGTTCTGCGTGGCCACAAGACCGATGCGATGCGTGACGGCGGCGAGCGCGGCCAACTGGATACCGGCATCCGGCCGCCCCACCACGTCGAGTGCGTGGATGGCCCCCAAATGCTCGCGCAGGCGCAGCCCCTCCCCCAGAAAGAACGCGCTAAACAGGCCGCGCTCGGCGGTTTGGATCAGGCGGCGGAACGACTCAAACTCGGTCTGAGACCCGCTCTCGGCGGCGTTCCAGACGGTCGAGAAGTTGACCCCCTGAAAGAACACGCCCAAGTGAATCTGGCCGCGGGTCTGTGCCGCCTCCGCGTCAACAGTGGGGTGGGTGGATGTTGCGATGCTCATCGGATTGCGGCCTCTCGCTCGGGGTGGGATGCGGGCTCCGCCGCGCGGGCCGCCTCAAAAGTGTTGGAGGGCCGGTCGAGGCCCAGGGTGTCGCGCAGGGTGTCGCCTGCGACGGGCGAGCGGAAGAGCCCGCGGCGGCGCAACTCGGGCAGCACGGCACGGGCAATTTCGGGCAAGTCTACGTCGGTCACGGCGGGCAGTAGACGCACGCCGTGCACCACGTCGGCATACTCCGTCAGATGCTCCACGAGTCCCGCGGCGGTACCCACGAAGCGACCGCGAGCGGATACCCCCCCGGTGTGGTCAGGGGTGTGGGCAGGGGTGTGGGCATCGAGGCGGGCCAGGCGGGCGGCGGCGCGCTCACCCCGCGCATCCAGGACCACCTCCAGTTCGGCAACCACCCGCGGCACCTGGCCGGTGAGTTCGAGGGCGCGCTCGGCCACGATGGTGGGATGCGCGGCCGACACGAAAGCCACTTCCAACTGGCGCGCGGCCACCCGGTCGGCTCGGCCGAAGACCACGGGATGGCCCTGTGTGGGTCGCGGCGTGATGCCCGGCCCGGTCACCGAAAACCGTTCACCCCGGTAGCGCACATAGTGCAGCCGCTCGGGGTCGATGTAGTGACCCGTCTCTACGCTGCGAATAACGGCGTCATCTTGCCAGGAATCCCAGATCAAGCGGGAAACAGCGGCAGTATCGGTGGCCTCCCGTGGTAGGTCGTCTCCCGCGGCGGGCAGCCAGCTGACGGCCTCCGCCGCACCGGGGAACTCCTCCGCCAGCACCACCCAGCCAGCCCGACCCGCCGAGGCGATGTCGAGACTGGCCAGCTGGGCGGCCAGATGGAAGGGCTCCACATAGACGGCATCGGCAAACGGCACAAGACCAATCGAGCCCGTCAACGGGGCCACATAGGCTGCCCGCTGGAGGGCGTCGAGGCGGGCGGTGACGCCGGGCCGGGGGCTCAGCTGGGAGCCCGCCGGAGCATCCGGGGCTGCCGTCTCGGGGGTCACGGGGGCATCCTCCAGGGTGAGGAAGGAGAAGCCGGCGCGGTCGGCCTCGGCAGCCACACGGGCCAGGTACCGCGGCGAGAGTGACTCGCGCGGCGAGATGGCGGCATCCCGCCACGCGGCCGGATGGGCCCCGGTTCCGTCGAGTTCAACGCCGATCACAAACGGCGGGCGGGTGGATTCACTCATGCGACACGTCTTTCCTTCGGGGTCTGCTCGCCAGCCTCAACGGCGACGGGCAAACGGTTTTCAGCGGGTGGGAGCGGGCACGTGGCGTTATCGGTGTAGGCACACGGCAGGTTGGTGGCACGGTTGAAATCGAGGAGCACGCTGCCCTCCGCGTCGGGCGGATCGAGGGCGAGCGAGCGATTGGCGGCGTAGGTGCTCACACCGCTCGTGGCGTCGGTAAAGAGAACAAAAAGCGAGCCGGGAGACGCACCGTTGAACGCGGTCAGGCTCAGCGGTTGACCCGCGACCTCGAACTCAATCTGCCCCGGGGCCGCGTAGACGTGCTCCAGACCGGGGGCCACCGAACCCACGGTTGTGGGGCGGGGCCGGGCGAACGGCACGTACCGACCGGCCACCCGCCACGCGGCGCTGGGCTCAAACGTGGGGGTTCCCGTGTAGTTCACCCGCAGCGGATTGCGCGGGTGACGCGGGCGCACAATGTAGCGACCACCCCGCCTGGCCACCTCGACCACGATATCCCCCGCACGGAGGTTCACTCCCGTGCCCTCGGCGAGTGGGTCCAGCGTGAGCGTGCCGCGCACGGCCACGCCGTTGCGAGACAGATCGGGAAGCGGCTCAGCGCTGGGCCTGTGATCCTCAGCGGGATCGACGGTGACGGTCACCCGCTCAGCAGCATCACCCGCACCCGTCACGGCACCATCCGCGCTACCGGTGCCGCCCGTGACGGCCCAGCGGCCGGGGATACCGGCGACCCGCACGGGATCCGGCCCCAGCCACACGAGGTCAGACACGGCCAGGAAGCCGTGCTCGCTGGCGCGCTGTGCCTCGTGCTGCTCATGCCATGCGGCCCAGTCACTCGCGAAGGAACCCGGGGTGGACGGTGCGATTATGTCGGTCATGTATGGATGCTAGAGGGAACCTCCGACATCGGCCACGGCCCCGGAAACTTCGCGTTAATTCACGAAACATGCCGTAATACACGCGATAAAAACCTATTTGACACGCGCATTCTCCGAAACCCGTGTGAATGGAGAAACAGGGACCACATATCCATGGGTTGTGCAATAGATTGATCAGCAACGTTGTTCACCGGCGGTTCACAGCACAGTTGACCGCCCTCAACACAATGGAGCAGTGGTGCCCCGGGGTGCTGTGCTGCGCCGAGAGAGGTTCACCCCCCCATGCGACACCCCCTGATATCCAGCGCGTCCATTGCCACCGCCGCCCTTCTGTTTCTGTCTGGATGCGCAAGCGACACCCCCGCCGAACCGCTCGACCCCGAGAAAAGCCCCCTGATGTCGATCAGCAACGCGCTGTATGGTGCCTACGACGAGAAAGAGTGGGTGGAGAAAACGAAGCAGCAGGAAGAGCTCATCGCCGAGTGCATGTCCGAGGCCGGGTTCGAGTACACCCCGGTTGATTACAGCACCACCACCGACTACTCGGAGGCCTACGAGGGCCAGGGCACCGAGAAGTGGGCCGCCACGTACGGCTACGGCATTAACACCGAGGTGATTCCCGCAGAAGAGATGGACAACACCGAGGACCCCAACTCGGAGTACGTTCAGTCACTCTCCGAGAGCGAGTCAACCGCGTACTACTCCACCCTGTACGGCGACCAGACCTACACCGAGGAAACTCTCGACGAGAACGGCGACCCCATCGACGATGGCGGGGGAGTCGCGATGGAGTACAACTGGGAAGAAAACGGCTGCTCAGGCCAGGCCAGCCACGAAATCTACGACTCCAAGAAGGGAGACCCGGCAGAGGATCCCGAATTTAAGACCCTCATCGAAGAGATGAACTCTCTACGAGAAGTTTGCCAAGGAGTATTCCGCCAAGAAGGTTGCCGCCGAGTGGTCGGAGTGCATGGCTGACGCCGGGTTCAGCGGATTTAAAGTTAGGGACGACGCTCAACAGTCCATCCAGGATGCCAACAGTGCCTTCTGGGAGGAGAACCCGGAATCGAACGGCCCCACCGAGGAGCAGACCGAGGAGGCTAAGAAGCTGGAGATCGATACGGCCGTCGCCGATGCCCGGTGCGCGGCGAAGACCTCGTACGAGGAGACACTCCTCCAGGCCCAGTTTGATGTCGAGCAGAAGTTTGTTGATAAGAACAAGGACATTCTCGATGCTCTGGTCGCCAAATACGGTGTCGATTCCTAACCGTCCCCCTCACCCCGCACCCGTAGTACCCGCGGGCATTCCGACGACAGACCCTGGAAAGACCTCATGAGCGACGTTCCCCGCAAGCGATTTTCCCGCACTCCACGTCCCACACCGGAGGAGGCCACCACCGAGGTACTCACCACCACGGATGCCGTCACCGAGCTCCTCAGCACCACCGACGAGGGCACGGAGGAGAGCACGGAGTCAACGCGCCCGGCCAAGCGCACCCGCGCCGCGGGTGCGGGCCTCAGCGGACACCGCCTCATCTGGACGATTGCGGCCGTCGCCACCGTGTGCCTCGTCGCGGGTGTTGTCCTGAGCCGGTTCATCATCTCACCGGGCCAGGCAGCCGCGGACGCCAAGCCGCCCATTCCGGGCCTCATCACGGTACCCGTGGAGAGCCGGGTGATCGCCAACTCGGTCACCACGCGCGGCGATGTCACGTATGCCGACTCCGTGGAGGTCACCCTGGAGACCGGCGAGCTGGGCGGCTCACCCGTTGTCACCGGGCAGGTGCCCGAGCCCGGTGCCATTCTTGAGGCTGGCTCGGTCGCCCTTGAGGTGGTGGGCCGACCGGTGATTGTCCTTCCCGGCGAGTTACCCGTGTACCGTTCGCTGTCGGTTGGCCTCTCCGGCCCGGATGTGCTCCAACTCAAGCAGGCCCTCAACGCCCTCGGTATCGGGGCCGGCAACCTGGAGTCGGATGTCTTCGACGCCAGCACCGCGGCGGGCGTGAAGGCGCTGTACCAGCGCGTGGGCTACGCTCCGCCGTCAAGCGACGCATCAGCCGAGGGCGGCGACCCCGTCACGAGTGCGGAGGAGGGCCTCGCGAGCGCCCGCGATGCCCTCGCCCAGGCCAACGCTGCGCTGACAAGCGCGCAGAAAGGTCCGACCGGATCCGAGCGGATCGAGCAGGACAACCTGGTCCGCTCCGCCCAGCGCGATCTGCACGAGGCCCGCTCCTCGGGCAACTCGCGCGCCGTCTCCGACGCGCAGGATGCCCTCACGCTCGCTGAGGCGCGCCGCGAGGAGATCTACGCCCCGAAAGACACGAGAGCCGAGCAGTCAGCCGTCACAAGCGCACAGTCTCAGGTGGCGGGGGCCGAGCAGGCCCTCAGCTCCGCCCGCAACGGTGCCCTCACCTCGCTCCCCGCGAGCGAAGTGCTGTACCTCAATAATCTGCCGCGCCGGGTAGACAATGTCGCGGTTAAGCGCGGCGGCCTCCTCTCCGGGGCCGCGATGAGCGTCTCGGGAGCGACCATGCAGATTTCCGCCAACGTCTCCGAGGCGGATGCCCAGCTCATCTCCGCCGGGATGAAAGCCGAGTTCGCCGCCCCCGGCGGCGACACCATCAGCGCCGAGGTACTCTCCGTGGGAAAGAAGCAGGCCACCAAGGATGAGAACGGCGAAACCACCACCTCCGGTGCCACCCGCTATGAGGTACAGCTCAACCCCGGCTCCCTGACCGACGAACAGCGCTCAGCGCTCACCGACAGCAACGTCAAGATCACCATCCCGGTGTCCTCCACGAAGGGAGATGTGCTTGCCGTACCGCTCGCCGCTCTCACCGCGGGCGCGGGCGGTGAGAGCCGGGTAGAGATCGTGACGGATGCACAGAAAGAAGAGACCGAACTCGTCGCGGTCACAACCGGGCTCGCCGCCGAGGGCTTCGTGGAGATCACCGCCGAGGGACGCTCCTCGTTACTCACCGAGGGCGCGCAGGTTGTGGTGGGTCGGTGACCGTGCCCGATGCCGCACTGCTTCCCCCGCCGCCCGTTGCGGAGTTTCGCAACGTTTCCCGCTACTTTCCCGGCCCGCCCCCGTCCAGGCGCTGCAATCGGCAGACCTGCACGTTGGCGTTGGCGACTACCTCTCACTAGTGGGGCCCTCGGGCTCGGGCAAGTCCACCAGGCTCAACCTGCTGGGCCTGCTTGACCGGCCCAGCGGCGGCGACTACCTGCTCGACGGTATCGACACGGCTTCACTCACCGAGGATGAGCGCGCGCATCTGCGCGGCAGCAGCATCGGTTTTGTGTTCCAGTCATTCCACCTGTTGCCGGCCCGGACGGTGCTCGACAACGTCATCCTGGCCACCATGTACAGTGGGATGCCCCGCGGCGAACGCGAACGCCAGGCCCGTGCAGCCCTCGACCGGGTCAACCTCTCGCACCGCCTCGACTTTGTACCGGGGACGCTCTCCGGCGGCGAACGGCAGCGCGTGGCCGTGGCCCGCGCGGTTGTCACCTCCCCTCGGCTGCTGCTGGCCGACGAGCCCACGGGCAACCTCGACGTCACCAACTCCGGCGAGGTGATGGACCTCTTCGACGAGTTGCACGGCGAGGGACTCACCCTCGTGGTGATCACCCACGACGATGCGGTGGCCCGGCGGGCCGAGCACCAGGTACGGATCACCGATGGCACGCTCGTGGAGGAACGATGAGACGGCTCCGTGCACGTTTTCCGCGCATCCCGCGCATTTTGCCGAAGCGTCGGCGCACGACGACCGTGCCGCGCAACAGCTTTAGCACGCGCGACCTCATCAACGAGGCCGTGCACGGCGTGGGGGCCCGACCCTCGCGGCTCGTGCTGACGCTCCTCGGCACGGTTCTCGGTATCACGTCACTTGTCGTCACGGTCGGGCTCGCCCAGACCGCGGCGGCGGAGAGCCTCGGCATCAACCGGGTGGATACCCAGCCCTCCATTTTCATCGGGGAGGAGAGCTACACCGTGATCGGCATTATCGACACGGTGAAGCGGCGCACGGACCTGCTGGATTCGGTCGTCATGCCCCTGGGCACGGCCCGGGCCGACTTCGCCCTGACCCGGCCCGAGGAGTTACAGATCCGCATCAACGTGGGGGCCGGCGAGGTCGTGGGCCACCAGGCCCCCATCGCCCTCGACCCCAACGCCCCCGAGAACTTTGAGGTTGGCGCACCCGCAGCCGCCTCCGCGGTGCAAAAAAACGTGCAGGCCGACATCAACGTGATCTTCCTCGTGTTGGGGGCCATCGCACTTCTCGCGGGTGGGCTCGGCATCGCCAACGTCACGCTGTTGTCGGTGATGGAGCGCGTGGGCGAGATCGGCCTGCGCCGGGCACTCGGTGCCACGGGCCGACAGATCGCCGGGCAGTTTGTCCTCGAATCCGTGGCCACGGGCCTGCTCGGCGGTTTGATCGGGGCCGCGGTGGGGGTGTTCACCGTCGTGGGTATCTCGCTCGCGCAGGAGTGGACGCCCGTACTCGATATCTGGGTGGCTATCGGTGGGGCCGCACTCGGCGGGGTGGTGGGGCTCGTCTCGGGCACCTACCCGGCGATCAAGGCGTCCCGGATTGAACCCATCACGGCGCTGCGCGGGGGCGTGTAACCAGCCCTCCCCGTCAATGACGAATTGCTACGGCCCGCCGCGCAGCGACCGGGCAGGCGGCATACTCTGGGTGTCTAGCGCGCCGCTTCACGGCGAACCGATTGACCGCAGAGACGAGCATCATGACCACGATCACCCAGCACCGCCCCACGCAGCCACTGCTCCCCGTGACCGGCGCCGAGCTCATGGTGCCCCTGCTCGACGGGTCTACCACGCGCTACGTCAACCTCGACTACGCGGCGAGTTCACCGGCACTGTCGAGCGTCGCCGCGCATGTGGGCGAGGCACTGGGCCTCTACGCGAGCGTGCACCGCGGGGCGGGTTACGCCTCGGATATCAGCACGACCGCCTACGAGAATGCTCGGGATACCGTGGCCCGCTTTGTCGGCGCCCGCCCCGGTAACCCCGTCATCTTCACCCGCAACACGACCGACTCGCTCAACCTGCTCGCCTCGGCGGTCCCCGGCGACACGGTTGTCCTGGACATCGAGCACCACGCCAATCTGCTGCCCTGGCAGGAGCACGGCCGCCGCGTGCTGCCCGCCGGAAACACGATCGAGGAGACCCTGGGGCTCCTGGCCGCAGAACTTGACCGCGCCCCCGCCGCCCTCGTCGCGGTGACCGGGGCCAGCAACGTCACGGGGGAGACCCTGCCGCTGCGGCGCATCGCGGATATTGCCCACCGGCGGGGCACGCGCCTCGCGGTTGACGGCGCCCAGCTGGTCCCCCACCGCCGGGTGAACATGCGCGAGCAGGGCATCGACTACCTGGCATTCTCGGGTCACAAAACCTACGCCCCCTTCGGGGCTGGGGTGCTCGTGGGTCGCCGCGACTGGCTGGACCGAGCCGCGCCTTACCTGCGCGGCGGCGGCGCGGTCACCACGGTGGGCACCGCGAGCGAGGTGTGGCGCACCGGCCCGTCCCGGCACGAGGGCGGTTCACCCAATGTGCTCGGTGTGCTCGCGCTGGCCCGTGCGGTTGACGAGTTGGCCCAGCTCAACACGCGCGATTGGTACGCGCACGAGGCCCAACTGCGCGGGGCGCTCGTGGCGGGGCTGCTGCGGATTCCGCAGGCGCGCATCCACCACATTTTTCCAGACTCCGAGGCGCCCGTTGGCGTGGTGAGCTTTGTCCTCGACGGGGTTGACTCCCGCCACCTGGCACTCGTGCTCGCCGCCGAGTACGGCATCGGCGTGCGCGACGGAAAGTTCTGTGCCCACCCGCTGCTGGAACGCCTGCAACAGCAGGGTCCGGCCCTGCGCGCAAGCTTCGGCGTGGGCTCCACCATGGAGGATGTCACGGCACTCCTCGAGGCCATCACCGCGTACCTGGAGCACGGCCCCCGCGGCAGCTACACCGAGGCTGACGGCGTCTGGTCCCTCGTGGCCGACCCCCGCCCCCGCCCCGACTGGGCCCAACTCCCCAACGAGGACCGCGAGTACCTGGGCTGCGCGGGCTAAAGCGTTCGCCCCCGCCACACTCGGTGGGGGCGAACGGGGGCGCTACGAGTAGAGCCGTACCGGGGTTGTCGGGTCAACCGGCTGCGGGATGTTGATGGTTGCGGTATCTGTCGCCACACCGTCCACCCCCACACCGCCGAGCACCCGCCGCTTTTCCACCGCACTCGACCGGATCAGTGGCAGGCCGTGCGTGATGGCCTTCTCGATGCGGGCAGCGAGCAACTGGCTGGTCAACTCGTAGTGGGTGAAGTCGGAGTTGTGCGCGTAGACGCCCAGCGGCAGTGTGAGCGCCTGAAAGAACGAGAATAGCGGCCGAAACTGGTGCTCGATGATGAGCGCGTGCCGCTCGCTACCGCCCGTCGCCGCGAGGAAGACGGGCGTGTCGGCGAGGGCGTACTGGTCCACAAAGTCGAAGAGGTGCTTGAAGAGCCCGGTGAAGGATGCCCGGTAGACGGGACTGCCCACGATCAGCACGTCGGCCGTCTCGATCCGGCGCAGCTCGGCCTCCACCTCGGCCGACACCTCGTCGCGGGTGAGGGCACCGGCGAGCGAGGGCCCCAACTCGTTCACCCGGATCAGGTGCTCCGTGATGGGAAGATGCTCCCCCAGCCGTCGGCTGATCTCACGCACCAAAACGGTGGTCTTCGACGGGTCATTCAGGCTGCCCGAGACGGCAACGACGTTGAGAGCTGTATCACTCACGGGCATCCTCACTTTCGTTATAAAACGAGCGTAGGCAGTGCGCCGTCGATTAGACAGCCGGGCGGTCACACTCCGCAATCTGTGGGGATGCAGCGGGGTCGTGCCCTCTGCGTGCCAACGGTGGGTTCTGCCACGCAGTCAGTGCCACCGCCGCAGGCCCGCCGACCAGATCTTTCCGTGGACCTCACCTACGAGCGCGGGATCGATCAGCCGAGATGCCACTTCTGCAGCCAGCTCCACCGTGGAGTAGTCAGCGCAATGTGGCACGGGCTTGCTCTGCCTCATGTAGCCGGTTCCCCACGTTGCTGGAACAACGAACCGTTCGAAGGGTTCCATCCCGCGGCAATGACGTTCAGTTTCGATCGCGAGACTCAACGCAGCCCCGTCGATATCCTGCGTGACGGCGAAGACAACGATGTCAACGAGATCTTTCTCACGGCTGGAGGGGCGGCCATCGTAGTCAGCCATCGTTGCGCAGACCTTGTCTGCGATCTGATCCACGACCGGATATAGGCGGTACCGATTGTTGATGAGCCGTGGAAGGTCGAGCGCCGTCACCGGGAGGGATGTCTGGACCTCATCAGTCATACCCGTGCCGACGGCGAGGTCGATCTGCACCGAGCCCTTCGTGGCCACTCCTATGAAGATGTTGAAGACGACTCGATACCCATCGGTATACGGCTGAGCATCCGCTGCGATGGATGCTTCGTGACTGGCGTACTCGAATCGAAAATGATCGCCGAGGTCTACTGCTGCCAACTGCTTAAGGTCCTCCAATGCCTGGTCGAGCGTGAATCCCCGACGGTAGAGGTCAAGGTCTCGGGTAGAACGCGTTGACGGGATCCGTGCAAGGATACTTGCGCCGCCTTTCAGTACCCACTCTGAGTCTTCACCCTCGGAGAAGATGCGGCTCAGGAAGCGGTTGAAGTACTCCAGTTGAATGCGTTTGTGCGTGTCGAGCGAAGGGTCAGCTGTGGCTGCCTTCTTCGCGGCGTCCTTGATCGCTGCCTCGACACCGCGGGCGGTTGAGTATGGCTCGGGTGAAGGCATCAATCTTCAGACTCCTGGCTTGCGCGCGCTGTACCCCGTGAAGTTGTCGCAGCAGGAAGCGCAGCGAGGTGGGGCCGCATCGCTTCCAGGAGCCCCCGCGCAACATCCTCTGGCACAGCATGTTGCAGGTAGTTGGCGAGGATTCGCGAGCTGAGCGTCGGGTCGGCTGAGATCCGGCGTGCGATAGAGTCCAGATCGAGCCCTGCGGCCTCAAGGAGATACTCCAACACGGCATTACCGTCGCCGCGCTTGAAGCCGTTTCGCCCGGCAAGCGGACTGAACAGTTCTCGCAGACGATCACGGTCCAGCGACCGCTTCTTTACCGCCGAACCCAGCGCATCAGCGACAAGGCTCAGCTCCCCCAGGTCGTCAAGAAGATCAGCCAGGGTACGCTCCAACGTCATCACCGGAAGCCCCTCAACCAGGGTGACGTCGCGGTCTTCAAGGAGGCGCTGCCGGTAGCGAATCTCAGAGCGCTGAGTTTGACGACGCTGAGCAGCCACGAACTCATGACGGTTTGCCCACAGATCTCCGACACCGTGAAGCAGCGCCGCCGAAGCGCTCGCCACCACGACCCCATCCACCAGATCACCCAGCCGCTCTTCAGCCAGAAGCTGAGGCTCGGTACTGAGCCAAGCAGCACGAAGATCTTCAAACTCATCACTCGGAGCACCGGCATCCCGATACACACCATGCGCGAGCCGCTCCAGATGCCCCGCCTCCGCCAGGCGAGACAACGCGAGGCGGGTAACCCCGAGCATGTTGGCTTGCGCCGCGGTCACCATTCCCCACTGCGAGGCGGTGACGTCAGCGATCTCTCGAAGTGCGCCAATCAGTTTCATACTTGTATTGTATACAAATATAGGAAACAATCCAAGCATTATATCCACCACAAGGATTCGCGCCCAAAACACGCTACTCGGAAGTGAAGCGCTAATGCACGTCGAGACCCACACCAGGCACAACCTCTGTCAGTAATGGCAGGCCGCCGAGTCCGCAGAAGAACACGCGCCCAGGACTGTCACCGATGTCCTGAGACATCACATCCTTGTATAAAGATCGGAACAAAACCCGGGCCAAACCGATTACCCTGGCGATTCATACCAGGTTTGAGCATCATTGACGATTGAAGGCCATTTCCTCATGCATATGCATGAGGAAATGGCCTTCAATAAGCGGGAATAGTAGCCCTAGAAGTCCCAGTCCTCATCCTCGGTAACGACGGCCTTACCGATCACGTAGGAGGATCCCGACCCCGAGAAGAAGTCGTGGTTCTCGTCTGCGTTGGGCGAGAGCGCCGACAGGATGGCCGGGTTCACATCCGTGGTGGACTTGGGGAAGAGCGCCTCGTAGCCCAGGTTCATCAGGGCCTTGTTGGCGTTGTAGTGCAGGAACTTCTTAACATCCTCGGTGAGACCCACGGAGTCGTAGAGGTCCTGCGTGTACAGCACCTCGTTCTCGTAGAGCTCGTAGAGCAGGCTGAACGTGTAGTCCTTGAGCTCTTCGCGCTTGGCCTCGGAGACCCGCTCCAACCCGCGCTGAAACTTGTAGCCGATGTAGTAGCCGTGCACGGCTTCATCCCGGATGATGAGGCGGATCAGGTCGGCCGTGTTGGTGAGCTTGGCGTGGCTCGACCAGTACATCGGCAGGTAGAACCCCGAGTAGAAGAGGAAGGACTCCAACAGGGTCGAGGCGACCTTGCGCTTGAGCGGGTCGTCACCACGGTAGTACTCCATGATGATCTTGGCCTTCTTCTGCAGGTTCTGGTTCTCCACCGACCAGCGGAACGCGTCGTCAATCTCACGCGTGGAGCACAGCGTCGAGAAGATCGACGAGTAGCTCTTCGCGTGCACCGACTCCATGAAAGCGATGTTGGTGTACACGGCCTCCTCGTGCGGGGTGAGCGCATCCGGGATCAGCGAGACCGCACCCACCGTGCCCTGGATGGTATCGAGCAGGGTCAACCCGGTGAACACGCGCATCGTGAGCTGCTGTTCATCGGGGGTGAGCGTGGCCCACGACTGCACGTCGTTGGAGAGCGGCACCTTCTCGGGCAGCCAGAAGTTGTTGACCAGGCGGTTCCACACCTCAACGTCTTTATCGTCCTGGATGCGGTTCCAGTTGATTGCCTCAACGTGGTCAATCAGCTTCAGCTTCTCTGTCATGCTCGTGTCCTTTGTGTCGTCTCTACTCAGCGTCGTATCTACTCAAAACCGGGGGATGCGGCCGCACGCTACAGCATGCAGCTCACGCAGCCCTCAACCTCGGTGCCCTCCAGCGCCAACTGGCGCAGGCGGATGTAGTAGATGGTCTTGATACCCTTGCGCCACGCGTAGATCTGCGCCTTGTTGATGTCGCGCGTGGTGGCGGTGTCCTTGAAGAACAGCGTGAGCGAGAGGCCCTGGTCGACGTGCTGGGTGGCCGCCGCATAGGTGTCGATGACCTTCTCAGCCCCAATCTCGTAGGCATCCTGGTAGTACTCCAGGTTGTCGTTGGTCATGAACGGCGCGGGGTAGTAGACCCGGCCAATCTTGCCCTCCTTACGGATCTCAATCTTCGACGCCACCGGGTGAATCGAGGAGGTGGAGTAGTTGATGTAGGAGATCGACCCCGTGGGCGGCACAGCCTGCAGGTTCTGGTTGTAGATTCCGTGCTCCTGGATGCTCGCCTTCAGCGCGCTCCAATCCTCCTGGGTGGGGATGTGCACACCACTCGTCTCAAACAGCTCCGCCACGCGGGCGGTGGCCGGCACCCACTGCTGATCCGTGTACTTATCGAAGTACTCACCCGAGGCGTAGGTGGAATCCTCAAAGCCCACGAACGTCTCGCCGCGCTCAATCGCGATGAGGTTGGAGGCGCGCAGGGCGTGGTACACCACCGTGTAGAAGTAGATATTCGTGAAATCGATGCCCTCATCGGAGCCGTAGAAGATTCGCTCGCGGGCCAGATAGCCGTGCAGATTCATCTGACCGAGGCCAATCGCGTGTGACATATCGTTACCGTTCTCGATTGACGGCACCGAACTGATGTGGCTCATATTACTCACGGCGGTCAGGCCACGAATGGCCGTCTCGACCGTCTGGCCCAGGTTGTCGCCATCCATTGCGGCCGCGATATTCATCGAGCCCAGGTTGCACGAGATGTCTTTGCCGATCACGTCGTAGCCGAGGTCGGCCGTGTACGTGGTGGGCGTGTTCACCTGGAGGATCTCCGAGCAGAGATTGGACATGTTCACCCGCCCCTTGATGGGGTTGGCTCGGTTCACGGTGTCTTCGTACATGATGTACGGATAGCCCGACTCGAACTGGATCTCGGCGAGCGTCTGAAAGAACTCCCGCGCGTTGATTTTGGTCTTGTGGATGCGCGCATCATCCACCATCTCCCGGTACTTCTCGGTAACCGAGATGTCCGAGAACGGTAGCCCGTAGACTCGCTCCACATCGTAGGGCGAGAAGAGGTACATATCTTCATCGTTCTTGGCCAGCTCAAAAGCGATATCGGGCACCACAACACCCAGCGAGAGCGTCTTAATGCGGATCTTCTCGTCGGCGTTCTCGCGCTTGGTATCCAGGAAGCGCATGATGTCAGGGTGGTGCGCACTCAGGTATACGGCACCGGCACCCTGACGGGCACCCAACTGGTTGGCGTAGCTGAAGCTGTCTTCAAGCAGCTTCATGATCGGGATGATCCCGCTCGACTGGTTCTCAATCTTCTTGATCGGGGCCCCAGCCTCACGGATGTTGGTGAGGGCAAACGCCACCCCACCGCCACGTTTAGACAGCTGGAGCGCGGAGTTGATCGAGCGACCTATCGACTCCATATTGTCTTCGATGCGCAGCAAGAAACAGGAAACGAGTTCGCCGCGCTGTTTCTTTCCTGAGTTCAGGAAGGTGGGCGTCGCGGGCTGGAAACGCCCGGAGATGATCTCGTCAACGAGGTTGGTGGCCAGCTTCTCGTCGCCCTGGGCGAGCGCCAGGCCAACCATGACAACGCGATCCTCGTAACGCTCCAGGTAGCGCTTACCGTCAAACGTCTTGAGGGTGTACGAGGTGTAGAACTTAAACGCACCCAGGAAGGTGGGGAAGCGGAACTTCTTTGCGTAGGCCCGGTCGTACAGCGACGAGATGAACTCGAAGGAGTACTGGTCAAGCACGGCCTTCTCGTAGTACTCGTTCTCGATCAGGTACTCCAGCTTCTCGGCCAGCGAGTGAAAGAAGACGGTGTTCTGGTTGACATGCTGGAGGAAAAATTGGCGCGCGGCCTCACGATCTTTCTCGAACTGGATCTCCCCATTCGGGCCGTAGAGGTTGAGCATCGCGTTGAGCGAGTGGTAATCCATCTGCCCGCTCTGCGGGGCATCGATTACTGTTGCATCCAAAATTGTTCCAATCCATTGTGAACGATCTCTACGTCGTCCGGTGTTCCAAAAACTTCGAAGCGGTACATGTGGGGTACCGCGCATTTTCTGCTGATGATGTCTCCAGCCAAACAGTAGGCCTCACCAAAGTTGGTGTTACCCGCGCCAATCACCCCCCGGATCAGGGCGCGGTTCCCCACATCGTTCAGAAAACGGATGACCTGCTTCGGCACGGCAGCCTTGGAGGGGCCGCCACCGTAGGTGGGGACGATCAGTACGTAGGGTTCCACCATCTGCAGAGGCTCGTCCCGCGGGTACAGGGGGATGCGATCGGCCGCTACGCCGAGCTTGCCGACAAACCGGCGAGTGTTACCCGAGACACTCGAAAAGTAGACCAGGTTGCTCACGGTTCATCAACCGCGCACTACACGAGGCGACCGGCGAGTTCGTCGATCTTGTCCGGGCGGAAGCCGGACCAGTGCTCATCATCGGCGACAACAACGGGAGCCTGTAGATAGCCCAGCTCCTTGACCGTTTCAAGCGCCTTCTCGTCCACGGAGAGATCGAGGATTTCGTAGTCGATGCCCTTGCTATCGAGGGCACGGTACGTCGCGGTGCACTGCACGCACGACGGCTTGGTATAAACAGTAATCGCCATGATGACCCCTTAAAAAGTGTGTTGAGAGTAAGCCAAAATACCGAGGATAATCCCGCCCCCCGTTGGAACCGAATCTCTCTCAGATTCTACGATATGCCGTACCACCGACATCGTCCTTCAATACTACATATAGGTTCCAGCAAAGGGAACGACCACTAGATGATGTAGTTACATCTCTGTAGTTTTCCACCTGTTATCCACGAGTTATCCACCAGTTATGAACAGGTCGCGACCTGTCAAAACGGCATCAAATCAACGCAGTTTTCAGAACTATCCACAGGCTCCCCCGGGAAGAAGAATTTGCAACCTGTTTGATGACCCGGCGTGTCGCCACCACCACCCTTCGTGGTGCCGCGAGGGCACTACCACTACATGTAGTAGATAGCCGTATTGAGCGTCCGGCGAGCCGCCGCCAACACCCCCAACCAGACGCGCAACAGTGGCCGAATGCGCGCGAGTGGCACACGGATATCCCCCGTGCACACCGTATTTTCGGGAAAAATTACCGGGCACGGTGGGAGGAATTGCGGGGCACGGCGAGTACACACTGCACACAAACCCGGTGGAACCCACCCCTCACTCGTGGAATACTTAGGTTATGCTCACCTCTCCCGCTCCGCTCCGCGTGGAGCGCGACGACCGCCCGGCCTACCGCCCCTTCCCGGTGACGGTAGCCCGCGTCACCGAGCTGAGCCCCCACTTTGTCCGGGTAACCCTGACCGACCCGGGGCTGGCCACCTTTGGTCGTGACGGGCTCGACCAGCGCATCAAAATCTTCTTTCCCCTCCCCGACGGGTCGATCAGCGACCTCGGCGAGGACACCTCAGAGACCCGGCCCGCGGGCGATTGGTACGGCCGCTGGCGCGCCCTGCCACCCGAGCGGCAGAGCCCCTTCCGCACCTACACCGTGCGGGCGATCCGCCCCGACGAGCGCGAACTGGACGTGGACTTTGTCCGGCATCCCGCCGACGAGACTCCCGCCGACGCCCCCGCCGCACGCTGGCTCACTACGGCAGCCCCCGGTAATCGGCTGACGGTCGCGGGGCCGGATGCCCGCAGCCTCCACTCGCGCACCGGCATCGACTGGAAGCCGGGGAACGCCCGGCAGCTCCTCCTCGTGGGGGACGAGACGGCGGCACCGGCCATCCTGAGCATCCTCGAGTCGCTGCCACCTGGCCGCGAGGCGCACGCGATGATTGAGGTCCCCCACGAGGCGGATGCCGCGGCCCTGGCCACCGACTACCGCCCCGGTATCACCGTTAGCTGGCTGGCCCGAGCGGGCCAGGAGAACCCGGCTGGTGATATCCCGCCGCACGGCGACCTCCTCGACGCGGCCGTCACCCGCTGGCTCGACGCGCACCCCGAACTGATCGCCGAAGCGGCCGCGCCGCGCCGCCAGCGGCTCGACGATATTAACGTGGATATTGAGACGCTCTGGGACTCCCCCGCCCCGGCAGGCGGCAACTTCTACGCCTGGATCGCGGGCGAATCTGCCGTGGTCAAAAAACTGCGCCGCCAACTGGTCACCGAGCGCGGCGTTGACCGCGGGCGCGTGGCCTTCATGGGATATTGGCGGCGAGGCCAGGCAGAGAAGCAGGGATGAGCACCACCGCCCCGGCGACCGCCGCAACGGCTACCCGCCACCGGCCCGCCCCCCGCTGGCTGTGGCTGATCGCCGCCTACGCCGCACTCGCGGTCGCGGTGCTGCTGAGCCTCGCGCTCGGCGCGCGGGACATCCCCTTCGGCACGGTCCTCGACGCGCTCCTACACCCCCACCCCACCACAACAGATCACACGGTGGTGCTCGACCTGCGCCTGCCGCGCACCCTCATCGGGGTGCTCGCCGGGGCGGCACTCGCGGTCGCGGGCACGCTCATGCAGGGTCTCACCCGCAACCCACTCGCCGACCCGGGTCTGCTCGGCATTAACGCCGGTGCCTCGCTGTGTGTGCTGATTGCAATCAGCGTGTTCGGCATCACCCAACCGGCAGGGTTTGTGTGGTTCGCTTTCACGGGGGCCGCGCTCGCCGCCGTGGTTGTCTACGCGGTGGGTTCGCTCGGCCGCGGCGGGGCAACCCCGCTCACCCTGGCGCTGGCCGGTGCGGCGCTCACGGCCGGCCTCACCTCACTCATCATGCTCGTGCTCCTGACCGACCTGGGCACCTTCGACTCGTATCGTTTCTGGTCCGTCGGCTCGCTGAGCGGACGCGACCTCACGACGGCCGCCACGCTCCTACCGTTTATTCTGGCGGGTATCCTGCTCGCGCTCACCACGGGCCGGATGCTCAACACGCTCAGCCTGGGCGACGACATTGCGCGCGGGCTTGGCCAAAACGTGACCCTCACGCGCGTGCTCGTGGCCACGGCGGTTGTTCTACTGTGCGGGTCGGCGACCGCCCTGGCCGGGCCCATCGTGTTTGTGGGGCTCGTGGTGCCGCACATCATCCGTCCGCTCAGTGGCCCCGATCACCGTTGGCTGATTGCCTACTCCCTGCCGCTCGGCCCCGTGCTGCTGCTGGCCGCGGATATCCTGGGCCGCGTGATCGCCCGCCCCGGCGAGATCGAGGCCGGTCTCGTCGTCGCGTTCCTCGGTGCGCCCGTGATGATTGCGCTCCTCCAGCGGAGGAGGCTGACCTCCCTATGACCTCCGCCCACCTCATTCGCGCCGCCCGCCACCGCCGGGGCTCGCGCGAACTCCGCGTTGTCGGTATCCTGACAGCCGCGGTGCTCGCCCTGGCGGCGCTCACCCTCAGCCTGGGCGACTACGGCCTGAACCCCGCCGAGGTGCTGAACACCCTGATCGGGCGGGGCGACACCGGCAGCGAGTTTGTCATCCTTCAATTGCGGCTCCCCGGTCTCACGCTGGCCGTGCTCGCCGGAGCCTGCCTCGCCCTCTCGGGTGCACTCTTCCAGACCCTCCTGGGCAACCCGCTCGCGAGCCCCGACATCATGGGCATCACGGGCGGGGCGAGCGTGGCCGCGGTCTACACCACGCTCATCCTGGGCCTCACGGGGGTGCTCGTCTCGGTGAGCGCCTTCATCGGAGCGGTCGTTATTGCGGGCCTCATTCTGCTGCTCTCCCGCGACCAGAACGGCACGGGTTACCGCTTTGTGCTCACGGGGGTGGGAATTGCGTTCATGTGCACGGGCGTCATCGGCTTCCTGCTCACTCGGGCACAGGCTCGGGATGCGCAGGCCGCCCTGGTCTGGGTCGTGGGCAGTATCGGCACCGCCCGCTGGCGCGACATCCTCGTACTCGCGCTCGGATTGGCCGTGCTCCTCCCCCTCATTCTGCTGCTCACCCCGCGCCTGCGCGTACTCCAGCTCGGCCACCTCAGCGCCACGGGGCTCGGCGTGCGCGTGACCGGCACCCGCACGCTGGTGCTCGTTGTCGCCGTGGCCCTGGCCGCCGTGGCCACCGCCGCGGTGGGGCCCGTCCCGTTTGTGGCGCTGTGCTCGGCACCAATCGCCCGCCGGGTGGTGGGCACGGGGGCGCTCTCCCTCGCGGCGAGCGCGGGGGTGGGTGCCGTGTTGATGCTCGTCGCCAACCTGATCGCCCAGAACATCATCCCCACCGCACACGTCCCGGTGGGCATCGTCACGGGGGCTGTTGGCGCTCCCTATCTACTGTGGCTGCTGGCCACCTCGTCCACAGGAGCCAAGGCATGAGTACTCCCGCCGTCCGATCCGAGCGCACGACCCCCGCCCCCGTGCTGCGCGCCGAGGGGGTGCGTGTGGGGTACGACGCGGCACCCGTCATCCCCGACCTGTCGGTTGAGATTCCCGAGGGCCGTGTGACCGTCATTGTGGGGGCCAATGCGTGCGGCAAGTCCACGCTGCTGAAGACGCTCGCCCGGCTGCTCAAGCCGCGTGCGGGGCGCGTGATGCTGGACGACCGCGATATCGCCGCGATCCCGGGCCGGGAGCTGGCCCGGGTGGTGGGCCTGCTGCCCCAGCATCCGGAGGCCCCCGAGGGCATCACCGTGAGCGACCTGGTGGGCCGCGGACGCTATCCACACCAGGGCTGGATGCGACGCTGGTCGGCGGAGGATGACCGGGTGGTGGCCGAGGCCCTCAGTGCGACGGAGACCGCAACGCTGGCCGACCGCTCGGTGGGGGAACTCTCGGGCGGGCAGCGGCAGCGCGTGTGGATCGCGCTCGCGCTGGCACAGGACCCGAGCATCCTGCTGCTGGACGAACCCACAACCTTTCTCGATCTCGCCCATCAGCTCGATATCCTCGACCTGCTCGACACCCTCAACCGCACGCAGGGCAGCACGATTGTGATGGTATTGCACGACCTCAACCTGGCCGCGCGCTACGCGGACCACCTGATCGTGATGGCCGGGGGGCGCATCATCGCCGAGGGCGCACCCGCGGCGGTGATCACCGCCGATACCGTGCGGGAGGCCTTTGGCCTGGACTGCCTCGTGATCGCCGACCCGGTTACCGGGTCACCGCTCGTCATCCCCCGCGGGAGATTGCGTGAGGGCCCCACCACCCCCTAGTCTATTAGGCAAGGCAATCCTTACTCGTTGCTCTTGCCGTCGAGACCTCGTCTCGGCCCCGTCTGATGGAGACCCGCATGTCACACCGCCCCCTCACCCGCGCCCTACTCGCGGTTGCCACCGTGGCCGCCCTCGCCCTCAGCGGCTGTGCGGCCAGTCCCAGCGAGCAGGCCAGCAGCACACCGACGGAGAACTCGGCGAGTTCATTTCCCGTCACCATCGAGCACGCCTTCGGCGAAACCGTGATCCCCGAGAAGCCCCAGCGCGTGGTGGCCTGGGGCTGGGCCAGTGCGGACGCCGCCCTCGCCCTCGGCGTGATCCCCGTCGCCATCCCCTTCCAGGCCTACGGTGCCGACGCGAACGGCGTGCTGCCCTGGATCGCCGAGAAGATTGACGAGCTGGGTGCCGACACGCCCACGGTTCTCCCCGACGCCACCGAGGCCCCCCTGGAGGCGATTGCGGCGGCCAAGCCCGACGTAATCCTGGCCAGCTACTCCGGTATCACCCAGGACGAGTACGATCTGCTCAGCCTGATCGCCCCCGTCGTGGCCTACCCGGACCAGCCCTGGTCCACCCCGTGGCGAGACGTGATCACCACAACGGGAACAGCCCTCGGCCAGGCCGATGAGGCCCGGACGGTTGTGGCGGATATCGACGCCCAGGTCGCCGAGCAGGCCGCCGCGCATCCCGAATTTCAGGGGGTAACCATCGCCCAGGTCTGGGACTTCTCCGGCACCTTCTACGTCTACTCCCCCACCGACCCGCGCGTGGAGTTCACGGAGGCCCTCGGCTTCACCACCGCCCCGAGCGTCACCGAGCTCAACACGGACGACTCCAGCTTCTCCTACACGCTCAGCCACGAGAAACTGGATGCGCTGTCGAGCGACCTACTCATCAGCTACTCCAACACCCAGGAGGAGGCCGACACATTCTTCGCCTCGGCCCCGGCCCAAACCATGCAGCAGGTGAAAGACGGTGCCTACGCCCAGATCATCGGGCCGGACTTCATCGCCTCCGTCTCACCGCCCACCGCCCTCTCACTCACCTGGGGTCTCAGCGACTACGTTGACACCCTCGCGAAGGCCGTTGCCGGACTGAAATAGCACCCCCGATCCGCCTGCCCGCCCCACCACCCGCCCGCCGGGCGGGCAGGTCGCAACACACAGCCCCTACGATGCAAATACTCGGGTAACGATCACATAACGACGATAGGTTTCTCGGCAGGTACAGCAAAACCGCGAGGGAGGCCCATGTCCGTGGCACGGAATACACAGGTTCAGAGCCAAACGCACGATCATCCGACCCGCACCCCGCCCGAGCCATCCAGCCGCTGCACCCGCATCACCTCGCTCGACGGCCTCCGCGGCCTCGCCGCCCTCGTGGTGGTGCTCTCGCACTGCTTCTGGGCCTACGGTACCACCGTCAAGACCGTCACCATCGGGTCCTACACCGAGGCCAACCCCGCCCAGTGGCTCACCGCCTACACCCCGGCGCACCTCGTCTGGTTGCAGGTGCAACCCGTGCTCGTGTTCTTCATCCTGTCGGGCTACGTTCTCACCCGCCCCTACCTGCGGACGCCCCGCCCCACATACCGGGCCTACTACGGCTCCCGCTTCCTGCGGCTCCTGCTGCCGAGCATGATCGCCCTGCTCCTCGCGTTTTGGGTCGCCCTACTCTGGGTACACCAGGTAGATGGACACACCGACTCGTTCTGGCTCAACCAGTACCTGCGACAAGACCTCTCACCCGCGGCCCTCAACAACATCCTGATCGTCACGGGCACCCCCGAGGTGCTGCCCGTGCTGTGGTCGCTGAAGTGGGAGATCCTGTTCTCCCTGCTGCTACCGCTCTACGTGCTCGCCGCGCGCCTCTGCACACACCGGGTGGTGTGGATACTCGCAGCCCTCCTTACGCTCGGGATGTTCACGGCAGGCACCGTCACGCACAGCCTGCCCCTGGCCATGCTTCCCGTGTTTTTCCTCGGCAGCCTGCTCGCCGCTCGCGAGGACGCCCTCCGCAACCTCGCCACGCGTATCCCCCGCCTGGTTCAGCTACCCCTCGTCATCGCCACGGTGCTGGCCCTCGGCACCGAGTGGTACGTGCGCGGGTTCACGGCCGAGCGCATCCCCCTCTGGACCGGCCACGTCATCTCGCTCGTGGCCTGCGCGGCCCTCGTCGTGGCCGCAATCGCCTACCGCCCGTTTGCGAATTTCCTCAACACCCGGTGGATGTCCTGGCTAGGTTCGCGCTCCTTCAGCCTCTACCTGGTGCACTTCCCTTTCGTGGTGGGCGTCGGCGCGTGGGCACACGGCCGCAGCCTCTGGCTGGTGCTCGGCCTGGCCATCCCCCTCAGCCTGCTGGCCACCGAGGTCTTCTACCGCGCAATCGAGCGGCCCAGCACCGCCCTCTCACAACGTGTCAAGCGGGCGCTGAGAACGACGGGCTAGATGGTGGCTACTCCCCGCGGGAGATACGCGTCATCTCGTCGCGCGGGACCACCTTGATCCGCGGGCGGCCCACAGCCTCACCACGGGCGATCTCGTGCTCGTCGAGCAGCCGCCAGCCCTCCACCGTGGTGTACTCCACGCCGCGCTCAACGAGCAGGCCCGTGACACTCTCCTCGGCCGGGTCCGCGGGAGTCCACCAATTGGCCTGATCATGGGTGAGGTGCTGCAGCGTCTCCATCGCGTCCGACTTGGTGTGGCCAATCAGGCCCACCGGGCCGCGCTTAATCCAGCCGGTCGCGTACACGCCGGGGATGACCTCACCCGCGGCATCCAGCACCTGACCCTCGTTGTTGGGAATGACGCCACGCACCTGGTCAAACGGGATGCCGTCCACCGGCGAGCCGAAGTAGCCCACCGCGCGGTAGATCGCCTGAATCGGAATCTCGCGCACCTCACCCGTGCCTACCACACCGCCCTCGCCATCGGGCGCGGTGCGCTCGTAGCGAATGGCGCTCACCACGGGACCGTTACCCGTGTCGGTGCCCATCACCTCGAGCGGCTTGGCGTAGAAATGCAGGTGCAGGCGGCGGGAGGCTCCACCCACCTCGCGGTCACGCCACTGGTTCATCACACGGTTAATCACCATCACCTGCTTGTTGCTGGCGATGGCGGCCTCCGCGGCCGGGTCGTGCACCTCAAAGTCTTCGTCGTAGACGATCATGTCCACGTCGCGCACCTCACCGAGTTCGCGCAGCTCCAGCGGCGTGAACTTGACGTGCGCGGGGCCGCGGCGACCAAAAATGTGCACATCGGTCACGGGGTTGGTCTTCAGACCCTCGTACACATTGTCGGGCACCTCGGTGGGCAGCAGATCGTCGGCGTGCTTGACGAGTATCCGAGCGATATCGAGCGCCACATTGCCGTTACCGATTACGGCGATGGACTCGGCGTCGAGCGGCCAGGTGCGCGGAACATCCGGGTGACCATCAAACCAGCTCACAAAATCGGCCGCGCCGTACGAACCGGGCAACTCAATTCCGGGGATGTTCAGCTCGGCATCCCGGATCGCACCCGTCGCGAAGATCACCGCGTTGTAGTGCTTCTTGAGATCTTCCAGCGTGATGTCGGTGCCGTAGCGCACGTTACCGAAGTAGCGGATATCCCCACCATCAAGTACCTCGCGCAGCGCGTTAATGATGCCCTTGATTCGGGGATGGTCGGGAGAGACTCCGTAACGTACAAGCCCGTAGGGTGCGGGCAGGTGATCGAAGAGGTCGATCGACACGTCAAAGTGACGCTCCGCCTTCACGAGAAGGTCGGCAGCGTAGATTCCGGCCGGTCCGGCTCCAACAATGGCAAGCCTGAGCTGTGTCATATTTTCCTTTTACTCGTGGTGTGGGCCCGCCCACGCGGGGCGTGCATCTCGGGGGATGTACGGGGTTCGAGGGCTAGCGGGTGCGATTAATAACCGCGTCGGCCAGTCGAACCAGGGAGGCCCGGATCTGGCCGTCCGGGAGGGGGTCAAGCGCCGACACGGCACCGTCAGCCCACTCCCGAGCCACCCGCTCAGTTTCGGCGGTCACGGGATGCTCACGCAACTCGACCACCAGGTCGTCAACGCCCGCATCGTCACCCTCATCAGCCAGCAGAACGGCCTCCTCAATACGGGCTAGCAGGTCGGCATCCGCGGGAGTGGTGGACGCGCTCTGGCGCAGCAGCAGCAGGGGCAGGGTGACCACGCCAGCGCGTAGGTCGGTGCCCGCCACCTTGCCGGTCTCCTCGCCGGGTAACAGGTCGATGACATCGTCAATCAGTTGGAAGGCCACACCGAGCCGGTCGCCAAAATCCACAACCGGCTGTTCGTAGGCGCTCGGGGCGTCCGAAAACACCACACCCATCTGGGCCGCGGTCGAGATGAGCGAGCCGGTCTTATCGGCCAGCACCCGGAGGTAGTGCTCGATCGGGTCCTCACCGTCAACAGGGCCGACGGTCTCGTGCAGCTGACCGAGGCACAGCCGCTCAAAGGTGTCGGCCTGGAGGCGAATGGCGCGCTCGCCTAGAGCCGAGATGATCTTACTGGCGCGGGCAAAAAGCAGATCGCCGGCAAGAATCGCCACGCTATTTGACCACGTCGTGTGGGCGGCGGCCACCCCGCGGCGCATATCGGCCTCATCCATCACGTCATCGTGGTAGAGCGAGGCCAGGTGGGTCAATTCGATTGCACGGGCCGCGGCCAGCACATTGTCGTTGGGGCCGGTACCCAGTTCGGCCGTGAGAAGGGTGAGCCGGGGCCGCACCCGCTTGCCGCCAGCCTCCAGCAGGTAGCGGGCCATGGCATCCACGACGGGTGAGGCGAAGGCGACATCCTCGCTCAGCATCCGCTCGATCGTATCGAGCTGCCGGTCCACACGGTCGGAGAGCTCCTGCTCCTCCGCCGAGAGGGTGGGAAGGCTTCCCGCGGGCTCCCGGTCGGAGCTATCGAGTGCTGGCACCTGATCCACGTTACTCATCTACTCTCGCGCCGGCGGACGTTGTGTGCGCGTCAGCCGACACAAACCCCCGGTGCAGGGCAACAAGACCACCCGTGAGGTTGCGGTACTCCACCGCGTTGAACCCGGCATCGCGCAGCCAGCCCGCGAGCGTCAGCTGGTCCGGCCACTCCCGGATGGAATCGTTCAGGTAGTCGTAGGCCTCACCCGCACCGTTGATGAAACCGGCCACCCGGGGCAGCACATGCTTGGTGTAGGCGTAGTAGGGTTCGCGGACAATCGCGAGGGGCGGCCGCGAAAACTCGCAGATCACCACGCGTCCACCCGGCTTGGTGACCCGGTACATCTCGGCGAGGGCGACCTGCGGCCGGTCCACATTGCGCAGACCAAATGAGATCGTGGTTGCGTCAAAGCTGTCGTCGTCGAAGGGCAGCTGCGTGGCATCCGCCTCAACAAACTCGATATTGGGCACGCGCGCGTTGCGTCGGCGACCCACCGCGAGCATCCCGGGCGAGAAATCCGCCGCCACCACCTGGGCCCCGCTGCGCGCAAAAGCGGCGCTCGATGTGCCCGTACCGGCGGCGATATCGAGGATGCGCATTCCCTTGCGCGGCTGCACCGCGCGGGTGGTGGTGACCCGCCACAGCCGGGAGTTACCGAGAGAGAGGATGTCGTTGGTGAGGTCATACCGAGGGGACACCTCATCGAACATGCGGGATACCAGTCCCGAATCCTTAGTACTGTCTGGGCGAATCACACTCCCTATGTTAGCGCCCGCCCCGGGCCGCGACCGGCTGCGGGCCTGAGCGCGGGGCGAATACACAGGGCAGCGGGCCCCACCGCGCCGCCGCGCCGCTGGAACCCTGAATGAACCCTGAATGCCTCCCTGCGTCACGGAGTACAGTTATCTGGTGACTTCTTCCGGACATCCCACGTCGCAGTTGCGGGTACACACAACTGCGTTGAGCGTCCCCCTCAACCTCATTTCTCACCTCGACCCCAGCGACCCCCAGCTGTGGATGCGCGAGGGCAACGGCATCGCGGGCAACGGCACCGCCCTGCGCCTGGAGTTCTCCGGCCCCACCCGCTTCCGGGATGCCGCGGAGACCTGGCGCCGTATCGCCGCGGCAGCCCACGTGACCGACGAGGTCCGGGCCACCGGAACGGGCCTCATCGCGCTAGGCACATTCACCTTTGCGGACGCCTCCGCCACCACGAGCGTGCTGCGCGTACCCCGCACCATCATCGGCCGTTCGGACGGAGCCGCCTGGGTCACCCGCATCCGCACGGCTGACGACACCGAGTTTGATCCCCTCCCCACGGCCAGCGCACTCGGCAGCGAGTACCGTCTCAGCCTGCGCGCCGGGCAGATGTCCCCGGATGCCTTCCGTTCGGCTGTGGCCGACGCAACCGCCCGTATCCAGACCGGTGAGCTGAGCAAGGTGGTGCTCGCGCGCGACCTCGTGGGCCGCGTTCCGGTGGGGGCCGACCTCCGCCGCCCCCTGGTTGACCTCTCGCTCGGCTACCCCAGCTGCTGGACCTTCGCGGTTGACGGCCTCTTTGGGGCCAGCCCCGAGACCCTCATCCGCTCCGAGAACGGTGTCGCCAACGCCCGCGTCCTCGCCGGCACTATCTCGCGCGGCAGCGACGGTGAACGAGACGAGATCGCCTCGATTGCGCTCGCCACGAGCGATAAGAACCTGGGCGAGCACGAGTTTGCGATACGAAGTGTCCGCGAGACCCTCGCCCCCTTTGTCTCCGACCTGGAGTGGAGCGAACAACCGTTCGCCCTTAAGCTGCCCAACCTCTGGCACCTGGCCACGGATGTCCGCGCCACCCTGAGCGGTTCGGCCACCTCGCTCGACCTGGTCGCCGCCCTGCACCCCACGGCCGCTGTGGCGGGCACGCCCACGCCGGATGCCCTCCGCCTGATTGCAGAGTGTGAGCCCGGCGACCGCGGGCGTTACGCCGGCGCGGTTGGTTGGCTCAATGCGACGGGTGACGGCCAGTGGGCGGTCGCGCTGCGCTGCGCCCAGATCACCCCCAACAACACCGTGACCGCGTGGGCGGGCTGCGGGATTGTCGCGGGCAGCGACCCGGATGCCGAGCTGGCTGAGACCGACATCAAGTTTCGCCCCATTATCGACGCCCTCGGGTAACGGAGCACCCCCGTTAATTAACCAACGCACCCCCGGTGGCAGGTGAGGTGCCACCGGGGGTGCGCAGGTTAAGCGGTGTGGCTGCGTGTCCGGCACGCCGGGTGGCGGGCCGGACACACGGTCACGCTATTTCGCGGACTCGTCCGAGGTCGCAGAATCCGTCGAGTCGGTGGACTCGGTGGGAACTACGGGGTCGGTGGGCTCCTCGGTGGGTTCGGGCTCGACCGTGGGCTCGACCGTGGGCTCCTCGGTGGGCTCGGGCTCGACCGTGGGCTCGACCGTGGGCTCCTCGGTGGGCTCGGGCGCAGCATCGACTGACGTCTGCACGACGGTACCGGAGAAGTAGCTGAGGAACGCCGAACCGGGGTTAAGCGCAACACGCCAGGTGAGCGTGTTGTTACCGGCAGCAGCGAAGGTCCAGCCACCCGTTGCGGCGTCAACAGTGGCGGTGCTGGATGTGGAAACCACAAACTTACCGTCGAGGTTGAACAGCGGGTTGTTCTGCACCGCACCGACGGCGAGGTCGCCGAGAGTAACGGTCTGGCCTTCAATCCAGAGCCGGTCGAGGGTCAGGCTCTTCAGCGGTGACACATCGGCGATGTTGTTGGTCCAGGCGTAGAGCCAGCTGAGCTTGCTCAGGCCGGCCAGCGGCGACAGGTCGCTCACCTGGTTCTGCTGGATTTCCAGGGTCTTCAGGTGTGACAGACCGGCCAGATCGCTCAGACTGGTGATCGCCGTGTGCGCCAGGCTCAGCTCGGTCAGCGCGGTCAGGTTCTTCAGCGGCGACAGATCGCTCACCTGGTTGTTGGCCAGGTTCAGCGAGGTGAGCTTGGTGAAATCTTGCAGCCCAGAGAGGGTGGTCACACCCGCGCCGGAGCAGTCAAGAAGGGTCACCGAACGGGCCTGTGTCTTGGTGATAACCGCGTTGGCGTCCTGCTTCAGCACGGAATTGATGCAGGTGCGCAGAGCCTGGTCCTCAATCACAACGCCCGATCCCTCGGAGGCCTGGTTGATGGTTCCCGAGAAGTAGTCGCCTACCGTCTCAAGCGCCCGCACGGGGGCCCGCCAGGTGAGTGTGTTGTTGGGGGCCACCTCGTCAAAGCTCCAGGTATTCGCGGCGGCATCGATCGTTGCGGTGCTCGACGCGGGCTGGACAGCAACACCGTCAGCATCCTTCAGGGGGTTGGCCTGTGCCTCGCCGACGGCGAGCGTCGGCAGGGCAGCGGTCTGACCCTCAATCCACAGACGCTCCAGCGACAGGTTCTTCAGGGCCGAGAGGTCGGTGACCTGGTTGGTCCACAGGTAGAGCCAGTTCAGCTCGGTCAGACCGGCCAGCGGCGTGAGATTGCTCACCTTGTTCTGCTGCAACTGCAACTGCGTGAGCTTGGTCAGACCGGCCAGCGGCGTGAGGTCGGAGATGGTGTTCTGGCCCAGCGAGAAGGAGGTCAGGTTGACCAGCGACTCCGCGCCACCCAGGTTGTTGATGCCCGCGTTGGTGCAGTCGAGCGAGGTCACGCTGGCCGCCTGAACGGCGCTCACGGGAGCCTGCTGGTCCCCACCGCGACCGATGGCACGGTTCACACAGCTCCGAAGGTAGTCGCTCGCGAAGACGACGGGCGTGCCCTCCACCGTCTGCTTCAACGTGCCCGAGAAGTATCCACTCACGGGTGTCGCGTCCAGCGGCGCACGCCACTGAAGCGTCTGGTCACCAAACGCGCTAAACGTCCAGGTGTTCGTGGTGGCGTTGACCACAGCCGTGCTCGAAACCGGGGTGACCATCTGGCCGCGGAAGTTCTTCACGGGGTTGGCCTGAACAACACCGGGCTGGATAGCGGGCAGGGTGACAACCTGGCCCTCAATCCAGAGGCGCTCCAGCGAGTTCGTCAGGGATGACAGATCGGCGATCTGGTTGGTCCACAGGTAGAGCCACTTCAGCCTGGGCAGCGCGCTGAGGGGCGCAACATCGCTGATCTTGTTCTCCTGCAGCTGCAGCGTGGATAGCGTCGTCAACCCGGCGAGCGGGGTGACATCAACAATTGCGTTGCTGGCCAGGGAGAGATTGACGATGCCCGTAAGGCTCTCGATTCCGCCCAGGCTCACGATGCCCTGGGAGTCACAGTTCAGCGACGTGATCGTCGCCGCCTCCGCCACCGTGACGATGGCGTCTGGAGCCAGGCCGAGGCTCGATGTCACGCAGGACGCCAGCTTGGCGTCGGCAAATGCAACCGGGGTTACGATTACCGCCGATGCCGGCTGGGCCAGCAGAACCGACCCGGCAGCAAGTGCCGAGACGGTCAGTAGTGTGAGTAGTTTTTTCACAGTTACCTTTCTTAAATAGTTGGGGTGGGTTGTCTCCCGGTGGGTGAACACCGGTGAATCGTGGAGGGCTATCGGGAGCGCATGAGGGAACTCCGACGGCCCAGGCGAGGGGATTGCGCCGGGATACCGTGAGATACCTACCGGGTGTGGGATGGGGATGGGGAAGATGAACCGTGCGTCAATTAAAAACGAATAAAACGGTATTTATAAGTGTATGGGAGAAACCTTCCGACATCAAGGTTTCTCTAAACTGATCGGAGCGACCAGAGGCGCACCGCGGGATGAGGGTGGAGTGGCGTACCAGCCCACCCTCATCCCGGTGTGAAACCGAAAGGCTACCCAATGGTGTCGGAGTCCGTCGGCTCAGTTGCCTCGGGTGTCGGCTCGGTCACCGGAGGGGTGACCACGGGCACCTCACGGGCTGCACTTGCATCCTGCACAATGGTGCCGGAGAAGTACTGCTCCACCGGGAGGGTGCCCGAGGCAATCAGCACACGCCAGCTGAGGGTGTGCACACCGACCACGGGCAGAATCCACTCGCTCCCGGTCGCACCAACCTCGGCCGTGGCAGAGGTCACGGCAATCGCGCTGCCGTCGGCGTTCACGAGCGGACCGGTCTGCGTCTCCCCGGCCACGATGCGCGGCAGGGTCACCGCCTGTCCCTCCGCCCACAAACGGGTGATCGAGGTCAGCCCCGAGAGCGGCGAGATATCTGCAATCCGGTTCGAATACAGGTACAACCACTCCAGCTGGGTGAGCCCGGCCAGCGGCGAGATATCGCTCAGAGCGTTCTGCTGGAGTTGCAGCACCCGGAGATGTGTCAGCTCCGAGAGCGGCGAGATATCACTGAGTGAGTTACCGGACAGGTTGAGCGTGGTGAGATTCGTGAACGCCTCCACGCCGCGCAGATCGGCAATACCTAAGTTGGCGAGGTGCAACTTGGTCACCAGTCGGGCCTGGCTCTCGGAGATCGCCGAATCAGCCGCCTGGCCCAGTACGGAGTTGGCCGCCGCACGAAGGCGAGCATCCGCGATGGAGACCTGAACCGAATCCGTCTCATCCGCATACTGACTGACCGTTCCCGAGAAGAACTGACCGGTTAGGGTGCCACCGAGCGGTGCCCGCCAGGTCAGCGTGTGCTCGCCAACTGTTCCCAGGGTCCAGGAAGTACCCGACTCGGCCACAACGGCGGTATTCGAGGCGAGCGCCGGAGCGGACCCGTCTGCGTTCGCCAGGGCGAGGCTCTGCTCGACACCGACACTGGTTGCCGGCATCCGAATTGTCTGGCCCTCAGCCCAGAACGAACCGGACGGAAGGACACCGGCCAGCGGCGACAAGTCTGCGATTTTATTGCCCGCAAGGCGGAGATCAACCAGTTGAGTAAGCCCCTGTAGGGGCGTCACCTCGCTGATGTTGTTGCTATTGGCGTAGAAGACCCGCACATTGGCAAGCGTGTCGATCCCCTCCAGGGAATCAAGACCCCTCGAGGAGCAGTCCAGGACGGTGATCCGCAGGACATCCGCCTCCACGAGGGGCGCGTCCTCAGCAAGACCCAGGCGATCAGCTACGCACCCCCGCAACACGGGGTTACCCAGCATGAGGTTGGTGCGGCCAGAAGATTGCGAGACAGTGCCCGAGAAGTAGGTCTCCACGGGGGTCTCGGTGCCCATCGGGCCACGCCACGAGAGCGAGTTTTTCCCGGGTGCGGTGTAGGACCACGACGAGGTTGCCGGGTCGAGGGTAACCGTGTCGTTCGCGACGGGCAGCAGCGTGGTACCGGCCCAGTTGACGATGGGGCTCGATTGCACGGCACCCACCGCAACGTTGTCAAGGGTGACCGTCTGCCCCTCCATCCACAGGCGCTCCAACTGGATGTAGTTGGCCAGCGGGGAGACATCCGAAATCTGGTTACGCCACAGGTACAGCCAGGAGATTCCCACCAGATCCTTCAGTGGCGTCAGATCCGAAATCTGGTTCTCGGCGAGGTCAACGTGATACAGAATGCCGGGGGTCGCCAGCGGCGTCAGATCCGAAATCTGGTTGTGACGCAGCGAGAGGTCGGCCAGCTTACGCAGCCCAGACAGTGGGGTCAGGTCGGAAACCTTCGCGTTGTTGATGCTCAGGTCGGCGAGGTTGGAGAGCTCTTCCAGCCCGGTGAGGTCGCTCAGGTAGGTGTCATTGAGGCTCAGCGTGGTGAGCTTCTGTAGGTCGGCCAGACCCGTCAGATCGGTCACATACGTCTTGTTCAGGCTGAGCGAGGTCAGGTTGGTGAAGTAGTGGAAATCCGCGGTGCTCTGAATCGCCAACCCGTCACAGTTGAGAGTTTTCATCCGGGCCAGACCGGTGATGTTGACGGTCTGCTCCCACGGAACGCCCAGGGCATCCCGCACGCACGTTTCCAGATACTTATCGGTAAAGACGGCGACATTGTCGTCGGTGGCGGCCGAGGCCGACTGCGGGCTGGATGTCACCAGTCCGCCAGCCGCCAGTGCAGCGGCAACGCTCACAGCAAGTAGTTTTTCACGCGCAACTTTCGGTTGATTTTTCGATAAGAGCGTGCGTATTCCACACGGAGATGCCGGGTGCGACAGGTCTATTTCCCCAGATAGAGCCGTTTAGCGGAAACTTTTAGGACCGACAGCCACCGCACCCCCAACCGGTACGATATCGACGGCCACGCTAAACGGATGGCACCCGCTCAGCGTATGGCTTAAGTCTTTTGGGTACCACCCAGCCCACCCTCAATAACGACGCCAGCACCGATTCTCCGCAGCTGGCAGCATCAAAAATGCAGATGGGACATAAGAAACCCACAAATCCGTGTTTATTCTCCACCTGATAACGTTTCGCTAACGCGGCGGGAGGAAGCGTGTACCCGGCGTGATTGCCCCCGCTACCGGGCGAGCGGAACCTCGACAATGCTGGGCCCCGTCACCGGAACCGTGAGGAGCCGGTCGAGTTCACCACGGGTCGCCGCGCGGCTATAGGCCCAGCCGTAGGCCGCCGCGAGAGACTCGATAGCGGCGGAGTGGGGGGTGAACATGACGCGGTCGAAGAGTCGCGCCTCCGCCGAACCGGCCACCTCCAGGTCGTCAAAGATCGTGCCGCCGCCGTCATTACCCACGAAGATTTGGATGCGCGGGCGCGTCTCACCGGGCGTGAGCAGCAGCGAACCCACATCGTGTAGAAAGGCCAGGTCGCCCAGGAGAACCCGGGTAACGCCGGGTTGGTCATCCGCCTGGCTGGCCTGGGCAATACCCATCGCGGTGGCGAGAGTGCCGTCAATACCGGCCAGGCCCCGGTTGGCGTAGACGCGGATGTTACGGCCGGGCGCCAACCCGTCCAGCGCGCGGATCAGGCGGGAAGCCCCCAGCACCAGGCGATCGTGCGGCCAGGTGGCGCGCCACACCGACTCGCCCACCATGCCGCGGGTAACAGGCTCGCGCAGGGCGGCGACCTCGGCCTTGGCATAGTCGGAGCGTTCCCGGTAACCGGTCTCGCGCGCGGCCGCCAGATCGGACACGTGGGCGGTTGTGTGCTCGGCGAGCAACTCCCGGTCACGCACCACCCACCCACCCAGCCACGAGCGGTCGAGCACCCCCCCCGGCTCCGGGGCGTCAACCCGAATAGCCCGAGTAAAGCGGGTCACCCGGTGGCCGGGGTTGTAGAGTTCGGCACCCACGGGGGCGACCACCGTGGTCTCCACGTCGGCCCCCACGATCAGCGCCGGAATCTCGCGGCTCAGGGTTGGATGCCCAAAAACAATTACTCGCCGCACCCGCCCGCCGCACCCGGGGTCGGTCAGCAACTCGCGGTAGTTCACGATGAGTTCGCGGCCGAAGTGGGCACCACTGGCCACCTCGGCCAACAACGGCAAGCCAGCCGCGTGGGCAAATCGCTCGGCGTCCGGGCCAGCCCCCGTGCCCGCGACCACCACCGCACCCTCGCGCAAGTCGAGAGTCCAGGAATCGGTGCGCGGATCGGCGGGGTCGCCCGCGGGCGCGGGATCCGTGGCCGCGTGGTGGCGGTCCTCCCGGAAGCTGGCCAGCAGCGGGTCCAGATCGGGCAGATCGCCCGAGAGGGGCTCGGTAAAGGCGAGATTCAACTGGACCGGTCCGGCATTACGGGTGACCGTTCCCGCGGCGACCGCCACAGCCCTGGCCGCAAGCTCCTGGGCGCGGAGGCACTCACCGGGGAGCCCCGTGGGGGCCGGAACGTCAACGCTCAGACGCGTGGCCGCACCAAAAAGGTGGGCCTGCTCGGTGGTCTGGTTACTGCGGATGCCGCGCAGCTCTGGCGGTCGATCGGCCGTCAACAGGATGAGGGGCACCAGCGAGTGGTGCGCCTCCAGCACGGCCGGGTGCAGATTAGCCACGGCGGTGCCACTCGTGGTGATGACAACAACGGGGCGATCCGACTCACGGGCGAGGCCGAGGGCACAGAACCCGGCGGAGCGTTCATCCACTCGCACGTGCAGGCGCAGCAGGCCACGCCTCTCCATCTCGGCGACCACGAGGGCGAGCGCCTGGGAGCGGGATCCGGGGCACAGGACAACATCCTGTACCCCCTCAACGATCAGGGAGACGCAGAGCGCGGCAGCGGCTGCGGTGGAAGGAGCCTCAGTCATTCGACGTGCGCGGCCCCCCGGGGCGACCCGGCTCGGGGTCGGTTCCCGTCTCACTCTGGGGAAGATCGCCGCGGTCGGTCTCGTCGGGGGTGCCCTGCGCATCGCCGACGGTGGGGGCGTCGCCGTGCGGACGATCACCCGGGTACACCTCCGAGTCAAGCTCGGCGAGCTCTCGCTCGATATCCTGGATGCGCTTGTCAAGTTCTGCATCCCGGACGGTCGTACGCGTAAAAGCGGGGTCGTCATCCGGGGCCAGCGGACGAGCGCTGTGGATCTGCCCCCGGCCCATCGTAAACCAGAGGATACCGCCCACGACGGGGAGCACGGCAATCACCACCACCCAGATGGATTTATTCACACCCCGGGCACGTTTGGGATCGGACATTGCGGCATCAACCAGCGCGTAGAGCGTAAAAATAACGCCCACCACAGCACCCACGAATAACAGCCGGATCATCCCACTATGCTACCCGGCCCGGATGTGAGCGGGGGCGAGTTACACTGGGACGGTGAATTCGCGAAAAACCTGGGTCCTGTACACGTTTGCCCGTTTAGCGTTTTTTGTTGTGCCGCTGCTCGTACTCAACTATGTTGTGGGCTTCCAGCTCTGGGTCGCGGCTATCGTGGCCACGATTATTGCGACGGCACTCTCCGTTATTTTCCTGCGCCGGGTGCGCGAGGATGCCTCGGCAAGCATTTACGAGTGGCGCAACCGGGATCGCACCGAAGACGATATCGCCGAGGACGACATCCTGGACGCCACGGGCGTTGAACGCATCACGATCTCTGACGATGAAGAAGTCGGCTCCGCGGCCCTGCGTTCGGCCGCCGCGCGCGACTCTTCGACGGACCCGGCAGACGAGCGCTAAGCGCCCGACATATCCGCTCTACCGTTCGCGGCAGAAGGCCTAGGCCGCCTGCGCCCGAATGAAGACCTCAATACCGTCGATGAGGCGCGCCAGGCCAAACGCAAACGAGGCGGGCGGGTCGCTCTCCTCGTCGTAGGCGTCTCCGGCGGCCGCACCCACACGCCCAGAAATCGGGTAGCGTGAACCGTCCATCACGCGCTGAAGCACGGGGGTGTTGATCTCCCACCACCCCGCGTCATCCATCCCAGACTCCTCATCGACCGTTTCAGCGTCCTCGGTACTGCGCGCAGCGCCAGCCACGAAACCCGTGATCATGGTGACAACCCGGTCCATCTCGACATCGTTCAGGCCAACGCCATCCACAGAGGCCAGCTGCCACTCGTAGCGGTCGGAGATGTGGGGGCCGAGCCAGGAGCGGGTCGTGTCCACGCGGAGGAGCCAGGGGTGGCGTCGGTATTCCTCCCAGAGCTGCATCGCGACGGCCGTGATGCGGGCACGCAGGTCACCCTCGTGTGGCGGGAGGGGCGACTCACCGGCAACCTGATCAACCATGAGGCCAATCAGCTCGGCGCGACCGGGCACGTAGGTGTAGACGGACATAGCCCCCAAGCCGAGACGGTCGGCGACGCGACGCATGGAGAAGGTGTCGATGCCGTCGGCATCCGCCAGCTCAATCGCCGCGGTTACCACGGCATCCACGGTGGTCTTCTGCTTGGGCCCTCTGGTTCCCTGCGGGTCGCCGAGAACATGACGCCACAGGAGGACGAGGGTGCGGTCGGTGTGATCGACTGCCGAAGTTTCACGAGCCATACGGCTAGCTTAGCTAGTTCGTACGCCGTACTTTATTTCACCCCGTTTCGTCCCGGCCGGTTAGAAGGCGATCGCTGCGCCCTGCGCGATCGCGTAGAGCAGCGCCGTCAGCGTGGTGAGCTTGAGCACCAAGATAAGCTCCTGCGGTGTCTTCGCCAACAGCATGATGGCACAGGCGGGCAGAGCCGCAAGCAACACGAAGAAAACAAACACCGTAATCGGGTAGAAGAGCGCAAAGACAATCGCACACACAAACGGCAGCAGCATAAAGATGCAGTACAGAACGCGCGAGGCCAGGTCACCAATGCGCACCGACAGGGTGTGTTTACCGGCCAAACGATCGGTGGGGATATCCCGGATATTGTTGGCAAGCAGGGTCGCGACGGCGAGGAAGCCGATGGCGGCACCGGCGAGCCAGGCCTCCTGAGGGATGACATCCGACTGAATGTAAACCGTGCCGACGGTGGCGACCAGGCCAAAGAAAATAAAGACCATGAGCTCGCCCAGGCCCGCGTATCCGTACGGCTTCTTACCACCCGTGTAGAACCAGGCGGCCAGCAGGGCAACCACGCCAACGGCGAGCAGCCACCAGCGCTCGCTGAGAATAACGATGACGAGGCCCGCAACCGCGGCGACCCCAAACCAGGACAGCGCCACAATCAGCACCGTGCGGGGGCGGGCCTTCCCCGAGGCGGTCAGGCGTTGCGGGCCGACGCGAAACTCGTCGGTACCACGGATGCCGTCTGAGTAGTCGTTCGCAAAGTTGACGCCGACCTGTAGCGCGAGGGCAACGATGAGGGCAAGGATGCTGAGCGTGAGGTCAAACTCACGCAGCATCTGGGCGATCCCAGCACCCAGGATAACGGGGGCAATCGCGAGCGGGAGGGTGCGGACACGCAGGCCAGACATCCAGTCACCGAAGGTGGCCGGAGTGACCCGAACCCGGTCTTTTTTGGCGGGGTTACCGGATCGTCCGGCACCGGAGGATCTCTTCGCGGGGGTACCCGATGCGGCCGGGCTTTTACCCGCCCCGCCCGCTGCGCGCTTCGCCGCCCGCTCGTCTCTCTGCCGTTTCTCGATGGCTCGTGCCGGGTCGAGACGCTGTGCCTTGGCTGCCACGGTGTTTCTCCCAAAATGTTGTGATGTGAGGCGGGCGGTAACCTCCACCCGTTCGCGCGCAAAATCGCTGAGTTCATTCTAGGCTGCCGACGCAGAAACGTAACGGGCGGGACGGGGCATTGTGCGTGTTAGCCCCAGAGGCCGCGGGGCTTCTTCCGCGCCTCCACCTCAGCCTCCTCCCGACCCTTCCGCATCGCCTCCTGCCACTGCGCAAACAACGGACTCTCCGGATCCCGCGACCCCACACCCAACAACGCAGAACGCGCCACCGGCCCCTCCTCCTCCGGCACCCTCGGCGCAATCAAACCACGCGTCGTCTTCTTCCGCTCAGAACCGCCAGCACCCGCACCAGCACCACCGCCACCGCCACCCATTACACCCATACCACCACGCGCACCCGCCGCACCCGAGCCAGAACCACCAGCACCGGCACCACCAGCACCGGCAGCACCACCGGCTGCACCCGACACACCCGCACCACCGGCCACCGCAGAACCCACACCTCCAGCACCGACCCGCGCAGCACCCGCCGCCAACCCAGCACCCACAACACCACCAGCACCAGCGGTCACGCCACTCCCCCCATCATCCGCAACCGGACCCACACCCGGAACATGACCCACCCCAATCGGTACCTCAACTTCACCAATAGGAACCGGAACAGCCGGAACAACCGGATACGGCTCACCCGGCTCAACCGGAAGATGCCGAAAAATCGGCCCACGTGGAGGAGCCGGAAAAATCGGCCCACCCGGATACGGCTCAACCGGAACGACCGGCTCAACACCACCGCGACCGTCACCCGGCACAACAACACCACCGTCATCACCCGGCACAACCTGATCTGCCCAATCACCACCATCCGTCACGAAACCATCCGTCCAGGTGTCATCGTCTCGCTCATCCTTCACCGGATCTGGTAGCGAACTCGCCCCAACGGGAGGAATCCAGATATCGCCGCCCCTCGCCTCCAGGTCTTTTGAGTAGCCTCTGGCGGCATATCGAAGCGTTTTCAAGGCTTTTTCGGCAGCATCTTCACGCGCCTGGGACATTGCCCTCTGTGCAAGTTCCAGACCAGCCACACTTGCGATTGTGCCAAAAAACGGCAAAACAGCTGAACCGCCGGCAATAATAGCTGCCTGTGCTGCCGAACTAATCTCCGCATCAGGAAGCGCCTCGTAAGCGTTTGCAGCATCATCCATGGCTCTGTTCATACTCATCATCGCCTTCATAACAGACCCAATAACGTCGTTGTTCTTCAGGAAATTCTTAGAGTCCTGATAAAAAGCCTCTGCGGCAGAATCGGCCGATTTACCATCCCACCCGGGTCGAAAAGCAAGTTTTCGTATGGTCTCACCAGATGATTCAACTACAACCTTCAGTCTGCGAAACTCAGCTAGTTCACAGCGAGGACCGTACCCGACTCGTCGTAATTCATCTTCAAAAACGCCCACAGCGCTTACCTCTCGGTGGTGTCATAGCGTGGTAGCAACAGGGAGGGGTGTTGCTGATGTTTCCGCGACGGCAGTTAACGTTTCAGGACAGGGCAGAGAACGCGGTTGGGCTCAAGCGTGGGTTGAGTGATCGTGAGATTGGTGAGTTGATCGGTCGTGACCGGTCCGTGGTTTGGCGTGAGCGTTCCCGGAACTCGTTGGAAAGCGGCCGGTATCGCCCCCGTGAGCGCGGATGTGCGGGCGCAGCGTCGGCGTTCCCGTCCGCAACAGCATCGTATTGACGCGGTACCAGCATTACGGGCCCGGGTGCGGGCTGATCTTTGGGCGTCCAGGACGCCGCGTCAGATCGCGGGGAGGTTGCGTGTGGAGGTCAGGAACGGTTGTGTGGGACTCATGGAAAACTCACCCACCGCTGAGGGACTAACGGTGTCTCACGAAGCGATCTACCGCTGGATTTATGCTCATCCGAAAGGCGAGCTCGCCAGAGAGGGCATCCTCCTGCGATCGAAACAGACGAGGCGGAAGCGGCGGGTTCCGCCCGGTGAACGCACCGGAGGGCGCATTATCGGGATGGTATCCATAGATGACCGGCCCGAGGCGGCTTCTGACCGGCGGGTGCCCGGCGCGTGGGAAGGAGACCTCATTATCGGAGCACACGGTTCAACCGCAGCCGTCACGTTAGTGGAGCGTCACTCCCGATACGTCATCATCCTCGGGCTTCCCGAGGGAAAGAACGCTGACGGAGTCGCTGACGTCCTCATCGACCGGGTGAGTGATCTCCCGAAGCATTTACGGGGCTCGCTGACCTGGGACCAAGGAACCGAGATGGCCCGCCACGCGCAACTCACACTCGCGACCGAACTCCCCGTGTACTTCGCGCATCCCCGGTCACCCTGGGAACGCCCGAGTAACGAGAACACGAACTGAATCGCCCCGGGTTTAGTGGAGGGCGAGTTCTCCCGGCGCCGGCTGGCGCTGGGAGTTCATCTCACGGTAGTACGCGTTCTCTTTCTCGATGGGTGTGAGGTATCCGATCGAGGAATGCAGCCGGTTCTCGTTGAACCAGTGCACCCAGGACAAGGTAGCGAGTTCGAGGTCGTCGGCGCTGCGGAACGGGCCGTCGATTTTCACGCACTCGGTCTTGTAGAGGCCGACGACGCTCTCGGCGAGGGCATTGTCGTAGCTGTCGCCGACGGTTCCGATCGACGCGATCGCACCAACTTCAGCGAGCCGCTCGGTGTAGCGCAGAGCCGTGTATTGAGAGCCAGCGTCCGAGTGTTGAATGACTCCCGTGACGTCCTCGCCAGCCTGGTCCCGAACCCACAGCGCCATCTCGAGCGCGTCCAGCGGCAGATCGGTCGACATCTTCGACATTGTCCGCCAGCCGACGATGCGACGGGAGAACACGTCGGTGACGAACGCGGTGAACGCCATCCCCGACCACGTCGGCACATATGTAAAGTCGACCACCCAGAGTTCGTTCGGCCGATCAGCGTGAAACTCGCGCTTGACGTGATCCTCTGCCCGCGGCGAAGAGTCATCGGGACGGGTAATGATGAACTACCGGCCCCTGCGAATGCCGCGCAGCCCCTGCTGACGCATGAGGCACTCGACCGTGCAACGGGCGACAGTGATGCCCTCACGGCGTAGCAGCCGCCAAACTTTGCGCGCGCCGCTGATCCCGCGACCGAATTTGCCGTCCCAGAACACCCGCTCGATCTGGACCACCAACTCGGCATCGGAGACCGCTCTGGCCGAGGCTGGCCGCTTCTTGAAAGCGTAGTAACCGGACGGAGCGATCTTCACCCCGTGCTCGGAGAGCACGCGGCAGATCGGCTCGGCCCCGTGCTGGTCACGATGGTCATCGATGAACTGAACTACCACGGCAGTCGCGGGTCGAGCTCCCGCGCGAAGAAACTCGACGCAGCGAGCAAGATCTCGTTCGCCCGCTTCAGCTCACGCACTTCCGCCTCGAGCTGCTTGATCCGCTGTCCATCGTCTGTCGTCGTGCCCAGGCGTTCGCCCGCGTCGATCTGAGCCTGTTTGACCCAACCACGCAACGTGTCTGGATTCACCCCGACGCGCTGCCCGATCCGGATCACTGCCTGGTTCACAGACAGCTCGGGGTCTTCCTTTCGCGCCTCCTGCACGAGCCGCGTAGCTCGCTCCCGCAACTCCTGCGGATACTTCCTCAAAGCTGGCATAGATCTCATCCTCTCGGAATTTCAGACCCTCCACGAAACCCGGGGCGATTCAAACGGACTCATCAGAGAATATCTCCCCAAAGGCACCGAGATCACCTCGCACCAACCCTACCTAGACGCGATCGCTGACGAGCTAAACAACCGACCCCGACAAACGCTCGGGTTCTACACACCCAAAGAAATCTTCCAACAGCTACTCACCAAACCAGTTGTTGCTACCACGAATTGACACCACCCAGCCTCAAGAGCCTCTAAATCACGCATCGTCTCTCGAACATCTATCGCCCGCACCGCGATGAACTCAGGGGCACACTGAGTAAAATGCGCCAAAAGATCAGCCACCCAGCTCAGCTTCGATACAAACGGCGCAAGGGCTTCCGAGGTGACCTCGCCGAACTCGGGCGGGCGAGCCACCGAGAGACCCGTGCCGCTCAGATCATCAGCGGCCATATGAAGCTTGTTAAGAGTGGCCTCGACCTCTTCCGGGTCAAGACTGATCGTGTCTGTCATGAAGGGAACCCTTTCGCTGCGTGCAGGGGGAACAAACAACGGTGAAACAGAACGAGGCGCCGTCACAGCGTGACAATGCCCCCACATCCGCTGGCCTCCGAATCATCCCTAACGAGACCAACAATATGTTTTACGCTAAAGGAGACCCACCCCCAACGCAAACCGACACAACGACACCGAGCACCCGCACAAGAAAGAGTTCATCTAAAGCCCATGAGAAGAACCGAGACCGAGCAGCCGACGGAGAGCCTGACGGTCAGGTTTACCGCCCGGAAGAAGAGGAACCTCATCGACGCGCCAGAGTTCAGCGGGGACAGCCGCACGCCCCAGCTCAGCAACCACGGCAACACGAACGGTTTCGAGCATGGCCCGTCCGGCATCCGCGGGAACGAGGCCGGGAACCACCACCCCCCCAGCAGGAAGAACGAGCACGGGTACGGTACCCCAGCGCTCACTCGGTCGCGACAAGACAACCGCCGACGCGCACCCGGGCACCCCACGGATGACCTGCTCAACCCGATCAAGGGAGACGTTGACCCCACCACTCACGATCACATTGTCGAGACGACCCAGAATCGACAGGACCCCGCCCATCAATTCACCGGCATCTCCCGTGCGGTACCAGCGGGTGTCGCCGTCGCGGATGAAGTGGCGGGCGGTCTGCTCCGGGTCGCCCAGGTAACCCTCGGCGAGGGTGGGGCCAGAAACCTGCACCTCGCCGCCACGGATGCGCACACGGGTATCGCCAATCCCGACGCCGTCGTAAACACAACCACCGGACGTCTCGGTGGAACCGTAGCTGCGACGCAGCGGCAGGCCCAGCACGTGGGCGCGCTCGCGCCAGACATGCGGCACGCCCTGACCCCCCACCAGGATGGCACCGAACGACTGGAGGGCGGGAAGGTCCGCGGGAACGGCATCCGCGTGGTCCAGGATGACGCGCAACTGGGCCGGAACGAGAGAAACGTTGAGCCGAGCATCGGGGGCCGTGCGGATCAGAGCGGCGACCGCGGCTGGGTCGAACGGTCCGGGCGGGAGAATCAGCGGCTCGGCACCGGCGAGCTGTGAGCGCACCAGCGTGTGGATACCGGAGATCAGGTGGGTGGGCAGGGCCGTGACCCAGCGGGCAGGGCCGCCGAGGGCATCCGCGGTGGCGGTGGCGCTCGCGCGCAGGGCCGCCGCGCTGATCGCGACAGACTTGGGGATTCCGGTAGAGCCGGAGGTGTGGACGACAACCGCCGTGCCCGCGGGCACCGTTCGGGGCAGGCTCGGCGGCAGGACCGTGCCAGAAGCGTATGGCAGGACAGCGTGGATGCCTGCGAGCGCACCGCGGAGTTCGGCGAATAACACGGCCGGGTCAGCCGTGGAGACGCGGTGGAGGGGGATACCCGACGCTGCGGGCGGAGTGCGGGGCGACGGGGTACTCACGGGAAACAGCCTACGCCGGGGCTGCCCCGGAATCACCGTCTTTGCCGACTATCGACCATCCTGAGGTGCGACATCGGCAAGCTGCACCCATCCGCGCTCATTCACCTCGAGCGCCCCTGGATACGGCACGGTGTCAGGGCCGCGGGTATCTCCGGACAATTCCTCGGCAGAGAGGGTCACCGCCCGCACCGTCTCGCCACCTTGTTGAAAAACGAGAAGCCCCCTCGTGAGGAAGAAAGAGTCGGTGACCTGCGGGTGGGAGTATCCGGTTTCGGCCCGAACACGTTCCGCGGTCGAGTACGGCGGAAAATAGGACACCTCGTCCCAGGCCCAGTCAGTAGCCTGCGAGAGGGTACCGGCAGGTGCTGCGGAGTCAGCCGATTCCCGCAGGAGAGTGGTGACCCGAGTCACGTCCTCTGGGGCAGGTGTTGCGGTGGCCACCGAACATCCGCTGATCAGGATGACGACAGCGCCTGCCGCCCCCACCATCCGGAGAAGTCCCGCGAACCATCGTCTCGACGGTGAAGGCTGCGGGTTCACGAGAAACGCTCCTGTCTGGGCCGATCACGAGGAGCTCGCCACTCTTCACAGCAGCCCGAATCTCTGCCGCGAGTTCCTCCCGGCTTGCATCTGGATGTTCCGCGAGCCCCATCAACCCCAGCAAAATACTGAAACTGGCCGATAGCAGCGTTGGCGGAAACCCCCGCCCAGCCCGGTTCACCTGCGACCTTCGCCCAGACACGATTCGATGCATCACGTGTCCGGGAGGACACCCGGCACGCCTCCCCCAGATCGTATCGAGGGGCAATGGCTATCTGTGCTAGCTCATCTTCGAACCGACCCATAGGGGTTTCCTTTCAGTGGGAGTGCAGCACAACAGGGGGACAGCAAGATTGGGGCGAAACCTAGAGCGCGAAATCGGGGTCGAGACCACGCAACTCTGAGGCGTTCTCCTCGTCAATCACACTCAGATCATTTATCGTATCTGCCACGTTTTGGGCGGCGATGACACCCCGCTCGGAAGCGACCCGAAAGACTTCTTCCGCGACTGAAGCAAAGGATTTCAATGCCCGGTCGAAGGGTAACGTTGAGCCTTCGCCCACACACGTCACACACCCAAATGAACTCTGACGGGCAGCGAGATCCGCGCCGTTTTCACGCAGATTGCGGATGCGAACCTGGACAACGTCGGGCTCACTTGAAATTTCCTGAGACAGGGGACCTCCGCACATAAATAAACGTTATCACCATACTGTAAAGCCGGAGCGGAGATAAACACCCGGGACTCCCCGGCTCCTCACCCCCTCTAGTAGTGGTACGGAAACGCGCTCCAATCCGGGTCTCGCTTCTCCAGGAACGAGTCCCGCCCCTCGACGGCCTCGTCCGTGCCGTAGGCCAGTCGGGTGGCCTCCCCCGCAAAAATCTGCTGGCCAACAAGCCCGTCATCCACCGCGTTAAAGGCGTACTTCAACATCCGGATGGCCGTCGGGGATTTGCCCAGGATCTCACGCGCCCACTCCAGGCCCGTGCTCTCCAGTTCGGCGTGCGGCACCACCGCGTTCACGGCACCCATCTCGTAGGCGCGCTGGGCGCTGTACTCACGCGCGAGGAAGAAAATCTCGCGGGCATTCTTCTGCCCGATCTGGCGGGCGAAGTAGGCACTGCCGTAACCGGCGTCAAAGGAGCCGACATCGGCATCCGTCTGCTTAAACTTGGCGTGCTCCGCGCTCGCGATACTCAGGTCGCACACCACGTTGAGCGAGTGGCCGCCTCCGGCCGCCCAGCCCGGCACAAGCGCGATGACCACCTTGGGCATAAACCGGATCAACCGCTGCACCTCCAGGATGTGCAGGCGACCGCCGCGGGCCGTGTCAATACCCGTGGCCGTGAGGTCATCGGAGTACTTATAACCGTCGCGGCCGCGGATGCGTTGGTCACCACCGCTGCAAAAGGCCCAGCCGCCATCCTTCGGGCTCGGCCCGTTACCGGTGAGCAGCACCACGCCGATGCGCGGGTTGGTGCGGGCATCTTCCAGAGCGGTGTACAGCTCGTCAACGGTGTGCGGGCGGAACGCGTTGCGCACCTCGGGCCGGTTGAATGCCACCCGCGCAATGCGCCCGGTCGTGTCGTGGTGGTAGGTGATGTCGGTAAGATTCTGGCTACCGGGGGCATCCGCCCACTGTGCGGGGTCAAAGATTTCAGATACGACAGACATGACGCCTAGCCTACGGCCAGTGCAGCCCGCCGGCAGCAGGCCCCCACCGGGGGAACCTCCGCGGTGATCTACGCCCCCCCGTACGGGGCCATTGCCTGAATGAAGGAGCCGCGAATCTGATCGCTCAGTAGGCCCTTGCCCCTGAACGTAAGCGTAATACCCTCCCGTGGTGTACCGTATTGGGCGACCAGGGCATCCTGCTTGGCGGCAAAATCTCCCGTCGTGTCTTTCGAGAGGTCGATGATACCAGCCCAGAAATCACCAGGCTCACCGTCCAGATATGCGCTGTACCAGGACCACTCCACCTGGGTTGCCGGGTCGGCGCTGCCAAAGAACTTGGTCAGGTAGTCGTCCTCGATACCCGCGCTCGGCTCATTGATGGCGCTCGGTGTCCACATCCCGTTCTTCACCAGAACACCCGAAACGATACTCATCACGCGCTTCTTGTCGGTCATGCTCGTGACGGTTGAGGTGGTGTACCACTCCTCCGCGTTGTAATCCACGAGCATCGCCTCACCACCGTAGCCGTTGCGGGCCGGGGTGAGCGACTCGGGCACGGGGGTGGCCCACTTAAAACCAAACTCATCCGTGAGCGCCGTACGGATCTCCGCCATCATGGCGTCAACGTTGTCCCGGGTGTCCTCCAGGCTGGGCTGATCCAGGATGACCTGGGGGTCCACATCCTTAATACCGGGATAGGCTTCCCAGAATTTCTGGTCGGCAGACTTCTTCTCGTCATAGTTGCCGGTCGCCGCGGCGTTGACCGCCGAGAAACCGCCCACCGTAAAGGAGTTCACCAGGAGCGCGAGGACAAGCGCACCGGCACCGAGAGCCCGGCCGCGCTTGGTAGCAAACGCCGCAATCGCGAGACCCAGCACTACCATCTGGATGGCCAGCATATTGATGCCGTAAAACTGACTGCTGCCCTGACCAAAGAAGGCCAGTAACACGAGCACAACCGCAAAAAGCGCGGAGACCGAGAGGGCGGCAATGCTCAACCAGTTGGGGCGCACCCGCTCCCGCTTGCGGGGCGTGACGGTGACGCCCTCGACGTCCCGGGCCTCCCGAGCCGCGGCCTCGTCGGCGCTGCGCCAGGAGGACATGGTACGGGTGGCACCGCGGTAACCGCCGGGCGGGGGGACGGGCGGGGCACCATCGGGTAAAGACACGAAAGTGTCCTCCTCACAAAAATCTCGCGCGGATACACGAACTCAGGGGGCTGGTCGCGCCAGCAACCTCTCAATTGTGCCACGCATTACTGAGACTCGGCTCCAGGAAGACGCGTGGGGTCACCGGCACCGCACAGAAACCGCCCTGAGGGAGAATGGCAGGTATGGACATCCCGCTGAGCGACATCCTGCGCGCACTGCGCGTGGTGAGCATCCCCACCCGCACCCGTTTCCGCGGAATCACCACCCGCGAGGCGGCCCTCGTGCGGGGCCCCGAGGGGTGGAGCGAGTTCTCGCCCTTCCCCGAGTATTCGGATGCCGAGGCCGCCACCTGGCTGGCCGCCGCGATCAACTTTGGCTGGCACCCACAACCCGCCCCCCTGCGCGACACCGTGGCGGTGAACGCAACCGTTCCGGCGATTGCGGCCGACCGGGTTGCCGAGCTGCTGGCGCGTTTCCCCGGCTGCCACACCGTGAAGGTGAAGGTGGCCGAGGCCGGGCACACCCGTGATGACGACTACGCGCGCGTCCTCGCCGTGCGCAGGGCGCTCGGCGAGGACGGCAATGTGCGCGTGGACGCCAACGGTGGCTGGTCGGTGGCCGAGGCCGAGGCGGCGCTCACCCGGCTCGCCCCGCTGCGGCTCGAATACGCCGAACAGCCCGTGGCCACCGTGGCCGGGTTGGAGGCGTTGCGCGCCCGGCTCGCGGGCAGCGGCCTGCTGATCGCGGCTGACGAGAGCGTGCGCAAGGCGAGCGACCCACTCGACGTGGCCCGGCGCAGGGCCGCCGACATCCTCGTGGTGAAGGCGCAACCGCTGGGAGGCATCCGCGCGGCCCTCCGCATCGCCGAGCAAGCGGGGCTGCCTATCGTGGTGTCGAGTGCCCTCGACACCTCGGTGGGACTGTCGATGGGGGCTCTGCTCGCGGCCAGCCTCCCGACACAAGACTTTGCGGCCGGGCTGGGCACAGCGGCGCTGCTCGCGGGGGACGTGACCGAGCATCCCCTGCTGCCCGTGGGCGGCGAGATCCCCGTGTCGCGGGTGACCCCCAGCGAGCGGATGCTCGACCGCTTCGCTGCGACGCCCGAGCGGTCCCTGTGGTGGCGTGAGCGCATCGTGCGCTGCTACACAGTCCTGGCCGAACGACCCGCCGGTTAACGGGGAAGCGGCGTGTGGGATGTTCCCCCCGGATCATCCCGCACGCCGCGGTCTATGTGCCCTACCCCTTTTAATGCCAGCACGGACAAGACTTCGATTATACACGCCCCAACAGCCTTCCTCACCGGCGGTGAGGTCCAGAGCGGGCCGTCACTCATTCTCCGGCTACAGGCCAGAGTAGGCGTGCAACCCCTTAAAGAAGAGGTTCACAATCGTGAAGTTAAAAATTACGGTCGAGTAGGCGATGATGCAGAGCCACGCGGAACGCGAACCGCGCCAACCGCGGGTCGCACGGGCGTGAATGTACCCGGCATAGAGCACCCAAATGATGAAGGTCCAGACCTCCTTGGTATCCCAGCCCCAGTATCGACCCCACGCGTGCTCAGCCCAGATGGATCCGGCGATGAGCGTGAACGTCCAAAACACAAAACCGATGATGACCATGCGGTAGCTCAGATTTTCGAGCGAGTCGGCGTTGGGGAAGCTCCGCAGGAAAGCAAACGGTGCCCGGGGCGGCGTGCCGGAACCATCAGCCGGGGCCCGAGTAAGAGTGGCGGTGGAGCCGCCAGCAGCAGCGCCTGACTCGGAGGCCGACCATCCCGAGCCGAGATCGGAGGCCGCGGCCGTCGTCGCCAACCCCTGCGCCCCGAGAATCCGCTCACGCCGCGCCTGCATCAGCTGCGCGATCGACAGGCCCAGGCTGAGGGTCAGGAACCCCACAGCCACCACGGCCACCATGATGTGGATCACGAGCCAATACGAGTCAAGGGCCGGCGGCAGGGGCATGGAGGCCCGAAAAAAGTTGACCCGGGCGACACCGAGGAAGACGAGCGTGAGCCCCGTGACGAGCGTCCCCAAAAAACGCATATCGTAGAAAAACTGGATGATGATGAACACGGCAACAATCGCCAGGGTGGCGGTGAGGGCAAACTCGTACATATTCGCCCACGGCACCCGGCCAGCATCAATACCGCGCACCACGGTTGCCGCGAGGTGGAAGAGCCAACCAAGAACGGTCAGCGAGAAGCCGATACGCTCGGCCCGGGAACGCACCCGAACTCCACCGTCACCGACAACGGGCTCGGCGTCGCTACCGGCCCGATTGGCAAGGTCTACCGCAAAGAAGATGAATGCCAAGGCGTACACGAGCAGAGCCGAGAATAACGACATCTGCGAGTACTGCTCAAAAGTCTCCAACACAGTCGTTGAGTCTACCGCGAATTCTGCGGCGACGCGGGGCAACGGGAGGGTTACCCCCACCGCCTACCCGAGCGACTCACGGTGTTTGGCCACCAGGTCGGCGACGGCACCCTCAAGCGTCGGGTCGTCGCCGCGGGCAAGCGCCGCATACTCGATGCGCACACCACCCTCGACGGGGGTCGCCTTCACCCACACCCGACGGCGCGGGATAAACAGCGAGGTCAGCAGGCCGGTGGTGGCCAGCAACGCGAAGAACAGCACCCAACCCTGAGCCGGGTTCTGATGCAGGTCAAACGAGACAAAACGAGGAACCGCGTCGAGCGTCACGGTACCCAATCCGTTGGGCAGATCAACGGTATCGCCGATGCGCAACTCCAGCGACTTCTTCTCGGTACCACGACCCGTCAACTTGGTGAGCTTGTCCTGGTTGAGCGAGTACACCGACTGGGGCACGCCGTCGTTGATGCCAAGATCACCGGTGAACACGTCGAGGGTGAGTAGCGGGTTGATGAGATCCGGATAGTTCGAGGAGTAGGCCCCCGATTCGAGCTCCACCTGGGTGGGGTAGAAGAAGCCCATCATCCCCACCTGCTCCTCCCCGAGCCCGTAAGGGATTTTTAGCACACCGAGCGAGGTGAGGTCGGCTCCCTGCGGCAAAAACGGCACCGACTCGTGGAACACCGACACCCCCTCCGCGTTGCGCACCGTGATGGTGGGGGCGTAGCCGTTGCCCAGCAGGTAAATATTGGTGCCGTTAATGCGTAGCGGTTGGTTAACCTTAACGGTCTCTTTTCGCTCGGTACCGTCGGTATCAAACACCGTGACGTGGGCGGTGAAATCGGTGGCCTGGCCGAGGGCGGCCGGCTTGCCATCATCCGGGGTCACGTAGGTGACGTCAAACGTATCGAGACGAACGCTGAACGGCGGAAGGGAGCTATCGTCAAAAAACCGACCGGGGGTGAAGGAGTCGTAGTCGATCAGCGCGTTGACATTGGTCTCGCCCTCCACGAGCGTCCGTTGACCCTGGTAACCAAAACCGCCGCCCAGGCCCACCGTAATCAGGACGCCAACAAGCGCGCCGTGAAACACCAGGTTTCCGGTTTCGCGCAGATAGCCCCGCTCGGCCGAGACCGACACGCTCTGCCCCTGCCGGTACACCTCGGTGCGGTATCGCTGACGTTTCAGGAGGCCGCGGGCCTGCTCCACCGCCTGCTCGGCAACCTGCGCGGCCTCCGCCGCCGTGGCCTCGTCGTTGCGCAGTTCCGTCTCCGTGAAACCGGCCATCCGGCCCAAACGGGAAGGGGTGCGCGGCGGGCGCGAGCGCATCGCCTGCCAGTGGTGCTTGGTGCGCGGCAGCACGCAGCCGATCAGCGAGACGAAGAGCAGCAGGTAGATCGCGGAAAACCAGACGGAACTGTAGACGTCAAACGCCTGAATGGGGAAGGCGTCCAAGACCTTAAAGAGGTCGGGGTTCTGCGATTGGTACTGCGTCACACCGTTGGGGTCGGCCCCGCGCTGCGGCAGAATCGAGCCCGGGATGGCCGCGACGGCCAGCAACAGCAGCAACAGGATCGCCACCCGCATACTCGTCAGCTGGCGCCAGAACCAGCGCAGGTAACCGCCAAAACCCAGACCCACCGGCGACGCGTTGCTACCGGGGGTGCTGTCAATGTGATCAGAGGGGCGCGTCATAACTTCCCATCACCGCCGCGAGGGCGAACATAATCTGTGACCAAATTCCGGTGACCATCAGCAGGCCGATAACCACCAGAAATGCGCCACCAACGATGTTGATCGCGCGAATATGCCGCCGCAGGAATGTGGTGGATGTCGAGACCCAGCCAAATCCGAGGGCGACCAGAAGAAACGGAATACCGAGGCCGAGGCAGTAAAAAATACCCAGAATCCCGGCGCGTGCGGCCGAACCCGATTGCACACTCAGGCCCATAATTACCGTGAGGGTTGGGCCCATACACGGCGTCCAGCCGATGGCGAAGACGGCCCCGAGCAGGGGCGCACCGATCAGGCCCGTGCGGGGCTGCCAGGTGGATTTCATGGTGCGCTGCATCCAGGAGAACTGGCCGACAAAAACGAGACCCATGATGATAACGATCACGCCCATGACCCGCGTAATCAGGTTCTCCCACTCCACCAAGAACGAGCCCACCGTCCCGGCCAGCACCATGATCATCACGAAGACCACGGTGAAGCCGAGGACGAAAAAAGCTACCCCGAGTAGCAGACGGCCGCGGGCACGGCGGGCGGCACGCGGATCCTCGTCACCCTCGGCGACCGTGCCGAAGCCACCCACGTAGGCGAGATATCCGGGCACGAGTGGCAGCACGCAGGGTGAGGCGAACGAGAGCAGACCCGCGAGCATCGCGATGGGCGCAACGGCCCACAACTGTCCGCTGTATACGAGCTCCTGGATATCCACCGAGCGATTACTTCTCGGCCAGGGTGTCGGAGACGAGCGTCGTCAAGATTGAGGCATCCTGCAACTGGCCCAGGATGCGCACGGCCACGCGACCCTCGGTGTCCAACACGAGGGTTGTGGGCACGGCGTTGAGCGGGATGCTGCCAGCAAAGGCCCGCTGCACCGATCGGTTATCGGCCGTATCCATGATCGACGGGTAGGTGACGCCAAACTCATCCGCAAACTGGACCGCCTGGTCACTCTGATCGCGGGTGTTGACGCCCAGAAAAATGACGCCCTGGTCGGCGAACGTGGTGTGCACCGTCTCCAGATCCGGGGCCTCCACGCGGCACGGGGCGCAGCCCGCGTACCAGAAGTTCACCACCGTGACGCTCCCCGCGAAATCTTCGGAGGAGACCGCCGCACCCTTCTCGTCGGTACCGGCAAAGACCACGGGCTCACCGCGCTGGGCCTCGGGAATCTCGGTGATGGTGCCGTCACCACCGATGTAGCCCGTGTCACCCCCGGAATTCCACTGCTGGGCGAGGGAATCCCCCGCACCACAACCGGCGAGGCTGAGGCTGACCGCGGTCATAACGGCAATAACGGCGGCGCTGCGCAGGCCGCGGCTGGTGCGGTTCATACCGCCCCCACATCCACGGCGTCGGCCATCAGCGGCGCGGCCGGCGTGGTGTAGCCCACCTCCACCCACTCATCGCCACGCTTCACAAACGAGGTGATACTACTGAGCTCACAGCGACGGCTACGCGGGTCGTGAAACAGGGCCTTACCGGCAATGTCGAGGTGCGCCATCCAGATGGGCGACTGGTGGCTAACGATCACGGTGTCTCCCTCGGAGCGGGCATACGCGTCGTCCATCGCCGCGCGCATCCGCCGGGCGACGGAACGGTACGGCTCCCCCCAACTGGGCCGGAACGGGTTCCAAAATCGGTGCCAGTAGCGGGGCTTACGGAACGCGGCATCTTTACCGTTGTTCGGCAGGCCCTCGAAGGAGTTGGTGGGCTCGATCACACGCGGTTCGGTGATGATGGGCACCTTGAGTGCCGCGGCAATCGGCGCGGCGGATTCCTGGGCCCGTTGCAGTGGCGAGGCCAGCAACTGGCTCACGGTGCGACCGCGTGCGGCGAGATCCTCTGCGGCGGCGGCGGCCATCCGGTGGCCGAGGTCTGAGAGATGAAAGCCGGGAATGCGACCGTACAGCACACCGTCGGGGTTGTGGACCTCCCCGTGGCGCACGAGATGAAGCTGTTTTTCTGGCACCCGTCCATTCTAGGTACCTTTTCGTGAACATTCTCTCCCCGCCTCCGCGCCGTGATTCCGCGGGAGAGGATAGGATTACCGGGTGACCGAACGCATCCTGATTAAGAACCTGTCCGCCCGCGAAGACGGCCCCGTTACGGTGGCCGGGTGGGTGGAAACCGTCCGCGACCAGAAGAAGGTCCAGTTCATCGTGCTGCGCGATGAGACCGGTGCCGTGCAGTTGGTCAACCCGGCCGTGCGTGAACTCACCGATGAGAATGCTGGTTCCGCTCACACACTCGCCGTCACCGAGACTATCTCGGGTCTGGCCCACGGCACGTTCCTCTCGATTACCGGCGAACTCAAGCACGATGAGCGGGTAAAACTCGGCGGCCTTGAGGTGAAGATCGGATCGCTGGAGGTCGCGGCCGAGGCCATCCCCGAGACTCCCATTACGAGCGAGTCCAGCCTCGACAAGCGCATGGATTGGCGTTTCCTTGACCTGCGCCGACCGGAGCAGAACCTCATCTTCCGCATCCAGACCACGTTTGAGCACGCACTGCGCACGTACTGGGTGGAGAACGACTTTATTGAGGTGCACACCCCCAAGCTCATGGCTTCGGCGAGCGAGTCGCGCGCCGAACTCTTTGAGCTCGACTACTTTGAGACCAAGGCCTACCTGGCGCAGAGCCCGCAGTTCTTTAAGCAGATGGCTCAATCGGCCGGCTTCGGCAAGATCTTCGAGATCGCCCCGGCCTTCCGCGCCGACCCGTCCTTCACCTCGCGCCACTCCACCGAGTTCACCTCGGTGGATGCCGAAATCAGCTGGGTAGACAGTCACGAAGACGTCATGAAGCTGCACGAGGAGTTGCTCGTCGCCGGGTTCACCGCGGTAAAAGAGAAGCACGGGGCCGCTATCGCTGAGCTCTTCGGCATTGACCTTGAGGTGCCCACGGTGCCCTTCCCGCGCATCCCGCTGGCCGAGGCCAAGCAGATCGTGGCCGACCGTGGCTACGTGATCCCGCGTGCCGACGACGATATGGACCCGGAAGGCGAGCGCCAGATCTCGGCCTACGTGAAGGAAAAGTACGGACACGACTTTGTCTTCCTGACCGACTACGCATCGAGCATTCGCCCGTTCTACCACAGGCGCCACGAGGGTGATCCCTCGCTCACCAACAGCTACGACCTGATCTACAACGGCACCGAGATCTCCACGGGAGCACAGCGCGAGCACCGGATCGACGTGCTGATCGAGCAGGCCCGCGACAAGGGTATGGAGCCCGAAGAACTGGAGTTTTACCTCGACTTCTTCCGCTACGGCGTCCCCCCACACGGCGGCTTCGGTATGGGCCTGGCCCGCGTGCTGATGCTGATGCTCCAGCAGCAGTCGATCCGCGAGGTGACCTACCTCTTCCGCGGCCCAACCCGCCTGCTGCCCTAGACCACCACCCAGGGTGACTTTTCCTCACAGATCGACGTTTTAAACCTCGTTTTCTGCTGAAAACTCACCCGAGGCGTACGACACGGGGAGGCCCGGTGCAGGCGAAGCTCCCACTCGCCGACACCGGGCCTCCGGTCTGTGTATCGGGACCCTACCCCTTCGTTGACCCGGCAAGTAGGCCGCGGACAAAGTAGCGTTGCAGCGCAAAGAACACGATCAGCGGCACAATGATCGACACAAACGCACCCGCCGGGAGCAGATGCTCATTGCGACCAAAATTACCGGCCATATTCGCGAGCTTGGCCGTCAACGGTGCGACCTCCGCGGTTCCGCCAGAGAACACCAACGCCACGAGCAGGTCGTTCCACACCCAGAGGAACTGGAAAATCGCGATGCTCGCAATCGCAGGCAACGACAGCGGGATGATAATGCGGAAGAAAATCTGCGTCTGGCTCGCGCCATCCACCCGGGCAGCCTCGATCAACTCCGGCGGGATCTGGGCCACAAAATTGTGCAGCAGGAAGATCCCGAGCGGCAGCCCAAAGATCGTGTGCGCAATCCACACCGCGGGGAACGTGCCGCCGATACCGATGCCGTTAAAGAACTGCAGCAGCGGGATGAGTGCCATCTGCAACGGCACAATCTGTAGCGCAAAAACCAGCACAAAAAGCGTTCCCCGTCCGCGGAACGGGATCCACGCAAACGCGTAGGCCGCCATCAGAGCCAGCAGCAGCGGAAACAGTGTGCCCGGGATCGTGATCACAAACGAGTTAATGAAGTACGACGCCAGGTTGTTGTTCGCCGTGCTCGACCCCACCAGCACGGTGCTGTAATTATCGAGTGTCGGCTGCCACTGGGTGAAAATCGTCCACCAGCCATCACGCTTATCCGCGGCCGGCCGCAGCGAGGCCACAAACAGACCAAACGTGGGCACGGTCCACAGGAACGCAATAATGATGGCCGCAACGGTCGCCCACGGCGAGGTCAGCCTCTGCTTCACCCGGTCGGCCTTGCCGCCACCGGATGAGCCCACGCCACCACGCCGACCGCGACCGCCGCCCCTGCCGGTGAGGATTGCCTCGGTGTGGGTTCCGGTACCGTGGCGGCCCGGCCCCTCGGTGGGGTCGGGGAGCACGTCGATTGCTGGATTACTCATCGGATTTCCCTCTGCTTCCGCATCACACGCACGTTGTAAATCACGACGGGCAACACCATGATGAACAGGATGAGGGCGAGGGCCGCACCGTGGCCCACCTCGCCAAATCGGAACGCCTGGTCGTACATGTCGAGCGCGATCACGCTCGTCTTGTTGTTACCGCTCGTCATGGTCTTGACAATGTCAAACACCTTGAGCGTCGCGATGGAGATCGTGGTGATCACCACCACAAGCGACCCGCGGATCCCCGGGATCGTCACGTTTCGGAACACCTGCCATCCGCTCGCCCCGTCCAGACGCGCGGCCTCCACCTGCTCGGTGGGAATGGCCTTGATGGAGGCCGAGAGCACCACCATCGCAAACCCGGTCTGTATCCAAATCAGAACCACGATCAAGAAAAACGTGTTCCAGGGCGGGGTATTCAAGAACTGCACGGGCTCCAGCCCAATCCAGACGAGAATCTGGTTGAGGAGCCCGGTCTGAGCAAAACCCTTCGACCGGTAGGCGTACATGAAGCTCCAGATGATGCCAGCCCCCACAAAGGAGATAGCCATGGGCATGAACACGAGCGACTTGAGCGCCTTCTCACCGCGCGATTTATCAATGAAGACGGCGTAGGTCAGGCCAATCGCGGTTGCGAAGAACGGCACACACAGCACCCAAATCAGCGTGTTCAGCAGGCTAACGAGCATCTCGCCGGAGGTGAAAATCCAGACAAAGTTATCCACACCGACAAAGTTGTCCTTGCCATCCGTGAAAGCCTGGTAACCCGTGCGAAGGGCGGGGTAGATCAGGCCGATGCCGAGCAGGATCAGACCCGGGGCGACAAACGCGATCAGCTGCCAGACATCCCGAGACCTTTTGGGTGCCCGGTCAGCGAGAAAGAGGATGAGTCCCACCACGGCGAGGAACGCCGCGATACCAACAAACATGGTGCCAAACTTCTGCCACAGGTCGTTCCAGAAACTGGTTTTACGGGCGGTGTTCAGCAGGCCAGGATGGGCCGCAAGAGGTGCGGCGACGGAATACAGCAGCGTACTAAGCATGGGAGCCAGGCCTTTCAGAAGGGAGTGAGGTAGGAGGGCTTCGGGCCCGGCGGCTCAGCCACCGGACCCGAAGCCCTCACCTGCGCCGACTTACGGCCAGGTCTTGTCAATCGAGGTCAGCACGCTATCCGTGCTCTCCCCGTTCACCCAGTTGACCATTCCCTTCCAGAAGGAGGCCGAACCCACCGCCGCGGGCATCAGATCGGAGGCGTCAAACCGGAACACCGTGTCGGGGTCCTGGAGGATACGCACCGCTTCCTTGCCAATCTCGCTCTGGGCGTTGTCCGGGTCGAGACCCTTGTTGGCGCTAATCACGCCGCCCAGGCTCACCCGGTTGTTGGCCCACAGGGCGCTAGACATGTAGGTCTGCAGGGCCGCGGTAGCCTTGTTGTCGTTGAACGCCGCGACAAACTCGCCGCCGCCCGTGACCGACTTGCCGGCATCCGCTTCCTCGCTGGGTAGCAGGAACGCCCACACATCGCCATCCTTGGCCACCGTGGTGCCCTCGGGCCACTGTGCCTCATAGAAGGAGGCCTGGTGGTGTAGCGAGCAGTTACCATCGAGGATGGGCTGGCCAGCCTCCTGGAACGTGGTCGTATTGATGGTGCTCACGTCGCCAAAACCGCCGTTGACGTTGTCGGGGTTGAGGATGATGTCACCCACCGAGTCGAAAGCCTTCTTAATCTCGGGTGAGTTGAACTTGACATCACCCGCAACCCACTGGTCGTAGACATCGGGGCCAGACTGGCGCAGAACGTAGTCTTCGATCCAGTCGGTACCGGGCCAGCCGGTGGCGGCATCGGAGCCGAATCCCACGCACCAGGGGCGGTAGGTGTCGGTCTTCTCGGCGGCCAGGGTCTTCGTCAGGTCGTTAAGCTCGGCGAGGGTGGTGGGCACCTCAACGCCGCGATCCGTGAAGTCACTGGGCGAGTACCACACCCAGCCCTTAACGCTCGCCATCAGGGGCGAGGCGTAGAAGGTGCCGTCAACGGTGCCGTAGGTCTTCCAGCTCTCGGACCACCCCTCATCAACGTTGTCCTCAACGCTCTTCGGGGCCGGCACAACCTTGCCGGTCTCCACGATGCGCTGGAGGAGTCCTGGCTGCGGGAACACGGCCAGATCGGGGGCGTCGCCACCCTCAACCCGCACGTTGATCTGCGTCTCAAAGCCTTGATCACCAACATAGTTGACGGTAATTCCGGTGCACTCCTCGAAGTCAGCCCAGCTCTCTTCGAGCTGGTCGGCCTCCACCTCAACGATGGTGGCGTATACCTCGACCTCGTCGCCCTCAAAGGTGCCGTACTGCTCGTAGTCCGTACAGTCGGTCTTCGAGCCTCCCCCACCCGCATCGTTGGAGCTGTTAGAACAGCCCGTCAACAGCAGACCCGCCACGCTCACCAGCGCCAGTGGCGTCAGCCACACTCGCTTCTTGAATGTTGTACTCAATGTTCTCTCCTCGTCGAGCGATGAGCTTCGATACATTCGAAACCCATGATGCAACAAGTCCCCCCTCAGGAACCGGTTCCACAAACGCTAAGCGACATCCCAGCCTGGGCGCAAGGGTCCTTTTATCACGCTTTGAACACAATGCCCTGCTGTGAAAAATTTGTTGCTTTTCCGGCTTTCATCTGTATGATCTCAGGACGCGCAACCTCGGAGAGACGACCGCAATAATGTGAGACCGCTTCCACACATCAACCGACGACGGATATCCTGACCGAAGCCCTACCCGGGTAGGCGCGCACCACACACAGGGGGAGAGCATGGTCACGATCGCGGATGTCGCCCAGCGCGCCGGGGTGTCAAAGGCCACGACATCCCGCGCTCTGAGCGGCCAGGGCTACGTGGCCCAGGCCACCCGGACGGCGGTGCAGCGGGCCGCCGAAGAACTGGGCTACATCGCCTCGGCGAACGCTTCGGGCCTGGCAACGGGGCGCTCGCAGAGCATCGCCGTACTCATCCCCATCATCAACCGCTGGTTCTTCGCCGAGGTGTTGCAGAGCGTCGAGAGCGCCCTCCTTGCCGCTAGCTACGATATGACCGTCTACAACGTGAGCCACAACAGCGCCAACCGCGAGCGGGTGTTCGACTATTTCCTGCTGCGGCGCTCGTTTGACGCCGTACTCCTCGTGGGCGTTGATACCCGGCGCAGCGAGTTGGATGCCGTACGTCGGCTGGGGGTGCCCCTCGCGTGCATCGGCGCCCCCCTCCCCGGCATCGACAGCTACGTTCTTGACGACTACCGCACCGCGCGCTCCGCGACGGAGCACCTTGTGACGCTGGGGCACCGGCGAATCTCGTTCTTCGGCGGGCCTGCGGGGCACACACACGATACCGACCCGGAATCGTCGCTCGTGCACGGTGAACGCTTCGCCGGGTACCGGGACGCGATGATCGCTGCGGGACTCGATGAGGTTCTGTCGTACGTGCCCGCTCAGCTGACGATTGCGAGCGGGCTGGCGGCGGGGCGGCGGCGGCTGGCGCATCCCGAGCATCCGCTCACCGCGGTTATGGCCGAGAGCGACGAGGTTGCCTGTGGCGTGCTGCTCGCGGCGCGCGAACTGGGGCTCGACGTGCCCCGGGATGTTTCGGTCATCGGCATCGACGGCCACGACCACGGCGAAGCCTTTGGACTCACGACCATGCAGCAGAACCCGCAGCAACTGGGGGCGATGGCGGTGCGCGATGTGCTCGCCAGGATCGCCGGAGAGGGGCAGCCGTTGGCCCCCACCCCGGTATCCGCAGAGTTCGTGGTGCGCTCCTCAACCGCCGCGCCGCGCCGCGAAGATAGTGTGCCGCGGCAGGCCCGATTAACGGACACGGGCGGTGCCACCCGAAGGTGACACCGCCCGTGACGGCTCAGAAAACTTACGCAAGCTTGACGGTTGCGCCAGCCTCTTCGAGCTTTGCCTTGGCAGCCTCGGCGGCATCCTTGGCGGCACCCTCGATAACGGGGGTGGGAGCAGCCTCAACGAGTGCCTTAGCCTCGCCCAGGCCCAGGCTGGTCAGCTCGCGAACAGCCTTGATGACCTGGATCTTCTTGTCGCCAGCCGACTCGAGAACGACGTCGAACGAGTCCTTCTCTTCGACGGCCTCGGCTGCGGCAGCAGCGGGGGCAGCGGCGACGGCGACGGGGGCAGCGGCGGAAACCTCGAAGGTCTCCTCGAATGCCTTGACGAACTCGGAGAGCTCGATGAGGGTCAGGCCCTTGAACTGCTCAAGCAGCTCTTCAGTTGACAGCTTTGCCATGATTTTTCTCCTTGTGGTTTGTGCCCGGTCCGCGGATGCGAGACGAGCTGGGTTATGACCTGCGAACTCACTTTCACCGGGGTGAAACTAGTTAGCAGACTCCTGCTTGTCGCGCAGCGCGTCGATGGCCCGAGCGGCCCCCGCGAGCGGTGCGTTGAACAGATATGCGGCTCCGAACAGCGAGGCCTTGAAGGCACCGGCAAGCTTGCCGAGCAGAACTTCGCGGCTCTCGAGGTCGGCGAGCTTGCCTACCTCAGCGGCGGTCAGGGGCTTACCGTCAAAGTAGCCTCCCTTGATCACCAAAAGAGGGTTTGCCTTGGCAAAGTCACGCAGTCCCTTGGCAACGGCGACAGGGTCTCCGTACACAAAGGCGATAGCGGTCGGTCCGACCAGTTCCTCATCGAACGATGAGATACCGGCGTTGTTGGCCGCAATCTTGGTGAGCGTGTTCTTCGACACGGCATATGTTGCGTGCTCACGAATGTTGCTGCGCAGCTCTTTGAGCTGTGCCACCGTGAGACCGCGGTACTCGGTTAGCAGAACGGCGGCCGACTCTTCAAAGTGCTTCTGAAGATCGGCGACCGCGGCTTCCTTTGCAGCCATGGCGCTCCCTAATGCTTAGTCTTTTTGTCACCCCACGGTTGTGGGGTGACAACCAGAGTCCACGCATAAAAAAAGCTCCGGCGCATGCGCACGGAGCAAGGAGGCGGAAACTATCCACATCTTACTTCACACACCTGCGCGGGCTTCGCTTATGCGAATCTTCGTGCCGCTCCCTGAGGAGTGGCAACCAGCGGTCTTTGGCCAAGAGCCAACTATACGCGACGGTGCCCCAGCGCGCAAACGGACACCCGCTGACCTCACACTCCGGGGGAGGCCGGAGGCGTCGCGGGGGCAGCAGCCACATCGCTCATCGGCAGGTGCACGACGAAACGGGTATCGCCGGGGGTACTCGCCACCGTCACCTCGCCGACGTGTGCCTGCACAATTGCCCGCACAATCGCGAGGCCCAGCCCCGTACTGCCGGTCGCACGGGCACGCGACTCATCACCGCGTACAAAGCGCTCAAACAGCTGGTCGAGGCGCTCCGGGGGGATGCCGGGGCCGTCATCGGCAACCACGATCTCGGCAACAGGATGCGCGGCATCCGCGCCAACCACCGCGAGCGTCACATTCACCCGCGTACCGGTCGGCGTGTGAGTGCGGGCATTGGCCACCAGATTCGTGACCACCTGGTGCAGGCGATGCTGGTCCCCCATGACCACGACGGGCTCCTCCGGGGAGCCGAGTGCCCACTCGTGCCCCGGGCTCGTGACGTGGGCATCGGCCAGCACATTGACCACGATCTCGTTGAGGTCCACCTCTGCCCGGACCAACTCTCGACCCTCATCGAGACGGGCGAGCAGCAGCAGGTCCTCCACCAGGGCGGTCATCCGAATCGACTCGGACTCGATCCGCGACAGGGAGTGGGTCACATCGGGGTTGGTATCGCCGCCCATCCGACGAATCAGTTCAGAGTAGCCGCGGATCGAGGCAAGAGGCGTGCGCAACTCATGACTGGCATCCGCCACGAAGCGGCGCACCTTGTTCTCGCTCTGCTCACGGGCCACGAGCGCGGTACCCACATTGTCGAGCATGGTGTTGAACGCCGACACCACGCGACCCACCTCGGAACCGGGCTCGACTCCCTCCGTGGAAACGGGTTCAAAGCTGTCCACCGAGCCACGGTCAAGCTCCAGTTCAGACACCCGCACAGCCGCGGCCGAGACCCGCTCCAGGGGCCGCATAGCCGTCCGGGTAAACGCAGCAGCAATCAGAGCAACAACGGCCGCCCCCAGAGCCGCCACGATGATGACGGTGAGGCTCAGCTGGCTGACGGTCGTATTGAGGGCCGACATGGGCACGCCCACAATGAACACCACACTGTTGTGCTGTGCGCCCAGGAGCCGATACTCACCGAGTGAGGGGCCGAGGTCAACCGTCGTCAGGCTACCGTCAATTGGCACCGTGGCGAGCGCCGTCAGCTGGGCGGTACTCGGATACGAGATAGAGCCGGCATCGTTGAGGTAGCCGGCGGTGAGGGTGCCGTTGTTGTTCACGAGGGCGAGCGTGCCCTCCGCCGTTGCCGGCCCAAACAGGATGCTGCGGGCATCGGTCTCATTCTGGTCGTTCAGCAGCCCCAGGATGCCCGCGGGCCCGTCTCCCCGCACCTGACCGTAGGCCCGCTCGGCGGTGCTGCGCACCTGGGTGTCAAGTTGGCTCATCAGCGAGTCACGCAACGCGAGGATGCTGACCACCCCGATCACCACGCTCGACGCCGTCACAAGCGCCACCACCGCGAGCACCACCTTGCGCCGCAGGGTGGTGGGGGTGCGCGGTATCCGCAGTCTCTGCTCAGGCACCGGCGGGGACCTTGAGGATGTACCCCACCCCGCGCACGGTGTGAATCATCGGCTCGCGGCCCGCATCGACCTTCTTGCGCAGGTAGGAGATGTACAGCTCAACCACGCTGGCCTTGCCGCCAAAGTCGTAGTTCCACACGCGGTCGAGGATCTGCGCCTTGCTGACCACCCGCTTGGGGTTGCGCATCAGGTAGCGGAGCAGCTCAAATTCGGTCGAGGTCAGCTCAATCAACTCGCCGCCGCGCGACACCTCATAGCTGTCCTCGTTGAGCACGAGGTCGCCCACGCGCAACACCGGGTCGTCGGTCTGTAGGGTCAGGATGCTGCGCCGCACCAGCCCGCGCAGGCGCGCGACAACCTCCTCCAAGCTGAACGGTTTAGTCACGTAGTCATCGCCGCCGGCAGTGAGGCCCGCGATGCGATCATCCAGGGCATCCTTGGCGGTGAGAAAGAGCACGGGCACCTCATTCCCCTCGGCACGCAGGCGCGAAAGCACGGTGAGTCCGTCAATATCGGGAAGCATGATGTCGAGCACGATCACATCGGGCTGAAACTCGCGGAACACGGTGAGGGCCCCGCGCCCGTCGGCCGCCGTGCGCACCTCCCACCCCTCGTACCGCAGGGCCATCGAGAGCAGGTCGGAAAGGGAGGTCTCATCATCCACGACGAGGGCACGCACGGGCTGGCCGTTGGCCTTGCGGATACCGGTGGTTTCGTTGCTGACTCGGGTACTGCTCGTAACGCTCATACTGTTCAATTATCAGGAACAAGCTGTGCTCATCCTATGAATCAGCTTTACCCCGGCTCTGTGTGTCCCTGTCCGACACGTCCCCCTTCTTCCGACTGTATTCGCAGGGCACGAGCGGGGTAGTGCGCGGGTCGGTATGCGGAGCCGCCGCGGGTGCAGCACAATAGAAGGGTGGTTCACTTCGACGCGGCGGCAGAACCCGGTATCCCGGGTCAGCCACTCGTGGTCCCCATCGGCACGGTCACCACCGTCGCCGGCGGCGTGAGCATCCCGGCAGCCCCCCTCCTCACCGCACACCAGCAGTCCGCGGCGCAACTACGGCAACGCGTGGTGGTTGACGGAAATAACCGCATCGAGTGGCTGCGCGCCCGCGCCCGCGGCATCACCGCAACGGATGTTGCCAAGCTCTCCACCGCCAAGTCTGTCGAGAGCGCCGCCTGGTCCAAGCTGCACGGCTCCGGCTTCAGCGGCAACGCCTACACCGAGCACGGCAAGGCCCGCGAGCCGCACATCGCCGACTGGGTACTCGGCGAGTACGCCATCCGACCCAGTAACGCGCTCTTCCGGGCGGATGCCGAGGCCCGCCACCTGGCGACGCCCGACGGTATCGCCATCCGCGAGAGCGGCAGTATCGAACTCTCCGAAATCAAGACCACCAACAAGAGCTGGCGGAGCATCCCGCGCAACTACCTGCGGCAGGTGTGGTGGCAGCAGTACGTGCTCGGGGCCGAGCGCACACTCGTGGTCTGGGAGCAGCACGAAGACTTTGTTCCCCTGGGCACGCCCCTCTGCCAGTGGGTAGACCGCGATGACAACGAAATCCACAAGCTCGTTACCCTGGCGAACCAGCTCATCGCCACGCTGATCGAGAAGAGCCGATAACCTCAGCCGCTACGAGGCCGTGACGACCGGCCTCGCGAGGACAAAGTCGTGCTGCATCTCCGAGCCGAGCAGAAACGATTTCCGTCCCACCCGAGCAAACCCGCTCTTCGCGTAGAACCGAATGGCGCGCGCGTTGAACTCGCTGACACCCAGCCACGCCGTCTCGGCCCCGCGGGCACCAATGCGGTCCAGCGTCTCCGTCATGAGGGCGGCAGACACCCCACGGCCGTGGGCATCTGGATGTACGTACACCTTACTGATTTCGGCAACCGGTCCCGTGCCCACCGCGCGCACGACATCCTCATCGGTGGGCACCCCGTGGATGGTAGTGGTGTAGCCGAGCAGCTCGCCCGCCCCCTCCCCAGCCCGCGCCACGAGGATGTCGTAGGCCGGGTCGGCCAGGTACCCGCGAAACCGCTCGGAGGTAAAGTTCCGCTCAATATGCTCACGAATCGACTCCTCCGGGGTGCCTGCGGGGCAGGCAAGGGGGAACGTGATGGCGGCGAGGATGCTGAGGGCCTCGGCATCCCGGGACGTAGCGGGGGTGATGACAACCATGAAACGAGTGTAGTGGCGGTGGTGGGCCGCCCCAGAATTCGCTCGCCATCCACCGACACCCCCAATCGTTAACTCATAGGTTCAACATAGGAAATGGCAACACCACACATACCTGGCGCTTCTACCGTGTGAGGAGCGCAGGCCCTGCAGCCGCGCATCACACCGTAGAGAAGAGAGAACAACGTGTATTTCAGGTACCTGCGTCGAGAGCTTGCCGGACGACGCAAGCAGTCCATCATTATCGCGGCCGGTATGGCGCTGGCCGTGGCACTCGTCATCATCGTCAACTCGGTGGCCGCGGGGATGAGCAACGCCCAAGCCTCCGTGTTGGAGAGCGTCTACGGTGTGGGCACCGACATCACCGTCAGCCAGACACCAGCCGCCCCCGGGGAGGGTGATAGCGGCCCGGGTGGGCAGCGCTTCGACTTTGACGCCGGAGCCGGCACCACCACCGACGGCACCACCACCGTCAACCAGTCCCGGTTGGAGGCCGCGCGCGGCACCAGCACACTCGACGCGGCGGCCCTCACCACCGTGCAGGGCGTCGATAACGTGAGCGCCGCGACGGGCACCCTCAGCCTGAGTAACACCACTTTCAACGGCGAACTGCCCGATTTCAGCCAGATTCAAGCTAACCCGGGTGCCGGTGGCGGCACACCGCCCCAGGGCGGCCCCGACGGCAGCGGGGGCAGCGCCTTCGATGTTGACTCCTTCACGGTGCTCGGCATCGATCCCAGCGTGACCGAGGTGGGGCCCCTCTCCTCCCTTGAGGTCACTGACGGCCGGATGCTCGACACCGGTGATGTCGGCACGGATGTTGTTGTCCTCGACTCCGGTTACGCGACGACGGAGAGCATCGCCGTGGGTGACACCCTCGCGGTCGCTGGCACCGACTTTCAGGTTGTCGGGATCGTCACCTCCACAACAACCGGCAGCGACTCCGCCTCAAACACCTACATCCCCCTCGATGTGGCACAGTCACTCTCCGGCCTCACCGACCAGGTGAGTAGCGTGTACGTGCAGGCGGCCTCGGCGACGACCATCAGCCAGGTACAGGCCGACATTGAGAAGGCCCTCCCGGACACCACCGTCAACACCCAGGCCGACCTGGCCTCCTCGGTGAGTGGTTCACTCGCCTCGGCCTCCTCCCTGCTGAGCACCCTGGGCTTCTGGCTCGCCGTCCTCGTGCTGGGAGCGGCGTTCCTCATCAGTGCGCTTTTCACCATCTCTAATGTCACCCGACGTACCCGCGAGTTCGGCACGCTCAAAGCCATCGGCTGGTCTAACGGCCGTATCGTGAAGCAGGTGGCCGGAGAGTCAACCGTGCAGGCGGCATTCGGTGCCGTGGCTGGGGTCGTCATCGCACTGATCGGAGTGGTGGTTATCAACATCATCCAGCCCACCCTCTCGGCAACGGCGTCAACCGCCGCAACCCCCTCGGACGGCCCCATGATGGGCGGCCCAGGCGGACCCATGATGGGCGGCGCGGCCGATGCGGCCAGCAACGCCGTTGACCTCGCCCTCCAGGCCCCCGTCTCGGTTGTGGTGATCCTCATTGCGGTGGGTCTTGCTCTTCTCGGTGGCATCTTTGCCGGCACCGTCGGCGGCTGGCGCGCGGCCAAACTGCGCCCCGCCGAGGCTCTGCGCTCGTTTGCGTAGTACCCCACATCACCAGGACGCCCACCCCTTTTATCGAGTTAGGAACCTCATGTATACCCTCACCAACGTCAGCAAAACCTACGAGCAGAAGGGACGAACCGTAACGGCCTTGGAGAACGTTTCGCTGGAGATCCCGGACGGCCAGATGGTGGCCATCCAGGGGCCAACCGGCGGCGGTAAGTCCACGCTATTGCAGATGCTCGGTGCACTCGACCGGCCCAGCACGGGGACCGTGCAACTCGGCGAGTCTGAGCTGTCAACCGTGTCGGATGCCGCCCTAACCAGAATCCGTGCCACCGAGATTGGCTTCATCTTCCAGGGATTCAACCTGATCCCGACGCTCACGGCGGTCGAGAATGTGGAGACCGCGCTCGAACCGATGCGGGTGTCCGCCACCGAGCGACGAGCCCGCGCCCTTCAGGCCCTCGAGAACGTCGGGCTCGCCGAACGCGCTCACCACGTACCGACCGAGATGTCGGGTGGTCAACAGCAGCGCGTGGCCATCGCCAGGGCCCTGGTGAAGGAGCCCACCGTGCTCCTCGCCGACGAGCCCACCGGGAACCTCGACGAGGATACCCGTGACGACATCATGCAGTTGATTGAAACGCAGTGGAAGGATCGCGGCCTCACCGTGATCCTCGTCACCCACGACACGGCGGTGGCCCACCGCGCCGAGCGCCGCCTGCATCTGACGGCGGGCACCGTCACGGAGCTGGTCAACGCCTAAACACAAACCACTGAGGGCCGGAAAGCTGAGCTTTCCGGCCCTCAGTGTTCAGTGCCTGTTCACCAGAGCGGGGTGGGCCAACCACTCATGATCGGCCCACCTGTCGCCTAGGCGGTCGGTACGATATCTTTCTCGTTCTTTCGTAGGCGGCGCGCCACCAGGAACAGGCCACCGGCCACCAGCAGGAGCAGACCCGAGACGAGGGGCAGGATGACCTGCCCACCCGTCAGGGCGAGCCCATCCGCAGCGACCACGGGGGCGTAGATGTGGAACGAGGCCGAACCGCTGCCGCTGAAGTCACCGACCAGGCTAACGGAGTGCTCCCCCGGCTCAATCTGTGCCGGGACGGTGAACTTAAACGTTACCTCACCGTTGGCGTCGGCTGTTGCCTCACCCAGGGGGTACGGCGTGGAGTACAGCGTGCCCGTGACGGTTTCGCCCGGCTGGAAATTATAGCCGTATGCAATCTGCGTCGAGCCGGCCTCAACCGTATCCGCGTCAAGCACGACCCGAACCAGGCCAACACGGAGGGAGCTCTTCTCCGAAACGTTCCCCGACGGGTCGGTGGCCGTAACGGTGATCGAGGCGCCCTCGTCCTGAGCCGGTACCAGGTCAATCGCAAAGCGACCAGCCTCGTCAGCCACGCCGGTGCCGATGACGTTGCCCTCGACGTCCAGGATAGTGACGGTTGAACCGGGCTCAGCGTCACCGCTGGCAACCTTTCCGTCGCTGGGGTCGAGCAGAGGCGCGGTGGGCGCCACCTGATCAATCAGGATCGTACCGGGGTCGGACTGGGTACCGGCCGCATTGGTCTGGATGGCCGTGACCGTATCGTCGTGATGAAGCGATTCAGGGTCGGGGGTGACCGTCCAGGTACCATCGGGGTTCACATCGACGCTGACAACCACGCCGCCGGGCAGGGTGACCGTGACGGTGTTCCCGGGAGTACCGGTACCCGTGATGATCGTGCCGTCGGACGGGATGATGACCGGAGCCATCACCGCGCTGCCGTCAATCGTCACCGGGGTAACCGCGGACTCGTTGCCCGCGGCGTCCAGCGACGTGAGCGCGAGTTTGGTCTGATCGGCGAGCTGGGGTGTGAAGGGCAACGAGAAGTTACCCGCCGAGTCAACCCGCACCGTGGCCAACACCGAGTCGTCTTCGGCGTAGATGGTCACGAGGGTGTTAGCCTCCGCCGTGCCGCGCAGGATGGTTCCATTGCTCGGGCGTACCTGCGGCGCTTCGGGAGCCTCGGAGTCAACCTGCGCGGGCGACTCCGGCGAGACAAAGCCGTTAGCATCCGTGGAGCTCACCGTGAGTACCTCGTCATTACTGACCGGTTCGGTGGCGGTGACGGTGAAGGTGCCATCGCTGTTGACCGTGGCCGTACCGATTGCCTGGTGATCACCGTCGTACACCGTGATGGTGTTGCCCGGCTCGGCCGTTCCCGTGATGGTAACCCCGTCCGTGGGGAACAGTACGGGGGACTCGGGGGTCGCAACCATCCGCACGGAGGCGAACTTGGGGCTCTCCGTGCCGTTGACCGTGAACGAGGTGACGGCCTGACCAGCCGAGACCGAGGTCAACTCGACCGTGTAGCTGCCATCGCCGTTATCGGTGGGAGTACCGACACTGCCCAAAGTGGACTCGACGGTGACGGTGTCACCACCCCGAGTCAGCACGTTCTCAAACGCGTCACGGAGCGTGAGGGTCACGGTACTGACGTGCTGGCCGTTGGCCTCGATCAGAGCAGGGGCAACCTCAATCTGTGAGGTGACCGCCGAGGCGGCACCCGGGATGTAGTTGACCGGCAGGGGGCTACCGTGGCCCACCTGATCAGCACCCACAAACGCGCTGATCTGAGACTCGGCAGCACGGGTTGAGGTGACGGGAGCCGTGTAGGTACCCGGCGTACTCGTCTCCTTGATCGTGCCCACATTGCCGCGGCTGGTCTTGATCACGACGCTGTCCGCATCGTTAGCCACGGCGTTACCGTTGGCATCGCGCAGCTCAACCGTTGCGGTGTGAGCATCCACGCCGTCAGCCACTCGGTCACCACTGGTCACCGTGAGCGTCGAGGTGGCAGCTACCGCCGCACCGGCCTGGAACGTGACACTGGCGGGACTGCCGAGGGTAACCGGGGTGCCGTTGACCGTTGCCGTGACGGCGAAGGTACCCGACGTGGCCGAGGCGATGGCGACGGTTGCCCGGCCGTTTGTCGCGCTCCGCGAGGAAGCGACACCCACGATGTGGGCCGGAGCCTCAACGGTGTAGACCACCGTAGCGTCGGTAATAGCGTTGCCAAACTTATCCACAACGGTAAGGGAGGCCTGATGCTCGGCCGCGTTATCGGCCAGAACCGAACCCGGCGTGGCCTCTACCGTGATACCGCCCGTGCCAAAGTAGGGCGCACCGGGCACGAAGCCCACCTCATCGCCACTATGACGCAACTCAACGCCCGCAGAGCGAGCCGAAACTACCCAGGTGCCCGCCTTCTGCGACGAAACCGTCACCGTAGCGTGACCGGTCGCATCCGTGATCGACGTGGGAGCCGACAGGGTGGCCGACGAGGCAAACTGCGTCTCGGTGCCCCCGATGGGGTTGTTGTACAGATCGGCAAGGTAGACCCCTGCCGTATGGGTCTCGACGCCAGCCACACGGTCGCCCGTGGACAGGGTCAGAGCAGAGTACTTTGCGTCAACG
>NZ_VFPN01000003.1 GCF_006716695.1 Klugiella xanthotipulae
GCGTGATGTGGAGGAGTCCGTCGCCGACCGGCAGGAGCGAGGTGACGACCGCCTCAGAGTCGGCGAGTTCGGCCATGAGCATCCGATAGTCCACCGAGAGCTGGTCCCGGGAGGCCGGATTAGCGACGCTGCCCTCCGCGAGGATGCGGGGTACCAACACGGTTCCTCCCGGGCGGACAAGGCGCAGGCTGTGTTCCACATACTCGAGCAGACGGTCGGGGTCCCCGTCGATCAAGACGATGTCGTAGCTGTTCTCGTTCATTCGGGGCAGCACATTCTCGGCGGGGCCATTGATGAATCTCACGCGTGTGTGTGCGATGTTGGCGTCGCTGAAGAGGGCCCGAGCGAGGCGGTGATACTCCGACTCCACATCAATTGTGGTGAGCGTGACGGCGGGGAAAGACGTCAGCATGCTCAGCCCACTGACGCCCAATCCCGTGCCGATCTCGGCAATGCTGTGTGATCCCGTCATCGCAACGACGCTGGCCAGGTGTGCGGCAGTGGCCCGGGAGACGGGATCAACGCCCATCTCAATCGAGAGTTTTCGCGCTTTTTCCAGGACCGGCGACTCCACGGGGTAGTCTTCGGCGAACTTCCAATTATTTTCGATCTGGGACACGCGATACTCCACGGTTGACTGGGCAATGCTCTTAGCGTATGTCGTGTGTGTGGATGCCCCGGTAAGGCGCGCTGAATCGTGAACGAAGACGACGACCGGGGTTGTGTCAGGGGCGCTGAGAAAAACGTATTACGCTATGGGGGTGGGACTCACGTTTGAAAAGCTTTTGGTGATCGGCGTCATCGCCGTTTTTCTGCTCGGTCCTGAGCGGTTGCCCATGTACACGGCCAAGCTCGCTCAGCTGATTAAGTCGCTACGAGATATGGCCAGCGGGGCTAAGGAACGCATGCGTGACGAGCTCGGTCCAGAGTTTGACGACGTGGATTGGAAGAAGCTTGATCCGCGGCAATACGACCCGCGGCGCATCATCCGGGACGCCCTGTTGGAGGACGACAGCCCCAGCGCGGCTCCCGCCAGTCCGCCGCCTCTGGAAGAAGATGAACCGCGCGGTGACAACGCTCGCGGTGGGCTCGTGTTTCACTACGACACCGAGGCTACCTAACGCGTTGCTACGGCCCTGAGCATCTTCCGGCTGACGTGTATTCCCCGTGGATGCGGACCCGGTGTGGACGCGGCCACACCGGACTGAGTGGTATTCCTCGGTGCACGGTGCCCCTCACCCGTGTGCGGTAGTGAAGGGCAACGACCGGCCGGCGAGGCCGCGCTGGCGCTGGCCGAGGACATCCGCGACCGTTTTGATGGCGTGTGCGGCTGGATCTTCCGGTGTGCTGATCACGAGAGGTTGTCCCGAGTCGCCGCCCTCGCGCAGAGCCACGCTCAGCGGGACGCTTGCGAGTAATGGAACCGCGTGCTGCTGCCCCGCCGAGAGCCTGCGGGCCACCTCCGCCCCGCCTCCCTCACCGAAGATACTGAGCCGCTGACCATCGGGAAGCTCAACCCCCGCCATATTCTCGACGACGCCGAGTACGGACTGCCCCGTCTGTCGGGCGACGATTCCGCTGCGCTCGGCCACCTCGGCAGCCGCAGGCTGCGGGGTCGTCACGACAAGTACCTCGGCCTGGGGGAGGAGCTGGCCGATCGAGATAGCCACATCCCCCGTGCCGGGGGGCAGATCGAGCAGTAACACATCGAGGTCGCCAAAGAACACGTCGGTGAGGAACTGCTGGATCGTTCGGTGAAGCATGGGGCCGCGCCAGGATACGGCGCGGGAGGCCGCATCGGTGCCCTCCAGAAACATCCCGATCGAAATGACCTTGACCCCGTGCGCGACGGGTGGCAGGATCATTTCGCCCACACGGGTGGGCGGCTGGGTGACGCCGTCGTGTACGAGACCGAGGATACCGGGGATCGAGAAACCAAAAACATCCGCGTCAATCAGCCCCACCGAGAGACCCCGGGTGGCCAATTCGACGGCCAGGTTGGCGGTGAGAGTGGACTTGCCCACGCCACCCTTGCCGCTCGTAACCGCGTAGACGCGGGTGAGGCTATCCGGGCCAAATTGGGCAGTCTGGGCACCCCGTCCGGCGCGCAGTCGCTCGGTGAGGGCGGAGCGCTCTGCGGGGGTCATTACCGTGATGGTGACCTCGTCCCGGGTAATACCGGGCACGCTCAGCACCGCCGCCCGCACGGCGCGCTCGATGCTGCGTGCGGCCGGGCAGCCCACAATCGTGAGTTTGATCACGACATGCGCGGTTTCATCCTCGACCTCAACCCGGCCCACCATGTCGAGATCGGTGATGGGTTTGCGGATTTCGGGGTCGATCACTGTGGCGAGGGCCGCGTGAAGACGCGCCACCGGATCGGACGAGGTGAGGTCGGGGCTAGCGGGCATGATGAACCGGTCCGCCCGCGGGTAAGCTGCCGGGAGCATCCGCACCGTTGGCGGACCCTTGGCTCTCATCCGCCTCCAGCTCGCGCAGAATCGTGCGCAGTTCTGCTCGGAGGAAATCCTTATCGGCGAGGTCTTGGATGGCCAGGCGCAGCGCGACAACCTCGCGTGCCAGGTACTCAGTGTCGGCGAGGGTTCGCTCGGCGCGCTGCCGATCCTGCTCCATCTGTACCCGGTCGCGGTCGTCCTGCCGATTCTGGGCGAGCAGGATCATGGGGGCCGCGTAGGAAGCCTGCAACGACAGGATCAGGGTGAGTGCGGTGAAGCCGAGCGCGGCAGAGTCGAAGCGTACTTGTTCGGGACTAAACGTGTTCCAGGTGAGCCAGGCGAGGCAGAAGAGAGTGAGGCCGACCAAAAACCAGGGGGTACCCATCGCGCGGGCGATACCCTCGGTCCAGCGACCAAAGGATTCGTTACCCGAGACATTACGCTGTGTCGAGCCGCGACGACGACCTGCCCGGACGGGTGAATCGAAGTTGTCATTGTTGCGGGAGAAACGGCTCATACGCGTTCACCCTCCTCTAGGGTGGGGTCAGATATGGTCGGGGTGGGGCCGGTATGCAGATCGTCGTCGGCCTCGTGGCTGCGCCAGTCATCTGGGAGAAGGTGATCGAGGACATCATCCACCGTGACGACCCCCACGAGACCGTCCTCGCCATTGACGACCGGGACGGATACCAGGTTATAGCTCGCCAGGATGCGCGTGACCTCGGCTGCTGAGGTATCTACCTGAACCTCCAGGCCCTCATCAAGGATGGAGCCGAGGCGCTCGTGCGGCGGGTAGCGCAGCATCCGCTGAAAGTGCACGATGCCCAAGAGCCTGCCCGTTGGTGTTTCGTAGGGCGGCAGCGTGACGCACACGGCTGCGGCCATCGCGGGGGCTAGCTCGTGCTTGCGGATCAGGGCGAGGGCCTCGGCAACAGTTGCCTCGGCCGAGAGCACGAGGGGGTCGGGGCTCATCAAGCCGCCGGCGGTGTCGTGACCGTAGGCGAGGAGCATTCGGACGTCCTCAGCCTCCTCCGGCTCCATGAGGGTCAGGAGATGCTCGCCCTCGTCCTCGGGGAGCTGGGCGATGAGGTCGGCTGCGTCATCCGCCTGCATATTGTCCAGAACATCGGCTGCACGGTTATCGCCCAGGGCGGCAAGAACCTCCAACTGGTCACTCTCGACCATCTCTTCGAGGACATCCGCCAGGCGGTTGTCGGGGAGCTCTCCCACGACGGCGAGCATCCGCTCGCGGGGAAGATCGAGCAGGGTATTAGCCAGGTCGGCCGGCTTTAAGTCGGAGTAGGTGGCGATCAGATGCTCCGCTGACTGGTTCTCGCCCGCGCGAATCTGCTCACGGACCTCCTGCCAGGTGGCAAACTCGGTGCTGCCCCGGCTGAAGGGCGATGCGCTGTGCTTCGGTCTACGTACAAAGAGTTGGCTCACCTCCCATGTTCCGGCACGGTTCTTTTCGACCGCAACATCCTCAACCACGGCATCCCCACTGCGGTTCACAAAGCTGACAGTGCGGCCGATCATCTCGGCGATCACGCGCACCTCGCCGCCGCGCTGCTCGAAGCGGCGGACGTTGATGAGGCCGGTCGTAATGACCTGGCCCGAGCCAATCGAGGTGATGCGCCCGATCGAGACAAAAACGCGCCGACGACCCGGGATTTCTACCACGAGCCCCACCACCCGAGGTGAGGAAGATTTTCGGTAGACCACAACCACATCGCGCACTCGACCCACACGATCACCGACCGGGTCAAATACGCCACAGCCTGCCAGCCTGCCCACGAATACTCTGGTTGAAGTCACACCACTAACTTACCCGGCCCTCGCCTCCGAGGCGGCCCGCATTCCCGCCGGAATCAGGGCAAATACTCGTTGCGCTCGCCGGGTCGCGTGACAGAATGGGGTGATGAGTACGCCTAGATCCCTGACCTCGCGCGGCGCGAATCGTTTTCCGACCATGCCCCGTGGCGAGGTGGCCGTGTCCTACGACACCTATCAGCAGGCACAGGAGGCGGTTGGCCACCTAGTGCACGCCGATTTTCCGCTCAACAACATCTCCATCGTGGGAGGCGATATCAAGAGTGTTGAACGCGTAACCGGTCGGATGAGCTACGGCCGGGTTGCGCTCCTGGGAGCTGTTTCCGGGTCTTACCTCGGTTTTTTCCTAGGTATTCTCTTTTTTCTTTTCCAACCGGAAAACTCCAGCATTGTCTCGGTTTTCTTTGCTCCTGTGATCATCTGTGCCGGGTTTGGGATGCTTTTTGGTGTGCTTTCCCACTCCCTCAACCGGAACCGCCGTGAGTACTCCTCGGTGATGCAACTGATTGCGTCGCGCTACGACGTGGTGGTTGATCCCGACCTGGTAAACAGGGCACGTAACGTGTTGCAGTCTCCGCCCCGTTGAAGAACTCCACCACGCCGAAGGGGCGGTCCCGAATGTTCGGATGGACCGCCCCTTCGGCGTTATCGTGACGGCTAGGACGCGTTGTGGCGCGCGATCCACGCCTCCACCTCATCCGCGGTACGAGGGATGTAGGCCGAGAGATTCTCCGCACCGGTTTCCGTGACGAGGATGTCGTCCTCAATCCGCACGCCGATGCCGCGGAATTCGGCCGGAACGGTGAGGTCATCGGGTTGGAAATAGAGACCCGGTTCGATTGTGAAGACCATACCGGCTTCGAGCGTTCCCTCAAGGTACAGGTCACGACGTGCCTGAGCGCAGTCGTGCACGTCGATGCCGAGGTGGTGGCTGGTGCCATGCACCATATATCGACGGTGGTACTGCACATCGCTACCCAGCGTATCCTCCAGGCTGACGGGGAGGAAACCCCATTCGGAGGTGTAGCGGGCGATAACGTTCATGGCCGTCGCGTGAATCTCGCGGAACTTGATGCCGGGGCGGACGACGGCCAGCGCGGCATCCGCTGCCTCGCGTACCGCCTCGTAGACCTGGCGCTGTGTGGGGCTGAACGTGCCGTTGATGGGCAGTGTGCGCGTGATGTCGGCGGTGTAGAGGCTGTCGAGCTCAACGCCCGCGTCGATCAGGATGAGATCCCCCGGGGTGACGGGGCCGTCGTTCCGGGTCCAGTGCAGGATGCACGCGTGCGAACCGCTCGCCGCGATTGTTTCGTAGCCTACCGCGTTGCCGTCGAGACGTGCGCGGTTGTGGAATGCGCCCTCGACGAGGCGCTCACCGCGGCTGTGATCCGTGATGCTTGGTAGCTGGGCGACGATGTCGTCGAAGCCGCGGGCCGTGGCGGCCACGGCATCCCGCATCTGCTGGATCTCGTAGGGGTCCTTCACCAGACGCAACTCGGAGAGATCCTGGAGGAGCTGAGTATCTGCGAGTGTCACATCGGCTTCGGTGGGTGCAAACTCTGCCAGAGCCAGAGTGGGGAGGCCGAGATCGGCCGAAACCTGCGTGAGAGAGGGGCGTGGGCCGATCCAGAACTCGCCGATCTCGGGGTTGGCGTAGAACTCGTCTGAGTCGCGGCCCGCGCGCTCACGGAAGTACAGGGTCACGTCGTGGCCCGTGGGCGTCGGCTCAAAAACCAGCACGGAACCCGGCTCGCTGTCGGTGGCCCATCCGGTCAGATGGCTAAAGGCCGAGTGCGCGCGGTACTCGTAGAACGTGTCGTTGGAGCGCTGCTTCATCTCGCCGGAGCGGATGACGAGCCGTTGACCGGGGTAGCGGCGGGAGAGCTCTGCGCGGCGGCGGGCAGCAAAGGGGGCCTGCTCGCGCAGCGGCGGTAAGGAATCCTCTCGGTCAGCCCAGTTGCTCATGATAAAGGAGGTGAACGCCTCCGAGGTGGGTGTGGTGGAGCGGTTGCTGTTGTCGATCACAACGGCCTCGTTGGCCTCTGCGACAAGGGCAGCGCTTTCTGCGGGTGTATTGCTGGTGGACATGCGTCTATTCTCTCATCGTTGACCGTTATCGGGCAGGGGTCAGGCGGGTGGTGAGGGGGCGGTGATCGGAGCCTGCTTCATCGTTGTCCGTGGTGATACTCACACCGACTGCGCGCCAGCTGGACGAGTAGAGCACGTGGTCAATGGGTGCTCCCAGGAGGCTCGGTACCGATGTGCTCCAGGTGCCGAGGGCGGCCGCGCCTGTGAACTGGGCGGCGTCCGAGCATCCGAGGTCAGCGGGGAAGTGATCTACCGTGGCGTTAAAATCGCCCGCGAGGATCACATTGGGCTGATCGCATAGTCGCTCAACCCATCCGAGGTCGTCACGCCAATCCCCCATGTGGGTGCTCACCGGCGGGGTTGTGTGTACCGCCACAAATGTGGGTCTCGTGGCGTCGCCGTCGGGTACCGCAACGAGGGAGGGGAGCAGCGTGGTGTCGCCGAGAGCGTGAGTCACGCTGTAGTCGCCGAGACTGGTTGCGAGGAGCAAGCTTGTCGAGTGGATGGGGGAGGAAGCCAAATTGGAGACTGAGTGCACGGTCATCGCGGGCCCGCCTGCCGCGAGGATCTGGGCCGCAACCAGGTGTGCTCTGGTCTGTGTCGTCTCGGGCAGGGACAGCACATCCACCCCGTTGGCTGTCGCAAAAGCAGCGATTTTTTCGGCGGGGACGGCGTCGCCAAGAGTGTTCCAGGCAGCGACGGTCAGCGTGTTATCGGTATCCGGTGTCAGGCTGTCACTACCCGTCCCTCGCGTAGCAAGGACGGCCGTGTTGGCCACGCAGTAGAGCACCAGCACAACGACCAGACCGGACAAGAATCCGCGCGCTGGGCGGATCACAATGGCTAACAGTAGGACAACTACGATGAGCACCGCGGCGGTGGCAATACCTGCGCCGCGCACGGAGACCAGCTGGGCAAAGGGAAACACGGTGTGAAGGTGTGCGACCTGGGGCCACGTAGCGAGGGTGGCCGCGACAAAGAGTGCGATCAGGGATATGGCATAGATGAGTCGGCCCATGGCAGTGACAGCCTAGGCGAGCAAGCTGATTATTCGCCGATGCGGGTGGGCTCGCCTGTCGTGGCGTGGGTCGGGCTAGCATGGGGAGCATGGCACCACAGACGTTGTTAGACGACGGTAGATACGATCTGCACACCCACTCGGTGGTGTCCGACGGCACGCTTACGCCCGCTGAGATCGTAGATGAGGCGGCCGACCTGGGGCTTGCCGGGATCGCGCTGACTGACCATGACACCACCGGGGGCTGGCTCCAGGCGGCCCAGCGAGCCGCAGACCGGGGGCTATCGTTTGTGCCGGGCATGGAACTTACCACCAAGACAAACGGCCTCGCGGTGCACCTTCTCGGATACTATATTGATCCGACTTACCCACCGCTGCGTGAGGTGACTGATCGCATTCGCGGGGATCGAGACCGGCGTGCCCGCGCCATGGTCCAACTGCTCTCGGACGATATCGCCTTCACCTGGGACGATGTGCTGAACGTCATGGCCGACGGCGCAACTGTGGGTCGCCCGCACATCGCCGACGCCCTTGTGAGCCGCGGCTTCTACGCGGACCGGGGTGCTGCATTCGCCGATGTGTTGCACCCGGGGAGTAAGTATTATGTGCCCAACTACGCGGTTGAGACGGTTGATGGTGTTCGGTTGATTCGGGAGGCCGGCGGGGTGCCGATCCTAGCGCATCCGGCTGCCCAGCGCCAGCGGCGGGCGATTCCTGTCTCGGCCCTCGTCTCTCTGGCCGAGGCAGGATTGTACGGTATTGAGTTGGACCATCCGGAGAATCGCGCCGAATGGTTGCCGCCGCTACGGGTTGCCGCCACCGAACTGAGGCTCGCCGTGACCGGGGCCAGCGATTACCACGGCGCGGGTAAGGCCAATCGTTTGGGCCAGTGCACGACGGATGCTGAGGTCGTGCGGGCGCTCGCGGCAGAGGCTCATCTTTAACGGTTTTTATGCCTCAATAATTAGACACGTAATCATTTGTATTGTATTGTTTGTACCGTAAATGCTCTTGAGGGGCATGGGGGTGTTGCCGGGTCATCGGTGGCACCCCGTTGTGGTTTCTGGCGGAGGGCAATACATGACGAGTGTGCAGACAATATCAATCGACCCAGAGACGGTGAGTGAGCGTCTCCGGGAGCTCGGGGACGTTGCGGAGCAGCTCTCCGCGGTGCGCCACGGGATCGCGGTGCTCACAATTGGGGGTCCCGGCGCGGAGATCACCCCCCGCATCACGAGCGCGCTTCGGGCCGCCCGTGAAACGGTCGCCGCGGCAGCAGCGGGCGTGCAATCCCAACTGGCAGATATCGCGAGCGGCATCGAGGAGACCGTGCGGGAGCTCGGCACGCTCGATGAAGAGAATGCGCGCATCCTGGACGAATTGGCGGCCCAGGTGGAGGCGGGCACCGCGTGGTAGCGGCGGGTTCCGGGTCCGCACCGGTACTCAGGGGCTGGCTTCGGGCCGTGGCACTGTGCCTCGCGGTTGCCGCGTGTAGCGCGGGGCAGACGATGCCAGCCGCCGCCGACGACTCCCGGGCGGGTCTCTGGTACTTCGACGACTTTGGCGTGGCGGACGCGCACCGGGACGGTCACCGTGGGCAGGGCATCCGGGTGGCGGTGCTCGACTCGCCGATTAACGCGGATGCCCCCGGGTTGGGCGGTGCCGACCTGCGGGTGCACCCCGAAGGCTACTGCGACGAGCCGGATAGTCCGGGCACTCGGATGTCGGCCGTGAGTACCTCCTCCGTCGCGCAGCACGGCACCACTATGGCGCTGTTGCTCGCGGGGGACGGCACGGTGGGGGCGGGTATCGCCGGGGTTGCCCCTGAGGCGACGGTACTTTACTACCCGGTCTCCTATCGATACCCCGATCTGACGGCGTGGGGAGAGGATGACATCCTCTGCTACCGGGACGGCACCTTGGAGACGGAGAACCTGGCCTACATCGCTGAGGCCCTCGACCAGGCGGTGGCCGATGGCGCCCGCATCATCTCGATCTCGCTTGCCCTGTACTCGACGCCGGAGGTGATTGCCGCGGTCACCCGTGCGGAGCGGGCCGGAGTCATTGTGGTCGCAGGGTTGGGTAATGAGATTAACGAGGCTGCCGGTCTGGAATCCCTGAACGGGGTGGTGGTCGTGCAAGCCATGAATTCTGTGGGAGCGCTTCAGGAATCCAACCCCTACGCTGATGAGAGCCCCGATGTCGTCGGGCCTGGTTTAGATGTGCGGGGGATTGATAGTGATTGGACCTCCCCCGCACTGGGGAGCGGAACCTCGAACGCCACCGCGATTGTGTCCGGGTTTCTCGCTGTGCTGGCCTCCGCCTACCCGGAAGCCACGGGTAGCCAGCTCATTCAGTCCCTCGTCCGGCATGCGACTCCTGGCGATCCCCCCAGCGGTGCGGTTTCGGCCGACCGCTGGGGTCACGGGGTGGTGTCACTGACCGGGATGCTGAGCGAAGATCCGGGTCGCTACCCGGAGGTGAACCCACTCATCTCCTTTGCGGAGGGGGCTAGACCCTCGGCGGCGCAATTGGGGGCTGCGGCGGACAGCTCGGCGACTCCGGAGGCTGCGGCCTTCACCCCCGAGACCACCGATTCTCCCGGGGGCACCGCTGGCCTCATTCTTGCGGCCGCGGCCGGGGTTGTGGCCGCAGCACTGGTCGGAGGAGCCGCCTACATTCTGATCCGCTATCGACGACGAGGAGGCACCCGTGGGGCCCAGTGAACAGAAACTACACGCGGTCGTGGCCGCGGAGCCGTTCCACACGTATGAGGAGTTGCGGCGACTCACCGAGTTGAGTGAGTCCGTTGAGCTGTGTGCGTCTCGACTGAAACGGGTGGCGAGTGATCCCGGGTGGACCGGAATCTCGGCGCAGCGCGCGGCCGAGAAGTGCGAGCATGATGCCCGTCGGACTTTTGTGGGGGCAGACAGCATTCGTATTGTGGTCAGCCGCATTAGCGAGGCCAACCGGTCTCTTGAGCGAGCCAAGACCGCGGCGGGGAACCTGCCGCCCGCCTCGCTTGACGACTCGGAGTTTTCGGTCGCTCGCGGAACGGGGTCGCTCTGGATCCCCGGTGTGGGGAAGACACCCCTGGTTCCCGATTCGGTGGAAAGCCTCACCGGGGTGGAGGCTCTTCTTGCCATTGCCCGGGAGGCTGAGGCAACGCGGATACTGCGGGTTCTTGACGTTGAGACGGCGGCAGCGGGGGATCTGATGGTTCGCGCGCTTGAAGGTTTATCTCATCTGGAGGATCGTAAACGGAATACTACGACGGCACGGGTCGTCCTGGGGTCAACGGCTCCGGTACACAGCGCAGCCGCGACTCCGGGCGGCGGACAGGCAGGGCGATTGGGCGCTGGTGACGAGGTATCCGCACCTGTCTTACCAGCCCCGCATACTCCCGGCGCTTCTGGCGTCGGGCCGAGCGTTCAACCGCCCGTGAGAGTGGGCGATAGCCCCGGTCTGCCGGTTGTGGTGGCTCCGCCGGGAGGCCGCGGTATCGTGCCGCTCCCGGTTGAGTGGGTGCCGTCGGTGGACGGCAGCGGTCCGGGACAGACCGAGACGCCCGGCCATACGGGCCTCCCGGGAACCGGTGGAACCCGAGAGGGCGGGGTAGGTGGAACTTCGGGGCTGGGAGTCTCCGGAGGTCGAGTAGGTACCGGCGGGGGGATGAGTACGGCTCTGGGTGCCGTTGCCAGCCTCGGCGGGGGTGCCGTCGCCGGTTCCGCGCTGCGGGGTGGGGCCGCTGGTGTGGCAGCCTTGGGTGGCGGAACATCCGGTGCTGTTTCTGGCGCTTCTGCCGTGACGCCACCCACCTCGGGCGGGGGTGCTCGACCCGGTGGCACCATGATGGCCCCACCGCCCGGCAGTCCCGCCTCACTCGCGGAATCACGTCGAAAGAGTCTCGGCCTGCGCGCCGTACGTCTGGACGACCCGGATGCCGAGCCGCCGTCGCGGCGTGAGAGTTACGGCACGGCTGGCTCGCGGATTCCCGACGATACCCCTGTTGTTCAGGCACCACCACAACCCACCCCCTCCGAACGCAGAATGCAGAGGTTTTTATCATGGCTGAACTGACCGTCAACAATGAGGCGCTCGACGCGCTCTCCCGCGGAATGGCGCGGGCAACCCGTGAGATCCGTGAGATTCTGGCTGCACTGGATGTCGCCGTGTCCACCCTGCGTGCCGAGTGGACGGGAGCCGCCTCCGACGCCTATGACCGGGCCCAGCGGGACTGGACCTGCGAGTTGGCTGCGATGAACGACACGCTCGAGCGGCTCTCTGATCGGGTGGAGAACGCCAACCAAAACTACCAGGAGACTGAGCGCTCCAATATCCGCATGTGGAGATCCTGATGTCGGATGCGCTGGCCCCTGTGCTCGATCAGGCTCGCAACCGGATCGCCCCCCTCACTGCCCTCAGCCGCCGGATTGCGGCGGATGCGCTACCCGTTGAGGCGACCGCCTGGGGCGAGGATGACACTGGTTGCGCGCGGGTTGAGCTGAGTTCCACCGGCACTGTCCTGTCTGTGCTGATTACGTCGACGTGGGATCGCTCCGTGCACTGGAGCTCCCTCGGCGATGCCGTTCTCCAGGCCCACTCTCGTGCGACCCACGTCCTGTGGGCGGTGCGCGAGGAGCGGATCGAGGAGAATGCCGCGGCGGGTCGGGATGAGCTGGTTGCCGAGTCTGCGGAAGCCCATGTCATCATCCCGGCGGCACCAGCTTCCTCGGAGGCCCTGTCTGCCTCCCGCTGGGAGATGTACCGGGCTGCGCGGGAGGCGATGAGTGCGTACCGCAGCGGATTGTTGCGTGCGGGGGCGGAGCGGCGCACCATCATCGACCCCGGGGAGATCGTCACGGCAACGGCCGTGGGTGGTTCCCTCGCGAGTCTGGAGTATGAGGAATATCGAGTCAAATTTGCCGATGTCCAGCAGATTGGTGCGGCGACGTGCCGGGTGATGAATCGTGTGGCCGCGCACGCTGAGGAGGCGGTTGCCTGGACGCGAAGCGAGGTCCCCGCGATTGCGTCCTGGCTGGAGATGCAGCGCGAAACCGAGACAGATGAAAGCGAGCGATACAATGGCTGACCTAGATTTTAGCGTTCTCCTGGAGGACCTCACAAAGGACGGAAATCGCTGGGAGCAGATGGGGGCCGATCTGGCGGGCACCTACCAGAAAGTGCTGACCCTCTGTGCCCTGGGAACCCATGTGCTTGACGGGGTCTCGTTTGCTCAGGGGTTCAAAGGCTCCTACGACCAGCACTATCAGGAGTATCTGACCTTCTTTCAGGAGGGGGTAACCTATCTCGTCTCCCTGAAACTAAAGCTCGATTCCACACGGGCGGCCTACGAGGCCAGCGATGAGTACCAGCAGTGGCAGGCCGAGACCGGTCACTAGACAAGAGAACAGGGCACTAACGATGAGTGATACAAGTACAATCCAGCTGAGCCCGGAAGACATCGACGAGATGTTTCGTGGGGCCAGGGATATGGTAGGCGACGTGCAACGCTGCATTGATCGCTTTAACGGCGTCAACCTCGTGGAATTAGGGGCCATGTCGATCACCTTTTCGACGGAAACCATTGCGAACGGGCTCAGGACGCTGAGTGATGCTGTCGTGGGTATTGTGGACTTCCTCACCCAGTTGCTCTCTCCGGGGAACCCCTGGAAACTGATGGAGATGGCGACAAGCTGGATGACCATCGTGGGCGAGGTGAGCGGGCATATTTCTGTCGTGGATCCCCCGGTTGGTTTTGGTGCCGTCGCCTCCTGGGAGGGGTATGTCGGCCACGCCTATCGAGACCTTCCCGCGCTGCAGGCGGCAGCCCTGCGGCGACTGAAAGAACGCGCTGAGTCGTTCAGTACTCTGGTGGGTGATCATGCCACTGCTGTCGCTGCTTTTTGGGGCGGCATCTGTAGCACTGTGCTGATGTCTCAGATCACTCTCGCTCAGAATGCCGCGGAATTTGTCTCGGCGGATCCGTTCAAGTGGCTCGATATCGTGCCACATATTGCGAAAGTTGTGTCGGACTCCCTGAAAGATCTTGTCGGGCTGGGGGACGTGTATCTGAACCATGTTCTTACGACGGCAGAAATATGGCGCACTTTTAGTCTTGACCTGGCGGATCAGGAGGGTACTTTCCAGGGTTCCTGGCCCCAGATTTCTCTGGGGGAGCCCTCGTGAGGCTGCGGCACATTGGCCGGGCAGCGCTTGTACTCGGCCTGGCCGGTCTGCTGAGCGGGGGGGTGAGTGGGTGTCTCGGGAACACCTCTGAGAGCGATGCCGCGGCGGCCGTGACAGAGTTTTTCGACCGCCTCGGGGAGGGCGATGCCGAGGGGGCCGTCGCCCTCTTTGATGACGAGCTGGTTGATCCGGTGGCCTGTCCTGCGCTGCTGACCAACGCAGCGTATGAAACGGTTCGTGATCGGCCCGTCAACGTGAGGATTCGCGGGGTGGAGGATGAGGGCTCCGGTTATTTCTCGGTGTCGGTGAGCTACCAGCTGGGTAAGGGGGGAGACACCGTTTCCGATACCGTGGACGTGGTGCAGAATCGTGAGCATGCTGACCGCTGGGAAATAAACTACCGTTTTATCGGTGAGCATTTTGTGACGATCAGCCCGAGGAGTATCTTCCTGGAGGATCGATTGACCGTTCAGGGCGTGTGCTCGTTGACCGCGAGTACCCATGCGTTGGAGGCATTCCCGGGCACATACACCGTAAAATACACCGATGCGCTCAAGCTGGGTGCGCCCGAATCGTTTGACCTCGCTCTCCGCGCCGAATTCGACTACACCGACCGCTCCTCCGTGCCCGACCCAGAGCTCTCTGCGGGCGGGCGAGAAGAAATTCTTGGTTTTCTTCAGCGGAGCGCCGAGCAGTGCGTGAGTGATCTCTTGGTGGGCCCGACGTGCCCGCCGTGGATGGACTGGCAGGAAGACGAACTGCCCCTTTCGGCTGCCCTCATCGGCGACCCCCTGTTGGGGTTGGATTCCCCTAACTACAGCGATCACCGCTGGGTTGTGGCCGCCAACGGCGAGACGGGAAAAGTTTTTTCCTACACCTACGAGAGTGCGGGCTCCGTGCGTACGAGGGAGGTCTCCGCGGGCTACTATGGTGCACTTGCCCGCGATGCCGACGGTGAACTCACCTTCGTGGACTGGCTCGCCGACTAACGTTCCCGTACACGACGGATGCCCGGCTCCGCACGATTGTGTGGAGCCGGGCATCCGTGAGTGATCGGTTACTCTCCGGAACTCTGCGGTGTGGCAGCCGAGGCTGCTCCCTCGGCTCCGGAGTGGTTGCGACGGCGGCGGCGGCGTGTACGGGGAGCGCCCTCGCCCCCACCCGTAGACTCGCCGCGCGGTGCCTCAGCGGTTGTGGTTGTGTCGATTGCGGCCACCCTGTCGGTGCTGCGGCGGCGCGAACCGTCCCGTGCAGCACTCTCGCGTCCTGAACTTTCGCGCCCCGAACCGCCGCGTTCGGAGCGCTCGCGCCCCGAACTGCTCCGTCCGCCGCGTTCGGAGCCGCGGCCCTCGGCGCGCGGTTCCCGTGGCGCGGCCGGCTTCAACCGACCCGTTACGCCCGTCGGAATGTTCAAATCGCTAAACAGGTGCGGTGATGACGAGTACGTCTCAGTGGGTTCGGGCTGACCAAATTCGAGAGCCTTGTTGATGAGGGCCCACTTGTGCAGGTCATCCCAATCCACAAAGGTGACGGCGATACCGGTCTTGCCGGCACGACCGGTGCGACCCGCGCGGTGCAGGTACGTCTTGTCGTCGTCCGGGATGGTGTGGTTGATGACGTGGGTCACATCGTCAACATCGATGCCGCGGGCGGCAACGTCGGTGGCAATGAGGACATCCTTCTTGCCCGCCTTGAACGCGGCCATCGCTCGCTCGCGCTGGTCCTGGTTGAGGTCGCCGTGCACGGCGGCGGCGTTGAAGCCGCGGTCGTTGAGCTCATCGACCAACTTGGCAGCGGCCCGTTTGGTGCGCGTGAAGATGACGGTCTTGCCGCGGCCCTCGGCCATCAGGATGCGGGCAATCACCTCGTCTTTGTCGAGCGAGTGCGCCCGATAGATTAGATGCTCGATATTGGCCTGGGTGAGGCCCTCGTCCGGGTCGGTGGCGCGGATATGGATGGGCTTGGTCATGAACCGGCGGGCAAGGGCGATAATCGGGCCGGGCATCGTGGCCGAGAACAGCATGGTGTGACGGTTCTCGGGGGTCTGCGAGAAGAGTCGCTCAATGTCGGAGAGGAAGCCGAGGTCAAGCATCTTGTCGGCCTCATCAAGAACCATTTCGCGCACATGTGCTAGGGAGAGAAGTCGCTGGCCTGCCAGGTCGAGGAGGCGGCCAGGGGTTCCCACCACAATCTGAGCCCCCGCTTTGAGCTGCTCGATCTGTCCCTCGTAGGCTTTACCGCCGTAGATGGACACGACGGTTGCCCCGCGGTTCGACGCAGCCAACTCGATGTCTTCAGTCACCTGGACGGCGAGTTCGCGGGTGGGGACCACGATGAGCGCCTGCACCCCGTGTTCTGGGTTGGCCCCGATGCGCTGGAGGAGCGGAAGGCCAAAGCCTAGAGTCTTACCGGTTCCGGTCTTGGCCTGGCCGATGATGTCCTGGCCGGTGAGAGCCAGCGGGATGGTCTGCTCCTGGATGGGAAAGGCATCACTAATGCCCTTGGTAGCGAGGGCATCAACCATGTCTTGTTCGATGCCGAGCTCGGAGAATGTAGTCACAAAAAGCCTGTTCGATTATGTTTCTGGCTACGCCATCTTGTCATCTCAGGCGTAGGGTGGTCGCTCCTATTGGCGTACCACATCTTTTACAGTGTAGTTCTATGCATAAAGACTTCGGTAAACTGGCCAGGTGTTTTCTTGGTTTCGCCGGCGGCGCTCAGCGCCCACAGAGGCGCGTCGTCTGCGGTCCCGTGAGGAATTAAGCGAATCGGCCAAGGTCGACCTTGCCGAGTTGGCACCGGGCGTCATCCCGTATCTGGGGCTTGTCGCCTACCTGGAGCTTGAGGTCTACCAGGCCACCTCCCGCGCCGCGGCCGATGCCCCCGATCTTGTGGCCAAAGAGATCCTCAGCAATGCCGCGGGTATGGCGTTGAATAAGCACCAGGAGTTCGCCGCCGAGATTCGTCGTCGGCACCGGGAACCGGCCGTCGTAATGCAGCCCTATGCCGCGGCGATTGACCGTTTTGTTGATCGCGTCACCCCGGCTAACTGGAACGAGTTGCTGCTGCTGGTCTACCTGTGTGGTGGACTCTTTGACGACTTCTTCTCGCAGCTGGCTCGCGGGGTCACGGATCCTTTCGGCGATACGGCGGCGGAGATCCTCAGTGGGGAGTCCGGACGGGCAGGGGTGGCCACCCTGCTGGAGCGTGCCATTCGGGAAAATCCTCGCACGGGTGATCGTTTGGCGCTGTGGGGTCGCCGTCTGGTGGGGGATTCGCTGCTCGTCGCCCGGGCATCCCTCGTTCTGAGCGATAACGAGGTCAACGACGAGAAGAAGATTGAGCCGGTCTTCACCGAGTTAATCTCGACCCACATCAAGCGTATGGACGGTTTGGGCCTCACCGCCTAGACGGTCTACACGGTGGTGTTATGAGCGCGACAGTTCCCGCAGCCGCAGTTCCGTCTTACGGGCTCGAATCCGTGGCAGCGTGAGGCTGAAGGTCACACAGACCAGGGCGGTGACGGTGAGCGTGATCGCCCAGATCCAGCCACCATCCCAGGCCAGGCCCAGGAGGGTGAGGCCCACCCACACCGCGGCGCTCACGGCGGCCCCGAGCGCCAACTGTACGACAACGCCGTAGGTCGCGCGTCCAGGCAGAGCGTAACGGGCCACCAGGCCGATCAGAATTCCCAGGAGCACAACAAAGATGAGTTCCATGACTAGCCAACAAATCCCACACGGCGCGAGGTATCGCTGCCGAGTTCAACGTAGGCGATGGTTGCGGTGGGAATCAGGAAAACCTTGCCTTTGCTATCAATGAGACGTAGCAGCGCAGAACCGGCGGAGAGAGCGGTTGTGATCGTCTCCTCAACCTGAGCAGCCGTCTCATTCGTTTCAAAACTAATTTCGCGGGGGGCGTTGATGATGCCAATTCGGATATCCACGTTAAAGAGACCTTTCGTCAGGGTGTACCCGACTAGATTACGCGAGAATACCCGTGCCGACGAACCTCATAGGCACGCGAGTGGGTAACGTTGGGAGCATGTCAGAAAAGCCGGTTGAGATGAGCTTCGGCGGGGAGTCGGTGGATATCGCCTCCGCCCCCACCATTGACCTCGGTTTTGACCACAGTCAGCATGTCGCCCTGGCCGTGCCGGTTGCCGCTCACGCCGTGATCGTGGGGGCACCCGGCTCCGGTAAGACGACCGTGTTGATGCGGATGTATCGTGACCGTATCCTCCGGGATGGCCTTCGCGCCGAGGAGATTATGGTCTTGTCACCGACACGGCTGAGTGCCACCCGGCTTCGCGACGATCTCGACGCGCTCATGCCCACACCGAGCGCGGGGCCGCGGGCCCGCACTTCCACCTCGCTCGCCGTGCAAATCGTTTCGACGGCACGGGCGCTGCGCGGTCGGCCGCTGCCCCGGCTGCTCACCGGTCCGAGTCAGGATCACCTGATTGCCCGTCTGCTAGATGACGGTGTTGCAGCACAGCAGCATGACCCGACCGCCGGGATCTCCTGGCCTGTTGAGCTGGGGGAGGATGTCCGTTCCCTGCAAGGATTTCGTAACCAACTGCGCGAACTGATTCGTGTGTGCACCGACTACGGGATTTCACCGGAGGAGCTGCGAGCCCTCTCCCGGGCGCACGACCGTTCGGTGTGGGCTGCGTGTGCCGATTTTCTGCCCCTCTACCGGGCGGCGGCGGCCCGCGAGTTTCCGGACGAGCGTGACCTGAGCCAGTTTCACCGCGAGGCCATCGAACTGCTCACCGCTGTGTCGAACGGCAACGAGCAGGAACTGCTTCTGGGCGATATTGCCCGGCTGCGCGTGATTCTGGTTGATGACGCCCACGAACTGACCCGCTCCAGCATCGAGTTGCTCGCGGCCTGTGCCAGACGCGGCGTGAGTATCGTGCTGTGTGGTGACCCCGACATCACGACGGGTACCTTCCAGGGGGCCGAGGCGACGGTTCTTGGTGCGCTGGAAAACGTGGTGGGTCAGCCCGTCAGGCGCATCGTCCTGAACGCCGTGTACCGCCACGGGCCGCGGGTGCGTGGCTTTGTGCAGCGGATCACGGGCGCTATCGGTGCGGCCGGCTGGGGGACACAACGCGCCGCCGCCAGCACGCTCGGTGATGTTTCCGGCGGGGAGCAGGGGGTGTCGTCGCCCACTAGCCGAGATACCGTCCTCTTCAGCCGTGTCGAGTCCGCTGCCGAACAGAACTCCGTGATTGCACGCTATCTGCGTGAGCGTAACCTGAGGGCTCCGGATGGCGACCCCTCCGGTGAGGGCCTACCCTGGTCGCGCATGGCGATCATCTGTCGCACCCGGGGCCAGGCCGATTCGATCGCCGAGGCCCTGGTCTCACTTGACGTGCCCACCGCTGTTGCCGCCGGTGGCACCGTGCTGCGCGACCACAGCATCGTGCGTGACCTCGTCTGGGTGGCCGCTGTCGCTGTGGGGATGGAGGATATTGATGCCCCCTCTCTCAATCGGGTGCTGCGCGGGCCCCTCGGGGGGCTCGACCATATCGCTCTGCGTCGCCTGCGCTCTTCCCTGCTGCATGAGGAACGTGAAGCCGGGGGCAACCAGAACGCCGACGCGCTTCTGCTCACCGCATTCACGGAGCCCGCCGGGTTCCTCACTCTCGACATCCCTCAGGCCCGCGCCGCGGACCGCCTGCGCCAGATCATCCGCGATGCGAGGACCGCCGTCACGGGCAGCATCGAGGATATCCTCTGGGCTGCGTGGGATCGCTCCGGCCTGTCCGATCGCTGGGAGCGTCAGGCTCTGCACAGTACGGGGGTACTTGCCGAGGACGCCAATCGCTCGCTCGACGCGGTTGTCGCCCTCTTCTTCTCCGCCCAACGGTTCGAGGAGCGTTCGCCCGGTAGCGACCCTCGGGAGTTCATCTATTCCCTGCGCAATAGTGATGTGCCCGAAGATACCCTCGCCCCGCAGGGCACTAAAGACACGGTGACCGTTACAACCCCCAACGGCGTGATTGGACGAGATTTTGACCTCGTGGTTATCCCCGGGGTACAAGAGGGTGTGTGGCCCAACTTGCGCATTCGCGGTTCCCTGCTGGGCACGGAGCATCTCGCGGCCCTGAGCGAGCGTGGCCAGGTGACCGGAACCCCCCGGGCTGCTCAGATCTCCGACGGGGCGGAGCCCTCTCATGCGCTCGATGAGCGGCGCCTTGTACTTCACGACGAGCTACGGATGTTCGCCCAGGCCGTCTCCCGCAGCACCGGAGAGGTGATCGTGCTGTCCGTCGCTGATGAGGATTCGGTGCCCTCTCGCTTCTACGACCTCGCTCCCGAGGGCAGCGAGGCCTCCCTCCCCAGCGGTCAGCTCTCACTGCGCGGGCTTGTTGGCCAGTTGCGCAGCGACCTCGAAACCGGCCTAGTTTCCGCCTCGGACGAGGAGGGCCACCCGGAGAACGAACGCACCCGAGGTAGCGCTCAGGCCCTCGCCCTCCTGGCTCGCGAGGGTGTCGCCGGTGCCGCCCCCCATGAGTGGTATGGTATCGAGCCGCCGACGACAGACCGGCCGCTTGTGGACCTGAGCGCCGACAATGCCGCAGTACGGGTGAGCCCCTCGCGGATGGAATCCTTCGAGGCTTGTGAACTCGACTGGATTATTGGAACCCTGGGCGGGGGGAACACCAATAACGCGGCCGGGCTGGGCACGCTTGTGCACCGTGCGCTCGAAGAAGAACCGGTGCCCCACGTCGCGACCCTCATGGCGCACGTAGACGAGGGCTGGCCAGCCCTCACCTTCGACGCTGCCTGGGATGAACGACGGATGCATGAGAAGGCTCACCAGATGGTCATCCGCCTGGCCGAGTATCTCTACTCGTTTGAGCGGGCGAAGGGTGCCCTCGTGAGTGCCGAGCAGAACTTTCGCGTGCGCCTCGGCCCTGTTGACCTGCGTGGGGCCATCGACCGTGTTGAGTCCTACCCTCTTGACGATGCGGCGGAGGCTCGCCGTATCGTCATCGTTGACCTTAAGACGGGGAATCCTGACGTGACGAAAAATACTGTGGACGCTAACGCTCAATTGACCGCCTACCAGTTGGCGCTCGCGGAGGGGGCCATCGCTGATGTTCCGCCCCTCGCGGTGTCCGGCGGGGCCAAACTGGTGGTGGTGTCACCAGACCGGGCCAGAACCTACGTCGAGATTGCCCAGCAGACGTTTGCCGCTGAGAAGATGGACGAGTTCCGCGCCAGACTGCGCGAGGCGGCGACCGGGATGGCCGGGGCATCCTTCCGGGCGAGCATTGCCAGCCACTGCAGTAACCCGCACAGTCACGGCCTGTGCGTCATCCACACGGTTCGGCCGGTGAGTTATCGATGAGTATCAGCGCCCAAGAGATTGCGAACGCCCTCGGCAAGCCTCCGCCCACCGAGCAGCAGATCCGTGTGATCGAATCCGACCCGGCCACCCCCACCCTCGTGATCGCGGGGGCCGGAAGTGGCAAAACCGAGACCATGGCCAACCGGGTCCTGTGGCTTGTTGCCAACGGGATGGTGCGCCCCGCCGACATCCTCGGCCTCACCTTCACCCGCAAGGCCGCAGGCGAGCTGGGAGAACGTATCGGCCAGCGCCTCGACCAGCTTGCCGAGCGCGGCCTTGCCCCGGCGCGCAGCGACGACCTGCTCGACCAGCCGACCGTGTCCACCTACAACTCTTTTGCCAGCGCGATTGTGAGTGAGCGCAGCCTGCTCGTGGGCCGTGAGCCCGACTCCGTCATCATTGATGAGTCCACCGCCTGGCGGCTCGCCCGCGGCCTCGTCACGGCGAGTAACGACGACCGTCTCGTAGGCATCGACCGCAGCATTAACCGGATCACCGACACCGTCCTCCAGTTGGAGCGTTCCCTGCGTGAAAACGTGTGCACCGCCGAGGATGTGCACCGAATTGCCACCGAGTTTTCCGGGTTGCTAGACCTCCCTATCAGCGAGACGGGGTCAAAAAAAACGCCCTACTCTTCGGTGGTCAACGCCGTCAACGACGTCTCCGCCCTGCACCCCCTTGTTGAGCTCGCCGAGGCCTACTCTGCCGAAAAGCGCCGACGGGGCTTTATGGAGTTCTCCGACCAGGTGGCCCTCGCCCTGGAGGTCTGCCGACGTTCGCCAGCTACGGTGGCTGACTACCGTGCCCGGTATCGGATAGTGCTCCTGGACGAGTACCAAGACACGTCGGTTGTGCAGACGTGGTTGCTCGCCCAGCTTTTCGCTGGGCACAGCGTGATGGCGGTGGGCGATCCGCACCAATCCATCTACGGCTGGCGCGGGGCGAGCGCCGACAATCTCACCCTCTTCTCTTCACAGTTTGCAGACGGCGGTGCGCAGGCCCTGAACCTGTCCACCAGCTGGCGCAACTCCGACCGGGTGCTTGCCGTGGCCAACGCGCTCGTCACCCCGCTCACGCAGAGTTCCCGTGTGCACGTCGATGCGCTTTCCCCGCGACCCCAGGCTCCGCAGGGAACGGTTGAGTCGATCTATCGTGAAACGGTCGAGGAGGAAGCCAACGAGGTTGCCGGGTGGATGGTGGATCAACTCGCAGCCGGTACCGATGAAAGCCCGGTGAGCGGGGCCATTATCTGTCGCAGCCGCTCCGTTATGCCCCTCTTCGCCGATGCCCTCACCCGGCACGGCGTGCCCAATCGTATTCTGGGGCTTGGCGGTCTGCTCAGTAGCCCGGAGATTATTGACATCGTCTCTGTGCTGCGTACCATCTGGTTTACGGATGCCGGCTCGGCCCTCATCCGCCTGCTCACGGGCCCACGGTGGCGGGTCGGTATTGCCGATGTCGCAGCGCTGCACGCGGCCGCGCGTTGGTTATCCGCCCACGATTGGCGGTTGGCGGAGCTCTCCGAGGAACAGAAGATAGCCCAGCGCCGCTCGCTGGAGCCCGAGGACTCGGTCTCCCTGATTGATGCGCTCGATTCGGTGGTTACGGCGACCGAGGGGCACCCGATGCTCGCCGAGTTCAGCGTGGCCGGTCTTGAGCGGGTGCGGGAGGCGGGGGGCGTTCTCGCCGCCATTCGCCAACGGAGTGGTCTGGGGATCGCCGAGCTCGTGCGCCTGATTGAGTGGGAGCTTCGGCTCGACACCGAGGTGGTGGCTGTCTCGGGGTTCCGTCGAGGTGGGACCGATTCTCACCGAGCAACGCTCTCACGGGCGCGCCGCAATCTGGACGCCTTCTCCGACCTCGTTACCCATTTCCTCTCAGTCGATGACCAGGGCACCCTGCCCAGCTTCCTCGCGTGGCTTGACCACGCTGAGCAGCAGGACAGCCTCGCTGCCCGACCCGAGGCTGCCGACGACAACGCCGTGCAACTGATTACCGCTCACGGGTCCAAAGGACTGGAGTGGGACGTTGTCGCCGTGCCCCGCCTGACTGACGGCGACTTCCCCGCGAGCAGCCGCACGGGTACGGGCTGGTTGCGTTTTGGTCAGTTGCCGGATGAGTTGAAGGGGGACTCCGGTTCGCTGCCGCAACTGAACTGGCGTGAGTGTGCCACCCAGAAGGAGTTTCATGACAGCCTGGCCGAGTACAAGGACGCCGGTAAGGGGCATCGTCGTGACGAAGAGCGGCGTCTGATCTACGTCGCCACCACCCGGGCCCGCAAAGCGCTTCTGCTCTCCGGCTCGTTCTGGGCCGGAGCGAAGACCCCGCGCGCGCCTAGCCCCTACCTGCGCGAACTCGCCGAGGGTGGACTCATCCCTGCCCTACCGGAGAGCAGCGAACACGATGAGAACCCGGTGGATGCCCACAACGCCCCGCACATCTGGCCCGGAGACCCGCTCGGTTCTCGTCGCCCCATCGTTGAGCGTGCGGCCGAACTCGTCGCAGCGGCCTCGGTTGACGGGACGGACACTGATCACATACCCAGCGATCTTCGTGAGGATCTCTCTCTCCTGCTGCGGGAGCGGGACCGATGTGGCACTCGTGGGATGGCTATCCCGCTGCCCCAGCGCATCACCGCCTCGCGGTTTAAGGACTTTGTGACTCAACCCGCTGAGGTCGCGCGCCGGATGCGTCGCCCTCTCCCGCAGAAACCCTTCACCCAGACCCGGTTAGGCACGCAGTTTCACGCGTGGGTGGAGGAGCGCTACGCGACTCCCGGTGGCACAGCCGACACACTCGATGCCGAACTCTATGAGCTGGATACCGAACCCAGTGAGACCGTACCCGATGAGGCAGCCTCCTCCGGGGTCCATACAACCTTTGATCAGTTACGCGCCAACTTTGAGGCCTCCGAGTGGGGCGACCGCCGACCCGTTGAGGTGGAGCGGGAAATTCATCTCCCGTTTGCCGGTCGTACCCTCGTTTGTAAGCTCGATGCCGTCTACGGTTCGACCGTTGACGGTGAAGAGCACTTCGAGGTCGTTGACTGGAAGACGGGTCGGGTCCCACGTACCGAACAGGAAAAGAAGGAACGACAGCTACAGCTCGCGCTCTACCGCATCGCCTACGCGCGTTGGCGCGGTATAGACCCCGTGCGGGTGAGCGTTGCCCTCTACTATGTTGCGGCCAACGAGATCATCCGTCCGGACACGTTCCCCTCCCTTGATGAGCTGGAACAGCTGTGGCGCGATGCGGCGACCGGTACCGGATCACCCTGGCTCAGCTCCTAGGGGGATGTGCTTTTAGCGTGTTCTGGGGGAGCCACCCGTCGGCCCGGCATCCCCGCCCTGGACTGGAATTGGACCGGTGGCGGTCGATGTGGAATGCTCAGCGGAGTCATCCTCGTCAAAATCGGTGTCGCGCTGAAGCTCGGGGTCATCCAGGAGACCGTCGGCCCCGTGCTGGTTACCCGGGATGATGCCGGGGACCTGACCGAGCAAGTCAACCGCCTCGGTGACCCCCATGACTGGCTTCTCTGTCACCGCCTCGCCGCTGATTCGGTCCACGAGTGTACCGAGCATCCCCACCGCGTCATCCACGATCTCGGTACTGTGCGTATCCTTGCCGTGCAACAGCCACCGCACAATGTCGAGCTCGCTGTAAAACTGTGCCCGTCGCAGGAGGGATGCCGGGTCGGGGATATCCCGCAGTCGCGCATACTCCGCGACAACCGTCACCATGGTGTCCCCCGGGGTCTCCGCGAGCCACGCCAGATCGGTCGCGGGATCGGCCACCCGCAGCTGCGACCAGTCGAGCACCCCGCTCACGGAATCCGCATCGTCGTAGAGGAACGACTCCGATGTCAGTGCGCCGTTGACCACGGTGCTGTGGAACTGCCAGATGGCCCGGTCCGCCATCACCCGCTGCCACCGGGTCAGGACGCTCGACGGCACCAACCGCGTCGCCTCGCCCCGCGCGATCAACCGCGTCGTCTCCTCCCTCGCCTCGATGGCGCTGCGCACGGGCAGCCCTGCCTCCACAATCAGCGAACTCGGTAGATTATGGATGGCCTGTAGTGCGCGGGCGATTGAGGGCACGATGGTCGAGTCGGCGGTGATGCGCGAGCCATCCACCTTCACACCGTCAAGATATGTGTAGACAATCGCGCGCGTGTTGCCGGCCCGGGTCTGGCCGAGTGCTTCAGCGACACGGAACGGCAGGTTGTGACGCGCCCCCGGTGTGAGCGCAGCGAGACCCAGGAGATCGGCCGATTGTAGCGTTTCCGCCGCTTGAGTAGTGGGAATCCGAATGATGAGGTCGTTCCCGTCGGGTGTGCTGAGCATCGCCGAGGAGAAATCTCCGGAGCCACCGTAGGTGTGTTGTCGGACCTGTGTTACCTCCAGATTCGGCACGGCCGAGGTGGCAAGCGCGGCTAGAGTGAGATGTGAACGACCCATTATTCAAGACTAACCCGTGACGCTCCGCAGGGCCCGGCAACGCGACCCACTCTGATGAAAGGAACCGATGTCTTCGGTGAATCAATTTCGCCTGCCACTCGCCGCGTCTGTGGACGACCGTGACGCAGCCACCCGGGAAAATCCGGTGGCGCTCGCCGCCGCCCTGAGTTCACCCGAGACGCGGTTTGTTGTTCTGGTGGGCGCCGAAGCTATCCTCCTGCCGAGTGCCGGAGCTGATCGGGGTTCCGATGCGCCTCGTCTCGCTCTCCTGACCCGAGATGAACTGCCTGGCGAGGGCGATGACTTTTATCTCGGTCGCATCCTGGAGAGTGGTCGTTCCACACACGTGGCGCTGCGGGTGCTGACAAACAGTCCCGCCACCCGCTACCCACTGGGCAACCTGCGCGCCCTGGCGCACCTGCTGCCCGCGCGCGATGCGGCGCTCCTGACCCAGTCTCTCGCCCTCGCGAACTGGCACTCCCGCTACCGGTTCTCACCCTCGACGGGGCGGGCCACAGTGGTTGACCAGGGTGGGTGGATGCGCCGTGACCCCGACTCTGGCGAGCAATTCTTTCCGCGCACTGATCCTGCCGTGATTGTGCTGGTCCGGGATCGGGATGACCGCATCCTGCTCGGCTCCAATGTGTTGTGGGAAGCTGGCCGGTACTCGCTCCTGGCTGGCTTCGTCGAGGCTGGTGAGTCGCTGGAGGCAGCCGTGCTGCGTGAGGTCGCGGAAGAATCCGGATTGCGTGTGGTCGAGCCTACCTACCGGGCCTCCCAGCCTTGGCCCTTTCCGCGCTCGCTGATGCTGGGGTTCACCGCCCGCCTTGCCGACGACGAGACCCCCACCAATGCGGTGCCCGATGGCCAGGAAATTGTCGATCTGATGTGGGTGAGCCGCGACGAGGTGCGGGCAGATTTGCCCTCGCTTAGGCTGCCTGGTAAGTCCTCGATCGCGCGGGCACTGATTGATGAGTGGTTAGCTGAGGCGTAGTGGCATCTTCTCGCAGCATTCTCGCTGATCTCGATAGCGAACAGAGACAAGCCGCCCTCGCCCTCCGCGGCCCCGTGTGTATCCTGGCCGGTGCAGGAACAGGTAAAACGCGCACCATCACATACCGTATTGCCCACGGGGTGACGACCGGCATCTACTCGCCGCAGAAAGTCATGGCCCTCACCTTCACCAGCAGGGCAGCGAGCGAGCTGCGCACTCGCCTGCGTGAGCTGGGCGCATCCGGTGTGAGCGCACGCACGTTTCACTCCGCGGCGCTTTCGCAGCTGGGTTTCTTCTGGCCTCAGCTGGTGGGTGGAGTGGCTCCGAGTGTTATCTCGGGTAAGGGGAAACTTCTGGGCCAGGCTGCCGAGCTTTTGCATATCCGGGTGGATCACGAGACTCTGCGCGATGTTGCGGCCGAGATCGAGTGGCGCAAGGTCAACCTCCTCACCCCCGAGCAGTACGAGTTGCATTCGGCCGAGCGGCCACGGCCTGCCGGGCTCACCTATCATCAGCTCATCGAGTTGCAGGCGATGTACGAGAAGCTCAAGGATGACCGCCGCCAGGTTGACTTTGAGGATGTCCTCCTCCTCACCACGGGAATGCTCGAAAATGAACCGCGGATGGCCCTCCAGGTGCACGAGCAGTATCGGCATTTTGTTGTTGACGAGTATCAGGATGTGTCCCCGCTACAGCAGGCTCTCCTGATGGCGTGGGTGGGGGACCGTCAGGATCTCTGTGTGGTGGGGGATGCTAGCCAGACCATCTACTCGTTTGCGGGCGCGTCAAGCGACTACTTGCTCCGGTTTCCTTCGACCTACCCGGAGGCCACCGTGGTCCGGCTGGAGCATAATTATCGCTCGTCCGCACCGATTGTGGGTGCGGCAAACTCGCTGATGCGGTCCCAGCCAGGGGCTCTGAGTCTGGTGCCGGCGACCGACGCGCAGAAGACCGGCCCGGTACCGGCTGTGACCGTCCTCGCGGATGATCGTGCCGAGGCCGAGTGGGTTGCTGCCCAGATTGCGGACCGGCTTGCCGCGGGTGCATCCGCTCGCGATATCGCTGTGCTGTGCCGCCTCAATGTGCAGACGGCTAGTGTCGAGGCGGCGCTGAGTCGCCGCGGTGTCAGCTACCAGGTGCGTGGGGCTGGCCGTTTCTTTGATCGACCGGTGGTGCGGCAGGCCATCCACGCGTTGCGTGCTGCCGCGCTCGTCGGCAGTACTGATCCGCTCTTCCAGACGGTGAGCGATGTGCTCCGCTCGCTGGGTTGGACCCAGCAGCCACCCGAGGGTATCGGTGCCACCCGGGACAAGTGGGATGCGCTGGGTGCGCTCATGTCACTGGCCGATGAGGCACCGCCGGGTACCACCGTACGGGCCTTCAGCGACGAGCTTGTGGAACGTCAGAAGTCTCAGCACGAGCCGTCACTCGATGCGGTGACAATCGCGACCATTCACACAGCCAAGGGTCTGGAGTGGGATATTGTCTTCGTGCTGGGGGTGAGTGAGGGGCTCTTGCCCGTCTCATACGCGGAAACGGTCGAGGACATCGCCGAGGAACGGCGGCTCTTCTACGTGGCGATCACACGGGCACGTCGCGAGCTTCAGCTGTCCTGGGCACGGCGCGGTCACCGTGAACGTCAGGCCTCGCGATTCCTCAACGACCTGGCACGCTAACCGCCGCGTACGTGGGCGGGCCGGGTTAGGCTCAGGCAACCGCACTCCGAGTGCACGGGAGTCTCCGTGTAGGTGACTGTTCGGGTCTCCGAGTCGAGGCGGGCGCTGCGACTCCGCAGTGTGCTGCGACCCGAGGTGAGGTGGTTGTGAATGTCGCCCGCGAGGTGGGCCACTGCCAGCAGGAGGAGGTCCTCGCGCTGCGCGGGTGCCCTGCTCTGTGCCAGCTGGCTTGCGATGGCGGGCCACGCTGGGTCGGTATCTCGCTGATGCAGGTCAACACACAGCAGGCAGCCGCTGGTGCCGGGCTCCACAATCGGCCCCCAGCGCACCGTCTCATCCGAGAAGACGAGGGGTACATGTGGCACATCCGCGCTCAGCCAGCCGCGGTATCTGCTGGGAGCTACCGCGTAATCGGCGCAGATAACGGCCAGCGATGGCGAGCGATGGGCGAGCGAATCCTGGGCCGCCACAGTGTGGTGAAGGGAGGTAAGTATTCGAGTCAGTTCACCACGGGCGGGATGTGTCCCGCTCAGGACAATTATGCTCTGGGTCGCTGTGACTGACGGGGGTATTCGGGGTGGCACCGGGGCAAAGGTCGCGAGGATCTGGTCTCGTCGGGCGGGGCTGACATCCAGGGCTTCACCGCAGCCCTGGTAGGTGGCGTCGTCAACCCCCACGTGCAGGAGGTGCAGCAGGCGCTCCTCGCTCAGGGTGACGTGGTCAAGCTGAGCGCGTGGCCGGTCTACTCCGAGTTGAAGGGTGTAGGGATCACGCCATACGAGGGGAAGCCGTGGTGGGAGCTGTCGGAACATGACATCCAGTGTGGGTGTTCTGCTCCGCTGCAGCCACCCGTTATCCACAGGTGAGCGCGAGTTGCCCGTTTGCGCGTTAGACCGTCGGAGTGTTACCGACGGAGGGATCCCCGCCGGTTGGGTCATCCGTGATCCCGCCGTGTGTGTCCTCAACGGGGCGTTCGATGCTCGTATCGCTCAGAAGCGCGGCAATGGCCTGGTCAATATCGCTGAGCGACTCGTCGGTCGTTCCGCCCGTGATCAGGCCCAGACGCTGCAGAAGCAGTTCGGGGGTATCGATTTCGTCGCTCGTGGGCAGAATATCCGGGTGCGCCCAGAGATTATCGCGGGCCTCCGCGCCGCCCGCCTCGCTTACGCGGGTCCACATGGTTGCAGCCTCGCGCAGTCGTCGCGGGCGTAACTCCAGCCCTACGAGCGTTGAGAATGCCGACTCGGCCGGTCCTCCCGTGGCCCGGCGACGGCGCACCATTTCGGCAATCGCATCGGCTTTGGGTAGGCGCTTGGTGGCCTCCGCGGTGACAACATCCACCCACCCCTCGATCAGGGCGAGCATACTATCTAGGCGCGAGTGGGCCGATATTTGGGCCTCGGTCTTGGGCGGGATGAAAGCGCCCGTCGTGAGCGCCTGACGCAATTCAGTTGAGTTCGTGGGGTCAAAATCATTGGCAAAGTTTTCGAGCCGCGACATATCAATGTGGATGCCGCGGGCATAGTCGGTGATGGCGCTGATTAGGTGCAAACGCAGCCACTTGGCGTTCCTGAACAGTCTGGCGTGGGCGAGTTCACGCACGGCCAGATACAGACGCACCTGGTCAAGCGGGATGTCGAGACCCGTTCCGAACGCCGTGATGTTTTGCGGCACGAGAGCCGCCGTGTCGTGCTCGATCAGGGGAATGCCGATATCGCCTCCCGATACCACCTCTTGTGAAAGCTGGCCAATTACTTGGCCCAATTGGGTGGCAAAGAGAGCGCCGCCCACGTTGCGAATGAGACGGCTTGCCCCGTTGACCGCCCCGAGCATCTCCTCGGAGGCATGCTCTCGCATCGCATCGGTGAGCGCCTGCGAGATACTGAGTGCAACCGGCTCGGCAAGCTGACTCCAGGTGGGCATGGTGCGCGAGATCCATTCGGTGCGGGTGAGGAGTTTGGGCGTTTCACTCAGTTCAGTGATATCGGTAGCCTCGCTCAGCCAGAGGGCGGCGACCTGGAGCTCTCGGTCGAAGACGTCGCGATCAGCCGCCGATACCTCGAGGGTCTGGGGGCGGGCGAGGGTCTTAGCGTTTTCTGTCGATAACGACCAGTCGATGCTGTCATCTGTTGAGTTCATCGCGCGTTGGAGGGTGGAAAACAGGTTGGCCAGCGCGGCCGGGTCGGTAGGGAGACCTGCGGCGTTGGCAAACTGTGTGGGATCTATTGTGAAGCCCTCGGGAAGACCCTCTACCGGCTTTCCAGCTAAGAGGTCACGGAGTATGCGCTGGAACTCGTCGTCGGGCGTGTTGTTTTCGTCGCCGCTGTTGTTGTCGTGTGCCATGATCGCGTCCTCGTTCAGGTGGGCAGGTACCCGCGAGTTAGGATGCTTACGGGCAGTACACCTACGCTAACCCGAGCAGCCCCGGTTGAGGCTGAAAATGCTCTAGGCTGGGCCGGTTGCGTTTGTGCTTGCGGCGAACAGAAGAAGTCACGGGCGGCCCCGGGGCGGAGAGGGGAGAGGGTGTCAACGGTGAATCTCAGTGATGTGAACGGGAGCGAGGGCAGGGATATCCCGAGATCAGCCCCGCGGATATCCCGCAAACGGGTCGTCACCACCGGCTCGGCGCTCGTGGCGGTCGTGGCCATCGGGGTACTCCTGCTCGTGCCAACGGGTTACGTCATCGAGCAGCCTGGGCCGGTCTATGACACCCTGGGTGCCGTTACCGTGGAGGACAAGGAGGTTCCGATGATCGAGATCTCGGGCACCCCTAGCTACGACACTACGGGCTCCCTCAACCTGCTGACGGTGTCTACCGTTGGCACCCCCGAGTATCCGGCCTCGATTTTTGGGGTTGCTAGTGCGTGGTTTGATCGGACAAAGGTGGTGCTTCCCCTGGAGGCGCTCTTCCCGCCCAGTGTGACCGCGGAGGAGCGTACCGAGCAAAACCGCGTGCAGATGGTGGACTCGCAGCAGACCGCGATTGCCGCCGCGCTGACGGAGATGGGTACACCCTTCGATACCACGCTTACGGTCACCGCGGTGACCGACGAGTCGCCGGCCGTCGGTGTGTTCGAGAAAGACGACATCGTTACCTCCGTTGACGGCCAGCCGGTACATGATCTCGTGGATTTGCGCGGCAAGATAGCTGCGCACGGTGTGGATAGTCCGGCAACTGTGGGTATCCTGCGTGACGGTACGGCCACAGAGGTGAAGATCACCCCCGTGATCGTCACGGCATCCGATGGTACCGAGGTGGCCGTGATGGGTATTTCGGTTGTTGTCAGCTATACCTTCCCGATCGACGTTACGGTACAGCTTGACCGGGTTGGCGGACCGAGTGCCGGCATGATGTTTGCGCTCGGTATCATCGATAAAACCACCCCGGACAACCTCACGGGCGGCTTTGACATTGCAGGGACGGGAACCATCTCGGCGAGCGGTGCGGTGGGGGCCATCGGCGGCGTACGCCAGAAGGCCTTTGCCGCGGCTGCCGCCGGAGCCACGATTTTTCTTCTGCCCACCGCGAACTGTGGCGAATTGGGGGAGGGAATACCCGACAGTATGGAGATTTATCCCGTAGAGACCCTTGCTGATTCCCTCCATGTGCTGGACACCGTGACATCGGGAGGGGATGTCGAATCGCTTCCCCGCTGTGAGATCGGCTGAACCTCAGCCAGGAACAGGTAGAGTTATCCCCTGACCGCTAACCCATGAAGAGGCCTGAGTTGACTACTGCTGCAGAGAGCCGTCCAGAGACCACCCGCAAGAAACGCCGTTCGCCACTCGCGCTCACGGCTGTCATCGTTGGTGTTCTCATCGTCGCATTCCTCGCACTGTCTGGGGTGTATGCCGATGTCCTGTGGTTCGATCAACTCGGATTCCTCAGCGTGCTCACCACGCAGTGGATCGCCAGCATCACCCTTTTTATTGTGGGTTTCATTGCCATGGCAGTTCCGCTCTACATCGCCATTGAGCTCGGCTACCGTAAGCGGCCGGTCTACGCGAAGCTCAACGCCCAACTGGATCGCTACCAGGAGGTCATTGAGCCCCTGCGTAAGCTGGCGTCGTTTGGTATCCCTGCTGCCTTTGGTATCTTCGCGGGTCTGTCAGCGGCGTCTCGCTGGGAGGTCGTGCTTGTGTGGCTCAACCGGACCCCGGCAGGAACCACAGATCCTCAGTTCGGTCTTGACGTGACCTTTTACATGTTTGAGTTGCCGTTCTATCAGGGCGTTGCCGGGTTTGCCTCGGCGGTTATCCTTATCTGCCTTCTACTCTCGATTGCCACGTCATATCTCTACGGTGGTATCTCGGTCACGGGTAAGGATTTCCGTGTCTCCAAGAGCGCGCGTATCCAGATCGCTGTTCTCGCAGCGGTCTACCTGCTCGTTCAGGGGGTGAGTATCTGGCTCGACCAGTTCGCCACCCTCACGAGTTCGAACGGTCTCATCACGGGGGCCGGGTACACCGATGTCAATGCCACCATTCCGAGTAAGGCTATCCTCGCGGTCATTGCGGTCTTGGTTGCGGTGCTCTTCGTGGTCACTGCGGTTAATGGCCGTTGGCGCCTGCCGCTCGTAGGCACAGCTCTGCTTATCGTGAGCAGCCTCGTGGTGGGTAGCCTGTACCCCTGGGTGGTGCAGCGCTTCCAGGTAGACCCGAGCGAGAAGACACTCGAAAGCCCCTTTATTCAGCGCAATATCGACATGACTCGGGATGCCTACGGCCTGTCCGACGTTGAGGTAGTGCCTTATGACGCTATTACGGATGCCGAGCCTGGTGCCCTCCGTAACGACGCTGTGACAACCTCCAATATCCGTATCCTGGACCCTTCGATTGTGCCGCCCACCGTGGCTCAGCTTGAGCAGATTAAGCCCTATTACCAGTTTGCGGATCGACTCGACGTTGACCGCTACGAGATTGATGGCAAGGTCCAGGATGCCGTGGTTGGCGTTCGCGACATCAACGCCACCAACCAGGAGGGCTGGTACAACAAGACGCTCGTGTACACGCACGGGTACGGCCTCGTGGCTGCCTATGGTAACCAGCGCTCCGTTGAGGGACAGCCGGAGTTTATGGAGTCTGGTATCCCCACCGAGGGCCAACTGGGAGACTTTGAACCCCGCGTCTACTTCGGTGAGTCCTCGCCCACCTACTCGATTGTGGGCGGTTCGGGCAAGAAGGATGTTGAACTCGACTACCCTGCAGGTAAGGACGGCGAGAACCAGACCCGCACGACCTTTACCGGTGACGGCGGACCCAAGCTCGACAACTTCCTGAAACGCCTTGTCTATGCGCTCAAGTTCCAGTCGGAGCAAATTGTGCTCTCCGAGGATGTCACCAACAGTTCGCAGATCATGTACGACCGCGACCCGCTCACACGAGTTCAGAAGGTGGCACCCTACCTAACCCTTGACTCTGACCCGTATGCCTCCGTGGTCGATGGCAAGCTGGTCTGGATCGTGGACGGTTACACCATCTCAGATAAGTACCCGTACTCCGATATCAACGGTATGAGTCAGCTCACGGCCGATAGCGACACGGCCGAACGAGCCTTGGCATTTGACGATATTAACTACATCCGTAACTCGGTCAAGGCCACGGTCAATGCCTACGATGGCTCGGTCACGCTTTATGCCTGGAACACTGAGGACCCAATCCTCAAGACCTGGCAGAAGATCTTTCCGAACACGGTCAAGCCGGTGTCAGAGATGAGCGGCGATTTGCTGAGCCACGTGCGTTACCCTGCCGACCTCTTCAAGGTACAGCGCGCTGTGCTGGGGCAGTACCACGTTACCGAGGCCGGTGCATTTTACTCAAAGGAAGATGCCTGGCGCACGCCCAACGACCCCGTGTCAAAGAGCACCAAGGATGTTCTGCAACCTCCGTACTACCTCACCCTGTCTCCGGGCAAGGACGAGGACCCGACGTACTCGATATACAGCACCTACATCCCGCTGGCGACCGGTGAGACGGCACGCAACGTGCTTACCGGGTATCTCACGGCCAATGCCAACGCGGGCAATACCGACGGTAAGGTCTCTGAGGGTTACGGTACGCTTCGGCTGCTCACGCTACCGAAGGGCGAATCGATTCCTGGACCTGGCCAGGTGCAGAACAACTTTACGACCGATAACCAGGTTTCCACCGTGCTCAATATTCTGAGCAACGGTGGACAGACAAAGGTGATCAACGGAAACCTGCTCACGCTTCCTGTTGGTGGCGGTCTGCTCTATGTGCAGCCTGTCTACGTGAAGTCCCAGACCGAGACCAGTTACCCCGTGCTCAAAAAGATTCTGGTGGCCTTTGGCGACCAGATTGCGTTCGAGGACACCCTCGATCTGGCTCTCGACAAGCTGTTTGGCGGAGATTCCGGAGCCACGGCTGGTGATCAGAACCTGCCATCTGCCGAGACAGATTCGGGCAGTACCCCCACGGTCGAGCCGACCGAGTCGGATAAATCTGACTCGACTTCGACCCCGGGTGACTCATCGGCAGACCTTCAGGCCGCCCTGAAAGCCATGCAGAAGGCGATTACGGACCGTGAGACGGCTATGAAAGACGGCGACTGGGCTGCGTACGGCGAGGCTGACCAGCGCCTTCAGGATGCGCTGGCTCAGGCGCTCTCGCTGGGCGGCTAGCGTTTCGAATGGCACCTCGGCGGGCCCGGATTATCCCTCGCGGGTATCCGGGCCCGCCGAGGTTTTTGGCGTCGAGTAGTGTAATATTGCCTGAGCGAAGGGGAGTATCCCGGTTCGCCGTGTTCGTCAGTACGGCCCGCATCGAACGTGGACCCGGATGCGGTGCAATAGCCTGTACGGGTTGTTGGGGAGAGACTTTCGGTTCTTTTGTGCGGTTTACCCGCTCGACCGATGTTGTAAGGATTCTCTGTGTCAGCAGCTCTTCCTCCGTTGTTTGAGATCACCTCGATGGTGGTACTCACCATCATTTTGATCGTCGATCTTGCTCTTGTCGCCAGGCGGCCCCATATCCCGTCGATGCGAGAAGCTAGTCTCTGGGTATCTTTCTATGTAGTGCTCGCGCTCATCTTTGCCGGTCTCATGTTTACGATTGGGGACCCGAAGCACGGGGCGGAGTTCCTGGCCGGCTGGCTTACGGAGTACAGCCTGAGTATCGACAATCTCTTTGTCTTTGTCCTCATTATGGGTCAGTTTGCGGTGCCCAAAAAGTACCAGCAGGAAGTGCTGATGATCGGCATCATTCTGGCGCTCATCCTGCGCGGCATCTTCATCCTCGCGGGTGCCCAGTTGATCGAGAACTTCAGCTGGATCTTCTATATTTTTGGGGCTTTCCTCGTCTACACCGCCTGGAAACAGGCTCTGCCGGAGAAGGAGGATGAGGAGGGCACGGAAAATGCTCTTGTGCGGTTGTTGCGTCGGCGTGTGCGCATCACGGATGAGTTCACTGGCACCAAGTTTCGCGTCTCAGTCAACGGTGTTAAGCACTGGACCCCCATGCTCATTGTCTTTATCGCGATTGGTACCACCGATCTCCTCTTTGCGATCGACTCAATTCCGGCCATTTTTGGTATTACCCAGAGCGCATTTATCGTCTTCACCGCGAACGTCTTCGCTCTGATGGGGCTGCGGCAGTTGTACTTCCTGCTGGGTGGTCTCCTAGACCGTCTGGAATACCTTAAGTACGGTATTGCGGCTATCCTCGCCTTTATCGGTGTCAAGCTTGTGTTCCATGCCCTGCACGTCAACGAGGTGCCATTTATTAACGGCGGTGAGCATATTGACTGGGTTCCCGAGATCAGTACCTGGATGTCTCTGGGCTTCATCGTTGTGGCAATGGCCGTTGCCACCGTGGCTAGTCTGATTAAGGCCAGGCGAGAGGATGCCAGTTCGGGCGAGCACCTGCATCTGGGGCGCGACGATTAGCCCGATGTGGCAGAGCGCTCGGAACGGGGTGCTATTCTGTGGGAATGCAGTTCGCCCGACTTCTTCTTAGTGGCCGCGACGGGTCCTAGCCTACGGACCATCCCCGTCGCGGAGTTCTGTCGTGGCCCGACCGATTTCAACCTGTGAGAAGAACGCGAAATGACTGAACAAATTGCTGTGGATGTCCGTCCTCGCACCCTGGCCGAGAAAGTATGGGATGACCACGTCGTCGTCCGTGGGGAAGACGGCAACCCCGACCTCATCTACATCGACCTGCACCTGGTGCACGAGGTCACCAGCCCCCAAGCCTTTGATGGTCTGCGCCTGGCCGGTCGGCCGTTGCGCCGGGTCGATCTCACAATTGCGACGGAGGATCACAACACCCCCACGCTCAACATTGACCGGCAGATTGCCGATCCCACGAGTCGTATTCAGATTGAAACCCTGCGCACCAATGCCGCAGAGTTTGGTGTGCGTCTACACTCACTTGGCGACAAAGAGCAGGGGATTGTTCATGTTGTCGGTCCGCAACTGGGGCTGACAATGCCCGGCATCACTGTTGTGTGTGGCGATTCTCATACCTCCACCCACGGCGCGTTCGGTGCGATGGCGTTTGGCATCGGCACCTCCGAGGTGGAACACGTTATGGCCACCCAGACACTGCCCCTCAAGCCGTTTAAAACTATGGCGATTCGGGTGGAGGGTGAGTTGCGTCCCGGCGTAACGGCCAAGGACATCATTCTCGCAGTGATCGCCAAGATCGGTACCGGTGGTGGCCAGGGGTATGTGCTGGAATTCTGCGGTTCCGCCATTCGTTCGCTCTCGATGGAGGGACGGATGACAATCTGCAATATGTCGATTGAGGCCGGTGCACGCGCCGGCATGGTCGCACCCGATGAGGTCACCTTTGAGTATGTGAGGGGCCGCGACCACGCGCCAACCGGTGCCGATTGGGATGAGGCTGTCGCCTACTGGAAGACGTTGCCAACCGATGAGGGGGCCGTGTTCGATGCCGAGGTCTTCCTGGACGCAACTGACCTGGAACCTTTTGTGACCTGGGGCACGAACCCGGGCCAGGGTGTGCTGCTGAGTGAGCCCGTGCCACACCCGGCTGAGATGTCTGATCCCAACGAGCGCGCCGCCGCCGAGCGGGCGCTCGAATACATGGGCCTGATCGCGGGGACCCCTATGAAGGATATTCCGGTTGATACCGTCTTTCTCGGCTCCTGCACCAACAGCCGCATCGAAGATCTACGGGCCGCGGCCGAGGTGGTTCGCGGCAAGAAGAAAGCCGACAACGTCCGGATGCTGGTGGTGCCGGGTTCCGCTCGGGTGCGGCTCGAAGCTGAGGCAGAGGGGCTCGATCAGATCTTTCAGGACTTTGGTGCCGAGTGGCGTTTCGCCGGCTGTTCTATGTGTCTGGGGATGAACCCCGATCAACTGGCACCGGGGGAGCGCTGCGCTTCAACGAGTAATCGTAATTTTGAGGGTCGCCAGGGTAAGGGCGGCCGCACTCACCTGGTATCTCCGCTGGTTGCGGCGGCGACGGCTATCCGTGGAACGTTGTCGAGTCCCTGGGACTTACAGAACGATGCCAGCCAGGGGATCACCCATGATGCTCAGGACACGTCTACCGCTGAACGAGAGGCCGCGCTCTAATGGAAAAATTCACTACTTTCACCGGTATCGCTGCCCCGTTAGAGCGGTCTAACGTGGATACCGACCAGATCATCCCGGCGGTCTACCTGAAACGCGTGACCAAGACGGGATTTGAGGATGCCCTGTTTGCCGGCTGGCGGCAGGACCCTGAGTTCGTTTTGAACCGAGCTCCCTTTCAGGGGGCCTCTGTGCTGGTGGCCGGTCCCGACTTCGGTACGGGATCCTCACGTGAGCACGCCGTATGGGCGCTCCGTGATTTCGGGTTCCGTGCCGTGTTAAGTTCGAGGTTTGGCGATATTTTTCGAGGTAACTCGAGTAAACAAGGGCTGCTTGCCGCCCAGGTTGAGGAAGCGGACATTGCAAAGGTTTGGGCCGCAATCGAGGCGAATCCGGGTGTCGAGGTCACCATTAACCTGGAGGAGCGCAGCGTCCGGGTCTCCGACCTGACAGTGGGCTTCAGTATTGACGACTACACTAGGTGGCGGCTCATGGAGGGCTTGGACGACATCGCCCTGACCCTTCGCAATGAGCACAAAATTACCGAATTCGAAGCTCGTCGCCAGTCGTGGCGGCCCCAAACACTCCCGGTGAAATAGCTTGAAGCAAATTGAGAATAACGACCTGAACACCGATGCTCGTAAGGCAGGAGAACGTGTGGGACTCACATCCGATGAAATTATCATCAACGGTGGGCGACCGCTCAAGGGTCGAATCGAGGTTCGTGGGGCCAAAAACCTCGCGACAAAGGCTATGGTTGCGGCCCTTCTCGGCCAGAGCACCAGCCTCCTCCGCAACGTACCGAACATCAGTGATGTCCGGGTTGTAGCGGGACTTCTGGCCCTGCATGGAGTTCAGATCACTAAGGGAGACACCCCCGGTGATTACTATCTGGACCCGAGCAGGGTGGAGTCGGCACATATGGCCGACATCGATGCTCACGCCGGTAGCTCGCGCATCCCGATCCTGTTCTGCGGGCCGCTGTTGCACCGGCTGGGTGAGGCCTTCATTCCCGATTTGGGTGGCTGCCGGATCGGTGACCGTCCGATTGACTTCCACCTGGATGCCCTGCGCAAGTTTGGCGCGGTCGTTGAGAAGTTGCCGAGCGGTATCCGGATGACGGCCCCCAACGGTTTGCACGGTGCAGATATCGAGTTGCCGTATCCGAGCGTGGGGGCAACCGAGCAGGTCCTGCTCACCTCTGTCCTCGCGGAGGGCACCACCGAGTTAAAGAACGCCGCAATTGAGCCCGAGATTATGGATCTCATTGCGATTCTGCAGAAGATGGGGGCCATCATCAACGTGGAGCCCAATCGCGTCATCTTCATCGAGGGTGTCGAAGAGCTGCACGGCTACAAGCACAGCGCCATCTTTGACCGCAACGAGGCCGCCAGCTGGGCGGCGGCAGCGTTGGCTACCGAGGGTGACATCTTTGTTGGCGGTGCGCGTCAGGAGGAGATGATGACCTTCCTCAATATCTTCCGCAAGGTGGGTGGAGCCTTCGAGATTGAGGATGACGGTATCCGGTTTTACCACCCCGGCGGCGAGCTCAAACCCGTTGTCATCGAGACGGATGTCCACCCCGGCTTCATGACCGATTGGCAGCAGCCACTCGTGGTCGCCCTCACCAAGGCCAACGGTGTATCCACCATCCATGAGACCGTGTACGAGAATCGCTTCGGTTTTACCGACGCTCTCAATAAGATGGGTGCCGATATCGTCGTTTATAAGGACGGCTTAGAAGGGTACAAGCGCCGTGTAGCGCGCCGTGATTTTGAGCAGGCCGCCGTGATTACCGGGCCTACTCCGCTCAAGGGCGCGGATGTTGAGGTCCCGGATTTGCGTGGCGGTTTCAGTCACTTGATCGCCGCGCTCACGGCCGAGGGCCAGTCCACCGTGAGCAACGTGGGTATTATCTCGCGCGGTTATGAGGATTTTATTGGTAAGTTGCGCCAGCTTGGTGCAGACTTCGTCTTTGAAGCTTAGCCCATAGAGACAGAAAGCCTTTTTCTCGCCCCGCTGACGCACCGCGTCAGCGGGGCGTTTGCTGCGTGCGAAAGGTCAGTAAATTCACAGTCGCGGTCCCGCTTGGATACCGTTCACGCAGCCAAGATAGGGAATAATCGTTGTGTGCCTTCACCTCAAAAAGCGTCCCGACCGCGCAGCCCCGAGAAGTCTCGGCCCTCGATCTTCTGGCTGCTGGCTAGTATTGTGCTGCCTCTGTGGGCGCTCATGGTGCGGTACCGCTTTGTGAATTCGGAGAAGCTGCCCGCTCAGGGGCCGTTCGTCCTGGCCCCTAACCACTACAGCGAGATTGATCCCATTGTGATGGGTGTCGCCGTCTGGAAACTGGGTCGCCAACCGCGTTTTATGGCCAAGGCGAGTCTGTTTAAGATTCCGGTGGTGGGCTGGATGCTGCGCACGTCGGGGCAGATTCCGGTGGAGCGGGCGGGCGGGGGCTCCTCGCAACCAATCCGTGCCGCCCAACAGCTGGTGGTTCACGGACAGGGGCTCATCGTGTACCCTGAGGGTTCGCTCACGCGTGAGCCGGATCTGTGGCCTATGCGTGGTAAGAGTGGTGCGGTGCGGCTGGCGCTGGAGAACGATATCCCGCTGATTCCGAGCGCACACTGGGGCACTCAGGAGCTCATGCCGCGCTATGGCAAGAACATTCACCCGTTCCCGCGTAAACGGATTTCCGTCATTATCGGGGATCCGGTGGACCTGTCTGATCTTGCAGGGCAGGTTCTCGACCAGAAGACGCTCGCTATGGCAACGGACCGACTTATGGCGGCAATCTCAGACCTCCTGGGTGAGTTGCGGAGCGCAACTCCACCGCCCGAGCGCTGGGATCCAGCCCGTAACAACCAGACAGAAACAGGTAAGTTTTGATGACACCCGCTGGCCCCCGTTCGAGGAATAGTACGGGTCGTCGGGTGGCTGTCGTGGGGGCGGGCAGTTGGGGTACAAGTTTCGCCAAGATTCTGGGGGATGCGGGGAGCGAGGTTGTGATGTGGGCGCGTCGCCCCGAACTCGCCCAGGAGATCTCGATCGCCAAGCGGAATAGTGACTACCTTCCGGGTATTAACCTACCTCTCTCCGTCACGGCTACTCCCGATCTTGCGGAGGCCGTCTCCGGGGCGAGTCTCGTGTTTCTGGCGGTTCCGAGTCAGTCGCTGCGCGGGCAGCTTCCGGCCATCGAATCCTCACTCAACGGAGACGCGGCGCTGGTCAGTTTAATGAAGGGGGTTGAACGTGGCACCAACCTGCGGATGAGCCAGGTCATTGAGGAAACTCTTGATTATGACCCTGACCGGATTGCTGTTGTCTCGGGGCCCAACCTTGCACTCGAAATCGCCCAGGAGCAGCCCACCGCGGCTGTTGCTTCATCACGCAGCTTGGAGCTGGCGAAGACGGTGGCGATGGCTTCCGCCACACCCTACTTCAAGACGTTTGTCAATGTTGACGTAATCGGCACCGAATTTGGTGGCGTGTTGAAGAACCTCATCGCGTTGGCGATCGGCATCGTGGATGGCGTGGGCTACGGCGAAAACACCAAGGCCTCTATTATTACGCGCGGTCTGGTAGAGATGACTGATTTTGCGGTGGCATTTGGGGCCGAGCCACCTACGCTTCAGGGCCTCGCTGGCCTGGGAGACCTGATCGCCACGTGTCAGTCGCCGCTTTCCCGGAACAATACTGCTGGCCGTCTCCTGGGGCAGGGCTATAACCTGGACGACGTGGTAGCACAGATGAACCAGACCGCTGAGGGTATCGCCTCCGTGCGCCCCGTCTTGGCTCTGGCGCAGAGCCGCGGGGTGTCGATGCCGATTGTGGAACAGGTCAACATGGTGCTGGAAGGCACCCTTTCACCGCAGAATCTTGCCCCCCATCTCACCACTGAAGATGGCGTACCGCAACCCGAGAGCTCGGATATCCTTCCACAGGAGGCTCCGGAGGAAACACGCGGATTACGTCGTCTCTGGAACACACTGAAGGGGATGTGATGAATCAACAACGCGTGCGGGTTGTGCTGCTTTTTGGCGGCCGTTCGAGTGAACACGAAATTAGCTGTGCCACCGTGAGTGGGGTGCTGTCGGCGATTGACCGGGATCGCTACGAGGTGATTCCGGTGGGTATTACCCGCGAAGGGGCTTTCGTGCCCGAAGAGGATAGTGTGGCAAAGTTTGCCCTCAACCCAGAGCGGATGCCGTGTGTCACCGATAATGGCTCCCGCATCCTCTGGCCCGAGAGCAGTGCCACTCGAGAGTTGCGTGTGGTTGATCCCGAGGGGCGGGTGAGCTCACTGGGCGATATTGACGTGGTCTTTCCCCTCCTGCACGGTCCATTCGGTGAAGACGGTACAGTGCAGGGTTTGCTGGATCTTATCTCGCTTCCCTTCGTGGGGTCGGGCGTTTTAGCCTCCGCCCTCGGCATGGATAAGCACTTCACTAAGACGGTCCTCGCCTACAGCGGGTTGAGCGTGGCCCCGTGGCGCACCGTGACCGCGGCTCAGGTGCAGAACGATCCCCGCCTTCCCGAGCGAGCTGTTGCTGAGCTGGGTCTTCCCGTATTTGTGAAACCCTCCCGGGCTGGGTCCAGCGTGGGGGTGACCCGCGTCTCCCAGCTGGATGGTCTGGCTGCCGCCCTCGCGACGGCTTTTGAGTCGGATGAGCGTGTGCTCATCGAGTCCGGTGTCGTGGGCCGGGAAATTGAGTTGGCTGTGCTCGAAGGACGTCGTGGCGAGCCTCCGCGTGTCTCTTGGGCGGGCGAGATTATTGTGACGGGTCGAGAGTTCTACGACTTTGAGGCCAAGTACCTGGATGCGCCCGGTATCGAATTGGTGTGTCCAGCGATTCTCACCGACGAAGAACTGGCTTCCCTCCAGGATCACGCGGCCCGCGCTTTTACGGCGATTGGTGGGTCGGGGTTGGCGCGGGTTGACTTTTTTCTCACCGAGCAGGGACCGGTTGTCAATGAGATCAACACTATGCCCGGTTTCACCCCCATCTCAATGTTTCCACGCTGCTGGGCTGTCAGTGGTGTGAGTTATCCAGAGCTGATTACCGAGCTCATCACTCTCGCGGTGCAGAAAGCCTAGGCCCGACGGGCACGGTGCTGAGTTTTTAGGTGCCGGTATCCTCGCCGATGGTGAGGTCGTCGGTGGCGGTGCAGTGCCGCTTCTGGGGGAGCTCTTTTACTGCCTGTTCCAGGTCAATGAGCACGGTCGTGGAGCTGACCGGGGTCTCAGCCTCGTTGTCGATGATGACTTCCAAACCGGGTTCTCGGCCGTAGGCTTCAAATCGGTAGAGAGGTGCACGTGAGTCGTCCACAATCCAATCGACCCCGTTGAGGTTTGTGCACGGCAACTCGGTGGGCCCGCTGGACTCGATGCCACAGTAGAGCAGCACGCTTGCCGGTTCGCCCCAGGCCGAGGTTGACTGCGCATTGGTCTCGCGCTGCGGTTGGTCAGCGACAACATCCGGTAGGCGCACGATGAGGTTGGCGCACACGGGGTCGTTGGCGTTCACCGCGGCCTCCAGCGGGACGATACTGCCGCATCCGGTGAGCGTGAGGGTGAACAGTAATGCTGTGGCGAGGCCTGCGCGAGTGCGTGGCCGAGCATCGTGTCGAATGGGGATTTGCACCCCCTCAGGCTACCGTGTGTTTATGCAGAGAGTTCCCGACCTTGACGGTCCGCTTGTCTCCGACCTGACCGAGCGGGAGGTCTTGGCGATGATTACTTCCCGGCTGCGCCCCGCGGTCACCTGCACCGTGGGCCCCGGTGATGATGCGGCTGTGCTGACCCCGAGCGGTGACCTCGTCGTGACGAGCGATCTGATGGTTGAGGGCCCCGACTTTCGGTTGTCCTGGTCGAGTGGGTTTGAGCTGGGTTGGAAAGCCGCGGCCACGAACCTCTCCGATGTCGCCGCGATGGGTGCGCGTCCTAGCGGCCTCACGGTGGCCTTGGCTACCCCGGTTGACCTTCCGGTTCGCTATCTGGATGAGATCGCCCGCGGCTTGGACGCTGCGTGTGCAACATTGGCACCCGGCTGCGGTGTTGTCGGGGGTGACCTGTCTCGTTCTCGCGTGCTCACTCTCGCGGTCACCGCCCTGGGCGACCTGGAAGGGCGGCCACCCGTGTTGCGCTCGGGAGCTCGGCCGGGAGATGTTGTCGCGGTTGCAGGGGATCTGGGTTGGGCATCCGCTGGGTTGCGCCTGCTTTTTGAGCGCTCAGCCGATGCTCGGGGCGTGGCGCACTCCGCGGGGCTCGCCGCGCTGTGGTCCGAGAGTCCGGAACTGATTGCGGCCCAGTTGGCACCCACTCCACCCATCCCACTGGGGGTTGAGGCGGCGATTGCGGGGGCGACGGCCATGATGGATGTGTCTGATTCTCTTGCTCTCGATGCCTCGCGTCTGGCCGAGGCGAGCGGTGTGACGCTTCATCTGAGGGGGCATTGTTTGGGCGATTATCCCGATGACGCCCTGTACGGTGGTGAAGACCACGCGCTTCTCGCGACTTTTCCCGGCGACGCCGTTGCCCACGGGTTTCGGGTGATCGGCCGTGTGATTGATCCGCGTGAGGGTGCGCCCGTTGTGGTGGACGGTGTGCCGGTCAGTCTACGGGGCTGGGACCCGTTTTCCGTGAGCGAGGTGACGAAAACCGGCAGCGCAGCGCCGTCCAGAGTTCTGCCCTCGCGCTAAATTGACTGAGGTCGCGTCCCAGTAACTGTTCGAGGAGCTCTATTCTACCTTTCAGGGTGTGGCGGTGGATGCCGAGGGTCGCCGCGGCCGGTGCCCACTGCCCGTTGTGTTCAAGCCACTCCGCGGCGGTGCTGAGGAGAGTCTCTGCTTCCGTGCTGCCGATGCGAAAGACCGGCTCAAAAAAGGCCTCAGCCCGGTCGCGTGCCTCCGTCTTGTCGAGTAGGGAAAGAATGCTGTCCGCGCGCAGATCCTGGAATGATACGTGGCCTCGTGTTCCCCGCGAGAATGCCCGCTGGAGGCTCTGCTCCGCCTGAGCAAGCAGAGTAGTGATCTCGGCGTAGTCTCCGCTGCGTGAGCCGCCCGACGGGATGCCGTGCGCCGCCAGTCGTTCGTGCACATCATCGACGTGGCGGTCGGCGGCAAGAATCACCAGTTCGTTCACGTGATCTGCGTAAAACACCCCGCCGCCGGTCCGTGCGGCGAGTGTACTGAGGGCCTCCGTGACGGGGGTGTCGCGCTCTGGCGGTACCACGCACGTGATGACGGTGAGCGGTTCGCTCGGGAGGTCGCCCCAGAGCTGCCGCGCCGCGCCGCGTGCGGCCGCGAGATTGCCGCTCAGGAGGGTGCCGAGGGTTCCCGTGCGTAGGTGTCGCGTGGCGATGCTGAGGGCGTGGTTTTGCTCCAGCGCGAGGCTGGCCAGGGCTACAACACCGGTGACGACGGACTGGGCGGCGTAGTCGAGTGTGCTGGACCCGCCCACTGCCAGGACACCGCGGAGATGTCCGCTGGCCCCCAGGGTTTGCAGTGACACCTGGTGTGCGCTATCGGTTTCCCCCGCTAGGCGGGCGCTGGAACGGGTTCCCGCCGCAAGGATTCTGCGAGTTTCCGTTCTCGTCGCGGGCGAGAGCGCCTCGTCGCGTTGGGTGGAGGGGAACACCTGGGTGGGGAATCCGGCAGTGTCGTAGAGGGCCACCCAGCAGGTTAACTGGCGGGAGAGCTCCCTGAGGCTGGCGCGTAACCCGTCGGGTCGTAGCGCCGCGAGGGTGACGGCACGTTGCGCGCTGAGCGACCAGGCGTCGCGCGCATGTTTCTCGCGGCTGATCAGGTCGGCGGCATAGCGCACAATCGCGATAAAGGGGGTGCGGTAAGGCACCTCAAATAGTGGTAGCTGGTGGGCGATGCACGCAGCGATGAGTGGATCGGGTGTGCCCCGCCGGCTCACGTCGGTACCAAATCCGAGACCCCGGATATTGCTGTCAGCGAGTCGTCGGACGTAATCTTCGTACACCGTGGCCGTGGCGTCGTCAAACTGGCTGCCGGTGGTGAGAAGTACGTTGTCTGGCGAGAGAAAGGGGGTGGGGTCGAGGAGGTCGGTGCCGTGGACCCACTGGATGACCGAGTCGATACGCCGACCCCCGGCCTCCGTTTCCGGGTCAACCAGGAGAGTGAGTCCGAGCGGGGCGTGGTCGAGAAGCTGCCTCTGGGTCACGGTCATAGTGACACAGTGTACATTTTGTATTTTATAAAATGTACAGCATGGCACCTTGTGTTGTGGGGCAGGGTTCGTACCATGAGGAGTGTTCGGCATCCACCGTTCATCACTCAACAATGAAGGAGACACTATGACCGCCACATCTGCGCCGCTCGGAGGCCCCCAGCTGGTTCAGGAACGTAAGCTGGTCACGGCGATCCCCGGTCCCCAGTCGCAGGAGTGGTTGCGTCGCAAGTCGGAGTCTGTTGCCGCGGGAGTGGGCATCACACTGCCCGTTTTTGGCGTTGCAGCCGGGGGCGGAGTGATTGTGGATGTTGACGGCAACAGCCTGATCGACCTCGGCTCCGGCATTGCCGTGACCGGTGTGGGCAATAGCGCCCCGCGCGTGGTGGAGGCGGTACAGGCCCAGGCAGCCCAGTTCACACACACCTGCTTCATGGTCACCCCATACGACTCCTACGTGGAGGTCTCTGAGGCCCTCAACGAGATCACGCCCGGAACTTTTCCCAAGCGGAGTGCACTCTTCAACTCGGGTGCGGAGGCGGTTGAGAACGCCATTAAAATCGCTCGCTCTTACACGAAGAAATCAGCGGTCGTGGCCTTTGACCACGCCTACCACGGTCGTACCAACCTCACAATGGGCCTGACCGCCAAGAACATGCCATACAAGAGCGGGTTTGGACCGTTTGCCGCCGAGATTTACCGTGCACCACTGTCCTATCCGTTCCGCGATGGGGGCCTCAGCGGTGCCGAGGCTGCGGCCACGGCGATCTCGGTGATCGAGAAGCAGGTGGGGGCCGAGAATCTGGCCGCCATTATTATTGAGCCGATTCAGGGGGAGGGCGGTTTTATCGTCCCGGCTCCGGGTTTCCTCCCGGCTCTCGCGGACTGGGCGCGCGCGCACGACGTGGTTTTCATCGCCGATGAGGTGCAGACTGGCTTTGCCCGAACGGGCGAGATGTTTGCCTCCGAGCACTTCGGCATTGAGCCCGACCTGATCGTCACGGCAAAGGGAATTGCCGGTGGTCTGCCGCTGTCGGCCGTCACGGGTCGCCAGGAGATCATGGACGCCCCGCACGTGAGCGGCCTGGGCGGAACCTACGGCGGGAACCCGTTGGCCTGTGCCGCGGCGCTGGCTGCCATCCAGACCTATCGTGAAGATAACCTGGTTCACCGCGCCCGCGAAATAGGTGCCATTATTGTGGATCGGTTTACGCAGATCCAGGTCGCTGATGCCCGCATCGGCGATATCCGTGGTCTTGGTGCCATGATCGCGATTGAGATCGTGAAGCCCGGAACCACCGAGCCTGACGCCGCCCTTACGGGAGCCATCGCTCGTTACGCCCACGAGCGCGGTGTGGTGGTGCTCACCTGCGGCACCTACGGAAACGTGATCCGGTTCCTACCGCCACTCGCCATCGGCGATGACCTGCTTCGCGAGGGCCTCGATGTGGTGGCCGACGCCCTGGCCCACAACTAGTTACTTCCCACGTATACCGAGAGTGACGGAGACATCAAGATGACCGAGAATACTACTCTGAGCCCCCGGGAGATGGAACTTCTCTCACGGGTGCCCAGCGGGCTGTACCGCAATGGCGAGTGGGTCCGTGCCGAGGGCGATACCACCCTCACGGTGAGCGATCCGGCAACCGGGCAGCCGCTCAAAACGATCGCCAACGCGAGCCCCGCGGATGGTCTGGCTGCCCTTGATGCGGCGGATGCCGCCCAAGCGGCCTGGGCTGCGACGGCCCCGCGCGTACGGGCCGAGATCCTGCGCCGGGCGTTTGATCTACTGCAGGAACGTCGCGACGATTTTGCTCTTCTGATGACCCTGGAGATGGGTAAGCCTCTCGCCGAGGCCAACGGAGAGGTGACCTACGGTGGTGAGTTCCTACGCTGGTTCAGCGAGGAGGCTGTGCGTATTAACGGCCGCTACGGCTCGAATCCCGAGGGTACCGGACAGATTGTGGTCTCACAGCGCCCCGTCGGCCCCTGTTTCCTGATCACACCCTGGAATTTCCCGCTCGCGATGGCCACCCGCAAGATTGCGCCGGCCCTGGCCGCTGGCTGTACCGTGGTGATTAAGCCTGCCGAACTCACGCCGCTCACCACGCTGTTTTTTGTGCAACTGTTAGCGGACGCGGGTGTGCCCGCTGGCGTGGTCAATACCATCACCACCTCAACCTCTTCCCGGGTGTCTGCCCCCATCATTGCCGACCCGCGCCTGCGTAAGTTGAGTTTTACGGGCTCGACTCCGGTGGGGCGGAAGCTGATTGAACAGTCGGCCCAGGGAGTTCTACGTACGTCGATGGAACTGGGTGGCAACGCGCCGTTTGTTGTTTTTGAGGATGCCGATGTTGACGTGGCCGTTGCCGGTGCCATGCTCGCTAAATTCCGCAACATTGGCCAGGCCTGCACGGCGGCGAACCGCTTCATCGTGCACTCGAGCGTGGCGGGCGAGTTTGGCCGCAAGCTGGCCGAGCGGGTCAAGAGCCTCACCATCGGACGTGGGGTGGAGGATGGCGTCGATATCGGCCCGCTGATTAACGCGGACGCCGTAGACTCTGCCGAGGGCATGGTTCAGGACGCCCTCGCCAAGGGGGCTACTCTGCTGGCCGGTGGCTCGCGTGTCGAGCGCGAGGGGCATTTCTATGAGCCCACCGTGTTGACGGGGCTATCGGCGGATGCGCGCATTCTGAGCGAGGAAATTTTCGGGCCGGTCGTGGGCATCGTCACATTCGACACCGAAGACGAGGCGGTACGGCTCGCGAACAACACCGAGTACGGTCTGATCAGCTATGTTTTTACGACCGACCTGGCTCGGGGGCACCGGATGATTGACCGCCTCGATACAGGCATGATGGGCCTCAACACGGGCCTCGTTTCTAACGCCGCCGCGCCTTTTGGCGGGGTTAAACAGTCGGGCCTTGGCCGCGAGGGCGGTGCCGAGGGCATCCACGAGTACCTCTCGACGAAATACACTCTAATCCCCAACACCAGGGCCTAGCGCACACCCGCTCGCTCGGGTAGCGTCTCGATGAAGTGGATGCTACCCGAGCGACAGTTTTTAAGGACGGAATCATGACACAGGAACACATCACCCGCGACGTGGCCATCATTGGTGCTGGCGCGTCGGGCCTGAGCGCGGCGACCACGCTGCGAGCACTCGGACACAGCGTCATCGTGCTGGAGGCCCGCGACCGTGTGGGTGGCCGGCTCTGGACGAACACGATTAACGGGGCACCCCTTGAGATTGGTGGCCAGTGGATCTCTCCCGACCAGGACGTCCTCAAAGCGGTCGTTGCCGACCTTGGCCTGAGTACCTACTCGCGCTATCGCGAGGGTGAGAATGTTTACGTGGCCGAGGATGGTACCCGCACTCTCTTCACCGGCGATATCTTTCCGGTGGGGCAGAAGAGCGAGGCAGAGATTATCCGACTCATTGCTCTCCTGGACGAGCTTGCTGGTGAGGTGGGCTGTGAGTCCCCGTGGACGCATCCGCGCGCCGAGGAGTTCGATGCGATCGCCTTCACCCAGTGGCTTGCCGAGCAGAGCGACGACCGTGTGGCCAAGGATAACGTGGCTCTGTTTGTGGGCCCGGCCATGCTGACCAAGCCGGCCTATTCGTTCTCGCTGCTCCAGGCGCTTCTCATGGCGGCCAGCGCTGGGGGCTTCAGCAGCCTGGTGGATGCCGACTTCATGCTCGACCGGCGCGTCGTGGGTGGCCTGCAGAGCGTTCCCCTGGGCCTTGCCGCCCGCCTGGGTGATGACGTGCGCCTCAACCAGCCGGTGCGCCACGTGCGAGACAACGGTGCCAGGGTTACGGTGAGCACCGATGATGTTGAGGTGACCGCACACCGCGTGATTGTCGCCCTACCACCGAATCTCGTCAACCGAATGAGCTTCGCCCCTGCCCTGCCCCGCCTGCGCCAGCAGATGCTGCAACATCAATCCTTCGGGTTTGTGATCAAGGTGCACGCGGTCTACAGTCGCCCGTTCTGGCGCGATGCCGGTCTCTCCGGCACAGCATTCAGCCCCTACCAGATTGTGCACGAAGCCTATGACAACACCTGGAACGTGGATGCAGATACCCAGGACACTCGCGGAACCCTTGTCGGCTTCGTCTCAGATGTGCATGCTGATCGCCTTTTTCGGTTCTCGGCTGAGGAACGTCAACACCAGATTCTGGAGTCGCTATCGGCCTACTACGGTGCCGAGGCGATGACCCCCGAGGTCTACTACGAGAGCGACTGGGCCGCGGAGGAGTGGACCGGTGGTGCCTACGCGGCGAGCTTTGATATTGGTGGGCTTGCTCGCTACGGCCGGGACCTGCGTGTGCCGGTGGGTAATATCCGCTTCGCCTCAAGCGATATTGCTGGTCATGGCTATCAGCACGTGGATGGTGCCTTGCGCATCGGGCGCGATACCGCGCAGGAGGTCGCGGCATCGCTCTAGTGTTTCTCGCGCCGTGAGCCGCTAGTTCGTGCTCTCCCCGTGATCGGCCCACCAGAGGGTTGTTTCGCCGTAGTCTTTGCGGCGAAACAGTTCCAGACCCTCGGGCCACTGGGGCTCGGGAGAGCGCGAACTGCGCTCCACCAGCACCACGCCGTTCTGGGTGAGTAGCCCGGCTACTCGTTCGAGATCGTGCGCGAGTGCGTCTTCGTTCAGGTCGTAGGGGGGGTCGATAAAGATCACCTCGGCGGTTACCGAGGTGCTCTCCAAGAAAGCGGCGACGCTGCGCGGTATCACCTCCACGCGGGGGCTGGGTGTACCGCGGTAGGCGGCAATCACCTGGTGTGTATTGCGTCGTGCTGTCTGGGCCGCCTTGCCTCCCTTTTCGACCAGCGTTGCGCCCATTGCGCCCCGGCTGATCGCCTCCAGTCCGAGCGCGCCAGAACCCGCGTAGAGGTCAATAATGTGGGCGCCGGGGAGCACCCCCCACGCGTCAAGCGACGAAAAAATTGCCTCTCGCACGCGGTCGCTGGTGGGTCGGGTGCCTGAGGGGGGTACCACGAGGCGTACCCCGCGGGCATAGCCGGAAATAATTCGTGTCACCCTCCGAGGGTACCGGCAGCGCGGGGCGTTACAGTGGACGGGTGACTGACATCTCCCTGGACACCGCCCTGAGCGCAGTGATCGGCGGTCGTACCGCGGGGGCCATTGCGCGGGCTTTTGGGTACACGACGGTGGGAGAGTTTGTGGGCCATTACCCCCGCCGCTACGCCAGTCGCGGTGAGCTGACCGCCCTGGACACCCTGCCGCTGGGCGAAAACGTCACGATTGTGGCGGAAGTGCGTGAGGTACGCGAGCGGCCCATGCGCAATCGCAGGGGCGGCATCCTGGAGGTCTCAATCACTGATGGTCGTGGCATCCTCACCCTCACCTTTTTTAATCAGTCCTGGCGGGCCAAGGAATTGGTGGTGGGCTCTCGCGGTATCTTTGCGGGCAAGGTGGGGGCCTATCGGGGTACCTACCAGCTTGCACATCCCGATTACGAGCTTTTCGAGGAGGGATCGGCGGAGAATTCCGGGGACCGACCGGCACCCCACGCCGACTCTGCCCGGCGCTGGGCTGAGACCCCGATCCCGATTTACCCCGCGACGGCAACCGTTGCCAGCTGGCAGATTCAGCGTTCGATGGACATCGTGCTCGACAGTCTGGGCACAATCCCGGACCCGGTCCCGGTCGAGGTGCGGCAGCAGGAGGGCCTGATTGACGCGGATCAGGCGGTGCGCCAGATTCACCGTCCAACTCGCGAGGTTGACTGGCAGGATGCCCGCGAGGCGCTGCGCTTCCAGGAAGCGTTTCTGCTGCAGACGGCGCTGCTGCAGCAGCGTGCCGAGTCGCTCCGCCAGCCGGCCACACCGCGACCGGTGCGGGCGGGTGGACTTCTTGACCGCTTCGACCGAGACCTCAGCTTTACCCTCACGGGTGACCAGAGCGCCGTGGGCGATGAGATCGCCGCTGACCTGTCCCGCAGCCATCCTATGAGTCGTCTCGTGCAGGGCGAGGTGGGTTCCGGTAAAACTCTCGTCGCCCTCCGCGCGATGCTTCAGGTGGCTGACAGCGGGGGACAGGCCGCCCTTCTTGCCCCCACCGAGGTTCTGGCGGCTCAGCACCTCCGCTCGATTGTGCGCACTCTTGGCCCTGACCTGGCTGCCGAGCTTGCCCCCACCCTCGTCACCGGTCAGCAGCCCGCGGCCATTCGCAAGCGGTCGTTGCTTTCGGTTGCTGCCGGTGGTACTCGCATTGTGGTGGGTACGCACGCGCTGATGAGTGCGTCGGTGCAGTTTGCTGATTTGGGCCTTGTGGTGGTTGACGAGCAGCATCGCTTTGGTGTTGAACAGCGTGAAGCGCTCCGCCTGAAGGCGCACACGCCGCCTCACACGCTCGTGCTGACGGCCACGCCCATTCCGCGCACGGTGGCTATGACGGTATTTGGCGACCTCGACGTGAGTACGATCCGCGAGCTTCCTGCCGGGCGTGCCGGTATCACGAGCCATGTGGTTCCGCTTGCCGATCACCCGAGATGGAGCCATCGCATCTGGCAGCGGGTGTCGGAGGAGCTGGCTCAGGGGCGGCAGGCTTTTGTGGTGTGCCCAGCTATTCGTGACGCCCCCGCGGGCGAGGACGTCCTGGAGGCTGGCGAGATGCTCGCCGAGGAGGTCGAACAGCTGAGGGCTGACGCTGCGACGGGTCCCGTTGAACCGCTCGCCTCGGTCGAGACGACCGTAGCGATGCTGCGCGCCCACCCTCTCTTCTCCTCCACGGCCGTGGCCGCTCTGCACGGCCAGATGAGTTCCGATGAAAAAGACCAGGTCATGAGTGACTTTATGGCGGAGAAGATCAGGGTACTGGTCGCCACAACCGTGATCGAGGTCGGGGTTGATGTACCCAATGCATCCACGATGGTGGTGCTCAACGCTGATCGCTTTGGTGTTTCGCAATTGCACCAGTTGCGTGGGCGGGTGGGGCGTGGTGGCGTAGCTGGGCTGTGCCTTTTTGTGACCACGGCCCCGGCCGGCACAATCGCGCGCGAGCGCGTCGCCGCCGTCGCCGCGACCCTCGACGGCTTTGAGCTGGCGCAGGTTGACCTGGAGCTGCGTCAGGAGGGCGATGTGCTCGGTACCACCCAGGCGGGTGGACGTTCATCGTTGCGCATTCTTCGGGTTGCCCGTGACGGCGACATTATTACGCGGGCGCGTGAGCTTGCCAGTGGCATCCTGGATGCGGATGGCGATCTCACCCAGCATCCTGTCTTGCGTGCCGCCCTGACCTATCGCCTGGACGCGGCGGAGCGAGAGTTTCTCGCCAAATCATAGGCACAGGTGCCCTGTTCAGCAGACTCGGAGGGTGCAGTGTCAGTTCTCCCCTGGCAAGCAGGATACGCTTAACGCTATGAGCAGGATCGCCGTTGTCCCAGGATCGTTTGACCCGGTCACCCTTGGCCACATTGATGTGATTGAGCGGGCGGCGAGAATCTTTGATCAGGTCCATGTCTTGGTGGTACACAACCCCGATAAAGAAGCCCTGCTACCCATCACTGCGAGGGTTTCTCTTCTGGAAAGCTCAATGCGCGATGCCCATCTCCCGGCCAATATTGTGGTCGCCTCGTGGACGGTGGGCCTTCTTGTTGATTACTGCACCGATGTGGGGGCCTCGGTGCTCGTCAAGGGTATCCGTTCGCAGGTCGATGTCGCCTACGAGACCCCGATGGCGATCATGAACCGCAGCCTGGCCGGGGTGGAGACGGTTTTCTTGCTTCCCGACCCAGCCCACGCGCATGTGTCGAGTTCTCTGGTACGTCAGGTGGCCGCTCTGGGCGGAGATGTTGGTCCCTACGTCCCCGATGCCGTCGCCCGGTTTCTGCACAGCAACTAGGCGACCAGATCGTGTGACGCACCCAGCCGGGATACACTCGGGGAGTGTGGGCTGCGCACGCCGTCCGCTTTGATCGTGGCGAAAGGCGGTCTTCGATGACCAGCAACACAGAGATCGCTCCGGACCAGCTGGCCTACAGCCTGGACCGCGAGTACGTTTTCCATTCCTGGTCGGCGCAGGCTAGCCTCACTCCCCGTGTGTTTGCGGGAGGTGAGGGCACGATCATCTGGGATCATGAGGGGCATCGCCTTCTCGATTTCTCTAGCCAACTGGTCAATACCAATATCGGCCACCAGCATCCGCGGGTTGTGGCAGCGATCAAAGAGCAGGCTGACCGGCTGACGACCGTCAACCCGGCGCACGCTCATCTGGCCCGCGGACGGGCAGCTCAGCGCATTATTGAGCTCGCCGGAGACGGTTACGAGAAAGTCTTTTTTACGAATGGCGGGGCGGATGCGGTGGAGAACGCCATCCGGATGGCCCGCCTCCATACGGGCCGCGACAAGGTGCTTTCAGCCTATCGCTCGTACCACGGTAATACGGGGGCAGCAATTGCGGCTACGGGAGACTGGCGTCGGGTCTCGAACGAGTACGCCCACGGTCACGTGCACTTTTTTGGGCCGTTCCTTTATCGCAGCGAGTTTTGGGCCGAAACGCCCGAGCAGGAGAGCGAACGCGCACTCCAGCATCTTGAACACGTTATCCGTGCCGAGGGCCCCGGGAGCATTGCAGCGCTGATTATGGAGACGATCCCGGGTAGTTCCGGTATCCTTCCGCCTCCGCCCGGCTATCTGGCGGGTTTGAGGGCTCTCTGCGACGCCCACGGCATTATGTTGATCTTCGATGAGGTGATGGCTGGCTTCGGCCGCACCGGTGACTGGTTTGCGCATCACAACTCTCAGCTCAACCCGACGGGGGTCCGGCCGGACCTCATTACATTTGCCAAGGGTGTGAACTCGGGCTACGTGCCACTTGGCGGCGTCATTATCCCTCCGGCGATCGCTCGTACCTTCGATGAACGTGTTTTCCCGGGTGGTCTTACCTACTCGGGACATCCGCTCGCGACGGCTGCAGCTGTGGCAACTCTCGACGTCATGGCCGAGGAGGGTATCGTCGAGAATGCCGCCCGTATCGGCCGCGATGTGCTCGGCCCGGCACTGCACGAGCTCGCGGCCGTGCACCCGATCATCGGTGAGGTACGCGGCGTTGGCGTTTTCTGGGCGCTAGAACTTGTTGCTGATCCCGTCACGCGGGAGCCGCTGTCTGCCGCGCGGATGGCCGCGCTGAAAGGTCTCCTGCTGGCACGGGGAATGCTTCCCTTCATCGCCGAGAATCGGATTCACGTGGTGCCTCCGTGCACGGTCTCCGATGCCGAGGTGCGCGAGGGGATCGCGCTGTATGATTCCGCGCTCAGCGACCTCATGGCGGGTTAGCCCGAGAGCTTGCTGGTGAGAATAGGCTCGGTCAGCAAGATGTCCGTGGGTCGGGTAAGGTATTGGGGTGCCAATCAGCCTGTATAGCGAGAACGTTCGCGACCTCATCCATCGTCCCGGTGAGATGCGGGAGCGAGACCGAGAGTTCGCCGTCCCCGAGGAGTTGGGGGCCGGTCTCTTGACCGTTAAAGCGGGAGAAAATTTGCGTCTTGACGTCCGGTTGGAATCTATTCACGAGGGAATTTTGGCCTCGGTGAGTGTGAAAACCGTGGCGCGAGGGATATGCGGTCGGTGCCTGAAAGACCTGAAGCAGGATGTCAAAGTCGAGTTTCAGGAACTTTTCGCGTACTCTTTAGACGAAGCATACGAATATGAGGTTCACGGTGACTACGTGGATCTTGAACCTCCGCTGAGGGATGCAGTGGTCTTGTCGCTGCCGTTCCAACCAGTGTGCCAGCCTGAATGCCTCGGCCTCGACCCTGTTACGGGGGAGGAGATTACCGAGGCATCTGGTGTGAGTGCCGAGCCGGATATTGATCCGCGCTGGGCCGCTCTTACCGAGTTGGCTGCTTCCACAGACCGTGGCGAAGACACCGAGTCAACGTCCTAACCGTACGAGAGAAAAGAGAAAGTCATGGCTGTTCCGAAGCGGAAGAAGTCTCGCGCCAACACCCACGCGCGTCGCTCGCAGTGGAAGGCTGAGGTTCCTAACCTGGTCAAGACTGTTGAAAACGGTAAGACCGTTTACAGCCTGCCTCACCGTGCCAAGGTAGTCGAGGATTCAGCTGGTACGCCGCTGTTCCTTGAGTACAAGGGCCGCAAGGTAGCCGACGTCTAAGCACGTGACGGATACTCAGGGGGTCCCAGATCCTTCTGCCGCGCCGGAGTCGTCCGTGTCTTCTCGAGTAGAGGACATGCACGGCTTTTTGGCACGCCTGGGAGTAGAGCTCCCTGACCTACTGATCACCCAGGCTCTGACCCACCGCTCGTTTTCCTACGAGAACGGCGGAGAGCCGCACAACGAGCGCCTGGAATTTCTGGGCGACTCGATCCTGGGCCAGGCTGTGACCGTTAAACTATTTCGGGATCATCCCGATTTGAGTGAGGGCACACTGGCCAAGCGGCGCTCGAGTCTTGTGAGCAGCGTGGCCCTGGCTGAGGTGGGCCGTCATATTGGGCTCGGGGTGCACCTGCGACTGGGTCGGGGTGAAGAGCTCACTGGCGGTCGCGAAAAAGATTCGATTCTGGCCGACACGGTGGAAGCCATCATCGGTGCCGTTTTTGTTGGACTCGGGCCGGAGGTGGCAAATACATTTGTACTCGACCTTGTCACGCCCCTCTTTGCCGACCCGGATCGGTTCGGTGCGGCTATGGACCCCAAGACGAGCCTGCAGGAGGCCGCCGCCGAGCGTGGTCTCAATCCACCGCAGTATTCTGTGACGGGTGAGGGTCCCGATCATGACCGGATTTTTACGGCCGTGGTTTCGGTGGGTTCCGTGAAGAAGGGTGACGCTGTCGGTGCCCGCCTGGTTGCCGGTGATCTCAACGTTCTGGTCTCCGGTCACGGTGTTGGGTCTAGCAAAAAGCAAGCCGAGATTGCGGCTGCCTTGGACGCCTGGACAGTACTCAATCGGGAAACCAGTGAGGGTGCCTGAACTTCCTGAGGTTGAGGTGGTGCGCTCCGGGCTCGACCCTGTCGTCTCCGGTGCCACCGTCCAGTCGGTTGAGGTGTTTGACCAGCGTTCTCTGAAGCGCCATCCCGTAGCGGCTGGACCCTTTGCGGAGGTTCTCGGGGGTCAGCGTTTCAGCGCTGCGGTGCGTCGGGGAAAGTTTCTCTGGCTCCTGATGTCTGAGGAGCGCGCCCTTCTGGTACACCTCGGCATGAGTGGTCAGGTGTTGTTGCGCACGGCTGACCAGCCCGATCCACGGCATTTGCGCATCCGGTGCCATCTGGAGCATCCGCAGCATGGCGAGGTGCGAATGGACTTTGTAGACCAGCGAGTCTTCGGCTCGATGGCTGTCGATACGCTCGTACCAACCCTGGACGGTGGCTCGGGCGGGTACGGCTCGCCGCTCGCCCTGATCCCCAGTCAGGCAGCGCACATTGCTCGCGACCCGGTTGACCCTGCCTTTGACGAACGAGAGTTTTTTCGGCGGCTGGCTGTGCGCCGCACCGGTGTGAAGCGGGCGCTGCTTGATCAGGGGATGATCAGCGGCATCGGTAATATCTACGCGGATGAGGCCCTCTGGATGTCTCGTACGCACGGTGAGTATCCCACCAACCTCATCTCTACCCGGCGTGCCCGCAGCATTGTTGCGGCCGTGAAAACGGTGCTGGCCAAAGCGCTTGTGGAGGGTGGAACCAGTTTTGACGCCCAATATGTCAACGTTAACGGCGAGTCGGGTTACTTCGCCCACTCGCTGAACGCTTACGGGCAGCAGGGTAAGCCGTGCTCGCGCTGCGGCACGCTAATCGTGCGCGAAACCTTCATGAACCGCGGGTCGCACTTTTGCCCGCGGTGCCAGCGGAAATGAGGGAGGCTGAGGGCGGTAGCTCTCAATCGAGCCCCAGACCTTGATGATGCTCGTCCTCATCCTCCACTTCAATTCCTCGTTTGATGAGGGTCGCCTGCGCGCGAGGGCCGAGTAAGCCACCGATGTCCTGAATCTTCCTCAGTCGAGTGAATGGTGCTAGGTCCTCGTTCTTCACGCTTTTGATATCAAAAACGTCGTCCTCGCCGTCCCAGTGCGGGATGAGCTGCCGGTAGATGTCGTTGCCCCCGTCGAGCACAAGCGTTTCGACGCGTTCGGCGAGCCTGACCGGAATTGATAGTTTTCGGAACCAGGTGCGCACCGAGGGGATGATCTCATCGCCAAGCTCGTAGGGGTCGAACGAGCGAGCGCCTTGATCTTGCGCGAAATCGTAGACGTCAAAACGTGGGCTGAGCGCATCCTGCTCGTACATAAGCTCCTGAATTACCGCGAGGCGGAAGGGGAATGATGCCAGTTCAAGTGAAGGCTCGCTCGGCGCGGGATGCTTCCATTTACCCGACGACTTCTTCACGATCTTTGGAGTGTTGTAGCTGATGCTCACCCAGGCAAAGGGATGCGGTGCGGCCCGAACGATGTCCGCCACTTCGTCGGTCTCAGCTTTGGCGCGTCGTTCGGAGGACTCCATTCTCTGAATTTCTCCGCATTCCGTCGCGTTCAGGAAGAATATTGCTCTCCAGTTCCCCGTATTAACGTTGAGGAAGAGGTATGCATTGCGCAATTCCTCAGCTGGGATCGCGTCAAGCGGTGCCCGCCCGTCAACCGTGAGGATTCCTGACAGAAGATGGGATGGTCGTTTGTGTGCGAACTGAGCCGGCACCGTCGCATCACCATCTGGGTCGTTCGCAAGAAGAATACGAAGCTCGACGGCCTCATCGTTGCCCTTAGTGAGCGCGAAAACTCCCGCTAAGTCCCAAGTCACTACCGTGTTGGCGATGATCCCATTCTTGTCTGGCATCGGATCATCGGGCGGCATTATCCGCGGCTGACCGAGTAACTCTGTGAGCGAGGAGATGGTTAGTGTTTCGAGCAAGGTGTCGTTAATCGTGACACCTGCGGCCGTGACATCAATTGAATGATTACGAATCTCTGAATCTGAGTCGGAGTTTGGTTCGGTGGTGAGGAGCGACCTATCTTGCGAAACGGCAGGTTTGGTGTGGGGTCTCTGGTTCAACGCCATGAGGCAAGATCGTATCAGAGCGGTTCGCCGACCTGGTTCGCCCTCGTTTGTAACCCACTCTGGGGTAAAGCTGGCGGACACACGGTTGACGGGTGTTCTGACGGCACAAATGGGCCGCGAATCAGTTCGTATGTGTCACCCTCACGAAAGAGTAGGGGTTCGAGACTGGCTGCGCCGTCTGTGTCCTCAGCACGGTGTCCGAAGTGATAGGCCACATGGATGAGCTGGCGAATCGGTTCATATACGATGTTCCAGGTTTCAGGGCAGACCTCGCCAAGCGGCAGAGCGCCGTCGCGTAACCTCTTTTGGTGACCGTAGACTGCGAGGAACGCGGCAGCATTGTTCAGCACATACGGGTATGCGTTGGGCCCGAGCGAGAGCTTGCCCTTCAACGGGTTCAGTGCGGCGCGGATAAATTCGTTGCGAGGGAGTTTGAGTGCGGAGATATTGAATCCGGCTGCTGCTGAGTCACGAACTGCTGCGGCTTGTTCGCGTGTCTGATTTGGCATTCCGCAATGCGAGCATTGCAGGTCTGACTGCCGTGAAGGTGAGTAATCGAGCCATTTTCTGCTCAAGGTGCCAACGCCGTCGGTGACATATTCTTGTTAAGCATGGTCAGAAAAACTTGTCTCTCAGCCCTCCTCAAGGGAGTAACGTCCCGACTGGTCGATAAAGAGCGCCGATTGACCGGGGCTGGCTGCGTTCAGGAAGTCTTTTACGAACGGGAAGTCGCTGATGAAGTGCTCAACCGACCAGACTTCGTGATTGTCTGAGTCGCTCATATACTCCTCTGATTCGAGGCCAACTACCGATTCGAGACGATCACCGTGAACTGTCACCCAGCGTGGCGGGTGCGCGGCATGCATTTTCGAGAGAAACACTGGGATGCGCGCGTGCGTCATCATCTCGACCTGTGTCGGCCGAGCGTAGCGCGGATCATGTCCAGACTCCGGTGTAGCCGGGTTCGGCTTACGTTTGAATAAACTCATTGTTCTCCTGCTGTGAACGTTTTAGCTCCATGCTACTTGGGTCAGCTCCCTGGAGATCGTTTGCAGAGTCGGGCCCCGGCTCGGGTAAAGGATTGCAGACGTGACCTACTCTTTACCGGCGGGTGGAGCCTTTCAGCGTGTATCTGGTTTTGACAGGATCCGACCGCTTTGGCAGATGAACGTCTGTGACTGTTGAAGATGGGGTATTTCAGTCATTCCCTTAACGTTTATGGGCGGCAGGGTGAGCCGTGCCCCCGATGTGGAGCGGTGGTCGTGCGCGAGAACTTCATGAACCGGGGCTTGCACTTCTGCCCGAGATGTCAGCGGCAGCGCTGAGCGCCGCGAGGCAGGCTGTGAAGGTTTGTGTTCTGTTTCCCAGGGGTGAGAAGTAGTCGCGATCTGCCTCTTCAACCGCGGTGTTGGCGCGGTTCACCAGGAGAACGCCCGCGGGAGTGATCATGAGGGTGCGCGCTCTGCCGTCCGTCGGGTGCGCGTGGCGTTCGATAAGACTTTTGTCCTCCAGCGCCCGGAGTACTTGCGAGGTCATCATGGGATCGGTCGCCGCACGCTCGGCGAGGTCGCGCTGCGTAACGGGGCTCGCGCTATCCATTGAGGCGAGTACCGCGAGGAGCACGAACTGCACATGGGTGAGGCCACAGGGCGCGAGCGTGGCACGGATCTCGCGCTGCCAGGAGTTCGTGACCCGCCACAGCATCAGCCCGGTGCTTGCCTGAGGGTCGGGGTACGAGGTATCGAGAGTGCCGGTCATACGCACATCGCCTCCGTGATGATCTGCACGTCGTGGGTGTCGAGCGGTATGAGTCCGTAGCGGAGTTGGTAGCCCCAATTCGGCTCTTGTGTCAGGTGGAGTCGAGGGCGTAGCGCGGCATGGGGAGCCGGTCGCGCGGAGAGGTAGTCGATGCGTCGTCGATAAGGCTTGAAGCTGCCCTCATCGGCCTGCCAGATGTCGTCGTCGGGGAATGAGCCGATCGCTGTGAAGCGCTGGTATGGCGCACGGTCGCCGCGATGTTCTGTCGGTGAGTAGTAGATGAGCGTGTCGTCGGCGTGCATGCGTGTGAGCGGGGCGCGTTTGCCGTGGTTGATTTGGGCGATGCCGAGTTCGATGCCACGGCGCACATGCGCCGCGGAGACGACGCCGAGCCAGCCGCGAGTCATGCTGCGTCCAGGTGATTGAGCAGCCCGGTCACGCTCGACTGTGCAGCGTTCCCCAAGCTTTTGCCAAGTATGCGGTGCCAGAGTGAAGCGAGGAATCCCTCGACGCTGACCGTGACCTCAACTGCCGCGCTCTCGGCCGCCGGGGTGACTCGGTGTTCGAAGATCAGCTTCGCGCCCGGCAGGGAAGAAGTGTTTGTGAAGACCCTGTCTGGCTCGAACGTTGTGATTGAGAATGTCGCAGCCGGGCCGGAGGCTGGGCGCATCCGTCCCCGTGCACCCAGCTTCGCGGGCCCCTCGAACCTGACCTCCCGCACTTCTGCATCCCAGGCTGGCCACCCCGCGGGGTCGGCCCAACGTGAGAACACGAGCTGGGCCCTATGGGCGGTGGGAGCAGAGTAGGAGTCGATGACCTTCATGGCCAATAGTATGCGCGCTTACGAATAGTTTGGCAAACGTGCGCTGCTACCAGGGAGAGATATCGGGGACGTCACGCGCACTCTGACTCAGAAAGGCCATCATTGGACCCCTTCGGATATCACCCCATATAACTGTTGAAGGCGGGGTATTTCAGTCGTTCCCTTAACGTTTATGGTCAACAGGGTAAACCGTGTGCGCGGTGTGGGATGCTCATCGTGCACGAGAGCTTCATGAACAGGGGAGCCCTTTCTGTCCGATGTGCCAACGGGTACGCTAAATCAGCGAGTCTCAGTCCGGGTCCCGGACGGAGCTGTCTCGACGAACTGCACCCACAGATCAAGGAGTTGCGAACGGTTTTATCCGGGGAACTGCCCGCGTGTGTTCCGGCATGATTCCGCGCATCCGGTAGCGTTAGCAGGACGATGTTTTGCAAGCAGGGGGAAGAGGCTGCCACGTGCATTTAAAGAGCCTGACACTCAAAGGTTTTAAGTCTTTTGCGCAGCCCACCACGTTTGTGTTTGAACCGGGCGTGACAGCCGTTGTGGGCCCCAATGGTTCGGGTAAGAGCAACGTGGTGGATGCGCTCGCCTGGGTGATGGGGGAGCAGGGGGCAAAAACTCTGCGCGGCGGCAAGATGGAGGATGTCATCTTCGCGGGTACGAGCACGCGCGGCCCGCTCGGTCGCGCCGAGGTGCAACTCACGATTGATAACTCCGATGGCGCGCTCTCCATCGACTACTCTGAGGTCACCATTAGCCGGACCCTGTTCCGTAACGGTGCGAGCGAATACGCTATCAACGGTGAAAATTGCCGACTTCTGGATGTGCAGGAGCTTTTGTCCGACTCCGGCCTGGGCCGCGAGATGCACGTGATCGTGGGCCAGGGGCAGCTGGATGCCGTCCTGCGGGCCACCCCCGAGGAGCGCCGCGGTTTTATTGAGGAGGCCGCGGGCATCCTCAAGCATCGCCGTCGCAAAGAGAAGACCCTTCGCAAACTTGATGCGATGGAGACGAACCTCACTCGACTCAACGATCTGGCCGGAGAGATCCGTCGCCAGCTCAAGCCTCTGGGACGACAAGCTGAGGTGGCCCGAGAAGCGCAGACTATCGCCGCGGATGTGCGGGATGCGAAGGCCCGTATCCTCGCTGATGATGTGGTCACTCTACGTACCGCTCTCGACGAGTACAATCGCAGCGAGTCCTCACGCCACAGCGAGCGTATCGTGCTTCAGGAACAGCTGGAACAAAAGCAGCTTCGTATTGCCCGTCTGGAGCATCAGCAGGTCAGCGATGTGGTAGACACCGCCCGCCAGACCACCTACAGTCTGGAGGCGGTTGAGGAGCGTTTGCGTGGCTTGTACACGCTCGCCAACCAGCGCCTTGCGCTGCTGGGCAGCCAAGCAGAGCACTCCGAACTCGCAAACCATGTGACACAGGCGGCGGTGAGTGAGGCCGAGCAGGATGTGGACGATCTGGCTGATGCACTTCCCGCTGCTGAGCTGTATTGGGAAGATGCCCAGGTTCGTACCGCGACAGCCCGAGAGGCGCTCGACGCGATTGATGAACACATCGCGGCGCAGAGTGCCCTTGTTTCGCGCCACGACTTGGAGATTTCGCAGCTGACGGGCCAGCGGGACACCGCCCAAACTCGCCTGGCCTCGGTGCGCGGGGAGGTGCTGCGCCAGCAAAACGCTCTTGATGCGGCTCTCGGTCGGCACGCGAAGGCGGCTCAGGACCACGAGATTTTTGCCGAGCAGGTGGATCAGAGCGAGCAGCACGACCACGATCTTGACGAGGCCTACGAGCAGGCACAGCTGACACTTGGCACTGCTGAAGTAGAGATTGACCGGCTGCGCGAGCTTCTGCATGGCCACGAGCGCGAGCGCGAGGCGTTATCGGCCCGGGTGAGCGCCCTGTCCTTGGCTCTCGATCGTAAAGACGCGAGCGCCGAGCTTCTGGCGACCCACCCCGCGGGGCTGCGGGGGCGGGTCGCCGATCAGGTGCAGGTTTTGCCGGGTTACGAGACGGCTATCGGTGCCGCGCTCGGCACCCTGGGTGAAGCGGTGTTGTCTGAGACCCATGATTCTGCTTTCGAGGCGGTGGGTCTGGCCACCCGTGAGGAACTCGGGCGAGTCGAGGTTGTCATTGCCTCTGCCCCACACACCACTCTCGATGTCTCTGACGTGCAGGATGTCGTGCCCGCGTTGTCGGTGGTGCAGGCTCCCAGTGGTGTCCTGGGAATCCTTGCGCACACCGTGATCGCGGATTCCCTGGACGCCGCGCGTCGGGTTGCCGCGGCAATTGTGCGCCGTTCCGACCTCGCTTTGGTCACGATCGTTACCAGAGCGGGCGAGGTACTTACGCAGCAGGTTCTCCGGGGCGGTTCCGGGAACGCGCCAAGTCGTATCGAGTTGACCGCCGACCGCGATGCGGCGGCCGAGCGGCTCGTATCGGTTGAGCAGCTGATTGAGTCGGCCCGTTACGAGCTAACAGAGCAGCGTGGCCTGGTGCAGGCGTCCAAGGATCAGGCAGCGCGCGCGCTCACCGAGCTCCGCCAGAACGACGCCGCGCAGGCAGCGATTACCGAAAAACTTAACCGCTTGCGCGTGCAGGCTGAAGCGGGGTATGCGGAGGCTGAGCGTGTGCGGCGAGGTTTGGACGAGGCTTCCGTCGCAGTTGCGGAGGCTGAGCATGCCTTTAGCGTCGCCGCCTCTGCCTTGGCTGAAGCCGAATCACGTCCGCGGCCCATCCTTGACGTGAGTGAGCGTGACTCGCTCGAATATGAGCTGGAGGAGGCCCGCCAGGTCGAGGTCGAGTCGCGCCTGATGCTGGAGACCGCGCGGGAGCGGGTGCGGGCCGCCCAGACCCGGCTCGACACGCTGCGTGCCCAGTGTGAGGCTGAGCGTCGTCAGGCCGAGGAGTCTGCCCGGCTTGCGGTGATCCGTGCGCGCCAGGTAGCGATTGCTCGTGAGGTGGCTGATGCCCTGCCCGATGTGCTCAACTCGGCAGCTCGTTCCGTCTCGCAGGCTCGGGTGGAGCAGGGCCGGGTGGAGCAGGAGTTGGCCGCACAAAACGAGGAGCTCACTCGTCTGCGTCGGGAGGAGAGCGAGTTGCGTGAGCGGTTGCGCCTCTTGACCGACGATGTGCACAGCTTGGAGTTACAGATTTACGAGAAGAAGCTGGGCCTGTCGAGCCTTCTCGAGCGGGCTGGCAGTGAATTGGGCTTAGTTGAGGACGTTCTCGTGGCGGAGTATGGCCCCGATCAGCCCATCCCGGTTAGTGCTGAGCCCGTGGCCGCGGAACCGATCTTTGACAGTAGTACCGGGTTCGCCGAGCTGCTTGATCCGGTTGAGGAGCCGGGGTCTGCAGCCGAATCGGTGGCTGACGAGCCCGGTGGTATCCCCTACGTGCGGGCGGAGCAGGAGAGACGTCTCCGCTCAGCGGAGCGTAAGTTGGCGCAGTTGGGTCGCGTGAATCCGCTGGCTTTAGAGGAGTTTTCGGCGTTGGAGCAGCGCCATAACTTCCTCACGGAGCAGCTCGCCGACCTCACAAAGACTCGGCAGGATCTCCTCACGATCATCGGCGAGCTGGATGAGAAGATGGAGGGCATCTTCGCTGACGCCTTCGCCGATACCCAGGCCGCGTTCAGCGTCGTTTTTCCGGTGCTCTTCCCGGGGGGCACTGGCAGTATCTTTCTGACGGATCCCGAAAACATGCTCACGACCGGCATTGACGTTTCGGTGCGTCCCGCTGGGAAAAAAATCGAACGTCTTTCGCTTCTCTCCGGTGGGGAGCGTTCGCTCGCGGCTGTTGCGCTGCTGATCGCGATTTTCAAGGCGCGCCCCAGCCCCTTCTACATCATGGACGAGGTGGAGGCTGCCCTCGACGATGCCAACCTCGGGCGGTTGCTTACGATTTTTCAGGATCTGCGTGAGCACTCTCAGCTGATCGTCATTACCCATCAGAAAAGAACTATGGAGATTGCGGATGCTCTCTACGGTGTTTCGATGCGTCAGGATGGTGTCTCAGCCGTCGTTGGGCAGCGGGTTTCGGAACCTGCTGATCGTGAATCTGTCAGCAATCCGGCCTAGGACCCACCGGATAGGATGGGGCGTATGGCTGAAAAATCATGGTCGCTTTCGGGCGCGCTTCGTGGGATGTTTTCGCGTGAGACGATCACGGAGGAGACCTGGGATGATTTGGAGGCGGCTCTTATTACCGCTGATTTTGGCCCGGACCTCACCGAGACGCTGATCGACCAGCTGCGTGCACAGGTTGCCAAATACGCTACGACAGACCCGAAAGACCTGCGACGGATGCTGCGCGAGACCGTCGAGGAACGCCTCTCTGCGTTGGATTCCACGCTCACGCTGAGCGAGCGACCCGCTGTCATTCTGGTGGTGGGGGTGAATGGTGTGGGAAAAACCACCACGATTGGTAAGTTTGCGCGTTTTTTGCGTTCCTATGACCGCAGCGTGGTGGTGGGTGCCGCCGATACTTTTCGCGCGGCCGCCGTTGAGCAACTCGCCACCTGGGCTGATCGGGCGGGGGCACAGATCGTGCGGCCCCAGCACGAGGGCCAGGACCCGGCATCCGTTGCTTTCCAGACCGTGCAGTTCGCGGTGGAGACGGGTACCGAGATGGTGATCATCGACACAGCAGGCCGACTCCAAACTAAAGGCGGGTTGATGGATGAACTGGGCAAGATTCGCCGGGTTATTGAGAAACAGGCCCCGGTCTCAGAGGTCTTGTTAGTGCTTGACGCGACGACGGGTCAGAACGGCCTTGCACAGGCCGAAGCTTTCATCCAGCACGCGGGTGTGACGGGCTTGGTGCTCACGAAGCTCGATGGCTCGGCCAAGGGGGGCTTTGTGCTCGCGGTGCAGGAGAAGACGGGAATTCCGATCAAATTGGTGGGGCAGGGCGAGGCGATTGGCGATCTGACGGGGTTCACGCCCCACGTCTTTGCCCAGCAGCTTGTCGGCTGAGTTGTCTCGATGACCCGTCGCCGCAGGCGGTATTAGTTCACAGCCTGCGTGAAATTTGTGGGTTGCTGGGCGAGTCGGGCGAGGTGGGGTGGCAGTGTTCTGCCCTGGGCCGTCATCGTCTGTGCCCACAATCGCCCGGCGCGGTATGAAGAGCGCACGAGTGGTCCGGCGAGTACACCGGCAAAGCCAACCTCTTTGGCCTCGTGTGTGATCTCGATAAATTCTTCTGGTGTGAGCCATCGATCCACGGGGAGGTGGCGCGGGCTGGGGCGCAGATACTGGGTGATCGTGAGGATGTGGGTGCCTGCTGCGTGCAGGTCGCGCAGGGCTGCGCTGATCTCGGCTCGGCTCTCGCCCATGCCAAGGATGAGGTTTGACTTGGTGATGAGCCCGGTATCCCGGGCCAGCGTCAGTACACCGAGCGAACGCTCGTAGCGAAAGGCGGGTCGGATGCGTGTGAAGAGGCGAGGCACCGTCTCGATGTTGTGGGCAAATACCTCGGGCCGGGAGTCGAACACGAGTTGAAGGAGATCTGGGTTACCCGAGAAATCGGTGGCCAGGATTTCTACCCCCGTTTCGGGGTTGAGCTCGTGGATCTTCCGCACAGTTTCGGCGTGCAGCCAGGCACCTTCGTCGGGCAGGTCGTCGCGGGCCACCCCCGTTACGGTTGCGTAGCGCAGGTTCATTGCTCGTACCGATTCGGCGACGCGACGCGGCTCATCCGTGTCGTAGGTGGCGGGTTTGCCCGTGTCAATCTGGCAAAAGTCGCAGCGGCGTGTGCACTGCGCTCCGCCGATGAGGAAGGTTGCCTCCCGATCTTCCCAGCACTCGAATATATTGGGGCAACCGGCTTGCTGGCAGACGGTATTGAGTTTCTGGGAGCGCACCAAGTCGGTGAGTTCACGGTAGGCGGGTCCCATTGCGGCGCGGGTCTTAATCCACTCTGGTTTTTTCTCGATGGGCGTCTGCGCGTTTCGGGCCTCGATTCGGAGGAGTTTACGTCCACCCGGGGTGGTATCGGTGCTGTCTTGTGCGGGCGTCGAGTCGCATCCTGTTGTCGGGCGCGGGGTGAGGTTCCTCGGCCGTGTCACGCGGTCACCACCGGGGCGATTGTGGTTGCGTTGCCGGTGACCGTGAGGAAGTGAGCGGTCACCGTATCGGCGCAGTCTTCCGGCGTCATGGTCTGCCCGAGAAGATCGCTGATGCTTGTCACGCTGACATCGCTCAGTCCGCACGGTGTGATACGGGCGAAGCCCTCCGGGCTGTTGGAGCAGTTGAGCGAGAAGCCGTGCATGGTGACGCCGCGGGAGACGCGAAGTCCGATAGCCGCTATCTTTGCGGGCGACCCGCCGCCGAGAACCCATACACCTGAACGCCCGGCGATCCGTTCTCCCGAGATACCCCAGGTGGCGAGAGCTCGGATCAGAACCTCCTCAAGCGTGCGCATATACCCCACCACGTTGCGGGGTTCGGCGAGCCGGATGATGGGATAACCCACCAACTGACCGGGTCCGTGCCAGGTTATGCTGCCCCCTCGGTCCACGTCGATCACGGCCGAACCGTCCCGGGGCCGGTGCTGGGGCTCCGTGCGTTTTCCGGCTGTGTAAACGCTTTCGTGTTCGCAGAGAATGAGGGTGTTTGGTCGAGTGCCGCTGACGACTTCACCATGAATTCGTTGCTGGAGAAGCCAGCCCGGGGCATAGCTCAGCAGGGTAGGGGCAAAGCCAGCACGCAGGATTTCCGTCATGCCAGCATCCTACTATTTATTAATGAACTCAAGTCAATTAATAGATAAAGAGTGGTAATTCTGCTGTGCGGGGAGCTCTGAGTTGCCGAAAAAGAGCTCACTCGGGACGTCGGCGCATCAGATAGTAGACTTGTCGAGTCATGGCTACTTTTGGAAACCTCTCGGATCGGCTTGCCGACACATTCAAGAACCTGCGAACAAAGGGAAAGCTCTCGGCCTCAGATGTCGATGGCACCGTTCGCGAAATTCGGCGCGCTCTGCTCGACGCGGATGTCGCGCTCGACGTGGTCAAGGAGTTCACCGGTCACGTGCGTGAGCGTGCGCTTGGTGACGAGGTGAATAAAGCTCTGAACCCCGCCCAGCAGGTCGTGCAGATTGTTAACGAAGAACTGATTGCCATTCTCGGTGGCCAGCAGCGACGACTTGAGTTCGCCAAGAAGCCGCCGACCATCATTATGCTTGCCGGACTCCAGGGTGCGGGTAAGACCACCCTCGCGGGCAAGCTCAGCAAATGGTTGGCCAAGGACGGACACACCCCGCTCCTCGTGGCTGCCGACCTCCAACGGCCTAACGCTGTGACACAGCTTGGCGTCGTCGCCGAGCAGGCGGGTGTGGCGATCTTTGCTCCCGAACCCGGTAATGGTGTGGGTGATCCGGTGCAGGTGGCCAGAGACTCAATAAAGTATGCCGGGGTGAAGCAGCACGACGTTGTCATCGTTGACACCGCTGGTCGTTTGGGTGTAGATGCCGAGATGATGGCCCAGGCCGCCAAAATTCGTCAGGCGATCAACCCTGACGAGGTCCTCTTTGTCATTGACGCCATGATTGGTCAGGATGCCGTGAACACGGCCAAAGCTTTCCAAGAGGGCGTTGACTTCACGGGTGTTGTTCTCACCAAGCTTGACGGTGATGCTCGAGGTGGTGCCGCTCTCTCTGTGGCCAGCATCACGGGTCGCCCCATCATCTTTGCCTCGACGGGTGAGGGTCTTGACGATTTCGAGGCGTTCCACCCTGATCGGATGGCGAGTCGTATCCTCGATCTTGGTGACATCCTCACCCTGATTGAGCAGGCCCAGCAGAACTTCGATGAGGAGGAAGCTCGTCAGGTCGCGGAAAAATTTGCGACCGATACATTCACCCTCGACGACTTCCTCAAGCAGATGCAGCAGCTGCGCAATATGGGCTCGCTCAAAAAGATGATGGGGATGCTGCCCGGTATGGGTCAGATGAAGGAGCAGCTGGATAACTTCGACGAGCGCGAGATTGTGCGCACCGAAGCCATCATTCAGTCGATGACCCGGGCCGAGCGTGTAACGCCCAAATCACTCAATGGCTCCCGCCGTCTGCGTATTGCCAAGGGCTCTGGCACGACTGTGACCGAGGTGAACAGCCTGGTGAACAGATTTGAACAGGCCGCCAAGATGATGAAGACAGTTGCCAAGGGAGGAATGCCTCAAATTCCCGGGATGGGTCCTGTACCCGGTGCGAACTTCAGCTCCAAACGTAAGCAGAAGGTTAAGGGTAAGAAGGGCTCGCGTTCAGGTAATCCGGCCAAGCGTGCCGCCGAGAACTCGGGGGCCTCGGTGGTTGAGACTCCTGTCACGACCGCTGGCTCCGGGTTTGGGCTGGGCGGGGGAACTTCCGCCGCCCCATCGGCTCCGAGTGAGGACGAGTTGGCCGCGTTGCAGAAGTTTCTGGGTCGCTAGCACGATTTCTGATCGCATCCGCCGTGGTACCTGAATCTTTGTGTACTAGGCGTTGGGGGAGTTCAGGCCGTGCCGGAGTTCCTGTGCGAGTGATGAGACGACGGCGCGCAGATCTCCGGAGGTGGATTCTGCGATGCGTAGCTGACGCTGGTAGCTGGCCCCGGTATCCAGAATGGTGTTGACCTGGTAGAGCTCCGCCAGGCAGCCCATGCGCTCGGCGACAGGACTCAGCTCATCGACCAGACTGCGGATAGCCAATGTAACGGGCTGTTGCTCCCCCTGGGGATTGACGATGATGGTTGCGTCCAAGCCAAATCGGGCCGCGCGCCACTTGTTTTCCCGCACAAACCACGGCTGCATTTTCGGGAGGGGGATGCCACTGTCGAGGTCGCTAGACATCTTCTCGGTGAGGCACTGGATAAGCGCGGTAACGGCTCCAATTTCCTCGGCGGTGGAGAGCCCATCACATGCTCGCATCTCAAGAGTTCCCCAGCGCGGTGAGGGGCGGATATCCCAGCGAGCCTCGTTGACCTCGGTGAGGATGCCTGTACCGGTGAGATCATCGATATAGCGTTCAAATTCGTCCCACGAGGTGAGGTCATAGGGGAGGCCTGCCGTCGGGATTTGTTGGAACATCAGCGCCCGGTTGCTGGCATAGCCGGTGGCTTCGCCCGCCCAGAAGGGGCTTGACGCTGAGAGTGCCTGGAGGTGCGGGTAGTAGGTGAGGAGCCCGTGCAAGAGGGGGAAAACCTTTTCCCGGTCGTCAATACCCACGTGCACATGTATACCCCAGATCATCATATTGCGCCCCCACCACTGGGTTCGCTCGACGAACTTCTGATAGCGGGGAGTGTCGGTAACGATCTGGTTAAACCATTGGCTAAAGGGGTGGCTGCCCGCGCACATAACATCGACTCCGAGCGGGTCGAGCACGGCACGCACCTCGGCCAGCTGTCCCTGTAGGTCTGCGACGGCTCCGGCAACGGTTGTGTGTACGCCGCTGACTAGTTCCAGGGTGTTTTGAAGGAGTTCAGAGGTGATGCTCGGATGCTTCGAACCGTCTGCCTGGCGGAGCTCATGAAAAACCTGATCGGCGATGTTGACCAGTTCGCCGCTCTCACGATCAACCATGGCGAGCTCCCACTCCACGCCAACGGTGGAACGCGGCGAATGGGCAAACTCAATGTTCATAGTCGCATCCCTTCCGGTGGCGGGAGAGGGGTGCGCACCGTGCCTTTTTATCCTTGCACGGGTCCCGCGGCGAACGCCAGCCGGAAGACAATTACCATCGGGGCGAAAAGTCTGACAGAATGAGTGTTTGAGTCTGTGTCTACCCGACCCTCTAATCAGGTGTCACGGAGTCCCTTTAGAGCTTTAGCGCCGAGTGTGCACCCCACGCGTCCGGCAGCGGTTCATCCACACAACATATATTTTCAGGAGAATTGTGGCTGTCAAAATTCGTTTGAAGCGTCTCGGTAAAATCCGCGCGCCCTATTACCGCATCGTCGTGGCCGACTCGCGCACCAAGCGCGATGGTCGTGTGATCGAGGAGATCGGCAAGTATCACCCCACCGAGGAGCCCTCGTTCATCGAGGTTAAGTCGGACCGTGCACAGTACTGGCTCAGCGTGGGCGCACAGCCCACCGAGCAGGTTGCTGCCATCCTCAAGCTCACGGGTGACTGGGGTCAGTTCAAGGGCGATAAGGATGCTGTCAGCACCGTCAAGGTGAAGGAAGCCAAGGTTGCTTTCGTGGCCGATGAGAAGAAGAAGCCCGTTCTCAAGCCGAAGGAGACCCCCAAGGCCAAGGTAGAGGAGCCCGCAGCTGAGGAGACCCCCGAGGTTGAGGCAGTAGCTGACGAGGACAAGGCATAACTCGTGCTCACACCGGCTCTCGAACATCTCGTCAAGGGGATCGTTGATCACCCCGAAGAAGTTCAGGTTCTCTCAAAGAGCAGCCAGCGTGGCGAGGTCCTTGAGGTGCATGTGCACCCCGAGGACCTCGGTCGCGTCATCGGTAGGTCTGGGCGCACCGCGCAGTCGCTGCGCAGCGTGATTACGGCGCTGGCTGATGGCCGTCGCGTGCGTGTTGACGTTGTTGACACCGATAAGTAGTGGCGCGCTCGGAACAGGCTTCGCCTGCACATCAGGAACGCCCCGACCAATTGCGCGTTGGTCGGCTCACAAAAGCCCACGGGCTTAAGGGTGCCATTAAGGTAGAGCTCTATACTGACGACCCTGAGCGTCGTTTTTCTCCCGGCGCAGAGTTTCTTCTGCAGGTTCCCGAGAGCTCGTCGTGGCACGGTAAAACCCTGCGCCTTATAGAGTTGCGTTGGTACAACAGCCACCCTGTTGCTTTTTTTCAGGGTGTTGAGGACCGAAATGCGGCCGAGGAGCTTATCAAAGCGATCCTCTGGATCGAGCAGGACCTCACCGAGGGAACCGGTGAAGATGATGCCTGGTATGATCACCAGCTGGTGGGACTTAGCGTCATCCGTGAGGGGGTAGAGGTGGGGACGGTTGCTCGCTTGGAGCATCTACCCGCCCAGGATTTACTCATCGTTAATACACCGGCTGGCGAGGTAATGGTTCCCTTCGTCTCGGCTATTGTGCCCACCGTTGATGTTCAGGCAGGGCGGGTTATCGTGACTCCACCCCGAGGTCTGTTTGAGGCCGACGAGGCGGAGATTGCTGCGCCGAGCGCCGCGGGCCTGGATGATGAGTCTGCAGATCCAACGGGGGGCGACTCAGTAGAGTCTGAGTTGCCCCGCCCAGAGGGTTCAGGGTCACCCACATATGCCGAGTAACTTGTGAAAATAGATATTGTGAGCATCTTTCCGTCATTTTTTGACGTTCTCGATATCTCTCTCCTCGGCAAAGCCCGTCAGAACGGGATGATCAACCTTGCGGTGCACGATTTACGTGACTTTGCGCATGATCGTCACCGTACGGTTGACGACACTCCGTATGGTGGTGGTGCCGGGATGGTCATGAAACCGGAGCCCTGGGGTGAAGCGCTTGATCGTATCTTGGGTCGGGAAGAGCCCTCGGCCGCTGACGCGGCGGGAGCGGGAAGTCAACCCCGCCCGCTGGTTATTTTCCCGTCCCCGGCTGGAGAAGTTTTTAACCAGGAAATGGCCCGAACCCTCGCGCAGGAGGACCACCTGGTCTTTGGGTGTGGGCGTTATGAGGGTATTGACCAACGGGTTGTTGACTACGCTGCTGACCAGGCCCGCGTACGTCTGGTGAGTCTCGGTGACTACGTTCTCAACGGGGGTGAGGTCGCCACGATGGCCATGATCGAGGCTATCGGGCGGTTGATTCCCGGTGTGGTGGGAAACCCGGAGAGCCTGACGGAAGAATCCCACGAGGACGGTCTACTCGAATATCCGAGCTACACGAAACCGTCATCCTGGCGCGGCTATGATGTGCCACCTGTGTTACTCTCCGGGAACCATGGTGCAGTCCATTCCTGGCGCCATGAACAGCGGGTTGAACGCACGCGGCGGGTGCGACCCGACCTTTTATCCGTGGTGTTAGATGCGGATGCCGCTACACCCGAATCTGAATAGATTCGTTCTGGCCGTCACTTTCGTGGCATAATAGTTCCTTGTGTCATCGCTCGGATCTGCCACGAGGGTTCCGGCTATCTGATGACGCGTTTCATCCACTAACCATCTAAACTTGCGATTCGACTTGTGGCGGGCGCAGAGAGCGAATATGACATGCAAAATCTCGATTTTGTCGATGCTGCATCACTGAAGTCCGACATTCCCGATTTCCGTGCTGGTGACACCGTCAAGGTTCACGTGAACATCATCGAGGGCACCCGCTCGCGTATCCAGATCTTCCAGGGCGTTGTTATCGCGCGCTCAGGATATGGTGTGCGTGAGACGTTCATCGTTCGCAAAATCAGCTTCCAGGTTGGCGTGGAGCGTACGTTCCCCGTGCACTCGCCCGTGATTGACAAGATCGAGGTCGTGACGCGAGGCGATGTTCGTCGTGCCAAGCTCTACTACCTGCGCGAACTGCGCGGTAAGAAGGCGAAGATTCGCGAGAAGCGCGACCGATAGCATCTGCTTGAGAGCTGAGCTCCACGCCAACATATAAGATGGTGTGGAGCTCAGGCGGTTAATAAGTGACAATAAATACTTCATCTTCAGCGAGTCCTGCATCGCCTCGGCGGCGCGGTACTCTGACATTCATTCGCGATGTCATCATCATCCTGGTGTTGGCTCTCATCGCGTCTTTCCTCGTGAAGACGTTTCTGGTGCGATCTTTCTACATCCCGTCGTCCTCGATGGAGGATACCCTCCAAATCAACGACCGCATCCTGGTGAATCAGCTAGTTCCCGAGGTGTCGGCGGTACACCACGGCGATGTTGTGGTGTTCACCGATCCGGGTGGATGGTTAACTCCGCGCGCCCAGGAAGATCCCGGACCGATCCAGTGGTTCTTCGAGGTGATTGGTCTTTCCCCCTCCGATAGCGATAATCACCTGGTGAAGCGGGTGATCGGGCTACCCGGTGACAATGTGATGTGCTGTAACACCCTGGGCCAACTTGTTATCAACGGTGAAGCAATCAAAGAGCCGTATGTCAAGCTTCCGGCGAACACCACCAAGGTATCGTCAATTGATTTTGACATCATCGTGCCCAAAGACTCCTTGTGGGTGATGGGTGATAACCGGTACTCATCCCAGGATTCGCGCTACCACATGGATCAGCCCGGTGGAGGTTCGATTCCCATGGATAACGTTGTCGGCCACGCTTTCATCATCACGTGGCCACTTAACCGGTTGACTATCTTAGATAGCCATTCGGGCATCTTTCCGACCTCTGATTCGGGGTCGGACTCGGAGTGACCGGAACCGCCTCGACGCGTGGGCCTGCCCGCCAGCGCCTCCCTAAACCCGACCCAGATCTTAACTATGAAACCGAGCTTCTGTGCGGTGGGGTGCCGCTCGTGATTGGTTGCGATGAGGTCGGGCGAGGCGCAATTGCCGGACCTGTGGCAGTGGGTGTGGCCGCGTATCGGCCGGAGTGTGGGGCTTTCCCTGAGGGGCTGCGCGATTCTAAGCTACTCACCTCTCGGAAGCGCGACGAGCTCTACCCGCTTGCCGCTGGATGGGCCGCCTACTGGGCTGTCGGGTATGCTTCTGCCGACGAGATTGACCGGTGTGGTATCACTGTTGGGCTCGGTCTGGCCGGTAGGCGTGCGCTGGTGAGCTTACACGATCAGGGAGCGCCGGTTGCCTCGAGCGTGATTCTGCTTGACGGCTCATCTGATTGGCTGAGCCCTGCCTTGGTGTCTCCTCTCCGGATAGTGACCCGGGTTAAGGCTGACCAAGACTGTGCATCGGTGGCCGCAGCGTCCGTCTTGGCTAAGGTCCACCGCGATCGCCACATGATCGTCCTCGACGCTGAACTGCCCGGGTACGGGTGGGGCAGCAATAAAGGGTACGGGGCTGCCTCTCACTACGTTGCGATTCGTGCACGCGGCGTGAGCGTTCAACACAGACAGACCTGGCTGAAGTAGCCGTGCCACGTGCCCGGTGTTCCGGCCGACACCATGGGTCAGATGCATCCCAGGGCAGATCTCCCGTGAGTTTCCGAATAGGATGGTGGGATGAACGAGGACGAGTTTGACGACTATGAGCGCGAGGTTGAGCTTGCCCTGTTTCGGGAGTACCGGGATGTTGTGTCTCAGTTTCGTTACGTTGTCGAGACCGAGCGACGTTTCTACCTGGCAAACAGTGTTGATCTCACGCGGCAGGATGCGGGCCAGGACTTCTACTTTGAGCTCACCATGAATGATGTTTGGGTGTGGGATGTGTACCGCGCTGATCGGTTTGTGAAGTCAGTGCGTGTACTCACCTTCAAAGATGTCAACGTTGAGGAGCTTTCTGATCGTGAGCTCAAGCTCCCCCGAGAGCTTGCGCTCGACGAATAATCACTGAGGTGGTTCCCCTTTCCGTGCGCATACGGATAATAATCTCCACAGGCTCGTTTTTCGCTTAGTTTTCCACACGGGGAGATCTCCGCTCACGGTGATAAGTGGCTATCCGGCACTCTCATTTTGGGAGGTGTCACATGGCACGTAAAGATGAGATTGGCCGCTGGGGCGAAGAGATTGCCGTCGGCTTTGTTGAGCAACTGGGCTATACCATTGTGGAGCGCAACTGGCGTCACACGATGGGTGAGATTGACGTCATCGCACGGGACGTAGATCAGACGGTATTTATCGAGGTGAAGACCCGCAGTGGAAGGGGATATGGGCATCCGTTCGAGGCAATTACCACCGAGAAGCTTGCCCGCTTACGACGGCTTGCACTTGCCTGGTGCCGCGCCCAGGAGCATCCACCAACACGTATTCGCCTGGATGCTGTTGCAGTCTTGGGGCGACCGGACCGGGGCGCCCAGGTAGAGCATCTGATGGGGGTGTTCTAATGGTGGTTGCGCGCACCCGTGGCATCGCCCTGAGCGGTCTTGACGGACACCCAGTTGAGGTGGAAGCGGATGTCTCCCACAACCTGCCAGGTTTTGTGATTATTGGATTACCCGATGCTGCCCTCGGCGAAGCTAAAGAAAGGGTTCGATTAGCCGCCAGCAATAGCGGGTGCCCGTTGACGGATCGTAAGCTCACGGTGAACCTGTCACCCGCTTCCTTACCGAAACACGGTGCGGGTTTTGACTTGGCAATAGCTATGGCGAGCCTTGCCTCCGCGGGGAGCATCTCAGCCGCCTCAATTCGTGATGTTGTGCATGTGGGTGAGCTGCGCTTGGATGGGAGGCTGCGGGGGTCGGTGGGCATTCTGCCGGCTGTGGTGGCAGCCCGGCGCGCCGGAATATCTACGGTGATGGTGCCGGCGCCGAACGCCCGTGAGGCGAGTCTGGTTCCCGATATGACGGTGCTTGCGGTCTCAACGCTGCGTGAGGCGGCCCGTTGGCATGGGGGAGACTATCCCGAGAGCAACGAGGCTGTGGAGGAGACGTGGGATCCAGATCCGGTGGGTCACCGGGGTCAAACAACAGATCCCTGCCCCGGCGACCTGAAAGACATTATTGGAAACGACGAGGCCGTATCGGCCTTGATCGTGGCGGCAGCGGGCGGACACAATATGTCGCTTCTCGGTCCGCCCGGGGCCGGCAAAACGATGTTGGCATCGCGCCTTGTCGGTCTCCTGCCTGATCTTGATGATGAGGCCTCTCTGGAGGCCAGCTGTGTGCGTTCGCTCGCCGGGTTTAGCCTGGTGGAGGGTTTGGTAACCCGCCCGCCTTTTGAGAGCCCACACCATACCGCATCGGCCGCAGCCCTGATCGGCGGGGGAAGCAGCATTATCCGTCCGGGTGCTGCGGCGCGAGCTGCCCACGGTGTTCTCTTCATCGATGAAGCGCCCGAGTTTCCTGCCGCTGTTTTGGATTCGCTGCGGCAACCGCTCGAATCCGGTCGCATCGTGATACACCGTGCGCGGAGCACAGCCTATTTTCCCGGTCGATTTCAGCTGGTCCTCGCAGCGAATCCTTGTCCGTGTGGAAACTATGGCGTGCGTGACGCTGAGTGTACATGTCCGCCCAACACGCGCAAGCGCTATCTGGGGCGTGTATCCGGGCCGCTTAAAGATCGGATCGATATCCATCTGAACGTCAACCGCATCACGGCTGCCCAGCTGCGAGTTGCCGAGGAGGATGGGAAGCGAACGAGTACAGCGGAGGCTCGAGCCCGCGTTCTGGCAGCTCGAAGCCGAGCAGCATGCCGACTTTCTGGTTCACCGTGGAAAACCAATGGCGAAGTGTCGGGCGCTTGGCTTCGTTCTCAGCCTCAGCGGTTGTCACCCGCTACCACGGTGAGTCTTGACCGGGCTCTTGAAACCGGATTCATTACGATGCGAGGATACGATCGTGTGCTGAGACTGGCCTGGACGCTCGCTGACCTGAGCGGCGAGTTGTTTCCGCACCGGCAGCATGTCGGAGAGGCTCTCCTCCTGCGAAGCGGGGTGTCACTATGACCTATTTTGGTCTGTCTGGGAATGACGTCCGAGGTGGCGCTCGAAAATTGCTGGGTGGAGCGGAAACCGCCGAGGCCCTGCAGGTTGCAGATGAGGTCCTTGTGCTGGTCTTTGCGCGATCGGTGTGGAGTCGGCTGGCCGAGCCGGGGGACAGGATTGCGGGAGTGGTCATCAATGAGTTAGGTGCCGTCCGGGTGCTCGACGAGTTGGTCGCCGGGACATCAAGTTCGGGGCTGTTATCCCTTATGGGGGACGGGGCTCGTGAGGAGTTGGCCGCTTCAGGTCGGGACGGGCGTCGGCAGCCTGCCACCGCCGACTACCTTGGTGCAGCCTGTGAGCGCTGGCGGCCTCGGTTGATCTCAGCGGAAGCGCTGCGGGCCTGTGACACGGCTGCGCTGCTGGCTGCGAGCATCCTGGTTCCGGAGTTAGACGGCTGGCCGGCGCGCGTGAACGACCTAGGCGACCACTCTCCCATCGCCCTATGGAGTCGAGGAAGGGTGCCATCTGCCCTCTTGGGAGCCAGTCTCAGTATGGTGGGGTCGCGCGCATCCACCGGTTATGGGGAGCACGCCACGGTTGAGTTGGCTTCGGGTGTAGCCGCCCGTGGCCTAGCCGTTGTTTCTGGTGGAGCCTACGGGATTGACGGTACAGCGCATCGGTCTGCACTGTTCAGTCACGGATCAACCGTTGCGGTGCTGGCCGGAGGTATTGATCGGTTGTACCCGAGCGGGCACGTTAGCCTTTTTGATCGTATTCTTGCTGACGGCCTGATTGTGAGCGAAATGCCACCCGGTTTTTCGCCGACTCGATGGCGTTTTCTGCAGAGAAACCGCATCATTGCAGCTTTGGGGAACGCAACGCTGGTGTGTGAGGCCGGAAGCCGTTCCGGATCGTTGAATACGGCCGGCCACGCGGCAAGTATGGGGCGTCCCTTGGGCGCCGTCCCCGGCCCCATCACGTCGGCAAGCTCGGCAGGCTGTCATAAACTTTTGCGTGAATACGATGCGGTGTGCGTCACGACGGTTGATGAGGCTGTTGAGTTGGCGGGAATTGCTCCGGCTTCCGGGGTCGTTCCGATGCACGATGCGATATCGGGTCATCTTCTCCGGGTCACGGATGCTCTCCGCCCGCGTAAGAGTCAGACCCTAGCGGAGATTGCCGCAGCGACCGGGTTATCGCCGGGGGACACGAGGACCGCCGTTGCCGAGCTTGAACTCATGGGTCGCGCCCGCTGCGATGAGGAGGGGTGGCGTTCTATTGCTTCGCGAGCTCGGTAGCTGTGTTGAGCAATGACAACGCGCGGAACTGGGGGAAGCTGGCATGGGTCCTTCCGCTACGGCGTTTTCTGCGTCGCACTTGAGTCTGATGCCGGACAATGGGCAGATGAGCACGGTTCGGGACCTTGACGACTTCACCGGTTATCTGGAACACGAGAGAGGGTATTCCCCTCAGACGGTTCGCGCCTACCGGTCCGACCTCTCCCAACTCTTCAAATTCCTCATGGAACGTGATTCAGGCTCTGGCTGGTTTGAGCTTGATGATCTGCGTGACTGGCTGTGGGACGGTCAGAACCGGGGGCTTTCCGCGAGTACTTTGGCTCGTCGGACGGCATCTGTTAAAGCGTTTAGCCACTGGCTTGCACGTCACGGATATCGGGACACCGATGTGGCGAGTCGGCTTACCGGACCTACCGCCCAGCAGCCGCTCCCGCGTGTGGTCACCGAGCTTAACCTCTCCGGCCTTTTCGCGCGGTTGGCGGAGCGGGCTAGTTCAGGAGATGTTCGTGCCATCCGAGACCGTGCCATTATCGAGTTGCTTTACGGGGCAGCTTTGCGCGTATCCGAGCTGGCAGCACTTAATTTAGACGACCTCGATCTCTACCGGCTCACCGTTCGGGTTACAGGTAAGGGTGATAAGCAGCGGGTTGTACCGTTTGGGGTGCCAGCGGCTAGCGCATTGTCTGCCTATCTGCAGGACGGGCGCATCCGGCTTGCTGCTACCGCTGCCCGCGCTGCACCAGCCTTTTTCCTCACCACACGGGGAAACCGGATGGGCGTGCGCGCGCTTTATGGAGTGGTCTCGCACGCGCTTGAGTCGGTTCCGGGTCAGGGCCCCTTGGGCCCGCACACGCTGCGGCACGCTGCCGCAACTCATCTGGTGGATGGGGGGGCGGATCTCCGCGCTGTACAGGAAATGCTGGGACACTCAAGTCTGGCGACGACTCAGATCTATACTCACGTTTCCGCTGAACGACTTGCCCGAACCTACCGGGCGGCCCATCCGCGAGCTTAGCCACCGTCCAGCGGAAGAAGCACAGGGCGTGCGTCAAGGCCAAAGAAGATCATGGGGTTGAGGTAGTCTCCCTCCACTCGAACCCCCATGTGCAGGCACCCCGAGGCGGTGTGTGCGCCGAGAGTCTCTGAGCAGTGGGTCGAGGTTCCAACCGTGCCGACTGGCTCGCCTGCCGCGATCAGCTGACCCGCGACGACGACTGCGTTCACCGGCTCGAAACTGGAGAGGTAACCGTTTGCGTGTTGAATGGATAACACTGGTCTATCCACAACCAGTCCGACAAAGTGCACCACCCCCGCGGCGGGGGCGGTCACGGGAGCGGCCTCAGTCACGGCAAGGTCTACTCCACGGTGACCAGCTGCATAACGATGTTCCGGGGCGATAAACGGTCGGCTGACCCGGAGCGGAGCGATGACGGGCAACTGCCACCGGGGATGGTGCGCCGATTCTGTCGCAGTGGCGGTCAGCGGAACCGCGCTGATGGTGAGACTTCCCATCAGCAGGGCGCAGGCACCCGCTCGGAGGATCAGGGTCTTCCTCTTGTGTGGGCGTCGGGTCACTGTGCTGCAGGGGATGGTAGGTATTGTCATGGAGCTAGAGTGCCTGTGGGCGGTTGAGCCGGCGCAACCCCGCCCAGAACTGGGGAAAACCCATAAAATTTTTTGCCTGTGGAGGACGGTTATCGATCCGGCGTGGTGGTAGCATTAGTTCAGCATTCCAGAGATGGAGTGACTACGCGTGCCCAAATTAATGGCCGCAACATCTCGGTCTCCTTACTCTCCCGGTTTTTAGCGGGCAGTGGGTAGCAGTTGCGGTAACGGGTGCCAGGGATTTCTGCCGTCCGGTAGAGGTCAATAAACCGAATCGCGCTCTCGACGAGAGCGCAGAAATGGAGAACGGCTATGGCCGTCGTTACAATTCGCCAGCTACTCGACAGTGGTGTGCACTTCGGGCACCAGACCCGTCGTTGGAATCCGAAGATGAAGCGTTTCATCCTCACGGAGCGCTCCGGTATTTACATCATCGACCTACAACAGTCGCTGGCCCACATCGACAATGCCTACGACTTCGTTAAGACCACTGTCGCACACGGTGGATCAATCCTCTTTGTCGGAACAAAGAAGCAGGCTCAGGAAGCTATTGCCGAGCAGGCAACACGTGTTGGTCAGCCCTACGTTAACCAGCGTTGGCTGGGTGGTCTGTTGACCAACTTCCAGACGGTTTCACAGCGCCTCGCCCGGATGAAGGAGCTTGAGGAGCTTGACTTCGAGGGTACCACAAGCGGTTTTACCAAGAAGGAACTGCTGCTTAAGAAGCGTGAGCTGGACAAGCTGCACAAGAGTCTTGGCGGAATTCGCAACATGACGAAGACCCCCTCGGCGATCTGGATCGTGGACACGAAGAAGGAGCACCTCGCCATTGACGAGGCACGCAAGCTGGGTATTCCCGTTATTGCCATCCTTGACACCAACTGCGATCCTGATGATGTTCAGTACCCCATTCCGGGTAACGATGACGCGATCCGCAGCGTGGCCTTGTTGACGCGCGTTGTTGCGGATGCCGCAGCCGAGGGGCTCATTGAGCGTCACCAGAAGCCCGACGCATCGGCAACCGCTGCCGAGCCGATGGCCGAGTGGGAGCGCGAGCTTCTTGGTGCTGCTGAGGCCGAGGCCGCTGCGCCTACCCCAGAAGTGGCCATCGAGGCTGAGGCACCTGTTGAGAGTGTCGTTGAGCCTGCACCTGAGGTTGCCGTGGAAGCACCCGCCGTAGACGACGCCAAGTAAAGCGTTCTCACACATCTATAACTGAGGAGTTTAAGTACATGGCTAATTTCAGCCTAGAAGCCGTCAAGACCCTCCGTGAGCGCCTGGGCGCCGGAATGGTCGATAGTAAGAATGCGCTTATTGAGGCAGACGGTGACATCGACAAGGCCATTGAGATTTTGCGTCTCAAGGGGATGAAGGGTGTGGCCAAGCGAGAGGGCCGTGCGACCAGTGAGGGCCTCGTAGCCGCCCAGGAGAGCGATTCGAGTGCCACCATCATCGAGCTTGCTTGTGAAACAGATTTTGTGTCGAAGAATGAGAAGTTCATCGCGCTGGCAGATACGGTGATTAACGCGGTTGTTGCTGCTGGTGCTCGCACACTGGAGGAGGCTCTGGCCGCTCCCGCCGGGAGCAAAACTGTTGCCGATGTCATTACTGACGAGGCCGCCATCCTGGGCGAGAAGGTTGAACTACGTCGCATCGCGGTTGTCGACGGAGAGCACTTTGCGATTTACCTGCACAAGACCAGCAAAGACCTGCCGCCGCAGGTTGGCGTTGTTGTCGGTTACGCGGGCAGCGACGACGAAACGGCTCGCACCATTGCGCAGCATATTTCGTTTGCTGATCCGCTTTACCTGTCTCGTGAAGAAGTCCCCGCCGCGGAGGTGGAGAAGGAGCGTGAGCTGGTTACTGAGATCGCCAAGAACGAGGGTAAGCCGGAGGCCGCCCTGCCGAAGATCATTGAGGGTCGTCTGACCGGATTCTTCAAGACCGTTGTTCTTGTTGACCAAGACTACGCTCGCGACAACAAACAGAGTGTCAAGAAGGTTCTTGACAGCGCTGGGCTGACCCTGTCGGGCTTTGCCCGTTTCAAGGTTGGCGCATAGCGCAGATGAGTGTAAGGGAGCCCGAACCATATATTGGTTCGGGCTCCCTTGCTCTGTAGTACGTGTGCCGGACAATCGTTTGACTCCTCATCTCCGCTACCCTGAGGTGGGTGGAGAAGTGGACGATGTAAAGGAAAAATTATGACAGGAACCAAGCGTAGGCGTCGAGTGCTTCTGAAACTTTCAGGTGAGGCGTTCGGCGGGGGACAGCTGGGGGTTAACCCCGATGTCGTTAGTGCAATGGCCAAGGAGATTGCGGCCGCGGCAGAAGTGGTTGAGGTCGCGATTGTTGTCGGTGGGGGAAACTTCTTTCGCGGTGCCGAACTTTCTCAGCGGGGCATGGACCGTGGTCGCGCCGACTATATGGGCATGCTGGGTACCGTCATGAATGCTCTGGCATTGCAGGACTTTCTCGAACAGGCTGGTGTGGGATGCCGCGTGCAGTCGGCGATTACCATGACCCAGGTGGCCGAGACTTACATCCCTCTGCGGGCGATCCGTCATCTGGAGAAGGGCCGTGTGGTGGTCTTTGGTGCCGGTGCCGGGCTTCCTTACTTCTCAACCGACACCGTTGCTGCACAGCGTGCGCTCGAAATTCACGCCGATGTTGTGCTTGTTGCCAAGAACGGTGTTGACGGTGTCTATACCGCAGATCCCCGCTTGGATCCCGCCGCTGAGAAGATTGACACGATCGGATATCAGCAGGCACTGCAGCAGGGTCTAAAAGTTGTTGACTCTACAGCCTTTAGCCTCTGCATGGACAACAGGATGCCCATGCGTGTATTTGGGATGGAACCAGCAGGTAATGTGACCTCGGCTATTCTCGGTGCCGATATCGGTACGCTAGTACACGCTTAGCTAAGTCGCTCTACTAGACTTGTCCTGTTCTTACAGATGAAGGAGTTGCCGTGATTGCAGACGTTCTTGCCCAGACCACCCAGAAGATGGCCAGGGCTGTGGAGGTGGCAAAAGAGGATTTTGCGACCATTCGCACCGGACGTGCCAACCCCGCTCTCTTTCAGAAGATTCTGGTGAGTTACTACGGTACCCCCACGCCCCTCGGCCAGCTTGCGGCCTTTCAGAATCAGGAAGCCCGTACCATCGTCATCACTCCCTATGACAAAGGTGCATTGAAAGACATTGAGCAGGCCATTAGAGACACTCCCAATCTGGGGGCACAGCCTACCAATGACGGCTCTCTGGTGCGTGTGACGCTTCCCGAACTCACTGAGGAACGTCGCAAAGAGTTTGTCAAGGTTGTGCGGGCTAAGGCTGAGGATGCTCGTGTGACGGTACGTAATCTTCGCCGCAAGTCCAAAGATGAACTGGACGCGCTGAAGGCCGAGGTGGGTGACGACGAGGTGGCGCGTGCGGAGAAAGAGCTGGAGGCTCTGACCAAATCGCATGTTGACGCTATTGACGATGCCCTCAAGCGCAAAGAAACCGAACTTCTTGAGGTGTAAGTGCCGTGTCTGACGGTGACCACCCGCAGAAGCGTCCCGAGGAGTCTCCGCGGGAAGATATCCAGCGGACCTTTGAGTCAACCCGCGGAGATCTAAAAGCTCAGTTTGAGGCCACGCGTGCCCAACTTGATGCGACGAATGCCAAGATTGAGGCTAAGGCTGGCCGCAACCTCTTCCTCGCTGTGACCTCTGGGCTGGTTTTCGGCGGGGTTTTCTTGGTCAGCTTGTTTGCGTTTTCTGAGCTCTTTGCCGTGCTCGTAGCGCTACTTGTCGGAGTGACGGTGCTGGAGCTCTGCACCGCATTCCGTTCGGCTGGGCGCTACGTTCCTCGAGTTGGAACGGTTATTGCGGCCGAGGGGATGGTTCTCGCCACCTACCTCTGGGGTGCATTCGGGCTGTTTGTCTCGCTTCTTATCGCTGTCATCGTCGTTACGGTGTGGCGGTTTGTGGAACTCTGGATATTCCCCACTCATCGCACCTCAAATGCGCGGTTCAGCGCAGATCTGGCCGCCGGGGTTCTTGCCCTTGTGTATGTTGCTTTTTTTGCTGGCTTCGCGATTCTGCTCCGTCAAGGTGAAAACGGAGAGTGGTGGATCTTCACATTTGTGGCCGTCGTTGTTTCGGTTGATGTGGGTGCCTATGCGGCGGGTATCACACTGGGCAGGCACAAGATGACTCCGCGGATCAGCCCCAATAAGACGTGGGAGGGCTTTGCCGGAGCCTTTGTTGTGAGTCAGATTGCAGCCATACTGCTCACTGTATTGGTGTTGCAGTATCCGTGGTGGGCCGGATCGATCATGGGCATTGTGCTCCTGCTGACTGCAACGGGTGGCGATCTGACGGAGTCCCTGATTAAACGAGACCTTGGTGTCAAGGATATGAGTAGCTGGATTCCCGGACACGGCGGATTCCTTGATCGTTTGGATTCCATGCTCCCCTCGATCTCGGCCACATACGGACTGTACTTGATCTTTGCCCTGCACTAACTTGCGCCGTCCCCGCGTCAAACGGTGTGCGCACAGAAAAAGAAGGCAGAATAGAGTCCGTGAGTACAACCTTTCCTCGTGTGAAGAACAAGAAGCAGGCCTATAACATTGACCAGGTTGATGAATTCCTGGCCGAAGCCCGCGAGGCCTATAACCGGGATGCTGCGGGACGAGTCTCGGTCACCGCATCTGACCTCCGCCGTATCTCATTTGATCTACAACGCGGCGGTTACTCGGCTCGCCATGTGGATGCGGCGCTTGACCGCCTCGAGGAGGTTTTTTTCGAGCGTGAGCGCCAGGCTGTTGTCCGAGAAGGGGGCGACGACGCCTGGAACCGGTTGATTGGAGATAAGGTTCTTGCTGTTCGTGGGCGGCTTAGCAAACCTAAGAAGTCTCGCTTTAGCCGCACGCTTTTTCTGGCCAACGGTTATAGTCGCGTGCAGGTGGATGCGTTCACTGATCGAGTGCTGTCATATCTTGACGCAGGTCAATCGTTGACGGTGGCCGAGGTGCGGGATGTGGCGTTCTTCCCCGAGAAGGGGGGGTATCGAGAGGATCAGGTGGATTACCTGCTCGACTACGTTGTCGATATTATTCTGTCGGTGCGGTAAATGATGAATTTTGCTCATCACACCGCGTTTTCAGGTCGTGACCGCTAGCATATAGATACTGTGGTTTTCCTTAGATCGTCTTCAGCAAGCAGCTCGACACTCCGTCGGGGGCGTTCGCGGTACCAGCTGTCTACCCGAAATAATGCGGCAGTGAAGTTTGGATTCGCAGCAATTGCCGCTATTGGGCTCACCCTGGTGACCACGGTTGATCCATACGGCGGAATGGTCACGCAGGCACAGGCTTTTGTGGTCGTCCCATTCTCCGTTGATGATAAAATCTCAAGTCAAAAACTTGCGGTTGGTGACTTAGAAGCCGAAACTGTCTCTCTTGATGCATTTGGGGTTGAGTTGGCTCCCGAGCCGGAACCCGTCGTGGAGGAAGCGGCAGATGAGAAGACGGGGGCAGGCAGATCTTCTCCCGTTTCCTCGGGAGCTCCTGCGGCTGGCACCCCTGACCCTGGTACCGCTCAGGCGATTGCTATGGAGTACGTTGGGGCCGGTGCTGAGTTCGACTGCTTGGTAGCGCTGTGGAATAAAGAATCACACTGGAACGTCTACGCAAACAACGCCTCCAGCGGAGCCTACGGAATCCCGCAGGCTCTGCCCGGTTCCAAGATGGCCTCCGCCGGCGCTGATTGGGCCACCAACCCGGATACTCAGATTCGCTGGGGTCTCGGCTATATTACGGGTCGCTATGGTAGCCCGTGCGGTGCTTGGGGGCACTCACAGAGCGTCGGCTGGTACTAGCCATTCTTCGTTAGAATCGTCCTTATGCCTCGTTCCAATCGCCCGAAGCGTTCACCGCGTTCACTCACCGATGACGAGAGACCAGAGTTGTCTTTTCTTCTCCGTGGTTGGCGTCGTACTGAGGAGCGTGCCGGGTTGTCGTGGGCGGTTCAGCCCATTGCTGCATCTCGGTCGGTGAAGGAATACCGTTGTCCAGGGTGTGAGCGAATGATCGCTGTGGGCGTGGCGCACGTTGTCGTCTGGCGTGCACATGGAGTGTTGGGCGACGATGCTGACTTAGCAGGTCGTAGACACTGGCACGAGCACTGCTGGAAGATCCGATAGGGAGAAAGCCTCATGTCCGAGCTGACCGAGATCCGCAGTGGTACCGTATTACCCGGGCGCCGAGAGGATATCGAGCTGCACACCGTGGACGGCCACACTCTCGTGGGGGAGCTGGCTCTCCCTGAGTCAGAAGAACCCGTTGCTACACTGGTGACGTTGCATCCGCTGCCCACTGCGGGCGGGTTTATGGACTCGCACATTTATCGGAAGGCCGCCTGGCGCCTCCCCGCTCTGGCCAAGCTTGCCGTCCTGCGCTTCAATACCAGGGGGACGCACTCTCCACGAGGAACAAGCGAGGGGACCTTTGACGGAGGGGTGGCGGAACGCTTTGACGTTGCGGCTGCCATGGACTTTGTGAGCGACCGAGGGCTCCCGCACCCCTGGTTGGTTGGTTGGTCATTCGGTACGGAGCTTGCCCTTAAATATGGTCGTGACTTTCCGGTTGAGGGTGTCATCCTGCTCTCCCCGCCGCTACATCGGGCTACTGATGCCGAGGTCGCCGCCTGGAGGGAGGACCCACGAAAGCTGATAGCGCTCATCCCAGAACACGATGACTATTTGCGGCCGGAGGAGGCTCGCCTGCGGTTTGCTGCGGTACCCCAGCTAGAACTGATTCCGGTTGAGGGTGGCCGCCACCTGTGGGTGGGAGAAACTCAGACCCGTCGTGTTCTCAACGAGATCGTGCGCCAGGTAAATCCGGCTGCCTACCCTCTGCCTGAGACGGTGGAGCGATAGCAGCCTGTCGGGCGGCAGCGAGAATGCTACAGCTCGTTGATTCGAGGTAGAACCACCTGCCGAAGCAAGATCATTACTGAGGCCGCGACGGGAATAGCGATGAGAGCACCCAGGAGCCCCAGGAGCGTTCCTCCGGCGAGTGCAGCAATGACCACAACCGATGCCGGAACCTGGACGGCCCGACCCATGATCCGCGGACTAATTACGTAGGCCTCCACCTGCATATAAACCAGGTAGTAAATTCCGGCAACCAGTGCTGTTGTGGGACCGGCAAAGAGACAGACCGCAACGATGAAGAGTGCGCCCGTGAGTGTTCCCACGAGAGGGATGAGACTGAAAAGAAAGGCTATCGTGGCAAGGAGCACCGGGTAGGGGGCCTTGATGACGCTGAGAAAAATGATGCTGAGGATGCCGTTAATGGATGCTTGTGCAAGCTGGCCCACCACGTACTTACCCACAGAGTTGGTGATCTGTTCGCTGATCTCGACAAACCCCTCACGTTTTGTCGCCGGAACGAGCCGGTAAAACGCACTTTTGATGGTGTGCATAGAGCCTGTGAAGTAGAGCGTCAGAATCAGAATGACGATGGCACCAAATAAACCACTCGCAATTCCGGCACCGACCTCAAGAACCCCGCTGCCGACGCTGGCGATGTTGTCGGGGTTACTGACCCAGTTGTTAACGGCGTCCAGCGCCTGATCAATGTTGATGTAGTCGCGCAGACTGAATCGCTCGTCCAGAATCTCGATGAAGCGAGCAAGAGCGCTACTGCCCGTTGTGCTCTGCGCTGAACTGATGGCGTGTGTGACATTGGCTACGAGGCTGCTCGCTTGTCGGACAATGAGCGGGATGACCGTGGACAGCAGTCCACCAAACACTCCGATAACGCCGAGAACGACGGTGAGCAGGGCGGCCCAGCGGGGAAATCGTTTGCTTTCCAACCAGGTGACCACGGGATCGAGACCGAGGGCCAGGAACGCGGCGGCCCCTACATACGTAAAGACGGTAGCAAGCTCACCGAGCATTGCCCAGATGAGCAGGCCCACACCCACACCGAGTGTGGCAACCAGCCCGATCTGAAACGCGTTTTGTACCCTCACCCGACGGTGTGCCTAGTGGGACGTCTCGGGGCGGTTATTCATCGCAACGGTGTCTTCCTCGTCGTCATCCTCAATCAGATCAACATTCTCTAGGGCAGGGGTTGCCGCGTTGATTGCGGGGGTGACGGGGGCCAGAATTGGCTCGCGATCGGCCTCTTTGGTGGCACGCTGGGCCATTTTCTGAGCATTGGTGAGAACATCATGCAGGCTCTCAAAGTAGCGGGCAACGGCACCGCGCTCCACCTTGAGTTGAGTCATCCGGTCCTCGGCCGAGGTGAGTACCTTGTGGGTGCGTGTTTCGGCATCGGTAACGAGACGGTGTGCCCGTTCCTCGGCCTGGGTGACGATTTCCCGTGCCTGATTCTGGGCCTCGTCCCGGATTGAGCGTGCCTCGGTCTGTACTGCTGAGGTCAGCGTCTCGATCTCCTGACGCTTCTCTTCGGCGCGCGCGCGCAAGTCGGCTAGCCGGGCAGTGGCCTCGTCCAGATAAGCCTGGGTCTCGGCGGCCGCTGTGTTGTGACGCTCGGAGAGCGCCTGTTCCAGTTCGTCTCGTCGGGTGGCCAGATCGCGCTCGGTGTCGCGAGCCATAGTGTCAACCTCGGTGCGCATTCTAGCGACGTAGGCGTCAGTCTCGCGCTTAGCGTTTGCAAGGGCTGTCTCCTGCTCGTGACGCTGTGTGCCCAGTTCGGCGATGGTATTGGTACGGAGCATGTCGGTCTCGGCGATAACTTCGGAACGGGTGCGCTCCACCTCTGTGGCGAGTGAGGTCTTCGTCTGCTGACGCTCTGCGTTGAGTGCGATATCGTGAGCCGCGCGCTCTTCCCGTAGCGCCAGTTCGTGCTCGGAACGCTGTGCTTCCAACTCGAGGCGTTGTTGCTCGCGTAGAACTTCCAACTCCATTTCCTGTCGCTCACGCTGCTCTCCAAGGGCAGCGACGCTTTCATGGTTGCGCTGTGTGATGTTGTGCTGAGAAGCTGCCTCTGCGGCGGCGATTTTCTCTGCGTTGAGAAGGGCTTCCTGCTCAAGCCTGGCCGAGTGGGCGGTGAGGGCCGCGGCGAGGTTAGCCTCGTGCGCCTCTCGCTCACGGCTGATTGCGGCTTCAAACTCATGGCGGTCACGGGCCAGGGCGGCAGTTTGACTATCTCGCTGACGTTCGCGCTCGGCCCGAGCGCGGTCCGCGAGTTCGGCGAGTTCGGAGGCGTGCGAGGTGCGCTCGCTCTCAATGGCGTCGTCGTGCTCGTTGCGTTCGCGTTCGATTGTTTCGCGATGCTGCTCCACTTCGCGACGAATGGATGCCTCGTGCTCGGCCCTCTCGCGTCCGATCGTTTCGGTGTGCTCCTCCAGCTCGCGGGTAATCTTTTCGTTGTGCTCGCTGCTCTCGCGGCCGATGAGTTCGTTGTGCTCAGCCAACTCACGGCTGAGTAGTTCGTTGTGCTCCTCGCGTTCGCGGGTAATCTTTTCGTCGTGCTCAGCACGTTCGCGGGTAATCTTTTCGTCGTGCTCAGCACGTTCGCGGCTGATAGCCGTATCGTGAGCGGTGCGTTCCCGCTGGATGAGCCCGGTGTGCTCGGCGATTTCGCGCACAATGCGTGCTGCGTGCTGTTCCTGCTCGGCAGCGATTGAGTGCTCGTGTTCCGTGCGCTCAGACGCGATGGTCTGGCGGTGCTGTTCCAGCTCAGCGGCGAGCAGGGCGGCCTGTTCCGCACGCTCTGCCTCGAGCTCTTCGCTCTGCCGCTTCTTTTCGGCGGCCAGTTGCTTGTCGTGAGCAGCGCGCTCTAACTCCAGCTCGGCACCCTGCTCATTGCGTTCCAGTTCAAGAGTGCTCTGCTGTTCGCGGGCTAGCTGTGCGAAACGGTCGTGGTGCTCCTGCCGGTCAGCGGCCAACTTGAGCTGCTGTGCTGAGCGTTCCTCTGCGAGCGTGGATTCGTGGGTCTCACGCTCGCGAGCAAGGGTGGAGTCGTGCTCTGCGCGTTCCCGTGCGAGTCTAGCGGTGTGCGTTGTCAGCTGGTTTTCTAGCTCAATAGTCTGGGTCTGGGCGGCCGCATCCAACTCGGTCTGTCGCTGTGCAGTCTGATCCGCTAGCTCAAGGCGAGCTTTTTCGGTTGCTGCGACGAGTTCAGCACGGGCGTTGTTGGTCTTCTGCTGCAACTCTGTGCGGGCAAGTTCGAGGTCTCTGGCATTCTGCTCACGCTCAAACTCGGTAGCCCGGGCTCGTTCCTCTGCCTCGGCCTGAAGGGCGCTGGCTCGTTCTTGAGCGGTTGCCAGGAGCTCGGCGGCGGTGCGCTCAGCTGCGGCCTTCTCTGCCTCGGACGTGAGCTTGGCCGAGGTTGTCATTTCGAGGGCTGAGGCGCTGGCGGCTTGGCGGACGGCAGCGGCCTCACGCGTTGCCTCGGACAACATCTCTTCTTTGTCACTATTTGCTCTGGCTGTCGATTCGGCCACGTCGTTTTTTGCACCGACAACCAGGGTGTAAGCCTCTGATTTTGCGCTGTTCAGGATCTGCTCGGCACGTTCCTGTGACTGGCGCAGCAGCTGTGCGGCCTCTGCCTCGGTCGTACGGCGCAGTTTCTCGGCGTCCAGATCGGCCTGAGCGATGACGCGAGCGGAGTGCTCCTCGGCCATTTGTAGGCTGCTCTCAAGCTTGGTTCCCAAGCCGGTGTATCCGGTGGATTCGAGCTCCTCGACTTCTACAGTCAGTTCACCAATGTGAGTTTTAAGGGATTCTTGCTCGTGCAGAGCCCGTTGATGACGCTGCTGCAACTGGGCAAGCTCGTTATTGAGTTGCTGGATCGCCTCATCGACTTCAACCTTGTCATATCCCCTGAATGCTTGGCTAAACGGGCTCTCGTACTCGGACACTGGCTACTCCGTAGTTGATGTGGCGGCGGCGGTGATTCCGCTCAAGACTAAATACCTCACCAAAGTCTATTGCACGAGAGGCTCGTCTCACCCCATGTCTCATCCTTGTCGGAAGGTTTTCAGGCGATATCCATGTCCACCGTTCATACTAAACTTCCACGAAGGCCCATGACCGCCGCGATAAAACGTACTGTCGAGGGCGATGTCAGGTATCGTTGATCCGCTTGCCATACCTGCGCACCCCCTACCGGGGAGCCCGCGCGGTCTGGGAAACGAAGGAGCTTATACGTGCGATATGTTTTCGCAATTGCCACGCTTGCGCTGGCCGCTGTCCTCATACTGTTGGGGATTGGCCAGCGAACCTTTTTGTCGGGACCATCGGCCATTCGGGTCTCCACGGAACTTTCCGCCGACAGCCAATACGCGCTCCTACCTGCCGATGTTCTGGCTGAGAATGTGGGTCGTCAGACGGTCACGGTTCGCGGAGAAAAAAACGTTTATCTCGCCTATGCCCGGACGGCCGATGTGCAAGCGTGGCTGACCGCCGTGCCGCACGATGTGCTGTCAATCGACCAGAAAACCGGCGAGTTGTCGAGCGTGTCGGTGAAGGCCGATGAGGACGCGTATAGAAAGCTGGTGGTCTCAGGCGATAGCGAGCCGAGCGATACCACGGCCACGAAGACTCCGGCCGAGGGCGACGCGATGGAGACATCTCAGTTGGCTCTTCCGAAGAACCCAGATCCGAAGGGTAGCGACCTCTGGCTCGCGGAATACTCTGAGGACAACCTCCTGACACAGGCTATGGACCTTCCCGAGGGTATTTCCGTGATTGTGGCCGCCCGTAACGGGGACAAAGTTCTCGACGGAGTGTCTCTGAGCTGGTCGGTGGACAAATCAACGCCCCTGGCCGGTCCGCTTCTCGTGGGGGGTATCATCCTGGGAATAGTCGGTCTGTTCCTCTACCTTTTAGCTGTTGACCACGACCGCCGTTCAACCCGACCACGGCGGGGCAATACTAAGCGACTGGCTGGTCTCCGCCGCCAATCTGCGCTCACCGGGGTCAGCCCCAAGAGCATTGAGAAGGATCGGCGTCGTGCCCTCGGGGGAGGTCGCACGAAGCTCCTTGCGATTCCCGTTGTTCTGTCTGTGGCTTTGATGGCCTCGGGTTGCTCGGCTGACTACTGGCCCAAGTTTGGCAATGAGCCTGTGGCTCCAGGGAGTACCGCTGCTGCAACGGCTTCAGCTGAGGACCAGGATGCTCTGCCCCCCGCCGTGACCTCACCGCAACTCACGCGTATCCTCACGGATGCCTCCGATGTTGCGACCACCGCTGATACCGAGCTCGATGCTGAGATGGCGAAGACCCGCTTTGCCGGGGCAGCGCTTGACGAGCGACTGGCAAACTACACTATTCGTGCGAAGTCTCCGGATACCAAAGCCCCCGGAGCGCTGTCTTCCACCGTGATGGACTATGAGTTGCCCCAGAGCACAAAGACATGGCCGCGCACAATCTTTACGGTTGTAGAGGACGGTACCGACAGCGAGAATCCGCCCCTTGGCGTCGTTCTGATCCAGAAGTCTCCGCACGATAACTACATGATTCACTATGCGGTCGAGATCAGCGGTGGTTCGGTGCTGCCGGATGCCGCCCCGGCATATATCGGAACTTCGCGGCTCGCCCCTGACTTTAACGCGCTCAAGCTGCAACCAAAAAATATCGCGACGGCCTATGCCGACGTGTTGAACAACGGTGCCGATTCCAACTATTACGACTACTTTGATGTGACGGATGACAACCTGGTGAGCCAGGTCGGCCAGTCCTGGCGTCAGTCGGAGCGCCAGGGATTTGCGGCAAACGATCAAGAAGGGGAGGCCAGCTTTAGCACCGTCCCGGGTGACGGCGAGGTCGTTGCCCTGTCAACGGCCCAGCAGGGTGCGCTTGTGGCGGTGTCGGTTCTTGATACCGAAACGATTGTGCCCACGAACGAACGCGCAGAGATTACCTTTAGCGGATCGGCTGCCGCTGCTCTGGCCGGTACCAACAAGTCGAACACCGGTCTGTACCAGACGTGGGAGTACCAGCTACTCTTCTCCGTGCCGGGTGCAGACTCGAAAGATAAAATCAAACTACTGGGCTTCACACACAGCCTGGTGAAGGCGGGAGCAAATTGATGTCTGACCCTCGGCTTAACAGTCTCATGGGGGGCGGTGCGGTTGATTTATCGCCGCTCGTTCACAAGTCGCAGGCGGGTCAGCAGCCCGCCACGGTCCCCGGGGCCCCCTCCCCGTCGGGTGATCCCGTGTCCGTTCCCTCCCTCGTGATGGACGTAACCGATGAGACGTTTGCGGAGGTTGCGCGTCTTTCTACGGTTGTCCCGGTCATCATTGACCTGTGGGCCGAGTGGTGCCAGCCCTGCACACAGCTCACCCCCATATTGGAGAAGCTGACTCGGGAACTCAACGGTCGAATCCTCCTTGCGAAGGTCGATGTGGAGAGTAACCCTGGTCTCTCACAGGCATTCCAGGCTCAGTCCATCCCTATGGTGGTCGCCGTGGTTGCTGGTAAGCCGATCCCCCTATTCCAGGGTGCGCTGCCGGAGGCTGATGTTATCCAGGTGCTTAACCAGGTACTTGAGTTGGCCGCCCAGGCGGGCGTGACCGGGTCGGTGGTCGTGGTTGAGGCCGAGGCGAGTGACCCTGCAGCCCCTGCCCCGATGCCTCCGCATCATGCAGAGGCCCTCGGCGCGCTGGAGCGAGGAGACTTCCCGACAGCGAAAGAAGAGTACCGCCAGGCGCTCCTCAGCAATCCACGCGATACCGAGGCCGTCGCCGGACTCGCCCGTGTGAGCTTACTTGCGCGCCTGTCAGGTAAGACACTCGACGGGGTTCGGGGAGCCGCAGCCGCAGATCCGCAGAATCTGGATGCCCAATTGGACGTGGCCGACCTTGACCTGTCCGGCGGGCACATTGAGGACGCTTTTGATCGTCTCCTGACACTTTTTGCTGCGCGTGATACGGATGAGCGGGACCGTATTCGCGAGCGACTGCTCGAACTCTTTGACGTGGTGGGTGTGACAGATCCCCGTGTCGGGGCAGCGCGCCGTCGCCTGACTGCCCTGCTCTACTAGGAGGGCAGCCAGTTCGGTACGTCTACGTAGTGGGTTGCAGATACAGTGCACTCAGCGCGGGCACGAGGAGAGCCGTCGAAGCTGGCTGGCCATCCCACGGTCGCGCCTCGCCCTGCCAGGTGGCCTGGCCGGGGGCATCCCAGCCCCCGTACCGAGCGTGGTTGCTGCTGAAGACGGTGCCCCAGCGTCCCTCGCGGGGTAAACCTAAGCGGTAGCCGTTGAGGTCGATTCCCGAGAAATTGACGATAACCACAGTGGGTCGTCGCTGCTCATCCCAGCGGATGAACGAGACAACATTGTGGCTGCCATCGTGGGCGGCTATCCACTCGAATCCTGTGGGGGACTCATCCAGCTGCCACAGGGCAGGGGTTGATCGGTACTGCGCGTTGAGGTCAGCGGTCAGCGCGAGTAAGCCCCGGTGACCAGGCTCGTCACTGATCCACCAGTCGAGGCCGCGCTGTTCACTCCACTCGTCGAGTTGCCCAAACTCCTGCCCCATGAAGAGCAGCTTTTTGCCCGGATGGGCCCACATGAAGGCTAGATAAGCGCGTACATTGGCGAGTTTCTGTTCGGGCGTACCGGGCATCTTGGCCACCAGGGATCCTTTGCCGTGCACGACCTCGTCGTGGCTGATCGGCAGGATGTAGTTTTCGCTCCACGCGTACGCGAGGGAGAACGTGATGTCGTTGTGGTGGTGGGAACGGTACATCGGGTCGTTCGCTAGGTAGCGGAGGGTATCGTTCATCCAGCCCATGTTCCATTTGAGACCAAAGCCCAGCCCGCCCGAGTCGGTGCGGCGAGTGACGCCGTCCCAGCTGGTGGATTCCTCCGCAATCATTATCACGCCGGGATGCCGCCGGTACACGGTGGCGGTCACCTCCTGGAGGAGACTCACGGCCTCCAGGTTCTCGCGGCCGCCGTGGATATTGGGCAACCACTCACCCTCGCCGCGCGAATAATCGAGATAAAGCATCGAGGCGACAGCATCGACGCGTAACCCGTCAATGTGGAACTCCTCACACCAGTAGAGCGCGTTGGCCACCAGGAAGTTACGCACGCCCGGATTACCAAAGTCGAACACGAGAGTGCCCCAGTCTTGCTGCTCGCCACGCCTCGGGTCTGGATGTTCGTAAAGCGGCTCGCCGTCGAAGCGCGCGAGAGCCCACTCATCCTTGGGGAAGTGCCCCGGCACCCAGTCCAGCAGCACACCGATACCTGCCCCGTGCAACCTGTCGATGAGGTAGCGCAGGTCGTCGGGAGTGCCAAAGCGACTTGTCGGGGCGTAATAGCCCGTGACCTGGTAGCCCCATGAGGGCGTGTACGGATGCTCCGCGAGCGGCATGAACTCAACGTGAGTGAACCCCAGCTGTTGTACGTACTCGATGAGCTGATCGGCGGCCTCTCGATAACCGAGACCGGGACGCCAGGAACCCAGGTGAAGCTCGTAGACGCTCAGGGGGGCCGTGTGCAGTGAGGATGCGGCACGCGTAGCCAGCCATTCTTCGTCCTGCCACTCGTAGTGGCTTTTCTCGATAATTGAGGCGGTTGCCGGGGGGTGTTCCGTGCGACGCGCGACGGGGTCGGCTTTGGTGCGCCAGATGTTATCGCGTCCCAGAATCTGAAACTTATAGACCTCACCGGGGGTGAGATGCGGCAGGAAGACCTCCCAGACGCCCGAGCCGCCGAGGCGGCGAAGGTTATGCAGCGCGCCATCCCACGTGTTAAAGTTACCCACCACGCGCACCGCCCGCGCCCGCGGTGCCCAGACGCTAAAAGAAACGCCGGGGGTCAGCTTGTGAACCCCGTGGTGATCGCGTGTATGGGAGCCGAGTACCGTCCACAGTTGTTCGTGTCGGCCCTCCGCGAGCAAGTGTAGATCGAGTTCGCCGAGCGTGGGGGGGTAGCGATAGGGGTCATCGGCAACCCACGTGTGGCCCTCGGCGTAGTCGGTGTGCAGGACATAATCATCTGGTTCCTCGAGGGTGCTACCCTGCCAGACACCCTGGCCCAGATGGGCGAGAGGGACGCGTGTTCCATCATCGCGGCGCGCGACGACGCGCGCGGCGAGAGGGCGGAGCGCACGGATGACGGTGACCGACGTTCCCCCGGCGACCGTTTGTCTGTGCTGGCCGAGAACCGAGTGCGGGTCTGAGTGAGTTCCGTGTGCGAGAGAGAGTAGAACGTCGGGGGTCGGTTCGGACGCGGTGTTTGAGGTCCGCGCCCCGCCGCTAGCCACGGCTGGCTCCATCCAGGCGGAGAATATGCACCGGTTCGACCTCGGGATCTAAGCGGACGTAGTTGTGCTCGCTCCACATCCAGGTGGCGTCTGTGAGCAGGTCGGTGACGGGGAACGATGACCCGGGTGCCAGACCCAGGGCCGTGAGGTTGAGATGGACCACCGTCTCCGCGATGTTGTGCGGGTCTACATTGACCACAACGATGAGGGTGTCGCTCTGGCCGGAGTCGGCATGCTCGGCGGCAAGGTGCTTGCTGTAGACCAGGATGCTGTCGTCGTCGGAGGAGTGCAGGGTCAGATTGCGCAATTGGCGAAGTGCGGGGTGCGTGCGGCGCAGGTCGTTGAGTCGCGTGATGTAGGGAACCAGTGAGCGACCCTCGCGTTCGGCGGCAGCATAGTCTCGGGGACGGTACTCGTACTTCTCGCTGTCGAGATTCTCCTCGGCCCCTGGACGGGCAACATTCTCAATGAGTTCGTAGCCAGAATACATTCCCCAGGTGGGGGCCGTCGTCGCGGCGAGTGCTGCGCGGATCTTGTATGCCGGCCTCCCTCCAAATTGCAGATACTCGGTGAGGATATCGGGGGTGTTCACGAAGAAGTTGGGTCGCAGATAGTCGGCGGTTTCGGTTGTCACCGACGTCAGAAACTCCGCCAGATCTTCCCGCGTGTTGCGCCAGGTGAAGTATGTGTAGGACTGCTGGAAACCCACCTGAGCGAGTGTGCGCAGCAGGGCCGGGCGGGTAAACGCCTCGGCCAGGAATATCACTCCGGGGTGCTCCGAGGTGACCTCCCCGATGAGCCGCTCCCAGAAATGGACGGGTTTTGTGTGGGGATTATCCACCCGGAAGATATGGATACCGCGTGAGATCCAGAGGCGTACGATCCCCAACACCTCGGCGTAGATTCCCTCGGGGTCGTTATCAAAGTTGATCGGGTAGATGTCCTGATACTTCTTGGGCGGATTCTCGGCGTGTGCGATTGAACCATCCGGCAGTGTGGTGAACCACTCGGGATGCTCCAGAACCCACGGATGGTCCGGTGACGCCTGAAGGGCAAGGTCGAGCGCAACCTCCATATTGTGGGTGGCTGCCACGGCGCAGAAAGCCGTGAAATCGGCCACCGTACCCAGGTCGGGATGAATTGCGTCGTGTCCGCCCTCCGCCGCGCCGATCGCCCAGGGGGACCCGGGATCATGTGGCCCGGCCGTCAGAGTATTGTTGGGGCCTTTACGAAACGACCGCCCGATCGGGTGGATCGGCGGCAGGTACACCACGTCAAAGCCCATGTTGCTGATCGCCGGCAACCGGCGGGCTGCCGTGGCAAAAGTACCGCTGCGCCAGGACCCGTCAGCACGGCGAACTGCTCCTTCGGACCGGGGAAAAAACTCGTACCAGGAGCCAACCCCGGCACGTTCCCGCTCGACCAGCAGGTGAAAATCTCCGGTGACGCTTGAAAGCTCGGCGATGGGACGCAGCGCCAGTACTGCACGTACTCGCTCGCCACTCGCCACCTCTAGCCGCTTCTCTGGGGTGAGTGACCTGTTCCCCAAAGCGGTGGCTAGCGTGGTGAGGAGACGCTTTTCGACGGCCGGTCGGCCCTGTTCCTTCGCCCCCCGCGTGACAATCTGCTGGCCGAGGGCGAGCATCACATCCACATCGACACGGGCCGGGATTTTAATCTGCGCATTGTGTAGCCAGGTCGCGTAGTCATCGCTGAACCCGCGGAAGTGGAAGGCCCACTCGCCCTCGGTATCCAGCCGAATGCGGGTACCCCACCGGTCGCTTCCGGGATCTAACTCTGCGAGTACGTGAGTTGTCTCATCGCCCAATGGCGAGATCAGGATCAGGTGGGCTCCGATCCGGTCGTGGCCCTCCCGAAACGCCGTGATTGCGAAAGGCACCACCTCCCCGGAGAACGCGCGAGGACGCCACCGATTATGTGCCACGGCGGGCGCGGGATCGAGAAGGGGGATTCGGCCGAGGGCTGGGCTCATTAACTGCACACACTGACCGTACCGAATACGTAGCCATCAGCGCGAGGCAGACGGGAAGATTGGCCCGACAGCTCTTCTGTGCGGGTTAGCTCAGCGCGCGATACAACTGCATGGATGTTCCGGGGATGCGCAGGGTGGTTCCCGGGGCGAACTGGCCATAACTTTCCGGGTTGGGCCGGGGTGCCTCATCCGCGCTATCCCACAACAATTCGTAGCTTGTGACCCCGTCAAAGCGGGGAAGCGTCACAATAGTGTCGTCTTCAAGCGCGTGCACGATGCAGAGGATGCGGTTAAACTCCTCAAACTCGGGTGTGCTCGTTGCCACGTACTGTAGCGTGCGGTTGAGGGGGGAGTTCCAATCGCTCTCCGGCATCCGATTACCGGACCCATCGAACCACTCCATTTTGCTCGCTTGGGGAATGACCCGATCCATCTGCCCATAGTGTCGGGGGCGCAGTGCCGGATTCTCGTGTCGCAACCGCACCAGGTGCTGAGTGGTGCGCAGCAGATCGTGTTGCCAGGCCTCATGTCGCCACGGCAACCAGGAAATCTCGTTGTCCTGGCAGTACGCGTTGTTATTGCCCTGCTGGGAACGGCCAAACTCGTCACCACCCGCGAGCATCGGCACACCGGCCGATAACAGCAGCGTACCCAGGAGATTACGCACCGCCTTGCGCCGCACTCGCTCGATATTCTCGTCATTGCTAGGCCCCTCATACCCGTGATTGTACGAGTTGTTGTTATTGGTGCCGTCCCGATTGTTTTCACCGTTAAGCAGGTTGTGTTTGACGTTGTACGCCGTGAGATCCGCCATCGTAAAGCCGTCGTGGGCCGTGATGAAGTTGACCGAGGCGAGCGGCCCACGATCCTGCGCAAACGTGTTCGAAGAGCCCGCAAAACGCGTGGCGAACCGACCGATACCACTCCCGGCATCCCCGTCGTGGCGGGCTTTTGCAATATCCTGCAACCAAAAATCGCGCATTCGATCCCGATAGCGATCATTCCACTCGGACCAGCCGCGCGGGAAGTGACCCGTCTGCCACCCGCCAATGCCAACATCCCACGGCTCGGCGATCATCTTGACGCCCGCCAGTTCCGGGTCGCTCACCACAGCCGATAGCAACGGATGATCGGGTGTAAACGCCGCATCCCCGTTTCGCCCGAGCGTGGCAGCCAGGTCACATCGGAAACCGTCCACCTGCATTTCGTTGGCCCAGTAGCGCAGTGAATCCAGAACCAGCCGCACCGCGGCGGCCGAACCGAAGTTTACGGTGTTACCGCACCCCGTGACATCCACGTAACGCCCCGTCTCATCCTGTCGATAGTACGAGGCATTATCGAGACCACGCAGACTTGTCGTCGGCCCCTCCGGCCCCTCCTCTGCCGTGTGATTGTACACCACATCCAGGATGACCTCGATTCCCGCTCGGTGTAGATTGCGGACCATGGTCTTAAACTCTGCGATCACCGCGGACGGGCCCGCCTTCCGGGCCTCCCGTGTGGCATACGCGTTATGCGGTGCAAAGAATGCGAGCGAGTTATACCCCCAGTAGTTGACCATTCCCAACTCCTGAAGCCGCTCCTCCGATACAAACGCGTGCACCGGTAACAACTCCACCGCCGTCACCCCCAGCGACGTCAAATACGCGATCGACACCTGGTGCCCCAACCCCGCGTATGTTCCCCGTACAGGAAATGGCAGCAACTCGTTCAGCACGCTAAAACCTTTCACATGGGTCTCGTACACCACTGAATGATCCAGCGGGATGGCAGGTTTAGCCACGCCCTCCCAACTAAACCCGTCCGCCACTACAACCGAGCACCACACCCCATCACTCGTCTGTTCCACCCCGCGGCCGTACGGGTCAAGCAGGAGACGCTCACTGTTGAAGCGATGCGTAGGACCCTCTGGCCCCTCTGCCCGCAACGCGTATCGCTGGCCGGGAACCATCGCCGCCGACTCCACCGACCATACGCCATCGCTCACCAGGGCCATCGGCCACTCTGAGAGCGGTGTCGAATTACCGCCAGCAGGCAACAGACACAGCCACAGAGCTGTGGCGTGCTCGGACCACACCGATAATCGCGGAACACTCACACGACCGTCCGTCGGTACAACCACACCTAACCGGGGTAAAACAGAATCATTCATGGGTAACAGGGTATCCCGCGTTATCCTGGATTCCGTGACCGGAACAGGACAAATCTCGTGAGCGTATACCTCGACCACGCCGCAACGACCCCCCTGCGCGACGAGGTGCGCGACGCTTATGTGCAAGCGCTTGCCGTTGTCGGTAACCCTGCCTCTATCCACAGCCACGGTCAACGTGCCAAACGTACCCTTGAAGAGGCGCGCGAACGCCTCGCCGCCGCTCTCGGCTGTGAACCCATCGAAATCACATATACCGGTGGTGGTACTGAGGCGATCAATCTCGCCATTAAGGGCATCTGGTGGGCCCGGCAGCGTGACGCTGTCCGGCCGACTCTTCTCATCCCGGGCGCAGAACATCACGCCACCATCGACGCCGCCGAATGGCTCGCCGCGACCCAGGGCGCGCGCCTCGCCCCACTACCCCTGGATGATAATGCCCGCCTTGCGCCTACTGAGCTGCGTGCCGCGCTCGCCGCGGTCGGCCCACAGGTGGCCCTCGTCAGCACCCTCTGGGCCAACAATGAGGTCGGCACCGTCCAGCCCGTTCCCGAACTCGCTGCTGTTGCCGCAGAGTATGCCGTACCCCTTCACCTCGACGCGGTTTCCGCCCTCGGCTACCTTCCTGTGCACTTTGCCCGCTCTGGGGTGCAGGCCATGAGCGTATCCGCCCACAAAATCGGTGGGCCCGTCGGCATTGGGGCGCTCATCCTTTCCCGGAGTGTCACCGCGGTACCCCTCCAACACGGCGGAGGCCAACAGCGCGCCAGATCCGGCACTCAGGATGTGGCCGGGGCCGTGGCTTTTGCGCTCGCCGCCGAACTGGCGACCGCAGAGCTCGACGAGTTCGCCAGGCGTTTGTCCGCGCTACGGGATGACCTGGTGAGGGGTGTCCAGGAGGCTGTGCCAGACGCGGTGTTGCGAGGAGTCGCAATAAACGGTGACCGACTCCCCGGTAATGCGCACTTTACGTTTCCTGGCTGTGAGGGTGATTCGCTACTTTTCTTACTGGATGCCGCTGGAGTCTCGGTCTCGACGGGCTCGGCCTGCCAGGCAGGGGTGCCCGAGACCTCGCACGTGCTGACCGCAATGGGTGTGCCCGAGGGGGAGGCGCGCGGTGCACTGCGCTTCACCCTCGGGCACGGTAGCACCCCATCCGACGTGGCCGCTCTCGTGGCTGCGCTCCCTCAGGCCTATACACGAGCGCAGCAGGCCGGTCTCGCATAGGCGGGCAACGCCGATAGAGGGGCTATGCCGCGATGCGCCGGACGGGTTGGCGGAGGAGTGTCTTGAGCCGGGCCGGCTCGGTCTTGCGAGGGTCGCCCAGGTAGATCTCGTGGTGTTTGCCATTGAACGTGAGACCGTGGTCCGGGAGGTACTCGTTGTGCAGACGGGCCAGGGTGGGAGCCTCATCGTCATAGGAACCCACGTGCAGGATCTGCACCGACGTGCCTTCGTGGTAGGTCTCGAAGCGGAGAAGGTCGAGCGATGTCGGGTTTTTCTTCGCTCGAACGGTTTCGATTGCATCAGAAATGAGAGCGGCTGTGACCCATTCAGGTTGCAGGACCATCATGGTCCATTTCCATGACGACTTATCCCGAGCCGTAAATGCCTCGGGGTTATCCGCCCACCACAGGCCTTCCAGGGGGGACACGGTGTAGTCGCGACCCAGCTGCTTTTTGCTCGCAAACTTGGCAGTAAACGAGACGGAGTACAGAGCCTCGACCGCGGCCGTGTAGGACGGCTCAGTGTTGGGGTCACCGGCCCCATCGACCATGAGGTACGACAAGGGCGGCACCTCCACCACCGCAAAATCTTTTTTCCCCGCGGAGAAAAGCTCTCCATAGTGCTTTTTGAGGTCAACCTTTGGGTAGGTATCAGGCATGTTGTTCTCCAAAAGGTGGTGCTGATCAGTGAGAAGTTTCCGACTCAATATCGGTGATGGCGGTTAGGATATCTGGGTGAAGATTCTTGCAGCAATGAGTGGTGGTGTCGATTCGGCCGTTGCGGCCGCGCGCGCCGTCGAGGCCGGCCACGAGGTGGTGGGTGTGCACCTGGCGTTGAGCCGTATGCCCGGTACCCTCCGAACCGGCTCGCGGGGGTGCTGCACCATTGAAGACTCGATGGACGCCCAGCGCGCCGCAAACATTATCGGCATCCCGTACTACGTGTGGGATTTCAGTGACCGTTTCAGAGCGGAGGTCGTTGACGACTTCATCGCCGAGTATTCGGCCGGACGCACCCCCAATCCGTGTATGCGCTGCAATGAAAAGATCAAGTTTGCCGCACTCCTCGACAAAGCCATTGCCCTCGGTTTTGATGCGGTGTGCACCGGCCACTATGCCACCCTGGTCACTGATGAAGCGGGTCATCCCGAACTGCACCGGGCGAGCGCCTGGGCCAAGGACCAGTCCTACGTGCTCGGGGTGCTCACCGCTGAGCAACTCGCCCGCTGCTACTTCCCACTCGGCGAGACCCCCTCGAAGGGTCTCGTGCGTGCCGAGGCTGAGCGGCGTGGCCTGGGTGTGGCTCACAAGCCCGACAGCCACGATATTTGCTTTATTCCGGACGGTGATACGCGCGGTTGGCTCGCCGAGAAGGTGGGTGAGAAGGTGGGAAACATCTTGGATAACGAGGGTGCTGTTCTGGGTCAGCACCGGGGCGCACACTCCTATACGGTGGGTCAGCGCAAGGGGCTTAGTCTCGGTCGCCCCGCCCCGGACGGTCGTCCCCGCTTTGTTCTTGAGGTGCGTCCGACCTCCAACACCGTCGTTGTGGGGCCCCGGGAGGCGCTCGCGATTGGTACGATCGCCGGTGGGCGCTGGAGCTGGGCCGGGCAGCCTCTCGCGCATCCCGAGCGCGACTTTGAGTGCGAGGTGCAGATTCGCGCACATGCCGACCCTGTTCCGGCTCGAGCGCGCATTGCCCGCATTGACCCCGAGGCTGAGGTCTACCGCGAGGGAGCCACGGAGGAGTTCGTCGTGGAGCCCGATGAGCCGCTGCACGGGGTTGCTCCCGGTCAGACGGCGGTGCTCTACGTGGGAACGCGTGTGCTGGGACAGTTCACGATCGACCGAACGGTGAGTGCCGTTTCCGTAGAGGCACAGGCGTAGGTATTATGAGTGACACAGAATCCACCCGGGCCGGGCTGGCTGCGGCGGCAACCGCGGCAGCCGATCTGGCGGAGCGTATCCGTGAGTTGCAGGCCGCGTACTATGAGCGCGACGAATCGCTTGTGTCTGACGCCGAGTATGACGGTCTCATGCAGCAGTTGGAGGCGCTGGAGCGCGATTTTCCCGAGGTTGCTGGCCAGGATAGCCCCACACGTCGTGTCGGCGGGGGAGTGAGTGACCTCTTTACCCCGGTTCTACACGCTGAGCGCATGTACAGCCTGGACAATGTGTTCTCGCTCGACGAATTTCGCGAATGGGCGCACAAGATTGAGCGTGGTATTGGTCTCACGCCCCAGTATCTTTGCGAGCTCAAGATCGACGGTCTTGCCATGAACCTGCGCTATGAGAACGGCGTGCTCGTGAGCGCGGCGACTCGCGGGGACGGTGTCACCGGCGAGGACGTGACCATGAACATCCACTACGTGTCCGGTATTCCCTCACGCCTGATGGGTGTCGGTCACCCGCCCCTCGTTGAGGTACGCGGTGAGGTTTTTTTCCCCGTCAGGGAGTTCGCGGCCCTCAACGCCCATCGAGCAGAGCTGGGCGAGAAGATGTTTGCAAACCCGCGCAACGCAGCAAGCGGTTCGCTGCGGCAGAAGAGTGAGGGAAAATCGGCCGATAAGCTCGCCCTCATGCGCGACGGACTCAGTCGGTTGCGGATGCTCGTGCACGGTATCGGTGCCTGGCCCACCCCGCCCGTGGCCACCCAGTCCGAGATCTATGGGTTGCTCGGCACGTGGGGCCTCCCCATCTCGGGTAACTCGAAGGTTGTGGGGTCAGTCGAGGACGTCGCTGAGTTTATCGAGCACTTTGGAGCCGAGCGGCACAGCGTTGAGCACGAGATCGACGGCATCGTGATCAAGGTGGACACCGTGGCCGTTCAGGCTGAGCTTGGCTCGACGAGTCGCGCCCCGCGCTGGGCGATCGCTTACAAGTACCCACCCGAGCAGGTCAACACGACGCTCATCGACATCCACGTGGGTATCGGACGCACCGGCCGGGCCACCCCGTACGCGGTGGTAGAGCCCGTGTTTGTGGCCGGTTCGACCGTTCGCCAGGCTACGCTGCACAACCAGGACGTGGTGCGTGCTAAGGGCGTACTCATCGGCGATACGGTGGTGTTGCGTAAGGCGGGGGACGTCATCCCAGAGATCCTCGGCCCGGTCACCGAATTGCGTGACGGCTCCGAGCGTGAGTTTGTGATGCCGGTGCACTGCCCCGAGTGCAACACCCCGTTGAGGGCAATGAAAGAAGGCGACATCGACCTGCGGTGCCCCAACGCGCGCAGTTGCCCCGCTCAGGTGCGTGGACGTGTGGAACACATTGGATCGCGCGGTGGCCTCGACATTGAGGTGCTGGGCGAGGTGTCAGCCGCGGCTCTCACACAACCGCTGCGCCCCGAGCGAGCCCCGCTCGCCGACGAGGACGGCCTGGTGGGTGAGGCCGGACTCTTTGACCTGACCCTCAAAGATTTGTTTCCGGTTGACGTGATTGTTCTTGATTCTGAGACCGGTCTGCCTAAGCTCAACGACGACGGCACCCCGCGTGAGGACTCACCCTTCCGTCGCCGTCGGCAGAAGAAAGACGGTGATTTTGACCCCGCGGCAGCGGCGAACGGTGAGGCGTTTGCGGGTGATGAGGAGAGTGTCCCCTCGGCCAACGCCATCAAATTGGTCGAGAATCTGGGTATGGCCAAGAGTAAACCGCTGTGGCGCATCCTCGTTGCCCTCAATATTCGCCACGTTGGTCCCGTTGCCGCGCGCGCGTTGGCTGAGTGGTTTGGGTCGTTTGATGCCATCCGGGCCGCTACTCGGGAGCAGCTGGCCGAGGTCGAGGGGGTCGGCGAGATTATTGCCGATTCGCTTCTGGAGTGGTGTGAACGTGACTGGCACCGCGTTATTGTGGAGCGGTGGGCCGCAGCTGGGGTGCAGTTTGCCACGCCCGGCCACCCCGGTCCCGGGGTGCGCGAGGCGGTCGGCGGAGTGCTGGAGGGGCTGACCGTGGTAGCCACGGGATCCCTCGATGGATTCACCCGTGACGGTGCCAAGGAAGCCATTATTCTGGCCGGTGGGAAGGCCGCATCGAGTGTGTCTAAAAAGACTGACTACGTGGCGGCTGGCCCCGGTGCCGGATCAAAGCTGAGTAAGGCTGAGGAGCTCGGTATTCCCGTGCTTGACGCAGCCCAGTTTGCCATCCTCGTGACCGACGGACCCGGCGCTCTCACCCTGTAGAGCTCGCGCCCGGCGCTGTGGCGAAGGCCGTAGACTAGACCCCGATTCCCTCGAATATTAGTCATGTGGAGCAGTATGCCTGAAACATCATCAAGCCCAGAGATCACCCCTGAGGTGGTTCGTCACTTATCCGAGCTCGCTAAGATCCAGTTGGGTGAGGACGAGATTACGCTCCTCACCGCGGACCTCGGCCAGATCGTGAGCAACATTGCCAAGGTGAGCGAGGTGGCGACACCGGATATTCCTGCCACGAGCCATCCGATTCCGCTACAGAACGTGTTTCGCCCGGATGTGGTGGGTGATAACGTCCTCACCGCGGAGCAGGCCCTCTCGGGTGCCCCCGAACAGTTCGAGGGACGTTTTGTTGTGTCCGCGATTCTGGGGGAGGAGCAGTAATGACCCAGACTGATCTCACGCGCCTCAGCGCAGCCGACCTCTCCGCCAAGCTCGCCTCGGGTGAGGTGAGTTCCGTGGAGACTACCGCTGCTCATTTGGAGCGCATCGCCGAGGTTGACTCCGAGGTGCACGCCTTCCTGCACATTAACGCCCGGGCTCACGAGGTCGCGGCGAGTATCGATGCTCGCCGCGCTGCCGGCGAAGAACTCGGCCCGCTGGCCGGGGTTCCGCTGGCCATTAAAGACGTGCTCGTGACGACCGATATGCCGTCCACAAGCGGTTCCAAGATCCTTGAAGGCTGGATGTCGCCCTACGACGCCACGGTTGTCGCCCGGTCACGCGCGGCAGGTCTGGTGCCACTCGGTAAGACCAACATGGACGAGTTTGCCATGGGATCAAGCACCGAACACTCGGCCTACGGTCCCACCCACAACCCGTGGGACCTCACCCGCATCCCGGGTGGTTCCGGTGGTGGCTCGGCCGCAGCCGTGGCCGCCTTCGAAACACCGCTTGCTCTCGGCAGTGACACGGGCGGTTCGATTCGCCAGCCCGCCCACGTGACCGGCACGGTCGGTGTTAAGCCCACCTACGGTGCGGTCAGTCGCTACGGTGCGATTGCGCTGGCATCCTCGCTCGACCAGGTGGGCCCGTGCTCGCGCAGCGTGCTGGATGCTGGCCTCCTGCAGGACGTTATCGCCGGTCACGACCATCACGACTCGACCTCTCTGCCTGATGCCTGGCCCTCCATGGCTGCCGCCGCTCGCGAGGGGGCCACCGGCCAGGTGCTGAAAGGTTTGCGCGTAGGCGTGGTCAAGCAACTCCAGGGGGAGGGCTTTCAAACCGGCGTCACTCAGCGCTTCACCGAGTCTCTTGCGCTTCTCGAAGCTCAGGGTGCGGAGATCGTTGAGATTGACGCTCCCCACTTTGAGTACGCTGTTGCCGCCTACTACCTCATCCTGCCCGCTGAGGCATCGAGTAACCTGGCCAAGTTTGACTCGGTTCGCTTTGGCCTCCGGGTCACCCCCGAGGGCGGTGGCACGGTTGATCACGTTATGGCTGCCACCCGTGAGGCTGGCTTTGGTCCAGAGGTCAAGCGACGTATTATCCTGGGCACCTACGCTCTCAGTGCCGGCTACTACGATGCCTACTACGGTAGTGCGCAGAAGGTACGCACGCTGATCCAGCGTGACTTTGCCTCGGCGTTCAGTCGGGTGGATGTTCTTGCCAGCCCGAGCGCGCCCACGACGGCCTTCCGCCTGGGCGAGAAACTCGAAGATCCTATGGCGATGTACCTCAATGACGTCACGACTATTCCCGCCAACTTGGCCGGTATTCCGGGTATTAGCGTGCCCAACGGACTGGCACCTGAGGACGGCCTGCCCGTGGGTATCCAGTTCATGGCACCGGCCCGGGAAGACGCCCGCCTGTATCGGGTGGGGGCAGCGCTCGAGGCGCTTGTCGAGGACCAGTGGGGTGGTCCGCTCTGGGCTCAGGCCCCCGAACTGCGTGCCGGAAAGGGCGTGAACTAATGGCTAAAGCTAAACTGATGGATTTTGACAAGGCCCTTGAACTGTATGAGCCCGTCCTGGGCTTTGAGGTACACGTAGAGCTCAACACCGAGACCAAGATGTTCTCGGCGGCACCTAATAACTTTGGGGCAGCCCCCAACACCAATCTGACCCCGGTCTGTTTGGGGCTACCTGGTTCTCTGCCGGTGGTCAACGAGCAGGCGGTGCGTTATTCGATCAGCCTGGGTCTTGCCCTCGGCTGCTCAATCGCTGAAAGTTCGCGTTTTGCCCGCAAGAACTACTTCTATCCGGACATGGCTAAGAACTACCAGATCTCTCAGTATGATGAGCCCATCGCCTATGAGGGTGAGGTCGAGATCGAGCTGGCCAGTGGTCGGGTGATTCACGTGCCAATTGAGCGGGCGCATATGGAAGAAGACGCCGGTAAGCTGACCCACATGGGCGGCTCAACGGGCCGTATCCAGGGGGCCGAGTACTCGATGGTGGACTATAACCGTGCGGGTGTCCCACTCGTGGAGATTGTTACTAAACCCATTGTGGGGACGAATGAGGACGCACCCGAGGTAGGCCGTCAATACGTGTCAATCATCCGCGACATGGTGATCGACTTGGGTATCTCCGACGCCAAGATGGAGCGCGGAAATCTCCGTTGTGACGCCAACATTTCTCTGCGTCCTCGCGGCCAGGAGAAACTGGGCACGCGTACCGAGACGAAGAACGTGAACTCACTGCGCTCGGTTGAGCGTGCGGTGCGCTACGAAATCCAGCGCCAGGCATACATTCTGTCGAACGGCGGAAGTATCACCCAAGAGACGCGTCACTGGCACGAAGACACGGGAGAGACTTCTGCCGGTCGGCCCAAGTCGGATGCTGACGATTACCGTTACTTCCCGGAGCCCGACCTGCTGCCCGTGCAGCCCACCGCCCAGTTGATTGAGGAGTTGCGGGCCCAGTTGCCCGAGGCGCCCACCCTTCGTTACCGTCGGCTCAAGGGTGAGTGGGGCTTTACCGACCTGGAGTTCCAGGACATCCAGAACTCAGGCCTCCTCACCGAGGTCTCAGCGACGGTCGCCGCGGGAGCGTCACCCCAGGCCGCCCGTAAGTGGTGGACGGGTGAGATCGCCCGTGTTGCTAACGTCCAGGGTGTCGAGGCTACTTCGCTCGTTTCGGCAGAGAACGTGGCCGCTCTGGCGGCTCTGGTTGACGCGGGAACCCTCACCGATAAGCTGGCTCGTCAGGTGCTTGAGGGGGTTATCGCTGGTGAGGGGACCCCGCAGCAGGTGGTGGATGCCCGTGGTCTCGCCGTTGTCTCGGATGACGGTGCCCTGATCATCGCGATTGACGAGGCCCTTGCGGCTCAACCCGATGTGCTGGAGAAGATCCGCGACGGTAAGGTACAGGCGGCCGGTGCCGTGATTGGTGCCGTCATGAAGGCTATGCGCGGTCAGGCCGATGCTGCTCGAGTGCGCGAGCTTGTGCTGGAGCGTGCCCAAGCATAGCAACTACCGAGTGCACGCATGGGCCCCGCAGAATCTGCGGGGCCCATGCTGTGTCGGCTGTTAGCGCGCGAGAATTTTTTCCTTGATCTCTTTGCGGAGAATCTTGCCGATCAGTGATCGAGGCAACTCGTCCCACACTTCGATTGATCGGGGGACCTTGTACGGCGTGAGACCGGTACGGCAGTGCTCTCGAACGCTCTCCTCGTCGAAGGTGTACCCTGGGCGCATGACCACAACGGCGACGACGCTTTCACCGCCGTTGCTGCGCGGGATACCGATGGCTGCGGCGTCCTCCACCCCGTCGTAGGAGCGCAGCACGCTCTCGACTTCGGTGGGAGATACGTTGAAGCCACCTGTGACGATCAACTCTTTCTTGCGGTCCACGATCGTGACAAAGCCGTCTCTGTCCGCCGTGACAATATCGCCGGTGCGCAGCCAACCGTCGGGGGTTAGCGCCTCGGCCGTGGCCTCGGCGTTTTTCCAGTAACCCGAGAAGACCTGGGGGCCCCGGAACAGCAGTTCTCCTGGTCCGCCGTCGGGGGCAGAATCTTCGGGGTTCTCAACCGCCACAAGTTTGATTTCGCAGCCCGGGAGGGGAACGCCTACCGTGCCAGCCTTGCGGCTGCTGCCCACGGGGTTACAGAGAGCCACCGGGGCCGCCTCGGTGAGACCGTAGCCCTCAACGAGCCAGCCGCCCGTGGCCTCCTCCCACCGCTCGACCGTACTTGGAGGCAGGTCCATGGCTCCTGAGATCGCGCACGTGATGCCGCCGAGGGCGACCCGTTTGGTGTGGGCGGTCTCCGCGATGCGGTCATACATGGGTGGAACTGCCGGCAGGAAAGTGGGCAGATGCTTCTGCGCAGCCGCGAGTACCAGGTCAACGTCGAACGAGGGGAAGAGTACCAGGCGTGCACCCATGCTCATTGCAAAAGTGAGGCACAGCGTCATGCCGTAGGCGTGGAACATGGGGAGCACCCCATAGACGCAGCAATCACCCTTGGTCACGGCGGGCACCCACGATTGTGCCTGGAGAGCGTTGGCGAGGAGATTGCGGTGGCTCAGCATGGCGCCCTTGGGTGTTCCCGTGGTACCGCTTGTGTACTGCAGGAGAGCCAGGTCGTTGTGCCCGGGTCGGCGGATGCTGTCGGCAATCCGATCACTCGTGGCGAGTCGTCGCCACGGGATGGTGCCGGTTGTGGTGGTCCCCAGCTTCTGTCGGCTTTCACGGGCCTTCGCAATCGGTAGTTTCAAGAGAAGGCGTTTACTGAGGGGCATAGCCTCGATGAGGTTTACCGCAATGATTGTGGTGGGGCGGACATCCGCAGGCAGCGCCTGGAGCGTGCCACACACGTTTTCCCACGCGATAACCACCTGCGCGCCGTGATCTTCGAACTGGGTGCGCAGCTCGCGAGGCGTGTAGAGCGGGTTGTGTTCAACCACAATGGCCCCGAGGCGCAGGGCCGCGTAGAAGGCCACGACGTGCTGTGGGCAGTTGGGCAAGACGAGAGCAACCCGGTCGCCGTGGCGCACCCCGAGGGTGTGGAGCCCGGTGGCGACACGCTCGATCTGCTCACCTAACTCGCGGTAGGTTGTTGTTGCGCCGAAAAAGTCGAGGGCGATGGTATCGGCATAGTCGTTGACGGATGCGTGAATCACGTCAACAAGCGAGATTGTGGGCAGTGTGAGGTCGGCGGGCACGCCGGGCGCGTAGTGCGCGGTCCACGGTCGGTCTGCGAGGGTGCTCATTGTCAGGTGTCCTTTGTCTACCGGGGCGAAATTCCCCGTACCACTGTAACCGGTTATGGGGCGAATGCCAGGTTGAATGTCGGTAGCTGGTGGTTAGCTTGAGTAATGACACACGAGCGGAGTGAGGCGTCGATCCTTCACATCGACCTGGATGCATTTTTTGCGTCGGTCGAACTGCTCGACAAACCCGAACTACGAGGTCAGCCTGCAGTGGTGGCCAGCCCGACCGGTCGCTCGGTGGTGACGAGTGCCACCTACGAGGCGCGGCGGTTCGGTATCCACTCGGCACAGCCACTGGCGCAGGCCCAGCGGCTGTGCCCGCACGTGATCGTATTGCCGCCACATATGGAACTGTATCGCGAGGCCTCTCGGCGGGTTATGGCAATTTTTCGGGATATCACCCCACTCGTGGAGCAGCTCAGTATTGATGAAGCCTTCCTCGATGTGGCCGGCGCGCGCCACCTCTTTGGCTCACCTGCTGAGATTGCTGCCCTGGTACGTGCCCGGGTGCGTGCGGGCACCGGGCTGACCTGTTCGGTCGGGGCCGCGTCTACCAAGTTTGTGGCCAAGGTGGCGTCGCAGCGGGCCAAGCCCAACGGTGTCCTAGTGATTGAGCCGCACCTGACTCTCGACTTCCTGCACCCCCTCCCCGTCGGTGCGCTATGGGGTGTCGGCGGGGTCACAGGGGAACACCTGCGCACGTTCGGGGTGAAGACGATCGGTGACCTCGCCGAGCTGCCACTGGGCACCCTCCAGCGTGCCGTGGGGGACGCCTCGGCGCGTGCGCTGCACGAGTTGGCTCACGGACGTGATCTTCGTCTCGTCACCCCAGAGCGCGACGAGAAGAGCATCAGTAACGAGGTCACGTTTGAATACGACGTAGCGGATGCCGAGATCATCCGCCGCCAGCTTCTTCAACTTTCGTTGAAGGTGGGGGCGCGTCTGCGCACAGCTCATCTGGTGGCCCGTACGGTGGGTATCAAATTGCGCTGGGACGATTTCCGCACGATTACACGTTCGCGCACGCTGGGGGAGCCAACAAGCGTGGGTCGGCAAATTTACACCGAGGCGGCTGCCGCGTTTGATGAGTTAAAATTCGCGGGTCGGCGTGTGCGGCTCGTAGGAGTGCGGGCCGGAAACCTGGTGGCGGGTGATGGGGCTTCGGCGGCGTTGTGGGATCCCTACGAGCGGTGGCGGGAAGCCGAGAACGTGATGGACGATGCTATTCGGCGGTTTGGGCCACACACGGTCACCGCCGCCGCGCTGATGAAGAAGCCGGGGCGCATGGTTGACCCGCGCACGGAAGGGTAGAGCTTTGGTTTTGTGAGGGGCAAGGTTCGTTGTGGACTGTCCCGGGTGGGAACCCGATGGTAGCGTTGGCTCATGGCTAATCTGACCGTAGATCTTGCGAACATTCTGACGTCCACCGGTGTTAAGGCATCTTATGGCGACCCTGTCGAGCTGGAGGGGACCACGATTATCCCCGTGGCCTCCAGCTGGTTTGGGTTTGGTGGGGGACAGGGCCTTGAGGATGACGAAAGCGATAGCGCTATGAACGGCGGTGGCGGTGGTGGTGCCTCGGTCCCCTTGGGGGCGTATGTCAAGCAGGGAGACTCGCTTGAGTTTCAGCCGAATCCGATTGTTTTGCTCTGCGTGGCTGTCCCCTTTGTGTGGGTTGCGGGACGCGCCGTTGCACGAATCGTGCGCGCGCTCAAGCGGTAGGCCGTGGATGCCGGGTTGGGGATGCTCCGTACCCGCGTTTCCCAGCTCAGCGCCCAGCCGGTCACTGTCCTGATTGATGGGCGCAGTGGCGCAGGGAAATCGACTGTTGCTCGGCAACTCGTGGAGTCCTGGCCACGGCCCGATCCGGTCCAGTTGATCAGTATGGACGATATCTACCCGGGCTGGGAGGGGCTTCGCGCGGCGAGTGAGTCCATTATTACCGAGGTGCTTGAGCCGCGGTCACGTGGTGTGGTCGGACGTTGGCGTCGCTTTGACTGGGGCTCTGGAGATTTCGCCGAGTGGCATCGGGTTGACCCCGCACTCTCCCTGCTGGTGGAGGGATGTGGCTGTGTCACCCGGGCGAGCGCCTCTCTAGCTGATCTGCGTGTGTGGCTTGATTCCCCGGCGGCGGATCGGAAACGACGTGCGCTCGCCCGCGACGGTGAGATGTTTGAACCCCGGTGGGAGAGCTGGAGCCGACAGGAGGACGCGCTCTACGCTACGGAGGGCACGTCGCAGCTGGCAAACCTTACCCTGGTCAATGTTACGAGCGCTGCGCGCTCAGGAGGGCCTCGGTAAACTCGGCGAGCCAGTCGTAGACGGCGCGAGTATTGGCCTCCATATCGTCGAGGGGCTCACGTTCCAGGTCGTTCTCGGTGTCGATGGCGAGTCGCGCGGCGAGGGCTAGCCGCATGGCTGTCAACGTCTTAACCCAGGAGAGGAAGCCGTGCTCATCGAGGGGGACGCTGAGCACCCGGCTATCGGTGTCACTACCGAATGCGGGTAGGTCGTCGTGGGTCAGGGTGGTTTCTTCGTCGGGTAGAAACTGGTCGATACCGTCGAGGCGTGCTGCGCCAAGAAGGGCCAGGACATTGTCCGCGTCCTGAATCTTGCGGTTGACGATGCCGCGCTCGGAGGTCTGTCGGAACTCGCTTGCGAGGGTGTCATCTTCGTAGGCATCCGGCAGTAACCGGGCGAGGGCGGGGTCGGCGGGGGCCGAGCTTGCTCCGCCCAGGTCGAGGCTCGCGAGGAGCGGGTCGGGGTCGGGTTCTCCGGTACTGTAGTCGCGGTAAAGACTGACCAACTGGGCCACCAGCGTCTCCACGAGGTCGGCCTCGTCCTCGTGGATGTGCAGCACCGTGAACCCCTCGGCGTTGATACGGCTGATTCTCATGGGGTACCCGCCTGACGGAGCGTTGACCAGAGGCCGTAGTCGTGCATTGCCTCCACGTGCATTTCCATTTTTTCGCGGCTTCCTTCGGCCACGATTGCGTGTCCGTCGTGGTGTACACGCAGCATCAGGTCCTCCGCGTGCTGCAGGGTGTAACCAAAGTGGCGTTGGAAAACAAAGCTTACGTAGGACATGAGGTTGACCGGATCATCCCAGACCACCGTCTGCCACGGCCGCTCTGACTCAGGCATGCTCTGCTGGGAGAGGGATACCTGCTGATGGGTCTCGGCACTGCTCAGCGGTGGGGCTTCGAGATTGGGATAGGTGGACACTATGCCCAGCCTAGCTCGTGCAGCCGCGCATCATCTATCCCAAAGTGGTGGGCGATCTCGTGCACGAGGGTGATATGCACCTCGTCGCGGAGTTCGTCGAGGGTGTTGCAGATTGCCTGCAAATTGTTTTTGTAGAGCGTGATCCGGTCGGGGATCTCTCCAAAGCCATAGTTTCCGCGTTCGGTGAGGGCAAGACCGTCGTAGAGGCCTAGCAGGTCGGCGCTGCCGTCTTCGGGGATGTCTTCGATCGCGATGACAAGGTTGTCAAGGTTTTCCACTATGGCGTCGGGCAGCGCGTCAAGTTCGGCTGTGACGAGCAGCTCGAAGTCGGTGTCGGTGATCTCAACCATTTCTTAAGCCTGGCACAGGTGCGCCGCTGGGGCTACAGGGTTGATCCATAACGCGAAGAACCCCCGGCTGTTGACCGGGGGTTCTTCGCGTTATCCGTTGAGGATCACTATGGGGTGGCTAACGGGGCTCGAACCCGCGACTTCCGGCACCACAAGCCAGCGCTCTACCAACTGAGCTATAGCCACCATGTTTCACTGTCTTTATCAAACAGCAACCCCGCTAGCTTAGTACATTTTTTCGGCGAAGGTGTCCACCGTGTCCGTTGCAATGCCCTGAGACTCGGTATTGCCCGGGCCCTCGCCCGGAATAAAGACCGCGGATCGGTAGTATGCCAGTTCGCGGATGGATTCCAGGATGTCGGCCAGGGCTCGGTGGCCACCGTTCTTCTCGGGTGCGTTGTAGTAGGTGGGGGGGAACCAGCGGCGGGCGAGTTCTTTGATTGAGGACACGTCGATGTTGCGGTAGTGCAGATGCTCGTCGAGGGTTGGCATATAGCGGGCCAGGAACATCCGGTCTGTGCCGATCGTGTTTCCGGCGAGAAGAGCGCGCTTGCCGGAGGGAACAAAGCGGTCGATGTATTCGATTACCTGCTTCTCGGCCTGGGCAACAGGAACGCCACCGGGGATTTCGGCGAGCAATCCCGACTCCGTGTGCATGTTCAACACGAACTCGCCCATGTTGTTGTAGGCGGCCTCGCTGGGGGCGATCACGATACTGAACCCTGCATCCAGTGGCGCAAGGTCAAAGTCTGTGATGACGACGGCGATTTCGACTAGTTCGTCGATGCTGGGGTCGAGTCCCGTCATCTCGCAATCAATCCAAACAAGTTGTTCCGCGGGTGTACTCATTGTCTTAGCTTAGGCCTGTCTCGTGTCGATGCTGGCTTTGATTATGGGCTGATCTTCGTGGGGATGGTGTTGGGTTTGTGTGTCGCCTCGGAAGCTCACTTAAAGTCGCCATACCGAAGTAGAATGTTAGCCATGTCGAACATGCTTGCGCTGTCAATGCGGCGGATATCACTCGCCGCATCGCTATGCCTGGCTCTGGTGATGGCGGGGTGTTCAGCCTCGGAACGCCCCCCGGTCAGCGACTCCCCGTCAGCTGGCTCCCGTCCCCTCGTGTTAACAACTTTTACTGTGCTCGCCGACATAGCGCGGAACGTGGCGGGGGACCACCTGCGCGTGCAGTCGCTCACCAAGGTGGGGGCAGAGATTCATGGCTATGAACCGACGCCGGCCGATCTCACGGTGGCTGCCGATGCCGACCTCATCCTGGACAACGGGCTGGGGTTGGAGAGATGGTTTGAGCGCTTTGTTGCCGATCTTGACGTTCCACACGTGGTCGTGTCAGACGGGATTGAGCCCATCCCCATCGGTGAGGGCCAAGCGGTAGGGCACGCTAACCCCCACGCCTGGATGTCGCCGACTAACGCCATCATTTACGTCCACAACATTGCTGATGCGTTTGTTCGACTTGACCCGACCAACACGGCCGCCTACCGGGCCAACGCGGAGAGTTACGCGGACGATATTCGAGGTATAGGGGAGACGCTAGCCGCTGCACTCGCGGAATTACCTACCGGGCAGAGAGCCCTCGTGACCTGCGAGGGAGCTTTCAGCTATGTGGCGCGCGACGAGGGCCTCACAGAGCAGTATCTGTGGCCCGTCAATGCGGAGTCTGAGGCTACCCCGCAGTCGGTGGCTGCGGCGATTGATTTTGTACGCGATAACGATGTGTCGGCGGTGTTTTGCGAATCTACGGTTTCGGCCCGAACCATGGAGCAGGTGGCAGATGAGGCACAGGCTCGATTCGGCGGGGTGCTGTACGTTGACTCTCTCAGTACCCCCGAGGGTCCCGTGCCAACCTACATGAAACTCATCGAATACAACGTGGGCGTAATTGTGGCGGGGCTGACGAGGGGTGATGATGGCGGCTGATGATGTGGTTCTCGAGCTCCGAGAGGTGTCGGTATCCTACGGTACCGTTCGGGCGCTGGAAGGGGCGAGCCTCCGTCTCAGAGCGGGGGTGGTGACGGGGCTGGTCGGAGTCAACGGGTCGGGTAAGTCCACCCTGATGAAGTCGATCCTGGGGTTGGTTCAGCCGACGTCCGGAACGGTAACCGTTCGGGGTGGTTCCGTGGCGGCAGCGAGGAGGAAGGCGTCGATCACGTACGTGCCGCAAACCGAGTCGATTGACGAGACCTTTCCGTTGAGTGTGGGCCAGGTGGTTGAGATGGGACGATACGGCCGCCTCGGGATGACTCGCAGGCTGGCTCCGGCGGACCGTGCCGCCTGCCGCGAGGCCGTGGCTCGGACGGGTACCGAAAAACTTGTCGAACGAAGTATTGGTGAGCTCTCTGGCGGTCAGCGCAAGCGGGTTTTTCTGGCCAGGGCCATCGCGCAGGGAGCCGACATTCTCCTCCTCGATGAGCCGTTTAGCGGGGTTGACGCGACTTCTCAACGGGAGATTAGTGCGGTCATCCGCTCACTTGCCGCCGAGGGGGTGAGCGTGCTGATCTCAAGCCACGATGTTGCCTCGCTGCCTGGGCTGTGCGACAGCGTCGTGCTCTGGTACCGGCGTGCACTTTTTGAGGGCTCACCGGCTGATGCTCTCAGCGACGCCCATCTTGCCCGAGCATTTGCCGCGGGCCTCGGTGAGGGCAGCGCGGGTGCCGTGACCGGGGAGGGTGGCGCGGTATGAACCCCATCGACCTGCTAACAGAGCCCCTCGGCTACGCTTTTATGCAGCGCGCACTGCTCGTTACCGTGATTGCAAGTATTGTCTGTGCTGTGTTGAGTTCCTGGCTTATACTCATCGGCTGGTCACTGATGGGGGATGCGGTGTCGCATGCGGTCTTGCCCGGTGTGGTTATTGCCTATGCGCTTGGCGTCCCTTTTGCCCTGGGGGCGCTCGCTTTCGGCGGGGGAGCGGTGTTCCTTATTGGGGTTGTCCGGGGCCGCTCAGAGCTGAAGGAGGACGCCGCAATCGGGATCGTTTTCACCTCCCTTTTTGCACTGGGACTCGTCTTGATCTCGATCATCCCCAGCCAGGTGGACCTTCAGCACATCCTTTTTGGCAATTTGCTGGGCACCACGAGCGGCGATATGTGGCAGGTCGTGGTGGTCGCGGCGGTTGTGCTCACTACCGTGGTCGTCAAACGGCGTGACCTCACACTTTTTGCCTTCGACCCGGTGCAGGCCCACACCGTTGGATTATCCGTGCGTCGGCTTAACGCCCTCCTGCTGGGTCTCCTGGCGCTCACCGTTGTGGTGGCACTTCAGGCGGTGGGTGTGATCCTCGTCGTGGCGATGCTGATTATCCCGGGGGCGACCTCCCTATTGCTCACTAGGCGCCTGAGTCGGATGCTGTGGGCTGGCCCTCTGTTGGCCGCCGGATGCGCCGTGCTGGGCCTCTACATTAGCTACTACGCCAATACCTCTTCGGGTGGGATGGTCGTGCTGATTCAGGGGCTCGTCTTTTTTGTTGTGTTCGGGGCAACGCGTTTCCGCGTGAGGCGTCAGGCTCTGCAGAGCTAGCTATCGGCTGGTTGCGGTGACGAGGTACGGGAGACTGCGCTAAGGTAGTGGTTTGTCGCCCCCGTAGCTCAGGGGATAGAGCAACAGCCTTCTAATCTGTCGGTCGCTGGTTCGAATCCAGCCGGGGGCACCTGATGTTCGACGTTCCAACTTGCAGCCAAATGCTTGGGGTTGGGACTTCGGACTCGTTGCTCGTGGCTGCTCGTTGTGTGGACCATTCGTGTGCTGCTTTGGTTTTTTCCTGGTTGAGGACGGTATCGAAGGGTGTTGCGAATTCTGGTCTGATGGTGTGGTTTTCGTCGATGTAGATTTTCTCGAAGAAGGCTTGGTTGCAGAGTCGGCGGGTGTGGTCATCGCATCCGTTATAGATGCGGGATATGTCTGCGGCGAGTTCGAGGCAGTCGTTGATGTGGAGGCGTGCTTCGGCGTAGTCGTTGTGGTGTTCGGCGAGGCGGGAATCGATGGTGTCGAGTTCGGCTCGGAGGGTGTTCTGTTTTGCTGTGAACTGTTCGAGGGTGATTGCGTCAGCGAGGTGAGCGTTCAGCAGTCGGTCTTGTTCTGCGAGGTTTTTCGTTCGACGGGTGCTGAGTTCGGCGGCTTCGGTCCCCGCGGCCGCGGTGAGCCGGTCAAGCTCGAAGTTGAGCGATTCGCGGAGGACGTCTACTGTTTCGCGCGGGATGTGGATGTTCTTGTAGTAGTTCGTGACGAGGTTTTCGATGTCTGTGGCGTGTAGGGCTTTTTGGGTGCAGTTGGTGGTGCGTTGGTGCCGGCCGGAACAGACGAAGTAGGGGTAGATTGTGCCGCTTCCTGAGCGGGCGTGGTTGATCATGAGGCGGGAGTCGCATGACCCGCAGAACACTGTGCCTTTGAGGTAGTGGTCGTGTCGTTGTGTGCGGTCGCCGGAGAGGTTGTGGGCGGAGAGGACGCTCTGCACGGCGAGCCATACTTCGGGTTCAACGAGGCGGTGGTGTTCTCCGTCGTAGCGGACGCTTTTGTAGACGACGTCGCCCTTGTAATAGGGGCTGCGGAGCATCCTGTGCAGGGATGATACCGGGACTGCCCGGGACGGGCGTTTGGGTGTTGGGAGCGTCGTGAGGCCTTTTAGCGCGAGTTCTTTCTGGAGCTCGGAGAGACTGTAGTTCCCTGATGCGTAGGCTTGGAACGCCCAGGCGACGAGGGGTGCACGTTCTGGGTCGGTCGCAACGGAGCGCACTTCCCGACCGAGTTTGTCACGTTCAAGGGTGTTGAGATACCCGAGGGGTGCCTTGGTAGGGGTGCCGCCGCTCATCGCTTTCTGGGTCATACCTTTGACAACTTCGGTGGCGAGGTTGCGGGAGTAGAACTCGGCAATAGTTGACATGATGCCGTGCAGGAGCATCCCTGACGGGGTCTCATCAATGTTCTCGGTAGCCGATACGAGGGTGACGCCAGCTTCTTGGAGGGCATAGTGGATCGCGACGTCGTCGGCACGGTTCCGGGCGAGTCGATCGACTTTATGAACGATGCAGTACTTGACCCGGTGGGTCTTGACGTACCGGATCATCTCTTGCAGCGCAGGCCGGTCTGCTTTCTTGGCTGACTCTCCAGCATCAACAAATTCCTCGATGACTGACGCGCCGATCTGTGCCGCTTTCTTCTGGTTTGCAGCCCGCTGGGCCGGGATTGAAAACCCTTCCGCTTTGCCTCCTTTCTCGGCCTGTTCTTTTGTTGACACGCGAAGGTAAGAAACCGCTGATGCCAGATCACGTTCAGACAGTTGGGCTTCGGCAATGGTTGTGGAGGGGGTGAGCAGGCTCTGAGTGAGCATCGAGGGCTCCTTTCAATCGTGTCGAGCAGGCAAGCCGCGAGTGGTGTGTGGGGCGCGGGTGGCTGCCGAGAGGTGCGAGGCCTGGAAGGCCTGCGGCTGCATTCCCTGGGGAGCAGAAGCTCCGAGCAGGGGTCCGCCCGTGGTGTGTAACGCGCCCCGAAATCTCTTGTTTATCGGGCTTGGCTTGTGATGTTACCTCTGCCTGCCAGTGTGTTAGCGGTGGGTGCCGGGCTTCAGCGAAGACGGCGGTGCCTTCTCTTCCCTGGCCGCGCGCGCGTCGGTGACGCGTTGCAGCGCAAGACGGATAAACGCCTCGGTGAGCTTCCCCACGTCAGGCTCCGTACGGTGGACGGCACGCACCGTGAGAACACGTTCATCCCGAGGAACGTAGTCCGTCGTGCGCTGATAGACACGGGTACGACCCATCAGAATCCACCAGCATTCTCATCGACAACGGTCGTGGATGCAGCTTCCAAGTTCTGAACTCGTGTCGTGACCTGCTCGTGGACGTAGTCGAGGAAGTCGTTTGTGCGCTGACTGACGGGACGCTCTCCTGCATCGGGTTCTGTCCAGTCTTCAGATTCACCACCCGGCCAGGGGGTGACGCGGGTCGGCCGGTCTCGGTCGAGGCGGGTTCCGGAGATCGTGACCCAGTCACGGAGCCGCTCGCGGGCGGCAGCGAATTCGTGGTGCCACATCACCGCCTGGTTACCTTTTGCTTGCGGGTCGTAGGAGAACAACCAATATTGACGTAGAGCCGAAAGCTCCCAGACCAGTTCAGGGTGTCGATGCCACATCGGCGGCACGATCTGTGCGGGGAGGCCGTATTCGTGCCGTAGCCAATCGACCCAGGCGTTGAGGGCGAGGAGTTCAACTTCTAGGTCGCCGGGCTGTAGCGTCCGAAAATTGATTGGGCGTGGGACGCTACCCAACTCGTCGTTGATGTGCTGCTCGTATTGCTCTTTCACGATCAGCTCAAGAGCGTCCGCGAGCTCGGCTTCCGAGTCCTCGAAGGCTTCAGCTTCGTTGTTGTGCGTGTCCATGGTCTTGTGGGCCTATCGGGCGATCTGCGGACGGGAGTCGGTAGCAACACCGGCCGGCGTGGGTTCTGTCTCAAGGGTCGTTTCCCGCTGTTCGAGGGCGGCCTGGACGAGGTCGGTGCCGACAGGCTCCTTCGTCGCGGATTCGCGCTCCGTCTCACGTCCGCGTGGGGTGCGGTCAACGGTGTAGGTGGTTCGGTTGCCGTCATGCCCGACGCGGGCCGCGACGAATTGTTCACGCTGGACGTCTTCACCGTCGATCTTCTGGGCGTAAGAGCGCACGTCGCCTTCGGCGATAAACCGGTCACCTTTCTGGAACTGCGTGTATGCACGTTCTGCGGCTTTTCGGAAGACCACGAGATCGGTGAACGTCGGATCCAGCGGCGTGAAGACTCCGTCTTCAGATCGGCTGAAGTGCTCCTGACCCACTCTCGCGTAGAAGCGGGCATCACCTGAACCGGTGAATGTGAGTTGGGGGTCCGAAGCGATAAAGCCGGAGAGTGAGAGTTTTGTTGTAATAGCCATCGGGTGACCTCCGCAGGGTAGTAGGTGGGGCAGCCCGAATCGGCTGCCTGACAAAGAGGTACGGAGGCGAAGCCCTCAGGCCCGATGCCGGTGGTCCTTGAGACACCGGGACGCCGTGAACGTGGCTCGCGAGACGAATGGTAACGACACAGCTATTGAGGCTCGTCCCCGCCCATTTGCGCCTCCACAGCTGCCTTTTGGGTTTTCAGTAGCTGGGCGTCGGGACGTGTCGGCCAGGCGCGCAGGCGGGTGATGATTGGGCGGGCGGAGCGCAGCATGACGACGCCGGTGCCGAACGGTAGTGTGCGGAGGGCGTCCGGTGGCAGGATGGGAACTCGTCGGATGGAACTTTGGGCAGACCGGCCGCCACCAGCATCTGTGGTGGTGGAGTAGGTCGTTTCGTCTCGGTCGCCAATGAGAGTCGCGATGTCTTGGAGATCCCTGGAATTGGACGCCCCACCCAGGATGATCTTCACGATGGAGGCGTCCCAGATAGCGTTGGCGTTGTTGTCGCCCCATTTTTCTCGTGCCTGGGCCAAGGACTGTAGAACGGGCAGCGTCGTGATCCCCGTGCCGCCACCTTCGGCCATGAGCGTTGGGAGTGACGGCAACGGGGCAAGGTTACCGATTTCATCGAGAGCGAGGAGCATCGGCGGGTCCATGCGTGCACCGGCAGAGCGGGCAGCGATCTTTCGTGCCGTTTCAACGAGGTCCTCCACGAATGCTGCGACCAGGGCGGATGACGCACCGGCCCCCGCGCCCGTGGCTAGCAGGTAGAGCGTGCCGCGGTTGCGGAGGAATTCCACGGGGTCAAACTCTTCATCGGGGCTGGGGGAGACCGCCGTTAGTACGCGAGGGTCAGCCAGGGCGGAGAACGCGAGGGACACGCCTTGCCAGATAGAGTCCCGTGTTCGAGGGTCTGCCTGGATCATGGAGTCCAGGGATTCTGCCCACCCGTCGGCAGCGTCAGGGTGGGTGAAGAGAATACGTACAGCGTCGGCGGCGCTCGTGGGGTTGAGCGCCCACTGGTAGAGCATCTTCGTGCTCAGCCCGTCCAACGCGGCGGCGTGGAGGAGGGCCTGGATAGCGGCGGTAGTTTTACCTTCCCAGAAGCTCGCATCCGAGACACCGCCAAACCCTGTCGCGGAAGCCAATCCCTTGGCTCGGATCATGGCGGTGAGCGGATCCTGACACCCACGAACGGGCGACCACCGCAACCCAGACGGTAGCCCGGGAACAAGCTGTTGCGGGTCAAAGACGGCCACCGGTCCGATAGCTTCCCGGGCGGTGATTGTGGCAGTGAGGTTGTCTGGCCGGGTGGATGTCGTAATGACTGCCCCAGGGGCGTCGAGGATCGCGTTGATGACAATGTGGAGGCCTTTGCCGGAGCGGGGAGGCCCAATCAGAAGCACAGAATCCTCGACAGTCGCCCACACCGGTTCCCTCTTTGCCGTCCCGAGAAGATAGCCCAGATCGGGGGCGGTGACACGTTGTCCGAGGGAGGGCCGAAGGGTTTTCGCGCGGGATAGGAGGGCCTTCGCGGACGCGACACGTCGGATTTCATCCGCCGATGCTGTCCCCGGGATGTTGTGGACCTCATTCCGCTCACGAACCCCACGGAACACACGCCATCCCCAGACGAGAATGGCCCCGCAGGCGCTGAGCAGCACCACGACGACACCCCAGTACAGAAACGGGTTCAGCCCCGGCGCACCCACGGCTCCGCCGGGGTCGGCCGCGGTGAACACCGCCGCAAGCCCCGATGCCGGGCCACCCGTTGGTGCAGGTAGCCCGGCAATAAACGCGGCCACAGATGCGGCCCCACGTAGGAGCGCTGCGGTCAGCGCGGTAGCCCCGAACCCTCCGAGCGCGATATTCAGTAGGGCGTCGTTTGCTGATCTCGCGTGCTGCACCATGAGCGGTGCCTCCTTCCCCGCCGCTCGCGCGGCATGAGGAAGGTAGGGAGACCCGCGGTCAGGGGAGCGTCTGGATACTCACTCGTCCCGAGACCCGCCCGACAAAGGCGAGTTCTCCCGCCATGCGGAGTTGCTCATCTTTGCCGATCGTGGTGTGCACGAGCCCGTCGTGTGTAGCGGGGACATGTTTCATCACAAGACACACTGCAACGTGTTCCCCGGGAGCAAAGCCATCCCCGACGAGGTCGATGAGCGAGGTAGGCGTGCGAGGCGGTTCCGAAGTGCGAGTGGGTGCACAGGCCGAGGGCGGACGTGGCGGTGTCAGAATGTCGACATGACGAGACCCGTCACTCTCGTGAATTTCAACCCGCGTAGGCCTCGCCAGCGAACTCACCGCGTCGGTAATAGCGGCGCCAAGAGCAGACCGGTGAACCCGGGCATCGTTCAGGGGCTCTCCGTTGAGAATCACTACGGCATGGTCTGCGTCCTGAAACTTCGCAACCACAACCGGCAGGCCATGCGGTTCAGACGCTCGTAACGGATGTTCCATTTTGTTGGCCGTGAGGCGGCGGGTTCCCCCGCGCATCCGATGTGTTGTTAACGAGTCTGACCACCGTAAACCTTTAAACTTCATAGGGGATAGGTACGAGGCACGGTCTTCATGAGTGTGGGGTGGAGCGCCTTAGCCCAGGCGGCCGCTACCCTGTTAAGGGATGCTTTATGTATGAGGAGCGTAATGCCAGATCTAGAAGAGAACGCCGCGCCGGATTTAGTGGGGAACGAAAAAGCCGAGAATGTCGAGGTAGCGCCCTCAATTTCATTAGGTTCTGACCTCGTGGCACGAACTAGAATTGCGAAAGCTTTCGTTACAAATGCACCTCAAATCGATGTTAGTCGCTTAATCGCCCCCTCCACCCTAAATGCTATTCAATCAATGCAGACGGCAAGATTCTCTGAATTGATTTCCGCGATGAAATCAGTGAATCCGGTAGTTGATTTGAGCCCATTTGTGGAGAGTGTCAATGTGTCTCAGTCATTTGCTACAGGAATCGCTCCGCTTATTGCCAAAATTCAAACTTCGGTTCCGAAAATAAGCTTCCCGACTGTTGCCCGATTCATGATTCCAACTTTAAGCTGGATCGCTCAAGACCAACTTGATAGAATATTCGAGAGGATTGACTGGGAATCTCTGCGTCGTCGCAGTCTTATACCTGCGAATTGGCCTGAAAATTTCGAGGAATTTCTGCCTGCTATTGAGGAGGCACTTAACGTAGAAGGCTTGCCTCTGGCATGGGTTCCAAGACGCGAGATTTTCTTGAAGCTTGTAACGGCATCGAGTGCCGAGGAGCGGATAGTTATCCTCCATGAACATCGCGATGCTGTGCTTGAAGATTGTACAAAATTAGTTTTAGGATTTGAGAATGACTTTATGGCTGCACAAATACCACTTGCTGAAGAGGTTATTGAGGCGTGTCATTCTGGGCATTGGCGTGTTGCTGCTGTATCTGCTGTGATGATCGTTCATACGATTGTTGAAAACCTTGACTGGCCTACCAACCCGCAAGGGCTAGTAAAGAATCACGGATTCGCAGGGTCATCTGTGTCCGATGAAACGATTGAGAAGGCTACTCGGGCTCCATTCGTTTCTTTCTATGTCGAATGGCACCCTAAATCCGGTAAGCCTCAGCCTAAGGGTATTGCTCGTCATATGATATCGCATCGGGTTTCTGATGAGCATCTAGATGAGCATAATTGCATGATAGCTGTAATGCTAATGGCCTCGCTCATGGAGTCCGTTTTCCAGCTTGGATTGGGTGATGCTATAACTGTCGTCACTTAGGCGACTCATATTGGTAGCAGTACAAGGGTGATCTTGTTACTTCTGCTTATCGTTTTGATCCATTAAGTCGGAGTGTTGAAGTTTGATCTGACTGAGTAGTAGGCTGGATAGCCCTAGAACCCCCAGTGCGTATTTCTTGACGTCGTTGCGATCCTGGATTCCGTGTCTGTCGACATTTCCAATGGCTGCAATAAGGCCAGTACCTAGATTTCGCCAGCCATCAGTCTCGTTCGGTTGACTACCCAAAGCTAACGGCCCACCTGAATTGAGCGCCTTGGTGAAGAGGGAATGGCCCACGAGCTTCTTGCCGTCGGAGCCTACGGGGTTCCCTGCCCATTGGCGAACTTTATGCTCTACATAGATGCAGGCAGCACTCGGGACTTGCTCCCAACGTTCCTCTATTACGGAGTGTCTTACATGGCTCCACAGCCCAGAATCATACTGGGTGCTATCTGCCGCTGATGGGCCTACAGCGATTTCAAGCACGTAGATTGCTGCATCGATTATGCTGCAAGCATCGCGCATTCGACTACGGAAAAATTCTGCATGTATCTCATCTTCGCCAGGAGCACCTGTCCAAAATCCCATACTGTACTTAAGCTTTGAAAAGTCTTCGACAATGGTGGAATCTGAGCCCAAACTCTGCTGCAGGACTGCCTGTACTTTCGCTTTCCACTCCTTATTTGCAGGTGTATCGGCTTGAACTGCAGGATCACTGGCTGCGCAGTCGTTCAAATTACGCAGCTCGATGATGGCGCGTTCGGGTTTCATGCGGACCTCCTGGTTTGCCACCAATGCTACTCGGTCTCGTTTTTCTGTTTGGCTGAGAGGAGATAGAGTCCAGGCACCATTAACGGACGAAAAGCGAGATTTTGTATGTGGCGCAAATATGCTAGCGCTACTCTCGTGCCATGCCCGGGGAATTATTCTCCATCAAGCAGTGGCCGCCGCCGAAGGTTTCAGGGTCCTCGTAGGACAGGTGAACGTGGTCCATGAACGTGATCCCAATTTGCTGCATACAGATGTCGAAGGTGAACATAATGTCACTGAGTTGCCCCCGACTTGGTGACGGCTGCCGTCGCTCAGATTGTTGCTCTGGTTCACTCACGTCGTGTCTCCTATCGGCTATCGGTTCGTGGGCTCTTGGGTCATGCGTTGTGTCGTATCAAAGGCGGCGAGTTCTTCGGGGTGGAGTTGGTGCTGCACGACAAATGACCGGTCCTTGATTCGCCACAGCCCTTGCCCTGTCCCCAGTGTCGGTAGGAGCTTCTGTTCGGTTCTGGTGAGGCCGAGTGTTGCTGCTGTTGTTCCGAGTTGGTCGGATTCCTGCCGGTAGATGATTCGGGACTCTGCGTTGGCTAGGAGGGAAGAGGCGAGGGCTCTCATCGCGGATCCGTGATCTCCGACGGTGTCGAGATCGGTGAGCTTGTGGAAGACGAGGAGGTTGGCGATGCCGTAGTGACGGGCGAGTCGCCATTGAGCATCCATTCGCTTGAGCAGGGCGGGGTGTGACATTAACCGCCAGGCTTCGTCATACACCACCCACCGCTGCCCACCGTTCGGGTCCAGGAGCGCCGCTTCCATCCACGCCGAGGAGCACGTCATCAGCACGCTGATCAGGGTGGAATTCTCCACCACCCGGGACAGGTCAAGGCTGATCATGGGGAGGGTGGGGTCGAAGGTTACCGTGGATGGCCCGTCGAAAAGCCCGGCGAGGTCTCCGTACACGAGTCGGCGCAGAGCATGCCCGACAAGTCGGCCGTCCTCCTGCAACCGGTCTGCACCAAACCCGCCGGGGTCAGGATTCAGCAGGTAGTCAACGACCATGGGCAGGATCGGCACGGTCGCTGTTGCCATCACCGTCTTCAGAGCCACATCCACGGCCGTATGCTCCAGCGGTGTCATAGGGCGCTCTAGGACGGTTTCGGCGAGTGCCCCGATGAGGTCTCGCCGTCGGGCTTCAACAGCGGCACCCCACTCGAGGTCTGTCAGACCTCCGGGGCGGTATCCCTCATCGAGGGGGTTGAGTCGGTTGCGCAGGCCGTGCCCCAGGATGATGGCCTTGCCACCGACTGGTTTGGCCTGGGTTTAGTTCCGACTATTTTGTTCATCACTCGACGGTTGTCACGAGTGACTGCGCCTCAGCATAGTACGCCGTCTCAACCTCGACCGGGGTTCGCCTGCCTAGCTCGCCGTGGAGGCGCTCATTGTTCCACCACCACACATACTCCAGGGTGGCGAGTTCGACTTCCTCAACTGTTTTCCAGGGGCCACGCCTGCGGATGAGTTCTGCTTTGTAGAGCGCGTTCACTGACTCGGCCAGGGCATTATCGTAGCTGTCACCTACGGTCCCCGTTGAAGGAATCGCCCCCAGTTCTCTGACGCGGTTGGAGTAGACCATCGACATGTAGTTCGATCCGTGGTCGCTGTGATGCACGGCCCCGTCGAGCGTTCCACCTGATTGCCAGGCCGCCATCTCAAGCGCCTGCAGCGGCAGTATCTCAGCTTTCAGTGTTGAGGCAACGTTCCAGCCAACGATCTTACGATCAAAGACATCAATAATGAACGCGGTGTATGCGAACCCAGCCCACGTAGCAACGTAAGTGATGTCACACACCAACAACTTCATTGGCCCGTCGGCCACGAACTGGCGTTCGACGAGATCACCCGGCAGCTGATCCCTGACGTCACTCGTTGTTGTGAAGGCTCTCTTCGAACGACGTACTCCACGCACTCCGGCGATTTTCATCAGACGCTCGGTTTGGTCGCGTCCGATGACCCACCCTGCTCTGGTGAGGAGGGCGTGCATCTTGCGGCGCCCGTAGACGCTGTAGTGCTGTTTGTGGAGTTGACGGATCTCGGTGACGAGAATCTCGTCGCGTAGTTTCCTGACCGACGGGAGTCTGTGTTTCGCTGCCCGATATCCTCGGGACGTCAGAAACACGAATTGCCGAGCCCAGCACACGGCACAGGAACTCAACCCCGAAACGATCACGATAGGTATCGATGAATTGGATCATTTCGTTCGTGGCGGGTCGAGTTCCTTGGCGAAAAATATGCTCGCAGCTCGCAAGACTTCGTTTGCTTTCTTGAGTTCAGCGACTTCGCGGCGCAGTCGCCGGTTCTCCTCGTTCATATCAGTGGTCACGCCGGGTTTTTGGCCAGTATCGATCAGCGTTTGACGATGCCAGATACGCAGCGTGTCTGGTGAGACACCGAGGAGCTTGCCGACCTGGTTGCTGGCTGCGTTGAGGCTCGTATGCTCGGGGAGCGCTTCGGTGAGCATACGCAGCGCGCGTTCACGGAATTCTGGTTCATATTTGTTTGCCATGGTGTTCCTATCCTTGTTGAAAGTACGGAACTAAACCCAGGCCAAACCATTCCTCGATCGGATACCTCACACCCATCGAGAAAGAGAACGCGTACTACCGTGAGATGAACTCCCAGCGCCAGCCGGCGCCGGGAGAACTCGCCCTCCACTAAACCCGGGGCGATTCACTAATCTGCGCCAGGGTATAGTCCTCACGATAGGGATGTCAGACTCGTTCAACCTACTCTGGGTCGAGACCTGGTTGACGACGTGTTGCTCCTGCCGTGCGCACATGACGCATCACAGTTTGCCGATGCATCCCAACCGTGGCGGCCACCTGTCGAGTACACGCACCAGCGTTAGAGAGCGAACAGGCGAGCAGCTGTTTCGGGGACGACCGGGTTTCGAACATCATCCAGCTCGGCACTGAACGTTCGACATTCCAACGTGTAACCACGCGGTTGCTGTTGGGTCTCGACTCTTTTTTGATGCCTGGCTATCGTGTGATCTTTCGCCGCGTGGCGTCTGGTCGCCTATCTGAACGGACGGCGTATCCTGGGGTGAAATGCTTTCTAGCGGTGCCACTTGCACGGAAAGCGATGATATTCAGGAGAGAAGTGGAGAACGCGCGTGTCGCATCTGGTTATTCATTTTGAAATTCATGCATCCGAGCCGGAGAAGGTGATCGCATTCTATTCTGAGCTTCTCGGTTGGAACTTCACCCGATTTGGCGAGATGACGTATTGGACTATCGAGACGGGGGAGGGCTCCGTTACGACGGAGGCTACCGGCTACGGCATCAATGGTGGTCTGACTCAGCGCCGCGGTCCCCGCCCCGCGTCGGGCGACCCCGTCAACGGTGCCGTGCTTGTTGTTGCGGTCGGGGATGTGGATGGGATCTTTGCCCGCGGAATTGAACTCGGCGGCGCGGAAGCGATGGCCCCGAACACTACGCCGGGTGTTGGCCGACTCGCCTACCTGCGAGATCCTGATGGGAACGTGTTTGGCCTGATTTCTCCTGAGATGCCGGTTGTCTGAGCGCCCATATCGCAGATTTTCGACTCGGGCTCAGGCTGATTTCTGGTCTGCGGCCACTCGGCGGTGGGTCGTGAGCATTCTCAGTCTGTTGAAGGAGTGCCAGGTCAATCGGGTTTACCGCTGACCCGGTAGCTGCAGGGTCCGTCCAGCGATGTCGGTGAGTTGCGGCTGGCCGGAGACGAATCGGGCGGTGCCGGTGATTGTCGGGAGCCGCTCATCCACCCGGATGTCGCGGTCATCTGCGTTGATCTCGGCTGCGATTTCCGCTGAAATTCCGAGCAAGGTGAGGGTCGCTGCACACCACTAACTTGGAAGAGGCGACCTACCGGTATCACCGGAATCTGTCAGGAAAAGGGAGCAGTATGGGGAAGGCAACGGCGCACGGAGAAACGACCGAGGGGTGGAACCCTAACTTGATGTTTGTGGCCGTCGCGCACGCTACTCGCCCATATTGGGCGCGAGCATAATTCACCCTAGAAGAGGTTTCATCATGACGCTCGAATTTGAGAACAAGGTTGCTCTGGTTACGGGAGGTGGCTCGGGTATTGGCGCGGCGGTCTCGCGCACCCTGGCCGGTGGCGGTGCCGCTGTGGTTGTAGCCGACATCAACGAAGCTTCGGCTCAGGCTATTGTTGCCGAGATTACCGCTGCGGGGGGTCGAGCTACTGCTTTTGTCGGTGACACCTCTGACCCCGACTCGGTGAAGGCTTCCGTTGACCACGCTGTCAGTACATACGGTGCGTTGCACTTGGCCGTGAACAACGCTGGAATCGGCGGTCCGCTGGGTCTTGCAGCGGACATTGACATCGCCGGGTGGCAGAAGGTTATCGACATTAACCTCAGCGCGGTTTTCTACGGTGTGCACTACCAGATTCCTGCGATGCTGGCTGCTGGCGGCGGGTCAATCGTTAATGTCTCCTCGATCCTCGGTCTCGTTGCAGAGCCCACAGCGGTCCCGTACACCGCGGCTAAGCACGGTGTGGCTGGGCTGACAAAGGCGGCGGCCACGGGATACGCGAGCCAGGGCATCCGGGTCAACTCAATCCATCCCGGCTACATCGAGACCCCACTGCTCGGCAGCATGCCACCCGAGGCGCACGATGCGCTTATTGCTAAGCACCCGATTGGCCGCCTGGGCACGGCGGAAGAGGTCGCTGAGGTCATCGCTTTCCTGCTTTCCGACAGGGCCTCGTTTGTTACGGGTTCGCAGTACACCGTTGATGGTGGGTACACGAGCATCTAGGCCAACCATCCCTCGGGGTGGGGTGTGAGGCTTTATGCCTCGTACTTCACCCCATTTTCAGTCTGTCCGTCGGATTGGCGCGAGAATTCCGCCCGTTGCCCGGAGGAGATCGGTCACCGCTATCTCGATGTCGAGGCCGCGGCGACCGCCGGAGACCAAGACGTTAACGTGCTCTGCGGCTGTGGAGTCGAGGAATGTGGGGGAAGACGTTTTTTGGCCGATGGGGCTGATACCGCCCACAATGTAACCCGTCTTACGCTCAGCCAGAAGAGGGTTAGCCATGACTGCTTTTTTACCGCCGACCGCGCGGGCGAGAGCTTTGAGGTCGAGTTTTCCGTTGACGGGTACAATCCCCACGACCAGTTGGCCATCAACCTCCGCCAGCAGCGTCTTGAATACCTGTGCGGGGGGCATGCTTAGCGCTTCGGCCGCTTCCCGACCGTAATCGTCCACGGCGGGATCGTGGGTGTACTCGTGTGGCGTGTATGGGAGCCCCAACCTGTCAAGTGTTGTCGTGGCGGGGGTACGGCTTCCGGCGGATTTTTTCGCGGCCATGGATGTCCTTCCTGAGCTATCCCGCGTGTATAAGGCTTTGTGTGAGCGCTCATCCGGAATACGAACTCAACTTCATACGTTTGCATGAATATGGAACTTGGTTTTTACACATTTGGCGACATTCATCCCGATCCGCACACGGGGGAGATTGTAACTCCGGGAAAGGCCATCCAGAATGTCTTGGAACGTACCCGCCTGGCCGAAGAAGTTGGTCTTGACTATGTGGGAATCGGTGAGCACCATCGAGAAGACTACTCGATTTCTTCTCCCTCAACGGTGATCGCCGCGGCCCTGGCCCAGACGCACCGAATCCATGTGGGAAGCGCCGTGACAGTGCTCTCGACCGAGGATCCCGTACGCGTATACCAGCAGTTCGCCACGATGGACCAGTTCTCGGATGGTCGGGTGGAACTACTCGCGGGGCGTGGGTCTTTCATCGAGTCGTACCCGATTTTTGGGGCCAACCTGGCCGACTACGATGCCCTCTATGGCGAGAAGATTGACCTCTTTGCTGCGGTTGGATGCGGGGGAACCTGTCACCTGGGAAGGCCAGTTTCGCCCCCCCCGCTTGATGGTGTGCTCGTGCGTCCGCGCCCCGTTGATCTCCCCGGGCGGGGGCCGCACCTCAATCTGTCCATCGCTACGGGAGGAAATCCCCGCTCTTCACTGCGGGCCGGGATGCTGGGCCTCCCCGTCAACTATGCAATTATCGGTGGCGAACTCGCCCAGTTCGCACCACTCGCCAGGTTGTACAGAGAAGCGTATGCTCGGGCTGGGCGCCCTGAGTCCACCCGATCAGTGACGGTGTCGGCGATGGGGTTTGTGGCTACAGAGGGTGCCCGCGACATGTGCTATCCGTACTGGCATGAGTCCATGCGCCGTATCGCAGAGGAACGCGGATTCCCCGCCCCGAACCGGATTACCTACGAGGCGACTTCGGGCCCGCGCGGTGCCTATTTTGTGGGTTCACCAGAGGAGGTCGCGGCCAAGGTTATCCACGCCCATGAGGTGCTCGGAAATGATCGAGTTATTTTGCAGATGGATCTCAGCGGTGTGCCTCAGCAGGAGTCGCTCCGTGCCATTGAATTGCTGGGAACCCGAGTAAAGCCACTCGTGGATGCCGAGCTTGGCTAGTACTGCCCGCGGCGGACAGGAATTATGTCCTACCCCTCAAGATTGTCAACGCCGGGTGTCCAGGTTTGGCCGGGGCTGCCCCAGGAATTGCGTTTGAGTGCCTTGTGTGCGGCCTTCCCGTGTGGGTGTACCAAGCGGTCAACGTAGAGGAGGCCGTTGAGGTGGTCGTATTCATGCTGGAAGATACGCGCGTACCACCCACTAGCTTCGATTGTGAAGGGCGTGTTACTGAGATCAACGGCCTCAAGTCGCACGCGGTCGGAGCGGCGAAGCGGGAAGCGTTCTCCCGGGAAGGAGAGACATCCCTCTATCTCGGTCTCCTCGTCAAGCTCTTCGATGGAAGGGGGAGTGACCCACAGGGTGGGATTGATTGCGACGCCACGTGCGGGACCCTCGTCTTGTTCGTCGTAGGACCAGACGAATAGGCGCTGACCAATGCCCACCTGTGGCGCGGCTAAGCCGACGCCAGGTGCCAGATCCATCGTCTCGTACATGCTCTCGACGAGGGCACGTAGATCATCGTTGAAATCGGTGACGGGCGCGGCGACCTCGTGTAGTACGGGCTCGCCAGAGATGCAGATGGGAAGAACAGCCATAATAACAAGCCTACCGACCCGAAAGCACGGTAACGTTGCAGCGTGCTAGTTTTTGAGGTTTCGGAGACCGCGGAGGATATCCTGCGAGACCCCAGCCAGTTCTTGGGGATCCCTATTGCGCTGTTGGGTGCCGTATTTCTCTCATTTGGTGCGCAATACCAGTCGCGCGGTGTTAATAAAGTTGAGCGTATCTCGGGTCAGAAGGCCAGCGCGGGGCTGAGCGGTAACCAACTGGTCAGTCTCCTGAAGCGCCCCTCGTGGGTCGTGGGCACTCTCTTGCTTGGGTTTGCCGTTGTTCTCCAACTGGCAAGCCTCTCCTTCTCGCCACTGATTGTGGTGCAGCCGTTGGGCGTGGTGGCCCTCGTAATCACCTCTATTTTGAATGCCCGGATGTCTGGGCTGGATCTCAATCACAAAACTAAGATTGCGATCGGCATGTGCGTTGCTGGCGTGTTTGTTTTTGTGACAATCGCAGCATTCACCGCAACGGACCAGCCGGTTACCGAGGAGCATCTCGTCACAATTCTCGTGATCCTTGGAGTGGTATTGGTGCTTTTTACCGCGGCTTTTATTTTTATGCGACACCGGACAAAAGCAATTTTCTACATCGTGGGTGCCGGCATCATCTACGGGTTCGTGGCTACCCTTGCCAAAGTGGTCATCGGCCGACTTCAGCAGGGCGAATTTGATGTACTCACCCTCATCTGCCTGATCGCGCTTCTTGCGGCGACAGGTGGTGGGATGTACTTTGTTCAGAACGCTTACTCCTCCGGCCCCCCGGATTTGGTGATTGCGGGACTTACCGTGATTGACCCCATGGTGGCTGTCGTTATTGGTGTCGTCGTTCTGGGGGAGGCCGCCTCTGCGCCGCTCTGGGCAATGTTTGTCTTCATTGGTGCCGGTGCTGTGGCCGTGACCGGGGTCTTTATGCTGGCCAAGCACCACCCGCAGGTGCAGGCTTAGCTCGTTCATCTGGATGCCACGGTGGGGCGGTTTCGTCGGGAGGGGCCTTTACCGGTATCGTTGGTCTGGTGCTCGGGGCGTTAGCTCAGCTGGTTAGAGCAGCGGACTCATAATCCGTCGGTCGCGGGTTCAAGCCCCGCACGCCCCACCAAAAGATTCCCGATGCGGAGGGTCCCCTTTTCCTCGATGTGTTGCATCGGAGGGAGCGAAACCGCTATAAGGCGAGAGCGCGTGTGCTGGGACGACCTCGCTGGGGTCTTCGAGTATCCAGGGGCATGCCGTGGTCGCTCGTATCCCCTACACGTCTGAGCCAACTCAGCGCGGCAATGCTGAGCGTCTCGCCCGCGTGCGAGCGGAGGTCATGGGTTATCTCGGCCCGATAGCTTTCCTGGGCTATCTCGTTGATCCGCACCCATTGATCCCGCAGGCTGACCAGCAACGGGGTGCTGTCTACTCCGGGAAGTGAACGCACGAGGAGAACTTGGAAAACCATGCTCTCCCAGGGTGAAGCTGTCGCCAGGGTCCCCGTTGTGATCCAGGATGCTGCGCTAGCAGCCCCCGTGTCGGTGAGCGTGTAGAGCGGCAGTCGGTCATCCGTCTCTGCTGTTTGTTTGACAAGCCCGGATGACTGTAACCGTTCCAATGTGCTGTAGACCTGCCCGACGTTGAGTGCCGGTTCCCGCAGCGTCCGAGCTTGGAGCTCATTGCGTAGTTGCAACCCGTAGGCGGGGCCCAGCGTCAATAGAGCGAGGATTCCGTTCTTGATGGACATGGTGCGGTCTTCCTCCTGTTGGGGCCTCTCAGTAGATCATAATTGGGGCCGACAGGCATAGTTATATGCTTGTGATATGGGGTTTTCCCGGGCATAATCGGGGTATAACTCAATTTGCGTGCCTATCTTTTTGCGAAAACTCGACGTTGGGGAAGACGTAACGAGTCGATCGGAGAAAAGAATGGCGTCGCACAACACACGCGGGGTGCTTTATGTGCACTCCTGTCCGCGCGCGCTCAGCCCACACCTCGAATGGGCAATGGGCCGCGCTATTGGTCGTACCGTAGATTTTGCCTGGACGGAGCAGCCCGCGCTTCGCGGCACTCAGCGTGCCGAGTACCCCTGGGAGGGGCCCGTTGGCACTGCCGCAATCGTTGCTTCCGCCCTGCGTGGCTGGGAACACCTGCGCTTTGAAATCACCGAACATGCTACGGAGGGCGTTGACGGCGGACGCTGGCTGCATACGCCGGCGCTTGGCATCTTCCACATGCAGGTGGACACCTCTGGCAACGCAGTGATCCCCGAGGACCGGGTGCGCTATGCCATCGAGATTTCTGGCTCCTCGGTGTTGGAGCTTCAGCGAGAGTTGCGTCTGGCGTTGGGGCAGGCCTGGGATGACGAGCTTGAGCCGTTCCGCTACGCAGGAGACGGCAACACCGTGGTGTGGTTGCACAAAACCGGATAGTCGCCCGACGACGAATTTGACCTGACTCGTTACATGCGGAAGGGCCCGGACGTTGTCCGGGCCCTTCCGCATGCGTGGCATCATCACGCCGACACGTATTAGATCGTGCGGAAGCCAGCCACCGCATTATGACCGCCAAAGCCGAACGAGTTGCTGAGGGCGAGGGCATCACCGCGTCCGAGTGGGCGGGGGGAAGTCACCACGTCGAGCGGGATCTCTGGATCCTGCTCGACGAGGTTAATCGTGGGCGGTAAGGTGCGTTCATGCAGAGCCAAGACGGTGAAAGCTGCCTCAACCGCCCCGGCCCCACCCAGCAGGTGTCCCGTGGATGCCTTGGTCGCCGATACCGCGATGTTGTCAAGGTGATCTCCGAAAACACGGCGCAGGGCGTTGTACTCGGCGATGTCTCCCACAGGGGTTGAAGTGGCATGAGCATTGATGTGTACCACGTCCGTAATCGAGCCACCGCTGAGTGCGATGGCCTCACGCATGGCACGAGCTGCCGCACTACCTTCGGGATCGGGTGCCGTGATGTGGTATGCGTCGCTTGTCACCGAGCCGCCGATCACCTCAGCGTAAATTCGTGCTCCGCGGGCTTTGGCATGCTCCTCGGATTCGAGGACAAGAGCTGCCCCGCCTTCGCCGAGCACAAAGCCGTCCCGGCTGAGGTCGTAGGGGCGCGAGGCGTGCGCTGGGTCATCGTTGCGCTTGGAGAGCGCCTGCATGGCTGCAAATGAGGCGATTGGCAGAGGGTGGATGGCGGCTTCAGATCCGCCAGCAATAACAACATCCGCGAGACCAGACCTAATGTGTTCGTAGGCGTTTGCGATGGACTCGGTGCTTGACGCGCAGGCCGACACAACGGTGCGGCTGCCTGCGCGGGCGTGCAGATCCATGCCGATTGCGGCGGCGGGGCCGTTGGGCATGAGCATCGGGACGGTCATCGGGAGGACGCGGCGTGGGCCGCGCTCACGCAACGTATCCCACGCATCCAGGAGGGTCCAGACCCCGCCGATACCCGTTGCCCAATCGACCCCGAGACGCTCGGGTTCGACCTCGGGAGAACCCGCATCCGCCCAGGCCTCCCGGGCTGCGATCAGGGCAAATTGGCTGGAGGGGTCAAGACGTTTGGTCTGGACACGGGGGAGCACGTCGTGGGCAGGAACCTTGGCCTGAGCGGCAAAAGTGATGGGGAGGTCGTTCTGAGCGACCCACTCCTGAAGAAGGGTGCTCGCACCGGATTCGCCGGCGAGCAGGGCGGTCCAGGATTCCCGTATGGTTCCACCGAGTGGAGTGGTCGCGCCCAAGCCGGTTACAACAATTTTCATGGGTCTAAACAACTTCCTGAGAGAGATGAAAAGTATTCAGCGGGTTGGGAGTCCGTGGAATCCCAACCCGCTGGAGGGGCCTTACGCTTGCGCTTTGACGATAAACGTGACGGCGTCGCCGACAGTTTTGAGGTTCTTGACCTCGTCGTCAGGGATCTTCACGTCGAACTTCTCCTCCGCGTTGACGACAATGGTCATCATCGAGATTGAGTCGATGTCGAGGTCGTCGGTGAACGACTTCTCCATCGCCACGGCGTCAGCCGAGATTCCCGTCTCGTCGTTCACGAGTTCGGCCAGGCCGGCGAGTACTTCTTCTGTGGACAGTGCCATTGTTTTCTCCTTGAGTGTCGTTGTGACCGAATGTAAGTTTAGTAAGGAAGAGCGGGGTTTACGGAAGTTCAACTACCTGCGCGCCGTAAACAAGTCCGGCACCGAAGCCAATCTGGAGTGCGAGACCCCCCGAGAGTTCCGGTTGCTCTTCCAGCAACCTGTGCATGGCGAGGGGAATGGAGGCCGCCGAGGTGTTCCCCGTCGTCTCAATATCCCGGGCAATCGCGACGCTGTTTGGTAGCTTGAGCTGCTTGGCGAACTCGTCCACAATGCGCATATTGGCTTGGTGGGGGATAAAGGCGGCGAGGTCCTCGGCTGTGACGCCGGCATCCTTCATCGCTTTCTGAGCAACTTTGGCCATTTCCCACACGGCCCAGCGGAAGACCGTCTGGCCGTCCTGGCGCATGGTGGGCCACTCGGACTTACCGTCGCGGAAGTCGGTGAGGGGAGCATTCATGCCCACGGCATCCCATTTGCTGCCATCTGAGCCCCACACCGTCTGTGAAATGCCCGCGTGGTCACTGGGGCCGACAACAACGGCCCCTGCTCCGTCACCCAGAAGGAACGAGATCGTGCGGTCGGTGGGGTCGATAAAGTCAGAGAGTTTCTCTGCTCCAATAACCAGAACGTGGGTGGCAAGGCCGCTGCGGATGAACGAGTCCGCCTGCGCAACGCCGTAGGCGTACCCGGCACAGGCGGCCGATATGTCGTAGGCCGCGGCGGGTGTTGCGCCGACGCGGTCAGCTACGAGACTGGCCATCGAGGGCGTCTGCACGGCGTTGCTGATCGTAGAGATGAGGACGGCGTCAATATCGGCACCGGTTAGGCCCGCCCGTTGAATAGCTTCACGGGCGGCTTCGGTCGCCAGATCAGCGGCGCGCACGTCTGCCGTGGCGCGCTTGCGTTCGATAATACCGGTGCGCTGACGAATCCACTCGTCGGAGGAGTTAATCGGGCCAATAATGTCATCATTGGTCACCGAGATCGAGCCACGGGCGGCTCCCACCGAGAGGATGCGGGTGAACTCGGTCCCAACGCTCTGATTAAGCTGAACCATGGATGTTTCTCCTTTTAGGATGTGAACTGGTCGTCGTCGTTCGTGAGTTAAGCATCGGGTAATTCGGACGAGAGAAGCTCCACAGCAGCCGCGAGATCCTCCGGCGTTTTAACGGCAACGGTGGGTATGCCGCGTAGACCGCGCTTAGCGATTCCGGTCAGGGCACCGGCGGGGGCGAGTTCGATCAACCCGGTGATACCAGCCGCCTGAAAAGCCGCCATACAGAGGTCCCACCGCACGGGGGAGGAAACCTGCCCCACGAGTAGGTCGCGGTAGACAATCCCGCTCGTGATGGTTGTGCCGTCGCGGTTTGTCCACAGCGTGTGGGTTGGATCGGTGGCGGCGACCGAAGCGGCGGCGGCGCGCAGCGTCTCAACCGCGGGCAGCATGTAGCGGGTGTGGAATGCACCGGCGACCTGAAGGGCGATCACTCGGGATCCGCGGGGGGCATTCTCTGCCAGCAGGGCCAGACTAGCGGATGATCCGGCTGCCACGATCTGACCGGCTCCATTCATGTTGGCCGGTTCAAGATCAGCCTGGGCAATCGCCTCAAGAACATCAGATTCGGAGCCACCGACAACGGCGACCATGCCGGTGGGTTCGGATGCGGCCGCATCCGCCATCGCCTCACCGCGCACACGGACGAGGGAGAGGGCATCGGCCGGTGTGAGCACGCCCGCTGCAGAGGCCGCGGCGAACTCGCCGACGGAGTGGCCTGCCAACGACACTGAACGGGTGTCAGCTGAGGCGCTGAGCGCTTGCCAGGCGAGGAGGCTTGCCGCAACGATGAGGGGCTGTGCTACTGCGGTGTCGCGGATGGTGTCTGCGTTGCTCGTAGTACCGTGGGCGACTAGGTCCATTCCAGCGAACTCGGAGAGTTGCTCCAAGTGTGTGCGGTACTCGGGTACCTCCAGCCAGGGGGTGAGAAATCCGGGGGTCTGTGAGCCCTGTCCAGGGCAGGCAACAATTATCACTCGAATAGTCTGTCAGAAGTCATATCCCAATGCTGGATATAACTCACTAAGAAAACGTAGATCCTTTGTAGAATGATTATAGTTTTGAGGACTCGGCGTTGCGGCCACGCTGATTGCCTGCCGCGATTGAGCCCACGATTAGGGCGCTCTGTAGTATGAGGGCCTCGCGGGCACCCGTCGCGTCCCAGCCGATAACCTCGGATACCCGTTTGAGACGGTAACGCACGGTATTCGGGTGCACGAAGAGCTCGCGGGCGGTCGCTTCGAGTGAGCGTCCGTTGTCGAGGTAGCACCACAGGGTAGTGAGCAGTTCTGGTGAATGGGTCTGGAGCGGCTCGTAGATGCGCTCAATGAGGGTGCGCCTTGCCATACCATCGCCTGCGAGGGCGCGCTCAGGAAGGAGATCGTCTGCCAAAACCGGCCGTGGTGCGTTGCGCCAAGCGCGAGCCACCGCAACGCCTGCTAGGGCGGCTCTGGCGCTCTTGGAGGCGTCCACCAGGCTGTCAACGGGATGTCCCAGGACCAGATGGCCCTCGCCAAACCCAAACTCAAGATTACTGGCAATATCCATGAAACTGAGCGGTGACTCAGGAGGGCCGCCGCCGGTTTGGACCGGCTCCGCGCGTCCGATCACGAGCACGAGGCGATTTCCCTGCAAGCCGATAAGAACATCCGCGCCGAGGTGCCGGGCGGTGCGGCGAATCTGGTCAACATCAACAGATGACGTGCTGGTGCCGACGAGGACACATGCCTCGCCATGACCGTGCCAGCCGAGGGCTGCGATCCGGCTCTGTAGCTCGTCATCGGAGTCCCCCGTGAGAATGGAGTCAACCACGAGTGCTTCGAGACGGGCGTCCCAGAGCCCACGTGCCTCGGCCGCACGGGCGTATACATCGGCTGCTGCAAAAGCGATTTCACGCGAGTAGAGCAGGATGGCCTCTCGCAGAGAAGCATTATCGCTCTTGACCCTGTTCTCGACGACCTCGACAACCACACGAATCAACTGAAGTGTTTGTTGCAGGCTAATGGAGCGCAGAAGCTCCCGCGGGGCAACACCAAACACGTCTGAGGCAATCCAGGGTGTGGCCTTGGGGTCGTCATACCACGCAATGAAGGAGGTGATGCCGGCCTGGGCCACCAAGCCGACGGCAGACCGTCGGCTTGGTGGCATCTCCCTGTACCAGGGGAGCGTATCTTCCAGTTGTTTGAGCGTGGTAGTGGCTAGCTCACCGGAGATGGTTCGCAGCCAGGCCAGCGCCTGCTCTTTGGTTCGGGACACGGTCAGTGAGAGGGCTAGCTCTCGCCACCAGTGTTCCCGGTGGTGCCAGCGTTAACATCGTGGAGACGGTAACGCTCGATGGCCTCACGGGGAGCACTGGCCGGGACATCACCACTGAGCGCGAGGCGCTGCAGCGTGCGGACAACAACGGAGTGCACGTCAATCTTGAAGTGACGGCGTGCGGCTGCGCGGGTATCCGAGAATCCAAAATCGTCGGCACCGAGCGTGGCGTAGTCACCCGGTACAAATTGACGGATCTGGTCGGGAACGGAATGACTGAAGTCAGTGACAGCGATCACCGGCCCCCGAGATTCGGCGAGTCTCTGCGTAACGTAGGGAACGCGGGAGTCGTCGTCCGGGTAGAGGAAGTTATGCTCATCGGCGGCTAAGCCATCGCGGCGTAGCTCTGACCAGCTCGTAACGCTCCACACATCGGCGGAAACGCCCCACTCATCGGCCAAGAGTTCCTGGGCTTCAATGATCCAGGGCACAGCAACTCCTGACGCGAACAGTTGTGCTTTGGGCCCGTTGATTGAGCCGTCCTTCAGCTTGTAGATACCGCGAACGATGCCATCAACATCCACGTTTTCTGGTTCGGCTGGCTGTATAAAGGGCTCGTTATACACCGTGAGGTAGTAGGACACGTTGGGGTTCGGGTGCGTGCCGCCGTACATCCGGTCGAGTCCCGAACGGACAATCTGTCCGATCTCATAGCCGTAGGCGGGATCGTAGGAGATCACCGACGGGTTGGTGGCCGAGAGGACTAATGAGTGCCCGTCGGCATGCTGCAGACCCTCGCCCGTCAGCGTGGTGCGCCCTGCGGTGGCTCCGATGAGGAAGCCCCGAGCCATCTGGTCCCCGGCAGCCCAGAGGGCGTCGCCCGTGCGTTGGAAGCCAAACATCGAGTAGAAGATGTAGACGGGGATGAGCGGCTCGCCCTGTGTGGAATAGGAAGTGCCCACTGCGGTATACGCTGCTGCCGCGCCGGCCTCGTTAATGCCTACATGCAGCAGGACGCCCTGGGGGCTTTCCTTGTACGCCAGCAAAAGCTCCCGGTCAACGGAGGTGTAGTGTTGCCCGTTCGGGTTGTAAATCTTTGAGGTGGGGAAGTAAGCGTCCATTCCGAAGGTGCGCGCTTCGTCTGGGATCACGGGCACAATGCGGTGGCCAAACTCCTTGTCGCGCATCAGATCTTTGAGGAGACGGACAAAGGCCATCGTCGTGGCGGCTTCCTGCTTGCCAGAGCCCTTCTTTGCAACCGCATAAGCTGACTCGGGCGGGACCGTCACCGGCACATGTCTGACACGGCGTTCTGGGAGGTATCCGCCAAGCTCGCGGCGACGCTCGTGGATGTACTCGATAGCGGGGTCATTGTCGCCGGGGTGAAAATATGGCGGTAGATACGGGTTTTCTTCGAGCGTGGCATCCGAGATCGGGATGTGCATCGTGTCGCGGAACAATTTCAGATCGTTCAGCGTCATCTTTTTCATCTGGTGTGTGGCGTTACGGCCCTCGAAGTGGGGACCGAGGCCATAGCCCTTGATGGTGTGGGCTAGTATCACGGTGGGCTGGCCGGTGTGCTCCTGAGCCGCCTTGAACGCTGCATACACCTTGCGGTAGTCGTGTCCACCGCGGCGCAGACCCCAGACCTGGTCATCTGTGTAGTTCTCCACCAGCTTGAGCGCGCGCTCGTCACGGCCAAAAAAGTTTTCACGCACGAAGGCTCCGCTCTCGGCCTTATACGTCTGGAAATCGCCATCGGGTGTGACATTCATGAGGTTCAATAACGCGCCGTCAGTGTCACGTTCGAGGAGATCATCCCACTCGCGGCCCCAAACCACCTTGATAACATTCCACCCAGCGCCGCGGAAGAAGCTTTCAAGTTCTTGGATGATTTTTCCGTTTCCGCGAACGGGTCCATCGAGGCGCTGTAGATTGCAGTTGATGACAAAGTTGAGGTTGTCGAGGCGGTCATTGGCTGCCACCTGCAACTGGCCGCGGCTCTCGACCTCATCCAACTCACCGTCCCCGAGAAAAGCCCAGACCTGCTGATCGGAGGCATCCTTGATACCCCGATTGGTGAGGTATCGGTTGAGCTGGGCCTGGTAAATGGCGTTGATGGGGCCGAGACCCATGGAGACCGTGGGAAATTGCCAGAAGTCAGGCATCAGCCGAGGGTGCGGGTATGACGGGATGCCACCGCCCGCGTGTGACTTCTCCTGGCGAAATCCATCAAGGCGGTCTGCGCTTAGGCGACCCTCGAGGAACGCGCGCGAGTAGATGCCGGGGGAGGCGTGTCCCTGGATGAAGATCTGGTCTCCACCGCCCGGGTGATCCTGGCCACGGAAAAAGTGGTTAAACCCAACTTCGTAAAGTGCCGCCGAGGAAGCGTAGGTGGAGATGTGGCCACCAACGCCGATCCCCGGGCGCTGGGCGCGGTGAACGAGCATCGCGGCGTTCCAACGAATCCACGAGCGGTATTTGCGCTCGATTTCCTCATCGCCGGGGAAAGCTGGCTCATTGGAGGAAGCGATGGTGTTGATGTAATCGGTAGTGGGTACCTGAGGTACGTTAAGGTGCAACTCCCGCGAGCGCTGGAGCAGACTCAACATGATCTCGCGAGCTCTCCCTGGGCCGTTGGCCTGCACGAGCGCATCGAGAGACTGAGTCCACTCTGCGGTCTCCTGCGGGTCTGCGTCGCTATTGTGTACCGAATATGGGTCTTGGTTGTGTACAGCCACCCTGAGCTCTTTCTGTTCGCTACGGTCTTCGGCATGGAGGTTTGTCATCCGAAGAAATGGCGTTTTTGTAGATCGCCACGATGATAGTTGTTTCAACCCTACCCACAAAAGATGCTTAAGCTGTCGCTCTTGGTGGAAGTCTTCTGCAGGACTAGTATGTGTCTCCGGGTCATGCTCCTGCCACGGGGAACAGCCCTGAAAGGAATGCGTCACGATGGCTCTCGAAAACGAGACGTTTGCCCCCGACTTTGAGCTTGCTAATCAATTTGGTGAGCGAGTTCGACTGAGCGATTTTCACGGCAAGAAAGCCGTGGCGATCGTCTTCTTCCCCCTGGCCTTTTCGGGAACCTGTCAGGGGGAGCTGTGCGCCTTACAGGAGAACATTGGGCTGTTCCGCGATAAACGCGTTGAGCTCTTGGGCGTGTCCGTTGACTCAAAACATACGCTGCGGGCCTGGGCTGACGACCAAGGCTTCGATTTCAGCCTACTTGCCGACTTCTGGCCACACGGTCAGCTCGCTAAAGAATACGGCGTTTTCCTCGAGGATAAAGGGTTTGCGAACCGCGCAACTTTCATCATTGACTCGGAGGGTATTATCCAGGCCAGCTTTATTACGGCACCGGGTGAGGCGCGCGACATCCAGGCGTATAAGGATGCGCTGGAAACTCTCGATCTCGTCGTTGCCTAGGGTGCGATTGGCCGTCCAGATGTGACCCATAAAGGATGCGGCACCCCGCCTGGGTGCCGCATCCGCGAGGCGGTTCTTGGTCCTTAGACCGTCACCCCACCCGAGAACTCTGATGGCTGAACAATCACCCACCCCGGGCCGTGGAACGCATACTGGAACGCTTCTCCTGACCCACGGCCGATGAGTGCCCCCGCGCTCATACTGCTCTTGATCGTGGGTTGTAGGTTGGCGGACCATGCCACCGTGGCGTTGATATCGGTGAAAGTTGGCTGCTGGGAGCAGTCCAAAATGAGCGGGGTGCCCTGTGTGGCAATCGCCATGACACCGGCACCGTGCACGGTCGTGTTCCACATGCCGCCCGCGAGCATTCCGGCACCCTTGACGCGATTAATGTCGTATCCGAGTGATGCCTGGAAGGCGAGCAGGTTGCTGCCGTTGATCGTGATAGCCTCGCCCTCTAACTGCATGAGGTGGATGTGGGCTTGGTAGTGTGCAAAAAAGACATCACCATTGCCGAAGACCCGCATGAGCGGCTGATCATCTGATGAGGCCATCTTGCGGAGGAGCTGACCTGCGCTCCTGGATCCCTCGTGTTTGAATTCGATATTGCCTTGGTAAGCGACCATCGCGCCCTTGCGGGTGATGAGTTCGTTGCCTGGGGTGATGCGAGAGCGCAGCAGATAGCTGTTCTGCAGCGACATCAGTTCGTCGTTTTGAACCTCATTGTGTTCCGTATTAAAGAGTGTTGAACGCACTTTTGTATCCTGATCGTTGGCTGTTCTATCGAGTGGCGACGAACGGCTATGTCCCCCGTCGTGGGCGTGCCAATTCGATAGTTTGGCAGTGGTGCCAATGAGGTCAGGTTATTGTGTGGATGCGTGCGCGACCAAACCGAATGAGGGTGAAAAATTTTATAGCTTCTGATCTGGGTTTTAATTGAGCAAGAAGGCTCTTGGTTGATTGAGTTTAGCTTTTTCCCTGTTCATCTGTATTATTAACAAGTTCGCTTTGGCGGGCAGGGGGCCTTTAGCTCAGCTGGTAGAGCGCCACGTTTACACCGTGGATGTCATCGGTTCGATCCCGGTAGGGCCCACCCAAGAGACGATGCTCGTGGCCTTGCTGCGAGCATCGTCTCTTTCGTTCTGGCTCGCCTTGGTCGGTAAATTTCGGCGAGACGTTTGCGGAAATCAGTATGTTGTCAAGCCTCGAGGGTCAGTATCCGCGTCGTTTAGAAAGTTCGCCACAGGAGCAGCCGGGCTGATATGTCGGGACCGAAAGAAAGCGGGATGGGACGATGCAGGGTGAACGCCTGAGGTGATCGAGAGCGGTCACTCCACAATCTTTGTGATCGGAATGGGAGTCTTGACGTGCATCACGCACCTGGTGACCGATATTTTTAGCCACCAGATTCGCGGTGACTCGAATGCTGAATCTCGCCCCAGCCTGAGCGCCGAGATTCGGGATGCCGGGCCCATCGCCTCCTGTGCATCCTTTCCCGCCGCGATGATGCTCATCGCCTGGATTGGCTGGGGTATCTCCTCTTTGGCGGGCCTTAAGATTGCGCCAACTCATTCTTAGGGAATGCACTGACTGAATAGAGAAAAAGAGGGCTGCCCTCTCTGCGCTGAGAAAGAGGACAGCCCATAAGGTACTCGCGCTACTCGGTGCGGGCGACCAGGGTAGGGCACGAGATGTTGTTGAGCACGCCGTGGCTCACGGAGCCGAGCAGGAGCCGGGTAAGGCCCGACCGACCTCGGTTGCCAACAACGAGTAGCTGGGCGTTTTTTCCTTCGGCTACGAGCGCAGCGATTGGAGGAGACTGCACAATCTTCTTGGTGATCACGAGGTCTGGATAGCGCTCTGAGAGCCCCGCCAGAGCAATTGCCATTGCCTCCTCCGCAGTCTCATTCTGACTTGTCAGCAGCTGTTCACTCCACAGATACTCGAGTCCGGGGGTCACCGGGGGAGTCCAGGCATAGACGGCAATGAGCGGTTGACCGGTTCGGTCGGCCTCTGCCGCAGCGTACTGAACGGCTCGCTCGCTCGCCTCAGAGGTATCAACGCCCACGACAACCCCTGATCGCTTAGCCTCATCGTTGAGGGGGATGATGGCAACGGGCGAGTGAGAGACGGCAGCAATCTTGATTCCGCGTGTACCGAAGAGGGCAGCGGGTACCTTTGCTCCCTTGTGGGTTCCCAGGACAATGAGCGAGGCCTCGGTGGAGAGCCGCTCAATCTCGCGAGCCGGGTTTCCGATGACGACCTCAGTAGTGATCGGAACGTCCAACCCCAGCGCCTCGGCGACGCTTTTCTCTTCCGCGGCGATCCTCTCCGCGGCGGTGCGAGCCTCGCCGACAAACACGGGGCTTTCGGAGAGGAACGAGTCATCGACCACATGGACCAGGTGGACACTCGCTCCTTCACGATGTGCGCGGTTCATTCCCCAGACGAGCGCTGCCCGACTCGGTTCTGATCCATCGATGCCAATAATGATTCGCTGGGTCATGATGTGTGTACCTTCCATGTGGCGGTATGAAATGGCAGCCCTGGTGGCTGCACTGCCCCCTCTTCAACGCTACCCTTCGTATGCACCAGAGCCAACCCGCCACGCAGAATGGCCGGGGCGTGGCGCACGTGTGTTGCCCGGGCAGCGTCACGAAGCGTCATCTTTCGACTCAGGATTTGCGTGTAGCCTGTCTGACAATCCACAGTGGGTACTGAAAACTTTGTGAGAGCTGCGTGCTGCATCCAGCAGCGGTAGATTCTGCTTGTATTGTCCAGAAGAATATTGAGGAATGCATCACCATGTCAGACACAGCCAGCGCCGGGGATAAGCTGATCCCTGCCCCACCCGCCAAGAAGAAGACCGGTTTTATCGTGGGCGCAATCATCGCGGTTGTGGTGATCGTCGCGGCCATCCTCATTGTCATCAATCTGGGTGGTAACAAGGAAACTGTGCGCCTCGGTGTGGTGGGTGCAAGCGACTCTCAGTGGAAGATCTTTATCGAGGAAGCTGCTAAGGAGGGTATTGACGTTGAGGTCGTGGACTTTCAGGAGTATACCCAGCCCAACCCGGCCGTCTCCGAAGGCGAGATCGACCTCAATATGTTCCAACACATCATCTACCTGGCACAGTACAACGTGGATTCAGACGATGACCTTACCATCATCGGCTCGAGTGCTATCTACCCGTTGGGCTTGTACTCCACGAAGTATGACGATGTGAAGGATATCCCCGAGGGCGGCGTGGTATCAGTCCCGGATGACCCGAGTAACCAGGCTCGCGCGCTGCTCGTACTGCAGGCAGCCGACGTGATCTCGCTGAAGAATGGCGGTAGCCCCTTCTCTACCCTGGCCGATGTTGAGACTGATAAGTCGAGAGTCACCGTCAAAGCCCTGGGTGCTGCGTTCACGGCCACCTCGCTGCCCGATGTCGATGCCGCCATTATCAACAACGACTACGTTGAGGACGCTGGCCTCACGGCGGATGACGTGATCTTCCAGGACGATCCCGAAGACGAGAGCGCGTTGCCCTACATTAATATTTTCGTGACTCGTGCAGAGGACAAGGACAACGAGACCTACCGCAAACTGGTTGACATCTACCAGACCTCGCAGCCCGTGTTAGACGCGGTGCAGAAGAATGCGGGCGGGACGGCTGTCTTTGTGCAGACTCCGGTTGACCAGTTGAATAAGTCGCTCGCGCAGACTGAGAAGGATTACGCGGCGAGTAAGTAGACCTGAGGGTGCCGGGTGCTGACAGAATAGGCTGTCGGTACCCGGCATTCTGCTGTAACACGAAGGACACGAATGAGTATCATCTCCATGACAGGAGTGAATAAGGTCTACCCGCCACGGCAGCGTGGGCAATCCGAAGTCGTGGCCCTCGACGGTATTGATTTGACCGTTAACAAGGGCGACATATTTGGCATCATCGGATATTCGGGGGCAGGAAAAAGCACTCTGGTCCGGCTGGTTAACGCGCTTGAGACGGCCAGCGGAGGCTCCATCGTGGTCGATGGTACTGAACTGGTGGGGTTGCGTGAGTCTGAGTTGCGCCGTGTGCGCCTTGGCATTGGGATGATCTTCCAACAGTTCAACCTGTTTTCGGCCAAAACGGTATGGGGGAACATTGCCTACCCGCTCACGGTGGCCGGTGTGAGCCGGGAGAAGCAAACGGCTCGCATCTCCGAACTGCTGCATTTTGTGGGTTTGGCGGACAAAGCGCACAGTTATCCGGATGAGCTGTCCGGCGGGCAGAAGCAGCGAGTGGGGATAGCCCGGGCCCTGGCGACGAGCCCCGGTATCCTGCTTGCCGACGAGGCGACAAGTGCGCTCGATCCTGAGACCACCGATGAGGTTCTGACGTTGCTACAGCGAGTTAATCGCGAGTACGGCGTAACGATTATTGTGATCACGCACGAGATGGAGGTTATCAAGCGTATTGCCAACCATGTCGCCGTGATGGAAGCTGGGCGCATTATTGAGAGCGGTCCCGTCTTTGAAGTGTTTTCCCACCCCCAGACTGCCGCGAGCAAGCGCTTCGTGAATACCGTTGTCAACAGTGCACCGCGGGATAAAGAGTTGGCTGCGCTTGTGGAGCGGCATCCCGGCACCATTATCAGTGTGGCCGTGAACGATACCGACGCGAGCCAGTCTGAAGTGATTCGTCACCTTATTCAGCGAGAGGTGGAGTTTGAGTTGATTCACGGGGGAATTGACAATATTCAGGGCAAAACCTTCGGTACTCTCACCTTCGCCCTCCGCGGAACCAGCGACAATGTACGGGCGGCTATTGATGCGGTCTCCCGCTTCGCCAACGTGGAGGAGGTTGCCTAATGGACGTCTTGATTGACCTCCAACCCCAGATGTGGCAGGCCGCGGGGGAGACCCTTGTTATTGTTGCCCTGACACTGCTCTTCGGTGGTATTGGCGGCCTGGCTATTGGTCTGGGTCTTTATTCCTCGCGTCCAGGTGGCATCATGGGCAATCGATCCGTTTTCACCACTCTCAACGTGATTGTGAACGTTTTCCGACCCATCCCCTTCATTATCTTTCTCGCGGCAGCTCAGCCTCTGGCGCGGCTCGTTGTGGGTACTGGAATTGGTAATCCGGCGATTATCTTTACACTATCGCTCGCGGCATCGTTTGCTATTGCGCGAATCGTTGAGCAAAATCTTCTGACGGTGCAGCCCGGAGTTATCGAGGCGGCCCGCTCCGTGGGAGCGAGTCCACTGCGAATCCTTTTCCAGATCGTGCTTCCGGAGGCGCTGGGCCCGCTTGTCCTTGGATATACCTTCATCTTTGTGGCGCTCGTGGACATGTCGGCGGTGGCGGGATACGTTGGTGGTGGTGGTCTCGGCACGTTTGCCCTGCTTTATGGCTATCGCCAGTTCAACCCGCTTGTCACCTGGGCCGCCGTGCTGATCATTATTGTGCTGGTTCAGGTCGTACAGTTCTTTGGCAACTGGCTGGCGCGTAAAATTATGCGCCGATAAACGGCGCGTGATGAGACGGGGCCGTGTCCCCGGGCGAGGCTGTCCTGCGCATTCGATGACGATATCCTCAACGGTATGACTGAAAACTCGTTCACTAACTCCGCTGTCGAAGTCGATAGCACCCTGGGCGACGTGCATCGTCTCATCGACTCGCTTTGGCCCGAGGCGGCAGCGGAAGACTGGGATCGTGTAGGCCTCGTATCGGGTAACCCTGCGCATCACGTGCGCCGCGTACTCCTTGCCGTTGACGCGGTCCGAGCCACGGTAGATGAGGCGATAGGGAGGGATGCTGACCTTCTATTGGTCCACCACCCGCTTCTTCTGCGTGGTGTCACGAGCGTGGGAGAGAACGAGTACAAGGGGGCGCTGCTCGCTGACCTTATCCGCGGGGGGTGTGCACTGATTGCCGCCCATACCAACGCGGATCGTCCGGCAGATGGCGTGTCGGCGCGCATCGCTGATCTTCTTGGTCTGGTTGATAGTGTGCCAATTGATCCGGGAGCTGATCCTTGCGGGGGAATCGGTCGCATCGGCCGACTGCCGGAGATTCAGACTCTGGGTGATTTTGCCCGACGAGTGGCGAGAATTATGCCAGCGACGGCGAGTGGCATCCGAGTGTCTGGTGACTATCACCGGGCTGTTTCCACGGTGGCTCTGTGTGGTGGGGCTGGTGATAGTCTGCTTTCGAGTCCGGTCGTACGTGCGGCCGATGTCTATCTCACGTCTGACCTGCGACACCACCCTGCCTCAGAGTCGCGCGAACAGGCTCTTTGTGGGGGCGGTCCCGCTCTCATCGACGTGTCGCACTGGGCTAGCGAATGGCTCTGGTTAGATGTCGCGGCGGAGACTCTAAGAGCCCGCCTCCCCCACATCGAGTTTGTCGTGAGTGACACCCGGACGGATGTCTGGGACTTTACTATTGTTCAGTAGGCTTAGGACCCGGTAACGACGTCAAACGAAGGTAGGACAATCACGTGAAAGCTTCCCCGGAGCAACAGCGACGGCTGCTCGATGTGCAGGCGATTGACACCCGGATGGGTCGTGCGGCGCACAAAGGTCGTACCTTGCCCGAGCGGCAGCAGTTGGCGGCGCTGGCAGATGGCTACGCCGCTGCACGCGAGGCCCTGCACCGCACCCGATCAGTTGTTGAACTGAGTCAAGCAGAGATTACCCGGTTGGAGGATGACGTAGCTACTGTGCGAGCCCGGGCGGATCGCGACAGTGCGCGTCTCTCTACGAGTACCTCTGCCAAGGAGGCCGTCACCCTGGAGTCTGAGTTGGCTACCCTCATGCGCCGCGCAGCGGAGTTGGAGGAGGTCACGCTTGTCGTGATGGAGCGCTTGGAAGTTGAGGATGCCGCGTTCCGTGCTGCTGAGAACCTCTACAATGATCTCGCCGCGCAACGTGCCGAACTGGAGCACAAGATTGCTGCCGAGATGGCAGTGATCGCTGAGCAACGGGCAGCCGCACAGGTTGAACGCGATGAGGTCGTTCGCGACATTGATTCCGATCTGCTAGCGCTATACGAGGAGACCCGTCAGCGCTATGGCTTGGGCGCGGCGATGCTGCGCAACGGCGTGTCAGAGGGTAGTAACATGGCGCTGACCGAGGCCGACCTATCAGGTATTCGCCAGGCGAGGCCTGACGAGATTCTCTTCTGCAAAGATAGTGGATGCATTCTGGTACGTACCGACGAATCTGGTCTCTAACCCAACTGTCATCGGTTCCGTCGTTCGGGGCAGTAAGATGAGGGATGTGAATGGGTCGACAAGACGGTCGCGGCATCTACAGGTGTCGAGGAACGTCCGGGCTCCACAGGGCAGGACGGTGGGTAACACCCACCCGGGGTAACCCGCGAGAAAGTGCAACAGAGAGCAAACCGCCCCTGGCTTCGGCCGGGGGTAAGGCTGAAACGGTGGTGTAAGAGACCACCAGCGGTCGTGGTAACACGGTCGGCTAGGTAAACCTCGTCCGGAGCAAGGTCAGACAGAAAACGTTGAGGCGGCCCGCTGAGTTTTCGGGTAGACCGCTAGAGGGTTGCGGTAACGTGGCCCCCAGATAGATGGCCGTCCATCGCATACGCGTGGACAGAACCCGGCGTAATAGTCGGCCCATTCACCCCATCCGGTCGCGCTATGATACTGCGAGGACGGCCGCTCCCAGAATTCCGGCGTTATTGCGCAGCGTAGCCGGCACAATCGGAGTGTTAAGGTTCAACAGCGGCAAGAACTTCTCGTGGCTTTTCGAGACGCCGCCGCCCACGATAAAGAGGTCAGGGGAGAAGAGAAATTCTAACTCGTTATAGAAGATCTGCAGGCGCGCTGCCCAGTCTGAGTAGGACAGTTCTTCGCGCTCACGAATCGAGTTGGCCGCATACTTTTCAAATGAGTCGCCGCGGTACTTCATATGCCCTAGCTCCAGGTTAGGAACCAGCACCCCCTTGTAGATGAGCGCGGTACCAATTCCCGTGCCCAGGGTAGTGACAAGCACTGAGCCCTGGTGGTTGTTGGCAGCGCCAAACCGGACCTCTGCATATCCGGCAGCATCTGCGTCATTAGTGAAGTGGATGGGGCGCCCCAGGGCTGCCTCGAATAGTTTCTCGGCTGCAAGCCCGATCCATCGTGTGGAGACGTTTGCGGCGGAGCGGGTGATACCCTTCTTTACGATGGCGGGAAAGCACACGCCCACGGGAGTCGTTTCATCGATATTGGGAAGCTGCGTAACGATATCTACTACCGTCTGTGCGATTGCCTCGGGCTCACCTCCCTCGGGGGTCGGGATTTTGACTCGGTCACTGACGAGTTCTCCCGTGGCAAGATCAACGACGGCACCCTTGATTCCGGTGCCGCCGATGTCTACGCCTACCGCGTACTGTGTCTTTATCATGTGCGATGCCTTATTGATTGAATTAATTGATGACTACGGAAGGGTGAGGATTTCGGCTCCGGTCTCGGTCACGACCAGGGTGTGCTCAAACTGGGCGGTAATGCTCTTGTCGCGTGTCGTGACGGTCCAATCGTCGGCCCACATGTCCCACTCGTGCGTGCCAAGGGTGAGCATGGGCTCAATCGTAAAAACCATGCCGGGTACAATGACATCGCTAAACTGCGGTGCTGAGTCATAGTGGGGGATGATTAAGCCGCTGTGGAATGCTTCGCCCACGCCGTGGCCGGTGAAGTCGCGTACCACACCGTATCCAAAACGCTTGGCGTACGACTCAATGGCTCGGCCGATAACATTCACCTGGCGGCCGGGGGCGACGGCCTTGATTCCCCTACGCAATGCCTCAGCCGTGCGGTCGATAAGCTGATCGATCTCCGTCGTAACGCTGCCGACGCGGAAGGTGTGGTTTGTGTCACCGTGGAATCCGTCACGGTAAGCGGTGATGTCGATATTGACAATATCGCCATTTTCAAGCACGGTGTCATCCGGGATGCCGTGGCAGATCACCTCATTGACCGAGCTGCACAGCGACTTAGGATAGCCGCGGTACCCGAGTGTAGAGGGGTAGGCTCCTTTTGAGACCAGGAATTCGTGACCGATCGCATCCAGTTCTTCGGTTGTGACCCCCGGGACGATTGCTTCGCCTACTCTACGAATCGCCTGTGCGGCGATTGTGCCAGCGGCACGGATTTTCTCGATCTGCTCGGAATTGTAGGTGTTATCACCCTTATATTCCGGGGGTTTGGGTCGCCCTATGTACGGGGGCCGCCTGATCGAGTGTGGTACTTTCCGCTCGGGGCTGATTGCGCCGGGGATGAGGTGACCGTTGGTGTCCTTGGGCATAGGTTCTATCCTAAAGGGGCTCTGCCTCTTCTGTGCTCGCCCGATGACCGGATTGCGGCTAGGCCAAATTGGAGGATGCAATGTCTGAAAACCCGGATCATCAGTTTTGGTACAACGTGCGGACGGGTCAGGTTGAGCAGGGGCCACAGTCGCTTGCCATGGATCGAATCGGTCCATTCAGCACTGAGGAGGAGGCAGCTCGGGCGCTTGATATTCTGCGGGCGCGCAGCGAGAAGTGGGCCGCGGAGGATACGGCCGATAGCTAACTTCCGTAAGGCTGCTTCGCATCTGGCGGGCACAGAGGGAGGTCCGTGGTCAGCATGGGTATTTCTGGTCGTATTGATCTCGGCCAGGCGCTAATCTGGTGGGGAGTGACGAGAAGGGTGTGTTCGTGGATAAGCAACGAGATTTTGTTCTACGCACGATTGAAGAGCGCGGTATCAAATTTGTTCGACTCTGGTTCACGGATGTGGTGGGAACGCTCAAATCGGTTGCTATCGCGCCGGCCGAGGTAGAGGGCGCATTCAGTGAGGGTCTGGGTTTTGACGGTTCCGCGATTGAGGGGCTGACTCGATCATTTGAGTCTGATCTGCTCGCTTTCCCCGATCCTGCAACCTTTCAAATTTTGCCCTGGCGGGGCAGCATCGATCCCACGGCCCGGATGTTTTGCGATATCACTACGCCCGACGGGCAGCCCGCTGTGGCTGATCCACGCAACGTGTTGAAGCGCACGCTCGAAAAAGCTGCCGATAAGGGATTTACGTTTTATACGCATCCCGAGATCGAGTTTTACCTCCTGAAATCGTCGGAGTATGGCCCCAGTGGCCCTAAGCCTGTCGATAAGGCGGGATATTTTGATAACGTTCCCGGGGGAACTGCCCACGACTTCCGTCGCGATAGCGTGCGGATGCTTGAAGACCTGGGTATCTCGGTCGAGTTCAGCCACCACGAGGCTGGCCACGGTCAAAACGAAATTGATCTGCGCTATGCCGACGCTCTCACCACCGCGGACAACATCATGACTTTTCGCACCGTCGTGAAGGAGGTGGCGATTGAGCAGGGCGTGTACGCCACGTTTATGCCCAAACCTCTCTCTAACCAGCCCGGTTCGGGCATGCACACCCACCTTTCGCTCTTTGAGGGTGACCAGAACGCTTTTTATGAGCCAGGCGCCCAGTACCGTCTGTCAAAAACGGGCCGTCAATTTGTGGCGGGGTTACTCACCCATGCGCCCGAGATTACCGCCGTAACAAATCAGTTTGTGAATTCGTATAAGCGCCTGTGGGGTGGTGGAGAAGCCCCCAGCTTTGTGTGCTGGGGACACAATAACCGTTCCGCACTCGTACGTGTTCCCATGTATAAACCGAATAAGGGCCAGAGCGTTCGTGTTGAGTATCGGGGTATCGACTCAGCTTCCAACCCCTATCTTTCATTCTCGCTTCTTCTGGCGGCCGGCATGAAGGGGATAGAGGAAGGTTATGAGCTCCCCCCCGAGGCTGAAGATAACGTATGGCAGCTGACTGACTCTGAGCGTCGCGCGCTCGGATTTAACCCGCTGCCGGCGAGTCTCGACCATGCGATTGCTGCGATGGAGAACTCGGAGTTGGTTGCCGAGACGCTGGGTGAGCAGGTATTCAACTATTCGATCCTCAATAAACGTGAGGAGTGGCGTGGTTATCGCGCCGAGGTGACACCGTTTGAGCTCAAACACAACTTGGGCATCCTCTAGATGATGATCAGGGGTATCGGGCAGGATAGGCGGCTATAGCGTGGCGCGCACATCGTCACTGACCGAGCTGGCCAGGGCCGGTTTTTCTGAACTGACCCGTTCGCGTGATGATCTGGCCGCTCTCGACGCGGCACAGCTGTGGCCGCGGGCCGATTGGCTGGAATTTTTCTCGGCCAGTGCAGACCCCGACAGTTCACTGCGTTGCGTTCGTGACCTGTTGGAACGAGCTCCGGAGGAGGCCGCCGCTGTAATATTGGCCGTGCCTCAGCGCCTCGTGCGTCTCCTGGGTGCCTCCCAAGCCCTCGGCGACTTTTTTGTCCGTAACCCCCGCGAGTTGGAGTGGTTGACCGATCCAGATGTCTCGCCCTTGCCCGGCTCTGATTACATCGCCTCGCTGCTCGGTTCGGTTGAGGCGCAGGGTGGCGTGGCCGGGTTGACCGGTGACCCTGGTTGGGTCGCCCTCCGCATCCGCTATCGCCGTCACGTGGCTAGGCTCGCCTGCTACGATCTGGAGAGCTCCGAGCCCGCGCGGGCGTTTGACGAGGTGGCTCGGGCGCTGAGCGATCTTGCCGGTGCAGCGCTCGAGGCCTCTCTGGCTGTGGCGCGTGCGTCTCTGGCCGACCCGACTTCGTTGGGACAGACTTTTCCCCGTGAACAGGTGGCTGCCGCCCGGCTCGCAATTATCGCGATGGGCAAGGCGGGTGCACGGGAACTCAACTATGTGAGTGATGTCGATGTGATCTTTGTGGGGGAGCCGGACGAGGCTGAAACTGTTACGACCGACCGGGCGCTGCTGATCACGACCCGTCTAGCCGCGGAGACGATGCGTGGTATTTACGAATATTCGCGGGAACCAGGCCTGTGGGAAGTAGACCCCAATCTTCGACCTGAGGGTAAGGATGGTGCCCTCGTACGCACACTTGCGTCGCATCGCGCCTACTACGACCGGTGGGCTAAGGGCTGGGAATTCCAGGCGCTTCTCAAGGCTCGCCCCATCGCCGGAGACTCCGAGTTGGGAGCCGACTATCTTGCCGCCCTCTCGCCGCTTGTATGGGCGAGTGGGGCGCGCGAGAATTTTGTGGGTTCCGTGCAGCGAATGCGGGAGCGAGTCACGGAGCATATTCCCAGCGAGGATGTTAATTATCAGATCAAGCTAGGTCCCGGTGGTCTGCGGGATGTCGAGTTTACGGTTCAACTGCTCCAGCTTGTACACGGTCAAGCAGACGACACTGTACGCCAGCGCGGGACCCTTCCGGCCATCCACGCTCTTGCGGAGGGCGGTTATATCGGACGGGATGATGCAGCCCAATTCAGCGCGGCCTATCGCCTCCTGCGTCTTCTTGAACATCGTCTTCAACTCCGGCACCTCGCCCGCACCGCGCTGATGCCCACGGCAGCGGATGATCAGCGCTGGCTTGCGCGCGCATCCGGTTTGGCTCCAACTGCCGAGGGGCTGGTTGCGCTGTGGGAGAGTACAAAGTACAGTGTGCGATCCCTTCACCTGAAACTTTTTTACCGACCGCTCCTGGAAGCTGCGGCTTCGGCGGATTCGATTCCTGTTGGCGACACAACCCTTACGAACGACCAGGCTGCCGCCCGGCTTGCCGCGATCGGCTTTTTGGACCCCCGAGGAGCCTTGCGCCATATTGCGGTGCTCACCTCCGGGGTGTCCCGTCGCGCTACCATTCAGCGTGCGCTTTTGCCGGTGCTTTTGCACTGGTTTTCGGAGGGCTCAGATCCCGACTACGGCCTGCTCGCTTTCCGGCGGATCAGCGATACTCTGGGCACAACACCGTGGTATCTTCGGCTTCTACGCGACTCAACCGCGGCGGCAGGGCGACTCACGACGGTGTTGTCTGGCTCGCGATTTATTGGTGAGTTGATGGAGAAGATGCCGGAGTCGGTCGCCTGGCTGGAGGGTGATAACCGTCTGCGTCGTCTGCCTACCTCGGTGTTAAATGAGGAAATTGACGCGATTCTTGCGCGGCATGACTCGATTGACGCGGCGGCGGTGCCCATTCGACATATCCGGCGGCGTGAGATCCTTCGCTCCGCCATTGCCTCCCTGGTGGGGGTCGCAACCGCGCGGGATACAGCGCAAGCGCTATCGGATATTAACACGGCGGTCCTGCGCGGTCTTCTGGGGGCAATCCGTTCGCATGCTGCGGTCTCCCACGGTGACGGTATTGAGTTTGCCGTCATTGCGATGGGACGTTACGGGGGCACAGAGATGGGATTTGGGTCTGATCTTGACCTGATGTATGTTTTCCGTCCTACTCATAGTGGGCTGGATACGGGGCAGGCCGTTGCGCAGTTCATCGTCTCCGAGCTTAAACGGCTGACCGAAGACCCTTCCCTGCCCTTTGACATCGACTTGGGGTTACGGCCCGAGGGCAAAAATGGTCCCGTTGTTCGTTCCCTTGACTCCTACCGGGCCTACTACGAACGGTGGTCACTCACCTGGGAAGCCCAGGCGCTCCTGCGAGCGAGGCCCGTTGCCGGTGATACCGCTCTGCGCGACGATTTCATGGAATTGGCTGATTCAGTGAGATATCGCGACGGTGTGAGCGATCTGGAGCTCAGAGAGATTCGGCGAATCAAAGCTCGGATTGAGAGTGAACGCCTTCCCCAGGGGGCAGATCCGCTCCGCCACCTGAAACTGGGCCGTGGTTCGCTCAGCGATGTGGAGTGGTTTGTGCAGCTCACCCAACTCGTCCACGCCCACGACATTCCTGGGTTGCGGACCACGTCCACCCTGGAGGCGCTCGAGGTAGCTGCAGCTTACGCATTGGTGACAGAGGAAGACGCGCTATTGCTGCGCGAGTCCTGGGTGCTAGCCACTCAGATTCGGTCAGCCTTGACGCTGTGGCTCAATAAGACTAGTGACGTTCTCCCTGTTGATCGGGCGCAGTTGGAGGGGATTGCCCGCATCGTGGGGCTTCCCGCTGGTTCGGCGACGGATCTGGAACAGCTGTATCTGGCTACGACTCGACGGGCCAGGGCTGTATTCGAGCGCGACTTTTACGGTGAGCCATAGCATCGTTCTCATGGGGGTGGGCCGGGCACATGATGTCCGGCCCACCTCGGTACCAGCAGCGCTAGAGAGGTTAGCGTCTATACGCCGTAGTACAGTTCAAACTCGAATGGGTGCGGACGCTGTGCGAGCGGCTTGATCTCGTGCTCGCGCTTGTATTCGATCCAGGTGGAGATCAACTCGGGAGTGAATACCCCGCCCTCCAGAAGGAAGTCGTGGTCCATTTCGAGTGCCGCAAGTGATTCCTCGAGCGAACCGGGAATTTGCGGAATACCTTTTGCTTCCTCGGGGGGAAGCTCATAAAGGTCCTTGTCAACAGGCTCGTGTGGCTCGATGCGGTTCTTTATACCATCAATTCCTGCCATGAGCTGCGCCGCAAAGCCGAGGTAGGGGTTACCTGATGCATCCGGAACACGAAATTCGATGCGCTTTGCCTTGGGATTGGTTCCCGTGATCGGGATGCGGATGGCCGCGGAACGGTTTCCTGCCGAGTAGACGAGGTTGACGGGCGCTTCAAATCCTTTCACCAGACGTCGGTACGAGTTGATGGTGGGGTTGGTAAATGCGAGTACGGCAGCCGCGTGTTTTAGGAGGCCGCCGATGTACCAGCGTGCGGTATCGCTGAGTCCTCCGTAGCCAGACTCGTCGTAGAAGAGCGGTACGCCGTTGTTCCACAGTGACTGGTGCACGTGCATCCCTGAGCCGTTGTCGCCAAAAAGCGGTTTCGGCATGAAGGTGGCGGTTTTCCCCCACAGGCTGGCAGTGTTCTTTACGATGTACTTGAACTTGAGTATGTCGTCTGCTGACGAGACCATAGTGTCAAACCTGTAGTTGATTTCACCCTGGCCGGCTGTGCCAACCTCATGGTGTGACCGTTCCAGCTGAAGACCCACTCCCTCCAGCTTGAGGCAGATGTCGTCGCGCAGATCGGCATGCTGGTCAACCGGGGACACGGGGAAGTATCCGCCTTTGTAAGGGGTTTTATTGGCGAGGTTACCGCCCTCTTCTATGCGGCCCGAGTTCCACGCTCCCTCACTGGAGTCAACCGAGTAGAAGCTGGAGTGCTGATTGGTTTCGTAGCGCACATCGTCAAAAATGTAGAACTCGGCCTCGGGCGCGAAGAACGCCGTATCAGCGATGCCGGTCGAGGCAAGGTAGCGTTCGGCTTTCTTGGCTACCTGGCGCGGGTCCTTCGAGTAGATCTCGCCTGTGCGTGGGTTGTAGATATCAAAGAGGATGATGAGTGTGCGGTGGGTGCGGAAAGGGTCGATGTACGCGGTTGAGACGTCCGGGATGAGCTGCATATCGGACTCGTTGATCGTAGCAAAGCCGCGAATTGAAGACCCATCGAAGAGCTGTCCAATGGAGAAAAAGTCTTCGTCAACGGTCGAAGCGGGGATATTAAAGTGCTGTTGGACACCGGGTAGGTCGGTGAATCGGATATCAACGAACTTGACGTCGGTATCTTTGATGAACTTCAGTACTTCGGAAGAATCATTAAACATGTGAACGAACTCCAGATGAATCTCAGTGCCCAACCGGTTGTCGAGGCTCTTTTACGCTACGGGTATGCCGTTTCGTTACGGTTATCCAAATGTTTCCGGCATGTTACGGATGGTACGGTCCCGTAGACTGAACGGGTGCCCAACTCCGTGAATGCCTCTCAGAATTTTGGTGACCTTGCCCCGAGCCAGTGGCCGGGAGAGCGCTTGGGGATGCCCCGTACGGGTTCCGGCTCGATCGCTCGTGTGGGTCGCCGCGTCCTGGCTCTCATCATTGATTGGGGGTACTCGTCGGTAATTGCGCTTGCTTTCTTCAACTACAACTCGTTGGCCATCCTCATAATCTTTTTTGTGGCTCAGGTAGTATTTATCCCTACAATCGGGGGCAGCGTTGGACATCGTATTGCTGGCCTCCGAGTTGTATCATTACGTGGCGGCTGGATAGGGGTGTGGCGTCCGTTCCTGCGGAGTCTGCTTCTGTGCCTCATCCTTCCTGCAATCGTCTGGGACTCCGATCAACGTGCGTTCCATGACAAAATCCCTGGAACGGTATTGATCGTCGCCTAAGTCCGTGGCCTGTCAACGTAGAAAAGTAACCGAAGGCAGTCCCGCCTCCGCGGGGTTGCTCCCTCCTCTATCAACGTGTCTCGCTTTGTCAGCGGGGGCGTGGAGCACGCATTTTAGTGGGGTCGATTCCTTTGGGTAGCCCCACGGGATTGGCCTGAAGAGAGCCGAGACGCTTACCGACAGCGATAACTTCCTGTTTGGTCAGTGAGGGTTTGATTTTGACGAGCTTGCGCGAGACTTTATACAGAGGAATTGAGTCTTCGTCGGGCCCCACGAAGAGGTGGGTGATAGTCACCGCGGGCAGGATCCGCTTCACTTTACGTTCTTCATCACCCATCATGCGCTGTACCCGAGATTTTGGTCCTTCGCCGATCAGAACAACTCCGCCGCGGCCGGTCACCCGGTAAACGGCATCTTTCGTGCGCGGATTTACTGCGATGGGCATCTCACTGCCTGTCCAGGAGCGACGTAGGGCATTTTTGACGATAGCTCCAACCGCACCCGGCTCGCCCTCAATTTGTGAGTAGGCGGCGCGTTCTGCGCGACGTCCCAGGACAATCAGGACGAGCAAAATACCAACCATTACCCCGCTGAGGATCCAGACGATGGTACCTAGCACGCCACCAGGAAGGAAGACGCCGAGTCCCACCCCGACCAGAACGGGCACAACAAAGTATCCCACCAGGATCAGCGTTATTTTTGGATCGTAACGACGAGTCATCTGGAAGACTTGCCACATCTGCGAGAGGCGCCCCTGCTTCTTCACTTTCTTGGGTTTTGTCGTGTCGTCTGCGGTTTTAGCCATGTCATCAAGAATACCGGTGATTGGCTTGGAGTCGAGCCAGGGTATCCCCTTCACAGGGGCAAATCCTCAATAGTTATCCACTGCGCGAGAGGACTCTCCCCTTCTGCCTGGATCTCAGGGAATTCTAGCCTCTATGAGACAGCACAAAATATCCCGTCCTCTAAACCCAGCCGGATGGGTGCGCGATCTGGCGGCAGCCGTTGATGGTGAACTCGTCCGGTCGCTTTCCTCGCGGGCAGGTCGGCAGACCTGGCTTGTCCGAGTGCCGGAAGCTGCCAGCCATACCCGCGGGGAGCGGTTCGCGGTCTTGGAATTGACCACTCCCGAGGCGAACGTGCAGCCTGACGATCTGCGTCGCGCGGCGGGTCGAGCTGATGGCTATCGAGTTTTTCCTCGTGTTCAGCGTGACCTATATGCGGAGAGGGGGTGTTCGGCCCGTCTTGTCGAGTATCGCCCCTCTCACCGTTTTGTCGGACCTGGCGCAGTCCCGTGCACCTCTGCGGTTGCTGCTCGGGTACTGTTGGACCTTCTCGATGCTGCGAGTCGCCTCATCGAGTCTGGGTTGTGCCTGGGGCATCTTCGTCTTGAGGAGGCGGGTCATGATGAGAATGGAAATCTTGTTATTTATTCTGCGACTATGGTGCACCGACGCTCTCAATTCCCGGTCTCGGCGCGTCCGGTCCGCGGCGAACGGGCTAACCTCTACGAGGCGAACGGAGAGAGTTCTCCGGGGGAGATCTGCTGTCGGTACGGCCTTGATAAGGGTCTCATTATGGATGTTATTACCGATGTTTTTCCAGCATCTCAGCGTACTGAAGAGCTTCGAACGGTAATCGAACGTGTCTGGCGAGATACTCACGACGAACGGGGCCTTTGTGAAGCATTGAGATTGGCGGTGACCGATCGGGTGACCCCTGCGCCGGCTCGCACTCATCCCACTAAGCTTTTAGAGGGCATCGATCATACTGATGTCATCGTCCATGACTCAGCGTGTGTGGAGCCGACCCCTGTATCCATTCCCCGGCGTCAGCTCCGGTCTCGGAGTGGCGGGGCGCGGGCTATCGGATCCGACCTCGTTGCGATGATGCATCTGCCTCCCGGGCTTCGTAACGCGCTGGCGACGCATCCTTATGTTCGAAAGGGACAGCTACCCAACAGAGCACAACGAAGCGCATCTGGCTCCTCCCTGTCCCTGACTCGCAAAATTGTAATCGCGATCGGTGGGGGATTGATTCTCTCGGGTGTGCTGTGGATTCTTCTTCCAGAGAACTCGATAGAACCGGTCCTTTCTCGAGTGGAGACGCTTCCTGACGCTGAGATTTCTCGTGAGGGTAAACCAGCTTCGCCGGTCGGCATCGCACCGTTTACTGTTGGAGCTGCCCGTCAAGGTTCGTCTAGGTTGTTGCCTACGGTGCCATCGAATTCTGATGAGGCGCGTGTCTCAGACAACGCATCTCCCACTGCCGCCGCGACTCGTCTTCTCCGCGAGTCGGGTGAGTGTCTCACTGAGTCCGCGGATCTCGGATGTTGGAAGGATATCCTTGGTGAGGCTCAGCCGGGTTCTCTGGAACGACTCAGCGAATTGGCGCGGGCTGGATTGCTTGCACACTCACCTGAGGTGAGTCTAGTTGATGAGTTGGGGAGTGTCGCCCTTATGGCGGTTAGCTGGCCGCCGTTAGGGGAGACCGAAACCACATCGGCTTCGCTCTTGATCATCAAGAGCGAAGCCGGGTGGCGTATCCGCGAGGTGTACTAGATTCCGAGATCGGATTCGAATTGTGCGGATTCGAGACGACTCTTCAAATGGCCCAGGAAGCGCGCTGCATCAGCACCGTCAACAATGCGGTGATCGTAAGAGAGCGCCAGGTAGACGGTTGAACGGACCGCAACGGCATCAGTGTTACCGGCGGTCATCACCATGGGACGTTTGGTGACAATTCCCGTACCCAAGATAGCCACCTGGGGAAGGAAAACTAGCGGGGTATCAAAGAGCGCGCCGCGTGAACCGGTATTGGTGAGGGTGAAGGTACCTGCCGCCAGTTCGTCAGGCTTCAACTGGTTGTCACGCGTGCGGGCTGCCAGGTCTGCGATCTCTGCGGCCAGCTGGGCGATGTTTTTACCGGCTGCATCGCGAACCACAGGAGTGAGCAAACCGCGTTCAGTATCTACCGCGATGCTGATATTTTCGTGTTCAGGGTAGACAATCGTGTCGCCTTCGACGGTAGCGTTGAGGACCGGATAAACGCGTAAAGCCTCTGTTGCAGCCAGTGTAAAGAATGGTAGGAACGAGAGCTTGTTCCCTGTCTTGGTGAGGAACTCACCCTTCATCCGGTCACGGAGGGCGGCGAGTTCTGTGACATCTACCTCCACCACTGTCGTCAGCTGTGCAGAGCTCTGTAGCGAAGCAACCGCGCGCTCAGCGATAACTTTGCGCAGTCGTGAGAACTTCTGCGTGGTGCCCCGTAGCTCAGAGACCACAGACGCCGAGGCAGGGGCGATCGTGGACGCAGGCACTGGAGCGGTCGCTAACACGTCCTCCTTGCGGATCCGTCCCCCGACACCCGTTCCTGAGATACCGGCCAGATCAACGCCATGTTCGTGAGCAAGCTTGCGAACGATGGGGGTCACGTATCCCGGACCGGTGGTGTCAGCCACGGAGGTCGTCGGGGGAGTGACGGGTTCCGCAGGTATTGACGGGACCATCGTCTGCGTGGCAGTTGCAACGGGGGTCGTCACGGGTTGGTGTGTCGTCACCGATGCAGCGACGGGCTCGGGGGCTGTCATGGATGTGGCCACTGCGACGGGCTCGGGAATCACAGCGGGCTCGGGAACCGCAGCAAGGACTGGCTCTGCCGCTGGAACTGCGGTTGCGGAGCTGCCGTCACCAATACGAGCCATGACGGCTCCTACCTCAATCGTCTCATCTTCTTGGACCAGAATTTCTTCCACCACACCGGCAAACGGTGAGGGAATTTCGATGTCAACCTTGTCGGTTGAGACCTCGAGTAGGGGCTCGTCAGCCTCAACCGTGTCACCAACGTTTTTTAGCCAACGGGTAACGGTTCCTTCGGTGACACTCTCTCCCAGCTCGGGGAGGACGACCGACTCGCTCATGAATTTCTCCTTATTGCCGAAGGCTTTGTGGCCCTCAGTGTACTTGCTTGTATACGAATATCGTGGTTAGAGGGTGTGCAGCGGCTTGCCCGCCAGGTAAAGCATGGCCTCGCCGATGGACTCATTTTGTGTGGGGTGTGCATGTATTAGTGGTGCAACATCTTCGGGGTAAGCTTCCCAATTCACGATGAGCTGAGCTTCACCGATCAATTCACCAACACGGCCACCGATCATGTGAACGCCAACGACGGGACCGTCTTTCACTCGAACGACCTTAACCATGCCCGAGGCACCGATGATCTCGCTCTTAGCGTTCCCCGCGAGGCTGTATTCGTAGGAACTGACGGCCTCCACGCCGAACTTATCGTGAGCCTTGGCCTCGGAAAGTCCCACAGAAGCGACCTCAGGGTCGCAATAAGTGATCTTGGGGATATTCAGGTCATCAACGATGGCCGGGTTGAGCCCGGCGATTTCCTCGGCAACAAAGATGCCCTGCTGGTAACCGCGATGGGCTAACTGCAGCCCTGGCACAATATCGCCAACGGCATAGACCCCGGAAATGTTGGTCTGAAGGCGATCATTTGTGGGTACAAAGCCGCGGTCGAGCGTGATGCCAACCTCTTCAAATCCCATTCCACCCGTGACGGGTCCGCGTCCCACCGCAACGAGAAGCAACTCTGCCTCAACAATCTCACCGTTCTCTAGGGAGATCGTCACGCCGCTATCATCCTGGGTGACCGACTTGAATCGTTGCCCAAGCTTGTAGTTAATGCCGCGACGACGGAACGCTCGTTCCAGTTGCTTGCTGATGGTCTCTTCTTCATTGGGTACTAGATGTGGCAGCCCCTCGATGATGGTGACCTCAGAACCGAATGAGCGCCACACGCTCGCAAACTCAACGCCAATAACGCCCCCACCCAGAACGGCGACCTTTTTGGGGATGAAATCAAGCTCAAGGGCCTGCTCGCTCGTGATAACGCGCCCCCCAATTTCCAGACCCGGAAGTGATCGTGAGTATGAGCCCGTCGCAAGAACAACGTTTTTTCCCACGTAGTCGTCGTGCCCAACACGTACGGTGGTGGGGGAGACCAATCGGCCCTCACCCGCAACAACCGTGATACCGCGTGCCTTCAGGAGCCCCTGGAGGCCCTTGAACTTCTTTGCCACGATGCCCTCTCGGTAGGCTGTGACAGCAGCAATATCGACACCTTCGAAGGTTGACTTTACGCCATAGCTTGAACTGTCGCGTGTAACGTCCGCTACCTCGGCAGAGTGCAGTAAAGCCTTCGTTGGAACGCACCCACGGTGCAGGCACGTGCCGCCCAGCTTGTCTTTCTCAATCAGTACCGCGGTCATGCCAAGTTCAATAGCGCGGATGGCGGTTGCATAGCCGGCGCTACCGCCGCCTAAAACGACGACGTCAAAGTTGTGTTCCGACACGGAGTCTCCCTGTTGTGTGGGTTGTAGACGAGTTCTGTGGACTTGAGGGCAGCGAGAAACTACTACGGTCAAGCGCAGGAACCAGCCTACTACGTTGAATGTTGAGTAGGATTCGCGAGTTTGCTAGTAGCTTTTTAGAAACTCAATGAGAGTCTGAACCGAGGCTCCGGTGGGGCCAAGGCCGGAGTATCCGTATGCGGTGCCATCGTTGTTTCCTGGACCGGCGATATCGAGGTGAGCCCAGGGAATGGTTGCTCCAGAGTCATCCACTTGTGGGGTGGTAAAGTCACGGAGGAATACGGCCGCGAGTAGCATCCCCGCAGCCGTATTTCCCTGCTTAATATTGGCAATATCAGCCACGGGCGAGTTGAGCATGGCGCGCAATTCCTCTGGTAGGGGCATGGGCCACATTGGCTCTCCGACGCGGTTGCTGGCAGCGTACACCGCGGCAACGAGTTCATCGTTGCCCATGAGACCGGTTGTTCGGTTTCCGAGGGCAACGACAGCGGCTCCCGTGAGCGTAGCCACGTCAATGATCGCATCCGGTTTTTCTTCGCCGGCAGCGATGAGGGCGTCGGCGAGGACCAGCCGGCCCTCAGCATCCGTGTTGAGGACCTCGACGGTACGTCCACCACGAACTGTAATGATGTCACCGGGGCGCGTGGCGTTACCTGACGGCATATTCTCCGCGAGAGGTAACCACGAAGTGATGTGCACAGGAAGGCTGAGAGTTGCAGCGGCACGCACGACAGCGAGAACGGTTGCAGCCCCTGCCATGTCGTATTTCATGCCGATCATGGATGTCGGCGATTTGAGAGAGAGTCCGCCTGTATCAAAAGTAATACCTTTGCCGACAAGGGCAACATGCGCCACGGCATTCTTTGGCGCATAGTCGAGGCGTAGTAGACGTGGTGGGCGGGCAGAGCCTTGACCAACCCCGAGAATACCTCCAAAGCCTTCCTGCTTGAGTTCGGTTTCGGTCCATAGGGTGTGTGTGATGGGCAGATCAGCGACGCTTGCCATAGCGTGCTCGACAAAAGATTCAGGGTAGAGGTCGTTGGCCGGGGTGTTTACCAGGTCTTTAACGAGGGCAACAGCATCGGCTGTGGCCCGTGCGCCGGCAACCAGATCCGCATCGATGGCATCCGCCACCACAGTAATGTTCTGGACGGGGGTGTTGGCCGCTGCTTCTGCGCTACGGTAACGATCAAAACTGTATGCCCCGAGGGTGGCGCCCTCAAGAACCGCACGGAGCTCGTCAGGTGAGGAAGTTGGGAAGGCTACGACGACATCGCGGGTTCCCGCTAGTTGCCGGATCGCTGACCCGGCCCCGGTGCGAAGGCTGTTCGCTGACAAGCTGTTACCGAGTCCGGCAAGGACAAGAGTTTGTGGGCCGGTTGAGCTAGGACTTGGGATGCGTGTGAGGGAGTCAATCGCCCCCGTTACTCCGAGAGCCTTCAGATCAAGAGAACTCGTATCTACGTGAGCCCGTGATCTGATTTCAGGCTGCCCATTGGCGTTATTTATGACGCCGATCACGATTGCGCCACCGTTCAGAGACGAGGTGGAAGAGGTGCTGATTTCAATGTTGGGGATGAGCGGCATGGCCTACAGCCTACGCCTACACTTAGGACATGCGAAGCGATGAACCACTCTTTGAGCCACTGAACGACTCCTACGGTTCTATCCAGCCGGGGCTGCCTCTGATCGTGGTCCTGACAGGTTTCTCGGATGCTGGGTCGGCTGTGTCTCAGCTGGAGAATTATATGGAGTCAACTATCCAGTCTGTGCCCGTCGCTCGTTTTGATACAGACAGGCTTCTCGATTATCGTTCTCGTCGCCCAACAATCTTTTTCCAGGGTGATGAGCTTACGACCTATCGGCCACCAGAACTCACTCTCTACCTGGCCCAGGACGAACTCGGTCAGAACTTTCTTCTCCTGCAGGGGTTTGAGCCCGATTTTTTGTGGGAGCGTTTTACGGATGACGTTCTCGGTCTAGTAGAGCGCCTCGGGGTTTCGCATACGACGTGGGTGCACTCCATTCCTATGCCAGTTCCCCATACTCGACCGATTGGTGTCACCGTTAGCGGCACTCGTGAAGATCTCATTGACTCACTGTCCGTCTGGAAGCCGAGCGCCCAGGTTTCGGCTACGGTTGGCCATCTCGTTGAGATGCGGCTACAGGCAGGCGGATACGAGGTCACGGGTTTTGTGCTGCTTGTGTCTCACTATCTGGCCGAGACGGAGTATCCAGATGCCCTGTTGAGTGCTTTGGAGTGTATTACTTCGGCCACCGGGCTCATCTTTCCGACCGACGCGATTCGTGAGCGAGGACGAGAATTTTATTCCAAGATTGAAAAGCAGGTTGAGTCAAGCCCTGAGACCCGACGTCTCGTAGAGTCGTTGGAGGAGCGACACGATGCATATATGGAAGGAACGATCATCCGTTCTCCTCTGATTGGTGATGATGGGCTGCTACCGACCGCCGATCAGATCGCCAGCGAACTGGAGAAGTTTTTGGCGGAGCGGCACGATGAGGGGGAGCTTTAGCGCGATCTGCTGGGAATGAGCTCGAAGTAGACGGCGTTGTACTCCGAAGCGGGTTCTTGTGAAAATTCTTGATGGGGTTTGAATATGTCGAGTCTTTGCAAGAATCGTGCAATAATTAACTCACCAGACCCGGTCAGGGTCGGGAGGTGAACCCTGCGTTTTATCCTCTCCGACTTGACATGGGTCTTAGTAGTTTGCAGATCATGACGAGTGCGGGCACGCTGGATCCCCTAGCGCGGCTCAGAAGAGAGGCGGGTGCGTGGCTACTAAAACCACGACCACAGGTAAGAGCGCACAATCGAAAGCTGCCGAGAAAGTTGATGAGCTGGCAGCGAATGCTGCGGCTCCCAAGAAGGCAACAGCCGCTAGTGTGACCAAGACCGCGGCGGCTAAAGCTTCCGCTGCTAAGACGGGAGCGACAGCGACAAAGAGCACTGCAAGCAAAGTAAAAGCTGGGATATCTGCGGATGCGACGACGGCGGTAACCACTACGAAACGCCCCTCGACTGCCAAAGCTAAGACCCCAGTAAAGAGCAAGGCCGCTGCAGTGGCTGAACCTGACGAGGATGAGCTTGATGAAGACGCCGTCGTTGACGTTGAGGTTGTCATCGTTGATGTTGACGGCGAAGACGAAGCAGATGAGGCGACTCCAAAGAAAAAGTCGCCAACAGAACCACTGCCCACGGGGGCTATCGTCCTCTCCTCAGGTGATGATGACGATGAGATCCCAGTTTTCTCCACCGCTATTACCGGTGCCACTGCTGACCCTGTAAAGGACTACCTGAAGCAGATCGGGAAGGTCGCGTTGCTGAACGCGGCTGAAGAGGTCGAGTTGGCTATGCGAATCGAGGCTGGTCTTTTTGCCGAGGATAAGCTGGCGAATACGCCTGATATGACGAAGCAGTTGCAGCGAGAGCTGCGCTGGGTTGCTCGGGACGGACAGCGGGCCAAAGCCCACTTGCTCGGTGCAAACCTTCGTCTGGTGGTGTCTCTCGCTAAGAGGTACACCGGCCGCGGAATGCAGTTTCTTGATCTCATCCAAGAGGGTAACCTTGGCCTGATCCGCGCGGTGGAGAAATTCGACTATACCAAGGGCTTCAAATTTTCGACCTATGCGACATGGTGGATCCGTCAGGCAATCACCCGTGCTATGGCCGACCAGGCCCGTACAATCCGTATCCCAGTTCACATGGTGGAGGTCATTAACAAGCTCGCTCGTGTTCAGCGGCAGATGCTTCAAGACCTGGGCCGTGAGCCTACTCCGGAAGAATTGAGCCGTGAGCTTGACATGACGCCCGAAAAGGTTGTCGAGGTTCAAAAATACGGTCGTGAGCCCATCTCCCTGCATACGCCGCTGGGCGAGGATGGGGACAGCGAGTTCGGTGATCTTATTGAGGACACTGAAGCCGTTGTGCCTGCGGATGCGGTGGGCTTCACTATGCTGCAGCGACAGCTCGAGTCGCTCCTGGACTCATTATCAGAGCGTGAAGCCGGAGTCATTCGGATGCGGTTTGGGCTGGGAGATGGCATGCCCAAGACCCTTGACCAGATCGGTGACACCTTTGGCGTTACCCGTGAGCGCATTCGCCAGATTGAGTCGAAGACGATGGCCAAGTTGCGCCACCCTTCCCGTTCCCAGTCGCTCCGCGATTACCTAGAGTAAGCAGTATAAGAATAAGGGTCCTTCCTCTATAGAGGAAGGACCCTTATTCTTATGTCCTCATGGTGGATATAGAGAGTGATGGCGTGCCGCCCCTGGAACGTCAGGGTTGCAGTTTGTGGCTTTCGTCATGCCAGGAGGAGACTAGGGGCTGAAGTTTTTCCTTGTGCTTGTTTCCATGGTGAGCGCAGAACAGCAGTTCCCCGGAGCCCATCGTTGCCCTGATGTATGCTTGCGATCCGCAGCTATCGCAACGGTCAAGCGCACTCAGCGGGCGCTCCTCATCTACTGGAGCACTGTCGATATCGGTCGTCAGCGTTGTCATGAGCTTCCTCCCCTTTCCGTTGCCGAAGTGGCTACACCTATACAAGCACGTTGTGGCTGGATTTTGTTCCCATCTGATGTCGTTTCGCTGACCGCGTAGCGTTGACCTGAGTGTCCTGTCGGGTTTTTTGTCTTCGGGGCCTACTCTTGTGAAGTAATCCCACCGCTGATATACAAGGAGAGTCTTGGCCGCGTCCGACTATTCTGCCCGACACCTTTCTGTATTGGAGGGCCTTGAGGCTGTTCGTAAACGTCCCGGAATGTATATCGGCTCTACCGATTCGCGTGGTCTTATGCATTGCCTGTGGGAGATTATCGACAACTCCGTTGACGAAGCCTTGGCCGGATTCGGTGAGACTATTCGCGTCATCCTGCACGCGGACGGTAGCGTTGAGGTTCACGACTTTGGGCGCGGAATCCCGGTCGATATCGAACCAAAGAGCGGGCTGAGCGGCGTAGAACTCATTTTTACAAAGTTGCACGCTGGCGGAAAGTTTGGCGGCGGCTCATACGGTTCTTCAGGTGGTCTTCACGGGGTTGGAGCCTCGGTTGTGAACGCTCTGTCGGGGCGTCTGGACGTTTCGGTGGATCGTGTCGGTAAGACCTGGAGCATGTCGTTCCGTCATGGTGAACCTGGGCGTTTCGTAGATGCAGATGATGGCGAGCGCAGTCCAAATTCTCCGTTTACCCCCTTCGACACGAAAAGTGAACTGTTGGAGACAGGAAAGGTTCGGAAAGGAGTAACTGGTACACGCGTTCGTTATTGGGCTGACCCGCAAATTTTTACCGCCGATGCAACGTTTGACTCTGAGCAGCTTAGGGCCCGTGCTCGGCAGACAGCGTTTTTAATTCCGGGCCTCCGTCTGGTGCTCGACGACTTACGGGGGGAGGAGCCGACGCACGAGGAATTCCACTTTGAGGGGGGTATCTCAGAGTATGTCGATTTTCTTGCTCCAGATACGGCCGTAACCAACACGTGGCGGCTTACGGGAGCCCATACGTTTACCGAAACTGTTCCGGTGATGAACGAGGCGGGTGCGCTCGTATCTACCGAAGTACACCGTGAGTGTCTGGTGGATGTAGCTCTCCGCTGGGGCGCGGGGTATGACACAACCGTGCGCAGCTACGTTAATATCATCGCAACCCCTAAGGGGGGGACCCATCTCACCGGTTTTGAACAGGGACTTGTGAAATTCTTCCGCCAACAAGTTGAGGCTAATTCCCGAAAGCTCAAAGCGGGTAATGACAAACTTGAAAAAGACGACCTTCTTGCCGGGCTAACTGCTGTCTTGACGGTGCGATTACCCGAACCGCAGTTTGAGGGCCAGACCAAAGAGATCCTGGGTACACCCGCTGTGCGAACAATCGTGAATCGGGTGGTGACCCACGGTCTCAAAGACTTGTACGAGTCTACAAAACGTGAAGATAAGGCTCAGTCCATGCTGGTGCTTGAGAAGATCGTGTCCGAAATGAAATCTCGGATTTCCCTCCGGGCCCAGCGGGATACGCAGCGCCGAAAGACTTCTTTAGAAAGTTCCTCTCTGCCCGCAAAGCTTATTGACTGCCGGAGTAAGGACGTTGGTAGTAGTGAGCTTTTCATCGTCGAGGGAGACTCTGCGCTTGGCACAGCCCGCCCCGCTCGTGATAGCGAGTTTCAGGCGCTCTTGCCCATCCGCGGCAAGATACTCAATGTGCAGAAGGCCTCTGTCGCCGATATGCTTTCGAACGCTGAGTGTGGGGCCATCATTAAGGTGATCGGTGCTGGTTCGGGGCGTGACTTTGATTTGGCGTCTGCCCGCTACGGCAAGGTCATTATTATGAGTGATGCGGATGTTGACGGTGCGCACATTCGGACCCTCCTCTTGACTCTCTTTTTCCGCTACATGAGGCCTATGCTTGAGGCGGGACGAGTCTACGCCGCTGTTCCGCCCCTCCACCGTGTGATCGTGCAGCATCCGGGTAAGAAGCCCAACGAAACGATCTACACCTACAGCGAGGTGCAACTTCACTCGTTGCTCGCCGATCTCAAGAAGCGTGGCAGACGTTATCTTGAGCCTATCCAGAGATATAAAGGACTTGGCGAAATGGATGCTGACCAGCTGGCCGAAACGACTATGGATCGAGACAAGCGCTTGCTTCGTCGGGTACGGGTTGCTGACGGTCAGCAAGCTTCACAGATCTTTGAGTTACTGATGGGTAATGAGGTTGCACCGCGCAAAGAGTTTATCGTGGCGAGCTCAGATACCCTGTCCCGAGAGCGCATTGACGTGTAGCAGGCTCGCGGCGTGAGGGAATGAGGTGTAGCTGGCCCTGCACCTCATCGAGCGGATTAGACCGAACTCTCTGTCGCTTCGTTTCTGCCGAGGGCCGTGTTGATATCGCCACCAATAACGGTAGGAAGCTCGTCAAGAGGGTGGCCGGATGCGTCGCGTTTGGCTAGTTCGTTAGGGAGGACGCACGGACGTCCATCTGCGGTAAGCGCACGAGGTTCCCCCGCACCAACCCAGGCAACTGCAATCTGGTCTTCACCCTTGAGGAAGCGTTGTGCCCGCACGCCACCGGTTGCCCGGCCTTTCGCGGGATACTCAGAGAAGCTGCTCACTTTACCGCTGCCCAGCGCCGTACCGGGGAGGGTTGCGGTGCTCTCGGCAACCGTTGCAACACGTGCGGTTACAGAGGCTTCGGGCGTGATCGCGGTGAAGAATATGACCCGGGCGCCTGCGGAGAGCTTGATGCCTGCCATCCCGCCAGCGGGGCGCCCCTGTGGTCGTACGAGAGCAGAGGAGAATCGCAGAAGTTGTGCGTCACTGGTGAGAAAAACGAGTTCATCTGCATCGGTTGTGACGGTGGCTCCCACTACGGTGTCGCCGTCTTTGAGCCCGATGAGTTCAAGGTCGGGTTTGGTGGGAAGATCGGCGAGTGAAACACGTTTCACAACGCCCTGACGGGTTCCAAATGCCACTATCGTGTCGTCCGTGATGGGGGTAATGAGGCGGATCTTCTCGGCTGTATTGGTCAAACCGACGTACTCGTCGATGGATACTCCGGCCGCCAGCTGAACGCTTGCTGCAGGAACAGCGGGTATCGACACAGGTGTGAACCGTATGAGGCGTCCGGTTGATGTGATTGCGGCGATGTCTGAGCGGGTCGTTGTGCTGAGAACAGACAAAACCCCATCATGGTGTGAGCGGCGACTCGCTGTGTTGAGTGTCCCCGTTCCAACTGCTGGATCGTGATCGATGCGTACAAGGTTTCCCGTACTTGAGAGCAGAACTGTGCAGGGCGTGTCAGCAACTTCAAGGTTGACTTTTTTCGCCTGTGCAGCGGATACGCGTGCGGGAGCCGCGCCGGTCAGCAAGGTACGGCGGGGAGTGCCAAACTGCTTGGCTACTACTTCTAACTCTCCGGCGACCACCTCACGTATGCGCTCTGTGCTGGCAAGAATCGCCTCCAACTCGGCGATCTGCGCGGCCAGGTCATCACGTTCGGCTTCGAGTTCAACCCGTGAAAACCGTGTGAGTCGACGTAAACGTAGCTCGAGAATGTACTCGGCTTGAATCTCGCTCAGGTCAAACACCTCCATGAGCCGACCTCTGGCCATTTCCGTATCGTCGCTCGTGCGGATGAGCTGGATAACCTCGTCAATATCGAGGATCGCGAGCAACATCCCTTCTACCAGATGCAGACGGTCTTTGCGCTTGCCTAAGCGAAACTGCGAGCGGCGGGTAACAACCGACACTCGATGGTCAAGAAAAACCGTAAGCATCTCGCGTAGACCGAGGGTTTGTGGCTGGCCCCTAACGAGTGCCACATTGTTGATACTGAAGGAATCCTCAAGCGGCGTATAGCGGTAGAGCTGTTCTAAGACAGCCTCGGGGTTAAAGCCGGTCTTGATGCTGATAACGAGGCGCAGACCATTTTTACGATCAGTGAGATCGACAACATCCGTGATTCCGCTCAGTTTCTTGGAATCAACACCGTCTTTGATCTTCTCGATGACGCGTTCAGGTCCGACCAGATATGGTAGCTCCATGACGATGAGGCCGCTTTTGCGAGGGGTTAGCTGTTCGACCCGAACCTTCGCACGGGTGCGGAAAGCGCCTCGACCGCTACGGTAGGCGTCCTTCACGCCGTCAAGGCCGACGATAGTGCCTCCACCTGGAAGATCAGGACCGGGAATGAACTCCATGAGTTCGTCAACGGTGGCCGAAGGCTTATTTAGTAGATAGATTGCTCCCTGGACGACCTCGATCAGGTTGTGGGGAGCCATGTTGGTTGCCATGCCCACCGCTATTCCGCTGGCACCGTTGACGAGCAGGTTCGGAATCGCTGAAGGGAGAACCTCTGGCTGGGTGAGTTGGTTATCGTAGTTGGGAACCAGATCAACAACGTCCTCGTCGAGGTTGTCGGTCATAGCGAGTGCAGCCCCGGCGAGTCGGGCTTCGGTGTATCGAGCCGCGGCCGGGCCGTCATCGAGTGAGCCGAAGTTTCCGTGGCCGTCAATGAGTGGAACACGCAGCGTAAAACCCTGGGCGAGCCGGACAAGAGCGTCATAAATGGACGCATCGCCGTGGGGGTGGAGTTTTCCCATCACCTCGCCCACGACGCGCGCAGACTTGACATGCCCCTTATCGGGCCGCAATCCCATATCGGTCATCTGGTACAAGATGCGCCGCTGAACGGGCTTCAGACCGTCGCGGGCATCGGGGAGCGCGCGCGCGTAAATAACCGAGTACGCATACTCAAGAAATGAGTCCTGCATCTCAGACGAAATGTCAACGTCTTCGATTCGTTCGATGGGTGTGGGGTTGTCGCTCACTGGTGCTTTCACATGGAATCTGTGTGGACGGGTACGATTGCCCCCATGTTATCTACCCATTCGTCTCTCGGTTTGAGCCTTGCCGAGGTTTTGCCAACTTGCCTCGCCTCCGTCAACAGGGCTGGCCGGGGTGACGGGTACGGTAGAGCTCGAATTGCCGTGGTGATTGTTGTGGACGGCCTTGGCTACACAAACCTCAAGCAGCGCAAAGGATACGCACGATTTCTGTGGGGGAGCAACCCGCGTCGTATCGAAACTGTCGCGCCGTCAACAACAGGTGCGGCCCTCACCACTATCACCACGGGAACGCTTCCCGGTGTACACGGTCTGATCGGGTATCGGATTCGTGACCCGCGCCGCAATCAACTTGTGACTACCCTCAGCGAGTGGGAGGACATCGGAGAGACGCGTGACTGGCAGCGCAGCGAAACGGTCTTTGAACAGGCACGTTCTGCTGGGGTCCCGAGCGCTGTTATCGGGCGTAAAGCTCACGCCCAGAGCGGGTTGACCCGAGCTATCTTAACCGGTGCCGATTACGTATCGGCCGAGTCAATTACGGACCGGTTTGCGGCTGCTAGCGAACTGGTGCGGTTAGGCCAGCACCCGCTTGTCTACCTTTACGTGGACGAGTTGGATCGGGTGGCCCATGCATCAGGGTGGTCTTCTACGGCTTGGCAGGAACGGCTAGAACTTCTCGACATCTCTGTGCGCGGCTTCATCGCAGCGCTACCTGTTGACGTTGGTGCGGTGATGGTGGCTGATCACGGCATCGTTGATGTGCCTGAGCGCAGACATATTCTCTACGATGAAGATCCAGAGATGATGAGAGGAGTGTCTCAAGTAGGGGGGGAGCCTCGGTTCCGCTATTTATATCTCGAGAATCCGGCGAACGCCCAGTGTGTGGTGGACCGGTGGCGAGAAGTCTTCGGGCGATGGGCCACAATACTAACGCGTGATGAGGCTCTCGAAAAAGGAATCTTCGGACCCGTAGACGACTGCGTAGTGGCACGTCTTGGAGATGTCATTATCGCGGCTACGGCCGAGTGTGCGTTTTATAGCTCGGGGCTCGCGGACAAGGCATCGCGCCGGATGACAGGACAGCACGGCAGCCTGACGCCCGAAGAGTTGGGTGTTCCGCTTATCCGCTGGGGAGCCTTTGCCTAAACTGGGTCATCGTCGTTGCGGGGACCACCAAACAGGATGTCATCCCAGCTGGGCATCTCAGCACGTTTTTTCCTGCCACGAGGAGTAGTCGCGGCAGGTGCGGATTCGTTTCCGTGAGCATCCTCGTTCTCTGCCGGAATGATTCCTGAGGAGGGGTGTTCGGGGTGGGATGACCGACTTCCTCGCGTGATTACTTGTTCCGTCGCGTCGATCGGCGGAACCTCATTTGCGGAGAAAAGCGGCGTGGTTGTCGCCGACGACTCTGCGTCTTGTTTCTCGACGGACGAGCTGTCGGACTGAGCCTGTGCAGCAGCTGATTCCCGTTCGCCTCGGCGACGGCGAAGAGCTTCGAGGAGGTCTGCTGTCTGGCCAAAATCGGTGTGGTCATCGGCCCGTGAGACGGCCAGTTCGTCCACCTCTCGTGACCAATAAGATTCCTGTGGTAGGTCTTCGCCGGGGTTTTCTGTTGACTCAGTGTGATCGGGGGTGGTTGCAGCGGTTAGCGAGTTAGGGTCAAAAGCGCCGGAGTCAAAACGGTCGCTGTGAAGACGTGGCTCGGTGGGCTCCACCGCGCGAAGTTTTGGGATAAGTCGGTCGCTGATATCGCCCTGCTTGGACAGAGTGATGGCGTCTGAGTTGATCGGAGTTAGCGCCGAGCGCTTGTTATCGAAGGCCCACACCGCCTGGTGTGAGATATCGTTGGCAACAAATGCAAGTTGGATGAGCCAGCCACTGTCCTCGTCCCGCCAGCACGTCCAGATCCGTTCGCTGGCCGATAGGGTATCGAGACGGATGCTGAGAGCATCCCCAAATCGTAACTGCTGCATTTCAGCCTGGGAGGTATTCAGAACGACGGAAACGGCCAACGCGCTGCTGAGGATGTACTCGCGCTCAGCAAGGACGGGACCCTCATACTTTTCAATGTCCTCAGTGCTGGCACCGGTGAGTGTCGAAATCTCTTCACGAGTGTGACCGGAGCGGATATGCGATTGGATAATTCGTGGAGACACCCGCACCTGGTCGGTGTCTCGTTTGGTCAGACGTCGGACCTCGGAGAATAAAGATTCGTCGGCCAAAACGCGAAAGCTCTCACCAGCATCGTTGGACACGATGAGGTAGCCGTCCTCAATTCCAACGACTCTGAGCTCCTGCATGTTGTGCCTCCGGTTATGGTCGTGTGCCCAATAGCTTCCCACGCTGTACGCAGTTTTTTGGTGAAGTTGTTGGGCGTGCCGGAATCTCCACCGTGCCGGTCTGGGAATGTGCTGGGGGCAGTTTGCTATTCGTTCAACTTTCGTGCAAACTATCGCCGCCTACCAAATTTATGGTGGTGAGTTCTTATAGAAGTGGAAGAGAATGGCGACTGACTACGACGCTCCGCGCAAGACCGACGATGACTCAGAATCGATTGAGGCGCTGAAGGAACGTGTACCCGATAAGCTCTCGGGCGCGGTTGACTCCGAAGACTCGGACAACCCTGGGTTTGAGCTTGCGGGTGCGGACCTGTCCGATCTTGATCTTGATGTTGTTGTCTTGCCGCCGCAGGCCGACGAGTTTACCTGTGTGAGTTGCTTTCTGGTGCGTCACCGCTCTCAGATTGACCACGAGTCCAAGCTCGGGCCAATCTGTCGGGAGTGTTCGGCCTAGTCACCCTGTGCTGCTACACGACTGCACGCGTAACCAAACATAAAACTGACGCCCCTCGGGGCGTCAGTTTTATGTTTGGTTACGCGGAGATCGCTTCTCTGAGGGCATTGGCAAAACCGGTGGGGTTCCGGGTTGAGATGATCCAGTAGGGAGTGGGATCGTTGGCGTCAGTAACAGATACTTTGATGATTGGGGAGATCCAGCCACGGATCATAAGGTGCGCGCGTGCGTCCAAACGCGGTCCACGTTCTTGGACAGCCTCATCTCCCTGGAACTCCGTCACATTGCCGAGAAGCTTTACGGGGATGCTGGCTCGGCCCGCGGTCAAAGTTCCATCGGTAATCGCGATAGTTGGGCTGCTGAACACCAGGATTCCTACAGTCAAGCAGTAGAGCGTGATCGCGGCGATTATTCCCGCCAGCATGGAAATTGGTGCCAGCACCAGGATAGTGGCGGGCACGATCAGGAGCGTCGCGATAAAAAGCCAGAATCCGGGCCAGAGTCGTTCGTGATAAATGGGCATACTCCTATCAGTACCAGATGTGAATGTGGACTACGCTACGAGGGTGACTGAAACTGTTGACATTTTGATTCACGCGGACAGCCTTCCGGTCTACGCGCATCCGGGAGACGCCGGGGCCGACCTGTGCAGTACGCAGGATCTTGTCTTGGAGCCGGGTGAGCGGGCATTGGTGGGTACAGGAGTGTCGTTTGCTCTGCCCGATGGGTATGTAGCGTTTGTTGTGCCACGCAGTGGGCTGGCGACGAAGCACGGTATTACCGTTGTGAATGCCCCTGGCACGGTTGATGCTGGTTATCGAGGAGAGGTTAAAGTGACCCTTCTGAACACTGATCGCTCAGAGGCGTATCGTGTCGCGGCTGGTGATCGCATCGCGCAGGTAATCTTTATGCAGGTTTCGCGCGCAAATTTTATCGAGGTTGACATTCTGCCCGGCAGCGACAGGGGGGAGTCTGGCTTTGGGTCAACCGGTTTTGGAGCAGATGTGAAAGGGCAACACGAATGAACGACAGTATGGAGGTTTCTGACGGTGGAGTCGGCGATAACGAGGTGTTGGTTGATGAGACAAAATCAGCACCGGATGATCGCGCTGAGCGTGGGCCGCTTGATGTCGCCGAAGCGAGTGCCGTCCGACCCTATGTAGATCTTGGGTCTATCAAAGTCCTCCCACGAGAGGGTCTCCAGTTGCGGTTGGATGTGGAGGATGGAACCCAGCGAATCGTTGCCGTTTCGCTGGATTATGCTGATTCGACGCTTCAGGTTCAGGCTTTTTCCGCTCCCCGCAGCACCGGCCTCTGGCACGAGGTACGCGGGCAGATTTTTACCCAGCTCTCTGGCCAGGGCTTGAGCATTGTGGAGCAGGAGAACGAGTTTGGGCCCGAACTGCAGGTGGACCTTGTAAACCAAGCTACCGCCGCTGTCAATAGGGTGCGCTTTGTGGGTGTTGATGGCCCTCGCTGGCTTTTGCGTGGTGTTGTGTCGGGGGCTGCTGTGAATGATCTGGATGCGGCGGACAAGATTCACGAGTTATTCCGGAGCATCGTTGTCGTCCGTGGCGATCTGCCTTTACCGCCACGTGATCTTTTACCACTCCGAGTCCCGACCGCAGCGACTGCGGCCGCCGAAGCGGAGTAGTGTCGAGCCGTGACCGAGTCTCATGTTCCCGGCTCAGAACCCCCCGAGAGTGACTCCTCGAGCGAAGAGCTCCACGCTGTGACAGATGCCTCGTCAGCTCGTCTGGGCGGGCTTGCTGCAAGCGTGAGCCGCGCCGCAGCGGGGGAGGCCCTTTCTCGGGATGCGGTCATGGAGTCCATCGGGGGAACTCGCGGCATTATCGAGTCTGTTCTTCCTGGCCTTGTGTTCCTCGTAACTTATACATTCACGAGAGATCTAGTCATGAGCGTCGTGGCTCCTCTCGTGATTGCGGTGCTCGCTATCGTTGTGCGTGCAGTGCAGAGACAGGCTATTGTCCCCGCAGTTTCCGGTTTGCTGGGTATTGTGCTGTGTGCTGTACTGAGCTTACTCACGGGGAAGCCAGAGGATTACTATGTTCCCGGGTTCATCACAAATATCGCCTGGGGAGCGGGGCTCTTGATCTCGGTAATTGTCCGGTGGCCACTCATCGGTGTGGGCGTTGCTATCGCGAGGGGACAGAATATGGCCTGGCGTAAGGATCGGCCTGTGTACCGAGTCATGCGGCTTGTCACGCTGCTGTGGTGTGGATTGTTTGCCGCGCGATTGGCCGTTCAGTTGCCGCTGTACTACGCGGGTGCGTTTGAACTGCTGGGTGCGGCACGACTCACCATGGGCGTTCCGTTCTTTGCGTTGGTCATTGTAGTCTCCTGGCTTTTGGTTAGGGCTACGATCGTTTCCCCTGATGCTGAGGTCAACTCTGATGGCGAGTGAGATAATTATCTTGACATCAAGATAATTTTCCGCGGAATTCCGCAAGATTATGCCTTTAGGTTAGGTAAACCTTGCTAGTAAATCTCCTAGCCCGAGTGGAAGATTGTCTGAAGCTCAGTAAAGGAGAAATCGTGACCGCGGTAAATAGTTTTGGCGCACGGGACACCCTCGCAGTAGGTTCTCAGAAATACCAGGTTTTCCGGATTGATTCCGTACCCGGTTATGAGAAACTTCCCTACAGCCTCAAGGTGCTGCTCGAGAATTTGCTTCGTACCGAAGACGGTGCAAACGTAACTAAGCAGCACATTGAGGCTCTGGGGTCTTGGGATCCCACTTCCGAGCCCGATACCGAGATTCAGTTCACACCAGCGCGTGTGATTATGCAGGACTTCACGGGTGTGCCCTGTGTGGTTGACCTGGCAACCATGCGCGAGGCCGTCGCTGATCTTGGCGGCGACCCCGCAAAGATCAACCCGCTTGCTCCTGCCGAGCTTGTCATTGACCATTCAGTCATCTCCGATCTTTTCGGGACGCCCGATTCGTTCACGCGCAATGTTGAGATTGAGTATGAGCGCAACGGAGAGCGCTACCAATTCTTGCGCTGGGGACAAACAGCGTTTGATGACTTTAAGGTTGTCCCTCCGGGAACGGGTATCGTCCATCAGGTAAATATCGAATATTTGGCTCGCGTTACATTCACGCGTGAGGTTGATGGTGTGATTCAGGCCTACCCTGATACTTGTGTCGGTACTGACTCGCACACAACCATGGTTAACGGGCTGGGGGTGCTGGGCTGGGGTGTTGGTGGCATCGAAGCCGAGGCTGCCATGCTGGGCCAGCCTGTCTCCATGCTCATCCCCAAAGTGGTTGGTTTCAAACTGTCGGGTAGTATCCCTGCCGGTGTGACGGCCACGGATGTTGTACTCACAATTACCCAGATGCTACGTCAGCACGGTGTTGTCGGTAAGTTCGTGGAGTTCTACGGTGAAGGCGTGGCCTCTGTGCCGCTTGCTAACCGAGCCACAATTGGAAACATGAGCCCCGAGTTCGGCTCGACTGCTGCAATCTTCCCGGTTGACGATGTTACCCTCGGTTACCTGCGTCTCACCGGTCGAAGCGATGAGCAGATCGCCCTGGTTGAGCAGTACTCTAAGCTGCAAAAGCTGTGGCATGATCCCGCCACGGAGCCGGTTTTTAGCGAATATCTTGAGCTTGATCTCAGTACGGTTGTTCCCTCGATTGCTGGCCCGAAACGTCCACAAGATCGCATTGAGCTCACCGAAGCAAAGAAACAGTTTGGTGTTGATATCGTCAACTATGCTGGCGACTCGAACCCCGCTCTTGTCAGCATGGGTGGCCAGGAATTTACGATCGACCACGGTGCAGTGACGATCGCTTCAATCACCTCGTGCACAAACACATCGAATCCCTCAGTGATGCTCGCTGCTGGATTGCTTGCGCGTAACGCAGCGCAGAAGGGCCTCAAGTCCAAGCCGTGGGTTAAGACCACTTTGGCTCCTGGGTCTAAGGTCGTCACCGATTACTATGACAAGGCTGGTCTTACCACGTACCTTGAGGATCTAGGTTTTTATCTCGTGGGTTATGGCTGCATGACCTGTATCGGTAACTCAGGTCCACTACCCGACGAAATCTCGGCTGCTGTACAGTCGCACGATCTCGCAGTAACTTCAGTGCTTTCCGGAAATCGCAACTTTGAGGGTCGGATCAACCCCGATGTCAAGATGAACTATCTGGCGAGCCCGCCTCTGGTTATCGCGTATGCTCTTGCCGGCTCGATGAATTTCGACTTTGACACCGACTCGCTGGGCATTGATAACGAGGGTAACGACGTCTACCTCAGGGATATTTGGCCCGACCCCCTAGAGGTCCAGGCGACTATTGACAGCTCGATTGATACCGGCATGTTCACCGATAAATATGGCAGCGTCTTTGAGGGGGACGAGCGCTGGCGCTCTTTGCCCACTCCCACGGGAGCCGTATTTGAGTGGGACGCGACGTCCACATACGTGCGCAAGCCTCCGTATTTTGATGGGATGTCGATGGATACCACTCCCGTCGCCGATATTTCGGGTGCGCGCGTTTTGGCCAAGCTGGGCGACTCGGTGACGACAGATCACATTAGTCCAGCCGGAAATATTAAGGCTGATAGTCCGGCAGGAGAGTATCTGACAAATCATGGAATTGGTCGGAAGGACTTCAATTCTTACGGCTCACGTCGCGGTAACCATGAGGTTATGATCCGAGGTACGTTTGCGAACATCCGACTCAAGAATCAGCTGTTGGAGGACGTTGAGGGCGGTTACACGCGCGACTTCACACAGGCTGATGGCCCCCAGTCGTTTATCTATGACGCGGCCCAGAACTACCAGGCGCAGGGGACTCCGCTTGTTGTCCTGGGGGGTAAAGAGTATGGTTCGGGCTCATCTCGTGACTGGGCAGCAAAGGGGACGAGCCTCCTGGGCATCCGCGCCGTGATTACCGAGAGCTTCGAGCGTATTCACCGCTCCAACCTCATTGGGATGGGTGTGTTGCCCTTACAATTTCCCGCGGGCGAGAGCGCCAACTCGCTTGGCCTTGACGGTACCGAGCTCTTCTCTATTACCGGTGTGGAAGAGTTAAATAATGGCTTGACGCCCAAGACCGTTCATGTGGTCGCTACGCCGAGTGAGTTTTCCGCAAGCGGTAAGCCTACGGTGGAGTTTGATGCGGTTCTTCGTATTGACACACCGGGTGAGGCCGACTACTACCGTAACGGTGGTATCTTGCAGTACGTGCTGCGCTCGCTCGTCGGGTAACACGGCGCACGAGCAGGGGTTTAGCGACGTCGTATTGTCGTTAAACCCCTGCTTTGTTTGTGCGCTTCTGGTATTCGGCGAGTGTAGAGTGGTCTGGTGGGCGGTAGCGGTTAGCTGCCAGAGAACATGTGCCGCCAGGCACACAAGAACTACTGAGGAGGCCGCGTGAGTTTGTTGCAGAAAATTAACGGACCCCGCGATCTTGACAAACTTAGTCCGGATGAGCTGGTGCAATTGGCCCAGGAGATTCGGGATTTTTTGATTACCGAGGTGGCCAAGAGCGGTGGTCATCTCGGCCCTAATCTGGGGGTTGTCGAGACCACGATTGCCTTACATCGTGTCTTCGACTCACCGCGGGACCCTATTGTTTTTGATACCGGACATCAATCTTACGTGCACAAGCTTCTGACAGGGCGTCAAGATTTTTCACGTCTCCGGCTTCGAGGCGGTCTGGCAGGATACCCTCAGCGGTCAGAGTCGAAACATGACATTGTGGAGAGTTCGCACGCATCAAGCTCGTTGAGCTGGGCAGATGGTATCTCTCGGGCGTTTGCCCAGACGGGTCAAACTGATCGCCACGTTGTTGCGGTTGTTGGCGACGGTGCGCTCACTGGGGGTATGACCTGGGAAGCGCTCAATAACATCAGCGATGACAACTCTCGTAAGTTGGTTATCGTTGTGAACGATAACGGTCGCTCCTATGCTCCCACGATCGGTGGGATGGCACGGTTCCTCAACGGAGTACGCACGCAGCGTACGTACCGTGACCTTCAGCGCAGCAGTGAGCGGGCTTTCTACCGCCTCGGGGCTCCGGGGCGTGCGCTGTACCGGGGCGTGCGTGGTGGTTTGCACGGATTCTTGAGTCGCTTTACAGATAATGAGTCGCTCTACTCCAACCTTGATATTAAATATATTGGCCCCGTTGATGGACACGACCTGGGTGCTATGGAGCAGGCGTTGCGCCAAGCCAAGAACTACGGTCAGCCGGTGATCGTTCATGTGATTACTGAAAAAGGCCGTGGTTATGAACCTGCCCGTCGCGATGAAGCGGACCAGTTCCACGCTGTGGGTAAGATCGATCCCAGCAGCGGCCTACCGCTGAGCGTGTCCTCCACCGAAACCTCGTGGACATCGGTTTTTAGCGATGAGATTCTACACATTGCGGAGAATAATCCGCGGGTTATCGGGATTACCGCAGCCATGCTAAGGCCCACTGGTCTCCATGCTTTCGCCGAACGGTTTCCCGATCGGGTTTATGATGTGGGAATCGCTGAGCAGCACGCGGTGACGAGTGCCGCTGGCCTCGCCTATGGCGGACTCCATCCGGTCGTTGCTATGTATGCAACTTTCATGAATAGGGCTTTTGACCAGGTGCTTATGGATGTTGCTTTGCACCGCGCGGGTGTGACCTTCGTGCTTGATCGGTCTGGGGTGACCGGTCCCGACGGTCCCAGTCACCACGGAGTCTGGGACCTGGCGATTCTTCAGGTAATTCCTGGCATTCGAATTGCCGCACCACGTGATGCTGAGCGCCTTCGCGAGGAGTTGTGCGAAGCGGTTGTGGTAGAAGATGCCCCCACCGTTGTTCGGTTTCCTAAAGGTTCCGCTGAACTCAGTATCCCCGCTGCGCGTCGCACCTATGATGGTGTCGATGTGCTTCAGGAGCATGCCCAGCAGGATGTTCTCCTGGTGGCTGTGGGGTCGATGGCGGACGTGGCGTTGGATGTTGCTGCACGCCTAATTGACCAGGGCATCGGCTCAACTGTGGTTGATCCCCGCTGGGTTGTTCCCGTTCCTGTCAGCCTCATTGATTTGGCTGCTCACCACCGCTTGGTTGTCAGTATCGAGGACGGTGTGCGCGTGGGCGGAATTGGTACCCGCATCCGGCAGGATCTTCGTCGTGCTGGAGTGGATACGGCGGTTACCGAGCTGGGACTCCCCGACCAATTTCTTGATCACGCCTCGCGGGAGGAAATCCTGGAGGACGCGGGCCTCACCGCGCAGCAAATTGCACGTGACGTTGTTGCGCAGGTACTCGGCAGTAAAATCCCAATTGCTCGACCCCTGGCCGATGAACCTGCCGGGACTAGACTGCCGGCCGCCACGGTCCATGGTGCCGGACTCCCCGCCACCACACAGTCAATCGCGACCAATCGCGACCCCCGCTCGCGCTGACTTCCTCCCCGGGGCGAAGACCATCCGCAGGACGGGAGTATCGACACCCGTTAACCGAGTGATTACCCGGGGCCTCGGCCTCGGGTAATCACTCGTATGATGCTTGATCTAGCGGATGCCCTGAATCGGTGGGCTATGGAACATGGCACCATACACGCGTTCGCTCGCACCGGTGCGATCCAGATAGGGGGTTACGCCCCCCATCTGGAAGGGCCAGCCGGCACCCAGAATCATGCAGAGATCGATATCCTCCGGGCCATGAACAACATCATCCTCAAGCATCCGGTGGATTTCATCTGCCAACCCGTCCTGAACGCGGCGCAGGATCTCCTCGCCTATCAGGGGATGGTGTGGGCCTCCAGCGATAATCTTCTGGGCGCCCCTATCAATGCCTTTGACCTTGCCTGCGCCATCGCGATCGAGTAGGCGACCATGCTCTGCTAGCTTATGTAGGTTATCGCTGCGGTAGAACCGGTCAGGGAAAGCCGCGTGATGCGTATCGAGTACGTGTGCCCCCACCGTGAGACCTACGAGTTCAAGAAGCTCAAAGGGAGTCATGGGTAGACCCAAAGGATCGAGTGCATGGTTGACCACCTCAAAGGAGGTTCCGTTGTCGAGCGCATGCATAGCCTCGCCCAGTAACTTGGCCAGGATCCGATTGACAACGAAGCCGGGCGTGTCTCGAGTAATGACTGCGGTTTTGCCTAACTTCTTGGCAGTGCTCATGGCTGTTGAGAGCGACTCATCATTGGTGCGTGGGGTGCGTACGACCTCGATCAGAGGCATGACCGCGACCGGGTTGAAGAAGTGGAACCCCACCAGGCGCTCTGGATGTTTCAGCGTTGCCCCAATCTGTTCAACTGAGAGCGAACTGGTATTGGTCGCCAAGATAGCTTCGGGTGAGATGTATTGTTCGATCTCAGCGAAGACGTCCTGCTTGATGCTGAGCTCTTCGAAGACAGCTTCAATCACCCAATCACAATCCGCAAAGTCGGATTTCTCTGTTGTTCCGGATATGAGGGCTTTCAGTCGGTTCGTTTCATCAGACGAGATCCTTCCCCTCTCGGACAGCTTGTCAATTTCCGAGGTGATGTACGCCAAACCTTTGTCAACACGTGCCTGGTCAAGGTCGGTAATCACGACTGGCACTCTCAGCCGACGAACGAAAAGAAGCGCGAATTGACTGGCCATTAAACCAGCGCCGATCACTCCTACCTTCATAATGGGCCGGGCGATTCTGGGGTCAGGTGATCCAGCCGGTCGTTTGGCGCGTTTTTGGACCAGATTGAAGGAGTAAATGCTCGCGTGGAATTGGTCACCAGAAATCAGTGTTGCAAGGGCGGTATCTTCGCGCTCAAAGCCGCGTATTCTGTCGTTGTCCTTGGCCGCTTTGAGGAGGTCGAGTGCGAGGTAGGGTGATGCAGCAACCTTCCCGATCCGAGACTCAAGCTGCCTTCGGGCGATCTTGACAGCGGTATCCCATTTGGCGATCCGTTCAACTTTGCCCGGTTCGTGGGGGCGTTTTACGGTGATATCACCCGTGAGAACACCGTCGGCCCACCGGATTGAATCTTCCAGGAAGTTGACAGAATCGAAAATAGCATCAGCAATACCGAGATCGAAGACTTCTTGGCCCTTGAGCATCCGGTTGTTTTTGAGAGGGTTTGAGAGGACAACCTGGAGGGCACCCTCAACGCCGATCAGGTTAGGCAGGAGGGTGGCACCGCCCCATCCGGGGATGAGGCCGAGGAAGACTTCGGGAAGCGCCAGACCTGCGATGGAGCGATCCACCGTTCGGTACGTAGTGTTGAGCCCGATCTCGGTTCCGCCACCCAGGGCGAGCCCATTGATGAAGGTAAACGAGGGAACACCCAGGGTATTGAGTTTACCGAGTGTGAAGTGCCCGAGTTGGCCCAGCCGGAGGGCTGTTTCTTTGTCGGCCAGGTCAGTGACTTTGCTGAGGTCGGCTCCGGCTGCCAGGATAAACGGTTTGCCGGTAATGGCAACGGCTACGATTTCGCCACGACTGGCTCTCTCGGTGAGCTGATCAAGCGTTTGCCCTAGCTCCGTGAGAGTTACCGGTCCCAGAGTATTGGGTCGGGTGTGGTCGCGACCATTATCGAGGGTAATGAGAGCCAGCGTCTTATCGTCGGATAGCGGGATATCACGCACAAAGCTGTGCGTGACGACCTCGTCGGTGCTGATCTTCAGGAGACCAGAAAAGTCAATCTGTGTGTAGTCAGTCATCGTGATTGTTTCTTCCCCGTGTAGTGAGGGTTTTCCCAGATCATCGTTCCGCCTTGGCCCAAGCCAATGCACATGGCTGTCACGCCATAACGAACGTCGGGTCGCTCACTGAATTGACGTGCGAGCTGTGTCATCAGGCGTACACCTGATGAGGCCAGGGGGTGGCCGAGCGCAATTGCCCCACCGTACAGGTTCACCCGGGGATCTTCATCAGCGATACCGAAGTGATCGAGGAATGATAAAACCTGCACAGCGAAAGCCTCGTTGAGTTCAAAGAGGCCGATATCGGTTATGCTCAACCCGGCCTTACGGAGCGCCTTTTCTGTTGAAGGGATCGGCCCGATACCCATGATTTCCGGTTCGACGCCTGCATATGCAAAGCTGACCAGCCTCATTTTGGCTTGGAGGCCCAATTCTTTCACAGCATCCCCACTCGCCAGGATGCAGGCAGTTGCCCCATCGTTGAGACCGGACGCATTACCGGCTGTAACCCGGCCGTGCGGGCGGAACGGTGTCTTCAGTGCGGCCAGGCCCTCCATCGTCGTCTCGGGGCGCGGGGTCTCATCGTGTGTGGCCAAATCCCAGCCCGATTCGCTGCGAATGGCCACCGGGACCAAATCGGGCTGAATCTGTCCTGCTGCATAAGCCGCCGCAACTTTTTTTTGGCTGCCTAGCGCGAAGTGGTCCGAGCGTTCTTTGGTGAGCTGAGGGAACCGATCGTGGATGCGTTCGGCCGTTGCTCCCATCATCAGAGCGTCTTCGCTCACCATCTTTTCGGTGAGGAAACGGGGGTTGGGATCGGCGTTGAAACCCATCGGGTGACGCCCCATATGTTCGACCCCGCCAGCAATGGCGATGTCGTATTGACCAAAACCGATACACGCGCTCATCATCGAGACGGCGGTCATGGCACCTGCGCACATCCGGTCTATCGCAAATCCTGGTACTGACTGGGGCAAACCAGCCAATAATGCGGCCGTGCGGCCGAGAGTAAGACCCTGGTCGCCCTGCTGTGTGGTTGCCGCGATGGCAACATCATCAATTCGATCACGAGGGACCTGGGAGTTTCGCTCTAACACCCCGATCATGGCTTTGACGACAAGATCATCTGCCCTGGTATTCCAGAACATTCCTTTTTCGCCGGCTCGACCGAATGGTGTACGAACACCATCTACAAAAACAACATCGTTTACTGCGGTCACTATGCCTCCAACTGTGACTAGCCCAAGACTCCATCGTATGAACGTTGGCGGACACGTGGAAGTCGTTTCACTCTTCCAACGAAGTCTCCTCGTTATGTGAACTCGGATTTTGGATGATGTCTATAAAGACATCCGTGATTATCTGTCCAGTTTCTTTAATTTGCCAGGGACGAGCGCCAAGTTCATGCAGAGTCAAAGATATGTTTTCCGCGGTGATCTCGGTCGGTGGGTGCCAACAAATGCGTCGAAGGATCTCCGGCGTCATCAGGTTTTCCAGGGGGATAGCGATGTCCTCTGCTCGGACGGTCAAGGCATTACGAGCGAGAGTGAGACGCTCATAGGCCTCCGGAAAACGGTTTTTCCACGTGCGATGAGGAGGCATTGTGTTGCTGTTGTGTGGTTTGAGTATGGGTAAATCTTCCGTTTCTCGTCCACGGATGATGGCCTCCCACCAACGGTCTAACTCGCGTCGGCTGGCCCGTCCGTGAAATGTTTTCAGTGCGGCTAGCTGGCCTTTTGACCGGGGCATCTCCTGCGATGCAGCAACGAGTGCTGCATCGGGAATGAGTCGGCCGGGGGAGACGTCAGTGCTTCGAGCGAGTTCGTCGCGGGCGAGCCATAACTCGCGGGCGACGGCAAGATTGCGTAGGCCGCTGATGTGGTGGATGCCGGACATCCGTCGCCACGGCTCCTCGGGCGCAAGTTTGGGCTTGCGCTCTAGCACGTCTAAAAATTCCTCATGAGCGTATTCGGTTTTACCGCTCTCGGCCAACTGCTGGGCAAGGATCTCCCGGAGATCAGGGAGAAGGGTCACATCGGATGCAGCGTAGTTGAGCCAGGGATCGGGGAGAGGCCGAGTGGACCAATCCACCGCGGAGTGCTCCTTAGCCAGGTGTACGCCGAGTAGCTCCTCGACCACGGCACCCAACCCGACGCGTGGAAGACCAAGGAGGCGCGCCGCAAGCTCTGTGTCAAAGATGGTCTCCGGGTTGAGACCCACCTCGCGGAGACAAGGTAGATCTTGACTCGCAGCGTGGAAAACCCACTCAACGTCGCTCAGTGAGTCCTGCAGCTCGGCGAACGATTCGATCCCGATAGGGTCAAAGAGGTAGGTTCCGGCGGCTTCCCGATAGAACTGGATGAGGTAGGCGCTCTGGGCGTATTTGTAGCCCGAGGCGCGCTCTGCATCCACCCCTATGACACCCGTTCCGTTAGCGAGCGATTGGACGGCGTCGTGAAAGTCGTCCTGACTGGAGATAAGTTGCCAATCAGTCACGCGTGATCCTCCGTAGTTTAAGCGATGTAACACCCTCAGTTTGTGGGGGGAGGCCTGCGAGCATGCAGAGCAACTCGCCCCAGCCCTCCACATGGGGGCCGAGGTCGCAGGTGAGCGGACTCCATGACGCTCTCAATTCGATTTGGGCACCATCTCCCTGTGCGGCTAGTTCGCCAAATCCCGTTGAGAGAATTTTTGTCGATGTGCCAGAGGCGGCCGTGTACTGGGCGTTACGTGTGTCAAGCCCGTCAACGAGCCATGACCAGGTGACTTCCGCAAGGAAAGGATCCATCCCAATTTCGGTTTCGAGGGGCGCTTGGGCAAAGCACACGGCCCGGAAGGGGCCGCCCCACTCTTCTGGTTCGGCCGGATCGTAGAGCAGAATGAACCGGCCGGTGCCATGCTCAGAGTCCACACCGTGTTGATGGGGGTTGATATCTGCGGCCAAGGAGTAGGAATAGGGCGCAAGCCGTGCTGGAGACGCGATAGCACGGACCAGAAGGTCGTCCCGGTAATGAGCTTTGTTGATCGACTTAAGCGCACGGGCGAACTCAGGGGGCACCGGGGCTTCACTCTGAGTGTTCACAGATGAAGAGTAGGATTGTTTTGCGTCGGTTTCCGTCAGCCACGCCGACATCTAGGGGGAGAGGGCATAAAGATGCGTCATCCACGCCATCTCGTGGTTATTGGTTTGACTTCACTCGCTACTGCCGCCCTGGCGCTTTTCGCCCTGTGCGCGTCAGTTTCTCTCCGCTTTGCTCGCACGGTGGTGACCCCTCCGCGGGGTAGGGATCTCACCCTGACCGTGACTGGATACGATCCGAGGGGAGGGGCCGTCACCTTGCCGAGAACGGCCGATACGGAGCTCCCCGGGTGCTACTCCCTCATCTTTGACAACGGCCGCGGGCATGCCCGGATTGGCGATATCCTATCCATGACTTCAGAGACCGTCACTCGACGGATTCTGCGGCTTGATGCGGGCGTTCCGGAGCCCGGTATGAAATCACGAATCGCAGGCTGGTTTTATCAGCATCCCTCAGACCTAGGGTATGAGGCCGAGGGGATTCTTATCTCCACAGATTTGGGACCGGCACCTGCTTGGCTTATTCACGGTTCAACCGTCGGCCGATGGGCAATTCACGTGCACGGGCGAGGAGTTCAGCGTGCCGAGGCGATCAGGGCTATCCCGCCCTTTGCCGCGGAGGGGTTTACTAACCTGCTGGTTTCCTATCGAAATGATGGGGAGGCACCCGAGGGTGTTCGCGGACAATTTGGTCTAGGAGCTACTGAGTGGCGCGATATCAGCGCCGCACTTGATTATGCGGTTGATCATGGGGCAACCGAAGTGGTGCTCGTGGGGTGGTCCATGGGGGGTGCAGTCGTATTACAGACTCTGCTCCGTGCTCGCCATCGTGCCGTGATTGTCGCCGTTATGCTTGACTCACCCGTGATCGACTGGTACGAGACCCTTCGAGTATTGGGGTCGCAGTCTCGGGTGCCCTCGATGCTGCAGCGGTGGACATTCTCTCTGTTCAGAACCGGTTGGTTTCGACTGCATGATCGCATCGCTATTGACCTTGACGAGCTCAATATTGTGGCTCATGCTGGTCGATTGACAGTGCCGATCCTGCTCTTGCACAGCGTGGATGACGGTTTTGTTACGTCTGTACCCTCCCGAAAACTTGCGCTGGCCCGCCCCGACATCGTCACGTTTGTACCGTTCAGAGTAGCCCGGCACACAAAACTCTGGAACTATGATTGTGCGAGGTGGGGCGCTGAGGTTACCGAATGGCTGCGTGCTCTACCCGCCAGCGGGCATACTGGTACGACTCCTCATCGATAAGCAGGCTCGATAACCGTGCGCACAGTGAGATAGGTGAACCGGTGCGACCGGGTAACGCGTGGTGGAGGGATGTGTATATCGGTGCCGTCGTGAGACATAGTTCATCGAGCATTGCCGCACCGACAAGCGTGTTAAGTAGGGTCAGGCCCCCCTCGCACACGATCGAGCGATATCCGAGTTGCCGACAGGTGGCGATGATCTCACGACCAGGTTGGGTTCCGTTCCGGTCATTCCAGACGGCTAACGGGGTGTCAGTTGGCACAGCACGACGTACCGTTTTCTCGTGAGAGAGGGGTGCCAGCAACCAGACGCGTCCCGAGCCGGTGAGCGTGTCCATGGTGGTTTTGCCCAGGTTACCGGTGCTTGTCACGATCAGAAGCTCGCCGGATGAGGGAAGATGGTAACCTTCGGCACGCACCGTTTGGGCACCCACTAGAACTGCATCCGCGTGATCCCTGATGATGCCTAGGATGGTGCGGTCAAGCGGCGTACTGAGGGTATTCGAGGTGCCATCGCTGCCGATGGTTGAACCGTTGATTGTTTGGACGAGGTTGCTGCGTATCCAATCCGCAGCGGGTGGACGGTAGAGCGCGCGCAGATCGTGATCTGTCAGCAGGTTCTGCCCGCTAGTGGGTGGGTAGATCTGTGTGAGATCCATTACCCGAGGTGGGCTCGAACGGCACGTTTAATCCGGCCCAGGATGCCTAACATGCCCCGAATTCGGAGTGGTGACACCGCCTCCGTCAGACCAATCATGTACGGGAAATCATCGGGAACGTCGAGCACCTGCTGAGCGGTGAGTCCGTCGAGGCCCTGTGCGAGGATGGACGCGAAACCGCGGGTGGTGGGGGCCTCAGCTGGAGCCGTCGCGTGCAGATGGAAGATACCGTCACTATCCACCTCAGGAAAAATGAAAACGGGAGCTTGGCATTCCTCAACCCGCTCTAAGAGATCAGGATGCTCCGCATAGCGTGGAGGAAGAGCTGGTAATTCCTGTGAAAACTCGAGGAGAAGTTGCAACCTATCACGCTGCTCCAGCGCAAGGAAATCATCGCGGATAGCGGTGAGCGAGGGCGGAAGAATGATCTCAGACATTGCCACACATTATCGCATGCTGCAGCCCCACCGTGTGGGGTTGCAGCATGCGAGGTGCCAGTTAGACAGGGACAACGCCCGGCTCGGCACCTTTCACGATCGGGACACGCACGGCGCTGCCCCATTCGGTCCAGGAACCGTCATAGTTCTGCACGCCGTCCAGACCCAGAAGGTAGGTGAGAACAAACCACGTGTGACTCGACCGTTCACCGATTCGACAGTAGACAATCACCTCATCCTCCTCCGTGAGCCCCAGCTCATCGCGATAGATTGCCGTGAGTTCTTCGATGGAGCGGAACGTACCATCCTCAGCTGCCGCACGTGCCCACGGGATGCTGACGGCCGTAGGAATATGTCCGGCGCGTAGGGTGCCCTCTTCGGGATAGGCGGGGGCTGTTGTGCGGTCTCCCACATATTCCTCGGGGCTGCGCACATCAACCAATGGGTTGCCAAGGTGGGCAAGTACATCCTCGCGGTAGGCGCGGTGCTCGGTATCGTCGCGGTAGATGACCGGATACTCGGCGGGTGCCGGTGTGGAGGGGTTCGAAGTTAGTGCTCTCCCCTCAGCGATCCACTTATCGCGGCCGCCGTTGAGCAGACGGACGTCCTCGTGTCCAAAAAGCGTGAACACCCAGAGGGCGTAGGCTGCCCACCAGTTGCTCTTGTCACCATAAATCACGACGGCCGTGTCACGGCTAATGCCTTTTTTTATCATCAGGTCAGAGAAGGCCTCACCGTTGATATAGTCGCGTTCAACCGGGTGGTTCAAATCGGTATGCCAATCAATTTTGACGGCTCCGGGAATATGTCCGACTTCGTAGAGGAGAACGTCCTCGTCGGACTCCACAACAACAAGCCCGTCGTGGCCAAGGTTTTTTTCCAACCAGGCCGTTGTCACCAGTCGTTCGGGGTGGGCATAGCCAAACAGTTCGGGGGCGGCGTCAAGGTCAACTGTCATGTTTCCTCCAGGAGTGTTCTGTGCGCGCGAACCGCACTAGGCTACATCTGCAGCCACTCCATGAATCTACGCAATCCTGCTGTGGATTGCATCTTGGCTGTAAAACTGAGTCACGAAATTTTTCCCGATTGTGAAAACCAAGGTTAATGGACACCAACCCTCTGCTTACCCTGCCCCGCCTCGTTGATCGACTGCCCGGTATCTCTGGTCCAGAAATCGTTCGGAACCTGGTTCCACCACCACAATTCGCCCATGCAACTTTCGAGAGCTACCAGCCAGACTCGGCATATCCCTCGCAGGCGGCGACCGTTAAGCGGCTGCGTGAGTTCAGCAAGAGTCAACACAAAGCGAGAGTTGTGGGTCTTTTTGCAAAGAAAATAAAGACACCCGAGAGCATCCCCACTGGTGTGTACCTGGACGGTGGTTTTGGCGTGGGGAAAACTCACCTTTTAGCGGCCCTGTGGCATGAGGTTCCCGGGCGCAAATATTTTGGCACATTCATTGAGTACACGGCGCTTGTTGGCGCTCTCGGTTATGCTGCTGCATCCGAGGCCCTCACCGGGGCAAGCTTGATCTGCATCGATGAGTTTGAGCTTGATGATCCGGGCGACACCATGATTATGACGCGCCTGCTCGGTGCCCTGGCGGCGAGCGGAACACGGATTGCGGCTACCTCGAATACCCCGCCAAACGCGCTCGGAGAGGGGCGTTTTGCCGCCGCTGATTTCCTCCGGGAGATTCAAGCGCTAGCCTCCAACTTCGAGACAATCCGTATCGATGGAACCGACTACCGTCAGCGTGGTCTTGACGGTCATGCCGTGGCGACCGGGGAAGAAACTTATCAGGCCATTCTGGGCGAGGAGACGGAGAAGGGGCTGAACGTCACCGATGACAGCTTCCCCGAGCTGATGGCGCACCTCGCTAAAATTCACCCTTCCAGCTTTGTCCGTCTCCTAGACGGGGTTGCGGTGATCGGGCTTCGTAGCGTTACCGCAACCGATGATCAGACACAGGCACTCCGGCTGGTCGCTTTTATTGATCGCGTCTACGATGCCCAGATTCCCATCGTAGCCACGGGCGTTCCGCTTGATCAGGTCTTCGCTGGCGGAATGTTGAACGGGGGGTACCGCAAGAAATATCTGCGCGCGATGTCCCGTATGATCGCGCTCACCTCGGAGTTGGCCTAGCGGGCCAAGCGCTCTCGTTCGACGGCCTGCCGGCCCTTCTAGTCGGCAGGCCGTCTTCGTTCGTACCCGCAAGCCGAAACACAGTTGTTACGTGGGGAAGCTCGGTGTTACGCCGCCGAAACACATGCCGCTGCCTGTCGAAACATTTAGTGGTGATGCTGTAACAAATGGCCCGCTGGACCTTACGCCCGTGGGAATCCTGCTCCTAAAGCCGTTTTTTACTCACCACAGAAGAGGTTCTCATGAACACAACAGTTTGGACGCTCACCAGCGCAGCACTTGTTTTACTGATGACTCCAGGTCTGGCATTTTTCTACGGCGGTCTTGTCAAGGCTAAGTCGGTCGTCAGCATGATGATGCTGAGTTTTGGTGCACTAGGATTGGTCGCGGTTCTGTGGATTTTGTACGGTTCGAGTATGTCGTCAATCGACAGCGGAAATATATGGGCCTTCTCCGGTAGCCCCTTTGCAAACTTTGGTCAAGCCGGGGTCGCAGGTGAAGACCTTATCGGAGTCGCTTATGGTTCAACCTTTGCCATCATCACGACCGCTCTAATTTCCGGAGCTATCGCCGATAGGGCAAAGTTTGGTTCCTGGATGATCTTTGCGGGTATCTGGGCCACCTTGGTCTATTTCCCTGTTGCAGCCTGGGTGTGGGGCGGCGGTTGGATCGCTAACCTGGGGGAGACTCTCGGCGGGCTCCCTGCAGTGATTGATTATGCGGGTGGTACGGCCGTTCATATTAACGCGGGGGCTGCAGCCCTTGCCCTTGCTCTCGTGCTGGGCAAGCGTGTTGGTTTCCACAAGGGCATCACTCAGCCTCACAACGTGCCGCTCGTCCTGATGGGGGCGGCTCTGCTCTGGTTCGGCTGGTTTGGATTCAACGCTGGGGCAGCGAGTGAAGCCGGAGAGGCCGGGTTAATTTTCCTGAACACAATCGCTGCACCGGCGGCGGCTATTTTAGGCTGGATCGTGGTGGAGAAACTTAAAGACGGGAAGGCCACCTCCGTTGGAGCCGTTTCGGGCGCTGTGGCTGGGCTCGTTGCAATTACACCGGCCTGTGCGAACCTCACGCCGGGCTGGGCTCTCCTTCTTGGGGCCATCGCCGGAGCGGTTTGCGCCGTAGCTATTGATATCAAGTTCAAGTTGGGCTTTGATGACTCTCTGGATGTGGTGGGTCTTCACCTTGTCGCCGGTATTCTCGGCACGTTGTACCTCGGTTTCTTTGCCACCGGCACTGGTCTGTTTGTCGGCGGTGATGCCGGCCAGCTAGCGGTCCAGGTTATTAGTGTCCTCGCAATTGTTGTCTACTCGTTTGTTGTGGCACTGGTCATTGGCACTGCGATTGAGAAGACGATCGGGTTCCGTGTGACAGCTCAGGACGAAGTGGCCGGTATCGACAGTATTGTGCACGGGGAGGAAGGCTACGCTCTTGAGGCCCAGTCGGTCCGCTAGGACGTTGTAACTTTAGAATCCCGGTCGAGCCTTGCTTTGCCGGGATTCAAAGAGCAACCTTCACCGCGCACTGGGTCAGTCGGGATATACCACCCTTGACTAGAGTTTCTAGTGGGCGATACCGGACTCGAACCGATGACCTCTTCCGTGTGAAGGAAGCGCGCTACCAACTGCGCCAATCGCCCGTGGGCCTCAACGACCACTCGAATGATCCTACCGGTTTTTTCGGCCTCCGCGAAACTGGGGTTAAAGCGACGGGGCCGGGGCCAGGTTGCTGTTGATGACGCGGTTAAGCTCTTTCGACTTTGCATCCAACTCAAGAAGGCGTTTGCGGAGGTCTTTGTAACGGGTGACATCGGTTTTAAGCGTGTTGCGTGCGGCTTCCAATGCATCGGCCCGGGTCACGAGTGCTGATCGTTCCGTGTTGTACTGCGTTTGAGAGGAGATCTCCCCATCGCTAAGCCGTTGGTTGAACGAGGCGATATCAGCGTTGAGTACCCCAAGATCTTCCTGATAGGTGGTGCTGCGGGTCTCTATGGACTCACCCAACTCACTCATCTCTGACTCGATTTTCTCGGCCTCATCCTGGAGTGAGGTAAAAACCGCGTGGTAGTTATCGAAGAAGGTGACAACGGCTGCTCGATCGCGGAAGGTCTCCGCGTAGTGCTTTTCTAGTTCCCCCGAAAGAGCACCTACTTCAGTGCCCAGTACCGAGTGCAACTCGTTGACGAAACGATCCTCCGGTAGAGACTGATAAACCGACATACGCTCGGTCAGTTCGGGGTTCGACTTCGAGAGTTTCTGATACTCAGCGTTGAGCGTTTTGTTGAGATCGGCCTTCTCTCCGTCAGTGAGTCGAGCGTACACCGCATGCAAGAGTTCGTGAGCCGCTGTGACGTCAACGATGCCATCTAATCTCTCATCGTCCACCATAAACAGGTGGATGCGTGAGCCGGTAAAACAGCCCAGCACATGACCTTCTTCGCTGTGATCAACCTGTGCGCACTGGTCGTTAAAGAGCGAACTAGACTCAAGCGTGGGGTTCGAGGCCAGAAAAACAAAGTCGCCTCGGTCTGTGAGCTGCATGCGCTCCTGCACCTGGGTGACCGAGGGGGAAGGCGTGAAGCCCCAGATGGATATTTGGTCGCTGATGAGTTGGCGGTTCGTAAACCCCAGAATGGCTATCACCGCAATAGCAGCACATGCGAGTGCTGTTCCAAATCGGATTTTGATACTTCGAGCGCGTTCAGTCATGGTGTATCAATTATGCCGGATCCCTGTAAAAATGCGGGTTTGAAAATTTTTCTCCGGCCGATTTTGTGTTCAGTCAATTCTTCCTATAGAGTTTCACAAGTACCCGAGAGGGTGCAGTGCGGATGTGGCGCAGTGGTAGCGCATCACCTTGCCAAGGTGAGGGTCGCGAGTTCGAATCTCGTCATCCGCTCGAGTAGGCCCAGTAAACCAATTGGGCCACTGGTGGTGGTTCCATCGACGGTGGCGTGGCCGAGAGGCGAGGCAGCGGCCTGCAAAGCCGTCTACACGGGTTCGAATCCCGTCGCCACCTCCATATAACCCGGGCGATTGGCGCAGCGGTAGCGCGCTTCCCTGACACGGAAGAGGTCACTGGTTCGATCCCAGTATCGCCCACCAACGAAACGCCTGATCAGAGACGAAAATCTCAGGTCAGGCGTTTTTCTATTTAACCCGGCGTTGGGCAAGTCTGGCTTATAGGACGAAAAGAGTGGATGGCCCCGGGTGCGTCATCCGCTGCCTGCCCATCCGGCGCGTACCCAGAGGCCTTCGCTGGCGTCGAGGCCGGTGTCGTAGAGCGGTGGCTGGTCTGTTTGTTCGGCTGGCTCGGTGGTGTTGTCTGGGGCGGGTTCTGGTGTGTGTTGGATGAGTTCGTATGCGCGGCCAGAGGTGATGCGCTCTGGGTGTGGTTCCGGCATCGGGTTCCGTCACACCCGCGTGATCACGGGTTGACGATTCTCAGCGTAGTACGCCGCCTCGACCTCGACCGGGGTACGGTACTCGAGAGCTTCATGGAGGCGTTGGTTATTCCACCACCACACGTACTCAAGCGTCGCGAGTTCGACTTCCGGGGCCGTCCGCCAAGGCCCGCGCTTGCGAATCAGTTCGGCCTTATAGAGCCCGTTCACGGTCTCCGCGAGGGCATTGTCATAACTGTCACCAATGGTCCCCGTTGAGGGCATCGCCCCGAGCTCACGCACTCGTTCGGTGTAGACCAGCGACATGTCGTTCGACCCGTGGTCTGAGTGATGCGTGACCCCGCTCAGATCCCCGCCGGTATTCCACGCAGCCATATCGAGGGCCTGTAACGGCAGCGCTTCTGTTTTCAATGTTGCGGCGACGCTCCAGCCGACGATCTTGCGGGCGAACACGTCGGTGATGAACGCCACATACGCGAATCCAGACCACGTCGCGACATACGTGATGTCCGCGACCCACAAACATCGCGGAGCTACCGCGGTGAATGCGCGATTCACCAGATCCCTGGGAAGGTCCCGGGCGCTGTCGCTTCTCGTGGTGAAGGTTTTCGCGCGGCGAGTAACACCCTGAACTTCGGCCAAGCGCATGAGCCTAGCGGTCTGGTCGCGGCCGATCTCCCACCCTTCACGCTTCACGAGGGCATGCATCTTCCGCACCCCATAGACCCCATAGTTGGCCTCATGGAGCCGACGCATCTCAGGCACGAGTAGTTCGTCACGCAGCTGCCGGGCAGACGGTTATCGACGTTTCGCTGCCCGATACCCGCGGGAGGTCAGAAACCCACGAACTGCTGCACGGAGGGTGCGGCAGAGGAACTCGACCCCGAAACGATCACGATACACATCAATGAACGTGATCATTTCGTTCGTGGCTGGCCTGGCTCCTTCGCGAAAAATATGCTCGCTGCTTTGAGCACTTCGTTCGCTTTCTTCAGTTCTGCGTTCTCTCGCCGCAGCCGCCGGTTTTCTGCGGCAACATCAGTCGTGATACCAGGTCTCATACCGGTATCGGTCTGGGTGTGGCGATACCAAATACGGAACGTATCGGGCGAGACACCCAACAGGCCTCCGACGTGTTTACTTGCCGAGTGCAGGCTCGTCTGCTCGGGGAGTGCTTCGGTGAGCATGCGCAGGGCGCGCTCACGAAATTCTCGATCATATTTTCTTGCCATGCTGTTCCCATCCTTGTACAAAAACCGGAACAACACCCAGAGCGCATCACACTTCATGGTATAGTGCGTTACGTTCGCGGGTCATCGCGGGCCCGGACGAGGGATCAGTACCCGGAACGCGACAAGACTGGCCAGGAGAGCGCTCATGTCGTGGATTATTTTGATACTGTCGGGAATCTTTGAAGCCGTGTGGGCTACCGCTCTCGGCGCTTCATCTGGGTTCACCAAATTAGTCCCCACGCTTGTCTTTGGTGGTGCGCTCGTTCTGAGCATGGTTGGCCTGGCCTGGGCTATGCGAGATATTGAGACAGGCACCGCGTACGCGGTGTGGGTAGGCATTGGCGCCGCTTTAACGGTTACTTACTCCTTTATTAGCGGGGCTGCGGATGTTTCGGTTGTCAAAATATTGCTCATAGTCGGGCTGGTTGGTTGCGTGCTTGGGCTGAAAGCCGTTTCGTAACTCCCACGGAGGGTTGCTGAAGCTTGTAGAGTTGACTGGTTACAACGATCTAGTCAGGGAGCACAACTCGTGGCCGACGGTTTCTCACTCTTTTCCGACCGCTCTACAGTCGCCATGCGCGTCAATGGAGAGCTTCGTGACCTCGCATCTGAGGTGACAGATAGAGACGCGGTCGAGCCCGTGACGATTGATTCGCCGGATGGACTTAACATTCTGAGACACTCGGCAGCACATGTTCTTGCACAAGCGGTGCAACAGGTGAACCCGGATGCCAAGCTTGGCATCGGTCCGCCCATCGCGGACGGCTTTTACTACGATTTCGATGTTGCGGAAAATTTTACTCCCGAGGACCTCAAAGGCCTACAGAAGGCCATGGACCGTATTATCCGCCAAGGCCAGCGCTTTATCCGGCGTGTCGTCACTGACGATGAGGCTCGGGCTGAGCTTGCGGAGGAGCCCTACAAGCTAGAACTCATCGGGCTCAAAAGCGGATCCATGGGTGATGATAATGAGAGCGTGGAGGTTGGTGGGGCTGAACTGACTATCTACGACAACGTTGACCCGAAGACGGGGGAGACTGTCTGGAAAGATCTTTGCCGTGGCCCTCACCTACCCAACACCCGCATGATAGGCAACGGGTGGTCGTTGACACGTGTCGCAGCCGCCTATTGGCGCGGTTCCGAGAAGAACCCGCAGCTCCAGCGCATCTATGGAACCGCTTGGCCAACAAAAGACGAGATGCGCGCGCACCAGACCCGCCTGGAGGAGGCCGCCAAGCGTGACCATCGTCGTCTCGGACAAGAGCTTGATCTCTTTAGCTTTCCGGAGGAGATTGGCTCCGGACTAGCGGTCTTCCATCCTAAGGGAGGTATCGTCCGTCGGCAGATGGAGGACTATTCGCGTCGTAGGCACGAGGAGTCGGGCTACGATTTTGTCTATTCACCGCACATCTCGAAGTCAAATCTTTTTATGACCAGTGGACACCTGCAGTGGTACGCGGATGCTATGTACCCACCAATGTCGCTTGACGAAGAGAGGGACGCCGCCGGAAACGTTACCAAGCAGGGGGCCGACTACTATCTCAAACCGATGAACTGCCCATTTCACAACCTCATTTACCGCGCCACAAGCCGTAGCTACCGCGATTTACCGTTACGCCTCTTTGAGTTCGGTTCGGTGTACCGGTACGAGAAAAGCGGAACTATTCACGGGCTCACGCGCGTACGGGGGATGACCCAGGATGACGCACACATCTACACCACGCGCGACCTGATGAAGGCTGAGCTAACGAGCACGCTCCAGTTTGTGCTTGACCTGCTCCGTGACTACGGTCTGAGCGACTTCTACCTTGAACTTTCCACACGCGATGAAAGTGAAAAATTCGTGGGAAGTGACGAGCTGTGGGATGAGGCAACGAACACGCTGCGTGAAGTCGCCGAGGCCTCACAACTGGAGCTTGTACCCGACCCCGGCGGGGCTGCATTCTACGGCCCCAAGATTTCCGTTCAGGCCCGTGATGCCATTGGTCGCACATGGCAAATGTCAACCATTCAACTCGATTTTAACCTGCCCGAGCGATTTGATCTGGAGTATACGGCCCCGGACGGTACCCGCCAACGTCCTGTGATGATTCACCGTGCGCTCTTTGGGTCTATCGAGCGGTTCTTTGCTGTTCTCACGGAGCACTATGCTGGAGCCTTTCCTGTGTGGCTGGCTCCCGTTCAGGTTGTGGGTATTCCTGTTGCCGAGGATTACGTTGATTATCTGGCCGATGTTGTTGACCAGCTCCAGACCTATGGAGTTCGTGCGGAGGTTGACCGTTCCGATGACCGGATGCAGAAAAAGATTCGCAATCACACGAAAGCGAAAGTGCCCTTCCAACTCATCGTGGGAGAAGAAGACCGTAACGCAGGTGCTGTGAGTTTTCGTTTCCGCGATGGGACACAGCTTAACGGTGTGCCGGTTGCTGATGCTGTTGCCCGTATCCGTGAGTCCATCCGCTCGCACGAGCAAGTTGTGACCTCATGGGCCGATTAGATCTTGACTCGTACTCCGGCGCGGGCAGTGCGGAGAAGTCGGGTGATCCCGACGTCACGGACTCTGCCCACCTTGCCGGAGTGCCCGATGAGTTTCAGAGACTCTGGACCCCACACCGGATGGTGTATATCCAGACTGGACAGCAACCTTCTGCTGCCGACTGTCCATTTTGTTTTGCGCCACGGGGGTCCGACGAAGATGGTCTGATCGTCGCTCGTGGGGTCCACGCGTTTGTTCTGCTGAATCTGTTCCCCTATAACAGTGGACACCTATTGGTGTGTCCGTACCGGCACATCTCGACGTACGATCTGGCGACGTCTGCAGAAATTGCAGAGATTGGAGAGTTGACACAAACAGCCATGCGCGTCATCCGCCAAGTATCTCGAAACGACGGCTTCAATATTGGTATGAACCAGGGTGAGGTCGCCGGGGCGGGTATCGCCGGTCACCTGCATCAACACATTGTTCCGCGCTGGGCGCAAGACGCAAACTTTATGCCAATCATCGCCAAGACAAAAGCCCTGCCCCAGCTTTTGGGCGACGTTCGTCGTGCTGTATCCAATGCCTGGCCCATAACCTGACTCGAGTAGGATGCTTTTCATGGCTGAAATCGTCGAAAAATCAGAATTTGGTTCACACCGTGTTAAACGCGGCCTGGCAGAGATGCTCAAAGGCGGCGTCATTATGGACGTCGTCACTGCTGACCAGGCACGGATCGCCGAGGACGCTGGCGCTGTTGCGGTGATGGCCCTGGAGCGGGTGCCCGCAGACATCCGTTCACAGGGTGGTGTTGCGCGGATGAGCGACCCCGATTTGATTGACGGTATTATCAACGCTGTATCAATTCCGGTGATGGCCAAGGCGCGCATCGGGCATTTTGTTGAGGCTCAGATTCTGCAGGCTCTCAAGGTTGACTATATTGATGAGTCTGAAGTTTTGAGTCCAGCCGACTACGTGAACCACATCGACAAGTGGGGTTTTAACGTTCCTTTTGTGTGCGGTGCGACCAACCTGGGTGAGGCGCTTCGCCGCATCACAGAGGGCGCGGCAATGATTCGCTCCAAAGGCGAGGCTGGCACAGGGGATGTGTCAGAGGCGACCAAGCACATACGTACCATTAACGCTGAGATTCGTCGGTTGCAGTCGCTCAATCACGACGAGCTCTACGTGGCTGCCAAAGAGCTCCAAGCGCCCTACACGCTCGTGGCCGAGGTTGCAGAGACCGGAAAACTTCCGGTGGTGCTCTTTACCGCCGGTGGCGTTGCAACTCCCGCCGATGCAGCCATGATGATGCAGCTGGGAGCCGACGGTGTTTTTGTCGGCTCCGGAATCTTCAAATCGGGAAACCCCGCCGAGCGTGCAGTAGCTATTGTGAAGGCAACGACGGCGTTCGACGACCCAGGCGTGCTGGCTCAGGTCTCGCGCGGGCTTGGGGAAGCAATGGTGGGTATCAACGTCTCCGATTTGGCCGCGCCGCATCGACTTGCAGAACGTGGCTGGTAGCAGCGGCCCCATTGGGGTTCTTGCCCTGCAGGGAGATGTGAGGGAGCATCGCAGTATTCTTGAGCGGTTGGGCGCGGAGGTTCGACTCGTTCGTTCGCCGGATGACGTGGCTGCCATCAATGGTCTCGTCATACCCGGTGGGGAGTCGAGTGTCATCGATAAACTTGCGCGAGTCTTTGGTGTTCGTGAGCCGCTTCGGACCGCGATTGGTGCCGGTCTTCCTGTCTATGGGACCTGTGCAGGCCTTATCTTGCTGGCCGATGAAGTTTTAGACGGCATCGTCGGACAGGTGAGCTTTGGTGGCCTTGATGTATCTGTTCGGCGCAACGCCTTCGGTTCTCAAGCAGACTCCTTTGAGACGGAGCTTATGGTACCGGTCATTGGTGCTCCTCCCATGCATGCGGTTTTTATCCGGGCACCCGTTGTAGAACGAGTTGGTCCCGGCGTCGAAACTATTGCCATGCTGTCGGACGGTCGTGTCGTGGCAGTCCGCCAGGGCAACATTTTGGGTTCGTCATTTCACCCTGAGATGACGAACGATGGTCGGTTCCATCGGCTTTTTCTCGATAACGTGGATCGTTCGCAGTATCAGGGTACAGTGGCTGGCTAGGCGTTAGACTGTCGGTGCACTATTTTTTCGACTAAGGGAGACAGGTGTCCGGACACTCTAAATGGGCGACAACGAAGCACAAGAAGGCAGTTATTGATGCTCGTCGTGCTAAGTCGTTTGCAAAGCTCATCAAGAACATCGAGGTAGCCGCCAAGATTGGTGGTGCCGATATGGCTGGCAACCCTACGCTAGTGGATGCCGTTCAAAAGGCGAAGAAGACGTCGGTTCCCAACGATAATATTGATCGCGCCATCAAACGCGGTGCAGGTCTGCTGGGCGAGACGATTGAGTATCTTAACATCATGTATGAGGGCTACGGCCCCAGCGGAGTGGCGCTCATGGTGGAATGTTTGACGGATAATAAAAACCGTGCAGCTGCCGAGGTGCGCACGGCGATGAGTCGTGGCGGCGGTACTATGGCAGACCCGGGGAGCGTTGCCTACAACTTTAATCGTAAGGGTGTTGTTCTCGTTAATAAGACCGAGGGTCTCACCGAGGACGACATTCTTATCGCCGTCCTGGACGCGGGTGCCGAAGAGGTCAATGACCGAGGCGATGACTTCGAGATCATCAGTGAACCAAGCGACCTGGTTGCTACTCGTACGGCCCTTCAGGAGTCTGGTATAGATTACGAGTCTGCCGACGTGGCGTTTGTCCCCAACCTGTCGGTTGCTGTTGACGCCGAGACTGCTCGTAAGGTATTCCGACTCATCGACAACCTGGAAGACTGTGATGACGTGCAGAATGTCTATAGTAATTACGACCTCTCGCCCGAGGTTGAGGCAGAGCTCGAAGAAGACGAGTAATCTCGCGGATGCGTATCCTTGGCATTGACCCCGGCCTCACCCGGTGCGGTGTGGGTATTGTCACGGTCGCCCCCTCCCGTGCTGCCACCTTTGTGGATGTGGCTGTCATCCGTACGCCGGCGGCTATGGAGCTCTCGCAGCGGCTTCTCCTGATCGGTCAGGGAATCGACGCCTTGATCGAACAACACCAGCCGGATGCCATCGCGATTGAGCGTGTTTTTGCTCAAAACAATGTGAGCACAGTAATGGGGATTGCCCAGATTAGCGGGGTGGCCTTTTTCCTCGCCGCCCAGCGAGGAATCCCGGTCGGGCTGCACACTCCCTCCGAGGTGAAAGCGGCCGTCACCGGTTACGGTTCTGCGGATAAGAGTCAGGTGGGGGTGATGGTGGCAAAGATCCTTCGCCTGGCAAGCCCCCCTCGCCCCGCGGACGCTGCGGACGCCCTCGCCTTGGCGATCTGTCACGGGTGGCGGGGCGGAGGTGGGTTGCTCGCGGCCCCCGGATCATCCGGCAACGCGCTTACTCCTGCCCAGGAGGCATGGCGCGCCGCCGAGCAGCGTGCTCGACGCTGAGGAAACCCGTACTCTTAAGAGGTGATTTCTTCTCTGCGTGGCCCTGTGCTGGACGTTCGTTCCGGTACCGTTGTTGTCGATGTGGGCGGCGTCGGTTTCGCTGTTGAGGTGACGGGTACTCAGGCGTTAGCTTCTGCCCGGGGTTCCGAGGTTTTTTTCCACACGATGCTGGTGGTTCGGGAGGACTCGCTCACGCTTTTTGGGTTTGCAACGCGGGATGAACTCGACGTTTTTAGTATTTTATTGGGGGTGTCTGGTGTTGGTCCCCGGTCCGCTCTGGGAGTGCTCAGCGTTCTATCTCCGGACGAGATCGTCGCAGCGGTAATCGCTGAAGACGACAAACCGTTCCGGTCAGTGAGCGGTATCGGACCAAAGACCGCGAAATTGATTACCGTCTCACTCGCAGGCAAGCTGGACTCTCTTGCAGCGGAGGCGGTTGCCGGGGCGACCGGGCGCGTCACCGTATCCACAGGGTCAGCATCCGTCCAAGCTGCACTTGTTGGTCTGGGCTGGAGTGAGCGGGATGCTGAGGCCGCTGTGGCACAGATCACAACGCCTGCAGACAGGTTGTTGTCTGACCAGGAGCTATTACGAACCGCACTCGCGTTGCTGGGTTCTGGCGGAGTGGTGAGGTAGCACGATGAGTGATCTCCCCGAAGACCTAACGAATCCCGAGTTGGTTGCCGAGACCGAGTTGGCCTTTGAGGGTGCGTTGCGTCCCCACACTCTGGCCGAGTTTGTGGGCCAGAAGAAGGTGCGTGGGCAGCTGGAGCTTTTGCTCACTGCGGCCTCCATGCAGGGTCGAACGCCTGATCATATCCTTTTGGCTGGTCCGCCGGGTCTGGGTAAGACTACGCTTTCGATGATCGTGGCTGAGGAGACGGGAAAACCGCTCCGGATGACGAGCGGCCCTGCTATTCAGCACGCGGGCGACTTGGCCGCAATGTTGTCTTCGCTCATGCCGGGGGAGGTGCTCTTTGTGGATGAAATCCACCGGATGGCCCGCTCTGCCGAAGAGATGCTTTATCTTGCGATGGAAGATTTTCGCATCGACATTATGGTGGGCAAGGGCGCTGGTGCCACGTCGATCCCGCTTGAGCTAGCACCGTTCACCCTTGTTGGAGCGACGACACGGGCGGGGCTTCTGCCCAACCCTCTCCGAGATCGCTTCGGCTTTACGGCGCATCTAGAGTTTTACGATCCGGCCGAGCTCGAACTGGTTATTTCGCGGGCCGCACGCCTGATGGGATTTGAGATATCGGCCGATGCTATACAGGTCATTGCGAGTCGTTCACGAGGAACACCGCGAATAGCCAATCGCCTGCTTCGACGTGTTCGTGACTATTTCCTTGTGCATCAATCCGTGGGAGACCGCTCAGCTGTGGATGCGGCTCTTGAACTCTACGATGTGGATACCCTCGGGCTGGACCGGCTGGACCGTGCCGTTCTTCGAGGTCTTATCGAGCGTTTTAAGGGCGGGCCGGTTGGGTTGAGCACTCTTGCCGTTTCGGTAGGCGAGGACTCGGAAACTATCGAGGCCGTTGTTGAACCGTTCCTGGTGCGAGCGGGATTGGTGTCCCGTACACCCCGCGGCCGTGTCGCTACGGAAGCTGCGTGGAATCATTTCAATCTTTCTCAGCCAAATGTTCTATAGTTGATTGTTGTTTGTCAACTCAACCCTCACCCGATGCTGCCCTCCGGCGGCGTCTTGAAAGGTATGTGTGGAAGCCATATTCCAAGACCCCATGGCGCTGATCATGGTCGCACTCATCGGCGTACTCATCATCATGATGATTCGCAACGGTCGTAAACGTCAGCAGACCATGCTTGAGCTCAAGAAGGGGCTTGTCCCCGGGGCAGAAGTGATGTTGCAGTCAGGCATCTACGGCACGGTTGTTTCCGTGGATCAGGACGACAATAAGCTTCGTGTGGAGTCCAGCCCTGGAACAATTCTGACCGTTCATCTCAATGCAGTGGCAAATGTTGTGACTCCTATTGAAGCGGACGAAACATCCAGCGATGTGACGCATGCTGATGATGATCCCCGTTTTGGCGAGCGCACCAACGACTCGTCTCCCGACGATACAAAATAAATTTTTGATAGTAGAGGGGAAGACTTCCCTCTCGTATCCGTCCGCTCCTGCGTCTTGACGCAGCCTGAGAAAGCAGTAACTCGTGGCGAAACCCGCTCCGGTAAAAAAAGCTTGGCGATCTCTCGTCTGGCTCCTTGTGATCATCGTGGCACTTGTTGGAATGAACGCTTTCGGCGTCTTCACGAACAAGGGCTCCTGGACGCCTCAACTCGCGCTTGATCTTGAGGGGGGTACCCAGATCCTGTTGGCCCCCCAGTTGGAATCGGGCCAGACAGTGTCGGGCGAGCAGTTGCAACAGGCCGTCGCTATTATCCGTCAACGTGTTAACGCGAGCGGTGTCTCCGAGGCAGAGATCACGACGCAGGGAAATCAGAACATCGTTGTGTCGATTCCTGGTGAACCCGATCAAGCCACGCTTGATCGCATTCAGGCTTCCTCGCAATTACAGTTCCGTCCGGTGCTTTCTGCATCGTCTGCAACGACACAGTCTGCGACTGACGGGACTGGCGAGGACAGCACTACTCCAACCCCCACGAGTGAGGCGGCTGCTCCCACCGCGACCCCGACGGCACCTGGTGACCCTGCCTGGGTTACCGAGGAGCTGACGAACAAATTTAACTCCTTTGACTGTTCCTCCAAAGAAGCGCTCGAGAGCGGAGCGGCTGCGTCGAAGGAACCACTTATCACGTGTGACCCGTACGGGATGGAGAAATACATTCTGGGGCCTGTCGAGATCAACGGTGGTGTCATTACCGACGCGACGGCCCAGCCTGAAGTCTCGAGTTCTGGAGTATCCACCGGCGGCTGGGCAGTGCAGATCGTCATGAATGGCGAAGGTGCAAAACAATTTGCTGAGGTGAGCAAGCGTCTTTATGGAGCTCAAGAACCTCTCAACAGGTTCGCTTTTGTTCTTGATGGCAAGGTTATCTCCGCTCCTACCATGCAAGGCCAGATCACGGATGGCCGACCCTCTATCACTGGTGGTTTCACTCAAGAGGGCGCTAAAAGTTTGGCAGACCAGTTGAAGTTCGGTGCGCTCCCGATTGGGTTTGAGGTGCAGAGCCAAGACAACGTATCGGCGACGCTCGGTAGTAACCAGCTGCAAAGTGGCTTGCTCGCCGGTTTGATCGGCTTGATTTTGGTTGTGCTCTACTCTTTGCTTCAGTATCGACTTCTGGGCCTGGTTACTGTCGCATCGCTGTCGATTGCAGCGGTGATTACGTATCTGCTCATCACGCTGATGTCATGGCAGGAAGGATATCGTCTGTCACTTGCGGGTGTGGCTGGCCTCATCGTAGCTATTGGGATAACGGCTGACTCGTTTATCGTCTACTTTGAACGTATTCGCGACGAACTACGCGATGGCCGCGGGATTGAGTCGGCAGTGTCCTCCGGTTGGAAGCGCGCCCTTCGAACGATCCTTGCTTCTGATGGCGTCAACTTCCTTGCTGCAGCTGTTCTCTTTATTCTCGCGGTGGGTAATGTGCGTGGATTCGCTTTCACACTGGGTCTAACTACCATCGTGGATGTTGTGGTTGTCGCGCTCTTCACCCACCCTGTTTTGGTGCTCCTTTCTCGAACGAAGTTCTATTCCGAGGGTCACCGTTTCAGCGGCCTGGACCCCCGTCAATTGGGGGCTGTGTATCGAGGACGCGCCCAGTTCAAGGCTCCGGTAAGTACCGATGGCAAAGTAAACCGCAGCAGCCGTGAAGCGGCTAAGAGACAGACAATCGCCGAGCGGAAAGCCGCAGATCTTGCGGCCTCCGGTGATTCGTCAGCTAGCGCTTCTTCAGACTCGCGAAAGGAGTCCTAACAATGGGTACTTTTGCTCAGTTTGGTAACGATCTCTACACAGGAAAACGTTCGTATAATATCGTTGGTAAGCGGAAACTCTGGTATATTATCGCCGCAGTTATGATTGCCATCTCAGTTATTGGACCCTTTGCGCGGGGTGGATTTACCTTTGGGATTGAGTTCAGCGGTGGCAGTCAGTTCCAGATTATCGTGGGGGATGGTCGTGACCAAGCTCCGGCGGTTGACGCGGTGACATCTGTGGTACCTAATACCGTTCCACGTGTGATGCTTGTCGGTAACGATTCCATCCGGGTTCAGACGGAGCAACTGACTGACCAGCAAACCGGCGATGTGCGTGCGGCTCTTGCTAAGGCGTACGACGTGAAGGAAAGCAGCATTACATCCTCCTTCATTGGTGCCTCGTGGGGTCAGGACATTACTCGACAGGCGATTATCGCTCTTATCGTATTTATCCTTTTTGCCACAGTTGTGATGGCGCTGTATTTTCGGACATGGAAGATGTCGCTCGCGGCCATTATTGCCCTGTTGCATGACCTCGTGATTACGGCCGGGGTGTATGGCATCACTGGTTTCGAGATTACCCCAGCGGCGATGATCGGATTCTTGACAATCCTGGGGTACTCCCTCTACGATACTGTGGTTGTTTTTGACAAGATTCGTGAGAATACAGGCCGAGGTGAGCTTAACGAGGCTCGAACTTTCTCAAGTAGTGTCAACCTTGCGGTCAACCAGACTCTGGTTCGGTCCATTAATACGTCGGTGGTGGCTCTGCTTCCGGTAGCTTCTATCTTGTTCATCGGTGCTTTTGTGCTGGGCGCTGGGACTTTACGCGATATAGCTCTTGCGCTTTTTATCGGAATTTTGGTGGGAACATACTCAACAATATTTATTGCGGCTCCCACCTATGCGCACTTGCGTGAGGTGGAGCCGTTGGTAAAAAAGCACGACGCGAAGGTTCGTGCTCGGATGAGTGCCAGTCGTGAGCAGGGGCCTGAATCGAGGAGAACGGAACCTCAGCCCTCCTAGTTATGGGCGGTGAGGCACAGCGGGTCATTAGGAGAAGTGGTAACTTCGTCAGTGGAGGTGCACGCATGACTGATACGCACACAACAAGCACAAGTTTGCGGCGCCTGGTGCCCCGTATCTTTTCCAAGGGAAGCCCGCCCGGCGCTGTGGACGCTCTCATGAAAACCGTGCGCCTTTCGCATCCGAAATCTGATCTGGCGACCATTGAGCGTGCATACACGGTTGCTGAGCGTGCGCACCGTGGGCAGAAGCGTCGTAGCGGTGAGCCCTACATCACTCATCCTGTGGCTGTTGCCCAGATCCTTGCAGATCTGGGCGTTGGCCCTAAAACTGTGGCGGCCGCTCTCCTGCACGATACGGTTGAAGACACCGATTACTCGCTTGATACCCTCCGGGCTGAATTTGGTGACGAGGTCACCATGCTGGTTGACGGTGTTACTAAGTTGGACAAGGTTAAGTACGGTGATAGCGCGCAGGCTGAGACCGTTCGTAAAATGATCGTTGCGATGTCGAAAGACATCAGGGTATTGGTTATTAAGCTAGCTGATCGGTTACACAACGCTCGAACTTGGGGCTTTGTTCCGGCCGAGTCGGCTGCACGTAAAGCAACAGAAACTTTGGAGATTTACGCCCCTCTCGCGCATCGTTTGGGTATCCAATCGATTAAGACTGAACTTGAGGACCTCTCCTTCGCCGTGCTGAAGCCCAAGATCTACGCTGAAATCGAAAATCTCGTTCAACAGCGTAACCCCCAACGCGACGAGATGGTGCAAACGGTTGTCACTTCCATTAACGATGATTTGCGTGCGGCACGTATTCGAGGTGAGGTTGCTGGCCGCCCCAAGCAGTACTACTCGATCTATCAGAAGATGATTTTACGTGGTCGAGAGTTCGACGATATCTACGACTTGGTAGGCATCCGGGTTATCGTGTCGAACATTCGTGACTGTTACGCCGTGCTCGGCGCTGTACACGCGCGCTGGACCCCGATTCCCGGCCGATTTAAGGATTACATCGCAACACCGAAGTTCAACCTGTATCAGTCCCTCCATACAACGGTGATTGGGCCGGACGGACGGGCCGTTGAAATTCAGATTCGTACGGCCGAAATGCATCGCCGTGCCGAACTGGGTGTTGCCGCGCACTGGAAGTATAAGCAGAACCCTGGTTCTTCGAAGACAATCGAGGCCGGCACTGAGAAGACCGATATGGTATGGCTGGCCCATATTTCAGACTGGCAAGCTGAAACCACCGACCCGGGGGAGTTCCTGGACGCTCTGCGGTTCGAAATTGGTGCAAAGGAAGTGTACGTTTTCACACCGAAGGGCCGTGTTGTTGGGCTTCCTTCTGGCGCGACTCCCGTCGATTTTGCGTATGCAGTGCACACGGAGATTGGCCATCGAACAATGGGATCACGTGTCAATGGTCGACTGGTACCGTTGGAAACCCCACTGAATAACGGCGATGTAGTTGAAGTGTTCACTTCTAAAAATCCGGATGCTGGCCCCAGTAAAGACTGGCTGAACTTTGTTACTAGCACACGAGCGCGGAACAAAATTCGCCAGTGGTTTACGAAAGAACGCCGTGAAGAGGCGGTCGAACAAGGGAAAGATGCTATTTCCCGAGCGATGCGTAAGCAGAATCTGCCCTTGCAGAAGCTCATGAACCAGGAGTCCTTCCAGCAAGTTGCTCTTCAGTTGCGTTATCCCGATGTTACCGCCCTTTATGCGGCTGTAGGAGAAGGGCACGTTTCGACCCAGTCAGTGCTTGAGAAAGTCATGGCCAAGGTAGCCGAGGCAGAGGGTGAGGCTGAGGAACACCTACCAGAGCCGACTTTTTCTGATCAACGTTCGACGCGACAGGCGAGTCACAGCGGTGTACTTGTCCGTGGGGCCCCCGATATTTTAGTCAAACTGGCGCGGTGCTGTACTCCTGTGCCGGGGGACGAGGTGATCGGTTTCATTACAAAGGGGCAGGGCGTTTCTGTTCACCAGCTGGGCTGTAAGAATGTCGAAAGCCTGCGTAAGGAGCCAGAACGACTCATTGAGGTTGAATGGGCACCAACTGCTAAGAGCGTTTTCCTGGTGCACATCCAAGTTGAGGCTCTGGACCGTTCGGGGCTGCTCTCAGACGTGACTCGGGTGCTCTCAGAGCACCACGTGAATATTCTTTCCGCCTCAGTTAACACCTCGAGCTCGCGCCTAGCGATTAGCCGGTTTGTGTTTGAAATGGGGGACACGACCCATCTGGAGCGTGTGCTCAATGCTGTCCGTCGTATTGATACGGTATATGACGTCTACCGGGTAAACGGTGGTTAGCTATTCGTTACTTTTGAGCGGTGCCAATGCGGCTTGCCCGAGCCATGAGAGCTAGCCTTTTGAGAGCACGTTGGCGACGAGGATGGCGACCCGCCTCCAGCGCCGCATGTATCCGATCAAATTCCAGTAGGTAGCGCTGGGTGATCAACCTGCAGGTCACCCGTTCCCTGACTGACCAGGTTTCTTCGACAAGCAGAATATCGCAAACTGTTCGAAGTGGTGTGGTAACCGATACCCCACCCAATAGCAGACGTTCCTTCTCCGCAAGTACGACCTGTCGCGAGGTGAACGGGACGGGGTAGCTGAGTCGCTTGCGCTGTCGGGTACTCACGCACAGAGCGACAGGAATCTCTAATTCGCGAGTACACGCGTAGACCCAGGCGGCGCTGAACCGCTCAAGTGTAGCCGCGGGGGAGAGCCCCACTGACATGGTTTTGGCTCGTACAATGGGGGTATCTGTTGTACCTGCCGTGAGGAATGCGAGTCCACACGGAACAAGCTCGCCTTGGAGAACTGCTGCCGACAACTCAGTTGGGTGCATATCAAGGGTGGTAATAACAGAGGGAAGCCGTGGTTTCATGATTAAATCATGACCTACTACGGCTTCCCTGCCGAATCCGGCTGGTGGTCCTGTGGATAACCAGCCCTATGGGTTTCAGCCTCTACTAGTTCCCGATGGCCGAGAGCCAAGACTTCTGTGTTTCTAGTGCTTTTTCGAGTTCAGACTTCTTTGCTGGCGTAGTTGCCGTGGCAATTTCTACTTCCAGTTGAGTGATCGATTCTTCGAGCTGGCCCCGGAGTCCTTCCGCACGCGCCTTGGTTTCCGGATTGTTGTCCTTCCAGTGTGTTTCTTCGAGTAGACGAACGTGGTCTTCGATTTTGCGAATCTTGGCGTCGATAGAGCGGACGGCATCTCGCGGAACGCGCCCAATATCGTCCCACCGTCGTTGAATCGCGCTCAGTGCGGATCGAGCTTCAACATGATCGGTGAGTTTAAGAATCGGGTCAGCCTCCTCAAGAAGAACCTCTTTGAGGGTCAGGTTTGCCCCGAACTCTTCGTCGATTTGAGCGTCGATTTGAGCCTTCGCCCCGTAAAGAACATCTCCGGCAGTCTTGAATCGCGCCCATAACTGATCATCAAGCTTGCGCCCTGCTCGACCACTATTTTTCCAGCTTTCGAGGAGGTCACGATAAGCGGGGACACCGTCTGCGCCTCGGGAGGCCAAAGCTTCAGCTTGCTCGATGAGGCGCTCTTTGCGCTGCCGAACTTCGCGGTTCGTGGCGTCTAGCTCAGCGAAAAAAGCTCGACGAGCGGCCTCAATGTGTGATCGTGCCGAGCGAAAACGCTTCCAGAGAGCATCGGCTTCGGACTTGGGGAGGCGTGGACCCGTTTTTTGCTGGGTTTGCCACTCGGTAAAAAGTTCGTCAAGCTGTGCACTCGTCAGCTTCCACTGAACCTTTGACAAGTCCTGGGCAGCAAGTTTTTCTGCTTCAACTACTATGGATTCCCGGCGTTCGCGTGCCTCGGCACGGGCCTTTTCTTGCTCCTGGCGCTGGTGCTCGGAAAGCTCTTCTACAGCCCCAGTGAGGATATCAAGTCGGGCGATGAGCGAAGCAAGGTCGCCCACCGCATTAGCGGTTGCAATCTGTTCCCGAAGTCGAGTAACAGTTGAAGCAACATCCGAGACGGAGGTGCCTCGTTTAATGCGCTGCTCAAGCAATGTTACCTGGCCAGCAAGGTCACTATATTTACGTTCGAAGTAGGCTAAAGCCTGTTCGGCGGTGCCGTCGGGATATTGACCAACTGCCCGCTCTCCATCGCCTTCACGAACATACACGGTGTTCGTGTCATCAACACGACCCCACGATTTGCTTGCATTTGTGTCGGACACTGAGCTCATCACCTACTGTTTCACGTTTACTGGACGCCGTTGTTCAGCGCCCTCCAAGACTACTGGTAGAGGGGGCCTGACTGCTATTTGAGTTCGAACGAAGTAATAACAGCATCGCTAGCTGGCTTGCCATCGGTGGAGCCATTTGCTGTTCCCTGCGAAATGACCCGCTCTTTCAGCTCGTCGAGACCACTTGTGATCGTACCTAATACGGTGTAGCCGCCGGCGGCGTCCGAGGGAATAGTGGATTCGTCATAAACGATGAAGAACTGGCTACCCATGCTGGAGCCGTCACCGCTAGTGCGCGCCATAGCAATGGTTCCCGCGGCATACACGTCGTCGGTCGGAGCGTTTTCGACGGGGCCATACGTATATCCGGGCCCGCCCGTACCATCTCCTTTCGGGTCGCCACACTGCAGGACAAAGATGCCCTCCGTGGTGAGGCGGTGACAGGAGGTGTTGTTGTAGAAGCCTCCGTTTGTCAGGGAGACTGTGCTTGCTACCGCTTGAGGCGCAGCCGTACCGTCGAGTGAGACGCCCAGGGGGATATCGTTGATTGTTAGAGTGCCCGTCCACATCCGGTTTTCGGCGGTTTCAGCGGTGGGAAGCGTGAATGTCTTGTTGTCTTGTGAGGCATCGGGAACACTCGAGTTGAGGAAGAACACCTGCCCGACCGTTGCGAGCGTGACAACAAGGACGCCGATAACGGTCCAGATGATATTGTCGCGGCGGCGGCGGATGACCCCCTCAGCGTGAACGGTTCGCCTAGCTTGGTATCCGCGCAGTCGTTCACGCTGAAGGCGCTCTTCGCGCTTTGTCTTAATCTGTGCCACGTTATCGCTCCGGGTTCTCAAGGGGAATCGCCATTCAGAACTCTACGCAACCTGAGCGGCTCACGCCAACATACTGCGGCTAGCTCATAGACTGTCCGTGTGATGGATACTGGTTTTGCTCTCGGCGGTGCACACACACCTCTTGCCGTCCGAATGAGACCTTTATCCCTGGACGAGGTTCTGGGTCAAAAGCATCTCCTAGGCCCGGGCTCGCCGCTCGTGACCTTAGCTAATAAAGGGGAGGGCGGAGAACAGGCTAGCGGGGCTGTATCCATTATCCTATGGGGGCCTCCTGGTACGGGTAAAACCACACTGGCTCAGGCGATTGCGCACAGTAGCGGTCGCCGGTTTGTGGAACTCTCCGCAGTCACGGCGGGGGTAAAAGACGTGCGTACGGTGATGGAGAGGGCACTTAACGATCGTGACCTCTACAGCGTTTCAACAATCCTTTTTCTGGACGAGATCCACCGTTTTACCAAAGCTCAACAGGATGCTCTTCTTCCCGGCGTGGAGAACGGCTGGGTCACCCTTGTTGCCGCAACGACGGAGAATCCGTCGTTCTCCGTGATCTCGCCGCTTCTGTCACGCTCACTGCTCTTGACGCTGGAGCAGTTACGTGACAGCGATATTGATGCGGTTATTCGGCGTGCCGTGACGGATCCGCGTGGTTTAGCTGGCCAAGTGACCATCACGGACGAAGCTGTTGCCACGATTACTCAACTTTCCTCAGGGGATGCCCGCCGCGCCCTGACCGCTCTTGAGGCGACAGCTTCCTCGGCTCTCGCCACGGTGCAGGGTTCTATGGAGGATCCCGCGCGCGGAGATCTTGAGAGCAAGGGCGACGCCCCCGCTCCGGTTCAGGTTCCTGACGAGGAGGACCCTAGGGACGATTCTGTTGCGGGGCCGAATACTCCTGAGATCACGAGCGAGATGGTCGCCGCATCCGTCAACAGAGCCCTCCTTCGTTACGATAAGAACGGTGACGAGCACTACGATGTTATTAGTGCCTTTATAAAATCTGTTCGCGGATCAGACCCTGACGCCGCTATCCACTACCTTGCGCGGATGATCGAAGCGGGAGAGGACCCTCGTTTTATTGCCCGCCGCATCATCGTGTTGGCGGCGGAAGACGTTGGAATGGCTGACCCTCAAGCTCTTACCGTCGCAGTTGCAGCGGCGGAGGCTACTCAGCTGATCGGGTTGCCGGAGGCTCGAATCCCGTTAGCGGAGGCCACCATTTATCTTGCGACTGCAGCAAAATCGAATGCCGTTTACCTGGCTATTGATGCAGCTATTGCTGATGTGCGGGGTGGGGCTTTTGGTCGCGTACCGAAACACCTGAGAGATGGTCACTATCCGGGAGCGAAAAGCCTTGGTCACGGAGTTGACTACCGATACCCCCACGATGCTGCACTGGGTGTTGTGCGCCAAAATTATCTTCCCGAAGAGATCGGAGAGAAAATATATTACCGCCCCGGTGATCACGGAAATGAGCGGCAGATCTCGGAGCGGTTGGAGAAATTGCGCCGTATTACGAGGGGCGAGTAAACCTCCGTGCTATGCTTGTCGCTGGCCTAGGTGTTTGTGACGTGCGGCTGCGTTGCGCTCATCCGAAAATGCGAGCCCTGTAGCCGGGCTGCGATGGCTGATCCCTCAAACTTTCCGCGTGATTCTGAGAGTCAGCACGCGATTTTATACGTTTTTTTGTTTCTGAAAGGAAATCGTGTCCACTAAGTCACGTACCCGTAGCAAGACCCGCTTGTCGCGTTCGCTGGGCATCGCCCTGACGCCCAAGGCGGCTAAGTATCTTGAAAAGCGTCCCTATGCGCCCGGTGAGCATGGGCGTACCAAGCGTAAAGCTGACTCGGACTATGCTGTTCGTCTGCGGGAGAAGCAGCGTCTGCGTGCCCAGTACGGCATTCGCGAAGCCCAGCTTCGTCGCGTTTTCCAGGAGGCTCGCCGCACCGAGGGGCTGACTGGTGAGAACCTGGTTGAGCTTCTTGAGATGCGTCTAGACGCTCTCGTTCTGCGTGCGGGCTTTGCCCGTACCACGGCACAGGCTCGTCAGATGGTTGTTCACCGTCACATCCTTGTTGATGGCCAGCTGGTTGATCGCCCGTCTTTCCGCGTAAAGCCTGGGCAGCAGATCCATGTTAAGGAACGTTCGGAAGGTATGGAGCCTTTCCAGGTTGCCGCCGCTGGTGGACACCAGGAAGTTCTGCCCAACGTCCCCGGCTACCTTGAGGTGGAGATCGACAAGCTGCAGGCTCGTCTACTGCGTCGGCCTAAGCGCGTCGAGGTTCCCGTGACGTGTGAAGTTCAGCTGGTGGTTGAGTACTACGCGGCTCGCTAACTCTTCCGCAGGGAAGGGGATGACGGTTATCCGTCATCCCCTTCCCTTGTTAAGGGACACATTCTGCCCCTTGCCAGAGCGAGACTGTAGTCTTGTTTCCGAGTGTGCGCGCGCCGTTCGGCGTTGCTAAACAGGTTAGGAGAACCCATGCGTAAGCTGGTGTGGTTAATAAGTGGTGTTGCCATCGGATTTGTGGCGGCTCACTATGTGAATCAGTCCCCGGAGGGGCGCCGATTTTTTGAAGAAATTGAGCAGGGCCGTCGTGAGTTTGCTGATGCCGTTTCTCGCGGCTATCACAATCGTGGTGCTGAGTTGGGCTCTGCGCTCAACGACGTTGAACATGCCCTGAACAACCTGAACCGCTAACCCAGGAGACGCGTAACTCCCCATGCAAACTGCAGACATTCGCCAGCGCTGGCTTAACTTCTTTGCCGACCGTGAACACACCATTGTTCCCTCGGCCTCGCTCATCAGCGATGACCCTACGCTGCTCTTCACCGTCGCAGGCATGGTTCCTTTTGTGCCGTATTTGACCGGCGTTGTGCCTGCCCCGTACCGCCGAGCAACGAGCGTGCAAAAATGCATCCGAACCAACGATATCGAAGAGGTGGGGAAGACTCCGCGCCACGGAACTTTTTTCCAGATGAATGGAAACTTTTCCTTTGGCGATTACTTCAAAGAGGGAGCAATTGCCTATGCATGGGAACTCCTGACCAGTTCTGAGAGTGATGGCGGTTATGGGTTCGAGGAGAAGGATCTCTGGGTTACTGTTTACAGGGATGACGACGAGGCTATTGATCTCTGGCGTCGTGTTGCAGGTCTACCCGATGAGCGGATTCAGCGTCTTGACAAGGACACAAACTACTGGTCAACCGGGCAACCTGGTCCGGCGGGACCCTGCTCCGAGATATTCTTTGACCGAGGTCCGGACTACGGTCAAGATGGCGGCCCTGCGACCGATGATGATCGCTATGTGGAGATTTGGAACCTCGTCTTCATGCAGTATCTGGTTGCGGACGTTCGTAGTAAAACGGATTTCCGTATCGTGGGAGAGTTGCCCAGTAAAAACATTGACACTGGCATGGGTCTGGAACGGGTCGCTTTTATTAAGCAGGAAGTCGATAACTTCTACGAGATTGACCAGGTTCGCCCTGTTTTAGACCGCGCTTCCGAGATCTCGGGTCGTCGCTACGGTGTTGACCACGGTGACGATGTGCGGATGCGTGTGATTGCCGACCACGTACGTTCATCGTTGATGTTGATGAGTGACGGGGTTACCCCCTCTAACGAGGGTCGAGGGTATATTCTCCGACGTCTCCTCCGGCGCACTGTGCGTGCAATGCGCCTTCTGGGCGTTGACGAGGGTACCTTTCCTGAGCTGTTTGTTGCTTCCCGCGATGCAATGAAGTCGGCATATCCTGAGGTTGAGAATGATTATTTACGGATCTCACAGTCGGCTTATGCCGAGGAAGAAACTTTTCTTCGCACGCTCGCAAGCGGGACAACGATTCTCGACCTGGCTGTCTCAGAAACAAAGTCAAGTGGGTCATCCGAGTTGGCCGGAGACACGGCGTTTCTCCTGCATGATACCTACGGGTTTCCTATCGAGTTGACATTGGAGATCGCTGAGGAATCTGGAATCACGGTGGACCGTGAGGTTTTTACCTCGTTGATGACGGCCCAGCGTACGCGGGCTAAGGCGGACGCTAAAGCTAAGAAAACTACTCTTGCTGACCTCTCTGTGTACAGTGACCTTCGGGCCAAGGGCGAAACCGTTTTCACGGGGTATAGCGACCTCACGACCGATTCCGCCGTGTTGGGTATTTTGGTCGCGGGTCTTCCCTCGCCTGTTGCGCGAACTGGACAAACCGCCGAGGTTATCCTTGCGGAGACCGCGCTGTGGGCAGAATCGGGTGGGCAAGCCGCCGACGCAGGTCGCATCGTCGGGAATGGGTTTGAGCTTGATGTCGTTGATGTTCAGAAGCCGGTATCCGGTTTGATCAGCCACACCGTAAAAGTGGTCGCAGGTGAGGTCCACGTGGGGGCTGATGCGACCAGTATCGTAGATGAAGATTATCGGCGCGGAGCAACGCAGGCCCACTCGGGTACGCACATTGTGCACGCGGCTCTCCGGCAAGTCTTGGGCTCAACTGCTCACCAGGCGGGATCTTTTAACAAGGCGGGCTATTTGCGGCTCGATTTCAACTGGGCCCAGGCTCTGAGCACTGAAACCAAATCGGAGATCGAGGAGATTTCCAACCTGGCAGTTCGCGCTAACCACGAAGTAGTTACACGTGAGATGTCACTCACCGAAGCCAAAGAGTTGGGTGCTATGGCGCTCTTCGGTGAGAAGTACGGTGATCGTGTTCGAGTGGTTGACATCGGGGGATCTTGGTCGCGTGAACTGTGCGCTGGCACCCACGTGTCCAGCAGTTCCGAAGTGGGAATTATCAACCTTATTAGTGAGCAGTCAATTGGCTCGACCAATCGACGAGTTGAATCGCTTGTGGGTATCGAAGCTTTTCGTAGTTTTGCCACTGAGCGGGCATTGGTCTCCCAGTTGGCGACGCAGCTTAAAGCGCCACGTGACCAAATTACAGATCGCGTTGTCGATTTGGCTGCGCAGCTCAAAGTTGCAGAAAAGAAAATTGCTCAGTTTGAGTCGGAGGTACTGAAATCGCGTATCCCGGACCTCGTATCCCGGGCCGAAACTATTGGCAATGTGAGTGTCATCATTGCAGATCTAGGCGTTGTTGGTTCGGCGGATGAGGTACGTCAGCTGGCGCTGGGTGTCCGTGAGAAAATTGCGGATCAGCCCGCTGTAGTGGTCCTGGCTGGCGTGAGTTCCGAGAAACCTGTCGTGATCGTTGCGACCACCGCCGAGGCGCGTCAAGCTGGGGAGAAGGCCGGTGTCTTGGCCAAGATTGCGGCCAAGGTGTTGGGTGGCGGCGGCGGCGGTAAGGATGATATGGCTCAGGGCGGTGGCTCGCAGCCGCAACAGATGGGCGCCGCTCTCGCTGAGGTGCGTCGGAATATCCAGGTGTAGTGATGCGTGGCGGAGTTCGTCTCGGAATAGATGTAGGAAAGGCTCGTATCGGAGTTTCGCGATCAGATTTCCACGGTATGCTCGCAATGCCTGTGGAAACTATCGTGCGTAAGATGAGTAACGATGATGCGGTTAGCCGTATCGCGGAGATCGCGTCCGAGCTGGAGGCGTTCGAGATTATTGTGGGGCACCCTCTGAACATGCAGGGGGAGAGCACCCCCTCGACGGATGATGCTATTGCCTGTGCCCTGGCGGTAGCGGAGGCTCTTTCCCTTCCGGTACGACTAGTGGATGAGCGATTATCGACGGTTAGTGCCCAGAGCGCACTCCACCGGGTTGGGCGCACGACAAAATCATCGCGCTCTGTTATCGATCAGGTTGCAGCCGTTATTATTTTGCAGCAGGCCCTTGATACCGAGCGGTCATCGGGTAACCCGCCCGGCACACCGGTTGAGCAACGGGGGCAGGCAACATGACACGTAAAAGCGACGGTGGTCATGACAGCGGAATAGACCCTTTTGAGGAGCTTTTTGGCGTCTCGGTTGATGAGCTTACGGGTGATGATTCTGCCCAGGGGCCGAAGGGCGGCCCAGCGAGAACCCGATCAACATGGAGTCCCGCTCCCGAGGCGTTAAAATCTGTTCCTCTTCTTCCCGAGGAAATGGGTCACCCTGCTCCGGTGCGTGCCACAACTCCGATGTGGAGTGTTGACGAGGCGCTTGAGGGCGAATCGGGGCAGGACGCGCCCGAACTGGAGTCATCGCTCCCCGCAGCGGCTGGTGTGTCTAGCCGCACCATTTCTGATCGTCTCTCTTCATCTTCGGCTGAGGGTGCCTTCGCCTCCTCTGGCAATAATAGACACGCCACAGTTCCGGAACCCTCTGCCGCTGCTGATCCCGATGTCGGGTCATCATCGTTGCCGGGGGAGATATTAGCGGCGGATGCAGTCGAAATACCCCGCAGCTCTGTCGCATCCCGAGGGGATAAATCGCTGTCAGACAGCGATTCGGCTGCCGGACCAGATTCGGTTTCTTCAGAGACATCCCCCTTGCCTTCTCGACGTGAGCTCAGGTTGCAGGCTGAACGTGCAGCCCAGGCTGAACGTGTGGTTCCGGAAGCGAAGGTTGCGACGGCAGCCTCCGAGACCAGCACGGTTCCACGAATCGATGTGATCCCGCCTCACCTCAGCGATGCGGAGAAGCCAAGAAGCACTGAGGTCTGTTGTGATGCCTCGCCAGGCAAGGAACCCGAGCTCACTTTCACCTCGCTCCTTTCGCTTCCAGATCCGGAGGCGGACGAGCACCGGTCGGCTGTTGTTACACCGGAACTCCGTGAATCCACAACGGCGGTGCGCACAGTGCTCGGAGCGGTAACAGCCGGGTCGGACGCCTCCGATCTGTCTCCTGCGACGGTACGTCTTCCCACCATTATTCCCGTTGATGATCTTGAGGGGAGCGCTACCTCACGGGGTACATCTGGTTTTGTGCCAGATGCTTACGTTTTTCGTAACCCCCCGACTGGTCCCATAATTCCACGACAGCCGACGGATCAGTCCTTCGATAAGGTCATTTTTGGTGTTGACGATATTGAAGGACGTAGCGGCGGCGCCATTCAGGGTGGGGGACCGCTCACAGCTCCCCTCTCGCTTGGTCACGAAGAGGTTCGCAGTGAGACTGCTTCACCGCGTTCTTTCCCATTGAATTCACACCAGATATCCCAGGATCACGGGGTATCTTCCTCGGAGAACCCATTTGCCAAACTACTCGGCACGGAAGGTAACCCCGCAATGTCACCCACGTCTCGAACCGTTCAGCCACCGCGCAAGAAGCGCCGCATGACTATTTCATTGATTATCATTGGGGCACTGCTTGTTGCTGCGGTTGGTGGCGGCTTGGTGGTATGGGCGTCCTATGGTGGTGATATCTCTGACTATTTGGGCTGGTCTGAAACAGACTATGAGGGGTCAGGGTCGGGGGAGGTCGTGGTTGCTATTGCCGCTGGTGATGACGGTTATGCAATTGCTGACACCCTGGAGGCGAGCGGTGTTGTTCTGACAGCGGGTGCGTTTGTCAGCCACGTTCTTGCCCAGGACCCCGTTCCCGTTTTTCAGCCAGGTGCCTACACTCTGGCCAAAAAAATGAGCTCCGCGGCTGCGCTTGACGCGTTACTTAACCCCGACAACCGGGTAGAAATGACGGCGGTGATTCCCGAGGGCACACGAGCGAGCCGAATCTACGAGATCATCTCTGGCGTGACGGGTATCCCTGTAGCTGACTTTGAAACGGCGGCTCAGGATCCAACGGCGCTGGGGATTCCTGCTACCGCCCCCAACGTTGAGGGGTGGTTGTTCCCGGCTACCTACGAATTTGCGATGGACGATACGGCGCAGTCGATCCTACAGAAGCTTGTGACCCGGATGGTCCAGGCGCTTGATGAGGCTGGTGTGCCGGTTGATGACCGGGAGCGCGTGCTGACAATAGCGTCGATTGTGCAGCGAGAGGCGCGCGCAACGGATGCCTTCTACAAGGTCAGTCGTGTGATCCAAAATCGACTGGACCAGGGGATGAAACTTCAGATGGACTCCACCTCAAAATATGGGATGCCCAACGGTAGCGCAGACGTGTGGACTACCACCGAGCAGCGTGATAGTGATAATGGTTGGAACACTTACTATCACACCGGTCTCCCCATCGGGCCCATCTCAAATCCTGGAGATGTGGCGATTGACGCGGCCCTGCATCCGGCTGAGGGCACCTGGTTGTACTTTGTAACCGTGAACCAGGATACGGGCGAGACTCTTTTTAGCAGCACTTTGCCCGAGCACGAACAACTTGTTGAGCAGGCTCGTCAGTGGTGTGTAGCCAACCCTGAGAATGCGGCCTGCTGAGTCATGCCGGATATACGACTGGGGGTTCTAGGCTTCCCTATTGGACACTCCCTGTCGCCGCGTATTCACGCTGCGGCATACGCTCAACTCGGTCTTTCCTGGGCCTACACGGCTGTCGCGTGTCGGGAGGACGGACTGGTTGACTTTGTCGCAACAACCGACTGGCACGGGATGTCGTTGACGATGCCACTCAAAAAGGCCGGGTTTGAGTTGGCCGACTGGCGTGACCCGGTGGCCGAGGCAAGCAGGGTTGTGAACACTCTTGTCCGGTCCGGACCCGCTGGCCAGCCCGACCCGGAGCCTTCCTGGTGTGGTTATAACACCGATGTAGCGGGGCTCGTCGGAGCGATCCGTGAAGCTGAGGGGGGCTTGATCGAACACATAACGGTGTTAGGTGCTGGGGCCACGAGCGTCTCTGTCATTCTTGCTGCCGCCCAGCTAGGCACCACTAGTCTCAGCGTCCGAGCCCGTGACCTGACTCAGATCACCCCGCTTGTGGAACTCGGAGCTCGGCAGGGTCTTCGAGTTGAACCAGTGGAGCTCTCTAGCGAGACGTGGAATAACGATACCAGTCTTGTCATCAGCACGATTCCGGGGCATAACACGGGTGAAATCCTCGTTCCTCGGGAACTTCGATCCCGGGTCCCACTTTACGACGTTGCATATGACCCGTGGCCGAGCCCTCTCGCCGTTGCCTGGCGGGCGGCTAACGGACGTGCGCATTCGGGGGTGACAATGCTTCTGCACCAGGCCCTGATGCAGGTCCGTATTTTTACCACAGGTTCCGCTATGCAGCCTGTAGCTCACGAGGCTGAGGTGCTATCCGCTATGAGGGCAGCCCTTCCTGCGCACACCCTCTAGGATGGTATTCATGCTTCGTTGGCTTACCGCGGGGGAGTCTCATGGCCCCGAACTTATTGCTCTCCTGGAGGGGTTGCCCTCCGGTGTACCCGTTTCCCTTTCTCAAATTCGGGCGGACCTTGCCCGCCGTAAGCTCGGCTACGGACGTGGTTCGCGTATGAAGTTCGAGGAGGACGAGCTCAGCATCTCAAGCGGTGTGCTCCAGGGCTTCAGCCTCGGCAGCCCGATCGCGCTTCGCATCGGAAATACCGAGTGGCCCAAGTGGATGGAAGTAATGAGTGCTGAGCCCGCCGAGCCCACCGAGAAATCACGTGGTCGCGGTGCTGCTCTGACACGTCCACGTCCGGGGCATGCCGATTTAGTGGGCATGCAGAAGTACGACTTTGCCGAGGCCCGTCCGATTCTTGAGCGGGCGAGTGCGCGGGAAACCGCAGCCCGCGTTGCCCTTGGGGCGGTGGCTCGTGCGTTTCTCGTCGAGTTGAACATTCACCTCGTGAGTCACACGCTGTCCATCGGCCCTGTGACCGTTCCCGCCGATGCTGCCATGCCACGCCCCAGCGATGTCACCGCCCTTGATGCCGATCCCCTTCGCTGCTTTGATCCTGAAACTTCTGCGGCTATGGTTGTCGAGGTTGATTCTGCAAAGAAAGACGGTGACACTCTCGGCGGAATCGTCGAGGTTTTGGCCTATGGGTTGCCGCCGGGACTGGGGTCACATGTGCACTGGGACCGCCGCCTCGACTCCCAGTTGGCCGCCGCCCTCATGGGAATCCAAGCGATTAAGGGCGTCGAGGTGGGCGACGGGTTTGAGACCACTCGCCGCCGTGGCTCGGTTGCCCACGACGAGCTTCACGCCGGGACCGAAGGTATTCAGCGGTCAAGTGACCGGGCGGGTGGTACCGAGGGCGGAATGAGCACGGGGACTGTTTTACGTGTTCGTGCCGGGATGAAACCCATCGCCACCGTGCCACATTCTCTACCCACAGTTGACGTGGCCACCGGCGAGGCTGCAACCGCGCACCACCAACGCAGCGACGTCTGTGCTGTGCCGGCGGCGGGTGTTGTCGCTGAGGCGATGGTGGCACTTGTGCTGGTTAATTCAATTCTCGAGAAGTTTGGTGGGGATTCCGTGGGGGAGACCCGCCGCAACCTCACGAATTATCTGGCCAATATTCCGGCTGCTCTGGCAACTCGGGGCGACCGCGGCGACCGATGACGCCACCCACTTCGGTTATTCTTATCGGCCCGATGGCTTCCGGTAAATCCAGCATCGGTCGACGAGTGGCTAAGCTTCTCGGTGCGCGTTTTATCGACACTGACAAGGTGATTGTTGCCGAGCACGGGCCTATCCCCGCTCTTTTTGAGGCACAGGGGGAAGCTCGCTTTCGTGATATAGAGGCGGACACTGTTCGCCGCGTGCTTGGCAGCCCGGCTCTTTTCGGCACGGAATATACCGAGCGAGATCCTTCAGGTGAGGGGTTGACCGTTGTGGCGCTGGGGGGTGGGGCTGTGCTCGCGGACACCACCCAGGACCTTATTCGTGACTGTCGTGTGGTTCTCGTGATGACGACGGAGGAGGCTGTGCTGAGTCGATCGAGCCTTCAGGACAGGCCTCTTCTCGCACATGATCCTGCCGCCTGGGGTCGTATTCTGTCCGAACGGTTGCCGCTCTACAAGAGGCTAGCCCGGGTCACCTTTGACACCTCTGTTCGTCCCAAGGACGCCATCGCTGCTGACATCGCGGAGTGGGTCCGCCCCAGTTACACCGTCGAGGAAGAAAATATGACGATTAATCAACCCGAGATGACGACAATTTCTGTCGCCGGTGAGCATCCGTACGATATATTAGTGGGCCGCGATCTGGTTCGTGCGTTACCGGATGTTTTGGGCAACAGCGTCCACCAGGTCTTGATTGTGCATCCGCCAACCCTGGGTGCCGCAGCCGCCCGCTTGCGCGAGATTTTGCGTGAAACGTATGCGCAGGTCCTCCTAGCCGAGGTGCCGGATGCTGAGGCAGCTAAACGCGTTGAGGTCGCCGCATTTTGCTGGCAGGTGATGGGCCAGGCGGACTTTACCCGTACGGACGCCGTCATCGGCTTTGGCGGGGGGGCTGTTACCGATCTCGCCGGTTTTGTCGCCGCGACCTGGCTTCGCGGGGTAAAGCTGGTCCAGATACCCACGACTGTTTTGGGTATTGTGGATGCTTCGGTGGGGGGCAAGACGGGTATCAATACGGCCGAGGGGAAAAACCTTGTGGGGGCCTTCTATTCTCCGGCGGCTGTCCTTGCCGACCTTGACAACCTTGCTACACTCCCCGAGAACGAAATTCGGGCGGGATTCGCTGAGGTGGTGAAGTGTGGGTTTATCGCTGAGCCTGAAATCCTGGAGATTCTTGAAGCTGATATTACACGAGCGATTGATCCACTCACTCCCGAGTTCCGTCGCGTCATAGAGTTGTCAATTCGGGTGAAGGCTCGGGTGGTTGGTGAGGACTTTACCGAGCAGGGGCTTCGCGAGATTCTCAACTATGGCCACACGCTGGGGCACGCCATTGAGCATGCAGAGCGGTACCAGTGGCGGCACGGGGCCGCGATCGCCGTCGGCATGATGTTTGCGGCCGAACTGGGTCGGCTTGCGGGTCGTCTGGATGATGCGACTGTTGACCGGCACCGCAGCATTCTCAAATCGCTCACGCTTCCCACGACGTACCCCGCCGGACGCTGGCCCGGCTTGCTGGCTGCTATGCAACGCGACAAGAAGGCGCGCGCGGGAATGCTCCGCTTTATCGTCCTTGACCGGCTGGGCGTGCCCGCCGTTCTGGCTGGTCCCGATGAGTCGATGCTCTTTACTGCCTATCAGGAGATAGCCAGCTAATCCGGCCAGGCCGGAGAGTGTTGTGCGCACCGGGGTTCCCTATTGGCTGATTCTGCTTCGGAGCACTAAGCTCAAGAGGCAAATCTTTTGCGCGACTGTCTCGCGCCTGTACACGTAATAATCGAACGGAAACCGCTTTTATGGCAACGACGAATGATATTAAGAATGGAACTGTCCTGAAGCTGGAGGGCCAGCTCTGGTCGGTCATCGAGTTTCAGCACGTAAAGCCGGGTAAGGGTGGGGCCTTTGTTCGCACCAAGATGAAAAACGTCACGACGGGCAAGCTGGTAGACAAGACCTTCAATGCCGGCCTCAAGATCGAGACGGCCAACGTTGACCGTCGAGACTATCAGTATCTGTATCAGGACGGCGTTGACTTCGTCTTCATGGATACCAGCGACTACGATCAGCTCACCGTGGGTGCTGCTGTCGTCGGTGACGCCGTTAACTTCTTGCTGGAGAACCAGAACGTTACGATTGCGCTGCATGAGGGATCGCCACTCTATATTGAGTTACCTCCGTCGGTTGAACTTGTCGTTACATATACTGAGCCCGGCCTTCAGGGTGACCGTTCGACCGGAGGTACCAAACCGGCCACTGTTGAAACCGGCTTTGAAATTCAGGTGCCCCTCTTCCTTGAGACCGGCACCCGTGTCAAGGTAGACACCCGCACGGGTGACTACCTCGGCCGGATCAAAGAGTAGTCGGGGAGCGTTACGCCGAATGAGTGCCCGGAGTAAGGCGCGTAAGCGCGCCCTGGACATCCTTTTTCAGGCTGATCTGCGTGAGATTTCCCTGATCGAGGCGCTGCAGTCTGAGGCCCAGCGGGCTGTGAGCGAGCCGGAGCGTCACGCATCCTGGCTGTACGCGCGCGACATCGTGGATGGTGTCAACGACAACTTCGTCGAGATCGACGAGACTATTGAGACGTACGCGCAGGGCTGGACCTTGCAACGGATGCCCGCGGTTGACCGTGCAATTCTCCGTATCGGTGTCTGGGAGCTTCTTTTTAACGACGAGGTTCCTGCTGGTGTTGCGATCTCCGAGGCTGTCGAGTTGGCCAAGACCTTTTCGACAGAGGATTCGGGCGGGTTCGTCAACGGTGTGCTCGGTAAAGTTGCCCAATCGGTATAGTTTCATACACCTCTCAGCGGTGTGTCGGCCTTACGCGGACACACCGCTGAGGTGTATCGGGAAAGGTTCCGACTAGTTTGCCTGCTAGGATGGGTCTAATCTTTGGCACCTTTAAAGCCGTCCTGTGAGGCGGGGAAGGAGTCCGCATGAGTACACGCGTTGTGCTGCAGCAGGCTGATATCACTCGGGCGTTGACCCGAATTTCTCACGAGATTCTTGAATCTAACCGAGGTACGGATAACCTCGTAATTCTGGGAATCCCCACCCGTGGTGTCCTTCTGGGACAACGTATCGCTGGCATTATTCAGGGCATTGAGCCTACTGAGCGCCAGCTCGTCGGTCAGATTGATGTGACGATGTATCGCGATGATCTCGCAAGCCATCCCACCCGTACATCTTCACCCACGGATATCCCTGTCGGCGGTATAGAGGGTGCAACTATTGTCCTCGTTGACGATGTGCTGTACTCGGGCCGAACCATCCGAGCAGCTCTGGACGCTCTGGCCGACTTCGGTCGCCCCCGTGCGGTTCGTCTAGCCGCCCTGATTGACCGTGGACATCGCGAGCTTCCGATCCGTGCCGACTTCATCGGTAAAAACTTGCCGAGTGCTGTTTCGGAGCGTATCAATGTGCGTCTTCAGGAGTTGGACGGCGTTGATGAGGTGACTATCGACTCATGAGACATCTTCTAAGTACTAAAAACTTGAGTCGGGACGAGGCAATTCTCCTTCTCGATATCGCAGAGGACATGTCTGATACGCAGTTGCGCGAGGTGAAAAAACTGCCCACACTGCGCGGTAAGACCGTCGTCAACCTCTTCTTCGAGGACTCGACTCGCACACGCGTCTCGTTTGAGGCTGCTGCAAAGCGGCTAAGCGCTGATGTCATCAATTTTAGTGCGAAGGGATCAAGCGTTTCGAAAGGTGAAAGCCTTAAAGATACGGCCCAGACGCTCGCCGCAATCGGTGCAGACGGAGTGATTATCCGGCACGCGGCCTCCGGTGCCCCTCAACGCCTAGCTGAGTCACGCTGGATTGATGCGGGAATTCTGAACGCCGGTGATGGTACTCATGAGCATCCGACGCAGGCCCTCTTGGACGCTTTCACGATGCGGCGACGCATTCACGGTGATGCCAGCAGAGGGAAAGATCTCGACGGAATCTCTGTGGCAATCGTTGGTGATATCACGCATTCGCGCGTCGCGCGCTCCAATCTCTGGCTGCTACGTACTCTGGGCGCTCACGTGACGTTTGTGGCACCCGCGACGCTTATTCCTTTTGGGGCGGCAGAGTGGCCAGCCACGATCAGCTACGACCTCGATCAGACGTTGAGCGAGGGACGGCCTGACGTTGTTATGCTTCTGCGTATTCAAGCCGAGCGGATGGATGCGGCGTTTTTCCCCAACGAACGCGAATACTCGCGGTGGTGGGGGCTTGACGATGAACGCTTTGCGGCGATGCGATCGGATAGCATCGTGATGCATCCTGGCCCGATGAACAGGGGGCTGGAGATCTCTTCTACTGCGGCTGATTCCGCACAATCCACGGTGTTGGAACAGGTGACAAATGGCGTCTCCGTCCGGATGGCTGCCTTATATATGCTGCTAGCCGGCGAACGAGAGGGTGCCTAGAATGATCGACACGATTCTAATAACGGGAGCGACCCTGCCCGGTGGCTCTCAGAGCGATATCCTCGTGGCTGGTGGCGTGATTCGCGAACTGGGGAGCATCGCTGCCCCGGCCGGAAGCCGTCGGATCGATGCTGCGGGGCTCGTGGCTCTTCCCGGTTTGGTTGACCTACACACGCATCTGAGGGAACCGGGATTCGAACAGAGTGAAACGGTCTTGACTGGAAGCCAAGCAGCCGCGGCTGGCGGCTTTACCTCAATCTTTGCGATGGCGAACACTCTGCCTGTCGCCGATACGGCAGGCGTGGTGGAGCAAGTTTTATCGCTGGGGCAGCAGGCCGGCTACGCGACGGTCCGCCCGATCGGAGCGGTGACTCGTGGTTTACTCGGGGAGCAGCTGAGCGAGATCGGTGCAATGGCCCATTCACGCGCAGCGGTTCGAGTGTTTTCTGATGATGGCAAGTGCGTGCATGATTCGTTGCTCATGCGGCGTGCCCTTGAATATGTGAGCAGTTTTGACGGTGTCATTGCTCAGCATGCTCAGGATCCCCGTCTCACCGAAGCTGCTCAGATGAATGAGGGCTCGCTATCGAGTGAACTGGGACTTAAAGGTTGGCCCGCGGTCGCGGAGGAATCGATTATTGCCCGCGATGTGCTTCTCGCTGAGCACGTGGGAGCGCGCCTGCACATTTGTCATCTGTCCACAGCTGGCTCGGTCGAGGTGATCCGCTGGGCAAAGGCTCGGGGAATTCGAGTGACCGCTGAGGCCACGCCGCATCACCTGCTGCTGACCGAGGATCTTGTTCGCAGCTATGACGCCCGCTATAAGGTCAACCCCCCACTGCGCCGCGACGAGGATGTTCTTGCCCTGCGTGCTGCCATCGCCGACGGCACAATCGACATCATTGCCACCGACCACGCTCCCCACCCGAGCGAGTCAAAAGAGTGTGAGTGGGACTCAGCCGCATTTGGCATGGTTGGTTTGGAGTCGGCGCTGTCGGTGGTCCAGACAGCCCTCGTGGACACGAACCTGGTCGGTTGGAACGACGTGGCGCGTCTCCTTTCTGCTACCCCGGCCGCGATCGGCGGGCTTATCGGTGCGGGAGCGATTCGGGCAGGTGCCGCGGCCGACATCACCCTGCACGACCCGTCCACATCGAGTGTTTTTGATGTGACAGATCTTGCAGGCAAGAGCGTGAACAGTCCGTATCTGGGTAGGCAGCTCAGCGGCTCGGTGCGATATACCCTCCACAACGGGTATCTCACGCTCGATGATGGTCTGGTCGTTCCGGCCGAGGTTGTTGCCGCGAGCGCCCGTGCTGGCTCGCAGATGGAAATGGGGGAATAGCAGTATGGAACGTCTTGTTCCCGGCCTGATCGTTGCGGGTTGTGTCGTTCTGATTTTTGTCGTGATGTGGCGTGCGTGGTCACGACGTCAACGTAACTCTGCTGAGTCATCCGCTCTACCTGAAATGCTCGGGGATGCTGGGTTTGAGATTTTTCAGACCAGAGCACTCTACGTATCGACAACCCCGGTCAATCAACCTGTGGAGCGTCTCGCGCTGCCGCGCCTGACCTATCGTGGTTTCTGCTCGATCTCGGTGCGTACGACCGGGATTCTCGTCACAATCCAGGGGGAGGCTCCGATTGCCCTCTCAGCGGAGCTGCTGTGCGCCGTTGATACGGCCCAATTGACGATCGATAAGGTCGTCGAGCGTGGCGGCCTCGTAGCACTGACCTGGACCCTTTTTGACTCGGAGGGTACTCCCCGTCTCGTAGACAGTTATTTTCGTGTCACCGAGCCAGATGATAAATCCGCACTGATAAGCGCGATTTCTGGCCTCCTCAACACGCCCATATCATCCACACACCCAGCACAGGAGGCATAGGTGAGTTCCACCACCGCACCACCACCCGCGGTTCTCGTTCTTGAGGACGGCCGCCGTTTTATTGGCACTAGCTACGGAGCCGCCGGACGTACTCTCGGTGAGGTCGTCTTCTCCACCGGGATGACCGGATACCAGGAGACTCTGACCGACCCGTCTTACGCCGGCCAAATCGTCATGATGACGGCACCGCACATTGGTAACACTGGGATGAATGACGAAGACATGGAGTCGCGCCAAATCTGGGTGAATGGCTTTGTTGTTCGTGATCCTGCCCGTCGCGTATCCAATTTCCGTTCCGAGCGGAGTCTTGATGACGACTTGGCTCGTTATAGCATCGTGGGTATTAGCGGTATTGACACGCGCGCGGTGACCCGGCATATCCGTTCCGCTGGTGCGATGCGTGCCGGAATCTTTTCCGGTACAGACTACTCGCTGAGCGATGACGAGCAGTTGAGCCTCGTGCGCGGCGTGGCCGAGATGACTGGCCAGAATCTGTCCGAGCTCGTATCGACGCCGGAAACCTATGTGGTTCCGGCGATGGGCGAATCAGTGGGCCGTATGGCGGTTCTCGATCTGGGTATCAAGCGTGCTACGGTCACCTACCTGGCTGAGCATGGTTTTGAGGTACACGTGATGCCTGCGACGAGCACGGTTGATCAGATTCGCGCGATTAAGCCGGATGCTCTGTTCTACTCCAACGGCCCCGGCGACCCCGCGGCCTCGGATGAACATGTCACGCTCCTGCGCACGTTACTAACGGAAGGGATACCCTACTTTGGCATCTGCTTCGGTAATCAACTTCTGGGTCGGGCTCTCGGTTTTGATACGTACAAGCTGCCGTTTGGCCACCGGGGGATCAACCAGCCAGTGTGGGATAAGGTAACGGGCCGCGTCGAGATTACGGCCCAAAACCACGGCTTTGCGGTGGATGCTCCGCGTGAGGGGATCACTGATTCACCCTCCGGCTTCGGCCGGGTGGAGGTGAGCCACTACAGTCTCAACGACAATGTGGTGGAGGGCCTTCGCTGCCTCGATATTCCGGCCTTCTCGGTCCAGTATCACCCGGAGGCCGCTGCGGGGCCGCACGACTCCTTCTACCTTTTTGATCGTTTTCGTGAGCTGGTTAGTGCTCGCGCCAATAACGGAGACAGCAAGTAATGCCCAAGCGCACCGATATTTCATCCGTCCTTGTCATCGGCTCTGGCCCCATCGTGATCGGCCAGGCCTGCGAGTTCGACTACTCCGGTACCCAGGCGTGTCGTGTACTTCGGGAGGAAGGCGTTCGAGTCATCCTCGTGAACTCTAATCCGGCAACGATTATGACCGATCCCGACTTTGCCGATGCGACTTACATCGAACCGATCACTCCCGAGGTGATTGAGACAATCATTGCTAAGGAGCGTCCCGACGCGATCCTGCCCACTCTGGGGGGGCAAACGGCTCTCAACGCAGCCATTTCTCTGCATGAAAATGGCGTTCTTGAGCGGTACAAGGTTGAACTCATTGGTGCTAATGTTGCGGCGATTCAGAAGGGTGAGGACCGTCAACTCTTCAAGGAGCTTGTTCTTGAAGCAGGTGCCGACGTGGCACGATCCTACATTGCTCACACCGTTGAGGAATGTCTGGAGTTTGCCAAAGACCTTGGCTATCCGCTCGTTGTCCGTCCGTCGTTTACGATGGGGGGACTGGGCTCCGGGTTTGCGTATACTCCCGAAGAACTGGTGCGGATTGCCGGTGACGGTCTGCACTACAGTCCCACCACCGAGGTTCTTTTAGAGGAATCTATCCTGGGGTGGAAAGAGTATGAGCTTGAGCTCATGCGCGATACCTCGGATAACACGGTCGTTGTGTGTTCGATTGAGAACGTTGATCCCGTCGGCGTACATACGGGCGACTCAATTACGGTCGCTCCCGCCCTCACGCTGACCGATCGGGAGTTTCAGAAGCTCCGAGATATCGGTATCGACATTATCCGAGCGGTGGGCGTTGACACCGGCGGTTGCAACATTCAGTTTGCGATTGATCCGAGTAACGGTCGCATCATTGTGATTGAGATGAATCCTCGGGTATCTCGATCCTCAGCACTCGCGAGTAAAGCAACCGGTTTTCCGATCGCCAAGATCGCCGCCAAGCTGGCGATCGGATACCGCCTCGATGAGATTCCGAATGACATCACCAAGGTGACCCCCGCCAGCTTCGAGCCTACGCTTGACTACATCGTGGTTAAGGTTCCCCGGTTTGCGTTTGAGAAATTCCCGGCTGCTGACCCCACTCTCACGACCACCATGAAATCGGTGGGTGAAGCCATGGCAATCGGCCGTAACTACACGACCGCCTTACAGAAGGCGCTCCGTTCGCTCGAGAAGAAGGGATCGTCGTTCCACTGGGGCCCCGAGGCGCGCACGGTTGATGATCTGCTTGAGGAGTCTCGTACACCGACGGACGGCCGTATTATCCTGGTTCAGCAGGCTCTTCGTTTCGGTGCCACGCCTGAGCAGGTCTTTGAGGCCACCAAGATCGACCCGTGGTTTATCGACCAGATTGTGCTGATTAATGAGGTTGCTGACACCGTATCCTCAACCGCCGAACTGTCACTTGACATCATCCGACAGGCCAAGAACCATGGTTTCTCGGATGCCCAGATTGCCGAGCTACGCGGCAGCGCGGAGAGCGATATTCGCGCTATCCGTCACAACTTCGGTCTGCGTCCGGTCTTTAAAACGGTTGATACGTGTGCGGGAGAGTTTCCTGCGCTCACGCCCTATCACTATTCCAGCTACGAACAGGAGACCGAGGTCGTTCCGAGCGAGCGACGCAAGGTGATCATTCTCGGTTCGGGCCCCAACCGTATCGGCCAGGGTGTTGAGTTTGACTACTCCTGTGTTCACGCGTCGTTTGCGCTGTCAGATGCCGGCTTTGAGACCATCATGATCAACTGCAACCCTGAGACCGTATCGACCGACTACGACACCTCGGACCGCCTGTATTTTGAGCCGCTGACACTGGAGGATGTGTTGGAGATCATTCACGCTGAGAGTGCGAGTGGCGAGATCGTCGGTGTAATCGTACAGCTGGGTGGACAGACGGCGCTCGGCCTCGCAAAGGGGCTGAAAGCTGCGGGAGTGCCGATTTTGGGTACAACACCAGAGGCTATCGACCTGGCCGAAGAACGTGGGTTGTTCTCAAATATTCTGGACGAGGCGGGTTTGGTCGCTCCACGAAACGGTATGGCCTATGACTTTGCCGGTGCCCAGCGTATTGCGAAGGAGATCGGCTACCCCGTTCTTGTGCGCCCGTCTTATGTGTTGGGTGGACGAGGCATGGAGATTATCTACGATGCCCCCTCGCTTGAAGACTACTTCGAACGGATCAGTGACCAGGGCATTGTCAGCCAGAGCAGCCCCCTCCTGGTTGATCACTTCCTGGATGACGCAATTGAGATTGATGTTGACGCCCTTTTCGACGGTGTGCAGCTCTATATTGGCGGTGTTATGGAACACATTGAGGAGGCCGGGGTTCACTCGGGCGATTCAAGCTGTACTTTGCCCCCCGTGACCCTGGGTTACGACCAGATCAATAGGGTGCGTGATGCGACGCTGGCCATCGCTGAGGGCGTGGGGGTACACGGCCTACTGAATGTTCAGTTCGCGATTGGTCAGGGCATTCTTTACGTGTTGGAGGCGAATCCGCGTGCGAGCCGCACGGTGCCGTTTGTGTCGAAGGCGCTGGGAATTCCGCTCGCGAAGGCGGCAGCACGTATCATGGTGGGAGAAACTATCGAGTCGCTCATCGTTGAGGGGCTGCTACCGGAGCGTGACGGATCGCGGGCACCCCTTGATGCTCCCGTATCGGTGAAGGAAGCTGTTCTCCCGTTTAAGCGGTTCCGCACTCGTGAGGGGCTCATCGTGGACTCTCTGCTCGGACCGGAGATGCGTTCTACCGGTGAGGTCATGGGCATTGATCGAGATTTTCCGCGGGCTTTTGCCAAGAGTCAGGCCGCGGCCTATGGCGGGCTTCCGCAGTCCGGCTCTGTTTTTGTGTCGGTTGCTGACCGCGATAAGCGCGCTGTTGTTTTGCCTGCGCTTCGTCTACAAGAGTTGGGCTTTGAGCTGTTGGCGACGGCGGGAACCGCCGTCGTCTTGGCTCGCAACGGCATCACCGCGCGCACCGTTGCAAAATTCTCCCAAGCTGGTGATGAGCCCTCTGTTGTCGATCTGATCAATGCCGGTGAGGTTGATCTGGTTATCAACACTCCTAGTGGCCGCTCAGCTCGTGCGGATGGCTATGAAATTCGTGCGGCTGCTGTTGCCGCTGATAAACCTCTCTTCACAACGGTGGCTGAATTGACCGCTGCGGTGGCGGCCTTTGCCGCGGTTCGGGACGGTTTTGAAGTGACCTCCCTGCAGGAGTACGCCATCCAGCGCCAGGCAGCGTTGGAGACATGAGCGCGGTAGAGACTTTTGGTTCCCGGCTGGGTGCTGCTATTTTGCAGCGCGGACGCTTGTGTGTGGGCATAGATCCGCACAGCTATCTCCTGGAGCAGTGGGGCCTCGCGGATACGGCGGCGGGGGCACGCGAATTTAGTCTGCGTGTCCTCGACGCGGCTGCCGGTCATGCGGCCGCGGTTAAACCACAGATCGCTTTCTACGAAAGGTTTGGTGCTGCCGGTTATACGGTACTCGAGGAGGTGCTCGTTGCCGCTAAGCAGCGAGAGCTTCTCAGTATCGCGGATGTGAAACGTGGCGATGTCGGGACGAGCGTCCAGGCATACGGCGATGCTTGGCTGCGGCCCGGTAGCCCACTGGAATCCGATGCTATGACCATTTCCGTCTTTCAGGGTTTTGGTTCGATTGTGCATCCTCTGCAGTACACGATTGATTCTGGTAAGGGTCTGTTTCTCCTGGCAGCCACGTCCAATCCGGAGGCTCGTGATATTCAGCGGGCCAGGGTCGGTCCGGAGGGGGTGACCGTTGCTGCTCATATTGTGAATGAGGCCCAGGGCTGGAACGAACGGAATCGTGCCGTCCACCCGACGGAGCAGGGCGATATCGGCTCTGTTGGCGTCGTCTTGGGGGCAACGCTTGATCTTGAGGAATACGGCGTCAGCATCGCTGCCCAGCGGAAGCCTGCACTGCCAGTGCTTGCGCCGGGATTCGGGCATCAGGGAGCAGCGCTCTCGGATGCGGTGCGTCTTTTTGGGTCTCTAACTCGCGCTACTCTGGTGAGTGAATCGCGTAGCGTTTTGTCAGCAGGCCCCGGAGCGGTGGCCTCGGCTGTGCGTGAGCGTGCGGAGTTGGTGAAACGAGAGGTGGCGCTGTAGTGGCAGACCGTCAGATGCCAGAGGTTGATCGTGTGGCAGCGAATAGGGCAGCGGTTGCGGCACGGCAGGCCCGCGCCGAGGTTAAGGCTCGTCTGAGATCCGGTGGGCTCACTCCCGAGCAGGTATTGGCTGAGTCCCTCGATCCCGAGACGAGTGCCCACTCCCTACGTGTTACGGATTTCCTTCTCTGCCTGCCTTCGATCGGTTCTGCAAAAATGCCGCGTATTCTCGCCGAGCTCACGATCTCAGACAAGAAACGTCTGGGGGGCCTGGGTATTCACCAGCGGCAGCGTCTGGAGAATTACTTAGCATTACGGCGATTGGCGGCTCAGCAGGTTCCTCGGCTTACCGTTCTCGCCGGGCCCACTGCCGTTGGTAAGGGCACGGTGGCTGCCTACATCCGGGAAAATTATCCGACTATTTCTCTCTCCGTGTCAGCAACTACTCGTGCGCCTCGCCCGGGCGAGATAAACGGTACTCATTACTACTTTGTAAGTGATGCCGAATTTGACCGGATGATTACTGATGGAGAATTGCTGGAGTGGGCAACCGTCCATAACGCTTATCGTTACGGTACGCCCCGCACGCCCATTGAGGATTCGTCGCGTCGCGGCGAATCGGTTCTTTTGGAGATTGACCTTCAGGGGGCCCGTCAGGTTCGTGAGGCAATGCCCGAGGCCCGGCTAGTGTTTCTCTCGCCGCCTACCTGGGAAGAACTTGTTCGTCGGCTGGTTGGGCGAGGTACGGAGAGTACGGATGAGCAGCAGCGTCGCCTTGCGACGGCCCAGGTTGAGTTGGCAGCGCAGGATGAGTTTGATGAGGTCGTTGTGAACGACACAGTGGAACGTGCGGCCGAAAGAGTCGTAGAATTGATGAATACACTTTAGGAGCACGGAAAAAAATGCCAAACGCACAAGGAATTATTGACCCGCCCATTGACGAATTGCTGGCCAAGGTTGAGTCAAAGTACGCCCTGGTAATCTTCGCATCCAAGCGAGCGCGTCAGATTAACGATTACTACGCCGCCCTGCACGAGGGCAGCTTGCTTGACAACGTCGGGCCTCTCGTCGATTCCACCGTCGAGGACAAGCCCCTGTCGGTTGCGTTGCACGAGATCGGTGAGAACAAGCTGACCCTGCGGTCTAACACCGCCAACTAGTCTTCGTCGGACCACACCGCCGGTTGATGGCGTCTTCGCCGAGTTGAACGAATGTCCTCTCTCCGGTTTGCACCGGCCATTCTTCAGGTAATGGCCGGTGCTGGTGTGTATGGACCTTCGCGGTGCGAGGGTTACCACGAGGAACGCATGAATACATTGAGGGTTAGGAAATATCCATGAGCGAACTGAGGCTGTTCACCTCGGAATCAGTCACCGAAGGCCATCCGGATAAGATCTGTGATCAAATTTCGGACAGCATTCTGGATGCCATGATTGCCCAGGACCCACATGCTCGGGTCGCGGTTGAAACGCTCGTCACAACTGGTCTCGTCCATGTTGCTGGCGAGGTTACCACCCAGGGTTATGTGGAAATCCCACAGATTGTGCGTCGAGTGGTGAAGGATATTGGATACACCTCCTCCGATATCGGTTTTGATGGGCAGTCCTGTGGTGTATCAATCTCGATTGGCCAGCAATCACCCGATATCGCCGGGGGAGTAAATACCTCGCTAGAGGCCCGTTTGGGTGGGGATGAAGACGCATTGAGTGCCCAGGGTGCCGGGGATCAGGGCATCATGTTTGGCTACGCCACCAGGGAGACCCCCGAATTGCATCCGATGGCGAGTTGGTTGGCTCATCGGATGGCCGAGCAGCTCACCGCCGTGCGCAAATCGGGGCTGCTCGATTATCTGCGCCCCGATGGGAAAACCCAGGTCACGGTTGGTTACGAGGGGGATCGGCCTGTATCGGTCGAATCCATTGTGCTGTCAACTCAACATCGGGCGCAGGTGGATCAAAATAGGCTGGCTGCTGAGGTCACCGAGCACGTTATTCGCCCGGTTCTTGACCGGGTGGACCTTCGTTCGGCGCAACCGACTATTTTGATCAATCCTGCGGGCCCCTTCGTGATCGGTGGCCCCCAGGGGGATGCCGGGCTCACCGGACGGAAGATCATCATTGATACCTACGGTGGGGCGAGCCGACACGGCGGTGGTGCGTTCAGTGGAAAGGACCCGTCGAAGGTGGACCGATCCGCGGCCTATGCCCTCCGCTGGGTTGCCAAAAACGCGGTGGCCGCAGGGCTTGCGGAACGACTGGAGATTCAGGTGGCTTACGCGATCGGTAAAGCCCATCCCGTGGGCCTTTACGTGGAAAGCTTTGGGACGGGGCATATCCCGAATGATCGGATTCAGAAGGCGCTTCTTGAGGTGTTTGATCTGCGTCCACTCGCGATTATCCGCGACCTCAATCTGATTCGACCAATTTACGCTCAGACGGCAGCATACGGTCACTTCGGGCGTGAGTTGCCAGATTTTACGTGGGAACGCACCGACCGGGTGGCTGAGCTGCAGAGCGCTGCTGGCCTCATCCCGTAATCATGGTTACCGGGCCCGTGGCGCGGGTCCTCCTCGACTCGGCGCTCCCACAGCTAGACCATCTGTTTGACTACGCGATTCCGCACTCGCTTGTGGGTCGGGTTCGTCCGGGAGTTCGTGTTCGGGTTCCGTTTCGCTCGGCTGCCCGTAGCGTTGGAGGCTATGTCATTGAGGTAACGGACACTGCCGATTTTTCGGGTGAACTGAGCCTGCTGTCAGATGTTGTGAGCGATATCCCCGTGCTCACCCCCGAGATATGGGCGCTCACGCGTACTCTGGCAGATCGGGCGGCGGGGAGCGTGGGAGATATCCTACGGCTTGCGATTCCGCCGCGCCAGGTGCGGGTTGAGAAGCAGTATCTGGCAGCGATTGATGCCGATCTGCCGAGTGAAGTCTCGGACAGCACCACGGGGCCCGACGGGCCTGCGGGGAGTGAATCGGATGCCTACTCAGCTGATGATATTCGCCTCCTGAGCCGCTATGATCCCGAAATTCTCACCGGGCTTGCATCTGCCCACCGCTTTGCGTTGGGTGCGATACCTGGACCCCAGCGGTTGCCCAGTGGGGAATGGGTTGGTGACTGGGCCCTTACCTTGGCGACGCTTGCGGTGGGTACCTATCATGAGGGTCGCAGCGTGATCATCGCGCTGCCGGACTACCGCGATCTCGACCAAATCTTCTCCGCCTTACAGGCTGTTCTTGATAGCCACCGAGCCGGTTCGTCCGAGGCGGCCCTCGTGCGGGTTGATGCTAAGCAGACGAATGCGGAGCGATATCGTTCGTTTCTCCGTCTTCTTGGTGACGAGCCGCGCATCATCGTGGGGAATCGTTCGGCTGTTTACGCGCCTGCTTCACGCCTCGGGGCAATCTTTGTCTGGGACGACGGCGATTCCCTGCACGAGGAACCACTCAGCCCCTACGTCCACACTCGTGATGCCGCGCTTGTGAGGGCCGAACAGGCGGGATGTGGTCTGGTGTTTGCTGCCCATACCCGGAGTACTGAGGTGCAGCGACTGGTCGATATCGCCTGGCTCCGAGAAGCCCAACCGTTGCGTCGCCCTGAGCCCCGTGTCATCCTCAGTAGTCTCTCGACCGATCAGGAGGGCGGGATGTCTAGCGCCAGAATTCCCACGATCGCCTGGCTCAAGGCCAAGGAAGCCGCGGCGGTTGGCCCTGTGCTCATCCAGGTTGCTCGTCCAGGGTACTCGCCTGTCTTGGCGTGTGGTAACTGCCGTGAGGCGGCGCGATGCCACACGTGTCAGGGGCCTCTGGGGGTACGCCGGGCGGGGGAGACGCCTCGGTGTGCTTGGTGCGGAACGCTCGCCCGTCACTGGGCCTGCCGTAACTGTGGCTCCAGCTCATTCCGTCTTATCAGCTCCGGCTCTGGTCGCACCGCGGAGGAACTGGAAAAAGCGTTTCCCGGGGTTCGCGTGTTGGTGTCTGATAGTGAGACCATCCGGCAGTCCGTGGACTCTCGGCCCTCCATCGTGGTTGCGACGCGCGGAGCCGAGCCCACTGCTGCTGGGGGGTACGCCGCCGTAATTCTGCTGGACGGCGAACGAATGCTGGGGCGTGAAAGCCTGCGCACGGGTGAGGACTGTTTACGCTGGTGGTCCAACGCCGTTGCGCTCGCGCGTCCCGGTGCCCCGTGTGTGCTGGTGGGGGTGACTGGCCCGCTCGGGAGCGCGTTGTCCGGTTGGCGTCAACCCGACTACGCGAGAGCCGAGCTGGCTGATCGGCGTGAGTTGCGTTTCCCGCCCAGCGTGAGAATCGCGACCATCACAGGGTCGCGCGAGGCCGTTGAGGCCGCCGTTGACAGTGTGATCGGGATAGCGGGTGTTGACGCCCTCGGCCCGACGTCAGAAGCAGACGGGTCGGCCCGGTCAATTATTCGGTTTGGCTATCGGAACGGCGAAGCGGTGGCCAGCACTCTGCGTGCCCAACTGGTTGCAACCGCGATTAAGAATCGTCGTCCGAGGAAGATGCCTGGTTCTCAGGGCGCAACCCCGCCCCTATTTCGACTTAAACTGGACGATGCTGATATTCGATAACCTCAGGCCCGGCCATATCCTCTCGGTGGTCTGATCGCTAGGGTAGAGGGGTGACTGTGCCCTCTAACCTCCCTGCTCAACCGTCCGACTCGAGTGGGGGACAGGGGCTGTTGCCACCCGATGGCTATCCGGTTCGCGATAGCGGCGATGCGTGGGTCGTGGGCCCCAATGGAGCACGATTCTGGGGGCGTTACGGCGCCGCAGGACTGCTCGTCCACGATTGTGCTCGTGGAGTTCTGCTGCAACATCGAGTGGAGTGGAGCCATTTTGGAGGTACCTGGGGAATTCCCGGAGGGGCTCGACATGAGGGGGAGAGTGCGGAAACTGCCGCGCTGCGTGAAGCTCATGAGGAAGCCGGGGTACCTGAGGATCACCTTCGGTTACTTTTCACAGAGGTGCTTGACCTCAAGTATTGGTCGTACGTCACAGTTGTGACCCGTGTGCTGACTCCGTTTGAGCCTATTGCCGGTGATGCTGAGAGCCTGGAACTCCGGTGGGTCGCCCTAGACGACGTGCTCACGCTGCCGTTACATCCCAAATTTGCGGAGAGTTGGCCGTCGTTGCGGGCTCGTCTTGATACCGTCTCTTAGCAGGGGCAGCTAAGCGAAGGTCCTGTGCGTTAGGATTATCCCAGCAACTGTGAACCGGCAATCACCGGTGAGTTTCCGGAAGAACGGTAGTGGGCCCCGCCTGCTGCCCATTAGAACTGGACGGGTTCGGGCCCGTAACAGCCCATGAACAAGCGGTCGGGAGAAATCTCGGCAATCGGGGTGGTACCGCGACAACCGGTTTGAGTGGTTGGCGTCCTCGTCTGACAATCAATCAGGAGAACAATGCCATACCCAAAGTCTCACAGTAGCAACACCGATGGTGCCGCGTTCGGTGTCACCTCATCCCCTCGATTCCCAGCCATTGAGGAGAGCGTCCTGGCTTTCTGGAAGACGGATGACACCTTCCGTGAGTCGGTCCGCCAGCGTGAGGGAGCGCCCGAGTGGGTGTTTTACGATGGCCCTCCATTTGCTAACGGGCGTCCACACTACGGCCACTTGCTGACGGGGTACGCCAAAGACTTGTTTCCGCGCTATCAGACGATGCGGGGCAAGCAGGTGCACCGTCGCTTCGGTTGGGATACTCATGGCCTGCCGGCCGAGTTGGAAGCTATGAAGCAACTCGGGATTACCGAGAAACGCGAGATTGAAGAGATGGGTGTTGCGGCCTTTAACGCTGCTGCCCGTGAGTCTGTCCTGGAGTACACCTCGCAATGGCAGGAGTATGTGGAGCGCCAGGCTCGTTGGGTTGACTTTGATAATGACTACAAGTCGCTTGATATCACCTTCATGGAGTCGGTGATCTGGGCTTTTAAGCAACTCCACGATAAGGGTCTTGCATATGAGGGGTACCGCGTGCTGCCATATTGCTGGCGAGATGAGACTCCGCTCAGCAACCACGAGCTACGTATGGACGACGATGTCTATAAGATGCGGCAAGACCAGACTGTCACCGTGACGTTTCCTCTTGTCGGTACCAGAGCCGCAGACCTGGGACTGGTAGGAATCAATGCGCTCGCCTGGACAACAACCCCCTGGACCCTCCCAACTAATCTCGCTCTGGCCGTGGGCCCCGCCCTGGTATATGCGGTTGTGCCGGCCGCTGAGGGGTCAGCCGAGTATCTCTTGGCGGAGAACTTGGTGGGCAGTTACTCCCGCGAGTTGGGCTACGAGGACGCTGAAGCTGCCCGGGCCGCGGTCAGCCGCACCCTGCTCGGCGCGGAGTTGGAAGATGTTCAGTACACCCGTCTGTGGGACTTCTACGCCGATACCGAAACCTATGGTACGCAGAATGCCTGGAAGTTTCTCGTCGCCGACTATGTGACGGCATCGGATGGTACGGGGATCGTGCATCAGGCACCCGCTTACGGTGAGGATGACCAGAAGATTTGTGAGGCGAACGGCATTCCCGTGATCATCTCTGTGGATGATGGTGGTACCTTCCTCAGCGCGGTCACTCCTGTTGCCGGCTTGCAGGTTTTTGACGCTAACAAACCCTTGACGCAGGAACTTAAGGCCATGGGCCGCTTGTTCCGGCAGGCGAGTTTTGAGCACTCTTATCCGCACTGCTGGCGCTGCCGAAACCCGCTCATTTACAAGGCTGTATCGAGCTGGTTCGTTCGTGTTACGAGCTTCCGTGACGATATGGAAAAACTTAACCAGCAGATTAACTGGGTTCCCGAGAACGTTAAAGATGGCCAGTTTGGCAAGTGGCTTGCGGGCGCACGTGACTGGTCGATCAGCCGTAATCGCTACTGGGGTTCCCCTATTCCCGTGTGGAAGAGTGACAACCCTGAGTACCCCCGTGTTGATGTGTATGGGTCACTCGATGAGTTGGAACGCGACTTCGGTGTGCGGCCGACCGATCTGCATCGTCCTTTCATCGACGAGTTGACCCGTCCGAACCCCGATGACCCTACAGGCCGATCGACCATGCGTCGGATCGAAGACGTTCTGGACGTGTGGTTTGACTCGGGGTCTATGCCATTCGCGCAGGTTCATTATCCCTTTGAGAACGCGGAGTGGTTCGATAGCCACTCACCGGCCGACTTTATCGTGGAGTACATCGGCCAGACGCGTGGCTGGTTCTACATGCTCCATATTCTGTCCACGGCGCTCTTCGGCCGACCGGCCTTCAGGAATGTGATTAGCCACGGCATTGTGCTCGGCTCGGACGGTCAGAAGATGGCGAAGTCACTGCGCAACTATCCGGATGTAAACGAGGTTTTTGACCGCGATGGTTCTGACGCTATGCGCTGGTTCCTCATGTCGAGCCCCGTGTTGCGTGGTGGCAACCTGGTGGTTACCGAGGAGGGCATCCGTGAGGGGGTGCGCCAGTTTATTCTGCCCCTGTGGAACAGCTGGTATTTCTTCAGCCTGTATGCAAACGCGGACGGGTATGAGGCCACGTGGCGTACCGATTCTACGGATGTGCTTGACCGCTATATCTTGGCAAAGACGCGTCAGCTCATCCTCGATGTTACTCACGATCTGGATGCGCTCGACAGTACCGTTGCGGCGGCCCGTCTGCGTGACTTTGCCGAGGTGCTCACCAATTGGTTTGTTCGTCGTTCTCGTGATCGGTTTTGGGTAGGTGTCCGTGACGAGCCCGCTAACGCACAGGCCTTTGACACGCTCTATACGGTCCTAGAGACCGTTGCCCGTGTCGCCGCGCCTCTCATCCCGCTTGTGGGTGAGCATCTGTGGCAGGGTCTCACCGGTGGTCGTAGTGTGCACCTCACTGATTGGCCGGACGCTACTGCGTTCCCCGAAGAGACCAACCTAATGCACACCATGGACCGTGTGCGTGCCGTAACCTCGACCGCACTTTCGCTGCGCAAGGGTAATGGCCTCCGGGTTCGCCTTCCCCTGGCTTCGTTGACCGTTGTGGTCTCACAGGCTGATGCGCTGGCCGACTTTGCTCCGATCATCGCAGAGGAACTGAATGTGAAGGAGGTCATCCTCGTGGAACATGAGGAGGGCAGCGCTGAACGCTACGGTATCCGTCGGCAACTGACGGTCAATGCGCGCGTTGCCGGTCCGCGCCTGGGCAAGAACGTTCAGCTAGCCATTATGGGTGCTAAATCTGGTGACTGGTCGATTGATGGCGACGTGGTCACGGCGGGTGGTCTGGAATTAGAGCCTGCGGAGTATGAGTTAGCCCTCAGTATCGGTGAGGGCAACACCGGCATGGGTACGGCGCTTGCACTGTTGCCCGAAGGAGGATTTGTGTTACTCGACACGGTAACCACCCCAGAGCTCGAAGCGGAGGGCCTTGCTCGCGACGTGATCCGGGCAGTGCAGGACGCCCGCAAAGCGGCTGGCCTCGAGGTGAGTGATCGCATTACGCTCACACTCACACTCGATGAGCGTGGTGCTAGCTCCGTGCGATCGTTCCAGGCTCTGGTGAGCTCCGAGACTCTGGCGACGGAGTTCAGCGTGAATTCCGGTGTGGGGGAGTCCAGCATCACGGTGGGGCGGGGCTCACCGCTCATCATCACATTGTCACGAGTGGAGGTCTAACATGGCGCAAACTGCGGGGAATAGCCCCGGAGATCTGGTGTACGCGGAGCTTCTGGCTCGGCCGGGGGAACAGTTTCCTCAGCCGCGTCTCGAACCGGTCCGTCGGGTGGCAGAGTTGCTCGGGGACCCCCAGAATAGCTACCCTGTGATTCTGCTGACCGGCACCAACGGTAAGACCAGTACGAGTCGACTTACCGAGTCACTGCTGCGAGCGCTTGGTCTTCGCACGGGCCTCTTCACGAGCCCCCAGTTGGAGCGCTTTAACGAGCGCATCATTATTGATGGTGAACCAATCGGAGACGACACGCTTGCCCTCGTGTGGGCCGATACCAAACCCTACGTCGAGATGGTTGATGCCGAGTTGGCTGTTGCGGACGAGCCGCCCCTAACGTTCTTCGAGGTGATGACGGTTTTGGCCTATGCAGCATTCGCCGATGCCCCCATCGAGGTTGCTGTTATGGAGGTGGGGATGGGGGGAGAATGGGACGCGACAAATATTGTCGCCGCGGCGGTGAGCGTTTTCACCCCTATCGACCTGGATCACGTTGATCGTTTGGGTCGCACGATTGCCGAGATTGCCACCACTAAGGCAGGAATTATCGCAGCGGGCGGGGACGTTGTAACGTCACGGCAAACCTCTGAGGCGCTTGATATTTTGGCCGTTCGGGCACATGCGCTGCACGATCCGCTTCTTGTGGAGGGGACCGATTTTGCGGTTATGAGCAGCACCATGGCGGTGGGTGGGCAGGTCATCAGTCTGAGAGGTCTCTCCGGAACGGCCTATGAGGATGTGATGCTACCCCTCTACGGCAGCCACCAGGCCCAGAACGCTGCAGTGGCTCTGGCCGCCGTTGAAGCGTTCACGGGGCGTCGCGCTATTGTCCGGGATGTTATCGAGGAAGGATTCGGTCAGGTGACGATACCCGGGAGGCTGCAGCTCCTGAGCGCCACCCCACCGGTGTATCTGGATGCTGCCCACAACCCGCACGGTGCCCGTGCCCTCGCCGCATCCCTCACCGAGTTCTTTGCTTTTGACGATATGGCCCTCGTCTTTTCCTCTCTCGATGACAAGGACACAACCGGTGTGGTTGACGCGCTTGCACATTCAGCGAGTGTTGTCTTTGTGACGGAGTCGTCCTCTGAGCGATCCCGCAGCGTGTCAGAGCTCGCCGAGATCATCCACGAGCGCGCCCCGCAATTGACGGTTGTTCGGGGGGCATCGCTTCAGGATGCCGTGGAGGGTGCCCGGGAATGGGCTACTCAGGGGGAGTCGAGGGGTGTGCTGGTGACCGGTTCGGTGATACTCCTCGGCGAGGTTATGGCCCTCGCCCGAACGCAAGGCTGGTCCCTGTCATGAGTAGTGCAGCACAGGAGCCACCGATCAGCCAGCCCGAGGTGACCCCATTGGGGCCGCCCCGCTCCGTGAAACGGAGCCTTGCGTCGATCGTCTTGGGCTTTGAACTTGTCATTGTCTTTTTGGCCGGTTTGCTGCTTTTCGGACTCAATGCGGTTGAGCCGCGCGAGCTTGGTCTGTGGGGCGGGGTCGGGATGTGCCTGGTCATGATTATTGCGATGGCCCTGTTGACATACCCGATCGGATTTTGGATCGGCTGGGCCGTGCAATGTGTCATCATTCTGACGGGAATCTTGGTGCCCGTCATGTTCATTGTGGGAGCGCTCTTCACCGCCCTGTGGGTGTACTGCATGATTACCGGTGACAAGATTGACGCCCGTAACCGCGCCGCATATCAGGCCTTGGCTGACCGATAGACTCATGATCGCACTCAGAAGAAGGAGTTTTACATGCTCGTAGAAGAAACGCTAGTTCTGGTTAAGCCTGACGGGGTTGCCCGTAACCTTACCGGGGAGATCCTGCGCCGGATTGAGGCTAAAGGATATTCTTTGGTCGATATTCGCCTGGTTCAAGCTGATCGTGACCTCCTCACGCAGCACTATGCCGAGCACGAGGGAAAGCCATTCTTTGAGCCGCTCCTAGAGCTCATGGAGAGCGGTCCTACGGTTGCGTTTCGCATCGCGGGTAATCGAGTTATTGAGGGGTTTCGGATGCTTGCCGGTACGACCGATCCGACGACCGCTGCCCCCGGCACGATCCGCGGCGATCTCGGACGCGACTGGGGGCTCAAAGTCCAGCAGAATTTGGTACACGGATCGGATTCCCCCGAGAGCGCCGCGCGCGAACTCGCTCTCTGGTTTACACGCTAGGACGGGTTCCACTTCCGGTACTTCGGTTGGTGTAGCCGGTATGTTTTAGGGCGAGGTGGCCGGGTTAGAAAGACCTGGCCACCTCGGCAAACCAGTCGAGATTAATCTGCGCGATAACGGCGATGATGAGATAGCAAGCAATGGTGACTACCCAAGCCCAGGAGTAGACGGTGTTGGCTTTATTCTGCCAAGACGCTGGGAGTCCCAGGTGTCCCTCCTTAGCGGTAAAGAAGAGTGTGTACCAGAAGAGCGGGATGGTGACGGTCCAGACGACCATGCACCAGGGACACAGCGTGCCCAGGTTAAAAATGCTCTGCGTAGATAGCCACGCAACAAAGCCAATGCCAAAGGTGAGGCCTACCAGGTATGTGCGCCAGTACCAGTGGGCAAATTGAGCGCCTGAGAGAAGCGATATCCCCACGATGATTGGGGCCATGAAGAAAGCCACGCCAAGTATGGTGTTGGAGAAGCCGAACACCGACCCCTGCCACGACCCCATGTTGGGCCCGCAACTTACGAGAAGGCTTATGTTGCAGTTGGGAACGTGGGTGGGATCAATCAGTGTGTTGATTCGCTCGGTGAGTAGCTCAAACGAGGCAAACCATCCGACAATCCCCGCTAGAACGGTGAAAATCGCGAATCCGACAGGTCGGCGGCGGGGTGCGTTGTTGCCCATAATTTTTGATCCTACTCTGGGAAAAAGCTCATTTGTAACTGTTACGTGACATAATGACTGTATACGTTCGTTGCTGAAATGCTGGCGAGCGTGGACTGAAAGCTTTGTGGCGGATACACCGCCCACCCAGTGACCACGAGGTCGTGAGCGCAACTTGGCAGATTCCGGTTGGGCTCAACACAAGAATTAGTGCATTGCGGAAGACGCAATACACGAGAAGAGTACCCAAGACGCCGACATGCTCGAGTTTTTGGTGAAGGAGTGCACCAGTGATGGTGGAAAACAATACACACGATGAATTTTCCGAGGCGACACCGACTATTAGCGTGGTAGCCGATGACTCCACGCGGGGTGAGTTAGCCGTGCCGGTAACGCCCGGCGAGGACCTTTCTCCCATGCTGGACCCAGTGGTCACTGGTTCCAGCGAGCAATCTCCTGATAATCAGGTAGTGATTCCTCCAGTTGCTTCTGACTCTGTGCCTGACGGTGAGCCGACCGCCCTGGAGAAGTTTCAGGCCACACGAGCATTGATGTTCCTCGCGCCGGACGTGCCTCCGATTGAGTTGAAGCGTGCTCGCCACCGCGAGTTTGATATTAATTCCGTTTTTGACGACGAGTCAGAAAGTTCTACCGTCCGTCGTCGAACTCGTCGCCGTTCCGACGAGGAGGCTCGCCCCGGTAACGATGACCCACAAAACACTGTGATTAGAGTGCGTAAGCCGCGCGAGAAAGCCCCGCTCATCACGGAACCTCAGAAGGTCAAGGGATCCACCCGGCTTGAGGCGAAGAAGCAGCGTCGTCGCGATGGCCGCGAAGCTGGGCGTCGTCGCACCGTTGTCACCGAGTCCGAGTTCCTCGCGCGCCGTGAGTCTGTGGACCGCGTGATGGTTGTCCGCTCTAAGAGTGACCGTATCCAGATTGGTGTTCTTGAAGATGGCGTGTTGGCCGAGCACTATGTGGCTCGCTCGCATGAGGGGTCACTGATTGGAAACGTCTACCTGGGCCGTGTGCAAAACGTCTTACCCAGCATGGAGGCCGCCTTTGTTGATATCGGTCGCGGCCGAAACGCCGTCCTATATTCGGGTGAGGTAGATTGGGATGCCGTAGAGACGGGTAACCAGCCTCGCAAGATTGAGTTTGCTCTCAAAGCAGGTGACCAGGTTCTGGTACAGGTAACGAAGGACCCGGTGGGCCATAAGGGTGCTCGCCTGACGAGCCAGGTGTCGTTGCCCGGCCGCTTCCTCGTCTACGTGCCGAACGGCTCCATGAATGGCATCTCGCGCAAGCTTCCTGACACGGAGCGTGCGCGCCTCAAGAAGATCCTTAAAGAAGTCCTGCCCGATAGCGCTGGTGTGATCGTACGTACGGCAGCTGAGGGTGCAAGCGAGGAGCAGCTCACGCTCGATGTGACCCGCCTCACGAAGCAGTGGGAAGCAATCAGCGCGCAGGTTTCCAAGGGTCAGGCACCACAGTTGCTCCATAGCGAGCCCGATATGCTCATTAAAATCGTCCGTGATGTCTTCAACGAGGACTTTCACAAGATGGTGATTGCGGGTGACGAGGCTCAGGGGACGATCGAGACGTATCTGCAGCAGGTTGCTCCCGACCTGGTGGGTCGGGTCGAAAAGTACGATGGCAAACGCGATCTCTTTGACGAGTACCGCATCACAGAACAGATCTCGAAAGCGTTGGATCGTAAGGTGTGGCTACCCTCGGGTGGTTCCCTCGTGATTGACCGTACGGAGGCTATGACGGTCATTGACGTCAACACGGGAAAATTTGTGGGTTCGGGTGGAAACCTGGAAGAAACCGTCACGAAGAACAACCTTGAAGCTGCTGAAGAGATTGTCCGCCAGCTTCGACTTCGCGATATTGGCGGCATCATCGTTGTTGACTTTATTGATATGGTGCTTGAGTCCAACCGCGATCTTGTCTTGCGCCGGATGGTGGAGTGCCTGAGTCGGGATCGTACCAAGCATCAGGTTGCCGAGGTGACCTCGCTCGGCTTGGTGCAGATGACTCGGAAGAAGCTGGGCTTGGGCCTGCTCGAATCCTTCAGCGAGCCGTGCGAGGTGTGTGCCGGTCGCGGCATTGTCGTTCACCATGAGCCTGTTGCTAAGCACCGTAGTTCCACGGTCAACGAGCCCCGCCGCCGTAATAACAAGGGTGGCGCGCTGAACAATGCTCCTGCCAGCCTCCCAGCCGCTCCCGCGCAGGCGCACGCAATTACCGACGATGCTAAGAATGCTCTTGCCCAGATTGCTGCCAGCACCATCCACAAGGACGACGAGGGTGCCTCCGGAACGGGGAGTGCGTCCTCAGATGAGTCCGCAGAGCCTCGCCGTGGACGTAAGCGTGCGTCGCGGCGCTCATCTTCAGCGGGTGGTTCGTCTGTCGCCCAAGATATGGGTTCTTCGCGCCCGAATCAGAGTGTGGCATCCGTATCGCAGCAGCCCGCCGCGAAGACAGCGGGTACTGAGGTGCCTATTCTGGGCATCCCCGTCATTGCCAAGTCGGATCGCCCGGCCCGGGTGAGCCTGAGTGATGCTGAGCAGCTTCTAGGATCCGTCCTTGACGCGCTACCAGAGCCGACGGCTCCGGGTCGGAGCCGGTCACGTAGTCGTCGGGTCACGACGACCGCCCTCAAGGGGGGGACGCTCCCGGGAGATGGGTCGTCAGCTTAGGTTTTACCACGAACTCGGGGATTTCTCGGCGTTTCGTGGTTTGACCACCCTTATTCAGTGCGATAGAGTTGAGCGTTGGTGTCGTTCGTCTTGTCGAATGGCCCACGTTGGGTTTGACATCGAGCGGTTGTTGTCCGCGCGTTATGGTGGAAAACTCTCCCGAACAGTGTTTGAGTGATTCCGCTCGAATTAGTTGCGGAACCTGACAGGGTTCCTGAAGAAAAAGGTACGTAGAAGTGGTTTACGCAGTAGTGCGCGCCGGTGGTCGGCAGGAAAAGGTTGAGGTTGGTACGATCCTCACTGTTGACCGCGTCAAGGGCGATGATAAGGGCAAGGTTCAGCTTCCTGCCGTTCTTTTGGTTGATGGCGACACGATCACTTCGGAGGCCTCGGCTCTGGCGAAGGTTAATGTCGTAGCAGAGGTTCTTGAGGATCTGCGTGGACCGAAGATCGTCATTCAGAAGTTCAAGAATAAGACGGGATACAAGAAGCGCCAGGGCCACCGCCAGGAGCTCACCCGTATCAAGGTCACGGGCATCAAGTAGTCTCTCGACTACTTGCCCATTATTTGAGGAGATAAGCCCATGGCACATAAGAAGGGTGCGAGTTCCACTCGCAACGGTCGCGACTCGAACGCACAGCGTCTTGGAGTTAAGCGTTTTGGTGGTCAGGTTGTTGGCGCCGGTGAGATCATCGTTCGTCAGCGCGGAACCCACTTCCACCCCGGCGTTAACGTCGGACGTGGTGGGGATGACACTCTCTTCGCTCTTGCAGCAGGCTCGGTTGAGTTTGGTACCAAGGGTGGACGCAAGGTCGTCAATATTGTGGCTGCCGCCGAGTAGTCGGTAACAGCTTTCGGGTGGGCGAGCTTCGGCTCGCCTTTCCCATTTGTAGGGTTTTAGGTAAGAGGGAGGCACGGGGACTGTGGTTACGTTTGTCGATCGCGTTGTATTGCATGTGAGCGCGGGAGACGGCGGCAATGGTTGCGTCTCCGTGCGTCGAGAAAAATTTAAGCCGTTGGCCGGTCCGGACGGTGGTAACGGTGGGCATGGCGGAAATATTGTACTTGTCTCAGATCCCCAAACAACCACTTTATTGGCCTACCATCGCCATCCTCATTGGTCGTCTGAAAATGGTGGCTTTGGTATGGGTGATCATCGCAGTGGCGCCCAGGGAGCCGACCTAGAACTGAAAGTTCCGGTTGGGACAGTTGTCAAGGATGCTGACGGCAACGAGCTGATTGATTTCACCGAGCCGGGCGTGCGGTTTGTCGTTGCCGAGGGCGGTCTGGGAGGGCTAGGTAACGCCTCTCTCGCTACCACAAAGCGTAAAGCCCCCGGTTTTGCTCTGCTGGGCACACCTGGCGAACAGATTGACGTGCAGATTGAGCTTAAATCGGTTGCGGATATTGCTCTTGTGGGTTTCCCCTCGGCCGGTAAGTCGAGCCTCATTGCTGCGATCTCAGCGGCCCGCCCCAAGATTGCTGACTACCCCTTCACTACCCTGCAACCCAATCTTGGTGTAGTGCAAGCCGGTGAAACCCGTTTTACTGTTGCCGATGTGCCTGGGCTAATTGAGGGGGCCAGCGAGGGTAAAGGTCTTGGTCTTGACTTTCTGCGTCATGTTGAGCGTTGTAGCGCTCTGTTACACGTCCTCGATTGTGCAACTCTTGAGCCGGGCCGTGATCCGATCAGCGATTTGGACATTATCCTCAATGAGCTCAGAGCCTACCCTGTCGCTGAGGGTGAGGTTCCCCTACATGAGCGTCCACAACTGATTGCGCTTAATAAGGTTGATGTTCCTGAAGCCCGAGAGCTGGCCGAGTTTGTGACTCCCGAGCTGGAAGCGCGTGGATATCGTGTTTTCACGATTTCTGCGGTTGCACACGACGGACTTCGCGCTCTGACCTTCGCCCTGGCCGAGATTGTCGAGGAGCATCGTGCTCTCGCTGCGCTCATCCCCGAGGTTCCGCGCATCGTTATGCGGCCGAGTGCTGTGGACCAGGCACCCTTTACGATCCGTAAAGAGGGAGGGTCTTATGGAGACGTTTATCGTGTCTTGGGTAAGAAGCCAGAGCGTTGGGTTGCCCAGACGGACTTTGCCAACGATGAGGCCGTCGGTTATCTCGCTGACCGACTCAACAAGATCGGCGTTGAGGACGGCCTATTCAAAGCCGGTGCGATTGCCGGTTCAACGGTTGTTATCGGCCCTGGTGACGGGGTGATATTTGATTGGGAACCCACACTCACCTCAACGGCTGAGCTGATTACCTCTCCACGCGGTGCGGACGCGCGGCTGGATGACAACCAGCGCCCCACTCACAAAACCCGTCGTGAGATTTACCTTGATCGCATGGATGCGAAGGCTGAGGCGCGCGCGCTGTTGGAACGTGAGCGTGAGGCTGGCCTGTGGAAGGATCAGGACGGTGACCTCCCGTAGTCGCGCCGACATCCGGTCGGCTCGAAGGCTCGTTGTTAAAGTTGGTTCTTCTTCAATCAGTGGTGAGAACTCCGGTAATATTGCCCTCCTGGTTGACGCTTTGGCTGATGTTTACGCGCGGAATACCGAGGTGGTCTTGGTCTCCAGTGGTGCCATTGCTACGGGGATGCCCTTCCTGCGGCTTGATGAACGTCCAAACGACTTGGCCACCCAACAGGCGGCCGCGGCGGTGGGCCAGAATATCCTCGTTTTTCGATATCAGAATTCGTTCGACCGCTACAAAATCGTAGCGGGTCAGGTTCTCCTCACCGCGGGTGATCTGGAGAATCCTAAGTCTCGGACGAACGCACAGCAGGCCATGGAGCGTTTACTGGGGCTGCGTATCCTGCCCATCGTGAATGAGAACGATACCGTGGCGACTCATGAGATTCGTTTTGGTGACAATGATCGGCTTGCCTCGCTCGTTGCGGAACTTGTGGGTGCCGACTGCCTCATCTTGCTCTCGGACGTTGATGCCCTGTATACGGCACCTCCGGGAACTCCTGGTGCCACTCCGATCGCATCTGTTCCCTACGGAGACGAACTCGACGGAGTCACCATTGGGAGTGTGGGTACCGGGATCGGTACCGGCGGTGCCCTAACAAAGGTGGCTGCTGCGCGACATGCGGCACAGGTTGGTACTGGTGTTCTCCTCACCTCAACATCCAATGTGGGCCGAGCGATTGACGGTGACCAGGTGGGTACCTGGTTTGAACCGCGTCCCCTAAACTGAGGGAATGCTAAGCACCTCTCTCGTTGCGCAGGCTTGCGCAGAAAAGTTTTTGGCTGCCAAAGTGTCCGGTCGGCGCTTGGCTATCGCGACCACCGAGCAGAAAGATGCTGCCCTCACCGCGATGGCAGAGCTGCTCCGGGCTCGCTCTGAAGATATTGTGCGGGCCAACGCGCGCGATTGCGATGTCGGTGCACAATCGGGGTTGTCGGCGGGTCTTCAGGACCGGCTGCGTCTTGATGCTGCGCGGGTGGAGTCACTCGCTGAGGCGGTGTTGGCGATTCGCGCTCTTCCTGACCCGGTGGGGCAGGTAGTGCGGGGGAGCACTTTACCTAATGGCATCCGGATTGTCCAAACCCGGGTCCCCTTCGGCGTTGTGGGAAGCATCTACGAGGCCAGGCCCAATGTCACAATTGATATCGCAGCCCTGGCTCTGAAGAGTGGTAACTCCGTTATTTTGAGGGGTGGTTCCGCAGCGGAACAGACCAACGCGGTCTTGGTAGCATTGGTTCGAGACGCGCTGGTTGGCGTGGGCCTTCCCGCTGGTGCCGTGCAATCAGTTGATGAGTTCGGCCGTGCGGGAGCCCAGGAGCTGATGCGGGCCCGGGAGTACGTTGATGTTTTGGTGCCACGAGGGAGCGCAAGGTTGATCCGTGCTGTTGTTGCAGACTCAACGGTTCCGGTGCTTGAGACGGGTGCTGGAGTTGTTCATATCTATGTTGAGGCAACCGCAGACGTGCCGATGGCGGTCGAGATCGTGGTGAACGCGAAGGTGCAACGTCCCAGTGTATGTAATGCGGTCGAAACCGTTTTGGTGGATGCTGCTGTGGCCGCCACCTTCCTCCCGGTTCTCGGCGAGCGGTTGACTGCGCTTTCGGTCGATATCCGCGGGTGTGACATCACCCGTTCTTTCCTTCCCGGTGCGGGCATTGCTACAGATGATGACTGGGCAACGGAGTATGGAGACCTCATTGTTGCGGTTCGTGTTGTTGCGGGTCTGGACGCAGCGATGCAGCATATTGAGCGATACTCAACAGGCCACACTGAGTCGATTATCACTCGCGATATTGCGCGCTCGGAACGTTTTCTGGCTGAGGTTGACTCCGCGGTTGTCATGGTCAACGCCTCGACACGCTTCACGGATGGCGGAGAGTTTGGGTTTGGCGCTGAGGTGGGTATTTCGACTCAGAAGTTGCACGCGAGGGGTCCCATGGGACTTCCCGAACTAACTAGCACAAAGTGGATTGTGAGGGGGAACGGTCAGGTACGACCCGGCTAAAACGCTAAGCTAGAGATTGTGTCCGACCGGACCCCTATGAAGATTGCGAGATTTTTATGTCTTTCTTGACGATCCTGAGCGCCGCCGAGGGCGGGGCTCACGTGACCAACGAACTAATCATGCCCAGCATCCTCTTCGGAGCAGTCGCTCTCGTTGCCTTCGCCGCTCTGGCCATTGTGACCTGGACATTCCGCGACGTTGCCAACCGTCACGCCGACAAGGCAGAGGCTTTCCGTCGCGAGCACGCGGACTCGCAGCACTAGTCACTTATGGTGTCAGCTGAGGTGCAGCGCCCACGCATTGGCGTGATGGGAGGTACCTTTGACCCCATACACCACGGTCACCTGGTGGCAGCAAGCGAAGTTGCGCAACATTTTGACCTGGACGAGGTCATCTTCGTCCCCACCGGGCAACCGTGGCAAAAGGATAACGTTACTGATGGCGAGCACCGTTATCTCATGACGGTTATCGCTACCGCTGCTAATCCTCGGTTTACGGTGAGTCGTGTTGATATCGACCGGAGCGGTCCAACCTATACGCTGGACACTCTTCGTGATATCCGTGTGTCCCGCCCCAATGCGGAGTTGTTTTTTATTAGTGGGGCTGATGCGATCGCTCAGATTCTGAGTTGGAAAGATGTTGATAAGTTCTGGGAGCTTGCCCATTTTGTTGCCGTGTCCCGGCCGGGACACGATCTTTCTATTTCAGGATTGCCGGAGCGGGGCGTAAGCTTGTTGGAAGTCCCGGCGTTGGCAATCTCGTCAACAGATTGTCGCAGTCGAGTAAAACGGGGTTTCCCGGTGTGGTACTTGGTACCTGATGGAGTGGTTCAGTACATTTCTAAGCACCACCTATATGGAGTTACGGAATGAGTGAGCAACAGGAAGAACGTCCTTTAACCCGTCGTGAGATGCGGGAAAGGCGGTTGGGGGTATCGTCATCCTCCCCAGAAACAGGGTCATTGGATACCGGTGCTTTTAGTGTACCCGCGGGGGAAGGGTCCGGGTCTTCCCCGGTACCGTTTGCCGTTCCGGCTGAAGATAACTTTGAGGATACATCACCTCACCTGACCGAGTCAGGCCGCTCTCTCTCTCGACGCGAGATGAGAGAACTGTGGCTGGCCGAGCAGGCCAAGCGCGATGTTGCCCAGCCGCCGGCGGTACCGCCCGTGGCACCACCGGATGAGAGCGTACAGCGGTTCACCCCTGTGGAAACTCACTACCCTTCACCTCAACCGGTGTCTGCACCCCAGACTGCTGTTCCCACTGTGGATGCGGTTATCTCTCCACCTCCCTATGTTGCTTCGGATGTACCCCCTGCCAATCCGGTGGCCGTTCCGGTGACCCCTCCCGCTGTTACGCCAATAGCACAGCCACCCCATGCGATTGATGCTCAGCCGGTTGGTGCCGAGCCGAGTTCCTCACCGATTGAGTATGTTCAACAGCCTGCGTCCCTTCCCGCCGAGGCCGTGCTCCCCGCGGTTGAGGATATGCCAGCAATCGTTCCAGCTGCTCCGCTTGTCGAGCCTATTTATGTTCAACCTGCACCGGCTACCGATATGCCCGTTATCGAGCCTCACCCAGAACCGGTAGCACCCGTTCCAGAGGCCACTTTTTCTGAAGCCCCGCTGGAAGCAGAGTTTGTTACCGACTCAATCCCGCTTGGTACGTCGGATGCTCCCGAGGTGAACGTCACGGCTGAGTTCGCGTCCGTTGCCGAGGCAGCGCCAACAACCTCTCCCTACCAATTCCCTAGTATCGATCCGGAGAGCCCCGAGGATCAGGTCACTGTTGACCCATCAACGGTGACATTTGATGCCGGTGACCTGCCCGCTGAATTGCCAACAGTCTCCGTGGTCGAAGCTTCGGAGACACCGATGGCCTCTGGCACTTCCCCTGTGGAGGGAAGCGGCGGAGGAGACTTTGACGACATTATTTCGCGCGCGGTTGCTGACGAGGGGATTGAAACATCTTCGGGTGCCCTTATCCTTCCCGTGATCCCGGATAGTTCCGATCTTGCTGGTGCCTTGAATGAGACTGGTGAGGTATATATCACCGGCTCGATCGAGCTTCCCCGTGCGCTTGGTGAGACGGGTGGTCATGGCCGTCTACACGATTCGGTGGACAACCTCGACAACGTGCTTGGCGATATGGAATCAGATGAGCTCGCCCCGGATGATACTCGACCCGTTGCCGCGACCCGCGCCATCAGTGCGCAGGCATCGGGCAATGCCATCGTGACCCCCTCCACTAAGTCAGGCAACCGCCTTCCGCTGATTCTCTCTCTGACCGGTGGTGGGTTCATCCTGCTCGTCCTGGGGCTTCTTGGCTATGGGGCATCCAACGGCCTCTTTGGTTGACACACACACACACTTTTTCAGATGACAGGACACCCTTTATGAGTGCATCGCGCACATCCATGGATCAACTCGCGACTGCTGTAGAGGCAGCGAGGGATAAGCACGGAGAGAATTTTGTGGCACTTGATGTGTCCGGGTTGTTTCCCCTCTCCGATATTTTCTTTCTGGTGAGCGGCCGCTCGGAGCGCAACGTTCAGGCGATTGCGGACGAAGTGGAAGACAAAATGATCGCCGCGGGCACAAAACGCATTCGTCGTGAAGGTCGTGCGGCGGGCCGCTGGATTCTCCTCGATTTTGGCGATATTATCGTGCACATTTTCCACCAGGAGGAGCGTGCCTACTACGACCTTGAGCGGCTGTGGAAGGACTGCCCCGCGATCTCGCTGGATGTTCCCGAAGCATCTGTTGATGCCTAAAATTTTCGCCGATTGTGCTTCTCGATTTCATCATTGGAATGGTTATGTAGTACGATAGAGAAGTTGTCAGGCGAGCATTTGTCTGGCTTCCCGGGTCTGTGGCGCAGCTGGTAGCGCACCTGCATGGCATGCAGGGGGTCAGGGGTTCGAGTCCCCTCAGATCCACCATCGAGTGGAAAGTCCCAGGTATCTTATGAAGCCTGGGACTTCTTCTGTTCCCCGAGTACGCGCCGATAGGGTTGCGAGGCCGAGGTCAACGGATGTGGAGTACCATTGAGGTGATATTTTTCGACTCCACGCCAACCATATCGTTGTCGTCATTTTTGTTGCGTAATTGTCAGGATGCCAGTTGGTTCTTATTTCTCTTGTTCTTCGCCATGCCCGGCCTTATCGTGGGTGGATCGTGGCCGTATTTGTGCTGCAGCTGGTATCCACAATCGCCGCGCTCTACCTACCGAGCCTCAACGCGCTGATCATCGATAAGGGCGTGGCCCAGGGTGACACCGACTTTATCTGGTCAACCGGGGTTCGGATGCTTCTTGTGTGCCTGGTCCAGGTCGCCACGGCGATTGGTGGCATCTACTGTGGTGCCCGCACGGCCATGGCTATTGGGCGTGACCTGCGTCGCGAGGTGTACCGTAAAGTCGATTCGCTCAGTGCGCTGGAAACGGGCCGATTCGGCACGGCGACACTTATCACGCGAAGTACTAACGACGTCCAGCAGGTACAGATGCTCGTGCTGATGACGCTCAACTTTATGGTGTCAACACCAATCATGTGTATCGGTGGTATCGTCATGGCCTTGCGTGAGGACGTCGGTCTGTCATGGCTTGTCTGGGTATCCGTTCCGGTCCTTTTCGCAATTGTAGGCTTCCTCGTTTACCTGTTGATGCCACTTTTTCGTCAGATGCAGGATCGTATTGACGGCATCAACAGTGTCCTGCGTGAGCAGATTGTGGGTATCAGGGTGGTTCGAGCCTTTGTGCGTGAACCCTTCGAGTCGGCCCGCTACGAAAAAGCCAACGAAAGCCTGACTCGGGTATCCGTGCGGGTGGGAAACATCTTCGTGCTCATGTTTCCGGTGATTATGATGGTGCTGCACTTGGCAACGGCTGCGGTTCTCTGGTTCGGTGGGCAGCGGGTGGACGCTGGGGATATGCAGGTAGGCTCTCTCACCGCGTTTTTGCAGTATTTGCTTCAGATTTTGATGGCCGTGATGATGGGGGTCTTCATGGTCATGATGATTCCGCGGGCCGTAGTGTGCGCCGAGCGGATTGATGAGGTGCTGGCGACAGATTCAACGCTGAAGGCACCCCGAGAGGCCACAGTGCCGACACCTACACGTGGGATTGTCGAGTTCCGCAACGTGACTTTTGGATATCCGGGAGCGGAGCGTCCCGTTCTCGACAACATCAGCTTCACCGCAGAACCGGGTAAAGTGACGGCGATCGTCGGGTCAACAGGCTCCGGTAAAACGACGCTGATGAGTCTCATCCCACGACTCTACGATCCCCAGGTGGGGTCGGTGTCGATCGACGGTGTGCCCGTGGCGGACCTCACCCGTGAGCAAATGTCCGCAGTCGTGGGCCTTGTGCCCCAAAAACCTTACCTTTTTACCGGCACCATTGCCTCCAACCTACGTTTTGGGCGGGCTGTCGCGACCGATGAGGAACTGTGGAGCGCGTTGCGTGTGGCTCAGGGTGCCGACTTTGTACGGGATAAGACAGACGGACTTGAGAGTTCCATCGCTCAGGGCGGTACCAATGTTTCTGGCGGGCAGCGCCAGCGGCTCTCTATTGCGCGCGCGCTCGTGGCGCAGCCACGAATCTATCTCTTCGATGACTCGTTCTCCGCCCTGGACGTTTCGACGGATGCTCGTCTACGTGCTGCCCTCGGTGACGCGACCGGTGACGCGACGGTCATTATCGTGGCCCAACGGGTTTCCACCATTATGGAGGCGGATCAGATCATTGTGATTGACGACGGAGCTATTGTGGGTCGGGGCACCCATGATGAATTGATCGAGAGTAACGAAACCTACCAAGAAATTGTTGAGTCTCAGTTGAGCGTCGAGGGAGTGGCATAGCCGTGGCGAAGCGCACAAAGAATGATGGCGTACCCGTGACCGACACTGCCGCGGTCGAGTCGAGCATGGAATACACGCCCTCTGAGGCGGACGGTGACATGTTCGGTGGCGCACCCGCTAAAAAGGCTCAGCACTTTTGGCCCTCAGCTAAAAGACTCATTGGGCTGCTTAAGCCCGAACGAGTGAAGATGACTATCGTTGTTCTGCTCGTGATCGTTTCGGTAATTCTCACGGTGATCGCTCCCAAAATTCTCGGGCGGGCGATGGACGTCATATTTAACGGCGTTCTCGGTGCTCAGTTGCCCGCTGGGATACCGCTTGATCAGGCGATCAAGCAGGTTCGTGCCCAGGGGAATGAGAAGTTCGCCAACATGTTGCAGGGAACCTCCGTGGTACCCGGTGAGGGCGTGGACTTTACCGAGCTGGGACGACTCATTCTGATCGTTCTCGCTATGTACACGATTGCCTCGGCGCTCATGTGGGCGCAGGGCTACGTGCTTAACGGTCTCGTCATGCGTGTGGTGTTTCGCCTACGCCAGAGTATCGAGGAGAAGCTCAACCGATTGCCCCTCAGCTACTTTGATACGCGCCAGCGGGGAGACCTGATGTCTCGCGTCACCAACGACGTGGATAATATCCAAGCTGCCCTCCAACAGGCCTTTTCGCAGTTGGTGCAGTCTCTGCTGACCGTGATCGGTATCATCGCCATGATGTTTATTGTGTCGTGGCAGTTGGCGCTGATCGCGCTGATCGCGTTGCCTCTGTCGGGCATTATTGCGGGTGTGATCGGGGCGCAATCTCAGAAGCTCTTCGCTGCCCAGTGGAAGAATACTGGTTCCCTCAATGGGCACGTTGAAGAATCATTCTCGGGCCAGGAAATTATCCGCGTGTTTGGGCGCGATAAGGAGATGCTGGAAGAATTCGACGTGCGCAACGAAGAGCTTTATCGGGCCGCGTTTGGTGCACAATTTGTCTCCGGCATGATCATGCCGGCCATGACGTTTGTGTCCTATCTTTCCTATGTGCTGATTGCGGTTGTGGGCGGCTTGCGGGTAGCCTCCGGACAGATGACGCTCGGCGACGCAACCGCGTTCATCCAGTACTCTCGTGAGTTCACGCAGCCCATCACCGAGATGGCCAGCATCGCCAATATGCTCCAGTCAGGCGTTGCCTCGGCTGAGCGGACCTTTGAGCTGCTGGATGCCGGAGAGCAAGACCAGGAAAACGCCACCGAAAACCTGCCGGAGCGCACTGACGGCCATGTGGAGTTTGAAGGTGTGTCCTTCCGGTACAGTGCTGATACTCCGCTCATTGAGGACTTATCCTTCTCGGCCCAGCCCGGGCAGACCGTCGCGATCGTGGGTCCCACTGGTGCTGGAAAGACGACCCTGGTCAACCTGGTGATGCGGTTCTATGAGCTGACCGGAGGCCGCATTCGGGTTGACGGGGTGGACATTACCGCTCTATCGCGTGCTGAGCTTCGCTCACAGGTGGGAATGGTTCTTCAAGATGCGTGGCTGTTTGAGGGCACGATTCGGGAGAACATTCGCTACGGTCGGCTCGACGCCACCGACGAAGAGGTGATCGCTGCGGCGCAGGCCACTATGGTGGATCGTTTTGTGCGTCAGCTACCGGACGGGTACGACACCGTGCTCGATGCGGATGGTGGAAGTGTGTCGGCGGGCGAACGCCAACTGCTCACAATCGCGCGGGCTTTCATCGCGAATCCGTCGCTGCTCATCCTGGACGAGGCGACCTCGTCGGTGGATACCCGAACAGAGCTGCTGGTGCAGCAGGCCATGGCCGCGCTGCGGGCTGATCGCACGTCATTTGTGATCGCACACCGGTTATCAACCATCCGTGATGCTCATACCATTCTGGTGATGGAGTCGGGCCGCATCGTGGAGCAGGGCACACACAGCGAATTGCTTGAGGCCAAGGGAGCCTATTTTGACCTGTACACGGCTCAGTTTCGTGCTGATGAAGATGAGCCAGCTGTGGCCAGTGTGCCAGACTCGACCCTCCCGTAAGGTGGGGGAAAAACGGCGCGCCGTGTGAGCATTTAGGGTGTGAGGGGGTCCGAGGTTTTGGGCCCCCTCGCCGTGAGGATGGGTTGTGTTGGAAACAAAGCGTGCTGGACTACCGCGAGAAGTTTTTGTTCTGATCAGCGCGGCATTTGTGATTGCGTTGGGCTACGGTATTGTGGCACCAGTTCTGCCCACCTATGCGCGCGAGTTTGGGGTAAGCATAGGGGCTGCCAGCGCCATCGTGAGTTCGTTTGCACTCATGCGTCTGTTATTTGCCCCGGCAAGTGGCCAGCTGGTGCAGAAGTTTGGTGAAAAGAGAATTTACCTGAGCGGTCTCGCGATTGTGGCGCTTTCGACCGGTGCCTGTGCCCTCGCTGATAGCTACTGGCAACTGCTTTTTTTGCGTTCCCTGGGTGGTATCGGTTCCACCATGTTTACGGTTTCGGCCATGGGCCTGCTGATTCGGATCAGCCCCTCCCACATGCGGGCTCGGATATCGAGCCTCTACTCGGGTAGTTTTCTTGTGGGCAGCATCGGTGGCCCGGTGCTGGGTGCGGCTTTTGCCAGTTTTGGCCTCAGGGCCCCCTTTGTGATTTATTCGTTGGCGCTCATAATCGCGTGTGTGGTTGTGGCAACAGCCCTGGGAAACTCACCCCTATCCGAGGAGCAGGCACAGGACCAGCGTCCTGCGCTTACTCTGCGTCGTGCGCTTCAGCTGCGGCCCTACCGCTCGGCGCTTGGCGCTAATTTTGCCAATGGCTGGGCCTCTTTTGGTGTGCGCGTCTCGCTTGTTCCTATGTTTGTTGTCGAGGCATTTCAGTACAGCCCTGCCGCTGCTGGACTCGCGATGACCGCCTATGCAGTGGGCAACGCGGCCGTGATCATCCCGGCTGGCCGACTCTCGGATCGATACGGGCGTCGGCCCTTCATCTGCGCCGGTTTTGGGGTGGCCGGATTGGCGACTGTTTTCCTCGGGATGGCTCCCGAGCTCTGGGTGTGTCTGGCCCTCTCTGCACTGGCCGGGGTGGGTACGGGGGTTGCGACCCCCTCTCAGCAGGCTGTTATCGCAGATGTGATTGGCTCTCGCGCCCGTGGCGGTCAGGTACTCTCAACATTTCAGATGGTCTCGGACCTGGGGGCGGTCCTGGGGCCGCTTGTGATCGGTTTCCTAGCCGATGCCGCGGGGTACTCCGTCGCGTTTGCGGTGACAGGGGCGATACTACTCAGCGGTTCGCTGCTCTGGTTGCTGACGCCGGATACTCGTTCCCGGACGGAGACCCGCGAGATTCCGATCGTTGACGGCTAAGGCGTATCGCTTTAACGGTTTGACAAGGCGCTCTGAGGCGAGCATCGACTTCAGATCAGGATTGATGCAAATCTGGCCAATTTCCGTACTCATCGTGGACGTATACCCCCTGGCCGGGTCCAGAGATCGTGTGATTGCGAGGGTCGGGTGCTCATGCGGCACTATTGATCTATGTCTGAATTTCCTGATTCGTACCACCTCCCGGTCCCGGACCTGCCCGTATCAATATCGGAGGCACTCAACAACCTGGCGGACGACTTTCGGGCCGCAGGGTACACAGCTGAGGGACTGGTCGATCTTCTGGGGGAGGCCTGGCCCGCTGTCCAAAGATCTCAGGGGGTGCCGGCGCGGCGGCGGCTCGCCTCTCGCCGCAGGCAGGGACTGAATACATCGCTGGACACCCTTGTGGCGCTTTTTGTGCTGGGCCAAAAGGTGCCGTTTGCTGACGCTGAGGCAGCCCTGAGCGGTGTGACTCTTCCCGGTGCGCTCGACATCCATCTGGTGCGGGTTGACGTTGATCACGGCATGGTTGCGCCACTCCTGGATGCGCGCCCCCAGGTATTCACTGACCCTCAGGGTACCGTGGAATGGATCATCCTGTCTGATCAGGGAGAACTGAGCCGTGGTGATGAACTTGCCGGTGACTATGTGCTGGGGGTCGGTGGTGCTACGCGAACTCTGGCCTCGTGCGCCGTGACGGATCGGGTTGACAGTGTTCTTGATCTGGGCACGGGGTGCGGTGTGTTGGCGATGCTCGCAACCCGCTATGCGCGGCGGGTCGTTGCCACTGATATTTCTGAACGCGCACTGCGCATCGCGCAGATGAACTGTGCGCTCAACGGCGTTACGGAGGTCGAATTTCGCAGGGGAAGCCTGTTTGAGCCCGTCACGGGTGAACTATTTGATCGAGTGGTGAGCAATCCGCCCTTTGTTATTACGCCGCGTGCGGACGGTGCGCCCATATACGAGTACCGTGATGGAGGAATGGTCGGTGATGCGCTGGTACGGGCCGTTGCGACCGGGGTATCCTCGGTGCTCAAGCCGGGGGGCGTTGCGCAGCTTCTCGCTAACTGGGAGTATCGCCGGGGTGAGCCCGATCTGGGGCCAGTACTCACCTGGTTGAAGGGAACCGTCTCGGATGTCTGGGCTGTCGAACGTGAGCGCCAGTCGTGCGAGGACTATGCTGAGACCTGGATTCGCGACGGTGGTGTCCTCCCTCGGACACCCCGTTTTGACGATCTTTACGACCTATGGTTGCACGACTTTGAGGAGCGGGGCATCACTGAGGTGGGGTTTGGTTACGTGCTGGTGGCACGACCTGCAGAATCGGAGTTCGCTGCTGCGCCCCTACGACGACTGGAACGCTGCTCGGGTCCCCTCGGGCACAACCCCCTCGGGCTCGGCCGTCACGTGGCCGAGAGTCTGATGGCCACCCGGTTGCTGGCGGGGCTTAGCGACAGCGAACTCGCCCGGCAGCGGTGTGTCGTGGCCTCCGATGTCACCGAGCATCGGCACTACCTCCCCGGGGAGGATCATCCTGCCGTGATCCAGCTGGTGCAGGGTGGCGGCTTTGGCCGTACCGTCGCCGCAGACACGGCACTGGCGGCATGTGTGGGAGCCTGTGACGGTGAGCTCACGGTCGGAGCTATCGCGAGCGCGCTGGCCGATCTGCTGTCCGCTGATGAGCGTGAGTTAGGGCTTGCGCTCTTTCCGCGCGTCCGCGAACTGATTCGCGACGGATTCTTGGAGATTGACCGGGAGCCCTAGGCTCCGCCGGACGGCGCGTGGAACGGCGTGCTGAGCGCTTGGTACCGTTGCGTCCTGGCCTGCTCATAGGCGTTAAGACGTTCGCGATTAGCGGGGGCCGCAGGTGCACCGTTAACCGTCACGACGGGGCGGATGCCGTGCAGCGCGTTGACCGCCCACAGCTCGGTGCTGCCGAGATCGTCTGCCCTCAACTGATCATCAACCGTTGGGATTCCCCATTCCGCCGAGACGGCCAGGATAATCTCTTCGGTGATACTCCGAACCCGGGGCTGGTTGTCCGCGATTCGACACAGCGTTCCCCCTCGCCACCAGAGGAGCGATGTGGTTGTTCCCTCGATCACCAGACCCTGCGAGGTGCAGAGGACGGTCTCATGTGCGGGTCCATCGGATGTGACCACCGCATCCGTGGACCGGGTGGCGTCGTTGAGGCGACGGAGGGCTCTCAGATCCGGTCCTTTAACGGTGGGCATCCGACGGGGGTCGCTGAAGTTGGTGATGAGGGCCACACCCGATGTCCGTGGCGGGGCCACGCGGCGCAGCAGAGCCAACCTCGGCCCGTCGGGGCAAGACACCAACTCGTATCGGGGAAACCACTCACCCTTCCCGTCAAGGAGCTGGGCAGAGGCGGCGTAGTAGGGTGTGTACTCTGCCAGGTCGGTGAACCCCATAATGAGAGCCGAGAACAGAAACCTTTCCCGATGGCGATCCAGCCCAACAGCTCGCCCGTCAACCACCCGGTGTGAGTCGGCGGCGAGGAGGGGGCGCTCGATTGGCTCAGGGTCCGTGGCGGGATTGAGCCTTGTGCCATCCCACCAAAAGAGTTCACTCACAAGGCTTCTCCCACGGTGTTGCCCAGCCGGATTGCGCGAGCCACTCTAGGCTAGTACAGTGACCGCACCTCATTTCCGTCATACCCTTGTGGGCTGGATTGACCCCGAGCAACTTTATGCCGCATTCTATGGAGATAACCCCTACTCTTTTTGGCTTGATACGGGTGGCAACGCTTCTGCGGGGGTCAGCTATCTAGGGGAGGGCGAACGGCTACTGTGGTCTGATTCCGAGGGTGTGGTGCGGTTGGGCACAGTGTCCGCTGATGCTACGGGGGAGGGTGCCGCGGGTATCCGCGACGCCCTTCTGTTACCCGGAACCTTCCTGGCCGAGCTGGCTACGCGGGTACCGGCACCGGTAGAAGCGAGTGGGTCTGCGGAGAACCCCTCGTTCGATCTGGGTTGGGTTGGCTGGATCGGGTATGAGGAGGGGGTCGCCGAGCTGGGTCTGCCAACCCAACCTGAGCTCTCGGCTATTCCCGCATCCGCGCTGCTGGAGGTCGGCGTCGTTGTTGCCTGTGATCACGCATCTCGGCAGATCACTCTCGTTGCTCGTGATGAGGTTAAGCGTGACGCGTGGTTGCGTCGTTATGGCGACCTGTATACCCGCATGGTGAACGGGGATGAGCAGATGGCGGTATCGCGGATACTTCCGGTGCCAACAGCGTCACCGCTGCCCTCCTGGCGGCACAGCGACAGCGATTATCGTGCACTCATCACAACCTGTCAGGAGCAAATCCGGCGCGGAAACGCATACCAGCTCTGTCTTACAAACCGAGTGACGGTTGGGCTAAGCCCGCCCCCGTTTCCCCTCTATCAGCGTCTCAGGGCATCATCCCCGACACACCACGGGGGCCTGATCCGGGTGGGAGAGTGTTCGCTTGTGAGCGCGACCCCCGAGCAATTTCTTGCGGTCACCCCTCGTGGTGTAGTGCGCACCGCACCAATCAAGGGCACACGACCCAGGGCCGAATCGGTCGGGGACGATGCTGCGACCATTCTCGAACTGCGGGGCAACGCTAAGGAGCGTGCTGAGAACGTAATGATTGTTGATCTCATGCGCAACGACATTCAGCGTGTTGCCGACATCGGCTCGGTGCAGGTTACCACTCTGCACCGGGTGGAAACGTACGCCCACGTTCATCAACTGGTAAGTACGGTTGAAGCCCGCCTGCGCAGGGGGATGACAGCTGTCGATGCACTGCGCGCTTGCTTTCCCGCTGGCTCGATGACGGGTGCACCCAAGCTGAGCGCTATGCAGATCCTGCACAGCGTGGAGGGCGGACCGCGTGGCATATATGCGGGCGTCTGGGGATATCTGAGCGACAACGGGACGACGGATCTGGCCATGGTCATCCGATCGATCATGTTGGACGGTAACGTTGCGACAATCGGCACGGGCGGGGGGATAACGATTGATTCCGTCATCGAGGCGGAGCTTGCAGAAATCAAAATTAAGGCGGCGGCACCTCTCCAAGCACTTCTCGGCCCGTAATCTGCCGGGATGCCGCTATTCTTGGTAGTCGGGCCGCAATCTGTGTGTGGCCTCCGCGATGTGATGCAAAGAGGACTGAGTGAGCGACGAACAATACCCTGCTGAAGAAACCACCGCCGATGAGGTTTACGATTTCCGGGCCATCCAGGATCGTTGGTTACCCGTTTGGGATGAGCTAGAACCTTTTCGGGCGGGCAGGGAGGGCGATGTCCGCCCCCGTAAGTACATCCTCGACATGTTTCCCTACCCGTCGGGCGACCTGCACATGGGGCACGCCGAGGCTTTCTGCTTCGGTGATATCGTGTCGCGTTACTGGCGCGGTCAGGGTTTCGATGTGCTTCATCCGATCGGCTGGGACTCGTTTGGGTTGCCCGCAGAGAATGCTGCAATTAAGCGGGGAATCGATCCGCGCGAGTGGACGTACAGCAACATTGATCAGCAGAAGAAAAGCTTCCGGCTGTACGCTCCCTCGTTCGACTGGAGCCGCGTGCTGCACACGAGCGATCCCGAGTATTACAAGTGGAACCAGTGGTTGTTTCTTGAGATGTATAAGAAAGGCCTGGCTTATCGCAAGGCTAGCTGGGTTAACTGGGACCCAGTAGACCAGACTGTTCTGGCCAATGAGCAGGTTCTTGATGACGGTACCTCTGAGCGCTCGGGCGCTGTCGTGGTTAAGAAAAAGCTCACGCAATGGTACTTCAAAATCACCGATTACGCCGACCGCCTTCTGGACGACCTTAACCAGTTGGAGGGCGCTTGGCCAGCCAAGGTGTTGAGTATGCAGCGCAACTGGATCGGTCGTTCGATCGGGGCCGAGGTTGATTTTGAGGTTGAGGGACATCCGGAGAAAATCTCTGTGTTCACCACGCGTCCAGACACTCTCTACGGTGCCACTTTTATGGTTGTCGCACCGGATGCCGACCTCGCCGCTGACCTGGTGGCCGAGGCCACGCCGGAGGTGGCCGAGGCTTTCCAGAGTTACCTGACCGCCGTGCAGAAGACGAGCGAGGTAGACCGCCAGAACGCCGAGCGTGAGAAGACCGGCGTGTTCCTGCATCGCTACGCGATTAATCCGGTGAGTGGTGAGCGTATCCCGATCTGGGCCGCCGACTACGTATTGGCCGACTACGGGCACGGTGCCGTGATGGCTGTACCCGCACACGATCAGCGCGATCTTGATTTTGCACGGCAATTTGACCTACCCGTGCGCGTTGTGGTTGACACGACCGCTCCCGTTACGGGAGTGTTGCCTGTCATTGAGTTCGATGGTGAGGGTGTCCCGATCCTGCCTGACGACATCGAGAGCATTGATCCTGCGGTGACGGGCCGGGCACTCACGGGTGACGGGCGCCTGACTAACTCTGGCCCGCTTAACGGTCTGAGTAAGACCAACGCCATCAGGCGCGCCATTGAGGTGTTGGAGGAGCGAGGAACGGGCCGCTCCGCTAAGACCTACCGTCTGCGCGATTGGCTCATCTCGCGTCAGCGCTACTGGGGGACGCCCATCCCAATTCTGCATGGCGAGGATGGTGAGCTTATTCCCGTTCCACAGGAGCAGTTGCCCGTGAGGCTTCCCGCGAGTGAGGGACTCGACCTTAAACCCAAGGGTTCGTCACCGCTGGGTGCGGCGGACGCCTGGGCCACGGTAGTTGACCCCGATACGGGGCGTCAGCTGCGCCGTGACCCCGATACCATGGACACCTTTGTAGACAGTTCATGGTATTACCTGCGTTTCCTCTCTGCCCAGGACGGTACGCAGGCTTTCGACCCTGCCGAGGCTGAGAAGTGGGCACCCGTTGACCAGTACGTGGGAGGCGTTGAGCACGCCATCCTGCATTTGCTGTATGCGCGATTTATTACCAAGGTTCTCTGTGACCTGGGTTACGTGAACTTTACCGAGCCTTTTAGCGCCGTGCTCAACCAGGGTATGGTTCTGCTGGATGGCTCCAAGATGAGCAAGAGCAAAGGCAACCTCGTTGAGTTTGCGGATGAGTTGGACGAGCACGGTGCGGATGCGTTGCGTTTGACGCTGGCCTTCGCCGGCCCACCCGAGGAGGACGTTGACTGGGCGGATGTATCCGTGCACGGTTCGGCCAAGTTTTTGGCCCGCGCCTGGCGGGTCGCCAAGGACGTTTCGAGTGCGCCAGATGTTGACTGGAAGAAAGGCGATCAGGCCCTACGTCGGCACACGCACCGTTTCCTTGCCGAGGCCCCTGGGCTGACCGAGTCGTTCAAATTCAACGTGGTGGTGGCGCGCCTGATGGAACTGACCAATGTGACGCGCAAGGTGATCGATTCCGGTGCCGGTCCGGCCGACCCCGCTGTCCGTGAGGCGGCAGAGGTCATCACTGTTGCGCTCAGCATGTTCGCGCCCTATACAGCTGAGGACATGTGGCATCGCCTGGGTTATGAGGCGACTGTGGCCAACGCCCAGTGGCGCAAGGCCTCACCCACACTGCTGGTAGAGGAGAGCGTGACCGCGATCATTCAGGTGGATGGCAAGGTGCGAGATCGCGTGGAGGTTTCCCCCAAAATATCGGTGGAGGATCTTGAGGCGCTGGCTCGGGCTTCGGAGGCGGTTGCCAGGGCCACGGTTGGTCGCCAGATTGTGAACGTGATTGTGCGGGCCCCGAAGATCGTGAATATCGCGACTACGACGTTCTAGCTTCGAACCCGCTCAGCACCGCTGTCTACTTCCCTCCACACCCCGAGTGTGGGGGGAAGTTGTTCGTTAACGCGACTCATCCGTGGAGGGAAAATTGTGCTTCTTCTAGCGTGGCCTTATGAAAGCACGAGAGAACCCGGATGCCCTGTTAGATGATCAGCTGTCGGAGGAAACCCGCGGTGGACCTGTGCCTACGGGGCAGGCTGAGCCGCGCCGAGGCCTGCGAATCAGTACCCTAGCTGCACTTGTGCTCTTTATTGCTGCCCTCTCTGTCGCAGCCCTCTGGGGTGTGCTGAGTGATCGGAACGCTACGACTCAACGGTTACCCGTTGCCGCCCCAACCGCGTTATCGTCTGAACCGCCCACCCCGATGCCCAGTCCGGACAATAACGCGTATGTGCACGTTCTCGGGCAGGTGCGGGTTCCGGGTCTCTACACGGTCGCTACGGGTGCCCGGGTTATCGATGCGGTCGGTGCGGCCGGTGGGGTGACCGCTCGGGCTGATATGGCAGCCATCAATCTGGCCCGCGTGGTCGTAGACGGAGAGCAGCTTTACGTGCCCGCTGAGGGTGAGTCTCCGCCCCTACCCGCCGCGGGTGCTCCTTCAGAAAATGGTTCCGGGCTCCCCGGAGGTCTCCTCAATATCAACACGGCAACGAGCGACCAGTTAGAGGAGCTTCCGCGCGTAGGGCCTGCCCTCGCTCAGCGAATCGTGGACTGGCGGAAGTCGAACGGTGCTTTTACGAGCGTCGATGGCCTGCTGGGTGTGAGCGGTATTGGAGAAAAGACACTCGATGGCTTTCGTGATCTGATCACGGTGTAGGAGATGGGCAACGGACGGATGCCGGACCTTCGGCTCGTTATTCCGGCGGTTGTGGTGTGGTGCGCAGCAATCGTGCTTGTGGGGGTACCTGAGTATGCTTCGGCATCTGGCATCGGCGCATTTGCACTGTGTGCGGTCTGGGCTGGGACGCTCTTGGTCGGGCGGGGCGGCGGAACGCTCACTCTTCTTCTCGTGTCCTGTGCGCTTCTCGGGCTTGTCGGGTGTCGTGTCGCAACTGGCGAGGAATCTCGGACACCCGCTGAACTTGAGCGGTTGCTTTCTGACCGCACTGAGCTCTGTGCTGAGTTCCTCATCATGGGTACCCCAGAGAGTGCTGCGTCGGGGTTCGGCGATGGCCTATTTGTCTCGGCTACGATGCGTTCAGTAGGACCGTGCGCGGGGGAGGGCCCGCATGTGAGTCTGAGCGCACCGGTACAACTGCTCGCCGAGAGGAACGCGCTGCGGGACGCCGAACAACGAACCGTCACAATCGGTTGGGTAGTTTCGGGCAGCGTTCGGTTGAGCCCGACCACGTCTGGGGACCAGCAGGCTTATCGGGCCCGGCTTGATTCATCATCCACGCAGGTCAGCCCACCGGGCGTCCTGCTTCAGCACCTTAATGGGCTCCGGGCATCCTTTCTGGAACTCTCCAGAGATATGCCGGGGCGGGGCGGACAGCTTCTTCCTGGGTTGGCGATTGGTGACACCACGCTGGTTTCGGAGGAACTTGAGAGCGATATGGTCGAGAGCTCATTGACTCACCTCACCGCCGTATCCGGGGCAAACTGTGCCGTCATTACCGGCCTGATTATGGGCGTGGGCCGCTGGTGCGGCCTGCGGCGCCGCACCCGGCTGATTGCCGCAACCGCGGCGCTACTCGCCTTTGTCTTGTTGGTGACACCAGAGCCGAGTGTTCTGCGGGCGGCAGTGATGTCGCTTGTGGTGATGCTGTCGCTCGGTACCGGACGACCGGGTGCCGGCCTATCGTCGCTGGCTGTCGCGGTAATCGGTCTGGTGTTGTGGGATCCGTGGTTGGCGCGTCACTATGGGTTTGTTCTCTCCGTGCTCGCGACGGCGGGACTCCTTGCCCTGAGCGGTCCTCTCACAGAGCGTCTACGGGTATGGTTTCCTGCCTGGATTGCCGCCGCACTTGCTGTTCCCCTCGCCGCACAGCTGACCTGCCAACCGGTTCTGATCCTTCTGCAGCCTGTTCTTCCCGTTTATGGTGTTTTGGCTAATCTCGCTGCGGCCCCGGCGGCCCCCATCGCAACGATTGTGGGTCTTATCGCGTGCGTCTGTGCCCCCGGGGTTCCTGGCCTGGCCCGGGTGGCTATCGAGGTCGCCTGGTGGCCATCCTCCTGGATCGCTCAGATTGCCGAGGTAAGTTCTTCACTCCCCGGAGCCCAAGTCTCCTGGGTTTCGGGTGTCCTGGGTGCTCTTCTCTTGGGGATGGGTACGGCTATGGGGGTGATTGTGCTGAGACTCTCAGCTCGACGTGGTTATCGGCCAATTCTGCGTCCGGTCCTCTTGCTGGCTATCGCGCTTGTTGCGGGTGCAGGGTTGGGTGGGGCCAATGGGCGGGGGTGGTACGCCCAGCTTACGCACCCCGCCGAGTGGTCCTACGTCATGTGCGATGTGGGTCAGGGCGATGCCGTCCTGATCAATGCGGGGACGGCCACAGTTTTGGTTGATGTTGGTCCCTACCCGACTCTGATTCGTGATTGCCTTGACCTGATGGGTGTTGAGGTGGTTGATCTTCTCGTTCTGAGCCACTACGACCAGGATCATGTGGGCGGGCTCGAGGGAGTGCTTGGACAGGTTCGGGAGGCCGTTGTGGCACCAACCGTTGGGGAGAGTCGTGAGGGCGTTGTGCTCGACAGCCTCGACCATGCGGGCATACCGGTACAGACAGGACTCAGCGGCGATGTCGGCGTGGTTGGTGACTCTGCATGGCGGGTGTGGGCCCCGGACTCGACAGATGATGCTGACAACAGCAATGACCTCAGTGTGGTCCTTGAGGTGAACGGACCCCGGGGCTCCGCGATCTTTCTGGGTGACCTGGGCGAGAGCGCCCAGAGGCGACTTCTCGCCACCATGCGGGATACCGGGAGCGTGCCCCATCCGGACGTTGTCAAGGTCTCGCACCACGGTTCGCGCGACCAGTGCCCCGAGTTCTACCGTGAACTGGGGGCACCCGTCGCACTGGTTTCGGTGGGGCAAGATAACGGCTACGGGCATCCAACGGATGATGCCCTCTCGCTCCTCTCCGCTGCAGGAAGCTCTGTTGCCCGCACGGATGAGCTCGGCACGGTGGCCCTGTCACGCGAGCCGGAGGGCCCTGAATGGGTTGTGTGGAACTCCGGGACATCGGCTGAGAAGTAGAGCAACTAGGCTAGGGGAGTGGCAGTAGCAAAGGCTAATAATCGAGGCAGGGCTAAAGCGGCTGCGGTGATCCCCCAGCTTTCCTGGAGCGAGGTGCGGCCAGCCGCTCTCGTTCTCGTCTCGGGGACCCAAGCATTTCTGGCAGATCGCGCCATCCGACTGTTCCGTGATATCCTGCGCGCCGAGGATCCCAGCATCGAGATCAGCGATATCAGCGCCGATTCCTACACCTCCGGCGAACTTATGACCCTCGCGAGCCCCTCTCTTTTTGGGGAACCACGCCTGATTCGAGTGTCGAGTGTTGAGAAGTGTAGTGACGCGTTTCTCGCCGATGCCCAGGCTTACCTGAGCCAAGTCGCCGATGATACCTACGTGGTGCTCCGGCACGGCGGTGGACAGCGAGGTAAAGCGCTTCTCGACGCAGTTCGCCGGGGGGAGGGCAACGGCATCGAGATTATCTGCGCTGAAATCACCAAAGACACAGAGCGTTATGCATTTGCGCAGGCGGAGTTTACACACGCGAGTGTTCGGGTAACTCCCGGCGCGCTCCGCTCACTCGTGACTGCCTTTGCCGATGATATCGGTGAGTTGGCCTCAGCCTGTGGGCAGCTCATTGCGGATGCCTCGGCGGAGGTCACCGAGGAAACGGTTGACCGCTACTACGGTGGCCGCGTCGAAACTAATGCTTTTCGGGTTGCTGACTCTGCAATTGCGGGGCGGGCGGGTGAGGCTCTCGTCCTGTTGCGGCACGCACTCGGTACAGGAGCAGAACCCATCCCCCTCTTGGCCGCGTTTGCGAGCAAACTGCGTACGATGGGGCGTATCTATGGCGTGCGTGGTGGAGCGGGCCAGCTCGCCAGCGCCCACGGTATGGCACCCTGGCAGGTTGATCGAGCCCGCCGCGATATGGATGGATGGACCGAGCACGGTCTTGCGGTGTGTATCCAGGCCGTTGCGGATACGGATGCCCAGCTCAAGGGTGCCGGACGCGACCCGGTTTACGCTCTTGAGAAGATGGTTCTCCTGGTCGCGCGTAAGGGGCGAGCAGCGGCGTAACGCCAGAAGAATCACAAAAAAGCCCCGCCGAAGCGGGGCATTTTTGTCAGTGCTAGCCACAAACTTTATGACTGCTGATGTTACAGGGCAGCAACTTTCTTGGCCAGGGCCGACTTACGGTTAGCGGCCTGATTCTGGTGGATAACGCCCTTGCTCGTTGCCTTGTCGAGCTTCTTCGCTGCGAGGGCGAGAGCGCTGGTGGCTTTGTCCTTATCGCCAGTGGCGATAGCCTCGCGAGTGGCCCGGACGACTGTCTTGAGCTCACTCTTGACCGCCTTGTTGCGGTCCTGGGCCTTCTTGTTGGTGCCAATGCGCTTGATCTGCGACTTAATATTTGCCACGTTAGGTATGTCTTTCGTTTGATGTCTAATAATGGATCCGCCGAGTGTGAGAGGCACTCACCGGTTTCGTGCGGATACACCCACACGCAAGCCAACAACCGACACTACCAGTTTCTTCTTCGAGATTCCAGCGCAAACACGCCGATAGTGACCGCACCGAAGGGTGTCTGGGGGCGTCCGGTCGATAATGGGGGGATGACACGCGAAGCCTTACCACAGACACCTTCTTCTGCCGGAGCGGCGTTGAGAGATTCCGCGCGCTGCCCGTGCCTGAGCGGCGAAAAATACGGCTTCTGTTGTGGTCCGCTGCACAACGGTTCCGAAACCCCGGTAACGGCCGTCAGGCTCATGCGTTCCCGCTTCAGCGCCTACGCGGTGGGCAATGCTCGATATCTCCTGAGTACATGGCACCCGGAGACGCGACCGGCTGAGCTGGAACTGGATGCCAACATGAGCTGGTATCGCCTCGATATCGTGGCTGTCGAGCGGGGCGGTATGCTCGATACGCGGGGCATGGTCGAATTTCGCGCATACTTTCGTGGTATTCCGGGTTCTAGCGGGCGGGGCGAACAGCACAGAGGTGAGCGCATTTGTCCGGGAGCGGGGGCACTGGCTGTACCTGAACGCCGCAACTTAGCCGAATCTCGACGTCCACTCTGGCGGGTGAGCCCGACGCGTGGGCATATGAGCTTTAGCGCTTAATCTCCCGATGTGGGACAATTATCGGCGATGTCTCCACGATCTGATAACCCACCGATTCCCGCCGCAACCGATCCGGCGGTTATTCGTAACTTCTGCATCATTGCGCATATCGACCACGGCAAGTCCACGCTAGCTGATCGGATGTTGCAGACAACCGGTGTGGTGAGTGACCGCGATATGCGCGCCCAATATCTTGATCGGATGGATATTGAGCGTGAGCGCGGTATCACGATTAAGAGTCAGGCCGTGCGGATGCCCTGGAGCGTGGCTGGCACCGATTACTGCCTGAACATGATTGACACTCCAGGCCACGTGGATTTCACCTACGAGGTGTCCCGGTCGCTTGCGGCGTGTGAGGGCGCACTGCTTCTGGTGGATGCGGCGCAGGGTATCGAGGCTCAGACACTCGCCAACCTTTACCTGGCCATGGAGAATGACCTAGCCATCATCCCGGTGCTCAATAAGATTGATCTACCGGCCGCCGACCCCGATAAGTATGCACAGGAACTCGCCAACCTCATCGGCGGCTCGCCCGAGGATGTGCTCCGGGTGTCCGGCAAGACTGGAGTTGGTGTTGAGGCGCTTCTCAACCGCGTGACCGAGTTGGTTCCCCCGCCCGTCGGGGATCCCAACGCTCCGGCTCGCGCCATGATCTTTGATTCGGTGTATGACGCCTATCGAGGCGTTGTGACCTACGTGCGGATGATCGACGGTAGTCTCTCGCCCCGCGAGAAGATTCAGATGATGTCAACTCGCGCCGTGCATGAGCTACTGGAGATTGGTGTCAGCTCACCCGAGCCCCGCCCGTCACAGGGCCTTTCGGTGGGTGAGGTCGGCTATCTTATTACGGGCGTCAAGGACGTTCGCCAGTCCAAGGTGGGCGACACCGTCACGACGAGCAACAAGCCCGCCACCGAGGCGCTACCCGGCTACACTGATCCGAAGCCCATGGTGTTTTCGGGTCTGTACCCGATTGATGGCAGCGACTATCCGATCCTGCGCGAGGCGCTTGACAAGCTTAAACTGTCGGATGCTGCACTTAACTACGAGCCGGAAACCTCGGTTGCCCTGGGCTTCGGGTTCCGCGTGGGCTTCCTCGGCCTGCTGCATCTGGAGATCATCACCGAGCGTCTGCGACGCGAGTTTGATCTCGACCTGATTGCCACCGCGCCGTCCGTGATCTATGAGGTTATGACCGACGATAAAAAGGTCGCGATCGTGACAAACCCGAGCGAGTTTCCCGGCGGAAAGATCGCGAGTGTACGTGAGCCCGTTGTCAAGGCGGCCGTCCTGGCCCCGAAGGACTACGTGGGTACGATCATGGAGCTCTGTCAGAGCCGCCGCGGCAATCTGCTGGGCATGGAATACCTGGGTGAGGATCGTGTGGAGTTGCGCTATAGCATCCCTCTCGGTGAGATCGTTTTTGACTTTTTTGACCACCTGAAAAGCCGCACTCAGGGCTATGCGAGTCTCGACTACGAGCCCATGGGGGACCAGGAAGCCGACCTGGTCAAGGTGGACATTCTGCTCCAGGGCGAGCAAGTGGACGCGTTCAGCGCCATTGTTCACCGTGATAAGGCATACGCCTACGGTGTGCTGATGACCGAGCGCCTGAAGAATCTCATTCCCCGCCAGCAGTTTGAGGTGCCGATTCAGGCTGCTATTGGTGCCCGAATCATCGCTCGCGAGAGTATCCGGGCTATCCGTAAGGACGTGTTGGCGAAATGTTATGGCGGGGATATCTCCCGTAAGCGTAAGCTGCTCGAAAAGCAGAAAGAGGGCAAGAAGCGGATGAAAATGGTGGGGCGCGTGGAGGTTCCCCAGGAAGCCTTCATTGCCGCCCTCTCGGGGGACACTGAATCGAAAGAGAAAAAATGATGACTCGCCGATCGACACACGACGAGCTGCCCATCAGCTACGGTGCGATCGGTGCGACTCGTGAGGCTACGCTGATGAAGTACCCTCCGGTCGGATCCACGCCCAGCGAGGACGCTGTCAAACTGGGCAGCGGTCACGAGCGATTCCGTATTGCAAGTTCTCACCTCATGACGTGGGGTGCCCAGCGAGGTGCCGGGTTTGAGGTGCGTGATGTGCGGGCAGGAACCGGGAACCACTATCGGGGGGTCCGGTTTGACGAGGATGGTCACCCTCTTGTAGTGCCCAAGCGTGACGAGCAGTTGTTCTCTGCGGAGGGCATCCCCTACATCACCCCGGGCATTGAGGCGACTCTTGCGCCGCACAAGTCTCTTGGCGGTGACCCTCGCGAGGTCCGCGTGATTTATGTAGTGGAAGAGCCGCTACGCATCGGATTCGCCTACGGTACCGTTGACGAGAATGGCCCGGTGGGCGAGGAACTGTACCTCGTGGAACAGCGCGAGGATGACACCGTCTGGGCTGTATTCCGTGGGTTCCACGAGGTGGTCCAGCCGCTGTGGAAAGCGCCCTTGCGCACGGCTGCCATCCGTGCTGCCCAGGAGCGTGCGCGCCAGCAGTTACGGGCGCTGCGCCCCACTCAGGCGATTGGGGCCACTGCTATTCCACGTAGCGACGAGCAATAACAGGATGCCCTCTGTTCTTCCCGATGGTATCCCCGCGCCCTCGGATGGGGTTCTTCCGGTTAGCGCCCGAGTGGGTGCTCACACGCGCAACTTTGGGGTGTACGTCCACATTCCGTTTTGTCGGGTGCGCTGCGGTTATTGCGATTTTAATACTTATACCGCCGAGGAACTGCGGGGGGCCGCACGGAGCGATTTTGTGTCGCTGGCCGAGGGTGAGCTCAGCTTCGCCCAGCGGGCGTTGGCTGCCTCGGGTATTCCGGAGCGTTCCGTGAACACTGTCTTCTTCGGAGGTGGAACGCCGACTCTCCTGCCTGCCGAGGACCTGGTGCGTATCCTCGATACAATTCGTGACCAGTGGGGGATGATACCCGGGGCAGAGATTACCACGGAGGCGAACCCCGACTCTGTTGATCGAGATTACCTGCAGCAGTTGTACGACGGAGGTTTTACGCGTGTGAGTTTTGGGATGCAATCGGCGGTGCCTCATGTACTCGCGACGCTCGACCGCACCCACAACCCGGAGCGGGTACCTCTCGTGGTGCAGTGGGCTCGCGAGGTGGGTTTGGGTGTAAGTCTCGACCTCATCTACGGTACCCCGGGGGAGTCATTGGGCGATTGGCATACTTCGGTGCTGGCTGCCCTTGCCTGCCAACCGGACCACATCTCGGCCTACGCGCTCATTGTCGAGGAGGGTACCAAGCTGGCGGGCCAGATTCGTCGGGGGGTGTATCCCGAGCCCGACGATGACCTGCACGCCGACATGTATGAGCTGGTCGATAGGCTTCTGGGCGACGCTGGGTTCGAGTGGTACGAGATCAGTAATTGGGCACAGACCCTGACTGATCGGTCGCGACACAATCTGTCCTACTGGACTGGCGAGGATTGGTGGGGGGTCGGTCCTGGGGCGCACAGCCATGTGGGCGGAGTACGTTGGTGGAACGTTAAACACCCCTCGCCCTATGCCGATCGGATCAACGCTGGGATATCGCCCGCGGCCGCCCGAGAGATTCTTGATGAGGAAACCCGGCGGGTTGAGAGCGTGCTGTTGCGTTTGCGATTAGCGGAGGGTCTGCCCACCACACAGCTCACGAGTGAGGGGCGTCTCGCGGTTGCCGGGCTCATTGCCGATGGCCTGCTTGATCCCGGCAGCGCGCTGCGGGGTGAGGTCGTTCCGACGCTCCGTGGCAGGCTACTCGCGGATACTGTGGTGCACCGACTGCTGGCCGAGACTGCGGACTAACACCGGTCGGGGATGAATGTACGCGGTATCCGGCTCAATTAGGGGTAGAATTGGCACTCGGACTTAACGAGTGCCAATTGGTGCGGTCGCTGATTCACGGGAGGTGTCATGGTTTCAGAGCGAGGGCTTGAAGTTCTGCGTGCCATCGTGACCGACTACGTTGAGTCGCGTGAGCCTGTGGGCTCCAAATCAATTGTTGATCGGCACTCCTTTGGGGTGTCGGCCGCGACGATCCGTAACGATATGGCCCAGCTTGAAGATGAAGAGTTGATCGTGGCCCCGCACACCTCTTCCGGGAGAATTCCCACCGACAAGGGGTACCGCGTATTTGTGGATCGGCTTGCTGATCGCCGCCCACTTTCCTCCGCGCAGCGCCACGCTATTGAGCACTTTCTCGCCGAGTCCGCAGATTTAGATGACGTGTTGGCACGCACCGTCCGCCTCCTATCCCAGCTCACTAACCAGGTCGCCGTGGTGCAGTATCCTTCGCTTGCCAAGAACGTGGTGCGACATTTGGAACTCGTGGCCCTCTCCCCAGGCCGGGTGCTTTCGGTCCTTATTGCGGGTAACGGCGTGGTGGAACAGCGCACGATCGACCTCTCCTCGCTGGCCGCCGATCCCGTTGATGAGGCCTGGCTGCACGCTCTGCGTGATCGTGTTCTTACCACGATTGTAGGCAGTGATCTCGCGACCGCCAGTGCGACTGTTCGCGCGATGCGTGACGATACGGTACAATCCCAGGTTGATGTGCGAGAGCTGGCACTGCTCGATATCGTTGCCGGACAGATCTCTGCCAACCGTAGCGACCGCATCGTCATGGCAGGTACCGCAAATCTGGTGCGCACTGAAAACGATTTCAATCGTAATCTTCCGCCCCTGCTAGATGCCATCGAGGAACAGGTTGTTTTGCTCAAGCTTTTTGGCGAATTGGAGCTCGATGGCTCAGGGATGGGGATCAGTATCGGCCGGGAAAACCGGGCGTTTGGCCTGGAGGAGACTTCGGTACTTTCGACGGGCTATGAGTCCTCTGCCAACTCCGTCTCACGGCTGGCTGTGCTCGGGCCAACCCGCATGGACTACGCGGGTAATATCGCGGCAGTGCGCGCCGTCGCACGATATCTGAGCCGCATGTTTGGCGAGGATATCCATTAACTTTCTATCACCCCCGGCTCGCCCGGGTGTGCATAATTCGGACAGACTGTGATTAACCAGAGAAAAGGAGTAGCCCTCGGTGGCTGACCACTACGATGTTTTGGGTGTTTCGCGTGAGGCGACCCCTGATGAGATCAAGAAGGCATACCGTAAGCTCGCCCGAGAGCTGCATCCCGATGTAAACCCCGATCCGGCGGCCGCCGAGAAGTTCAAGGACGTGACCCACGCCTACGATGTGCTGAGCGATCCGCAGCAGCGCCAGCAGTATGATCTTGGTGGAGGGCCGGGCGGTGCGGGCGGTAACTTCACCGGGTTCGGCGACATTTTTGAGACGTTCTTTGGCGGCGGTTTCAGTGGTAATTCCGGCCCGCGTGAGCGGGCCGAACGCGGTCAGGACGCCCTCATTCGTGTTGACGTTGAGCTTGACGACATCGTTTTTGGCACCTCCCGCGAGGTCACAATTGATACTGCTGTGACGTGTGCGACCTGTTACGGCTCCTGCTGCCAACCGGGCACCTCACCCGCTACATGTGACGTGTGCCATGGGCGGGGAGTTATCCAGCGGCAGGTGCGCTCGCTCTTCGGCAATGTTGTCACGAATCACCCCTGCGGCTCGTGCCAGGGGTATGGCACCACGATTCCCCACCCCTGTCCCGATTGCGCCGGCAATGGACGCACGCGTGCGCAGCGCACCATTACGGTTGAGGTTCCCTCGGGTATCGACTCGGGGGCGCGTATGCAGCTGCGCGGCGGCGGTGAGGCCGGCCCTGCCGGGGGGCCCAATGGCGACCTGTTTATTGAGTTCCGTATTGCCCACCACGACATCTTTAGCCGCGATGGCGAGGACCTGCTCTGCACTCTTGAGGTAGCGATGACGGACGCCATTCTTGGCACCACAACGAGCATCCGTAGCCTAGATGGCGAGGTCCCCATCGACATCAAGGCGGGTAGCCAGAGCGCCGAGGTCATTACGGTCAAAGGCCGGGGGATCACCAAGATGCGAGGCAATACGCGCGGTGATCTCAAGATTGCCCTCCAAATTCTTACCCCCCAGCGCCTTAACCATAAGGAGAGGGAGCTGGTACGTCAGCTCGCTGAATCATCCCAACCGCCAGCCCCCGAGTTGGGGCACTTCCAACAGGGCATGTTCAGTAAATTGCGTGACCGTTTCTTCCGCGGATAGCGGGCGCATTCGTGAGCAACCTCTATTTTGATGAGTCGCTTGCGGGCGATGATCTGGCCCCCGGCGCGCTCGTGGTGCTGAGCGGTGACGAGGCTCGGCATGCCGTCACGGTGAGTCGGCTGCGTGTGGGGGAGAGCATCCTGGTGGGAAACGGGGCAGGTGTCCGGGCCGAGTGCTCGGTGCGAACGGCCACCCCCAGGAGCCTAGAGCTGGTGGTCACCGCCGTTGAGACACGCCCCGTCGTGACGCCCGGTGTCGTGCTGGTACAGGCACTGGCTAAGGGCGATCGCGACGAGCGGGCGGTTGAGGCTGTGACCGAGATGGGTATTGACGCGGTAATCCCGTGGCAGGCCGAACGATCAGTGTCCCGCTGGACGAGTGACAAACTTCTGAAGGGGACTGCCCGCTGGTCAAAGGTCGCCCGGGAGGCGGCTAAGCAGTCGTTGCGTTTCCGCCTGCCAGTTGTGCGCCCACTCGTAGACATTACTGGACTAGTCGCTCTCGCGGCGAACAATCGGGTTCTTGTTCTTGACCCGGAGGCTGACCAGCGACTATCTCGGCTTGGTATTGAGTGGCTTACCCCGCTGGTGGGTGGTGAGATCGTGATTGTGGTCGGACCTGAGGGCGGCCTGTCGCCACGGGAACTGGAGATGTTAGCCTCAGCAGGTGCGGTGCGGGTGGCTCTCGGCGAGACCGTCCTGCGCACCTCGACGGCCGGTCCGGCCGCGCTGGCACTCGTGAACGCGGCGCTCAACCGCTGGTAGGTGATACTAGGTATTAGCCTGCCTCAGTGTGCGAAGCAGCGAGGCGCTTCTGGAGAAGCTGCTCGGCGCAAGCAGTATCGCTGAAGCCCACTCGTTTTTCGCCCACAACCTGATAGCTTTCGTGCCCCTTGCCCGCGATTAACACGATGTCTGCGGGGCCAGCATGTGCGATGGCGTAGGCGATTGCCTTGGCGCGGTTGCGCTCCTCCACGACGGCTTCAGGGCGTTGGAATCCTGGTCGGATGTCGTCGAGAATGCGATCACCATCTTCGTGGTGCACATCGTCGTCGGTCACGATCACAAGATCTGAGGAGTCCTCCGCGATTCGGGCCATCTCGGGCCGTTTGCCGCGGTCTCGATCCCCGGTGCACCCGAAGACCGTGAGAATCCGACCGGAGGCGTGCTCGGCGAGTGCGCTGAGCGACTGACGGAGAGCATCCGGGGTATGTGCGTAGTCAACGATAACAAGGGGGAGCGAGGGGTCGGGCTGGATACGATTCATTCGGCCAAATACCGGCTGAAGAGTGCCTAGGGTCGTGACGATTGTATCGGCTGACACCCCCTGCGCGTGCAGAACACCGGCACAGCTGAGGAGGTTATCCACGTTAAAGCGGCCAAGGAGACTGCTGTGCAGGGGGAACGACCTGTGACCAATTGTCAGGGTGCAGGTGATGCCCTGGGCCGTGAGCTGCACCCCGTCGGCCCGAATCATTGCATCCGCGTGTCCCCGTGAGCTGAGGCCGATACGGACGAGGTGCGCGGCCTCGGCGCGGTAAAACTCGTCGCCGTAGGGGTCATCCAGATTAATCACCGCGTTACGCACTCCGCTGAGGCGGAAAATTTTGGCTTTTTCCGCCGCATAGGCGGACATGGTGTGGTGGTAATCGAGGTGGTCTCGTGTGAGATTGGTGAACACTGCAGTGTCGAACTTGACCCCGGCAGCGCGGTTCTGCTCAAGAGCATGGGAGCTCACCTCGATGGCAACGTGGGTGACGCCCTCATCTCGGAACTCGGCCAGTAGCTCGTGAATTTGGGTTACGGGCGGCGTGGTGAGGCCCGTGTTGATACTGATGTCTCCGTAGAGACCTGCCCCGAGTGTGCCGATGCTGGCTGACGGGATACCGAGCCGGTGCCAGGCCTGGCTGATGAGCTGCACGGCCGAGGTTTTGCCGTTGGTGCCGGTGACCCCTACGAGTGTGAGTGAGGCTGAGGGGCACGCATAGAAGTCATCGGCGATCTGACCCAGCTGATCGTGAAGGTTGTGGACTCCGTGGGTGTGATCGGAAAATTCGTGTCCCACCGCTACCGAGGCGTCGTAGAGTACAGCGCTCGCCCCGCGGGCTATGGCATCGCCGATAAAGGTGCTGCCATCAGCCCCGGTGCTGCCGAGAGCCACGAAAATATCTCCGTGTATCACTGCGCGGCTGTTTTGAACGAGGCGGTGTCCGCTGATGCTGCGGCCCGCTAGGCGGGGGTCATATCTACCAAGATCAAGGGCTCGGACGGGGGTGATGCTCATGCGAAAAACCTCATGCGTCTACCCTATGGGTGTCCGGACGCCAGAGCGCTCAGACCCGGCCGGGTCGGCAGATGTGCTGTGCTTATCCCCTGGAGGGTATCGTTTTCCAGCGGAGACGCACCGAATCCGGGGTACTCTCGATAGACTTCTACCTATGTCTGCAGAACCCACCGTGTTTAGTAAAATTGTGTCCGGCGAGATTCCCGTTGAACTTCTCGCCGAGACCGAGCGTGTGATTGCGTTTGCGGATCAGGCCCCCCGGGCACCCGTGCACATCCTCGTGATCCCCAAGACGAGTGAGTACCGTGATGTAACCCAGCTGGCCGCCGGTGACCCCGAGCTGCTCGCTGAGCTGGTGGCGGTGGCCAAGCGGATGGCCGAGGAACATGCCAACGGCGAGTTCCGTCTTATTTTTAACAACGGCCCGTCAGCTGGCCAAACCATTTTTCACGTGCACGCGCACGTTTTGGCTGGTGGCCTGGAGGAGCATACTCTCGGTGCCGAGTAGTCAAGAGCCCTCAAGTGTGTCCAGTTCTCCGCACCGTGCTCGGGATGTGATCCATCTTGATGGTGTCGATCTTGTCTCGTTCCTGGGGCCTGGTGACGACCTCATTCGGGATGTCGAGGCCCACTATCCCACCGTATCCCTCCATATCCGTGGCCACATTCTCACGATGGACGGCCCCGCATCGAGTGTGTCCGCTGCAGCTACCGTACTCCGTGAGTTGTTGGCCGTGGCCCAAAAAGGAGTCCGTGTGAACACCGGCGATGTCAAAGAGAGTAGCAAGTTAGTGAACTCCGGCTCGACAAACCGGCCCTCTGAGGTGTTGGGTGAGGTCATCCTGAGCGCCAGGGGCAAGACGATTCGACCCAAAACCGTGGGGCAGAGCGAGTATGTGGCCTCGATTGACGACAACACAATCGTTTTTGGTATTGGTCCTGCGGGAACGGGTAAGACCTATCTTGCTATGGCGAAGGCCGTACAGGCGCTTCAGCGGCAGGAGGTGAGTCGCATTATCTTGACCCGTCCCGCGGTGGAGGCCGGTGAGAACCTAGGATACTTGCCCGGTACCCTGGAAGACAAGATTGACCCCTACCTTCGGCCGCTTTTCGACGCGTTGAGCGAGATGATGGATCCGGATGTGGTACCCAAGCTGATCGACAACGGCACGATTGAGGTTGCCCCGCTTGCATATATGCGTGGGCGCACTCTCAACGAGTCGTTTGTGGTGCTTGACGAGGCGCAGAACACCACTCCTGAGCAGATGAAAATGTTCCTCACCCGCCTAGGCTTTGGCTCGCGTATGGTGATCACGGGCGATATTACGCAGGTTGATCTCCCCATCGCGGCGAGCGGATTGCGGCTCGTAACTCGCGTGCTTAATGGGGTGGAAGACATCCATTTTGCCCGATTGACGAGTGAGGATGTGGTGCGGCACACGCTCGTGGGTCGTATTATCGACGCCTACACCGAATACGACGCCGAGCGGCAAGCCGTGGCACACACCAAACAGCAGAAAAAGGCGGGGAACGCGTGAGCATCGAGGTTAATAATGAGTCTGAGTACCCGGTCGATGAGGCCGCGCTGCAACGCCTCGCGGTGTTTGCTCTCGATGCCATGAAGGTGCATCCGGATGCCGAGTTGGCCGTTGTCTTGGTTGACGAGGTCGCTATGGAACAGTTGCATGTTCAGTGGATGGACGAACCTGGCCCGACTGATGTGCTGAGTTTCCCGATGGACGAGTTGCGTCCCGGCACGGTTGATGCCGTCACGCCAGCTGGCCTCCTGGGTGATGTGGTGATCTGCCCCCAGGTGGCCGAGACCCAGGCAGCGGCAGCCGGGCACTCGGTTCAGGATGAGATTCTGATGTTGCTCACCCACGGCATCCTGCACCTGCTGGGCTTTGACCACGCTGAGCCCGCGGAGGAGAAAGAAATGTTTGGCTTACAGCGCGATATTCTTCTGAGTTTCGCGGCGGGCGAGCACCGTCGATGACCCTCGGGATTGTTGTTGCTTTCCTGACCCTCGCCTTCGCGCTGATCGCCCTGGGCGGTCTACTTGCGGCTTCTGAGGCCGCTATTAATTCGCTTTCCCGTGCTGAGTTGGAAGACTTTGCGGCACACCACCGCCGTTCGGCTTCGGCACTGCGTGCGATTGCTCATGACCCCGGCGCGCATATGAACGCGACGAACTTTTTCCGCGTTATCGCAGAAACGACCTCAGCCGTTCTCGTGACGCTGACGCTCGCGTTCACCATTGATGAGCTGTGGCTGGCCCTGATCGTGTCGGCCCTGGTAATGACGGCAGTGTCGTTTGTGCTCGTGGGCTCAAGTCCCCGCAGCGTGGGTCGGCACCACCCGGAGGGTATTTTGGCTTTTGCGGCACCGCTCATCCGTGGTGTTCGGGTCGTCCTGGGCCCGGCCGCACATGGTCTGGTCAGCCTCGGAGACAGGGTAACTCCCGGCCGTCCGCGCTCAGCGGGCATTAGCAACGAACAGCAGCTCCTCAGCATGGTTGACCAAGCTGCGGAACAGGATCTGCTGGAGGACGATGACCGCGAACTTATCCACTCGATTTTTGAGTTCAACGAGACCCTGGTTCGTGAGGTGATGCTGCCCCGTACCGATATGGTGACGGTTGATTCCTCCGCAACTCTGGCTAGCGCCATGGAGATCCTGATGCAGTCACGCCACTCTCGTCTGCCTGTGGTCCGGGAGGATGCGGACAATATCGAGGGCATCCTCTATCTGCGGGATGTGAGTAAAGCCCTGTTTCGGCACCCGGATACGCTAGAGGTGACCCCCGTTACTCAGCTCATGAAGCCGGCAGTATTTGTGCCGGAGTCTCAGAAGGTTGACTCACTACTCAAACAGATGCAGCTGGAATCAAACCATCTCGCAATGGTCGTTGACGAGTACGGCGGTATCGCCGGTTTGGTAACGCTCGAGGATCTCCTTGAAGAACTCGTGGGGGAGATCCTTGATGAGCATGATCGCAGTCGGGAACCCATCGAAGATCTGGGCGGTGGCCTATACCGGGTGAATGCGCGCGTCCCCATTGACGACCTGGGTGAGCTCTTCGGTATTGATTTGGATGACGATGAGGTGGATTCTGTGGGAGGTCTTTTTGCCAAAGTTCACGGACGCCTCCCCACCGTCGGCGACGAGGTACGGGCTGGTGGCCTGATCCTCGTCGCGGAGCGCACCGAGGGGCGCGGGAAAATGCTCTCAACAATCACCGCGCGGGCAGATGACCATCTCACCGCCATACACGACGCAGGCGATCAGCCAGAGAACAGGACAGCCCATGACACCGATTGATGACACCTTCTCCGAGCCGGTGGGGGGTACCCCTGTGGGGCAGGAACCCGCCACCGGCACCTCGAAAAAACGTAAGCCGCGCGGTGGAACTCCCGCACCCGCGTATCGCGCCGGTTTTGTCTCTTTTATTGGTCGGCCTAACGTAGGAAAATCTACCCTGACCAACGCGCTCGTGGGGGAGAAAATTGCGATCACGAGCGACAAGCCTCAGACGACACGTCGCGCGATTCGTGGCATCGTACACCGCGGTGACGGTCAGATTATCGTCGTGGATACTCCCGGTATCCACCGTCCCCGTACTCTGCTCGGGGAGCGACTCAATGCGCTCGTGAAATCGACTCTGGGCGATGTTGATGTGATCGGTTTCTGTGTTCCGGCCAATGAGAAGATCGGCCCGGGTGACCGTTTTATCAATGAGCAGCTTGACCTGTTTCCGCGTGCGAAGAAGGTGGCGATCTTGACCAAGATGGATGTGGCCACACGTACTGAGGCGATTGATCAGTTGGCCGAATTGGGGATGCTGCGTGACTGGGATACCGTAATCCCTCTGTCCGCCCTCACCGGTGAGCAGGTTGATGTGCTCTCTAGCGAGCTCGTTAAGCTGATGCCCGTCTCGGCCCAGCTCTACCCGGACGAGGCTGTCACCGATGAGATGGATGACGACCGCATCGCCGAATACATTCGTGAGGCAGCCTTGGACGGTGTTCGTGACGAGTTGCCCCACTCGATCGCGGTGTCGGTCGAGGATACTATTGTGCGCGAGGATAAACCGCTCGTCGAAATCTATGCCAACATCTATGTGGAACGTGATAGCCAGAAGGGCATCATCATTGGTCATCGTGGCGAGCGGCTCCGAGAGGTGGGTCGGGTAGCTCGGGCACAGATCGAGCCGCTCGTGGGCTCGAAAGTGTTTCTTTCGCTCCAGGTTAAGGTAGCAAAGGATTGGCAGCGGGACCCGAAAATGTTGGGCAGACTCGGCTTCTAGGCGGGAGCGCTGCGTCGCGTTCGGCCTTTTCTTGACATCCCCGTAACGATGTGGCGGCGAGGGCAGAGTGTATCCTTACAGACGGGTCGCCTGCTCGCGGGTGGGCCGCACGTGCGAGCGGGGGTCGGCGTGTGCAGTATGGTCCTCCTCGACGTCACAAAACGTGTGTGTTGGCCAAGGTCGCGAGAAATGAAGTTTTCGAATTGCCCAGTTGGTGCTAACGTGGGTGCGTGGGTTACAGCATGCTCCTTCTTAGCTGCCGCGACGAGTCCTAGCTTTTTGGGCCTCCCTCGTCGCGGAGTTTGTCGTTGGCTCAGCCGTTTTAAGTAGCTGAAGAAGGACTCTAAGATCATGGAAAACACACAACAATCTTCCGGGATGCCGATCCACAAGTATCGGCCGTTCCACGAGCAGATCGTCGTGGAACTGCCCGACCGCACCTGGCCCTCTAAGCGCATTACCGAGGCACCCCGCTGGTGTGCGGTGGATCTGCGCGATGGTAATCAGGCCCTCATCGACCCGATGACCCCCGACCGCAAGCGCATCATGTTCGACCTGCTGGTCCAGATGGGTTACAAAGAGATCGAGGTGGGGTTTCCCAGCGCGAGCCAGACCGACTTTGATTTTGTCCGGAGTCTCATCGAAGAGAACGCCATTCCGGACGATGTCACCATTCAGGTACTCACCCAGGCTCGCGAACACCTAATTAAGCGCACCTATGAGTCGATCATCGGGGCCAAACGGGCCATTGTACACCTGTACAACTCTACGAGCGTGCTGCAACGAGATGTGGTGTTCCGTACTGATGTTGTGGGAGTCACTCAGATCGCCGTCGAGGGCGCGCGACTGTGCGTGGCTGCTGAGACCATCGCAGCTGGCACCGATATCTACTATGAATATTCGCCCGAGAGCTACACCGGCACCGAGTTGGAGGTTGCGGTTGAGGTGTGCAATGCCGTGCTGGAGGTCTTCCAGCCCACGCCTGAGCGCAAGGTTATCCTCAATCTGCCCTCAACCGTAGAGATGACAACACCCAATGTGTACGCCGACTCGATCGAGTGGATGGGCCGCCACCTCAACCACCGGGAGAACGTGATCATCTCACTCCACCCGCATAACGACCGTGGTACGGGCATCGCTGCCGCCGAGCTGGGCTACATGGCCGGCGCTGACCGTATCGAGGGCTGCTTGTTTGGCAATGGGGAGCGCACGGGAAACGTGGACCTAGTGGCCTTGGGCCTCAACCTGTTCACACAGGGCATTGACCCGCAGATTGACTTTAGTAACCTCGATGAGATTCGTAGCAAGGCCGAGTACTGTACCCAATTGCGTGTGGCCGAGCGTAGCCCCTGGGCCGGTGATTTGGTGTACACCGCGTTCAGCGGCTCGCACCAGGACGCCATCAAGAAGGGGTTCGAGCGGATGGCGGCTGATGCTGCTGCCGCCGGTGTGACGGTCGATGACATCCCCTGGGCTGTTCCGTATCTGCCGATCGACCCGAGGGACGTAGGTCGTACCTACGAGGCCGTGATTCGAGTGAACTCGCAGTCCGGTAAAGGCGGTGTGGCCTATCTGCTTAAGGCTGACCACTCGCTCGACCTGCCGCGCCGACTGCAGGTCGAGTTCAGCGCTGTTGTGCAGGGCAAAACGGATGCCGAGGGCGGCGAGTTCTCGAGCGACCAGATTTGGTCGGTGTTCCAGGACGAGTATCTGCCCGCACCCGTTGAAGCGTCACACGCCAAGTGGGGCCGTTACGAGATTACCCGTACATCGAGCAGTAGTGATCTGGGCGGGGGCACCGAACTGAGCGTTGATTTACGGGTTGACGAGGGGATAGCCTCCGTGTCAGCCTCCGGTAATGGCCCGGTCGATGCATTCATCTCGGTTATGCGCGAACACGGTCATGAGGTAACCCTGTACGACTACGTTGAGCACGCGATGAGCGAGGGCGGTGACGCTGTTGCGGCGGCCTATGTTGACCTCGAGGTGGATGGACAGCGCCTCTGGGGGGTGGGTATTGACCCCGATATCTCGACCGCGACGCTCAAAGCTATTGTCAGTTCAGTGAACCGCTCGATTCGGTTGAATGAGTCGGCTTTGATCGGTGCGGGAGCATAATATAACTAGATAAATCGGTGGGCAGACATACTGTGGGTGGCTGCCCACCGGTAGTTCAGACGAGACAAACCTGGCTAGGCGCGGTGTTCAGGTTCGTTGGGTCGGTGCTCAGCGCTACGCAGAGTTCGGAGGGTTGCGTTGTTCCCTGTCCGCGGGCGTGTGGTGGGTATGCTGCTCGTATGCGTGCGGATGACGGGGATTGTTCCGGTTAACGAGGATTCCCCCGGCCGACGTCGTCTCAGCGACAGGGGGCGTGAGCTGCCCCGAGGCGGGCGCGGTAGTCGGGGTGTTTCGCGGCGGCGGATGCGGCTGAGCGCGCGCTGCTCCGGCAAGCTCCAGCCGTAACGCACGGCCAGGAGACGGATCACGGTTGTCACGATCACACACACGGCTGCAGCGGCCTCGACGGGTTGTCCGAGCAGCAGACACAGAACGAGCGAACCAGCCCCGGCCATCGCTGCGACCGCATAGAGCGATCCCACATGCATGAGCGCGATGGGAAGGTTGAGGAACACATCCCGCAGGATTGACCCACCGACGGCCGAGACGCAGCCGATAAAAATTGAGGGCACGATGGGGAGCCCGAGAGACAACGACTTGGTGGTGCCAATTGCGGCGAAGAGGCCGATGGTGAGGGCATCCAGGGCGGTAATCACCGGGTCTACCTTGGTGAACACGCGCTGAAGGAACATGCCGATGAGGGCGGCTGCCGAGGCCACGATTAGGTAGGGGTTGCTTTGAAAGGCTACGGGGGTCACACCCAGGAGGATGTCTCGAAGCAGGCCACCGCCGAGCCCGGTGGCCACGCCGATGAGGGCCACGCCGAGCAGGTCAATCTTTTTAAACCCTGCGGCAAACATGGCACCCTGAAGGCTGCCGATGCCGACGGCAAGGAGATCGCCCCACCACGGGATCGTAAAACTACTGTTGAGCACACACTATTGTCCCCTAGGAGGGTTGATAATTGGTAGATGCCCCTCTACCGTGACGAAGCCGTTGTGCTGCGGACCCACAAACTGGGGGAATCAGACCGCATCGTTACAATGCTCAGTCGTGATCGCGGACAGATTCGGGCTGTGGCGAAGGGTGTGCGGCGTACCGCATCTAAATTTGGGGCCCGACTGGAGCCGTTTATGGTGGCGGATATCCAGTTTTTTGAGGGACGTACGCTCGACACCATTACGCAAGCTGAGACACTCGGCGCGTACGGCGGCAATATCGCGGCCGATTTTGATCGCTACGCTGTTGCCAACGTGATGGTTGAGACGGCCGAGCGGTTGACCACCGAGGATGAACCCGCGCGGCAACAGTATCTCTTGCTGGTGGGTGCGTTGCGGTCTCTCGCGCGGGGTGAGCATCCTCCGGGTCTCACCCGAGACTCGTACCTGTTGCGCGCGCTCTCTCTGGCCGGATGGGCCCCTAACTTTTCGGAGTGCGTGCGGTGTGGGGGCGAACTTCCCGCAGCGCACGGCGGTGGGACCGCTCTGGTTGTTCAGCTGGGCGGGACAGTGTGTGACGCATGTGCGCCCCCCGGCTCTCCGCGAATGTCGGCTGAGACTATCGCGCTGCTCGGCACGCTTCTTGCCGGTGAGTGGGGGAGAGCGAAAGCGCATGGCGAGGGGACCCGCGCGCAGGCCAGAGGCTTTGTGTCGGCATACACGCAGTGGCATATTGAGCGTGGCATCCGCTCGCTCCGGTACGGTCACTAAGTGCCACTACGCTAGAACCGTGAGTGAAAAAAAGCGACGTGTGAGCGCATCCCCGTCACCGCAGCCGCTGATTCCGGTGGACTGGACTGGGGTGCGGCCGGAGAGTATCCCGCCACGGGTGCCTCGCCACGTAGCCATCGTGATGGACGGTAACGGGCGCTGGGCCAATAAGCGCGGCCTTACTCGTATTGAGGGGCACCGGGCCGGTGAGGCCGCCCTGCTTGACGTGGTTGCCGGGGCGCTCCAGATGGGGGTAAAACATCTGAGTGTTTACGCGTTTTCGACGGAGAATTGGCGTCGTTCCCCGGATGAGGTACGTTTTCTGATGGGCTTCAACCGCGAGGTATTACGTCGCCGTCGTGACCAGCTCAATGCCTGGGGCGTACGGGTACGCTGGTCGGGGCGTCAACCGCGTCTGTGGGGCTCGGTGATTAGTGAGCTGCGGGAGGCCGAGGAGCTCACCCGCAACAACAGTACGCTCACGCTCACGATGTGTGTTAATTATGGGGGGCGCATGGAGATCTCGGATGCTGTGCGCAGGATCGCCGATGACGTTGCGGCGGGTCGGCTTAGACCCGCCGGGATCTCAGAGAAAACAATTGGCAAGTATCTTTATCTGCCCGAGATGCCGGATGTGGACCTCTTTGTGCGCAGTTCGGGCGAGCAGCGGACAAGTAACTTTCTGCTCTGGCAGTCGGCGTATGCCGAGATGGTCTTTTTGGACACCTTGTGGCCAGACTTTTCCCGTACGGACCTGTGGCGGGCCATTGACCAGTATGCGTATCGTGATCGGCGCTTTGGCGGGGCCGTGGACGCACCCACCGTAGATTAGCCGTTCTTCAGCGCGTGTAACGGTACCCAGATCTATCTGGGAGAATGATCCGGTGACTGTAGCGACCCCAACCCCGTCGAAGCTGAGTATCGGCACTATCCAGATGGATGTCCCGGTGATCCTGGCACCCATGGCGGGTATCACGAACACCGCTTTTCGCCGACTCTGCCGAGAATACGGTGCGGGTCTCTACGTGAGCGAAATGATTACGAGTCGGGCGCTTGTTGAGCGCACACCCGAGTCCCTGCGCCTGATACAGCACCACGAGAGCGAGACACCCCGCTCGATCCAGCTCTACGGGGTTGACCCGGCCACAGTTGCTGAGGCCGTCACCTTCCTGGTAGCCGAGGATCGTGCAGACCACATCGACCTCAACTTTGGTTGCCCCGTGCCCAAGGTCACCCGGAAGGGTGGCGGTGCCGCCCTTCCCTGGAAACGCGACCTGTTTCGCGACATCGTTGAGCGTGCGGCCGCGGCCGCTGGAAGTATCCCCCTCACCGTTAAGATGCGTATGGGTATCGATGCGGAACATCTCACGTATATTGAGGCGGCCAAGGCCGCCGAGGGTGCGGGTGCAGCGGCGGTTGCCCTACACGGGCGCACGGCCAACCAGTTTTATTCGGGCCACGCACAGTGGGATGCTATCGGCGCTCTCAAGGAGCAGGTCACGAGCATCCCTATTTTAGGCAATGGTGACATCTGGTCAGCTGAAGACGCCATCCGCATGATGGAACAAACAGGATGCGATGGTGTGGTCGTCGGTCGAGGATGTCTGGGCCGACCCTGGCTCTTCGGCGATCTGGCCGCCGCCTTCCGGGCCCGGCGGGGTGAGCTCACGGCCGCGGAGGCGCGCGCGGCCCAGACCCACCCCGCACTGGGTGGTGTTGCGACTGCGCTGCGCCGACACGCCGAACTGCTTGTGGAGTTCTTCGGCGGAGAGGAGCGGGCGTGCCGTGACATCCGTAAACACATTGCATGGTATTTCAAGGGGTATCCGGTGGGCGCAGAGACACGGCGCAGCCTCGCGCTTGTCGAATCGCTCGCCCAGATGGATGACATTCTGGCTACCCTTGACGCGGAGGCACCTTATCCGGGGGCGGATGCTGAGGGTCCACGGGGTCGCGCCGGGTCGGCCAAAAAGACTGCGCTGCCGGATGGCTGGTTGAACAGCCGTGTTCTATCGAGCGTCGAAGGAACAGAACTCAGCGGAGCGGAGTTGGATACCAGTGGCGGATAGTCTTCCCGTGCAGTATCCGGCCCGTGCAGTGGGAGATGAACGGTACACCGCACACGATGAGGAACGATGGTTACCCGAGGAGCATCAGAACTCGGAGCGGAGCGATTTTGCCCGTGACCGTGCCCGGCTGCTGCATTCCAGTGCCCTGCGCAGGCTCGCTGCCAAAACCCAGGTGTTGAGCCCCACCGCTGGTATTGATTTTGCCCGCAACCGCCTGACCCACTCGCTTGAGGTGGCCCAGGTAGGTCGCGAGTTGGCCGCATCGCTGGGACTCGCCCCGGACGTTGTCGATACCGCCTGTCTTGCGCACGACCTGGGTCACCCGCCATTTGGACACAACGGTGAGCGGGCCTTGAATGATTGGGCGGCCGCTGCCGGGGGGTTTGAGGGTAACGCGCAGACACTACGCATCCTGTCACGATTGGAGCCCAAGGTTTTTGGCCCTGATGGGCGCGGTTACGGCCTCAATCTCACCAGGGCGAGCCTTGATGCGAGTTGCAAGTATCCCTGGGCACTGAGCAATGCCGTGGGCGATCCCAGCGGGCGGCAGAAGTTTGGGGCCTATCAGGATGATCTTCCGGTGTTTGCCTGGTTGCGCTCGGGTGCGCCCGAGGGGCGGGTGTGTATCGAGGCTCAGGTCATGGATCTCTCAGACGATATCGCCTACTCGGTGCACGATTTTGAGGATGCGATTGTGGGGGAGTACATTGATCCCGCGATGCTGAGTTCGCGTGTGGGTCACGACTCGCTTATCCGGGCTGTTGCTGATTGGGCGGGCAACGAAATGAGTGAGGACGATCTGCGGGCCGCGTTTGACCGGCTGGCGGCGTCCCCCCTATGGCTTACCGGGTGGGCGGGTACGCGTCGTGATCACGCCACCCTGAAGAACTTTACGAGTCAGATGATTGGGCGGTTTGCCCGGGCCGCGACGGATGCCACGCGCCTGGCGTTTCCGCGGGAGAGCCTCGTGCGTTTCGGCGCAGATGTGGTGGTGCCTGCCGAGGTGCGGTCTGAGATCGCTGTCCTCAAGGGGGTCGTGGCGGCGTTCGTGATGGCGAGTGGCAAACGTCAACCTATATACGCCCGCCAGCGTGGACTCCTCACGGAGCTACTTGACACCCTCTACCTCAACGATGGCATCGACCTGGATGCCGCTTTTTCCGCTGATTGGCGGTACGCAGCGTCAGACGTCGAGCGGCGGCGCGTGGTGGTTGATCAGGTCGCTACCCTGACCGACCAATCCGCTATCGCCTGGCATAAGCGTCTGTGCGCCGTGCCGCTTGTGTAGACCCACAGCGGGAGCATCCTCTCGACTAAACTGTGCGCATGGCTGGACTAATCCGACAGAGTGACATCGAAGAGGTGAAGTCTCGGATCAATCTGGCTGACATTGTGAGCGACCATGTGGCCCTCAAACCGGCCGGTGTAGGGTCGCTGAAGGGGCTGTGTCCCTTCCACGATGAGCGCAGTCCAAGCTTTCATGTGCGCCCGGCGCTCGGCTACTACCACTGTTTCGGCTGTGGCGAGAGTGGCGACGCGATCACCTTTCTTCAGCGTATGGACCATGTGACCTTCACGGAGGCCGTTGAGCGGCTCGCCGGTAGCGTTGGGTACCAGTTGCACTATGAGGAGGGTTCCGAGGCGGGCGATGGAATTAACCGCGCCCGTCTACTGCGGGCAAACCAGGCGGCGGCCGAGTTTTTTGCGGAGCAATTGGGGCTACCCGAGGCGGCCATCGGTCGAGCGTTCCTAGGAGAGCGCGGTTTTGATGCCGCATCTGCCCAACTATTTGGCGTGGGTTTTGCCCCGAAAAGTTGGGATGCGCTGCTCAAATACCTGCGGTCGCGGGGGTTTACCGAGCAGGAGATCGTAGGGGCCGGTCTTGTCTCGCAGGGAGACCGGGGTGTGTACGACCGGTTTCGCGGCCGACTGATGTGGCCGATTCGTGACACGAGCGGCCAGGTGCTGGGCTTCGGTGCGCGCCGCCTGCTGGAGGATGATAAGGGTCCTAAATACCTGAATACTCCCGAGACTGCCGTGTATCGCAAATCTCAGGTGCTCTACGGCTTGGACCTGGCTAAGCGCGATATCTCGCGCAGCCACCGTGTGGTTGTTGTTGAGGGCTACACGGATGTTATGGCCTGCCACATGGCCGGTGTGACCACAGCCGTTGCCACCTGTGGTACGGCTTTTGGGGTTGAGCACATCAAAGTTATCCGGCGTATCATGGGCGACGATACGGGCCAGGGGGAGGTTATTTTCACGTTTGATCCGGATGCTGCTGGACAAAAGGCTGCCCTCCGTGCGTTCAGTGAGGAGAAGCGATTCAGCGCTCAGACATTTGTGGCGGTTGCGCCGGAAGGCCTTGATCCCTGCGACCTGCGTCTCGCGCACGGTAATGAGGCGGTTGTAGCGCTCATGGACCAGAAGAAGCCCATGTTCGAGTTTGCGATGCGGCAGGCGATCAACAGCTTCAACCTCGATACGGTTGAGGGGCGTGTGGGTGCTCTTCGGGCGGCCGCACCGATTGTGTCTGATATTCGTGACGTCTCACTCCGGCCCGGCTACACGCGGGAACTTGCCAGGATGCTCGGTGCCGATGCGCGCGAGGTTGAAGCTGCCGTACGTGCGGCTGGTCGGCAGTCGCGGCAGTCGGCGGCACCGCCCTCGGCGAGCAGGCCGGAAGGAGAACCGGGCGTGGGGGACCGTGATCTATCCGCCGGGTCGCGGGCCAGCATCACGACCCTTCCCCGCGACCCGGTGACACGCCTGGAGCGTGACGCGGTGATGGCGATGCTGCAGTATCCCACGCTAATTACGAGTGAGCTACTTGCCCAGGGTGTGCGGGTGAGTTTGGCTAATGCCTCTCTCGGAGTTGTGCGTGACGCGATTGCCGCACATCTACCGGCGGAGGAGTCATCGGCCTGGTTGGCCGACGTTATTAATGATGCTCCCGGCCCCTTTCAGGATCTCGTGCGTGAGTTGGCGGTCGCTCCCATCCCAGAACGTTCACAGGCGGGGCTGGGGCGTTATGTCAACGACGTGGTGACGAGCCTCATTGAGCGTGACATGCTCTCCTTCAAGGCCGAGTTGGTGGGACAACTCCAGCGTCTGGGTGATAGCACGGGTGAGCCCTACCGGCGGGTTCAGAGACAATTGGTTGAGTTAGAGGCGGCGCGGCGGCGACTGCGCGCAGCTCAGATGTAGCCTCGCGCACGCGTGCGAAATACTCGCGAAATGACCTGGGGTCAAGGGGGATGTTTGACATGGGCTAAAGTGAATGTGCCACCCGACCGGGTGCCAAGCATTCCCGGAGGTTAATAGATTTATGGTCGAGCGTCTTGCCCGCGAGAACGACGAGATTGTCGTCTCCGACCTCTCCATCTACTATCCGGCACACGGCGGAAGCGCTGAGCACCAGGCCGTTGAGGGCGTGAGCTTTTCGGTGCCGCGGGGGAGCGTGTACGGTCTTCTGGGCGAGAGCGGCTCGGGTAAATCAACTCTGGCGAGGGTCTTGGCTGCTCGGGCTGATGAGGGCAATAGTCGAGTGTCCCCGATCGTGAACAGCGGTGTTGCTACCGTTCTGGGTGAAGACGTGGTGAAGCTTTCCAAGAAAAAACGGAATCAGCTTACCGCAGACATCGGCTTTCTCAGTCAGTCCGCCGGGGCCACTCTACCTCCTGATCGCACGGTGGCCGATGTGATTTTGGAGCCCATCGTGGAACGCACCAAGAAATTTGACCGCAAAGCGGTCGGCTTGGTGATTGCCGAGATGATGGATCTGCTTGCGCTTCCTCTCACGATGCTCAACAATTATCCGCATGAACTCAGCAAAGGTCAGCGACAGCGTATTGCGGTGATGCGCGCAATGGTGATGCAGCCGAAGATTTTGGTGGCCGATGAGCCGACCCTTGGGGTCGATGTGGCTAATCGCCCGCGAATTATTAACCTTTTGGCGCACTTCCGCGAAAAAAACGAGATGACACTGCTCCTGGTGAGTCATGACATCGCCGTCCTTGAACATCTAGTCGAAGAACTCATTGTTCTGCAGGAGGGTTCGCTTGTGGGTCGGGGAACCATTGAGGACGTGTTTTCCGCAGCAGATCACGGGTATGTTCGTCGTTTAGCGGACGCACTCAGGGCAACCGCCTACGACGAATTGTCAACAGATTAGCAAAGTGGTCAACGAATGCTAAAACGTTTGCTAGAGTAGTATCTTGTTGCCGGTGAGAATCTCACCGAACAGCATTCCCTGATAGCTCAATTGGCAGAGCAGCCGGCTGTTAACCGGCAGGTTGTTGGTTCGAGTCCAACTCAGGGAGCGAAGGCCTGGAGGCTCCACCCTCCGGGCCTTTTTGCGTTAACGATGTTGCCAATAAGCCCGATTATCCGACCGGGTGCTGGTAGCTGGCTTCGTGGCGGCTTATTCTTGTCGCGGATGTCACGTGACCTGCACCCGGATTAGATCTTGCGGGTCGGGATCAGTCTGCCCCGCACGCTCACGTTTCGGTGAATCCCGAAACGTTCCGCCCGTAGCGTGGTGTTATGACAAGACACACATACTCTGCATCGCTGACCTGGGAGGGCTCAACCGGGCTGGGCATCCGCGCTTACTCCCGAGCCCACAGGGCCACCGCCGAACCCGCTGAGACAACACTTATGCTCAGTGCTGACCCCGCGTTCCGGGGAGACCCCACCCGTCTCAACCCGGAGCAGCTTGTTGTGGCCGCTGCTAGCTCCTGTCAGCTGCTGTCCTTTCTCGCCGTTGCTGCGCAGCACAAAATTGATGTATTGAGTTATACCGATACCGGAGAGGGGTTTATGGATGATTCGGTACTGCCAGCCCGTATTTCGAGCATCCTCCTCCGCCCCGTTCTACGCGTCACCCCTGGGACAGACCGTGACGAGGTCATCCGGTTGGTGCACCTTGCCCATCGCGGGTGCTACATTGCTAACTCGTTAAACAGTGATATTGAGCTCGATGTTACGGTTCTCGACGCATGAGCGCTCGTGAGTCATTCCGTGACATCGAGGTTATTCTGCGGCACTCACCCGGATCGCTTGCGGAGCTGGGGCGGACGCTGGGTGCGGCCGGAGTGAGCCTGGAGGGCGGGGGCGTGTTTTCTCGCGATGGTCAGGCTATTGCCCACTTTCTTGTGGATGATGCCGAACGGGGTCGAGCCGCTCTTGTCGCACAGGGGATAGGCCCGGTGAGGGTTCATGACGTGGTGACGCTTCGACTCGACCAGGAGGTCCCTGGGCAGCTCGGAACCTTCGCACTCAGGCTTGCGGACGCGGGCATCAATATTCTGGTGCAGTACAGTGACCACGATCACCGTCTGATCGTTGTCGTTGCCCCGGAACAGTACGCACAGTGCCGACAGATTGCTGCCAACTGGGATGCTGAGCGCGAAGCCCGTTATTCGTCGAGAGGGCGAGCGCTCGCGGAGCCCACGCTCGGTGGCGGTGCTGGCACGCGTGTGCTGTGTGAGGCTCCTGAGGCGGGTGGAACAATTATTGATTCACCTGGTTATCACGGCATCCCTAGGATCGGGCGCGAGGTATCACTTCTCGTCGCCGCCGGGGTCAGGCAAGAATACTGTTGTCAAGGTACGCCGCTCACGGTCCGGGCCGGGACCCTGGGGGAGCAGGCGCTCAATACTTGACTTGAGGGTCATGGTGAGTTCCTGAAACTGTTCGGCGGTGGCGTAGAAGGCCACCTGTGAGAACCCGACGCCATCGGCAAGAATATTGGCCTCCGGCCGGTGGACGTAACGGTCAAAGTCGGCAATTATTCCGGAGAGAAACATGGTGAACGCGCCGAGCAGGTCGTCGGGAGACATCGTGCTGAGGTGAGCTGCGGTGAGCTTTACGCTCTCGGGGGCTAACTCGTAGGTCTTCTCGGTGGTGCCGCGCACCGCACGCTCCCGAACAACGTGGAGGATATCGTTCTTGAGAAGCTCGCTGATGTGTCGGTACAGGCTCGATAACGGCACGCCGTCCAGGCGGGAATGTACCTGGTCGGTGGTAAGTTCGCCCCCGGCTAAGAACTCTTGAACGATACGAAATCGGATGGGGTGCAGGAGAAGCTCATAACCGGCCATGAATAAATGATACTGGTCTTGAGAATGATAATAATACCGTTGCGCTTTTCTGTCGTCTCTGCCGCTGTGGCCGTTAACCCCAACACTGCTAATCGGGTTGCGGAATCAGGATGTTCGTGCACCCAAAATCCTGAGAGTTTTGTGCTGCGAAGGGGTGTGGCGTGATCGGTCTGCCACAATTACTCCTATCGAAGGGGAGTAGTTCCCACTGATGTCTGTGTGCGCACAGGCGGCGGCGATGTCGACATACTGGCCGGTCTCGGTGACCGGCCCGGCATCCCACCCCGGTTCTCCGGGGCGAGCGAGACCTTCGGTCAATAGCGCTTTTGACCGAAGCTTTTTCCACCCCTGCGGTGTGCGACGGTCAAACCTGTCGAAAGGCCGTTCCCCGTGTCAGCACCCTCCACGAATTCTCTCCGTCGTCTGGTTATCCCACTGGGCGTTGTTGTTCTGATTGCTCTTCCCGGAATTATTCTGCGCCTTTTGGGTGCCGATATTTCCCCGCTGCTCGGGATGCTGGCCTTTGGTGCGGCCATTGTCGCCGCCGCGTTTGCCCTGGCCTGGGCTGGTGAGGCGGCAGAGGTTGACATCTCCGGTGGCCTGACGGTGGGGCTCCTAGCGATTATCGCAATTCTGCCCGAGTACGCGGTTGACCTCTACTTCGCGTTCACGGCGGGGTCTGACCCTTCTCAGGCCGCCTATGCCGCTGCCAATATGACGGGATCTAACCGTCTCCTTCTGGGGTTTGGCTGGCCGGTTATTCTTCTCGTGTCGTACCTCGCGTATCGTGCCGCTCAAAAACGCAATGCTACGCTCGATATTGATATTGAGTCTCGGCCGTTTGCAATCCGCCTGCCGGGTGATGGCCGGGTTGAGTTGGGCCTCCTTCTGATCGCTTCGACGCTGACCCTCATCATTCCGCTCACTGGACAGATTCATGTCTTTCTGGGCGTGATTCTGCTCCTCATCTTTACGTATTACCTTTACCGGGTGTCGCAGGGGGAAACTGAGGAGCCCGATCTGGTTGGAGTAGCCCGTTCCATCGGGACCTTGGAAACACGGTCGCGCCGCGCCACTATCCTCCTCATATTTATCCTCTCGGCGGCGGTGATTCTACTCCTCGCAGAGTCCTTCGCGACGAGCCTGGTCGAGGGCGGTCAGGCGCTCGGAATCGACGATTTTTTGCTCGTTCAATGGCTTGCCCCGCTCGCCTCCGAGGCGCCCGAGTTCGTCATCGCCATCATCTTTGCGCTGCGCGGCAAATCGGCTATGGCCATCGGGATGTTACTGGCCAGTAAGGTCAACCAGTGGACGGCCCTCGTGGGCTCGCTCCCTATCGCCCACCTGGTGGGCGGCGGCGGCTGGGCTCTTCCCATGGATGCGAGGCAGGTGGAAGAGTTTGTCCTGACCGCGGCACAGACGGTTCTGGGCATCAGTATCCTGCTCACACTCCGTTTCTCGGGACGCTGGGCCGCAGGTCTGTTCGTGCTTTTTGCCGTAACATTTATCGTCACGGGACAGGAAGCACGCTACGCGGTATCCGCCCTTTACGCGGTGATTGCTCTGGTGTTGTGTGTACGTCACCGACGTCACCTATGGCCAACGGTGAGTGCCCCGTTCCGGTTTCCGGCGAGGAAGGTGACCGATCCTCCTGAGGGTGTCAATGTTCACCGCTAGGGGGTGACCCTCCTGACTGGTGCTTGCGTTTCTGTTGTCAGCCACCCTACGCTTAAGCAGCCTCCATCTCGTCGGGTAAACAATCATCGGTATCGTGCTGCGCGGGGAGGCGGCTGATGGGGGAGTACACGCGATGAACACACAAGCACTAGGGGTTTCCGTAACGGTCGAATCGTTACTGGCACGCAGCGAACTCGCTACGCTGTGGGTGTCCCGGCACCGGCTACTGGAAAGCCTGGATCGTCGTGCTCCACTGACGACCGTGTGCGGAGTTGTGGGGGCGGGTAAAACAACCGTGGTGCGACAGTGGGTTGATGCTCGTGAGTCAACAAACACCGAGGACGAATCACTCGTGTGGTGCACTCTGGACCAGAGCCACGGAACGAGATCGGGGTTCTGGGCCTTCCTTCTTGAGGAACTGAGCGGTGCCGGGGTTCCCGCCGCGGGGTCGATGCTGAACCGTGTGGAACGAGGCCAGATGCCCGATGACCTAATTGACGCGCTCGCGCAAGCCGTGAATGAGGGAGATCGGCTGCTGACCGTCATCCTCGACAACTTCCAATGGGCTGAGCAACCGGAAATCGTAGCCGATCTGGTTGCGCTGCTTTCCGCCTGCCACGGACTCTACCTCATCGTGACGACCATGGACGATCAGCTGGTTGCGGATGCGGCGCAGAATGCATCCATCGTGGTCTCTCGGATTACGGAAGATCAGCTCATTATGACCGTTGCTGAGATGCGTACGCTTCTGCAACGGGGCGGGGCGGGTGAAGCCGCTGACCAGATTGTGGAACAGCTCATTCGGGACACCTCTCCGCATCCCATGAGTGTTCTCTTCGCGATGGATCAATACCTGGCCTGGCCAGGGCCGGGGCCCTGGCCAGGTGTCGATTTTGACCGGTTGGCGATCATCACGCACCGGTTGGTCGCCGACTCAACCCCTCAGTTTTCCTCCTCCGATAACTTCCTCGGATTTGTGAACAGCCTATCCGTCGCACGCAGATTCACGGTCGATCTCGCCCGTCTGCTGTGTGGGGTCCAGGAGATCGGGCGTCACCTGGTGCGTCTTCGGGACAATAATATGGGCACATGGGAGACCAACAACGCACTTGGTGAGCTGGAGTTTGTGTGGCGCGACTACATCTGGACTCGACTGCAACGTGCAGCGGGTGTTCGCGAAGGCACGGAGTACATCCTGGGACAGCGTCGAATCGTCGCAGAATGGTATCTGAACCATCGTATGCCGCACCCGGCCCTCGTTCAGTACCTCACCATGAAAGACTTTGCCGCGGCTAGTTCGATCGCTCGTCGCTATTTTCGTGAACTTCTCACTCGGGCCAACCGGGAAACGGTCGATGCTCTTCTTGCGGTAGCTAATGATGACCTCAACCGATGGCCCTCCCTGCTCCTCCTCAACGGGTTCTACCGGGTAGCAGAGTCGGGGTTGACAGCCCAGGGGGAATCATTCATGCGCCGTTATCTCGTGGCTCTTGCCCATCAACACTCCTCAGACCCAGGAGAACGGCTCAGCGATTTGGCCGGACAGGCAACGGTCAATGCGCTTTTGGGACACAGCGACCTTGCTCGAGATTTCGCGCTGAGGGGCCGAGAAATTGCGCGAGACCTCGCAACGGTCGATGTCGATCAGGAAGAAATCTTAGCCTCGAACTCACTCAGCCTCGCCCATACGATGCTCCAGTTAGAGGCATTTGAGGAAGCCGAAGAAATGTTTGAATTGGCCTCTGCCCACGGAGATCCCCAGGGCATCGTGGTTCGTGATGCCCTGACCGGGCTGTTTGCGCTCTCTGAGCTCTTTGGTAACCCGGACATCCTCAGCGAGGAGGGACGAGCCAACGCGGCGGCAACGGTACCCGAACACAATGTCTCGCAGCAGATCACCAGTGCCCTGTATCACGTGGGTCGCGCCTGGGGCTATCTGGACAGCGGAGACGCCGACAGCGCACTCGTGGAAGCTACTGCGGGGGTGCAATCGCTCGCCCAGCCCCAACGCTGGGGTTTTGTGACCGGCACGCATATCTTTGCACTTATTTCGGCAGGCCAAGCAAACTACGCGGCCGATGTTTTCGAGGAGTATCGTCGCCGGAGAGCCGACTATTGGGGCGCTAACTACCTCGACTCGTTCTCGTCTTTTGTCGGTACGACGGTTAACCTCTGTTCCGGTCGTGTCGCCGAGGCAAAGTTCTACGTGGATCGGCTCGTACAGAACGACTCGCTCAGCGCGATGTCCCGTGCCCTGTACTCACTCGTGGTATCAGATCAGGACGCTGCCATCCGGGCGCTCGATATGGCGCTCAACCGCCCCATCTACACCCCGCGAATACAGGTTGCATTCTGGCTCATGCGTGCGACAGCCGCACTGCGAAGCGGGTCGCGTGATCTGGCGGTCGGATACCTCAGCAAAGCCATCCTCCCGGGATCGAAAGGACGCCTGCGGTTTATTTTTACGTGCATCTCACACGAAGACTTCGCCGATTTGCACGCTGTTGCCCGGGAGCGAGGCGGGGCTGCCCTCCGGGAATATATGAGCGAGCTGGCAACAATGGCCCACTTTATGCCCCAAGCGTTGCTGAACACCTCGCTCACGGAGCGGGAACTTCAGGTCTTGCGCATTTCGCAACATGTGGCAACCAACGCCGATATTGCGGATCAACTCTATGTGTCCGTTAACACGGTCAAGTCTCAGCTGCGAAGTGTCTACAAGAAGCTGGGCGTGAGCGACCGGGACGAGGCCCTCGCTCTCGCTTCGAAGCTGGGACTCTTCCGCTAGATGACGGTTCCTGCGTCCTTTCTGCGAGCGGGTGATATAGCCGGGTGAAAGTAGGGGTCATGACTTCCCCGGGGTATCCCAGTCGCGTAGCGTAGCTTTCAGTCACCGGGAAGGGACACCGCAGGGTGTGTCGGTGATCCTCGAGAGAGTGTCTCGGCGTACAACGTGGGGAAGGTCCTCCGGGGTAACACATATGATCGGTAGGGGGGATGTCGTGGGTAACACTGTCCACAGAGAACACCTTCCCGGCCCTGTTCAACCAAAAACTCTCCGGCTAGTGGTAGCCGGAGACAGCTCGCGGCAATGGCGCCGCTGAGCATCAGTAGCACAATCGTGTTACTGGCTCTTCGGAGCATATAGAACCCCGGCTCTATCGCTTAACCCCTAACAAGCGATACGGCCGGGGTTCCTTTATGACCTCTGAACCTCTCTCCGAATTTTTCCGCCTGGGGAGGGGCGTTCTCATACTCGGGTATGACGCATCCGAGGTGCTTGGCACCTACTGTGTGGGTATATCGCCGATGAAAGGACTGTAGATGGAGTTTGTCAACGACGTTGTCGCATCGTTTGTCGCCTCCCCGTGGCTACCTCTCGTGGTGCTGCTCCTCGTAGCCATAGACGGATTCTTTCCACCTGTTCCGAGCGAGTCGGTTGTCGTCGGGCTGGCGGCGCTCGCGGCCGCGAGCGGTTCGCCCAATATATGGTTAATAATGATCGCTGCGGCTGTGGGAGCTGTGCTGGGTGATCATGCCGCCTACACGCTGGGGCGACTCATCGGGGTCGATCGAATCGCCTGGATGCGCCGTCCACGTATCGCCGCAGCGGTGACCTGGGCTCAGCGGGGCCTTGAGCGCCGGGCGGCTACGCTTATCTTGACAGCTCGTTTCATCCCTGTTGGCCGGGTTGCCGTGAATATGACAGCGGGAGCTACCCGGTTTTCGCGCCGCCGGTTCCTCCTCCTCACTCTGATTGCGGCCGCATGCTGGTCGCTGTACTCAACGATGATTGGGCTTCTCGCAGGGGCCTGGCTGGGTAGTAACCCAATGCTCGGCGCGGTCTTGGCGATTGTCGGCGCTATCATCCTGGGTATTTTTCTTGACCTTACGATCGCTGCGCTCACCCGAGGTCGAGATGAGAGGCAGCCTATTGCTGCGGGCACCGGGCGGGCCACTGACACATCCAAACACACCATGGAACCAGAAGTCATGCCGGTTACCGATACCGGCCCGCAGACCCTTCGCCGCTAACTGGCTGCTGCCGGTACATTTGTGAAGATGACCGTGACCCTGCACTCACACACCGCGATTCGGATGACCCGTTTTCGGCTGGCCCTCACATCTTCGTGGCTGCGGTCCTGTTGGCAAGAACCCTCTGGATACCTTCCGGGAACACCTGTTCGGAGCTGAGAGGTTTACTCTGTCTCAGGGGGAGTCCCGTGGCCTGATCCAGGTGATGGAGTAACGGCATTTGGTAGCGGCTCAAGACCCGGTCCACTGGTGAGCGAGGGGTACCGAGGTGGTAACTCAGGAACTACAGCTAGCCGCCCAGGTGGCTCAGAAAATAAATGATCTCCGATATGAGGAGCAGAGCCCAGGGGAGCCCCTGAACGATGACGACCAGGCCCCCCAAGGCGCACCCGAGCACCGAGGGGGCAACGCCTCGAAGCGATGGCGTGGTCTGAAGTTCTCGTCGTGACAGCACCCCCAGAATGATGGCCACAGCTCCGACTACAAGTCCCCAGGGCTCCAGGGCGAAGAGCGCAGCGGCACCGACTCCCACGACCAATGCCATGATGGCCATGATGGAGTACCGGGGTTGGTCCGTGGCGGCGGTAGGTGTGGGGGAGGTCATATTAATCCTTATCTGTTATCGCTCGTTTACGTATTGTCCGTGGTGAAAAGACCGTCGTCGGTATCGCGGCCTCGGAGTTTTTCGAGGTCGCGACGCTCACGTTTGGTCGGGCGACCCGCGCCACGGTCGCGGCGGGGCAGCCCGGGAACGTTTTCAGCGGTGAGCGGTGCCGGAGTGTGATCGAGGTAGCAGGTCGCGGCGACCTCGGCCCCCACCCGCTTGGTGATGAGCCGGGTGACCTCCAGGATACGGTCAAACCCGTTAGCCCGAATCCGTACGGTGTCACCCACGCGCACGGTATGCGCGGCCTTTACCCGGACATCGCCCACTCGCACGTGTCCGGCGCGGCAGGCGGAGGTAGCTTGGGAGCGAGTTTTTGTGGCGCGTACGGCCCACAGCCAGCTGTCAACGCGTACGGTGCTGGAGGAATCCATATATCGACTCTAGGGCAGTCGGTCGTTCTTTCGGGCGCGACTAAAACCAACTCCCGGTTCGCGGCGTCACCGTTGAGTGAAAGCTGCGTTCCAGCCGTGCCGCCGCGTGGGGTGTGTGCTCCCACAGCCGCCCGGCCGAGGCGAGGGTTTCGGCGTTGACACCGCCCAGATAGAGCGACCCCAGGTCGGCGATCGTGAGAGTGAGATGCGCGGCCCCGTGGGGGACAGCACCCGTGTGGGCACATGTGGTTGCTGATCCGTCCTCTGCGATGGTCAGAAGCACATTACCGTTTGCGAGGCCAAGCGTGTCGGTGATAGTGAGGAGGAACTCATCCGGGTGGCTGTAGCGGCGTGCGGTAAGCGTCGCGGGGACATCAATAATACGTAGCCACAGATGGTCGCGCTCGCCGACCTTGTGGGCGGCGCGCCCGTCGCGCAGTTGCCAGGGAAGAGGCTCGTCCACCGCCCGCAGGGGGGCGTTGATGGTGCAGACCAGGTCAATTTCGATCAGGAACTGCCAGAGGGCTGCGTAGGCGTCGTCGGTTGCGGACACAAGGAATTTCAACGTTAGGGTGCCGTTCGCCATGACCTGTTCATCCGCCGTCACTGTGTAAAAAGCGATACCCTGGGCAACACCATCCTCATCGTCATAGCGCACCGCCCGAACCGTGCTGTTGGCAGCTTCATCGGTCGAAGCGGAGTTGAGCCCGAGGAGAACCTTCCACCAGTAGGGGCTGAGCTCAACTTCGCCGGGAGTGGCTGCCCGTGCTCTCTCATACACTTCTGGACCGGAACGTAGGGCAGACTCTGCCGTGATGAACTGCACCCGACCGGCCGGGCGCGAGCCAACCCAGTTCGCCCCGGCGGTGGCGATCTCCCACCGCGCTGCCCAGGCAGCGGGGCCAAAGCCGTATCGACCGTAGATGGTCGCCTCAGTAACGGTAAGCATTGCGATTGAGCATCCGGCTTCCCTGGCGGTTAGGAGTTCAGATGTCAGGAGAGTGCGGGCGATGCCGCGACGTCGATGGGTCGGTGCGACGGTGACCGAGCTGATTGCCCAGGCAGTAACGGGGGTGGCTCCGGGAACGCTCAGAGCCATTGGCCACGAACGCGCCGTGGCGATGGGCAGCCCGGCTCGCTCAGCCGAGTCGTCCCAGACGCCGGTTACCCGGTGTGGTGCGCACGCTTCGAGTAGCTCAGTTACTTTCGCTGGAGAATGCTCTGCTTCGTGGAAGCCTTGTGCATCAGCCTGAAGCCAGGCGGCACGGCCGAGGGTGTCTTCCTTGGGGATGAGACTGAGGCGGAGTCCGGAGGTTGCGAGGTTGTCCACGGCGGCAGCGCTGTGGGGGATGCGGGCAAAATCGATGCTCATTTACTCAGCATACGGAGCAAATCGTCCTGATACCAGGGTTCTGACGTGACCGGGGAGCGCCATGCCCTGTTCCCTGTGAGCGTATTTACTGGCCAGGAAGTGGTGGTCACATGAGAGTATTGATGATCGGTGAATGATCAAAGGAGCCACCTCGCATGATCACGTTTGACTCCGTTACTAAGTCTTTCACGGATGGTACTACCGCCGTAGAAAGCCTGAGCTTAGAGATCTCCTCCCGCACCACTACCGTCATTGTGGGGTCATCGGGCTGTGGTAAAACCACCATTTTACGGATGATCAACCGCATGGTGGATGCCACAAGTGGCACTATCCGTATTGACGACGAGGACATCTCTACCCTGAATCCCGTGGCTTTGCGTCGCCGGATCGGCTATGTTATGCAAAACTCGGGGCTGCTGCCGCACCGAACGGTGCTTGACAACGTTGCGACGGTTCCGCTTCTGAACGGCGACACCAAGAAAGTAGCCCGGCAGCGCGCACGCGAGTTGCTTGATACGGTGGGGCTGGATCAGGCGCTAGCCCTCCGCTATCCAAGCCAACTCTCTGGCGGGCAGCAGCAGCGGGTGGGTGTGGCTCGGGGGTTGGCCGCCAACCCAAATATTCTCTTGATGGATGAACCGTTTGGGGCTGTCGATCCCCTCGTGCGTACCGAGTTGCAGAATGAGCTTCAGCGCATCCAGCGTGATCTGGCCAAGACCATTGTGTTTGTGACACACGATATCGAGGAAGCCTTCCAACTGGGTGATCAGGTGGTGATCCTGAGGGAGGGTGGCCACATCGCCCAGAGCGGAAGCCCCGCCGACATTATGAGTGCGCCCGCCGATGACTTTGTCGCGAGTTTTATCGGAGCCGATCGAGCCAAGCGCACCCTGCATACGAGGGTCCTCAATGGACGCACGGTTGTGCTTGATGAGCACGGCACTCCAGCTGGCCTGTTGAAGGAGGTGCCGTCCGGTGGAATGGATCTTCGCTAACGCCGAGAACATTTGGCGGCTCACCCGTGATCATTTTGCGCTCAGCCTCCCCCCGATTGTGCTGGGGCTCGTGTTCTCGTTACCCCTCGGCTGGCTCGCTCACCGATACCGTTGGTCGCGCGGGGCGCTGTTGACAGTCAGCGGGCTACTCTATACGATCCCTTCGCTGCCCCTTTTCGTTATCCTCCCGGTCCTGATCGGCACCAAGATTCTTGACCCGATCAACGTCGTGATTGCGCTCACCCTGTACGCGGTTGCCTTACTTCTGCGCACAGTGACAGAGGCATTTGATTCCGTGTCCCCTGAGGTGCGGCAATCTTCGCTGGCCGTCGGATTCTCGCCATTGCAACGGGTCACTCGTGTGGAGTTGCCCCTCGCCCTCCCGATTGTGGTTGCGGGTTTGCGTGTGGTTTCGGCCAGCACCGTGAGTCTCGTGAGCGTTGGATCGTTGATCGGGGTCTCAAGCCTCGGTGACCTCTTTACGAGCGGGTTTCAGCGCGATTTTCCCACTGAGATCATGGTGGGCATCGGAGGCACGATCCTCATCGCTGGCCTCCTTGATCTGCTCATCGTCCTGGGCGGTCGCTGGTGTACTCCCTGGATGCGGCCGGCTCGCTCATGAACTATCTCTGGGACTCTATCCTCTGGATCTTCACCCCGGCACACCTGAGCGGACCCACCGGTGTCTGGGCTCGCCTGGGGGAGCATCTTTTCTATTCGGGTCTCAGCGTGCTGTGTGCGGCTGTCATTGCGACCCCGCTCGGCCTTTTTATCGGCCACACGGGCAGAGGTCGGGCGCTTGTCATCTGGCTCACCGGGGCGCTTCGTGCTCTTCCTACCCTGGGCTTGGTGACCCTCCTGGCTTTGCTTTTGGGCCTGGGCCTACTCGCGCCTCTCCTCGCCCTCACCGTGTTAGCGATTCCGCCGCTCCTCGCCGGTGCCTATGCGGGGGTGGAGTCGGTAGACCCTGCTGCGAGCGGGGCCGCACGCGCCGTCGGGATGACAGAGTGGCAGATTCTCACCAGGGTTGAGGTCCCACTTGCCTTACCCCTGTTGGTGGGTGGATTCCGATCAGCATTTCTCCAGGTGGTGGCCACCGCAACCGTTGCTGCTTTTGTGCCGCTCGGCGGCCTAGGACGTTTTATCTTTGATGGATTACCGGTGCGGGACTATCCACAAATGCTTGCCGGTGCAATCCTAGTGATTGTGTTGGCTCTCGTGAGTGACGCCGTTTTTGCCCTGATCCAGCGGATTGTGACCCCCCGCGGTGTTAGAGTCGCTCGATCAGGGCAGGATCACGCCGAAATCCTCCGTTAATTTACGTACCCCCACCTACCCGAGAAAAGGAATACTCATGTTTGTATCATCATCACCAGTGGGGCGATTTCGATTCCCTGCCGCCGTGGCTCTGACCGCAGGAGTCCTTCTATCTGTGAGCGCATGCGGGTCGATCGATCCACTCGCGTCAGGCGGCTCGTCTGACGCTCCCTCCGACACGATCGTGGTGGGTTCGGCCGGTTTTGCCGAATCCGAGATCATCGCCGAGATCTACGCGCAGGCCCTTGAAGCTCAGGGCGTTACGGTGTCAAAGCAGCTGAACATTGGTCAACGGGATGTCTATTTAGCCGCTCTTCAGGATGGCTCAATCGACCTGATCCCCGAGTACAGCGGTAACCTCTTGCAGTACTACGCCGCCGACAGCACAGCACGGTCAAGTGATGAGGTTTTTGACGCCCTCAGCTCCGCGCTGCCGGACGGATTTCGTGTGCTTGAGCGCGCCGCAGCCGAAGATAAGGACTCCTACAACGTCACGGCCGAGTTTGCTGAAAAGCACACTCTCAACACGCTGTCTGACCTGGCAAACCTTGACGAGACGTTTGTTGTGGCGGGAAACCCCGAGCTGGCCGAGCGTCCTTACGGTCCCCGAGGCTTGACCGATGTCTACGGGGTGAAGGCCAATCTGATGACCTTCTCGCCGATCAACGACAGCGGTGGGCCACTCACTGTTTCAGCGCTTATTGACGGTACTGTGCAGGTGGCCGACATCTTCAGCACGACGCCGGCAATCGCGGAAAATAAATTTGTAACCCTGGCTGATCCAAAAAACTTGATCCTGCCGCAGAACGTCTTGCCCCTCATCAATTCAGACAGCGCGTCAGATCTTGTGGTCAAGACTCTCAACAATGTGTCGGCACAGCTCACTACCGAGGACCTTATCGACCTGAACGCGCGCAACCAGGGCGATGAGAAGGCGGCGCCTGCCGCTCTTGCCCAGGACTGGCTGACGGAGAAGGGGCTTTTGTCGAGCTGATCGCATGCCGGGCCACGACTACAGTCGCTGGTTCCCGCATGCGTACGGATGCTCGGGTCTCATCCGCTATGGTTGATCGGTGCGTCGCAGAGATCTCGTACGCCGTTCCTCTCTCAAGGAGTCGTGATGCCGTGACCGCGGAGGCCCCCACCGCCGAGGACGTTTCTGCCCGCGCTCGCGTGGCCCGGATGGCCATTGCCGTTTCGCTCGCAACGGCCGCCTACGGAATCTCCTACGGCGCTCTCGCAGTTTCTGCAGGCCTCACGATCTGGCAGACCTCTCTCCTCAGCCTGCTGATGTTTACCGGAGGGTCCCAGTTTGCCCTCGTGGGCGTCATCGCCACGGGCGGGGTGGACGCCGCTGCAGGTGCAATTGGTAGTTCTGTCCTCCTGGGCACACGCAATGCCTTCTACGCCATCCAGTTGGGTCCCGTTTTGGGGCTGACAGGTTTTCGTCGGCTCTGGGCCGGATGGTTGACAATTGATGAGAGTTCGGCTGTGGCGCTATCACAAGACGCGCCGACCCTCCAGCGTCGTGGGTTCTGGCTGACCGGACTGGGGGTATTTGTGGGCTGGAATATCACGACTGTGATCGGAGCTTTGATTGGGAACTCACTCGGTGACACGCGTGTCTTCGGTCTGGATGCGGTTGCTGCCGCCGCGTTTCTGGGCTTACTCTGGCCACGCTTGAGGAACAGACAGGTTATCGCTGCGGCGGCGGCAGCAGCAGTTATCGCTGCGGCGCTCACCCCTGTACTGTCGCCGGGTCTCCCGGTGCTCGCCGCGGGCAGCGTTGCCCTCATCCTGGGTGCGGTCAACGTCCTGGACCCTACACGGCACACGGGGAGAGGTTCGGCGTGACTCTCTGGCATATCGTCTTGATCGCTTCAGCGCTCTGCCTGACGCTGAAGGTGGCTGGGTACTACGTTCCAGCGTCGGTTGTGGAGTCACCGGGTATCGCCCGGTCGGCCAATACACTCACGGTAGGGCTGCTTGCAGCGCTTGTCGCCGTGCAGACGTTGGCGGTGGGGCAGAACCTCACTCTTGATGCTCGGTTTCCGGCGCTGCTACTGGCTGGGACGCTCTACGCGCTGAGGGTTCCTTTTATTGTGGTGGTGATTGCAGCGGGTGCCCTGGCGGCAGGCGGGCGAGCTCTCCTCGGGTGGGCTTAGCCTCTTCCGTACCCGTGCGCTGCACACAGGGTGGTGCCGCGCACCACCCGAGGGGTGAGACGCGGCACCGGGTTGTGCCTGGAGCGATCGTTACTCGCTGATGTGGGAAAACAGGAACCAGCGGTCTTTGTCGAGTCCCTGCGCAATGGCGATGGCGATATCTTGGCTAACGAGGTCAATGTCGTCTAGTTCAGCAACGGCCGTGTTCGTGGCGGCGATGGCTGCGTCCATTTGCGCAATAAACTCACGGATAATGACGGGGGACTGCTGGAAGCCTTCGCTGAGGGTTCCAGTGGTGGTCTGAGCGGCCACCGTGGCGAGGCGGGCATCAACAGGGAGCCCCAGAGCAATGATGCGCTCGGCTGCCAGGTCAGCAAAACCTTGAGCGTTCGTCACGATAGTGTCAAGGAGCTCGTGAACACCCACAAAGTTTGCTCCGCGTACGTGCCAGTGTGCCTGCTTGCCGTTGATGGCGAGGGCCTGAAGATCAACGACGACGGGGCCGAGAAACTGGGCTACGCCGGCAGCAACATCGGGGTTAGTTACGGCGGAAGTTGTGGCGGGCTTGATTGTCGTCATGGTTTTGCTGTCCTTTTCGTCGATAGTTGTGTACAACGCTACCGGGCTGAGCATATTCTGCAAGCAAGTTGAGGCTCCTCCGAGCACGCCGCGGCTAAGTCCCCAGCCCCTAGGATGGGCTTACATACCTCATCGACGAGCGGAGATCCCCTGTGGCTGCTGACAGTGACGCCCGAATTATTGACCTGGGTGACGGAGCTTGCCCCCGCATCCACGACTCCGCTTGGGTAGCCCCTGGTGCTGTTGTTGTCGGCCGAGTCATCCTGGAAGCCGGGTCGAGTATCTGGTATAACGCCACTCTTCGGGCTGAGCGGGAGGACATCCGCATTGGCGCGGGGAGCAACGTGCAGGATGGCGTAGCGATGCACGTAGACTCGGGCTTTCCTCTCTCGATGGGTCGCAATGTCTCGGTGGGGCACAACGCGGTTGTGCACGGGGCCACGGTCGAGGACGGGGCCCTCATCGGAATGAATGCGACCGTTCTCAACGGCGCAGTGATCGGTGCGGGCTCACTCATCGCCGCCGGGGCACTCGTGCTGGCAGGTACGGTTGTGCCGCCCGGATCGCTTGTAGCCGGCGTCCCGGGCAAGGTGCGCCGAGAGCTCACCGCCGAGGAACGGGAAGGACTCCGGGAGAATGCCGCCGGGTACCTGGTGCATACCGAAGAACACCGGAACAGACCTGTTGCCCCATCGGCAGCAGGCTCCGGACTGGAGTAGTGATCGCCCGCGGTCAATAGGGATCGTTCGCGGCCGCTCGCGCCCAACGACGCTACTCAGGCTGCTTCGCGTATCCCTCTGCCTTGTCGTCGCGCGTCGGGGTGAAATGCACGACGACACAGGTGCGCGCGCTAACCGTTCCATCTGAAAATGAGCGATCCGATGATGCGCCCATTGACCAGTTCAGGCCGGTTGATAGGAGTCGTGTCATTGTGACACCGGCCCTTTGCCAGTTCTACATCGAACAAGCCTTCTCCAGAGGGGTAGATGTGGTGAGAGTGGCTCTCGCTCGGTACTACTCCCAATCCTCTCAGGACCAGGATTGGCGGCATCATATCGTTCGATTGTGGTCGCAGCGCAGAGGCACAGATAGTGACACATCAAGGGTTGTACGTGGAGGGGATGACGGGAATCGAACCCGCGTAATCAGTTTGGAAGACTGAGGCTTTACCATTAAGCTACATCCCCGCTTGCCGCGCTCAGTAAAACCGCAGCGAGACGAAAGTCTATGACAAAAGCACTCTCGGTGCAAAATCCGGGCTCTGGGGCCCTGTCACCGGGGACGAGCAATTACCAACTTTTCGGGCTTGGAGCAAGAAATGTCGTTTCTGTCCGTCTCGGCCCGTAAACTCCGTTAGACTTGCGAAGGCCATTCGGGCGAACCGATCTTAGTGTTGGATTTTCCGTGTGGGTCCGGATTGTATAGCGATCCGGGGCGTAGCTCAGCTTGGTAGAGCGCCCGCTTTGGGAGCGGGAGGTCGCAGGTTCGAATCCTGTCGCCCCGACACGAGTCTGTAGTCGCGTCGTTCAGGACGCGAATGTCATCAACCAAGGAAGAACATAAAGTGCCTACTACTACCGTTGAGAAGCTGAACCCCACCCGCGTCAAGCTGCTGGTGGCGGTTACCGGAGATGACCTTCAGCCCCACATCGCCAAGGCATACCAGACGATTTCTGAGCAGATCAGTATCCCCGGTTTTCGCAAGGGCAAGGTTCCTGCTGCCATTATTGACCAGCGCGTGGGTAAAGGTGCCGTCGTGGAGCAGGCGGTGAATGATTCACTTGATGAGTTCTACCGAATTGCCCTCGACGGTGCTGATGTTCGCCCCATGGGGCGTCCCTCGGCCGACGTTGTCGAGTGGCTGGATGTTAAAGATCTCTCGGGAACTCTGACGCTTTCCTTCGAGGTTGAGGTTCGCCCCGAGTTCACCATCCCCGAATACGCCGGACTCGAACTCACCGTTGACGACGCAGTGATTGACGAGGATGCCGTGCAGGCCGAACTTGACGAGTTGCGCTCACGCTTCGGCACTCTCGTCACGGTGGAGCGTCCCGCTACGACGGGCGATTTTGTTCAGCTTGACCTGGTCGCCAAGATCGGCGATGACGAGGTTGACTCCGCAACGGGTATTTCTTACGAGCTGGGTTCGGGTGAATTGATCGTTGGAATCGATGAGGCGGTTGATTCACTCACCGCGGGTGAGAGCACCACGTTCTCCTCTACCCTTCTGGGCGGGGAACACGAGGGGGAGGATGCTGAGATTACGGTATCCGTCACCGCAGTCAAAGAACGTGAGCTTCCGCCGGCTGATGACGACTTCGCGCAGATCGCCAGCGAGTTTGACACGATCGAAGAGCTCAAGAAGAGCCTGGAGGAGCAGGTGTCTCAGCAGTCTGTCTTCACGCAGGGTCGTCAGGCACGCGATGCTTTTGTTGACCTCCTGCTCGAGAAGGCAGATATCCCCGTTTCTGCCGAAATTGTTGAGGATGAGGTACACCGTCACCTGGAAGGCGAGAACAGGCTTGAGGATGACGATCACCGCGCTGAGGTGACTGAGTCCAGCCAGAAGGCGCTCCGCACCCAGCTGCTTCTTGACGCGATTGTGGAGCAAGAAAGCATCCAAGCCACCCAGAGTGAACTCACGCAGTACATCATCTCTTCGGCTTCCCAGTACGGTATGGAGCCCGGGCAGTTCATCCAGGCGCTTGAGCAGAACAATCAGATCCCCGTGATTGTTGGCGAGGTTGCCCGTAACAAAGCTCTCGCAATTGCTCTGGGCAAGGCTGTTGTGAAGGACGCCTCGGGCAACCTCATCGACCTGTCCGAGTTCACGGCCGTTGACCACAGCAACGAGGAGGGGGCCGAGACCGAAGAGATCGTCGAGGACGCACCTGCTGCCGAGGATATCGTTGCAGATGAGGCTGCCCCCGCGAAAGCTCAGAAGAAGGCAGCTGCGAGCAAGAAGAAGTAATCCGCTCCGGGCTATTTTTGAGTGCCACCCGTGTGGGGGTGCGTTTCGCGTCAGCGACTCGCACCCCCACACGTTTATGCGCAACCCGGGTGACACGGGGTTTGCCCTGAGCGAACTAGCCAGATTCGCGGCGTTGAACCCTATAGATTCTTCTCAAGCCCACAACCGAAATGGAGCCCTCTATGAGCGAAATAACACTGCCTAACAGTGTGTTCGAACGACTGCTGAAAGACCGCATTATCTGGCTCGGCTCCGAGGTGCGCGATGAAAACGCCAACGAGATTTGTGCCAAGATCCTATTGCTGGCAGCGGAAGACCCCAAGGCAGATATTTACCTGTACGTGAACTCGCCCGGTGGCTCGATCACGGCAGGCATGGCTATCTATGACACCATGCAGTTTGTGCCGAACGATATCGTGACGGTGGGTATCGGAATGGCTGCCTCAATGGGCCAATTCTTGCTCACTGCCGGGACCAAGGGCAAACGGTATATCACCCCGAACGCGCGCGTGCTTCTGCACCAGCCGCACGGTGGCTTTGGTGGAACAGCCAGCGACATTCAGACTCAGGCTCAGCTCATCGTCTCAATGAAAAACCGCCTGGCCGAGATTACAGCGTCGCAAACGGGGAAAAGTGTTGAACAGATCAACGAGGACGGTGACCGTGACCGCTGGTTTACTGCGCAGGAAGCCCTCGCCTACGGTTTTGTTGACTTCATCCGCGAGTCGGCTACCGATGTGGTTGGCGGCGGCGGAACCGTCCAGGACGAGAACTAAATGTCGCGAGAGATAAGGAACAAGCAGATGACTATCCCACAGGTTGGCGGCACGGCGTTCTCTGGTCTCCAGGCACCCGGTTCCCGCTATATTCTTCCCAGCTTCGAAGAGCGTACGGCTTACGGATACAAGCGTCAGGATCCGTATGCAAAGCTCTTCGAAGACCGCATCATTTTCCTCGGCGTGCAGGTGGATGACGCGTCTGCCGATGACGTCATGGCTCAGCTCCTCGTGCTTGAAAGCCAGGACCCGGACCGCGATATTGTGATGTACATTAACTCTCCCGGCGGCTCGTTCACCGCGATGACGGCCATCTACGACACGATGCAATACATCCGTCCGCAGATTCAGACGGTCTGCTTGGGCCAGGCAGCGTCGGCCGCCGCGGTTCTCCTGGCCGGTGGCCAGCCCGGGAAGCGGCTCGCGCTGCCGAACGCGCGCGTGCTGATCCATCAGCCCGCAGTTGGTGAGGCAGGTCACGGTCAGGCCTCCGATATCGAGATCCAGGCCGCCGAGATCCTCCGTATGCGTGAGTGGCTGGAGGCGACCCTGTCCGTGCACTCCAACCGCAGTGTTGAGCAGGTCAACAAAGACATTGACCGCGACAAGATCCTGAGCGCTCAGGAAGCCCTCGAATACGGGTTGATCGACCAGGTTCTGACGAGCCGTAAATCTGCGGCAACCGCAATAACCCAGTAGTGATCGTCACGTGTCAGGGTGTTGACGGAAAATTCCGTATCTGAGGGTACGAAACCTGTCAACATCCTGCTACGGCGGCGATTCTGCGGCCGGTGTCTGAGGTACCGAGTAGGCTCAATACACGCCGTTATTGGTGTGGCAGGTTTTTAGAGTAGTGAATCCAGGGGAGGCGTATTCATGGCACGGATAGGCGAGAGTGCTGACCTACTAAAATGCTCCTTCTGTGGCAAAAGTCAAAAGCAGGTTCAGCAGCTTATAGCGGGTCCAGGAGTCTACATTTGTGATGAGTGCGTTGACCTGTGTAACGAAATCATTGAGGAACGGTTAGCCGAAGAGGGTGAGCCACAGGGTGGTGATTTTGAGCTTCCTCGGCCCCGCGAGATTTTTGATTTCCTCGAAGAGTATGTGATTGGGCAGGAGCCAGCCAAACGATCACTTGCGGTCGCGGTGTACAACCACTACAAGCGAATACGAGCCCGCAACTCTCTCATGAGCGCGGATGCCCTGGGCGACGATGTTGAAATTGCTAAGTCGAATATTCTGTTGGTAGGCCCAACAGGGTGCGGCAAAACCTACCTGGCTCAGACGCTGGCGAAACGACTCAACGTTCCCTTCGCTGTGGCTGATGCCACCGCCCTCACGGAGGCAGGCTACGTGGGGGAGGACGTGGAGAATATCCTCCTTAAGCTGATTGCTGCTGCCGATTACGATATCAAGCGTGCCGAGACGGGCATCATCTACATTGATGAGATTGACAAGATTGCCCGGAAGGCCGAGAACCCTTCCATCACGCGTGATGTCTCCGGCGAGGGCGTGCAGCAGGCACTTCTTAAGATTTTAGAAGGAACTGTTGCCTCAGTTCCGCCGCAGGGTGGGCGTAAGCACCCCCACCAAGAATTTATCCAGATTGACACCACGAACGTACTCTTTATCGTGGCGGGGGCGTTTGCTGGGCTTGAGGAGATCATCTCTTCACGCGCCGGTAAAAAAGGTATCGGTTTTGGTGCTCCCCTTCACAGCAAAGGTGAGGATGTCAATCTGTTCAGTGAGGTCCTCCCTGAAGATCTGCATAAGTTTGGACTAATCCCCGAGTTTATCGGGCGACTTCCCGTCGTGACGACGGTGACTCAGCTTGATCAATCGGCACTGATGCAGATTCTCACCGAACCTAAGAACGCGCTGGTCCGCCAGTACGCGCGTATGTTTGAGATTGACGGTGTTGAGTTGGAGTTTGAGAAACCCGCCCTGGAGGCAATCGCCGACTTGGCTGTGCTGCGCAAGACTGGAGCCCGCGGATTGCGCGCCATCCTGGAGGATGTGCTCGGTCCGATTATGTTTGAGGTTCCTTCAACGGAGGATGTGCAGAAGGTCATCATTACGGAGCAGTGTGTGCTGGAGGGGGCCATGCCTACCCTGGTGATGAGCAAACCAGAACAATCGGAGAAGTCTGCATAGGCAGAGACCCCCATTATCTGAGTGAGGCCCCCGGCAGTTACTGACGGGGGCCCCTTTGTACCCGCTCAGAGGAGCACGAGGTTCATGGGATGAGCCAATCATCCTCGGGACACTCACCGACGAAATCATTTTGGTCGGTTATCGACTCGATACCGACGGAGCCGTCTGCCCGCTGTACAACACGCGTGCATTCGTCGAGCTCGCACACGGCGTGACCCTCCAGCCAGGTGAGCGTCCAGACGTAACCGGCCGCTTCCGTCGCGTTGTGTGCAGCGTCACGTTCCGCGACGGCAAGCGCAGAAACAACCGCCGCAGACAGGCGGCCCGGGGGAGTCTCCCCGAACCGCCACCGTGTTCCCAACTGCATAGGCCTTCCCTCAGCTACTCGGCGACCGGGACCAGTACGATATCCGTCACCGCAAACTCGCTACCCTCAATAAGGGTGAGTTCAGCGATACGGCCAACGGCCTTGAGGTCGTTGGCTGCGAGGGCGACGATCTCAAGTTGGTCGGCGGGAGCGCTGATCACAGCCCGTTCCACCTCGGTCTTCTGTGAGGCCTTTGCGTCGGTCTTGGCCCGGCGGATACCGATCAGAGCCGCGCTTGCCTGCACCAAGACATCCGTGTTGCCATCGGCGGACCCCAGGAGCTCGGACGTGGTTGGCCACGCTGCGAGGTGAACCGAAGTATCGTTGAACCACGACCAGGCTTCCTCTGTCGCAAACGGGATAAACGGGGCAAACAGGCGTAGGAGTGTGGCGAGAGCGGTGCGGAGAGCGGTAACAGCAGATCCCTGACCCGCACCATCCTCACTGTAGGCACGTTCCTTGACAAGTTCCAAGTAGTCGTCGCAGAAGGTCCAGAAGAAGGTCTCGGTCACCTCAAGTGCCCGGGCGTGATCGTAGGCGGCGAACGCGCGGGTAGCCTCCTCGACCACCTCGGACAGGGTGGCCAACATACTCAGATCGACGGCCTCGGTAGCCTCGTGAGCGTGGGAGGTATCAAACCCCAGGATGAACTTGGACGCGTTGAGAACTTTAATCGCTAGCCGTCGTCCAATCTTGATCTGGGTGGGGTTCTGGGGGTCGAAGGCCGCGTCAACCCCCAGCTTGGAACTGGCGGCCCAGTAGCGCACGGCATCGGAACCGTGTTGTTCAAGCATTCCAGCCGGGGTCACGACGTTGCCTTTTGACTTCGACATCTTCTTCCGGTCGGGGTCCAGGATCCAGCCGGACAGGCCAGCAGCCTTCCACGGTTGGGCATCATATTCAAGTACCGAGCGCAGCATCGTCGAGAACAGCCATGTGCGAATGATGTCTTGCCCCTGTGGGCGCAAGTCGAAGGGGAACACGAGGTCAAAGAGTTCGGGGTCGCGCTCCCATCCACCCGCGAGTTGGGGGGTGAGGGAGGAGGTGGCCCAGGTGTCCATGACATCGACTTCTCCAACGAACCCACCAGCAACACCACGCTGGTCTTCTCTGTAGCCCGGGGCAGCATCCGATGAGGGGTCAACAGGTAAGGACTCGGGTGAAGCGACGAGGGGGGTATCAAACAGTGGATGACCCTCGGCATCGAGCGGGTACCACACCGGAATCGGGACGCCGAAGAACCGCTGACGTGAGATCAGCCAATCGCCCGCAAGTCCGTTGACCCAGTTCTCGTAGCGCACCCGCATAAATTCCGGGTACCATTCGAGCTGGTTACCGAGTTCAACGAGGCGGTTCTTGAGCTTCTCGTCGCGCGCACCGTTGATGATGTACCACTGGCGGGTCGAGACGATTTCGAGGGGCTTATCACCCTTTTCGAAGAACTTCACTGGGTGGGTAATGGTGACCGCATCGCCCACCATCTCGCCCGAGGCCTGGAGTAACTCAACCATAACTTTCTTTGCCGAGAAGACGGTCTTACCGGCGATCTGCGCGAATGCGTTCCGGCCGACCTCGGTCATGATAGCTTCGGGGGCCTCCTGCACGATACGGCCGTCAAAACCCAGGATGGCACGGTTGGGTAGGTCGAGTTCACGCCACCAGATGACATCCGTTACATCGCCAAAGGTACAGATCATGGCAATGCCCGAGCCCTTGTCCTGCTGGGCGAGATGATGGGCGAGCACGGGCACCTCAACACCAAAGAGTGGCGTGGTAACGGTTGTGCCAAAAAGCGGCTTGTAGCGCTCGTCATCCGGGTGAGCGACGAGGGCCACACACGCGGCAAGCAATTCGGGCCGCGTCGTCTGGATAAAGATATCCTCACCATCCGGGCGGTGAAAAGCAAGTTTATGGTAGGCACCGGGCTGGTCGCGGTCCTCTAGCTCGGCCTGGGCCACAGCGGTGCGGAAGGTGACGTCCCACAGGGTGGGGGCCATGGCCTGGTACGCTTCTCCTCGCTCAAGGTTGCGAATGAAAGCCAGTTGGGACGCCCTGAGCGACTCGTGTCCAATCGTGCGGTAGGTCTGGTCCCAGTCCACAGAGAGGCCGAGTGTGCGCCACAGTGATTCAAACTGCTTCTCGTCCTCGATCGTGAGCCGTTCACACAACTGGATAAAGTTGCGTCGCGAGATCGGTACTTGATCGGAGGCCTTGCTGCTCTTATTATCCCCACCCTCGAACGGGGGAACAAAGCCGTCCACGTAGGGCAGGCTGGGGTCGCAGCGCACACCGTAATAGTTTTGTACCCGGCGCTCAGTCGGCAGGCCGTTATCATCCCATCCCATCGGGTAGAAGACCCGTTTGCCGTTCATGCGCTGGAATCGAGCTACGACATCCGTGTGGGTGTAGCTGAAGACGTGTCCGACGTGTAGTGAACCCGATGCGGTTGGTGGTGGCGTGTCGATGGAGTACACGCACTCGCGTGTTGCCCCCTCACGAGTAAACGAATAAGTTCCTGCGGCGTCCCACCGGGTTCCCCACGTGTCTTCGAGGCCCTCAAGGGCAGGTTTCTGGGGAACGCGTGCGTCGGTCATCTCAGCTCCAGTTGCTTTATGCGGCACCGCGTCCGTGGGGCAGAGTTCACCCCGGGTGCCTGAGTATGTGATCGAATCAGCTTAGCCTGATCGGAGGGCTAGTTCTCCCCGTTGAAGCCACGGATGAACGAAGCCATTGCGGATTCCACGTAGGGAACGAGTGAGCCACGCGAGCTCCCGGCTGTTGCCCACGTCTGGGCGGCGGCTACGAGCGCACTGATTGCCGAGTAAGCCATGAGCCGCGGAGTAAGGTCGTCTGCGGCGGGACCGAGCCGAGTCGCGGCGAAAGCGCGCAGAATTTCTGTGTAGGAAATCAGCCGGGTCAGGGCCGAAGCCTGTAGCTCGTGTACGCTGCCGATAATGGGGTACTGGGTAAGAATCCACGGTACTTTTCTGGGGCCAAAGTCTTGCGCTACCGCGGTGAGTGCTTCGCTGATTGCGTGCATGACGGGCGCTTCAGGGGAGGTGGCTGCAAGGTGAGCGCTGAGGTGGGCGAGGCTATCATCCACGTGCACCCAGAAGACGTCGCCTTTGGCTGTGAAATAGTTGAAGAAAGTGCCTCGACTGACGCCCGCCCGCTGGGTGATGTGGTCAATCGTCGTCCCAGCGTAGCCCTTTTCGATAAAAAGCTCACAGGCGGCGTCCTCCAGAACGTCACGACTCGACACGCGAGGGCGACCTCGACGGACCTGAGTGGTAGCCTCGGGGTCAGCTTCGGGTGTGGGTGACATATGCGCTCCGAGTATCTTGTTGTACTGAATATATTTACGGATATAGTTGTGGTACAGCCACGGGATCACTGTCGTCGGGCATCACTCTATATTCCCCCTACTCAATCACCTAAGAATACCTTCGGAGGACCAGTGTCTGCTCTGTCTCATCGGATCGTTCGTATCGGAGCGGCGTGCGTGGTTATATCCCTCGCCCTGGGTGGCTGTGCGAGTGGTGAAACCTCGGACGGCGAGCAGAGCCTCACATTTGCCATTGAGGGTGCCAATATCTCAGATGGTCACCTCGACATCCACAAGACCCAAATTGATGCATCGGCCATGGTGTTGCGGAACGTCTTTGACTCGCTTGTTGATCTGGATGCTCAGGGCAATCCGGTTCCGTGGCTCGCTCAGTCATGGACGGTCGCCGAGGATGGTCTGACCTACACCTTCCACCTGCGTAACGACGTCACCTTTCAGGACGGGGAGCCCTTCAACGCCGCCGCTGTTCAGGCAAACTTTGACCACGTTGTTGCTCCAGAGACAGAGTCGGCCCAAGCTCTCAGCCTTCTGGGTGGTGATCTCTATGCTGGCACGGATATCGTTGATGATTACACGGTTAATGTGCGGTTCACCGCCCCGTTTGCCCCTTTCCTCCAGAACGCTAGCTCAACCCTGCTCGGCTTCTACTCACCCGTTGTGTTGGAAACACACGCGGATGAATTGGCCGCAGGTGGCCCCGGCATCACCGTGGGCTCTGGCCCGTTTGAGCTCACCGATTTTACGCCGGGGCAGCAGCTGGTGATGGAGAAGTTTACAGACTATAACTGGCCATCGGAGGCTGCGAGCCACTCCGGTCCTGCACTTCTTGATCGGCTCGTGATCACGATTTTGCCCGAGAGTGCGGTGCGTATCGGCGCGCTCACGAGCGGAGAGGCCGACGTGGCAACTGACCTGCCGCCGTCATCCGTGAAAGACCTGGGCTCTGAGGTGGCCGTGACCTCCATCGATCTGCCCGGCCTCCCATATTCCCTTTACCTCAACGACGGATTTGGGGTGTTTCGTGACGTGAAGGTACGTCAAGCTTTTCGGCAGGGGATGGACATTGACTCGGCAGTCAAGACTGTCTTCTCGGGTCAGTATGATCGAGCCTGGTCCATCCTGGGGCCGACGACCCCTAACGCCTACGATGCGTCTCTTGAGGGAACCTGGCAGTACGACCGTAAGAAGGCCAACGCGCTGCTTGATGAAGCGGGATGGACCGTGCGTGATACGGAGGGATACCGCACCAAGGAAGGGAAACGATTGAGCGCTACGTGGACTGCCTACACTCCCGTCTCGGAGGAGAATCAGAGCCTGGCGAACGCGTTCCAGGAAGACCTGAAAGCCATTGGTTTTGAGCTCGTGCGGGAGAATCTAGAACCCGCGCAGTATATGGAGAAATATACCCCCAGGGCCTTTGACCTGACAGACTGGGCCTTTTCCGGAGTGGACCCCGATCTCCTCCGCAACCACCTGCACAGTGATGGCTACCAGACGGTCTCCACCGTGTCTAGACCCGACATCGACGCCCTACTTGACGGGGCAGCCGCGAGCACGGACCCGACACAGCGAGCCGATCTCTATCGTCAGGTACAGCAATGGAATAATGATTTTGTGTCCATCGTCCCTATTTACGTTCCCTCCGCCATCACCGCGGCGGGCCTGCACGTGCGAGGGCTTGCCTATGATCTCTACGGTCGCCCCCTCTTCTACGGTGTGTCCGTGACGTGACACCGATCTCGCCACGATCAAATCGCAGCCGCCAGGTACACGTTATCGCCCGCGCCGTTCTCCTCCGACTCGGTGGGCTCGTTGTCGTGCTGTGGGGAACGGTCACACTCGCTTTTTTTGCGCTCAAGCTAGTTCGTGGTAATCCCGTTGACATCATGCTGGGTACGCACGGTCAGATAGCCCCCTCCCGACGCGCCGAGATTGAGAGCGACTGGGGCCTTGATCTCTCGTGGGGCGAGCAGTACATCCGCTACGTGGTCCGAGTGCTGTCGGGCGACCTGGGTACCAGCTACCAGCTACGCAAGCCGGTTGCTCAGATTATTGGCGACCAGCTCGTACCCACCCTTCAGCTGTCCGCGACCGCGCTGCTCATCGCAACCCTATTGGTGTCGTTGGGGGCGCTGTTGGGTCGTCGTCGCTGGATGCGTCGCGTCCTGGGTACTGTGGAACTGGTTGCCGTCTCCGCACCGATCTTCTGGACAGCGCTCCTCCTGCTCACGGTTTTTTCGTTCGCGCTGGGGTGGTTTCCCGTTTCGGGTTCCCGCGGACTCAACTCGCTGGTGCTACCGGCCGTCACGATCGCGATTCCCGTGAGTGCCATGGTGGGCCAGATGCTACGTCAGGGTATCGAGCGGGCCGAAGCTGAGCCTTTTATCGAGACCGTTCGGGCACGCGGGGTCGGCCCAGGCCGTCTTCTCACGCACCACACCCTGAGGCACGCTGCCAACAACACGCTGACACTGGGTGCCTACATCGCCGGGTCTCTCGTGGGTGGCGCGGTCCTGGTCGAGACGATATTCGGCCGATCCGGGCTGGGTCGAGTGATGCTCACAGCCATTCTAGGGCGGGACATCCCGGTTGTCCTGGGTGCCATCCTTGTGATTGCACTCGTTTTCGTTGTGGTGAACACGGCGGTTGATGTGCTCAGCGCGGTGATTGACCCGCGGTTATCCGGCTCGTTTGTGGGAGCATCGCTCGTCGTGGCAGGGGAGAGATGAGAAGTAAGAGCGTGCCGTGGGGCATCAATCCCTCTGTTCTTCTCGCCGCACCTTTCCTGGCTCTGGTTATTGTGGCGGCTCTCTGGCCGAGCCTCCTCGCGACCGCTGACCCCTTGGCGACGAGCCTGCCTGAGGCGCTTCAACCGCCCAGTAGCGAACACTTTTGGGGCACCGATCAGACGGGTCGTGACGTGTGGAGCCGTGTGGTCTTTGGCACTCGCTTCTCACTCGTGGTGGGGTGCGGATCGGCATTCGGTGCCGCCCTGATCGGAGGGGCGATGGGTATTAGCCTGGGACTGGCACCACGCTGGATTGACGGGATCCTGCTTCGAGCTGTCGAGGTGCTCATGGCCTTTCCCGATTTCCTTATAGCCCTCATCGTGTTGGCAGTGTTGGGATCGGGCCCCAAGAATGTGGCTATTGCGGTGCTGATTGGTGCCGTTCCCGCCTACATTCGCGTAGCCAGGGCTGAGACACTGACTCGGCTGCAGACAGGATTTGTACAAGCAAGCACTCTCCTGGGTCGCAACCGATGGCATGTTGCTCTGCATCACATTGTGCCCACTACGGTACGGTCCCTCCTGGTGCTGGCCACCATCGGTGTGGGTACGGGGATTGTGACGGCTGCGGGCCTCAGCTTTCTCGGGCTTGGCACCCAGGAGCCTGCTCCAGATTGGGGTTTAATGCTCGCGGGCAGTCGCAACAAGCTGAGCCAGGCCTGGTGGCTTGCGCTTTTTCCCGGTCTGGCGATCATCGGAACAGTCCTTTCGGTGTCCGTCCTGAGTCGGGCGGTGCAGGGACGACAGGATTTTCGGGGCCACCTTCGTGTGTCTTCGCGTCGAAGCAGGGGGTGGCTGCATCGTGACGAACTATCTCGATAATCCTGGTAGTGAGGGCTTAGTCGCCCGAGTACGCGGGCTCCGGATCCGATCACAACACGCCGAGATCATCCGCGGTGTCTCCTTTGATGTCGCCCCGGGTCGGTGCGTGGCCATTGTGGGGGAGTCGGGCTCGGGAAAAACCCAGATCACCCGTAGTCTGATTGGACTCTCCGGGGCGGGGCTGTCGGTCGAGGCCGACGAACTGATGCTCGGAGGCCGGGATATCCGACGACTGGGTGAAGAAGAGTGGCGGCGATTGCGGGGACGTAGCGTGGGGTTGGTCAGCCAGGATGCCCTGCTCTCCCTCGACCCACTCCGCCGTGCTCACAAGGAGGTTGCCGAACCGCTCGTGGTTCATCCCGTTGCCCGCGGCGATGTCTCCATCGTCCGAGCCGTGGACGATTTGCTTCGCCGAGTTCACCTTCCCGACCCGGCTATTCAGGGTCACGCCTACCCCCATCAGCTTTCGGGCGGAATGCGTCAGCGGGTGCTGATTGCTCAGGGAATTGCCGCGGCACCGCGGCTACTGATCGCGGATGAGCCAACAACCGCCCTTGACAGTACCGTGCAGACACATATTCTTGCGCTTCTGCGGGAACTCGTCGAGGGCGGAATGGGACTATTGCTCGTCAGTCACAATCTCGGTCTGGTCCGGCATATCGCTGATGACCTACTCGTGCTGCATGCCGGTGAGGTGGTAGAACGGGGCCATCCCGCGGTCCTTCTGGCGAAGCCTCAGCATCCCCACACACGACAGCTTGTCGCCGCCATTCCCCGCGCCTCTGCTCCCGTGTTGACCGAGACCGTGGCCGAACCGCGCCTGATTGTGGATGGTGTTTCAAAGACCTACCAGAGGGGCGGGGCCGAACCCGTGCACGCGGTGAGGAGAGTGAGCTGTGTCGTGCATCCGGGCACAACGCTCGGGGTCGTGGGGGAGTCGGGGTCCGGTAAGAGCACGCTGAGCCGCCTCATCATGGGAGTGGAGCCACCCGATCAGGGCACGGTTACATGCGATGGCACGCTCTGGAGCGGGATCAGCGAGCGGCATCGGCAAAAACTGCGGGGTCGTATCCAACTCATCCACCAGGATCCCTACTCGGCGCTTAACCCCGAACGCACGGTTGGCTGGTCTGTCTCGGAGGCGCTGCGTATCCCTCGCCGCGAGCGGAGCGTCCGGGTAGCGGAGCTCATGACCCGAGTTGGGCTTGATCCCGGCCTGGCAAGGCACCGACCCGGTGAACTGTCCGGTGGTCAGCGTCAGCGTGTGGCAATTGCCCGCGCGCTCGCGACCGACCCGAGCATCCTGGTGTGTGATGAGGCGGTCAGTGCCCTGGACATGTCGGTTCAGGCAGATATTGTCGCACTATTACGTTCTCTCCAAGCGGTATCGGGCTTAGCTATCGTTTTCATTTCGCACGATCTGAACGTTGTGCGCGAGATGAGTCACCGCCTCATTGTGATGCATCGAGGCGAGGTTGTTGAGGAGGGTCTCACTGAGACGGTCTTAGGCCACCCGCGGCATCCGTTCACGCGCGAACTGCTTGCCTCTGCAGCCCATCTCGCTGATGCGGCGGCCGGGGGCCAGAGCAGACCGGTAAACTGAACGACCGGGCGAGACCGTTAAGCTCATGAAGACAGGAAAATTGCCAGATGAGGATAGTTTTTGCGGGTACGCCTGGGGTGGCTGAGCCCACACTCCGTGCGCTCCACGCCGCGGGCCACACAATTGTGGCCGTCCTGACGCGTGAGGATGCACCACGGGGGAGGAAACGTGTAATGACCCCCTCGAGGGTTGCTCTCGTTGCCGAAGAGTTGGGTCTGTCGGTGGTCAAATCCAATCGCCTCGGTCCCGAGGTGACCGAGCAACTCCTGGCCTACGAGCCTGAGGTTGGTGTGATCGTGGCCTACGGCGGCCTCCTCCGGGAGCCCCTGCTCAGCGGGCCGACACACGGCTGGATCAATCTACATTTTTCGCTGTTGCCAGCCTGGCGCGGTGCGGCACCGGTACAGCGCTCGCTCATGGCGGGTGATAGCGTCGGCGGTGTTACCGTGTTTCGATTGGTTGCCGAGTTGGACGCCGGTGAAATCCTGGTGCAGGACACCGAGGTTATCAATCCGAATGCTACGGCAGGTGATGTGCTCGCTCACTTCGCCGTCGCGGGGGCTGACACCGTGCTTCGGGCGCTGAGCGGCCTGAACGAGGGGACCCTTGTCCCCGAGATGCAGAAGGGTGACAGCTCCTACGCCCACAAGCTTACGCTCGATGACGCTCGCCTCGACTGGCAGGAGCCTGCCGAACGGGTGTACAACCGCTACCGCGGAGTTACTCCCGAGCCCGGGGCCTTCACCGTGGTGGGGGGGCAGCGTCTGAAGGTTGCCGCGTTATTACCCCTCGATAAAGCGATAGCCGCGGTGAATGTTCCCCCGGGGCATATCATCCTGCACGACGGACAGCTAATAGTGGGCACGGGAACGACCCCTCTGGTGCTGCTCCACGTTCAACCGGCGGGTAAACGCGAGATGGCAGCAACCGACTGGTTTCGGGGGCTTCGAGAAGAAACGGTGGTAACAGAGTGAGTACAGAACGTGACGGCGGCGGAGGGGCCCACGGATCGAGCCATCGGCGTAACTCTTCCCGCGGCGGTGCCACCCGTCAGAACCCCAGAGACCGCAACGCTCCACAGGCGGCCAGTCCACGGCTTGTGGCCTACCAGGTACTCGCGGAGGTTCGGGATGCGGATGCCTATGCCAACCTGGTTCTTCCCCATCGTCTGCGAGACTCAGGACTGTCAGCCGCCGACCGGGCTCTGACCACCGAGCTTGTTTATGGAACCCTGCGGATGCAGGGCTACTACGACCAGATTATCCAGATCGCAGCCGGCCGCTCGGTTGACAATATTGACCCGGTCGCCCTCGTGATTCTCCGCCTGGGTGCCCATCAGCTTCTCGGAATGCGCATCCCGAGCCACGCCGCCGTCTTCGAGACCGTGAGCCTACAGAAAATTGTGGGTCGTGAATCGGCTGTTGGCTTTGTCAACGGTGTGTTGCGGGCCCTTGGCCGCCGGTCGCCCGAGGAGTGGCTGGCCGAGGTGCGTGAGAGCGCCGGTTCTGAAGACGCTGTTCTTGCCGCGGTGTATTCGCATCCCGAGTGGATTGTGCGCGCGTTTCGAGCGTCACTTCGGGTGGAGGGCCGAGCAGGGGAGCTGGAACAGCTACTCGCCGCCGACAACGAGGCCCCGCGAGTGACCCTCGCTCGCCTTCCTGGTGGCCCACACAGTGAAGAGCTTCCGGACCGTGCCTACGAGGGCGATGTATCACCGCTCTCAGCAGTGCTCGACGGCGGCGATCCCGGTGAAATTACGGCGCGCAGTAACGGCTGGATCCGGGTGCAGGATCAGGGTTCCCAGTTAGCTGCATTAATTGTGAGCCGCGTTCGCCCGATTAAGGAGGGGGAGGTCTGGCTTGATCTCTGTGCTGGCCCCGGTGGCAAGAGCGCGGTGCTGGGTGCCGAGGCGCGTCTGGGCGGTGCCCGGGTAGTTGCCAATGAGGTTGTCCCCTCTCGGGCTGATCTGGTGTGGCGTTCAGTGGCCGCCGTGCGCGATACGGTTGAGGTCGTCTCAGGGGACGGCCGCGACATCACCGAGGCTTACCCGGAGGGGTTTGATCGCATTCTCCTTGACGCCCCGTGCACGGGCTTGGGCGCTCTGCGCCGTCGCCCCGAAGCTCGCTGGCGCAAGCAGCCGGGTGATGTGCCCGAACTTACACGACTTCAGGAGGAACTCATGGAGGCGGCGATTGCTGCCCTGCGCCCCGGGGGAATCCTCGCCTACGTCACCTGTTCTCCGCACCGCGCCGAAACCCGAATGGTTGTCTCAACGGCTCTGCGCAAGCACTCGGATCTGCGGGAGATCTCGGCACGCGAGGTGGCCAGCCAGATCGCCCCCCACCCGCTCCAGACGGCGGGTGATGATCTTTCGCTCCAGCTGTGGCCCCATCGAAATGAAACAGATGCCATGTTTGTGGCGCTACTGGTACGTGATGGAGTGTAGGCAATTTTCTCGACAGCCCTAGGATGTTGATGTGAGCCAACGAATTAACCCCAGTATTTTATCGGCTGATTTTGCGAACCTGCAGAGTGAGCTTGACAGCATTCGGTCCGCCGACCTCGTTCACGTGGATGTGATGGACAACCATTTTGTCCCCAACCTCACGATGGGTCTTCCGGTTGTCCAGCGCCTCCAGGAGGTCTCACCCCTGCCGCTTGACGTCCATCTGATGATTGAGGATCCTGAGCGGTGGGCTCCCGGCTACGCGGAGGTCGGCGCATACTCGGTAACGTTCCACGCGGAGGCTTCCACTGACCCGGTTACTCTTGCCCGCGGCTTGCGCGACATTGGTGCGCGGGCCAGCCTGGCGGTGAAGCCGGGTACGCCGATTGAGCCCTATCTAGAGATCCTGCACGAGTTCGACCAGGTACTCGTAATGACGGTTGAACCGGGGTTTGGTGGCCAGGCTTTTATGGCCGAGACACTGCCTAAGCTGTTGCTGCTGGATGCTGAACGGCGCAGGCACGGGCTCGATGTGTGGCTTCAGGTTGATGGTGGTGTGACGGTCGAGACCATTGGAGTTGCAGCCACGGCTGGGGCTGATACTTTCGTGGCTGGTTCAAGCGTTTTTAACGGGGTTCCCGCTGATCGCATCGCCGAGTTACGCGCCGCAGCGCAGCAGCACACGGCGAGCCACCGAGACGATACCCTTAGCAGGTGAAAACTTTCGACGACCTGTTCCGTGAACTCACCGCTAAGGCGCTGACGCGCCCGGAGGGTTCTGACACCGTTGCCCGTTTAGATGCCGGTGTGCATCAGATCGGTAAGAAGATCGTCGAGGAGGCTGCCGAAGTCTGGATGGCTGCCGAGTACGAGGGCAACGATGCCACAGCCGAGGAAATCTCGCAGTTGCTCTACCATCTCCAAGTGCTCATGATCGCAAAAGGCCTGACAACCGAAGACATTTACCGCTATCTCTAACCCCCGTTAGGTAACGGTCCACACGCTAAACGAAAGAGCACGTATATGTTGCGCATTGCGGTTCCCAATAAGGGTTCGCTATCCGAGACCGCCAGCCAAATGCTTGCCGAAGCCGGGTATTCCCTGCGCCGGGATCCCAAGCAACTGGTCTTTACTGACCACCAAAACGAGGTGGAATTTTTCTATCTTCGCCCGCGTGACATCGCAACTTATGTGGGTTCGGGTGCCCTGCACGTCGGCATCACGGGCCGCGATCTGTTGCTCGACTCTGGCTCAATCGCCCACGAAGTTTCGAGTCTCGACTTTGCTCGCTCCACCTTCCGTTTCGCCGCCCCGGTGGGTGAGTACACCGAGATTAGCCAGCTTCAGGGCCTCCGAATAGCAACGAGCTACCCCGCTCTGGTTGACACGTTTCTGCGCGAACGTGGCGTCACTGCCCATCTGGTACCGCTCGACGGTGCGGTGGAGTCCGCGGTTCGGCTTGGTGTTGCGGACGCCATTGCCGACGTTGTTGAGACGGGGGCCACACTCAGAGCTGCCGGTCTGGAGGTTTTTGGCCCGGTCATCCTAGAATCCAGTGCAGTCCTCATCAGCGCACCCGAGGAACAGCCCGGTTTACGGACCCTCATGCGTCGCCTGCACGGGGTTCTTGTTGCCCGTCAATACGTGATCATGGACTACGATTTGCCCGTTGCCCACCTGGACGAAGCCGTCACTATTGCCCCGGGCATTGAGTCACCAACGGTTTCACCATTACGCGACCCTGAGTGGGTGGCCGTTCGGGTCATGATTCCTCGCGCGTCAGCCAACCAGATGATGGATGCGCTGTATGCCCTTGGCGCTAGGGCACTTCTCGTCACGGCTATTCATGCGGCCCGGTTGTAACCAGTACGAGAACACCACCCGCGTCACCAAAGGAGCATCATCATGTCACTCGCTGTTCGAGTCATTCCCTGTCTTGACGTGGCCGGCGGCCGTGTGGTTAAAGGAGTCAACTTCCTCAACCTGCGTGATGCGGGTGATCCCGTTGAGCTCGCAGCACGATACTACGAGCAAGGTGCCGACGAGCTCACATTCTTGGATGTCACCGCCACGGTTGACGACCACTCAACCACATACGATGTTGTCCGCCGCACCGCAGAGCAGGTTTTTATCCCGCTCACGGTAGGAGGCGGGGTCCGCACGGTAGACGATGTTGCCCGTCTTCTCGCGAGCGGGGCAGACAAGGTCGGCATCAATAGCGCCGCGCTCGCCCGGCCCGAGTTGATCGGTGAGATTGCTGATCGCTTCGGAGAGCAGGTCATTGTCCTGTCACTCGATGTTAAGCGTTCCGACGCCGTACCGTCAGGATTCGTCGTGACCACCCACGGCGGTAAGCGAGACACCACCCGCGACGCTATTGCCTGGGCGACCGAGGCTGTTGAGCGCGGTGCTGGTGAGCTGCTTGTCAACTCGATTGACGCCGACGGAACCCTCGCTGGCTTTGATATCGATCTCATTTCTGCCGTGGGGGCTGCGAGCAGCGCACCCGTGATTGCTTCGGGTGGCGCGGGTCGGCTTGAGCACTTTGCGCCCGCAATTGCTGCAGGCGCTGATGCTGTCCTGGCAGCATCCGTTTTTCACGATGGAACTTTCACGATTGGCCAGGTCAAGGACGCGCTTAGCCGAGCGGGAGAGGTGGTCCGCTAGTGTCCAATGACGCCGCGTCATCGAAGCCTGAGGGGCTCAGCAATCTCCGCGATCAGGTCATTTTTAATTCTGATGGGTTGATTCCAGCGATTGTCCAGCAGTGGGACTCAGGAGAGGTCCTCATGATGGCCTGGATGAACGCCGAAGCTCTCGACCGCACCCTTACGGAGGGTCGGGTAACTTTCTGGTCCCGCTCTCGGTCTGAACTCTGGCGTAAAGGTGACACCTCCGGTCACCACCAATACGTGCATGATGTGGCTACGGACTGTGACGGTGACACGCTTCTGGTCAGGGTGGAGCAGGTTGGTGCGGCCTGCCATACAGGAACCCGCACCTGTTTCACGGGACGCTCACTTGGGGCTGTTCCGGGTCATCACGATTGGACCGAGAAGAAAGAGCACAGCTAATGCTTGGCGTTTCCCAGCACTCCACTGATCGCCGCGAGTTTGACTCGCTACGTGAGACGCAGCGGGTCGTCCCGGTTTCCCGGGTAATTTTTGCCGACAGTGACTCACCCGTATCCATCTATCGCAAGGTGGCCGCTGGGGCACCGGGCACATTTCTCCTCGAATCCGCAGAGCAGGGCGGCATCTGGACCCGATTCAGCTTCATCGGGGCAGGATCGTTTGGCGTACTGACGCAGGTCGGAGACCGTGCCGCCTGGCAAGCGTATGGTCTCGCCGAAGAGCGGCTGGTGGCCACTCCCATGAGTGAGATGAGCCCCTTGGACGCTGTTGACGCGGTCGTGACAAAGTGGACGTCTCCCGTCGCCCCTGGATCGCCGCCCCTGACAGGCGGTCTCGTAGGTTTTATCGGCTGGGAAGCGATCCGTCAGTTGGAGAACCTGCCCGAGCACCCGCCGGCCGACTACGTCGTCCCTGGGCAGGCACTGAGCTTTGTCTCGGAGCTCATCGTCATTGACCATCGCGAGGGTACGCTCACGCTTATCGCCAATGTTCTCAATGATGAGAGAGATACCCCGGACGCAATGTGGGCGGATGCCCAGGGGCGCCTGAACGCACTCCAGGCCCGTCTTGCCGCCCCCGTGGAGTCTCCGCTGGTCACGGCGGATTTTTCGGCCGTTCCGACACCGCGCCATCGCAGCGGGAGTGCCGACTTTCTCGCATCCGTCTCGACGGCGCAGCAGCATATTCACGACGGAGACATCTTCCAGGTGGTGCTGTCGCAGCGCTTTGATTTGGAGTGTGCAGCCGATCCGCTCGATGTGTATCGGGTGCTGCGTCATCTCAACCCGAGCCCGTATCTCTATCTCTTGAACCTTGAATCGGCTGAAACTGGTCCATACTCGATTGTGGGTTCCAGTCCAGAGGCCCTGGTTACGGTGCATAACGGACACGTTATTACCCACCCTATTGCCGGCTCGAAACCTCGCGGCTCTACCGTTGAGGAGGATCTCGCCTGGGAACGGGAACTGCGCGCCGACGATAAGGAACGAGCGGAGCACCTCATGCTTGTTGATCTCGCGCGCAACGATCTTCTACGCGTCTGTGAGGCCTCAAGCGTTGACGTCACCGAGTTTATGCGTATCGAACGTTTTAGTCATATCATGCACATTGTCTCGACGGTCGAGGGTGAGTTACGCCCAGAGAACAGTCTCGTTGATGTCTTTCGCGCCACGTTTCCAGCAGGTACGCTCTCTGGCGCACCGAAACCGCGTGCGCTGGAAATTATTGATAGCTTAGAACCCGCTCAGCGTGGCGTATATGGCGGAGTGGTGGGGTATTTTGGCCTCAGCGGGTCGGCAGACCTCGCGATCGCTATTCGTACCGCCACGATTGTCAGGGGAACCGCGCACGTGCAGGCTGGCGGCGGAATTGTTGCTGACTCCGTTCCCCAGTCGGAGTTTGAGGAATCACAAAATAAGGCAGCAGCCCCTCTCCGAGCGGTCGCGATTGCTAACACCTTCCGTCCTCTAGAGGGCACCCCGTGACCCGCGAACGGGTTCCCAGCCCACAGCTGAAGCGCTACGCGATTCTCGGCGTTCTGGTCGCGAGCGGCTTGGTGTTCCTGGCGTGGAGTCAACCCTGGTTCACTCTCACTCTCAGGGATGCCGCGGGAGTGGACGACCCTATCCAGATATCCGGCCAGCAAGCCGCAGCCAGTCTGAGCGCTTTCGCACTGTGTGGTCTGGCGTTGGGTGGTGCCCTGTCAATCTCCGGCCTTGTCTTTCGATACGTGTTGGGCGTCCTACAAATCCTTCTCGGTATCTGCATCCTTGTGGCAACAACAGCGGCGCTGGGCGATCCGACAAGCGGGGCGGGAGCGGTCATCACCGAGCAGACGGGTCTGGCGGGGTCAGAGTCGCTGCGCACACTGGTGGAGAGTGTCGCGGTATCGGTCTGGCCATGGCTGGGCTGTGTGGTGGCTGGCCTCGTGGTTTTGAGCGGGATGGGAGTACTCGTCACCTCCGCCCGGTGGCCTCGGTCCTCATCGCGCTATCAGACGGTCGTGATTGAAGCGTCAGGTCCCGGGGTGGATGTTGATGCGTCTGAGCCGGAGGATCGGATTTCCGAATGGGACCGAATGAGTCGGGGAGTGGATCCTACGGAAAACTAAGGCCGAGTGGATGCCTAGGTGTGATGTCCAGGGAGGTTGGTTGACCGTGTGATTGGCGACTTGTCTCCGATAGCGGTATTAGGGTCTGTGACGATTGTATTCGTGGAGCCACGCTGCTAGCCCGATGAGGCGTGCTGATTCGCCGGCATAGAAGCGTTTGAATGTCCAGCCCTCGCCCCGTGGTGCGATGGAATCGTTCGGTCTTGCCGTTTATTTGTAGCCTGTAGGAGTGGGGCTTCTTGACCGTGATCTCCGGGGTGTGGCAGGCGTCGCTCATGCGTGGAGTTTATCGGTGGAGCCAGTGAAGCTGGTAGCCTGACTTTCCCCGCGATCCCATCGCTCCCAGGCTCTGCTTCCACCGTCAATGAACGATTTTGCCCACCAACCGGCGAGGTTTTCGTTGGGGATTGATGCGGGCGAGAGGAACGGTCCGGCATATGGGCCCTGGTTTCAGTCTTTGTGTCAGTAACACCACTGTGAACCGGAGGCCCTCACCTATTCGTCAACGACTGCAGTGGTTCAATCAATGTCCCTGGACAGTAGAACTAGCCCGCATCTTCCCGGCGCACAGCGGGAACATCAACCTCTTCGAAGCCATCGAGGCCGATATTGAAGGCGAAATCGCCCAGTTCGGCCCGACCGGGTACCGACCCCTGCAGGTAGGTAACACCCCGTTCTGTGAGCAGAGCGGCGTACATCAAGCCGTTCGCTAACAGCAAGTTCGCTACCTGCGACATCCACACTGCTACACTGCATTACCACCCCGAGTGGCGGGGGCAGCCAATTGCGCCATGAATCGACGACGACACTGGAGAACTGGTCATGACCGACGACCCCATCGAGGCCGCTCTCGCCCGGCATGTCGGGCCTGCTACGGCTGCCGACTTCACCGCCAAGGTGTCGCGCTACGTGAACTATCCGAACCTCATCAAAGGTATCGCCAAGATGCCGGCGGCCCCTGACCTCGAGGCTGCCGCGCTAGCGCTGATCGACGACTCGAGCATGGCCAGCACCCTCGGTTTGGACTCGTCCCCTGTTCCGGGGATGGACCCCACCCTTGCGAGGTTGGTCGCCGTCTTGAGAGTGGACACGACGACCCTTGCGTTGTTGACACTGGCCGCTCGTGCGGACATCGAGGTGGTGGACCGGGTCGCTGGCAGGCTCGCCCACCTGGACTGGTCCGAGACGCACCTGGCGACGATCCGTCGTAGCGCTGCCAGGCACAGAGCAGCTGGTCGCAGCGCAACAGCCGCGCCCGCTCCGCAGGTGGCGCAGCCGGACGCGCCGCAGCGAATCTCCGAGGTCAAGGCCTGGCTGAGCACGCACGGCGACGGTGACCTAGGTGTGCTGGCGCCGTACGAGAAACAGAAGGCGACGGCTCGCCTTGCCGCCATCCGGGCCCTCGGTCAGATCGCCACACCGCAGGCGCTGGAGGTGCTTGGCCAGTACGCCTGCGAGAGCTATCCCGACAAGGTCCTCGACGAGCTGCACAAGGCCTGGGGGCGGTTCGACCGGCGCGACTTCGCAGCGACGATGTTCCGACAGGCACCGTGGCGCCTCGATCTCGGGTTCGCCTCATCCATCGAGGGCATCGGTGCCGTGAGCGGTTTGACCAGCTTGAAGGTGGGGTTTTGCGGTCCAGCGGACCTGTCGCCGCTGGCCGAGTGCACCGGGTTAACGACACTCTGGGCCGCCGCGCAGGCCGAGCCCGGCCTGCTCAGCGTGGCACCTCTGCTGGGACTGACAGAGCTGACCGAGCTGCATCTGAACGGGACGACACACAACGCCGACCTCACCCAGCTAGCCACTCTCCCGGTACGACGGTTGGAACTCAACCTGGACGGAGAGGACTGTTCGTTCCTGATGGAACTGCCTCGACTCGAACGACTCCTGCTCTCCGGCGCCGTCCCCGGCGAGACGACGAACGACGTCATCGTCGCACTCGTCCGTAAGGGCGTCCAAGTAGTGGTCTCGGGGAACGACACCGAGTGGGTCACCGGTTTGAGAGAGCGCGCCGAGTGGGAGGCAGGCGTCTTCCTCGTCGCCCAGCGCTGGCGGATTGGGTTCGTCAACGACGAGTCGGAGCTAGAGCTGCTGGAGCGGCGCCTGTTCTCGAACATCTTGCTGTGACCAGTGCAGGCCGCGCGTTTCGCGGTCAACCGGCATCGCGGTGCTACGAGTAGTTCTCTGCGACGGCATCGAGGCGTGGATTGGCGCGCACCCACAGTGCACCTTTGGACGCGCCTGGCGGTGCCGAGACTTGTTCGAGGCCGAGAAAGGGTATGAGCACCCTGAGTACAGCCCGTCGTTCCAGATCGTTGACATCGTCAACGGCGTGACCATCGAAGAATGACGTAGTGCCCGTTCGGCGGGTTCATCGTGTCGTCAACATGGCCGCATACTTCCCAGATGCCCATGACCTCAATGGATCGCTTCCGCTTCGGTCTGAACGGCCCGGGCCCGAGCGGTGCCCCGCTCCTCGGGCGAGAACTCCAGATCAGCGGGGTCGCGGAGCCAAGGTCTGAGACCTGCGGCGAGCCGGTTGAGCGCCGTGCATCCCCCCCTTGAGGAACGTGCGCGCGCTCCCGATCAGCCTAGGCCTCTCGTCAATCAGGTATTCCGTGATCGACGAGTCCGGCCCGCTGAAGCGAGTCATGAGGCCTCTACCCGGCTCAATCGTCAACCGCTCGCCGGTCTCCGTCTTCTCGACTGAGTACTCCTGAGCGGCGGCTTCCTTGACAAAGCGTGTGAACTGCCGAAAACCGGTGTCGGGATGGTTGATCGGCAGGACCTCCTCGCGGCCAGTGTCATCGCGAAATGCGAAGAGAGTGGCTGGCGTTTCAGACATGCACACATCCTGTCACCTGAGGTGCCGATATCCAGAGCTGAGGCATCGCCTCCACGTCGTCGAGAACACTTCTGCTCGGTGGGGTGCTCTAGCGCATGCGACCGGCCCGGCCGGGCCGGGGGTCGTGTCCGCCGAAGGCGGCGACGCGGTCCCAGAGCCAGTCGGACAGGCTCGCCGCTATCTCCTGGTCTGCCTCCCGGGTGCCGCGACGATACAACCGCCCGCCGGGGCCCTCGATGAGGTACGCCCCGGCGTCGTCGGTGAAGATTTGTTGGTAGTACTCGCTCTCGTTTTTCCACTGCGGCCAGTCCTGAGGGTGTTGCTCAATCGCCTCGTCCATCTCACCGATCTCAGCGGCGGTCATTAGGCGGAAAGGCCACCCCTGGCCCCACAGTTCGCCGGTACCGGGCACCTGACCATCGTGCCAGGCGATGACCTTATCTTCCCCGCGGCTCTCCCGGGCTTCCTCCCGACTCAACGGTGGACGCAGCGACTGGGCGAGGTCGTCCGGCATCACGGCCTCTAGCGCTAGGAGCGCTTCGTCGACACTGGTGCCGAATGATTTGTCCCGCAGGATGCGCCACGCGATCTCACCTGCGCCAGCACTGCGCAGGTCATCCATCGTCCCGGCACCACTCTCAAGTGGGGCCAACATCGCCTTGGCCACGGACATCGCGGCTTGAGCGAACTCGTCGGTGGGGTCTTCGCGAAGCACGCGTGAGAGAATCTCGGACGCATCCTCAAGGCGGTAACTGTACAAATACGCGTAGGCCAAGGCCGTCGCAATCACCGACTGGGTCGGGTCTGCCTCGATCGCCTGCTCCGCTGCCACGAGGAACCGGTCCGGCGGGACGCCGAAGGCAAGGAAATGTGCAGCACGTAGCCCGAGCGCGGTGGCGTAGTTATCGGGGTCGGTGCGGGCGCACATCTCGACGGCATCATCGATCAACGCCCAGCCAGTCTCAGGATCTATCGGAAAGACCATTGCGGCACCGAGATCAATGAAATCTTCCCAGTCGCTCTCCGGGTCCTCCTGCAGGACCAGCTGTGCCAGTCGCAGGCACTCGACGTAGCGACCTTCGGAGTATTCGAGGTCTCGTAGGTCGCGCAGGGCGTTGAGGTACTGACGGTCGCGCTGCCCGATCAGCTCCTGAAGTAGTTGGCGGGCCTCGTCTTTCTCTCCACATGCCTTTCGATGCCTGGCCAGCAGGATGATCATGCCGGTGAACTCGGGAACGCGAGCAAGGACGCTCTGGGTGAGTTGCGGGATTCTCGGGTGCTTGGGCTGGGCCTCGAACAGCGCCCATGCGAGGTCGCGGTCGTGTTCAATCGCTGCCCGTTCGATGTCGCGCGGCTCGTTCATCGCATGCCGTTCTTCACACGGTAGGCGCGAAGCTGGGCGAAGGTGCCGTCGTCGATGCCGTAGTCGAGCACCGGGGTGATCTGGTCAAACCACGAGGTTGTCGACGGGGTGAGACTGGCCGCCGCATCGAGCAGCGCTTGGGTGGTGACCGGCACGATTGCGCCCGCGCTCATCGATGCGGTCAACGACTGCTGCAACGCGATGGTGGCTACCTGTGAAATGTCAGCGCCGGAGAATCCCTCGGTCGCTGCGGCGACTTTGGTGACGTCGACGCCGTCGGCGGGCTTGCCCTCAAGGTCGCCCTGCAAGATGGCGGCGCGTGCGACCGCGTCCGGCGGCAGCACGAGCACGGTCTTGTCGATGCGTCCTGGACGCCGCAGCGCCGGGTCGATGTCCCACGGCCGGTTGGTGGCCGCCAGGAAGTAGACGCCGTCGTTGTTGCTGGTGACCCCGTCGAGTTCTTCAAGCAGCTGGGTCACGACCATGCGCGTCCACTGCGACCCGCTGCCGGAGGTGCGCCGACCACCGAGGGCGTCGAACTCGTCGAAGAAGATCACGCAAGTCCCCGCGGCGCGCGCGTCTCGGAACACGCTCTGGATCGCCTTCTCGCTGTCCCCGATCCACTTGCTCAGCAGGTCCGCGAGCGTCACGTGGATGAAGGAGGCGCCCAGGTCACCAGCGATCGCCTTGGCGATGAAGGTCTTCCCGCAGCCCGGTGGGCCGTACATCAGCAACGAACCACCAGGCTTCTGGCCGAAGGCAGCGGCGAGTTCCGGGTTACGCAGCGGAGCGAGGAATGTCGAATCCAGATGCTGCTTGACGTCAGCGAGGCCTGCGACGTCAGATAGGGTGACGGTCGGGCGTTCAGCATCCCACAGTGCGGGGTGGTCGAGGTCGTCCTCCTGGTCGAGGTCGTCATCCACCAGATCGTGCGCTGCTGGTGCCACCACCGACGCAGGGTCAGGCTCGACGGGTCCAGGCGGTGCCGACGTCGCCCCACGCAACCGAGTTGCCATCACGCGAGCCCGCAGCAGACCCACGCGCGCCGGATCGCCACCATGCGCCTCGAAGGCCGTCACCTCCTGGGCCGCACGATCTACATCGTGCTGCAGCAGCAGCGTGATGAAGTCCTCTCGCAGCGCCATATTCTGCGGATCATGTGCCACCTCAGCAGCGATCACCTCGAGAAAGTTATCATCCTGCGCCATAAGTCCTCCAAGTCGATGCTCAACGTCGTCAATTCCACCCGCCTCGCACCGATGAGCGGTAACTCGGCCATAGCCGTTGAACGCGACCGCGGCGGTGAGCTGCGCCCACCAAGACGCTGACAAATGGATGATCAGCCAACTCGCGGCCGCCCTCGCATACCTGGTGGCATGTGCACGGCTGTCTAGGATGACCAGACCTCATGGCTTCTCCCGAGTAAGCATACTGGGGACCCGATCTTTTCAGTTCTCAACCGCAGGGGTGAGCGGTTCCTCGTCCTGTGGATGGAACCCGCATCATGTTGGGTACGTCCGGGAAACGATCCTTTCTGGCGCTCCCAGAAGACTCGGATTCAACCCTGCGAGAGTGGAGTCATGCTCAGAATGGTTTGGGGATGGGTCATCGCTGGGATCGGCGCTATCTCGGCGGCTCTGCTGATCATCTGTGGCACTGCGTTGGGAACCTGGATCGATGAACAGCAGGTAGGCGACGTGCCTTCGGTGCTCGGACTCCTGGTCGTCACCGCTCTTTCCGTTATACTCTTCATCGACGGTCTTATCGTGGGGCTGGTTGGTACCGCGCGATCGCGGCGGACGTAGAGGCCTCCCACTATGTCAGAGATAGCGCAACGCGTTCCCGTCCGGTGGTATCGCCCACCAAGCGTTTCAAACGTTCCCCGACCAACTCTCCTCTGGCTGCACGGTGGTGGCTTCTTTCGCGGCGGCCTCGATCAGCCGGAGGCCCACGCAGTCGGCGAGGCGCTCGCGCGACAGGGGATCACCGTCGCGACGGTGGACTATCGTCTTGCGCCGCCTCCGGGGATGCCGTGGGTGAGGTCGTGGGCTGGACGCACCCGAGGAAGGTACCCACTCGCGCTGGATGATGTGCTCGACGCCCACCGGGAGGTAGGTGCTGAGTCGCCGGATGGCGTGGTCCTGGGTGGCGCAAGCGCGGGCGCATGCCTCGCTGCCGCAGCGAATCTCCGTGCGCTCGAAGAGGGGACCGGCGCCGTCGGGGCCGTCCTCGCGTACGGTTTCTTTCAGGGGTCTTGGTAGCAGCGGCGTGAAAACGAGCGTTTAGCCTGGTTGGTGGGTTGTCTGGGTAGGGTGACTGTCATGCCGGTGGAGTTTCTGAGTGATGAGCAGGCTGCGGCTTTCGGACGGTTCGTGGGTGATCCGTCGCGGTCGGAGCTGGAGCGCTTCTTCTTCCTTGATGACGCGGACCTGGCGCTGGTCGGGCGACACCGCGGTGAGCAGAATCGGTTGGGGTTCGCGGTGCAGTTGGGAACGGTGCGGTTCCTGGGCACGTTTCTGGTTGACCCTCTGGAGGTTCCGACGGCGGTGTTGGACTTCGTGGCTGGGCAGCTCGATGTTGTTGATCCGTCGGTGATCAAGGGGTATTCGGAGCGGGAGGCGACTGCGCGTGTGCATGCGCGGGAGATCCGCCGGGTGTATGGGTTCCGTGATCTGGGTGAGGAGCTGGCTAGCGAGCTGAGGGTGTTCGTCGAGGCGCGGGCCTGGACACACGGGGAGGGTCCTCATGCGCTGTTCGACCGGGCGACAGCCTGGCTGCGCCGACGCCGGGTGTTGTTGCCTGGGGTGACGACGTTGGTCCGGGTCGTCCAGCAGTCTCGCGAGGCCGCTCACACCCGTCTGTACGAGCATCTGGCTGATGCAGCGGACTTGGTGGACCCGTCGATGGGGTCGCGGTTGCGCGGGTTGTTGGTGGTGGGTGCTGGGGAGCGAAGTAGTGAGCTGGAGCGGCTTCGTACCTCGCCGACGCGTACGTCGGGCAAGGAGATGGACCGTGCGCTTGCGCGTGTGCAGGCGGTGCGGGCGCTGGGGGCTGGTGCGGTTGACGTCTCTGGCGTGCCGGCGTCGAGGTTGCAGGTCCTGGCCCGGTACGGGCTTAAGGCCAAGTCGCAACGGTTGCGGCGCTTGGCAGAGCCGCGACGTACTGCGACGTTGGTGGCTGCGGTGTGGTCGCTGGAGAGCCGGGCTGTGGATGACGCGCTGGACCTGTTCGATGTGCTGATCACTCGGCGGGTAGTCAATCCGTCGCGGCGGGCGGTCGCTGAGGACCGGGCCAAGCGTATGCCGGAGCTGGAGAAGGCGTCGACGGTGCTGGCGCGGGTGAGTCGGGCACTGGTCGATGTTCTGGACGCCGACGACGAGAACATCGTGCTCGACGTGGAGGCAGTGTGGGCGGCTTTGGAGCAGGTCGCTCCGCGCGAGCAGATCGCGGCTGCGGCAGCGAAGGTCGGCGAGCTGGTTCCTGCCGAGGTGGGTGAGCAGTCTGAGCTACGCGAGCAGATGTCACGTCGGTACCGCACGGTCGCGCCGTTCTTGCCGTTGCTGGGTGCGGCACTGCCCTTGCTGGCTACGGCTGAGGGCGCCGCTGTGCTGGCGGCGGCGCAGGGCTTGGGTGGGATGCGACAGCGGCGGCGGGTGCGTCGCGAGGAGGTGGATACCTCGCTGGTGTCGCCCGGGTGGCAGCGACTGGTCTTCACGGGTGAGGGCGGACAGGACGTCGACCGTGATGCGTGGGTGTTGTGCGTACTTGAGCAGCTGCGCGCGGCGCTGCGCCGCCGCGACGTGTTTGCCGAGCCGTCGGTGCGGTGGGCCGACCCGCGGGCCCAGCTCCTAGAAGGCCCACGCTGGGATGAGGTTCGCACTCAGGCGTTGACCGGTCTGGGCCTGGACATGCCGGTCGATGAGCACCTCGCCGACGTCACCGCGAGCTTGGATGCCGCCTGGCTCACGCTGGCGGACGGGCTGTCGGTCACCGGTGGCCAAGGGCCAGTTCGGGTAGAGATCGGCGAGGACGACCGGGCACGACTGTCAATGGACCGCCTCGACGCGATCGAGGTGCCCGCCTCGTTGCACGAGCTCCGTCGACGGGTCGCCGGCATGTTGCCCGAGGTCGATCTACCTGAGCTGCTGCTTGAAGTGCACGGCTGGACCGGGTTCCTGGACGCCTACACCCACCTGTCCGGCGCCGGGACCAGGGTCAAGGATCTCGCGGTGTCGGTCGCCGCGCTGCTGGTCGCCGAAGCGTGCAACGTCGGCCTGACACCGGTGGTTTCCGAGACCAGCCCCGCCCTGGGCAGGGACCGGCTCGGGCACGTCGACCAGAACTATCTGCGCAGCGAGACTCACGCGGCGGCCAACGCGATCCTGATCGAAGCGCAAGGGGCAATCCCGATCACGCGCTCCTGGGGGGATGGTCTGCTTGTCTCGGTGGACGGTCTGAGGTTCACTGTCCCGGTTCGCACGATCAACGCGGGTCCGAACCCGAAGTACTTCGGTCGTGGGCACGGCCTGACGTGGTTCAACGCGGTCAACGACCAGGTCGCCGGGGTCGGGGCCGTCGTCGTGCCCGGCACGATGCGCGACTCACTGCACGTCCTGGACACGGTGCTCAATCTGGACGGCGGCCCCAAACCCGAGATGATCGCTTCAGATACCGCCTCCTACTCCGACATGGTCTTCGGCATCTTCCGCCTCCTGGGCTACAAGTTCTCCCCGCGCATCGCCGACGTCTCCGACGCCCGCCTGTGGCGGGCAAACCCACCGGGACGGACCCCGAGCGACTACGGTCCCCTGAACGATCTCGCTCGCAACAAGATCGACCTGGACAAGATCCGGCGCCACTGGCCGGAGATGCTTCGCGTGGCCGGCTCCCTTGTCACCGGCGCTGTGCGCGCCTACGACCTCCTGCGCATGCTCGCCCGTGACGGTCGTCCAACCCCGCTCGGGGCGGCCATCATCGAGTACGGGAGAATCGCCAAGACCGAGCATCTACTGACCATGTGCGACCCCGTCGACGAAACCCACCGGCGCAGCATCGGCCACCAACTCACCGTCCATGAGTCCCGCCACAGGCTCGTGCGAGCCATCTTCCACGGCCGCCGCGGACAGATCTACCAGCGCTACCGCGACGACCAGGAAGACCAACTCGGCGCACTCGGACTGGTCGTCAACGCCGTCGTCGTCTGGAACACCACCTACATCGACGCCGCCGTGACTGCGTTGCGTACCGAGGGACGCGAGATCTCCGACGCTGACCTCGCCCGACTCTCCCCGCTCGTGGACACCCACATCAACATGCTCGGCCGCTACGCCTTCACCACCCCACCCTTCAACGGGCTACGGCCCCTACGCGGAACGGATCCGGTCACCCAGTAGATGCTTGATCTACGACGCCGGGTCTCTACGGACTCCTTGCGGCCAAACGACTCGCACCTCAACCCCTAGTTCGCGGGCATAGGCTACGACGTCACCGGTCCCACCTTGTCCGCGGGCAGGTTCACCGTCCCAGACGGCAACCATCAGATCAACGTTCTCGACGATGTACCGGCCTGCCGCGTCATAGGCCTGCTCGCTAGGAGCCGGGTAAGGAAGGCGAGTTGTGTCGACCGCTGAGGCAAACAGCCCGTGGTACTCCTCCAGCTCGCGATCATTGAAGGTGGTGTCGTAATCCGTGCAAGGGACCACCACGTGCAACTGGCCTCCAGTGCGAAGAATTTCGACTGCAAACAACTGGTCGGCTCCGGCCGCGAGACAGCTGTACCCGGTCACTTCCTCGTGCGTACTGAGCACCGCTCGGATACCATCAACGATGAAGTCGAGAGCATCAGCGGGGATGTCCTGATGGCCTGTAATCCCAATACGCGTCATATCCGCCCTTCCTTGACCATATGCCAGTAGTGCTTCCCCAGCGCAGTGAGCCGACACCCTTTCGAGTTCATTGCAGCGTAGTACAAATGATCTTCGTCAACCGGTTCGACAAGCCGGCAAGCCCGGTATTTTTGGAGACCCGCAAAGATGTCTTCATGCGCAAGATCCTCGGGTTCGGCTGTCGGCTCATACGAGGGGTCGAGAGAGTAGTCATCCTCGGGATTGGGAAACCACTCAGTTAGCTTCCGCAGAGTAGGCAATGGGACTCGGGGTTCACACTTGCGGATGTCATGCAGTCGATCAATGTTCGCCTTGAACGTTGGTCGTTGCTCCCAGGCTCCGAACGACTCCGACAGGTAAGCGTAGAGGCCTGAGACGTTCACGTGTCCGAGGACATCTGCGGCACCAGCTTCGAGTGCGCCTTCGAGGTAGGTTGAGAACATGCCTCGCCCCCCGGCCTCTGCGGATGGCTGGTCATCACGGCTTGCAGTCAACACAGTGAGCCCCTTGCGCAAGTTCGCCAGGCCATTGTTCAGGCTCTCGATAGTTCCCGCGCCCCCTGAGAAGCAGCAGTCGAGGATCACCAGAATCTCCGTATGTGGCGCACACTGGCTGATCTTGGCGAGAACTTCAGCGAACGCGACCCCAGGCGTCTGCTCAGTCGCATCCGAGGTCACCAGTGTAACGTCACCGTTGCGCGGCGAACCGTGCCCGGCGAAGTAGAAAAGAGCAAATGCGGGACCACTGGCCAGTAGTTCGTCGAGCCCGCCCAGGAGTTGGTCCCGGGTCACTGGACCATTCGCGTCTCGCGCCGCGAGGAGGCGACACTCGAGGTTCGGGCTGTCATCTTCGTTGCGAGCAAGCAAAGGATGTAGCGAGGAGGCATCATTGACGCACCCAAAAAGCGGACCGACGTCCTGGTAGTAGTCGATTCCGACCAATAGAGCACGTTTCATGCGTTCTTACCCTCACCCATCATCTGGGTGACAGCTGCAGCGATGCCTGCCCAAGTCCAGGCGATGGTTCGGCTCCGCGCAAGCCCTGTCGGAAGCGTCGAACTTGTTCCCGCTCCACCGACGTAGACCCCGAACACGGGGACGTTGTTGGCTTTGGCCATCGCGATCTCTTTAGCGACGCCGGTAGCACTTGCCATGGACTCGCCGACCAAGACGATGCACATGTGCGTCCTGGACATTTTTGTTTCAATAAGAGCTTCCCACTCGTTCTGCGGAAGGTCGCTCTTGCTCGACCAGTCCTCGATCGTGAATGGCGTGGGTGAATCGGTCTTCGCCTGACCGGCGAAAAGGATCTTCTCAACGGCGTTGTTGTCGAAGTCGAAGCTGACGAAAGCGCGGGGGTCGGACATGTGTTCCTCCTGCGGGTCTGTGATGGTGATCACCAACGTACAGGTATCCCCCGACATCCCACCAGTAGCCACCTGGACGTCGATGACCATCAAGGGTGCGTGATCGAACTTCGTGCGTCGTCTCGAAAAAGAGTAGGTTTCCGAGACGCCCGACAGGCCCACGAGCTCGACGACGAGAACCGCGAGATGCTGTCATCGGCGAATGTCTCAGAAAGTCATCTCATGGTCGCTTGTCTCCGAAAGTTGGCTGATGGAGTTTTGTGAGACGATTCGGGGCATGAGACTGCTGGGGTACACGCGGGTGAGCACGAACGACCAAGACGACCGACTCCAGGTCGACGCCCTCCTCGCCGCCGGGGTCGCCCGGCGCGACGTCTACGCCGACGTCACCTCGGGCGCCCGGGCCGCGACGGGCCGGCCAGGGATGAGCCGACTCCTCGAGTACGCGGGCAAGGGCGACACCGTCGTGGTGTGGCGCATCGACCGACTCGGCCGATCCCTGCTCGACGTCCTGGCCACCGTCGAGCTCATGCGCACCCGCGGGGTCGGGGTCCGCTCGATCAGCGACGGCATCGACCCCGCAACCACGAACGGCCGTCTGCTGCTCGGGATGCTGGCGACCCTGGCCGAGTACGAGCGCGAGCTCATCACCGAACGCGTCCGCGCCGGCGTCACCGCCGCCCAAGCAGCAGGCACGAAGTTCGGGCGACCACCCCTCGACCCCGACGACGTCGCAGCCAAGCTCGCCATCGTCGACCAAGCCCGCGCCGCCGGTCGCACCGTCACCGACGCCGCACGCCTCGTCGGGTGGTCACGCGCCACCTACTACCGCCACCACACCAGCAACCGACCCAACCCAACCGCCTAAGGCTCGTTTTCACGGCGCTGCTACCAAGACCCCTTTCACGGACGGCACCCCCGAACCAGCGATGGTCTAGGCCGATCCCGGGGCCACCGCCGCATCACCCATGCACCGCTGGCGCTCGACGCCGCGAATCACAACTACGTCGGTTCACGACTCGGGCTCGATGACCGACTTGGGTTCCCCGGCGGTCACGACATTTACGGCTTCCCCAGCACCCTTGTCATCAATGCAGAGCACGATAACATGCGCGCCTCCGGCGACCTCTTCGCCGCCGAGCTGATCCGCTCCGGTGTCGATGTGCAGCACCACGTACTCCCGGGAACACATCATGCATTCCTGAACCGTCCTGAGCGAGAAGCGTTGACGACCGCGACCACGCTAATTGCAGCGTGGATGCGAGCCGTGATGGAACACTGAGCCGGAACTCTACCGTACCGATAGTGGTTTCGATCCAGGTCGGGTTGGTGAAACGGTCAAGACTCTGAGCGTCGCGACGTCAGAACCGGTCGTTTCCTGGATGACAGACGATCGTTGGCGACACTCCGTCATGCCGTCCAGAAAGACGTACGGGAACCAGCGCGCCGCGGCGATGCTTCTGGAAGGTATTCGAGACGATAGCCCAACGAACGAGCCGTTGCCGTTATCTCAATCGCCAAGCAACTCGGCGTCAGGCGTTTCCTCCTTACAAACAACTCCTGAACTCTCTTCTAGTGGAGGATTCTTTACCACTGAGGCTCAGGCCCCGCCTAGTGCGGTAAGCTGCTTGCCCCTTCGCTTCTATTGGCCTCTCCTTCACTGATTGTTCCCATTACAGGTAATATTCGCAGAAAAACAAATCCCACTGAACCAGGTTCGCATACCTCTGCGTAGCCGCGACAGCGTGGTAAACATGCAAAGGCCCCCTGCGTCCCGATAGACTCGGGTGCGTACATTTCGTTAGGAGATTCATGAGTATCGAACACGAAGAACCCGGCCACGGAGACTCACCCGCAGCATGGACCGCGGTTGTCCTGATGCTGATTGGAATGGCTGCCGGTACGGTTGCATTCTTTATGCATCAGCCGATGATCGTCTTGGCATGCGCTGGCCTGGTTGTTGTGGGTCCACTGGTGGGCTTCATCATGTCCAAAGCTGGATACGGTGTCAACGGCCCCAAGTACGTCGCTAAGGCACATAACTAAAGTGCTGAATTCCTTATTGGCAGGCTCGTTAGAAGACGCGGCCGCTCGCCGTGCGCAGCGCCCCCTCAGTATCGTTGAGGCCGCTGCGCACGAGCAGGCTCCAGCTCTTGATGCTCTTGCGTTCCTACAGCCCGGGGAGAGAGTCAAGATTATTGCCGAGGTCAAGCGGGCGAGTCCATCCCGTGGTGCCCTTGCCGATATCCCGGATCCGGCTGCGCTTGCCGCCCTGTACGAAGACGGCGGGGCGAGCGCCGTAAGCGTTCTCACGGAACAACGCAAGTTCGGTGGATCACTGGCCGACCTGGAGGCCGTTCGCCAAGCGATCAGCCTCCCTGTGCTACGCAAAGACTTTATCGCCGATCCCTATCAGGTATTTGAAGCGCGTGCCGCGGGGGCAGATATGGTTCTCCTCATCGTCGCGGCGCTTGAACAGCCCCTCTTGCAGGAGCTATACGCTCTTATCCGGGAGCTCGGCATGGCTGCACTCGTTGAGACTCACGATGCTGACGAGGTCTCGCGTGCGCTCGATATCGGCGCCAGCATCGTGGGCGTTAACGCTCGAAACCTCTCCACCTTCGAGCTGGACCGGGATCTCTTTGGCCGCATCGCCGATCAGATTCCCTCGGGTGTAGTACGGGTAGCCGAGTCTGCTGTGCACTCAGCCGACGATGTAGCTCATTACCGTCGCGATGGCGCGGATGCCGTTTTGGTCGGCGAAGCACTGGTGACTGGTGATCCCTTGGCGACCCTGGCCCATTTTTTGGCGGTATAGCACATGAGCTTAAGAGATGAAGAGGGGCCCTACTTCGGTGATTTCGGTGGACGATTTGTTCCCGAGTCGCTCGTGGCCGCCTTGGATGAATTGAGTGCTGCCTACACGGAAGCTCGGAAAGATCCGGCATTTGCTTCCGAACTTACTGAGTTACACCGAACCTATACGGGTCGCCCCTCAATTATTACCGAGGTTCCTCGGTTTGCCGAGCACGCTGGTGGTGCTCGTATCATCCTCAAACGCGAGGATCTCAACCACACGGGTTCCCATAAAATCAATAACGTTCTCGGCCAAGCGCTGCTGACGCGGCGTATTGGCAAGACGCGGGTAATTGCTGAAACCGGCGCTGGCCAGCACGGTGTTGCTACGGCCACCGCTGCTGCGCTCTTCGGCCTGGACTGCGTGGTGTACATGGGGGAGGTTGACACCGAACGCCAGGCTCTCAACGTGGCCCGGATGCGCCTCCTGGGTGCCGAGGTGATCCCCGTCACAGCCGGTTCGCGCACCCTCAAGGACGCGATTAATGAGGCTATGCGTGACTGGGTGACCAACGTCGAGCACACCAACTACATTTTTGGCACTGTTGCCGGTCCACACCCTTTCCCCGCGATGGTTCGCGATTTTCAGAAAATCATCGGAGAAGAAGCTCGCGCACAGGTTCTGAGCTTGACGGGTGAGCTGCCGGATGTTGTTGCCGCATGTGTCGGCGGTGGATCCAACGCCATCGGAATCTTCCACGCTTTTCTTGACGACCCCTCTGTCGCTTTATACGGATTCGAGGCGGCGGGCGAAGGAATTGATACACCGAGGCACTCGGCCACCATCGGGATGGGTCGCCCGGGCGTTTTACACGGTGCTCGCAGCCTGATGCTTCAGGACGAAGACGGTCAGACACGTGACTCTCACTCAATCTCAGCTGGCTTAGACTACCCGGGTGTTGGCCCGGAGCACGCCTGGCTGGCTGATATTCACCGCGCCACCTATCGAAGCGTCACCGATGCGGAGGCCATGCACGCTCTCCGCCTGCTCTCACGAACTGAGGGCATTATCCCCGCTATTGAGTCGGCTCATGCCCTCGCGGGCGCGCTCACACTGGGCCGCGAGCGTGGGCCAGAGAGCACGATTCTGGTCAGCCTCAGCGGCCGGGGCGATAAAGATATGGAAACCGCTGCGGCCTACTTCGACCTTCTAGATGGAGAAATTGCCCCGTGAGCTCAGCAGTAGAACAAGTCATTCGCACACGACGGGATGCTGGTTCGGGTGCGCTCATCGGCTACCTGCCCGTGGGTTTCCCCTCGCTCGAGGTGAGCATTGACGCCGCCTGCGCTATCGTCGAGAATGGCGTCGATATCCTTGAACTTGGTTTGCCGTACTCTGACCCCGTGATGGATGGCCCCGTTATTCAAGCTGCTACCGTGCGCGCCCGTGAGAACGGTTTCCGACTCAGGGACGGGTTTACCGCCGTTCGCGAAATCCAGCAACGTGTTGATGCCCCCGTCTTGGTGATGACCTACTGGAACCCCGTCATGCAATACGGTGTTGGGCGTTTCGCCGACGACCTCCTCGCTGCGGGTGGAGCCGGGCTGATCACGCCTGACCTTATTCCTGACGAGGGTGCCGAGTGGCTGGCCGAATCGGACCGTACCGGTCTCGACCGTGTTTTTCTAGCCGCGCCCTCCTCAACGGATGAACGTCTGCGACAAGCTGTGGCGTCAAGTCGCGGCTTTGTGTATACGGTTTCGACAATGGGGGTCACCGGCACACGAAACGATATTGACGACGCCGCCCAGAAACTCGTGAGTCGGCTCCGGAATGTAGGAGCCGAATATGCGTGTGTTGGTCTCGGGATTTCTACGGGGCAGCACGTTTCCGAAATCCTCAGCTACGCTGACGGCGCGATTGTGGGCTCGGCCCTGGTTCGCGCTCTTGCAGACGGGGGAGTGAGCGCGGTTGCCGACGTGGCAGCCTCGCTTGCAGCCGGTGCCTCGGTCTAGAATCAACTGCACCCCCGAGTAACCGCTTAAGAGAGAGAAGTTTTTGGTGATCTTGCCCGTGAGCATCCCCAGCCCTGACGTGAGTTATTTTGCGATAGCTGGTCTCCGTATCCACATCTACGCGCTCTGCATCATGGTGGGTATTGTGGCGGCGATTCTCCTCACTAACCGACGACTTACCCGACGTGGCGGTGAACCCTGGGTGGTGCTTGATTTTGCATTTTGGACGGTGATCTTAGGCATTGTCGGTGCGCGTGCCTACCACGTACTCACACACCCCAACGATTATTTTTACGAGGGGGCAAACTTCTGGAACGTGGTTGCTGTTAACCAGGGCGGAATCGCAATCTTCGGTGCCCTTCTGGGCGGCGCTGTCGGCGCACTCATTGCGTGCAAATTCACGGGCATACGTTTTCTTTCCTTTGCGGATGCGCTGGTCCCCGGTCTGCTCCTAGCGCAGGCTTTCGGACGTCTAGGCAACTGGTTCAATCATGAGATCTTTGGCACCCCAACGACGCTGCCCTGGGGTCTTGAGATTGAGTCCTCCAACCCGGCCTTCCCCCTGGGACTTGCCGAAGGGACGCTGTTCCACCCGACATTTCTGTATGAAATTATCTGGAACCTACTTGGCGTAGTCGTCATCCTTTATGTGGAGCGTAGATTGCGCACCCACTGGGGCGAGACGCTCGCTCTTTACCTCGTCTGGTATGGCATTGGTCGCGCTGCGATTGAGTCGATTCGTTTGGACCCCAGCGAAGTCTTCCTTGGGATTCGCGTCAACCTCTGGACAGCCCTGCTGGCTATCCTGCTGGGTCTGGTGCTCTTCATCGTTCAGCGACGACGTCACACAGGTGTTGAGCCGAGCGTTTATCGTCCGAGTTTTGCCCGGGCTGTTGTATCATCGGAAGACGAAAACGCGTACTACTCCCTCAACCGCTCACAATCGGAGCCGGGCGAGCAGCACACTGCAGCAGAAGAGACCGCCACAAGCGAGGAATCCGCTCCGGCTTAGTCATTGCCTGCGCGCACTGGCCAGCGCCGCGGGTTTGCGCCCCCGAGAGGGCGCGAACGAGGTAATTGCTTGATATTCCGGGCCAGCGCTGTCCCACCCCAACGACATGTGAGGACGGTAGTGAATATATGATGAACCCATTTTTGGGTGTTGGCTCAATGCCCGTACAACAAGGGCTTTACGACCCCGCCGCCGAGAAAGATGCCTGCGGCCTGGCGATGGTAGCCACACTGCGCGGTGCCCCTGGGCACGACATCATTGATAACGCGCTCAACGCACTCCGAAATCTGGAACACCGTGGTGCTATTGGGTCGGATGCAGGCACGGGTGATGGGGCCGGTATCCTTACCCAGATTCCTGACGATTTTTTCCGTGCGGTGGTTGACTTTGACCTCCCCGAAAGCGGTTCATACGCGGTTGGTGTAGCTTTCCTTCCCACGGTCTACGCTCAGCGTGCCGCCATCAAGCTGCGCATCGCTGCGATTGCCGTTGAGGAGGGGCTACGTATCCTCGGCTGGCGGGTTGTGCCAACGGTGCCGGAGAATCTTGGTGCCCTGGCCCGAGAAGCGATGCCGGCATTTGAGCAATTCTTTGTCGCAAGTCAAGATGGCATGCTCATGGGCATCGACCTGGACCGGCTCACTTTCCGGGTGAGGAAGCGCGTTGAGCGAGAGCTCGGCGCGTATTTTATTTCTCTCTCTGCCCGGACGCTGGTGTACAAAGGCATGGTAACAACGCTTCAGCTCGAGCCGTTTTATCCTGACCTGAGCGATGAGCGGTTTGCCTCCAAGTTTGCCATTGTGCACTCTCGCTATTCCACGAATACGTTTCCGTCTTGGCCGCTCGCTCAGCCTCTGCGCATGATGGCGCACAACGGCGAGATCAACACGGTGGAGGGAAATCGTAACTGGATGAAAGCGCGTCAGTCTCAGTTGGAGTCAGACCTGCTGGGCGATTTAACACCCCTCATGCCTATCTGTACCCCTGGTGCGAGTGATTCCGCTAGCTTTGACGAGGTGCTTGAACTGCTCACACTGTCGGGCCGTTCTCTGCCACATGCAATAATGATGATGGTTCCCGAGGCCTGGGAGAAGCAGCCAGAGATCGGCCAAGATAAAAGAAATTTCTACGAATACCACTCGATGCTGATGGAACCGTGGGACGGTCCGGCAGCTTTGACCTTCACCGATGGCACCCTTGTCGGCGCCACACTTGACCGCAACGGTCTACGCCCCGGTCGATTCCTGATAACCGATGATGGGCTTGTCGTGATGGGTAGCGAGACTGGTGTCCTTGACGTGGACCCCGCGCGCGTGGTCCGTCGTGGGCGCCTCCAACCCGGCAAAATGTTCCTCATAGACACGGAAAGCGGACGGGTCATCGAAGACGATGAGATTAAGGGATCTGTCGCCTCCCTCAAGCCGTGGGGTGAGTGGCTCAATGAGGGGCGGATCCGACTCTCGGAGTTACCCGAGCGAGAGCACATCGTGCACCCGCCAGCCTCGATTACACGCCGTCAGCAAACCTTCGGCTACACCGAGGAGGAGGTAAGGCTTCTCCTGACCCCGATGGCCAAGAACGGGGCCGAACCGCTCGCTGCGATGGGTTCAGACACTCCGATTGCCGTGCTCGCCGAACGCCCCCGGTTGCTTTTTGACTACTTTGTGCAGCAGTTTGCTCAGGTAACCAATCCGCCGCTGGATTCGATCCGTGAAGAGGTTGTCACCTCCCTCAGTCTTGGGTTAGGACCACAGCGCAACTTACTTTCGGCCTCGGTTGATCATGCACGTCAGATTATTCTGGATTTTCCCGTCATCGATAATGACCAGCTTGCCAAGCTTCAACATATTGATGATTCGGTCGCCACCGAACGAACGATCACGCTGCGCGGTCTGTACCGGTTTGACGCTGGTACCGATGCGATGGAACGACGCCTCGCTCAACTATGCACCGAAGTTGATGCGGCCATCAATCACGGTGCGGAGTTCATCGTGCTCTCTGATCGTGACTCCAACAAAGACCTTGCTCCCATTCCATCACTGCTCATGGTGGCTGCGGTCCATCACCACCTCATTCGCAGTTCGACCCGGATGAAGGTGGGCCTGATTGTTGAGGCTGGCGACGTGCGTGAGGTTCACCATGTAGCTTTGCTCATCGGATACGGTGCATCCGCAATCAATCCCTACCTGGCAATGGAGACGTGTGAGAACCTGGTCCGTAGCGGCCGAGTCACGGGTGTCACGCCGGAAAAGGCTGTAGCCAATCTGATCAAGGCCCTCGGTAAGGGGGTCTTGAAGATCATGTCCAAGATGGGCATCTCGACCGTCTCTTCCTACGCGGGTGCGCAAGCTTTTGAGGCTCTGGGCCTGAGCGAGGACTTCATCGAGCGCTACTTCACGGGGACCACCAGTAAACTGGGCGGAATCGGACTCGATGTGATTTCGGCGGAGAACCTCCACCGCCATGTGCAGGCCTACCCGGAGGACAGCGCACCTCTGGCACACCAGCGTCTTGAGACCGGTGGCGAATACCAGTGGCGCCGCGATGGAGCGCCTCACCTCTTCAATCCTGAGACGATTTTTCGGTTGCAACACTCAACCCGCAATCGTCGCTACGATATTTTTCGCCAATATACCGCGCTCGTGGACGGTCAGTCCGAGCAGTTGATGACTCTGCGTGGAATGTTCCGTTTTAATGAGTCTCGTACTCCGGTGCCACTCGATGAGGTTGAACCGGTCTCGTCCATTGTCAAACGATTCTCCACCGGGGCGATGAGCTATGGTTCTATCTCCCAGGAGGCTCACGAAACGCTCGCCATTGCGATGAACCGACTGGGTGCAAAATCCAATACCGGTGAGGGTGGCGAGGACCTTGACCGGCTGCTTGACCCTGAACGTCGCAGCGCGATTAAGCAGGTCGCCTCCGGGCGCTTTGGTGTTACAAGCATGTATCTCACCAACGCAGATGACATTCAGATCAAACTCGCGCAGGGAGCAAAGCCAGGGGAGGGAGGGCAACTCCCACCCACGAAGGTCTACCCCTGGGTGGCACGGACCCGTCATGCGACGGCTGGAGTCGGGCTGATCTCGCCTCCGCCACACCATGACATCTACTCGATCGAGGATCTCAAACAGCTTATTTTTGATCTGAAGAGAGCTAACCCGCGGGCCCGTATCCACACCAAGCTGGTAAGCCAGTCGGGCATCGGTGCGGTCGCAGCCGGTGTTGCGAAGGCTCTATCGGATGTCATCCTGGTTTCCGGTCACGACGGTGGTACGGGTGCCAGCCCGGTGAACTCTCTCAAGCACGCAGGAACGCCCTGGGAACTGGGCTTGGCTGAGACACAGCAGACTCTGATGCTCAACAAGATGCGGGACCGCGTTGTGCTGCAGGTGGACGGCCAGCTCAAGACCGGCCGTGACGTGATTATCGGAGCCCTGCTTGGTGCGGAGGAGTTCGGGTTTGCCACAGCCCCACTTGTCGTGGAGGGCTGCATCATGATGCGCGTCTGTCACCTGGATACGTGCCCCGTTGGTGTTGCCACACAAAACCCGGAGCTACGCAGCCGTTTCAGCGGTAAACCTGAGTTTGTGGTCAACTTTTTTGAGTTCATCGCAGAAGAGGTGCGTGAGTATCTGGCCCAGCTGGGATTCCGTACGCTCCAGGAGGCTATCGGCCATAACGAGATACTCAACACGAACACGGCGGTCGAGCATTGGAAGGCAGCGGGTCTCGACGTGGAACCCATTCTTGCGGGTATTGGGCAAGACGTGTACGAGCCGCGTGTCAGTGCTCGCACCCAGGACCACGAGCTTGACCAGCATTTCGATAATCGGCTGATTGCGCTGAGCGAGTCGGCACTGGAGCATGGTGAGCCCGTGCACATCACGCTGCCGATCCGTAATACCGAACGTGCCGTCGGTACGATGTTGGGCAATGCCGTTACTCGACGGTTTGGCCAGGAGGGTTTGGCCCCTGACACGATCAACGTGACGCTGAACGGCACGGCGGGACAATCTCTTGGGGCATTTATGCCGGCCGGTATTACACTGCGGCTCGAGGGCGATGCCAATGATTACGTGGGCAAAGGCCTATCTGGTGGACGCATCATCGTGAGACCGAGCCCCACCGCCATGCTCGTAGCCGAGGAGAATGTGATTGCGGGCAATGTGATTGGCTACGGTTCCACGAGTGGATCGCTGAACATCCGCGGAATTGTGGGGGAACGTTTCCTCGTACGCAACTCTGGAGCAACGGCCGTGGTTGAGGGAGTGGGTGACCACGCACTTGAGTACATGACCGGAGGCCTCGCGCTGATTCTAGGTGAGACAGGTCGCAACCTTGGCGCGGGAATGTCGGGCGGTGTAGCGTACGTGTACCGTCTTGACCCGGCCAGGGTGAACACCGATTCGCTGTCCTCGGGAGAGCTTACTCTCACCGCGCTTGACCAGGTCGATGTTGAAGTCGTGCGCGACCTCTTAGAGACTCACGTAGCTGAAACAGGCTCGCACCTTGCCCAACGGATGCTCGATAATTTTGAACTGGAATCTCACGAGTTTGTGAAGGTAGTTCCCCGCGACTACGCGGCCGTTTTGCACACCCGTCAACAGGCCGTTGACGAAGGACTGGACCCCGATGGAGATGTCGTCTGGGCTCGTATTTTGGAGGTGACTGGTGGCTGATCCGAAGGGGTTTCTGAAAACACGAGAGCGAGAGCTTCCGGCCCGTCGCCCCGTCCCTATCCGGCTCATGGACTGGAAGGAGGTGTATGAGCAGGGCGATCCAAGTCAGCTGCGCCGTCAGGCTGGTCGTTGCATGGACTGTGGCGTACCGTTCTGCCATCAGGGCTGCCCACTCGGCAACCTCATTCCGGAGTGGAACGACCTGATGTACCAGGGTGAGGGCCGCGCTGCAATCGAGCGGCTGCACCTGACAAACAACTTTCCGGAGTTCACCGGACGACTATGCCCCGCGCCCTGTGAGTCGGCTTGCGTGCTCGGTATCAATCAACCCGCCGTCACAATCAAACAGGTTGAAGTTTCGATCATCGACCAAGCTGTCAGCAATGGTTGGGTTGAGCCGCACCCTCCCGAACGACTCACGGGTAAAACCGTTGCGGTGGTGGGTTCGGGGCCCGCTGGCTTGGCCGCTGCACAGCAACTTACGCGTGCAGGGCATACGGTTGCTGTGTACGAGCGAGACGACCGTATCGGCGGCCTTCTCCGCTACGGTATTCCAGACTTCAAGATGGAGAAGCGTCACATTGATCTGCGCTTGGGTCAGATGCAGGCTGAGGGCACCCGCTTTCGAGCGGGAGTCAATGTTGGCGTGGACATCTCCTGGGAAGAACTTCGCCGCCGCTATGACGCGGTTATCGTGGCCACCGGGGCCACCGTTCCGCGTGATCTGGCTATCCCAGGGCGCGACCTGCCTGGCGTTCACTTCGCAATGGAATACCTGGTGCCAGCCAACCGCGTCGCCGCCAAGGAGTCCGTATTTAGTCAGATCACCGCTGAGGGTAAGCACGTTGTTGTCCTTGGCGGTGGTGATACCGGGGCAGACTGTATCGGCACGGCCCACCGCCAGGGTGCTGCTTCCGTGACGTCGCTGGCAATCGGTATCCAGCCGCCCCCGGAACGCCCACCGACACATCCGTGGCCCATGCAACCCATACTTTTTGAGGTTTCCACTGCACACGAGGAGGGCGGTGAGCGCACCTATCTCGCCTCAACCGTTGAGTTTCTGAGCAATCCGGCTGGCGAGTTGCGTGCAGTCCGTGTGGCGGATACGGATTTTGTTGAGGGGAGGCGCGTGCCCCGGAGTGGCACAGAGCGCGAGATTCCGGCTGATCTGGTTCTCCTGGCGCTCGGATTTACCGGCCCGGAGAGTGAAACGCTGAGCAACCAATTAGGGGTACCCTTTGACAGTCGTGGCAATGTTGTGCGCGGCGCTGACTATCACACCGAGCATCCGGGGGTTTTTGTCGCCGGTGATGCCGGACGCGGACAATCCCTGATTGTTTGGGCAATCGCCGAGGGACGTGCTGCGGCCGCAGCAGTTGACGAGTACCTTGAAGGGCAGACAGTGTTGCCATCACCGGTGAAGCCCACCGACCACGGGTTTACCCTGTAACACCTCCGTGTGAGCGGATGCGACACGTATCCCAAGTGCTCACACCATTATCGAAAGAGTAAGAATTCATGAGGCATGCAAAGATCGTCGCGACCTGGGGTCCCGCCGTATCAAGTTATGATACGACGTTGGCGCTCATCAACGCCGGAGTCAACGTGGCGCGGATGAATCTTAGCCACGGCACCTACAACGTTCACGAGGGGGTGTACCGTAACCTCCGTCGAGCGGAAGATGAGAGCGGTCGCCCCATCGCGGTGCTTGTAGACCTGCAAGGCCCAAAGATTCGGCTTGGAACCTTCGCCGACGGCCCCCACTATCTTAACGAGGGTGATATCTTCACGATCACAATCGAGGATGTTGTCGGCACCAAAGATATCTGTGGGACAACGTTCAAAGGCCTGCCCCAGGATGTCAAACCTGGCGACCCGCTCCTCGTTGACGATGGCAAGGTGACCCTGCGCGTGCTGGAAACAGATGGCACGGCTGTGAAGACAGTGGTTGAGGTTCCTGGAAACGTGTCAAACAATAAGGGCATTAACCTGCCCGGTGTTGCCGTTAACGTGCCGGCGCTCTCCGCTAAGGACGAAGAAGATCTCCGCTGGGGTCTTAAGCTTGGCGCCGACTATATCGCCCTTTCATTTGTGCGGGACGCCACCGATATCGTTCGTGTACATGAGATCATGGCAGAGGAAAATCGCAAGATTCCGGTGATCGCTAAGATTGAGAAGCCGCAGGCTGTGGAGAACTTGGAAGCAATTATCGATGCCTTTGATGGCATTATGGTAGCCCGAGGAGACCTGGGCGTTGAGTTGCCGCTTGAGGCTGTCCCTATCGTGCAGAAGCGCGCTGTAGAGCTCTGCCGCCGCATGGCGAAGCCCGTGATCGTGGCCACTCAGGTACTAGAATCCATGATTGAAAATCCGCGCCCCACCCGTGCTGAAGCCTCTGACTGTGCCAATGCCGTTCTCGACGGAACGGACGCCGTGATGCTGAGCGGGGAGACAAGCGTCGGTGCCTTTCCCGTGATTACGGTCGAAACTATGGCACGCATCATTGAGTCCACCGAGGAACACGGTCTGGAGCGAATTCCCGCGCTCGGTACTCGCCCCCGTACCCAGGGTGGTGCGATCACACTGGCCGCCGCTGAGGTTGCCGATTTCATCGGGGCAAAGTTCCTGTGCGTCTTCACCGAGTCTGGTGACTCCGTTCGTCGGATGTCTCGCCTGCGTCGCCCGATTCCTATTCTGGGATTCACCCCGTCGCTCAATATCCGTCGGCGAATGGAACTCACCTGGGGCGTTGAGAGTTTTCTGGTTGAGCGGGTGAACTCTACGGATGAAATGTTCTTACAGGTAGACGAGAGTCTGCTGTCCTCAGGCAAGGCGGTCGTCGGCGACACCGTTCTCGTTATTGCGGGTTCTCCTCCCGGGGTTGTGGGCTCGACTAACGATATGCGCGTACATCACGTCGGGGATGCAAAGTACGGACCGGAGGAGCCTGCACACCGCGACTAGGCTGAGGGCGACACGCCCAAAGAAAAGGGAGATCCTCGCCAATTTTGGCGGGGATCTCCCTTTGTATCTGCTGGACAGAATACCTGTGCCGGATGTGGGACTTGAACCCACACGTCCTTTCGAACAAAGCATTTTGAGTGCTCCGCGTCTGCCGATTCCGCCAATCCGGCTTGCACAACGTGTACAACAATACCGTAGGCTTGACCCCGTGAGCGACCAACCTACATCAAATACAGCACCCCGACGCGTTGTGGTGGCCGAAGACGAATCTCTCATTCGTCTCGACATCGTTGAGATTCTGCGAGACAACGGCTTTGACGTCGTGGGAGAAGCCGGTGATGGCGAGACCGCTGTTGCCCTGGCGACTGAGCTTCGTCCCGACCTTGTCGTTATGGATGTCAAGATGCCTCAGCTTGACGGAATCTCTGCGGCCGAGCGACTGAGCAAAAACCACATCGCGCCCGTTGTTCTCCTGACGGCTTTCAGCCAGAAGGAGCTCGTCGAGCGAGCGAGCGAGGCCGGTGCTTTAGCCTACGTGGTAAAGCCTTTTACTCCCAACGACCTCCTCCCTGCTATCGAGATCGCCCTGTCCCGCTATCAGCAGATCGTGGCATTGGAGGCCGAGGTTGGTGATCTGGTTGAGCGATTTGAAACCCGCAAACTCGTTGACCGCGCTAAGGGTATCCTCAACGAGAAGATGGGGCTTACTGAACCCGAGGCATTCCGGTGGATTCAGAAGGCCTCGATGGACCGCCGTCTCACCATGCACGATGTCGCCCAGGCCATCATAGAGCAGCTCAGCGGCGGCAAGAAAGCCGACGACTAACCACACTTCATTAGCCGAGGGCCGGGGAAATTTTCCCCGGCCCTCGGCGTGTAAGTCCCCTGGTTACGTGCGCAGGGTTTTGATCAAGTTGGTGATCCGGACGGTGGAGCATCGGCGACCCAATTCATCGGTGATCGCTATTTCGTGCACTGTGAGGCTGTTCCCCAGGTGGATCGGAGTACACACCCCCGTCACAAAACCGGCGACGGCCGAGGTGGTGTGTGTAGCGTTGATATCGATCCCAACGGCGAGCCGTCCCGGGCCAGCAAACAAGTTGGCCGCCATTGAACCAAGCGATTCACCCATTACCACGTAGGCACCACCGTGCAGGAGGTTGGCTGGCTGGGTATTCCCCTCAACCGGCATCCGAGCGACGGCCCGTTCGATTGAGAACTCGGTAATCTCGATTCCCATTTTCTCGGCAAGAGCCCCCAAGCCCCGTTCCCGGATAAATACCATGCCATCAACGGGTGTGTTGGTCATAAAGTCCTCGCAAGTTCGTCAGCCGCCCATCGGTGCGGGCTTGTAGGCTGTTGGTGTGTCAGATACTGCTCAGCCTACCCTCATGGTCATTGACGGCCATTCGCTTGCCTTCCGCGCATTTTACGCCCTACCCGTTGAGAGTTTTCAGACCCGTGATGGCCAGTACACCAACGCGATCCACGGATTCATTGCGATGCTCATCAACCTCCTCAAAGCAGAGAAACCCGATTCGGTTGCTATCGCGTTCGACATCTCACGACACTCGTTCCGCACGCGGGAGTACCCCGAGTACAAGGGCACCCGGGGCGAGACGCCTGAGGAGTTCAAAGGGCAAATCCCGCTGTTACAGACCACCCTGCGCTCGATGGGGCTTTTTACGATAGAAAAAGAAGACTACGAAGCCGACGATATCCTGGCGACGCTGTCCGCGCGCGGGACTGCTGCTGGCTTTCGAGTCCTGGTCGTCAGTGGAGATCGGGACACAATCCAGTTGGTTAATGACAACGTTACTCTCCTGTATCCCTCTCGCCAGGGAGTGAGTGATCTCACTCGCTATGACGCAGAGAAAGTCTGGGAGCGCTACGGTGTGCGACCAGAGCAGTATCCCGAAATTGCGGCTCTCGTCGGGGAGACCAGCGATAACTTACCCGGCGTGCCCAAGGTGGGGGAGAAAACCGCTGTCAAGTGGATCAATCAGTTCGGTAGCTTAGATGAGATCCTGGCGCATCAAGATGAAATTGGGGGCAAAGTCGGGGAGAGTCTTCGCGAACATGCCCACCTAGCGGTTCGTAATCGTCGGCTAAATCGCTTGGTTACCGATGTTGAACTCGGGCTTGAACTCGACGAGCTCACGCCCCACCCCTTCGATGAGCAAGCTGTACGCGATTCTTTCGGTCGCCTAGAATTTCGTAGCCTACTCGAACGCGTTCTTAAGCTTTACGGACAAGGGGGTTCTGTGGCTGTCGCCACGACCTCCCCACCTGCCGACCCACGACCCACTCCGGTCACCCTGCTCGATGAAGAACTCGAAGCATGGCTGAACCGCGAATCTGCTGCCCATCCAGACGGTCTTGGCTTGCACTGTGACATTGATGTCGAAACTGGTCAGATCGTTACGGTGGGCATCGCCTCAACGTCGGCGAGCGTTGAACTAGCCTGGCAACCCGGCAGCGCTGACTATGCACCGTTTGAGACCTGGCTCATGAGTGACGCACCTAAAATACTCTGTGACGGAAAACACCAGGCCCAGGCATTCTCACGTGTGGGGTCCCCTCTCGGCGGTCTCCGCTCGGATGTCTTCATTGCGGGCTGGCTCCTTCGTCCCGGCAGCCCAGACAAGACTCTCGACGATCTTGTTACCCGTTATCTGGGCGAGACACTTCCCCAGGCCGACCCCAACCAGCTTATTCCCAGCGACGATCACCTCATGGGAGCTGGTCACGCCGCTTGGTATATTCATCGCCTCGATGCGGCAATCCGCTCCCGCTTCGACGAAGGAACCGCGAGGGTATTTGCCACAATCGAAATGCCTCTCATCCCTGTACTGGGCAGCATGGAACTCCGAGGGATCGCCCTTGATCGAAACATTTTGGCGGGACTCAACACCGAGTTAGGGGATCGCACAACCGCACTAGCTCAGTCGGCTTACGCCGAGATCGGTCACGAGGTGAATCTCGGGTCTCCGAAGCAACTTCAGGAAGTTCTCTTCGAAGAACTGGGTATGCCCAAGACCCGAGCTACCAAGACGGGCTTTTCAACGGATGCAGCTTCTCTGACCGACCTGCAAACAAAGAGCCCCCACCCCTTCCTCGGGCTTCTCCTGCAGCATCGGGATGCCACGAAACTTCGCCAGATTGTCGAGACCCTTGAGAAGGCTGTCGGTGATGACTCCCGTATTCACACCACCTATCAACAGGTGGGGACCAGTACAGGACGCCTCTCCTCGACTGACCCTAATCTCCAGAACATTCCGGTGCGCACAGCGGAGGGTCGCCGCATCCGCCAAGCATTCTGCGTGGCTGAGGGTTTTGAGACACTCCTTACCGCTGACTACTCACAAATTGAGATGCGCATTATGGCCCACCTCTCTGGTGACGAGGGACTGATTGAAGCTTTCAATCTCGGGGAAGACCTGCACAGCTTTGTGGGTTCTCGAATTTTCGGTGTTGAGCCGGTGGACGTCACTCCGACAATGCGCAGCAAAGTCAAAGCGATGTCCTACGGTCTCGCTTATGGTCTCAGCGCGTTTGGTCTGTCCAAGCAGCTAGGTATTTCCTCAGCCGAGGCCAAGCAACTCATGCAGGACTACTTTGCCCGTTTCGGTGCCGTACGCGATTACTTGCGATCAGTGGTAGAACAAGCCAAGGAAGATCAGTACACCGAGACGCTCTTTGGCCGTAAGAGGTTTTTCCCCGAGCTCAACAGCCCCAATCGTCTCGTCCGTGAGAACGCCGAGCGTGCAGCCCTCAACGCACCAATCCAGGGAAGCGCTGCCGACATCATGAAGCTCGCAATGATCGGGATTGAAAGGCGATTCACTGAGAAAAAACTGGGCTCTCACATGTTGCTTCAGGTTCATGATGAGATCATTGTGGAGGTAGCTCCGGGGGAGTGGGACATCGCAGAGCACATTATTCGTGAAGAAATGCGTGATGTGGTCCGGCTGAGCGTACCGCTCGATGTTCATGTTGGGCATGGCAGTAATTGGGACGCTGCCGCTCACTAATTTCCGTAAAGGGTGACCAGATTTATGGCTGTCACGTCTCTCCGCGATTCGGAGACCCTTCTGGGGATCTTTGTATCCTCCGATAATTTCCCCACAATGTATGGCACCTATGGCGATGAGCGTCTCTGGCTGATGGCTTCAGGCACCTTTTCCAGCAAACGGGGCCTTCCGGCATTTGTTGGCGCGGAAGGCAACTCACCACAGACCGTCCGCGGCAGCATCGCACTCGGCACAACACCGCAGCGAATTTTCGGCCACGTCCTATCGGGCCAGGCGAACGGCGAGGGTGTGGCCTTTTATGTTGATCAAGGAACGATGACCGTTGCTACGGAAGGAACGCTGGGCCTCATCAACCGGCGTCCCCGACGCATCACGCTGGAAACATCGGAATGGCTCTTAACCGTGGAGGATATCCATGAGCTGCGCGGACGAGATGTCCATGACAAAGCAGAGAAAGAGTTCTTGCGACACCTTATCCCTGCTGGTTCGATTCCCGCAGGTGGTCACCCAACTCCTGCGGTATCGATGATGGTCGCACCCACAGCGTCGCTGTCACCGCACGCAGAAGCACCCACACCCTCCGCTCCGCACAGTGATCTATTGCAGGCTCCGCTACAGATGCAGCCGGAGTCTGGCACGTTCACATCTGCAGCCCCTGTACTCACGCCCACGCTATCTGTGAATTCACCCGTCAGCGGAACCGCCGCGCGTCCAGCTCTTCCGGCAGCCCACATACTGGCACTAGAAAGTTTCGACACAGGCGAGGATACTCTCGCGACAATCGCAGAGTCAGATGTGCAAACCTGGCCGCGAGTTGTTGAGCACCCCTCCTGTTATTCAGATCTCCGGCTCTGGATCGAAGCATCTCTTGAGGAATTCTCCCGGGAAGCGTCATTCCCTCTTAGCAGACCGGAACGTCTCGCCGAGTTGGCATACGAGTTTCCGCAATTACGCGAGGACATCGCCAATAACCCAGCCTGCTACCCGGAGCTTCGACAGTGGATCACCTCGGTCAACATGTATTCGCAGAATTAACAAGCGCACGCTTCAGGAATGACCGCTGAAACGGTTTGAACACCAGGTGTGTCGTGGGGTAGAATCAAGAGTCACATGTGTGACAATTTTTTATCCGCTGCCGCGGCACGACGTCTCAACCGAGGGCGAACGGTCACGGCCTAATTTATGTCCGTACTGGAGTACTAACTACATGACAACCGCAACGACCGGCAAGGCAGCCAAGCAGGTAGCCATCAACGATATTGGCTCTGCTGAAGATTTTCTTGCCGCAGTCGAGAAGACTCTGAAATTCTTCAACGACGGGGACCTCATTGAGGGCACCGTCGTGAAGATCGACCGCGACGAGGTTCTACTCGACGTCGGATACAAGACCGAGGGCGTCATCCCCTCGCGCGAGCTTTCCATCAAGCACGATGTTGACCCCAGCGAGGTTGTCAATGTTGGCGATAGCGTTGAGGCGCTCGTTCTTCAGAAGGAAGACAAAGAAGGTCGTCTCATTCTGAGCAAGAAGCGCGCTCAGTACGAGCGCGCCTGGGGCGATGTGGAGAAGATCCGGGACGAGGATGGTGTCGTCACCGGCTCGGTTATCGAGGTTGTTAAGGGTGGTCTGATCGTTGACATCGGGCTGCGTGGATTCCTCCCCGCATCGCTGATTGAGCTTCGCCGCGTTCGCGACCTGACCCCGTATCTCGGTCAGGAGATCGAGGCGAAGATTCTTGAGCTCGACAAGAACCGCAACAATGTTGTGCTGTCACGTCGTGCATTGTTGGAGCAAACTCAGTCGGAGAGCCGCTCAACGTTCCTCGCCAACCTCCAGCCCGGTCAGGTTCGCAAGGGTGTTATCTCATCGATCGTTAACTTCGGTGCTTTTGTTGATCTGGGTGGAGTTGACGGCCTGGTGCACGTTTCCGAGCTCAGCTGGAAGCACATTGAGCACGCTTCCGAGGTCGTCGAGGTTGGTCAGGAAGTCACCGTTGAGGTCCTGTCGGTTGAGCTTGACCGCGAGCGTGTCTCCCTGTCACTCAAGGCCACACAGGAAGACCCGTGGCAGGTGTTTGCCCGTACCCACGCAATCGGCCAGGTTGCACCCGGTAAGGTCACCAAGCTGGTTCCCTTCGGCGCATTTGTTCGTGTTGCCGACGGCATTGAGGGCCTTGTGCACATCTCCGAGCTGTCTGGCAAGCACGTTGAGCTTGCTGAGCAGGTCGTCTCGGTTAACGACGAGGTCTTTGTCAAGGTCATCGACATTGACCTTGAGCGTCGGCGTATCTCGCTGAGCCTCAAGCAGGCTAACGAGGGTGTCGATCCTGAGGGCACCGAATTCGACCCTGCACTCTATGGAATGCTCACCGAGTACGACGACGAAGGCAACTACAAGTATCCCGAAGGCTTCGACTCTGAAACCAACGAGTGGAAAGAGGGCTTCGAAACCCAGCGTGAGAAGTGGGAGCTGGACTACGCAGCAGCCCAGGAGCGTTGGGAAGCGCACAAGAAGCAGGTCGCCACGACGGCAGCCGAGGAAGCCGCCGAGGTTGCTTCTGCTGGTGACACCGCTTTCTCAAGCGACAACACGGTAGCTGGGGCGCTGGCTGGAGACGAGTCACTTGCCGCTCTCAAGTCCAAGCTCGAGGAAAACAACTAGTCCCCCTTCCGACAGGGTAGTTTTTCAGCGTTGAGCCGCACCGACAAGGTGCGGCTCAACGTCGTTAAACCACACACTGCACCTGTGACCGCCTGCTGCCCTCATGTGCGGTAATATCATGCGCGTGTATCTTGTCGGTTTAACGGGCGGTATCGCCGCGGGGAAAAGCACCGTCGCTCGACGTTTGGAGGCGCTCGGAGCAGTTCGGATTGATGCTGACCAGCTAGCACGGGATGCCGTTGCCGCCGGATCGCCTGGTCTGGCCTCTGTTGTGGCCGCTTTTGGCAGTGATGTGCTTCGGGAAGATGGTTCACTCGACCGGGCCGCGCTCGGCAGCCGGGTGTTTGCCGACTCGCAGGCACTCAGCACACTTAACAGTATCGTTCACCCCGAAGTTCAGCGTTTGGCGCGTGACCGCTTTGCCCGGCTCGCGAAGAACGACCCCGACGTGATTATCGTGTATGACATACCGCTGTTGGTTGAAGCAGGGCTGAGCTATCCCTGGGATCTCGTTGTGACGGTCGAAGCTCCTGCAGACATGCGCCAAAACCGACTTGTCGAACTGCGAGGTTTCTCCACCACCGACGCAGCCAATCGGGTGGCAAGCCAGGCTTCCGCGGAAGAGCGGCGGGCAGTAGCACACGTTGTGATCGATTCATCGGGAACAACGAAACAAACTCTTGCGCAAACAGATAGCCTCTGGGAACGCATCTTAGCCACCGTATCCGGCACGTAAATGCCCAGGTAACGAAGCCAATGTCAGTGGTGGGACTTACAATGATGTGATGGAACCAACACGCGCGGTTCGACCCTTTGAGGTCGTAAGCGATTACTCACCCAGTGGCGATCAGCCCAAAGCAATTGATGAACTAGCCGCACGAATTAACGCGGGCGAAACGGATGTTGTTTTGCTGGGTGCCACGGGTACCGGCAAGTCTGCAACGACAGCCTGGCTGATCGAGAGAGTACAACGACCCACGCTGATCCTGGCGCACAATAAGACTCTTGCTGCCCAACTGGCGAACGAGTTTCGTGAGCTCATGCCCCATAACGCGGTGGAGTATTTCGTCTCCTACTATGACTACTACCAGCCGGAGGCCTATGTCCCGCAGACGGATACCTTCATCGAGAAGGATTCATCTGTCAACGCTGAGGTTGAGCGACTCCGGCACTCGACCACAAATTCTTTGCTGAGCAGGCGTGATGTGGTGGTAGTTTCCACGGTGTCTTGTATTTACGGGCTGGGTAAGCCCGAGGAATACTATGAGGCGATGGCTGCGCTACGTGTGGGGGAGCACGTTGATCGCGACTGGCTTATTCGTAAGTTCGTCTCGATGCAGTATCAGCGTAACGATGTCGATTTTTCACGCGGTAATTTTCGTGTGCGCGGCGATACTGTTGAGATCATCCCAATGTATGAGGAACTCGCCGTACGCGTTGAGTTCTTCGGTGATGAGGTTGAGGCTTTGTACTATTTGCACCCTCTGACGGGTGAAGTGCTGAGTCGGCCGGACTCCGTCTCGATTTTTCCTGCCTCGCACTACGTTGCAAGCACCGATGTGATGCATCGGGCGATTGGTGCGATCCGTGATGAGCTCGATGAACGTTTACCCGAGCTTAAACGCGCCGGCAAACTTGTCGAAGAGCAAAGACTCCGAATGCGAACCACCTTCGATCTTGAAATGATGGAGCAGATTGGTTTCTGCTCCGGAATCGAGAACTACTCCAGACATATTGACGGTCGGCAGCCAGGCGAAGCTCCACACTGTCTTCTCGACTACTTCCCGGATGATTTCCTCGTTGTAATCGACGAATCGCACGTTACCGTGCCCCAGATTGGAGCTATGTACGAGGGCGACTCATCTCGTAAGCGTACCCTCGTCGAGCATGGATTCCGTCTGCCGAGTGCGCTGGATAACCGTCCACTCCGCTGGCAAGAGTTCTCAGAGAGGGTCGGGCAGACGGTGTACCTGTCGGCTACGCCCGGTAAATACGAGATGGGGATTGCCGACGGTATCGTTGAACAGATCATCCGGCCGACCGGTCTGATTGATCCAGAGATTGTGGTGAAGCCTTCTCTTGGCCAGATAGATGACCTTCTTGAACAGATACGCCAGCGAACGGCGCAAAACGAACGCATCCTGGTCACGACCCTGACCAAAAAAATGGCAGAGGAACTCACCGATTTTCTAACGGAGGCCGGGGTGCGGGTGCGGTATCTGCACTCTGATGTAGATACACTCCGCCGTGTTGAGCTGTTGAGTGAGCTTCGCCAGGGAATTTATGACGTCCTGGTCGGCATCAACCTGCTTCGTGAGGGACTCGACCTTCCTGAGGTATCTCTTGTGGCTATTTTGGATGCCGATAAAGAAGGCTTTCTCCGCTCGTCAACATCACTTATCCAGACCATTGGCCGCGCCGCACGCAATGTGTCAGGTCAGGTGCATATGTATGCAGACATCATCACACCGTCCATGCGACAGGCGATCGAGGAGACCGACCGTCGCCGGGCTATTCAGGTGGAGTACAACCGAGTTCACGGCATTGACCCTACACCTCTTCGCAAAAAAATCAGCGACATCACATCCATCCTGGCCCGCGAGGATGCCGACACAGCTGCGCTCCTGTCTGGTGGGGACGGACTGAAACGTGCGCCAACGCCTCATCTCAAGCGGACGGGAATCGCGGCACAGGGGGCCAACGAATTGGAAACTCTAATTGCCGATCTCAACAGTCAAATGCTCAGTGCGGCCTCCGAGTTGAAGTTTGAACTGGCTGCGCGGCTTCGTGATGAAGTCGCGGATCTCAAGAAAGAACTTCGCAACATGATCTCGGCCGGTCATGTGAGTTCGTAACCGTCTACCGCACGCACCACGTATCGGTAGCGTGATCTACCATTGTCCTTGTGCCCCAACCTCTTACTCACGGAGCGATCACCATCATTGAAAAGTTGACCATTAACGACAAGCAGACAATTAGCGTCAAGGGCGCCCGCGTCCACAACCTCCGCAACGTAGATGTGAGCGTTCCGCGCGACTCGCTGGTGGTTTTTACCGGACTTTCTGGTTCTGGTAAGTCTTCGCTCGCGTTCGATACCATCTTTGCCGAGGGGCAGCGCCGCTACGTCGAGTCGCTTTCGGCCTATGCGCGTCAGTTCCTCGGCCAGGTGGACCGGCCGGATGTTGACTTTATCGAGGGGCTCAGCCCTGCCGTTTCGATCGACCAGAAGTCCACCAACCGTAACCCACGCTCGACGGTGGGCACGATTACAGAGATCTACGATTACATGCGCCTCCTGTGGGCACGCACCGGAATCCCACACTGCGCGGTGTGCGGCGAAATTATCGAGCGACAGACGGTCCAGCAGATTGCAGACCGGCTCATGGGTATGAAGGAGAAGACCCGCTTTCAAATTTTAGCCCCCGTAGTGTCGGCCAAGAAGGGCGAGTTTGTTGACCTCTTCAGTAATCTTGCCGCGAGTGGGTTTGCGCGCGCACTCGTAGATGGAGAGCGTATTCAACTGAGTGAACCGCCCACACTCAAGAAGCAGATCAAGCATGATATCTCGGTGATTGTTGATCGACTCGTTGCTGGACCTGAGATCCTTGGTCGTCTCACGGATTCGCTCGAAACGGCTCTTCGCCTCACCGACGGACTCGTCACGATCAATTTTGTTGATCGTGACGGTGATGGTGCCTGGCAAACCTTCTCCGAAAAGCTTTCCTGTCCCAACAGCCACCCGGTGCAATTGACAGAAATTGAGCCTCGAACTTTTTCCTTCAACGCCCCCTTCGGCGCGTGTGGAGAGTGCAGCGGACTCGGCACACGCATGTCAGTTGACGAACAGTTACTGCTGGGGGACCCTGCCCTGAGTATCTCTGAGGGCGTAATCATCCCATGGACCACACAAGGAAAGGGCCTCTACCAGTACTACGAAAAGCTGCTCGTTGGGCTTTCTAACGACCTTGACTTCTCGCTCAGCACACCGTGGAAAAAACTTCCGAACGAGATCCAGCAGGCGGTTCTCAACGGCAACAATTTCGAGGTCAACGTGAAGTGGAAGAACCGCTTCGGCCGAGAAATGTCTTACACCTCAGGCTTTGAGGGAGTTGTGCCCTACATCGAACGTCAATACCTGCAAGCTGATAACGATTGGGCGCGTCAGAAGTGGTCTGACTATCTGCGTGAGGTTCCCTGCCCCGTGTGTCAGGGGCAGCGGCTCAAGCCCGAGGTTCTTGCGGTCACGGTCGGCGATAAAAGCATCGCGGATGTCTGCGAGCTAAGTCTCCGTGATGCGCAGACTTTCATGAATACGCTGACGCTCACTGACCGCCAGGCTTCTATCGCGGCTCAGGTACTTCGCGAGATTAGGCTGCGCCTTGAGTTTTTAATCGAGGTGGGCTTGAGCTATCTCGATCTCGCACGTGCTGCGGGTTCACTCTCGGGTGGCGAAGCGCAACGGATCCGCTTGGCCACACAAATTGGCTCCGGCCTAACGGGTGTGTTGTATGTTTTAGACGAACCAAGCATCGGACTACACCAACGCGATAATAGACGCCTTATCGATACCCTGGTGAAACTCCGTGATCTCGGCAACACCCTCATCGTGGTGGAACACGATGAAGACACGATTCGCACCGCCGATTGGATTGTTGACATCGGACCCGGGGCTGGGGTTGAGGGCGGAGAGGTGGTGCACTCCGGCAGCTACGAGGAGTTACTGGACAACCCCCGTTCGTTGACAGGTCAGTACCTCTCGGGTCAGCTGTCCATCACGACTCCGCTTTCTCGTCGCCGTAGGGATAAAGACCGAATGCTTCGTGTTGTGGGGGCCCAGGCCAATAACTTACAGAACATATCAGTTGACTTCCCTCTCGGCCTATTTACCGCGGTGACCGGTGTGAGCGGTTCGGGCAAGTCATCGCTGGTGAACGACATCCTTTACCGTGTTCTCGCGGGTAAACTCAATGGAGCCCGAAATGTGCCCGGACGCCACACTCGAGTAACCGGCCTTGAGCATCTTGATAAGGTTGTCCACGTTGACCAGAATCCGATCGGGCGCACCCCACGGTCTAACCCTGCCACGTATACGGGCGTTTTTGATCGTATACGGACTCTCTTCTCAGAGACCCCCGAAGCCAAAGCCCGAGGATACCTTCCTGGTCGCTTCAGCTTTAACGTTAAAGGGGGGCGCTGTGAGGCGTGCTCCGGCGATGGCACGCTCAAAATTGAGATGAACTTTTTGCCAGATGTGTACGTAGCCTGTGAAGTGTGCGGCGGCGCACGATACAATCGTGACACTCTATCGGTGCACTACAAAGGCAAGAATATTGCCGAGGTTCTCGACATGCCCATCGCCGAGGCCGCTGGCTTTTTTGAACCGATCAGCGCCATCCACCGTTTCCTCAAGACCCTCGTGGACGTTGGCCTCGGCTATGTACGACTGGGGCAGAGCGCCACAACTCTCTCCGGTGGGGAGGCCCAGCGGGTGAAGCTCGCTACCGAGTTACAGAAGCGCTCAAACGGGCGGACCATCTATGTGCTCGATGAACCCACAACCGGTCTGCACTTTGAAGACGTACGTAAACTGCTGCTCGTACTCAACGGCCTCGTAGACAAGGGCAACACCGTACTCGTTATTGAGCATAACCTTGACGTCATTCGTTCGGCCGACTGGGTCATCGACCTGGGCCCCGAGGGAGGTTCAGGTGGGGGTACGATTATCGCCACGGGAACCCCCGAGAAAGTTGCGGCACACCCAGACAGCTACACGGGGGAGTTTCTCGCCGAGGTACTGGGGATCGTTCGCTCGCACCAGAAATAGGCGATAGACAGATGACCAATCCGCGTGATTATCGTCCCGCTCAGGGCGAAATCCCCACGGGCCCAGGAGTTTACCGGTTCTCCGACCCTCGGGGGCGTATCCTCTACGTGGGAAAGGCAAAAAACCTTCGGGCTCGACTCAGCAACTACTTTGCGCCGATTGAATCTCTTCACCAGCGCACTCGGCGTATGGTCACGACGGCTAGCAAAGTCGAGTGGACAATGGTGGGCAGCGACTCAGAAGCGTTGCTGTTGGAACATACCTGGATCAAAGAGTATGAACCTCCCTTCAACGTGCAGTTCCGCGATGACAAGAGCTATCCCTACATCGCCGTTACCCTGGCCCACGAGGCCCCGCGGGCGCTCATCACCCGAAACACGAAAATCCGAGGCGCAAAATACTTCGGGCCCTACCCAAAAGTGTGGGCGGTACGAGAAACGCTCAGTCTTCTTCAGACGGCGTTTCCGATGCGCACCTGTAACGAATCCGATTACAAACGGGCCATGTCGAGTGGTAAACCTTGCCTTGCCGGACAGATCGGACGGTGTGGCGGTCCCTGTTCACAACGGGTTACGTTCGACGAGCACCTGAGTATCGTTATGCAATTGGTCTCCTTCTTGAGCGGCAATGATCGCAGCACCGTTCGCGAGTTGACAAACCGAATGATTGCCGCCTCTGAAGCCCAGGACTATGAGACTGCGGCAAAGATTCGGGACCAAGTAAAATCGCTCGATCTCATACTGGCCAAGAGCGCTGTAGCCCTTGACGATTCGGTAGACGCGGATGTCTTTGGCCTGGCAGGCGACGAGCTGGCCGCGTCTGTACACCAGTTTATTGTGCGTGGCGGTCGCATTCGCGGAGAACGCAACTGGATCGTGGATCTGGAGCTTGATGACTCCCCGGAAAAGCTGATTGAGGCAATCGTCCAGACCGCATATGAGGATGCCCCCCCACCCAAGTCGCTACTCGTGGCTGCTCTTCCGCCAGATCCGGCGGTACTCGCGGCCCTTCTCGCTGCACAACACGGCCTGGGCAGCATTGATATTCGCGTACCTAAACGTGGCGATAAAGTTGCGCTGCTTGACCGGGCACGACTCAACGCGGTGCAGCACCTCGCTCTCTACAAGACCCGGCGCAGCGTTGATCTTGCTACTCGATCTGCCGCGCTCGCTACGCTTCAGGAGGCGCTCGGACTCAATCAGGCACCGCTGCGCATGGAGTGTGTAGACGTCTCGCACCTCTCTGGCACCAACGTTGTCGCCTCGCTCGTGGTGTTTGAGGACGGGCTGCCGTATAAGGCCGGATACCGCCGATACTCGATTCCGCACACCACGGATGACACCGACTCGATCAACCAGGTCGTTTCGCGCCGCGCCGCGCAACTCAACGCTGAGGCTCACGAGGATGCTGGCCCCGGCGTTTTCCGCAACCGCCCACAGCTCATTGTCGTTGACGGTGGTGAACCACAGGTTGCCGCGGCCCAGCGCGCACTCTCGGATGCAGGTATCACCGATATTGGGCTCTGTGGTATTGCCAAGCGGCTGGAAGAGGTATGGCTTCCGGATGAGCCCTTTCCGGTCATCTTGCCCCGTAACAGTGATGCACTCTTCATGATCCAACGTCTCCGCGATGAGGCCCATCGATTTGCGATCACCTACCAACGGCATCGACGCAAGAAAGATATTTCTACCCGATTGAGCGTCGTGCCGGGTCTCGGCCCAGCACGCACAAAGTCTCTGCTGCGACACTTCGGCTCCGTTGCGCGTCTCCAGCAGGCTTCAGCAGAGGGCATCGCTGAGGTCGAGGGCATTGGTCCGGCACTCGCAGCGGCCATTGTCAACGAACTTCAGGGAAAAACCGACACGACCCTGGGAGCAGATTCCGAAGATCTTTCTCCAGGACTGTCAGACGGTAGTCTTGAGGGGAAGTCAAGCAGAAACGGGAGCGGTCATCATGACGGAATCTGACACATCTCAGGAAGTCCTGATCGTTACGGGGATGTCAGGAGCCGGGCGCTCAACTGTCGCCAACGCCCTCGAGGATCTGGGCTGGTACGTCGTTGATAACCTACCGCCCCAAATGCTCCGACCGCTAGCTGAACTCGCTGACAAGGCAAGCGGGTCACTGCCCAAAATCGCCGCGGTCGTTGATGTCCGTGGCCGTGATCTCTTCCATGATATCCAGGCAATCTTGAGTGACCTGCGGGCCAACGCGCAGGTGCGTGTCGTGTTCCTTGAGGCGACCGATGACGTCTTGGTTCGCCGTTTTGAATCGGTTCGACGACCACACCCACTGCAGGGCGAGGGCACCCTTCTCGACGGTATCCACGAGGAACGCAATAGGCTTCGTGAGCTGCGTGCATCGAGCGATGTTGTAATCGACACATCCAATTTCAATATTCACCAGCTTGCGAATGCAACACATGAGATGTTTGCAAGCAGTGATGACCCGGCCCTCCAGCTCACCGTGATGAGCTTCGGATTTAAGTACGGAATTCCTACTGATGTTGATCTTGTGGCTGATGTTCGCTTTCTGCCCAATCCCTTCTGGATTCCTGAGCTGCGCAGCCTCACAGGTGCCGATAGTCAAGTGAAGGATTTTGTCCTGTCCCGCGAGGGGGCAGCGGAGTTTATCCAGAAGTATGCAGAAGCGCTTGCGCCGGTCTTTGCCGGTTACCAGCGCGAGAACAAGCGACACGCTACAGTTGCTGTAGGTTGCACGGGCGGAAAGCACCGCTCAGTAGCCGTCGCTCGCGAACTTGCAGATCGCTTTCAAGGCCTCCCGGGTGTGGTGGTGCACATCAAACACCGGGATCTGGGGCGCGAGTAATTCGGTACTCTTCCACACTTTTGACATTTATTTGAAGGAGTATCAGCGTTGGCACTGACTGCCGAGGTTAAGGACGAACTAGCGCGAGTTGAGATCGGGCGGACAAGCGTACGTGTCGCCGAGATATCGACCATTCTGCGTTTCTCCGGGGGATTACACACCATCTCAGGGCGTATTGCACTGGAGTCGGAGCTAGATACCCCCCTTATCGTTCGCCGCGTCCGCAAAGACCTCGCTGAAATCTACGGAGTACGGAGCACGGCGAGCGTGCAGCCCCAGGGAACATCACGCAAAGGTGCCCCGGGCTATCTGGTTCGCGTCATCGAGGGCGGTGAGACTCTCGCGCGTCAAACTGGGCTTCTGGATGCCCGCCGCCGACCCATCCGCGGTCTCCCGAATCGCCTCACAACGGGCACCACCGAAGAGCTCGCCGCCGTATGGCGCGGTGCATTTATCTCACAGGGCACCCTGACCGACCCCGGTCGTTCATCAAGCCTGGAAGTGAGTTGCCCCACCAACGAAAGCGCTATGGCCCTCGTCGGGGCGGCAGGGCGTTTGGGAGTACCGGCCAAGAGCCGCGAGGTGCGGGGCGTGCACAAGGTCGTCATCCGCGAGGGTGAGGCGATCGCTCAAATGCTGACCCTGATGGGTGCCAGTGCCACGGTATCGGCATGGGAAGCCATGAGGCAGCGCCGAGAGGTTCGAGCCACAGCAAATCGACTTGTGAACTTTGATGACGCCAATCTGCGCCGCTCGGCGCAGGCCGCCGTCGCTGCCTGTGCTCGGGTAGAACGTGCCCTCGAAATTCTAGGCCAAGGTGTTCCCGACCATTTGCGCTATGCGGGTGAACTTCGACTCGCGCACCGTGAGTCCAGCTTGGACGAGTTGGGCTCGCATGCGGAACCGCCCATGACCAAAGACGCGGTAGCTGGCCGCATCCGTCGTCTCCTCGCAATGGCAGACAAAGAAGCCTCCCTACGCGGCGTCCCCGGCACAGAGGCGAGTTTACCCGCAGATCTGGAAGATCTTTAGCTAGAATTGGGTTTCCACGTCGCAGATTTTCTGCCTGTGAAACCTCAATATCAAGGAGTTGAGCAATTTGGCTACATACACGCTTGCTGACCTACCCTACGACTACTCGGCACTGGAGCCGCACATCAGCGGGACCATCATGGAGTTGCACCACGATAAGCACCACAAGACCTATGTTGACGGTGCAAACACGGCGCTGGATAAGCTGGTGGAGGCGCGGGATTCGGGTGATCTGGCGAACGTTAATAAACTCGAGAAGGATCTCGCGTTTAACCTTGGTGGCCATGTGAATCACACGGTGTTCTGGAGCAACCTGTCACCTGAGGGTGGCGACAAGCCCACGGGCGAGGTTGCCTCAGCCATTGATGACTATTTTGGCTCTTTTGACAAGTTCACCGCACACTTCACCGCTGCGGCGATGGGTGTACAAGGCTCCGGCTGGGCCGCACTCACATGGGACTCTCTGGGTCAGCGCGCCAATATTCAGCAGTTCTTTGACCAGCAGGGCAACTTCCCTGCCGGCACCATCCCGCTGCTCCTCCTTGATGTATGGGAGCACGCCTATTACCTGGACTACCGCAACGTACGAGCAGACTATGTCAAGGCTTTCTGGAACGTTGTCAACTGGGACGATGTCGAGAAGCGCTTGGCAACCGCCCGCAAGTTCACATCGAACCTGATCGTGCAGTCCTAAAGACGTTGTGGCGTGTGAGGTTCGCTTCGCACGCCACAACAACATAAAAACGCGCATCTCTGGATGCCACAAAAACAGGAGCAAATGTGTCCGCAAAAGTAGCCATCAATGGCTTCGGTCGAATCGGTCGTAACTTCCTACGTGCAGCCCTTGCACAGGGCAGTGACCTTGAGATCGTCGCCGTTAACGACCTCACTGATAACGCCGCCCTCGCGCACCTTCTCAAGTATGACTCCATTACGGGTCGTCTGGATGCCACGGTAGAGCTCTCCGGAGACGAAATTATCGTCAATGGCAAGAGCATCAAAGTTTTCGAGCAGCGCGACCCCGCGCTGCTTCCCTGGAAAGAACTCGGTATCGACATCGTTATTGAGTCAACCGGGTTCTTCACCAAGGCCGAGCTCGCTCAGAAGCACCTGGACGCGGGCGCTCAGAAGGTCATTGTCTCAGCCCCGGCAAGTGGGAATGCCGCCACTTTTGTGCTGGGCGTTAACGAGCAGGACTATGACCCCGCTACGCAGCACATCATCTCAAACGCATCGTGCACCACAAACTGTCTGGCACCTATGGCCAAGGTCTTTCATGAAGCTTTTGGTATCAACAAGGGTCTCATGACAACGGTTCATGCCTACACTGCCGACCAGAATCTGCAGGATGGCCCCCACGGTGACCTGCGTCGCGCTCGTGCCGCTGCGCTCAACATCGTTCCGACGGGAACCGGCGCTGCCAAGGCTATCGGTATAGTTCTTCCCGAGCTTAAGGGCAAGCTGGACGGCTACGCTCTGCGCGTACCGGTGCCCACCGGCTCGATCACCGACCTCACTGTCGAGACCGATCGCAGCGATCTGACGGTTGACGAGGTTAACGCCGTGTTCAAGGCTGCTGCTGAAGGTCCGCTTAAGGGCATCCTGAAGTACACCGATGAGCCACTCGTCTCAAGCGACATCGTGACTGATCCGCACTCGTCGATCTTCGACTCGGGCCTCACCAAAGTGATGGGGAACCAGGTTAAGCTGGCCTCGTGGTATGACAATGAGTGGGGATATGCCAACCGTCTTGTTGACCTGACCGAGCTCGTTGCGAGCAAGCTCTAACGAAAGAAGTAATAACTAGTGTCGATTCGAACTCGAGAGTCGTTGGGCTCCCTTACGGGTAAACGTGTCATCGTTCGTTGTGATCTGAACGTCCCTGTGGCGAAAGGAAAAATCACGGATGACGGACGCGTACGCGCTTCGTTACCCACCCTGTCGGCACTGGTGAAAGAGGGGGCCCGGGTGGTTGTAATCAGCCACCTGGGTCGCCCCGCGGGCAAGCCCGCCACTGAATTTTCGCTCGCCCCCGTTGCTCAACGCCTCGGAGAGCTTTTGGGCTCGCCCGTGTCATTTGCTTCCGACACGGTTGAGGAGAGTGCTCAGGCTGCCGTCTCCAGCCTGAGCAACGGCGATATTGTTGTCTTAGAGAATCTCCGCTTCTGCCCCGAGGAGACGTCCAATGAGGCAACTGAGCGTCAGGCTTTCGCCGCGCAGCTTGCCTCGTTTGGGGACGCTTTCATCTCTGACGGTTTTGGCGTTGTGCATCGCAAGCAGGCGAGTGTTTACGAATTGGCCAAGGCTCTTCCGAGCGCAGCCGGTTCGCTCATTGAGACCGAACTCAAGGTGCTTGATCGACTCACCGAGAACCCCACGCGGCCCTACGTGGTCGCACTGGGCGGTTCCAAGGTTTCGGATAAGCTCGGTGTAATTGGTCATTTACTTCCCCGCGTCGATACTCTGCTCGTTGGCGGAGGCATGCTTTTTACCTTCCTAGCTGCCCAGGGATATAAGGTTGCATCGAGCCTGCTGGAGGCCGACCAGCTTGACATCGTACGCGGCTACCTTAAAGAGGCACAGGAACGGGGAGTCACCATTGTGCTACCCACCGATGTCATCGTTGCAGACCGCTTTGCGGAGGATGCCGCACACGTTGTGGTAGCGGCGTCCGAGATTGAGAGTTCTCCCTACGGCCCGGCCGGAATCGGGCTGGATATTGGGCCAGACACAGCAAAAACATTCGCTGCCGCTATCCGCTCCGCAAAGACGGTCTTTTGGAATGGGCCCATGGGTGTATTTGAGTTTGAGGCTTTTTCTGGTGGCACGCGTGCCGTCGCTGCCGCGCTCACCGAGGTTCCCGGCCTCGGGGTTGTGGGCGGGGGAGATTCCGCCGCAGCCGTACGTCAGCTTGGTTTTTCTGACGACCAATTTGGTCACATTTCGACTGGCGGAGGAGCCAGTCTCGAGTTCCTCGAGGGCAAGAAGCTCCCGGGGTTGGAGGTATTGGGATGGTAGAACAGCGCACACCGTTTATCGCGGGTAACTGGAAGATGAACCTTGATCATCTCCAGGCCATCGCTTTCGTACAAAAACTCTCGTGGAGCCTGAGCGACGCAAAGCACGATTTTTCTCAGGTTGAGGTCGCAGTTTTTCCACCTTTCACAGATCTGCGTTCGGTGCAGACTCTCATATCGGCTGACAAACTCGAACTCGGATTCGGGTCTCAGGATGTTTCCCAGCATGACTCGGGGGCATACACCGGCGAGATCTCCGGCAACTTCCTGGCTCGCTTGGATGTGCAGTATGCGATCGTCGGGCACTCAGAGCGTCGCCAATTCCATGGCGAGACGGACGCAGTTGTCGGAGCGAAGGCCGCTGCCGCAGTGCGGCATAGTATCGTTCCTATCATTTGTGTCGGCGAGACCGCAGAGGACCTAGCAGAACATGGACCCAGTGCGGTTCCCGTTGCCCAGCTACGCGAGGTTCTCTCTTCGCTCTCTGCTGACGCGGATATCGTGGTTGCGTACGAGCCAGTTTGGGCAATCGGTTCCGGCAAAGCCGCAACTGCTGAGCAGGCTGAGCAGGTCTGCTCCGCCCTTCGCGAGACTCTGGTTGAGCTCCTCGGTGAGGAGCGAGCCACCGCGACGCGCATTCTCTATGGCGGGTCAGTCAAGTCAGAAAACATCGCCCGATTCATGCGAGAGCCCAACATTGATGGCGCACTTGTCGGCGGGGCGAGCTTAGCGATCGAGGAGTTCTCGCGCATTATTCAATTCAAGAAGCACGTGGGCGTGTAACCGATAACTTGGTTATCATCACGTATACTGGGCTGTGGTCTTAGCGTCGATAGCGACGTGCCCTCCAAATTGGTGAAAGGTTCTCTTCGGTGGAAATCCTTCAGGTCATCCTGCAGATCGTACTCGGCATCACGAGTCTTCTGTTGACGATGCTTATTCTTCTTCATAAAGGCCGCGGAGGTGGGCTGTCAGACATGTTCGGCGGCGGTATGACCTCCAGCCTGGGCTCTTCGGGTGTTGCCGAGCGTAACCTTAACCGCATCACAGTCATCCTTGGTCTGGTCTGGTTTGTCGTAATCGTTGTGCTTGGCGTCATCACCAAGTTTGACACGGGTCTCTAGTGGCGGGCGGCGGTAGCGCGATCCGCGGATCGCGAGTTGGCTCCGGCCCTATGGGCGAGCAGGATCACGGTTTCCAAGCAGAGCGGATTACGATTTCCTACTGGGACGCTCTGGGCAATGAGACTGTTCGTCACTTCGCTGCGAATGTTCCCGACGAGGAGATCCCAGAGAACATTGATTGCCCATCATCCGGCCTGCCAGCAGGTCGCGACAAGGAGAACCCTCCCCAGATTGCAAAACTTGAGCCGTACAAAACGCATCTAGCCTACGTTAAGGAGCGTCGGACGGAACAGGAAGCCGAAGAGCTTCTGGAGGATGCCCTACGCCAGCTTCGCATTCGTCGGGGCACGGTTAAACCCTAGCTTCGATTCTCTACGTTTATGTGGTGCTCGGGCCGGGAAAAGAAATCTCCTCGGCCCGAGCACCACTTAAAGCGGACTAATCGCTGACAACAGTATCCGCAAACACAATCGTCTGAAGCTGACCTTCGACAGATGCGGCGGGCGCGACCAGGGCGTCATCATCATTTATTATGTGTGCGTATGCCTCACGCTTAGCTTCCCCCGAAATGAGCAGCCACACACGGGCGGCACGGTTAATCGCGACGCGACTGAGCGACAGGCGTTCAGGCGGCGGCTTGGGGGAGTTGCGGACACCGATCACCGGTTCGGTTGCCTCGACCAAGTCGGTTCGTCCGGGAAAAATTGAGGCGATGTGCGCGTCGGGCCCAACCCCAAGAAAAACAAGATCGAATGCGGTTTTTTCTTCCCACACCCAACTAATATCCGACGCATACCGTGCGACCGCTTGATCAAGATCGAGACCCGAATCGGGGCTGGGACAGCGATAAACTCGGTCTCCGCCGATCGCGAGCGGTGCGAGGAATGCTTCCCTTGCCTGCTCGTCGTTGCGCTCGGCATCACCGTCGGGAAGCCAACGCTCATCGCCCCAAAACAGATCAACGTTGTTCCACTCGATTGAGGCGGCTGCAGGATGCTGAGCCGTCGCACGCAACACCGCAATTCCCAGTGTCCCTCCGGTCAGTACCACCCGCGGGGTTTTTCCCAGGCGTTGGACACCGCCTACAACACTAATAAACTCTCCCGCAACAGCTTCAGCGACGTCGGACACGGTGGTATGGATGCGAATTTCACGCTGTATTGTCACACTATCTCTCCTCCATGAATAAGGGGCCCGAGTACGTCCTCGGGCCCCTTATGTCTTTCTCTATTGAGCTGCTGTCAAATCTTTCACACCGCTGGTGACAACCCGTCCGTAGAGCTCATCCGGGTCAAGATGTCGAAGCTCCTCAGCCAGACAGTCTCGTAGCGAACGGCGGGGGAGGGAGAGGTCGTGGATTGGCTGCCCAGGGGCGCTCAACTGTGCAACGGCATCATGTGTCCGTGAGAGCACAATGGTTCCGCTTATGCGAGTAAGCTCGACACTGTCCACGCCCCATCCGCCGGCTTTGTCCTCATGGAGGACGTGCTCAACGGGAGCAAGCAATTGCTGGTGTAACCAGGCAGCCAGAAGCGTTGTTGAGGGAGACTCAACAGATCCCCTAACCCGGATAGAGTCAACCGATTCATAGGGTGGCTGATCCAGAACAGTTGCGAGTTGCCCTCGCCAAAGGGTGATTCGTGACCAGGCCAGATCGGTATCACCCGGGGTGTAGTTGTGGCCCAGATCAACAAGTGCCTGCTGTGGGTCAGGGTGTGTGGTCGCATCCGTGATTCGTCGCGTGGCAATTCGTCCGAGTGACGTCTGCGCGGCATGCCCTGGCCATACCCCCGCCCACCACACAACAACGGGGGCATCGGGCAGCAGCAGCCCCGTGACGAGGCTTTCCGAGTCGCTGGCGGCCGCACCGAAAGCTCGCAATACGATGACCTCGCTTGCCCCGGCATCGCCGCCTACCCGAATCTGAGCATTGATCCTGGCCTCAACGATATGCTCGGCACCCTGGTCAACGGCCACAACAACAACCCGCATGGGATGCTCACGGGAGGCGTCATTGGCTGCCGCGACAGCATCCTCCAGATGTTCCGGGTCAGTTGCGATCACGAGGGTTAGCACTCGCCCCAGGGCAACCGCACCACCCTCCTCACGGATTTTGACAAGAGCCTTAGAAATTTTGCTGACTGTTGTATCGGGTAGGTCAACGATCACGGTCGACGCCACGTCCTTCCATCACGTGCGAGCAGATCATCTGCCGACTTGGGTCCCCAGGTCCCTGGGCGGTATGGTTCAGGTTTGCCTTCGCTCTCCCAATACTCCTCGATAGGGTCGAGAATCTTCCAGGAGAGCTCAACTTCCTCATGGCGAGGGAATAGCGGCGGATCGCCGAGGAGAACGTCGAGGATGAGCCGTTCATAGGCCTCGGGACTAGCTTCCGTAAACGCATGACCATAGCCGAAGTCCATGGTGACGTCCCGAACCTGCATAACCGGTCCGGGAACCTTTGAGCCAAATCGAATAGTGACCCCCTCATCGGGTTGAACTCGGATAACGAGCGCATTTTGCCCCAGATCAGACGTTTGACTGAGCGCGAAAAGCGAGTCTTCTGGGCGCTTAAAAACAACAGCGATCTCGGTGACACGACGACCAAGACGCTTACCCGCACGAAGATAGAAAGGCACACCGTGCCAGCGCGGAGTATTAATCTCAAGACGCATAGCCGCATAGGTTTCCGTGATGGATTCGGGGTTCATTCCGTCCTCATCAAGAAACCCCACAACCTGTTCGCCCCCCTGCCAGCCACCGGTGTACTGTCCCCTCGCTGTGGCGGTTGCGAGGTCTTTGGGAAGACGCACCCCGGCAAGAACAGCTTCCTTTTCCAAACGCAGATCCGCTGCGTTGAAGCTGTACGGCTTTTCCATCGCGGTAAGGGCAAGGAGTTGGAGGAGGTGGTTCTGAATGACGTCTCTCGCCGCACCAATGCCATCATAATAGCCTGCGCGCCCCCCCACGCCGATGTCCTCGGCCATGGTGATCTGTACGTGATCCACATATTGAGCGTTCCAGATGGGCTCATACATCTGGTTAGCAAATCGAAGCGCAAGAATGTTTTGCACCGTCTCTTTACCGAGATAGTGGTCAATACGGAAAACCGCATCGGGTGGGAAGACCGACTCAACGACATCATTAAGGTCACGAGCGCTCTGCAAGTTACTGCCAAAAGGTTTCTCAATCACCACGCGGCTCCAGCTACCGTCGCGAGCCTCGGCAAGACCGGACTCACGCAAGCGCTGGGTGACCTCGGGGAAAGACCGGGGCGGAATAGAGAGGTAAAACGCGTGATTTCCCATGGTTCCCCGCTCTCGATCAAGCTCATCTAGGGTGCTCCGCAACCGTTCGAATGCCTGAGGATCGTCAAACTCACCCTGAACAAAACGAATACCCCGGCGCAATTGGGCCCAGACATCCTCGTTAAAGGGTGTACGCGAGTGCTCCTGAACGGCCTCATGCACCACCTTTTCAAAGTCCTCATCGGCCCAGTCTCGTCTGGCGAACCCCACCAGTGCAAACCCCGGGGGCAGAAGCCCACGGTTCGCTAGGTCATAGACAGCGGGCATGAGCTTTTTGCGGGAGAGATCTCCGGTCACGCCAAAGATGACGAGTGCGCTCGGACCGGCTATTCGGTTCAGTCGGCTATCATCGTCCGACCTCAGCGGATTATCCGCGCGTGGAGTGTTGCTTGTTATCACAGAAAAACCTTTCTCAACCGCCGACGGACGAACTATCGGACCAGTCGTGCGGCGGCGATAGCCTCACGAAGCGCCTGAGCGCCCTGGGCTGCGTTGTGAAGCGTCACGATGAGGACGGGACGGCCCTGTTCCATCAGGACGCTAGCATCGCCCTCGGCTTGAGCCGAAATGAGCTGGCCAAAGGTGAATGGGCGATCAGGGATCGACAAATCCTCAGTGGGAACCGTGCGAATCTGCAGGAACACACCGACCGGGGCTCCGCCCTTGTGGTACTGACCCGTCGAGTGCAGGAAGCGGGGTCCCCACCCAAACGTGGTGGGACGCCCAGTCATCTCAGCGACATCCTCACGAAGTGCCGCCAACTCGGGGTGAGTGTTCCTACTCGTGTAGGCCTGGATAGACGCATACCCACGGTCGCTCAGACGATCAAAGAGCTTCGAGATGGCACCGGTTAGGGTCGTTTCTCCAACAAAAATATCAGAATTTCCACGTACCTCCACTCCGTTATCGATAAACACCGGGGGAGCGACTTCTGGAGTTGAGTCAAGAAGACCCCGGGCAGCAACCTTCGCGGACTCCACATCCGGCTGGTCAAACGGGTTGATACCCAGGATTCGTCCGGCGACAGCCGTGGCAAACTCCCACAACATAAACTGAGCCCCTAGTGGTCCCGTAACCTGAATCTCGTCCGGACGGGGGATGCTGGTGGCGTTCACCAAGCGAGCCAATAGAATGTCTGTTGACGGGGTGCGGGCCTCATAGGAGGCTGCGGACAGTACAACAGGCAGGATGCCGGTGCCGCCCTTGCCCGTAGACTCGGCAATGAGCTGTTCCGCCCAGTCGCCAAAGCCTATGATCGGACTGTCATCAGCCACGAGACCAACCTTATCGACACCCGGTGCTCTCGCTGCCAGTGCAGCAGCGAGCACGAGCCCCGGGTTGTCCGTGGAATCGGATGCAAGCTCGCCCATAACGGCATCAGCATCGTTCAGCAGCGTTGCAATGTCAACCCCGGCGAGACCGGAGGGCACCAGGCCAAACGCGGTGAGCGCCGAATAGCGTCCACCCACGGCGGGATCGGCGAGAAAAACGCGGTAGCCTGCAGCACTCGCCGACTCGTGAAGGGGAGAAGCCGGGTCTGTCACAACAACGATACGATCAGCAGGTTTAATCCCCGCGGCCGTAAACGCTGCCTCGTAAGCGCGCCGCTGGCTATCGGTCTCCAGCGTTGATCCTGATTTCGAGGAGATGACAACAGCCGTGTGCGCCAGGCGGTCGCCTATCGCTTCACGAACCTGGTCAGGATCGGTCGAGTCGAGCACCGTGAGTCCTACACCAGCGGTTGCTGTGATGACCTCAGGAGCCAAGCTGGATCCGCCCATGCCGCCCAAGACAATATGAGTGATGCCCTCGGAGATGAACTCCTCGCGGAGGGCAAGAATCTGTTCTACAAGCGGCGCCGACACCTTGGTAGAGGCGAGCCAGCCCAGTCGTTTAACCGCTTCGGCCTCAGCCTCACGCCCCCAGAGAGTGTGATCAGAACCGCTGAGCCTAGACGCAACATGGTCCTGAACGAGATCAGTCAGGCATCCTGCGATCTGCTCCCGCAATGCGGAGCCAACCGCTACAAAAGCGCTCATCGTGCTGCCCTCAAAGCGGTGTCAACGGTCTCGAGCAATTCGTTCCAGGAGACGACAAATTTTTCAACGCCCTCTTTCTCTAATAGCTCGGTTACCTCGGTGTACGACACCCCGGTCGCATCAACAGCATCAAGGACGGCATTAGCCTCATCGTATGCACGGGTTACCGTGTCACCCGTAACGACACCGTGGTCAAAGGTGGCTTCGAGGGTTTTCTCGGGCATGGTGTTCACTACGCCTGCGGCAACGAGCCCCGTGACGTACAGAGTGTCAGGGAGGGACGGATCCTTCACCCCAGTGGACGCCCACAGGGGACGCTGCTTGCGTGCACCGGCGGCCAAGAGCCCTCGTGCACGCTCGCTGTCAAAGGCCTGCTCGAATACCTGGTAGGCCAGCTGGGCGTTGGCTATCCCCGCCTTGCTGCGTAGAGCGAGCGCTTCCTTAGTGCCCACCGCTGCAAGACGCTTGTCAATTTCGGCGTCAACACGAGATACGAAGAATGATGCAACCGAGTGGATCGTGCTGAGGTCGTGTCCAGCTGTGCGAGCACGCTCCAGCCCGGTCAGGAAAGCATTGATCACCGCACGGTAGCGCTCAAGACTGAAAATAAGAGTCACATTAACGCTGATGCCCAAGGCGATCACCTCGGTGATCGCCACAAGGCCAGCCTCCGTAGCCGGAATCTTGATCATTGCGTTGGGTTGGCCTACCTTCGCCCACAGTTCTTGGGCCTGCACGACGGTACCAGTTGCGTCGTGGGCAAGACCAGGTTCAACCTCGATTGACACGCGCCCGTCATAACCGTCGCTGGACTCGTAAATAGAAGAGAAGATTTTTGAGGCAGCGGCCACATCGTCGGTTGTAATCTCGAAAACAGCGCGGCTTGCATCGACGCCCTCAGCGGACAGCACAGCGACCTGCTCAGCGTAGGACTCGCCGTTGGCCAGCGCGCCAGCAAAGATCGTAGGGTTGGTGGTCACACCAACGACATTGCGCTCGGCAATCAGTCGCTGCAGATCGCCAGAGTTAATGCGACTACGAGACAGATCGTCAAGCCAGATACTGACGCCAGCGCTACTCAGCGCGGCAGTGGGTGTTTCAGTCATAGTTTTATGTCTTCCTCTGTGTGGGGTAGTGCCGTCAATTAGGCGGCGGTGATGCTGTCTTTAGCCGCCGCGACAACGGCCTCGGTCGTCATACCAAACTCGCGGAACAGTGTCTTGTAGTCAGCGGATGCACCAAAGTGCTCAATGGAGACGCTGCGGCCGGCGTCTCCAACAATCTCACGCCAACCAAGCGATAGAGCGGCCTCGACAGACACACGGGCGCGAACGGATGGCGGCAGGACAGACTCCTGGTAATCGAGGGTTTGCTCGGCAAACCACTCCAGACAGGGAGCTGATACAACACGCGCATTAACCCCCTCGATGTGGAGCAGTTCCCGGGCAGCAACGGCAAGTTGGACTTCGGAGCCCGTGGCGATCAGAATGACGTCAGGGGTCCCACTGGGTGCCTCCGCAAGTACGTAGGCACCTCGGCCCACGTGGTCAGCCGAGGCAAATGTGTCGCCGGAGGCTGCACCCTCACCACGCTCGAACACGGGTAGGTTTTGCCTCGTGAGGGCTATTCCCGAGGGTCCTTCGCGACGGGACAGAATTTCGCGCCATGCCCAGGACACCTCATTGGCATCCGCTGGTCGGACAACGGCAAGGTTCGGGATCGCACGCAAGGTTGCGAGTTGCTCGATCGGTTGGTGGGTGGGTCCGTCCTCGCCTAGCGCAACCGAATCGTGTGTCCAAACGAAGATGGAGGGAATATTCATGAGCGCAGCAAGACGAACGGCCGGGCGCATATAGTCGCTAAAAATGAGAAATGTTCCGCCGTAGGCCCGAGTCGGCCCGTGAAGTACGATGCCGTTCAAGATTGAGCCCATGGCATGTTCTCGGATACCGAAGTGCAGGACACGACCGTACGGGTCACCCGACCACTCTGATGTTGACCATTTCTCGGGTACAAAGGATTTCACCCCGGCAATAGTGGTGTTATTCGACTCGGCAAGGTCCGCTGATCCTCCCCAGAGTTCGGGCATAATGCCACCAAGCGCGTTGAGTACCTTCCCACTTGCGGCCCGGGTGGATACCTCGGTACCAGCCTCAAAAACAGGCAAGGCGTTGTTGAAACCTTCGGGAAGGTTGCCGGCCTCAAGCCGGTCAAGAAGTTGCTTGCGCTCGGGGTGTGCGGCTGCCCAGCGGTCGAATGACACCGCCCATTCAGCTCGGTCGATCGCGCCACGCTCAATGGCGCTACGCGTACGATTAATGACCTCGTCAGAGACCGTAAAGGTCTGCTCGGGATCGAAGCCAAGCTCCCGCTTCAAACCGGCCAATTCCTCGCTGCCCAGTGCCGAGCCATGGATTTTACCGGTGTTTTTTTTGGTGGGGCTTGGCCAGCCAATAATGGTCTTAAGAATGATCAGTGAAGGCTTGTCCTGCACCGCTTTGGCCGCTTCAATGGCAGCGTTCAGCTCACGAATATCCTCAACGTAGGCACCCGTCTTCTTCCAGTCAACTGTCTGAACATGCCAGTTGTACGACGCATAGCGAGCGGCAACATCCTCGGTGAACGCGATATTGGTGTTGTCTTCAATGGAGATCTGGTTGCTGTCATAGATAACGACGAGATTACCGAGCTCCTGGTGTCCAGCCAATGAGGAGGCCTCGCTTGTGACGCCCTCTTGAAGGTCGCCATCACCAGCAATCACGTAAATGGTGTGGTCAAAAGGACTCTCGCCCGCTGCTGCTTCGGGGTCAAACAGACCCCGCTCGTAGCGTGCCGCGTAGGCAAACCCAACGGCGGATGCGAGGCCCTGGCCCAGCGGGCCGGTGGTGATCTCAACCCCGGAAGTATGGCCGTACTCGGGGTGGCCAGGGGTCAGAGAGCCCCAGGTACGCAGCGCCTTCAGGTCGTCAAGTTCAAGACCGTATCCACCCAGGTAAAGCTGTACGTACTGTGTCAGAGATGAGTGCCCTACCGACAGGATGAAGCGATCACGCCCCAGCCAGTCCTGATCGCGTGGGTCGCGACGCATCACCTTTTGGAAGAGCAGATACGCAACGGGTGCGAGACTGATAGCCGTTCCCGGATGGCCATTACCAACCCTCTCTACGGCATCGGCCGCCAGCACACGTGCGGTGTCGACGGCCTTGTTATCAATTGAATCCCACTGCAGATCTACCACTGGAAACTCACCTTTCATTGTCCCGAAAGACGCTTTGCGGGATGCGCAACGACAGGCATCCGAATCACGAGTCTTCCCCAGCGGTACAGACACGGTTTCCCTCGGGGGATCGCGAAGTGCGCAGGGGCATTCACCACAGTATATTCAGTCCATCCATACCTCATTCTTAAACTAGGGCCCCAACCGGTCACATCCGGGTGGTCACGGAGAACCAGACACCTGGCCGCTCACGGGGTGGCGTACACTGTACTGGACATGAGTACCGTGAGTGAAAAAAAGAGCGATGAGGTGTCTGGCAGGCACGTTCAACCACGTTTCCGTCGCAAGGTAGCTGGCTACCTCTCTCTGACCAAGCCGAGGGTCGTCGAGCTACTGCTCGTTGTGACAGTGCCGACCATGATCCTTGCCGAGCAGGGTATCCCTAATCTCTGGCTTGTTATTGCAACACTGATTGGTGGCGCTGCAAGCGCGGGTTCCGCTGGCGCATTCAACTGTTATTTCGACCGTGACATTGATCGCACCATGAATCGCACCAAGAACCGCCCTCTCGTAACGGGAGAACTGAGCGACCGTGAGGCACTCATCTTCTCGTGGGTACTTGGCGTGGCGGCGACCGTTTGGCTCGCAGTCTTCACTAATCTGCTCACGGCAGCACTGGGACTTACCGCGATCCTCTTCTATGTTGTGCTTTACACCCTCATTCTGAAGCGACGCACCACTCAAAATATCGTCTGGGGTGGTATCGCTGGCTGCATGCCCGTCCTTATCGGGTGGGCAGCCGTGACCAACAACCTGAGTTGGCCCCCCCTCATACTGTTTATGCTTATATTCCTCTGGACGCCACCACACTACTGGCCCCTCTCGATGAAGTATCGCGCCGACTATGCCCACGCGGGAGTACCCATGCTGGCGGTTGTCCGCGGCCGGGCAGTCGTAGGCCTCCAGGTCATTCTCTACACCTGGGCCACGGTGGCGTGTTCACTTTTACTGGTCCCGATCGCAAATATGGGTCTGTTGTACACGGCTGTCGCACTCCTCTCAGGCGGCTACTTCCTTTACGAGGCGCACCGGCTGTACGGACGCGCCATTCGAGGCGAAGACAGCAAGCCCATGCGTGTTTTTCACGGCTCTATCAGTTATCTCACGCTGTTGTTCTTGGCGGTAGGAATTGACCCTCTCGTCTTCTAACCGATAAGCAGAGTGACGCCACCAGTTCTCGGTGAAAGATGCGGGGCAGACCGGATCGACGCAGCCACCGTATCTCTCACATCGATAGGTGAGAGTGGTTAGCTTCGAAGAGTCGCAGGTTCTTCAACTGCATCGTTCGGAACGGGACCTGGCAGAACCTGACACGAGTTGTAGAACGACAGGATGACGGCGGCAACGAGCGACACGACGATACAGGCCAGCACCATGTGAACTCCCACAAGAACCTCAGGCAAGCCAAGACGAGCCTGCATAATCCCAACGACCACCTGAAGCAGTGTCGTTGCGATAAGCGCACTCGCGAACCGCAGGGTGAGACCCCGCCTCACAGCGATCAGCCAGATGAGGAGCAGAATACTGAGCCCCAGCATGGCGTAGGCCGGATAGCTGTGCAGGTGCTGCATATTGATCGGGTCAAAACCATTGCGAACGACCGGCGCGTCAGCTGCATCCCCATCATGACCAGCATGCGGACCCGCACCGGTCGTGAGAATACCGATCACAATCGTGACCGCTGCGGCTAGCCCGACCAGCCAGCCAAGACCAACCATCAGACTGTCAACCCCTAGCCCGGCACTGCGTCCGTTGTAAACGCGATAAACAAGTACGGTACCTAACACCACAAGAATGGCAGAGAGCAGGAAGTGCGCGCCAACAAGATAGGGATTGAGCCCGGTGAGAACGGTGATACCTCCCAGTATGGCCTGGGCGGGAATGGACATTCCGAGCCAAAAAGTCATCCAGAAGAGATCTGGCCGCTGTGCTCGGAAGCGGATGACAGCAAGGAAAGCCGCGACCGCTATTGCCGCGAGCACAAAGGTCAGGAGACGATTCCCAAATTCAATAATGCCGTGCATGGCGTACTCGGGCGTTGCCACCCACGAATCTGTAGTGCACTTGGGCCAGGTGGTGCAGCCGAGGCCAGAAGCGGTCAGTCGCACCGCACCGCCGGTGGCGACGATGACGACCTGACCGGCCAGCGATAACCAGGCAATGAATCGAACCCGCTGATCAATCGTCGTGGGCAGTCTCTGCCACAGTTTTGTCGTCCTGCTCTGCACTACTTCTCTTAGATTCGACACAACTCAACTCAACTCAATGGAAACTGTTAATCGCGCGCAGATCCTCACAAAGAGCGGGGAACCCTGTAGAATCAGATTCATCGTTGCGGCCACCACGGCGGGTGGCTGCGGTCGTGATGAAATCGCGACAGTGGGCCAAAGTGATCCACACCTCCTCAGAATACTCCAAGCCTTGCCATGAGCATGACGATGAGCGCTCTGGTGTGGAAAACGCGGTTTTTCAATCGTCGCGGGGAATGCAATCAGTCCCGGCCTGTTAATACAGGTTAAGTAAGGGAAGAAGGTAGAAGAGGTTATGTCGGACATTCTGATCGACCGGCCCGAACTCGATAGCTTAGGCGTATACGAGTTTGGGTGGCACGACACCGATGCCGCAGGGGCCTCGGCCCGGCGTGGCATCAATCCTGGCGTGGTCACAAACATTTCTGGTCTCAAGAATGAGCCGGAATGGATGCTGAGCCGTCGCCTCAAAGCCCTAAAATTATTTGAGCGCAAGCCGATGCCTACCTGGGGCGCTGATCTCTCTGCAATTGATTTCGATAATATTAAGTACTTCGTCCGTTCCACCGAGAAGCAGGCCCAGAGTTGGGAAGACCTGCCCGAGGATATTAAGAACACCTACGAACGGTTAGGTATCCCCGAGGCCGAGCGCCAGCGCCTGGTATCGGGCGTCGCTGCCCAGTACGAGTCCGAGGTTGTCTACCATCAGATCCGTGAAGACCTTGAAGAGCAGGGTGTCATTTTTATGGACACCGACACGGCTCTGCGCGAGCATCCCGACATTTTCGAGGAGTACTTCGGCACTGTCATCCCCGCGGGGGACAACAAGTTTGCTGCGCTCAACACGGCCGTGTGGTCGGGCGGATCGTTCGTCTACGTACCCAAAGGCATCAAGGTGGATATCCCACTACAGGCATACTTCCGTATCAATACCGAGAACATGGGCCAGTTTGAGCGTACGCTGATTATTGCTGACGAAGGAAGCTACGTCCACTACATTGAGGGTTGCACCGCACCCATCTATAAGTCGGATTCTCTGCACTCAGCTGTCGTGGAGATCATCGTGAAGAAGAACGCCCGAGTTCGCTATACGACGATTCAGAACTGGTCCAACAACGTCTATAACCTGGTCACCAAGCGCGCTATTGCCGAAGAGGGTGCCACGATGGAGTGGGTCGATGGAAATATTGGTTCCAAGGTGACCATGAAATACCCCTCAATCTTCCTCGTGGGGGAGCGAGCGAAGGGCGAGACGCTCTCTGTAGCCTTCGCTGGCCCGGGCCAGCATCAGGACACCGGGGCAAAGATGATCCACATGGCCCCCTACACTCAATCCTCTATCGTGTCGAAGTCAATCGCCCGCGGTGGCGGTCGTGCCGGTTATCGCGGCGAGATCAAGATTGATGCCAACGCTCACCACTCTGCCAACACTGTGCGTTGTGACGCGCTCCTCGTTGACACCATCTCGCGATCCGATACCTACCCGGCCATAGATATCCGCGTGGACGATGTGGTGCTTGGTCACGAGGCCACGGTATCGAAGGTCAGCGAAGAGCAGCTCTTCTACCTGATGAGCCGAGGTATGCCCGAAGACGAGGCTATGGCTATGATCGTTCGAGGCTTTATCGAGCCCATTGCCCGTGAACTGCCCATGGAGTATGCACTAGAACTCAACAAGCTCATTGAAATGGGCATGGAAGGATCCGTCGGTTAGTTATGACAACGGCAACACCCGAAACAACGCGTGGGCAACATGGCGCTAAAACCCCCACCGACGGCGGACTCTCCGTTGTGCCCGTGCAAACCAGATCGGAGCGATTCCGTTCCTTTGACGTCGCCGACTTTGCTCACGTGACCGGTCGTGAGGCTGTCTGGAAGCTGACCCCCGTCGATCGCATTGAGGCGCTGCTCCACGGCGATCTGGATGGCTCACGCTATGACTACACTGCGTCTGAGGCCCCGGGAATCACCCTGTCGTGGATTCCTCGTTCCGATCCTCGAATCGGCCTGGCGGGAATCCCAGAGGAACGCGGCTCCGCTGCGGCTTGGAGCGCTTTTGAAGAGGCCCTGCTCATCGAGGTTACGGGCGAGGAGAGCAAAGTCATCAGCATCACGCGGCGCGATCTGGGGACTTCAGCCCTCGCCGCACACACCGTAATTTCAGCTGCCCCATTCAGTCGCGGCTTGGTCATCCTAGAAAACTTTGGCACCGCAGAACTCAGCGAAAACGTCGAGATCGTGGTGGGTGAGCAGGCCGAGTTAACCGTGGTGACGAGCCAGGAGTGGGCAGATGGCGCACATCACCTGGCCAGCCACTTCGCCACGATCGGGCGCAACGCCACCCTCCGGCATATCGTCATCTCTCTCGGCGGTGATGTCGTGCGCATCAACCCCTCCACACACCTCAACACGGAGGGCGGTCGGGTCGATGCGTTCGGTGCTTATTTCGCCGACGCAGGACAACATCTTGAACAGCACGTCTATGTGAACCACGATGCACCACACACCACTAGCCGTGTCACATACAAGGGTGCGTTACAGGGGAATGGCGCGCACTCCGTGTGGATTGGCGATGTCCTCATCCGTCAGACCGCGACGGCTACCGACTCGTACGAGCAGAACCGTAATCTGGTACTGAGTGACGGTACACGTGCCGACTCCGTCCCTAACCTCGAGATTGAGACGGGCGATATTACGGGTGCTGGCCACGCCAGCGCCACTGGCCGTTTTGACGACGAGCAGCTTTTCTACCTGCAGTCGCGCGGTATCCGCGAGGAGGAGGCGCGTCGCCTGGTTGTCAAAGGTTTCCTCCTTGAGGTGATTCAGAAAATTGGTAATTCCATTCTCGAAACCCGTCTTAACGACGCGGTTGAAGAGTCTCTCAATAAATCCCACGAACTCGCACAGGGAGCCCGATAGTCCGTGAGCCTTACACTCGTCTGCTCGGTCGCCGAGCTGCCCTTTAATCAGGCATACCGTGTTGTCCTTGAGGGCGTTCCCATTGCCGTTGTGAAGGATTCTGCCGGTGACGTCCACGCTATTGGCGATACCTGCACTCACGGCGACATCAGCCTATCCGAGGGTTTTGTTGAGGGTAACACCCTGGAATGCTGGGCCCACGGCTCAGCATTCTCCCTCAAAACCGGGCAGCCGCAGAGTCTACCCGCCTATGAACCCGTGCCTGTGTATGAAATCGTCATCACAGACGGCAATGTTTTTATCGATCCCACAGTAACGAAAGAGATTCCCGTATGAGTTCCGTACTCGAGATCAAGGACCTTCAGGTCAGCGTAGAGACCGATCAGGGCACCATCCAGATCCTGCACGGTGTTGACCTCACTATTACACAGGGCGAAATTCACGCCGTTATGGGCCCCAACGGCTCAGGAAAGTCAACACTGGCGTACACAATTGCGGGTCACCCCAAGTACACCGTCGAGGGCGGCTCAATTACGCTCGACGGCGAGGACGTCCTCTCGATGTCGGTAGACGAGCGCGCCCGTGCCGGACTATTCTTGGCGATGCAGTATCCGGTCGAGATCCCCGGGGTCACGAACACCAATTTTTTGCGCACCGCGAAGACTTCCGTTGACGGTAAAGCTCCTGCCATCCGCGGCTGGGTGGCCGACGTTCGCGAGGCCATGACCAACCTCAAGATGGATCAGTCGTTTGCCGAACGCAACGTTAACGAGGGCTTCTCTGGCGGCGAGAAAAAACGCAACGAGATTCTTCAGTTGGAACTACTCAAGCCACGCTTCGCAATCCTTGACGAGACCGACTCAGGCCTCGATGTGGACGCGCTCAAGATCGTATCAGAAGGGGTCAACCGGGCCCATGCGAACAACAACCTCGGACTGCTGCTCATCACGCACTACACTCGCATCCTTCGCTACATCAAGCCAGATTTTGTCCATGTCTTTGTCAATGGGAAGGTGGCCGAGCAGGGTGGACCCGAGCTGGCCGACCGTCTCGAAGACGAGGGTTACGACCGCTATCTCACCGCTTCGGCATAAGGATTCACATGGTCACCTCACTTGAACCCGACTTCCACGAACAAGCCATCGAGGCGCTGAAGGAGGTCTCCGACCCTGAGCTTGGCGTTAATATCGTAGATCTCGGTTTGGTCTATGATCTGGGATGGGATGCGGAGAACGAAGCTCTGGTTATCAGCATGACCCTCACTTCAGCGGGGTGCCCGCTGACAGATGTCATCGAGAACGACATTGCGGAGGCGCTTGACGGTCTCGTGAAGGCATTCCGCATCAACTGGGTATGGATGCCGCCGTGGGGGGCCGAACGAATCACCGATGACGGGCGCGATATGATGCGTGCGCTCGGGTTTTCAATCTAACGCAGTCTGTGGTGAATGTAGCGGCACCTACTCCCAACACCTCCCGCAGTGGGGGCGGGGAAAAACCATGTTTAGCCTGTAGTCTTGAGGTTTGCCTCACGCATTGATCGGATGTCGCGTGAGGAATCCCCGGAAGGAATCACACCGCCCATGCTTGCTGTGCACAACGTTGCAATTGACGTCGGAGCTCGCCGCCTCATGTCTGAGGTTAACTTTCGAGTTGCTGCCGGTGACAAAATTGGACTCGTGGGACGTAACGGCGCGGGTAAGACCACCCTCACCAAACACCTGGCGGGAGATCTGGAACCGAGTGAAGGAAAGATCGAGCGTTCAGGCGAGTTGGGTTATCTGCCACAGGACCCCCGCTCAGGCAACCCCGAAGAGTTAGCCCGCACGCGCATCCTCGATGCCCGCGGTCTAGGACAACTTGTGCTGGGGATGTCAGAGTCATCTCTTCTCATGGGAGACCCCCACCCAGCAGTTGCTGAGGCCGCGATGAAGAAGTATGCACGCCTGACTGATCGCTTCACCGCGCTGGGCGGATATGCGGCCGAGGCGGAGGCCGCTTCCATCGCGAGTAACCTGAACTTGCCCGATCGTGTGTTGGGGCAGCCGCTCAGCACCCTGTCGGGCGGGCAGCGCCGCAGGATCGAGCTGGCCCGTATCCTGTTCTCAGATGCCGAGACCCTCATCCTTGATGAGCCAACCAATCATCTCGATGCCGACTCGGTTGTCTGGTTGCGTGAGTTTCTCAAGAATTATCGTGGTGGCTTCATCGTCATTACCCACGATATTGAGTTGGTGGGGGAGACCGTCAACCGGGTTTTCTATCTCGATGCCAACCGCCAGGCAATCGACATCTACAACATGAACTGGAAAAACTACCAGAAGCAGCGGGCTGCCGATGAAGAACGCCGCCGCAAGGAGCGCACCAACGTGGAAAAAAAAGCCACGGCGCTCCAGCTTCAAGCCGCCAAATTTGGGGCGAAGGCGTCCAAAGCTGCTGCTGCCCACCAGATGGTTGCGCGCGCCGAGAAGATGCTTTCCAGCCTTGATGATGTTCGGGCCGCCGACCGTGTGGCTAAACTGCGCTTCCCCGACCCTGCCCCCTGCGGCAAGACCCCAATTATGGCAAGCAATCTGTCGAAGAGCTACGGCTCGCTCGAGATATTTGCCGGTGTTGACCTGGCGATTGACCGTGGATCCAAGGTGGTCATCCTGGGCCTCAACGGTGCGGGCAAAACCACACTCCTGCGCATTCTCGCGGGTGTTGACGAACCCGACACCGGTCAGATCGAGCCGGGTCACGGCCTCCGGGTCGGCTACTACGCTCAGGAACATGAGACCCTCGACGTGAAGGCAAGCGTCCTGCAGAATATGATGAGCGCCTCCGCAACACTCACCGAAACTGAGGCGCGTAAGGTGCTCGGCTCGTTCTTATTCACCGGTGATGACGGCCACAAGCTGGCCGGTGTGCTCTCCGGCGGTGAGAAAACGCGTTTGGCCCTGGCGATGCTCGTTGTGTCGGCCGCCAACGTGCTGCTACTTGATGAGCCCACCAACAACCTGGACCCGGCTAGTCGTGCCGAGATTCTGGATGCACTCGCCCACTACAGTGGATCAGTTGTTCTGGTCAGCCACGACGAGGGTGCCGTCCAGGCGCTTAACCCCGAACGGGTCCTCATCATGCCCGACGGTGTGGAGGATCACTGGAACAAGGACTACCTGGAGCTCATCGAACTCGCCTGAGTCCATAGCATTCAGACCAAGAATGCGATGGGCAGCGACTCCTACGGTGTCGCGCACCAGGCTAATGCGTCTGCGAGGAGTCGAGCAGGGCGTCCTCGATATCGGCATCACTCTTGCGCCTACGTGATTTCTTATCGTCACGGATCCTGGCCCGTTCTTGCTCGCGCAGGTCTGAGACGTTGACCTGGCGGTACTCCTGCCGCGCGCCGTACCCGAGACCGATGAACCCCATGACGGCAAAAACGTACCATTGGAGCGCATAGGATAGATGAGGTCCCTCGTCTCGTTCTGGTTTCGGTGCGAGTGTTGGCGCAGTCTTCGGTGCGGGGTTCTCGGAGACCAGCAACCCGTATGCTTCGGTGTACGTAGGCAAGCCGATGCGCGTCGCCATATCCGGTAGATGGATGGTGGCGATCTGACCGTCAACTGAGCGACGGCCCGGCAGAGTCGGCTCACCGGCCTTGAGCCGGGCGATGACCTCCACGGTACCGGTGGGCGCTTCAGGGACGACATCGGGGGCATTTTTCTCCGCGCCGTTACTCGACCCTGTGGGCAACCAGCCGCGGTCGATCACGAAGACGTTACCGTTCGCAAGTTGGAATGGCACGAGGACCTCGAACCCCGGGCTACCGTTGAGCGGCCGGTTGCGCACGAGCACCTGGTCATCGCTCAGGTAGTGACCAGTTATCTCCACCGTGCTCCACTTTTGGTCCTCATCGTTGTAGGCATCCAGAGTGGGAAGCGCATCCGTGAGGAGTACCGGGGTTGCATCGTAATTACCGTCAATCCTGGCGATCTCCGCCCGGGCATCAGCCCTTCGATTAAACTGCCACTGGGCCAAGAGTACACACACAATCGTGAACACAATCAGGAGAGCCACATACCCGCCCCACCGTTTTGACAGGAGAAAACGCCAGCCCGTTGTCATTGAGAGTCTCCGCTCGGAAGGGGGTTTCGGGAATGATCTCCCGTGGAGGAAACGACCACATCAAGCGCTGTGATCGTGACAGGGAAAGATCGCGAGGTAAGGAAACCGCTCAGATAGTCAACGTGTTCGGCACATGCCAACCAGGTTTTGAGCCGATCCGTCCTGTGAATGCGGGGATTACGCCAGTCTATCCGCCAGGTGGCCTCCGCCGTACACCCCGCCCGTGAGCAGGAACGCTGGGGGAGATTACCGCCCCACAGTGATCGCGAGCCAGTCACTGATTCTCTCCAGTATCGGGTAGATCTACGGACCGCGTGGAGGTTTCTTGACCGGAGTTCACGGCGGGGAAATCCGGTGACGCAAACGGCTCATCAACAATGATGATCGGAGGAGTGTCCGCGAGAGGAATAGCTGCCGACTCAAGACTCAGATCCACGGGGGATTCAGGGGTAGCTCGTTTACCCACCCCGCTCACGTTGGCGATCACCACAGCAAAGTACGGCATAAACACAGCACCCAGAATGGGGACCACCATCCACCACCCATGCATAAACGGGATCGCGATGATGCAGGCAAACCGGATACCCATCATCACGCTGTATTTGAGCATACGTGACGATCTGTCATCAGCCGGAGCGGAGGACAGATAGGTTACTGACTGGGATGGTTTCATAGCAACGGGTGTGGTGTAAGCATGCACCACTAGCCTACGCTCTATGATTGGTGATTGTTGATTCTCCCCGAAAGGACCCCCTTCAATGACCACCCCTAGAACCGTTCTTGTGACCGGAGGCAACCGTGGAATTGGTTACGCTATCGCCGCGGAGATGATTACCCAGGGCCACCGTGTAGCCGTCACCGCACGTTCCGGCCACGGCCCCGAGGGCTCGCTCACTGTTGTCGCTGATGTCAACAACGCGGAATCCATCGACAACGCCTTCACCAAGATTGAATCTATCCTCGGCCCGGTTGAGGTGGTTGTCGCTAACGCCGGAATTACGCGTGACACACTTCTTATGCGAATGTCCGAGCAAGATTTCACCGATGTCATCGACACCAACCTCACGGGGACCTTCCGCGTGGTCAAGCGTGCTTCGAAGGCCTTCTTGAAGCAGCGTTTTGGCCGGGTCATCTTTATCTCAAGCGTGGTGGGGTTGTATGGTGGGGCCGGTCAGGTAAACTATTCAGCTTCTAAGAGCGCTCTCGTGGGTTTTGCTCGCTCGCTGACCCGAGAGTTAGGCGCACGCGGCGTCACGGCCAATGTCGTAGCTCCGGGCTTTATCGAGACAGATATGACGGCCGCACTCCCGGAAGAACAGCAGGCGGCGTATCGCAATGCAATCCCCGCTGGACGATACGGCCAGGCCAGGGAGGTCGCCCAAGCGGTCAGCTGGTTGGCCAGCGATAATGCGTCCTACATTTCGGGTGCAGTCATCCCCGTTGACGGTGGATTAGGAATGGGCCACTAGCCAACCAGTCACGGCGGAGGCTCTCCCCGCCGCAGCTGTCCGGGTCAGCTTATGGCGCCACCAGCGTATGAATATACGGAATTACCAGGCTGAGGTCGGGGGTATCCAATACCACGTTTGCACGCTCACGCACAACGGGTTTTGCGTTGTAGGCAATCGACAGACCGGCGACCGCCATCATCTCAAGGTCGTTAGCACCATCGCCGATTGCGACGGTTCGAGAAAGCGGAATCCCTGAGGTGGTTGCCCACCCCCGCAGGGTCTCCGCCTTGGCGCGGGCATCAATAATAGGACCGGTCACGCGGCCGGTTAACACACCGTCAAAGACCTCCAGGCGATTGGCACGCCAGAAGTCCAGTTCAAGGTCCGATGCGAGCAGGTCAAGCAACTCATGGAAGCCACCGGAAACGACACCAACGGCACCGCCATACTCATGAATCGCCGCGATCAGGTCGTGGACGCCATCACTCGGTCGGATCCGTGCGTAAACGTCATTGAAACATGAATCGGGAAGGCCCGAAAGGGTGGCGACTCTTTCCCGGAGGCTCTCTGCAAAATCAAGCTCGCCACGCATCGCACGCTCAGTAACCAGGGATACCTCAGCGCGGGTACCGGCCACATCGGCGAGAAGCTCGATGACCTCATCTTTGATGGTGGTTGAATCAGCGTCTAACACAACGAGGAAGGGTAGCGCGGGAGGCGTAGCAAGCGTCATGGCTGAATTTCTATTCCTTTTCCTACCACGGTGATGCCAGAATCGGTCACGGTAAAACCCCGGGCACGATCCCGATCATGATCAATCCCTACTCGGGCGTTAGCGTGCACGATCACAGACTTATCGAGTATGGCACGCTCAACAATGGCATCGTGGTGAACCACCACATCGTCGAAGAGTACCGAGTGTCGGACTTGGGAACCAGAACCGATGCGGGCCCACGGGCCAATAACGCTTTTTTCGATGTGGGCTCCCGAGATAACAGCACCGAGGGAGATGATCGAGTCGATAGTCTGCCCCAAGTTTCCCCGAGCATCCCGCACAATCTTGGCCGGTGGTGAATTGAGCTGTTGGCTAAAGATTGGCCAGGAGTTATTGTACAGGTTGAAGACAGGCAAGGCCGATACGAGGTCCTGGTGGGCGTCAAAGAACGAATCAATCGTTCCCACATCTCGCCAATAGTAGCGGTCTCGGTCGGAGGCACCTGGGACCTCATTACGCTTGAGATCGTAGACCCCCGCCTGCCCTGACCGCACAAAGTCGGGCACAATGTCCCCACCCATATCGTGACTTGATTCAGGGTTAACCCCATCACGGGTAACCGCATCGATGAGAGCGTCCGCGTTAAACACGTAGTTACCCATGGAGGCAAGCACCTCCTGAGGAGAGTCGGGTAACCCGACAGGATTGGTTGGCTTCTCTAGGAAATCGCGAATCCGTTGCGGACGCAGGGGGTCGATATCAATGATGCCAAACTGGTCAGCCATCCCAATAGGTTGGCGGATAGCGGCAACCGTCACGGCAAGACCTGAATTCGTGTGGGCCTCCACCATCTGGCTAAAGTCCATGCGGTACACGTGATCTGCACCCACAACAACGACAATGTCTGGCTTCTCATCACGGAGAAGGTTAAGGCTCTGCAGGATTGCGTCGGCAGAACCGCTGAACCATCGCTTACCCAGGCGCTGTTGAGCGGGCACTGAGGCCACATAGGAATTGAGCATACTCGACAGCCGCCAGGTCTGTGAGACGTGACGATCAAGACTGTGCGATTTGTACTGGGTGAGAACCACGATCTTGGTCATGCCCGAATTGAGGAGGTTGGACAGCGCAAAGTCAATCAGTCGATACTGCCCCCCGAAGGGCACAGCGGGTTTGGCGCGATCCTCAGTGAGAGGCATCAATCGCTTTCCCTCACCGCCGGCAAGAACAATAGCAAAAATCTTTGGGGCACCCATGAGGCAATGCTAGCGGTATCCGTTCAACGCGGACCCTGTTAAAGTTCGAGTATGCGTGTTGATGTTGTAACGAAGGAATATCCCCCAGAAGTCTACGGTGGCGCGGGGGTGCATGTCGCCGAACTCGTTCGCGCTCTGCGGGCTGAGATAACGGTTCGAGTGCACGCTTTTGGCGCGCCGCGTGATGAGCAGGATACCTTCTCCTACGCCGCGCCAGCAGAACTCAGCAACTCTAACCCGAGCATCACAACGCTCGGCGTTGACCTGGCCATCGCCCAGGATGTAGCGGGAGCCGATCTGGTGCACTCACACACCTGGTACGCCAATGCCGCGGGGCACCTGGCTAAGCTTCTGCACGGTATCCCGCACGTGGTAACGGCTCACAGTCTTGAGCCGCTACGGCCTTGGAAAGCTGAACAATTGGGCGGCGGGTATCGGGTATCCGGCTGGATTGAGCGGGTGACGTACGAGGCAGCAGACGCGGTTGTCGCAGTCAGCCACGGAATGCGCGCGGATATCCTGCGTTCCTACCCGCAGGTTGATCCCTCTCGGGTGCACGTGATCTACAACGGCATCAATACTGACGAATGGACTCCGCGTGTTGACGAGGAGAAACTTCGTACGCTGGGGGTTGATCCATCCCTACCCTCTGTGGTTTTTGTCGGTCGAATCACGCGGCAGAAGGGCCTACCTTACCTTCTTCGCGCCGCCCGCCTCCTGCCGGCCCACACCCAGATTATTCTCTGCGCGGGTGCCCCGGATACGACGGAAATACTGGCCGAGGTTACCGAGCTTGTGAACGAGCTTCGGACGCACCGTGACGGGGTTGTCTGGATTGACCGGCACCTCTCCCGAGAGGATCTGTGTGTGCTTCTCACCTCTGCAACAGTTTTTGCGTGCCCATCAATCTACGAACCGCTGGGAATTGTCAACTTGGAGGCTATGGCCTGTGGCGCTCCGGTTGTGGGTTCAGGTACCGGGGGTATCCCAGAGGTCGTACTCGATGAAACGACCGGGCTCATCGTCCCACTTGAGCAGGAACAAGACGGCACAGGAACACCACTGCATCCAGAGAAATACGTTGTTGACCTCGCGGCGGCGCTGACCCGAGTAATCGAGAATCCTGAACTAGCACGGATGTTAGGCACAGCAGGACGTGAACGCGCCGTGTCCGATTTCAGTTGGCACAGCATCGCTGAGCAGACCAGGGGGCTGTATTCGGAACTCCTCCAAAAGTGATCTGCGCAACAGGTGAAGACCGATAGGCTAGTGGCCATGTCTGGTGTGCTTGAGTTTTCTGATGTTAGCTATGTTCGCAACGGAAATCGTATTCTTAACGGCGTTTCTTGGAGCGTTCGAGAGGATCAGCGATGGGTTATCCTTGGCCCCAACGGAGCGGGGAAAACCACGCTGATGCGCCTAGCAACCGGCCATGAGCACCCGACCAGTGGTACCGTTACCGTTCTCGGTAGCCAACTCGGCACAGTCAATATTTTTGAGCTACGAAACCGACTTGGGTTTGCATCTTCGGCCCAGGCTAAGCGTATCCCTGCCAACGAAACGGTGATCAACACAGTGATGACCGCCGCGTATTCGGTTGAGGGACGATGGAACGAAAAATACGAGGATCTCGATGTCCGCCGAGCCGAACGTGTGCTCAGCGAGTGGGGTCTCCACGATCTCAGTCAGCGCACCTTCGGCACCCTGAGCGATGGGGAACAAAAGCGCACACTCATTGCCCGTGCCGTTATGACAGATCCTGAAATGCTCCTCTTGGATGAACCAGCATCAAGTCTCGATCTGGGCGCTCGTGAACGACTACTGCAATTATTGAGTGGCTACGCTAGTTCCCCGACCTCACCCGCCATGGTTATGGTGACCCATCACGTGGAGGAGATTCCACCGGGATTCACCCACGCGCTCCTGCTGAGCGGTGAGAGAGTCATCGCCGCGGGCGAGTGTGAATCGACGCTCACTGCTGAAGCGCTCAGCTCCACATTCGGCCTCGAATTTAACCTCACGAAAGATCATGACCGTTACACGGCACGCGCGCTCTAACTTCCTGTTGAGACGCACTAGGGGGAGCGTCCCGCCATCTGCGCGAGATATCTGCTAAAGTGAATAGCTGGCTTGATAGCCTCACAATTTTTTAGTGCCCACTTGGGCGTCACCAATATAACGAGCGATAAAAGGATTATCCGATGAAGACAGCCATTCACCCCGACTACGCACCGGTGGTATTCCGCGACCTGGCCTCGGGCGCAACTTTCCTCACGCGCTCGACCGTTTCCAGCGAGAAGACCATCGAGTTGGACGGTGTCACCTATCCCGTCATTGACGTCGAAATCTCGAGCGAATCGCACCCCTTCTACACCGGCAAGCAGCGCATCCTCGACTCTGCCGGTCGTGTGGAGAAGTTCAACACCCGTTACAAGGGGTTTGGCGCGTAACACGCCACACCGTCAGAGGGGCGGTTCAGGAGCAGCAGCTTCTGAACCGCCCCTCTGCGTTGGGCAATTGGGCTTCGCGTGAAGAGTCACTAATTGTGATGGTTGCGCGCAGACTCCCACGCGCAACCACAGGGACTCAGCCGTGCTCGGGCCAGGAGCCATTAGCGACAAAATCGGGATCGCGAACGCGCCGCATATACTCCTGGAAATTTGCGGCCTGTTCCTGAGCCCAACGGGCCTGCATCGCATGTAGCGCTTCTAGGTCGTCAGGAAGCTTGGTGCTGTGACGGGCAGCCAGCCGCTGCATGACACGGCCAGCAGCGATAGCGTCCTCGCCAGCATCGTGGGCCGCGCCGAGCGTAACCCCGTACTCACTCGTTGTTGCCTCGAGAGTACGTTTACCCTTGCGATAGCGATCAACAGCTTTGTCGATAACCAGAGGGTCGAGAATGGGCGTGGGATTATCCAGTGGACTCAACCCGTAGCGGAGGGCCTCATGTCGCATGATACCGAGGTCGTAGGGAGCATTGTAGACCACCAGAGGAAGGCCTCGACTCAACACATCGTGAGCACGGTCGAGAATCTGCATCACGCCCGTCGCCGCGTCCATACCACCGGCAGCTGCCTGTTCAGTTGTGACGCCGTGCACAGCAGAAGCCTGCTCAGGAATCTCTACACCGGGGTTGAGAAACCAGTCGTGCCGCTCTGTGACGGTACCCTGAGCATCTAGAACGGCGATCGTCGCCGTCACGATGCGACTCGTCGTGACATCGATACCGGTGGTCTCGGTATCAAAAACGGCAATATTTTCGCACCACAGGGGCACGATTTGGCTCTGGTTCATGTTCTCCACTCTAGGGGAGAGCAGTGACACTCGTGGCAATGCCAGCCACCCCGCCGTAGAATGACTGTGATGACTTCGCAGACGACCAACAGCACAGAACCTGCCCGTACGCCAGAGCAGGTTCTCTCTGGTCTTCAGGGACGCGAAGCGACCATTGAGGTGATGGGTTCCACCACTCACTACTGGGTATACACGCAGGGTAATGAAACGCTAGACGAGCGTCCCACGATTGTACTGGTGCACGGGTTCCGGGGAGACCATCACGGCCTGCTCTTGCTGACTGCGGGACTCCGTGACTACCGAGTTATAGTACCGGACCTTCCGGGCTTTGGGCGCTCTCAACCCTTTCCACAGCACATCCACAACCTGGCGGGATATGTAGAGTGGCTTACCCTCTTCACCGAACGAATACGGCCAACAGGGACGACCCTCTATCTTCTGGGCCATTCCTTCGGTTCGATCATTGCCTCCTCAGCCGTGGCCGGGGGGCTCGCCGTTGACAGGCTCATCCTGGTGAACCCGATTGGGGCACCGGCCCTTAGTGGTCCACGCGGCATCCTGACCCGGTTCGCGGTCTTCTATTATTGGTTGGGTGCCGTTTTGCCGAACAGACTCGGATACGCCCTCCTGACGAATCGGCTCATTGTGAGGATCACCAGCATTGCCATGGTAAAAACGTCAGATAAGCATCTGCGCCGTTGGATTCACCAGCAACATGATCGCTATTTCAGCGTGTTCGCGAGCAGAGAGGTCGTCTTAGAGGCGTTTCGAGCCTCCGTCAGCAGCGATGTCAGCAGCGTTGCTGACGGCGTCACAGCGCCCACCCTGCTCATCGCTGCAGAACACGACGACATCACAGCGCTCCCGGCCCAGAGAAAACTCCTCACACGCTTTGCCAACGCCCGGCTCGATGTCATTCCCCGAGTAGGTCACCTGGTTCACTACGAGACACCGGAAGAAGCTGTCACCGCCATCACGACCTACCTCATGACAGACGACTAAAGGATAGGGACACCCGCCCGATCCGCGAGGGCAAGTAGAAACTCCGTCGTTCCAGACTCCACCCGAATGCTCGCCTTGGCATCTCCCTTTGTGGCACCACGATTCACGATGATCACTGGCTGAGCTGCCCGTCGGCTCTGTTCCACCAGTCGTACACCCGTGTTTACCGCGAGCGATGAACCCAGCACAAGTAGACCGGAGGACTCCGTAAGGAGCGCCTGTGCAGCGGCAAACCGCTTGCGTGGCACCAGCTCACCAAAAAAGACGACATCAGGCTTGAGCATTCCCGCACACACCGAGCAAGTGGGCACAACAAAATTCTCGATACCGCTCACATCCGCATCGCCGTCCGGTGCCAGCACAACAAATCCGGGTTCGTCCAGGCGGGGGTTCTCTCGTAGAAGCTGCTCTTCGACAGAATCACGGTTAAAGGCTTGACCACAAACCAGACAGAACACTCGGCTCATGGAGCCGTGTACGTCGATGACACGGGTCGAGCCAGCACGCACATGCAGGCCATCAACGTTCTGCGTCACAACACCATTTATTCGACCACTAGCTTCAAGAGAGGCGAGCGCACGATGGCCAGCGTTGGGCGTTGTTGCCATAAAGGTGCCCCAGCCACGGTGACTGCCCGCCCAGTAGCGTTTACGACTCGTCTCGCTCGCCAAAAACTGTTGGAAGGTCATGGGCGCACGTGGAGGAGCGCCCTCGCCTCGATAGTCGGGGATACCTGAGTCGGTACTAACGCCGGCACCCGTGAGCACCGCGAGCGGACCCTCCTGAGCAAGCACGAGGATATGATCAATAATCTCCTCTGGTTTGGCCTGGGTTTAGTTCCGTACTTTCAACAAGGATAGGAACACCATGGCAAACAAATATGAACCAGAATTCCGTGAACGCGCGCTGCGTATGCTCACCGAAGCGCTCCCCGAGCATACGAGCCTCAACGCAGCCAGCAACCAGGTCGGCAAGCTCCTCGGTGTCTCACCAGACACGCTGCGTATCTGGCATCGTCAAACGCTGATCGATACTGGCCAAAAACCCGGCGTGACCACTGATATGAACGAGGAGAACCGGCGACTGCGCCGCGAAGTCGCTGAACTCAAGAAAGCAAACGAAGTCTTGCGAGCTGCGAGCATATTTTTCGCCAAGGAACTCGACCCGCCACGAACGAAATGATCCAATTCATCGATACCTATCGTGATCGTTTCGGGGTTGAGTTCCTGTGCCGTGTGCTGGGCTCGGCAATTCGTGTTTCTGACGTCCCGAGGATATCGGGCAGCGAAACACAGACTCCCGTCGGTCAGGAAACTACGCGACGAGATTCTCGTCACCGAGATCCGTCAACTCCACAAACAGCACTACAGCGTCTACGGGCGCCGCAAGATGCACGCCCTCCTCACCAGAGCAGGGTGGGTCATCGGACGCGACCAAACCGAGCGTCTGATGAAAATCGCCGGAGTGCGTGGGGTACGTCGTTCGAAGAGAGCCTTCACAACAACGAGTGACGTCAGGGATCAGCTGCCGGGTGATCTCGTCGAACGCCAGTTCGTGGCCGACGGGCCAATGAAGTTGTTGGTGTGTGACATCACTTACGTTGCTACGTGGGCTGGGTTCGCATACACCGCGTTCATTATTGATGTCTTTGATCGTAAGATCGTTGGCTGGAACGTTGCCTCAACACTGAAAGCTGAGATACTGCCGCTGCAGGCGCTTGAGATGGCGGCCTGGCAATCAGGTGGAACGCTCGACGGGGCCGTGCATCACAGCGACCACGGATCGAACTACATGTCGATGGTCTACTCCAACCGCGTCAGAGAACTGGGGGCGATTCCTTCAACGGGGACCGTAGGTGACAGCTACGATAATGCCCTGGCCGAGTCAGTGAACGCGCTCTACAAAGCAGAACTCATCCGCATGCGTGGCCCCTGGAAAACAGTTGAGGAAGTCGAACTCGCCACCCTGGAGTATGTGTGGTGGTGGAACAATGAGCGCCTCCACGGCGAGCTAGGCAGGCGAACCCCGGTCGAGGTTGAGACGGCGTACTATGCTGAGGCGCAGTCACTCGTGACAACCGTCGAGTGATGAACAAAATAGTCGGAACTAAACCCAGGCCAAACCACCTCCGAAAACCCCGTACTCAACACGCGCGATCTCATGTGTTATCTCCTCGGGTGTGGGCAACTGCCGATAAGCCCGCGGAGTCAACTCCGCCGAAGGCCAGTCAGTGTCGCGTTAGGCTGGGCGGATGCATCTCATCCCCATCAGTGACGTTAACGCCCCCGAGCTGGCCGCCTATTCCCGACTCACGGATGTGTCCCTTCGGCGAGTGCAGGAGCCACGAGAGGGGCTCTACCTGGCCGAGGGAAGCAAGGTGATCGAGCGAGCGCTAGCCGCGGGCCACCGGCCTCTCTCCATCCTCAGCGAGGAACGTTGGCTCGAACCCCTCGCTGCACCTCTTAACCAGCATCCGAACGTTCCAATTTACACAGGTACGGCAAAACAGTTGGAGCAACTGACGGGGTACCACCTGCATCGGGGTGCGCTTGCGGCGATTCAGCGCCCGACGCTACCAGAGCCTGCGATTCTACTCGCAACGGCCCAGCGTGTGATCGTGCTCGAGGATATCGTCGATCACACCAATGTGGGAGCGATCTTCCGTTCCGTGGCCGGTTTGGGAGCGGATGCCGTGTTCATCACGCCACGCTGTGCCGACCCGCTCTACCGTCGAAGTGTCCGTGTGAGTATGGGCACTGTGCTCCAGATACCGTGGACCAGGCTACCAGAGTGGCATGAGGCACGTACCCTGTTTCAGGAACACGGATTCACCGTTGCCGCTCTCGCACTCACCGACAGCGCCGTCCCGCTCGACGTTTTTGCGGCTGAGGGCCATGAACGCGTTGCTTTCGTGGTGGGAACCGAGGGTGACGGACTGAGCCGACGTGCGTTGCAATCAGCCGACCGAGTTGTCACCATTCCAATGCAGGCGGGAGTTGACTCGCTTAATGTGGCTGCAGCATCCGCTGTGGCTCTGTGGGAGCTTCGACCTTCAGAACTCCGCGGCACCGGACGCTAACTCTCGTCTGAGAGATGCACTGCACCGGCCTCGGGGCGTTTCGCGCTCACAAAGTCGCCGGACGATTGATGCCGGATACGGCGAATAACCCAGGGAACCAGGTACTCACGAGCCCAGCTAATATCTTCCCGACGGGCAGCCCGCCAGGTACGCGCCGGGTAGGGTTCCGGATCAAGCGGCTGAAGAACATTCTCAACATTGAGAGCATCAAGCACAATCCGGGCTACCGTATGGTGCCCCAGTGAGTTGAGGTGAAGCCGATCGGCGGACCACATGCGGATATCCGGGAGAGAGTCACTTGCCCACTGGTCGGCGACGAGACAATCGTAACGATGCGCAATGGCACGAACATTCTCATTATAAATAGCAACTTTGCCGCGAATACTGCGGAAAACTGGGGAAAAACCCACATCAACAGCGGTAAAGAGCACGATCGTAGCGTTGTTCGAGCTGAGTCGTTTAACGGCACCCTCCAACTTGCGAGACACGGCGTCCGGATCGGAGCCGGGTCGGATCACGTCGTTACCACCAGCTGAAATCGTAATCAGATCTGGCTGGAGGGCCAACGCAGGTTCAACCTGCTCGTCGATAACCTGCTGCACGAGTTTGCCACGCACGGCAAGGTTGGCATAGGCAAAATCGTCGGTCTTTTCACTCAAAACCTCGGCCACCCGGTCAGCCCACCCACGATTACCGCCGGGACTATTAGGCTCGGGGTCACCAATACCCTCGGTGAAAGAATCGCCCAGTGCAACGTAACGTGACCACGGATGCTGTTGCGTCATATGTTCTCAAGAACCTTTCGTCTTCGCAGTGCAATAGTAACCGAGGTGTGCCGTGGATGCGGTGAGGCCGGGTATCCTTGACGGTCGTGACTAGTCCTGAATACCCTGATCCCGGAGGCGAGCACGTTCCCGGCACCAGCGCGGCGGAACATCTCTCTCCGGCCTTTCCTGCGCGCGCACCCTGGGGAACTGCTGGCCGCCTTCGAGCCTGGCAAGAAGAGGCCCTGGCAACATACTTTCGTACAGAACCACGCGATTTCCTCGCCGCAGCGACACCGGGTGCGGGCAAGACTACGTTTGCGCTCCGACTAGCTGCTGAACTCCGTGGCCGGGGAACCGTTGACCGCATCATTGTGGTAGCGCCTACAGAGCATCTGAAAAAGCAATGGGCAGATGCCGCTTCCCGGGCCGGGATTAGACTCAACCCGTATTTTCGCAACAGCGACATGACGATCCCGCGCCAGTACGATGGGGCCGCCCTCACTTACGCTCAGGTGGTCATGCGCCCGGGGCTCCACCGTCAACTCGTAGCCGAGAAAAACACGCTGGTTATCCTGGACGAGGTACACCACGGTGGCGACACGCTCAGCTGGGGGGAGGGCATCCGGGAAGCGTTTGAGCGGGCTACCCGCCGACTCTCGCTCACCGGAACGCCGTTTCGCTCGGACACCGCCCCAATTCCATTTGTAGAGTACGTGCCGGACCAGCACGGCATCCGAGTGTCCCAGACCGACTACAACTACGGATACGGCCGCGCCCTGAACGACGGCATCGTTCGGCCCGTGATTTTCATGGTCTACGCGGGCCTGATGCGCTGGCAAACGACCACCGGTGACCAGATGGAGGCGCGGCTCGGTGAGGGCAATACCAAAGACATCACCTCTCAAGCCTGGCGCACGGCTCTCGACCCCAGCGGTGACTGGATCGCGGCCGTCCTCCGGGCGGCGAACAAACGCCTGAGCGAGGTACGGAATAGCATTCCGGATGCCGGTGGCCTCGTCATCGCCACCGATCACAGTACTGCCAAAGCGTACGCCCTGATTCTGCGGCAACTCACGGGGGAGCCGGTCGCACTGATTCTTTCCGACGACACCCAGGCGAGTAAACGCATTGATGACTTCGCCGACGACACCTCGCGCTGGATGGTCGCTGTGCGCATGGTGTCTGAGGGTGTCGATGTGCCCCGGTTGGCCGTTGGCGTGTACGCGACCTCAGCAGCAACCCCGCTGTTCTTTGCCCAGGCGATCGGTCGGTTCGTTCGTTCACGCCGCCGCGGTGAGACGGCATCCGTCTTTATTCCCAACGTGCCCGGACTCATGGCTCTGGCAGCGGAGATGGAACGGGAGAGAGACCACGCCCTCGACCGGCAGACCTCAGAGGGGGAGGGGTGGAATGAGGAGGACGCCATGATAGCAGCCAACCAGGAGGAAAGAGCCTCCGACGAGCTCACCCGCGAGTTCTCCTTTCAGGCACTCGAATCCGAGGCTCACTTCGATCGTGCCGTCTTTGACGGCGGCGAATTTGGCGGCTACGCGGACATTGAGACTGAGGAGGAACTCGACTTCATTGGGCTGCCTGGAATTCTAGAGCCCGACCAGGTACGTGACCTACTCATCCAACGCCAATCGCGCCAAGCCAAGCGTTCCTCGCTGAAGCACGGCAAGATGGAACACCCCAGTGAAGTTGCAGAAACGCCCGAACCGCTGTACCGGACTCTCAGCGAGCAGCGAAAGCTACTCAACAGCTTGGTAGGGATGTATTCCAAGGTGTCCGGCGAGGCCCACGGGCTCATCCATGCCGAACTGCGGCGGGTGTGTGGCGGGCCTGCGGTGGCCCAGGCCAGCGTAACGCAGTTGCAGTCTCGGATCGGCGTTCTCCGCAAGCGCCTGGGGGCCTCACACTAGGGCGAAAAGCTCAGCAAACCTCTACTACTCTGGTCGGGTGACTATGACGATTACCACCCTGACCGCTGAGATGGTGCCCGCTATTACCGCGATTAACAACGCCGCCTATCCTGCGGTACCCCTCAGCTCAGAGGGCGAGATTGCACACCTGGTAAACCTTTCTGAGCGGCCGTTGGCCGTGTGGGAAGAAGAGAGCGGGCGAGTCGTCGGCTTTGCCCTCGCCCTTGCAGAAGGACTCAACTACGAGAGCGAAAACTATCGCTGGTTCTCAGAGTACGCGGATCGCTTTATCTACCTAGACCGAATTGTCCTGGCTACCGAAGCCCAAAACAAGGGGCTCGGAGCACAGCTATACGGACGAATCTTTGCATGGGCGACCGAACGCAACGCTCCGAGCGTGTTCTGCGAAGTCAACCTAGACCCACCCAACCCCGGTTCGCTCGCTTTCCACCACAGGTTAGGCTTCACCTCTGTGGGGGAGCTCTCCACTAAAGCCGACACCGTACGGGTTTCTCTTCTTCAGCGCACGCTTGGATCCGCAAGCTGATGACGTCTCGCGATGGGTCGGGCGAGATGACTGACTACACATTTGACGAACTGGTGCGCGATGCGGCCCAGCCAGAACCAGGCGATCAGCCCTCCTCTGGACAGAGCCACACGCGTCGGAAGCGACGCTGGGTAGCGCCTATCGTCACGATAGCAACGCTCACGGTACTGGCTGGTAGCTACGTTGGTGCAGCAGCAGCGGCACCGCTTCCCGCTCCGCTCCTCACCCTCACGGCGAACACAACCGCTCTCACAGCGACCGCACCCACACTGGTACCCGTTTGGCCCACCACGGATTCCCCTGATTCCACGGGCGCGGTAAGCCTCATCGGGAACGACCTGGTTGTTAGCGCTGAGGGTGCGGATACGGCCCGACCCATGGCAAGCCTGTCGAAGGTGGTTACGGCCCTGGTTGTGCTCAAGCAGTACCCTCTAGCCGTGGGAGAGATGGGACCCACCATCACATTTACATCGGCAGACATGGCCTCCTATAACTCGCTGACGGCCCGAGGCGGCGTTGTTCTTCCTGTAGCGGTTGGGCAGTCCCTCACCCAGCGTGAACTGATGACGGGGATGATGTTGAATTCGGCCAATAACTACGCTGAAACCCTCGCACGCTGGGCGTTTGGTTCACTTGACCAGTTTCTGGCTGCCGCATCCACGTGGCTCGCTGAACAGGAACTCAACAGCATTTCCATGGCTGACCCCCACGGAATGTCACCGCTCAATGTGGCCTCAGCCAACGACCTGGTGCGGTTGGGGAAGCTCTCGCTGGAAAACCCATTCCTCTCCGCGACTGTGAGCATGTCCACCGCAACTATTCCCATCGGGGGAGAGCTGGCCAACACCAACGTCTTGCTCGGATCGGACGGCTTTCGAGGCATTAAAACCGGCACCACGAGTGCGGCCGGCTACTGTGTAATGTTTGCACGCGACCTTACGTTTAACGGCGTGACAACGACATCCGTCGGTGTGATCTTGGGGGCCGATAGTCACTACCTACGCAATAGTTCAGCTGTTGACCTGGCACACAGCGTTGAACGTGCATTTTCCCAGCCAACGCTGGTATCGGAGGGGGATGAGTTTGGCCACCTCACAACGGCCTGGGGCGACAAAATCACCATAACTGCCGCCGATTCCCTCGGGGCTCTGCTCTGGAACGGTGCCACGGTCAGCGCTGAAGCCTCGCTCACCTCGTATACCGCAGTCCCGCCGAAGGGAGACGTAGTGGGCAAAGTACAGCTGAGGCCCGATCCCGTGACACAAGAATCGACGAACCTTGTAACAGCGGGAGATGTCACCGAGCCAGGTTTGGTGTGGCGACTAACTCACCCAGCAGAGCTCTGGACTGCTTTTACCGGGGGCTAGAGAATACACAGCCCAAGTGCGGCGTATCATCGGTGAGGTTCCTCCTGAAGCCTGGACACTGGCCAGGCGGGATCCGCGTGATTGCGATCCTGTCGGGGAGGATGTCCGTGACGGGCACGAAGCAGAGGAAGACGTATACGCTGAGTATCGTCATGAGGCGGCGCCGTCGTGGCTGTCTCCTGAGAGATCCGGGTCGGCGGGCAGCTGATGGGCCGGTGTGTGCATGCAAAGCGTGCGTGCACCGATCCTGGAGACGCGCCGCTCGGGCTGGGTGAGCGGGCCGAGTTGGATCGGTTGCGTCGCGAGGTTCAGGAGCTGCGAATGTACAACGAGTTCCTGGGAAAGCTGCGGCCTTCTTCGCGTTGAAGCAGAACCCGAGGAGGGGTTCGCGGTGATCGAGGCGGAGAAGGCGAACAAGACAGTGATGACGCTCACTCGTATGTGTCAGTTACTGGGAGTGGATCGGTGCCGGTTCTATGAATGGCGTGCCCGGCAGGCCGCAGGCCCATCGCCCTGGGCGCAGCGTGCGGCTGAGTTGAGGGTTAGATCCAAGGGTTCCATGTCGTATCTGATGGCACTTACGGGGCACCGCAGATCCGCGCCGATCTGCAAGAAGCCGGTGTGACGATCTCACGCAAGATAGTCGCGAAACTCATGCAGATCGGCGGGATCACGGGGATCATTCCTCGCACGTGGCGTCCGGCGAGCACCGTTCACGGCGGGGACTCGTTTCTTGTCGAGCGGCAGTTTGACCAGGGCGAGCGGGACCTCGCATGGTTCTCCGATATCACCTATCTGCGTACCGGTGGAGGAGGGGCCTATCTGCGCGTCGTGCGCGATGGTCACACTCGCCGGGTTCTCGGGTGCACTGTTGGTGACAGCTTGCATACCGATCTGGTCGAGGGTGCGCTGCGGCAGAGCGTCGCGCTCCGCGGACACCTGCCAAGGAAAGTCGTGTTCCACACGGACCGCGGTACCCAATACACCAGCGCCAGCTTGCCGACGCCGCGGCCGAGCTCGGGGCGCTGCGCTCGATGGGAAGAACCGGGGTGTGCTGGGGGAATCGTTCTGGTCTGTGTTCAAAACACGAGTACTACCACCGGTACGTTTTCGCCACCATCGCCGACGCCACTCCGTAATCGGTTACATCAACCCGCTAGAGTACGAACGCTGCCAGCTCATGCTGGCAGCCTGACCAACCACCCGTCCGGACTTCGGGGTCAGCCTCACGCCTCAGACGTAAATACAAAAGTTGGGGGTGTACAGCCCTCGGCTTGTACACCCCCAACTGTCTAAACTACTTACACTCAGTGGTGCGACTCGGAGTCCAACTCAGATTGAGTAGCGGGGCTGACTCGATCCTCAAAGAACCACCGTGAAAGAACTCCACGGAAGCGTTGACCTCCGGTGATCTTGCCTTCATCGTTCGGGCGAACCATCAGCGGTTTGTACTCGTTATAGTTCACAAGAACCCATCGTTCATAATCAGTGACCTGCTTATGGACCTCGACATATTCACCGCCTGGGAGCCGTACTATACGGCCAGACTCATAGCCATGCAATGCGATCGACTTGTCTTTCTTCTGCAGGCCCAGGCATATGCGCTTGGTAAGCGCATATGCAATAAACGGTCCAACGATCAGAGCAAATTGCAGAGAATGAATCACGCCCTCCATGGACATCTGGAAGTGAGTCGCGACGATGTCAGAACTCGCACCTGCCCACATAGCCGCATAGAAGGTCACTCCCGCTGCGCCGATTGCAGTGCGGGTCGGCGCGTTGCGAGGACGATCAAGAATGTGGTGTTCACGTTTATCACCGGTGACCCAGCCTTCGATGAACGGATAGAGAACAACCATTACAAGGAAGATTAGGATTACACCGATAGGAACAAGAATATTCCAAGACCAGGTGAATCCGAACCATTCTGTTTCCCAACCCGGGGGGACTAACCGAAGAGCGCCATCAGCAAAACCGATGTACCAGTCAGGTTGAGTACCTGCAGAAACGGGGGAGGGGTCATAGGGCCCATAGTTCCAAACCGGGTTAATTGAGAACAGGGAAGCGATCAGAACGATTACACCAAAGACTACGAAGAAGAAACCGCCAGCTTTTGCCGCATACACCGGGAGGACAGGGAAGCCCACAACATTATTGTTTGTACGACCCGCTCCAGGGAATTGCGTGTGCTTGTGCACCACAACAAATACCAGGTGGAGAGCAATAAAAACGATGACAAGCGCAGGCAGTAGCATGATGTGCATTGAGTAAAGTCGCCCAACGATGTCATTGCCGGGGAACTCTCCACCAAACAAGAGGAAAGAGATCCAGGTACCGACGATCGGAATGCCCTTGATGATTCCATCAATAATTCGTAGGCCGTTACCCGAAAGTAGGTCGTCGGGGAGCGAGTAGCCCGTAAATCCTTCTGCCATAGCAAGGACAAACAGGACGAATCCGATGACCCAGTTGAGCTCTCGAGGCTTACGGAATGCGCCGGTGAAGAAAATCCGAAGCATATGCAAACCAATGGAGGCAACAAACAAAAGTGCAGCCCAGTGGTGAACCTGTCGCATGAGCAGGCCACCACGGATGTCGAATGAAATATCCAGTGTTGAGGCCATGGCTGCGGACATTTCGATGCCCTTCAGCGGTACGAACGAACCGCTGTACTCCACTTCAGTCATCGAGGCTTGAAAGAAAAGCGTCAGAAATGTTCCCGAGAGAAGAATGACAACGAAACTATAAAGAGCGACTTCTCCAAGCAGAAAAGACCAGTGGTCGGGGAAGATTTTGCGACCAAACTCTTTGACAGCGACCGAGATCTTTGTACGGTCATCAAGGTAGTTCGCTGCAGCTCTCGTGAATCGAACTCCGTGCTCAGATTCTGTAACAGTTGGTGTTGCAGTTGCGTTACTCAAGACACACGCTCCCAGAAGCTCGGCCCGACGGGCTCAGTAAAGTCACTCTGCGCGACAAGGTACCCTTCGCTGTCCACGGTGATAGGAAGCTGGGGGAGGGGGCGTTTGGCCGGTCCAAAGATTACCTCACAATGCTTAGTAACATCGAACTGTGACTGGTGACAAGGGCACAGGAGATGATGGGTCTGCTGTTCATATAGAGCAACAGGGCAGCCAACGTGTGTACAAACTTTTGAGTAAGCCACAATGCCGTTGTACGACCAATCCTTGCGATCGGCATCCTCGATAAGATCCTCAGGCTTTAGGCGCATCAGAAGAACGATGGCTTTGGCCTTCTCGTCCAACTTGTGCTCCATGTCGTTGAGACCCTCGGGGATAACGTGAAAGACTGATCCCAGGGTCACGTCAGACGCTTTTATCGGCGTTCCGGAGGGATCGCGGGTCAACCTAACCCCCTTGTCCCACATCGTGTGCTTGAGGAGAGCTACGGGGTCCTGGTCTTGTGGGGCGAGCCCCCGAAGGAGGACAACACCGGGGAGGGGGAACGCAATAAGTGCTCCAATAAGGGTGTTACGAACGAGAGCGCGTCGCCCGAAGCCAGATTCCTCATTGGCTTGCTTGAAGATTTCTTGCGCTGCAAGGCGTGTTTCGTCGTCGCCACGAACGGGGTGACGCTCGTCAACGCCCTCTTTATCAGACATGAGTGCCTTGCCCCAGTGAATGGCTGCGAGGCCAATTCCGAATAGAGACAGTGCCATGCCCACACCAATGAATAGCGTGCTGAGACGAATTGCTACATCATCACCCGACTCAATCGGGAAAGCTACATAGGCAGCGATTGCCCCGATGCTTCCAACGATCGAGATGTAGAACAGCGTATAGACGGTGCGCACTGCGCGCTTTTCCTTCTTGGGATCCGTGTCGGTGACCCGTGCCCGGTGCGGGGGATGCCCCGGATTGGCAAACGAGTCGGCCGGTATCACGGCTGTTCCTGCGGAGAGGCCGGTGTTGACATCTCCAGCAGAGGGTGCGGCGACAACGGCGTCGCTGCTGCCGTTCTTCGCGTCCTGTGCCATGTTTCTCCTTGAACCTTGATATCTGTATAGTTGCGCTGCTCAGTCAGCCTGATTAGTTAGATTTTGCGGTGACCCACACGGTAAGAGCGACAACAGCGCCCAGACCGATGATCCAGATGAAGAGACCTTCAGCGACAGGGCCGAGGGATCCTAGTTTGAATCCGCCAACAGAAGTGGAATTTTCCAGGTACTTCAGGTAGCTGATGATGTCGCGCTTCTCGTCTGAAGAGATGTTTGCATTGTTGAACACGGGCATATTCTGGGGCCCAGTAGCCATTGCTTCATAGATGTGAACCGATGCGACACCAGAGAGCTTTGGTGCCCATTTTCCCTCGGTAAGGGCACCCCCTGCACCAGCAACGTTGTGGCACATTGCACAGTTAACACGGAACAGTTCTCCGCCATTAGCAACGTCACCATCGCCATCCAAGTATTGCGCTTCGGGGATACCCGGCCCCGGCGCGAGCGATGCGACGTAGGCGGCTAGCTGGAGAGTTTGTTCTTCTGTGAACTGCTTGGGCTTGACCATTCCCTGTGGCCCCTGAAATGCCAGCGGCATCCGTCCGGTCCCCACCTGGAAGTGGGTTGAGGCGGCTCCTACTCCAATGAGCGAAGGCCCTTCATCCGTCCCATCTGCCTGTATGCCGTGACAGGTTGCACAGTTGGAGGCGAAGAGTTTCTGCCCCTCATCAATCGTGCTCTGTGCTTGCAAATCAACCTCCGCGATTGCAGAGGAATTACTGAACCCTGCGTAAGCGGCACCTGTGACGATCAGGCCGATTGCGACGAGCGCAACCGTTGCCATCGGGTGACGACGGCCGGTCTTTTTTGTTTTTTTCTTGGTGCTACGAATCATGCTGTGACGTCGCTCCTGCTACTTATTTGAGTACGTAAATGACGAAGAACAAGCCAATCCAGACCACGTCAACGAAGTGCCAGTAGTAAGAGACAACGATTGCGCTTGTTGCTTCTTTGTGGCCAAACGTTTTCACGGCGAAGGCTCGTCCGATAACCAGAAGGAAAGCGACGAGTCCAGCTGTTACGTGAAGACCGTGGAACCCGGTCGTCAGGTAAAAAGCGGAACCGTACGCGTTCGAGGATAGTGTTACCCCCTCGGATACGAGGGTGGCGTACTCCCAGACCTGACCGGAGACGAAGATTGCTCCGAGCGCATAGGTGAGGAAGAACCACTCAACCATTCCCCATTGGTTGGGCTTCCAGCCTGTGGAACGGTTTTGAAGTCGCTCGGCGGCAAAAACACCGAACTGGCAGGTTAACGAGGACGACACCAGAATGAGGGTGTTAATAAGCGCAAACGTGAAGTTGTGCTTACTCGTCTCGAAGTCCCACAGTTCGGGGGCCATTGAGCGGAGAGTGAAGTAAATTGCGAAGAGGCCCGCAAAGAACATAACTTCACTGCCGAGCCACACAATGGTTCCGACGGCAACAGTGTTGGGTCGGTTCAACGTGGGCGTAGTCGCCTTAGGAATGATTGAGGTCGCTGTCACACAACCCATTATGGCTGATTCTCAGGAAGGTTTTTGCCACTTGAGGTAAAGGGGCTGGGCGTGTCAGAGTTAGGTAAGGCTAGGCTGGCCAGATTCTGGATCGTATTTACGCGGTTTTTTCACGCGAATACGCGGGTGTTGGGTTTTCTACCCTAGGATCTCTGTATGAGTTTCTCACCCTCTTGGCCGCAAATAATTACTACGCTCATCGACGGAGACGACATGAGCGTCAGCGAAGCAGATTGGGCGATGACGCAGATCATGACGGGTCAGGCATCCGAGGCGGCCCTCTCGGCTTTTCTGATCGCACTGCGCATCAAGGGCGAGACTGTTAATGAGGTGGTCGGTTTCCGTGACGCCATCCTGGAGCACGCGCGATCTGTGGCGATCACGCCGCAATCGCTTGACATCGTCGGAACGGGTGGAGATCGGTTTGGCACTGTCAACGTGTCTACCATGTCCTCAATCGTTGCAGCGGCGGCAGGAATTCCTGTAGTTAAGCACGGGAACCGCGCTGCTAGCTCGCAGTCTGGTTCATCCGATGTTCTAGCGTCCCTTGGAGTGAGCCTAGAGCTCACTCCAGAACAGCTGGCTCGCGTCTTTGACAGGACGGGGATTGCCTTCATCTACGCAGGACACTTTCATCCCGGGTTCCAGTATGCAGGCAAGGTGCGTAAAGAAATCGGTGTACCAACGGTCTTCAATTTCTTGGGACCGCTGTGCAATCCTGTACGGCCAGAGGCTTCTGCCGTGGGGGTGGCTCAGAGTGACCGTGTACCCCTGATTGTGGGGGTCTTTCAAACACGAGGTGCTAACGCACTCGTTTTTCGCGGTGATGAAGGCCTTGACGAGTTATCGACGGTCGGTCACTCGCACATCTGGGAGGTCACCCGCGGGGGCGTAACAGAACATGACCTTGACCCTCGGGATCTGGGTATTGCTCGCGCAAACATTGAAGACCTTATCGGTCAGGATGCCGCATACAATGCTCAGGTGGCCCGAAAAGTTTTCGCGGGGGATGCTGGACCGGTCCGTGATATAGTCCTGCTCAACGCTGCCGCTGGACTTGTAGCCTACGACCTTTCGTTGGATCCGGCGAGTAGCGAAACTCCCATGTTGGAGCGACTTACGAGCAAGCTTGTTATCGCTGCGGATACCGTGGACAGCGGGGCAGCAGAGCGCAAACTCGCCGCCTGGATTGGAGCCACCCGGGATGAGGCCGGTGTGGTGTCGTAGAGCGGAGTTCCTCGGTGAGGGACCCACGGTTTATTCGACGACTATGTGGTGAAAGGGTATTTTCCAGAACCTAGCGATAGTTTCACCCAACAAGGCGAGGGAGTCGAATGAGGGGAGGGGAGTGTCCAGCGGTGTGACCGTTATCGAGATCCCTGCCCGTGTGACCGCTCGCTTCCATGTGCCCACAACACGACCGTTCTGGAGAATCATCGGACGGAATATTCCGTTATTACCCGGCACAAGCCCCTGGACTACGGTTGGCGTCGCAATCGCGGAACGGTCAGCATAACCGAGATAATATTCGTCGAATCCGGGGAGAGCATAGCTGGTTGCGAGGGAGGCCCCAGCAGGCAACTCAACTTCGGCTCTGCGGTAATACTCGATTTCATCGATGCGCGTCAGAATGACCCGATCTGCACAAATAGCAGCGGCTCGACGCGCCTGGGTGAGAGTGAGCTTTGACCAGCTAACGAAGTCGGCGAGGGTAGCAGGTGCGTGCCCGTTGAGATAACGGATGAAAAACTCTGCCAGGGCTTCGTCGATTTCATAACGTGTCGGCTGAGGCACCCACTCGTCTAGGAGGACTAACAGTTGGTCACCAGCGTCGTTAAATGGGCCCCAGCAGAACGTTCCGGTCTGGGCTAGGTTCCAGATCAAATGGTATCCCCGCTGGCCTGAAACAGCGATTCCGTGGTCTTCGAGATAGCTGAGGAATTCGGCCCGTGTGGCGGTCTTGTTATCGCGGAGCAGTTCCTGAGCCAGAGACCGCGCATGTTCAATGATTCTGTCATCCAGTTGAAGCGCTTCGCGACGGCGGGCTGCACCTGCGATAAGCCGATCCGCTGTGAGGCTGAGCATCCAATGTAGATCGGTGCCAATAACGACGTGTAGAGTGCCGCGCATTGGCCACGAACGAACGACTTTACCGTCGTTGAAAGCCTTTTTTACCGAACTAACCGTGCTGTCCGCTGTCCGCACGCCGATCGCCCACAGGGCGGCGGGAAGATCTTGTGCCTGGATGGCACCAATATGCCGTACCGTTGCTTCAACGTTAGATGTGGGGCGGGTGAGAAGCTGGTTATGGAGCCGCTGGTCTAGGAGATCCGTCATATTGTGGATTCTAAATCACGCGTGAGGGCGCGAACAGACAGGATAGCGTCGCCATTGGCCAGCCTAAAGAGTAAAGAGCACATAGAACCCCACTCGATGTTCGGGCCTGCCTGCGGTTGAGGCTTAGCTGGGGTATGCCCCATACCGTATCCAGCGGTTGCCGTGCAGACCGCAACCGGGGGCGGCCAGCCCCAACAGCATCAACGGAGTCAGGGCGTTCGCGTGCCTTTCGGTTTGGTAGGGCGGAGGGCGTTGAGGATGAGGTTGCCGAAACGTTGTTCTGGAGAGCCGAACGGGTCCTCGGCGACCATGTAGGTCCAGGTGGTTGACGGTCGGCTCAGGCCGAGGGTTTCCGGATCGAGGGTTCCCATTCTGGCAGCGTGAGAGAGAGTCGCCGCGATGGCGGCGACGACATCACGGGTGAAGCCATCGAAAGCTTGGTAGGCGATCCTGTTGTACTCGCTGAGCGGGGTATTGCGGGCCAGAGAGCGCAAATGAATGCCCTCCCGAGCTGCGGTAAGCATGTCGAGATGTTCTATCCAACGCTGGTCAAGTTGGTGCAAGCTGATGGCTCGGACCGCAGTCGAGATCGATGCGGGGTTAATTTGGGCCCCCAACGCATCGATAGCAGTGCGTGCCCGTCGTTCAGAAGATCGGCGAACGGGCCGCCGGTGAAGATTTCGGCGCGGAGCCGGAGTACAGCGGCACGCTGGTTAGTGGGAACCTCGGCGAACGCGAGGGTATTTTGGTGGGATCGTTGCTGGATCCCTTCCGCGAGGCGCTGGGCATGGTCAACAAGCTCGACGGCCGTGTCGGGGTTGAACGGCGCCCCGTAAGCCTTTCGTAGGGACTGCGCGAATCCGGGCAGGTGGCGGCACATGAGGTCATCTTCCAAGCTCGTGAATAACACGCTGGTACCCGGGTCACCCTGCCGGCCGGCGCGGCCGCGAAGCTGGTCATCGAGGCGGCGGCTATCATAGCGGCCGATCCCCACGACGCAGAGTCCGCCGAGAGCAATGATGCGTTCGGAGTCGTTCCCGCTGGCTCCGCCCAGCCGGATATCGGTTCCACGTCCGGCCATTTGGGTGGAGATCGTGACCCGACCGTATTCTCCGGCGCGGGCAATGATTGTAGCCTCGTCAGCGTCGTTCTTCGCGTTCAGCACCACCGAGGCGATCCCGGCCTGTGCCAGTTCATCCGCGAGATGCTCAGACTGGGCCACGCTGGCGGTACCGACCAAGACTGGACGCCCCGACACATGTTCCGCCGTGATGTACTCGATCGCAGCCTGCAACCGTGATGCACCGTCGGGGTGCACCCGATCAGGGAGGTCCTCCCGGGCGACCGGGCGGTGCGGGCGGATCTCACCGGTGCGCACCCCGTACCGGTCGGCGAGCTGCTCCGCGACCGGCAGCGCCGTCCCGGACATCCCGCATACGGTTCGGTAACGGCCGATGAGGGCTTGGATCGTGATTGGTTTGGCCTGGGTTTAGTGGTTTGGCCTGGGTTTAGTTCCGACTATTTTGTTCATCACTCGACGGTTGTCACGAGTGACTGCGCCTCAGCATAGTACGCCGTCTCAACCTCGACCGGGGTTCGCCTGCCTAGCTCGCCGTGGAGGCGCTCATTGTTCCACCACCACACATACTCCAGGGTGGCGAGTTCGACTTCCTCAACTGTTTTCCAGGGGCCACGCATGCGGATGAGTTCTGCTTTGTAGAGCGCGTTCACTGACTCGGCCAGGGCATTATCGTAGCTGTCACCTACGGTCCCCGTTGAAGGAATCGCCCCCAGTTCTCTGACGCGGTTGGAGTAGACCATCGACATGTAGTTCGATCCGTGGTCGCTGTGATGCACGGCCCCGTCGAGCGTTCCACCTGATTGCCAGGCCGCCATCTCAAGCGCCTGCAGCGGCAGTATCTCAGCTTTCAGTGTTGAGGCAACGTTCCAGCCAACGATCTTACGATCAAAGACATCAATAATGAACGCGGTGTATGCGAACCCAGCCCACGTAGCAACGTAAGTGATGTCACACACCAACAACTTCATTGGCCCGTCGGCCACGAACTGGCGTTCGACGAGATCACCCGGCAGCTGATCCCTGACGTCACTCGTTGTTGTGAAGGCTCTCTTCGAACGACGTACCCCACGCACTCCGGCGATTTTCATCAGACGCTCGGTTTGGTCGCGTCCGATGACCCACCCTGCTCTGGTGAGGAGGGCGTGCATCTTGCGGCGCCCGTAGACGCTGTAGTGCTGTTTGTGGAGTTGACGGATCTCGGTGACGAGAATCTCGTCGCGTAGTTTCCTGACCGACGGGAGTCTGTGTTTCGCTGCCCGATATCCTCGGGACGTCAGAAACACGAATTGCCGAGCCCAGCACACGGCACAGGAACTCAACCCCGAAACGATCACGATAGGTATCGATGAATTGGATCATTTCGTTCGTGGCGGGTCGAGTTCCTTGGCGAAAAATATGCTCGCAGCTCGCAAGACTTCGTTTGCTTTCTTGAGTTCAGCGACTTCGCGGCGCAGTCGCCGGTTCTCCTCGTTCATATCAGTGGTCACGCCGGGTTTTTGGCCAGTATCGATCAGCGTTTGACGATGCCAGATACGCAGCGTGTCTGGTGAGACACCGAGGAGCTTGCCGACCTGGTTGCTGGCTGCGTTGAGGCTCGTATGCTCGGGGAGCGCTTCGGTGAGCATACGCAGCGCGCGTTCACGGAATTCTGGTTCATATTTGTTTGCCATGGTGTTCCTATCCTTGTTGAAAGTACGGAACTAAACCCAGGCCAAACCAACGTCTTCCCCTCACCAGTGCCCATCTGAATCACGTGCCCACCCAGAAGTGCCAGCGCGCCCACCAGTTGGGTATCAAACACGTTGACACCCAACGCCGCCTGCGTAACCGCCCGAGCAACTCTGCAGAACTCTGCGTGCTCTACCACGCCCCACGCTCGACGGCTCGAGCGTAACCGCAGCACCGAAGCAATTACTTCCTCAACTGAAAGCCGCACGCCTTGGTGAGGGAGATTCTCCACGAGCGAATATTGACGACGGAACCGGACAGTTCCGTCTACCCCGAGGTATCGCCGAACGTCGTCACACAGACCCACGACCACCCCAAACTTGTCTAGAACGCCAATGTTCGACCTGCCACGAAATGCAACCCAGGCAATGAACGAGCAAAGCCTAGCGAGACTACCTGAGCGCTGCCCCAGCATATGCCAGTTTTGCGGAGGGCAATTCGCCACTTCTGTGGCCACCCCAAGCTGGAAGGACTGGAAGATTTTGACGATTATCTCCACAAGGTGCGTGACTATGGACCTTGCAGCGATCAGAATCGGGCGCGGGCTTCGCAGCAACTGTTGCGATACCCCGAGAAAGCCTCACCGTCGCACGATGTCGGCAACAGCTGACACCCGCATGGGGAGCCACGCTCTGCTTCTGAAGATGAGGACTCTCTATCAATGCATAACGCACCGATGGCACGATAGCGTCAGCACGTCAGGTTTGGGGCGCGAAAAGCACACCACCACTGCTCGAAATCGGGGAAGGCAATACTCGGTGCCCGGGGTGCGGAGGATGGGGTACCCCGCGCCAAAGAACTGGTCGAAATCACATCTTAACCACAACGGCAGTACCGCCTGAGAGTCTCAGGAAACAGTCAGGAAAATGAGTCTTTGGGGGAGCGAAACCGAGACCGTGATGCGGAACAGCTGAGACGAGACCCCCACAACAGCTTGATCAAAATCCAGATGCATCAGAGGGTCTCTCTCGCCAGGATGTGAACTCCACGTATCGTTGGTTTCTCGTGCGCCCCCAGAGCAAGGGAAAGTTTCGCTGTGCCTTGTATGCAGTAACGTTCTTCACGGGTGCGCGTCTTCAAAAGATTTCAGGTGACCTGGGACTGAGACAATCAGCTCTCGGATTTCATTCGATGAGACAACGAAGGCTTTTACTGACATAATATACATTATCGGCCATTCACCAAACGTCACGAGGCGGTCCGGATGACGACTCGCTACCTGCGGGTGAAAAAGCTGACGTCACCCACATACCGGGTGTGATCGGCCGGAATCAACTCGGTGGCAGCCAAGGCTACTTCCGAGGCAAATTCGCTCACGTTGTAGAGCCGACCTGCCGACTCCTTACGCTGGTCGATAGCACCCGGGTTGGCGCGCTCTAGTAGTGTGGCCGTGATTGTTCCCTCGATCATGTCGCCCGAGACGACAACAAATCCAATTGATCGCTTCTGAAGTACAGGAATGAGTTCCCGGAGCGCATCCTCGCCCGCACGTTTACTCAGGGCGACAACCTCATACTCAGGCATTGTTGGCACAGTACCAATAAAGTGTGCCTGGTGGCTTGTGACAAAGACGACGCGCGCTCCATCGCTGAGCAGCGGAAGGGCCTGGGTGAGTAAATTCACCTGTGAATCTCGGTTAAGTACCATTGCGTAGTCCTCAGCCACACCGGTTTCCATGCCACCAGATGCGTTCAGGACGAGCATGTCCAGGCCGCCAAATTCTGTTGAGATCGTCTCCAACATTGCAGCAACGGAATCGGCATCTGTCAGGTCGGCTTGAACTGTGATAACACGGACGTTGTGCTCACGAAGCGTTGCAGCCAGCTTCTCAGCGCGTGCCGCTTTATTGCGATAGTTGATGACAACATCCGCGCCTGCCTCGGCAAAATAACTGGCAGTATCCGCGCCGATTCCCCGTGAGGAACCGGTAACAAGAATGCGTTTTCCGGCCAGGGCGGCAGGTGCTAGGGGGTTAGACAATGTGATCTCCTCGGGGACGGTTACTGAGGGTGAAATGATCCTCAACTCTCCCACCGAGACTACCAAGGGTCGTAAGACGCGCGCGTACACATGGTAGCTTTGGTTGCATGACGGCTACGGCGCAGGAGACGAACTGATGGTGGATTTTCTTGTGAATCATGGCTGGGTTGCGTGGCTTGCTCTTGGTTTGCTTTTTTTAATTGTCGAGATGTTCACGCTTGAGTTCACTGCCCTCATGCTGGCCGTCGCCAGCCTAATGGGTATTCCCCTGGGCCTGACTTCACTCCCCTTCTGGGTGCAGATTGTCATTGTCGCTCTGTTCTCTCTCGTTCTCATCCTGTTTCTGCGCCCTCCGCTTCTGCGCTGGTTAAAACGCGGCTCGGACCGAACGAAAAGCAACGTTGATGCACTTGAGGGGCTGCGCGGCATCGTTCAGACCGGGATCTCTTCCGACAAGATTGGTACAGTAAAATTTACGAATGGCGAGACCTGGACGGCTAGGCTGCTTCCCTCTGCATTCGCCGGAGTTCTTGAGCCCGGTAGCGACGTGATTCTTATCTCCATCGACGGGGCAACCGCTGTTGTCTCGCCTGTCTAAATAACTAGAGGAATATAAATGGACAACTCCGGCACCGTCGGGTTTGCAGTACTTGCTGTATTGCTGCTCATTCTCGTCATCTTCGTGATTACGGTATTGGTGCGTTCCGTGCGCATCATTCCGCAGGCGAACGCTGGCGTGGTCGAGCGACTCGGAAAATACCATAAGACACTCATGCCCGGCCTCAACTTACTGGTTCCCTTTATTGACCGGGTGCGTCCACTCATCGATATGCGTGAACAGGTCGTCTCATTCCCACCCCAGCCGGTGATCACAGAAGATAACCTGGTGGTCTCGATTGATACCGTCGTCTACTTTCAGGTGACTGACGCTCGTGCAGCAACCTATGAGATTGCCAATTACCTCGGCGCTGTTGAGCAGCTCACCACCACGACGCTGCGTAACGTTGTGGGTAGCCTCAACCTTGAAGAAGCACTCACCAGCCGCGACAACATTAACGGTCAGCTTCGAGTGGTGCTTGACGAAGCAACGGGTAAGTGGGGTGTTCGTGTGGGTCGTGTTGAGCTCAAGGCGATCGATCCGCCCCACTCCATTCAGGACTCCATGGAAAAGCAGATGCGTGCCGAGCGTGACCGCCGTGCTGCTATCTTGACCGCCGAGGGCACAAAACAGTCTGCCATCCTTGAGGCTGAGGGTGCACGGCAATCCGATATTCTTCGCGCCGAGGGTGAGGCTCAGGCGGCAGTGTTACGGGCTCAGGGTGAGGGCGAAGCTATTAGTACGGTTTTTCGTGCAATCCATGAGGGCAATCCCGATGGCCCACTGCTTGCCTACCAGTATCTTCAGACTTTGCCCAAACTCGCTGAGGGGCAAGCAAATACCCTTTGGGTTCTCCCGAGCGAACTAACGGATGCGCTCAAGAGCGTTTCCTCGGCCTTTGGCGGCGAAAGCAACGAGGATGCTCCCAAGCGTACCGATGCTCATAAGCCCACGTTCCCGAAGCTACCGCCGCTTGACGGTGGGACTGCGGTCTAAACAGGTGACGCTTCCACGCGCGGTCGGCCATTCTCGGTTTTTCTCGGGTGGCCGACCGCGGGTTTTTGCGCATCGCGGCTTCGCCGTTGACGTGGCGGAGAACAGCCTTCCTGCATTTCGGGCGGCCCAGTTGGTTGGCGTGACCCACATTGAATCCGATGTCCGTGCTACGTCTGACGGTGTCGCGGTTCTCCTCCATGACAGTACCTTTCGCTATGTCCGCCGGTCCCCCATTCACGACCCCGAGCGTGTTGTTTATGGGGTTGCGCACATCGCGCACACCACGTCAGACCAACTCGCAAATATGCCGTTGGCCCCCGGCGTATATGTCCCCACTCTCGAAGCTGCTTTGCGGTTCTTCCCCGAGATGTATTTTAACCTTGATATCAAAGATGCGCGGGCTTCCCGTGCGTCAGCAAAAGCAATCCTGGCCACAACGTCTGAAGACCGAGTGCTCATCACTTCCTTTTCGCGCCGTCGAAAGCATCGCGCACGACACCGTCTGAGAGTCGTTCTGGGGGCTTCGCGCGGTGAGGCCATCTGGGCTCTGCTCTTAGCCCGATTGAACGCCACTCCCCTGCTCTGGATGGCAACATCCGGGTATCACGCCTTACAAATTCCTGAGCATGTTGGCAGATGGCCGCTTCTCAACGAGCAGATCGTTGACCGTCTTCACCGCGCTGGTGTGGAGGTTCATGTGTGGACGGTCAATACTCGGGAAACAATGACTAGACTCATGGGGATGGGCGTGGATGGAATAGTTACTGATCGGGCAGATATTGCCTGTGACCTGGTAAAAAAGAGGCCACCAAGTTCTTCCGCAGGATCGTCCGTCACCGAGTAGCCCCGAGACAAGGGCCGACTCAGTCTGAATAACAACTGAAAGGTTATTGGAGCGGGACTAAAAAAGGAGAGACCGGTGTTATACCGGTTAATCGAAAGAGGAGGGGTAATAACAATGGCTGAACGGACATTGCGGGGGGCAAGAATAGGTGCCACGAGCCTGCAGAGCGAGGTAGGCGTCCACTATTCCGAGCGGAAAACGGCAACCTACCGGGCCGATGACGGCTCTACGTTCGATGTGGTTTTTTCGAGTGAGGCTGAGATGCCAGGGACATGGAGCGACTTGAGAAGCGGGCATACGGGTGTCCTGCTCGATGCCCTGGGTGTTCCCGTAGAGTCGGACGACGGCACCGAGGCAAAAATTCCTCGGAGTCATTGGGACATGTTACTTGAGCGCCGTAGTAGAGAAGAACTTGAAGAACTTCTTGAAGAGCGACTTACATATCTGCGTGCCCGCCGAGGCCTTGGCGATCGGGTCGATGCATAAGACCGACCAAGATCTCGTGAGAATCGGTCGGGGTTACGCAGCTGAGCTGGGTGGCCCCGACTCTTTATCCGAATATCTTGTGCGCGAGCGCGAAAACCGATAAAAGATAGCGACCACAATACTAACGAGAGCCGCGATATAGCCGATAGCGTTGAGCACGAGAGTCAGGCCGGATCCAATAATCATTGCGGGTGTTGAGCCGACTACCCGTGGAATATCCTGAACCATATGCCCCACGGTGTGAGCGGGGAGAGACTCGATGGTGTGGCCGCCAGGAGCAATCATTGCGCTGGTCCCAACTGTTGAAATATTGACAACGGCACGACCCGTCTCGACCGCGCGCAGCCGAGCAATTGCGAGTTGCTGAACGCTCTCATCGGTGCGACCAAAATCCGCATTGTTTGTCTGGGCCAGAATAAATTCGGCCCCCTCGTCAACCATTTCCTGCGCGAGTGAGTCGTCAACGATATCAAAGCAGATCGAGAGGCCCACGCGAGTCCCGCTGATGTCTATGGTGGTTGGCCGAGTTCCGGGCGTGTACTCCAACTGCACGAGGTCTACCAGATCTGGTGCAAATAGGTGGAAAAATTCTCGATTGGGCATGTACTCGGCAAATGGCACGGGATGCTTCTTGTCATACTGGCCAATAACCCCTCTCCCAACTCGCCAGACAAGAGACGAGTTAAAGTACTCATCGTTCTCCGTTGTGATGGCCCCAACAACGAGGGGTGCATCCAAGCGACGACTGAGGTCGTCCAGCGTAGCGGCAGCGTCTGATGCGCGAAGTGGGTCGATATCGGATGCATTCTCTGGCCACACGACAAGGTCAAGGTTCTGTCCGACCAGGGGAAGAGAAGCCTTATAGTGATCGTTTAAATTTTGGGCGCGACTATGGCCTGAAAAAATGCCAGAGTCAGAATTTCCCTGCACTGCTGCTACTCGGGTGTGTCCGGTGACGGCAAGCTGATATGGAGGAATGATTGCCATGACTGCAAGGGTGAGCACCGGAAGCAGCTGGAACGCGGCACGGCGATAGGAAGCAGCACCGCGATGCGAGAGCCAGGACTGGATAAACCAGGCAACAAGACCAACCATGATCGCGCTCATACCGGTGAATCCGACCCAGGAGACAAGCGACGCAAACGGGCTTTCGGACTGTGTGAGTGCTGCGCGACCCCAGGCAAATCCCCCGTAGGGCCAACTCCCCGCGAGGGTTTCCCTGGCGATCCAGAGCGTGGCCACAGCGACGGGAAGCAGAGTTCCACTCCAGCCGGGATGACCGTCAAGCACCCGAGAAAGCTGCGTGGTTGTCATTGCAGTGAGTCCGCCGAACAATGACCACCAGAAGATCATGATCCCGGAGAGTGCGGCCCAGGGTACAACCCCCAGATATAGGGTGAGCCACGAAATGTGGAGAAGCCAGAAACTTGCTCCCGAAACCGCACCCAACGCTGCGCCCGCCCAAAAACCTCGACCCCACTGTGCGAGCAAGATTAGAAAGATGGCGGGGAAGGCCAATGGCCAGAGCGCTAAAGCGGGGGACGCCATATCGAAGAGAACGCCGCCCAGTGCTGCACTGATGAGAGCCATCCATATTCGAGGCAGGGGACGCAGCGATTGATTCTTCACGCGGGCTACACCATCGAGGAGTAAGCGACGATACCGGTCCGAATGGCCTCGATCGCTTGCCGGGCAGTGTGAGCCGTCGGGTCAGGGGCGACGAGAGAGATCTGGTCAAGGACATCGATTGTCTGCTTGGCCCGTCGCACGAAGTCACCGGCGGCCATATCTGCCTCCCGTAGAACCTCATGAAGATTTTCTCCGCGGGCCCACATATGCATAGCCGGACTGAGCCCGGTTGCCGGCTGAGTACTGCCAGGTAGGCGGTGTGTACGTTCAACATCATCCAAGCGAGCCCAGGCCTCAAGCGTGTTGCGGAGGGCTGATCGGAAGAGCCCGGTGGGAAGATACTGCTCTCCCACGTTCTCGTCGCGTCGCGGTTCATAAATGAGTGCGGCGCAGAGCGCAGAGAGCGAGGGCGCATCAAGTCCGATCCAGTAGTCATGCCGCAGGCACTCGGCAATGAGGAGGTCGCGGTCACCGTAGATACGCTTGAGGATCTTCCCCCAGTGCCCTAGCTGAAGGTTGCCGTCAACCACACTGAGATAGCCAAGTTCAGATAAAACCTCGGTGACTCGGTCAAAAACCGTTGCAACAGCTCCCGTACGGACACTAATCTGCCGGGAGAGTTCGTCCGTTTTCTGGCGTAATTTCCACCAGCGCTCCGCCCATCGAGCGTGAGCCTCCCTCTCTGGGCACGAATGGCACGGGTGCTGTTTTAGTTGCTGGCGGAGCCGGGTGACCTGTGCCGCACGCTCCTCCTGAGTGTAAGCCGAGGCCGCCGCACCCGTGAGGGGTTTACGTTCCCAACTCACAAGTTCGCGGCGGAGAGCAGCATACTCGCGGAAGTCTCCCCGGTGGCAGGTCATCGATTTTTCGTAGCCGGCAAGCGATTCCTCGTATTGGCGCACCGAGCGGGCGAGTGAGACGACCGCCCTGTCTGCCTGAAACTGGGCAAAGGATGATTCTAAAATTTCACGGGTTCGCTCACGACCATACCGATCAATGAGATTGACAGCCATGTTGTAGGTGGGGCGGAAACTGGAGTTCATGGGATAGCTTCGCCGTGAGGCGAGGGCAGCCGCTGAATGGGGGTCAAAGCTGTCCTGCCAGACGAGGACGGAGTGGCCTTCACTATCAATGCCGCGGCGACCCGCTCTCCCCGTTAACTGTGTGTACTCCCCCGGCGTAATAGGCACACGCGATTCGCCGTTAAACTTTTCGAGTTTTTCCAGGACAACGCTTCGTGCTGGCATATTAATGCCCAGTGCGAGAGTCTCCGTTGCAAATACGAGGGTGACCAGTCGCTTCTGGAAAAGTTCCTCAACGATTTCCTTGAAAGCAGGGAGGAGGCCCGCATGATGCGCGGCGACCCCACGCTCTAGACCGTTAAGCCAATCCCAGTAGCCGAGCGCAGCTAGGTCTTGGTCCGATATATCTTGCGTACGCTGCTCAACTATGGCGCGAATCTGGTCACGCTCTTCGACGGTTGTCAAGCGAATCCCCTCACGCAACACCTGTTTTACCGCTTGGTCACAGCCCATCCGGCTGAAAATAAAAAAGATTGTCGGCAGGAGGTCTGCATCCCACAGCTCCTCGACGATCTCCGACCGTCGAGGAGCCGTTGCGGTGCGCTGGGCCGGACCTCGGGCGGTATTGTCTTGGCGGCGTTTACCGCGTGGATTTCCGGGGCGACGGCTAGACTCACTGTGCGCGAGACGGGCGAGTTCTGGATTCACCCTGGCGGAAGACTCCACCGCGTCTCCCCCGGAAGGATCAAAAAGCTCAATTAGCCCGGATCGAGTGACCACATGTTGGTCAAGTGGGACTGGACGATGTTCAGACACAATAACATCGGTGTTGCCACGAACGGTCTGTAGCCAGTCGCCAAACTCTTCTGCATTGGATACGGTGGCGCTCAGGGAGATCATCGTTACGTGCGAGGGTAGGTGAATGATCACTTCTTCCCACACCGCCCCGCGAAAACGATCTGCCAGATAGTGTACTTCATCCAACACCACGCAACTCAGGTGTGTCAGGGCAGCAGAATCAGCGTAAATCATGTTGCGCAAGACCTCGGTGGTCATGACTACGATGCGGGCGCTCGAGTTAATGTTCGAGTCGCCGGTGAGAAGGCCAACATTCTCGTAGCCGTATTCCGTCACAAGCTCGTTGTACTTTTGGTTGCTGAGCGCTTTCATCGGTGCAGTATAGAAAACCTTATTGCTCTCCCCATTCATGGCGAGGTAGATTGCAAACTCAGCGACAACTGTCTTACCTGCACCTGTCGGTGCCGCCACAAGCACGCTATTGCCGTCCTCCACGCTTTCGCAGGCCGCGATCTGGAACGGGTCCAGAGCAAATTCGGAGGCCGCAGAAAAATCTCGCGTATGCGGGTGTCGTGCTCTGCTGCGTGAAGCCGCATAGCGTTCAGAGGGGCTTAGCTCCTGGTTATTCACAAAGCAAGGTTCTCGTATTCAGACAGGATTGCGTCCTGTTTCTTTTTTACTCGGCGGTCGTGAAGGTACGTTATACCTGCGGAGAGAAAATACAGCACAACCATTGGAACGGCGAGGAAGAACATACTCATTACATCGGCAGCCGGCGTGGCAATGGCAGTAAACATGATGATGATCAAGATAGCCATACGCCATGATTTTATGATCGACCTTGCAGACAGAATGCCCACAAAGTTGAGTAGCACGAGCAGCACCGGCACGACAAAGGCTACCCCAACTACGACAACGAGCCGAAGGGCAAAATCGAAATAGGTTCGTGCGCTGATGAATGCAGCGTCCTCAGCTGGCGCAAAACTCGTCATCAGACGCACAATGTTGGGGAGGACGTACCACCCGGCATAGCAGCCGGCAAAGAATAACGGAATAGCCGCGATCACAAAGAATACGCCATAGCGTTTTTCTTTACCAGTGAGACCTGGTGCAAGGAATGCCCAAATCTGATATAGCCACACAGGAGAAGACACGATGATTCCGATGACCAGCGAAATCTGCAGTTTCAGATCAAACGCGCTCGTGATATCGGTGTAGTTAATCTGAGCATCCCTGTTTTGGATGCGAGAAATATCAAGAATGGGCTGGCGAAGTTGCCCCCATACGAAATCAGACAGTAGCCACCCCACAACCATTCCAAGAATGACAGCTATAGCGATGCGAAAGAGTCTTTTCCGAAGCTCAACAAGGTGAGCTCCCAAAGACATTCGACCATCAGGGGATTTCTTTTTACCCTTGGGTGATGAGGCCACGGATGCTATCCGGTTACTGCTTGTTGGTAGTGTCAGTCTCGGTGCGCGAGCTGGGAGCATCCGAAGAATCCGCGTCTAAATCTTCGGGCTTCTTGTCAGACTTGATCTCGTTGCGGAAGATTTTCATCGACTGTCCCATGCTGCGGGCAAGCCCGGGAAGCTTTGGCGCACCAAAAAGTAGGAGGATTATCACAACAATGATCAGGGCATGCCATCCCGTGAGGCCTGCAAGCATAGTGAGTCTCTTTTCTGAGTTATTTAAAAGTCAAGTACGAGTCTAACGCATGTGCCGCCCGCCACGGTTTGCGGCTGTGAGCTTACTGAGAACGATAGGACTCTAGGGCATCTGTGGCCCACCGTGCGACAGCTGCCCGGGCATCCGGTGGGTCAATAACAACGATGTCATCGGGTCGAGAACATACCAGACGAATGATACCAGCATAATTTGCGACGCGTATCAACGCGGTGCGGCGGACAGCATCCGCGTCCTCGTTGAGCGGGTACTCAGGTCGATAATCTTGGATCGCAGCGTTGCCCTCCCCCGTGACTGACAGGGTTACAACGATATCGGCTGAGGCTGATTCGAAGAGTAGGCCGTATGCTTCTGATTGATTACTGTGCTGCAGTATTGCGTGGTGGGTGATAGTTATATCGCTGATTCGGTCTAAGCGGAATACGCGAACCGCATCGCGAAGATAACACCAGCCGTTGAGGTGCCACGTGCCATCGGTTGAGTAGAGCTGCCAAGGATCAACCTGGCGGGAGTGAACTGTGCCGCGTGCATCCCGATAGCGAAACTCTACCCGTCGAGACTCTGCGATAGCTTGATTGATGATGTCGGCAACGGGGCCGCCCGTTGGCGAGGAGACAACGACACTCGGAGGGAGTTGATCGACTCCTCGGCTGAGTTTTTCCATCAGGGCCCCAAGATCTTCGCGGGCTGCGAAGCTCGGTGAGGCGGCTAGGTACTGGAGACCCGCCAAGAGAGCGGCAGCCTCGGTACCTGAGAAACGAGGAACATCATCAATTCCCACGTAGTTGCGGAGGACGACCTCATCATGTTGCTCAAAGGCGTCCCAGTCGATATCGAACAGGTCTGAGTGCTGGTATGTGAGTGTGTCTCCAGGCACGCCAGCGCTCCCCAAAAAGGGAATAATATTGCGCACGTACTGAGGACTTACGCCGAAGTCTCGGGCAATATCTGAAACTGTAACCGAACCTCGGTCGATCAGGTAGGGGACGACGCTCAGGAGGAAGGTGAGTTTATCCTGAGCAAGAAGGGGAATGGGCTTATTCATTGCGAATCTTGGCCCTTTCGAGTCGGGCCTTGACGGCGCTCACGAGAGTGGGAGGTGAGACTACAGTAACTTCAGGCCCAAATCCTGCCAACTCGTCGGCGAATAGGTGACCATCGATAAAACCGGTGACATGCTGGTTTTCAACAGCGGCGGCGTGACCTCGGGGCCCCAGGCGGGCCTCGGCATCCGTCTCTGGTCGAATCGAAATGACAGCCACCTGCTCGGCAGCTAATTGCCGGAGTTCAGCAAGTGCACGTGCACCATAGTCTGCGCCGGGCTTGCGAACGGAGTCGTCAAGTCGAAGCGTCATGACGGGAGACACAATCCGGGCAAGCAGAAAAGTGCGGGGGGCATGAGCAGCAAAGTCATGGGAGTACAGATGCCAGCGCCCCTCGTAGCTCACCAGCGCGAGTGGCTCAACGCGGCGTGTGTTGGCTCGAGATTCTCCCGGTTTGCGGTAGTCAAACTCGGCACCTACCCCGGCCTGGATAGCGCGCATAAGCGGAGCAAACGACACCTCGCGTGTGTGTACGCGTGGAGAGTAGCCCACGAGTCCGCTCTCTGCTGATATCCCCTGAGAACTCAGCTTCATCAATGATCGGCGTGACTCTGCTGAAAGAGACCCCTCTCGCCAAACAGTTGAGGCCAAAGCCAACAGAGCACGTTCACGGGAGGTGAAGGTCAGATCCTCTGGCGAGTTGTATCCGGACTTGACAATCCGGTATCGAGTTAGCTGCGTATTTCCGTTGGAATCTGGAGCATCAACCGCGTCAAGCGGGATGCCGAGTTCGCGCACGCTGTCTTTATCACGCTCAAACTGTCGCTCCAAGGTGGAGTTATCTTTTCCCACCGCATAGCGATCAGCATAGCCGTAGACAGAGGAAAGAATCTGCTGTTTCGTGAGTCCGATATCGCTCGCGATGAGAGCCAAAACAAGGCTGAACAGGCGTTTCTCTGAGGAAACTGGTTTGCGAGTGAATTCGGGCACGGATCCATTCTAGAGTGGTCAATCAGTGCTGCGCCGGAACTAGCCTTGGGCGGGGTACGCCCCGAGGATATCCACCACATAAATCATTGAATTCGGCCCGGGGGTAACGACAACGACCTGGTCTCCAGCCTTCTTGCCGGTCAGCCCGTCGATGTAGGGAAGTTCCGTTCCAGAAGCGAAATTACCGGGGGTGCCATCCTCCCAGGTAGAAGAAATCACCGTTCGATTGTCCCAAGAGATGGCAAGCACCTGGAGGATGAGAGCGCTATCGGAGGCCACTACTTCCTGCTCATCTTCGGGAAGCGTACTCTGGATCCGGGTGGCAGAAAGAAGCGTATCTGGGGCCTTAACGCTGGGCACGGTCACACCGGGACGGCCATCCGGCGTGTTTGTTACAACCGGAAAACCATTGGGCAAGTCACGCGGTGAACCTGCGGCGCGCCCGAGGACACGGTCAACGATGTCCAACACAACAACGATTGTGGCGTTCTTGCCGAGTGTCGGCAGGAATTGCGCCGCCGCCTCATCGCCCAGAATCTGAGCAACCGGTGCGGTGAGGACGAGTCGTGATCCAATCGTTTGGCAACTCAGCCCGGAATACAGTGCCATCCCGGCACTTTCCGTCAGGAGCTGAGTTGCCGGAGTACCCCCCTCCTGGAAAGAGGTTCCCAGCTTTTCGCCTGTTGTTCCCTCGTACATTGAGTAGTCAAACAGCACAAGGTCGCCAGTCTCTACGGTGTCCCCCGTTCCCTTCGTGAGGACCGTGCGCTCAATTTCGGTTGAGCGCAGCGGCAGCGGGAATGTCGCCTGTGGCACCGTACCAGCCTCGGCGGAAACAGAAACACTATTGGAGAGATTGCCCGGTTGCGCCGCCACATCGCAATCCGCGTTTGTCACCACACCGGATGTGGTACAGCCGGTCAGGGTAACGATCAGGGCAGCAACTGTAAAAACGGCTACGGGACGCACTAAAACTCGTTTCATAAGGGACGGAGTGGGCATTACGCTCAGGAAAAAGTCTAATGGACGGTGGGCAAGCTATCGTCATTGTCGCGGTTACGGAGTGCGCGCGACTGCTGGGCACCCGCCTGAGCCTGGCGTAATTGCTTGCGCAGGCTTTTCACGCTTTTATCGCGGACGCCGAGTGCTCCGGGAGTCCAAGCTTCAACATCTTCCTCGGAGAAGTCGGACTTGGACGGGCGACGTTTGAGCTCAGGCAGGATAGTGTCCGGTGCCAGGCGTCGAGCGGTGATGAGGAATCCTGTGTGAGCGATCATCCGATGATCCGGACGGACAGCGAGACCTTCAACATGCCACCCCCGAACCATTGTTTCGGAGGAGTCTGGATTGGTAAATTTACCGCTCGCTCTTAGCCCCTCGGCGACGCGGGACAGCTGGGTTGCCGTTGCGACGTAGCAGAGGATAACTCCGCCCGGTTTCAGCACACGAGCCGTCTCGTCAACGCATTCCCAGGGTGCCAACATGTCAAGTACTACGCGGTCAACTGAACCATCCGTGAACGTGGCGTGAAGTTCGTCCTGAAGGTCACCCACCGTGACGGACCAGTTATCAGGATCGTAACCCAGAAACGTGGCAATGTTTTCACGGGCAATATCGGCGAACTCGTCGCGGCGCTCGAAAGACGCAAGTCTACCGCTGGGGCCGATCGCCCGCAAAAGCCAGAGAGAGAGCGCCCCTGACCCAACACCCGCCTCGATCACAGTTGCACCGGGAAAAATATCAGCCTGAGTGATGATTTGTGCTGAGTCCTTCGGATAGATGATGGCCGCACCGCGGGGCATGGACATCGCGAAATCAGTGAGGAGCGGCCGCAGAGCGAGATATTCCTCCCCAGCGCTGTTGGCCACAACCGAGCCGTCGGGGAGGCCGATGATATCGTCGTGCTTGATAACGCCTCGGTGGCTGTGAAACTCTTTACCGGAGCCAAGTGTGACTGTGTTTCGCCGATTTTTGGGCCCGGTGAGCTGCACTCTATCTCCCTCGCGGAAGGGGCCACTGAACGTACGCGGGGTATCGATGTGTTCAGGGCGGGACGTTGTCACGCGGTGACCTCCTGGTTAGTGGTGTCGCGTCGTGCGACGGAAAATTCGTAGAAGATATCGGTAATCGTTCGGCCGACAAGCGTCTCCCAGAGGGCGTGATGGTCGGTGGCGTCGAGTGCCATGAGATGTGGGATGCCAATCGCAACTCCACCCGATAAAAACGCTGAGCGTAATCCGGTTATTGAGTCCTCAAAAATCACACAGTGCTCAATCTCGACACCCAGTTGCTGGGCAGCTATCTGATATGGGGCCGGATGGGGTTTCGGGTGAGGCACCTCATCACCGCTCACAACAAGACTAAACCCGTTATTAAAGGGCAGGAACTCCAGAATTCGGTTGGTGAGCGATCGAGTAGACATGGTGACGAGGGCGGTGGGGATGCCCACCTCATTCAGCTGGCTAAGAAGCTCCAACGCTCCCGGACGCCACGGCATATTATCGGGTTTTATGAGGCGTGCGACCTCGGCCGTCAAAAACTCCACAATACCGTCTTCGTCGAGTTCAACACCACAACTCTGAATAAGGCGCGCGGCCTCCCAGAGGCCCATCCCGGTGAGTTGAGCGCGAACCTCCGGGCTGATGCCGGTGTTATGCAGTTCGGCAAGTCGATCCTCGGCCCGATACCACAGCGGTTCGGTATCGACGAGTGTGCCGTCCATGTCCCACAGGACGGCGGCAGGAAGGAGAGTATTCACAACGACCGAGTCTAGTCATCATCTCGGGCTTGATGCGGAGGTTCGTTCGCTATCCGTTGGACTATACAGCTGATTCAGCGCTCACGGCGAGACGAGTCGCGGCAGCAGCGGGCACCAGAGAAATGCCGAGAAGTGAGAGAATTGCTGCTTCAAGGAGCGCAGGGTCGTCCACTCCGGTGTGAGCAGCTTGATCGATAGTAGCGAGAGCAACGGGGGTATTCAGGTCGTGTGCAAGAGCCTTGCGCACCTGGGCTAGGACCTCGAGAGAGCTCATCGCTCCCTCTTTCTGTGGTGAGGGCTGGTCCACGAAGCTTGCACGCCACGTTGCCCAACGATCGGCTGCCGACGTCAGAGTCGCATCGGTCCATTCCCAGGCCGTGCGGTAGTGGTGGGCGGCGATGGCCAGCCGTATGATCGCCGGGTCAATTCCCGCCGATCTTAGCGCCGAGACAAAGACGAGGTTTCCCCGAGATTTGCTCATCTTTTCACCCTCGTAGGCGACGAGACCAGCGTGGTTAAAAATCCTGGCTAGTGGCTTGTGATGGAGGGCAATCGCATGCCCCGCGCTAAAGTCATGGTGCGGAAAGATGAGGTCGGATCCCCCGCCTTGAACCGTGATGTTGCTACCCAGGGCGTCAACGGCGATGACGGTGCACTCAATGTGCCAACCGGGTCGCCCCGCACCAACGGGGCTCTCCCATGACGGTTCATTGTCGCGTTGTGTCCTCCAGAGTAGAGGGTCAAGCGGGTTCCGCTTCCCTGCACGATCAGGATCTCCCCCACGTTCACGACTGAATTCAGCGAGCTGTACGAATTCATACGGTGTGGTGCTGCCCACCTGCCAGGGGGTTTTGCGGCCCGCCGCATCGGTATCAAAATATATATCCCCCTCGGATCCATGAGTAGGAACGCGATAGGCCAGGCCCGCCGACAGGAGGTCGGCTACGCCGAGAGCAATCCGGTTGATGCTTTCGGTCACTCCGATAAAGTATTCGGGAGGGATGACACCGAGCGCTGCCATATCTGTGCGGAAGAGGCTGATCTGCTCCGCTGCCAGATCGCGCCAGTCCGCACCGGTCGCGGTCGCACGCTCTAAGAGCGGGTCATCCACATCAGTAATATTTTGAGCGTAACGGGTTTCGACCCCCGCATCTCGCCATACTCGCTGGAGCAGATCATATGTGAGGTAGGTTGCCGCGTGACCGATGTGGGTGGCGTCATAGGGCGTGATTCCGCAGACATATACCGAGGCGATGCCGTCTGTTGGTGTTGCCTCTACCAGAGTTTGACTAGAGGTGTCGAACAGACGAGGGATAACTCCTCTGCCGGGGAGAGAAGGCACGGGGGGTGCGGTCCACGATTTCATGAGAGGTCCTAAGCGCTAATAAGGCCGGTCGAGAGCAACCCGATGAGGACGCCACCCAACAGGATCCGGTAAATCACAAACGGCATGAAGCTCCGTTTGGAGATGTAGCTCATCAGGAAAGCGATGATACCGAAGCCAACTCCAAAAGCTACGAGTGTCGCGGCACCGGTCTCGATCGGGCCGATCGGGCTACTGCCATCCATGCTCTTAACGAGTTGGAAGAAGCCGCTGCCGATGACGGCGGGGATAGCAAGCAGAAACGAATAGCGTGCTGCAGAGGGGCGATCATATCCCATGAGCAGCCCAGCCGTGATAGTACCACCCGAGCGGGAGACCCCCGGGATAAGAGCGAGAGCCTGAGCAAAACCGTAGATAATGCCATTCTTTGCGTTGAGATCGTCGAGAGTCTTGCGCTTCGTCCCGAGGTAGTCAGCCCAGCCAAGAAGAAGCCCAAACCCGATGAGAGTGAATGCCACGATCCACAGTGAACGCAGAGTAGTCTCGATAGCCTCCTGAAAGAGGACGCCCAGAACAACGAGTGGGAGGCTGCCGAGAATAATCCACCACCCCATGAGGACATCAGGGTCCGTGCGTGGAAGCTTCCCGACAAGAGCCTGGAACCAGCGGCTGATGATGCGCGTAATATCTTTCCAGAAAAAAACGACAACTGCGGCCTCGGTACCCAGCTGCGTGATGGCGGTGAATGCTGCGCCCGGGTCGGTACCGGAGGGGAGGAACTCGCCCACAATGCGCAAATGTGCACTCGATGAAATCGGTAAGAACTCCGTCAACCCCTGGACGAAGCCAAGGATAATCGCCTCAATAAAACCCATCGTATTCCTATTCCTGGCCGATAGGCGGCCCAGCACCCCAGATTAGTACGTTGAAAGGAGGTCTGTGAGCACACGATGGCCAAAGTCAAGCGAGGTGAGGGGAACTCGTTCATCGACCCCGTGGAACATCCCCGGGAAATCAAGCTCGGTCGGCAGTTGCAGAGGCACAAACCCGTAGCCTGTGATTCCCAATTTACTGAGCGCTTTGTTATCTGTGCCAGCTGCGAGTAGGTAGGGTAGCACCTGTGCGCCGGGATCGTGGCGCTCGATAGTCTCGGTGATCCTGTCCACAAAAGGGCCGCTATAGGGTGTCTCTAGGCCAACGTCTTTATGGAGGATGCTGATCTCGATATCCGGGCCCACAAGCTCCTGAATCTGCCTCAGCACGGCTTCCTCGTCGCCAGCGAATGCGCGAACGTCCACAAGCGCCTCTGCGCTGTCGGGAATGACATTGTGCTTGTAGCCTGCGGTTAATACCGTCGGATTTGTGGTCGTTCGTAGTGAGGCATGGATGAATCCGGATGCCTTTCCCGTGGCCAGAACAATCTCGTCTGGGCTGACCTGCTGCGGATCCACGCCAAGGATGCTCGCGAGTTCACGCACCAGATGGCGCGTGGTATCGGTGAGGTGCACGGGCCACTCGTGACGGCCGAGTGCCGCGACGCCCTCAGCAAGTCGGGTGACAGCGTTCTCACGAACGACACGCGATCCGTGAGCAGCTACACCACGCGCCGTGAGCTTGATCCATAACAGGGCTTTTTCTCCCGTCTGGAGGAGATAGGCACGCTTCCCGGCAACTGTGATGGAGTATCCACCCACCTCACTGACAGCTTCGGTGGCACCAGAGAAGAGGTCAGGGCGGGTATCAACAAGGTAGTGCGAGCCGAAGACGCCGCCGTTTTCCTCGTCTGCAAAGAAGGCGATGACCAGGTCACGAGCAGGCTGACCAGTAGCCAGAATTTCTTCCAGACTGGTCAGAATCATGGCATCCATATTTTTCATGTCAACTGCACCACGGCCCCAGAGGAGACCGTCTTTGATGGTGCCGGCGAAGGGATCAACTGACCAGTTTTGGGCGTCCGCGGGTACAACGTCGAGGTGGCCGTGCACAACGAGCGCATCGCGTTCCGGGTGGCGGCCTGGTACGCGGGCTACGACGCTCGTGCGACCCGGTTCGGAATCAATAAGTTCGGGCTCAAGGCCAATTCGACGTAGGTGCTCGGCGACATACTCGGCCGCCTCAGTCTCTCCGTTGGACTTTCCGCCGCCGTAGTTACTGGTGTCAAATCGAATCAGCTCCTGTGCAATGCGTGCGGTGGCAGAAACGGATGCAAGCTCAGGATCAGTGTGGTTAGCCATGTAACCCAGGGTATCGACTGCTCAGCCCTAACCACGTTCCGAAGAGATTTTCCTCGTAATGTCGCTCATTCGTCAAAAACTGGTCAACACGACCCAAAAGTTCATGCTAGTGTTTTCTCTGGCCGGTAAAACGGTCACAACATGCGCGGGTGGCGGAATAGGCAGACGCGCTAGCTTGAGGTGCTAGTGCCCGTATTAGGGCGTGGGGGTTCAAGTCCCCCCTCGCGCACGAATAAAAATGACCTCTAACCTGGGATTTAAATAACCGGGTTAGAGGTCATTTTCGTTCATGCTGAGATATATGGGGGGTTATAGGCCAAAAAGAGTGGATGGTTCGGGTGTGTCACCCGCGTCCTGCCCATCCTGTGCGTAGCCAGAGCCCTTCGTCCGTAACGCTTTCCCCGCATCAGTACGGGGGTTCATCGTCAGATGCCTGGACACACGCGTTTGCAAGTGGAAGAGACACCGTTGGTGTTTCGTCTCTGGCCAACACGCGCTGAGCGTGATCAACAAGCACCACCCAGAGATCCAGATCCCATCGACCAGGACCGCGTGATGGATCATGGTCGATGGGAGCGAGTCGCGGTTCGATATCCCAACACCATGCGGTCTGGCGTCGGAAGGTTCGCCCGCTCCCGGTTCCGTCGGTCCCGGCCTGGGTGTGCTTGCCGACTAGTCAAGTCACGAACTGTCGCAGTTGCTCTCGGCGGGTCACGTCTGGGCGGCGTATCACGCTGGATGCCCCGCATGATGGGCACCGCCAGCGTTGAGTTCCTGATCGGTGTCGGCCATTCTTCACAAGAGAACTGCCGTATACCATGCGCTTCGTCGTATTTGGGGAAGGTCCACACCTAAGCATCACGGACCATACCGATCCCTGTTTCAGCGCGGAATCACGCGGCTAAACGAGAATCCCATCCACTCCTTTTGACTGATACCGCTAAGCGGTCTCGAGATGCTGGGGGAAGCGGCCTGCTGCGGATTTCTGTATCCGCGGAGTGACACGATGGTAAATGTTCATCGTGGTGGTGGAGGAGCGTCCCTGCGCCACCGCGGGATGCTCGCTTAAGTACCAGCAGGAGCGTGGCGTGCGTGTGACGGAGCCCCCTAATCGTGATGCTGGGCAGCGTCGAGTGGGCTTAGGTGATCAACTCCATGCAGCGATCCCACCAGCTCGTCATTGTATCCGGCGGACGGATGCTCCTCTCATCGCCACCGAACACATACGCGTCGGCTTTGGTGCGGGCAACCGTGTAGAAGCCGGGCCCTTTCAGCGGTACAGGCGTCCACATCGATCACACGGGCATTGCCTATTTTCGTGGTCTTCCAATCCTTCGTCTTCACCGCCCGACGGATACTGGCCCTCCGCTCTTGGGGTTGTTGTCGTTCAACCTGAGCGCGAGAGCTTCTGGGCTCGCGCCTGGGAAGATTGCGGCGCGTTCACGGTGTGCATCTTCGAGGTCGGTGAGCCCGCCACGGGTCAACCGCTTCTCTCCCCCCCCCAGCTCGGGTTTGTCCAGGTCAATAAGCACATGGATCTGGAGCCTCCACCGCTTCCCCACAACCAGTCGTAGTTATCGCCGCTGGCGTCGTTGCCCTGGTGCTGCTCAGTTGTTGTGAGAGGGCGAGCTTTTCAAGCTCGCCAACGACACATGGGCTCCCTACACGAGTCATTGCTGCTCATCGATGCCGATTCTGGACGCCAGCGTTTCACGTTCGGCCTCGCTGAGTTCTCGAAGCTGTGGCAGCGACTCCTCTGGCCGTGCGATGATTGCGACCCAGCATGATTTTGCTTGGGCAAATGCTACGACATGGCCGGAGAACGAGGTTGAGAACCCAGGCACTTGATCGCTGCCGATAGTGAGCACGGTGTCTGACCAGTCGAGGTTCACGGTCTCCGAGATCACGCGCTCACAACAGTCGCCTGGGTCATTAGCATGAGGAGCTTGGTCAGCAAGTTCATTCACGCGCAGCGAGATCAGCTCTCCGCGCAGGTGTTCCTCAACTTCCGCGCTTTCTGTATCAGGGCCAAGAATCGCAACCATCCCCCTATCTGGGTACAGGATTGAGAAGTGCGTAACTTTTTCACCCTCCATGCTCATTCCTGACAGTTCGGGGGCTTCCTCCCCGTCAATGCCGAAGATCGGGAGAGGTGAAGCAAGGAACCGCTCACACGACTCTCGTAGCCGCCTGCGTGCACCCCGCTTGGGGGCGATTGCGGCGAGGAGATCTGTGCGTAAACTTGTCGGGTGCTGTACAGATCGCCACCAGATCGATGAAAAGAAGTATGTCCATGCAGTGACGAGCAGTATGAGGGGCGCACTCCACCATCGCATCTTTAACGTCTTCTGCCCGGCGATTCCGATAAGCAACCCGATGCCACCGACCACAACGTACAGCAGTGGCACTGGATGGGAAGTGCGGCGTCTCATGAGCATGCGCCATACTCGAACCGGGGCTCCCCAGATATGTTCCCGCTTCATGGACAGATACGTGAAGTACCCGCCGGAACCGGTGTGCCCGGTGTACAACCAACTCCAGCACTTCTGCCATATGGTCCGATCTTGAGGCTGTTGATCCATACACCGAGACTACTCAGTCAGCGAGCAGACTATTCGGCCGATGCAGCCGTTCCCGGTTGTCGTGACGACTCAGGGTTACTGGAACCCGATTATGTTCGCTCTCACGCCGTCATGACGGCCGCCGCCATGACGGCGCACAGCCCTATGCGCATCGTCACCCCTCTACAACAAAGCTGATCATAGGCTCTGCCCTGAGATTTTTCGCTGTTGATCCGGCTTGGTGTCATAGCGTGGTAGCGCACCCTGTGTTGTGTGGGGTCGGGCGGAATGGGGTTCTTGCGTCACGTCGGGTTCTCTCGATCACTGATCGTGTAGAGATTAGGGACACCGGGGCGTTGAACCAGGTCTGGGATGGTCGTATTACGTGCTTGAGGACATGCTTGCGGGGCTTCATTTGCTTAGCCACGGCCATCGACTGCTACTCGAAGAAAGTCGTCGGCAGGTCCATAACGCTCGGCGGCGTCACTCAGCGCTCGATTACAGCCGACCGAACAAAGTCCAGTTCGCTTACGAACAGCCAGCAGAAGCAGAGTAGAAAACGACCAATCCTACTGCAGAAAGCCCAACAGCAGCTCATACGTCGATCAGCCAAGCACCCGCTTGGCATCAATAGCCAACTCGAACACCTCCACGGCTCCGCCCTGACACCCACAACTATGAAGCGCCGCTTAAAAAGTGTGGGCCACACAGAGAACTGCGTGACCCACACCTCACGAAACTAGTTAACCAAGTTCCAATACTTTTTTAAAATATTCGCCAACAGCATGGTATCCGAGGCGGTGATAAAACTCCCCTGCCCGTGAAGTTGCCATGCTCAGCTGACGAACACCACGGCTAACGCAATAGGACTCATTAGCATCAACCAAAGAAGAACCCAGTCCAGACCCGCGTTCCTCAGCATCAACAACAATCTCCTGCAAGAAAGCTGTTAAGCCGGAAGCGTGGAGTAGACGAGACACGGACATCAATGAGTAACCAACAACAACACTCATGTCGTTTTCAACAACAAACAAAACGTTTGTCTCCTGATCACGATGACGCAAAACGTTTTCATAAGCGATCTGAAAATCATCAATATTAATAGGGACGCGTCCCGTCTGGAACTGGCGCGCCAAAAGGAAAACCGAATGGGAATCCTCTGCTACTCCGCGTCGAATTGTTGTCATACCCTAGCGCGCAAAGTTTCCACGATAGTACTCATAAACCCAACCCACAATTGCAATCAATAGAAGGGGCAGTCCAAAGAAGGCAATCCAGAATCCGACACACGCCCCAACAATGACAACACCAAGGCAAGCGGCCATAAACATGGGCCACCAGCTCCAGGGGCTGAACTGACCAATCTCCGGGTCTCCATCGTCAATATCGGCGTCAACGCGGTCGGCGGGCATAATGCCCCCCTGCGCCCGATTTACCCGATCAAAATAGAAACCGACAAACCCAGTTAGCGCACCAGAAAGTACAATCGTCAGGGCACCGGCCCACTCAAGCTGTCCCGTAGCAGCAATTGTCCATCCAATATAAATGCAACCCATTATCAGAAAGAAGGCTGTAAGGAGGTAAAAAATTACGACGTTAGACTTCATGAGATTTACTTACCTTTCCCGTTGACCAGCTCACCCACGGGAACCGCAGGCTCAGGCTGCTTTACCCCACTGACTTCAGGGTGATTGAGATCGAAAGCCGGAGATTCACTACGGATACGAGGTATAGAGGTGAAGTTATGACGCGGCGGCGGGCAGGATGTAGCCCACTCGAGTGAACGCCCGTACCCCCAGGGGTCATCAACAGTTACCAGCGGAGCGCTCCGGTGCGTAATGTACACGTTGAGCAGGAACGGGATGATGGAGACAGCCAAAAGAATCGAGCCGTAAGTTGACAGTTCATTCATCCAGGTGAAACCATCCTCAGGCAGATAGCTGGCGTACCTCCGGGGCATTCCCATAACTCCCAACCAGTGCTGGATCAAGAAAGTCATGTGGAAGCCCACAAACAGAATCCAGAACTGAATCTTGCCCAGACGCTCATTGAGCATCTTTCCAGTCCACTTCGGCCACCAGAAGAAGAACCCGGCGAACATGGCAAACACAACGGTTCCGAAAATAACGTAGTGGAAGTGCGCAACCACAAAATACGTGTCGGATATATGGAAGTCGAGGGGCGGGGATGCCAGAATCACACCGGTCAATCCGCCGAAGACAAAGGATACGAGGAAACCTAGAGCCCAGAGAATGGGATTCTCAAATGTGATTGACCCTCGCCACATCGTGCCGATCCAGTTGAAGATCTTTACACCCGTTGGCACAGCGATAAGCATGGTCATCAGGGAGAAGAACGGCAACAGAACGGATCCAGTCACATACATGTGGTGGGCCCATACGGTGATGGACAGGGCGGCAATAGCAATCGTCGCGTAAACAAGCGTCTTGTATCCGAAAATTGGCTTACGGCTGAAGACAGGGAATATCTCGGAGACGATTCCGAAAAATGGAAGAGCAATGATGTAGACCTCGGGGTGACCAAAGAACCAGAAGAGGTGTTGCCAAAGGATTGGCCCTCCTGCAGCTGGATCATAGATGTGGGCTCCGAAGATGCGATCAGCTGCAAGGCCAAACATCGCTGCAGCAAGCACGGGGAAAGCCATCAGAATCAAAATTGATGTGATGAGGGTGTTCCAGGTGAATATCGACATACGCCACATCGTCATACCCGGTGCCCGCATCGTTACGATCGTGGTGATGAAGTTGACACCACCGAGGATCGTTCCGAATCCGCTAAGGCCCAATCCCAGAACCCACAAGTTTCCACCAACACCCGGCGAGAACGTCGTATTAGAAAGAGGAGCGTAGGCAAACCACCCGAATGAAGCAGCCCCCTGGGGAGTAAAAAACCCGGCCACTGCGATCAGTGAACCAAAGCTGAACATCCAGAAAGCCAGTGCGTTCAACCGGGGGAAGGCCACATCCGGCGCACCGATCTGCAGAGGCATGAGAACGTTCGCAAATCCCGCAAACAACGGGGTTGCAAACATAAGAAGCATGATCGTGCCGTGCATTGTGAACAGTTGATTGTATTGATCCTTTGTCGCCACAATCTCAAGGCCGGGAGCAAATAGCTGAGCACGGATGATGAGGGCCATTAGGCCACCGATCAGAAACCAGACGAAGGAGCTAATCAGGTACATGTACCCAATCACTTTGTGGTCAGTTGACGTAAGCCAACTGACGAGGACGTTTCCTTTTTTCACTACTTCTCCTCGTCACTCTCGCCGGCGGGCACCTTAGTGCCGGGCAGGTTCGTGTTGGTGTCATATTCGTCACCAACGATGCCCTCGTTACCCGCATCGCGCAGGCTCTGAATATACGCGTCGTAGTCCGCCTGCGAGACGACCTTGACTTTGAAGAGCATCAGCGAGTGATACTCGCCACAGAGCTCGGCACACTTGCCTTCGTACTCGCCAATTCGCTCGGGCACAAAAGTCATGTAGGTAGTCTTGCCGGGGATCATATCCTTCTTGTAGAGGAACTCAATCACCCAGAAAGAGTGGATGACATCACGCGACTTAAGCTGAAGTTCAACCTCTCTGCCCACAGGCAGATAGAGAACCGGGTACGTTGATTCATCAATCGCACCCTGGACGTCGGAGTTTTTATCCGGGGCTACCTGCACACCCTGGAAATGAACGTTCTCATCCAGGTAGTTGAAGTCCCAGGCCCAACGCTTACCATTTACCTCAATGGTGACATCAGGATCATCCGCACGGGTTTCAATCTTTGCCTGCTCCTGCGCGGTAAAGGCAAAGAAGCCAAGCACCAGAATCAGCGGAACAACCGTGAAGAAAGTCTCAATGGGCATGTTGTATCGCAACTGCACGGGCAGACCAGTCTGGCCCTTCCGTCGCCGATAAACGATCACTGCCCAAATAGTGAGGCCCCAGGTAATCGCACCGACACCGAGAAGAACGATCCATGAGTTAACCCATAGACCAATGATTCCGCTTGTGTGGTTCGTTGTATCGGGACCATCTCCAGGTAACCAGCCCTGAAGTTGTTGTTCGGTACAGCCAGCAAGCACCACAGTTAGCATCACTGCTAACGGGGCTGCCACCCATTTCAGACGACGATTGGATCGCACCGCAGACCTTTCAGACGTAAGACACTCTGTTCAACTAGTCTATGACTAGTCGTCCTAAGCCTACCCTGTGAGATGCGGCGCTCGTGACAACAACGGCCACGAAACGGAATCTAGTTAGCTGAAACTATCCCCGCAGGCGCAACTTCCCGCCGCATTTGGGTTGTCGATACTGAATCCCTGTTTTTCTATCGTGTCCTCAAAATCGATGGTTGCACCAGCCAGGTATGGCACGCTCATCTTGTCAACGATGACCTCAACACCGTCAAAATCAACAACAGCATCGTTATCGAGGTAACGCTCATCGAAGTAGAGCTGGTAGATCAGGCCAGAGCATCCGCCGGGCTGAACTGCAATGCGTAGGCGGAGGTCATCCCGCCCCTCTTGCTCAAGGAGACTGCGCACCTTGTGTGCAGCGGCGTCGGTTAGTCCAACTCCGTGTTCCGCGACAGTCGCGGTAGCAGTCTCAGTCATTGTGGCTCCTTCAAGGTTTCCGGTGGCTCTGGGATTACGCGCGGCATCCACACCAGCCGTTAGGTAGGGATTCTATCTCTTACAACCCGGGAAAGTATGAGAATATTCCCCACGTTCAGGAGGTACTCTTGTCTCTGTACGGAATTTCGCCCACAACACGAGGACTCGATGGTGGCACGCAATAAAACTTCACAGGATGGCTCAGCGGTTCAGGAGGGTTCGGTCTCCACTAACCAGGTAGCCGGGAAAGGGCATCCCACCCCCAGTCGTAAGCAGCAGCAGGCCGCACGGGCACGTCCCCTCGTCGTCAGCGACCGTAAAGAAGCCAACCGGGCCAGCAGGGCTAAGGTCGCCGAACAGCGGGAGCGTGCTCGACTCGGCATGGCAGCTGGCGATGAAAAATTTCTCACCGCACGCGACAAGGGCCCCCAGCGACGATGGGTCCGTGACTATGTTGACGCACGGACCAGCATCGGTGAGTTCATGATTCCGCTTATGGGTCTTGTTCTGGTCATGACGTTTGTGCCCATTCCGGAGTTTCAGGTGTATAGCGTCCTCGCAATCTGGGGATTTCTGATTCTGGCTATTATCGACACGATAGTCGTGGGCTTTATTCTCAAGAAAAAGTTGGCCAGCAAGTTTGGAGAGAACAGTGTGCAACCTGGCTATCGCTGGTACGCAGCCATGCGCATCTTGCAGCTGCGTGTCCTCCGTCTGCCTAAGCCTCAGGTGAAGCGACGCCAGTTCCCCAGCTAAATTATTAGCAATTATGTGAGAGAGGGGCCGGGCACACTGTGTGCCCGGCCCCTCTCTCACACGATCACGAGTCGATCAGGGTTTCAGGAGGTGATCCAATCCCCTGTTTATACGACGTGCCCACATCGGACCAACATAAAGGAAAGCGGTGTAGCCCTGAACAAGGGTCGCCCCAGCACTCAGACGATCTGCAACGTCCTGGGCGGTCGTTACGCCACCCACCGAGATGACACACGTCTCCATGGGGAGCACCGTACGAATCAGAGCAAGGACTTCAAGCGAACGGACGGCAAGGGGCCGACCAGAGAGACCCCCGGCACCAGCAGCCGAAACCGTCGCAGGATTCGTGCGGAGGCCCGAACGCTCAATCGTGGTGTTCGTGGCGATGATTCCGGCGAGGCCCAACTCACGAACAAGGGCACAGATATCTAGGATGTCCTCATCGACCAGATCAGGGGCAATCTTGACGAGAAGCGGTTTCCCCTGTGAAACAGCCTGAACAGCTGCTAACAGCGGTCGAAGCTGTTCGGCCTCCTGCAAACCGCGTAGGCCGGGGGTGTTTGGAGAGCTCACGTTCACAACAAGATAGTCCGAGACTCCGACCAGCTGTTGCGCGCTGAGCCGGTAATCGTGGATAGCGTCTTCAACTGATGTCGCTCTGTTCTTACCGATATTGGCACCGATAACGGGGCGAATACGGCGCGCAGATTCCCGCGCAAACCGGGGGCGGGAATCTGTGACCCCTTCGTTGTTGAATCCCATCCGGTTAATGATCGCGCGATCAGCAACCAAACGAAACAGCCGGGGCTTGTCATTACCCGGTTGGGCAAGCGGCGTCAGCGTGCCCACCTCCACGTGGCCAAATCCCAGCTGACCCAAGCCACGGATAGCCTTTCCGTCCTTATCAAAACCGGCGGCAATACCAAACGGTGTCGGGAAGGTTAATCCCATGGTCGAGACGCTGATATCGGTGCGCGAGCGGGTGAACCGATGGACAATGCGGCCGATACCAAGCATCGGCATTGCCCTGATTGCGTCGAACGCAAGGTGGTGGGCTCGTTCTGGGTCCATCTTGCTCAGGACCGCACGAAAGAGAAGGTCATACACTCCCACGCCTAGCTCCGACCCGGACGAGGTGCGCTCTCGCCCACTTTGGCGTCATCCTGACGAACGTCACGCAGCCCCTTGATAGCGACCTCAAAGTCTTCCAGCGATTCAAAGGCCTGGTAAACACTTGCGAACCGCATAAAGGCGACCTCGTCAAGATCACGCAGCGGCGGCAGAATGGAGAGCCCAATGTCGTTGGCCTGAATCTGGGAAGCCCCCGTGGACCGGATCGTCTCCTCAACCTTTTGCGCCAGCAGAGCCAGATCAGTATCGGTCACGGGACGTCCCTGGCAGGCCTTCCGTACGCCGGTAACAACTTTTTCTCGACTAAACGGTTCCACGACCCCGCTGCGTTTAATGACGGTGAGACTGGCCGTTTCCGTCGTACTAAACCGACGGTTACACTCCGGACACTGCCGACGGCGGCGAATTGCTGTGCCGTCATCGGCGGTCCGGGAGTCAATGACACGCGAATCGGGATGTCTACAAAAGGGACAGTGCATGAGGGTCGTCCTGAGCTAGCTGAAACGGATAGTGACGGCGTCGCCGTGGCCGGGAAGCTGTTCTGCCTCCGCAAGGGCGACCACAGGCAGCTGAACATCTCGCAGAGCATCCGCGGAATATTCCACAATTTGTTGGGCACGGAGAAACGCATACGCCCCGAGACCAGAGGTGTAACGAGCACTCCCCCCGGTGGGCAAAACGTGATTTGACCCAGCGATATAGTCGCCAAGGCTCACGGGGGAATACGGACCCACAAAAATAGCACCGGCGTTGCGTATCTGCGAGACCAGGGTGGCGTTGTGTGCGGTATGCAACTCAAGGTGCTCCGGACCGTACGCGTTGCTGACAGCGACGGCCATGTCGCTATCATCCACAAGAATAATGGCTGATTGTGGTCCACCCAGCGCAGCCACCACACGGTCGCGGTTACCGGTTACCGGTACAAGCCGTTGGAGAGAAGCCCGAACAGCCTCTGCCAGGTCGGGCGAGTCAGTAATAAGGACCGAAGCAGCGGCCTCATCGTGTTCCGCCTGGCTGATCAGGTCGCTAGCGACAAAATCAGGCACGGCTGTAGCATCCGCGATGATCACGATCTCGGTCGTTCCAGCCTCCGCATCAATGCCCACCACACCATTGACAACGCGCTTAGCGGCCGCAACGAAAACATTCCCCGGACCGGTGATGACATCCACCGGCTCCAGTTCGATATCGGCTACTCCGTAAGCGAGCGCGGCGATGGCCCCGGCCCCACCCATCGCGTAGACCTCCGTGATGCCAAGAAGGGCTGCAGCCGCCAAAATGGTGGGGTGGACTTCGCCAGAAAACTCACGCTGAGCAGGCGAAGCAAGCGCAATGTGCTCGACACCGGCAACCTGAGCGGCAACAACATTCATCACCACGCTCGACGGATACACGGCCTTACCTCCGGGTACATACAGGCCCACGCGTGAAACCGGACTCCAGCGTTGAGTCACCGTGGCACCAGTGGCCAACGTAGTGACCCGCTCCGGCGGGACCTGAGCTGCCGTGGCTTGCTGCACCCTGTTGATAGATTCAAGCAAGGCTCGCTTGACCTCCGGCGGCAAGTTGGTGAGGGCATCTTGAATTCGTTCAGGCGGAATACGCACATGGCTAGGCCGGACCCCGTCAAACCGTTCGGCCTGATCAACGAGCGCGACGCTCCCCCGCTCTCGAACATCCGCGATAAGGGGCTCAACACGTGATACGGCCGCGCCAATATCAACCTGTGCACGGGGAACACGAGCGAGAAGCTCGGCACGAGTGAGGTGGCTACCGCGAAGATCTAAAGTCTGAATCATGACCTGCCCAGTCTAGTTGCACTGTCCTGACAAAGAAGAAAAGAGGGAATAGAATTCCCCAAGCTCAGGTTGCCACCTGTGATGAATACTCAATTGCCCGCCACGGTTACTGATGAGCGAAGTCAGACCGCATTCCGCCAAGCATTTCAACGGCACTCCGCTGGCGTCGCTATCGTCACCGCCGCGGATATCACGGGCAGGCCAACCGGCTTCACCGCAACCTCGCTCGCCTCGCTCTCAGCACAACCACCGATGCTGACCTTTAACCTCGCCACATCCTCAAGCTCGTGGGAGGCACTCACCGAGACGAACCACGTGGCCGTTCACATGCTGGGTGTGCGTAACCGCGCACTGGCCGCTCGAATGGCTGGCCCTCGTGCAAACCGTTTTGTCGGTGACCACTGGCATCGCGGCGAATTCAACCTGCCGATTCTCAACGATGTGACCGCTGTTCTCATCGGTACAATTATCCAACGAAACGTTGTTCACGGTGCCGCGTGTATTGTTGCAAAAGTTGTCGGCGGGTATCAGGGCGAGGACGACGCGGGGCTGCTCTACCGCGAACGCGTATACCTAGCCCCGCAGCCCCTGACGGACTAACCTGTCGAGGCCGTCACCCGACCCGCGGCAAGCCGCAGTGTAGCTGAGACAGCGTCCCGAGGTACGGGAGTATGCGAGATGATAATGACCGCGCGGTCCCCGCCCTCAGCGAGAGCGAGAATATCGGCGATAAGGGCATCCGCTTGATCCGGGTCAACGTTGGCCGTTGGCTCGTCAAAAACGATGACGGGGAACCCGGCCAGAAGGGCACGAGCTAAAGCAATCCGTTGGGCTTGACCGCCGGACACCAAGGCACCACTCTCGCCCACACGTGCCGATAATCCACCGCGATCAGCAACCCACTCCCCCAAACCGACGCGCGTCAGGACCTCCATCAGGCGGTCATCCGTCGCATCTTCAGCCGCAAACTTGAGGTTCTGCCGAATGTCGGAATCGAAAAGATATGGAGACTGCTCACACAGCCCAACGACTCCGCGAACAGCCGCGTGGCTCAGCTTTCGGGCCTCGACTCCGCGAATCTGATAGGAACCCTCGTAGTCGATAAATCTCACGAGCACCTGGGCCAAAGTTGTCTTACCGGCCCCGCTCGCCCCCTCAATCAGCAGCCGATCCCCCGGGGCCACCCTCAGGTTCACCTCCCTGAGCGCATACTCAGTGCTGCCGGGATGATGGGCGGATAGCCCCGCTAATTCGACAAGAAGGTTCACCTCGTCCACCTCCGAAACATCCCCATCCGCGCTATCCGCAGGAATACCACTCGGCAGCTCATCCGGAACGGCAGTCGAGAGTCGATATGCGCTTGCCACAACCTGCCGTCGGGCCGCCAGAGCAATAGGGACGGCGGCGAAAACCTCAAATACGGCAGCGGGAACCATCACGATAGCCCCGAAGAGAGGTGCCCCGAGTGCGCCAGAACTCACGGAGCCTGCCGTAAGTACGAGGGTAAGAACCGTAGCTGCACCGGCGAGTAACGAGACAACAGCCGCAGCGACGCCAGAGCCGATGGCGCGGCGACGCTCCGCCCGCCTGAGATCGTCATCCGCCCTCTGCACGAGACCGAGACGTTGCTCAAGTGCACCAAAAAGGGTGAGAACGTCAAGGGAAGCCAGAACGTCAAGGATAGCGTCCGCTAACCGGCCGCGAAGTGCCGAAATTCGACGTTCGGAGGCTGCTGAAATAGCCCGGTTAGCCCACACGGACGCCATACTTGCCAGAATCAGGCACACCGTGAAAACGAGGGCCGCGGGAAACGAGATAATTCCAACGGTGACGACGCTCAATACCAGGACAATACCCGACGAGATCACGGGTTGCACAACCCGAAGTGGGTAGTTTTGGAGCTCATCCACATCGCGTACGACGCGACTGAGAAGATCACCGCGACTCGTTGCGCGTAGGCCAGCCGGGGCAATGGGCAGAAGACGCTCGTAGAACGATACACGCAGAGTAGATAACTGGCGGAAGGCCGCGTCGTGACTCGCCAGGCGGTCGCCGTAGCGGAAAGCCGCCCGCCCGATCGCGCAGGCCCTGACCCCCACAACGGCAAAATTGAGGTAGAGAATAGGCGGCTGTTCAGCTGCACGAACAATGAGCCACATACTGAGACCGAGAAGAACTACCGCAGAAAAATCACCCAGCGCGGCCAAGATGAGACCGGGAGCAAATCGTTTGCGCGGGGGTAGGGCAGACGACAGGATGCCCGCGACATCCGCAGCCGCTGGCCTGCGGCTGGTGTCGGATCCGTGATCAGAGCTGGGCACACTAGCTGAGGCTGACATTGTCACCAATCCTTAAAATCGTGTCGGCCCGTGCGGCCACGGCGTGACGATGACTCACCACGAGCACCGCAATGCCGCTATCGGCCACCTTGCGCAACGTGTCAAGCACGGCCCCCTCAGTGACAGAGTCTAAGGCGGATGTTGGTTCGTCCAGGATCAGTACTGAAGCCCCCTTCTCACGAAGCCGAAAAAGCGCCCGTGCAATCGACACCCGCTGAGCCTGGCCACCAGATAATCCTTCGCCCGCAGGCCCCAGCTCCAACAGCGGGTCAATATCCGATCCGGCGGCTGCCGTGAGTGCGGCGGCGACAGCCTCGCGCACATGGGCACTATCAGCATCCGTGCTGCCCAGAGAAACGTTGCTCGCGACGGTACCAGCGACAAGTCCCGGCCGCTGCCCGACCCAGGATAACCAGCCGCGCTGACCGGGTGGCTGGGTCGTAACATCTTGACCGGCCACGCACACCCGACCCCCGTGCGGAACAAGACCCGTGATGGCACCCAGGAGACTCGACTTGCCCGCCCCGCTCGGACCAACCAGGGCAGTGACCAGGCCGGGAGCAAGCGTGAGACTCACCTCGTTCACAGCGATGAGAGTGTCATAGCGGATGCTAACGGAGCGAAGCTCCAGCGCCGCCGACACGCCGAGGATCTCACTGGCGGTGGTCTCTACTGCGCCTGGGGTCAACGATGCAGAGCGGGCACGATCTTCGTCAAGAATGTCAAACACGTCCTCGACCGCGGTGAGCCCCTCAGCCGCCGCGTGAAAGCTTGCACCCACCTGACGGATCGGAACGAAAACCTCGGGGGTGAGCAGTAAAACAAAAAGCCCAACCGCAAGAGGCATGCTGCCCTCAATCAGCCGCACACCGATACCGACCGCGACAAACGCGACAGAGATGGTGCCCGCTAGATCGAGCACAAACCCGCTCAGGAAGGTGACCCGGAGAACCTTCATCGTGCGAACACGATAGTCCTCGGTGACAAGCTGAATTCGGGCACTCTGGCGTTCTGCACGACCGAAGATCTTAAGCGTGGAGAGCCCTCCCACTACATCATGAAAGCTACGTGCGAGCGTGTTGAGAGCATCCCACTGTTTACGCTGCACGCTCTGAGTCGCCCAGCCGATGAGCACCATGAAAATCGGAATAACGGGATAAACACCGATGATAATCAACGCGCTCAGCGCATCACTGCGCCATATCAGGATCAGGAGAAACGGGGTCGCCAACACCGTCAAGATGAGCTGAGGAATGTACTTCGCGAAATACTCGTCAAGTGCATCGAGACCCTGAGTTACCGATGTTGTAATAGTTGCGGAGGACCGACCAGATAACCAGGAAGGCCCCAGCCGGTCAATCGCCCCTAGCGAGGCCTGTCGCAACTCACTCTTCACGGCGGATGCCCCACGTGCCGAGTTAGCCTCGACCAGCCAGATTGTTACCGCGCGCACAAACACCGAAAGGGTCAGGCCACACAGCGACACGGCAAAGGAACGGCCCAGGTCGCCCTCAACCACAGCAACGATTGCCTGGGAAGCATACCAGGCCACCCCCACCAACGACAGGATCCGCAGCAGGCCCAGCAGGGCACCGCGCACCAAGAACCCACGAATAGATTGGGCGTAGCGCAGGAGTCTGGCATCAAAAGGCTTCACGGCTCTTATTCTCCCAAATGTATAAAAAGCAACGACCGGTGGCAGCTTGACGCTACCACCGGTCGTTGTGGCGTGGACAGGATAACCGTTAGTGAACGGGAGCCGCCACGATATCCGTGCGCTTAACTCTCTTACGGAAGATCCAGTATGTCCATGCCTGGTAAGCCAGAACAAGGGGCAAAGTACAGACCGCAACCCAGGTCATAAATTCCAGGGTCATCGCCGAGCTAGAGGCACCTGAAATACTCATAGAGAATGCCGGGTCGGTACTCGAAATCATCACGTTGGGGAAGAGAGCCAGGAAGATAGCCCCCAGCGCGAAGATAAAGGTGAACACGTGCAGCGTAAACGCCACACCTTCACGACCCTTGAAGTTGGCAAGCCATGCCCCGATGAGCACAACAGCCGCCAGCGCGGAGAACACGACGATGAGCAGGATGGTGTCCGACTGGAGGTGCTGGATAATCGTCCATATCAAGAAAGCAGCGGCAGCCAGAATCGTGATCAGGCCCGACTTGACGGCGAGGGCACGAGCGCGAACCCGAACATCGCCATCCGTCTTGAGCGCCACAAAAACGACACCGTGGGTGAAGCACAGTAGCAACACGGTGAGCCCGCCCAGCAGGCCGTAGGGGTTGAGCAAGGTAAACAGCGTTCCCGTATAGAGCCAGCCTCCGTTATCCATCGTTTCCATCGGCACGCCCTGGATGAGGTTGGCAAACGCCGTTCCCCACAGCAGCGGAGGCAGGAACGAGCCAATCACGATGAACCAGTCAAACCACTTTGTCCACTTCTCCCCCTTGCCCTGGTGGCGGTACTCAAACGAGACGCCGCGCAGGATCAACGCAACCAGGATAAGAAGGAGAGCTAAGTAGAACCCGCTGAACATCGTGGCGTACCACTCGGGGAAGGCCGCAAAGAGGCACGCACCGGCCACGATCAGCCAGGTTTCGTTGAGGTCCCAGACCGGTCCAATGGTGTTGATGATCTGACGACGATCAGTGTCGTCCTTAGAGAGGAAGGGGATACTCATCCCGACGCCGAAGTCGAAACCATCCAGAACGAAGTACCCGATCAGGAGAAAGCCGACAATAAAGAACCAAATGTATTGCAGTTCCATCAGTTCATCTCCTTCTAGTAGACCGTTGTGAGAGCGGCGTGGTCAACATCGGAGCCGTCTTCAGGCTCCTCAATCGCGGGCGGGCCAGCCTTGGCAGCCGCGGTGATGAGCTTGAACTCAACCACCGCAAGGGCACCGTAGACGAGAGTGAAGACCACGAGGGATATCAGAACTGCCAAGCCCGTTACCCCTGGTGAAACTCCACTTTCCGTCGTCATCAGGCCAAACACGATCCAGGGCTGACGGCCCATCTCGGTGAAGATCCAGCCCACAAGCGAAGCGACCAAGGGAATCGGGGCGCTCCAGACCGCAACCTTCCAGGCCCACTGCGGAACGCTGCGGTTCTTACGCGTAAGCCAGAGGCCCACGACGGAAACGAGTGCGGCAAGAACACCCAGACCGATCATCCAGCGGAAGGCCCAGTAGGTTACCCAAATAATGGGCGTGAATGAGCCATCTGAGGGGCAGGTGAGGAGCGAATCCTCGCCACAGTAGCGCGCCGTGTACTCGGCTTGCAGGTCATTGATGCCCTCAACCGTACCGTTGAAAGTATGAGTGGACAGGAACGACAGCAGATACGGGATGCGAACCGAGAAGATCTCGTGTGCACCATCGGGGGTACCGATACTGAACAGCGAGAAGGACGCGTCCGCCCCCGTGGCCGTCTGATAAAGGCCCTCGGCCGCTGCCATCTTCATGGGCTGCGTCTGGGTCATCACAAGGCCCAGGGAGTCGCCGCTGAAGAAGGTACCGACAAAACCGATGATGTTGGTCCAGAGGCCAAAGCGGAGCGCCGTACGCATGGTGTCAACGTGCTGCTTTCGTGACAGGTGCCAGGCGGCAACAGCCACAACAACACACGCCGCAAACATGACGGACGCAAAAATCGTGTGGGGGAACTGAGCCAGGGCCACGGGATTAGTGAGAACTGCACCGATATCGGTGAGTTCGGCACGTCCCCGCTCAGGGTTCAACTTGTAGCCGACCGGATTCTGCATGAAGGCGTTTGCCGCAAGGATGAAGTAGGCCGACATGATCGAGGCAATCGAGGTCAGCCAAATCGTGAGGAGGTGGACCTTCTTCGGCAGCTTGTCCCAGCCGAAAATCCAGAGGCCAATGAAAGTCGCCTCCAGGAAGAAGGCGAGCAATCCCTCGATAGCCAGTGGCGCACCAAAAATGTCACCCACGAACCGCGAGTAGTCGGACCAGTTCATGCCGAATTGGAACTCCTGCACGATGCCGGTAACAACACCCATTGCGAAGTTGATTAAAAAGATCTTGCCAAACAGCTTGGTGAGCTGAAGGTACTTGATCTTGCCGGTGCGCACCCATGCCGTCTGAAGGATGGCAACCAGCAAGGCCATCCCCAGCGTAAGCGGGACAAACAGGAAGTGGTACAGCGTGGTCAGCCCAAACTGCCATCTGGCCAGTATGAGCGGGTCTAATTCTAGAACGACGTTCAATTGATTACTCCAAAGAGTCGAGTTTTCGTGTGATGCGTAAACTCTCTATAAAGAATCGGGCAGGATGGTTACTCCTGGGGATTCTGCCGGCGGATGCTGCGCAGCAATCTCCATTTTAGGCGTCTTCAGTTATCTCACAGGATAATTGAGTTGCATTAGCGTTGCATAGCACGGCATCAAGATATTTTCATATTTTTTAAGGAGCCTCCCCGGCGTGAACGAACTCCTCGACACTATCCTCGGCAACATCCAGAACATGGAGCCCCTGCTGAGGTCCGTCATTGCGGGAATCGCGATGCTGCTCGAAACCTCGGTACTGATCGGCCTGATCGTTCCGGGCGATACAATCGCGATTATCGCGAGCACCGGAACCCAATCCCCCGGGGAGTTTGGGCTATTGCTGGTGGCCCTTGTACTGGGTGCCCTCAGCGGTGAATCCATCGGTTTTCTACTGGGTCGAGTCTTAGGTCCACGCATCCGCCACAGCTGGCTCGGGCACCGCATCGGTGAGTCAACCTGGGCCCGGGCAGAACTCTACCTGGAACGCCGCGGCGGAATTGCGGTATTTGCTTCCCGTTTCTTACCCGTTCTCCACTCCGTTGTTCCCCTCACCGTCGGAATGAGCACCATGTCCTATCGCCGCTTTATCGCCTGGACTGCACCCGCCTGCATTCTGTGGGCCACCGCCTATGTCTCGGTGGGGGCCACCGCAGCCGCAAGCTACGAGCAGCTATCGTCAACTCTGCACGGTGCCGGATACATTTTTGTGGGAATAATTGTCGTATTTATCCTGGTGGTCTATCTAACGAAGAGACTCGTCCAGGTACGTGAGCATCGGCACATGATGCACCCGGTTGATGACAAGACGGCCGCCGCCGAAACTCGCGAGATGGCACCCCTCGCGGCCAAAGTGAAATCGGCTGAACCGTCACGCGCAGAATCGCACAAATCAGACTCCACCTCGTAGACTGTTCCAGATGACTACCCCGAGTAACGAGCCCGAGGACTCGGCGACAGCGCGACCGGTTGCTGTGGCGCGCCTCGATGATTGGCTGCACGAACGCCGGGCTCGGCGGGCCGTCAAACGGGGTCGTCTACCGAGCATCATCCCTTATATCGGCTATGGCCGACCCGAGTGGATCCGAGTGCTCGGCCGGGCTCTGTATCTTAAGCCGGAGGTCGCCATGAAAACCGAGGCGCGGGCCGATGAACAGCAAACCGCGCGCGTTCGGGGCTGGCGAAGCTTCACGAGCGTCCATGTGCCCTTCATCACGGTTACCGTGGAAATTGACGGAGTTGTGCACGATGAAGTCGTGACTGATCGCGGGGGTGTGCTCGACGCGATCATCCCCACGAAAGGCCTTCAACCGGGATGGCACACCGTCAGTCTTCGAGTAAACGGCTCGGAGGCAAGCGAATCTCCTGTCTTTGTCGTGGACCCCTCGGCCCACTTCGGGGTGGTCTCCGACGTTGATGACACGGTAATGATCACCGCCCTACCCAAGCCGTTTGTGGCCGCGTGGAACTCCTTTGTGCGCCACGAGCAGGCGCGCGTTCCGACGCCTGGAATGTCGGTGTTTATTGACCGTCAGGTATCCGCGCACCCCGGCTCGCCCATTATTTATCTCTCGACAGGCGCGTGGAACGTTGCCCCCACGCTGACGCGTTTCCTTGCACGCAATCTCTACCCCATGGGGCCGCTGCTTCTCACCGACTGGGGTCCGACCCCTGACCGATGGTTTCGGAGCGGACGAGAGCACAAGGCGCGCGAGCTGCGCCGCCTAGCCGTCGAATTTCCCGACGTGCGATGGCTACTCATCGGCGACGATGGGCAGCACGATGAGGAACTTTACCACGAGTTCTCGCTCCAGCATCCCCAGAACGTCGCCGCCGTAGCGATCCGTCAGCTGAGCACAGGCGAAGCCGTCCTTGCCGGTGGACGAAGTACGGCTGAGCTACACACGAGCGTGAGTGGCGTGCCCTGGGTGTACGGGCCAGACGGGGCCACCCTGGCCCGCCAAATCAACGAGCTAGACACCTAGCTGGTCCCCGAGCCGCACCGGCGAACCCGTCACCGACGTGTAACCCTTTAGGCTGGAGAACATGGCAACTGTGAGCATCCGGGCCGCGCGGCGGGAACCGTGGCTTCAAGCCGCCAAAACGATTATCGCGGCCGTCGCCTCGTGGTTTGTGTGCGTTGCGATCTTTCCGGAGCAAGCCCCTATATTTGGGGCCATCGCGGCGCTGCTGTGCGTGCAGCCCAACGTGAGTCAGTCACTAGCGAAGGGAGTAGAGCGTGTTGTAGGGGTGGTCGCCGGGGTTGCCGTCTCCTACGCCGCGTTGCTCATCTTCGGCTCGCCCGGATGGCTCTTCATTCTCGCCATCGTACTCTCAGTTGTGCTGGGCTGGACCCTCCGGATGACGAGCCCATCCACCAATCAGATTGTCATCACCTCGATGCTCGTCCTTGCACTCGGTGGGCAGGACCCTGCGTACGCTCTAGGCCGAATCGTGGAGACACTTATCGGTGCCGCAATCGGTATCATGATCAACGCGTCGATTGTGGCCCCGCTCAAGACGAACCCGGCACACATCGGGGTGCGCTCGCTGGGATATAACGCTTCTCTCTGCTTGGATCGGCTCGCAGAGGCATTGAGCACCGTGCAATCACGAGACTGGCTTGACGCCATGCTCACCGAGGTCAGGACCCTCATGGTCACTCGCGATAATGCACGAGACCTCATGGGCGCTGCGCACGAGAGCTTATCGCTCAATCCCCGTGGCGGGCGTCACCGCGACCAACTCACCGAGGATATCGCGCTGATGCGCCGACTAAGCCCGATCGTGACCCAGCTCTCCGGAATGACCCGCGCCCTGCACGACAACTACACCGAATCCCTACTCGACGACCCCACCCTACATGGCCTGGCAGAGGAGTGCCGTCGCGCCGCCCATGACCTCCGTCGGATCTCCCAGGTGAGAGAGGAGTTGCAGACGCTCGATACCCCCGTGACCTCAGAGCTGCCCGCGCTCACCTCTCCCTTTGCGATTATCCGCCCCAACCCCACGCACTGGATTTTGATCGGGTCTCTCATGGAGGATCTGCGTCGTATCCGGGAGGGTATCGTCGAGATGAGCAAGGACTCCGACACAGCTCACAGCTAGCTTCACGGTCGGCCGTCCCGACCGGTGGTAGACACATAAACGTGTGGCGTCCCTCCACTGGAGAGACGCCACACGGAAAGCGATTGAATCCTAAGCCTGAAGTACTGCCTGAATGTCGATGGTGATGGTCACATCAGCGCCCAGCAGGAATCCGCCGGTTTCGAGGGGGGCGTTCCAGGTGAGCCCGAAGTCCTCGCGTTTGACAACGGCGGTGGCCGTTGCGCCCGCCTTGTAGTTACCGTAGGGGTCGGTGCCAAAGCCGCCAAGTTCTAGGGTGAAGCTGACCTGCTTGGTGGTTCCCTTGATCGTGAGGTCGCCATCTACTGTGTAGTCCTCGCCCACCTGGCGAACGCCAGTGGAGACAAAGCTCATGGTGGGGAACTGCTCTGCGTCAAAGAAATCGCCCGTGCGCAGGTGGTTATCGCGATTGCTTTCGTTGGTATTAACGGAGGCGACCTCGGCGGTTGCGGTGACCTTCGAGTCGAGGGGGTTCTCACCCGTCACAAAGGTAGCGTCAAACTTCTCGAACTTGCCCTTAACCTTGCTGATGGCCAGGTGGCGAACGCTGAAGCTCACCTCGCTGTGGGTGGGGTCAATGGTCCAGGTACCAGCCTTGTAGCCGGGGATGACGATGGTGTCGGTCATGTGATTCTCCCTACGAAAATATTTACTTGAAGCTTGTAGTAACAGCATAGCAAGACATGTAGTTGATTCGTCAAGTTAAATCTGAAATTACCGTGTAACCAAGCGTCACGACCAGCACACTCACCACAACAAGAAAGAACACACGCACAAATTTACTGCCCCGAATGACGGCCATCCGCGCCCCCAGGTAACCACCAAGACAGTTGGTGAGGCCCAGCGCCAGACCCAGCTGCCACACAACAGCACCGTGCGGAACGAAAAAGGCGAGAGCTCCCAGGTTGGTAAAAAAGTTGATGATCTTAGCGATAGCGCTCCCCTGCAGGAAGGTGTAACCCAGCAGCCCCACGAATGCAATCACCAAAAAAGAACCGGTGCCCGGGCCAAAGACCCCGTCATAGGTCCCCAACACGGTGCCAACGAGAGCCGCGATGACATAGTGGCGACGATGCCCCTCGCGCGTGCGCTCGTACTCACCCATCGAGGGCCGACGCAGGGTGAACACGAACACACCCACGAGGGCCAGCACGATGAGCGGCCGAAACAGTTCCGGCGGAATCGAACTCGCGACGGCCGCACCCCCATAAGAGCCGACACACGCACACACGGCGGCAGGCAGCGCCGTCTTCAGGTCAGGCCGCACGCGCCGATAGTAGGTCGCAGCGCTCACCGCCGTGCCACAGACCGAGCCCAGCTTATTGGTCGCCAGCGCCTGAAGCGGGCTGAGACCGGGAACGAGAAGAAGCACGGGAAGTTGGATGAGGCCGCCGCCGCCCACCACCGCATCCACCCACCCGGCACACAGGCCGACGAGAAGGATCAGGATGAGCATCCAGGGCTCCATACCCTCAACCCCCATCATGCGCGGCTGCTCCCCCGCGCTCGGCCCGCGCGGCCTGCTCGGTGCGGAGGCCGTGCGGGAACAACGGGCCGCCGCACGCTACACAACCGTTTCGAAAAGAATCCTGCCCGCACAGACGGTTGCCGCCACAGGCATCGTCCGCAGAGAGGCCGAGTCTCCGCCCAGCGGGTCGTGATCGACCAGAATGACATCGGCAGGTTGGCCCACACGTACGGAGTGCCCGCTCCCCCGCGTTGAGGCGTCAATGGCCTCGGTCACGGTGAGAGACTGCTCGGGGTGCCAAGGCTCCCGCCCACCCCGGGAACGGAGTACCGCCGCGGCGATAGCCTGCCACGGATCGAGGGGGGACACGGGCGCGTCCGACCCCAACGCAAGCCGGACTCCGGCGTCCCGAAGGGCACGAAAAGGGAATGCGCGATCAGTTTGACCGGCCCACAGGCGCTCGGCGATATCACGATCATCCATGGCGTGTTCGGGCTGGACGCTCGCGAGGATGCCGAGGGCGGCCATCCGAACGACATCGACACGACGGAGAAGCTGAGCATGTTCGATAGAACCGGCAGCACCCGTGGTCTGAAAAATATCGAGGGCGATCGTATTCGCCCGGTCGCCAATCGCATGAATTGCGCTGGTGAGCCCCCCGGCGTGAGCTCTGGCCACAAGCTCCAGCATCCGGCCAGGCTCGACCGTCACAACGCCGTTCGGGTAAACAGCATCTGCCCGGTCGGTATAGGCATCATGGCAGTATGCCGTTCGGGTGTTCAGCGAGCCGTCGGAGATGATCTTAAGTGAGCCAACCGTGACGAGTGCGCGCTCGGGATCGACACGCTCCGCGCTGCAAAGCCCGAGGGCGATAGCGCGGTCAAGGTCGGTCGGATAGATGCCGCATTCGACCCGCTGGGACAGGAGACCGGTTGCCTGACGACGCTGCCAATCGCCGACGTTCCAGGCCATCTCATAATCCACAACGCCCACAACCCCACGACGAACCGCACGGTCGAGAGCGGCCAGAGACCAGGAATCAAGAACCTGCGGCTCGACGCGACTGGATTCCTGCTGCACTCGGAAACAGTCACCTTCACGCAGCATACCGTCACGCGGTGAGGGGGTCGCCCACCGCCGGGCAGCCGCCGAGTTGATCCAACAGCAGTGCAAATCTGCCGCAACTAGAACAGTGGGCACGGCACCGGTGACGTCGTCGAGAGCGGCCAGGGTTGATACATCGGGCCAGAAGGCATCACGGAAGCCGTAACCGAGAAGCGGAGACTCATCCTGCGACTCACGAGACTGAAGGGCCCGGCGCGTGCGGTGCAGGACCTCAGCAGCCGACAGCGCAGACGATAGGTCAAGTCGGCGGGACACCTGGGCCCACTGGCCCAGGTGCACATGAGAATCCCAGAGACCGGGGAGAAGATATCGGCCATCAGCCGGGAGCGAACGAATGGCACCCGAGGCAGTGTCGGCGGGATGCACAGACGCAACAACCCCGTCACAGAGAACGACATCCCAGAGCGTTTCAGGATCGCCGGGAATCCTGGCGCCCGCGAGACGAAGAGGCTCAGGACCCATCACGCGAACAGTACGCTCAGCGTTGACACTGCGGGCACCAATAGAGTTTCCGAGCAGCCATCTCCTCCACAACGATATTGGTACCGCAGCGACGACACGGCAACCCCTCACGCTTGTACACCCAATGGCGATCATCGCGGCTCGCCATCGCGGCGGTGTAGTCGGTCGGTGCAAGGTTATCCATGGTCATCATCTGACCCAAGCGAACACCAACCTCCAGCAGGTACACCCAATCGACCCAGAAGGCGTGGAACTGCTCACGCGTGATCTTCTTGGCAGGCGTGTGCGGGTTAATACCTGCTCGAAATAGCATCTCAGCACGGTAGACATTACCGATACCGCTAATGACCGACTGGTCCATGAGGACAACACCGATGGGGCGCGCCGTGCGACTGGCGCGGTCCACAAAGGTCTGCTCGGCCCGCTCAGAGGTATCATTCTGCGGATCGGGGCCCAGCCGGTCAATAACCGCTTGGATGCCCTCGGGTGTCGCCAGCTCGCAAACAGTAGGCCCGCGCAGATCCGCAACGGCTGTCTCAGTGAGAAGACGGACCCGCACGGCACCAATCGGATCGGGCGGGAATGCGGCGAGCGAGCGGGAGAAGGTATCGTGCTCGGCCATCCGCACCGCCGAAAGACCGTGACGCGCACGACGGGGCGCACCAATACTCGCAACCGAGTCTTCCGCATCGCCATCCGCCGCATCTGTGCCGGGGACAAGGCGCTGCGCGGAACCTCCCGCGAGGGCACCCCCCGAGGTACCCCGCTGGTTGGTCTGACCCATGCGCCCATCGGCGCTCGCGATCGTGGCGTCAACGCTAATATCACCGGCGAAGTCCCACGCCCCATAGATACCCAAGTGGACGCGCAGCCAGTGATCATTCTCAAATCGGAGGAACATCTGCTTGCCGATGGCCATAGCCGTCACGAGACGCAACCCGTTAAGGACGGAAGCGCCCTCGGTGAATCGACCCTGCGGAGAACTCACGCAGACCAGGTGACCAACAAAATTGCGGTCGAATTGGCGGGCGATTCGATGTACGGAGTGTCCCTCTGGCATGACCTAAACCGCTCAGTCGATCTGCTTACCGAGCACCGTGCCGGTGGTCTCATACTCGGCAAGCTGGGCGATGCGGCGCACATGGCGCTCATCGCCGGGAAAAGGCTCGACGAGAAACGCGTCAATGAACGAGATAGCCTCGTCAATGGTGTGCTGACGGGCACCAATAGAAACGACGTTAGCGTTGTTGTGCTCACGTGCCAGCCGGGCGGTGCTGAGATTCCACACCAGCGCGGCGCGAGCACCAGCAACCTTATTGGCAGCCATCTGCTCGCCATTACCGGACCCGCCGAAGACAACACCCCGACTCTCAATTCCTGCGCGCTCATCACGCACCACACCAAGAGCGGCGTTAATGCAGAAGGAGGGATAGTCGTCAAGCGCGTCGTACTCGACTGGCCCGTGGTCAATCACCTCGTGCCCTGCGGTAGCCAGGTGCCGCTGCAACTGCTGACTGAATTCAAGACCTGCGTGGTCGGTGGCGATATGAATGCGCATGACTTAAGAACACCTCTGGCATTGAGTAAACGACGGCACAACGTGGGTCCAGCCTAGTGCGTGTCGAGCGCGGCACGGTAAGTCACCGCGCCGCGCCGCGACCATCGGGCTAGGCAAAAATGGGACCCACCGTGCGCGAACGCTTAAGTTCAAAAAATCCATCATAGGCGGCAGCAGCCACCACGCCGTCCCACAGCGCAACCGCTTGATCACCCACGGGGGCAGGTGAGATGACCGGACCAAAAAACGCAACGCCATTGACCGCGATGACCGGGGTACCCACATCCTCGCCCACTCGGTCGATACCCTCCCGATGGCTCGCACGCAGCTGGGCATCAAACCGATCCGTGTCGGCAAGCTCAGCCGCCTCGGCTGGCAGCCCCACCTCGGCAACAGACTCGGCAATAATCCCCGCCCAATCGCTTCGCTGTCCGGGATGAATGCGCGAGCCAAGCGCATCGTAAAGCGGTTTCACATACTCTTGTCCATAGGTTTCCGCCGCGCCCACCACAAAACGGGTGAGGCGGAGCGCACGGGGGAAGAACGCACGGTACTCGTCAGAGACGTCCTTATCTTCGTTCAAGATGGCCAGACTCATTACCCTCCAGGTGATGTCGAGGTCGCGCTGTTCGGCGACGTTATCAACCCACCGACTTGTCATCCAGGCCCAGGGACAGGACGGGTCAAACCAAAATTCAACGGTAGTTGTCATCGATCCAGCTTACGTTGCTGCGGGTACGGGGGCGGGAAAAAGCGCATCAATGATGGCAAGCTGGCCCTCGGTGGGTCGCCAAGCGACGCCCTCGGCAGCATTCTGCTCGATCTGCGCGGGAGTCGTGGCCCCGGCAATCACACTACTGAGCCCATCCTGGACCAGCAGCCACCCGAATGTTGCCGCAAGCATCGAGACCCCCCAGTCGTCACAGTGCGACTGATAGGACTCGATAACGTCCCACGGCGCGTTCTCGACCAGATGCGGACGCTGTCGCATGATGCGACTGTCCTGCGGACCTCCCTCCCGGGAAAACTTACCCGTAAAGAGACCGTTATAGAGGGGAAAGAAGGGAAGGAAACCTACCCCGTAGGCGCGAGCAGCAGGCAGAATCTCTCGGTCGACCTCACGTACCAGGAGGCTGTACTCATTCTGAGCCGAGATGAAACGGGGGTGATGATGTAGCCGCGCCGTATACTCAGCATCCGCAATCTGCCAGCCGGCAAAGTTTGAGTGGCCAATGTAGCGGATCTTGCCCTCGGTTATCAGCTCATCAAGCGCAGCAAGTGTCTCCTCAATCGGGGTCAGCGGGTCGGGTGTGTGCAACTGGTAGAGATCAATCCAGTCGGTCTGAAGCCGCCGCAGAGAACCCTCGACGGCTCGGCGAATGTAGCGTCGCGACCCCTTGGCGTCCCAGGACTGAATAGGTGAAGGGTAGTCCCGGTGGCCAAACTTGGTGGCGAGCACGATGTCATCGCGACGACCCCGCAGTGCAACACCCATGAACTCCTCGCTGCGACCGTACTCATAGCCATACATATCAGCCGTATCGAAGAAGGTGATGCCCGCATCAATCGCGGCATGCAGAACGGCGCTACTCCCCTCCTGCCCCTCCGTTGCCGAGCCCGGACGTCCGAAGTTATTGCACCCCAGACCAATCGCAGACACGCGCAGGCCGGAACGGCCCAGTGAACGATATTCCATATCAAATCCTCTCATCAGACAGGCGTAGCGGTACGGTGTGCCACCCCCGCACCCACCGTACCCCGGCACACATCTAGAGACCGGTAGCACGACTGATACCGTAACGAAGAATCCTCTGTGTACTCGGTGAATCGGTCGTGTCCGCGCGCCACGGAGAGCTAACCCCGTAGGCTTAAGCGCGGGTTACCCACCCGCCGATTTTAGTCAGTGCAAAGGACGTACCGTGCCAGGAGAAAACCTCACCCGCAATGAAGCCCAGGAGCGCGCAGCCCTGGTATCCGTAAGCAGCTATGAGGTCACCCTCGACCTCACCCAGGGTGCGAAAACGTTCCGCAGCGCCACAACCGTGAGGTTTACCGCCATAGAGGGGGCGAGCACCTTTATCGACGCGATCACCCGCGCCGTACACTCCGTAACGCTCAACGGCCGCGAGCTCGACCCGGGGACCGTGAATGATGGTGTGCGTATCCAACTCAATAACCTGGCCGCCAGCAACGAGCTACATATCGTTGCCGACGCTGAATACACCAACACGGGCGAGGGGCTACACCGCTTTGTTGACCCCGTTGACGGTGAAGTGTATCTCTACTCACAGTTTGAGGTGCCCGACTCTCGCCGCATGTTTGCCGTTTTCGAACAACCGGATCTGAAGGCGACCTTCCAATTCACCATCACCGCTCCCGAGACCTGGAAGGTCGTGAGCAACTCCCCCACACCCGAACCATCGCCGACCGGGGATGGAGTCGCAACGTGGGCTTTTGCTCCCACACCCGTGCTGTCAAGCTACATCACCGCTCTGATTGCCGGCCCCTATGTGGAGGTGCGCAGCGAACTCACGAGCCGCGATGGGCGGACCATTCCCCTGGGGCTATTTTGCCGTGCATCCCTCGCCGATTATCTTGACTCCGACAGCATCTTTGACATTACACGTCGGGGGTTTGCGTTCTTTGAGGAAAAGTTCGGATACCCGTACCCCTTCGAGAAGTATGACCAACTCTTCGTCCCCGAGTTTAACGCGGGGGCGATGGAGAACGCGGGGGCCGTCACGTTCACCGAGACGTATGTATTCCGTTCCAAGGTAACGGATGCCGTCCGCGAACGTCGCGTGGTCACAATCCTGCACGAACTCGCACACATGTGGTTTGGCGACCTCGTTACCATGCGCTGGTGGAATGACCTATGGCTCAACGAATCGTTTGCCGAGTACGCTTCCACCCTGGCCACCGCCGAGGCAACCGAGTGGACTGAGGCCTGGACCACGTTTGCCTCCCTTGAAAAGTCCTGGGCCTACCGGCAGGATCAGCTTCCCTCGACCCACCCCATCGTCGCCACCATCAACGACCTTGAAGATGTTCAGGTGAACTTTGACGGCATCACCTATGCCAAGGGGGCCTCCGTGTTGAAGCAGTTGGTGGCGTGGGTAGGTCAAGACGATTTCCTCACCGGAGTCCACAACTACTTCGTCAAGCACGCCTACGGCAACACCGAACTGACCGACCTACTGAGTGAGCTTGAGGCAACGAGCGGCCGCGACCTCGGATCCTGGTCTCGCCTCTGGCTCGAAACGGCCGGTGTGAATACTCTGCGGCCCGTGATCGAAACGGATGCCGCCGGAATCATCACCCGCTTCGCCGTGCACCAGAGCGCCCACCAGGACTATCCCACCCTCCGGCCGCACCGCCTCGCAATCGCTTTTTACGGCGAGCACGACGGCGCTCTCGTGCGACAGCACCGCGTGGAACTGGATATCAACGGAGCGATCACCGAGGTCCCCGAGCTCGTGGGACACCCCCGTCCCCCGCTCGTGATCGTGAACGACGACGATTTGGCCTACGCCAAGGTGCGCCTTGACGAGCATTCCGCCGCCACGGCTCGCGCCTCCCTCGTCCGCGTGGGTGACCCGCTCGCCCGCGCCCTCGCATGGAGCTCCCTCTGGGACGCCACCCGAGATGCAGAGACGCGCCCCCGCGACTTTATCGACCTCGCCATTACCCACATCGGCACCGAAACAGCCTCGACCACACTCCGCACCGTTCTCAATCAGCTACTCCTCGCCACAAGCCACTACGTAGATCCGGCTACTCGCATGGAGACGCGGGCCCGCGTAGGAGATGCCCTCTGGCAACTCGCGCAGAACGCGCAGGCCGGTTCGGACGCCCAGTTCCAGTTCGTCAAGGCATTCACCCAGGTGGCGCACACCGAGAAACAACTCTCAATCGTAGCCGCGCTGCTCGACGAGAGTATTGACCTCGTCGGCCTCGACATCGACACAGACCTCGGCTGGGAGCTCCTGATTGCGCTCGCCGCAGGCGGCCGCGTATCGGCGGCCGAAATCGACGCCGCGCTTCAGGATGACAACACCGCAAGCGGCGCTCAGTCCGCTGCCCACGCCCGTGCGGCGTTACCAACCCCTGCCGATAAACGTGCGGCGTGGGATTCGGTCATCACCTCGACAGGAGCGTCCAACACCATCGTGCGCGCCACAGGCCTGGGCTTCTCACAGGTGAATGACCCGACGGTTCTAGAAGCATTCATCGAGCCGTATTTTGAGTGCCTTACTCGGATCTGGGAAAGCCGCAGCTACTCGATCAGCAGCACCATTGTTGTGGACTTCTTCCCGAACCAGTTAGCCTCACAGCGGCTGGTCGATGCGACGCTTGCTTGGCTTGATACTCACCCCGATATCCCGGCGCTGCGCCGCCTGGTAATCGAAAACCTGGCCGGTGTTCAGCGTGCGCTAACCGCGCAGGATGCCGACAGAAAGTAGCCAATATGACGGCCGACGACATCTGGACCAACCTCGTCTCTTTCTACGAGACCTATCGCGCGCCCATCCAAATCATCATGATTATCGTGTTTGCGGTGGTGATCAGGGCGATACTCCTGACCGCCGTGCGCAAGCTCGTCTCGCAGATCGTCACCGGGGCGAAGAAGAGCCAAAATACGGATGACACCCAGGCCCTCATCAGCTCGCCGCTCGTGGCGGCCCGCATCGTACAGCGCACCCGAACACTCGGCAGCGTCTCGAACAACATCATCACCATCACGGTCGCCGTGGTGTCGCTCATCCTGGTACTCGACCAGATGCACTTTCAACTCACTGCGTTGCTGGCCTCGGCCGGTATCGTGGCGGCCGGGTTGGCATTTGGGGCGCAGAACATTGTGAAGGATATCCTCAACGGGCTGTTTATGGTATTTGAAGACCAATTAGGAGTGGGGGATGTCGTGGATATCGGGGATGTCACGGGCCGAGTGGAAGCCGTCGGCATCCGGATCACCCAGGTGCGTGATGTGACCGGTACGCTGTGGTTCATCCGCAACGGTGAAATCGTACGCGTCGGCAACCGCTCGCACGACTGGTCACGCGCCATCCTCGACCTCGCGATCTCGGCTGATGCCGACATTGACCTGGCTAAACAGCTGATCCAAGATACGGCAGATCGGGTGGTTCAGGAACCACGCATCGCAGCCCGAGTGCTCGAACAACCACTCGTCTGGGGTGTCGAGTACCTCACGGGCGAGACGGTTCTGGTGCGGCTCGTGGTGAAAACCCGCTCGGGCTCACAGTGGGAGATTGCGCGTGTACTGCGTGAGAAAATTAAGTCCGACCTGGACGCCAACGGCATCACCCTCTCCGCAACAGTCCCCGCTGCATCACCTTTCAGCGGCGTTGATGGCCCCGCAAATCCGCGTCACAAACCCTCCTCTCCACCACGACGAAAAGACGGACGAAAATGACCACCCCCGCCGCCGACGGCCCCACGCCCCGCCTCACCCTGCGCACCAGCCCAAGCGGTGAGGCAACACACGATACCTTCTATGAGCAGGTCGGCGGGCGCGAAACGTTTGCCCGGCTGGTGCAGGAATTTTATCGTGGTATAGCGGAGGATCCTGTACTTAAACCCATGTACCCGGAGGAGGACCTGGCCCCGGCCGAGGAGCGCCTACTCCTCTTCTTAGAGCAGTACTGGGGTGGCCCCACGACCTACAGCGACACGCGCGGTCACCCCCGCCTGCGGATGCGGCACCTACCGTTTGCCGTCGATTTTGACGCTCGCGATCGCTGGTTATCCCACATGCGGCGCGCACTGGACACCCTTAATCTTTCGCCACTGCAAGAGGGCACCCTGTGGGACTACTTTGAACGTGCAGCCCACGCCATGGTCAACACCGTTGACCCTGATCACACCAGCAGCTAAGGGGAACCCGCTAATGGGCAGAGCAACAGCATCAAAAACCTCGCGCATGTGGTCGGATGGCTTCGGCACCGTCGCTACCCGATCCCTCCAAATCATCGTGATACTCATCCTGAGTATCGGCGTGATCTACGCGATCATCCAGCTCAAGATCGTGGCGATTCCGATTGTCTTGGCACTCATAATCGCCAGCGCTTTCAGCCCTCTGGTCACCTGGATGAAAAAGAAGGGAATGCCTGCCGCCCTCGCGTCTTCCCTCGCGCTGCTGGCAAGCGTGCTCGTGATCGGCGGCATTATCACGCTCATCGTCGCCCAGGTTCAGCAGGACTGGGCCAACCTGACGGCAAAAGCTGTTGACGGCTTCGACAAGACCCTCGCCTGGGTAAGCACACTTGACCTGCCCATTGACGTGACCAAGATCGAGCAATTGCAAAATACCCTCATCGACTTTGTGATGAGCGGGAACTTTGCTACGGGAGCTCTTTCGGGCGTAGCCGTGGCCGGTGAAATCGCGACATCGACGGTCCTGACCATCGTGATCCTCTTCTTCTTCATGAAGGACGGCCCGATGATCTGGCGATTCCTCACGGCCCGGATTGCACCCGCACTTCGGGCACGCACCGACCGCATTGGTGAGCGCAGCGTGACGGTACTCGGCGGCTACGTGCGCGGCACGGCCACCGTGGCGCTCGTTGACGCGATTGGTATCGGTGCGGCGCTCGTCATCATGCAGGTTCCTCTCGCACTGCCACTCACGCTCATCGTTTTCATCGGAAGCTTTGTACCCATGGTCGGGGCAACAGTGGCGGGCATCCTTGCCGCGCTTATTGCCCTCGTCACCAATGGGGTCTGGGGTGCCGTTGTTGTCGTGGCCGTTGTCGTTCTCGTGAACCAGCTGGAAGGTAACTTCCTTCAGCCGGTGGTGATGGGCAATGCGCTCAAGCTGCACCCCCTCGTTATCCTGCTCGCACTCGCTGCCGGCACAGTCCTGGGCGGGATCATAGGGGCCATCCTCTCGGTTCCCCTCACGGCCGTCTCCTGGGCTATTGTCAAGGCCTGGTTTACCGAGGAAAATTCTGCCCAGACCCCGCCACGACCGAAGCCAATCCGTGATGATCCGGAGTCGGTAATGGATACGGTCCCCACCACGACAGATGTGACGGTCCCGCCCTCTCCCACTACCTAGACCCGCAACGCGGTACCCCGAACAACAACGTGACCGCGGCTCAGTGATACACGCTGCCACGCACCAGACGTAAAAACCTCCGCGTGCCCTCCGACAGCGCCCACCAGGCTACCCGGCAAGGCAGGCGGAATAAACCCCAACGACTCAGCCGCAAAAGCCGCACCGGCAGGGAGCGCAGGATGCTGTGGCAGCGGTCGGCCCCAGACTTCGGAACGGGCCTTACGCACCAGGATTTCCCCCATCCCCCCGGGAATTGCGGTGGCTACCTCGGCAATTCCCGCCTCAGCCGCAACTCGCAAATCGACCTCCGAGATCGAGCCGACGTGTTCCCACCCACCACGGGGAGGTGTCACACCGGCCCAACTCGCCGTTGCAGGAACCACGGGAAGCGGAACGCGGATACCGCCGTCGCCCCCGTCATCCCCCTGCCCCTCGCCCCAGGGGCCGCTCGTGCGAGCAAGGCGATCAAGTACGGCGCGGACCGACACGACCGAGTCACTCACCTCCCCCGCTCGGATGCCCCAGGTGCGCAAACCCAATACAGTCGGTGTGCGGTCGAGCAGCCCCGCCGGAGCAAGAACCCCCACGTAGGCCGCCAAGACACCGTGATTGGCCACCAACCGAACGGTCGCGTCGGCGAAGCGCACAGCCCGTTCGAGGAAGACACGAAAATCGGAAAACGCAAAAGTATCGTCAAGAGTGAAAGAGTTGGCCATATCCTCCCTAAACTACCAAGGAACGGGACAAAAGAGTCACTATGCCACAGGATACCGACGTCATTATTGTGGGGGCAGTACGTTCAGGGCTCGTCGCCACAAACGAGCTATTGAACGATGGAAAGAGCATCCTCCTGCTCGACCAGGAGTCGGAGAGCAATCGGGTGACCAGGTCTGGTGATCAGTTAGAGGCCTCTTCTTTATCGACTCACCGAAGCAACACGCGTAGGCGTGCGCGACATCGACGGGGGAAGCGGCCCCGAAACAGTCGCGCCGTTTGCGCAGCGATTCCGGCAGGGATGTGCCGAAGTAGGCCCACTCTCCGTCTGCGCCACCGTCTCCGAGTCACCGAACTACTCACGGAGGACGACTCGGTCGTGAGGGCGGGAAGGCCTGCCTCCTCTCGCTGAGCGCTGCATCATGCGACCAAGCCAGCGGTCAGACGGGCACCTGGGCATCAGCGATCGGATGTGGCACTATGTGGAAGGTATCCAGAGCTGAGGTCGGGAGCACCCAGCGCGTCGAGGCGTTCAAGAAAAAGGGGCCGATTTCATCGCGACCCCCTCACTCGGCCAACTGATCGACAGAATGCAGAAGACCAGCGAGGTTGCACTGACAAAGCGAACACCATCCGGGAAGTCGAGGCCAGGGATCGGGAGATCACGAACCCGTTCACAAAGGATTTGCAGGTGACCGCTATCCGAGGGGCCCAGCGCTATAGTGGCGACAAGATCCTGCGCGTGGCATGGCCGCACCGTTTGTAAGATCCAGCCGCTGATCGCGGCCAAACTGCACGTGCTCACCCGCAAGAGCCTGGGCGGCGGCCAGACCGATCTGGCCGCACGCGCGCTCTGCTGAAGAGAAAGTGATCCCGGGGGTTTACACCGTTGGCGAGGCCGCGGGTTTTGGCGGTGGCGGGGTGCACGGCTACCAGCATTCGAAAGAACTTTCTTGCAAGGTTGCCTCTTCACCGGCAAAACAGCCGGACGTGCCGCGGCCCGCGCCGTTTCACAGCTAACGACATGTCACGGTGACGGGAACCCGCGGGCATAATAGAGAGGTTCGCCCAGCAACGGCGGACCCGTGGACAAAGGAAACATCGTGATAGATCCGCTCAAGCACCTCATTGATACCCTCACCCTCGACCAGACGGGGGCACGAACCAGTGAAGACATCTTTGTGGGCGTGCCCATGTGGACACCTCACGGCCGCGCGTTTGGCGGGCAGGTGTTGGCTCAGTCGATCGTCGCCGCGTCGCTGACAGTACAGGAGGACAGACCCATCCACTCGATGCACGGCTACTTCCTCCGCCCTGGAGATGTCCAGCAGACCATGACCTACTCGGTAGACCGCATCTACGATGGGCGTTCATTTTCCACCCGGCGCACACAGGCCTACCAGAACGGCCACCCGGTGCTCTCCATGATCGCCTCCTTCCAGCAGCCTGATGAGGGGCTCAACCACCAGACCCCCCTCGATATGAGCCACTACCCAGAACCGGAGAGCATCCCCAGCCTGCGCGACCGCTACGCCGACCTGGCCGGCTCGGGCAGCGCCGATTGGATTCTAGAACGACCCTTCGATATCCGGCATACCGAGTCCCCCATCTTCGTCTCAGTTGACGGCGAACGCGTGGCACGCCAGGCCGAGTGGGTGAAGACAGTCGGGCCCATGCCGGACAGTCCACTCGTCCATAAGGCTGCCCTCGCCTTCGCAAGCGACTACTCCATTCTGGAACCGATTTACCGCCGACACGGTATACCCTGGATGACCCCCGGGCTACGTACCGCAAGCCTCGACCACGCCATGTGGTTTCACCGCCGATTCCGTGTGGACGAGTGGTTGCTCTTTGTGACGGAGTCCCCGACGGCTCAGGGCGGTCGCGGACTCTCCCAGGGTCGCGTCTACAATCGCGACGGTACCCACGTGGCTACTGTGGCGCAGGAAGGAATGGTCCGGGTACCCCGGCGTGAGCCGCACGAGAAGGAATCGGACGAATAGAACGCCTACCGCGAAAGTTGAGGGCGGCTGCGGAGAATCATCTCCACAACCGCCCTCTTCGCTGTCTCGGCTACGCGCGCACCGGACGTCCGATCATGACCGGCGCACCGAGCAACGGTTCCAGGGCCGCACGCTCCTCGGGACGAAACCGACGGGGTGATCCTGAACTCGTTGTGACCAGCACGATAGTACTCATCGCCCGCGCGTAGAGAGTTTCGGCTTCACTACCGCTACTGCCAAAGACCTCGTAGTACAGGTCAAAGCTGGAGCCACCAAAAGAGCCAATCCACATCTGGATATCAATCGGATGCTCCAGATACGGCAGCATTGAGCGGTACTCGATCTGCTGCTGCGCGATGATCATAAGAGTATCCGACTCCGGGGAACCGTCGAACACCTGAGTAGCCGACCCTGGAGAGCCGCCCGGGGGCCGCCAAAAAAGCCGGATACGCGCCTCCTCCAGAAGGCGAAACATAACAGCGTTGTTAACGTGGCCGTAGGCGTCCAGATCGGCCCACCGCAATTCCAAAGAGACATGCGAACGCATCGGTTTAGTCTCTCGTGAGCTTACGATAGCTGGCGCGGGATGGCTTAGCCGCATCCGGTCCGAGGCGAACAATTTTGTTCTCCTCGTAGGCCTCAAAGTTTCCTTCGAACCAGTGCCAGTAGGACGGGTTCTCCTCGGTCCCCTCAAAGGCCAGGATATGGGTAGCGATACGGTCAAGGAACCATCGGTCGTGTGTAATGACCACCGCACAACCGGGGAACTCCAACAAGGCGTTCTCCAAGCTTGACAGAGTCTCGACATCAAGATCGTTCGTCGGCTCATCGAGCAACAACAGGTTGCCCCCCTGCTTGAGAGTGAGCGCCAGATTCAGACGGTTGCGCTCCCCACCGGAGAGCACCCCGGCGGGTTTCTGCTGGTCCGGCCCCTTAAAACCGAATGTGGATACGTACGCCCGAGATGGAATCTCGGTGTTCCCCACCTGGATATAGTCCAGTCCATCCGAAACTACCTCCCAGAGTGTCTTCTTGGGATCAATTCCGCCACGAGATTGGTCCACATAGGAGATCTTGACTGTCTCTCCCACTTTCAACTCGCCACTATCCAACTCTTCAAGCCCCACGATCGACTTGAACAGTGTGGTCTTTCCTACCCCGTTCGGACCGATCACACCGACAATGCCGTTACGGGGCAGGGTGAAGGACAGGCCGTCAACAAGCACACGCTCGCCGAAACCTTTCCGAATATTCTTGGCCTCAAGAACGATCTGTCCCAGGCGGGGGCCCGCAGGAATCTGAATCTCCTCAAAGTCGAGCTTCTTAGTCCGCTCAGCCTCTTCGGCCATCTCTTCGTAGCGAGCAAGTCGGGCCTTCGATTTGGCCTGACGGCCCTTGGCGTTTGACCGCACCCACTCCAGTTCCTCGGCCAGACGCTTGGAGAGCTTTGCGTCCTTTTTACCCTGGACCTGTAGACGTTCCTGCTTCTTCTCCAGGTAGGTGGAGTAATTACCCTCATAAGGGTACAGACGGCCGCGATCAACCTCGGCAATCCACTCGGCGACATGGTCGAGAAAGTATCGATCGTGTGTGACGGCGAGAACGGCACCGGGGTACTTCGCCAGGTGCTGCTCCAGCCAGAGCACGCTTTCGGCATCCAAGTGGTTCGTGGGCTCGTCGAGAAGTAGCAGATCGGGCTTCTGCAGCAGAAGCTTACAGAGAGCGACACGACGCTTCTCCCCGCCAGAGAGGTTTCGAACAATAGCGTCGGCCGGCGGGCAGCGGAGCGCCTCCATCGCCTGCTCCAGCTGCGAGTCGAGGTCCCACGCATCGCGCGCATCAATCTCTTCCTGCAAGGTACCCATCTCGGGAAGCAGGACATCATAGTCGGCATCTGGGTTGGCCATCTCAGCGGAGATCTCGTTGAATCGGTCGATCTTTGCTTTGGTATCGGCCACACCAGCCTCCACATTGGAGAGCACGGTGGCGTCCTCATCAAGCTCGGGCTCCTGCAACAGAATGCCAACCGTATAGCCGGGCGTGAGATGTGCTTCACCGTTGCTGGGAGTATCCAGGCCAGCCATAATCTTGAGGATCGTAGACTTACCGGCACCGTTGGGACCCACGACGCCAATCTTGGCCCCGGGGATGAACGACATCGAAACGTCGTCAAGGATTACTTTGTCGCCGTGCGCTTTACGAGCACGCACCATTTGGTAAATATATTCAGCCATATTGCCTACCAGTCTATGGGCCGGGTCTCGCCGATGATGCAGACACTCTTGTCTGGCCCCACAGCAGCAACCTTAAGCCCGGTGACAGAACGATCTCCCGTCACAAACTGGCCCAGAAGACACTCCTGGCCCACCAGTACGGAGACAAAGATATTGTCGGCCACCAGGTTGGTCTGCGTCTTGTCAAAAGACACCTGCATAGCCGATTTATCAAACCCGGCCGCCACCAGAGCGTTGACCACGTTCTCACCGTTGATATCTGCACCACCGGATGCTGTTGCCTGGTTGGTGTAGCTGAAGAACGGCAGATTCTGCTCTGCTGTTCCGTCCGGTACAAACTCTGGCACTTCTTCGGGCGCAGCGCTCGTCGGCGCGGTTGTGGATCTGGCGGCCGGGGCGGGCCGACCGGTGACCATATCAATCAGTGAGCATCCGCTCACCACTCCCACAATTACCAACACGGCAATACCCGAATAGATGCGTCGTTTTTTCACCCTATGAGTGTACCGACGAAAGAGTCTCCCAAACTGGTAGAAGAATACTAGAAGGGCACAGCCACCTCTTCAGCGTGGACTCCATCCTCCTCGCTCGCCAACGCATTGCCTGTACTTCCGGGAAGAGCCCACCCCGAGCGCATTCCAGCAGGTGACCCCTCGGACGGCCCGGAGGCAGCGGATTCCCGCGCCTCGGCATCCGCCCGATCAGAAGTGGAGGTGAGCAGAGTACGGTGGAAGGCTGTTGTTCCCCACAAAAGATCGTGTCCGATGGATTCGGCCTCAATCTCGACGCTGATACCTGACTTCTCGCTGCTCTGCCATGGCCGAACCCGAAGCTTACCCCGTAGAATCACCCGATCACCCTTGTGTACAGAACCAGCAACGTTTATTGCCGTCTGTCGAAACGATGTCACAGTGTACCAATTAGTTTCACCATCAATCCACGTACCACTCTGACGGTTGTAGCGCCGCTGGGCGGAGGCCAAGCGAAACGAGGTAATCGCGAGACCCTCATGGGTAGTGAGATGCCGTGGTTCGGTGGCGACAACGCCGGATACGGTCATCATGTCGGTCATGGTGTTCTCCTCTGATCTCCCGGGCGGAGCGTATCGGGCCACCAAAAGGTGGCACGGACACCGGAGCGCTCCCGCCCGGGAGACGATCTCCGATGCCCGCACAGCCAGTGTGCCGAGAACCAACCGGACCGGGCAGAGAGACGCTGTCATCTGTGGAGAAGAAGACCGCTACGCCGACCTGTGGGGAAGAGCTTCCGCGAAGCTAGCGGATGTACTCCGTAAACGTCGCACGAATTTTCTGTACCTTGGGCACCGCAACGGCCATGCAGTATCCCTGGCCCGGGTTCTTCGTGAAAAAGTCCTGGTGATACTCCTCAGCCGGGAAGAACATGCCGAGAGGGCTGAGCTCCGTGACGATCGTGCCGGGCCACCACGCCCGAGCACGATCCCGAGCGGCCGACATAAGCTCGCGCTGATCCTCGGAACGGTAGTACATTGCCGAACGGTATTGCGTACCCACGTCGTGACCCTGCCGGTTAAGCTGGGTGGGGTCATGCAGGGTAAAGAAAACGTTGAGAATGATCTCGGTCGGGATGACCTCCGGATCGTACTCCACGCGCACGGCCTCGGCATGCCCGGTATGTCCGGTACACACCTGCTCGTAGGTGGGCGATTCGGTCTCGCCGCCCGTATAACCGGACACCACATCTGTCACACCGCGCAGTGTGCGATAGACCGCATCCAAACACCAAAAACATCCGCCAGCAACCACAAGAGAAGTCATCGCATCATGCTACCCCCGGTCGGCCCTAAGATAAGTGCTGTGCATCACATCAGCTATACCCCGCACGCGCACGCGTGAACCGCGGATACGCCTACGCTCTGCTCTCAGCTTTTCTCTTCGGCCTCAATGGCAGCGTGGCCAAGGTGGTGCTGGCGGCGGGTATCACGGCGGCGCAACTCACATTCTTGCGAGTGCTGACCACCTGCGTGATTGCCGGGCTCGCCCTTCTATTTACTCACCGATCAGGGTTCCGGCTCACCCCGCGCCACGCCGTCGGCATGCTAGCGCTTGGCCTTCTGGGAGTCTCGGGGCTCCAGTTTTTTTACGCAACGGCTATCACCATGCTGCCCGTCGGGATCACTCTACTCATCGAGTATACGAGCGTACTCATGGTGGCACTCATCGCATTCTTTGCCTTCAGAGAAGCCGTGCGGCCACGACTCTGGCTCGCCCTGGGCCTCGTTCTCGCGGGACTCGCCGTCGTCTCCCACATCTGGGCAAGCCAGCTATCTTCGAGCGGTGTCGCGTTCGCTTTCGGCGCGGCCCTCTGCTATACGGCTTACTTCCTCGTGGGTGAGCGCGCAGTCGGAGCCACAAGCCCACTCGTCGTGTCTTTCTGGTCGATGCTCGCGGCAACCATTTTCTGGGCCTTCTTCAGCGGGTGGTGGCAGCTGGATCTGACGGCGCTGGGGGCCCCCGTTTCACTCAGCGATAACCTGGCGCAGCTGAACCCACCGCTCTGGCTCCCCCTCCTCTGGACCCTCACGATGGGGTCTTTCGCACCGTTCTATCTGTCTTTTCTGGCTCTCAAACATCTCCCGGCCACGGCTGCAGGAATTGTCGGTACCTCTGAGGTCATCTTCGCCTTCATCGTGGCCTGGCTATGGCTCAATGAAACACTCGATGTCGTGCAGATCCTCGGGGTTATCGTGGTGATGTTAGGTATTGGAGTCGCTCAGACCGCGCGGCAGGACCACGCACTAGACCTCAGTCTCGCCACACAGGAACTCTCACTCGGGGCGCTGCGCGACCCAGAACTCCCGCCGCAGGTTTCTCGACGCTAGCAACCGTTTCCCTCGCTGTCGGTGGTCACCCGTAGTCTCTCCCCATAGCTATCTTCACCCGAGAGGACACAGAATGACCACTATCCACACGCCACCCCCGGCCGTCTTGGACGAGATACTCTCGCTCTTCCCCGGGGTGTCACTCCGTCCGCTGCGCACGGGCAGCTACCGAGTCACAACACTCTCGGGTCAGCTGGCTGGATATATCCACCCGATACTCGACAAGACGGGCACCTGCTTTCGGGCAACCCTACACAGACCTGGCACGGCCGAGTGCGTTGATTTGGGCGATTTTTCACGGCTGACAGATACCGTCGAATCGTTTTACCGCACACTACATGAACGGTATGGTGCCGCACAACGCACACCCTAACGAGCCAGGCGCCACCACTGGTCAATCGGGGTGACGGGCATCCGGCGCTTATGCTCGGTAGCTCGGTATCGTGCCTCGATGGCCTCGGCTACCGTCTGATCAACCTCGTTCCCCTCCAGGTAGGCATCAATATCGGCATAACGAAGACCCAGGTTATCCTCATCGGTTTGGCCGGGAGCATCATCGAGTAAGTCAGCGGTTGGCTCTTTGAGGTACAGCTCGGTCGGCGCTTGTAGATGTTCAAGAAGCTGTCTCCCCTGCCCTTTTGTCAAACCACTGAGAGGCAAGACATCAGCCCCACCATCACCAAACTTGGTGTAAAAACCCGTCACCGCCTCGGCCGCGTGGTCAGTTCCCACGACGAGTGCCGCACGCTGCCCGGCAATTGCGTATTGTGCAATCATGCGAACACGAGCTTTGACGTTCCCGCGGTTAAAGTCACTCACCGGCTCACCGAGCGCCCGAGCGAACTCTGCGTCGCAACCAGCGACGGCGTCCCTGATATTGAAAGTGACAGCATGGTCCGGCCGAATAAACTCCAGAGCTCTCTGCGCATCGTGCTCGTCGTGTTGGATGCCGTGGGGTAGTCGCACGGCATAAAAATCGGCCCGCCCACCCGCATCCCGCACCCGCTCAACCGCGAGCTGGCACAGCCGACCGGCAAGCGTGGAGTCTTGGCCGCCGCTGATGCCCAGCACAAACCCGGCAGCACCGGGCACCGCGGCCAGATACTCCACCAGGAACGCAACACGGGCAGAGATCTGCTGAGCAGGGTCAATCGTAGGCTCGACACCAAGTGCGGACACAATCTGAGACTGAAGCAAACGCATTCCCCCACGATACCCCGCCCGGAGGTTGAGTCGATGGCTACGGCAACCATTCAAAAGGGTGCGTCACCCGGACCGGATCACGCAGATAACCGCCCAGCCACCGGTCCATCTGCACATAAGCTTTCTCTCGCACCGGCCGCGCCGACAGGATGATATCGTGCAGAGCACCGCTCACCCGCACAAGGGTCATGCACTCTCCCACATCGGCAGCACGGCGGGCAATCCCATCCACATCAAGCACACTATCGGAGTGACGCATTGACTCGTCCCAGGTAGCGCGCAGTGAGCTGGTGTCCGAGAGCAGCACAAGCACGGGAATCGTGAGTCCGAGCGTGTGTGCGACCGTCTGGTGCCCACGAATCACGGCATCCAGCCACCCCGGGTACACCGAAAAACTCAGCTCTGGTCGCCACCGCAGATCGTAGTCCCACTCGCCGCCCAAGCTTCGGTGCAGCGAGCGAGCGTAGAATCCACGGTCAATCTGTGGGTACGGAGTTTTGCGGCCCAGACGCTTGATAGTGCTGTTCATCGGGGTGAACGCTAGTCGCCCCCACTCCCGCGTTTGCAATTCCAGCCAGGGGCTGTTGAGGACGAGCGCTGCAGCCCGCCCGGCATGGCGCGCAGCCCACAGGGACAGGGTGAGCCCACCGGTTGAGTGGCCCATGAGCACAAGCCTGCGCGAACTTTTCTGACCGTACCCGTGACCCATCTGCACGAGGGCAGCTTCCAGGTCTTCATCGTACGTGGCGAGATCCTCAATATACCCGGGTGTCTGCCCCGGGCGAAGGCTGCGACCGTATTTGCGCAGGTCAATCGCGTAGAATCTGGCACCACGCTGCCGCCAGAACTCAGCCAGCTCGGTCTGAAAAAAGTAGTCGGACCATCCGTGAACGTAGAGCACATCAACATTTTTAGCCACGCCTCTCCGCCGAGCCGAGAGCGGAGCGGAGCGGGCACGCACAAGGGTGGCCACAACCTCCCCCTCATCATCGCGAGTGAGAGGAAGGGTGCGGGCCTCGAATCCAGCCCCCAAGACGTCCGTACGCCATCCCGTGGTTGCGGACGAATCCACTGACCTACTATGCGATCCCCCCACGACACTCACCCCTGGACCTCGACGGTCAGCGAATTGGTGAGGGCTGCCCGCAGCGTGGCCGCCGCAGCGCGGGGATCGGACGACTCCGTCACGGCCCGCACAGCCACGACCCGCGTCGCACCGACCGCGGCCACCTCAGGAACGGTTCGGGGGTTGATATCGCCAATCGCAAACCAGGGGGTGCCCGGGCGTTGCTTCGCAACCCACTCCACCAGGCCAACCCCCACAGCTGCACGGCTGGGTTTGGTGGGCGTTGCCCACACCGGGCCCACGCAAAAGTAATCCACATTAGGGTCAGCATCAGCGGCCATAGCCTGGTCACGACTATGGGTCGAGCGCCCCAGGATCACGTCGGGACCCAGAAGCCGCCGAGAGTCTGCAACGCTCAGGTCACCCTGCCCACTGTGGAACACGTCTGCCCCCACAAGGAAAGCCAGATCGGCCCGATCATTCACGGCGAGGAGCGCCCCCTCCCGCACGCAGACCTCCCGCACGGCGTCGAGCACCCTCCGTTCCTCAGCGGCGTTGAGCGTTTTATCACGAACCTGCACGATGTCCACGCCGCCCCGGACAGCCGCAGCCACAAAATCGAGTAGATCACCCCGGACAACACGGGCATCGGTGCAGAGGTACAGCCGAGATGCACCTATTCGTTCCGCCCGCTGACGACCGACGTTGCTGCGCTGGGTGATGGACATCCCGCCTCCTCTGATAAGCACTACCGCCATTGTGTCACCTGTCATCCGCCGCGCCGCGGAGCGCTAAGCTGGTGCCACAGTGACACGGGGTGCCCCACCGGGGCTGAGAACACACCCGTAGAACCTGCTCTAGCTCACACTAGCGAAGGGAATGTCAGCATGATAGCTTCTACGTTTTCCGCCCCCACCGGCACCCCTAACCAGCACCCCGCGAGACCTCCCCGTGTGCTCAGCATCGCCGGGACCGACCCCTCGGGTGGTGCCGGTATCCAGGCCGATCTCAAGTCCATCGCCGCACTCGGTGGGTACGGGATGGCGGCGATCACCTCCCTCGTCGCACAGAATACCCACGGTATTAGGTCTATTCATACCCCGCCCGTTTCCTTCCTGCGTGAGCAACTCGACGCGGTGAGCGACGATATCCACATTGACGCCGTCAAAATCGGGATGCTCGGCACCGTTGAGGTCACCGCCGTGGTTGGCGACTGGCTGGCTGCCGCCCGTCCCCCAATAGTGGTTCTCGACCCCGTTATGGTCGCCACGAGCGGGGACCGTCTTCTGGCTCCCGGCGCAGAGGATGCTCTGCGTACGCTCCTCCCCGAGAGCACACTCGTCACCCCCAACCTGCCGGAACTTGCGGTTCTGGCAGGTGAAGAGCGAGCCGAGTCCTGGGCCAACGCCCTTAACCAGGCACGCCGAGTATCCGCCCACTACGGGGTGACGGTGCTCGCAAAGGGGGGCCATCTTGTCGGCGACCACTGCCCGGACGCGCTGGTTGACGAGCGCGGGTTCCCTGGTGGTGACACATTGATCGAGGTCAGCGGGCCTCGACTCACTACCCGAAACACGCACGGGACCGGATGCTCCCTCTCCTCAGCACTCGCCACGGCACAGGCGCGGAACAACGACTGGGCACTCTCCCTCCGTGAGTGCACTGCCTGGCTCCGGGACAGCATTACCCACGCCGATGATCTGGAGGTGGGCAGCGGGAACGGCCCCATCAATCACTTCCACACTCTCTGGTCGGCGGCAACACGATGACGCCCCCGCCCCGCCAGCTGTCTCCACTCGTGACGGCCCTCAACGATCTCACCCCCGAGCAGCTCAGCCGCTTCTCGCGGCACATCATTCTGCCCGGATTTGGCCGTGAGGCTCAGCGTCGGCTCCTCTCGGCGCGGGTCGCGGTCGTGGGGGCCGGGGGGCTTGGAAGCCCTATCCTGCTCTACCTGGCCGCGGCTGGCGTCGGCACAATCGGCATTATCGACGACGACACGGTGGAGGCCTCCAACCTGCAGCGTCAGGTGATTCACTCGGTCAGGGATGTGGGCCGGTCCAAGGCTGACTCTGCCCGGGAGGCTGTCCTCACACACAACCCCGAAGCCACCGTCAATCTGCACCCGATTCGTCTGAACGCCCAGAACGCGCTCGATATTCTGGGTGGCTATGATCTGGTCCTCGATGGCTCGGATAACTTTACCACCCGGTATCTCGCGAGTGATGCTGCCGAGATTCTCAATATCCCGTGCGTGTGGGGATCAATCTTGCGCTTTACCGGGCAGGTCACCACCTTCTGGAACGTACCCAACGACGGGCGGCTCGGAGTGACCTATCGCGATCTCTTCCCTGAACCGCCGGCACCAGGAACCACGCCAAGCTGCGCGGAGGGTGGGGTACTCGGGGTGCTGTGCGCCACAATCGGATCGGCCATGGCAACCGAGGCGGTCAAACTCATCACCGGTGTGGGAACAACCCTTCTCGGCCGGGTACTGCACTACGACGCACTGAGTGGAAAGTGGCGAGAATTCGCACTCGAGCGAGATCCGGAGCGGGTACCCGTCACCCAGTTGGAGGAGGATGAGGTCACCTGCTCGCTACCGCCCGAGACCGCGCATGAACCCGACTGTGCCCCCGAGCCAGCCACCGCCGGTACGCTCCCCCGCACGCACGCCTGGACGGCGAGGGAGCTTGCACACGCGTTGCAGCACCGCGAATCCTCAGTAGACGCCTGGCAGCTGATCGATATCCGCGAGCCCGCCGAACGAGATATCGCGGTCATCCCGGGATCACGGCATATCCCTCTGACCGATTTCTCGGCGGGGAATGCCACCCAGCTACTCCCCCATGATGCACCCGTTGTCCTCTACTGCCATCACGGTGTGCGCTCGGCGCACCTCCTCGCGGACCTTGAACGCGCCGGGTTCACACAGGTGCACCACCTCACGGGTGGAATCGAGTCGTGGTCGCGCACGGTAGACGACTCGGTGCCCCGTTACTAGGGGGTTCGCATAGATCGACGTCCTACGCGAAGACCACGGCAGTTCTGTTTACGATACGTGTGAAGGTGCCCGGTTCGTCAATCACCACGCTCGTAGGGCACAGGACCGACAGCCACATCAACGACTTTTCCTGCGGAAGCGCCCGGACAGCCACCTGGTAGGTGTAGGTCGTGTCCTCACCCGTAAAGGTGAATCGGGTTGCCAAGAACTCTATTTTCTGCTGTCCCCCTATGGTTCCAACGGCAACATTTTCCACGGTGCTCGGATCGGCGGTGGTCACACCCGCCTTCCCCTCACCGAGCGTCGCCACCAGGGTGTCCAGGGAGGCTTCAGTCTCGGCCCGATCCGACGTGGGGTCCGCCCCGAGTGGCTCCTGCTCCGTCTGCGAGGTGGTGGCGATGCATCCCGAAGACCTATTTGTCTGTCGGTTTATACCCTGCTCATCAATAATGTCGAAATCGTATCCTTCCAGAGAAGGAAAGGACCAGATCGGTGCGGTGGGGGTGTCAAAATTCCCCAGCAGGTCAAGGCCAATAGCCCCGGGGGCATCGTTATCAGTTTGCACGTCACCAGTCTCACCGTCGGAAGCCCCGGAAGAGTGCCCCACACGCTCCGGCACCAGAGCGGCCACAGCCGCCAGAATCACACCCGTCAACCCTAGGTTCAAGACAATTCCAACCGCCACGACAGGAACGACCCACCGCTGTCGACCACGCTGATACTTCTGCCCGCTCATGGCCGATGCCTCGTTTCTCTCTGCTGCATTCCCGCTTCACCCGATCTAGAGGGCAAGGTCGAGGTTCGCCCTGCCATCCAGGGGAGACGAGGCGAGTGCTTCCGTCCTCCGGGGAATCCGACCCGCGTGCGCCGCCGCATAGCCTGCCTCAACGGCCAGCCGCATCGCGACCGCCATCCCCACCGGGTCCGCCGCGCGAGTCACCGCCGTAGCAAGCAACACACCCGCACACCCCAGTTCCATAGCCAGGGCCGCATCCGAGGCAGTACCTATCCCGGCATCCAGGATCACTGGAACCCGCGAGTGTGCGGCAATCGCCTCGATATTGTGCGGGTTGAGGATTCCTAGCCCCGACCCGATCGGAGCGCCAAGAGGCATCACCGCCGCGCAACCCACATCAGCAAGCTTGCGCGCCAAGATCGGATCGTCGTTGGTATACGGTAAAACCACAAAGCCATCGGAGACAAGCGATTCTGCCGCAGCCAGCAACTCGATAGGGTCGGGGAGCAGCGTGACATCATCCGCGACCACCTCAAGCTTGACCCAGTTGGTCTCGCACGCCTCGCGCGCAAGATGGGCGGTGAGCACCGCCTCCGCCGCCGTAAAACACCCGGCGGTGTTGGGGAGCGCACGAATACCGTTACGCCGCAACAGGCCCCAGACGGAACCATCGCCCTCGGCCTGAACCCTGCGCAGAGCCACGGTCGTCAGCTGCGTACCCGAAGCGACAAGCGCCCGTTCCAACGCACTCAGGCTCGGCGCTCCGCCCGTCCCCATAATCAGGCGAGAACTCAGGGCCTCACCCGCGATCATAAGCGGTTCGACACGGTAAGGTTCCACGGCTAGCCTCCCTGCACGGCGGTTAGAATCTCAACGCGATCCCCTACCACTGGGTGGGTCACGGACCAGCGACTCCGCGGCACAACCACGTCATTGATGGCCGCCGCAATGCCACCGGGCACAACGTCGGGTCGAGCAGCCACCTCGGGATTCACGAACGTCAGGATAATATCGTCCAGAGCCTGCCCCTCTCGCCACGGGCGGTCCAGGCCATTCACGGAAAACAGATCAGGTGACGGGGTCATCATATGCTCCTTGGGTGGGTGGGCAACTCGATAGCCGGTTGGTCTCCACAATCGGGTATCGGCACGCGGGCGGCGAGGCTGAATCGGTTGGGGTCGCAGACGCGGGCCTCTGCCGGCAACTCATCGCCACGCAGCAGAAGATTCACATAGTGATCGGTCAACGCTGCCAACAGGATACCGTGTCGATAGTGACCCGTCGCCACCAGCAATGAACCGTCCCCCACCCGCCCAATCAGCGGTAGGTTATCGGGTGTACCCGGTCGCGCCCGCGCCATGAGCTCACGCACGGGGGCCTCGTCGATACCGGGCACGATGGCTCGAGCATCTCGGAGCAGAGCAAAAAGGCCGCCAGCCGTCATCTCACGATCATCTGGCAGTTCAACGGTTGTGGCACCAATCACGATCTCGCCACCGGGGCGGGGCACCAGATAGATGGGACGGCCCTGCACCAGTCCGCGCACAGTGTAGCCGATATCGAGCCATGGAAGCCCTGATGCGTCTAGCCGCACCACCTCTCCCTTTACCGGGCGGGTGGGTACGACCAACCCCGGGATACGCCCAAGCAGTTCCCCACTCTCCCAGCCAGCCGCTACAAGAACCCGCTCAGCCTGCACGGTGCTCCCGTCCGACAGGAGGACGCCAGAAACGGTCGTTGTCGAACCGCTGTACTCGGTGAGAAGCGAGACGACGTGTCGCCGATCCGCGGCCACACCGCGCGCGGCGACCGCTGTCACGAGCGAGGAGATCACCCGCCGCGGGTTAACACTGTGATCATGCGCTGCCCACAGGCCGCCAGCGACCCGCGACCCCACGATACTGAGACGCTGACGCACCCCACTCGTGGTCAGCACGGCGGAGGACAACCCCCACTCCTCGTGTAGGTCATGGACACGCCGCGCCTCGGTAAGATCGCCCGAATCGAAAGCCACCGTGAGCGTCCCGGCCTGTCGCAACTGGAGGTCACATCCGGTCTCGGACGCCAGATCGGACACGAGTTTCGGCCAGAGCGCTGCGGAGCCCACGTTGAGTCTCATCAGATCGCGCTCGCCAAATGCCGCCTCAAAAGTGGGGGCGAGCATACCAGCCGCTGCGCGTGAGGCACCATTCCCCGGCTGGGGATCGAACCATCTGACCGTGAGCCCGGCGCGCACCGCCCGCCAGGCAGCTAAGGAACCCACTATTCCCCCACCGACAATGATTAGATCAACCGGATCGCCATCCCGCATACTCACACATCCGCTCCCTCGCGCTGGCATGACCCAGATCAGGTTCAGCGGTCGGCCTCCCTTGCTCGCTTTGGCGAACGGCCCTCTCAGCCCGACTGAACAGGCTCCCGCGCGATCACTATCTTATGCCACACGGCCCTAGACATTCGGGCCCGGAAGCGACCGCCGATGCCACCTGGCCGTGTGCTACGGTGTTAGCACACTGTAAGACACGGGGTGCCGCGCTCGATGCCCGGCTGAGATAAAACCCGAGAACCTGATGCAGGTAATGCTGACGAAGGGATGTCCGAGCCATGCCAGGCTGCACATTTAAGAACCATCGCTCCTCCACCCTCCGAAGAGTGCTTGGCAACGATCCGAAGCCGGAGAAAGTTGCCTCGTGAGCGAGCGATTTACCGACCGGCTGTGGGAGAACTCCCGCGATATCCGAGACACTATCACCGGGCTTGAATTCTTGACTCGCCTGGGCGATGGAACTCTCGACCGCGCCGATTTTTCTTTCTACCTGGAACAGGACTCGCTCTATCTCACCGGATATGCGCAGGCTCTGGCCATCCTCGCCTCCCGTGCCCCCACTCCCGACGCCGCGGCATTTTGGGCGGGGTCTTCCCGCACTGCGGTCGTGGTCGAGTCAGAACTACACGGCGAGTTGCTCTCCGGTGAGAGTGATCGCGGGGATCGACAACCGAGTCACTCCCCCACCTGCCTCGGCTACGTGTCCTACCTCATTGCGACGGCGGCAACCGCACCGTATCCTGTCGCCACTGCCGCCGTCCTGCCCTGTTTCTGGTTGTACGCGGATGTCTCATCTCGCCTTGCCCGTGACGCCACAGATGTCCTCGCCCGGGATCCCGAGCATCCGTTTGCCCGCTGGGTTGCCTCGTACAACGACGACGAATTCCAATCGTCTGTGCGCACCGCGTGCACGGTTGTTGACGCGGCACACGGAGGGTCAACGCCACACCACGACGACGCCATGATTCTGGCCTTCCGCACCGCGTGCACGTACGAGTTACTGTTCTGGGACTCGGCGCTCAACCGCGTACCCTGGCCGGCAACCGCCGTTCCCAGCCATTAACTTTCCGAAAGATTCCACCATGTCACGAACGATCCGCACGGTAGCACTTATCGGCCTGGCGACCCTGCTTCTCTCTGCCTGCGCAGCCCCGGCCGAGGAGAATGATGGGGACGGTAGCACCGTGCGCTTTGCGCTCGACTGGACCCCCAACACCAATCACACCGGCTTCTACGTCGCCCAAGAGAAGGGCTACTTTGCCGACGCCGGCCTCACCGTTGAGACGATCGACTACAACAATGTACTCCCCGATACCCTCCTGGATGCCGGTCATGCCGACTTTGGCGTGAGTTTTCACGACGCCTCTACCCTGGCACAGGCCTCCGGGGCCAGGGTGGTCACCGTTATGGCGGTGCTTCAGAACTGGGCCAGCGCCATCGGCATCGCTGCCAACAACACCTCCATCACACGCCCCGCTGATCTTGACGGCACCACCTATGCGGGCTTTGGCGAGCCCGCAGAAATTCCGCTCCTCACCCAGGTCATTAAGAACGATGGTGGAACGGGTGAGTTCGATAGTGTTGTCCTCGGCACTCAGTCGTATGAGGCTCTCTACTCGGGAGACGCCGACTTCGTGATCCCCTTCTTCACGTGGGAAGGTGTTGAGGCGGAACGCCGAGGCACGCCCATGACCTATTTCAGGTTCACCGATTACGGTGTTCCCAGCGCCTACTCGGTGGTTATCAACGCGAGTCGCGACTGGGCGGATGCGCACCCCGCGGAAAGTGCCGCCTTCGTTCAGGCCCTCCAGAAGGGGTACCAGTATGCGGCCGAGCACCCGGATGAAGCCGCCGATATCCTCCTCGAGGCCAACCCTGACCTGCTAACCGACGAGAAAATCGTACACGAAAGCCAGCGTCTTCTCTCCAGCACGCTCATGATGGATGCACAGGGCACGGTGGGCACCCTCGAGTCCGAGCGCTGGGCTGGCTATGCCAACTTTCTCTTCGACAACAAACTTCTGAGCGATGCGGACGGTAACCCACTTGCCGAGAGGCCTGATTGGGATACCTACTTCACCAATAAGTATCTCGCCGACTAGTGGATATCAGCCGAGCCGTGCGCACCGTCCGCCGCCTACTACCCGCCATCCTTCTGGGCGTTCTGCTGCTGGTCGGGTGGGAGTTGTACGTGCGTATAAGCGGCGTTCGTCCGCAGATTTTACCCGCGCCGTCACGCGTATTCGCCCAGGGAATCGCGCACAGCAGCGACCTCTGGCGGCACGCCTCGGCCACACTTCAGGTCACGCTGATCGGATGCAGCCTCACGTTGATCGTCAGCTGGCTCATTGCGACGGCCGTCGATTTCATTCCCTGGTTCCGTCTCTCGGTCACCCCCTTTCTCGTCGCCTCGCAGACCATTCCCATCGTCGCGATCGCGCCGCTCATGATCATCTGGTTTGGTTTCGGCACGTTACCCAAAGTTCTTGTTATCATACTTGTCACGTTTTTCCCCATCACTCTGGGTCTGATCGAGGGATTCCTCACCACGAGTCCCACCGCAACAGCCCTCCTCACGAGCATGGGTGCCTCCCGCTGGCAGATCTTCTACCGCCTGCGGGTGCCGCAGGCCATGCCGCGCTTCTTCACGTCGCTTCGTATTGGTGTCACCTACGCCGTTGTAGGGGCAATCTTTGCGGAGTATGTTGGGGCCCGCGCCGGGTTGGGTCTCTACATGAGCGCACAGAAGAATTCGTTCCGCACCGACCTCGTGCTGGCCGCGGTGGCACTCACCGCCCTCATGAGCGTCGCCCTCTTCCTCTTCACCTACCTGGTGCAGCGTATCGTTGCCCCCTGGACCGTTGTCACCGGAAAGGATACTCGCGGATGAGCGCCAACACTCCCCTCCGCAGCGCCCCCGGTCTCCCCCTCAAGATCTCGAATGTGAGCAAATCCTTCGCCACGAATCGCGACGTCCGACCCGTGCTCACTGACATCTCGATAACCGTCAACCGCGGTGAGTTTGTCTCGCTGATCGGCCCGAGTGGCTGCGGTAAAAGCACGCTGTTCAATATCCTCGCAGGCCTCGACAGGGCCGACAGCGGCGAAGTTGTTATTGATGGGGTCACACTCCCCCTCACCGGTTCGGCTAAGCGTTTCCGGCACAGGGCGGCTCACTGCGCCTACATGCCACAGGACGATGTACTCTTCCCCTGGCGCACCGTTCTCGATAACGCGATTCTGGGGTTGCAGATCGCCGGAACAGGGCGGGCCGAGGCCCGGGCTCGGGCGCGCGATCTCTTTCCCGCTTTTGGCTTGACCGGGTTCGAGGATGCCCACCCCGAGCATCTCTCCGGTGGGATGCGCCAGCGGGTGGCCCTGCTCCGTACGGTGCTTCAGGGCACCAACACTCTCCTTCTTGACGAACCCTTTGGGGCGCTCGACTCGCTCACCCGCACCGATATGCAGGACTGGTTACACGGTATGTGGCGCGATATGGGGTGGACGATACTACTTATTACCCATGACATTCGTGAAGCAGTGCGACTCTCGGATCGAGTCATTGCGCTCACACCGCGACCCGCATCAGTGCGCGGCATTATCGAACTATCGCGGCCACGGGGTGACGGCTTCGAGCCATCCATCACATCGCAGGAGATGATGCGGGCGGAGACCACTCTCACCACACTGCTGCACAACACCTAGCAAGAAGCGGTAACCGGAGACCACTCTAAGACAGAGAGCTCGGACCGAGGAGTCCCTTTACATCACCGAAGAAGTCTGCACTCACCGTCACGCTATAGGGCACCTCAAAGACACGAATAACGTCGTTGGTGAGGAGGTGCAACCGCACCTCGTTCTGACCGGGATGCCGACCTAGCACCTCCCGCAGGTCACGGATCACCTTTTCCGTGGCACGGCGATCCTGCACCGAGATCTCGATGGGCGCGCCAACCTCAGCCACAGCCACCTCCGGCAGGCTCACTCCGTAGGCGTGCATCGACATCCCGTCGTCGCGTGCGTTGATCTTACCCCGCACCGACGCGATCGAGTCACTCTCGAGAATTGGCCCAAACTCCAGGTATGACTTACCCATGAGTAGCACCTGCAACTCACCCGTAAAATCTTCGACCGTAATCATGCCGTACTGGTTGCCAGACTTGGCTACGCGGTGCTGCACACTCGTGATGAGCCCAGCAACCGTGACAGTTTCGCCATCAAAGTTGGCATCAGGGTTGTGGATCTCGCTGATCGTGGTGGTGGCGTGCTTGGCTAAAGCCAGTTCCAACCCCGCGAGCGGGTGGTCAGAGACGTAAAGCCCCAGCATGTCTCGCTCAAACGCGAGCTTATCTTTCTTCGCCCACTCGGGCCGCTCGGGAACGTAGTAGTCTTCCTCTTCAGAAAACAGGTCACCAAACAGATCAACCTGGCCGTGGGCCTCGTTGCGTTTGAGAAGAGCGGCAGCGTCAACTGCATCCTCGTGAATCTCTACCAGTGCGCGGCGAACCGGAGACACCGAGTCGAACGCGCCCGCCTTGATCAGCGAATCAACCGTCCGTTTATTCAGCACGGTAAGCGGCACCTTGTTGAGGAAGTCGTGGAACGAGCTGAAATTCCCCTTCTCCTCGCGGGCCGCACGGATCAGCTCCACCACGTTTGCACCCACGTTTCGGATGGCACCCAAGCCAAAGCGGATGTCCTTATCCACTGCTGAGAAATGCACAAACGACTCGTTAACATCCGGGGCCAGCACTTGAATACCCATACGTCGGCACTCGTTCAGGTACATCCCCAGTTTGTCTTTCGAATCGCCAACGCTTGTCAGCAGCGCGGCCATAAACTCAGCAGGGTAATTGGCTTTGAGATAGGCCGTCCAGTAGCTGAGCACACCGTATGCGGCCGAGTGCGCCTTATTAAAGGCGTAATCAGAGAATGGCAGCAGGATATCCCACAGGGTCTTGACCGCGGCGTTCGAGTAGCCGTTATCGTTCATCCCCTTCGAAAAACCCTCAAACTGCTTATCTAGCTCGGATTTCTTCTTTTTACCCATCGCGCGACGAAGCAGATCTGCCTGGGCAAGCGTAAATCCGGCAAGTTTCTGGGCGATCGACATCACCTGCTCCTGATACACGATCAGCCCATAAGTGCCACCCAACACCTCCCGCAGCGGCTCTTCGAGCTCCGGATGGATGGGAACGATATCCTGCTGACCATTCTTACGCAGCGCGTAGTTGGTGTGCGAGTTGGCCCCCATCGGACCGGGTCGGTACAGGGCCAGCACAGCTGAAATATCCTCGAAATTATCGGGCTTCATTAACCGCAGCAGGCCACGCATGGGGCCACCATCAAGCTGGAAAACACCGAGCGTATCCCCCCGGGCAATCAAATCGTAGGCCGATTGATCGGTCAGGTCGAGGCCTTCGAGAATCAGCTCCATGTTGCGATTAGCACGGATGTTATCCAGGGCATCGTCCAAGATCGTCAGGTTCCGCAACCCTAAAAAGTCCATCTTGATCAGCCCGAGCGACTCGCACGCCGGGTAGTCAAACTGTGTGACGATCTGACCATCCTGCTCGCGTTTCATAATCGGGATGATGTCGATCAGAGGGTCGCTCGACATGATCACACCGGCCGCGTGCACGCCCCACTGACGCTTCAGGTTCTCAATACCGCGGGCGGTATCGAACACCTTCTGAGCTTCTGGGTCCACCTCCAAGATGGCACGAAAGTCTGAGGCCTCCTTGTAACGCGGGTGCTCGGGATCCACGATTCCGCTCAGCGGGATGTCCTTCCCCATCACAGCCGGTGGCATCGCCTTGGTCAACTTCTCACCCATACCATACGGAAACCCGAGTACCCGGGAAGAATCTTTGAGAGCTTGCTTAGCTTTGATTGTGCCGTACGTGACGATCTGAGCGACGCGCTCATCACCGTATTTATCGGTCACATATTTGATGACCTCGCCGCGACGACGCTCGTCAAAGTCAACGTCAAAGTCGGGCATAGAGACGCGATCAGGGTTGAGGAATCTCTCGAAGATCAGTCCGTGCTGGAGCGGATCCAAATCCGTGATCTTCATCGCATACGCAGCCATCGACCCCGCTCCGGAACCGCGGCCCGGGCCCACACGGATTCCGTTCTTCTTAGACCAATTAATGAAGTCAGCCACCACCAGGAAGTAGCCGGGAAACCCCATCTGCACGATCACACCGACCTCGTAGTCGGCCTGTTTACGCACCGCGTCGGGGATGCCTGCAGGATATCGCTCGTGCAGCCCCGTCTCGACTTCCTTGATGAACCAACTCTCCTCGTTCTCCCCGGCAGGACAGGGATAGCGCGGCATATAGTTGGCCGACGTATCAAAAGCAGTTTCGCACCGCTCCGCGATCAGGAGGGTGTTATCACAGGCCTCAGGATAGTCGCGGAATAGCTGACGCATCTCAGCCGGGGTCTTAAGGTAGAACTCATTGGCATCGAATTTGAAACGGTTCGGATCGTCAAGGCGCGAACCAGACTGCACACACAATAGGGCAGCGTGTGACTCGGCATCAGCCGCGTGGGTGTAATGAAGGTCGTTGGTTGCTACCAGCGGCAGACCCAGGTCCTGGGAGAGCTTGATCAGATCAGCCATCACCCGACGCTCAATATCAATGCCGTGGTCCATGATCTCGCAGTAGTAGTTTTCGGCACCAAAGATGTCCCGAAAATCCGCAGCCGCCTGGCGCGCCTCGGTGTACTGTCCCAGCCGCAGCCTCGTCTGCACCTCGCCGCTTGGACAACCGGTCGTGGCGATCAGACCCTTGGCATGTTCACTCAAAATCTCACGATCCATACGTGGCTTAAAGTAGTAGCCCTCAATTGACGCCCGGCTGGAGAGGCGAAACAAGTTGTGCATTCCCGTCTGCGACGCTGAGAGGAGGGTCATGTGGGTGTAGGAACCAGCACCGGAAACATCATCACCGCTACCGCTCCCCCAACGCACACGCGTACGATCACTACGGTGGGTTCCCGGCGTGACGTAGGCCTCAGTGCCAATGATGGGTTTGATGCCGGCATTTGTCGCAGTGTTCCAAAAGTCAAAAGCACCAAACGTGTTTCCGTGGTCAGTAACAGCGATAGCGGGCATTCCCTGCCGAACGGCTTCCTCGATGAGGGGCTTGACTCGCGCCGCTCCATCCAGCATCGAGTACTCACTATGCACATGCAAATGCACAAAAGAATCTGTCTTCGACACGATGTCTCCCAGGGGTTGCAGGTGAGCCTTAATCTTACTCGAGACAGGTGGCTAGTGTCCGCGAAGAACCGCTAAAGCGTGCTGCAAATCAGCCGGGTATTCACTCTCGTAGGTGACCCACTCGGTCGTTCCTGGATGCATAAAAGAGAGTTCCTTGGCATGCAACCACTGGCGTTCCAGCCCCAGCTTGGTCGTCAAGGTGGGATCAGCGCCGTACATGCTGTCACCCACGCAGGGGTGACGCTGGGCAGCCATATGTACGCGAATCTGGTGTGTGCGACCCGTCTCCAGGTGCACCTCCAGCAGCGAAGCATAGGGAAAGGCCTCCAGCGTCGCGTAGTGCGTGATGGAGGACTTACCACCCTGAGTCACCGCAAATTTCCACTCGGAGCTCGGGTGGCGCCCAATCGGTGCGTCAATGGTTCCAGACGAAGGGTCGGGGTGTCCCTGCACAATAGCGTGATAGACCTTATCCACCGTTCGATCACGAAAGGCACGTTTCATTAGGCTATAGGCATTTTCGCTTTTGGCGACCACCATCACGCCGCTCGTACCCACATCGAGACGGTGCACAATACCGGCACGTTCCTGGGCACCCGAGGTAGCGATGGTGTAACCAGCAGCAGCCAGTGCACCCAGCACGGTCGGGCCAGCCCAGCCCACCGCCGGGTGAGCGGCAATTCCCACTGGTTTGTCGATAACAACGATATCTGCATCATCGTGAATGATCCGGAAGTCCTCAACTTCAACCGGTATCACCTGAGGCCCCTCCTTAGGAGCCCACTGAACATCAAGCATCGAGCCAGCATGCAGACGATCAGACTTGCCCACACGGGACCCGTCAACTCGAACCCCGCCGGCTATCAAAACATCGGCCGCAAAACTGCGGGAAAACCCGAGCAACTTGGCTAAGCCCGCGTCAACACGAACACCGTCGAGTCCGTCGGGAACGTACAGGCTTCTACTCTCCACGAGCAGTTCCCGTGTCGAGGTCAGTTTCGGAGCGCATATTCCCAACTTTCCGATCCCCCGCAATCGAAACCTCTCGACGACCATCAATCCGGATCCCCCGAAAAGTGAGGATCACGAAGACGATCATGCTGCTCACAATCGCCACATCGGCCAGATTATAAATCGCAGGGAGCAGCCAAGGCATTGAAATGAAGTCGATCACATGGCCAACGCCAAATCCGGGTTCACGAAAAAAGCGGTCACTCAGGTTGCCCAAGGTTCCCCCCAGCAACAAACCCAAAAAAACTGCCCATCCGAGCGAACGAATACGTGATGAGTACCACAGGACAAATATGGTGACAGCGGATGCCAGGATCGAGAAAATCCAGGTACTCCCACTCGCGAAAGAAAAGGCGGCCCCCGCATTTCGGACGAAGTAGAACTGGAGTGCGTCACCAATCACCGGAACTTGAACACCATAATCCAGGTTATTGACCACCCAAAACTTGCTGAACTGGTCAACTCCATAGACAAAGACTGCAAGCGCGACAAGCAGCAGAATCGCCGTGCGCCGCCGCCCCGCAGAACCAGGTTCGCTCAACTCAGCAGAAGGCTCCTCTATCCCGCTCAATCGAGACCGGCCGGGGCACCCTCCGGCTCCGGCGAGCCGTCGAGCCCGCGAAGCTGGCCCTGAATGTAGCTGCGGAGCGTGGAACGATACTCGCCCTCAAATTCACGAAGTTCTTTAATCTTTCCCTGAAGCTCGGCACGCTCACCGTTCAGGCGTGCAAGTTCGTCAGCCCGCTGCTTCTGAGCGTCGGAAACGAGTTCGCGAGCAGTGCTCTCGCCCTCACGAATAAGCGCATCACGCTTCTCCTCGCCGTCCCGGACGTGTTTGTCATGCAGCTCAAGGGCTAGTTGAAGCATCCCGCTGCTCTTTGACGCCTCGGTTGCCAACCCGGCACCGGCAAGAGCGGGTGCCGCAGGGGTTGGAGCGCTCACGACGGGCTCCGCGTGAGTAACAACGGTCTCTTCGATGTCGTCGGCACCCGAGAAAGCGGAGCGCGGCTGAGCAAACTCGTTCGCTTCCATGCTCTGTACACGATCACGAAGCTCTTCGTTCTCCTGTCGCAACGCGTTTGCCTCAGCTTCAAGACGACGCAATTCGATTCCAACCTCATCAAGGAAGTCATCAACCTGATCAAGGTCGTATCCATCACGGAACTTCGTGATCGTAAACCTCTTGTTTACGACATCTTCAGGTGTCAAAGCCATCGCTGGTCTCTTTCGTTAGTCTTCGCCACACTCGCGGCGTCACATCAACGCTAGCAAACCACTGAAGATAATGTGTAGCGTGACACCATGTCGAGCGAATTCGGTCAAATATTAGGGGAGTATTGCCAGGATGACCCAGCAAGCTATGAGGGTAATCATCCAGCCAAAGTCCAGTGACAGGCTGCCAATTCGAAGCGGTGGGATCAGCTTACGGATGAAGCGGATGGGAGGGTCAGTGATGGTGAATACCAGCTCAATCAGAACGACAACGAACCCCCGCGGTCGCCAGGCAGGGTTGAGAGCACGCACCCAGTCCAGGATAAACCGGGCCCAGAGGACAAGAATATAGAGCTGGACAATCAGCCGGGCAACAAAGCTAGCAACAAGGATTCCTTCAAGCATTACGCGATGGACTCTGCCCTAGGAGTTCACAAAGAACGACGCCTCAGCCTCACCAGAGTCCGCCTGGTCGCCGCTCAGCGCAATATGTGAAGGTGAGAGCAAGAAAACCTTGTTTGTGACCCGTTCGATCTTTCCGTACAGCCCCTGCGAGAGTCCACTCGCGAAGTCGATGAGACGCTTCGCCTCGGCATCGTCCATCTGCGAGAGGTTGATGATGACAGGTACACCGTCACGGAAGTTCTCTGCAATGACCTGTGCATCCCGGTACTGCTTGGGATGAACAGTCAAGATCTCGTTGAGAGGAGTTGCAGCTGGGCCACGGGTGGTGGCTCGACGAAGCGGAGTCACCGGAGCACGCGTGGGAGCAGCAGCGGTAGGTGCAACCGGAGTTTGCTTTGCATCCGGTTCAACCTCCTCATATTCCAGCTCTTCATCCGCAAGCCCCAGATAGACCATGGTCTTCTTCAGTGGATTGCTCATTAGTTACCTCCAACAGTTTGCCTACACTGAGATTAGACCGTGTCTGGCCTGTTTCCCGTTATTGCCGTGCCAATCCGCAGGTGTGTCGCGCCCTCGGCAACAGCTTGAACATAATCCTGAGTCATGCCCGCCGAGATTTCCGTCGAGTCGGGGGCAATCTGACGCAAGTCTTCAGAATATCGTCTCAACCTGGCGAAAGCCCTAGCTGGCTCCTCGCCGAGAGGGGCAACAGCCATGACGCCCCTCAGCCGAAGGAGGGGGTGCCCTAGCACCCGTTCGGCAACAGGGAGTAACTCATCCGGAGACACTCCCCCACGATTTCGATCATCCGTCATATTGATCTGCAGAAAGCACGACAGGGTACGTCCCGTGCGGGGTAACGCCTCGACAAGACGAACCCGATCAAAGCTATGCAGAACATCCGCATACTCTGCGACCTGGCGAATTTTCTTACCCTGGATCTGGCCCACAAAATGCCATCTCAGGTCCAAATCACTCAGGTCAGCGGCCTTCTGCTGGGCTTCCTGGTGCCGGTTCTCACCAAAGTCGCGAACGCCCAATCCGTATAGATCACGAATGAGGCTCACCGGGTGAAACTTAGTCACAACGACCGTGGTGATGTCCTCGGGGCGCCGACCGGCAGCGGCAGCAGCCGAAGCAACCCCCACACGAACGGCATCAAGCCGCTCGCTCAACAGTGCAGGTAGCTCACTCACCGATTTACTTTAAAAAGTCGGGGATGTCAATATCATCGTCATCCGCAAAGGATGGATCAGGCAGCACGGCTTCAACGGGGGGCGACACGATAGCCTCACCAAATTCGGTGGCCCCCTCAGCGGAATCTTCAATCGGCTGCGTCTCAGCTGGCGTAATGTAAGTACGACGCTTGACCGTTTCCGGGGCCGCGTGGGCGGGTTCAACAGCATCAAACCCGGCCGCAATAACGGTGACACGCACCTCGTCACCCAGAGTGTCGTCAATGACCGTGCCGAAAATAATGTTGGCCTCAGGGTGGACCGCATCCTGCACCAGTGAGGACGCCTCATAGATTTCGTTGAGTCCCAGGTTAGAACCACCCTGGATGCTGAGGAGAACACCGTGTGCACCCTCAATACTGGCCTCCAGAAGGGGCGATGCTACGGCTAGCTCCGCCGCTTTGATCGCCCGGTCAGCACCGCGAGCGGAGCCGATCCCCATAAGCGCGGAACCTGCCCCCTGCATAACCGACTTCACGTCTGCAAAGTCGAGGTTAATTAGACCCGGGGTGGTAATCAGGTCGGTGATGCCTTGCACACCGGCCAGGAGAACCTGGTCCGCGGAAGCGAAAGCCTCAACCATGCTGATCCCCGGGTCACTGATTTCAAGCAAGCGGTCATTAGGAACCACGATAAGAGTGTCAACTTCTTCACGAAGCGTGTGGATGCCGGCGTCCGCCTGGGCCGCGCGACGCTTGCCCTCGAAGCTAAATGGACGGGTAACAACGCCGATTGTGAGGGCACCGATTGACCGGGCAATCCGGGCAACAATCGGGGCCGCACCCGTGCCGGTTCCACCACCCTCGCCCGCCGTCACAAAAACCATATCGGCACCGGCGAGAGCCTCTTCAACCTCTTCCGCATGGTCTTCGGCGGCACGACGGCCAACCTCAGGATCAGCTCCGGCACCCAGCCCGCGGGTCAACACGCGCCCAATGTCAAGTTTGACGTCGGCATCACTGAGGAGGAGAGCTTGAGCATCCGTATTGACGGCGATAAATTCTACGCCGCGGAGCCCCAACTCAATCATTCGATTGACGGCGTTAACCCCACCGCCACCCACGCCAACGACCTTGATCACTGCGAGGTAGTTCTGATTATTTGACACGTTCGGCCTCCGCTGAAACCTTAAACCTCTACTAGAAGATTAAAGTTATTCTCAGTATACAATTCCTGTGGTTCACGCTACGGGCGAATCTGCCCTCACCGTGTATGACGTTCCGCGTGTCGAAATGTTGAGGCAAAATCCACCACACTTCCTCAACCCACACGCCACGTGATCACGAAAAGACCGGTGCTTCCGTTGACGACACATCAATCACCGTGACCTCCTGAGCGGCCAGCGCGGCAATCATCCTGTCCAGGATAACGCCTTTCAGAGAGGAGTCCTGCGCACTCCCCCAGATCACATTGATGCCGGAGTCTACTAGGACAAAAGATATGTTGTCAGCGGTGGTCGCCGTCACCGAGTCAATCCGCGGAAGGAGGTCGGCGGGGACAGCCTGAAGTGCGGCGGCGACCGCAATGAAAGCGGGCGCGCGAGGGTCGGCGGGCAGGGAACTGGCAACCGGATATCCCGCGGGTCGTTCAGCTTGAGTCTCAATCACGACACCCGCAGGATCAACGAGGCTAAACCCACCACTCACCACACGCGACATCACCGGTTGACGCTCGGCCACACGAATCACCAGGGTGTGTGGCGGCAGGGTTTCCAGGGAATAGCTTTGAATCACGGGAAAGTCAGAAAGAGCTTCTTGAATCTGGCCCTCATCTAACAGCGTTAGTGGCACATTCTCTTGTGAAAACAGAGCCTTCACGACGGCAGCGGTATCAAGTCGCTCGGCCCCCAACACCTGGATCTGCTGCAGCCCCATCAGCGGCGTAAACGCACCGACCCCCACAAAAATCACCAGCGCTCCCACCGCCGATAGCGAAGCGAATACCGTTCGTCTACGCCGACGTGCCAGCGCGGTAAACCGTTTCATCTCAGCCCGCTCTGCACGACGCCGACGCCAGATGGCACGACGGAGCGTGCTTCCACACGCGTTTCCAGGCTCCGCCCTGACCTGGGGCGCGATCAACGTCCTATGAGAAGGTTCGCCCACCACGGCTGGCGGAGAATCTTCCGATTCGCCAGCGGATACCTCGGAAGAGATCGGGACAACCGCCGAGGTCGAGATATCTGTGCGGGGTGAGCGGACATCCTCGCGAAACGGGGTCAGCTCACGGGTTACCGACGAATCGACCGAAGTCGGTGTTGCCCGTTTCAGAGGGATCACCGGACGGACGACGCTACGCTCCCCCGGGGTCTCGTGGGAGGGTTCGGCTGGGTTTCGGCGTGCCGGAGCACCGGGACGAACCGGTCGAGGTAACCGCACATCCTTCAGCCGCCCAGCAGCCGGATCCGGCCGGGCCGGATCAAATCCCCCAGGGCGCTTCACAAATCTACCCGTGTCACGACCAGCGATCCTCCAAAGCGGCCTCAACTTGGGGAATGATCCGGTAAACATCACCACAGCCCAACGTGATGACATAGTCACCGGGCTGAGTAAATGAGGCAATGTAATCAGCGGCTACCTGCCACTCATCCACGTACGCAACCTTGGACGGATTGACAAACCGTTGGGATACTAATTCACCAGTCACACCGGGCTCCGGGCTCTCGCGCGCGCCACACACAGCCAAAACGACCGTGTGATCGGCAAACGTTTCAAGTGCTGTAGCAAACTCCTGTGCAAAGAGTCGCGTGCGGCTGTATAGGTGTGGTTGATGCACGGCCACCACACGACCCTCCCCCACCACCGTACGAGCAGCCGACAATACCGCCGCAACCTCAGTCGGATGGTGAGCATAATCGTCGTAGACGCTCACACCGCCAATGGTCGAATGCAACTCAAAACGCCGCTTAGTGCCACCAAAAGTGGCCACGGCAGGAACCACCTCGTCCGGGGCGTAGCCCAGCGCAAACAGCACGGCACACGCACCGGCCGCGTTGATAGCGTTGTGGCGTCCGGGGACGGAGAGCTGAGCGGAGAATTCTTCACCGCGGTAGGACAGGCCAAAGGACACCGGACCATCGGTGATGATCGAGTGGACCCGGACATCCGCATCCTCTGCCTCACCAAAAGTGAGTACGGAGCGGCCGTCCAGCTGGGCCGTTACCTCACGTGCACCGGGATCATCCGAAGAAATAACCACGAGTTCTGCGGCCCCCCGGGAAAAATCGACAAAGGCCCGCATGAAATTTTCCCGTGACCCGTAGTAGTCCAAATGCTCTGGATCAACATTAGTCACAAGTGCAATATCGGTATTGTAGAGCAGGAATGAACCGTCAGACTCGTCGGCTTCAACCACAAAAATTGGATCTGCACCACGTGCCGAACTCACACCAATCGACTCGATGACACCACCGTTGACAAAGCTGGGGCTCTGGTTAAGAGCCAGTAACCCGCTGACAATCATACCTGTGGAGGTGGTCTTTCCGTGCGCGCCGGCAACCGCTACAAGACGTTGCGAACCAATCAGCCAGGAGAGAGCCTGCGAACGGTGCAGGATAGGCAATCCCCTACTCTGAGCGAGCACATATTCGGGGTTGTCTGGCCAGAGTGCGCCCGTGATGACGACCGTATCAGCATCGCCGAGATTGGCCGCGTCGTGACCAATCGTGATAGTGACTCCCAGGTCACGCAACTGGACCACATTGGAATTCTCCGTGGCATCCGAACCGGTCACGCGATGGCCCGCATCATGAAAGAGCCGGGCGATTCCGCTCATGCCTGAGCCCCCAATCCCGATAAAGTGGACCGTGCCCACCGTCTCGGGTAGCTCAAGTTCGAGATCAGGATAGATCATTCTGTGCCCTTCCAGTGGCGTTATCTGCAGGCTCCAGAGTAGCCCTCCGTGCTGACAAGATCATGCAACCGCGCCGGTTGCTGTTCCGCTACTCAACTCATCGCAGGCGAGAAGCCAGCGCCTCGTGAATAAGCTCGACCGTACGACGTGCGCCATCCAGTACAACCGTCTGGGCTGCCGCTCGGGACATTGTGTCGAGAGCAGTACCGTCCAACAACAGGGGGAGAAACCTCTCGCGCACCCAGGCAGCAGACAACTCGCTGTCATCAACGAGAAGGGCACCACCGGCAGCAACGACGCCCTGAACGTTGAAGCGCTGCTCCCCGTTACCATGCGGGTATGGGACGTAGAGAGCCGGAATACCAAGCCCACTCAACTCGCTCGCGGTTGCCGAGCCAGAACGGGAAATCGCCGCATCCGCGACAGCCAGAGCCAAGTCCATTCGATCACAATATGGGACAATAACGTAGTGTTCCCGCCCCGGATCCTGAATTTCAGTACGCTGCCCCCACACATGAAGAATCTGATAGCCCGCGGCAAGAATGTCAGAGGCCGCAGCCGAAACCGCCTCGTTAATACTCCGCGCACCCTGCGATCCGCCGGTGACAAGAAGAGTGGGCAGCCGAACATCAAGCCCAAAGTGCGCGCGAGCCTCCGGCTGAATAGCGACTCGATCGAGCCGCTCAATCTCTACACGCAATGGCATACCAACAAACCGGGCGTGTGGGAGTTCAGTGTGCTCAAAAGCAACCCCAACAAAAGAGGTCTGTCTGGCACCCAGCACGTTTGCCAACCCTGGCTTAGCGTTAGCCTCGTGAATGACGAGGGGAATGTCACAGCGTTTTGCCGCGCGATAGGCGGGAGCCGAGGCGTATCCCCCGAAACCCACAACGACGTCAACCGAGTACTCGCGGATAATCTCGGTGACCCGACTCACAGCGCGGGCAAACCGTGGGAAAAAGGCAAGTGCTTCCCGGTTGGGACGACGAGGAAACGGCAGGCGAGGGATCGTCAGAAGCTCATACCCACGTGCGGGAACTAACCGGGCTTCCAGCCCCTCTGCCGTTCCCAGAACCACAATCGTGGAGTCCGGTTCCACAGAACGAAGGTAGTCAGCCACAGCGAGAAGGGGGTTGACATGCCCGGCCGTTCCACCGCCGGCAAGCAAATATGTTGTCATCGTGTCCTCTGATTTGGTCGCGCCGTCGGAGTGTCCTCGGGGGGATTGTTAGTGGAGTCTCGTGCGATCGACAGAACCACTCCAATCGCCATCAGACAGGATATAAGAGCGGTTCCACCCGACGACAGTAGCGGAAGTGGTACACCCAGAACGGGCAGAATGCCGATCACAACACCGATGTTCACGAAGGCTTGGCCCACGATCCACACAAGGACAGCACCCGTCGTCACGACGCCGAAAAGATCGCGTGCATTTCTCATCACGCGTAGGAGGCCCACAGCGAGAAGCACGTACAGCAGGATAACAACGATTGCCCCAATCAAACCCAGCTCTTCGCCGATAATGGCGAAGATGTAGTCGTTATCGGCTGCGGGCAACCAGGACCATTTGGCTTTTGAGTTGCCCAGGCCAACGCCAAAAACTCCACCATTAGCCAGTGCCCACAGGCCATGAAGTGGTTGCCAGGACAGTCCGCTGTAATCGCTCCCACTCTTCTCAAAGAAATCGGCGATGCGGCCCATTCGGTTGGGACTCGTGATCGCCATCACAGCAACCAGTGCAACCCCCAGAACAAGAGGAATCAGCAGCGTACGGAGACGCAACTCGGCGAAATACAGTGCGGCCATCACGACCACACTCATAACGATCACCGTCCCCAGGTCCTCGCCCAACAGGACAAGACCGATAGATATACCGGCTACGGGGAGTACCGGTATGAGGGCGTGCATCGAGCGATCAAGGAGTGCGCGCTTCTTCCACAAGATGTAGCCAATCCACACCACGAGAGCGAGCTTGAGAAACTCCGAAGGTTGGCCGGTTACACCACCAATCGAAATCCAGTTGCGGTTTCCGTAGGTCTCGATCCCCAATGGCGTAAACACAAGCAGCTGGAGAAGAGCCCCCAGCGCAAGCGCTTGCCAAGCCCACTTCTTCCAAAAGCTCACCGGGAACCGGCTGAACACCAGCATAAGAGGCACCCCGATGGCAGCGAATGTGGCCTGACGCCAAAACCCCGCGAAGAATCCCTGCTCTCCCACAAACGACGTGATCGACGAGGAGGACAACACCATGACGAGCCCGATTGCCACCAAAAAGAGCGTCGTACCCAGCACCAGAAAATATGTGCTGGACTCAGCCGTGAGGTTACGCCCCAGAGAGATTCGGGCGCGAAACCCCCTGGCAGACGACTCAGCGTCTTCTGCACGTGCCGGGCTCGGCCTAGAGGGAGGCGGAATCGTCATCCGCCTCACCTCCCACTAGCTGTCGTACCGCCGAAGCAAATCGCGCTCCCCGATCTGCGTAGCTGCTGAATTGATCCATTGATGCCGCAGCTGGAGCCAGAAGAACTGTATCTCCCGGCTGGGCAACAGACGCTGCGTGACCCACAACAGCCGCCATAATGTCAACAGTTTCACCCGGTTCAACATCAAAAAGCGGCACATCCGGTGCGTGTCGTCTGAACGCCGCAATCAGTTCGCTGCGATCCTGACCGATCACCACTACAGCACGGAGACGAGACACGTGGTTGCGCACCAAATCGTCAACGTCAACGCCTTTAAGAAGCCCCCCGACCACCCATACGACGCTCTCAAAGGAACGAAGCGAGGCCGAGGCTGCATGCGGGTTTGTTGCTTTCGAGTCATCTACCCACAGGACATCGTTCACCGTAGCGATTCGCTCCACACGATGAGAATCAAGACGAAAAGCATCGAGAGCCGCCGCGATCTGAGCCGGCTCAACGCCCCGGGAGCGAGCAAGCGCGCTGGCCGCGAGAATGTTCTGGATGATATGCGGCGCGGCAAGCCCGAGAGTTGCGAGATGCTGGATCGTTGTGATCTCCAAAGCACTCGTCTGTCGCTCATGAAGAAAGGCCCGGTCACACAGGAGGCCATCAACAATACCCAGATCACTCGGTTGGGGACTATCCAGGCCAAAGCTAATCGCGCGGGCGCCCTCCTGAACATCTGCGTCACGGACCATATTTTCCGTCACCGGGTCGGCCCGATTGTACACACACGCGTGGACAGTATTCTCGTAAACACGTGCTTTATCGGCGATGTATTGGCCGAGAGAACCATGCCAATCCAGATGATCAGCGGCAATATTCAGGCAGACACTCGAATAGGGCTCAATATGGCCGACGCGCGCGAGTTGGAAGCTGGATAACTCCACCACAAGCACGTCGAACCCCTGTGGGTCGCGCAGAGCGTCAAGTACCGGAACACCGATATTGCCAACAGGAGCAACCCGGAGACCACCCGCGAGCAACATGTGCGCGGTGAGCTGGGTCGTCGTGGTCTTACCGTTCGTCCCGGTGATGGTAATCCAATCGGCCGGAGCACCAACCTTGTCCCGCAACCGCCACGCTAACTGAATATCGCCCCACACTGGGATATCAGACGCCTCGGCCCAGGTCGTCAGCGGGTGATCGGGCCGATAGCCCGGAGAGACAATGACAAGATCCGGGGCAAAAGTAGCCAGGTCAGTAAGCTGGACCGCATCGCGCGTGTCGTGAAAGAACTGGCAGCCAATGACCTCAAGAAGTCGTTCGCGGTCCCTGTCCCTCCCCGCTGCGATGACACGCACCGTGCACCCCAACTCGACCAGCGTGTCCGCAACAGCAAACCCCGTGACCCCGAGACCCAGAACGGCCACACGAAGGCCGGACCAATCATCGTGCCAACTCGAGAGAGCTTCGATACGCTCTGTCTCACCCATGCCTTAACCTGCCAGCCACTCGGCATAAAACAGGCTGATTCCGAGGATCACGAAGAACGCGGCCACCAGCCAGAACCGAACAACAACAGTAACCTCGGCCCACCCCTTGAGTTCGAAGTGATGATGGATCGGACTCATCAAAAAGATGCGCTTACCCTTGGTGATCTTGAAATATAGCCGCTGGACAATCACCGAGCCGGTCTCGATCACAAACAGGCCGCCGATCAGCACCAAAAGGAGCTCGGTGCGAGTCAGGATTGCTAAAGCCACAAGTGCCCCACCGATGCCCAGCGAGCCCGTGTCTCCCATGTAAATGTGCGCCGGGCTGGTATTCCACCACAAGAATCCCACCAGTCCGCCCACAAGCGCTGCGGCGATAACCGCGAGGTCGAGAGGATCGCGCACAACATAGCAATTGGCCACATTGGCCGGGTCAGCGCAGGATTGGTTGAACTGCCAAAAGCCAATAAAAATGTAGGCACCGATCGCGAGGATTGAGGCCCCCGTGGCGAGACCGTCAAGACCATCGGTGACGTTCACCGCGTTGGAAGCAGCAGTTACGAGCAGCACAATCCATATACCAAAGAGAATCAAACCGCCGATAACGCCGAGGGCCATGAAGTCGATGGGGAGGTCGCGAAAAAGTGAGATGTGGGTTGAGGCTGGCGTCAAGCCCCGTGCGTTGGCAAATTGTAGCGATAGCACGGTGAAGAGGAGAGCGACAACCACCTGGCCGGTGATCTTTGCCCAGCCGCCCAAACCCAGGCTCTGCTGCTTACGAGTCTTGAGGAAATCATCGATAAACCCGACCAGGCCAAGGCCCACCATCATCAGGATCACTAAGAGAGCGGATGAGGTCACCGCCTCCTGCATGATGAGTTTGGCAACAAAATAGCTGAGCACGGCACCAGAGAGGAAAATAATTCCACCCATTGTGGGTGTTCCCCGCTTGGAGTAATGAGACTTGGGCCCATCCTCACGGATGAACTGGCCCCACCGAAGTTTATTGAATCCCTTGATGAAAATAGGAGTCAGAAGAAGAGAGTAGAGCATCGAGAGGGCGGCGGCCAGGAGGAGAGCAATCATGCGAAGTGCGCCCCCAGACGATCACCCAAGAAGCGTAGGCCGGCAGAATTGGATGACTTTACAAGAACCGTGTCTCCCGGCTCCAGCTCTTTGACAAGGTACTCAAATGCCTCATCTTGGCTGCTCAAGAACACGCTTTCTCCATCCCATGACCCCTCATTAATCGCGGTGATGTGCATACGACGCGCCGCATCGCCCACAACCACAATCCGAGAGATATTTAACCGAACCGCCTGCAAGCCTATTCGATCGTGCTCTTCTCCGGAAAACTTGCCCAATTCGCTCATCTCCCCCAGAACGGCAACTGTGCGCTGACCCGGCTCCGAAATCAGAGCGAGAGTTTTCAACGCGGCCATCATTGAGTCTGGACTCGCATTGTAGGCATCGTTAATGACGGTGATCCCGTCGCGGCCGCCCATCACCTCCATCCGCCAGCGCTCGGCCCGAGTCACGGCTTCAAGACCGCGGACGATATCAGCCAGAGGTACCCCACATTCCTTCGCAACAGCCGCCGCCGCCAGCGCATTCATCACGTGATGCTCGCCCAGCACCCGAAAAACGACCGGCGCTGATTCTCCGGCGGCCGTATGAAGAGTAAAGGTTGTTCCTGCTGCACCGGCAATAACATCCGTTGCCCGCACGTGGGCATCAGGGGACAGGCCAAACCAGACAACTCTGGCTCGCGTGAGGGGTGCCATGTCGGCCACCCGTGGATCATCTCGGTTGAGGACGGCCACCCCGCTCTCAGGAAGCCCCGTGACCATCTCCGACTTTGCTCGAAAGGTGGACTCGATTCCACCGAATCCACCGGCATGGGCCAGGCCAACAGTAAGGACAACCCCGATACGGGGACGAGCCATGGTGATCAGGCGTGCAATATCGCCCTCGGCGCTCGCCCCCATTTCGGAGATCAAAAAGGAAGTCTCTGCGGTGATCTTCAACATGGTAAGTGGGGCACCAACCTCATTATTAAATGAGTTCTCGGGGGACACGGTCTCACCCAGGGATGGCAATATCTCCCGTAGAAGATTCTTGGTGGTCGTCTTACCGTTGGAACCGGTAATACCCACAACTGTCAGCCCCCCCAACGATGTGACGCGTGAGACCACCTCGGCGGCAAGCATGCCAAGGGCCGTCACGGTATCGGACACCACAATCTGTGGCGCATTCGCCTTAACCTCGTACTCAACCACCAAAACGGATGCCCCGCGGTTCGCCGCCTCAGCCGCAAATTGATGACCGTCCATCGCCTCGCCACGTTTTGCAAAAAAAAGATCGCCGGGTTCGATAAGTCGAGAGTCAATCTGAGCTGATCCGCTCACAACGTTCTCGGCGGATGCGGGCGACGAAGCGAGAACGAGCCGACCCCCCATCGCCGTGGTCAATTCGGCCAGTGTCAAAGCGATCATTTCTGATACATACCTTTCTGCGCGGGGATGAGCGCAGGTGAGTGGGTTCCGCGGCCTCTGATGATGAACAGGACCGCACGCACGTGTTGCCTGACCATCTTCCCAGATACCACGGGTGGGCGTGTTAATAGTGCTTCGGCAAAGTTTCCGCTGGGGTTGTTGAGGGCGGTACTGCGTATGCCTTAATCGTCGCTTGGGCAACATCCCGGAATCCGATTACGGCCTGCCGAGCACCGTCGGCAGTCGCCGGATGGGCAATCGAGAAAACGACAACATACTTGGGGTTATCCGCGGGAAAATATCCGGCAAAGGAGTATATATAGGTGCTCATATAGCCCCCCTGCCCATCCGGCTGTTGGGCGGTTCCCGTCTTACCGGCGATGCGATACCCAGGGATAGCAATAACATCCGTCAGCCATGAGTCCTGGGGCAGCATTTCGAGCATGCTCGTCATGGTCTTGGCAGACTCGGGTGAGATAACCTGCACCGGATCACCCGCATCATAGGGAGTCACCGTACCGTCCGGATACGTACAATTGTCGATGATCGACAGTGGCATCCGCTTGCCTCCGTTGGCAAAGGTAAGATAAGCCCCGGTCGTCTGCACAATGGTGGACGATACACCCTGACCAAACATCGTTGTGTAGCTTGTCTGCGGGTCCCACTCCTGGTAAGGATGGAGGATACCGGAACTTTCAGATGCCAAACCGGCATTGGTTGGCGTCCCAATGCCAAACTTTTGCAGATAATCGTATCGCGTCTCGTCGGAAAGACCGTGCCCCAGCAGCGAAATACCCACGTTCGATGAGTCAACAAGAATCCCGGTGAGCGTATACCTGGTGTCACCGTGCGACCACGAATCACGAAATTTGGCACCGTTGGGGGCCACATAGCTACCGGGGACCAGCACCTGCGTAAGGGGAGTTGCCGTACCCGTGTCGATAAGGGCAGCAGCTGTAATCGCTTTGTATGTGGAACCGGGCTCATACCCGTAGAGAAATGCTTTAGAGGTGAGGTCTTCGGCGGCAGATGCCTTGATGTTGTTGGGGTCAACCGTGTTTGACTCACCCACTGCACGCAATTGACCAGTCGCAGTATCTGCAACTGTTGCTACCGCCCACTGAGCCCCAGTAGCCTCTTTCTGACGCTGCACAATCTGCTGGGTTTGCCACTGCAAATCTTTATTAATCGTCAATTGAAGGGTTCCCCCGTCCACCCGCTCTTCCACTTTAACGGTGCTCCCGGGGATGGCCACGCCATCGGCCCCGCGCTCATAGGTCTCTTTACCGTTAGTCTCAGCCAGACACGCATTTTGCGAAAGCTCGACCCCTGCGAGTGGTGCATTATCTGTGCCCACAAATCCCACAAGATTGCCACCAACGGCACCGTTGGGATAAATCCGACTAGCGTTCTGGCTGAATGTAAGCCAGGGTATTCCCAACTCTTTGAGAGCTTTCAACGTCTTGAGATCAACCGAACGTTTAACGTAGGCAAAGTCGGACTTGGGGTTCTCGGCGAGAGCATCAGACACGATCTTTTCAATCTCATCCGCCTTCTGTCCGGTGATCGAACCAATCTCAGCAAACTGCTGAGCGGGGGTCACTTTCACTGTCTGAACACCGCCAGGCTCCAGACGATTAATAGTGCGCACGTTTTTGGGTGACATCTGGACGTCGTAGCGAACGTCCGTCGTCGCCATCACCGTTCCATCCTCATCAACAATATCTCCACGAATACCGTAGGTTACGAGTGGAACTGAGCGTTTATCGAGGGAGGTAGCGTTTAGCTCAGGGGCTTGAACAATCTGGATATCAACCAGCCGAAACACAAACATACAGACGGCGGACAGAATAGCCACCATTGTCAGCGTCGATCGTAACCGACTCACGCGACTTGGTCTCACGGTTGACGCCACTCCATAAATTATGCTCCCGCACGGTCTAGCGCGTTACCGGCGAGGGCAACGCACCCTCCCACGGTACAGGGCGCGTGTCCTGGGACGTCGTAGCCCGCTCCGGCACCGCCTTTTCTGTCGGGGAAGACTCAGCTTGAGGAGTCTCCACCGAGGCATCAGTGCCGGCAAGAGGCATACCATCGATAAGCGAGTTGGGAACACGGTTTGGCTCGGGAGCGGAAGCTTCGGCATCAACCGTGCCCAAAATCGCTCCATCGCTCAATCGCAAGTAGGCGGGCCGGTCGTTGACCACCATGCCCAGAGTATTGGCGTTCTCGGAAAGGTGCTGGGGCGAGGAAAGCTTATCAACGTCCTGGGTGACCGCACGGGCCTCACGGGCAAGATCGCGTTCTTGCAACTCCAGCGAAGAAATCTGGTAGGCACCATCTGCCTGGGCAATACTGAGCAGCAACTGTGCAGCAAGGATAACGCCCAGCATTCCCAGAGCCATAAGTGCATAAAACATGCTAGTACGAACCTTGGTGCGGGGCCGGAGAGCGATGGACAGTCGAGGTGACGGGGTGATCGGTGACGTTGTTCCCGTAGCAGGATCGAAGGGCCACAGGTCGGCATTGCCGAGAGGAACGGTGTTGTTGCTCATGAGATGCTCCTCACTTTCTCTACTGCTCGAAGTCGCACGGATGCTGACCGAGGATTAGTTAGTCGTTCGTCGTCAGAGGCTTGCTCTGCCCCCCGGGTGAGGAGCACGAGCTCCGGCTTATGTTCGGGAAGCTCGACGGGGAGACCCGCGGGTGCGGTTGACTTCGCACGGGTCGCAAAATCGTGTTTGACCAGCCGATCCTCAAGGGAGTGGTAGGACATCACAACAAGCCGTCCACCCACTGTCAGCGAGCCAATCGCTGCCGGAAGTGCCCGCTCGAGAACCGAAAGCTCCTGATTTACCTCAATCCGCAGAGCCTGGAAAACTTTTTTAGCGGGGTGACGTTGTTGCCGGAGAGCCGCGGGGGTGGCCTCCGATAAAATCTGCACCAGCTGGCCTGAGCGGGTAATCGGAGCATCCTTGCGAGCCGAGATAATGGCCCTGGCGTAACGCCCGGCCAGCTTTTCTTCCCCATAACGTTCAAAGATGCGGCGCAGGTTACCTTCGTTGTACGTGGCCAATATTTCCTCAGCCCGCACGCCTTGGTTCTGGTCCATTCGCATGTCCAACGGGGCATCTTGTGCATAGGCAAAGCCGCGCTCGGCTTCATCAAGCTGAAGGGAAGACACCCCCAGATCGAAGAGGATGCCGTGAGCGGACGGAAATCCGCTGCTAGCTATCGCCTCGGCGATACCGTCGTAGACCGTGTGCACGAGGCGCACTCGGTCTCCAAAGGGGGCGAGCCGCTCACCGGCAATGCGCAACGCGTCAGTGTCACGATCAAGCCCCACAAGTGACAGGGCAGGGAATCGTTTAAGTAGCTCCACCGAGTGTCCGGCCATGCCGAGTGTGGCATCAACCATGACCGCACCCGGATGGGAGATGGCCGGTCCCAGCAATTCAATACAACGCTCGAGGAGGACGGGAACGTGAATGTCGTTGTGCGTCATAATCTCTATCGGCTTCCGTTCCTCTGGTCGGATCCCCGTCCATCACGACCTGACACCGGGGAAGTGGAGTCAGGGGCTGGTGGATGGCTGGGGGTCGAACGAGAGGACAGCACGCAAAAACCCGCGTGCTTAAAACAGGCCGGGAATCACCTCCTCCTCAATGTTGGCGAATTCGCTTTCTTGTTCGTCCAGGTAGGACTGCCAGGATGTGGCATCCCAGATCTCGGCACGACTACCGGCTCCGATCACCACCAGCTCCCGATCAAGGCCCGCATAGGCCCGTAGAGCACCGGGAAGCGTAACCCTGTGCTGCTTATCGGGAGTTTCCGCGTGCGCTCCAGAAAGGAACACGCGAAGGTAGTCGCGACCCTGTTTGCTCGTGATTGGGGCTTCGCGGATCTTCTCATGCATAAGCTCAAACTCTCGAGCGCTAAATACGTACAGGCAATGTTCCTGCCCACGAGTAATTACCACACCGCCAGATAATTCCTCCCGAAATTTTGCCGGCAGAACAACCCTGCCCTTTTCATCAAGCTTGGGAGAGAACGTGCCAAGAAACATGAGACCCTCCCCCTTGCGCCAGTCTGACTACCGGTCCATCTTCCCCCACTTTACTCCACTTTCCACCACTCAACTGGACTTTTTACCTGAAGATGTTCTCTGAGTCATCCTCAATCGTTGATTTATCAAGGGAAACCGAAGTGGAGGGCAGCAAGGCTATATCCCACCAGAAAGAAAAAGCGCCCAAAAAAAGAACGTAAGAAACAACAGTGACGTCAGAAAATCCCTGAATTTCCAGGGCTTAAATCCGAGGCCCAGCAGTTAGGGTGGGGACCAGGGAGGAAAGTGGAGGAAGCACTGAGCGCCCGGCGACTAGGGCGTGTTGCTCTACCGGGACCTGAGATTGGGCGTTGTGTCATGTGAGGCTCGTGAGGGGCACGCTTGACTGCGACTACGACCACACGGTTCTGCAGCAGGAGCTTGAGGTCGAGTTGCATCCGAATCACCCATTCTTTGGTGCGAGGCTAGAGGTGATCGCGCACAGGCTGAGCAACGACGATGTCGTGTGCCGCCACGCTGAAACACCAGATCGGTTCTCGATCCTGCATCTGACCTGGTCGAGGAGGCCAGAGGTGGGAGTGTGCTCCCGCATCGAGGCCGATGGCCGGTGGGGGCACATCCTTGCCTACGAGGCTGGCTTCGGGGAGGCGCAAGGGCTCACGGAGATTCTTGAGCGCACGGGTGAGCATCAGCCGCTGGGACCGGCAGGTACCCTGTCACGACCTTTGATCGTCCCGACTATCTCTCTGTGCGACGAGCTCCCCGAGCGACAGGGCCGCAGTTAGGGCGTGCCGCCAGCACCGGTGCCAACCAGTCGAGGGTAGCGGCGAGGCACGGGCCGGAGTGGCGGTCGCGGGCGGCCTTGTCTGAGCGCATTGCGAGGCTGCGCCATTGCTTGATCTTGTTGAAACAGCGTTCGACGACGTTGCGGGCGCAGTAGCGGCGGCTTTGGTTTCCGCCGAAGTCGATGGGGCGTCCGGGTCGTTTGCGGTGGTGGGCGATCTGGTCATCGCATTCGGGGATCGTGGGGTGTCCGGGGTGGGCGCGCAGCCATGCACGACTCGTCCGAGAGGGGTAGCCCTTGTCGACGAGGAGGCGGTCCGGGCGCTAGCGCGGGTGCCAGGTCACGCCAGGGATGCGAATCTCCTTGAGCATAGCAGGCAGCATGGTCGCGTCCGTCACCTGACCGCTGGTGAAGATGAACACGAGGGCTCGCCCCGTGCCGTCGGCGACCGAGCGTGTCTTGGTCGTCAGCCCGCCGCGAGAGAGCCCGATCGCGTGATCAGGGGGTTCATCGCCGAAATTCTTGTAAATCGTGTTCCAGCTATCCCCCACATTACCGAGAACTCCCAAACACAGAAAACGGGCCGGACCCCTCAGGACCGACCCGCATCGCACGATAAGCGAACGTAAATTTATGGGAGGAATAGCCACCGGGATACCCATTTGTCTAGCCACATAGCTACAACCAATAAGTTCTACAGGCCACCGTCTTGTCGCTTCTCCCACCGATCAGACATCCGATCAGCAAAGGATTGCTTTGGGGTAGCTGCCCGCGCACTCGCATGAGATGATGCGCCAGGGGCTTCTTCACGGAGGGAGCGAGGGCTCCCCTTATGCGGCGAGATTGCGTAAATAACACCGCCCAGCATGGCCGCAAAGCCGATAACGCCCAGCCACGTGAGCGACGTCATGACTCCGACGAGAAGGATGATAATACCAACGACGGTGAGCAGGATTCCCAAGACGAGGGACCGATAGCTGGGTCGCACCCGACTAGCGCCCGCAGTACTCACCACATCAGACTCGCTGTTGTAGAGGTTGCGCTCCATCTCTTCCAGGAGCCGCTGCTCCCTCTCAGACAGTGCCATCATCACACCTCACATAATTTGTACATCGTTTGGGACCAGTCTAAGCCCGAGAGCCGAGCTAGGCTAGACGCGTGCCTCATAGCCCTCACTTTATCGACCATATCCAGTCTTGCTTGGACGATTTTATTGACAAGCGCCATACTATTCTTGCCGACATTAGTGCCGACGCAACCCCACTCATTACACATTCGAGGGAATTTCTCAGGGGAGGCAAACGGTTTCGTGCCCTCTTCACCTATTGGAGCTGGCAGGGAATCACCGAGATATCAGGTACCAATTCTCTCCCCTCGGCGGTTGCATACCCGAGCGAGCCGGAAGCCGTTGACCCGGCAAACTCGCCCAACTACTCCGCGATTCTGCAAGTTGCCAGCGCACTCGAACTCTTCCACGCCGCCGCACTCGTTCACGATGATGTAATCGACAACTCGGATACCCGCCGCGGCACACCGGCGGCACACCTCCGATTCGAGCGGCTACATCGCGATGGTGGGTGGCGGGGCGACCCGGCGGAGTTTGGCCGGGCCAGCGCCATCCTGCTGGGAGACCTCCTGCAGTTCTGGAGCGACGAACTTTTTAGCGACGGCATCCATGAGCTATCAGACCCCGCTGCGGCTCGACGAGCTCGGGCCCATTTCAATCAGATGCGTACAGACGTGGGTGTCGGCCAGTACCTCGACCTACTAGAGGAGCACGTCTGGGGCGAGGCCGCACACGAGGAACAACTCGAACGCTCTACTCGGGTACTCGTCTACAAATCGGCAAAGTACAGCGTGGAGGCCCCGCTCCTGATCGGGGCGGCACTGGGTGGCGCAAGCGCAGCCGCCGAGACAGCCCTCAGCGCCTTCGGGCTTCCTCTCGGCGTCGCTTTTCAACTCCGCGATGATCTCCTCGGCGTGTTTGGTGACAGCGCCGTCACGGGAAAGCCGTCCGGCGACGACCTGCGCGAGGGAAAGCAAACCGTTCTTATCGCCCTCGCCAGACGCACCATGCCCCCCGCACAGCAGCGTGCCATGGACGACCTACTCGGTAACGCGACACTCGACGAGTCGCAGATCGTCCAACTCCAAAACGCGATTCGGGAGAGTGGTGCCTATGAGTCGGTCGAAAAGATGATTGAGGACAATGTCGAACGTGCACAACGCGCGCTGCACGCGGCACCGCTCGGAGCGGAATCCGTCCGGCAACTGGCAGCGCTAGCTCACCGGGTGACTCAGCGGGTTTTTTAGATCCACAGTCAGGAAAGAAGAGGTTGCGGTGATGATTACACACCCACAACCCCTCTCTTGTTCTCTCGCGAGAACACGTCGCTCTCGGGCGATCTTAGAACGCCAGAGACATAGCTACGCGCCGCACCTCCGTCTTGCGACCGGTGCGCAGCGCTTCAATTGGCGACGTACCCAGCACCTCGTTATCGGTGAGGAGCCAGTTGACGGCTTCATCGCTGGTGAAGCCAGCATCTTCCAGCACCAAGAGGGTGCCATGCAAGACGGAAAGCGGCTCATTACCCTGCACAAAGACGGCGGGCACCTTGAGGACTCCGTCGATACGAACGGCCGCCAATTCCCGCTGCTCAATCAAACGGCGAATTCGGCCCGGTCCAACCTCAAAAAGCTCTACGAGATCGGGGATGGTGAAATAGTCAATTTGGTGTGTCGTTTCTGTCACACACACCAGACTGCCACGGTTGGAGCTCTGCACCAAGGCGAGGATGAATATTTTCCGCTGATTGCACCGGCACACCGGCCACGCGGCGACGTTTGCACAGCAAACCTACATAGACTTTCGGGGTGAGCACAGCCAGCACTGACCCCTTGATCGGTCGAATACTCGACGACCGTTATGTCGTGCGCTCGCGTATCGCCCGGGGCGGCATGGCAACTGTTTATGTGGCCACCGATAAGCGGCTCGAACGGCGTGTAGCCGTCAAAGTGATGCATGACCACCTGGCCGAGGACAACGCCTTCAAACGGCGGTTTGATCAAGAAGCTCGCTCCGCGGCCCGACTCTCCCACCCCAACGTTGTCAACGTCTACGACCAGGGCGAGGATGCTGAGCTAGCCTACCTAGTGATGGAGTACCTCCCGGGCATCACCCTCCGAGACCTCTTGAAATCTCAGGGATCACTCACCGCCGATCAAACGCTCGAAATCAGCGAAGCCGTATTGAGTGGGCTCGCGGCCGCTCACAACGAAAAGATTGTGCACCGGGATCTGAAACCGGAGAACATTCTGCTCGCGGATGACGGGCGGATCAAACTGAGCGATTTTGGCCTGGCACGAGCCGCTAGCGCCAACACGACAACAGGGCAAGCCCTTCTTGGCACCATCGCCTACCTCTCCCCCGAGCTTGTGACCAAGGGATTAGCAGACGAGCGCAGCGATATCTATGCCTTCGGCATCGTCATGTACGAGATGCTTACGGGGGTGCAGCCCTTTGTCGGTGAGCAGCCTATGCAGATTGCGTACCAGCACGCCAACGAAGACGTTCCATTGCCCAGTGCGGTAACCACAACATCAACGCCCGAATTAGACCGGCTCGTCCGTTGGGCCACCCAGCGAGATCCCGCACATCGTCCGACAGATGCCAAGATGCTCCTTGATGAGTTACGTCATGTGCGCTCGGGCGCGAGCATTAATCCCAGCAGCGCCTTTACCACTGTGATGCCTCCCCTCGATTTCCCCACCTCGACCACCACGGTGATTCACCCCACTCCACCCGTTGAGCCTGCGCCTCTCGCACAGGTTGCTCCCGCTCCGCAGCCGCCCAGCAGCATCGACAGTATTCGTGTAACGACAGCCCGGCGTCGGCGTCAGGGCGCTCTCACTCTCGGCATTGTACTTGCCACCGCCCTTGCGCTCGGAGTGACCGGCTGGTGGTTTGGTGCGGGTCCAGGGTCCCTGATTGCGATTCCCAATGTTGTCAACAAGGAGGTGAGCACCGCCCAGAGCGAACTGGCCGCACTCGATCTCAGCGTCACCACCAATAAATGCCCCAGTCTGACCGTTCCGGTGGGCAGCGTCACAGAGATGAAACCTGCCGCCGGCACCCGCGTCGCTCACGATAGCGATGTGATTATCTGCGAGTCCACCGGGCCAAGACTACTTCCCGTTCCCGAACTGGTCGGGCTCGATAAAGACGCTGCGATCACGGCAATCACGGAGGCAGAGTTTGTTTTTGGCTCGGTTACTGAGGAGAAATTTACCCCGGATTCCCCTCGTGGCACCGTACTGGCCGCGGTCGATGCCGATGGCAACACACTCGGTGCCCAACTCAACGAGCAAGAGACAATCAACCTTGTTGTATCAGCCGGCCAGATTCCCGCCGTCGCCGGTCTTACCCTGGACCGTGCCGCCGCCGCACTAGCCGATGCCGGGCTCGTTTATGACCCGACCCAGAACATTGAGACATACAGCAGCACGGTTGCACAGGGCATCGTTATTGCGCTCACACGTGTGGGAGATGTGGTGCACACGGGGGATGCACTGGGCCTTGAGGTCTCACGAGGACCAGAACTCTTCGAGGTTCCTGATGTCACTGGCAAGTCCATCAAGGATGCAATGTCCACGATAGCTGCGGCGGGCTTTAAGGCCGAAACCTCGGTTCCTGAGCTATTCTGGGGCGTTGCGACCGTCTCAGAAACAACCCCCCAGGCCGGAGATATGGTGGAAAAAGGAACGACCATCACGCTCACCTTCGCCGGGTCGTAGGGAGCGGTATCAGCAGGAATAACGTCGAGAGGGGGGACCGTAGTACGGTCGCCCCCTCTCGACATCGGGCGGTTACTTGGTGAGTTCTTCGGCCACCTGGAAGGCAAGCTCAAGCGATTGCATATGGTTGAGTCGCGGGTCGCACAGCGACTCGTAGCGAGTAGCGAGAGTCGCCTCGTCAATATTCTCAGAGCCCCCCAAGCACTCAGTGACATCGTCCCCCGTGAGCTCAACGTGGATACCGCCCGGGTACGTGCCAACGGAACGGTGCGCCTCGAAAAACCCTTTGAGCTCGTCCATGACATCGTCAAATCGACGCGTCTTGTAGCCGGTGGGGGTGGTGATGCCATTACCGTGCATTGGATCGGTTACCCACAGTGGAGTGGCTCCGCTATCACGCACCGCGGCCAGGAGGGGCGGCAGCGCATCCCGAATCGTGCCTGCACCCATGCGGGTGATGAAGGTCAGACGGCCCGGCTCGCGGTGGGGGTCGAGCTTGTCAATCAGGCGCAAGGCGTCATCGGGTGCCGTGCTCGGACCCAGCTTGACCCCGATAGGGTTGCGCACCCGGGAAAGGAAATCGACGTGGGCACCATCAAGATCGCGGGTACGCTCACCAATCCACAGAAAGTGCGATGAGGTGTTATAGGCCGCGCCTGTGCGCGAGTCAATGCGGGTCATCGGGCGCTCGTAGTCAAACAAGAGAGCCTCGTGGCTGACATAGAATTCCGTACGCCGCATCTCGGCAAAGTCTGCACCACAGGCAACCATGAAGCGCACGGCGCGGTCAATTTCCTTGGCCAACTTGTCGTAGCGGGCATTTGCCGGGTTGGAAGTGAAGCCCTTGTTCCAATCGTGTACCTGCCGAAGATCAGCAAAACCACCCTGGGTGAACGCCCGAATGAGATTAAGCGTCGAGGCCGCGGTGTGGTAACCCTGAACCAGCCGGGCCGGATTGGCCTCACGTGATTCGGGCGTAAATTCGTAACCGTTGACGATATCACCGCGGTAGGCGGGCAGCGTCACCTCACCTCTCGTCTCGGTGTCGTTTGAACGGGGCTTGGCGAACTGGCCTGCCATCCTTCCCACCTTAATCACGGGCATGGAGGCCCCGTAGGTGAGCACAACCGCCATCTGGAGAAGGGTCTTCACCCGGTTGCGGATCTGATCGGCAGTCGCACCCGCAAACGTCTCCGCGCAATCGCCGCCCTGAAGGAGAAAAGCCTCGCCTCGTGCAGCGGTGGCCAGTCGTTCCCGTAGCTGATCCACCTCACCGGCAAAAACAAGGGGGGGCAGCGCGGCGATCTCGCTGGAGGCGGTATGCAGACCATCCCGATTCAGCCACTGCGGTTGCTGTTTCGCCACGAGAGTGCGCCAATAGTCGAGACCCGCCAGTACGTCCTCAGGGGTACGATCAGGGGAACTAGAAAGATCTGGCACTATTCTTCTCTCTCAGACGATAACGACGCGCACCACTGGCAACGCGTCGTTGAGGATTGTTGATTGAACATCCTACTGGGCTTTGATTGGTGTTGCGGCACGGACAGTCGATGCATAAACATCTACATAATCTTGACGGCTCAACTTCTGCAACTCATACATGAGCTCGTCGGTGATCGAACGTAGAATAAAGCGGTCGCCGTCCATTCCCTGGAAGCGGCTGAAATCAAGTGGCTCACCAATAACCGTTCCGATCCGGCGGATTTTTGGCAGGCGACGACCAATAGGCATGGCCTTCTCGGTGTCCACCATTGCGACCGGAAGGACCGGGACACCGGATTCGAGAATCATACGGGCAACCCCCGTGCGGCCCCGGTACATTTTTCCCGTAGGGCTGCGGGTTCCCTCAGGGTAAATACCGAGCACCAAACCGCGAGAGAGCAGATCAAGACCAGTGTTCAGAGAGGCCTCCGAGGCTTTACCTCCAGAGCGGTCAATGGGCATCTGGCCGGATGCTAGCATGAAGCTTTTCGTGAGCCATCCCTTAATCCCCCGACCCGTGAAGTAATCACTCTTCGCTAAGAAAAAGACGTGGCGATCGATCATGATCGGAAGAAAAACAGAGTCGATGACAGAGAGATGATTGCTCGCCAGAATCACGCCGCCCTCCTTAGGAATGTTTTCGGCCCCGGTGACCCAGGGGCGAAAGATCGTCTTCAGGAGCGGCCCAACGATCAGATGCTTCATGATCCAATAAAACACAGTGATTCTTCCTCAGCCTCGAACAGCGTCCAGCCTACAACGTTCCGCCACTCCCACCGACATATATGCACCCCGAAGAATGTCAACTAGAGTGGGCACCACTAAATATTAAGGCGTGCTGCACGTAACTCAGGCATGTGGCAGGCTACCGTTCGGTACCAAAGGAGTTGCCGTGAACCAGGCAGATACCCCTCTTGTAATGAATCTCAGACCCGATGACAACGCCACCGACCTACTCGTCAACCGCGTTACCCACACCCCCGAGCGGGTGATTTTTGCTCTTCCCGTTGGCGACGAATGGAGCGATGTTACTGCACGAGAGTTTCACTCTCAGGTGGTTGACCTTGCTAAGGGGTTGGTATCGGCCGGTATTCAGCCCGGCGATAAAGTCGGCTTTATCTGCACAACAAAGTACGAGTGGAGTCTCGTTGACTTCGCGCTCTGGTTTGCCGGTGCCGTCATGGTTCCGATTTACGAAACCTCCTCACCCGCACAGATCCGCTGGATCATGGAGGACTCCGGGGCTGCGGCCATCATCCTCGAAACGGCCGAGCACTCCGCCCGATTCGACGAGGTGCGCGCCGACCTACCACTCGTCACCACGCTATTGCGCATGGATCTCAATGACCTGAGTAAACTCGTCGAGGCGGGGACTACCGTAGCTGACGAAGAAATCGAACGCCGCCGCACCCTAGCGGTGGGGTCGGATATCGCGACCCTGATCTATACATCGGGCTCGACTGGCAAGCCTAAGGGCTGCGTGCTCACCCACTCTAACTTTGTGGAGACCTCACGTAACGCGGCCGGAGCACTCCAAGTCATGCTCCAGGAGGGAGCCTCAACCCTGCTCTTTATTACCACAGCGCATATCTTTGCTCGGTTTATCTCGGTGCTCAGTGTGCACGCCGGAGTACGGGTGGGGCATCAGGCGGATACAAGCCAGCTGCTGCCAGCGCTGGGTTCATTTAAACCCACGTTCCTTCTCGCTGTTCCCCGAGTTTTTGAAAAGGTGTACAACTCTTCGGAGCAGAAGGCCGAGGCTGGCGGTAAAGGGAAAATTTTCCGCGCGGCCGCCCGCACAGCAGTGGAGCACTCCCACGCACTCGACGCCGGCACGGTGAGCCTGGGCCTCCGGTTACGCTTCGCCCTGTTCAACCGTCTCGTTTATTCAAAAATCCGGGCGGCACTCGGCGGCAACACCCGCTACGCGGTATCCGGCTCTGCCCCCCTAGGGGACCGCCTGGGCCACTTCTACCGCAGCCTCGACCTCACGATTATGGAGGGCTACGGTCTCACCGAAACAACAGCCCCCGCGACCGTCAACCTGCCACAAAACTTCAAGATAGGTACGGTGGGTCCGCCCCTTCCCGGTGTAAGCGTACGCATCGCGGCCGACGGGGAGGTTCTGGTCAAGGGCGTGAACGTGTTCGACCGCTATTGGAAGAACGAGGCAGCCACGGCCGAGTCTTTCACCGAAGACGGCTACTTTAAAACCGGCGACATGGGCAGTCTCGACTCGGAGGGTTACCTCAGCATCACGGGTCGCAAAAAAGAGATCATCGTGACCGCCGGTGGAAAAAATGTGGCCCCGGCCTACCTGGAGGACCCCCTCCGGGCGCACCCGCTCATCGGGCAGGCTGTCGTTGTTGGTGATCGAAAACCGTACATCGCCGCGCTCATCACACTTGATACCGAGATGATGCCAACCTGGCTCGCCAACCAGGGCGAGAACCCCGCTATGACCCTCGATGCGGCTTGCCGGAACCCCCGAATTTTGGCTGAAATTCAAGTAGCAATTGACGAAGCCAACAGCAGAGTGTCCCGCGCAGAGTCAATTCGCAAATTCACGATCCTCCCCCTGGAGTTTACGGAGGCCAGTGGTCATCTCACACCCAAGATGAGTATCAAGCGGAACGTGATTCTCGCAAACTTTGCAGCAGAGATCGAGGGTCTGTATAGCGGACACGAGCCGACGACCGGACACATCGCTGTCGAACATTGAGCACGCGCACCCAGCACTGGGCCCTTTCCTGCCCCGTGCTGGGTGCGCGTCAAAACCGCATTGTCTTAAAACCACCGCATTGTCTTAAAACCACTCAGACTCGCGGATACGGCGATAGGCCATCCCACGATTCTCCCGGTCAAGCCGGTCGAGATACAGCATCCCCTCAAGGTGGTCGCACTCATGCTGCAACGCCTGGGCCAAGAGGCCCTCGCCCTCGAGGACAACCCTCTCGCCCGCCAAGTTGACGCCCTCAACCCGGGCAAACGGATAACGCTCCACGGGGAACCAGAGCTCTGGCACAGAAAGGCACCCCTCGCCGATCTTCGCGGGTTCACCTGACAGTTCCGTGACGACGGGATTCAGGATGTAGCCGACTTCGCCCTCAACGTTATAGCTGAAGGCGCGCAGGTCTACACCAATTTGATTCGCGGCAACACCAGCCCTCCCCGGAAGCTTGACCGTATCAATCAAATCCGTGACCAGGCCGGTGATGCCAGCATCCCGAACGTCAATGTATCGACACTCCGATTTCAGGACGGGATCACCAAAAATGCGTATTGCTCGTTCTGCCATGTGTTTTAGTCTGCCATGAGGGCTACAGCGTGACGGCCACCGCGGCCAGCAGGTCGCCAGCTTCGACCTGGCGAGTACCCGCAAAAATGACACGCTCCACCGTACCCGCAACCGGTGTGGTAATGGCGGCCTCCATTTTCATAGCCTCAATCGTGGCAATCGGCTGACCCGCTTCGAGCACATCGCCCACGGCCACCTTCAACGTCACCGCACCAGAGAAGGGTGCTGCCACATGGCCAGGCTGGGTTTTATCAGCCTTCTCTGCCGCAACGGTATCCACTGACACCCCACGATCGCGGATGAAAACCGGGCGCAACTGGCCGTTCATGGTTGTCATAACGGTGCGCATACCTTTATCGTCGGCGTCGCCGATTGCCTCAAGACCCACGTAAAGGCGTACACCTCTCGCGATATCGACGGCGTGCTCGGCGCCCTGGACCAATCCATAGAGATAGTCGCTCGTGTCCAGAACAGACAGATCACCGTACTCCTCCTGGGTCGCCTCAAACTGTGCCGTGGGTACGGGAAAAAGCAGGCGATTAAGAGTGGTCCGACGACCGGCACTCTCCCCCGCAAGCACCTCCAGGTCGGCATCCGACACCGGCGTCACCCCAATGTTGACGGTGCGCCCCCGCAGAACCTTGCTACGGAAGGGTTCAGGCCAGCCACCAGGCAGGTCGCCCAATTCGCCCGCCATAAAGCCCACAACCGAGTCGGGCACATCATAGTTCTGAGGGTTCTCCTCAAAATCAGTCGGATCGGCTTTGACCGCTGCAAGGTGCAGGGCAAGGTCTCCGACGACCTTGGAGGATGGTGTGACCTTGGGAACGCGTCCGAGGATACGATCCGCCGCAGCGTACATGTCCTCGATGAGCTCAAAGTCGTCGGCGAGGCCCAACGCGATCGCCTGCTGACGCAGGTTGGAGAGTTGCCCGCCGGGAATCTCGTGTAGATAGACACGACCCGTGGGGCCGGGCAGACCCGATTCGAAGGGACGGTACACCTGACGCACAGCATCCCAGTATGGTTCAAGGTCGAGGACATTCTGCAGGTTGATGCCCGTGTCTCGATCAGTGTCGGCGAGGGCCGCCACCAGTGATGAGAATGAGGGTTGGCTGGTCGTACCGGCCATTGGTGCACTCGCCACGTCAACCGCGTCAACACCCGCGTTGCTTGCCGCAAGCAGAGTAGCCAACTGGCCGCCAGCAGTATCGTGAGTGTGCAGATGCACGGGGACGTCAAAGCGCTCACGAAAGGCCGTCACCAATTTCTCGGCCGCGGCAGGACGCAGAAGACCCGCCATATCTTTGATTGCCAGAATGTGGGCACCACTGTCCACGATCTGCTCGGCCAAGCGGAGATAGTAGTCGAGTGTGTACAGGTCCTCGGCAGGGTTGAGTAGATTCCCGGTATAGCAAACCGCAACCTCAGCGAGTGAAGTTCCTGTGTTGAGCACCGCGTCAATGGCCGGCCGCATCTGGCTCACGTCATTGAGCGCGTCGAAGATCCGAAAGATATCGACGCCCGTTGCCGCCGCCTCCGATACGAAGGCGTCAGTCACCTCCGTGGGGTAGGGGGTATATCCCACCGTATTGCGCCCCCGCAGGAGCATCTGAATCGCGACGTTAGGCAGAGCCTCACGCAGGTCCGCGAGACGTACCCACGGGTCTTCGCCGAGGAAACGCAGTGCAACATCGTACGTCGCACCACCCCAGGCCTCAACCGACAGAAGCTCCGGAGTGAGCCGGGCCACATGTGGGGCAACAGCCAACAGGTCTTTGGTCCGCACGCGAGTAGCAAGCAAGGACTGGTGAGCATCCCGGAACGTAGTTTCGGTGACCGCAAGCCGAGTCTGCGCGCGCAACTCGGCAGCAAAGGCGGCAGGACCCACCTCTCGGAGGCGATCACGCGAGCCGGGACGGATATCTCCAGCCAGACCACGTGCGGGTAGCTTATCCGACGGAATGATGTTTGTGGGCCGTGCCCCGTGTGGCTGGTTGACCGTCACATCGGCCAGCCACGTGAGTGCCTTGGTACCGCGGTCCTTCGAGCGGTGTAGAACAAGCAGTTCGGGCCGCTCCTCAATGAACGCGGTGCTCACATCACCAGCCTGGAATTGCGGATCATCAAGTACCGCCTGAAGGAATGGGATGTTGGTGGCCACCCCACGGATCCGAAACTCGGCGAGAGCTCGCTGTGCACGGGTGACCGCTGCACCGAAGTCGCGGCCACGGCAGGTGAGCTTGGCCAGCATGGAATCGAAGTGTGGGCTGATCTGGGCTCCAGGATTGATGGTTCCCCCGTCGAGGCGCACACCGCCACCGCCCGGCGAACGGTATGTGGTGATCTTCCCCATATCGGGGCGGAAGCCCTGCGAGGGATCCTCCGTAGTGATACGACACTGGAGTGCCGCACCACGCAGGTGGATATCCCGCTGCTCAAGTCCCAACTCAGCCAGGGTAGCCCCCGCGGCAATACGCATCTGGGCCTGCACCAGGTCTACATCGGTCACTTCCTCGGTGACGGTATGTTCCACCTGAATCCGCGGGTTCATCTCGATGAAGACGTGCTCCCCGGCACGCTCACCGGCGGTGTCAACCAAGAATTCAACCGTGCCCGCGTTTTCGTAGTTGATTGAACGAGCGAAGGCCACTGCATCGCGATACAGGGCCTGGCGGAGTTCCTCCGAGATATTGGGAGCCGGAGCGATCTCAACAACCTTTTGATGACGGCGCTGCACGGAGCAATCACGCTCAAATAGGTGCACGGTTCCGCCCTGTTTATCAGCGAGAATCTGAACCTCAATGTGACGTGGACGCAGCACGGCCTGCTCGATAAACATGGTGGAGTCGCCAAAAGCGCTTTCAGCTTCGCGCATGGCCGCTTCAAGAGCCGGACGGAGATCTTCAGGCCGGTCAACGCGACGCATCCCGCGACCGCCGCCGCCCGCGACCGCCTTAGCAAAAACGGGGAACCCGATACCGTCGGCACCGGAGACTAACTCATCAAGGTCCCGTGTGGGCGGCGTCGACCTCAGAACCGGAACACCCGCGGCGATCGCGTGTTCCTTTGCGGTGACCTTATTACCCGCCATCTCAAGCGCCATGGTGGGTGGGCCGATAAAGGTGATGCCATGAGCCTTCGCCGCCGCAGCAAGATCCGGGTTCTCCGAGAGGAAGCCGTAGCCGGGATAGATCGCATCGGCCCCCGACTCCACAGCAACTCGGATAATCTCATCTACGTTAAGGTAGGCACGCACGGGATGGCCCACCTCGCCAATCTGGTAGGCCTCATCGGCCTTCAGCCGGTGCAGTGAATTGCGGTCCTCGTAAGGAAAAACCGCCACGGTTTTGGCACCCAGCTCATACGCAGCCCGAAACGCGCGAATAGCAATTTCACCGCGGTTTGCCACAAGAATTTTTGTAAACATTGAAGCCTTTCGCTGTACGGCTCACCCGATTGTGAGCGTCTAACGCCTGTTCTAAGACTAGGCCACGATAGGTCGCGGCCGGGTGCAGCGGCCGCCACCTAGACAGCCCAAACACCCAAAAAGCTGCTGAGCATTACCACGGGGCGGCCTTTTATCGCCACCACCACGATTTCCGCGCGGTTTTCCTCACCCCACTCCTCCGCCAAATAAGCATAGGGTTGCATGAGAAAAGCATAGTAGCGCTGCACTTAAACGGGTCGAAACGGCGTCCCTGAATCGTACAGTGGTTAACGGCGGTCCGCGGCAATGAGATCGTTATATGTCCTCGCCGGCCGTGGCGACAAACCCCGTGAAGGAATACACCCGTGAGTTCCCCCGCAGCCGGCCCATCACGTCGCTGGCTCTACCTGGCGGTTGGGCTGCTTGCCCAGACATCCAGTAGCATTTTCCAGTTCGGGATGCCATTCCTCCTCCCCCAGCTGCGAGACCTCGTGGGGGGATCCCTCGTGCAGGCCGCTTTCCTGGCTGCCTGCCCCAATCTGGGGCTTATGGCGACACTCATTGCCTGGGGATGGGTAGCCGATAAACGCGGCGAACGATTCACCATGGCAATTGGCCTCACCGTTGGTGGTCTTCTCATCGGGGCTACGCTCCTCACCTCATCGGCCCTAGCGCTCGGCGGACTACTGTTCTGCGCGGGTGCAGCATCGGCATCGGTCAATGCGGCCTCCGGGCGTGTCATCATGGGTTGGTTTAGCGCACATGAGCGCGGGCTGGCGATGGGAATCCGACAAACTGCCCAACCGCTGGGCGTCGCGATTGCGGCGTTTGCGCTTCCCCTCGTTGCTGAGCAGCACAGTCTGCAAGAAGCCCTGCTCCTATCGGCCGGACTGTGCACTGCGGTGGGTATCCTGGTATACCTGCTGATAGCAAACCCCCCGCAGCCTGCATACACAGATCATTCTGCAGGCCATTCCCCCTATCGACACGCGCTCGTCTGGCGCATCCACGCTGCCAGCGCCCTGCTAATCGTGCCCCAGTTCACGGTATCCGCCTTTGCCTTCCTCTACCTGATCGAGGCGCGGGGCATCGACCCGGTTGCCGCAGGCGGCATGTTGTCGGTAACGCAGCTCGTGGGTGCCGGCGGACGAGTGCTTGTCGGGATATGGTCTGATCGGGTCCACAGCCGCTTCGGCCCGCTGCGGACGCTGTCCTACACAGGAGCGGCCGTAATGGCCCTGTTTGCCTGGACAGCCTATGCGGATTCCCCGCTTGCTATCCCCGCACTCCTGGTCGCCTCAGTAATCACGGTAGGCAACAACGGGCTATCGTTCACAGCAGTGGCCGAGGCCGCAGGCAGTGCATGGTCCGGGCGGGCCCTCGGCGCGCAGAATACGGTGCAGAACCTGGTGGCAACGGCCACGCCGACTGCCATCGCGGCACTCATAACGACTGCGGGCTTTGCCGGGAGCTTCGCCGCAGTTGTGCTGTTTCCACTCGCAGCCGCCTGGGTGACGCCACCACGATCAGCGGAACATCTGGGAGCTGAACTGCCCGCGGTGCCCCCTCCCGTTCCTCACCCTACGGCTCCATCATCTGGGTAGCCCGGGTTCCGTGCACACGGAGGTGTTCCAGAAATTGTTCCCCCGTTGGCACAATCTTTCGCGCCGCGTTGTAGATGAGCCCAACGCTCTGCTCCACTCCCGTGAGCCGGAGCGGAAGAAGGCTAAGCTGCTCATCCTCACTCGCAATAAGCTGTGGGAGGGCCGCAATGGTCTCACCCGCAATCATCAGATTACGCATGGTGATCAGAGAGGTACACTGAACGATATTGCGCGGTAGCGGAACCTGCTCCCCCACAAAAAACTGCTCAAGCTCCTTACGCAAGGCTGTCTGTTCAAGAGGGAAAATCCAAGGATAGCGGGCCAGTTCGGCCAACGTCAGATCACGCTTCTCGGCGAGCGGATGCCCCTTACGGGCAACCAACCGGATCGGTTCACGGTGCAGTTCCTTCATCACAAAATCGGGCTGCAGGAAGGCACCGCTCAGGCGACCCACGACGAGATCAACGGAACCATCTTTCAAGCCGGCGACCAGCTCATCAGGGGTATTCTCACGAACAATAACGTTCACATGCGGGTGTTCGCTTTTAAAGCTTGAGATAGCTTGAGGAAGAAGAAAATTGGAGCCGCTGAGGTGGTTACCAATAACGATACTGCCCAGGTGCCCCTGGGCGAGCAGGGCGAGGTTACGCTCGGTGTCACGTAGCCGCGCAACGATGACAGCAGCATCCTCCAGAAAAGTATCGCCGTACACGGTGGGCGTGACCCCGTGTGCGCCCCGCACAAACAGGGTCACCCCGAGAATATCTTCCAACTCGTGAAGAGCCCTCGTCACCACCGGCTGGGTGATGTACAGACTCTCCGCGGCTCGCGCCAGACTGCCGCTCTCGGCGATCGCGAGCACCATTTTAATATGGCGCAGTTTGAGGCGACCGTCGAGAAGGGCGTCCTGACCGATCATGACGTAGTGGTCACCTTTCCAAGTTTTAGAGGATTCCGTGGAATAGCAAGGACAACAACGAGGCCAATCGCCGCGACAGCAGCAAACACATAAAAGTTGACCTGGTATCCGAGTGCGTGCGAAGCAATATAACCGCCGACCAGCGGGCCGCTAATCGCGCCAAGTCTACCCACCCCCAGCCCCCAGCCCAGCATCGAGGGGCTCAGATGCTGCGGATAGTGCGTGGCGCAGTAACCCGTCACGAGCGTCTGAGTACCCACCGTTCCCCAGCCAGCCAAGAAGACAGCAGTGTACAAGACGAGTTGCGGCAGCATGATGCTCAGCACCAGGATCGCCACAAAGGCCACACCAAACGAGAACATAACGGTTCGCTTGTCGCCCCAGCGTGACGCGAGAAACGAGGCCCCAATCCCACCAATCACGGCACCGACGTTGAACACAAGAAGGAAGGTCAACGATGCACCTAGGTTGTATCCGGCCCCCGCCATAATCTGAGGTAGCCACGTGTTCATGCCATAAACCAGCAGCAAGCCGCAGAAGAACGTCAAGGTAAAAAGTAGCGTGGACCGCAACCAACGCGCGGAGAAAAGCTGCCTGAAATTTGTCAGCCCCCTGGCCCGATTAACGCTAATCGTTTCGGTTGTCACGGTCACGAGAGACGGCAGCACAATATCGTCATAAACCAGCCCATACTTAGCGGCGACGGCACGCGCCTCCTTCTCAGATCGACGCTGCGCTAGATAGGAGACCGACTCAGGTAGCTTGAAAATAATGAGGGGCAGAGTCAAGATAACGGGCAACCCTCCAAACGCATACAACCAGCGGAAGTCCAGAGCCGGAAGCAGGTTAATCGCGAGAAGCGAAGCCACCACACCACCAACCGGGTATCCACTGAACATGATCGCGTTGACAATCTGCCGATATTTTTTAGGTGAGAACTCGACAGTCATCGCAATACATGTCGGCACCACAGCGCCGAGCCCCAATCCGACAAAAAACCGCAACGCCATAAAGACCTCAGCGTTGGGGGCGAGCGCGGTCAGTAACATTCCCACCGAGAACCAAGAAACCGACACAATCAGAATCCGTCGACGACCCAGAACTTCGGTGAATGCACCAATCGACATGGTGCCGATGAACATTCCGGCCAAGGCTAAACTACCCGTGTAGCCAATCATCTCGGGGGTAAAATTCCACGCCTTATCGGCCAGGATGCTTTGGGTAGTGGACCCAAAAACTACTAAATCGTAGCCATCAAAAACAATCGTCAGGAAGCAGATAATGGGGACAAAGAGGAATTTAAACCTCGACACCCCCGTCGTCGTTTGTTCAGGTACTGCAGAGACAGTCATGAGTGCTCTCCTTTGAGCCGGCGACACTACGGTAGCCGATTTGTACAGCTAAATGGGGGGTTGGATACCCAGAAAAGTTGACGCGTTGCGGAAAAGAATCTGTTCCCTCTCCCTATCCGACAGGAAATCAGACTTGTCAACGACAGCGCCAACGGGGCGCTCACCCAAGGGATACGGATAATCGCTGCCTACCATCACTCGGTCGGCACCGAGGGTGTCAACAAGTAACCGGAGGGCTTCCGGGCGGAAGACCACCGAGTCAACGCTAAACCGGTTCAGGTAGTAGCTCGGCGGATGCTCCGACGTGGCAATAAGGTCGGCACGGTTGTGCCAGGCGTTCTCAAAACGTCCCATCCAGTACGGGAAAGAACCACCGCCGTGGGCGAAACAGAGCCGAAGAGTATCGGGCACGCGATCAAAAACACCGCCGAGGATCAGCGCCAGAATGGATAAGTGTGTCTCCTCCGGCATCCCGGACAGCCACTGGGCCATCCACCGATCATTTCGAGGAGTCTTCTTCATTCCCCACGGATGGACAAAGACGGGCACATTTCGATCAGCACAGTGCTGGAGAAACGTCACGATTCCTTCATCGTCCAGATCGCGGTCACCGATGTGATTGCCTATTTCTACACCCCTATGACCGTTGGCCATCGCACGATCAAGTTCGGCACACGCCTTATCCGCATCCTGAAGGGGAACCTGGCAGAAGGGAAGGAGGCGGCCCTCCCCCTCGGCGCAGATCTCCAACGCGATGTCGTTGAAGATCCGCGCCACGTGAAGGGCAACATCGCCGGTTTCCTCGTATGCAAAGAAAACGGGGGTCGGCGAAACCACCTGCACCGAGACACCATCCGCATCCATGTCTGCTAACCGCACATGAGGGTTCCAGGCGTTATCTTCAACGCGACGAAACTCTTTTGTGCCGATCATAATCATGGCTTCACGCTCGGAATCAACCCGAAGTCGCGGTAACCCATCACCCAGATCGGGCCAGCTGGACGGAACGTAATGCGAGTGAATGTCTACGGTGCCCAACGAGTTAGCCCTTTCCGGGGTGAACGGTACCGCACTCGGAGCAGGTGCGAGCCTCAAGATCTTCGTGGAAGGCGGCAAACAGCGGAGGCATGTCGTCCTCAATGCTGTTCAGTTGAACCTCGGCCTCGTAAACCTTGTGGTTACAGTTGGTGCAGAACCACTGGAACTTCTCCAGCGTGCCGGGCTTACGTACCCGCTCAACAACGATACCGATTGACCCCTCCTCGGGACGCTGGGGCGAGTGCGACGTGTTACCGGGAAGCAGCCACATCTCACCCTCGCGGATGTCGATGCGCTTAAGGCCCTCCTCCGTCTGGATATTGACGTGCATATTGCCCTTGACCTGGTAAAACCATTCTTCGTAGGGTTCGTAGTGGAAGTCGTAACGCACGTTGGGTCCACCAACGATCATCACAATGAAGTCCTCCGACATCTCGAAGATCTGCTTGTTATTGACCGGGGGCTGCAGCAGATGTTGGTTCTCGTCAAGCCACTTCGGGAAATTAATTACTGGGGGGATTGTCGTCATGTTGACTGTCCTTTCTCTCTTGTTTTCTCATCGTTGAGACCTCACGCACGGTGGGTTCCCGGTTCCGGTGGGCCCTTACCACTACGGTCGTTTAAGGTGCGCGATGCCCTGCATCTCGATGAGCAGGTGGGGGTGCGGCAGCTGATGTACAGCGACCGTGGTTCGGGTGGGGCCGGACTCGTCAAAGAATTCGGCATACGTCTCGTTGTAGCCACCAAAGTCGTTCATATTGACGAGGTAGGTTGTGACCTGCACGAGGTCGGAGAGCTCAGCACCGACCACGGCCAGAAGCTCACGCATATTTGTAATGACGGCCGCAGTCTGGGCTCTAATGTCCAGGGTAGTCACGCCAAAGTTGTCCACAGATGCGCCCTCAATGGTGTTATCCGGGTTACGGCTGCTCGTCCCCGAAACAAAGACGAGGTCGCCCACAACCTTGATGTGGGGAAATCTGCCGCGGGGTATGGCTTTACCGTCAACAACAACTGCCTCAGCCATAATTATTCTCCTCCTGAAAAACGCGCACTCACGGTGCCTAACTTGGACACACGAGCGGTCACGGTCGTGTGCTCACCAACGGCGGTGGCGATGGTCGCCGCCCCGGCCAAAATGATCGTGCCAGCGGGCAGAGCGAACCCGTAAGCTGCGGCCATCCGTTTGGTGGCATCGAGGGCTCGCAGCGGATTCCCCAGGATAGCCGCGGTTGAGCCAGACTCGACGACATGCCCGTCTAACTCCAGGGTCACCCCACAATTCGAGATGTCGAGATGGGGGGCACGCGGACCGAACGGAACCCACTGGCCCACTGTGTAAGCCGACGCAGAGGTGTTGTCGGCGACAACATCCTCAAGCGTGAATTTAAAGTTGCGATATCGAGAATCAATGAACTCAATTGCGGGGGCAACCGCATCCACCGCATCGTAGACGCTCGACCGGGGGTCGGCGGGATTAACGTTGACACCCAGGCGAAAAGCAAGCTCGGGCTCGGCCCGCACATGAATAAAGCGCTCTCGGTCAAGGATGCCGCCGTCTGCCACGGCCATATCGCTTGTGATCTGACCCACAATAACGTCCGACAGTCCCATCTGGGCAGCCTTGGCCGGGTTGGTAAAACCAAGCTTCACCCCCGTGACGACATCCTGGCGATCAACCCGCAACTGAACCACACGGTGCTGGATATCGTAGGCCTCGTCGAGAGTGAAGGGTGTCTCCAGGCTGACCTGCGGCACCGATTCGGCGGTACGCGCAGCGGTGTCAAGCAGATGAGCAATGCGGTCAAGGTCGGTCACGCGACGGCCCCCTTCGCGGAGGCGAGATCGAGAGCAATGTCAACCAACATGTCTTCCTGTCCGCCCACCATGCCGCGACGACCGGCCTCAATCAGTACCTCGCGCACGTCGAGCCCGTGGGGGGCAGCTGCACGCTCTGCATGCAGCAGGAAGCTGGAGTACACACCGGCATAGCCGATCGTCAGGGTCTCCCGGTCAACCCGCACAGGACGAATCTGAAGTGGGCGCACAAGATCATCAGCAGCATCTTGCAGCCGGAAGAGGTCGCACGTATGGTCCCAGCCCAGCAGGTTAGCGACCGCGATAAAGGCCTCGATCGGGCAGTTGCCCGCGCCTGCACCCATACCAGCGAGGGAAGCGTCCACGCGACGGACGCCGTTCTCGACCGCGACGACACTGTTGGCAACGCTGAGCGAGAGATTCTCGTGAGCGTGAATACCAATCTCGGTCTCAGGCTTGAGCACGCGGCGATAGGCCTGAACCCGCTCAGCGATGCCCGCCATGGTGAGACGCCCACCGGAGTCGGTCACGTAAACGCAGTTCGCCCCATAAGACTCCATCTTCAGGGCCTGCTGAGCAAGCTGCTCGGGCTCGGCCATATGACTCATCATCAGGAAGCCGGAAACGTCCATACCATGGTCTCGAGCCCATCCGATGTGCTGCGCCGCAACATCCGCCTCGGTGCAATGGGTCGCAACCCGTACGCTCTGCACGCCCAGCGCCTGTGCGCGTTCGAGGTCAGAGATACGACCAATTCCGGGCAGGACAAGCGTGGTCAGCCGGGCACGAGTGATCACGGATGCCGCGGCCTCGATCCAGGCCTCATCGGTGTGCAGCCCGTGGCCGTAGTTGACGCTCGACCCAGAGAGCCCATCACCGTGCGAGACTTCAATGGCATCCACGCCTGCGACATCAAGCGCGGCGGCGATAGACATCACCTGGTCCACCGTGTACTTATGGGCAACGGCGTGCATACCGTCACGAAGGGTGACGTCCTGAACGTAAAGTTGCGGTTGCTTGATCACAGTCATGCGTTCACTCCCAGCGTGCGAGATACCAGACGCTCCGCTGCCCGGATGGCGGCCGACGTCATAATGTCGAGATTGCCTGCGTACTCGGGCAGGTAGTGGCCAGCACCGGACACTTCCAGAAAGACGGAAATTTTTGTTCCGGCAAACGCGCGACCAAGAGCCGGTACATAGTCTTCAACGATCTCTTCAAACTGCACAGTCTGCTTAAGAATGTATCCGGGCACATACGTGTGTACATCGGCCACCATACGGGTGACCTCCTCGCGGACAGCATCACGATTGACGGGGCCCCCACCAGCACCGGTAGCCAGGCAGAAAACGGTATCGCGCATCACCATGGGCGGCTCGGCCGGATTGAGTACGATGATGGCTTTTGCCCTCTCGGCTCCCCCCACCTGCTCCAACGCTGCTGCGGTTGTCTCGGTAAACTCGTCAATGTTGGCGCGCGTGCCGGGGCCAGCAGATTTCGAGGAGATTGAAGCGACAATCTCAGCGTAGGCCACGGTTGCCACACGGGATATTGCGGCCACGATCGGCACGGTGGCCTGGCCACCGCATGTGACCATATTGATGTTATCGACGTCTCCAACAGCGTCAAGGTTGACGGCGGGGACCACGTAAGGTCCAATCGCGGCGGGCGTCAAATCAACCATAATCTTGTTCTGTGCACGAAGCGCGGCATAGTTGTGCCGATGCGCACCGGCGCTGGTAGCGTCAAACACCACCTGTACACGCTCGAACTCGGGCAGGGCGAGCAGACCCGCGACGCCCTCATGCGTCGTCGCCACCCCGAGACGGCGGGCGCGGGCAAGGCCCTCGGAGGCCTCCTCAATGCCAACCAGGGCAAGCACCTCAAGCTGGTCAGATATTCTCTTAATCTTTATCATCAGATCGGTGCCGATATTGCCCGACCCGATGATTGCGACTCCAGTTTTCACGCTGATACTCCTTCGGTGAAGATTGCGGTAACGTCGCCCAAACCGTCAAGTCGGGCCCGATACGCGCCGGGGCTCGTTACCGGGACCATCGCCCCCAAAGCACCGGACAAGATAACCTCGCCAGCACACAGCGGAGTGCCGCGACGGGCGAGAGTGCGGGCCAGCCACGCGACCGCGATGATGGGTGACCCCAGGCAAGCAGACCCGATGCCGGTCGATACGGGCTGGCCGCTATGCTCCACCACCATGCCCATCGCGGGTAGCTCGAGACCGCTGAGAGGTCGAGGAACGGTGCCAAGCACCAGAGCGCCACTTGAGGCGTTGTCCGCTACAGTATCCACAATCGTAATGTCCCAGTTCTGGATCCGTGAATCAACAATCTCGAATGCCGGTAGCACATAGTCTGTCGCAGCGATCACATCGGTAATGGAGAGAGTGGGCGACTCCAGATCTCTCCCCAAGATAAACGCCACTTCAGCCTCAATCTTGGGCTGAATAAACCGGTCAAGCGGAATCGGCTCACAATCCGAATAGACCATGTCGGCAAAAAGCGCCCCGTAGTCAGGCTCGTTCACGCCCAACTGGGTCTGTACCACCCGTGAAGTGAGGCCAATCTTATGTCCGACAACCTGAGCGCCCGCGTCGATACGGTGGTTGGTGATGATCTGCTGCACCTCATAAGCTGCCTGCGTATTACCCACCCCGATCAGGTCACGCACGGGTAGGCAGGGCGTCCCCATCCGCTCGGCAGTCATCAGGCGGTCGGCCGCTCGTGATACCTCGTTCATGAGGCTACACACACATTGGTCAGCTCGGTGTAGAAGTTGAGAGAGTGCTGGCCGCCCTCGCGACCAATGCCCGACAGACCAGATCCGCCAAAGGGCGAACGAAGGTCCCGAAGGTACCAGGTATTGACCCAGGAAATACCCACCTCCATACGGCGGGCGACCCGGTGGGCACGATCAATATTGCTCGACCACACCGATGCGGCCAAGCCGTAATCCGTATCGTTCGCAAGATGAATGCCCTCCTCCTCCGTGTCAAACGGCACTAAGCCAGCGACCGGGCCAAAGATCTCATCACGCATCACGCTCGCGCTGTTGTCCAGTCCAGCCCACAGCGTGGGCTCTATCCAGGACCCACCCGCAAGATCGGCCCCCAAATCCGGTACACCACCCCCGACAAGCACCTCGGCACCTTCGGTGAGAGCCGTTGCGAAGGCTCCCTGAACCTTGACACGGTGCTTGTCCGAAATCAACGGGCCCGTAGTGGTACCCTCGGCACCCGGGCGACCGAGGCGAAGACCCTTGGCTTTCTCTACCAGACCGGCCACAACCTCCTTGTAGACGCCCCGCTGAATGTAGACGCGCTCAGTACAGAGACACACCTGGCCCGTGTTTGTGAACACCGACCGGGTGAGACCCTCGACCGCTCGCTCCACGTCACAATCGTCGAAGACAAGTGCAGCGTTCTTACCGCCCAGTTCAAACGAGACAGGCAATAACCGGGGTGCAACCGTCCTCATGATGGTCGATCCCGTGGCGGATGCGCCCGTAAAGGTCACACCGTTAATACCGGGATGTTCCGTAAGAAACTGTCCCGCGGAGTTACCACCGAAACCGTGAACCACATTGTATACACCAGATGCCGCGCCCGCGTCACGAATAACCTCAGCCAAGAGAGTCGCCGTGCTAGGCGTATCCTCGGAGGGCTTAACCACAACCGCATTGCCACAGGCGAGAGCGGGAGCCACCTTCCAGGTCAGAAGCAGGAGGGGGAGGTTCCAGGGCACAATGATTGCCACGACACCGAGCGGTTTGCGCACCGCATAGTTGAGCGCTGTGCCGCCCCCGGCGGTGTCAGTCAGAAAAGACTCGGTTCCCGCCGTTGAGATGATGTCGGCAAATGTGCGGAAGTTGACCAGAGCACGCGTGACATCCATCTGCTCCGCCAAGGCCAAAGGCTTACCCGTATCGGCAACCTCTGCGGTGACAAACTCATCGAAACGGGACTCTATACCATCGGCGATGCGCCTCAACAGTGCGGCCCGCTCAGCAACGGTGGAGGAGCCCCACGGACCGTTGAGAGCGGCGCGCGCGCCAACAACGGCGGCGTCAACGATGCCCCTGTCAGCTTCATGAATGAGGGAAACCAGGGAACCGTCAACAGGGTTCGTGTTCTCGAACGTGGCGGTTCCCTCAACGAAGGAACCTGCAACAAAGTTCTGCAGTTCAGCGGGGGATGAAGTCATGGCCTCATCGTATTGAGCCGCTTCATGCAAATCTAATGCCTATCCGGCTGCGAATCATGCCCATTTAGGCATACCCCGATCGGCACGCTATTAGCACTTGGCCAGCTTGTAAAGGTACGCTTGGTTCTTGTGCACGTATTGAGTATTAGTTCCCTTAAAGGTGGAGTGGGCAAAACAACGGTAACGCTGGGCCTCGCGTCCGCAGCATTTTCCCGGGGTTTGCGCACACTCGTTGTTGACCTCGACCCGCAGTCCGACGTATCAACCGGCATGGACATCGACCCCACTGACAAGCTCAATATCGCCGATGTACTGGAAAACCCCCGGGAGAAAACCGTACGCGAGGCCATTGCTCCCAGCGGATGGACCAAGCAACACGGCGGCACCGTTGACGTACTCATTGGCAGCCCGGCAGCCATTAACTTTGACGGCCCGCACCCGAGCATCCGTGACATTTGGAAACTTGAAGAGGCCCTTGCCAATATCGAATCCGAGTACGACCTTGTACTCGTAGACTGCGCCCCGTCGCTCAACGCTCTCACTCGCACTGCATGGGCGGCCAGCGACCGTGTTCTTGTCGTGACCGAGCCCGGACTCTTCTCCGTGGCCGCCGCCGACCGCGCCCTGCGTGCGATCGAGGAAATTCGCCGAGGCCTGAGTCCACGGCTACAGCCCCTCGGTATCGTCGTCAACCGTGCGAGGCCTCAGTCGATGGAACATCAGTTCCGCATCCGTGAGATGCGAGAGATGTTTGGCCCCCTCGTGCTCAACCCTCAGCTACCCGAACGCACCTCGCTTCAACAGGCCCAGGGGGCAGCAAAACCTGTTCACGTTTGGCCCGGTGAAAACGCACAGGAAATGGCCGGGTACTTCGATCAGATCCTGGACCGTGTTCTGCGTTCCGCCGACTTAGACAGCAGCAACGGCACTAACACTCGCTCAACGGCTAGCTCAGCAGAACGCAACCGCAAAGCGAGCACCCCCCAGAAGCCCAGCGACGAGGGTTCTGACAGCTAGTCTCGTCGCGGGCTATCTCCCGGACACCAAGGATCCTCTCAACGGCAGCGACGGCCCTCGTTGACGATAGGCGGGTTCCATAAAAATCGCCCTCGCCCACGGTGTGTGGACGACGACGAGCTCAGTACATGTTAGGAAATCCGACGGGAGGCCCGACGAACAGCAAGTTCGTCAAGCGGATCTTCCTTATGTTCATTTAAATCCACAAGGCTATTTTCCACCTCGCGCAAAACCTTACCAACTGCAATGCCAAACACTCCCTGGCCTCGGCTCACGAGATCGATGACCTCATCGTTTGAGGTACAAAGATATACGCTGGCTCCATCACTCATCAGCGTCGTCTGAGCAAGGTCATGGACTCCTGCTTCGTGGAGTTGCTCGACCGCCGTGCGGATCTGCTGAAGAGAGATACCCGTATCAAGCAGACGCTTAACCAGCTTCAAAACGAGAATATCCCGGAAACCGTACAGACGCTGAGTGCCCGAGCCCGATGCCGTGCGAACAGTCGGCTGAACCAACTCAGTGCGGGCCCAATAGTCCAACTGACGATAGGTGATCCCGGCAGCACGGGCAGCCACTGCACCACGATATCCACCACCCTCCTCCGGCTCAGGCATACCGTCGGTAAAAAGAAAACCGCTGTCGTAACGAGACGCCCCTCCGGGGGTGATGTCGCTCATTCCGTGTCCTCTCCTAGCCTTGGCAGCGCGCTGAGTGAGCGGCCTGTTTACAACGGTATCTTCGAGGAGCGGCAGAGGCAACGACATCCGCTTAATAGTTTCGGCGTGTCGTCAGGAACTATGAGAAAATCACCCTCAAATACATTATCTAGATATTGTTTACCGCACCCGCCGTCGTTAACGGCCCAGAATCGTGCGCATGAGGCTAGCGCGCACAAGCTCGACGTGCCCCACAATCTCCGTCGCCATTTCGTCAGCACGCGCCCTGCTCACCCCGTCACCACTCCGCCTGATCGGGGCAAGCGCAGAGGAGATCAGGTCGGCTTCCCGCTCGGCGGCCACGCGCACCTGACGCAAATGACGTGGCTCAATACCCAGGCGCTGAAGCGATACAAGGGCGGTTAGCACGGCTAGCGAATCCTCGGGGTAGGCTTCCACCGCGGGGAGGAGGCCCGCGGAGATAGCGTCGTTCAGAAGCAGCGGCGGCGCCTGAGCCTCGCGAAGAAGAACTTCTCGAGTGAGCACCCGCCGCAGAGGCAGAATGGACGGCGAAAGCGAGGCGTTTCCACCCGGAAAGACAACATCCCGGCCGGCGTCACAATCAATCAGGTAGGAGCAGATCACTTTGAGAGGCAGGTAGTGATCGCGCTGCATGGTCAAAATTAAACGTAATCTGTCCACATCCGCCACAGAAAACTTACGGTACCCCGCTTTAGTACGCGAGGGAAAAACGAGACCCTGTTCCTCGAGAAAACGAAGCTTGGACGGTGTGAGATCGGGGAAGTCCGGCCTCAGCTTGGTCAGCACTTGGCCAATGCCCAGGAGAGCCCGCTCATTCCCCTCCGATGCGCGAGCAGCATCGGGAGACACTTAGTGCGCCTCGTCTCGAACCAGGTCGCGGCGCGAAGCGTAAAACGTCAGTTTGAACTTGCCCACCTGGACTTCGGCACCGTCAGTCAGGTCGGTAGGTCCATCAATGCGAACCCCGTTGCAAAACGTACCGTTCAGGGAGTTCATATCGGAAACGTGGAAAGCCGTGCCCGCCCGAGTAAATTCGGCGTGACGACGCGAGACCGTAACATCATCAAGAAAAATAGAGACCTCGGGGTGACGGCCCGCAATCGTGGAGTCGGTATCAAGAAGAAACCGTGCGCCCGCATCGGGGCCACGGCGAACAATGAGCAGAGCAGACCCGGAAGGAAGGGCGGCAATCGCCTCCTGCTCTTCCGTGCTGAGCTCGTTGCCCATGGCGCCAAGCAAGTTACTAAGCTCCTGGCCGAAGGCCGCCGTAGACTGCGTATTTGTGCTGCCGGGTGTCTCGTGGGTCACTGAACTATTCCTGCCATCTCATTGCGATTGCCATGCGGCGGGTATGACGATTTACCCTCCCCGCTGGGGACTACGCTACAGGAGTTTTGTCCCCCCTGCTGAGCCAATGTGATCCTCCACCGGACAGTAGATAACAATGTCATACACGGTTAACATTCCCGACATAGACGCGCGATGTTCTCTCCACTGGCATGAAAGACGACCGTTGACCGGGAGAAAAACTCTCGACAGCCACAACAAGACGATCAAAGGAGCTGAGAAGAGGATGGACTGTTTCCGCTCGCTCGACCAACACACACGGTGAAGGATGACGCCGTTACGGGTGAGCGGGGAGGAATCCAGGCGGGTCGAATTCGCCCGCTATAACACCACGGCCGGACAGTCAGACCATTTACCGCGCGCTTGCCGACGCGATATGGTCGAGAGATGCTAGAGCCGGATCCCTCGCAGAACACCCCCCATACCCCCGCAGCCCGCCTGCCCACTCACCTTGATCGTCTGGCGGAAAGTTGGCTGACCACCCAGGTCGCCCATAATCCTGCGCTACGCGTGCAGCTTGGCCTGTCCGGCGCAACTGACGAGTATGCCAACTATTCTCCGAGTGGTAGTGAGCAGGCAGCATCCGATGCCGCCTCGGCCCGCGCACTCGTGCGGCAAGCGACGGTAAGCGATCAGGAAGACGAGGTAACGCGCCGAGAGCTCCTCCGCACATTTGATGACATCCAGGATTCCTATGACGCGGGGCTGCACCTCAGCGATGTAAATAACATTGCCTCGCCGGTGCAGGACATCCGTGATGTCTTCGACCTCATGCCCACCGGGACAATCGAGGATTGGGCCGCCATTAGCCGTCGTCTCAACCGTGTACCTCTGGCACTCGACGGCTACCGAGAAACCCTCACCCGGGGGCTAGCTCGGGGTGCAACAGCGGCTCAACGGCAGGTGAAATACGCCAGCGAGCAGGCCAGCGAGTGGTCACAGCCCGGCGGATTTTTTGGGAGCCTTACGGCTCGGGCGCACCCGGGCGACGGCAGCGAGGTCCCGCCATCCCTACGGCACGACCTTGAGACCGCCGCCCAGCGGGCTGCGGATGCCTACTCGGCACTCGCCACCTTCCTCAGTGATATCGTCGCACCAGCCAGTCGCGTGGAAGATGCCGTTGGTCGAGACCGCTACAGCATCGCCTCTCGTCGGTTTCTTGGTGCAACAATTGACCTTGACGAAACCTACGAGTGGGGCCTTGCTGAGTTGGCACGCATCGTGGATGAGCAGAAACACACCGCTACAGAAATACGTCCTGGTGTCTCCGTGCACGAGGCCATCAGTATTCTCGATGCCGACCCCGCGCGCATCATCTGCGGCACCGAGGCGCTGCGGGAGTGGATGCAATCGACATCAGACAGGGCAGTCGCCGAGTTGGGGGCGGCGCACTTCGATATTCCGGATACCATTCGTCGGCTAGAGTGCATGATCGCGCCAACCCAAACGGGCGGTATCTACTACACCGCGCCGAGCGCCGACCTCAGCCGCCCCGGTCAGATGTGGTGGTCAGTTCCACCCGGAGTGACAAAGTTCACAACCTGGCGCGAACTGACAACGGTGTACCACGAGGGCGTTCCCGGCCACCATCTTCAGCTCGCCCAGACCGTTGTCTCCCCCGCCCTCAACGAGTGGCGACGGCTCGCTAATTGGACCAGCGGCCACGGGGAAGGTTGGGCTCTGTATGCCGAGCGGTTAATGGGGCAGCTGGGTTACCTTGACGACCCCGGCGACCGACTCGGGATGCTCGACGGCCAGCGGATGCGGGCGGCCCGCGTGGTGCTCGACATCGGTGTGCATCTGGGCAAGCAGCGACCCGACGGTACGGGTCGCTGGGATTATGACTATGCGATCCGTTTCATGCGTCAGAACTCAACACAGAGCGAGGGATCGTTGCGGTTTGAGGTCAATCGCTACTTCGGTTGGCCGGGCCAGGCACCGTCCTACTCAATCGGCCAGCGTATCTGGGAACAGTTGCGAGACGATTACCTCACTCACGGTACCCTCCGCGAGTTCCACAGCGAGGCCCTTGCCCTGGGTGGACTCGGTCTCGATACGCTTCGCTCCGCCCTCACCCCCCGGTGAGTCAGGCAGACACAACACGGGCGATCCGGTCCCCGTCATGACGCGGACGCTTCGACCGGTGAGCGGTAACCCGATTCGCCGTGCCTGGTATATCTGGGGGGCCGCAGTCCTGTGTTATATTGTGGCGATATTCTCTCGGACGTCCCTATCTGCAACGGGAATTAACGCCGCCGAGCGCTTCCATATCGACTCGGCGACGCTGTCGGGATTCGCGGTTTTACAGCTCGTGGTATACGCAGGAATGCAGGTGCCCGTTGGCGTTCTGATTGACCGGTTTGGCGCACGCAGCCTCATCGTGACGGGTGCCAGTATCATGACTGTGGGACAGATTCTCCTTGCGCTCACGGACGATACGGGAGCGGCCATCGGGGCAAGGGCGCTCGTGGGTGCCGGCGACGCGATGACCTTCATCAGCGTGCTCCGGCTGATTCCCGCGTGGTTTCCCAACCGGCACATCCCCATGCTCACTCAGGTAACGGGGATGCTCGGACAACTGGGGCAGATTGCAAGCGTTGTTCCCCTCGTGATCGTACTCGACCGCTTCGGCTGGACAACCGCGTATCTCGGCATCGCCGCGATCACAGCGTTCGGAACCCTTCTCGGACTCGTGGTTATTCGCAATGCGCCGGTAGAGGTCGAAGGACCAACCGGGTCCATCTCGCTTCGCTCTGCACTGGGAGGCCTCCCGGAGAGCTGGCGACACCCTGCCACACGGCTCGGGTTCTGGTCGCATTTTGTCACCCCGTTTGCGGGGTCGAGCTTCACAATGCTCTGGGGATTCCCGTTTCTGATCGCGGGAGAGGGCTTCAGCCGTGACACGGCCTCGGCGCTTTACATATTCCTCGTAGTGATCAGCCTGGGCTGCAGTGTCGCAACGGCACGACTAGTGGTCCGGCATCCGCTGCGCCGCTCGTGGATTGTACTCGGCATTGTCGCCGCTCAGGCAAGCGTCTGGACCTGCCTCCTGTTCTGGCCGGGGTCCGCGCCACTCGCACTAGTGGGGGTACTCATGGTGACATTCGCTGTTGGTGGTCCCGGTTCACTCATCGGTTTCGATTTTGCCCAGCAGTTCACGCCCGCACACCGCCTGGGCAGCGCAACCGGGCTCATCAACACGGCGGGCTTCATCGCAGCAATCGCGGCGCTCTTTTTCTTCGGAGTCGCCCTCGATCTTCACGGTGCCGGTACCCCCTCGGATTACACACGCGAGGCCTTCCGCACGGCGATGCTGGTCTACTACCCCATCTGGAGCATCGGCACCGTCGGTGTGTGGCGCTCACGAGCCGCCCTCCGCCGCTGGATCGCCGACAACCCAGCATCCGCATTGCCCGTTAGCTAGAACGGCCAGATAACGGGAACAAGCAACACCGCCACCACACCGTATAGCAGGAGGAGCGGCAGTCCCATCTTCCAGTAGTCACCAAAACGGTAACCTGCCGGCTGCATCACCATCATGTTGGCGGGTGTAGCCACGGGAGTGAGAAAGGAGGCCGAGGCCGCGATACACACGGCCATGAGAAGCGGCATCGGCGAGAGCGAGAGTTCCGAAGCCACAGAGATGGTGATGGGAATCAACACAAGCGCCGTGGCCGTGTTACTGATCAACTGGCCCAGCACCGCGGTGAGCACAAAAATTCCGAGCACGATCAGATGCGGGCCGTATCCGCCGATGAGACCAACCACTCTGTGCGCGATGAGTGCTGCGGCACCGGTGGAACTGATCGCGATCGACAGGGGAATCATTCCACCAACAAGAATGAGCGTGGTCCAGGAGATCGACCGATGCGCTTGCTCCACCGTGACCACGCGGCACAGCACCATGGCCATAGCTGCGACCAGGGTCACCACCGCGGGCGGAAACAAACCCGTTGTGAGCAGGATAATCATCGCAGCCGTAATGATCAGGGACCACCGCGCCGACCGTCCCAGGGGCACTGTTTGACGACGAATGGTGTCGGGCTCATCAACCAGTAGAACGTTCGGATCATCGGCGTTGTCGGCCAGAGCCGCCCAGCTCCCCTGAAGTAGCAGGGTGTCGCCCGTGGCAAGCGTGATCTCGGACGAACTCAGATCTTCTCCTGCCCGCTGTACAGCCAGGATTACGAGTTCCCCGCTATCGGTAACCATGCCAGGAAAAACCGTCTCACCCACAAACGCCGAGCGCGGGGACACCATCACCTCGGCCACACCGTAGTTTTGGGTGATGAGACCGTTGGCCCCGGCGATCCGTTCCAACTGCTGCGAACGCGCGAACGCCTCCAACTGGGCTGGACCGCCACGCACGACAAGGTAATCGTCAACCCTTAACTGTGCAGTGCGGACAGGTCGCCCTGATCGGGTCTTCACCGCGACCACAGAAACGCCAGGGTAGTCGGACAGGTTAAGTCCCACGGCGTCCTGCCCCGCCAGAGGAGAGGTGGAACGGATGCGCAGCCGCCACAGGTCATCGTCATCCAGGTACTGAGCCAGGAGCGCCCGAGAGTGCCCGCTCAGATCACGCGGCAGCAAACGTGCCGACCGCTGGGGCAGCAACCGCTCACCACACAACACCACGATAATGATGCTGCCAACCAGGAGGGGTAGCCCCACGAGGGCGAATTCGAAGAAGCCCAGCGGTCGGCCACCGGAGGCACCCTCTGCCGCCTCCGAGATTAAGACGTTTACCGGCGAACCGGTCAGGGTCAGGAGAGAACCGGCATGGGCACCAAAGGCGAGCGGCATTAAGAGTTGTGAGGGAGAGCGGCCCAGCCGCACCGAGATGACGACCACCATGGGCAACAGGGCCGCGACCGCACCATTAACGCTAATGAGGGCCGTGAGAAAAGCTACGGTGGACATCACAAAGACCAAGAGACGACCGCGTGATTTTCCGGCGCGGCGGATCATTTGCTGGCCAGCCCAGGTGGTCACTCCGCTGGCATCAAGGCCCTCACTGACGACAAAGAGGGAGGCAATGAGGACAATCGTAGGATCGGAGAAGCCGGCGAAAGTCTGCTGAAGGTTCAGCACTCCGGTGGTAAAAAGAGCCAGGCACACGCCCAAGGCCACGATACCCACAGGCAGCCTGTTCCAGATAAAAAACACCACCGACAGGGCCAGAACAACAAGAGTGATCGCAATGTCATTCATAGGGAAAAACACTACCGCCCGAGCGAGCATTAGGGAATGCTCTGGTCACATCAGCGTGTACTCGTCCTAGGGCGTGTTGCTCAACCCGATCTGATGTTTCGCGGGCGAGGCTTCAGTAGTGTTGCGTGATGTGATCTCAGATCAGATGTGGGCGGCTGTTCCCGCGGGCTGCGGCCACGGCCCGGCGGTTTCGGCTGCGACCGGAGTGTGCCCTGGCCGACAAAAGCTACCCTTCTAGCGCCAACCGGGGTTGGTTGGGGCAGCGGGAGATAGCCTCAAGGGTCCACGGCAGGATTCGCGCAATGTTCCTCGCGGCGTCAATTCCGCGATGCTGAAACCCGGAGAACGTGAGTCCCGTCACCCTGACGGCCTCGCCCAGTCCGGGCCGCTTCCGCACACCTTGGGTCTCAGCGAATACTTCTTTCAGATTGCGGTGCGGCATGGGCAATGGGTTCACGCAACGGTGCAGGCGCACGTCCTGGGCCAGCTGGTTGAAGTCGTACGTTCCCCACGATCCCCACCAAGCAACCCCCATACTCTGCGACCGGCGCAAAGTTAGCCTTGACGAGAACAGCGCCGATCTCAATAACCTCCATCGCACCGCGATGAATTCTGTTGTTCGCGTCGCACGTCGCCTCGACGTCGAAGACCAGCCCATAATCGTTCACCACACCGCCATGTCTCGAGAACTAACACTCGCGCAAACAAATTCTGAATCAGGTTAAGGTTTTTCGTGCCGACCACGGCAAATCAGGGTTTAGCAACGCGCCCTAGTATCCGATGGGACCGCTCTCCGTCCTGACCGAAGGGGTGTCCCATTCGGTCAGGATGCTCGCAGAGCTTGACAACCCGAGACGGGTGGCACCGGCCGAAACCATCTCGAGAGCCTGAGCCAGTGATCGGATGCCCCCGGAGGCTTTAACCCCCAGCCGCCCCCCAACCGTATCCGCCATGAGCTGTACGGCATGGACGGTGGCACCGCCGGCCGGGTGAAAACCCGTAGAGGTCTTCACGAAGTCGGCACCCGCGGACTCTGCGGCGTGACACGCGGCAACAATCTCGGCATCTGTGAGGGCCGCCGACTCGATAATAACCTTCACTAAGGCGGGGGCGGGAACGGCATCACGTACGGCACGGATACCTTGCTCCACACGGTCGAAGCGGCCAGCCTTCACCTCGCCAAGGTCAATCACCATGTCTACCTCGTCGGCACCATTCTGAACTGACAGGGCAGCCTCACCCGCCTTAATCGACGCGGCGTGGGTACCAGAGGGGAACCCGCAGACGGTCGCCACTCTCAGCCCGCTCCCAGCGGGAATCTCGACGGGAAGCAGCGACGGTGACACACACACCGAGAACACACCCAACTCCAGGGCCTCGGCAATCAGAACGTTAACGTCCGCTGGGGTCGCCTCCGGCTTGAGTAACGTGTGGTCGATTAGCGTGGCTAGGGCCGCGGCCGATTCGATACGAAGGGGTTCTGGGGTGGTCATCGGCGTCTGCTTTCTCGTTGGTGTGTGGAATGGGTCACAACACATCTGTTGTCACGATACAGGGGCGTGGCCACCACAGGTCACCGATGCCCCCGTTTCGGTTTCGTCGTCCACGACGGCCCCCTGGGATAAGGTTCGCACGAAATTCTCGGAGGGAAAGGGCCCGTTAGCTCCTACTCTCAGCTTTCTAGCCTTATCGTTAATGAATGTCCGATCTCACCGCATATGATGCCGTCCTGTTTGATCTCGACGGCGTCCTCACACCCACCGCCGACGTACATATGTCGGCTTGGCGAGCTCTTTTCCAGGCCTATTTTGCCGACCAGGATGTGACCCCGGGCTACATCGACGAGGACTACTTTGTCTACCTCGATGGCAAACCGCGCTACGAGGGGGTGAACAGTCTCCTTCTCTCCCGCGGAATCGAGCTCCCCTGGGGGTCACCGGATGACCCCTCTGCAGCCCATACCGTCTGCGGTCTCGGCAACCGCAAGAACGACGTTTTTTCCAGTATCCTGATGCGGGATGGCGTCACCGCTTTTCCAGGTTCGGTACGCCTTCTCAATCTTCTTGCCGAGCGTAAAATACCACTCGCGGTCGTCTCCAGTTCGAAGAATGCCGAGATCGTACTCGCCGCAGCAGGCCTTCGTGACCGCTTTGTCACTGTTGTGGACGGTGCTCTCGCCGATATCGAAAGCATCGCGGGTAAGCCCGCACCAGATATGTTCCTCCGGGCAGCCGAGATTCTACTCGTCGAACCCGCACGCGCTGTGGTCGTTGAGGATGCTGTATCTGGCGTCGCAGCAGGCCACGCCGGCCACTTTGGCCTCGTCGTGGGAGTCAACCGCGGCGTGGGAGCCGAGGCGCTCACCGCGGCTGGTGCCGACCGCGTGGTAAGCGACCTGGATGACCTCGCGGCCGAGATTGACCCCGGAATCCCCACCCAGGACCTCCCGATTGAAGGAGAAGCACCGTGAGCGGACCTCAGAACTCCAGTCTCTCCCCCGACGACTTCCTCGACCGCGGACGCTACCCCGTTGACGAGTGGAAACTCTCCGAGAAGATCTTTGATGACGGCGATTTCGGTCGCACCGAAACAATCTTCGCCGTGGGCAACGGCTACCTCGGGATGCGCGGCAACTACGAGGAGGGCCGTGACAGCCACAGCCACGGCACCTTCATCAACGGTCTCCACGAGACCTGGACAATTCAGCACGCCGAACAGGCTTACGGCTTTGCCCAGGTGGGCCAGACAATCATTAACGCGCCGGATGCCAAGGTCATCCGACTCTACGTGGATGATGAACCGCTCAACCTACGCGACGCCGATATGCTGCACTACGACCGCACACTCGACTTTGCTGATGGAGTCCTCACTCGCAGCCTGATCTGGCAGACGCCATCCGGCAAGAAGGTGCTCGTGCGCTCAAGCCGCATGGTGTCTTTTGCCGAGCGACACCTGGCCCTACTCACGTTTGAGGTGACAATGCTGGAGGGAGAAGCCCCCGTGGCCATCTCCTGCCAGATCCTCAACCGTCAGGACGGCCACGACGAATATGGGCCAAACTCTCGGGGCACAAACGCGGGTGCCGATCCGCGCCAGGCGGACGAATTTGCGACACGAGTGCTTCAGCCCCAGACATTCTGGCAAGAAGGAAAACGCTCCGTACTCAGCTACAAGCTGAGCAACTCAGGGATGACGGTGGCCTGCGCTGCCGACCACTACATCGACACTGGGAATGAGTACGAAGAGAAAAGCATGATTGACGGGGACACGGCTAAACACGTATACCGTGTCCAGGCGAAGGAAGGCCAGAGCATCACGGTGACCAAGGTCGTGAGCTACCATTCCTCCAGCGGGGTACCCGCTAAGGAGCTTGTTGATCGTTGCCGCCGCACCCTCGACCGGGTCGAGGCAGAGGGCATCAGCCATCAGTTCGCCGAGCAGCGTGAATGGCTCAACGACTACTGGACACGCTCGGATGTTGAGGTACCCGGCCACCCCGCCGTGCAACAGGCGGTGCGCTGGAACCTCTTCCATCTGGCCCAGGCCTCAGCCCGGGCGGAGGGCTCCGGCATCCCGGCGAAGGGGCTCACCGGTAGCGGCTATAGCGGTCACTACTTTTGGGATACCGAGATCTATGTCCTGCCCTTTCTCACCTACACCACGCCGCGATTTGCCCGCAACGCGCTGCGCTTCCGATACAACATGTTGCCGGCCGCCCGGCTGCGAGCAATCGACCTCAACGAGCGCGGCGCGCTCTTCCCGTGGCGCACGATTAACGGCGAAGAAGCCTCGGCCTACTACGCGGCAGGCACCGCCCAATACCATATTGACGCCGACATTACCTATGCCGTGGCCAAGTATGTGGCCGCGACGGGAGATGAGGACTTCCTGGCCCGCGAAGCCGTTGATATTGTGGTCGAAACCGCGAGAATGTGGGCAGACCTGGGGTTCTGGCGACGCAGCGGCGATCACAGTTTCCATATCCACGGTGTAACCGGCCCGGACGAATACACCACCGTCGTCAACGACAACCTCTTCACCAATGTGATGGCCAGGTTCAACCTGGAATATGCCGTCAGCACGGTGGGTCGCCTGGCGGCAGCCCGACCGGATGAGCACGAGCGGATGGTCGCGCGACTCGGCCTCAGCATGGACGAGGTCACCGAGTGGGGCCGGGCGGCTGCGGCTATGTTTATCCCGCTTGATGAGCATCTCGGGATGCACCCTCAGGATGCCCACTTTCTTGAACGCGAAATGTGGGATCTGGAGAACACTCCCGACGAGAAGCGTCCACTCCTGTTGCACTTTCACCCGCTCGTCATCTACCGCTTCCAGGTACTCAAGCAAGCGGATGTGGTGCTGGCACTCTTTCTGCACGGTGAGGAATTTACCCCCGAGCAAAAACTCGCGGACTTCGAGTACTACGACCCGATTACAACGGGCGATTCAACTCTGTCAGCCGTGGTGCAGTCAATCATTGCTGCGGAGGTGGGATACCACGAACTGGCCCTGAGCTACTTCGATAACGCCCTCTTTGTTGACCTCGCCGATCTCCACCAGAACACGGCCGACGGGGTACACGTCGCCTCAACTGGCGGCGTATGGAATGCAATCGTCTCCGGCTTTGGTGGGATGCGAGACAACAGGGGGGTGGTGTCCTTTGACCCCCGCCTCCCCCAGGAATGGGAGGAGCTAACATACCGACTCACTATTCACGACACCCGTGTACGCGTCACCCTGCGGCAAGATTCGCTTGCCTTCACTGTTGAGGAGGGCAGTTCAGTAACCGTCACCGTGCGCGGCGAGACCCACACCATCGTCAGCGGCGAGCCCCGTATGATTCCGCTCGATGGACACGGACCACGCCGTTCGGGTGCGCCCAGCCAACAGGATATTGAGGATAGGCGACGCGCAGACGGAACGCTCATTACGGCGACTTTGCCAATCATCCGGTAGCAAGTCGTTTTAACAAAACCGACCCCGTCAGTTACCCTCCATTCATCTCTCGGACACCACGACCGGTTGAGAATGGAGAGCGACTGACGGGGTCGGTATCCGTGCAGCGAATTAGGTGCTGATCGGCTGGAAATCCCGGCCGGTGTGAGCGTGGTAAGCAGTACGAACCTGCTCGAAGCCGCCGATGGCGCGCTGGTACTGGGAGATGGTGGCCTCCGCGTTGCGGAATGCGTTTTTTACCAGAATCAGGTACTCGTGGGCTTCATTGCACTTGCGATGAAATTCTGTTTCTAATGGGCTCATGTCTTCCACATTAGAGACGGCCACAACAACTCACAGCACTCTTAACGGGTTGAGTTCCGCAAAAATTTACATTTTGTTAAAAAACTTGATCTTTAACAAAGCTGTGGCTCTTCTCTGATATATACCGTCCTCCTCCAGGTGCACCACGTAGAATGAGGGCATCTGTTCCACAGAGCATCTGCTCATGCCGCGGCTGGGAAGTCGATCCGATACTCAGCAGGGCACCAATGACTCAACCATCCATTGCGGGAACCATCAGACTCACTCGACCTCGTAGCACGGACGGCGTCAGCGCTACGAGCAGCTATAGCGCTCTCATGAAGACCGTACGCGACGCCGGTCTCCTCAAGCGCACCGTGGGATTTTACGTGGGCGTTCTCATCGTACTCACCGTTGCGCTGGCCGCCGCCATCGCGGGATCTATCCTGCTGGGAGACTCCTGGTTCCAGCTACTCATTGCCGGGGCTATTGGGGTCATTATGACCCAGTTTGCGTTTGTTACCCATGAAATCTCACACCGCCAGGTGTTTGCCTCCGGCCCGGTTAACGACCGCGTAGGCCTCTGGCTTGCCGCAGGCATGGTCGGCATCAGTTACAGCTGGTGGATGACCAAACACACCAAGCACCACGCCAACCCCAACACCATCGGCAAAGACCCCGATATCGAGATTGACACGATCTCCTTCATTGAGGAGGACGCCGCCACCCGTACCGGGTTCATGGCCGCCCTCACCCGCCGCCAGGGCTACCTTTTCTTCCCTCTTCTTCTTCTGGAGGGCCTCAACTTGCACATTGTCTCGCTACGCGAACTCATCACCAATCCGAAGATTACGGGACGCATCGGCGAGATCACGATCATCGCAGTCCGACTGGTTGCCTATGCTGCCGTCATTTTCTGGTTCCTTCCGCTCGGCATGGGCTTCGCCTTCATCGGTGTCCAGCTTGCCGTTTTTGGCCTGTATATGGGTGCCTCATTTGCCCCCAACCACAAAGGAATGCCCCTCATCGCCGAGGGGGTTAAAATCGACTTTCTCAGCCGACAGGTTCTCACTTCGCGAAACGTCAGTGGTTTCGGCATGAGCACCTTTATGGGTGGGCTCAACTACCAGATCGAACACCACCTATTCCCGAGCATGCCACGACCGCACCTGGCTGCTGCCCGTGAAATCGTCATCGAGCACTGTGCAACCCGTAACATTCCTTATACCGAGACGACGCTGCTCCGTTCGTACGGCGCTGTCATCCAATACCTTAACCGGGTGGGGCTATCCGCACGCGACCCCTTCGACTGCCCGATGGTCAACCGTTACCGCCGCCAGTGATCGCACCACCCACCTCACGCGCACTTGATCGAGTGGGACGCGAGCACTACGGTCACCGCATCTCGTTCGCGACCCCCGCTGGCGAAACCGCAAGTGTCGCTGCGAGCGGCATCCTTCGGCAAATCTGGCGGGAGAACTTCGGTAATAGCATCCCCGGACGGTGTGTGGCCATTGATGATGACACCACGGGCGCACTCACAGTTTTTGGACCGTTACCGCTCTCCTTCTCAATTAGTGACCATGGCCCCGCCGCTGCCACCCCACCACACGCCCAGTCGGCCTCTTCACGGCCCGATTGGGTTCCCTCCCGCATTGAAAGCCTGACACTGCGGTGGTGGGGCGGCCCTCGTGACCAGACCGAAAAAACGATTGCACCCGAGCAGATGCGCCGCCGATTCTTCAGCTCCTACGATGCCCGTCCGGAGAAAGCCGAGTACGTCTGGAATCAAACGTTTACACCCGATAAGAACCGGCGCTTCACCGCAGACTTTTGGTATGCGGGGTGGGTCACCGCAGAGGAGACGCTACCGACCACCGGGGCACCGGGCGAAGCGGTTCCCCTGGCCCCGGGCGGACGCTACCGGATGCAGTTCCGCAACGGTCCCCTTGTGGACCTGATCGACCACTACCAGGTTTCTCTCACGGGGAAGCCGCTGACAACCGTAATCCTTCCCCCCGAGGCGACGGGACGCCTGGTGCCGACCACGTATGCATATACCGGGTTTGGAGCGCTCTCTGCCGCCGGTGTTCGCTGCACCTATCGACACATTCAATAAAAATGGAGCAAATTATGAATTTATCCATTCCATTCTGCCCCCGGCGTGCTACGCTAAGGGACAGTTAGATCGTTTGCCTCGCGGCCCCGACTGAATGTGCATGGTCATGGATAACACGCCGCTAGCAGGCTCCACCAAAAACGGGACTCCCCCCTCAGCACAGGGGATGTTTCCAGAAAATAATCTCTATTGTCACCCGTATCACGCCGCCCGCTTTTTAAGCACGGCTGACGTGAACCGATCACTCTGAGTCATGATGGGTATAAGCATTCACTCCCCAGTGGTAATTGTTTCTGCCTATCAACCCCAGAGCCCCACTATCTCGCTGAGCATTCACTCTTCCGTCCGCCACCTGGCGGGGCACGGGGAGCCGAAGGTCAGTGATGTCGCGTTACCACCGTCTTTCGGTTGGTGTTGGTCAACAGCCTCACGTAGGTCTCGATCCTCCTAAGAACATCGGAATATCGCGGCGAACGACCCCGAAGACCGGGGCCGATCACATAAAGAAAAGAGAAAACACATGCCTACTGGCACCGTGAAATGGTTCGACTCTGAAAAGGGCTTCGGCTTTATCGCCCCCGACGACGGAACCCCCGACGTCTTCGCTCACTACTCGGCAATCGCTTCCAGCGGTTACCGTTCGCTCGAAGAGAACCAGAAGGTTGAGTTCGAGACTGCCCGTGGCCCCAAGGGACCCCAGGCTGAGAACATTCGCCCCCTGTAAGGTTTTCTAACCTCACAGTAGCGAAGCCTAGAAGGCCCCCGGCATCCCGTGCCGGGGGCCTTCCTCGTCTGCTCGAACGACACCGCACCTCGCCTGAGAACCACTGCGTCACTTTGTGCGCACTCTACAACGGATTTCGAACGCCTTTCCCAGCGCGATAGGCTCGCAGAGACAACGGCTGTCGCCACCACCGGGCATCACCACAACGCCGCACAATCGCGCGACACCGTGGCAGACGAGGTGCACGGTTGTGGTGAAGCACCACCGCCCTGCACCACGGGAGTTTCACGGATGTCCCTCCACCTTTCACGCCGCACACTCTTGATTGCCGCCGCCTCCACCGCGGTGCTGAGCAGCACCGGATGCACCGCTTTTTCCACGCGGGATCCCCTCACGACGGCCGGTAAGCTCTCGTGGAGGAACCCTCTACAGATCCCACCGCTCGCAGAGGCCACGGTATCCGGCAACACGCGCGCGTTCACACTCACCGCCCAGACCGGTTCGAGTACCTTTCTCCCCGGTAAAACGACCCCCACCTGGGGGTACAACGGCAACTTTCTCGGACCAACCCTCCGCGCCAGCGCGGGTGAGAAAGTCGCCATTACCTTCACCAACTCCCTCCCGGAACCCACCGCCCTGCACTGGCACGGCATGCAGCTCCCCGCCGCCATGGACGGTGGCCCACACCAGCTTATTGATACGGGTGCAACCTGGTCGCCCACCTGGACAATCACACAGGATGCCGCCACACTCTGGTACCACCCACATCCGCACGGCCAGACCGAAGCGCATGTCACACGCGGACTCGCTGGATTCTTCCTCATCGACGATGACAACCCGGCGGGTGAGCAATTACCACACGAGTACGGCGTGGATGACATCCCCCTGGTTGTACAGGATCGCACGATTGAGAAGGACGGCACCTTCACCATCGATAAGAACCGCGCCGTAACCGGATTAGTCGGCAACACTATCCTGGTAAACGGCACCGTCACACCGTATCTCCCCGTGACGACGAGCACGGTGCGGCTGCGTATCCTCAACGGGTCGAGCGCCCGGATCTACAACTTTGGCTTTGCCGATGACCGCGAGTTTCAGCAGGTAGCAACCGATAATGGGCTACTCGCGAAACCGCTCACCGGCACGCGCATTCCGCTCTCTCCGGGCGAACGCGCCGAGATCGTGGTGGCCGTGGCAGCCGGTGAAAAGGCGGTACTACGCTCCTACCCGCAGGACCTACGTATGACAATCGCGCAGGGAAACGGGGCAGGCGGGGCCGACACCCTCGATATCTTGGAGTTGCGTGGAGCCGCCACCGTGGTACCCAGCTTGGCGGTGCCTGCCGCACTCGCCGCCTACACACGACTTGATCGGGAGGCGGCCGATGAGACCCGAGGTTTCGAACTGAACGGGCGCCAAATCAACGGTAAGACCATGGATATGAGTCGCATCGACACCGTGGTAGCCGCCGGTGCATGCGAGGTGTGGACGGTGAAAAACTCACACGCCCAAGCGCACAACTTCCACGTGCACAACGCCCGCTTTCAGGTGATTGAGATGGACGGAAAACAGCCCGAAGGCTACCTGGACGGGTGGAAAGACACGGTCTTCCTTCCGGCCCGATCAACCGCGGTCATCATCATGAAGATGAGCAGCTACACCGACCCGAACCTGCCCTATATGTACCACTGCCACATGCTCTGGCATGAAGACCTGGGAATGATGGGACAGTTCACGATTGTGAAACCCGACGAGGTGGACACCGCGCCGCGCACCATCGAGATGTCCGAACACGAACACTAGCCAGGACACCGCGTTGCGTCACGACAGCGGGCAGACAGAAGTCGTTCCGACCTCGTGCTCGCTAATAACGTGAGGCCTGGGGGCCACGATAACGGGCCGAACCGAAGCCGAGGATGAGGTACCCGATGATGGGGAACATCCAGAGCAGGAAAAACGAGTAGGCACCGCCTTTACCAAAGTTGCGTCCAATATCAAACGCAACCACAATCAGCAGAATGAGATTGACAACTGGAATCAGCAACAGGAGCAGCCACCACCACTGGCGACCAGCAACCTTGAGCAGAAAGTAGACGTTCACGAGCGGGATGATGGCCGCCCACCCGGGCTCTCCCGCCTTCTCAAACACGCGCCACAGTGCAATCGCCGTGACAATGTAGAAGATGATGGCAACCCAACTGTTTTGCTGCCAGATCGTAGAGATAGATGCTGCGTCGGTAATGTTCATGACCGGATCCCCCCCCGTAATTGAGGCCGTAAAACGCGACCTCGACTTCATCCTAGCCAGGGCACCCCCGGATGTCACCGACGAAATACTCCCGGCCGGGCACTACTCCTCGAAAGACAGCGCCGACCCCGTCTCGACGTACGACTTGATGCTGCTCATGAGGAGGGGCCAGGTGTCCTTGGTTTCCTCGTAGCCGGGATGGGCCTCACTCCACTGATCGTTCAGCACGGTGAGCTTGGTGAGGTGGCTCGTCACCGCGTCCATCGTGAAAACCATCCGGCTGCTGCGCTCCGCGCCCTCGGGGTTGTAGCTGGGCCCGGGGTGCTCGGTCATCACAAGGCGCTCCCCCGGGGTAGCCTCCAGGATGTCTCCCCAAACGTGCACGGTCTCGTCACCATCCGCGCCCGGCCCCACATACTCATACCCGGTACCGGGTTGCAGCGTGGTGCGCAGCACGCACCCCCACCAGACGGCACGGACATCGACGTCGTCAACAAATGCGCGCCAGACCCGCTCGGGAGTGGCCGCGATATAGATCACATAAATAATAGGGTCCATACGCATCACGCTAGTGCCGATTCCCGGCCCTATTCTTGAACGAATGCGACACGAATCTGAGCGGCCCAGTAGCAAGGGCCTGATCAACCCGTCCGAGGGTGCCCCCATGGTCACGATCAACCGTGTACTGCCCGCCGCCGATCTTGCCGAGGTGGTCACCCACTTCTGGATTCCACGGTGGTCACTCCCACGAGGAGCAGAAGTTACGCAGCGTGTACTGCAATTTCCGGCAACCAACCTGGTCGTGGATGCTGATTCCTGCGGTCTGCACGGTGCCGTCAACCACCTCCGCCTCCACGCGCTCAGCGGAACGGGCTGGGCCATCGGCGCACTGCTGCGGCCGGGGGCGGCACGCGCACTTCTCGGCAGTTCCGCCCACAGCATCCTCAATACCCAGTTTCCACTCACTGACCCGGCCAGCCTCGCCCTGGCAGAGACGATTCGTGCGCGGAGCGAAAACAACGATGCCTGCGTTGCCGTGATCGAGAGTTGGCTACGCGGACGGGCGGCCCTGTGGTCGGCTGAGGCGGCACGCGAGCGGACACAGGTGAACCAGATCATTGACCGTGTACGAGATGACCCCACGCTGTTGCGGGTCGAGGCACTGGCCGCAGCCGCCCACGTCTCGCCACGCACACTCCAGAGGCTGCTGCGGGAGCACATCGGAGTGACACCCAAGTGGGTGATCCAGGGGTTTCGGTTGCGGGAGGCGGCACACCGGCTACGGGACGTGCGTCCACCCGCCCTTTCCGAACTGGCTGCCTCACTCGGATACGCCGACCAGGCGCACTTTACCCGGGATTTTCGAGCGGTACTGGGTGAGAACCCACACAACTACCGTGACCAAAACGCCGCCGGTCTCGCCGCAACCGCGGAGAGGAGAATGAGATTCAGCTGAGAAACTCGCCCGATAATGATCCGCCGATTAGGCTGGGGGCTACCCATGAGCTCTTCTACCCCCCCTCCGCGCATCGCAATCGTTGGCGACGTCTGCATTGACGAGAATGTGATCGACGGACAGCACACCCTCACTTGGGGGTCCTCCGCCGCCTACATTTCACACTACCTGCACCGTCACGATGGCATCGACTCCGCAATTGTGGCCCCCTACGCTCGTGACTTCCTCCACTGCGCCGACGGCCTCACGCTGGTGGATCCGCCGCGCGATGGCGCTTCGCTGCGCTACGAGAACATCGTTGCAGCTGACCGTCGTGTGCAGTACTGCCACGGTGCGACCGAAAACGTGCCGGGAGCGCTCAGCTCCGCGGCCCGTGCCGCAATCGCAGCGGCCAATATTCTTTTTGTCACGCCACTCACTCCGCTCATGCCCCACGAGTACGTCGCCTCCGTCATCCAGGCGACCTCCCCCGGCTGTCTCACTGTCCTGTTACCCCAGGGGTATATGCGGCGCTGTGATGCCGACGGCCTCGTACACCAGAGTGCCCTGGGTCGCGCCGAGCGACTGCTCTCGCTCTTCGACCTCGTGGTGCTCTCGGACGAGGACTACCCAGATGCCGTGCGCCGGGCACAATCCTGGCAGCGGCACGCCCCTCGCACCAACCTGGTGGTCACACAGAACAAACGTGGAGCCACCCTCGTGGGCCCCGACGGACTCACCCACGTCCCCACACGGCCGCTCACCGAGGGCGAACGCGTCTCTCCCGTTGGGGCTGGTGACACCTTCAGCGCGGCACTCGCCCTGGCGCTTTTCACGGGTGAACCCGTGACCGAAGCCATCGCGACCGCTCACCGCGCCGTCATCATTTCACCGGAGTGTGCCGTAACCGGCACGCACAGCGCGGTGACGCCGACACCGTAAGGAGAACATCGTGACCCCGACCAGAATGCGCACCTCACGCCAGGGCTCGACCGCACGTCTACAGAGTGACCGGCTTGTTCCCGCGCACAAGAAAGAAAAGCAGATGACCACTCGACACGCGCTATACGCCTCACCCATCGGAAACCTCACCCTCGTTGTGGACGGCGATGCGCTCGTGGGGATCTACTTCCCCGACCACTGGACCAACCCGGACACCTCAACGTTTGGTGAACTCGTGCCATTAGCCTCGGACGGAGGCTTCGCCGAACCGGTGCGGCAACTGGCCGAGTATTTTGCCGGGTTGCGCACCACGTTTGACCTCACGACGGCACCCATCGGCAGCGAGTTTCAACGCAGCGTCTGGGCTATTCTCGCCGGTATCCCGTTTGGGGAGACCGTGACCTACGGTCAGATCGCACGCGAGCTGGGCTCCCCCACCATGGCGCGCCTGGTTGGTGGTGCCGTCGGAAGCAACCCGCTGAGCATCGTGGTACCGTGCCACCGCGTGGTGGGCAGTAACGGCAGCCTCACGGGCTACGCGGGTGGGTTAGAACGCAAGCGCTTCCTGCTCAACCTGGAGGAGCCCGAAGAAGCGTCATCAGAGCGCCTCTTCTAGATTGCCCCCTCCACAACCGCCACACGAACACCCAACGAAAGACCACCAATGACGGACACAATTGTGGGCGATGACGGACTCGCCCGACCTGCCTGGGCCGCATCCGACCCGATGCTCCGGGACTACTACGACACCGAGTGGGGGATGCCGGTGCGAGACGAGCAGGGAATGCTTGAGCGCATCTGCCTGGAGGGCTTCCAGGCGGGACTCTCGTGGGCCACTATCCTGCGCAAACGGCCCGTCTTTCGGGAGGTATTCTCCGACTTTCACCCCGAGACGGTTGCCGCGTTCACGGAGGAACAGGTCGAGGAGTTGATGCGCAACCCCGGCATTATCCGCAACCGGCTCAAGATTCGCGCCACGATCGCGAACGCGAACGCTACGCTCCGGCTACGAGAGGCGGAGGGCCTCGTAGATCTGGTGTGGTCATTCCAGCCCAAGACCACCCCTGCACCCACCAGCTGGAGCGAAATTCCCACGCGGTCAGAGGAGTCCGTAGCACTCTCCAAGGCACTACGTTCTCGGGGCTTCTCGTTTGTGGGGCCAACCACGATGTATGCGCTGATGGAGGCAATTGGGATGATCGACACCCACCTGGTATCGAGCCACCGCCGCGGAAGTTCTGGGGTATGGCCTGCCTAAACGCGGCTGGTACGCCTCCGGGCACCAATGAAATCTTCCCGCGATCTAGAACAGCATGGGCTGCGGGGTCGGAGCGAAGCTGGGGATCGCGGCAGCCAGCTCGCGCGGCCGTAGGGCGCGAGAACGGACCCCACCCGTTGCCGGGTCTTCCTCACCGCGCTCCAGGCCGTGCTTACGGATGAGCGGCGCGATACGGGCAGCGAGCCAGTTTCGGTACTCCTTCGGCGCGTAGGCAGCGGTACCCGGATAGAGTCGGGTATAGCGCTCCACCAGTTCGGGATGCTCCCGCTCCAGCCAGAGCAGAAACCACTCCTTCACACCGGGCCGCAGGTGCAAGCCGGCATACATCACGCTGGTGGCTCCGGCCGCACGAATACGGCCCAACGCCTCATCAAGGTGTGCGACACTATCCGTCAGATAGGGCAGGATCGGTATCATAAAGACAGCGCAGTCGAGTCCGGCCGCGCGCGCGGCGGACACGGTAGCAAGCCGCGCGGACGTCGTGGGGGTACCCGGCTCAATCGACTGCTGAAGCCCATCGTCGAAGATCGCGATCGACATAGCGATATCTACCGGAACCTGTTCAGCGGCGTCGGCGAGCAGGGGCAGGTCCCGGCGCAGAAGGGTGCCCTTCGTGAGGACCGAGAGGGGTGTGCCCGAACCGGCAAGCGCATCCAGGATTCCCGGCATGAGGGCGTAGCGCCCCTCGGCTCTCTGATACGGGTCGGTGTTTGTGCCGAGGGCAACGGGATGGCGACCCCACGTGGGTTTGTGAACCTCTCGCTGGAGCACCTCTGCCACATTGACTTTGACGATCACCTGTGAATCGAAGTCGTGGCCGGAGTCCAGGGCGAGGTAGGTGTGGGTGGGCCGGGCGAAGCAGTATACGCAGGCGTGCGAGCAGCCCCGAAAGGGGTTGATTGTCCACCCAAAGGGCATTCGCGACTGGCCGGGGACGCGGTTGAGCGCGCTCTTGGCCAGGATCTCGTGGAAAACCATACCCGCAAACTCTGGGGTACGCACCGAACGGACCAGGTTATTGAGGCGTGCCAGGCCGGGAAGCGCGTCTGTCTCTTCAGCGGTGACGTTCTGTTCTACCCATCTCATGCAGTTATTCGAACATATATTCGATATATGTGCAAGTGCGCAGATGTTCTCCGGCCGGTGTTACCGAGAAGCGGACTCAGGCATTGTCTCGGCGCGTGCCGTGGCCGTGATGCGGTTGGCCATGCCGCTAAAGATCACACCGTGGAAGGGCAGGATGCTGTACCAGTAGAGACGTCCCCACAGCCCCCGTGGGAAAAAGACGGCCCGCTGGTGATAGTGGGAGCCAGTCGGGGTCGGCTGCACGGTCATCTCTAACCAGGCTCGACCGGGGACACGCATCTCGGCGCGGAGGCGGAGGGTGCGCCCCCGGTCGAGGTATTCGACACGCCAAAAGTCCAGGGCGTCCCCCGTCTGGAGCCGATCAGGGTCACGGCGACCGCGGCGCAGCCCCACCCCGCCGACCAGCTTGTCAGCCCAGCCACGCAGCGCCCAGGCAAGGGGGAAGGAGTACCAGCCACGGTCACCGCCGATACCTTCGATCGTGCGCCAAAGATCCGCGGGGGTTGCGCTGGTATCGCGCTGCTTGACATCGGTGTAGACCGTGTACCCGGCCCAGTCTGGGTCGCTCGGTAGCGGATCACTGGGGGCACCCAAGACTTCACTGTTGCGCCAACTAGTGTCCACCTGGCCGGTACGCATTTTACCGAGAGCGAGTCGCACGGCACGGCGATAGGGGGTGAGCCCCTCCTCGGGTGGCGGGATGACGGCATCAATGGCGTGATTGGCCATCACACAGTCGTTTTGGAGCGATTCTACGAGGGGCATGGCGAGCCGCCGCGGAATGGGGGTGACCAGGTTTACCCAGTGGGCGGCGAGTCGCGGGGTGAGCACCGGTAGCGCGAGGATATGTCGGCGCGGGAGCCCGGCTTCGGCAGCGTAGCCGTTCATCATTTCACCGTAGGTGAGCACATCCAGACCGCCAATGTCGAGAGTGCGGTTGAGATTCCCCGGTAGCGCCGCAGCGGCCACCAGGTAGTAAAGCACGTCACGGATCGCGATGGGCTGGATGTGGTTGTTCACCCAGCGCGGGGCGGGCATCCAGGGCAGCACGTCGGTGAGGTGGCGGATCATCTCGAAGGATGCGGAGCCCGAGCCGATGACCACACCAGCCTGGAGCACCACCGCGGGAACGGGGGCGTCACGGAGGGTATCGCCCACAGCGGCGCGGGAACGAAGGTGTCTGGAGAGGCGAGCATCCTCCGGGTGGAGTCCACCGAGGTAAACGACACGCCGCACACCTCGGTCGTGGGCAGCGGCCGCAAGGGTGCGAGCAGCACGGGTCTCGGTGACCTCAAAGCTGTCGGCACGACCGACAGCCCCCATCGAGTGCACGAGGTAATAGACGACGTGTGCATCGGTGCATGCTGCGCGGACAGAGTCCCGATCGAGGAGGTCGCCTGTTGCGACCTCAACACGTTCGGCCCAGGGAACATCGGTGAGTTTAACCGGATCGCGCACGAAGACGCGGACCCGGTACCCGGCGGCCAGCAGGAGGGGTACCAAGCGACCGCCGATATACCCGGTGGCCCCCGTAACCAGAATCAGTCGATTGTGCGCCTCGTGCTCTACCGCTCCGCCCATGGGGGCAGTCTAGGCGCTGTGGGTATCAGTTGACGAGGGGCTTGTCCGCGGGGTGGCGGCGCGATAGGGCAGCGCGGGCTCGGCAACGATTGCCCGTGCCAGAAAGGGGCGGATACTGTCAAGGACAGGCTCAGCGGGGAACAGGGTTGAGGAGTGCGTTCGCCCCGGCAGCGTGATGCACTCCGCGCCCATCACACGGGCGGCACGGCGTGACTGTTCCAGGCGCGGGTGATCCTCGGAGCCTGCCAGCCACAGGGTGGGCGTGTGGATGCGGGTGAGCACGGCATCTGGAACGCCCACCTCGTCCTCACTGCGTGCGAAGTACGCGGCGAGGGCGAGCGGGTCGTTGCGGAGAAAAACGGCCCGGGTCGAGGCGTCGAGTGGCACACCGCGACGCGCCTCCCACCCCTCAATGAACGCGGGCATCCCCCCGCCCAGCAGGGCCTCTCGATACCCGGGGAAAAAGACTGTACCCACCTGACCTCGCAGGGGGGCGCTCGTGCCGCCCAGCAGGGTGAGGCTGCCCACCGACTCGGGCTGTTGGGCCGCGAGTTCCAGACCCAAGCGCGCGCCGACCGAGTAGCCCACAATGTTGAGAGTGCCACCACCGATGGCCTCCCGTAGGGCCTGAATATCACCGAGAAACCGGTCAGTACCGTACCCCTCGGGAGTGTGCGGTTTATCGCTCCGGCCGTGCCCCCGCAGGTCGAGGGCGACGACCCGATATACCTCACGCAGGGCCCGCACATAGCCAAGGCCGCGCCAGCTCGCCGCGCTCAGGCACGATCCGTGAAGGAGAAGCACCGTGGGGGCCGTCGTCGGCCCGTCAACCTCGTAGGAGAGATTGATTCCGTCAGTTGGATTCTGCGCTAGTGCCCTGATCATGCCGCCCTCTCATCGAACGGAGTGCCCGTCTGCCCCGAGTACCGGGTGGAAGCACCCCAACCGAGGCGGGTAGTGTAGGGGCGGTGACAGACCCCATCATACCGGGCGTGCTCGCCATCCTCTTCGGATCAATGCTCGCCGTCGTTCTCCTCGTCCCGTTCATCGCGATCAGCTATCGACGCCGCGGCGTCCTCGGATTCTGGTGGCTTACCGGATGGTTTGCGCTCGTTATCTACGTGCTGGCTCTCTGGACCTACACGCTGCTCCCCCTGCCCAGCACGAACGGCTATCACTGCTCCAGCATCCAAACCGTACCGTTTGCCTCTCTCGACGATATTGCGACGTACCCACACGGCAGTCTGGGCGATCTGATACGCAACCCCGCTATCCTGCAATTGGGCTTCAATGTTGCACTGTTTATACCCCTCGGATTTATGCTGCGCAGTATGTTCCACCGCGGGGTCGTTGTGGCCACGGTCGGCGGTTTTCTTGCCTCACTGTTTATCGAGATCACCCAGGCCACGGGCGTATGGGGGATTTTCCCCTGTGCCTACCGCCTATTCGATGTGGACGACCTCATCACCAACACGATGGGTGCGCTGCTGGGCTCGCTTGTGGCCATGCTGGTTGTGCGCCGCCGGGGCGGTGTGCGCCTGCGAGTGGAGGATCCGCGCCCGGTGACCGCCGGACGCCGCCTGCTCGGCATGGTCTGCGATCTGCTCGTGGTCACCCTGGTGGGATTCGCGGTCAACATCGTATGGCGGGCCTGGGAACTCTACGTGGTGGATATTCCCATCGGCCAACTCGACCCCCGCGTTGACACTCTCCTGCTGGGGGCGGTACCCGCGGCGTTACAGCTCGTGGTTATTCTCGCCACCGGAGCGACAATCGGCGAACACGCCGTGATGCTGCGGGGGCGCACCGGACCACTTCCTGCGATTATCGCCCGGCCGCTGCGCTGGGGGTTCGGGATCGGGGGCTACCTGATTCTCACCTCGTTTGAGTTTCCGGGCAGCACCCTCCTCGTGGGGGTGTTTGTTGTGGTCACAATCGTGTCCGTCTGGGCAATGCCCTCGCGGAGGGGGTTAGCCGCGTTCGTGTCAGGCATGACGGTCGAGGACGCGCGGGCCACACATCCCGCAGCCGCCGACACCGCCCCGGACTCGACACGCAGCCGGACGTAACACGCACACCCAACTCGTGCTGGTTAGAACATCCCCACGCCGGTCACCCGCACAACCGCCTCACCGGCCTCGACCGACTCGGCCAGGTCCACCTCGGCCCGGATACCCCAGTCGTGGTCACCTGCGGGGTCGTCAAAGATCTGACGCACCCGCCAGACACGCTCAGACTCGGCCGCACTCTCATCAATCACGAGCATCTGCGGCCCGCGCGCATCGGGGCCGCTGCCCAGCGTGTCGTACTCCTCGTAGTACTCGTCAAGCGCGTCCGCCCAGGCGTCGGCGTCAAAACCGCTGGCGGCGTCTAACTCGCCCAGTTCCGCGAAGCGGTCATAAGCGGCGTGCTGCACCCGGCGGAACATTTCGTTACGCACAAGCACCAGAAACGCGCGGCGGTTGCTGAGGATATTGCGCGGCGGCGGGGGCAGAGCCACCGAGTCGGCCGCGTGTTTCTCCGGGTCGGGATGCGCAAGCTCCTCCCACTCGTCCAGCAGACTCGAATCCACCTGCCGCACAAGTTCACCGAGCCACTCAATGATGTCCCGCAGCTCGTCGTTTTTCTTCTCGTCCGGGACGGTCTGGCTGATCGCGCGGTAGGCATCCGACAGGTAGCGCAAGACCAACCCCTCGGAGCGGGCAATCTTGTAGAACGACACGTACTCGGTGAAGGTCATAGCCCGCTCGTACATATCACGCACGACCGCCTTGGGACGCAGCTCAAAGTCGCGCGCCCAGGGGCGTTCGGCCGCGTACAGTTCAAAGGCTGCCGCCAGCAATTCCGAGAGGGGCTGGGGGTGCGTGACCGCGTCGAGCAGCTCCATCCGCTCGTCGTATTCGATGCCCTCCGCCTTCATAGCGTTGACCGCCTCACCGCGCGCGATGAACTGCTGCGCGCCAATGATAGGACGCGGGTCCTCGAGCGTGGACTCAATCACCGAGATCACATCGAGCGGATAGGTAGCCTCCTCCTCGTCGAGAAGTTCGAGCGCCGCAATGGCAAACGGGGAGAGCGGCTGGTTGAGGGCAAAATTGGCCTGGAGATCAACCGTGAGACGAAACTGCATCGCGCCGTCAGCGTCCCGATACTGCTCCACAATTCCGGCGGCGCGCAGGGTGCGGTAAATCGCGATCGCACGGCGGGCCAGCTCAAACTGCCGGGTGGGCGACTCGTGGTTATCAAAGACGAGAGCGCGCACCCGCTCAAACGCCTCGCGACCGTGACCAATCACGTTGAGGATCATCGAGTGAGTGATCGTCATAGTGCTCATGAGCGTTTCGGGTTGCGCGTGAATAATCCGTTCAAAGCTCGCTTCCCCCCACGAGACAAAACCCTGCGGGGCCTTCTTACGGATGATCTTCCGCTTCTTTTTCGGGTCATCCCCGGCCTTCTGGATCATTTTGAGGTTGTCAATCTCGTGCTCGGGAGCCTGGAGCACCACATCGCCGGCAGTGTCGTACCCTGCCCGACCCGCGCGGCCAGCGATCTGGTGGAACTCACGGGCGTTCAGCTGGCGCATTTTCACACCGTCGTACTTCGTAAGACCGCTCAGCAGCACCGTGCGGATGGGCACGTTGATCCCAACGCCAAGCGTGTCCGTACCGCAGATCACACGCATCAAACCGCGCTGGGCCAGCTGCTCCACCAGGCGGCGGTACCGGGGCAGCATCCCCGCGTGGTGTACGCCAATCCCGGAACGCACGAGGCGAGAGAGCGTCTTCCCGAAGCCGGTCGTGAACTTAAACTCGCCAATTGCCTCGGCGATCTCGTCGCGCTGCTCACGGCTGATGAGTTTGAGGCTCGTGAGTGACTGGGCCCGCTCGGCCGCGGCCGCTTGGGCGAAGTGCACCACGTAGATGGGCGCACGATCCGCATGCATGAGCTCCTCAATGGTCTCCTGCACGGGGGTGGTGGCGTAGTCGTAGGCGAGCGGAACCGGACGGGTTGAGCCCGTGACCTCGGCCGTGGGCCGCTTGGTGCGTCGGGTAAGATCGGCGGATAATTCGGTCACATCGCCGAGTGTGGCCGACATCAGGATGAACTGCGTGTGCGGCATCATGAGCAGCGGTACCTGCCAGGCCCAGCCGCGATCCGGATCGGCGTAGTAGTGAAACTCATCCATCACCACCTGACCCACGTTGGCCTCGTCACCGTAGCGGAGTGCCTCATTGGCGAGAATCTCGGCGGTGCAGCAGATAATGGGAGCCTCCGAGTTCACGGACGAATCGCCCGTAACCATGCCCACGTTATCCGCCCCAAACGCGGCGACGAGCGCAAAAAATTTCTCGCTCACGAGCGCCTTGATGGGGGCTGTGTAGTAGCTGCGTTCCCCCGTGACGAGTGCGGCGAAATGCGCACCCATCGCAACAAGCGATTTACCCGTGCCCGTGGGCGTGGAGAGGATGACGTTAGAACCCGACACGATCTCCATCAGCGCCTCCTCCTGCGCCGGGTAGAGAGAGATACCGGTGGACTGCGCCCATTCTGTAAACGCCTCAAAGGTGGCATCGGGATCGGCACCGTCGGCTCGGAGGCTCGTGATGAGGGACTGGAGTGGGGTGCTGTTGCTCACCCGTCTATCCTTGCACCTCGGGGCTTCGCCGCCGCCCGCTCACCTGGCCCACCCCGTTACGCCCCCACGTAGGTGGCGAGGTGCTCACCCGTGAGGGTGGAACGTGCGGCCACCAGGTCGGCGGGAGTACCCTCGAAGACCACCCGACCACCCTCATGCCCAGCTCCCGGACCAATGTCAATAATCCAATCCGCATGCGCCATGACCGCCTGGTGGTGCTCCACGACAATAACTGATTTACCGGAATCTACAAGACGATCCAGCAGACCGAGCAAATTCTCCACATCGGCCAGGTGCAAACCGGTAGTGGGCTCGTCAAGCACGTAGATTGCGCTCTTCTCCGCCATCTGGTTCGCAAGCTTGAGCCGCTGACGTTCACCGCCAGACAGCGTGGTGAGCGGCTGACCGAGGCTGATATAGCCCAACCCCACGTCAACGAGGCGGGCCAGGATGGCGTGTGCCGTTGGCATCCGGGCCTCCCCCTCGCCGAAAAACGCCTCCGCCTCGGCCACCGACATGGCAAGCACCTCACTGATATCGCGCCCGCCAAAGTGGTACTCCAGCACGGAGGCCTGGAACCGCTTCCCCTCACACACCTCACAGGGGGAGGCCACGCTGGCCATCACCCCCAGATCGGTGTAGATCACACCCGCACCGTTGCAATTGGGGCAGGCCCCCTCAGAGTTAGCGCTGAACAGAGCCGGCTTGACACCGTTTGCCTTGGCAAACGCCTTACGAATCGGTTCGAGCAGCCCGGTGTACGTTGCGGGGTTGCTCCGCCGAGAACCGCGAATCGCGCCCTGATCAATCGACACAACCCCCTCACCGGCGGGAATAGACCCGTGCACGAGGGAGCTTTTGCCGGAGCCCGCAACACCGGTCACCACAACAAGCACCCCGAGCGGGATGTCCACATCCACCTCGCGCAGATTATTGGCCGTCGCTCCCCGAATCTCCAGGGCCCCGGTAGCGGCACGCACGCTTTCTTTGAGCGTGGCCCGATCATCGAGGTGGCGGCCCGTGAGGGTATCGCTGGATCGGAGCCCCGCCACCGTACCCTCAAAGCAGATGGCACCGCCCGCCGTCCCCGCCCGGGGGCCGAGGTCAACAACATGGTCGGCAATCGCGATCATCTCCGGCTTGTGCTCCACCACCAACACCGTATTACCCTTGTCACGCAGCTGTAGCAGCAGCGTATTCATTCGCTCGATATCGTGCGGGTGAAGGCCGATCGTCGGCTCATCAAAGACGTAGGTAACATCGGTCAGCGAGGAGCCCAGGTGACGGATCATCTTGGTGCGCTGGGCCTCACCACCGGAGAGAGTGCCCGCCGGACGGTCCAGCGATAGGTAGCCCAGGCCGATCTCCACAAACGAGTCAAGGGTGTCTCGGAGCGCAGCCAGCAGCGGGGCCACGGACGGCTCATCCAGACCGCGGACCCAGGCAGCCAGATCACTGATCTGCATGGCACAGGCCTCCGCGATGTTAATACCGCCAATGCGTGAGGACCGAGCACCCTCGTTGAGCCGGGTACCGCCACACTCGGGGCAGGTGGTGAACGTGACGGCCCGGTCCACAAAAGCGCGGATGTGGGGCTGCATCGCCTCGCGGTCTTTGGCCAGGAAAGACTTCTGAACCTTGGGTACCAGCCCCTCATAGGTCATGTTGATGTCCCCCACCTTCACCTTGATCGGCTCGCGGTAGAGGAAGTCGTGAAGCTCCTTCTCGCTGTAGTCGCGGATCGGCTTATCCGCGTCAAGAAAACCAGAGCCGGTAAAGATGCGCACCCCCCACCCGTCGGCGGTATAGCCCGGGATGGTGAGCGCCCCCTCCGCCAGGGATTTAGAGTCGTCGTACAGCTGGGTCAGGTCGATGTCGTTCACGGTGCCCATCCCCTCACATCGCGGACACATACCGCCCGTGATCGTGAAGCTGCGGCGCTCCTTGACCGTCTTTCCACCGCGCTCCAGCGTGACCGCGCCGGCCCCGCTGACCGACGCGACGTTGAAGGAGAATGCCTGCGGTGATCCGATGTGCGGCTCACCCAACCGGCTGAACACGATCCGTAGCATCGCGTTGACATCGGTAGCGGTGCCCACCGTGGAGCGGGAGTTGGCCCCCATCCGCTCCTGGTCCACGATGATGGCCGTGGTCAGACCCTCCATCAGGTCAACATCCGGGCGGGCCAGGTTGGGCATAAAACCCTGCACAAAGGAGCTATAGGTCTCGTTAATCATCCGCTGCGACTCCGCGGCAATCGTGCCAAAAACAAGCGAACTCTTGCCCGAGCCGGAGACACCCGTGAAAACCGTCAACCGGCGCTTAGGAATCTCGATGCTGACATTCTTCAGATTGTTCTCGCGGGCACCCTGCACGCGGATGAGATCGTGCGTATCCGCGGAGTGCGGGGTGGGAGAGGCCTGGTCCGACTGTGTGGGCATAGTTTTCCTGTCTCTCACGGATGGGCAGACCATTATTCTACGTGTGGGATGGCACCCCCGTGGCGAAAAAGACTCCCCCACACGACCACCCCTGTAGCGGTTCTCGGTGGGGCTGCCACATTCAGCGAGTGCGGCCGACCCCAACTGAAAACCGGAATGTCAGCTCTGTTCCGGCGGAAAGCCCCGGTGGATATCGGCGCTACGAGAAGGTTACGGAAAGGAGACACCCACAATTCGACGCGACGACGACTGAACTCATAGTCTGTTTACCGCAGCGCAATGTTGGGTTAGCCGATGAGACAGACACGCTCCCTAGCGTTGGCGTTGCACCCTGTCTCAGACACGAGGAGATCTATGTCCCGCCCCCAGTGGATAACATCCCGAAAAGCCTTCGCAACGGCGCTCGCCGTGAGCCTTATTACTGGCCCACTCGCCGCAACGCCAGCGATGGCCACAACCGCGGGAACGGGGGTGATCATCAACGAGCTCTACCTCAAGGCAGGCAGCGCCGGTGCAGCCTACGCACAGAAATTTGTGGAACTCTACAACCCCACCGACACCGCTGTGTCTCTCAGCGGCTGGTCGCTCCAGTACCGTGCCGCCACGAGCGTCGCCCCCGCCAGCGGCGTCGGCACCCTCAGCGGCAGTATTCCGGCCAGGGGCTACTATCTCGTCTCGATGCCCGGTAACGGCAGCGTGGGGGCCGAGTTGCCCACCGCGGATGCCGCGGTCACGATCAACCCGTCGGGAACAACGGGCCAGGTTTTCCTCGCCGACACAACCGACAAACTCAACCCACCGGTCGGCAATGTCTCCGGCACCGAGCACGTGGTTGACTTTGTCGGCTACGGCGGTGCCACCTCGTTTGAGGGGGCGGTGGCGCCCGTCACGGACCCCAACAGCACGCCCAACTCGCTCGCTCGCACCGAGTTTATCGACAGCGACAACAATCAGGCCGACCTGACACATCCGGCCACCATCACACCGCAGAGCTCGGGCCAGCCAGACCCCGGCACGCCAGATCCGGGTACTCCCGGACCGGGAACCCCCGTTGCCATCACCGCGATTCAGGGCACCGGGGCAGCCTCACCCCTCGCCGGGCAAACCGTCACGACGCGCGGCGTGGTGACGGCCAGCTATCCCACGGGCGGCTACAACGGCTACTACATCCAGACTCCGGGAACCGGTGGCACGATTGATGCCACCCATACGGCTTCCGACGCGCTCTTTGTGTTCTCAAACTCGACCGTCGGCTCTGTTGCCGTCGGCGACTACGTGGAGGTCACCGGCGAGGTGAGCGAGTACTATGACCTCACCCAGATCACCGTGACAGGGGGCTCCGGCCTGACCACGCTCTCGGAAAGCGTGACCGCCCCCACGCCAGCCGCGGTCTCCCTGCCCCGCGCCTCCGCCGAGCGCGAGACGCTGGAGGGGATGCTCCTGGCACCCCGGGGCGAGTTCACCGTGAGCAGCACCTACACCACCAACCAGTACGGCGAGATCGGTCTCGCGGCCGGCTCAACACCGCTGCTCACCCCCACTGAAGTCGCCCGCCCCACGACCAGCGCCTACACCGCCGCGGTAGCGGAAAACGCTGCGCGTGGCGTGGTGCTCGACGATGGCGCCACCACCAACTTCCTCAGCGCGGCCAATCAGGGCATCGCGCTGCCCTACCTGACACCCGACACACCCCTCAGCGTGGGCGCGGATGTCACCTTCACGGGTGCCGTGATCTTTGACTACCGCAACAGCACGTGGAAGTTCCAGCCAACCACTCAGCTGACCGCAGGCAATGCGGCCAGCGTGCAGCCGGCATCCTTCAGTAACGTCCGCACCGACGCCCCGCGCGCCGTGGGTGGCGATATCCAGATCGCCAGCTTCAACGTACTGAACTACTTCACCACGACAGGTGACACCGTCAGCGGGTGCTCGTTCTACACCGACCGGGAGAAGAACCCGATCACCGTCAACACGGGCTGCGACGCACGCGGAGCGGCCGACGCCGCCAACCTGGCGCGCCAGCAGGCCAAAATCGTTGCGGCCATCAACGGCCTCAACGCTGAGGTCGTGTCGCTGGAGGAGATCGAGAATTCGGCCGTCTTCGGCCGGAACCGCGACTCCGCACTCGGCACCCTCACGGCGGCCCTCAACACGGCCGCGGGCAGCAACGTCTGGGAGTTTGTGGCCTCGCCAACGGCGCTCCCCGCAAACGAGGACGTCATCCGTACCGCCTTCATCTACAAAAAGGACGCTGTACAACCGGTGGGAAGCTCCCGCATCCTGGCCGATGGCACGGCGTTTAACAACGCACGCCGACCGCTCGCCCAGGAGTTTGCCGCCGCCGGAAAACCCGACGGTGCAACCTTCATCGCCATTGTGAACCACTTCAAATCGAAGGGTTCCGGCTCGGGGGCAGACGCGGATACCGGCGACGGCCAGGGCGCATCCAACGCATCCCGAGTGGCCCAGGCCAACGCCCTCGCCGACTTTTCACAGACGCTACAGGACGAGTGGGACACCGACCGGGTGTTCCTGATCGGCGACTTCAACGCGTACAGCCAGGAAGACCCCATTATCGCCCTCACCGACAGGGGATACGTTGATCTGGGGGCCACGAGTGGTAAGTACAGTTACTCGTTCAGCGGCGCAAGCGGATCGCTTGACCACATTCTCGCCTCCCCCGCGGCGTACACGGCCGTGACGGGTGTGGACATCTGGAATATCAACTCGGGAGAGTCAATCGCTCTGGAGTACAGCCGATACAACTACAACCTCACAAATTTCTATAACGAGTCACCGTACCGGTCGAGCGACCACGATCCCATCGTGGTGGGCGTGCAATTCGAGGCCGCCGACGTGAAGCTGAATCTGCTGAACATCAACGATTTCCATGGCCGTATTGATGCCAACACTGTCAAGTTTGCGGGCACGATTGAGCAGTTACGTGCGGAGAACGGCGAGAATAACTCTGTATTACTCTCCGACGGCGACAATATTGGAGCCTCCCTCTTTGCCTCCTCCTCACAGCGCGATCAGCCGACAATCGACGTGCTTAACGCCCTCGACCTGGCTGCGAGCGCCGTGGGCAACCACGAGTTCGACGCCGGGTTTACCGACCTCACCGACCGGGTGGTCGGCTCGGGGGCCACGAAGAACGCACAGTTCCCCTACCTGGGTGCCAACGTCTATCAGACGGGCACTGAGACACCCGCGCTCCCCGAATACGAGCTGATTGACCGTGGCGGGCTCACCGTCGGGGTCATCGGCGCGGTCACCGAGGAGACCCCCACACTCGTCTCCCCCGGCGGTATCGCCACGCTCTCGTTTGGTGATCCGGTGGATGCGGTTAACCGGGTCGCCGCCCAGCTGAGTGATGGCAATATGGCCAACGGTGAGGCAGACGTTCTCGTGGCCGAGTACCACGAGGGGGCCGGGGCGGGCACGCCCGAGGGGTCCACCCTCGCCGAGGAGCTTGACGCGGGCGGCATGTTTAATCGTGTCGTCACCGCGACCTCACCACTCGTCGATGTGATCTACACGGGGCACACACACAAGCAGTACGCCTGGGATGCGGCGATACCGGGAACCTCCAACACCCGCCCCGTGCTGCAAACCGGTAGTTACGGTGAAAACATCGGCCAGGTGGTGCTCTCGGTCAACCCGGAGAACAACACCGTATCCGGCTATACGGCCCGCAATGTCCCCCGCACAACCGTGGCCGACGCGAATCTTATCGCTGCGTATCCGCGTGCGGCCGAGGTGAAGACGATTGTGGATGCCGCGGTGGCGGCAGCCGATGTGACCGGTCGCGTACCGGTGGGCTCGATTACCGGTGATATCACCACCGCCTACTCGGGTGGCTCCTACACGGGCGGCTCCTACACGGGCGGGACGCGTGACAACCGTGCGGCCGAGTCCACGCTGGGCAATCTCGTGGCCAACTCGCTCGTCTCTTCGCTGTCCGCGACAGATCGCGGCGGGGCCGACATCGGCGTGGTCAACCCCGGCGGCCTGCGCGCCGAACTCTTCTACGCACCCGATGGAACCGTTTCGTATGCAGAAGCCAACGCGGTGCTGCCGTTTGTGAACAACCTCTGGACCACGTCGCTCACGGGCGCACAGTTCAAGGCGGTTCTGGAACAGCAGTGGCAGCTCAACGCCGACGGCACGGTGCCATCTCGCCCGTTCCTCAAGCTGGGCCTGTCCGAGAACGTGTCATACACGTACGACGATGGCCGCGCACAGGGCGACCGGGTGACGGGCGTGTGGATCGATGGCAAACCACTCGTGGCCGCCGACACCTACCGCATCGGCTCTTTCAGCTTCTTGCTCCAGGGTGGCGACAACTTCCGCGAATTCCTGAAGGGCACCGATACCCGAGACTCGGGTTTGATTGACCGTGATGCCTGGATCGAGTACCTGACCGCCAACTCCCCAATCGTTCCCAGTTATACGGCGCGTGCGGCGAAGGTCACGGGGGCACCCACCTCCGCCGTGGCGGCGGGCGACACCGTGGAGTTTGAGGTGAGCGGCCTCAACCTCACCTCGTTGGGCGCACCGGAAACAACAGAGTTGGCGGCGTCCTGGACGGGTTCGACCGCCACATTTGCCGCAATCCCGGTGGTGGATGGTACGGGCCAGGTGAGGGTCACGGTCCCGGTCGATGCCGTGGCCGCGAGCGAGTTCGTACTGACCGGAAAAGAGTCTGGCACCACCGTGCGCATCCCCCTCACAGTCACCGTCGCGCCGGTTGACCCGGGTACGGACCCGGGCAGTGAGAAACCCACCGAGGAGCCCAGCCCGGCAACGGATGGGCAGCTCACGGAGAGCCTTCGTGATCTGGTCTCCGTTGCCCCCGATACCGCCCGTCCGGGCGACACCGTGACGGTATTCACGGGCACCGAACACGCCGACGAGTGGATCAGCGTGTGGCTGCACTCCACCCCGGTGTCGCTCGGCGGCTGGACACAGGTCACGGCGACCGGTTCGACCCGGGTAGAGATTCCCCCGACAGCCGAACTCGGTAGCCACCGGATCGTGGTTCTGGATGCCACGGGGGCCGTGCTGGGGTGGACAACCGTCACGGTTGTCTCAGCTTCGGGCGGGTCGGGTGGCGACGCGGCCGGGTCGGGCACGCTCAGCGTGACCGGGGGTGTTGACGTCTCTCTCGCCCTGTGGAGCGCTCTTGCGCTGCTTGCGAGCGGCGGGTTCTTCGCCGCGCGTCGCCGCCGGGCCACGGACTAACCACAAGCCTCGGGCATCGCGCCGCTCCTCCGAGTGGTGCGATGCCCGAGGCTGGGCCGTGCGGGTGAATGCACAGCGAAACACAAGGTCACTCGGGGGAATTATTGTTTTCCCTCTGTAATTATTGTGAGTGAATGTGGCACCGGGTGGCCCAGCGGATGCTCTCCCGCAGCGGTGCCGTCACCGATGCGAACAGGAGAACGCCCCCTCATGACCGACACCATCACCTCCCCCGTCGCTCTCGGCTCGTCCGATCTACGCGTCTTCCCAATCACCCTCGGTGGCAATGTTTTCCGCTGGACCGCGGGCGAGGCCGAGTCACACAGCGTGCTTGACGCTTTTGTGGCCGGTGGCGGCAATCTGATCGATACGGCCGATGGGTACTCGCACTGGGCACCGGGCCATACGGGCGGCGAGAGCGAGACGGTGATTGGCTCCTGGTTGAGCGGGCGGGGCACCCGTGATGACGTACTCATTGCCACCAAGGTCAGCACACATCCCGCTTTCTCGGGCCTCGCACCCGAGACCATCCGGGCTGCCGCGGAGGCCTCCCTTGCCCGCCTCCAGACCGACCACATCGACCTCTACTACGCACACTTCGACGACCCGAGTGTTCCTCTCGCAGACAGCGTCGGTGCCCTCTCTGAGCTTGTGGATGCCGGGAAGGTGCGCTACCTGGCGATCTCCAACTACACCCCCGAGCGTATCGACGAGTGGTTCCAGGTCACCACGGACAACAGCCTTCACCCCGCGGTTGCGCTCCAGCCCCACTACAACCTCGTCGAGCGGGACTTCGAGCACGGTCTTCGCGATCGGGCCGAGAGATACGGTCTGGGGGTGCTCCCCTACTTTTCGCTTGCCAAGGGCTTCCTCACGGGCAAGTACCGGTCAGACACCACGAGCGACAGCCCGCGTGCCAGCCAGGCCCGCGAATACCTCGACCAGCGCGGCACCCGGGTGCTCGCCGTACTCGATAGCATCGCTGCAACACACGACGTTGAGGTGGCAAGCGTCTCTCTCGCCTGGTTGCGCCAGCAACCCACAGTTGTCGCACCAATTGCCAGCGCACGAACGGTTGATCAGCTGACAGCCTTGCTCTCCTCCGCTGCACTCACCCTGAGCGGTGACGAGCTCACGGCGCTCACAGCGGCGTCCGCGTAGCGGGCCCGGCGATCATCCCCGTAGCACTACGCTGTGGGGATGATCGTTGAAATCCGCACCTATCGCATTGTCCCGGGTGAGATTGACGAGTTTGTGCGGGTCATGATGAGCGAGTCAATCCCACTGATCGAGGCCGCCGGCATCCGGGTATGTGCCGCGGGAAAGTCTCTCGTACGCGAGGAAGGACACGACGAGGCCTACCTCATCCGAGCGTTTGACTCGTTCGAACAGCACCGGGCCCAGGAGGATGCGTTCTACTCCAGCGAAGCATGGCTGATGGGTCCGCGCAGGGCCATCGTGTCGCGGATCGAATCGGCGCACAGTGTGACCCTGGAGGTGAGCACCGAGGTCGTCATTCGGGCTCTAACGACGATGTCTTGAGCCGCTTACCCAGGCTCACCACCTCGTCACTGCCGTAACCGAGCGCCTCATAAAACGCGATGGCTGCCGTGTTGTCGGAGCGCACCTGAAGATTGAGCTTGGGGCAACCGGTGGCGCGGAGGGCCTCCTCAACGGTGGCCATGATGAGTCGCCCCCACCCCTGGCCGCGCCGTGACGGTGCGACGGCGAGGTAGTTGACCCAGCCACGATGCCCGTCGTACCCGCCCATCGCGCTGGCCACAATCATCCCGTCAATTTCCCCCACCAGGAACAGTTCGGGCTGCACCCGGAGCTTTCGCTCAATATCCAGCCGGGGATTGTTCCACGGCCGGGTTAGCCCACAGGCGACCCAGAGGTCAACCACGGCATCCTCGTCCTCGGCGGAAAACTGTCGAATCTGCATCATCCCATCCTAATTACCACCACGCTGGGCGCACCGCACGGAAGGGTTCCCTGCCGAGCGAACCGATCGCACCCGCGCACTATGCGGCCCTCGGCGCGTTCACCGCCGAGACGTACGCGGAGCGGGGAACATCAGCCGGTTCATATCGGTAAAACTAGCATCCGAGCGGGCGGGTAACGACAGGCCGCGGACGCGCAGAATGCGTGCAACCCGCTCCCCCGCTTTACTCCTGAAACCGCACGATTCGCTTGATCGCGGCGGCCACGGCGGTCTCCCCCGCGGCAAAGCTTAGCCGCACGGTTCGGTGCCCATGAAGCGGGTCAAAGTCGGTGCCTGGCACGAGCGCCACCCCCTCAGCATCCAGGAGTGCCCGCGCGTACGCACGTGACGTTCCCCAGCGGTCCAGTTGCTCGCCCAGGTCGGCGTAGTAGTAGAAGGCCCCGTCGGCGGGGGCTGCGATGCCCCAGCCCAGCCGGTCGTGGGCTGCGAGGAGAAGGGAACGCGCTCGGGCGAACGAGGTAACAACAGCGTCTCGTTCCGCGTACGTCTCGGCGGTGAACGCGCCGAGGGCCGCATATTGCGCGGGTGCGGGCGGACACAGGGAGAAGTTACCAGCGAGAGCCTCCATCGCATCGGTGAGGTCCTCAGGCATGAGCGCCCAGCCGAGCCGCCAGCCGGTCATGCCCCAGTACTTACTGAACGAGCTAATGACGAGACCGCTTCGGTTGGTTTCCCAGGTGCTGACACCGCGGGGGTCAGCTGCGCCGGGTTCGGGGTAGGTAATGCCGTGGTAAATCTCATCGCTGACGAGGCGTACACCGTGCGCTGCACACCAGCCGGTGAGGGCTTCAAGCTCGGCGCGGTTTGTCATTGTTCCCGTAGGGTTGGCGGGTGAGGCGAGGATGAGCCCGTGCAGGGGGCCGTGGGCGGCTTGGGCGGCATCGAGCAGGGCCGGGGTGGGTTGGAAGCGGGTCTCGGGTCCGGTCTGGATGGTGACAACCTCGATACCAAGAGCCGTCAGAATATTGCGATAGGCGGGATATCCGGGGCTCGCGAGCGCCACCCGATCCCCAGGGTTGAACGCGGCAAGAAAGCTGAGGGTGAACGCCCCGGAGGAGCCCGTGGTGACCGCAACCCGCTCGGGCGGCACGTCGAGTCCGTACCACTTTCGGTAGTGGCCAGCGATCGCGTCCCGTAGTTCGCGGGTGCCGATGGCGCTCGTGTAGCCGAGGGCGGGGGTGCCCGTGATGTGCAGCAGGGCAGCGGAGTCGCTCACGGCGGCGGGGGCACCCACGCTCGGCTCGCCGGCACACAGGGATACCACGTCCCGCCCCTGGGCGCGCAGCTGCTCCACCCGACCCAGAATCTCCATCACCTCAAAGGCTGGTACCCGGGAGCGCGCGGAGGCTGCCAGCGGACGGACGGACGGCGGCGGAGGCGTTGGCACGGTCATGGTCCCCACGCTAGCAAGGTTCCAGACTCGGGGCAGCCCGCGGAAACGCGGCCCGACCAACCGGGTTCACGGGGTTAACCGGGTTAGCATCGTGTAGGTACCACCCCGTTTGACTCACATTCCCCATCCCCCCGAAGGAATAACCATGAGTGACCCCTCGATCTACGAGGTTCTCGATGCGGCGAGCCCTGGCCTGCAGATGCAGGTGGAGTTTCAGCCGAGAGCCAACTACGCACTGGCAGTGGGCGGCCTACCGTGCGTGCGTGCTGTGGTCGTCCACAACGAGACGGCGCACGAGTGGGGCTCACTCACAATCACGGGCAAGCTAGCCACGGGGCCGGTGGAGGATTCCGTGTTCACCATCGTCGTTCCCGGTCCACACGCACCCGGCCAGACGGTGCGTGTCGCCGATGAGCGGATAACATCGGCGTTTCTGCCGCTGCTGGCGGCCTCAGCAGAGGTGAGCAGCGCCAAGCTGTCGGTGTCGGTATCAATCCCAGAGTCACCGACGGGCCCGCTGTCGGCGAGCGTCACGCTCTCCGCCGCCAACGAGTTCCTCAACTGGCCTGCACTCCACGCGGCATTGGCCACATTTGTCCAGCCGGATGCGCGTGAGGTCACCTCCATTCTGCAGGAGGCCTCCGACACCCTACTCACCCACACGGGTGACGGGTTGCTCGGCGGGTATCGGACACTCGGGGGGCGTCCGATGCACATCGCGGGGGCGATCTACGAGAGCATCCGCTCCCTCGGCATCACCTACCTGAACCCGCCAGCGTCGTTCGAGTTCACGGGGCAGTCAGTGCGTACCGCACAGCGGGTTATCGCGGACCACTGTGGCAGCTGTATCGACCTGGCCGTGATGTATGCCGCGTGTATGGAGGCGGCCGGTCTGCACCCGGTGATCTTTACCACCCAGGATCACGCGTTTGCGGGCTTCTACACGAGCGAGTACTACGGAGACCGGCCGGTGCACACCTCCCCCCAGCTGATTGCCCAGCTGGTCGAGGCTGGACACATCATCCCGGTAGAGCTCACCGGCATCAATCCAGGCTTTGACGTGGTGTTTCGTGACTCGGTGAAACAGGCCCGCGCGTACTTCACCCACAGCGGCGACCTGGTGCGCACGATGGTAGATGTGGCGGCCTCCCGACTCAACAACGTCATGCCCCTCCCGCTGCGCACACCAGCGGGCGAGGTAGATCGGGTGGCAGCCGCAACCGCGATATCTGCCCGCAGCTGGGTAGCCCATTCTCGTCTTCCGCACCTGGCCCAGGAGCAGCAGAGCGCCGGGCGTGTACGCGACCAACTCGACCGAGAGGACAGCTCACCGGCCCAATTCCATCGCTGGAAGAGCGAACTGCTCGACCTGTCGCCGCGCAATCCGCTTCTGAACCTGCCGCACAGCCACCGAGTCATCGACCTGGTCATGCCGAGCGGGATGCTCCCTCTACTCGACGATGTGCTGCACGACGGCAAAAAAGTTCGTCTCTTCCCCCACGACGGTGTGGACGAGCTGATGCAGACCCGTGGTATCCGCGTGGCAAGCGAGATGGCCCCCGAGGCTATGAAGTCCCGCTTCCGCTCCATGCGTGTGCTGCACACCCTGATTGACGCATCCAGCTTCCGAGCGGCACTCACCCGACTGCGCAGAGAAGCCGATACTCGAGAGCAGGAGACAGGCACCAGCTCCCTCTACCTCACGCTCGGCTCACTCATACACACGAGAGCCAACGGTGAGGAGGCTCGGGCTCCGCTGTTTCTGCTCCCGATCAAACTGCGCGGGTTGCAACGGCTCGGCGACTTCACGATCACGGTGGATGGCGGCGACATTGCCTCGGTAAATCGGTGCCTCACGCAGTGGCTCGCCGCCACGGCCGGTGTACGTCTCCCCGCACTCGACACCCCCGAGGTAGATGATTCTGGCCTCGCCGTTGAGTCGATCCTGACCCGACTACGCGCATCGCTCACGGAACACACGCTGCCGTTCCGTATTGAGGAGGACGCCAGTATCGCGCTGCTCCCCTTCCCCGCCTTCCAGATATGGAAGGATCTCGACGACAACTGGGAGACCCTGTATCAGAACCCCCTGGTGCGGCACCTGGTGGACCGCCCTGGTGAGACGTTTATCGACCCCCGGGCCAATGTACCTGCCGTCGTCAACGAGTCGAGTATCCGGCTGCCTCTCGCGGCGGACGGTTCCCAGCTGCGCGCAATTGCCCGGGCCAACGCCGGGCAGTCTTTCGTGCTGGAGGGCCCTCCCGGCACGGGCAAGTCGCAGACCATCACCAACCTCATCGTGCACCTGCTGCGCGAGGGCAAAAAGGTGCTGTTTGTTGCCGAGAAGCAGGCCGCTCTTGAGGTGGTCCGGCAACGACTGGACAGCTCGGGGGTTGCCCCTTTCACCCTCGAGCTGCACGGACAGATGCAGTCAATGAACGCCATTCGTGGCCAGCTGCGTCGCGCGTTGGAGGCGCGGGCCCCCGCCACCAGCGCGGGGTGGTCGGCCGAGGATGCGCGCCTGCGCAGCACCACAACCGAGCTATCCACCTACCCGCAGCGCGTCCACGGAACCAACGCCGCGGGCCACTCGCTCTGGAGCGCGTTCGATGAGCTGGGCGCGCTCGGGCCAGATGGCCCCATCGCCACGGTCTCACCCGTTACCGTGTCCTCCGGCAACCTGGACCGGGAATCCGCTCTCAGCACCGCCCAGGCGTTCCAGGAGTTAGCCCTCCGATTCCCCTTCGGAACGCACCACCCCTGGGCGCTCACGGGGCCCATCGACCCGACTCAGCTCACAGCAGACGCGCTCGCCGCGGCACTGCATCATCTGGTACGCGCGCGCACCCAGGTCGCCGCCCTGACCCCGGATGCCCGCCAATTGCTCTCCCGCTTCCACCCGGGCGGGGAGCTCACTGCCGCCTTGCGGCTCGTCTCCGGCTGGCAGCGCGGCTGCGCCCCCAGCCCCGACACGCTCCCAACGATTGTGCGCCCCGGCTGGGGCGAGCGGGTGGATGCTGCGCTGCGCGGGTTGAAACTCCTGCGCGAACGACACGCCGACGTGATCTCTCGTGTGCGCCCTGAAGCGTACGATGACCCTGCGGTGCCTGGCCTCCTCGCCGAGTCGGCCGCACTCGACGGTGCCTGGTTCTTCCCCGAGTTACGCCGTCAGAAAATCGTGGCGCGGGTGACCCCGCTCCTCTCACCGTCAGCACCGACCGGACCCGTTCTGCGCGGGGCCGAGGTCACCCGACTGCTCCAGAGTATTCGAGATGTCGCGGCGGAGAGCCCGGCAGTGAGCGCTCTACTCATCGAGGCCCCCGGGCTCACCGTACCGCCCTCCTGGCGGCCATATAATCCCCAGGCGGAGGAAGATCTCGCCGAGTCCCGTGAGCTCGCTGAGCTGGCCGTCTGGGTCAGCCAGCACGCCCCCGGCAGCGTTCCGATACTTGCCACACTCCCGCCCACCGACGTGGCCATCCTCGCCGAGATTGATCGAGCCTGGCAGGGCTGGCTCGGTGCCCTCGGTGCCCCGGCTCGCAACGTTTCCCGCTGGGCACCCCTCGTTGGCCCCCTCTCCCGGGACTGGGTAGAGGCCTGGGCCCAGGATCTACCCCGGTGGCAATCCGATATAGCGACGACCGGTGCCCTCAGCGCACAGCACGTCGCCGGTCTCGCCCTCCTCTGCGAGAACCTGGCGAACCAGGGACTCCACGAGTTTGCGGACGAGCTCATGTCCGGCACAATTGCCGCGGTGGAGGCACCCACTGCCCTGCTGCGGGGAATCGCCACGGCATCCCTTGCCGAGCGCGGAGCCGCCGCCCAGATCAACGTGTTCGACGCGGTGCGGCAGGATCTGCTCGCCGGAACCTTCCCTGAGCAGGGCCAACGCGTCCGCGAGATGTTCCGTCGGGTGCTGGTGAGCGACATCCTCAGCCAGCGTCCGTTCAACCCCGAACAGCTCCGCGGTGAGGTCGCCGACCTACAACGCCAAATCGAGCGCAGCCGTGGGGGGATGCCCTTCCGCGAATTGACGACACGTTTCCCCCACGCCCTCACCTCGCTCACCCCGTGCATTCTCACCAGTCCAGAGGCTCTCGCACACCACCTCGACCCCCGCACGCTGCACGTTGACGTCGTCATCTTCGACGAGGCCTCCCGTATCCCCATAACCCAGACGATTGGTGCGATGGGTCGGGCCGATTCGGTCATTATCGTGGGCGACTCACAGCAGGTTCCTCCCACGCGCACGATGCGGGTGGAAACGGTGACCCCCCAGGCGGAGATCATCGTGGACGAACTGGTGGTCGAGAACCGGGAGAGCATTCTCACCGCGGCCATTGCGGCTGGGCTGCCGCGGGAGCGACTCACCTGGCACTACCGTAGCGCCGACGAAAAACTGATTGCCTTCTCCAATGCGAACTACTACAACGACAGCCTGACCACCCTGCCATCCCCGCAGATCGCGGCGGCATCGACGCCCCGGATGTCGTCCCTGTCCGCTGCGCAACACGGGACGGGTCTGTCCTGGCGACGGGTCAGCGGCACGTTTGACCGCGGCAGCGGCCGCACCAACCTGGTCGAGGCCCAAGCGGTTGTTCATGAGATCCAGACGCGCCTACGCAATCCGCGCACCCGAAACCAGTCAATCGGCGTGGTGTGCCTCAACGCCCAACAGCGCGACCTCATCCTCACCCTGCTCGAATCTAACGACGATCTCCTCGTGCAACAGGCTCTCGGCCTCGGCGATACCGGCTCGACCGAACCCCTGTTTGTGAAGGACATGGAGAGTGTGCAGGGCGACGAGCGCGATGTGATCCTGTTCTCGCTCGTCCTCTCACCGGATAGCGAGACCGGCAACCTCCCCCTCACGAGTGGCCCCCTTGCCCGTGAGGGGGGCCAGCTGCGCCTGAACGTGGCGATCACCCGGGCCCGCACCCGCGTGGTGCTTTTTAGTTCCTTCGACCCCGCCGCCATTGACCTCTCTCGCTCGACACCGGCCGGCCTGCGTGATCTACGCGGTTACCTGGAGTTTGTGGCGGCCGAATCCGATGATTCCTCCGGAAGATCAACCGCACCTGCGGCCCCGGTTCCCCTCCCCACCGACTCCACAGCCCGCTTCGTCTCGGAGCTCACGACAGAGTTGCGTGGGCGCGGGCTGATCGTGGCCAACACTGTGGGGCGCTCCGCCTTCCGGGTGGACCTCGCCATCCGCCGCGCCAACGCCCGCTCGTGGGAGTTGGCCGTGCTGGTTGACGGCCCCGAGTGGGCCTCCCGTCCCACCGTGGCCGACCGTGACGGCGCACCCGCCCTCCTGGAGTCCCGGATGGGCTGGCGTTCGGCGGCCCGCGTCTGGCTACCCGCCTGGTTGCGGGACCGAAGCGCGGTGGTCGAGCGCCTCATGAGCCTGCTGGCTAACCCCGACGGTGCTACCGTGGCCAAACTTGACGAGTTCGACCCGCTCGTCTTTGAGGGCGAAGCGGTGGTGTCCAACGATAGCGAGGTGGGGCCATCGGCGCTCACGCCGTCACACGCCCGTCTTCTCCCCCTTCGGGGGGAGTCACCCGCACTCAGCCGTGTGGCCTCGCTCATCGCAACCAACCAGAACACCGCGGACCCTACAGCTCCCGAGGAGGAGAACCCTGAGGACGAGGCCCTGACCGTCGCCGACTACGCGCCCACGATCCTACCGTTCGTTGCGGCCGATACGGGTGTCATCGCGTCACAATCGGCCCTCAACAATATCATCATGGCGACACCCGCGGTGGAGAGCTACGCCGCCGAGGCCCTCGCGACGGAGGGGCCCATCGAGCTCGGACGTCTCGCGCTACTCGTGGCCAAACGTTTCGGCTTCTCGCGCATCGGCCCGGGCCGTCGCGACGAACTCAGCCGGGTTATCACGGCCCGCTTCACCACCACGCACGACGAGGGCACATTTGTGTGGCCCGATGGGATCTCCCCGGACAACTGGCGCGATGCGTACACGGTCGAAGCCTCCGGTGATCGCACCGTCAACGAGGTCAGCGTGCAGGAAATCGCGAATGCGATGTGCATCCTCCTGCGCGAGTCATTCTCGATGAGCCCCGAAGAGCTTGATCTGGAGACCTCGCGCGCCCTCGGCTATTCTCGGGCAAACGAGGCGACAAAAAGCCGCTTCCGTCGGGCCCTCACCCTCGCAATCACGAGCGGTCGTGTCGCCCACGACGGGGACCGCTACCTGCCGGGTATCGAACCCCGGGATACCGTGGCCGCGCACCGTTAGGGGCTGCCCCCCGGGCAGCATAAACCCTGTTCAAAAACCCTTATAAAGCAGTGGATTTCTATGTTCGACTACAACCCCTACGATTTCCTCGCCCCCGTCCCCTCCTTCACCGTAACGAGCGCAGACCTCACCGATGGTGTCCGGCTACTGGCACTGGGCCGTTTTCAACATCCCCGTCTCGATCACAGAGCTCCCCGCTAACGCGGGTGCCCCCGAATCTACTCCGGTCGCACTCAGCTCTCAGTTGCGCATGCACACCCTGGGTCGCGCCACCCTCACCGGAATTGGTGAGGCCCCCGACGTTCAATAACGCTCGGCTCGCCCAGTCTGATCCGTTAGAGTCAGGGGGTGACTCGACACCTGAAATGGCTCATCCCACTGCTTCTCGCCCCGCTGTCGTTTTTCGGTTGCGCCTGGGTTGCTCAGCTGACAATTGCCAACTCCGACGGTAATCTCAACACCCAACCCAGCTTTGGTCTGACAGTCGTGGTGGTCGCGTCAATAATGTTGCCGGTGTTCTTCGTGCTCTGGGCGGCCGTGGCTGGGCTCCGTCTCGTCCGGGAGGCCACCCGCCTCCGGATCGAGAGTCGGGCGGCGGACGGCCCCCAGACGAATGCGCAGCCCGCCCGGAGCTACGCGAGCAGCGCCGAGAGCTACCTCACCCCCGAGCGCAACCAGATCCGTGCCGAACGGCGCGATGCGGAGGCCGAAACCACCTCGACTCACAGCGCGGCAGACGAGGACATCGCCGAGCCGGAACCCTTCGTCTACCTGTCGCAGGAACCCTCAACCGACCCCCAGATAACCACCCTCACTGCGCTGAGCGACGCCTCCTCGCTCCTCGCTCTCCTCCAGGTAGACCTGGAGCCCGCACCCATCGAGATCATCGGCCGCGAAAGCATCGAGGGCGACCCAGAGGAGGTCTTCCACTACGAAACCACCCTCTTCCACTCTCGATTCACCGGCAACGTCTTCACCGACGGCAACCAGGAAGACGACGACAGCGCGTTCCCCGCCTTCGTTCGCGCGGGACTCACCGTCGGTGACGCCCACAGCCCCGCCGCGATTGACGCGCTGCACCTGAGCGATGCCGAACGGGGCCTGATTGGCGGCTGGCGGCAGCCACAGCCCGTACGCGTCATCGTGACGGATGAGCGGGTCCTGTGCCTCGTCGAGGGCGAGTGGACCAGTATCCGATTTGACGATATGGCGGTGCTCTACCCCTCACCCGAGCGCCGCGGGTTCATCGCCGAGATGCGCACAGACCTGCCCGTGCTACTGAGCGGCCCCACCGCCCCCATTCTGGCCGTGTGGGTGATCTACCTCACTCAGGGTGCCGAGTGGCTCTGGGAGGACGCCTCACTCGATATGCTCCGCGGAAAATAGCCCGCACAGCCCTCAGGGGAGGGAGCACAGCCCCACCCACGGACCCGACAGGTCCACCGGGGCGACGGGCACGGGGGCGACAGCCTCACCATCCTCCAACTGCTGCCGGGAGGGGGCTGGTGCCACCGCAGCCAGTTCTTCGGGGGTAAACACCCGCGCCCGGGATACAAACGCGAACCCCAGGTCGCCCTCCAGCGAGTAGCCCAGGCCATCGCTGGGCACCACGTCAAGAACCACCTGGGTGTGCGCCCACGCCTCCTGCTGACGGAAGGAGATCCACACCGGGGTGGGCCGAGCATCGGCATCAACCCCGTCGAGCACGGAGCCGAGCAGACGATCAGCCGGGGCCACCACAAAGTGCGCGGCCAGGACGCAGAGGGGGGTACTACCCTCGCAGCAGCCGCCCGACTGGTGCAGGATCACGTCGCCGTTGTCGGCGCGAACGCGACGCAGGACATCCGCCGCCGCCCGGGTCATCACCACACGGGAGCAGTCTTCATGCTGCATGAGACCATGCCTTTCGCTGGGTACGGCACACCACACGGTGCGCACAGGAAAAGCGGCGTTGGGATGACGCCCCTAGCTGCCGTCATCCCGCCGCCGCCTCGCTTACTCAGACCTGAGTAATGTTTTGGTGGTTTTCCTAGTACAGGCCCTGGGGCTCTTCGGAGTACGAAACGAGCAGGTTCTTGGTCTGCTGGTACGCGTCAAGAACCATCTTGTGCGTCTCGCGACCGATACCGGACTCCTTGTACCCGCCAAACGCCGCACCGGCCGGATAGTTGTGGTAGGTGTTGGTCCAGACACGACCGGCTTGGATGGCCCGCCCTGCCTTGTACTGGATCCGACCGCTGCGGCTCCACACACCGGCACCCAGACCGTAGATGGTGTCGTTAGCAATCGAGATCGCGTCATCAAAGTCGGTAAACGAGGTCACCGACAGGACCGGTCCAAAGATCTCCTCCTGGAAAACGCGCATCGAGTTCTGACCCTTGAAAACCGTCGGCTTCACGTAGAAACCGCCGGCCAGGTCGCCCTCCAGGATGTTGCGCTCGCCACCGGTGAGCACCTCAGCGCCCTCTTCTTTGCCCACCTTGATGTAGCCGAGGATGGTGTTCATCTGGTTCTCACTCACCTGGGCACCCACCTGGGTGTTGGTGTCGAGAGGGTTACCCTGGATCGCCGACTCCACGCGGGCCACAGCATCCGTGAGGAACTTCTCGTAGATGGACTCCTGCACGAGGGCGCGCGATGGGCAGGTGCAGATCTCACCCTGGTTGAGTTGGAAGAGCGAGAAACCTTCCAGCGCCTTCTGGTAGAACGCGTCGTCTTTATCCGCAACATCAGCAAAGAACACGTTGGGGCTCTTGCCACCCAGTTCCAGGGTGGCCGGGATAATCAGGTTGGCAGCCGACTGGGCAATTGAGCGTCCCACGCTCGTCGAACCGGTGAACGCGATCTTGCGGATACGCGTGCTGTTGGCCAGCGCGTTGCCCACCTTTGAGCCCGCACCGTTCACAATGTTGAGCACACCTGCGGGGAGCAAATCTTCAAACGATTTCACAAACTCCAACAGCGAGACGGGGGTCTCGCTTGCCGGCTTGAGCACAATGGTGTTTCCGGCGGCCAGGGCCGGGGCAATCTTCCACGCGGCCATCAGAATGGGGAAGTTCCAGGGAATAATCTGACCCACAACACCAAGTGGCTCCTGGAAGTGGTAGGCCACCAGGTCTTCGTTTACCTCGTTGGTGTTTGACTCCTGCGCGCGGATGGCGGCGGCAAAGTAGCGGAAGTGGTCGGCCGCCAGTGGGATGTCAGCGGCGAGGGTCTCGCGCACCGGCTTGCCGTTATCCCAGGTGTCGGCGACGGCAATCTTCTCCAGGTTCTCGTCGATGCGGTCGCCGATCTTCCAGAGGATCTCGGCACGCTGCGTGGCCGACAATTTGCTCCAGGCGGGGAAGGCCTCCCACGCGGCGTCGAGGGCAAGCTCTACGTCCGGGGCGGTGCTGCGAGGGGCCCGGGTGAAGGCCTGGCCCGTGACGGGCGTGGTGACGTCAAAATACTGGCCCTCGACGGGTGGTACCCACTGGCCGCCGATGAAGTTCTCGTATTGCTCCTGAAAGGTGATGACGCTTCCGGGCGTGCCCGGCTGTGCATAAACAGTCATTGAGGGGGTTCACTTTCCTTCGTAATCACCCACACCGAGAAGTGTGGGACGGTCCCGTAACAGCCGACACTGGGGTCGCGGGGCCCGGAGCCGACTATAGCCCGTTACCAAGCCCCTCGGCGGCCCTTTTGGGGTCGCTGCAGAAGGCCACCCCCAACACCCGCAATGACCTCACGTCATGGCAACGGATTTTATCGCGACCTCCCCGCAAAGAAACCACATATTTGCCACCCGTATTATACCCTGAACAGGCTTTTTATTGCAGACACAGAAGAATCCAACGCCACGAACGAACAGTCCTCACCGCCCCGCATAACGCCGCGAACATTTGTTCATTCTGCAACGTGATTGCAACCTTTCCGCCGTCATATTCGCGGGCGAACGCGCGCCTCGACACGACAGAGACCGGTCATGAGGAGGGCCACCAAACCAGCCCAGAAGGCGAACGGAACACTCACCCCGCCAACCGGCGACTCCCCCGCTGGCACCGTATAGCTGCCCGTCACCTCACCGCTAAAACTACCCACCAGCGAGACCGAGTAGGAGTCCGCCCCGGCGCGAGCGGAGATATTCACGGGCGCATAGACGTTGCCGTTAATATCCGCGGAATACACCGTCGGAACATCGGTCCCACCTACCGCGATCACCGCCTCGCCCGGCTGGAAACCCTGGCCATGTACGAGAGGACCGACACTCACCCCCACACCCGGCTGGTAGACGGGTTCCGTGCTGATCTCCGCATGTGGCAGACCAATCCGCAGTGCGAGCGGCCGCGATACCGCCCCCTCTGCACTGACCGAGACCACGCTCAGGGTGTCGCCGATGGCCTGTTCGGTAGCAAGCCGCACGGTATAGGCCCCCTCCGACCCGACCCGGGCAGCCCCCAGAAAAACCCCGGCTGCGCCGCTCACCATGACGGCACCACCGGAAACATCCGTCAGGCGGCCCGAGACGGTCGAGCCCGCGGTTGGAAAAGCATCCGGTGACGATGCCCGGGCATCGGGGCTACGCCCGGTGAACGTAACTTCAGTAGGATCCGATTCGTTACCCACCGCATCAGTGATGGTGGCGTAGGGGGCGTCTACCCGATTGAGAGGCTCCTCGGGGGTAAAGGTGACGAGGCCTCCCCAGTCGAGCCTCGCGGCACCGGGCACGGGGGTACCGTCAGCGGTAAAGACGCGAAAGGTATCACCTCGCTCGAGCCCCGCACCCGTCACGGAAGTTCCGCCGGTCGCATCGAGCCGGGGTGCCTCCGGGACCTGTGCGTCAACGACGAGAGGAGTTGGGGTGGAGGGCAGACCGCTATCGTCCCAGGCCACAGCACGGAGAGTGTCGTCAGCGCCGGATTCCGACCGGAGCGCGGTAGAGCTAAGGGGCACCGAGAACCGACCCGCAGCATCCGCCTCTGCCGAGCCGAGTACGGTGCCCTCAGCGTCACTCACAACAACCACGGTACTTGCCTCGGCGATACCCGTCGCCGCGCGGCCGTTCGAGGCAAAAACTACGGGGGGCACGGGGGCATCGGCACAGGTCACGGAGGTCACCGCAGATGAGGCCGCACCGTCCAGAAGAAAGGAGGCCTCAATCACACCGGGACGCACCGAGCTGACGGTAGCACGAGCGATACCGTCCTCGGTGATCGTCGGAGTAACCACGCCGCCGCTGGACAGGATCTGCACCGAGCCTCGATCATCGGTCAGGTTACCCACCGCGTCGCGCAGTGTCACCATAAGTTCGGCCGAATCGCTGCCATCCGAGGCAATGGTCAGCCGTGAGCTCGTCATCTCGGAGGTCACGCTACTCGCCTCTCCGGCCACATAGGTGAGCTTTTGGGGCATACCAATAGGCTGGCCCCCTACCAGGGCCGTCAGTTCAGAGCTGCCGGCGACCCGAGACGTAGCGGTCACCGTCAGCACGCCGTTGGCATCGGTGACGTAGGGGCCCGACGAGAGCACTAGATGTTCGGAAGCCTGCAGGTCAACGGTCGCATCTGCTACCGGCTGACCATCATGATCGCGCACGGTCACAGTGGCAGATGCCTGGGCAACGCCGTCAGCGAGAGTGGATCGTGCGCCGTGAACGGACAGGGTGGAGGCATCAGCCGACGGACCGGCGCTTCGGTACACCAGCGGTCTCGAACCAGCCCCCACCGACTGCACCTGATCATTGACGCGCACCGAGGCGCGAATCGTATACTCGCCCGGCCGGGCCGCGGCAGCGGCCACACGGGCGACGCCGTCAGCATCGGTGGTGACGCTGGATGCGGTGAGCTCGATCCCCGCATCGGCGGCAAACATCACCGGAACATCCGCAAGCGGGTTTCCATGATCATCCTTCACCGTGACGGCGGCCTGCTGCGTACCAATCCCCGCAACCGCGGTACCGTCAGTTACCCACAACTCGGAGGAACCCTCAACGCCGAGCGAGGGCTGACCGACCGCAAAGCGGAGAGCGGCAGGCTCCCCCACGGGGTCGCCCCCGATGGCGGCGATCACGCTAAACGTTCCAGCCACCGTCGATACCAGGTGAAACTCGGCCCTGCCGTCGGCATCAGAGAGCGCAACGGGACTATCCGCGACAACAGCATCGGGCACCCGAATGTCAACGGGCACGCGGGGGGCCGGGTCCCCATTGGCATCCCGCACGGTGACAACGGCCGTGTAGGCAGAGGCCCCATCGGCCCGCACGACCTCAGCCGAGGAGCCCACCACCCAGGAGGAGCCGCGGGCCGACGGCGAACCCTGAGTAAACGATACGCGCACCGGCTGATCGGCGACGGGCTGCCCCGCAAGGGAGGCTGTCACCTCAACCGCCCCCGGCCGGGTGGAGGTCACACCGACCCGGGCGACCCCCTCCGCATCCGTCACAACCGACGCCGCCGTGAGCGATGCATCCCCACCAACCGCAAAGCTAACCAGCGCCCCCGGCACAGGATGACCCGCCGCGTCCCGGATAATCGCCCAGGCAGCCTGCTGCGCCACGCCGTCAGGATCACTGGAAGCTGAGCTTGCACCCACACTGCTGTGCGAACCGGTACCCACCACCGGAGCACCGGCCGCAAACTCAACGGTCTGCTCACCGCCTTGGACCGCTTGACCACCCACCGTGGCCGACACCCGGAAACGACCGATGAAGACGGAGGTGGCCGTCACCGCCGCGATACCGCCGCGATCGGTTATCGCGGTACGCCCCGAAAGATCAACACCGGCGTCAGCCCGGAAACTCACGGGGGTATCCGCCACCGGGTTTCCCTGCGCATCCTGCACGGTGACAAGCAGAAGGTGACTGTCCAAACCGTCGGCCGCACGATCACCGCCCGCAAGCGAAAGAGCGGTACGGCCCTCGACCCCCAGGGAGGGGCTGCCCGCTACGAAGTCAATACGACCCGAGGAGCCCTCGGCTGGCGGGACGGGCTGGCCATTCACCGTCGCGGTAACCTCGGAGCGACCAGCGGTCGTCGCGGTCAGACCAACGCGGGCCACGCCATCGGTTCCGGTCGCCACCGACACCGGGGAGGTCGCGGTCAGGTCGGCACCCAGCCGAAAGTAGACATCGGCTTCCGGCACGGGGCGGCCCTCGGCATCCCGCACCACAACGGAAGCCGTGTGCTCCTGCACGCCGTCGGCCACGCGAGAGCCCCGAGTCACCGAAAGTTCTGTGGCCCCCGCCGCCAGGAGCGGAACGGGCGCTGCGGCCGCAAACCCGACAACGGTCGGTGCAAAGCTCCAACCGCCCACGTCAGCTCGGAGCGCAGCGAGCCCCGCGGCGGATGCGGATAGTGAGATCACGGCGCGCCCGTCCGCATCTGTCACCGCGCTACCGGGGGCGATCGCCTCCGCAGCCTCGACGGAGTAGTGCGTCATCACACCGGGAACCGGGGTACCCTCGACGTCGCGAATAGTCATCACGGAAGAGTAGTAGTCACGTCCGTTTGCAGTCACCGGCTGATCAGCCCTGATCTGCCAGGTGGAAGTGGCCGCGGAGGGTACTCCCACACCATTCTCGCTAAATTCAAGCTGCTGCCGACCCGATAGCGGCACACCATCAACAACCACGCGAAGCGACGCGGAAACCGCCTGAGTCGCCGTGATACTCAGGGTCGCTACCCCGTACTCATCGGTGCGAACAGGGTCGGGGACTACGAGACCGGGGTGCTCCCCCACCCCGTAGTCCACACTCACCTTGGCCCCCACGCGGGGCTCACCGCGTTGATCACGCGCCTCCACCCGAACAACGCGGTGTGACTCGCCATCGGCCACAACGGATTCTGCGCCGCTGAGCCGCCACGTCGAGTGCGCAACAGAGACGGAAACTGGCGCGAATGTGGCGGTGGCCGGACTCTGCGCCAGGGCAATTCCGGCCACACTCGCGTGCACAGCGTAGCTGCCGGCAACGGATGCTGTCACGCCGATAACCGCGTACCCCTCCCCATCTGACAGCGCAGTGGGGGCGCTCAGTACCAGCGCCGTGCTCTCGCCAGAAAACGCAACGGAAACATTTTCAATCGGCCTACCCGCGGCATCTGTTACCCGGGCCCAGGCGAGCTGCGAGTCGGCCCCGTTGGCCTCACGCGGATAGGCCGTGACGGTCAGGCGGGACGTTCCCGCTGCCCCCAGTGAGGGAACTGCGGGAACCGAGGGGGCTGTTGTGATGGTCGCGGCGGCGGACACGGGACTCACCGAGATCGGCACCGCGGCAACAGCGGGGCGGGCAGCGATCACCGCTCCACCAGCGATAACAGCACAGATGAGGAGCAGGGCGGTAGTCGCCCGCATCAGGACATAGCTTCTCAGGGTGGGACGAACGGCACGGAGGGCGTGAGTCATGACGGGGGCACACGGATCTTTCGTTGCAGTACAAACAACTGATTGTGACGCGCAGCACACGGCGCACGCCGGACCCCACCCGGGGCAATCCTCCCACCGATGACCGTTGCACGTCAAACTTTACGGCCACACCCCTGTCACTTTCGCCACACCCGGAGAGGACCTTTTCAAAAACATAAAATATCGTTATAGTGAATACTATTTAGCTGTGAGTAAATTCCTTTTCCTCAGGGCGAAAACACGATAACCACTGCGCTGAGGGGAAACGGGATGCCGCGCCAAGAATATCGGAAGGTCCGCGCCATTCAGCCGACCCCGGAACGGCCGCCTGCAGCAACCCCAGACCTGTTAGTACCTTTTCTGCGTCTCATGCGGCGAGCATCCCACGATGACACCTACGCCTACCTGGCAACTCACACAACCCCCACACTTCACCACTCAGATGTTCCCATCCTGGTCACCCTGGGATGCCTCGGTCCCTCGCGTCCGGGCATCCTGGCAGGTGAACTCAGCATGTCCCCCTCCCACATGAGCAAGGTGATCACACGGCTAGTTCGTACCGGACTCGTCCGCCGCAGCACCGACCCCTGCGACGCGCGGGCCACCCTCGTCGTCCCCACCTCCGCGGGAGAAGGGGCCATCAATGCCCTCCTCGGCGCTGCACGGAACATCATCAATGAAATTCTCGCAGCGTGGACGTGCAAGGATGTCGCCCAGCTCACCGAGCTCGTCTCGCGGCTGGCTGACCGCTCAGACACCTACCGGATAGCCTGCCGAGCCGGAGATGGGGCTCGCCTCGCATCCCGCAGCCCCTGAGCACACCGATCCGCTGCCGGCGGGGCTAACCCCAAACCCGCCCGTTGCAGTGAGCGCCCGATTCTCCCGTCGATTACATCCGGGAGACGTCCGGCGCAGAGAGGGAGGCATCCTATCCCCGGATGCCTCCCTCTCCCCTGTATTAACTCACCAGACGCTAGACGGCGAACCTCACGCTCGCGGCTACGGCACCACCACCGGGCACATCGTCTGCTCGGACAGCAAAAATACTGGCGTCCGACAGCAAGGCTCGTCGCACAATCTCGTCAACCACACCGTAGTTCGCGGCGTTGTCCTCTGAACTGAGCGTAATCACGCCGCTCTCCTCGTCAACAAAACCGGGTACGGAGCGATCAATGTCCACAAACAGGGTCTCGACCGCACCGAAGGTCGCGGCGCGGGCAACATCGCTCAGGTCGGTGACAGCTCGGCCGTGGGCCCCCCGAATCGCCATCGTTTCTTTGAGATCGGCGAGTTCGGCGGCGTAGAGATCGTCGAGGATACGACGGGCCGCGGCGGCCAGGTCGGCATCAGAGGTTTCCTCCGGGTTTCCGTTGATACCCGCCGCCACCAGATTGGGGTAGCTATTGACGCTGCGGTAGATACTGGCCAACGGCTCAGCCGCCGCAATAATAAGAGGAAGGTTATGGCCCGTTAACACGGGACGCAGTGAGCGGTCAACGGCACGTGAGTACTGACGCAAACGCACCTTCTGCCCCTCCGAGCCGTGAATGCGACCCACCGCCATATTGCCACGCACCCGACCGGTTGTGGAGCGGCCACTAATGGAGTCGAGGCCGACGGCACCCGGAGCATCCGCCGGCATATCCTGTACCCCCACCTCGTGCGGCTCGGAGTCGGCAGAGATCTCGATCAACCGCACAGAGTTTGCCGCGATTGCCAAGATGAAGGCTGCCTGGGGGAACGTCACCGTGCGCAGCAACGGCTTAATGTAGAACCGATCTGACACCTCAACGGCCGACAGAAGCTCGTTGGGCAGCCGGTAGGTTTGCATTGATTCCGGGGTGACAAAGATGGCGAGACTGTGCGATTGATAGCGCCAGAACGAGCTATCCTCATGCAGATCCTCAAAGTGTTCCTGCACAGACTCGATCAGATGCTTCTCTACCCCGGCCTCCCGGAGCTGATCAACCGCGGCGGACGCCAGGTTCTTCAACTCTATCCGGGCGGCGTCCGACTCTGTCGGGCGAGGACTCGTGCGCAGGTACAGTGACACGGAAACCAGGTCTCGCGCGGTGGCGAGTTTCTCGATGTCGGCTCTCGTCGGAATGTCGATGTGTAGCATGCCGTAACCCCTCTGTCTCTCGGTGAATAGTCCGGGATCTTCGCGGTAGAAACTTCTTCCACGAAGCCCTCTGGCCCTAGCCTAGCCCTGCGGGAGGGGTCGCAACCAGCGGATTCTCAACAAGCGCCCAAAAACACCGGCTGCCTCCGTGAAACCCGTTATCCTCGCAGGTACTCCGCGAGTTCTGCGGCCTTCAGGGGAACAAGAAAGGGATGGCTGCGCAGCCAGCGAGCGTTGGCCTCGATGAGATCGAGCTCCGCACTGAGAGCCACAAATTCCTCATCAAACGCACGAAACTCATTCCGCGCCGGGTTAGCGCCAAAAACCGGCTGACGGAGAACGGCACGCTGAGCTTTGAGAGGAAGTTCATTCCAGCGGGTCACGATGCGCGCGCACAACTCAGCGTGGGAGTCGGCCGACATCGCAACCAGGCCATTCTGCACGACCTCGGCAACCGCGGGGTGTCGGCCCGCCCGGTGCAAGAACTCAATCGAACCCGCCGAGACCATCTCCGCCCGATAGTAGTCCACATAGTAGCCATGGAGGGCGTCTCCGGGGATATCCCCCGGCGTGCGCCCCGCCTGCATGAGGGTGTTCACGGTGGTCAACAGCGATGCGACGAGTGCGGCATCCCCCTCAGACAGGCTCTGGTGGGAGACAACGATAGATTCTGGCGACAGGCTCACTCCCCCATCGTAGGCCCGACATCACGTATCCCCCGCGACTATGGCGGAGGGACCCTCGGCAGAATCAGCCAGGGTAAAGGCGGCGCGGCCATGCACGACACCGTTAACCTGCACCTCAATCGCGTGCTCCCCGAGGTGGTAGGCCCGCGTGCTGATGGGGGCAAAAGAATGTTGCTTTGTGAGCCTGGTTGCCTCACCCGGAGCAAGCGTGGTGGTGGTGAACTTGAAAACCTTGGGAGTCAGGGACCCGTTGGCCTTGCGGTGATGCACAATGTAGTCAATTGCCAGGCGGGATGATTCGGCACCCTCGTTGCGCAGCGCAACCTCAAAACCCAGCTTGCCCCCAATTTCTACGCACGGAACATCGAGTATGGGCCCTGTGACGGCGACGCGGGGAGCCGGGGCAAAGCCGAGAAGAGCCAGGGCTCCGGGATGTCCACGCTTGACCAGAGTGCGCAGTGCCCGCCGGACAAGCGGAGCCGTGTGCTCGGTGGGTTCGGCCAGCCACCGGGTCGCGACCTGCACTACAAGGTCACCGTGTAGGCGACTCAGATCGTTGAGGTGGTTGGCGACGGAGCGGCGCACGGATTCACTCGGGTCGCGATACAGCGCATCCAGAATGGGCAGGGTGGCCTCCGGGCGCTGGAGAAGGGCATGCACTCGCGTGCCCCAGGGCAAGTAAGGACGGGTCCCCTCGGAGGCAAGCCGCCGCACATGTTCACTGGGATGCCACGCCCACTCGTGTGCCGCGGAGAGGGTGCGCTCCAGGTACGCATTGAGGAGCGGCCGCAGCGCAAATTCGGAGGTGAGCCGACCGGTCAATTCACCGAGGAGTGCGAGCGCCACATCAATGGCCCCCTCGCTGCCCTCGGTGATGGCGGCGGAGGCGACAGCCTCCGTCACGGGCCACACCATCCAGCCGGTGAAGTTGTCATCAGACAGCGCAGCGTGAATCGTCGCCCCCAGCGGCTCAATTCCCCCTGGGAGGTCAAGCAGGAGGGCGGCGGTGACGAGATCGCTGCGTTCGCGCAGAGCCAGCCCATCAAGCTGACCGGCAGATTCGCGCACGCGGTCAAACGACACGCTCGAGCACGCACGCTGCAGCACCTCGGCGAGCGCATCCACCACCTCGGCACCGAGTAATTCGTCAGCTGTGGGCACGGCACATTCCCCTTAATCGAAACTTTGTTCGGATAGTTACCATGATAGCGGCACCTAGATCACCGGAAGCAACGGCCCCAACGGACAGCGCAACCCAACGGAACCTCCTGACGCGAGGCTTATCTGCGGCTACAGGCCACCGGCCACTCGAATGATAGACCCCGTCGCATACGAAGAATCGGCCGAGAGAAGCCACGAGACGGCACCGGCAATCTCATGGGGCTGGCCCGCGCGGCCCATCGGGATGTCAGCCGCCACCCGCCGAGGGCGATCAGGATCCTCATGAAACTCCGTCCACACCGTACCGGGTGCGACCGCGTTCACCCGAATACCGTCACCGGCCAATTCACGAGCCAGGCCAACCGTGAGCGCATCCACAGCGGCCTTCGCCGCCGCGTAATGCACATATTGCCCGGCGCCACCGAGGGTGGCCGCAGCCGAAGAGATATTCACGATGGCACCCTCTGCCGCCGAAGCTGTCCACAGTTGGGCCGCACGCTGAGCACACACGAGGTAGCCCAGCACATTGACGTCGAGGGCACGACGCATACCAGCAACATCCGCATCGACGAGGAGACCGTTAGGGCCGCTCATCCCGGCGTTGTTCACGAGACCGGTGACGGAGCCGTAGGCGGCGGCAGCCGCGTAGAGCCTCTCAACGGAGCGCTCATCTGCGGTGTCCACCTGAGCAACGACACCGTTTCCACCCGCCACGCGGACGCGCTCTAGCACGCCGAGGGCCGCAGCCCTCTCCCGACGGTAGGCAACCACCAGGTCGTGACCATCACGGGCCAGCCGCTCACACACGGCCGCTCCAATGCCCCGGCTGCCCCCCGTCACAATCGTCAGTGGGCGCACGCTAGCTCACCAGCCGTGCGCGTAAACCCGCAACCAGAGCGCCGAGGCCCAACTCAAAAGCTAGATCGGCAGGGCGAACACCCCCCGCGGTGACCACAGCCGCCTGCGCAAGACCGGCTGCCGCGAAGAGGGGAACCTGCGGCGAGTAGTCGGCCGGGTCCATGATGTTATCGGGGGCGATCGCATCAAGAGCCGACCCGATGATGAATGACTCAAGGGCGACGATCACGGGAACGATCTCCTCTAGCGGCCAGCCACCCTCCTGAAGTGACCGACTAATCACCTCATAGTTGAGTACCGAATCTTCTTGGCCACTCACGGGCATGGTCGCCAACAGCGCGATGGACTCGGGGTGTCGAGCGAAGACGGAGCGATAGGACCGAGCCCAGGGCACAACCGCCTCACACCAGGGGGCGGCCTCGAAGCTCGCGAGGTCAATTCGAGAGGCAAGCCGCCCCCGCATAGCTTTGATGACATCGTTTTTATTGCGGAAATAGTTATACAACGCTGGAGGTTTCACGGAGAGCCGCTCAGCCAGACCCTTCATCGTGAAGCCATCCGGACCGGCGACCTCAAGCACCGCAAAAGCGGCGTCGATAATGCGCTCACGATTGAGAACAGCCTCCCGAGGCCGACCAGCTTTTCGTGCGCTACTCACTGTCTCCATGTGATCACCTCTATGTTGTGAACCCTCGCGACTGACTCTGTTGATGTCAAATTAACTAACCGTAATAAATTTATTTTCTCACCACAACGAGGCTCGCGGTAGTAACCTCATAGCACTAAAGAGAGGGGGGTGCTCTATGGTGTTCACCGATACGATTATCACCGATGTGACCGTCCACCCGATGGATTCTCACCACACGCGGGCGAATGCCATTGCGATCAAAAACGGGTGCACCATCGCTGTTGACGAGAACCACCACGCCTTAGACTACCGGGGCGCACGCACAAAAAGAGTAAACGGTCGCGGTATCGCCTGGGCCCGGCTGCGTCGCACTCCGGGTAAACTGGACGACTTCGTCTACGACCCCGAGCAGCGACTCACCCCTTGGGAAGCCCTCGCAGGCTACACCACCTGGGCCGCTCCGGCTCAGGGCGACCGAGATCTGGGCACAGTCACCCCTACTCGACAGCTACGTTGACGGTGAAACCCTCACCCACTTTCAGCAGGACTAGAGCTTTTCCACCCTCACGAAAGGACAGCAACCGCTCATGACAGAGCCCGGTGCGCTCGCTCTCATTCCCGTCGCGACAATCCTCGTGGTGGCCGTCTTCACCCGCCGTACACTGCTCGCGATGGTTGCGGGCACGCTTATCGGCACGGTGCTGCTGGGGGGACGGAATTTTTTCGAGAGCTGGGTGGCCTACTTTAACGCGTCACTCGCCGATGATACGCTCCAGTGGCTTGTACTCGTGGTGGTACTGTTTGGCATCTTGATCGCACTGCTGGAACGATCAGGCGCGGTCGGCGACTTCGCCGCCTGGGCCGCACTGCGTGTCACCTCGCGCCGCAAGTCGCTCGTCATGAGCTTTCTGCTCACCATCGTGCTCTTCGTTGACGACTACCTCAGCTCACTTACGGTGGGAACCTCCATGAAAGCTGTCACCGACCGCTACCGGGTACCCCGCACCCAACTCGGCACAATCATCAAGATGGCGGCAGCCCCGGCGTGTGTGCTCATTCCCTTCTCCACCTGGGCACTGTTCTTCTCCGGGCTCCTCGAAGAATCCGGGGTAACGACAAACGGGACGGGTTTCGGGGCCTATATCGAATCAATCCCCCTGATCTTCTTCGGGTGGATCTCCGTCACCATGTCGCTGCTGCTGGCTCTCGGTCTCCTTCCTCTCATCGGCCCGCTCAAGACGGCGAATCTGCGTGCCCACGCCACCGGGGAAACCCTGCCCGCCACACTGACCGAGGGGGAGCGCAAGGCCGAGGACACATGTGCGGTGACCACGGAAGACGACCGACCACGCCCCTACAATTTCCTGATCCCGATCATCACCATGATCGCCGTCACACTCACAACCGGGGTGGATATCCTCACGGGTACCACGGCCGCACTGGTCGTCGCCATCGTGCTGTACCTCGCGCAGCGCACGATCAGTTTCACGGGCGTGGCCGAGGCGGCCTTCGGCGGGGTCACCAGCATGTCATTTGTGATTGTGCTCTCGGTCCTTGCGTTCATGGTGCAACACATGAACGTTGACCTGGCACTGGCCACCTACATCATCGACGCGACCACGCCGTTCATGAACGGTGCCTGGCTACCGGCAATCGTCTTTCTCGTGTGCGGTGTCTACGCCTACGCCACAGGTTCCTTCTGGGACCTGGCCGCCGTGATTACCCCCGTCGTGATTCCGTTGGCCCTGGCGATGGAGGTCAACCCGATCCTGGCCGGTGCGGCCGTATTCTCGGGCGCAGCACTCGGCAGCACCACATGTCTCTACGGTGACGGGATCATCCTGGCCGCCAAATCAACGGGGGTAAAGCCGCTCCACCTGATGCTCACGATCCTGCCCTACGCCGGGGTAGCGATGGCGCTCAGCTTCGTTCTGTACGTTATCGCCGGGTTCATATCGGTGAACACATAAACCGATACCGCACACCACAGGGCGCCCTCCGCACGGGCAACGACGACAGCCCTATCGATTCCCACGCATCAGCCGCAGCACGGCACCGGTGGGATCGGTCACGGTCGTCACCCGGCCAAAATCGCTGTCACTGGGGGGCTCAATCACCGAACCGCCCAGTTCCTCAACACGGTCGGCAGCGCGGTCCACATCAGACACACCGAAGTAGACCATCCAGCGTGAGGGGGCATTATCTGGAAGCGTGGCGGCGGCATCCTGAATACCCGCCCGCGGCTCCTCCCAGGTGCCCAGCACGCTGTAACGGTCTTCGTCGGTACGGCCAATCTCGCTCGTCCGCCAGCCAAAAACGTTCTCGTAAAAACGCACAGCAGCCGCGTAACTGCGGGTGTGTAATTCGAGCCATGAGGGGGCACCTGCTTCACGGAAAACCTCAAACCCACCACGCTCCTGAGCCTCCCAGCCCCCCACAAGTGACCCCGAAGGATCTCGCAGTAGCAGCATGACGCCCAGGTTGGCGACGGGCTCACTCGTCAGAACAGAGCCACCGTAACGATTCGCACGGGCACACGTCGCCCCCGCATCAGGCACATCCAGGTAGACCGTCCACTCGTCGATCATGGCGCTCGCGGGATCATTGCGCATCAGGCCCGCCACGGGGCGACCGCGCAGCAAAAAGTTCACGTAGCCGGCTCGCTGTGAGCTCTCGGGGGCATCGGTCCAGCCAAAAAGCTCAGAGTAAAAATGGATGGCCCGCCCGGGGTCACTGGAGAACAACTCAATCCAGACGGGCTCCCCACGAAGGGGTGAATCGTAGACGGGCATGAGGAACCTTTCCGGGGCAGCTTATGGGGCAGTGACGGTGTCCTGAAGCACTTTAAAGGGCGCTCCGGTGGGATCAACGAGTTCAGCCATCCGGCCGAACGGAGTGTCCTCAACAGGACGCAGAACCCGACCACCACGTTCAACAGCTAAAGCAACGGCCTGGTCGGCATCCGCCACCGCGAAGTAGACGACCCAGGTGGAACGCGCCCCCGGGGGGAGAAAACTGGTGGCATCCATCATTCCGGCGGTACTCGACTCACCCGAGCCCAGGGTGCTGTATCGAAACTCGTCGGAGTCTCCCATGACGGTGGTTTCCCAGCCAAAGGCACGCTGATAGAACGTGAGAGCTCCGGCATACCCCGTCGTGTGTAGTTCGATCCATGCGGGAGCTCCGGGCTCACGGTACACACCAAATCCCGTGTGCGTGCCCGGCTGCCACGCGCCAAGCACCGCTCCGTTCGCATCGTTGAGGATCAGCATGGTGCCGAGGCTGCCCACCCGGTGCGAGGAGTGCACGCCACCGCCATTTTCCTCGATCAATGCGGCCGTTGTCTCGGCGTCGGCCGTGTGTAGGTAGACGGTCCACGCATCCGCTACCTCACCACCTGTGTCGTTGGTGGCGAGGCCGGCCACGCGTTCACCGTGCAGCGAAAAGGTCACATACCCGTTAAAATCAGGACCTGCCGCCTCGGACGTCCAGCCAAAAAGCTTCTGGTAGAAGAGCATCGAAGCCTCAGGATTACTGCTGAAGAGGTCCATCCAGATGGGCTCCCCCGTCATGGTCTGTGTGAAAGTCACCATTGATTCACCTTTCTCGCGGTGGGACAATCGTACGTCCGAACCTCGTTCCGCGCCAGAGCAATGTGCCAGCCCAATGCACCGAAAAATCGCGGCGGATGGCCAGATTAGGGAGTGGGGCATGCGGCGTAATGGTAGCCAGCATCACCCGGCACTGTGAGCATCCGATCACGCAGAATCGTGCTGGCTACGCGGCCCACATCCGCGCAGAGGGTGGCACACGGGACGGGGAGATCGTCAAGGTACTCGATGTCGATGAGGTGCCCACCGTAGACCTCTGCGTAATCGCCGCACTCGGCATACCGATAACACTGCTCCGCGACAACAAAGTCAAACCCGGCCTCGTCCCGCCCAAGCGCTCAGCGGCAACTGCACCACGGAACCGGCGTCAGGGGCCGCTCGGCGCGCACCGGCGGCACCGGCGGCACCGACGGCACCGACGGCACCGACGACTCAGAGTCGGCAGAAGACCAGACAGAACGACAGCCTGCCAGGGCAAGAAAACCGACCAGAGCAAAGGCTACCCCGGCTCCCACGCGCCGTGAGCCCACCCCTCTGTGTCATTTTTTCTACGATACCCCGCGACCCGGCTGATACCTACCTTTTTCGCAAAGAAACCCCGGTCACCTCGACATTCGCGGTCACGGTATCAGCGCAACCGCCGTCGAAATGACCGGGGTAATACCGCTATCGAGGAGAACTCTCCGCGGTCTCCGTTTCCGCCGCAATCTCGCTCAACTCACGCTCCAGGCTGGCCGCATCGGTTTCCCGCACGGCCTCCAGCACACTCGCCCCGTCGGCACCCGTCGTCGGCTCACCGTGCGCCGCGGACATTGTGGCCTCATCGAACGGTATCTGGCCGGCCAAAACGGCCGTAACCTGTCGCTTATCGATCTCTTTCGTCCAGGTGCCAATCAGCACGGTAGCGACAGCGTTACCAGTGAAGTTGGTGAGTGCACGGGCCTCAGACATAAAGCGATCAATCCCCACAATCAGGCCCACCCCGTCAATCAGGTCCGGGCGATGCGATTGGAGACCACCGGCAAGGGTCGCGAGACCGGCACCGGTCACGCCCGCAGCGCCCTTCGAGGCAATAATCATGAAGACGAGAAGGGAGACCTGTTCGCCCAATTCCAGAGGCTTACCCATAGCAGTGGCCACGAAGAGAGCCGCCATCGTCAGGTAGATCGCCGTGCCGTCAAGGTTGAACGAGTATCCGGTTGGCACCGTCACACCCACGACGGGCTTGGACACACCCAGGTGCTCCATTTTCGCGATCAAGCGGGGCAGGGCAGCCTCGGAGGAAGAAGTCGAGAAGATGAGCAGATACTCACGCCCCAGGTACTTCATCAACTTAAAGATACTCACCCGGGCGACGGTCCACAGAATCGTACCCAGCACAACAACAATGAAGAGGATGCACGTGATGTAAAACGCCACCATGAGCGTGGCCATACTGACAATGGCCTGAAACCCCGTGGACCCGACAACAGCGGCAATCGCGCCAAACGCCCCGATCGGGGCGAGCCACATAATCATGATCAGGAGCCGGAAAACAAGCACCTGCACCTGGCCGAGGGCCGTCAAGATCGGCTTCCCCGCCGCACCCATCTTCTGGAGGGCAAAGCCCACGAGCAGCGCGACGAAGAGCGTCTGGAGAATGTTCCCCGCGGTCAGAGAAGACAACAGAGATGTGGGGATAATACCCAGCAGGAAACTGGAGGTACCACCCGCCTCCGCCGTCACAGGTGCGTCATAGTGCATGTTCTGAATGTTCAGGCCCTCGCCCGGGTGAATAAAGTTACCCACCAACAAGCCAATACCGAGTGCAAACGTGGACATGATAATGAAGTAACCGAGCGCCAGACCGCCCACCTTCCCCACTGTGGCCGCCTTGGCGATCGAACCGACGCCCAGCACGATGGTGCAGAAGATTACCGGCGCAATCATCATCTTGATCAGGCTCACGAAAGCATCGCCAATGGGCTTGAGACCCTTCGCAAACTCGGGAGCAACAAGTCCAAGCGTTGCACCCAGTACCACGGCAAGAATAACGGCAATGTACAGATAATGGGATTTATCGATCCGTCGTCGCCGGGGCGCGGGGCCGACGGTGTGAGACGGTGTGACATCATTTTTCGCCATGACGACTCCTTTGTGTGAATGGCGGAATAGCTTCAGCTATTGTGCGGTCAGACCCAAGAAATGAGCCCTTTGTGTTCATACTGTTCACGTCGGGGTTGTTGACAGCCCAGACGTGGCGGTCGGCGACTGCACCACCCAGCGGCGACAATAGGGGGATGACGAGGTGGAGCATTGCCAAACGGTTCTTTATCGGACAGTTGTCATTCATCCTGCTCCTCGCCATCGTGGGCTCGGTCGCGCTCGTGATAGACGCCGCCGACCGTATCGACCGGGAGACGCGAGAGCGGATGCTCACCCTGTCCACCTCGGTCGCCCTCAACCCGTTTGTGATCGACGCTGTACAGACGGCACACCCCAGTGAACTCCTTCAGCCCTACGCGGAATCCCTGATGGATGCGGCCAACGCCGACTTCATTACGATCATGGACACTCACCGCATCCGGTACACGCACCGGAACCGGGATATGATCGGCGGGAGGTTCGAGGGCAACATTACCCCGGCCCTGCACGGGCAGGCCTTCACCGAGATCCACAACGGCTCGCTCGGGCCCACCGTGCGCGGGATCGTACCGATCACCTCCTCCGACGGCACCGTTATCGCGATCGTTTCCTCCGGCGTGACCGTGTCCAATGTAAATCTCGCGGTCAACGCCAGGCTCCCGCTCGTAGCCGCGGTAGCAGCCACCCTCATTCTGGTGGGTGCACTCATCTCGCTGGGGCTCAGTCGCTACCTGCGCCGGGTGACCTACGGCCGCGGCCCCGAGCAGATCAGCCAGATGTACGCGTTCTATGACGCGGTGCTGCACTCGATCGGAGAGGGAATGCTCCTCGTGAACCCCCAGGGAGAGTTGGTGCTTTACAACACACAGGCGGCCGAGCTTTTGGGACTTCCGCCGATGAAACCGGAGGCTCCCCCGCTCCCCCTGCGCACGGCCGACCTCCCCGCCGAGTTGGGCGAGCTACTCGCAGGCGGTACCTCTGTGGACAGCGAGGTTGTCCTCACCCCTAGCCGGGTACTGCTCGTGACCCAGCGACCGGCCCGGGCCTCTGGCACCGGCGGGCGGGCGGCCTCCCTCGGCACCGTGGCAATCATCAGAGACCGTACCGATATGCAGCGACTGAGCGGGGAACTCGACTCGATGCACACTCTCGCCGATGCGCTGCGGTCACAAACTCACGAGCATTCCAACCGGCTACACACGATTGTCACGCTCATCGAGCTGGGGCGTGGTGACGAGGCCCTCCGCTTCGCGACGCACGAGGTTGAACAAGGCCAGATTCTCACCGACCGCGTGGTGAATGCGGTGGGTGAGCCAGCCCTCAGCGCTCTGCTCGTGGGGAAGACTGCGCAGGCAAGCGAACGCGGGGTGAGCCTCATCATCGTGAGCGACGGGGTCGTCCCACCACACGGAATCAGCGCACATGACGCCGTGACGATCATGGGTAACCTGATTGACAACGCCCTGGACGCGGCAGCCCGGACGGTCGAGGAGGGGGCCGAGACCCACACACCCGAGGAACGCTGGGTGGAAGTGGTCCTAATCAGTACCGCAACCGAACTCACCATTAGCGTGCTCGATAGCGGGCTCGGACTCCAGGGCCTGCGCCCCGAAGAGCTGTGGGCACGAGGGTTCAGCACCAAACAGGACGCCGGGCAGGGTCGCGGCATCGGCCTCGCGCTCGTGCGGCAAACGGCCCGCTCAATCGGTGGGACAATAACGGTTGAAGACAGCGAGGAAACGGTTGCCGGAGCGCGTTTCACGGTGACCGTACCGTTTCATGCTGCGAACAGGCCCAGCGACCAGGACGAGGCACGATGACACACCCCCTGAGAGTACTGGTGATCGAAGATGATCCCACCGCTGCGGCCGGGCAGAACGAATACCTCCGACGAATCGGTGGATTTGAGGTCGCACACACGGCCGCTACCGGGGCCAATGCGCTCCAGTGGCTCTCGCACAACCAGCGGGAAGGCGCGGCCCCCGTGGACGTGATTCTGCTCGATATGAATCTGCCGGATATGCACGGGGTGGAGATCGCGCGCCAGGTGCGAGCTGCGTCGCTGTGGGTGGACATCATTGCGGTGACCGCTGTACGCGAGCTGGAGGTGGTGCGGGCCGCAATCGCATTTGGCGTGGTGCAGTACATCATCAAGCCATACACCTTCGCCACGTTTCACGACAAACTGAATCACTACCAGCAGTTTGCCCGACAGCTCACGGGCGAGATCACGGTCGTGGGTGAGCAGCAGCGCGTGCTCCAGAGCGAGATTGACGGGGCACTCGCCAGCCTGCGCAGCAGCACACCCGACTTGCTCCCCAAGGGGCTCTCCCCCGATACGCTCGACGCCATCACCGCGCATCTACACCGAGTCAATACGGCCGTGTCGGCAGGAGAGATCACCGAGGCGCTCTCCATCTCACGAATCACCGCGCGGCGCTACCTCGAATACCTGACCAGCACGCGCCAGGTGTCACGAGAGCCCCGCTACGGCACACCGGGTCGGCCGGAGTTGGAATACCGCTGGCTCCCACCAGAACGCTAAGCAGGATAGCCGGAGCCCCCGTCGAAATTTATTTCGACATATATGTCCCGGTGCTCAAGTACTCGACCGCTTGGTCTGCGAATGAACCCAGAGCGAGCGATCCGTGCTGATCGTCGTCAATAATAAATAATTGACCACCAATCAGCTTCTGCGCTTTTTTTGCCCACACAACAGGGGTCACCGTTTCTCTCGCATGTCCAACCAGCTGGAGAGAACTCACCGATTTATTGAGGCTGATCGGGTGGGGTTCGAGTGGCCATCCGGTACAGGTCGAAAGTCCCGGAAATGACGAACTGACCGGATGTGGTGGGCGAAGTGAGCCCGCGTGAGGGTACGTTTGGGAGCGCTCAATATAGTCACTCCATTGCCGATTGACATCGCCGACATTGCGATAAACGTTACACACGATCATGGTACGTGTAACAAAATCGGAAGGTTTAAACCCGAGAGCAGCGAACCCCATTTCGGTGGAGAAGAAGTAACCGAAAAACTCTACGGCGTGCACAATATCATCCAACGACTTCTGGGCATCTCCGGAAAGATCGACAACGCTATCTAAAAGCATTCGTTCTACTCGGTCAGGGAACTGTGAACGAAACTCAATGCCAAGTTCCGTGCCCCAGGAAATTCCGAAATATTTTATTTTTTCGAGACGCATTGCTGCCCGAATAAAATTCATGTCTCTCGCAATATTTTGAGTGGTTAGATTTCGGTAGAACTCAGGGTCTTTATCGATGCAGGAACGATTTGATTCTCTGATTTTATGCGCATAACTCACCGCACTTTCTTTATCGGGGAACTCAACCGCAGCGTCCTCAAAGTTGCTCAGCGATTCACAGCCCAACGAAGAACTGCCGCCCGTACCACGAACATCAATACCCACAAGAGTGTGAGTTTTGGTCAACTCAGACATCCCCGTTTTCTCAAGAGCAACAGGGAGGGTCCGGCCCTCAAGCCCCGGTCCACCTGGATTTGTAAAAACGACCCCCTGCTCAGTTTCTTTGGCTTTCAGCCGACTGACAGCAATCGTGAGTTTTTCTCCCTCCGGATTATTGTAGTCCTGAGGGACATCCACCTCTCCACACTCAAATCGATCCGAAACATGCTCTAGCGGGGAGGGGGAGTGTATCAACGCATATAGTTCATCCACACTCTTCTTGAGACTCGCACAATCATTCCATCTAATTCCTGAAATCCCGTCAAACTTATCACTATTATCTCTTGTCACATAAGGAGCACACGCCGATAACGCGAGAGTTAGCCCCGCTAAAATCGAGATAAATGATAATTTATTCATGAATCATATCTCACCGCATCAAGCTGGGAATTGGGATCATACCGGAGGGTAAATATTCGGTGCCCGGGTACCATTTCACCTGTGCCACCCCCGCGCATCTCTCCCCACGAGGAGCAGCTATCCCCCGTCACAGCGCCGCCGTTATTGATGAGCACGTCGAAGGCCGCACAGCTTCTCACCCAGTTCCTCGGCGTGTTGCGCTTACCCATCACCGCCCGCAGACTGGTTCCGCAGGGATATCCGTGACGGGGGGACGCGGGCAGCAATGCACCCACAGCACTTAACTCATCGCGCGCTGCACCTCGCGGATTTTCTCGGCAACCTCCTGCAACCCGGTCACCATCGTCACAATCGTTTCGGTAATGTCATCGGTCGAATGCAGCGAAGCCTGCATCGACACATTGAGCGCCGCCACGACCCGCCCCTGCGGGTCGTATACCGGCACAGCGACCGAGCGGAGGCCTAACTCTAGCTCCTGATCAACCATCGCCCAGCCCTGCTCCCGCACCCGCACAATTTCGGCGTGGAGCGCGGCCGGGTCGGTCAGGGTGCGCTCGGTGAGCGCGGTCAGTTCGACCCGGCCGAGAAAGGCATTCAACTCGTCCTCCCCGAGACCCGCCAGCAGGACACGGCCCATCGAGGTGACGGAGGCCGGAAAACGGGTACCCACCGAAATACCGATTGACATGATCCGCTTCGTATGAATGCGCGCAACATAGACGATATCCGAGCCATCGAGCACCGCCATCGACACTGACTCGTGCATCGAGGCCGAGAGATCCTCAAGCAGCGGCTGCGCGATACGCGGCAGCGACTGGCCCGAAAGAAAGGAGTAGCCCAGCTGCAGCACGAGGGGGGTGAGCTCAAACATTCGGCCGTCTGTACGCATGTAGCCAAGCTCCACCAGCGTGAGCAGGAAACGGCGCGCCGCCGCCCGGTTGAGGTCGGTGCGCTTCGCCACCTCACTCAGCGTCATGGCCGGATGATTCGCATCGAATGCACGAATCACCGCAAGTCCGCGGGCCAGGGACTGAACGAACTGTTCGGTGGCCGGTGGTGCTGACTGGGTCACGCTCACTCCTGAGTTGGAAGCTTAGTTCTCCGGCGGCAGCAGGGGAACGTCAACTCTTGATTGTAGTTCGGTAAACTCCATCCCGTAGGTTTCTCTCACCCGGACACCCGCCGAGAGGATCTCAAAGATAGCGACATCCGTGTAGACGCGGGTGACACAGCCGATGCCTGTCAGCGGGTAGGTGCAGGCCGGAACAAGCTTACTCTCGCCCGTTTTGGTGAACAGATTCATCATCACGAAGATCTCTTTGGCCCCGGTCGCAAGATCCATCGCACCACCCACCGCGGGGATCGCGCCCGGGTCTCCCGTGTGCCAATTGGCCAGGTCGCCCGTGGCCGACACCTGGAACGCGCCGAGCACGCAGATATCGAGATGCCCACCACGCATGATGCCGAATGAGTCACCGTGGTGGAAGTAGGAAGCACCCGGCAACTCCGTGATCGGGATTTTTCCGGCGTTGATCAGGTCCTCGTCGATCTCATCGCCCACGGCCACTGGGCCCATGCCCAACATGCCGTTTTCGGTGTGCAGTGTGACCTTCTGATCGGAGCTGAAATAGTTGGACACGAGCGTGGGTTGTCCGATGCCGAGGTTCACAAATGACCCCGAGGGAATGTCTGCGGCAATGATCTCCGCCAGCCGGTCGCGCGTCAGTCTCTCGCTCATGCCGACACCTTTCCTGAGGTATACGCATCGGTTGGAACGCCGTTGCCCAGGCCCGTCTGGTGCAGGTCAACGATCACGTCAACAAAGATGCCGGGCGTGACCACAACCTCCGGATCAATCTGACCGACGGGAACCACGTTCGACACCTGGACGATCGTGTGGGTCGCGGCGGTCGCCATGATTGGCCCAAAGTTGCGAGCCGTTTTGCGGTAGGTGAGGTTACCAAGCGGATCGGCGGTGTGCGCTGCGATCAAGGCATACTCCGCCCGGATTGGGCTCTCCAACACGTAGCCACGTCCATCAATCATCCGAGTCTCTTTACCCTCAGCCAACAGCGTGCCATAACCCGTGGGGGTGAAAAACCCGCCGATACCGGCCCCTGCGGCACGGATGCGCTCTGCCAGGTTGCCCTGGGGCACCAATTCCAACTCAATCAGGCCCGCACGAAATCTCTCATCGAAAAGCTGCGAGTCACTCTGCCGTGGGAACGAGCAGACAATTTTGCGAACACGACCGGCCCCAATCAAGGCGGCCAATCCGTGCTCTCCGTTGCCGGCATTGTTATTGACGACCGTGAGGTCGCTGGCTCCATGATCGAGAAGAGCCTCGATCAATTCGACCGGCTGGCCTGCTTTGCCGAAGCCACCGATGAGGATGGTGGCCCCGTCGGGAATCTGGGCAACCGCATCCGCGGCGCTCGTCGTGAGTGTGGGCATGCGATGCTACTTTCCGTGAACGTTTTCGAGAACGACGGCGAGCCCCTGGCCCACGCCGATGCAGATGGCGGCAACGCCCCAACGGCGGCCGGAGGCTTCGAGACGACGGGTCAGGGTGCCGAGGAGGCGGAGACCGGACGCGCCTAGCGGATGACCGAGGGCAACCGCACCGCCCCACGCGTTGACGATCCCCGGGTCGATACCCCAGGCGTCAATGCACGCGAGTGACTGGGCAGCAAAGGCCTCGTTGAGTTCAACCGCGGACACCTCATCCCAGGCAATACCGGCTCGGGCGAGGGCCCGGTTGGCAGCCTCCACGGGAGCGAATCCGAAGTACTGTGGGTCGTTGGCGAAGGCCCCGCGCCCGGCAATACGGGCGAGGGGTGGCATGCCCAGGATATCGGCTGCTCGTTCGGAGCCGATCAGCGCGGCGGAGGCACCGTCACTCAACTGCGAGGCATTGCCTGCCGTGACGGTTCCTGTGGCGAGCGGCCGGAAGACGGGCGTGAGGCCGGACAGCACCTCTGCGGTGGTTGAGGGACGAATACCCTCATCGCGCTCAAGCGTCGTTCCCGGTACCGGTGCAACCAGGTTCGTGTAGCGCCCCGCGGTCCAGGCGGCATCGGCGAGGCGGTGTGATTCGGCGGAGAAAGCGTCCTGTCGCTCCCGCGAAATGCCATATTTCTCGCGCAAAAGTTCGGTGGATTCCCCCAGCGATACGGTCCACTCGGCGGGCATCGTGGGGTTAACGAGGCGCCAGCCGAGAGTGGTTGAGGCGAGTTGGAGGTCGCCAGCAGGATAGGGTCGCTCGGTCTTGGGTAGCACCCAGGGTGCGCGGCTCATGGACTCGACACCGCCCACTAGGAGGAGGTCGGCCTCACCCACGTTGACGGTGCGACTGGCCATCATCGCCGCGTCAAGAGAGGAACCACACAGCCGATTGACGGTCGTGCCGGGTACCGAGGTGGGGAGACCCGCAAGCAGGGTGGCCATACGGGCCACGTTACGGTTTTCCTCGCCGGCCCCGTTGGCGTTGCCGAAGATGACCTCTTCGATGCGGGCCGGGTCCAAACCCGGCACACGCCGGACCGATTCGGCCACCACATGGGCTGCCAGGTCATCGGGACGGGTGCCGGCCAACGAGCCGCCAAACTTACCAAAGGGGGTGCGAACGGCGTCGTAGATATAGGCCTGTTCCATGGGTGCTCCATCGCTCATCTCTGGGTTATGCACGTATCGGCCACCGAGTTCGCCCCCTTCGGGCGTTCGGTTGGCGAACATGCGTTCACTATACGGACAAGTGTAGCGGATTACTCGACGGGTGGCACCTCGTTGAGCACCCGCTGAGCCACGCGAAAGGCGCTATTGGCCGAGGGGACACCACAGTAGATGGCACTCTGCAGGATAATCTCGGTAATCTCCCCGCGCGTCACGCCGTTGCGCAGAGCGGCACGCACGTGCATCGCGAGCTCTTCCCAGTGACCGTGGGCAATCAGCGCCGTCAGCGTAATCGCGCTGCGCGTCGTGCGCGGCAATCCGGGGCGGGTCCAGATTGTGCCCCACGCAAAACGGGTAATCATCTCCTGGAATTCAGCGGTCACCTCATCAATCGCGGCGGTCGCCCGGTCTACATGGGCATCACCCAGCACCTCGCGACGCACGGCCATACCCGCATCGTAGGGGTCCCCCGGCAGACGACCCGCGGGCGACGCGGCGGAGACCGAGACCACCGCCGGGGACTCGGCAACGGCCCGGTCGAAGTGTCGCATCAAGATCTCCGCGATTCGCTCGGGAGCTTCCACCGGCACAAGGTGCGCCGCACCGGGCACCCACTCCGCAGAGCCGCGCTGCACGGACCGGGCAATAGCCCAGGAATCCTCATAGGGAGTCACGGTATCAAATTCCCCCGATACCGCAACCACCGGAGCGGAGATGTCACCGAGCCGGTCGCGCAGGTCAAAATCGGCGAGGGCCTCACAGCAGAAGGCGTAGCCCTGCCGGTCGGTGTCAGAAAGGGCGTGCAGGAGACGGCTCGACACCTCCGGCTCACGCTCCATAAATCCGGGGGCAAACCAACGCTGGCCAGAGCCCACAATCATGGTGGGGGTGCCCTGCACCGCCACGGTCCCGGCACGGTCAAGCCAGCCCTGTCGCTCACCGATCTTAGCCGCCGAGCAGATCACGCCGATACCGGCAAAAAGATCGGGGTAGTCGAGGCCTAATTGCAGGCCCACAGCACCGCCCAGCGAGTCGCCCGCGTAGAAAACCGGATACCCACCCCACTCGCCCTGTTCACGCATCCCCCCAACCAGACCGGCAACGCCCTCGGCCAGCTCGGCCATGGTGAAACGCTCCGCCGGGCGTGGACTGTGACCGTGACCGGGGAGATCCCAACCCACCACACGATAGCGAGCGCCGAGAATCCGCGCGGCACGACCCCACAGGGTGCGGGCGGTGGTGCCGAGAGATGGCCCCACAAGCAGGATCGGTGTGGATATCTCCTCAGTAGCCTCGGAGAGCAGGGCAGCCTTGAGGATCGGAACGGTCATGATAGGGAGTCTCCTCGGTCGGCGATAATTCTCAGGATCAGCTGCCGAGCCTGGCCCGGATAGGCGACAGGGTCGAGCAGGTCAGCGAGCAGGGCGTCGCTCACAACGCTGCGGGGCAGGGCCGCACGTAGCAGATCGGGCAGTGAAGCCGTTCCGGCCCGAGTATCGGCAATGGCCGCCGCAATCTGGGCGGCGCCATCGGGGATACCGGCCTCAGCGAGCAGGGGAACCACAACGGCGGTGATGCGCTCGGTAAGGATCAGTGGGCCGGCCGCATCCAGATTCGCACGCATCCGCTCGGGGAACACGACCAGGCCCTCCGCCAGTTCACGGGTGAGACTCGCGGCCCCACCAGCCAGGCGCAGAAGCTGGCGCAGCGGTGCCCACTCGGCATGCCAGGCTCCATCGGGGCGTTCGTCTACAGCGGCAGCGGCAGCGGCAACCACCTGCGCCAGGGCACCGGGAGCTTGGAAGGAGGCGCTGCGCACCAACACCGACAGCACCGGGTTTTGCTTCTGTGGCATCGCGGAGGAACCACCGCGCCCCTCCACTTGAGGTTCGGCGACCTCAGCGACCTCGGGCCGGGTCAGGAATGCCACGTCGTTGGCGATGCGAGTACACGCGGCCACGGCCTCGGCGGCAGAACCCGCGATGCGGGTCATGGGCCAGCGCGTCGTCTGCCAGGGAGCAACAGGCAAGGCGAGCCCCAGACGAGCGGCAAGAGCATCGGTGAGGACGAGAGCATGGTCACCGGCAAACTGGGTGAGGGCGGCCATCGTGCCAGCGGCACCGCCCCACTGCAAGGGAAGCTGCCGGAGCACATCCGCAACCTGTCGCTCCGCGGCGACGACACCCGCGAGCCACTGGGCCGCGCGCAAGCCAAATGTGCCGGGCAACGAGTGCTGCCCCAGGGTCCGTGCCACGGCGAGTGTCCCCACATGCTCTCGAGCCAGCCGTTCCAGAGCATCCGCAAGACCGTTCAGGTCGGCACGTAGCTCGGTGAGCACATCACGCGCGACCAAAAGCAAAGCCGTATCCAGAATGTCCTGACTCGTCGCCCCGACATGCAATCGAGCCGCGGCACCGGGCGAGGTCTCCCCCACCCGGCGACGCAACGCGCCCAGGAGCGGGATGAGCGGGTTACCGCCCCCCTGTGCCTCCCGGGCAATCTCGGCCAGGTTGTAGTGCTCCACACGACAGGCCTCGGTCACAACCGGCAGCCATGCGGGGTCGGCCCGGCCACCCTCGACCAGCACCGCCATCCAGGCGCACTCCACATCGAGCATGAATTGCAGGATACGCGCGTCAGAACTCAGCAGCGCGGCTGGCGAGTTTACCCACAGGGGGTTCACCAGCCCGAGGTCGTCAATCGTGTTAGCACTCATTGGTTGCTCAGTTTAGGAGAAGTCCAGGAAGACCGTCTCGTTTTCACCCTGGAGTCGGATGTTCCAGAGCAGTGAGCCGTCCTCCTCCCGCTCGGCGATGAGGGTGCCGCGGCGCTCCGCGGGGAGGTCAGAGAGCAGACCGTCCACGGCAAGCCGCTCCGGGTTCTCCGGCAGGTACACCCTGGTGTGCAGCTTGTTGAGCAGTCCACGCGCAAACACCACAACCGCGATGAAGGGGGCTTTGCCTTCCTCGGTCACACCCGGATTGACGGTGGTGAACGTGTAGTGACCGTCATCATCCACGGCGGCACGCCCCCACCCGGTAAAGGTGTGACCGTCGCGCGTGAGCGAACCGGTCCGCTGGGCGATCACACCGTGCTCGTCGGCCTGCCAGATTTCGAGCAGGCAATCGGGAATCGGCTGGCCGCGGCCATCCGTGACCGTGCCGTGCACACGAATCGACCCACCCTGCCCCGGTGGCACCAATTCGGAGTCCTTCGGGAACGGCAAGGCGTAGCCGTAAAACGGGCCCACTGTCTGACCAGGGGTTGCGATGAGCTTGCTCATTTGTCGTCCTCCTCCGTGTCCATCCACGTGCGATTGCTGCCCGAGAGCACGATATCCCAGGTGTAACCTGTGGCCCACTCATGCTGGGTTACATCGTGATCGTACTGAGCCACCAGGCGGTCACGCGCCTTCTGATCGGTGATCGATTGGTAGATTGGGTCGAGCGCAAACAGTGGGTCGCCCGGAAAATACATCTGCGTAATCATGCGCTGCGTGAAGTCGGTGCCAAACAGCGAGAAGTGGATATGTGCGGGCCGCCACGCGTTGTGGTGATTCTTCCACGGGTAGGGACCCGGCTTAATCGTGATGAACTCGTATGAGCCGTCATCCCCCGTGAGGCAGCGGCCCACACCCGTGAAATTGGGGTCGATGGGGGCCGGGTGCTGGTCACGCTTGTGGATGTAGCGACCGGCCGAGTTGGCCTGCCACACCTCCACGAGCTGATTGCGCACGGGGCGGCCATCACCGTCCAAAACCCGCCCACGCACGATCATCCGCTCGCCCAGTGGATCGCCATTGTGCTGAATGGTCAGGTCGCTTTCCAACTTGTGTACATCGCGGTGACCGAACGCCGGCGACCACAGTTCGATGGTCTCAGGGTCGGTGTGGCGCAGATCCTTAGTCGGGTGGCGCAGGATGGAACTCCGATAGGGCGGAAAGTCAATGCGGGGTTGGGTCTCTTCGCTGAGACTCCCCGCGGCCTTCCCTGTCTCATAGGCGCTGTGGATGACCCGCATATCCTCGCTGATCTCGGCCTGTGTGTTCGCGGCCGCGTCAGACGAGACGACGGGTTGTTCGGATGGTGTCACCGGGTGTCCTTTCGTGTTCTCTGTCTCTGGTCTGGGGGTTAGTTCTGCGGCCAGCCGGTGTAGGCCTCGGCCAGGTAGGTTGATCCCGCGCGGGAGGTGACAATGGAGTTCAGCTCGGCGAGCTGCCGACGGTTATCAAAGTCGCTCGCGGCCGGCATCGTGTGTAGGAGAGTCGTCATCCAGTAGGAGAAGTTTTGACTCTTCCAGACCCGGTTCAGGGCACGCTCGCTGTACGCGTCAAGCTCGCGCTGGGAACCAGTCGCGTAAAACTCTGCGAGGGCCAGATGCAGCACCCGCATATCGTTCAGGGCCAGGTTGAGACCCTTCGCTCCCGTTGGCGGGACCGTGTGGGCAGCATCCCCTGCCAGGAAAAGGTTGCCGTAGCGCATCGGCTCGCAGACGTAGCTGCGGAAGGGCAGCACCATCTGGTCGAAGATCGGGCCCTCTTTGAGAGAGAAACCGTTACCAGCCACGCGGGCCTGCAGCTCTTCCCAGATCCGGGCCTCACTCCACGCGCTAGCGTCTTCGGTCGGGTCGCACTGGAAGTACATCCGCTGCACAGTTTCGGTGCGCTGGCTGATCAGGGCAAAGCCACGGTCGGAGTGTGCATAGATCAGCTCGGGAGCGCTCGGCGGTGCCTCGGTGAGGATACCGAACCAGGCAAAAGGATACTCGCGGAAGTTATCCGTGCGCTCACCCGCAGGGATCAGCTGACGGCAGATACTGCGCGAGCCGTCGGCCCCCACCACAAAATCACACTCGATCTCGTGGGCCATCCCCTCGGTATCTGTGAACTGGATGCGCGGGCTGCCCAGAACGTCGGTCACGGAGGTGTCGGTCACGCTAAAACGTACATCCCCGTCATCCCGCTCACGGGCATCGGCCAGGTCGATGAACACTTCGGTTTGGGGGTAGAGCCACACCGACTCTCCCACGAGGTCCTGGAAGTCGATACGGTGTCCCTCGCCACTGAAACGTAGCTCAACGCCTTCGTGTTCATCGCCCTCATCGAGCACACGGCGAGAAACACCCGAGTCCACCAGCAGCCTGACGCTACCGGCTTCCAAGATGCCCGCCCGGATGGTCTCCTCAATCTGTGTACGAGTGCGCTTCTCAATCACGACCGAGTCAATGCCCGAGCGTGCAAGCAGATGGGACAGCATGAGCCCGGCGGGACCGGCCCCCACGATGCCCACCTGCGTACGAATTTTCTGACGTTCAACCACGAATACTCATCCTCTCGACACGGCACAATTTTCCTCAGTATCCCAAGGGATCGGGGGCTAGCCCACATGCCTTTCCATTGATTGATAATCCCGACTCCTCAGGGCGCGCGTAATGCCCTGAGCCGCCACGCGCAGCGGTGGAAGGGCCAGGGTCACCTCCGCAGGGTCACGCGGAACCACCACGCTCAGGGCCGCGACGACAGCGCCCCCGCGGCCAGCGATGGGCACGGCGATTCCCGAGGTGTCCACATGCTGCGCTCCCTCAATCACGGCGTAGCCTTCCCGGCGAATTTGGGCGAGACGATTCCCGATACCGGGCATCCGCTCCGCATGGGCACGGATATAGTCCTCACGGCGAAGCGGCTCGGAAAACGCCATGATAGCCAGACCGGCGGAGGAGGAGTGCACAGGCAGGCGGCCAGCAAGCGTCACCGCGTTGGTCACCGAACCCCGGCGAGAGTAGCACTCCACGAATACCACCTCTTCGCCGCGCAGCACGCCCAACTGCGTGTGCTGCTTGACGACGCTGTGCACATCTTCCATAAAGGGGCGGGCCGCGGTGCGCAGCTCCTGGGCGACCGAGCCGCGGTTGGCCAGTTCCCACAGGGCCAGGCCCAGACGCACGGTGCCGTCGGTTCCCCGCTCGACCCAGCCAAATGTCATGAGTTCCCGAACCAATCGGTGAACGGTCGCGAGGGGCAACTCAGCCTCGGCCGCAATGCGGGTAATCGACATATTTGCCCGCCCGGCATCAAGGGTGTCAAGAACCCGCACGACACGGCTAATCATGGACTCCCCCGATGATGAGTTTGCCACGGGTCCTCCTCTACAGCGCCGTTGGTGGGGATCGTGTGGATGCGCCCCCACGCATCCAACTATTCTCATGTTCGCATATCGAACAGTCGTTCGCAAATTTCCAATGACTGGCAAACCCGCACGCAACGTGATATAAATTTCAGATGTTCGCATTACGAACATGTGTCCGCAAATTGCATTTTGTCTGCGGCCAAAACTGACCTCCCCCGTTATTGCGGCCGGTCTACAGAGCAAGGAGGCTCCGTGGAAAAGAAACCCCAGACGCTATTCGGCATCAGCTGGCCCGTCTTATTGTGCTGGATCACCATCGCCCTTGACGGATTTGATTTGGTGGTACTCGGCACCGTTATCCCCACACTCGTAGAAACTGGAGATATTGGCTTTGACGGACCCTCCGCCACATTTGTGTCCACAATCGGCCTCGTGGGCGTGGGGATGGGTGCCGTGCTCATCGGACCGCTCGCCGACAACTTCGGCCGCCGTCGCGCCCTGATAGCCTGCGTCGCGCTCTTCTCGGTCTGTACCTTCGGCATCGCCCTCGCGCCCAGCGTGATGGTGTTTGGTATTCTGCGTTTCCTCGCCGGACTGGGCCTCGGGGCCTGCCTACCCACCGTGCTCGCCTACATGAGCGAGTTCACCCCCGCACACCGCACGGGCCGCGGCACCACAACCACGATGACCGGCTACCACGTGGGAGCCGTGCTCACGGCCCTGCTCGCGCTCATCATCATCCCCGATTGGCGCATGATGTTCGTGATCGGCGGGGTCGCGGGCATCCTCGTGCTGCCATTCATCTGGGCCAAGCTGCCCGAATCAGAGTCCTTCACCACCGCGCAGAGCATCGCCCAGAGCGACGGCACCAAGATCGTGGCAGCCTCCACCCCCACCGACCTGGTGCGTAAGCCGTATCTCTTTATCAGCCTGGGCATCTGGGCCGCATCATTCATGGGGCTCCTGCTCGTCTACGGCCTCAACACCTGGCTACCACAGCTCATGCGTGAAGCCGGGTATGAACTGGGTGACAGCCTCGCCTTCCTGCTGGTACTCAACGTGGGTGCCGTGGTGGGACTGCTGCTGGCGGGGGTTGTGGCCGACCGACGGGGCCTCAAGACCGTCACGCTCACGTGGTTTTTCCTCGCCGCGATCTTCCTCGCGGCGCTCAGCATTCGGATGGACAGCATGGTTATTCTCTACCTCGCCGTCTTCATCACGGGCGTGTTTGTATTCTCCGCCCAGGTGCTCATCTACGCCTACGTCAGCAAGCTCTACCCGGTACGCGTGCGCGGAACAGCGCTCGGCTTCGCCGCGGGCGTGGGTCGCGCCGGTGCCATCTGTGGGCCCTTCATCACGGGCACGCTCGTGTCCGCCGGCATCGCCTACCCGTGGGGCTTCTACCTCTTTGCCGGGGCCGCCCTGCTCGCGGTCGTGGCGCTGCTTTTCCTGCCGCGGAAGTCGCCGGCCGTGATCGAGGCTGAGGCGCGGGAAGCAGCCGAGACGGAGGCCACCATCACCGCCTAGTGTCATTCCGCAACGACCCCGGTGGGGATGCCGAGCACCCGGCATCCCCACCGGACGAAGGAAGAGCAAACAGAACGCCGCTACGCCTCGGTGCTCTCCTGAACGCGCTCCCGGCCTCTCCGGCGGCCCCGGAGCACCGCTGCAGCCCACACCCCGAGCGCCACCACCGCCGCCACGATCACAAATACCGCGTTCGGAATCTCCGCAGCCCACCCCTGCACCGCCACCTGTACATCGTTGACCACCCGAGTCGGAACCAACTCGGGTAGGTCGTTGAACCCGTTGGTCACCAGCATGAGCACCCCCACCGCAATCAGCAGTGTGCCCGTGATGGTGGAGGTGGTGTGCAGCGTGAGTCGGCCGATGCGGACGGTGCGGCCGCGCATCCATCGCCGCCCGCTCAGGTTTCCGCGTGACCATACGGCCGCAATAATGAAGAGCGGGAGGGCCATCCCCAGCGCATAGAGCGCCAGAAGAACGCCGCCCAGCAGGGGCTGACCGCTCGCGGCCGCGAGCGTAAGCACAGCCCCAAGGATTGGCCCGGTGCAGAAGCCCACCACGCCCGAGACAAGCCCCAATAGGTAGGCATTGAGCCCGGCGGCACGAGTGCCCAGCTTGTCTGCGGCAGACTCCCGCGCCCGGGGCAGAAGCCGCCCCAGGTCGAAACCACCGCCCAGCAGCTGAATGAGGCCCATCACGATCACGAGACATCCGGCCAAGACGATCAGCAGGGTGCGCTGGGCAAGGAGGAACGAACCCAGGACGGCCGCCCCGGCACCGAGCGGCACGAGCGTGGTCGCCAAGCCCAGGTAGAAGAGGCCCGCGTGGGCGAGAAACCGGGTCACGCTTGTCACGGTGATCGCAAAAAACGAGGGGAGCAGCAGCGCGCCGCACGGACTGAGCAACGCCAGGATACCGGCGAGAAACGCGGTCAGGTAGCCGACCTCGGTCATGCCGACACGGTCACTTCGCGGCGGCCTTTTCGGCCAGGGCCGCGTCGATCACGGTCTCAAAGACCTCCACCGGCTGGTTGCCCTGGAGCGCCTGCTCCCCCACCAGGAACGACGGGGTCGAGGTGACACCGAGCAGCTCTGCCTCGTACTTGTTGACGGCGAGGGCCTGTTTGGCCTCCTCGGAGCTGATATCCGCCGTGAATTTTTGGACGTCGAGACCCAACTCGTCGGCCAGGGCGATGAGAGAAGCCTCATTCATGAGGCCGGGGGCTCGCTTTTCGCCGCCCGGAAAAAGCGCGGCGTGATACTCGCTCAGTTTGCCCTGTTTACCCGCGGCGTACGCAGCCAGCGCACCGTAGGTCGAGCCGTCGCCAAAGAACTGCATATCGCGGAACTCAATTCGCACCTGACCGGTGTCCACGTACCTACTCATGATCGTGGGCAGTGCGGCATCCGACCAGAGGGCACAATAGCCGCACTGATAGTCGGAGTAGACGACGATACCCAGGGGCGCGTCGAGCGCACCAAGCGCGAGCGGGTCGCCCTCGGTGCGGCGCATGAGGTCGGGGATCGCCGCGACGTTGCCCTCGCCCGCCGCACTCGTGGGTGCGGTCGCCTCCGGCTCGGCAGCGGTATCCACCCCCAGCACAACCAGCACGGCGGCCACCGCCACAATCGCGGCAGGCACCCCCCAGAGCAGGAGACGACGTCGGGGTGAGCGCTGAGACATACACATCCTTATCGATGGAGGACACGGGCCAGCAACGATCCTGTCACACCACCCTGGAAAGTACGTGCGCATCGGCGGATTGATGCCGACCCACGCCCTACCGATCGAGCAGGTGTCTCAGCGCCAAGCGATACGAGTCAAACCCGAAACCCGCAATAACACCGGTTGCCACACCGCTGATCACGCTCGTGTGCCGGAACGCCTCGCGCGCGTGCGGGTTGGTGAGGTGCACTTCGATCAGCGGCACACCCGCGCCGGTCACCTGGGCGGCCGCATCCCGCAGCGCGTAGGAGTAGTGAGTGAACGCAGCGGGGTTGAGGATCACCGGAATACGCTCATCCGTCGCCTCGTACAGCCACGACATGAGCTCCGCCTCGTCGTTGGTCTGGCGCAGATCAATCCGCACATCGGCCGGGCAGATTTCGGCAAGCTCACGGCGTAGATCCGCAATGGTCTCGCTCCCGTATTTTTCGGGTTCGCGCGAGCCCAACCGGTTGAGGTTGGGCCCGTTGAGGACGAGTACCGTGCGCATGGGCGATTCCTTCGGTCGTAGCGGGTGTGTCTAGGATACCGACGCGGATGCGAGAACGGCGTCCTTCTCCCCGGCGAGGTTCTCACCGTCACGCCCCAGTGCAGCCGTTGGCACGCGGAACGTTTCGCGCGCGGTGAGCGCAGACACGGTCGCGACCAGGCAGATCACCGCAGTAAAGATGCAGATGACCACCCAACCGTTATCGCCCGTGCCGCCCATCGCCGTCACGATCATGGGCGCAAAGCCCGCCATCAGAAAGCCCAACTGGGTGCCGACCGCGAGGCCGCTGAACCGCACACGGGCGCTGAACATCTCGGCGTAGAAGGAGGGCCACACCGCGTTGGCGGCGGCGTACCCACAGGAGAAGACCGCGATGGCGAGGAGGAAGGTTGCGACACCGGAGCCTGGCCCCATCGAGAGGATGTAGAAGGGCATGAGCGCCGCGCTCGCCACCGCACCGTAGATGAAAACGGGCTTGCGTCCGATGCGGTCGGCGAGCATCCCGAAGAGTGGCTGGGTGATAAGGGCCACGCAATTGGCCACCACAACCAGCCAGAGGGTGACGGATTCTTCCATGCCCACGCCCTTGCCATAGGTGATCGCGAGGCTACCAAAGACGGTCGAGACGGCCGCGATGAAGGCGCAGCAGATCACGCGGAGCACATCTGCCCAGTGGTCCCGAAAAAGCACCAGGAAGGGTAGACGGGCAATCGTGTTACTCTGTCGCGCCTCAACAAAGGTGGGCGGCTCAGTGAGTGAGCGACGAATGAAGAATGCCACCACAACCACGACGGCGCTGAGCCAGAAGGGGATACGCCAGCCGAAGCTGTATTTGATGTCGTCGGGCAGCTGCGTAATGGGAATAAAGATCAGGGCGGCAAGAATCTGCCCGCCCTGGGTACCGCTGAGCGTCCAGGAGGTGAAGAACGCGCGACGGTGGTCGGGTGAGTGCTCCAGCGTCATGGAACTCGCACCGGCCTGTTCGCCCGCAGCCGAGAGCCCCTGCATCAGGCGGCACAGCACGAGCAGCGCGGGGGCGGCCCAGCCGATGGTGGCGAAGTCTGGCAAGCAGCCGATCAGGAACGTGGATCCGCCCATCAGAACGAGGGTAAACATGAGAACCCGCTGACGCCCGACCCGGTCACCAAAGTGGCCGAGGATCACGGCTCCGATGGGTCGCGCGATGTAGGCGAACCCGAACGTCGCAAACGACATCACCTGCGCATTGGCATCAGCATCCGGAAAAAAGACGTGAGGAAAGATGAGCGCGGCGGCCGAACCGAACACGAAGAAGTCGTAATATTCCACTGCGCTCCCGAAGAAGCTCGCAATCGCGGCGCGGCGCGGCGTGCCCTTCGGGGTCGGGATAGTGGTGGGAGGTGTGGTCATAGGGGCTCCTGAGTTTCTGTGGTTGCGCATCCTTGCGGCTCACTTTGTTCACTATGTGCACATCGGTGCATTAAGCGAACATTTCCTGTAGCGTAGTCCAGAACATCCGAGTCTGACAAGCGCTTCGACTCGCTCTTTGTTCAGAGACTATTATCGACGCTGAGGTGGCTGCATGAGTACGGTGGACGAATCTTTCCTGGTGGGTCTCGTTGGCGACGGCGTCCTCCCCTCACTCACTCCCCCGATGCACGAGGCCGAGGCCGACGCGCACGGGGTACGCTACCTGTACCGCCCGCTCGACCTGTCCCGTCTGAGCTACACCCCCGAGCAGATCGGCCCGCTGCTGCGCGCTGCGGGCGATCTGGGCTTCAACGCCCTCAACATCACGCACCCGTGCAAGCAACTGGTCCTGGACGAATTGGACGAGGTGAGTGAAGATGCCGCCCGCCTCGGTGCGGTCAACACCGTGCTCCTCCGAGACGGGCGCTTCATTGGACACAACACAGATTTCTCCGGTTTTGCCGCAGCCCTCGCCGAGGGGCTGCCCGGTGCCGCACTCGACCGCGTGGTGCTCCTGGGGGCGGGCGGTGCCGGTGCCGCGGTGAGCTACGCCACGCTCGCCGCGGGGGCCGCCGAGCTGACCATCGTGGACCTTGACGCGGCGCGAGCCGTGGAACGAGCCGCAACGCTACGCGGATTCTTCCCCCGGTCCCGGGTAACGGCAGCCGACACCGCCGAACTGCCAGAACTCCTCACGGCGGCCACCGGGTTTATCCACGCAACACCCGTGGGTATGCACCAGCACCCCGGGATACCCGTGGAGGCATCGCTGCTACGCCCCGAGCTCTGGGTGGCCGATGTGGTCTACCGCCCCCTCGACACCGAACTGGTGATCGCCGCGCGGGCGCTCGGCTGCCGGGTACTCGACGGCGGCTTTATGGCCGTGGGTCAGGCTGCCGACGCGTTTGCTCTCATCACGGGCCTCGACCCTGACCGGCAGCGGATGCGGGAGCACTTTCTCCGCCTCATCCGGAGTGGGCGCTAACCGTCCGCTCATCCCCCTCGGAACGTCAGGAGCCGCACGTGAAAAAATCCATCGCCACCGTCTGCCTCAGCGGAACAATCACGGAGAAGCTCCGCGCCGCCGCCGCGGCCGGCTTCGACGGCGTTGAGCTCTTTGAACCCGACCTCGTCGTGGCCCCCGAGAGCCCCGCCGAGATCCGAGACCTCGCGGCCTCGCTCGGGTTGAGCCTCGACCTGTACCAGCCATTCCGGGACTTTGAGGCGGTTACACCGCCGCTACTGGCCGCCAATCTGCGCCGCGCCGAGGCCAAGTTTACCCTCATGAACGAGCTGGGCATCGGCACCATGCTGCTGTGCAGCAACGTGGCTACCGCCACCGTGAATGACGACGAGGTCATGGTCACCCAACTACGCACACTCGCCGAACTCGCGGCCCGCTTCAGCGTGCGCGTGGCCTACGAGGCACTCGCCTGGGGCACCTTTGTGAGCGGGTACGAGCACGCGTGGCGGCTCGTACAGGCGGTTGACCATCCGAACCTGGGCGTCTGCCTCGACAGTTTTCATATCCTGTCACGCGGACACGACCCGGCCGGTATCGAGAAGATCCCGGGCGAGAAAATCTTTTTCATCCAGCTGGCGGATGCCCTGCCGGTGACCATGGATGTCCTGTCCTGGAGCCGCCACCACCGCGTCTTCCCCGGCGAGGGTCGCTTTGCGCTCGACGCGTTCCTCGCGCAGGTGCTGCGCACAGGCTATGCAGGGCCACTCTCGCTGGAAATCTTCAATGACGTGTTCCGGCAGGTGGAGAGCATCCGCACGGCGGTTGATGCCATGCGCTCACTCACCTGGCTCGAGGACCAGACGGCGACCTACCTGGCCCGGGGAAACGCGGGTGCCAGCCACGCACCACTCGCGATCCTCCCCCGAGTTGCCGACCCCACGGGCATCAACTTTGTCGAGATCAAAGCCGAGGACCCGCGCGAGATCGAACGACTGCTCTACCAGCTGGGTTTCACCGGTCACGGGCCGCACCGGTCCAAACGCGTGCGCCTGTGGTCACAGGGCGCGGCCCGGGTGATCGTCAACCTCCAGCAGGCGGAGAGCTGGCAGCCCACCGTCTCGGCAATCGGCTGCGACGTACCCGACCCTGAGGTCGCGGTTGCCCGCGCCGTGCAGCTGAGCGCCGCCCCCGTCCCACGCGGCAACCGGGCCGATGAGGAGGAGTTACTCGCGGTGCGCGCTCCAGACGATACCGAGGTGTTCCTCTGCCGCGCCACCGAGGGCACCCCCCGCTGGATGCTCGAATTTCACGGTGTGGCCGAGCGAGAACTGGACACCCAGACCCCGGAGGCTTCGCTCGTCACCCGCATTGACCACATCAACCTGGCCCAACCCTGGCAGCACTTTGACGAGGCGGTGCTCTTCTACAGCAGCACGCTCTCGCTCACCCCGGAGGACTCGCTCGACGTAGCCGGACCGGTAGGGCTCGTGCGCAGCCAGGTGCTGCGCACCACCGACGGTGCCGTGCGACTGGCGCTCAATGTGGTGCCGCCTCTGACCGAGCAGAACAGCACGACGGTGCACGCGGCGCATCCGCAACATGTCGCGTTTGCCACGGATGACGTGGTTGCCGTCGCCCGCCGGGCCGCCACCCGCGGGCTCGCCTTTCTTCCCGTGCCCGCGAACTACTACGCGGATATCCGGGCCCGATTCGACCTACCGGATGGCGTTATCGCCACACTCGCCGAACTCAACCTGCTCTATGACCGGGATGCCGACGGCGAGTATCTGCACTTCTACACCCCCACCGCGGGCAATGTGTTCTTTGAGGTGGTGGAGCGCCGGGCGCTGTATGAGGGCTACGGTGCGCCAAACGCACCCGTGCGGCTCGCGGCGCAGTACACGGCGAACGAACGCCGGACACCGATCAGCCAGGGCGCTCCGGCTTCTCGCTGACCTCACTACGGGGTCCTCGAATCACGATGTCCCGTAGCCTTGCATTATCCTGAACGGATGTTTAGTCTATTGAACATGCGTTCAATAGGGACCCCCGCGAACCCGGACCGGGATGACCGGGACAGTGACGAGCGGATCCTGCACGCCGCCCTGGAACTCTTCGGCCAGAACGGCTTCGATGGCACGAGCGTGCGGGCCATCGCGGCGCAGGCCGAGGTGAGCGCAGCCCTGATCATCCACCACTTTGGGTCAAAGGAGGGGCTGCGCGCGGAGTGTGACACATTCGTCTCTGAGCGCCTCACGCGGGACCGCAGCGAGATGGAAAACCCCGCCCGGGTACAGGAAGGTATTGAGGCGTGGCTACGCGAACCCACCCGATACCGGGTGTTGCTCGACTACACGGCGCGAATGCTCCTCGACGGCGGTGAGGCGGGCACCGCACTCTTCGACCGGATGTTTCAGGACACCCGCACCCTCGTAACCGAGTACGCCGCTGGTGGGTTGATGCGCCCCGTCGAGGACCCCGATATGGTCGCCATGCTCCTCACCACGCAGGGCCTCTCTACGCTCGTCTTCCAGCGACACATCGCCCGGGCGTTTGCGGGCACGGCGGGCGGCGGTCCCGACTCCGGCTCCGGCGACGGGGATGGCGACGAGGGCCTCACCCCCGAGATCCTGCGCCGGATGGTGCTCCCCACAATCGACCTCTACACCCACGGCCTCTACCGCGACGACAGCATCCTCACCGCCACCCGGGCGGCACTGTCGGGGGCAGCAGGCGAGGCCGAACCCGGCACGCCCGAGCAGGCGACGGGCCCGCCCGGCCCGGGCCACGCATCCGTCACTCCCCCGCACTCCGCGCGTCCCGCTCCAACCCCAGAGGAAACATCATGACTCTCGCAATCGAAACCGTGAACCTCACCAAGACCTTTGGCTCCCGCCAAGCCCTCCGCGGCGTGGACCTCGCGATCCCCACCGGCAGCGTGTTTGGTGTGATCGGTCCCAACGGCTCCGGCAAGTCCACGACCATGCGCATCCTGCTCGACATCGTGCGGCCCACCTCCGGCTCCGCGACGGTGCTCGGCCGCAGCCCGCGCGAGGGCGGTATCGGCCTGCGTCGGCGGATCGGCTACCTCCCCGGCGAACTCATCCTGGAGGGTCGCGTAACCGGCCGGGCGCTGCTCACCCACTACGCGAGCATCAGCGGCCCGGTATCCCCGTCACGCGTGGCCGACCTCGCGGAGCGGCTCGGCCTCGACCTCACGCTGCCGGTGCGCAGCCTCTCGAAGGGCAATAAACAGAAGCTCGGCATTATCCAGGCGTTTATGCACGACCCCCACGTGCTCGTGCTTGATGAGCCCACGAGCGGCCTCGACCCCCTCGTGCAGCAGATCTTTCTCGACCTGGTGCGCGAGGCCAGGGAGTCCGGCCAGACAGTCTTCCTCTCGTCTCATGTGCTCAGCGAAATTGAGCAGGTCGCCGACGAGGTCGCTATTCTGCGCGAGGGGCGCGTGGTCACCACGAGCACGGTCGAGCGGCTGCGCGAGGTGGCGCAGCGGCGGGTACGGGCGAGCATCCTGGAGGCCACCCCCGGCGAGGTGACCGCCCACCTCAACACTATCCCCGGGCTCAACGGCCTCACGGTGGCGACCGCGCCGGACGGAACGCTGTCCCTCACGGGCACCCTGGAGGGTGAACCCGACGCCTTCGTGAAGGCCCTCGCCGCGCTGCACGTCCACGACGTGAGCATCGAGATGCCCAACCTGGAGGATGCCGTCCTCCAGCTCTACAGCGAGTCGGATGCCGAGATCGCGGCCTCCGGAATCACCACCACCCCGTCAGCCCAGGAGGCCACCCGATGAGTACCACCACCCCGGCCAGCACGGTACTACCCCTGCTTCGGCACGCGATGCGCGAGTCGTGGCGGTCCCTGATCGGATGGTCAATTGGCCTGGTCGCGGCGCTCAGCCTCTACCTGCCGCTGTTCCCGTCAATCGGCGGCGACTCCGGCATCCAGGACCTGATCGGTAACCTCCCGCCCGAACTCACGGCGGCGCTCAGCTACCAGAACATCTTCACGGGCGCCGGATACACGCAGAGCACCTTCTTTGGCCTGATGGGTTTTGTCCTCCTCTCAATTGCCGGGATTTCGTGGGGAACCGCGGCGATTGCCGGCGACGAGGAGCGCGGCACCCTGGAGCTGACCCTCGCCCACGGCGTGAGCCGCACCCAGGTGGTGCTGGAACGGAGCGCGGCAATCGTGCTCAGGGTGGCGGTACTGGGCCTCGTGACGGCGCTCACGATCCTGCTACTCAACGGCCCGGGAAAACTCGAACTGGATGCCGGCAACGTGTTCATCACCGTCCTCGCCGCCTGCGGCACCACGCTGCTCGCCGCGGTGATGGCTATCGCGGTGGGCTCGATCACGGGGCGACGGAGCTACGCGCTGCTCGGCGGGGCTGCCGTGGCGGTACTCGGTTACGCGTTCAACGCGCTCGGCAACCAGACGAAAGATCTGGAATGGCTCAAGAACTTCTCCCCCTACGCCTGGGCTTTCCGCGACGAACCCCTTGTCAACGGCTGGAGCTTCGGCATCGCGGCGCTGTACCTCGGCGTGGTGGTGCTCGTGGGCGTGGCCCTCGCGGCGTTCAACCGGCGGGATGTGGGGCGGTAGGGGTTGTGCGGCGGGGGGAAGTTTTTCCGCGATATTCCGGGCACCTCGGCCGGGCAGGGCGAGGAACAGGCCGCGGAGGTTGTCTCAACTGGCGAAGAACCCCGGTTTATGGATAGGATAACTGAGTTGCCTTCTTGAGGGTAACGGGCTGTGGCGCAGCTTGGTAGCGCACTTGACTGGGGGTCAAGGGGTCGCAGGTTCAAATCCTGTCAGCCCGACCAAAAACCCTGGTGAAACCCTCTCGTTTCACCAGGGTTTCTTTGTTTCTGGGTACAAGATTCGATACTTTTGGCCGTCAGAAGACCGGCTCGCCGATGCATCCCTGTGGATAAGGGGACCAAAAGGGGACCAGAACTTCTCCCGCATGATCCGTCGAGGCCGTAGAGGCATCAGATCGACCGTCGTGAGGGCACGGCGCGCGAGGCCCGACGCTTCTGCCCGGAGCGTGACAGGAACGCGCTGGCCTGCTCGGCCGCCGATGCAAGGTGGCGATCATCGGGGTGGAGGTACCCCCGAGTAGTCTCTATCGAGGCGTGCCCAAGGATCTCCCGAAGGACATGGAGCGGAACCCCGGCGTCCGCCATCCACGTCGCCCCGGTGTGCCGGAGTCCGTGCCTGGTCAGATCGGGCAACCCGAGACCAGCGACAATGGCGTCCCAGTTCGTCGCGTCTCGGACGGTCGCGGTAGTGAGCACGCCGCCCTTCGGCCCGACCAACAAGATGTCCTCGGGCCTCTTACCCGCGGTGAGGCGTTCCACCACCGGCCGGAGCGGTTCAAGGATCGGAACCCGCCGCTCCTTCCGACTCTTGGTCGGTTTGGTTACCAGGCCGCCCTTCCCAGGGAACGTCTGCCGAGAGATCACGACAATATTCGTGTCGAACCGTACGTCCCCGACTTGCAGCCCGGACACCTCTGACGAGCGAGCAGCAAGCAGCGCCGCGAGCATCACAAAGTCGCTGTACGACTGGTCGATCCGTCCGCACGCCTTCGCGAGTTTGGTCAGGGTCTTCATATCCGGGATCGCGTGGGCCCGCGGTGACACCTGCTCGGCTGGCTGGGTCCTGAAAGCGTTGCGGTTCAAGCTTCGCTTGGCACGATTCTTGGCCGGGTTGATCGTCAGCATTCCGTCGCGCACGGCCTCATCGAGCACACGCACGAGCGGCGCGATGGAGTTCTTGATTGTGGATGCGCCGTAGCGTTGTTCCCACTCATCAATGGTCCGGTCGATGATCCCGGCCGTGATCTGCATGACCGGGAGGTGACCGAGCGCGGGCAGCACACGCAGTTTCAAACCGATTCCGTAGGTCTCACCTGTCGATGTTGGATCGAGGCCGCGCGCCCACCGGTCGCCAATGGAGGTGACGAACTCCATCAACGTCATGGTCGTGTCCATACCTGTGACGGCGGAGTTGCGGAGTTGATCGAAGAAGCCCTGTGCGGCAGCCTCGTCCGGGACGATCTCGGAGCGGATGACGCGGCGCTTGGTGATCGGGTCGGTCCACCTCGCCCGCGCCCGGATACCGTAGGAGCGGCGTTCCATGTCGGTGGAAATCCTCACTCCGATGGGTGGCACCGGCTTGGGATCGGCTTTGGGGAACGGTTCACCCTTGCGCGGCATGATCGTCTTCTGCGCTGGCCAACCACTGATCGACGGTATCCAGCCGGTACCTCGCGATGCCGCCGAGCCGCAGGAACGGAGGGCCGGTCTGCGCCGATCGCCACCGCGACAGCGTTGACTCTGACACCTTTAGGTAAGCAGCCACCTCGCGGCTGTCCAGCAACGGTGACACCTTGGCCTGCGCTTCATCACTCACGAGACTTCTCCGGTGCCGGGGTTGAGGTTGGCGTAGAAGGCGTCTTCAGCTTCGCGCCGACGGGCAACATCGGCCATGATGAAGTCCACGAACTCGCTGTCGCGGTTGACGATCGGTGTGTCCTCGATGGGGGCGGCGGGCTCTTCTCCTGGCCAGGTGGTTTGTCGGGTCGGGCGGTCACGGTCGAGCCGGGTCCCGCTTGTAGCGACCCAATCGCGTAGACGCTCACGCGCGTCCGCAAAGTCGCGATGCCAGCCCAACGGCGCAGAACCGTTCTCTTCCGGGTCGTAGGCGCACAACCAGTGCAGATGCAACGCGCTGAGCTCCCACAAGAGCTCGGGATGACGGAACCACGCCGGCGGGACAACAGCGGCAGGAAGACCATAGGTCTTGCGCAGCCAATCCACCCACCTGTTGAGCTCCAGCCATTCAACCTCGGCATCCTCTGCCGTCAAGAGATTCCAGTTGATCGGATGCGGTGGCTCAGCCATCAGCGGGTCAGCGAACTCACCATCGGTCTCATCTGACGCAGGAGCCGGAATGAAATCGTTCATCGTCGATCACATCCCCATCGGCGAAGTACGCGCCGCCTGCGGGAGACGGGTTTGCGCCTCGAATCCCGCGCCGTGAGACGGCGCGCTCTGATCGGGCGCGGCCTTTCGAGGAGCACGGCGGACGTCGTACTGGGTACGGGCAACATCGTGGCCGAACCGGCTGACGATGAACTCCTCAGCCTGCTCTCCATCCTTCTGTCGCCTGTACTCGTGCACCCGGCCGGTGGCGACGAACTTGTCACCCTTGCGAAAGCGGGTGAACCCCTCCTCGGCTGCCCTCCGAAACGCGGTCATGTCATGGAACGTCGGTTCGAGCTTCGTCCACGACCCGTCCGCTTCCTGACGAGAATGCTCGATACCAAAGCGTGCGTAAAACCGCGCCGCTCCATCCTCCGTGCGGGTCAACGTCGGGACCGTAGCGAAGAAGCCCGCCACCGCCTGCTCCGTCTCGATACTCATGATGTTCTCCTGCCTCATTCGCGCGGACAGTCGATCTGTTCGCGTCAGTTGACAGGTGCGCAGTGCACTCCAGGGATCGTCAGAACCCGGCAGTTCGCCTCAGCTGTGTCTCGATGAGGGTCCGGTCGGCACGGAGCTGTGCGGCGTCGGGGCGGTGCGTCCAGGTCCGCATCCTCGTCATGATGGGCGGTGCCGCCCGCAAGAGGACGAGGGCGGTGCCGAACGGGAGGCGGCGGATGGTGTCGGGCGGCATGATCGGCACCCGGCGGATCGAACGCTGTGCTGAGCGTGAACCCTGGTCACCCACGGTGGTGGAGTCGGTGATCTCGTCGCGTTCTCCGATGAGCGTGGAGAGGTCACTCAGGTCGCGACTGTTGGAGGCCCCGCCGAGGATGATCTTCATGATTGAGGCGTCCCAGATCGCGTTGGCGGCGTTCTCCGACCACTTCTCCCTCGCCTGGGCGAGTGACTGTAGCACCGGCATGGTGGTGATCCCGGTGCCGCCACCCTCGGCCATCAACGTCGGCAAGGAGGGCAGTGGGGCGAGGTTGCCGACCTCATCAAGGGCAAGCAGTACGGGCGGGTCGAGGCGCGCGCCGGGGCTGGTGGCGGCGATCCGACGTGCCGCTTCGATAACGTCTTCCACGAACGCCGCGACGAGCGCTGCGGAGTTGTTCGCCCCGGCCCCGGTCGCGAGGAGATAGAGGGTGCCTTTGGTTCGGAGGAACGCTTCGGGGTCAAAGTTCTCACCCTCGCGCGGCGAAACAGCATCAAGCACGCGCGGGTCGGCCAGGGCCGCGAGGGTCAGGGAGACGCCTTGCCAGATCGAGTCGCGGGTGCGGGGGTCGGAGTCGATCATTGCTTGCAAAGAGTCGGCCCACCCGGTGGCGGCGTTCGGGTGAGCGGTGAGGATCGCAACGGCATCAGCCGCCGCGGCCGGGTCAAGGGTCCACCGGAACAACTCAGCTGGTGGCCGGTGATCGAGGGCGGCAGCATGGAGGAGAGCTTGGAGGGCGGTGCGAGTTTTTGCTTCCCAGAATCCGCCGCCTTCGACACCGCCCGCAGACAAGCCGGTGCCCGCAGCAAGTCCGGTGGCACGGATCATCGCTGTCAGGGGGTCTTCGCATCCTTGAATCGGTGACCAACGCAGACCCGAAGGGACGCCTTCGGCGAGACGTTGAGGATCGAACACAGCGGTCGGTCCGATCTTCTGCCGGGCACGCAGCGTTGCGGTGAGGTTGTCAGGGCGGGTGGAAGTGGTGACGACGGCTCCGGGCGCGTCCAAGATCGTGTTGATGACGATGTGCGCACCCTTGCCCGAACGCGGGGGGCCAATGAGCAGGATGGAGTCTTCGACGGAGGCCCACACATCCTTCCCGCGAGAGGCCCCGATCCGGTATCCCACGTCCTCTGGGGTTGGGGTGTCCAGGGAGGGGCGGAGATGCCGCGCCCGTTTCAGAAGAGCGGTGTCGGAGGCGGTCATGATGATCTCGGGGCGGGTGGCAATCCCGACGATGCGGTACGGGTCAGTCGTGACCTGTCGCCCGTGCTCGCGGACCACCTGCCATACCCATGCGGCCAGTGCTCCGCCGGCGACGAGTAACACGGCCGTCGTAGCCCAGTAGGCGAACGGGTTGAGACCTGGAGCATCGAGCGCCGTCGCAGGATCGCCGGGACTAAAGATCACGCCGACCCCTGCGCTGATCCCGCCGGAGGGCTGGTCGAGGCCGGTGAACCAGGCAGCGACGGAACCCGATCCGCGAAGGATTGCGGACAGGGCCAACACGCCGATCAAGGCACCGATGCCGACGTTTGCTAGTTCATCCCCGAGTGCACCGCCGGGACGCGGGGCGCTCATGTTGGACGCCCCAGTGCGAGCGTCCCGGAGATACGGCCGAGGAGGATCACCTCACCGGTCGGTGAGAGGGCGAGCTGTTCTGCCGTCACGAGAGCCCGTGCGGTTCCGGTCGGGGCGGCGTCGGCGTGAGCGACGATGACCGCAACGGCTACGTCCTCGCCAGGGACGTAGCCTTCGCCTTGGACGACTGCTGCCGTCGGAACCGCCGCAGGTGCAACAACCGGGACCGAAGGCTTCGGGGGCGGTTCGGGTGCCGGCCGTCGTGTTTTGCTGGGAGCGATGATGTCGGTGAACACCGCGCCGTCAGCTTCGCGCACCTCGACTCGGATCGGGCATTGCCGGTCGTTCGTGAGTCGGTCGATGAGGCTCGGAAACGACTCGCGCCGCCACGACGGAGCGAACGGTTCTGGCGGGTAGGGTTTCCCATCGACGGTGATGGTCATTGACCCGTCGGAGGCGACCGTCATGATGATGTGCGGGAGCACGACCGGGACTTCAGGTTCGCGGTGCGCTGGCGGGTGGTCAGGGGCGCGCTTGTAGCGGGGACGACGCATCTGGGTTCTCTCCATTCGTTCGGGCACCAGGCAGGTGCACGGACGAGACCCCGAGACGAGACGCACGCCGGTCGGCGTCCCTCGCAACCGGTCTTGCCATCTCACGCGAGAGCGGGCGGTACCGACAGACCTGTGATCTGTGGTGCCGCCCGCTCATGTGAGGTGCGCTACTCGTTCAGAAGGTCCTCGATATCCACGGCCTCCTCTCCACCGTCTTCGCTGCGTGCCCGGCGCAGGGCGTTTCGGTGTCCGAGCCACAGCGTGAACCCAGCCGCGAGCAGCGCGACGGCGAGACCCGCACCAATCAGGGTCGGGAACCCGGACCCACCGGTCACTGCGAGCTCACCCGGTGGCTTCGGCAGGGTCGGTGTCTCCGGCGTTGGCGGCACCGGTGGCGTGGTGCCGGTCACGACCGTGGTCTCACCCGGTGCACCGCAGCGCCCTAAGGCGAGCACGGCCCCGTCCTTCTTGTAGAGGGTTTCGACCCAGTAGACGTGCCCGGCCTTCGTGACGCTGGTCTTCCCGGATCGGTAGATGCCAGCCTGGGTGACCGGGATCTCCTTCGAGGTGAAGAATGGGGCCTCGCATGCCGGTGTCGCATCCGGGGCCTGGGGACCGTAGGCGCGGAACACGAGGTACGCGCCGTCGGGAATCGTCGTCCCCTGTACGAGCGCGGCGTCGTCGAACTCTTCACTCACGCCCGCGGTTGGGGTGGCCTGGGTGATGACCGACACGGGCTGTTTGGGTCCGGGAACGTAGAACCGTTCCCAGATGTCGCCGGGCGAGCTCACGAACGGCTGTACCCGGTCATCGCCCGCGAACGAAGTAACGATGACGTAATAGCCGGGCTCGGTCGGGGTGATCCGGTCGGCATCGGTGTAGCCAATGTCGTACACCCCGTTCTTAGCGGGAGTCTCGATCTTCGTCAGAACCGGTGCTGTTGTGAGGTCGAGGTCATCCGTGAGGTCGGTATCGGTGTTGAACGGGCCATAGACAGTATGCGTGAGGGTCTTCGTGTCTGGCCCCCAGTAGCCGTCACCGGTGAACTCGGGGTGGTTGTCGGGGAACCCGGTCACGGTGATCCGGTCGAACGCCCGCCCGTCCTCGTGGACGTTGTACTCCCGCACCTCGGAGGTGATCGTCAGCGGCCAGCGCACCGAGTGGGTCTCGACGTTGATGCCGTACCGGTCCTGCCAGTCAGCGGCAATGAAGGGGCGCACCCACTCCGGCTGCGCGGTCTTGCGCACCTGCCACACCCACGTCACGAACCCACCATCGGGCACCGTGATCGCAGGCGACGTGTACGTGCCGGGACCGGTCGCAGTCACAGTGACCGTGCCGAGCGGCACGGCATCCGCGGGCACCCGCGCGCCTTCGACCGGCGGCAGGGTGCCGGGCACCTGATAGGCGGTGCCTTCAAGCACGACCGGAATGTACTCACCGTTTTGCTTCAGCCAGGCGCCGTTGGTCGAGGAGACCGTGATCGTGTCGGTGACCTCATCGCCGGGAACGACGAGACGCCCGTTTGCCTTCGAGACCGCTTCCGGCTGGAACGGAACCACCGAGGTCTCTGCCACGCGCCCGAAGCGGTCCGTGAACGAGTCGGTGAGGTATTTCGCGTTGCTACCCTGTGCGGTTTTGTCGATCTGCCACACCCACGTGTAGAAGCCCGTCTCCGGCGCTTCGATTGCCGGAGACGTAACAACGCCGGCCCCGGTGAGGGTGGCCTGTACGCGCCCCGCGATTGGGGTACCCGTCGGAGCCGCGTCGGCCTCGGCCGGCTGCTCGTCCAGCGGCCCATACAAGGTGCCCTCCGCGACCACCGGCACGGGAGCGCCACCCACAACGATCCAGGTGCCCTTTGTCACCGACACGGTAAGCCGGTCGGTCAGCGGGGCGCTGACCTGTACGAACTTGGAGGACACTTGAGTGGTGATTTCGGGCTGGAAGTCCAAGGGGATCACCGGAGATGTTGCCTGCGCGGTGAGCGGCTGGAAGGAAGCGGCAGCGAGGATGCGCTGCGCACCAGGGGTCGCGAACAGGTCCACCCCGGCCCCGAACCCGGCCGCCTGCGACGACATCACCGCACTGGTTTGGCCTGGGTTTAGTTCCGTACTTTCAACAAGGATAGGAACACCATGGCAAACAAATATGAACCAGAATTCCGTGAACGCGCGCTGCGTATGCTCACCGAAGCGCTCCCCGAGCATACGAGCCTCAACGCAGCCAGCAACCAGGTCGGCAAGCTCCTCGGTGTCTCACCAGACACGCTGCGTATCTGGCATCGTCAAACGCTGATCGATACTGGCCAAAAACCCGGCGTGACCACTGATATGAACGAGGAGAACCGGCGACTGCGCCGCGAAGTCGCTGAACTCAAGAAAGCAAACGAAGTCTTGCGAGCTGCGAGCATATTTTTCGCCAAGGAACTCGACCCCCCACGAACGAAATGATCCAATTCATCGATACCTATCGTGATCGTTTCGGGGTTGAGTTCCTGTGCCGTGTGCTGGGCTCGGCAATTCGTGGGTTTCTGACGTCCCGAGGATATCGGGCAGCGAAACACAGACTCCCGTCGGTCAGGAAACTACGCGACGAGATTCTCGTCACCGAGATCCGTCAACTCCACAAACAGCACTACAGCGTCTACGGGCGCCGCAAGATGCACGCCCTCCTCACCAGAGCAGGGTGGGTCATCGGACGCGACCAAACCGAGCGTCTGATGAAAATCGCCGGAGTGCGTGGAGTACGTCGTTCGAAGAGAGCCTTCACAACAACGAGTGACGTCAGGGATCAGCTGCCGGGTGATCTCGTCGAACGCCAGTTCGTGGCCGACGGGCCAATGAAGTTGTTGGTGTGTGACATCACTTACGTTGCTACGTGGGCTGGGTTCGCATATACCGCGTTCATTATTGATGTCTTTGATCGTAAGATCGTTGGCTGGAACGTTGCCTCAACACTGAAAGCTGAGATACTGCCGCTGCAGGCGCTTGAGATGGCGGCCTGGCAATCAGGTGGAACGCTCGACGGGGCCGTGCATCACAGCGACCACGGATCGAACTACATGTCGATGGTCTACTCCAACCGCGTCAGAGAACTGGGGGCGATTCCTTCAACGGGGACCGTAGGTGACAGCTACGATAATGCCCTGGCCGAGTCAGTGAACGCGCTCTACAAAGCAGAACTCATCCGCAGGCGTGGCCCCTGGAAAACAGTTGAGGAAGTCGAACTCGCCACCCTGGAGTATGTGTGGTGGTGGAACAATGAGCGCCTCCACGGCGAGCTAGGCAGGCGAACCCCGGTCGAGGTTGAGACGGCGTACTATGCTGAGGCGCAGTCACTCGTGACAACCGTCGAGTGATGAACAAAATAGTCGGAACTAAACCCAGGCCAAACCAGGTACCCCTCCCGGGTTCTGGCTTGGTTCGGCCTTGCCCGCGCTCGGTACGGAGGAAGCACAGATTGTTGCAGGTGATCGGGTCTCCGAACCTCAGCTTCAACTCCTGATAGGTATGGGCCGTGACCCGATCACTGGTGACCCGCTCGGACGCGCCTACCCTCAATACACGTCGGTCGCTGATCGCATCGAGGAACGTGTCACCGTTCTTGACCCTGCATTGGGTCCCCATGCTCGCGCGGAAGCGGTCGCTGCTATCGAGGCAGAGGAAGCGAAGCGTGGGACTCGTCGTGCCGTGGCGGGGTTCGACTTCACGTTCTCCATCCCGAAGTCCGCATCCGTGATCTGGGCCGTTGCCGACGCAGGCACGCAAGCCTTGATCGCTGATGCTCACCATGCCGCGGTCGCGGAGATGGTCGAGTACCTGGAACGCGAGGTCGCCGCAACCCGCACCGGTGTGACCGGGCGCAACGGTGCGGTCGCGCAGGTCGATGTTGCTGGGGTGATCGCCACCGGGTTCGATCACTACGATTCCCGCGCTGGCGACCCGCACCTGCACACGCACGTTGTCATCAGTAACAAGACGATGACCGTTCTGGACGGCAAGTGGCGTTCCCTCGATGGACGCCCGATGCACGCCGCGACCGTCGCCCTGTCCGAGTTGCACGAGGCAGTGTTCGCCGATCATCTGACCCGCATGTTCGGTGTGACGTGGGAGGCTCGCGACATGGGCCAGGACCGTAACCCTGCCTGGGCCATCACCGCTGTGCCAGAAGAGCTCGTGGCCGAGTTCTCCTCCCGCTCCCGGCACATCGAGATCGAGAAGAACCGACTCATCACCGAGTACGTGGAGAAGTACGGCCATCAACCGTCAACTGCGACGATCATCAAGCTTCGCGCCCAAGCTACCCTCACCACCCGCCCTAAGAAACAGGTGCGGTCTCTCGCAGACCTGACTGCTGAGTGGCGGGCCCGCGCCGGACAGCTCCTTGGTACGGATGCGACCGGGTGGGCGCAAACCGTCACTACGAACGATGCCCCGTCGTTGTTGCGCGCCGATGACGTGCCGTTGGACGTGATCGCGGAACTCGGGCGATCCGTGGTCGAGACCGTTGGCGAGAAGCGTTCGACCTGGCGACGCTGGAACCTGACCGCGGAAGCGGCCCGGCAGACGATGAGCTACCGGTTCGCATCCACCTCGGACAGGGAAGCCGTAGTCGGTCTCGTGGTGGATGCCGCCGAGGCCGTGTCTCTGCGTCTGACACCACCGGATCTCGCTTCATCCCCGGCGGTGTTCCAGCGTCCGGATGGCACATCGGTGTTTCGTCCGAAGCACTCCAGCGTGTTCTCCTCCGAACACCTGCTTGCGGCCGAGGACCGACTTCTCGAGCGCGCTCGCACCACGAGCGGTCCGACCGTGCCGCTAGTGACGGTAGAGAAGATCACCGCGAAACCGGACCAGGAAGGACGCCGACTCGGCGGCGATCAAGCCAGTGCGCTCGCCAAGATCGCCATCTCCGGTCGCATCGTTGACGTGCTTGTCGGTCCCGCAGGGGCCGGGAAGACGACGGCCATGTTCGCGCTGCGGCGAGCATGGGAGACCACGCACGGCCCCGGCTCCGTGGTCGGGCTTGCCCCATCGGCGGTCGCGGCGCAGGTCCTCGCCGACGACCTCGATATCGCGACGGAGAACACGTCGAAGTGGTGGCAGAACCACCTCACCACCGGCGAGACCTTCACCACCGGGCAACTCGTGATCGTGGACGAAGCCTCACTCGCAGGAACACTCTCACTGGACCGGCTTACTGCGCTCGCCTCCGACGCCGGAGCAAAAGTGCTGCTCGTTGGTGACTACGCACAACTGCAATCCATCGACGCCGGCGGAGCATTCTCCCTCCTCGTTCATGACCGGGACGACACCCCGGAACTGGTCGACGTACATCGGTTCGTCAACCCGTGGGAGAAGACCGCCTCCCTCGCCCTCCGGCACGGACGCACCGAGGTCATCGATACCTACATTGAGTACGACCGCATCGAAGGCGGCGAAACAGACGAGATGATCGACGCCGCCTACACGGCATGGCGTACAGACATCCTCGCGGGGCGGGCGAGTGTGTTGGTATCGGACTCGAACGAAGCTGTCGCTGACCTGAACGCTCGCGCCCGCAACGCGCTGATCCTCGACGGGACCGTGCATGGCGAACGGGAAGCCGACCTTCGCGACGGTGCCCGCGCCGCCATCGGCGATACGGTCCTCACCCGCCGCAACGACCGGCGCCTACGCGCGGGCCGGTCGTGGGTGCGCAACGGTGACCGCTGGACGGTCACCGACGTGCGGGAAGACGGGTCGGTGACCGTGCGCCGGGCCGGAAAGAAATGGGGGTCAATCGTGCTCCCTACTGAGTACGTGACGGAACACCTCGACCTGGGCTACGCGGTGACCTCGTTCCGGGCACAGGGCATCACCACCGACACCGCACACGTCCTCGTAGATTCGGCGATGACCCACGAGAATCTGTATGTCGCCCTCACCCGCGGCAAAGAGACCAACCGCGCCTACGTCGCGGTCGATAAACCCGACCCCGCCCATGACGGCCCGCATCCCGGCGACAACCTCGACGCCACCGCCCGCAGCGTGCTCTTCGGCGTGCTCCAGCACGTCGGAGCCGAACTCTCCGCCCACGAAACCATCACCGCCGAGCAGGAGGTATGGGGGAACATCGCCCAACTTGCCGCTGAATACGAGACCATCGCCGCCGCCGCCCAGCACGACCGCTGGGTCGCGCTCCTGAACGCATCGGGCCTCACCGAGAACGAAACCGAAACGGCCAGCACATCCGACGCTTTCGGCGCGCTCACCGCTGAACTCCGCCGAGCCGAAGCCAACCACCACGACCTCGACGCGCTGATGCCGCGCTTGGTGCGGGCACGCGGATTCGAGGATGCAGACGACCTCGCCGCGATCCTTCACTCCCGTCTCGCCCGCGCCACCAATAGGCCCGCCGGGTCCGGGCGCACACAAAAGCCCCCAAAACTCATTGCCGGTCTCATTCCGGAAGCCGTCGGCGCGATAAGTACAGACATGCGGCAGGCGCTCACCGAGCGGCAGCGCCTGATCGAGCAACGAGCGGAAGCTTTGGTCGATGCTGCGCTCACGAACGGCGCAGCCTGGGTTACCGCGGCCGGGAGACCTCCGACGGACGACAAACTCGCACAGACGTGGAGACGTTGCCTACGGACGGTCGCTGCGTACCGGGACCGCTACAACGTCACCACGTATCAGCCCCTTCGCAGCACACCCGAAACTAACACGCAGAAGATCGACGCAGCCAGAGCCCAAGCAGCGCTCGACCGCGCCCGAACTCTCGCCAACCAGAAGACGCCCGACAGGATGCCGCACCCGACCCTTGCACGGCGAGGCCCCACGCTCTAACACCAAGGATCAGCGGGAGGGGTGTCGCGCCTACACGGCGACATCATGAGGCGAAGAAAACTCACCAGCAACTGTGCCGAGCACCACTCCGAGGGAATCGTAGAGTCGCCGGGCGCTCTCCACCGACACCACGAGGCTGCGGCGTCCCGTCGACAACACAACCCAGGTCTCCCAAACACCAACCCGGCGGAACACACTCACAACCAGTTCATCGGGGTACGACGGTGCCGGCTGACCGGGGACTGCGTCGCACAGATCATCTGGAGCGACAACCGCGACCACCATCTCATCGTTGAAATGCCTCCGATCCACAGGATGCTCCTGACCTGTGTGATCGCCCTCGCACCACTCCGGGCACGGCTCCGTCAGCCACTCTGGGCGTCCAAGCGTTGTGGGCTGCTCGTTCATGAGTGTTCTCCCTTCCAGCCCGCGCACACTGCACCGAACTGAATACCCATACAGCCGTCCGTACCTGGGCTATCGCCCCGAGCGCGTAGCTCAGAGCGAACGTGGAGGCACCTGCACCCGGCGGTGCTGATTGACACCCGAGCGGCCGACGACCTGAGCTGTCTTTCCACTGGCTGCCTCGATCAGGTCGTCAACGTCTTGTGTGTTCGTCACCAGGCGGGCGATGCCCTCCCGCATGAGGCGGTGAGTTCCCGCGCTCGTGACAGAGGTGATCGGGCCTGGAACCGCGCCGACCTCACGGCCCAGAAGATGAGCCTCGTGGACGACGCCGAGAGCACCGGAACGATACCCTGCCTCGGGCACGATGGTTACCGAAGACAGAGCCGCGAGAAGACGGTTCCTCGCTAAGAACCGCCACCTTGTCGGCGCGGTGCCTGGCGGGAGCTCACTTACGAGCAAACCAACATCACCAACCTGTCGCAGCAGGTTACGGTTGCCCGCAGGATAGGGGCGATCCAGACCGCCCGGCAATACCGCGATCGTGCTTCCACCGGCTGCCATCGCAGCCCGATGCGCAGTAGCATCGATGCCGTAGGAACCGCCGGAGACAATGATGCGTTCCTCTTTGGCGAGGTCGGATGCCAACTCGGTCGTGACATGCACGCCATAGGAAGTTGCCGCTCGCGCGCCGGTAAAGGTCACCCGATCACGAAGCGGCACCGAGAGAAACGAAGTCGCACCGCGCATCCACAGCGCGAGCGGTTCCCGATCCTGTAAACCGTTCAGCCCAGCAGGCCACGATGCATCACCGGGAACTAGGACTTCCAGCCCCAGCTGGTCGGTCTCCCGCATCGCGAGCTTCGCCACAGACGCAAGCAGGCGGGGTGCGACTTGGCGACTCCACAACTCGCCCTCAACCGCATCAAGAATCTCGGGCAGCGTCCCTTCGTCCGCTGCCAACCGCACCGTTTCCACCGCACCGATCGCGGTGACGAGCCTTCCCGTTCGAGTGTCGCCTGGTTCCGTCGTCGCGGCGAGAACGATCCTCGCGGCTCGTTCGTCTTTGGCGAGAGAAGCGATCGTGACCATGCTGTGCTCCATCCATCGAGTTGACAGACAGGTGCGCGGGAGGGATGACGGCAGGCGGTTATCGACGAAATTGATGTTCCTCGCTGAAAAGGTCAGGTGTATGTTGGAAGGACGGCGATTCTTCTCAGGTTCGTTCTCAGACACGATGGCATGGCCGCCCGCATGGCAGTCCTTCAAGGTTCTTCGTCGCCGAACCGAGAAAGGACTATGATTATGCTCCGTCTCCTCTGGAACCTCAGCGTTCACGTTCGGAACGCGCTACACCGGTTCGCGCCCACCAACATCCTCAGCGATGCGATCCGTACTCGCCGGGGCCTGAAATGGGGTATCCCGGTGATGCTCCTTGCAGTGCCCTACCTCTACGCCGCCTACCTCTGCACCGTCGTCATCGACGGAGGCGGGCCCGGCTGGCTCTACCTGCTCGTGCTGCTGTTCATCTGGAACGCCATGAAGATGATCTGGATCGGCCCCGTTAGCCTCGTACTGCTGATTCGTGCCCGGGCCATAGAAGCCGGGCAGAGCCACGCAATCCAGGCAGGCCGCACCCCCTAACGAGGCGGACAGAACGTTGTCGCGTACGTCGTTGAGGATATGTGGTGTTTGACTGTCGTCCGCAGATGACGTGCCCAACAATGGTGCATGTCAATCCCTTTGGCGCGGAAGAGGAGAACTCTCACCTGGTGGCTGTAGATAAATACTTGTAGACTTGACCCTATGGCGCGTTCCCGAGTGAGTGATGCTGATCGCGAGTTCGGTCAGCATCTAGGTGAGTACCTTCGCGATGTTCGGACCAGCGCGAAGCTGTCTGCGCAGCAGGTCGCCGAGGCCAGCTCGCTGAGCATCGACACAGTTCGAAGTATCGAGACGGGACGAATCAAAGCTCCTTCATTCTTCACCGTTGCCCACATCGCTTCCGCTCTGGGCCTCGGGCTCGACCAGATACGCGATGCCATCGAGGTTAGGCAGGCAGGGCGACGAAGTTGACCATATCTAGACCAGATCATGAGAACCGAGTACGGACGTCGAATAGAGGAACGCTCTGCGCTGTATTGCTGAACCCTAGTTTCAACGCTGAGAATTCAGTCAGCTATTCAAACCTTGGAGTGGCAGCAGCTTCACTCGGGTTCGATTCATTTCACATCGTTAATCTCATTCAAGTCCAGAGTCGGAATTCAAAAGAGCTCGCACAGAAGGCGATCGATCAAGAACCATGGCTGGTATCGCGTCCTGAGATTTGCCAATCACTCAACTCCGCCGATGAAGTGGTCTTCGCCTGGGGGGCCTCACGTCTCGCTGGCCAAGCTAATCGACACAAGGACGAACAGGTCGAGTGGACAATTCAGCAGACCGTTCGTGCCGGACATACCGAGGTTCTGCTGATGAACGGGAGCCCGCGTCATCCGTCGCGGTGGAGACAATATGTCGGACCCCAGAAGATGCGCGTGACGGGCGACACTCTTGAAGATCGATTTCGCAAGGTGCTGAACCCACACCCGATTGAAGAAGTGTGTGGTCTAGGCGGAAGCCGCGTGTCAGAGGCCCCAGCAATGATGAGACAAGCGTCAATCAACAATGAAGACACGGATCTACCAGTAAATAAAGGAGGGATGAGTTGACTCTCACACCTCTCGCTGCATCAACACCGTCAGAGTCTCGGGCCGAGCAACTTCGAACAAGACTCAAACAGCGTACCCACGACGACCCGAATTTCTGGGCTTTCAATGAGCTCGGCAGCAGGTCTGGAAACCACGCACTTTTCCAGTATCCCGCGATGATGGTTCCCGAGCTACAGGGTGCATTGCTTGATGACGTTCTCGAAGTGCAGACAGACGCGAAACTCGTCTATGACCCGTTTGCTGGCTCAGGAACGGTGATGCTGGAGAGCCTCTACAGAGGGCTCGACTTTCACGGGAGTGACATCAACCCATTGGCGATACTTCTTTGTCAAGTGAAAGCGGCGCCCCCATCGCAAGATGATGCGCTCGCGGCAGTTCAAATCATCCTTGATCTCGCTAAGACTGATTCGGAAGTTGAGATCCCAGAATTCCCGGGAATCGACAAATGGTTCAAGCCCGAGATTAAGGCGGGGTTAGCTCGCCTACGCGAGGCAATCAAGAAGCAAGCTGATCTTGATACACGCCGATTCCTTTGGATCTGTCTAGCCGAGACCATCAGGCTGGTATCGAACTCCCGAATCTCGACGTTCAAGCTTCACACCTACACAGCAGAAGACATCGCGAAACGAGTAACTGACGCGATCAAAGTCTTCGAGGGTGTTGCGACTCTAAACGCCGCTCGAGTGGCAAAACACTGGACTCGGATAGAGCAGGCTCCTCGCCAAGGCGGCACAGCGCAAGCGCTCCTGCTCCCTGGTGCAGTCTCGAACCCATGGACAGCACCTCGTCAGGCCGACATTTTGATGACGTCGCCCCCTTACGGCGACAACAAGACTACGGTGCCCTACGGGCAGCACAGCTACCTCCCACTGCGGTGGTTGGATGCAAATGACATCCCGGGCGGATTCGATCCTGGCCTTCTGGATTCTACATCACGAATCGACACGATGAGCCTTGGTGGTTCTTTGAAGATGGCAGACGTTGCACGAGAAGGACTTGAACAGGACTCGCCCGCACTCGCTGATTTTCTCCTCAAGATCCAAGATGTTCCGGCTCTGCGGAAAAAGGTTCTTTCCTTTTGTCGGGACTATCAGAACTCTTTAACGTTGGTAAGTGCCAGGCTCAAGCCCGGTGCGTTTTGTTTTTTCACCTTGGGGGAACGCCGAGTCGGCAAGCAGGTATTTCCACTCGTGGAAATCACGAAACAGCTTCTCGAAGCTGAAGGCCATGACGTCGTGACCGTGATTGAGCGAGTCCTTCCCGCAGGCCGAAAGCGTATGGCGTCAAAGAACAGCGAAGGGGCGACTATGGCCACCGAGTGGATTCTTGTGACAGAGGCACGGAAGGACGCGGTTAGTTCATGAGTGAACTTTTGCCGGAGGAGATTGATTTGAAGTATCGCGCTGACCGAATGATGCACTTTGAAGTGCACCCATCCGTGCTCTTCAAACTCGGGGAAGATTTGATCACGGACGATGCCCAAGCGCTCGTCGAGTTAGTGAAAAACGCCTACGATGCCGATGCTCAAACGGTGCGCATTGAGATTGACACTGAGAATTGGTTTGACCGGGTTACAGGAGAGCTCGTCGCGCCCGGGGCTGAGACCCACGACGGTGCCGTCAGAGGTCGGCTTACCGTACGCGATGACGGCCACGGGATGGACTTAGACGCTATTCGAGATGGATGGCTTACGGTATCCAACAGCCGCAAACGTGCCTTCAAATTAGCGGGACATAAAACCAGCGCAGGACGAACTCCCCTCGGGGACAAGGGACTTGGCCGCCTCGGAGTACAGAGATTGGGTGGGATTGTCAGCTTGTCGACTGTTCCAAATGGTCAACCGGGCGGGCAAGTGCGCCACGAAGTGCACATCGACTGGACGAAATTTGCTCACGCGGATAACCTCACCTCTGTCTCGTTGCCGGTTTCCAGCTTGGCGGCGGGAGTGAGTGAACCGGGGACGACAATTACCGTTCTGGGGCTCGCGAACCTGGCGTATTGGGAGGGTAAAGGCGACCTCGACCTGCAAAAACAACTTGCGGCGATTCTCTCACCATATGAAAACGCGGCGGGCCTGCGGGTCTTTATCAAGATCAACCATGCTGAAATCGACACTCGCAGAGAGGCAAAGAGACTACTCGAAGCGGCCCCAACCATTCTGAGCTTCACATACGAAAATGGAGTATTTCGGATAGAAGGGCGAACACAGGTTTCAGCATTGCGCGGACGTTCGTCGGAGGAGCAATCTAATTATCGCAGGATTCTCGCTCCAGACAATGGGTTTGCGTTTGCTGAGTGGCTACTCCGAGAGCGAGCTTCGCGGTCTCGTGCCGTTGGCGCTGAACTCGGTGACGATAAGTACTTCATTAGATTTTCGCGCACGTTAACCTTTAACGAAGCAGTTGAGGTGGGGCATCTAGCAGGGGACCCTGGACCATTCGCTGGCGAGATCAGTTCCTTTAACTACAACCGCACCGAAGATTCTGCTCTTGACAGCTCGAGCGAGCTGCGGGAATTCGCGAGAGCGATTGCGGGTATTCGTGTTTTTCGGGATGGTTTCGGCATCCGACTGGACGATGACTGGCTAGGCTTGTCTCAGCAGCAAACGACCGCATCTTCATATTACGGACTTCGACCTCTGAACTCTGCTGGATATGTCAACATCACTGCGCGAGAAAACGCAGCACTCGAAGAAACTTCGAGCAGGGAAGCATTTCGTGACACTCCTGCTTGGCGCGGTTTCCATGACCTGATGCAGCAGGTCGTCCGTTTTGCTCGCGAGACGCAGGAACTCGTCCGCCGAAACTGGAATACTTACGTTCGGGAGCAGAACACCCCTACGGAAATTGATGAGACAGCGTCTCCTTCGGTGATCAGTAAGCACATTGCTGACCGTGCCTCTCAGGTGAGCCTTGCGAAAGGTCGAAGTGCAGAGGTCAAGAAAGCGCTTGTTGAGCTTGAAGGAACCATAGCGTCGCTTGAAGAGTCGCAGCACGACTCCTCTCAGGCAGTCTGGGCTGACCCAAAGCTGCAAGCGGCAGTCGAAAAGGCAACTTCAGAAATCCGGGATGTGCAATCAAAGCTCACGACAACTCTCGCCAATCTCGACGAAATCATGGCGACTGTTCGAGACCTTGAGGGAGCTGCTGCGCTCTTGCAAGAGAAAGTTGAGGTTGCCGACGAGCGGGTCAGTGATGCGTGGGATTCTGTCGCCCTCGGTCTGAGCGCGGAAGTTCTAGCCCATGAGGTCGATCAAATTTCGGACCGTCTTCGTGGGCGAAGTCATCAGATACTTGACTACTTGCGCAAGCAAAACCCTGTTGATACCCGGACCATGGCGTATGCCGAGCATGTACGTGCTTCGGCTGCCGAACTTGTGCGACAGGTGTCGCGATTGAATCCCGCGCTCCGCTTTCGGCGCGATACCAAGTCGACCCACAGGGTATCTGCCCTCGTTGCTTCTGCGATTGACTACCACGGCCCAAGGCTCGCGCAAAAAAACATCGAAATCACTCTGATGGAGGAGCGAGACTTCGCCATTCGCATCAACGAGGGCAAGTTTATGCAAATGATTGACAACTTGATCAGAAACAGTGAGTACTGGGTCGACCGCGATATCAAGCAGAAGTCGCTTAGCAAAGGGGAAATTGTGATCACCGTCGATCTACCGCGCGTGCGTGTAAGAGACAACGGGCCAGGGGTTCAGCCGGTAATTGAAGATTCTCTATTCGACGCATTCGTCACGATGAAGCCCTCAGCAGAAGGGCGGGGGCTTGGGCTATTCGTGGTCGGACAGCTTCTGGATTCTGAGGGTGCCACACTTGGACTTTCGGATCATCGGAACTTTAATGGAAGGCGGGACACTTTTGAGATCGACCTTCGTGCCTTGTTAGCCGACGCCGAAACTGTGAATGGCGGCCAAAATTGATGATCGAGAAGGTCGGTGAGGCTGATTCTGTCGGCGTCGATTCTTTCGAAGATGCAATCGCCGACGAGACTCAGACAAAGACACGGGATCGAGTATCAAAACTCCTTGGCGCGCTTGGCATTGAGGTTGTGATCGCCGTTGATGACATTCATTATTCCGGGGGTGAGGGAAACTCAGCCGAGATAACCGAATCTATGGCTGGTGCGCCAGACCTGCTTAGTTCGATCGTTGAGCTACTTCGCCTCGATGCCACACATCTTAATTTCGAATCCGTCGATGAAACTGACCCGTCAGCGGTATCTGATTTTATCAATGTCAACTGGACAGGATTTTCGGCACATCTTCGAAACCAGTTACTTGGAGCGGTGCGGACTCTTCAGAGAGATAGGGAAGAGAATGTCGAGGAGAGCGAGATCGCGCACGACGTCAAAGCGCAAGGTGCTCTCCGTGCCGTGTTCGACGGTGTCGTTGAATTTATGCAGATGTCTATGACGGAATGGAATGCTGGATGGCGCGAACTTCTGGCTGACGATCGAAAGTATCTCGTTCTGATCGATCGGACATTTAACCGTGAGCAACATGGCGGTGAAGAAACGGGTGATGAGATACTCGGCGAACTGCTTAGTGCGCAGCTCGATAGCGTCTGGGCCGGGCTCTTCACTAGGCATGCGCGTGATGAAGACGGTGAACGTGACCTTACTAAAGCGCTACGTGAAAAGCACCCTGATCAAGCCAACAGAGTCGCCGCTATCGGTAAATTTCGCACCACGTCAATCGCTTTGCTTCCAGCCGGGCTGCGTGCATTGCTCCTCGTGCGAGAACTCAACGCGTACCGCGAGCTTGCAAAAGGCGCGCTCAGTACCGCAGGCGAATCAGCATCGGAACAATTCGAGCTTTTGAGCGACTACGCGATTGTTGAGGCAATCGCCGCCGCTCAGGAGGAAGGCACGTTCGAGCTGGAGCATCCACTTCGCTTAGCTCAGAGATTATTCGCCCATGCGCTGCTCGTGAGGTTCGAAGTGATTTGTTCGCTCGCGATAATCTAGAAATTCTCCGCAACGGATCGGTCGGAGCATTTCGGAACGCTGA
>NZ_VFPN01000004.1 GCF_006716695.1 Klugiella xanthotipulae
TTTCCGTGGGAGTCGTGGGAGTCGTGGGAGTCGTGGAGTCGTGGGAGTCGTGGGAGTCGTGGGAGTCGTGGGAGTCGTGGGAGTCGTGGGAGTCGTGGGAGTCGTGGGAGTCGTGGGAGTCGTGGGAGTCGTTTTTCGTCGGTTTCGAAGGATAAGCACCGTGGTGACCGCTGCAACAACAACCAACCCGCCAACCGCCACCCCACCCCACAGCAAGAGATCAGGCAGAGTTACCGCACCCGCAGGCGCGGCCGAGGTCGGCTGCGCGGACGCCCCAAAAACATCCTCAAACAACGGAGAACCGAAATCCTTGTCGAAAAGAGGATTCACATCCGGGTACTGCGTCGGATCAACACGAAGCATATGCTGCAACGACACAGACCCATACCCCCAATACCCAGCGGGATCAAAGAAAAGATCATGATCCTCACTCCCGGTATTACGAATAAGAGTCTGTAACAACTGGTTTCCCGTGGCCTCTGGATACTTTGATTTCACCAGGGCCAAGAAACCCGACGTAATCGCGGTCGCCATCGACGTTCCCGAACTCGTCCCAAAACTTGTCCACGAACGATTCAGAGTCAGGATGTCTCCACCGGGACCGACTACGGTCACCGCTGGATCCACTTTCGCGGAGTTAGCGACAATCGCACCCGCGGGCGTTTCCGCCTGCAGAGTCACAACGCCATTGAGCGTAGAGAGTCCCGAGGCGGTGACCAGATCATTCGAGGTCCCCGAAACGAGCACAACCCCCTTCTGCAACGCGTAGGTCACCGCCTGAACCACCGGACGAGTAGCACCCGCTCCGAGTGACATGGAAATAATGTCTGCCCCATCATCAACCGCCTGCGTAATCGCCTCAGCCAAGGCCTCCTGGAATGCGCCCTTCTTGTCGCGGTAGCAATCAGCAACTGAACTAAAATCAGGTCCAAAATCTAAGTTGCGGAATAAAGCCGCGTAGTAGTTGATCTGGGCATCCGGTGCGACGCCGAGGGGTGCCTGCACCCCGGGCGCACCGCCATCCCCATTACCCGCGATAAACATGGTCATCTCGGTTCCGTGACTGGCCTCTTCCGGGTTACTGCTGGTGGCCGGGGCACGCGTTCCCGGGGTATCGGAAAGATCGCAGTAAGACGGTTCACGCACCGTGATATTCGCGTCCGCGAGAGCGGGCATCTCACGATACAAAGGCGAGTCAATAATAGCGATCGTGACACCCTGCCCCGTGAACCCACTGTCATGAGCCTCTTGCACACCATAATTGTCGTAGTACCAGAGCCCGGGAGTGCCCTCCGCCGCAGCCGGGACAAGCCCCACACCCCCCAGCACCGCGACCACAACCCCGGCACCAAACACCCGCACCCCCACCCTCCAGGGGCGGGTCACCCCTCGCCCCCAGCCGACGACGCACTACTCCCCGAACCACCCGCACCACCCGGAGCCGCCCCCGGCCCCGAACCACCAGACACCACACCCGGCCCGGTGCCCGCACCAGGTGCCGCAGCACCAGTACCGCCCGCACCACCCGGAGCCGCACCCGGCCCGGCCACCGGCGAAGACACCGGGACCACAGCGGCCACGACACCCTCAACCCACTCCGTTTCAACCCGCAACTCATGCGCAAAGTTCTCATCAAGAGCACTAAGATCCTCAACCGTGGCCTTGATATTATCCGCCTGAGTCGCAAGATACCCTTGCCACCCATCAGTACGCTTCTTCAACTGCACCATCGCCCAGTCCAACGTATCGTCAAGCTCCTGAGTAGCCGTAGGATCCGCCGCACACGTAAGATTCGGCGGCGGACCAGGATACGCCGCCGCGAGATCTTCCTGCGCATTTCGGAGTTTCTGAATAGCCGTGAGAACCTCTTCTTCCCGGATCCCAATGTTGTACGTCATATCCCTACTCCATCACCGCACAAAAAACAAAAAAAAGGAGCACCACCGAACAACTCGGTAACGCCCCCACAACCAGCACGCCAGGCACACACACCCAACATAAAACATCCCCAGCGTAACGGAGCCTCTCTGAGGTTGCAAAACGGAGAGCCCGTTTTGTGGATAACTTCATGCTGTTGCGCGGCGAGAGCCGGTGCGGCCCGCGCGTGTCGGTCGCGCGTGTCGGTTCGGCTTGCACCCGCGGGGCATCCCTGAGACAATTACTGTCCGAACGTTCGGTAATTATTACGTTCATCCCATCGACAGCGCGGTCAAGGAGAAAACATGGCAGAGGCATTTCTGGTGGGCGGTGCCCGCACCCCGGTGGGACGTTACGGTGGGGTCCTCGCCACGGTTCGGGCGGATGATTTGGCCGCGCTCGTCATCGGCGAGACCGTGCGTCGCGCACAAGCCGATTCCCCGCTCTTCAACACAGATCTCATTGACGAGGTGATTCTCGGCAACGCCAACCAGGCCGGTGAAGACAACCGCAATGTGGCGCGGATGGCGACCCTGCTCGCGGGGCTGCCCGACAGCATCCCGGGCATCACGGTGAACCGGCTGTGCGCCTCGGGTCTCTCCGCAATCACGATGGCCGCCCAGGCGATCCGGGCGGGGGACGCCGATGTGATCGTGGCCGGTGGTGTTGAGTCGATGACTCGTGCGCCCTGGGTGCAGGGTAAACCCGAGCGCGCCTTTGCCAAACCCGGCCCGCAATTTGATACCTCCATCGGATGGCGCTTCACCAACCCGCGCCTCGCCGCACGCGATAAAGCCACGTTCTCGATGCCGGAGACGGCCGAGGAGGTTGCCCGGGTGGAGGGGATTAGCCGTGAGGACGCCGACGCCTTCGCCCTCACCAGCCAGCAGCGCGCCACCGCCGCACTTGATGCGGGCCGCTTTGCGGACGAGATCGTGGGGGTGCCCACCCGTTCGGGCGAGGTGCTCCTCGACGAGGGTCCGCGTCGCGACTCCACGCTGGCGGCCCTCGCCGGGTTGCGGCCCGTGGTGCCCGGCGGCAGCGTGGTGACGGCGGGCAACGCCAGTTCCCTCAACGACGGAGCCTCAGCCCTCCTTGTCGCGAGCGGCGCAGCGGTCCAACGCTACGGACTCGTGCCGCGTGCGCGCATTGTGACCGGTGTGACTGTGGGGCTTGCCCCCGAGATCATGGGGATGGGCCCCGTGCCCGCTACGCAGAAGGCGCTTGCCCGCGCGGGCCTCGAGGTGGGCGACCTGGGCTCGGTTGAACTCAACGAGGCGTTTGCGACGCAGTCCCTCGCGTGCATCCGTCGCCTCGGGCTCGACCCGGCGCGCGTGAACGCCGACGGCGGTGCGATTGCCCTGGGCCACGCGCTCGGGTCGAGCGGGGCGCGGCTCCTGGTTACCCTGCTGGGGCGGATGGCCCGCGAGGAGTCCCGTTACGGTCTCGCCACCATGTGCGTGGGCGTGGGCCAAGGCTCCGCGATGATCGTCGAGCGTGTGTGATGGCCGCCCTCAGCGTGGAGCGGCGCGATGACCGCTACGTTGTTCTTCTCAACCGGCCGGAGGTGCGCAACGCGATTGACCGGCAGATGATTGAGGAACTGCACGGTGTGTGTGCCGAGCTGGAGACATCGCCGCGCATCCTCATTATTGCGGGTGCGGGCGGCGTCTTTGCCTCCGGGGCCGATATCGGGCAGCTACGTGAGCGCCGGGCCGCTGACGCCCTGGCGGGCATCAACACCCGGGCTTTTGAGCGGATCGCCGCGCTGCCAATGCCCGTGATTGCGGCCATCGACGGCTACGCGCTGGGCGGGGGAGCCGAGCTCGCCTACGCCGCCGACTTCCGCATCGGCACACCCGCCCTGAAAATGGGGAACCCGGAGACGGGGCTCGGCATCATCGCCGCGGCCGGGGCCACCTGGCGACTGCGCGAGCTTGTGGGTGAGCCGCTTGCCAAGGAGATTCTGCTCGCGGGTCGGGTGCTGGATGCCGACGAGGCCCGTGCCGCCCATCTCGTCACCGAGATTCACCCCGCCGACGAACTCCTCGCGGCCGCGCACGCGCTGGCCGACCGCATCGCGCGGCAGGACCCGCTCGCCACGCGGCACACCAAGGCGGTGTTCCACGCGGCCCGGGAGGAGCATCCCGCCGTGGACCTGGCAGCGCAGGCCGAACTGTTCGAATCGCCCGAGAAGTTTCGGCGAATGACCGAGTTTCTTGAGAGGAAAAAGCGATGATCGCACCGGAGAAGACGGGTGTTCCGCCGCGGGTGGGTGTGCTCGGTGGCGGCCGGATGGGTGCCGGGATCGCCCACGCGTTCCTGGTCTCGGGGGCTGAGGTGGTGGTGGTTGAGCGCAACGCAGCCGAGGCCGCTGCCGCCCGAGCCCGCGTGCTGGCCTCCGTGGATGCGGGGGTTGCGCGTGGCACGATGACCGAGGATCGCGACGCCGTGGCCGCTCGGCTGAGCGCCGACACCGATGACGCGCTCTTCGGTCACTGCGGGCTCGTACTGGAGGCCGTGCCGGAGGACCCGGTGCTTAAGCTGGAGTCGCTGCGGCGGGTGGAGGCGGTGCTCGCCCCGGGCGCGGCGCTCGCGAGTAACACGTCCTCTATCTCGATTGATGACCTCGCGGGGAACCTTGCTCGGCCGGAAACTTTCCTCGGAATGCACTTCTTTAACCCCGTCCCCGCCTCCGCGTTGGTCGAGGTGGTGCGCGGCGCGGCGACTGACGACGCGCTCGTGGTGCGCGCGCAAGGCTGGGTGCGGGCGCTGGGTAAGACGCCCGTCACCGTCAACGACGCCCCCGGGTTCGCATCCTCCCGGCTGGGCGTGGCGATTGGGTTGGAAGCGATCCGGATGCTCGAGGAGGGCGTCGCCTCCGCCGAGGATATTGACGCCGCGATGGTGCTGGGTTACAGGTTCCCGATCGGGCCGCTCCGGCTCACCGACGTTGTCGGTCTCGACGTGCGTCTCGGCATCGCCGAGTACCTGCACGAGCGGCTGGGTGCGCGCTTCGAACCGCCCGCGCTGCTGCGCGCGCTCGTGGCGGAGGGGCAGCTGGGCCGCAAGTCGGGCCGCGGGTTCTACGAGTGGGGGGAGGGGTGAGGTGCCAGCCGGGGGTCGCACATCCGGTCGGCACCCCGCTCCGGCGGGAGGGCTACTCGCCCCTCACGATCAGGTTGGTGATTCGCGCGGTACACAGCCGCCGACCCTGGTCGTCGCTGATGATGATCTCGTGGCTGGCGAGTGTGCGGCCCAGCCTGATGGCCGTGGCCACGCCGGTGACGGTGCCCCCGGTTGCCGAGCGGTGGTGCGTGGCGTTGAGGTCGACACCCACAACCGTTGTGCCCGGCCCGGCGTGCAGGATCGCAGCCCACGAGCCGAGAGCCTCCGCAAACGCCGCCGAGGCACCCCCGTGCAGCAGGCCAAATGCTTGCCGATTGCCCTCGACGGGCATGGTGGCCACGACCCGATTCCCGGATTCCTCCAGGATTTCAACACCCATCTTTTTTTCGAGCTCACCGAGCACGATCTTCCAGTCACTGTTCGACACACTGGCCCCTTTCCAAGGGTTCGGCGCGCGCCCGGCCCCGTTGGCGGGCGCATCTGCGACGAGCTTAGCCAATAATTTTTGAGGAGAATTACCATGACCACCATCATTCCCAGCTACATCCAGGGTTCCTGGTTCACCCCTGAGACGGATGCCGGTGCCCGCCTCGTGCGTGATGCCGCCACGGGCGAACCGATTGCGCGCGTCTCCTCCGCGGGGCTCGACCTGGCCGGTGCGCTGCACTACGCTCGCACGGTTGGCCAGGCCTCCCTGGGGCAGCTCACCTTCCACGAGCGCGCCCTGCTGCTCAAACAGATGGCCCAGGCTCTCACGGCCCGCAAGTCTGAACTGTACGAGCTGTCGAGTAGAACCGGTGCCACAAAAAATGACTCGATGGTTGATATTGACGGCGGCATCGGCGTGCTCTTCACCTACTCCTCGAAGGGTCGCCGTGAGATGCCGAACACCACCGTGTACCTGGATGGCCCGGTTGAGCCCCTCTCAAAGGACGGCTCGTTCTCGGGTCGTCACATATACACGCGCCTGCCGGGCGTCGCCGTGCAGATCAACGCCTTCAACTTCCCGGTGTGGGGTTCGCTCGAAAAGTTTGCGCCCGCCTTCCTCGCTGGCGTTCCCACGCTGGTAAAGCCGGCCACCCCCACCGGCTACGTCTCGGAAGCTTTCGTTCGGATCCTGGCGGAGTCGGGTCTGCTGCCCGAGGGTTCCCTGCAGCTGGTCTCGGGCGCGCTGCCCGGCCTGTTTGAGAACCTGCGCCTGGGCGACCTGGTGGCCTTCACCGGCTCGGCCTCGACCGCCGAGTCGCTGCGCTCGCACGACGCCGTGCTCACCGGTGGTGTGCGCTTTACGAGCGAAACCGACTCGATTAACGCCTCGGTACTGGGCCCGGATGCCGTGGTTGGCACCCCCGAGTTCGACGCGTTTGTGCGTCAGGCCGTCGCCGAGATCACCTCGAAGGCGGGGCAGAAGTGCACGGCCATCCGCCGCATGATCGTGCCGAATGGCGCGGTGGATGACCTGATCGGGGCCCTGGCCACTCGCATAGCTGAGCGTATTGTCGTGGGTGACCCGCGTGCCGAGGGGGTGAGCATGGGCCCGCTCGTCTCGCTCGAGCAGCGTGGGGATGTGCTCGCGCAGGCGGGGCGGTTGGTGGCTGGTGGTGGCGAGGTGGTTATCGGTACCGTAGAGCCCCGGGCGGGCGTGGGTGCCTATGTGGAGCCGATTGTGCTGCGCTTTGCGGATAATCGGGCGGATGCCGTCCACAGCATCGAGGCGTTTGGTCCCGTGTCGAGCGTGCTCGGCTACGAGACAGTTGCGGAGGCCGTGGAGCTCGTGGCGCGGGGTGGTGGTTCGCTGGTCACCTCGATTGCTACACATGACCCGGCGGTCGCGGTGGAGCTGGTGACCGGGATGGCCGCCTACAACGGACGCGTGCTGATGCTCGACCGGGACGACGCGCGCACATCGACCGGGCACGGATCGCCCGTGCCGCACCTGGTGCACGGCGGGCCTGGGCGGGCGGGCGGGGGCGAGGAGCTGGGTGGCATCCGCGCTGTTTTGCACCACATGCAGCGCACGGCGATCCAGGGGTCGCCCGATCTGCTCACGGCCGTGACGGGCGTGTGGCACGCGGGGGCGACGGCCGCCAACACGGGCACGCATCCGTTCCGCAAGAGCCTCGCCGATCTCGCCATCGGTGACCAGGTGGTCTCGGGTCTGCGCACCGTGACCCTCGACGACATCGAGCACTTTGCGAACTTTACCGGTGATACCTTCTACGCCCATATGGATGAGGAGGCTGCGGCCGCGAATCCGTTCTTCCCCGGCCGCGTTGCCCACGGCTACCTGCTCGTATCCTGGGGAGCAGGCCTGTTTGTGGACCCGGAACCGGGGCCTGTTCTTGCGAACTACGGCCTCGAAAATCTGCGTTTCCTCACGCCGGTCTCGCCCGAGGACAGCATCCGGGTGACTCTCACGGCCAAGCAGATCACCCCCCGGGTGACTGACGAGTACGGCGAGGTGCGCTGGGATGCGGTGCTGCACAACCAGAACGACGAGACGGTCGCGACCTACGACGTGCTGACCCTGGTGGCGAAAGAGGGGGCGTGGGTGTAGCCGGGGAACCGGGCCGGTTGGGGGTGCGTGCGGTGCGCATCCCCAACCCCTATATATAGGGATGGCTAGCGGGGGACGCGGAGCCCGTCGAAGGCTACGGCGATAACATCGTCGGCGAGGCGGGCCGCATCCTCTGGGCTCTTCGGTTTGTACCACTCCACGATGGAGTTGATCATGCCAAACAGCAGGCGTTCGGCTACGCTCGGATCGAGGTCGCTGCGGATGGAGCCCTCGGCTCGCGCCTCCGACAGCAGTTGGGTGACGGCTCGGTCAAAGTTTTTGCGCCGTTCGAGGGCATTGCGCTCCACGTCGGAGTTGCCGCGCACACGCAGCAGCAGCGTCACGTAGGGCAGCTTGTTCACGAGCACGTGCACCGCCCCGCGCACCACCAGGGCGAGTCGGTCGGATGCCGTTCCCTCGTCCGCCTGCTCGTCACCGAGTACCCCCTCCAGCGCTGTCAGCGCCTCGTCGAGGGCGAGTTCCAGCAGCTCCTCCTTGGAGGAGAAGTGGTGGTAGATGGCGGCCTTCGAGGTGCCGAGCCGCGCGGCGAGCGTGCCGATTGAGGTTGCATCGTAGCCAAACTCGTTAAACGCCTCGACGGCCACAACGAGCATCGAGTGCTGGTCGTAACCAGGGCGTCCGCGTTTGGTACCGGGTTGGTGGGCCATCCCGTCAATTCTGGCACGGGTGGGGGCGGTATCCGGGATGTCTCGGTGTGTGCGGGTCGCGGGCCTGCTCGGCGACCCGGTGGGTGCCCTTATTCCGGGTCGCTTTCGTCGATGGGGGCGTGGTGGTCGAGGTTCACTACCCCGCGTTTCCAGTAGCCCTGTACCGACATCTGATCCAGTTCGAAGCCTAACTCGCGGCGCAGGTGACGCCGCACGGGGATGAGCTCGGTGGCCTCACCGGCCGCCCACACGTACGTGCTGTCGTCGAGAGTGAGTGAGCGTACGGCCTCGTACACCTGGCCGGGGCCATCCTCGCGGTAGAGCCACTCGATGGCCGCTCGCGCGTGCTGATTGGGTGTCAGGTAGTCTTCGACCGACTCGTCCTCACCCTGCAGGATGGCGGTGATGCGGGTTTCCGGGTCGAGTAATTCGAGCCAGCGGGAGACGGCGGGGAGCGCCGTTTCGTCGGCAATGAGGACCACATGGGGGGTGGCCGTCGGTGCGAGCACCGAGCCGCGCGGGCCGACCACGACAACCTCCTGGCCGGGTGCGGCCTGGGCCGCCCAGCGGGTAGCGGGACCGGGATTCTTGTGGAGGACACAGTCAATGTCAATCGAGGCCTCACCGTTTGCCGTGGCCGGAACGTGGTTGAGCGGGGTGTAGTCGCGGGAGATGGAGACGCCGTGATCGGGCCGCTGGAGACCGCCGTCATCCGTGATCCACGGTGCGTGGAGCACGCCTGTTGCCGGGTCTGGCAGAAAAAGTTTGATGTGGTCGGTGGGGCCGAGGGCGCTGAATCCGTCCAATTCGGGACCGCGGAGGGTGACGCGCAGGAGGCCACCGCCGACCTGGCGGGTGCCGACCACGGTGACGCGTCGGGCGGCGAGGGGATGGTGGAGAACGCCTCTAGGCTGCATAGCAAATCTTTCGGGAGGGGGGATCAAATAGTTAGTATCCTACCGTCTTGATTCCACGGAGAGAGAAATATGGTGTTCAGGGTCTGTGGCTGCCGGGTGAGAGCAGCCTGTAGCCACCGCCCCTCCACAGCCCGGGCACAGCTGAGTGTTCTCCACAACTGCCCATCAGGTGTGCCATTCGCGGCCACCGCGCCCTAGTCTGGACGCATGGTAGATAGAGCAGAGCCCGTTCTCCCGAAGGACCTTGCTGCCGACGCCGTTCACCTGGTGCGGAGCTGGTTATCCGAGAGCCGAATCGCTGATGCCCGCACGGTGGAGGGCGGTGAGGGTGCGCGTCTGCTCGCTGGCCTTCTCGGCGAGGAGGGAGGCCTGTCCTTTACCCGTGACTTTGTTGACGGTGTTGCCCGTCCCGAGGATCCGTTTGTGGCCGCCGTGAACTTTAACCGGCTCGCTGCCCGGGCCCCGGGATTCCTGCCGCTGGGGCTGCGTCTCGCCGTGCGCGCCGGCGGGGTTGCCTCGCTCACACTGCCCTGGGCGGTCATCCCGCTCGCCCGCGGCACCCTCCGTCGCCTGGTGGGTCACCTCGTGGTGGATGCCCCCGCAGATGGTCCCGCCCCGCTCCCGGATGCCCGCCCCGACCCCCTCGCCCGTGCGCTCACGCGGCTCCGTTCCGCGGGTTCGCGGCCCAACATCACGATGCTCGGCGAGCCTGTGCTGGGCGAGACCGAGGCGCGTCGCCGGGTGGCGAACATCCGTGCACTGTGTGACCGGGAGGATGTTGATTTTGTGTCTTTTTCCCTGTCTTCCGTGGCGAGTAATCTCACCATGTGGGGCTGGGAGGAGGCCGTTGACCGGGTGGTGGCCCGCCTCATCCCCCTCCTGGAGCACGCCGGTCGCACGGGTACCTTCCTCAGCCTGGATGCCGAAGAGTATCGCGATCTTCAGCTGGCCACTGCCGTTTTCCGTCGGCTGATGGATCGCCCCGAGATGCGCGGCATGGGGGCCGGTCTCACCTTGCAGGCATATCTGCCCGACTCTTACGACGCCCTTGTTGAGTTGACCGAGTGGGCACAGCAGCGGGTGGCGAGTGGTGGTGCCCCCGTACGTGTGCGCATCGTGAAGGGGGCTAACCTCGCGATGGAGCGGGTGGACTCCACTCTCAACGGCTGGCCACTCGCGCCCTTTTCCGCCAAGATCGACACCGACGCCAATTTCAAGCGGATGTTGGAGTGGGCGTTGCGCCCCGAGCACGTCGATGCGGTCCACGTCGGAGTGGCCAGCCATAACCTTTTCGATATCGCGCTGTCGTGGCTGCTCGCATCCCGCCGCGATGTGCTCACGGTGCGCTCCAATCTGTCGGCCGGGGCCATCGTTGACCCGTTGCTCGGCCCACACGGCACCACCGTCGTTGCGCCGCACACTATATCGGGCGGGGATCTGCCCCAGATGCACGGCATCACCTCGGCACCCGTTGAGTGGGAGGTGCTGCTCGGGATGGCCCCCGGTCACATTCGGGCCGTCGGTAAGACGGTGGGCGGTATTCGGGTCTACACACCCGTGGTCAAGCCGAGTGAGTTTGAGGCCGCCGTCGGCTACCTGGTGCGCCAGCTCGACGAGAGCGCTCACAGTGAAAACTTCCTCTCGGCCATCGCCGATATCGAGGACGACACCGATCTCTTTGAGCGGGAGCGCAACCGTTTTCTCGACTCCATCTCCCGACTCGACGGTGAGCTACCGTCCACGAATCGCACGCAAAACCGGCAAACCGAGTGGCGCGAGGATGACCGCGACAGCCCCCTCTACTACCGCACCCCCGACCTCACCGACCCGGGCCAGGAGGCCGGTGGTCTGACTGCGGCTGTGCTGGGGCTCACCCGTGGTTCGGGGGGCGATACCGACGAGCAACCCGTGCTCGAACCCGCGGCCGTGCCGGACCAGATCCCCGTCGTCTCACACACCGGCCTTGCTCACGAGCCGAACACCGACCCCTCGATCCCCGCCAACCGGGAGTGGGCAGCCGGGGTGCTTGGGCGTGTTGGTGACAGCACTATCGGCTCGGAAGGGGTCGTGGCAGCTGTGGTGCACACCGTTGAGGAGGCAGATGCCGCGGTTACCCGGGTCTCCGCCCGCGGTGTCGGGTGGGGTGCCCAGCCCGTCGCCGAGCGCGCCGCCGTCCTGCGCCGGGTGGCCCTCTCCCTCATCGCCAATCGTGACCGTCTCGTCGAGGTCATGGTCGCCGAAACCGGGATGACCATTGCGGATGCCGATCCCGAGGTCAGCTACGCCGTCGATGCCGCCCGTTACTACGCTGCCCGTGGCACCGAGCTCCACAGCACGGTCGGTGCCCGATTCCTGCCCTGCTCGCTCATTGCGGTGGCTGCCTCGTGGGAGTCTCCCATTGCGGCGGTGGCTGACGGTGTCCTCGCTGCACTCGCCGCCGGTAGCGGGGTGCTGCTGGTGCCGCATAGCCGGGCCGAACGCTCGGCCGCCGTGCTTGCCGGGGTGCTCTGGGAGGCCGGTGTGCCCCGCGAACTGTGCGGATTGGGCGTGCCGAAGGATGCTGCGCTGCGAGATTACCTGCTTAGTCACCCGGGCGTCGGCCGGCTGCTGTTCCGGGGAGACTGGGAGGAAGCTCGGGCGCACGAGCGGCAGCATCCAGAGTCCCGAATTCTAGCCCAGAGCGACGGGGTCAACGCGATCACCGTCACCCCGAGTGCCGATGTGAGCCAGGCGGTGACGCAGATTGTGGCCAGCGCCTATGGCCGATCCGGGCAATCCCCCTCGGCCGCGAGCCTGGTTATTCTGGTGGGTAGCATGGCCCGTTCGAAGAGATTTCTGCGGCAATTAGAGGATGCCGTACGCGCGCTGCGAGTGGGTGTCCCCACCGACCCCGCCACTCAGGTGGGGCCGCTCGGTGAACCGGCCACCGGCGCGGCGCTCGACGCTCTCACGGTGCTTGCCGGTGGGGAGTCCTGGCTGGTTGAGCCCGAGCGTGTTGACGCGGAGGGGACGCTCTGGTCTCCGGGGGTTAAGGCCGGGGTGCGTAAGGGGTCCACTCTGCATCTGAACCGCGCGGCGGTGCCCGTGGTGGGCATCCTGCACGCCTTCACCCTCACCGAAGCCATTGAGATTCATAACGCGGTGGGGTCCGGGCTCACGGCGGGCCTGCACTCACTCGACGCTGAAGAGATCGGCGTCTGGGTCGATAATGTGCACGCCGCCACGCTGTATGTTAACCGTGCGATCACGCCTCCCGTTGTGGAACGACGACCCGGTGGTGGCTGGAAGCATTCGCGGGTGGGTCCGGGCGGTGCTCCGGGCGGCCCCAACTACCTATTTGCCCTGGGCGAGTGGGAGTCACTGGAGGGAGAGCAAAGTTCTACCCTGCACCTGCGTGGGTTATCCACCGGGGTCACCGCCCTGATCGAAGCGGCCCAGCTATCGCTCGACTACCAGGAGTTCGACCTGTTGCGCCGCGCCGCGCTCAGCGATGCCCTGCTGTGGGGGACCGAGTTTGGCCGGGTGCGCGACGTCTCGCGGCTGGGTATCGAGCGCAACCTGTTGCGTTACTGGCCCGCGGATGCGCAGGTGCGCATGTGCGCAGACGGCAGCCTCACCGATCTGCTGCGTGTGCTTGCCGCGGCTACCCTGGCGCGGGCATCGCTCACGGTGAGTTCTGCCCGCCCGCTGCCCACCGCCATCATGGCGGTGCTGGCCGAGGAGGACGTGCCGGTCAGCATCGAGAGTGACGACGACTGGTACGAGCGGCTGGCCATTGGAGTGCCGGGGGTGCGGCGCATCCGGTTGTTGGGGGGAGATCGCGACCGGCTGGCGCGCAGTGTGGTCGGGCATCCGGGGGTGAGTGTGTACGCCAACCCTGTGACCAACGCGGGGCGACTCGAATTGTTGCCCTTCGTGCGGGAGCAGGTGATCTCGGTTGCCGCTCATCGCTTCGGTACCCCCGCCCAGCTCACCGACACCCTGTTCTAGATTTGGGCGTACCGGCTAACGGGCATACTGTACTCATGAGAAAAAACTCCCACACTGGTGACGCGCCCCGCGAAGAGGAGCCACCCCCCGGTGGCTGGGCGGGGACTACCGAGCGGCGGGTTGTCGGACCGGCCGAGACGGAGCGCAACGTGAGTGAGGAGCTTTCGACCGAGCGGAACGTTCGGGAGGAGCTTTCCACTGAGCGGAACGTTCGGGAGGAGCTTTCCACTGAGCGCAACGTTCGGGTCGGGCCCCAGGCTCCCATTGCGCCTCCCATCGCGCAGCCGTACGCGCAGCCGTACGCGCAGCCGTACGGGCAGCAGTACGCGCAGCCGTATATCCGGCCGGCTACCGGGCTACACCCCGGGCCGCAACTCGGATCGCACCCCTATCCGGTGCAGCACCACCTCGGTCAACCTGCCCCCCAACAGCCTCCATTCTCGGGTTCGGGCTCGGCGCACAGGATCAATGCCGCGGTCCCGTTCATGAACCCCAATGCCCCTGCCCCCTATGTGGACCCCGCGGCGACGATGCCGACCGGTCGGTCGCGCAACGTCAAGAAGTTTGTGGCCCTGGGCATCCCGATCCTGGTGGCGTCACTCGTGATTATTGGCGTGGGCGCCACCTTTGTTGTGCAGAACCTGTTGCACGCCGCGGCCTCTGATCGCTATGACCAGGCCGCTGCCACCCTCAATACCGCCGTTACCCGGGTGGAGGATGTCCGCACCGACCTGAGCGACGCTGAAGCAGCCGCGCAGGAAACGGTTGACAACATCACGCTCTCGCTCGCCGCAGCCGCGCCCGCCTACGTGCCCGCTGAGGCCGCTGCCGACCTCGCCGCGGTACAGGAGGACGTTTCCGCCATCTTGGCGACCGCCGGGCCAGATCTGGCAGCCACGTTGACGGGTCTTCCGTCCACGGCCGCGAAACCTACCGATACGTCTGAGCTGAACGAGGCAGCACAGCGGGTTGAGCGGTCCGCCGATGACCTGGCGAGCGTGGCCGGTGAGGTGGATGCCCGGATGACGGCGTTGGCGACGGCAGATTACCCCCTGAATGCGGCGGTGGCGACCCTCACTGCGGGGACGCAGGTGCGTGCCGACGAGATCGTGGCCGCCAGCCCCTCGGCCAGCTTCCGCACGCGGATTGACCTGGATACGGCTCGGGAGGCGCTGACCAGCGCAACCGCGGTGACCGATCTCCCGTCGGCTGTTGGCGATTACATCACCGCCGCGAAGGCGCTCGAGGCGGCCCACGCCGCACGTGAGGCGATGAAAGCCGACCCGATGTACCCCACGAGGGCTGAGGTGGAGGGGTACGCCAACTCGCTCGCCCTCGGGCTGCGGTTGGACTTCAACTGGGCACCCGTCGTGTCTGGCTGGGGTGGCGCTTATAGCTTTGGTGGCTACACCTCGGCCACCGGTCAGGACGGCGGTCTCGGCACCATCGACTTCTCGTACAGCGTTGCGGAGATGTGGGCCCGTGAGTCTGGCGTGAAGGCGCTCGTGGCGCACGAGGTGGGCCACGCGGTTGCGGTGCTTCCACAGTGCTGGCCGCTCTTCAGTGGACCCACGTTCAACCAGGATAATGAGATGTGGGCGACTGCCTGGGCTTTCAGCCACGGGTTCCAGGGTAACGGGGCTGGTGATCTGCTCTACGGGCGACCCACGGATGCGCAGGTGGCGGTGGCGGCAAAGTGCCGTTAACCGTCGGCGCGGTGCGGGAGGTCTCAGAACTCTAGCGCGTCAAAGAGCGCTGGGTCTTCTGCTGGTTCCGGTCTTTCTGCTGGCACTGGTCTTTCTGCTGGCACTGGTCTTTCCGACAGCACTGGTCCTTCCGACAGCACTGGTCTTTCCGACAGCACCGACCCGATGAGCCGTTCGGTATCAATCGCCGCAGGATCGGGCCTGGTCCGGCCGGTCACGTAGGCGAGGCGTTCTGCGGACAGGTAGGCGAGGCGGATGGCCTGGATGACCAACACGCGTCGTAGCCCCTCCGATACCTCCCCCCGCTCCCGAGCTACGGCGGACAGTCGCGAGATTGTTTCGGCCCGGCGGGCGATGCGAATATCGGGGTGCCCGCGGTCGGCCCGCATCTCGGCGGAGATAAGCGGCCGCCGCAGCGAGGGTGGCAATTCGCCGCGGGTAGAGACGGGCGGGATCTTCTCGTTGAGGATCGCCTGAAAGCGTGAGTGCTCGATGGCCTGGAGGTAAGCGGTGTACTCGACGGTGTTGAGCTGCGAGCGGGCTGCGGCATCCGTCGTGGGCTTTCCGCTGAGGGACCAGAGCGGCCACAGTTCAATCTCTGCGACCTCAAAGACATCGAGGATGCGCATCGCCACGGCATCCGTGCGCTGATTGGTGAGGTGGCGTTGCACACGCACACGCAGTTTCTCGTTGGTCTGGCCCACGTAGATGGGCTCGCCATCGTAGTCATAGAACGCGTAGACCCCCCACGGGCTGTCGCCCCAGCAGCGCCCCTGTGCATCGCACTCGTCAAGTACGGATTTGAGGGCGGCGCGAAACTGTTGGACATCAGTGGCGGGGAGGCTACCTTTACGCGGAACCGGTTCGTGTGACACTGGCTCTCCCGAATCTAATTCTCCTGACGGCTGGTCAGACACCGCTGTTCACCGCGGTGAGGGGTGCGGGGGCGGAACTGCTGCCCGACGCGGGGGCCGAGCCGAGCGTCCCTGTGCTGAGGGGACGTAGGTAGTTGCGGGCCAACCACTCCACGGTAGGGACGCACACGGCATCCCCAAACCCGAAGAAGAGCTGGTTGTTGCGCAGGGTGCCGAGGGTGTAGTCGCCAGCCCCCATCAGGCGCGCATATTCGAGTGGGGTCATCCACCGCACGCGCACGCGGCCGTGACCGATCTTCACGACGGCCTGTTTGGACGAGCCGCCGCGTGCGGTGCGGAGGCAACCGGCGATATCGTCGGGCCGCACCTCCCACACGGCAACACCGTTGCGGGTGCGGCGGTAAGCGGTGCGATACGAGGTGACGCGACCGCGTCGCAGGCGCTCAACGCGCTCGGCCTGCACGGGGGAGAGGGAGGTGAGGAAGGCGGTTAGGCGGGTGTCATCCCACCAGCGCTCATCGGCGTGGCTGATCTTCTCTACCATCTCGCCCAGGCCTGCGGTGAGTGGTGGTGGTGGCGCGGGCAGCTCGGCCCGGTGGGTGCGGAGGGTGGGGTCGCCAAAAACGGCCTGCAGCCAGTCGGGTCGTAATTCGCTCTGAGGATGCTCGGCGTTGCGTGGTGGCGCGAGCGCTCCCACGAGGAAGAGGCGGGGCCGCGATTGCGGTACAAAGCGCCGGGCATCGAGTGTGATCACATCCACCGAGTAGCCCAGCTTATTGAGCTCGCGGATGGCGGCGGCTAGGTCATCCCCACCGCGGCTCGTGGCAAACCCCACCACGTTTTCGAGGGCGATGACGGCCGGGCGGGCCTCGCCCATCTCTCGCAGAATGCGCGTGAAGTGCCAGAAGGTGGCGCTGGCAGAGCCGTCCAGCCCTGCGCGACCACCGGCGAGCGATAGGTCGGTGCAGGGAAAGGAGGCCCATGCGAGTGCGAGTGGGCCGGGGATCTGCTCGGCGGTAACGTGCGTGATATCGCCCAGGGCAAACGTGTGGTCGGTTCCCGCAGCAGCCTCGGTCTCCGTGTCAAAATGCTGAGCATACATGGCGTGCTTGCTCGGTTCGATGTCGTTGGACCAGACGACCCGATAGCCCGCCCGTTCGAGGCCGAGGCGGACGAGGCCGATACCGGCAAAAAACTCGGCGACGGCTGGCTCGGCGGGTACTGCGGGTACCCTGTCAACCAGGCGCAGTGCGGTCATGGGATCCTCGGGGTTGGGGCGGTGAGCTCACGGGTTGTGACGCTCTTTGAGGATACCTGGAGGGACCGACATTCGGTCGTCATTCGCACCTGTGAGGGCCGGTGGGTCGCACAGAAGACGGCTCAGACCCGCCAGCGCAAGGCCCATAAGAAGAATGGCCGCGTCGGCCGCCCCGGGGGGGATAGGAGGGCTAACGCGGCCATCACTATATAAGATGCGTGAATCATCAAAATATCTCGCAAAAAGGAAACTATTTTTTGGCGGATTGTGGTGAGCGGGGGTGGAAGCGGGCGTCCGAAACGTACTATCGCAGTGTCGGAGGTGCCACATATCCTGGCCGTATGGCAATTTTATTCAATTTCATCGGCATTGTGACTCACGATCTCGCCCGCTCGCTGGCGTTCTACCGGCTGGTGGGGCTCCCCCTCCCGGAGGGCATTGAGGGGGAGTCTCACGTGGAGATTGAGGCTGTTCCCGGCGTGCGTATCGGCTGGGATACGGTCGAGACGGTTCGATCGTTTGACCCCGGCTGGACGGCCCCCACCGGAAGTCACCGGCTCGCGCTCGCCTTCGCCTGCGATACTCCGGCCGAGGTTGACGAGACATTTACAGCACTTATTGCCGCCGGACACAAGGGTCACGTTGAGCCGTGGGATGCCTTCTGGGGTCAGCGCTACGCCACCGTGCTTGATCCCGACGGTAACGCGGTTGACCTGTTTGCGGCACTGCCGGGTGGCGCTGCGGCGGGGTAGTTGGGCGTGTGCGAAGCGAGGTAGTCGCCCGGTGTCACCCCCGCCAGGCTGCGGAACTCCCGCGTGAGGTGTGATTGGTCTGTGTACCCAACCTCAGCGGCGAGTTGTGCCAGGGGGATGCCGGGGGTGCGGGAGAGTGTCGCTACCGCATCCTGAAGCCGCAGTACCCGACCGAGCGTGCGCAGGCCGTAGCCAAACGTGTTGATGCTGCGGCGGTATAGCTGGCGCTCGGAGAGGTTGAGGGCGCGTGCGGCTGCTGCGGCTCCATATCCCGCGCGGGTGAGACGCAGTGCCTCACGGGGGAAGCCGCGTTCGGTTGCGCCGAGCTCGCCCAGGAGCGGCAACCAGGCGGCCTCAAGGGCGCGGCCGGGCGCGCGGGCACCGTCAACGGCCAACAGGAGGGCGTCGGTGAGCGGGCGAGGGGCGACCTCTGCGAGGGGAACGCGCTGGTTGACGAGCAGGTGGGCGGGGGTGCCGAGGAGGAGGGGCAGTATCCCCGGTGCATAGCGCAGACCGATGATGGTGCTGGGTGCGGCGGAGGCAAAAACGTGTGCCCGAGTATCTGGTCCGGCAATCACAAGGGTGCCCCCGTCCCAGAGAATATCCATACAGCCGTCGGGCAGGATGAGACGCTCGGTCAGGGCCGGTGATTGGGCTCGCCAGATGAGTGCGCCGGGGATGTGTGAGGCGCGCTCAGCGTAGTGGCGGGTGGCGTCGGGCTCTGGCCTGGTGGGGGGCAACGGGTGAGTTTTGTGCATACGACCGGGAAATAATCGTCGATGTGTGAGGTTTTCTCACCCGGAGTGGGCGCTTGGGGGCGGGGGCTCAGAGCGGGGGCGCGAGGGCGCGGGGTGCGTGTCCGGGGTGGCAAGCACCGCCACCCCGGACACGCGGCGTGGGGAGCGCTACGTGCGTGCGCGGGTGGTGGCGGCTGCGGCCGCCACCTCGGGGGCCACAGCGCGCGGTGCCAGGCGCTGCAACTGGGTAACGTGGCCGGGGGTGAGCTCGTCGAGGCTGTTGACCCCGAGCAACTGCATGGTGCGGATGATCTCCCCCGACAGGATCTCGATGGCGCGGTCAACCCCCTCGCGCCCGCCAGCCATCAGGCCGTACAGGTAGGCGCGGCCGATCATCGTGAACCGGGCGCCCAGGGCGACCGAGGCCACGATATCCGCACCCGACATGATGCCCGTGTCGAGGTGAATTTCGGTGTCGTTACCGATCTCGCGAACCACCTCGGGGAGCAGGTGGAAGGGGATGGGGGCTCGGTCGAGCTGGCGACCGCCGTGGTTGGAGAGCGTGATGCCGTCCACGCCAATGTCAGCGACCCGCTTGGCGTCGTCCAGCGTCTGCACTCCCTTGACCACAAATTTGCCGGGCCACTGGTCCTTGATCCACTTCAGGTCTTCGTAGGTGACGGTCGGGTCGAACATCGAGTCGATCAGCTCACCGACGGTGCCCGACCAGCGGTCGAGCGAGGCAAAGGACAGCGGTTCGGTGGTGAGGAAGTCCACCCACCACCACGGGCGGGGTAGCGCGTTGATGACGGTCATCGGGGTCAGCGCCGGGGGGATCGACATCCCGTTGCGCTTGTCCCGCAGTCGCGCACCGGCAACGGGCACGTCCACGGTGACCAGCAGGGTGTCAAAGCCTGAGGCGATGGCACGCTCCACGAGGGCCATCGAGCGATCCCGGTCTTTCCACATGTACAGCTGGAACCAGTTGCGGCCGTTGGGGTTTGCGGCCTTGACATCCTCAATGGAGGACGTGCCCATCGTGGACAGAGAGAACGGGATGCCGGCCGCACCCGCCGCGCCAGCCCCGGCGACCTCCCCCTCGGTGTGCATCATGCGGGTAAACCCGGTCGGTGCGATACCAAACGGCATCGCGACCTCCTGGCCGAGGACGGTGCTGCGTGTGTTGACGTGTTCCACATCGCGCAGGATGGCCGGGTGGAACTCGACATCCTGGAACGCCTGGCGAGCCCGGCCCAGCGAGATCTCGGCCTCGGCCGAGCCGTCGGTGTAGTCGAACGGGGCCTTCGGGGTGCGGCGCTTGGCGATATCGCGCAGATCGGCGATGGTGAGGGCGGCATCCAGGCGGCGTTTACGGCCGTTGAGCTCGGGCATTTTAAACTGCATCAGCGGCGCGAGGTCGCGGGGATTGGGGAAACGGCGTTCAACCATGAGTGTTCCTTACGTAGTGGTGGGGTGAGCGAGTGCGGGGTGAGATGCCAGTGTCGAGTGGGGGGCCATCTCCGGGGGTCTATCTGACGTGGTGGGGGACGTGTGATGGTGACCAGCATCCGTGATGCGGGTCTCAGCGTAGTAACCGCTGATGTGTGCGGCGACGCGCTCGGCGGCCTCGCCGGGGCGGCCCGCGTCGATGGCTGCGAGGATATCTCGGTGCTCCTGCTGCAACCGCCGCATGGTGCGGGGCCAATCGGGCACATGCGCGGAGGCATCAATCACGTAGGCCTCGATCGCGCTGCGCAGCCCGGCCATCGTGGCGGTGAGGACATCGTTGCCGGTGGCCTCGGCGAGGGACAGGTGAAACTGGGCGTCGAGAAGCAGAAACTCGGTGTCGGTGAGGGTACCGCGCCCCATCGCGTCGAGCAGTTCGCGGGCCGCGGCGGTGTGGGCGCGAGTCTCGGCGAGTTCCCGCGCCACCGCCGTCTCCAGGACGAGCCGGGTCTTCACCACGTCGGCCACCGCAAACCCCTGGGCAGCGACCTGCAACCGCATCAGGATGCTCATCCCGCCGGAGGGGCGCGCCACGATGATCGCCCCCGAGGACGGGCCAGAACCCGTCTGCGTGCGGATCAGCCCGAGCACCTCCAGCACGCGCAGCGCCTCGCGTACCGAGGAGCGGCCCACGCCCAGACCGGTGGCCAGGGCGCGCTCGCCGGGTAGGCGGTCGCCCGGGCTGAGGATGCCGGCGGCCAGCTGCGCCTCGATGTGTGCGAGCACGGTCTCCCAGGCTTTGGCGGTCGCGGCGGGCGGGGGAGGAGCGACGGGTGTTGTGGGATCGGTAGCAGTGTCGGAGCGCGCGGCGATATTACCGGCTGAGGCCGGCTCGGCGTCGAGCAGCGCGTCGTCCAATGTGAATACTCCTGATGATGTGGTCAGACCACATAAGTGTATACGCATATTGGGGCATTGCAATACCCGCAGCCCGTTGGTGTGAGCGACAGCGACGTCGGCGGTATGTCGGGGCGGCGCGGCCAGATCCACACCGGTGAGGATTCAGGCGCGAGGTAGACCACAGGCTGTTGGATGTCTCTCGGCACGCCACTATTGATGCCGGTTACCGCCCGTCAATCACCACGTTCACCGGCTCCTGCCCGCTCTGCAACAGTTCAATTTGCTGTCGAATGAGCCGGGCCATCCGCGGCATCATCGCCGAGGTCGCCCCGCCCACATGCGGCGTGATCAGGACCTCGGGGCAGGACCACAGCGGATGCTCCGCGGGTAGCGGTTCCGGGTCGGTCACGTCGAGGGCCGCGCGGAGGCGACCCGTGTGTAGGTGGGCGACCAGCGCATCCGTGTCGATAATGGGGCCGCGGGCCACGTTGACGAGTAGCGCGCCGTCTGCCATGGCCGTGAGGAACGCGTCGTTGACCATGCCGGTGCTCTCGGCCGTGAGTGGCATCGCGAGCACCACGATGTCGGCGTGCGGCAGCAGGCGGGGCAACTCGCTCATCGGATGGATGGGGCCGGTTGGTGTCTCCCTGGCGGTGCGGGCCACCCGGGTAACGCTCGTTTCGAACGGTAGCAGCCGCTCCTCAATCGCCTGACCCACGCCGCCGAAGCCCACGATTAATACGGTGCGGTCGGCGAGGCTCGCTCGGCGCTGGGGGGCCCAGTGGCCCGCATCGGCTGCCCGTACGGCGTCCGGGATGCCCCGCTGCATTGCGAGGATCAGGCCCACCGCGAGTTCGGCGGTGGATGCCTCGTGCACGGTGCTGGCGTTGGCGAAGCGGTGGCCGGGGGGCAGCGCATCCGCCACATTATCGAAGCCGATGGACTGGCTCTGCACCAGCTGGGTCGTGACGGCGCTGAGGGACCCGAGTACGCTCTCTGTGCCCATGTAGGGCGGAACGACGATGTCGATGTGCGCGGCGGGCGGTGGCGTTTTCAGGTCCCAGAGGAGCAGTTCAACCCCCGTGGGCGCGGGGCTGAGTAGGTCGCGCAGGGTGTTTCCGGGCAGACTGACGGTGAGCGGAGTTCTGGCCATGAGGTGAGTTTAGCGGCCGGTGTGCACGGCGGTGGTGTGCACGGCGGTGGTGTGCACGGGCGCGGATGTGCACGGGCCGGGTGGCGCACTCAGGGTGAGTTCTGGCTACGGGGTAGGGAAATAAACGTCGATCTGTGAGGAAAAGTCACCGTGGGTGGGGCGTTACCGGGGGTGGCTCGGGCGGCGAGGGGTGTAGCGGGTGAGGGGCACCGAGGCGGCGACGAGCGCGCGCAGCGACTCCAGGTCGCCGGAGATGACCCCGGCAGCGCGGGCCTGCACCAGCACATTGCCGATGGCGGTGGCCTCGACGGGGCCGGCGATCACGGGGAGGCCGGTGCGGTCTGCGGTCAGCTGGCACAGGAGCGCGTTCTGGGAGCCGCCACCGACCACGTGGATCGCCTCGACCGAGGTGCCCGAGAGCGACGCGGCCTGCTGGATGGTGCTGTGGTAGGCCTCCGCGAGGCTCTCGACAATGCTGCGCACATACTCCGCGGGGTTCGACGGGATGCGCTGGCCCGCCTCGGCGCAGCGCGCGGCGATCCGCTCGGTCATGGGGCCTGCGGGCAGCAGGTCGGGGTGGTCGGGGTCGAACACGCTGCCGCCGGGTAGCGCCTCGGCCTGGGCCAGCAGCGTGGGCAGGTCCGCGGAGACACCGGCCTTCTCCCACTCGCGCAGGCACTCGCTGATGAGCCACATGCCCATCACGTTGCGCAGGAAACGGATGCGGCCATCTACCCCACCCTCGTTGGTGAAGTTGGCGGCGCGGCTGGCCTCCGTGAGCACGGGGGAGTCGAGTTCGAGGCCCACGAGGGACCAGGTTCCCGAGGAGATGTAGGCGATGTTGCGGTCGGTGGACGGCACAGCCACGACCGCGGAGGCGGTGTCGTGCGACCCCACGCTCACGACGGGCACGGTGCTCAGCGCGGAGGCCGCACCCGCGCCGAGGCCCAGCGCCAGCTCGTCCCGTACCGAGGGCAGCAGCGAGCCGACCGTCTCGCCCGGGGCGATGAGCGGCGGGAGGAGGGATGCGGGCAGGCGGAGGCGCGTGAGCAGCGCATCCGACCAGCGGCCCGTGCCGATGTCGAGCAGGCCCGTGGTGGAGGCGTTGGTGCGTTCCGCTCGGCGCTCACCCGTGAGCCAGTAGTTGATGAGGTCTGGAACCAGGAGGGCCTCGTCGATGCCGTCGAGCAGCCCCGCGTCGCGGTCGGCCGCCAGTTGGTACACCGTGTTGAAGGGGAGAAACTGGAGGCCGTTGACTGCGTAGAGCTCGGCGGGCGATATCGCGCCGTGTACCGCCTCGACCCCGGCAGCGGTGCGGGCGTCGCGGTAGTGGTACGGGATGCCCGCGAGGGCCCCGCCGCGCATCCGCCCGTAATCGACCGCCCAGGAGTCCACCCCGAGTGACGCGATTGAGCCGAGACCCGAGCCCCCCGCCCGCTGTGCCTCGCGGAACGCGACGCGCAGCCCGTCCACCACCTCGCGGTACAGCTCCAGGAGGTTCCAGTGCATCGCGGGGGCCTGTCCCGCCCACACCGTCACCGGGTTGTTCGGGAACCGGCTCGTCAGCCCCAACTGTAGACGGTTGGGGCTGACGGTGGCCGAGATGACCCGGCCGCTGGTCGCGCCCAGGTCAACGGCAATCACGGTGGAGTCGGTCATCGCACGAATGCCGCCGCAACGCCCGCGTCCACGGGGATGTGCAGGCCGGTGGTGTGGCTCAGGTCCGGCCCGGTGAGCACAGCGACCGCGTTGGCCACGTTCTCCGGCAGCACCTCGCGCTTGAGGATTGTGCGCTGCGCGTAGAATTTTCCGAGGTCATCCTCCTCGATGCCGTATGTTTTGGCGCGGTTGGCACCCCACCCCGAGGCGAAGATGCCGGATCCCCGCACCACACCATCCGGGTTGATACCGTTGACCTTCACCCCGTGCTCGCCCAGCTCGACGGCCAGCAGGCGTACCTGGTGGGCCTGGTCAGCCTTGGTCGCGGAGTACGCGATGTTGTTGGGCCCGGCGAATACCGAGTTCTTCGAGGAAATGTAGATCACATCGCCGCCCAGCTTCTGGTCGATGAGGATGCGCGCGGCGGCCTTCGAGACCAGGAAGGATCCCTTCGCCATCACGTTGTGTTGCAGGTCCCAATCGGCCTCGGTGGTCTCTAGCAGCGGCTTTGACAGCGACAGCCCCGCGTTGTTTACCACGATATCGACGCCGCCAAACGCGAGCACCGCGGCATCGAGACCGGCTTGCACCTGCGCCTCGTCCGTCACGTTCACCTGCACGCCGATGGCCACATCCGTGGAGCCCAGCTCGGCTGCCGCGGCCTGCGCCTTCGCCAGGTCGAGGTCGGCGATCACCACGCAGGCTCCCTCCGCGGCGAGGCGGGCGGCGATGGCTTTGCCGATGCCCGAGGCGGCCCCCGTCACGAATGCCACGCGGGAGGCGTGGGATTTCGGCTTCGGCATCCGTTGGAGTTTGGCCTCTTCGAGCGCCCAGTACTCGATGTTGAATTTTTCGGCGTCGCTGATGGGGCTGTAGGTGGAGAGCGACTCGGCCCCGCGCATCACGTTGATGGCGTTGATGTAGAACTCACCGGCCACCCGTGCCGTCTGCTTGTTGCCGCCAAAGCTGAACATACCCACGCCGGGGATGAGCACAATGGCCGGGTCTGCGCCGCGCATCGCGGGCGAGTCCGCTGTGGCGTGCGTGTCGTAGTACGCCCGGTAGTCGGCGCGGTACTGCTCGTGCAACTCGGTGAGCCGAGCGATGGAGTCTTCGACGGATGCCGTGGCCGGCAGGTCCAGGATCAGCGGTTTTACCTTGGTGCGCAGGAAGTGGTCGGGGCAGCTGGTGCCGAGCGCGCCCAGGCGGGGGTGGTTGGCCGACGCGAGGAAGTCGAGCACCACCTCCGCGTCGCTGAAGGAGCCCACCTGGGGTTTGTCCACCGAGGCGAGGCCGCGGATGGTGGGGGCCAGGGCCGCCGCCTTCGCGCGGCGCTCGGCCTCGGGCAGCGCGCCGTAGCCGTCGAGGGCCGGGCCAAACGGCTCCGGCTTCCCGTGGGCCGTGATGTAGTCGGCCGCTGTGTTGATGATCCAGAGGGAGCGTTCCTCTGTCTCATCACTGGAGTCACCCCAGGCCGTGATGCCGTGGCCGCCCAGAATGCAGCCAATCGCCTGGGGGTTCTCCGCCTTGATTGCCGCGATGTCGAGCCCCAGCTGGAAGCCGGGGCGACGCCACGGCACCCACACCACCGTGTCGCCGAAGATCTTTCCGGTGAGTTCTTCGCCGTCCACCGCGGTGGCGATGGCGATGCCGGAGTCGGGGTGCAGGTGGTCAACGTGTGCCGCCTCCACGAGCCCGTGCATGGCCGTGTCGATGGAGGGTGCCGCACCGCCCTTTCCGTGCAGGGTGTAGTCAAACGCGGCTACCATGTCGTCCTCGCGGTCAAGCCCCGGGTACACGTTTACGAGTGAGCGCAGGCGGTCCAGCCGGAGCACGGCCAGGCCCTGTTCGGTGAGGGTGCCCAGGTCTCCGCCCGACCCCTTCACCCACATCAGCTCAACATCCTCACCCGTGACGGGGTCGGTGTCGGTGCCCTTTGCCGAGGTGTTACCCCCGGCGTAGTTGGTGTTCTTCGGGTCAGAACCGAGGCGGTTCGACCGGGCAATCAACTGCCGTGCTGCGTCGCTGCTCATGGTGTGTCTCCTGGTGGTGGGGTTGAGGTGTGGGGTGGGTGGGCGCTTAGGCGCCCCAGCTGGCCTGGGTGCCGCCCGCGCGTTCGGCGTTGATCTTTTCCTGGTATCCGGATGCCGTGTAGGCCGCAATCGGGTCGGCAGGCAGCCCGCGGCGCTCACGCCACGCGGCGAGGTCGGGGCGAACATCCGTGTAGAACGCGTCGATGAAGATCTGGTTGGCTCCGAGCACGTCGCCGGCCTCCTGGGCGATGGTGAGGGCGGTGCGGTCCACGAGGAGGGCGCGGGCCGTCATCTCCTGCACCGTGATCACGCTTCGGATCTGGCCGGGGATTTTTTCTTCGATGTTGTGGCACTGGTCGAGCACAAACGCCACACCCGATTCGGGATCGAGCGCGCCGCCGCGGATGACCTCGTACATGATGCGGAACAGCTGGTACGGGTCGGCCGCACCCACGATCAGGTCGTCATCGGCGTAGAAGCGCGAGTTGAAGTCAAACGCGCCGAGCTTGCCCAGGCGCAGCAGCTGGGCCACGATGAACTCGATGTTGGTGCCGGGGGCGTGGTGGCCGGTGTCGAGCACCACCTGGGCTTTCTCGCCGAGGGCGCTCGTGTGCGCGTAGCTGGTGCCCCAGTCGGGTACGTCGGTGTGGTAGAAGGCGGGTTCGAAGAATTTGTATTCCAGGAGCATCCGGTGGTCGTCGCCCAGGCGCTCGTAGATGGTGGCGAGCGATTCGGCGAGGCGGTCCTGGCGGCTGCGGATATCCGCCTGGCCGGGGTAGTTGGTGCCGTCTGCGAGCCAGATTTTGAGGTCGGTGACGCCCGTGGCGTTCATCACGTCGATGCATTCGAAGTGGTGGTCGATGGCCTTCTGGCGCACCGCGGGGTCGCTGTGCGTCAGGCTGCCAAGCTTGTAGGCCTCGTCCTGGAAGGTGTTCGAGTTGATCGTGCCGAGCCGGATGCCCTCGTCTTCGGCGTGCTTGCGCAGGTCGGCAAAGTTGTCCACCCGGTCCCAGGGGATGTGCAGGGCCACGGTGGGGGCGAGGGCGGTCAGCTTGTTGACCTGGGCGGCGTCCGACACCTTCTCAAACGGGGTGCGGGGTGTGCCGGGCGTGCCAAATACGCGGAAGCGGGTGCCCGAGTTGCCGTAGGCCCAGGAGGGTACTTCAATGGCCTGGGCGTCGAGCTGGGCGAGGATGTCGGGGCTGAGACTCACGATGGTTCCGTTCTCTGTGTGAGGGTGTTGGTCTGTGGGGTTAGTTACTGAGCGGGGCGAGCTGGTCTTCGAGGTGGAACACCTCGGTCAGCTGGAGGAAACCCTCGTCGGGTGCACCGTCGAGGTCGATGAAGAATTCGGCCATCTCGGCCTGCCAGCGGGCGTTCACCTCGGTGGCGGCCATTCCGGCCTGGGCTGCGGCCAGGCTGGGTGTTTCGAGGTAGCCGATGAGGAGGCCGTCGTCTCGGAGGAAGAGGGAGTAGTTGTGCCAGCCGGTGTCGGAGAGCGCGCGGAGCATATCGGGCCAGACGGCGGCGTGCCGTTCCCTGTATTCGGCGATGCGCTCGGGTTTCACCTGGAGCTGAAAGCACACGCGCTGGTGGGGTGTGTGAGTGCTCAACGTTGAGTCCTCTCGTTGCGGGACGGTCGGGTACGGATGCGGAACCCACTCCGAGTCATGCTCGAAATGAATCGTTTCAATTTGTAGCTAGAGTAGTCCCCTCTGTGGGGGTTCGTCAATCGGGGGTTCCCACGGCGACCGGCGGGTGGGCCACGAAGACGGGTAGATCAGTCGTGAATGTGAGGTGCGAGAATCATGACGTACCGTGAGCGGAGTTCCATTAACGCGACCGCCGCGCTGGTCCCGCGCATCCCGATAATAGGGCCGGGTCTACGGGGTAGTGGGTGAGCCCAACCGTGATCTCCGCCCCGTCCTGAAACGGAGAACTGTCGTGAGGCGCTAGCCTCTCCCTGCTGCGGGCGGCGCTGGGGCACTGCCCTGGGTGGGGGTTGGATGATCGAGGGTCTCTGTGTAGGTCATGGCGGAGAGTGGGTCTCTCGTGGTTAGTGGTGCCACCATCGTTTTTTGGGTGTGGGTTTGTTGCGTTCTTCTTCGGCGCGGCGTTGTGCTTGCGCGGCTTCATACAGGGGATCACCGGGGACGCGTGAGCCGGCACCGGCTTTAGGTTGCACGAAGGGTTCATCGTCTTCGAGTCTCGGCGCGATGAGTCCTCGTGTGGTGGGTCGTTTTTTCTCTCCTGACCCGCTACCGGCCGGGGCGCCGCCCATCATGCCCATCCCACCACGAGCACCACCCGCACCCGTGGGGGTCGTGCTCGCGGGTGCGGGTTTGAGTCCTGTACCGCCCGGGGTGTTACCACCACCCAGGACCACACCGCCGCCGCCCAGGCCGCCCGTGCTGAGTTTCGCGGCCCCTACGGCTACTCCCGCACCCGCGATACCCCCGAGGACACCGCCGGTACCGTTCCCTAAACCGCCCGTGGTACCGCCACCAGAACCACTGCCGTCATCCGCGGACGTGTCTCCGGGATAGTACGGAGACTCAGGATCCCACACGATTCCATCACCCGGCAGCGTGGACACAACCGGGACGCCCGTACCGCCACCGCCGCCGCCACCACCGGGACCGGAACCGCCCGGGCCGGTACCACCGCCACCGGGGCCGGGGTCTGTTATACCGGTGATCGGACCGGGAACCGTGGAACCAGGGCCCGGGAAAACCGGACCCGCACCGATACCGCCAACACCATCGGTAGAGCCGGTACCACCGACGGGGCCAGGATCGCCGGTCGTACCGCGTTCCGTCGGCGGCGGGTATTCGTGGCGGGGAACATCGGTAACAGGGTCCTGACCGGGAGCCCACTTCCAGATGTTTTTGACATTATTTTCCACGCTGTGAGCAAGGGTTTGAGACTCTTCGGAGAGCGCCTCAAGGGCGGCCTTTGATTTTTCTTCTCTAGGGCAACCCAACGCCGCTTCTGCTGTTGCGATCCCAGCTGTGCTGAGAATGGTTCCAACCCCGGGTACGAGAAGAGTTCCACCGGCAACAATTGCAGCTTTTTCGACCGAGGTGAGGCCGATGTTCTGAATCTCCTCGTAAGCATCCCGTGCGTAGTCGATGAGGCGATTTGCCCCATCAATTATCCGTTTGATTTCATTAAGATAGTCGGCACTTTCTGCCATTTTCTTTCCAGTGGTATCGAAAATGCTGACTGCCGCGTCTGCAGATTTTCCATCCCAGCCGGGTGTGCCGGCAACTTTTTTGAGGGCCAGCGAAGCGCTATCTGCGGCACGCTGTATTTTCTGGAAATCGGTCGAGTCTATCTTTGCACGATAGGCAGATCGGTAAAGAAGTTCTTCGTAGTATCCCATGACTAGAGTCCTTTCTCGAAGGTCGAGGGAAGAGAATTTCTGGCTCTTTTTCTTCGACTGTTGAGTAAAATTATTAAGAAGACTGCTCCTCCGGCGAGAAGTATCCCCCCAAGAGAAATGCTCAGCATGAGTATTGATGTGTCAGTTTCTTTCGATGGAGCTAAAGTCTCCTTTGTCGTCGGAATGGAAATTTTTTCATCGAAAACATCATCGTATTTCGGAAAACCGTATAATTTATTGAATAGCGGGTTGATGTCCGGAAGGTTCGTTGGGTCGAAACTGAGCATCTGATTGAGCGACATGGACCCGTATCCCCAGTATTTTTGGGGATCATAGTAAACAGTGTGCTCCGAGGCGCCAGTGTTTTTAATGAGGGATTGAATGATTTGATTTCCGGTTGCGCTGGGATACTTTGACTTTACAAGAGCCAAGAACCCGGCAGTAATAGCCGTTGAAGGTGATGTTCCGGTAATGAGTTTGGGCCCCCAGTGCTCATCGAGACCCAGAACTTCTACTCCCGGCCCTACGGCCGTGATTGAATCATCTGGTTTTTTCGCGTCAGCATATATTTCGCTATCCTTGGTTTCAGATTGCATGGTGACGACACCATTGAATGAGGCCATCCCCATGGAGCGATTTTTATCGTTGGAGGTACCCGAGACAAGGATAACTCCCGTTTTGAGCGCTTCAGAAACTAGGTCTTCAAGCTTAGGTGAGGAGCCCGTTGCGAAGGACATAGAGATGATGTCGGCACCATCTTTGAGGGCCTGGGAGAGAGCTTCGATAACGGAATCCTCTTGGCCGTCCTCACCGTTGCGGAAGCAGTTGATGTCACTCGACAACTCAACAAAATCTACTTCACGGTAAGAGGTGGCATAGTAGTTTATTTTCGCACCGGGGGCGACTCCGCGTGCGGTTGTTTCTCCAGGGTTGGAGCCTTTTCCGTTTCCCGCGATAAGAAGAGCCATCTCGGTCCCGTGTGTGGAGGCTCGGGGGTCAGTGCTGGTTGCGGGTGCACGGGTTCCGGGGGTGCCGCTAATATCGCAGTATCCGGGTTCGTGCACAGTGATGTCTGCACTATCGAGCCCAGGTATATCGCTGTAGATCGGCGTGTCTATGATGGCGATTGTGACACCTTTACCGGTGAAACCTTCGTCGTGTGCTTGCTGGACTCCGTAGTCGTCAAAGTACCACAGGCCAGGGTTTCCATCGGCTGTCGCAGGAGACATCCCGATCATGCCGAAAAGTGATGCTGTGAGGAGGACACTCAGTAGTCGCACCGTGTGTTTAACGTTCCAGTGAATACTGCTCATCCGTTATCCTCTCCGTCGGTTGCCGGTGTGGGGCGGCTTGAGCCGCCGGAGCCTGCCGGTGCTGGGGTGGATTCGGTTTCTCCCTCACCTGGATCCACGGAAGGACTTCCGGTGCTCCGTGTGCTCGTGTCGCTGGCTGGTGCGGTTCCCGTCGTCGCCTGAACATTCTCCACCCAGCCAGTGTCGGTGTTGAGATCTAGAGAGAAGCTCTCGTCCCGGGCGATGAGGTCTTCCACCGTGGCCTTGATGTTATCGGCTTGCGTGGCCAAGTAATGCTGCCAATTATTGGTCCTGACTTTTAGTTCCACCAATGCCCAGTCGATCATGTCATCAAACTCTTGCATGGCGGTGGGCTGTGCCGCACAGGTGAGGTTTGGCGTTGGCCCAGAACTAGCCTTCGCGATGTCCCCCTCGGCCTGTTGGAGTTTCTTGATTGCCGCCAAAACTTCTTCTTCTCTGATCTCGATTGTGTACGTCATATCCGCTGTGCTCCGTCCGTGGCCGAAAAAGGTGGGGGCGCTACCGACCAAAGTCGGTAGCGCCCCCACAACCTCTTTTACCCGGGGCTTGTGAGCCCGGCGGGAAATGGTTTCAGGCTACTGCGGACATGGAGGCATCGCAAACAGGGGAGTTGTTTTGTGGAGAGTGTGCGTACCCTGCCCCAGGCCCTGTTCACCAGCTCACGGGACCGTGCGCGTCAACGAAGGTTCCGCTGGGGGAGCCCGCGGGGAGCAGGGCCGCGTTGAGGATGACACCCGCAGCCTCCCCTGCGGTGAGCGGGGCGTCCTGGTTCAGGGGGGTGAGCTCCGTCTGGACAAAGCCCGGGCAGACCGCCGTGACCACAATAGTGCTGTCGGCCAACTGTTTGCTCAACCCAATCGTCACGCTGTTGAGCGCCGCCTTCGAGGTTCGATAAGCGTGCACCAGTGATGAGAAATAGGCTGAATCCGGGTCGGCCTGGTCGCTGAGTGATCCCATCGTGCTCGAAACGTTGACGATCCGCCCCGCGGTGCTTGTCCGAAGCAGCGGGGTCAGCGCATTCGTGACCGCGATAACCCCAAAAACGTTTGTCTCGAAGGTGGCGCGGAAAACGTCCACCGAGGAGTACTCGGTTGGTGGGATATCCGGTCTCTCCAGGACGACGCCCGCGTTATTGACCAGGATGTCGAGCACACCGTATCGGGTGCGGATTGTCTCGGCGGCCGACAGGATACTCATCTCGTCGGTGACGTCGAGGGTGACGGCATCCACGTTGACCCCCGTTACGGAGGTGAGAAAGGCGCGAGCCTCGTCCGTGGCCTTCTCCGTTCGGCCCGAAATAATGACGCTGTGTCCCGCCTCGGCGAGGGCCTGCGCCGTCGCAAACCCCAGCCCCCTGGTGCTACCCGTGATAAATGCAATGGACATTGGTTTTCTCCTGACGATTGAGGGTGTCTCGTGTGAGTGGGCGGTGTGAAAGTACCGCCACTGTGTAGACGCCGTTCATCAGGAAAAAGTGAGGCCGTACATCACGACGATTCTTTCGCGCGCGTGAGCAGACGGCCCGACCGGCGCAACCCGGTCAAACACCCGGCCCGGGTTCAGCTTCCCCACCAGGATGTATCGACGCAGAGCGAGACATTTCGTGCCCGCTGGGCTTCGCACAATGTGCGCTTCCACCGCAGCGGACGCAAGGCCCTGCGCCACCCTGCTGTGGGCGACCTTGGCCTCACCATTGAGGCGATGGGGCTGCCCGCCGACCCCGGCCTCACACTCTTCGTGTACACGGCCGAACCTGCCGAAGGCATCCGCACCGCACGGTCAGAATAGATAAGGATCGCTCATGAAAGCTAACCCCAAGCAGCCCACCACGGCGGGGTTTACCGAGATGTTTACCGGTGACGTGCACTTTGATGTGATTGCGCAGAGCGAGCCGCCGTCGCGGCTGCGCGTGAACACGGTGCGCTTTGCGCCGGGAGCCCGAACCGCGTGGCACCGGCACGCCAACGGCCAGACACTGCATGTGACCGACGGCCGCGGACTGGTGCAGTCTCGCTGTGGCGAACTGATCGAGATGCGGCCGGAGGCACCGTCTACAGGCCACCCGGGGAGTGGCGCTGGCACGGGGCGACTCCGTAGGACTTTATGGGGCACCTGGCGATGTGAGAGTCACTCGGCGAGGGCCAGGACGGGCCAGAAACTGAGTGGGGGAGAGCACGTCTCGGAGACTGAGTACCCTCGGCACTAGCCTGTGGCGGTGCACTCCGAAAGACATGTGCAGAAGTTGAGGAGGGACCTGCCGAAGTAACCAGACGGCTCCAGGATGCTGACAGTGGCGAACGTGGAGCCAGGCTTCGTTGGTCGGCGAGCTGAGCTGAGACTCGGGTGTTGTCGTAGACCCGAGTGTTGTCACAGACCCGAGTTGGATTATCCCCGCTACGCGGGGAGCAGCGGAGTCCAACTTCGCAACCCATTTCCAACCCAGGATCACCCCCGCTACGCGGGGAGCAGTTCCCCGGCGGTCGGGCGGAAACCCGCCCCATAGGATCACCCCCGCTACGCGGGGAGCAGTCTAGCCTACGCCACCGAAATGTGGCATGACTAGGATCACCCCCGCTACGCGGGGAGCAGTTGATAAAGATTTCGCGGGGTGCGCGGTAAAACGGATCACCCCCGCTACGCGGGGAGCAGTGGGCAGAGTCGGCTACCGTGTCGCTCACGATAGGATCACCCCCGCTACGCGGGGAGCAGGCCTACCAGTACCTCATCGACCAGGGCGTCGACGGATCACCCCCGCTACGCGGGGAGCAGGCGATGCGCTGGCCGCGGGGGCATACGTCGTCCAGGATCACCCCCGCTACGCGGGGAGCAGTGCAGGAGCTAGACCCCGACGAAGGCGACGAGCGGATCACCCCCGCTACGCGGGGAGCAGGAGGCCGCCGACACGGGCGACCGCGCCGGGTTCGGATCACCCCCGCTACGCGGGGAGCAGAATTTCAGTGATTTCGTCGTCGCCTGTGAATCGGGATCACCCCCGCTACGCGGGGAGCAGTCGTGGAAGATGCCGCTGAATCTTGCCGTGGTAGGATCACCCCCGCTACGCGGGGAGCAGGGCTGCCGCCGAGTCACGGAAGCCCGAAACGAGGGGATCACCCCCGCTACGCGGGGAGCAGGAGACCGACCAGGGCATCGTATCCACGCTCCTGGGATCACCCCCGCTACGCGGGGAGCAGGCCGCGAAGGCGGCGGTGCCGACTGCGCCGACGGGATCACCCCCGCTACGCGGGGAGCAGCCACCGAGGTGGTAGCGCTACCTGGACGCTACCGGATCACCCCCGCTACGCGGGGAGCAGAAGAAGACCAAGCCCAAGCGGGTGGCGTTCGGGGGATCACCCCCGCTACGCGGGGAGCAGTCCCGGCCGTGCGGGTCGCGGCGCGCCGCGAGAGGATCACCCCCGCTACGCGGGGAGCAGAAGACCTCAAGGCACTCGACTTCACACCAGAGCGGATCACCCCCGCTACGCGGGGAGCAGGCTGTCCTAATTTCAGCCATGATGTTCTCCTTAGGATCACCCCCGCTACGCGGGGAGCAGGTCCGATTCGTTGAGGACTGCGGTGGGTGAGGCCGGATCACCCCCGCTACGCGGGGAGCAGTCTGCGCTGTGACGGCAGCCTGATGGACGGCTTGGATCACCCCCGCTACGCGGGGAGCAGGAGCGTGGAGACGCTGCCGAGACCCGCATGGGCGGATCACCCCCGCTACGCGGGGAGCAGCGGTTTCAGGGGCGGCTCTTAGAGCCTTGGTGAGGATCACCCCCGCTACGCGGGGAGCAGGCAACCCCTTCTCGTCAATGCCCGAAGCTGAAAGGATCACCCCCGCTACGCGGGGAGCAGGACGCCGGGATGGATCAGATCACCCTCGGGGCGGGATCACCCCCGCTACGCGGGGAGCAGAAAAACTGCCTGGGCCAGCCCGTCAAATTTCTGGGATCACCCCCGCTACGCGGGGAGCAGCTCGAAGGGGTCGAGGTGGATCGTGATGTGGCGGGATCACCCCCGCTACGCGGGGAGCAGGAGTACCTGGGACAGATTTGGTCGGGCCGCACCGGATCACCCCCGCTACGCGGGGAGCAGAGCTGTGAAGCTCAGTAAGCTTCACATTGCACGGGATCACCCCCGCTACGCGGGGAGCAGGGCTACTCGGGCACGCCAGCCCGGCGACCACTAGGATCACCCCCGCTACGCGGGGAGCAGTTCTGAGTAGCTCCACCGACTTGACAAGGGTACGGATCACCCCCGCTACGCGGGGAGCAGTACGACCATTCATCCATCAGGATCAGTCGGGGCGGATCACCCCCGCTACGCGGGGAGCAGTGACCGGTGAGCGGCTTGATGACTGTCCCCCGGGGATCACCCCCGCTACGCGGGGAGCAGGTGCCTACGCATCCGGTGGCGGGCCACTGCGTAGGATCACCCCCGCTACGCGGGGAGCAGGAGGCCGAGGGCTTCTTGTAGGGCGCTGGTCATGGATCACCCCCGCTACGCGGGGAGCAGACTAACTGATCAGGTACTTTACCGACGCAACAGCCGATTTAGATTCACTTCGCGCGCGCCCCTCCTCAACAACTGTATGGCCAATCATCTGTGGTTATGTGGTTAGCCTAGAGCCCCTCGCCGCGGTCGTGTCCTTATTCGGGGGTGGATTCACCCCGCACATCCCCCGCAGTTCAGGGCGGGAAGAGTCTTCTTTGACGCTCGTGTCACCCGCCCCAGGGTCTCACGGGGCTTCTGGGCGTTCTCCCAGCCGCTCTAGGGCTCGCGTTTTTTCAGGTTCAGGAAGGGCACCGTATTCGAAGCTGTGATGACGCCTCTCGTCTCCGGGGTGAGGAACCTTCGTGGGGCGCTATCCGGGTAGCCCGTTACAAAGATCAGCCGAACACTGTGAGGCCGATGACCCCCAGGAACAGGAGGCCCACAAAAGTAAGGGCGACGACGTTGAAGCCGATTCCCGTTGTTTTGGTTGTGCCGGGTGCGCCGAGTTGACCTCTGGTCCACTGGGATGCGGGTGCGCTGTACTCCAGCTGGGCCGGTTCTGATCCGGGCGTGAGAACGACCGCCGCCTTGCCGTATCGGATTATGAAGGGCATTTCGCACTGGACGTGCACGGGGCGATCAGCGGGGATGGTGTACCGCTGGGTTCCCCAGCCGAGCGGGAACTGCTGCCCGTCGAGGAGAACCACCGGAACAACCCAGGGTGTGAGGATCGCGGGGAGCTTCCGCGAGTGCAGCACCAGGGTGCGGAGTGGGGGCTGGGGGTACGGCATGCCGGGTAGTGTCATAAAACGATTTTAGGGCGGGGTCCCACGCTCCGGGTCTCACACCTCTGCCCTTAACTCTTCCCGCTGCGCCAGAACTCGCTTCAGCCGGGCCTTGGTGAGGTTGCGTTTCACGATCCACGCCACATCCGTATCGTTCGTATCGAGCGACTCAAACGCGGGCAGGCCCGCCCCGGGGCATCCGGCCACGGCCACACTCCAGCAGTAGGCGAGCCCCGTGCGCAGGGTGCGCACGTCCGGCTCCTTCCGGGTTTCCGCCGGTCGGTGCACAAAACTGTCCGTCACCCGCTGGCAGACCTCCACCGCGAAGCGGCCCGTCTCGGGATGCGTGAGCAGGCGGGGCTCACAGATTCCGGCTATCGCGGCCCGCTGGGTGAGGGGGTCATCGCTGAGCATCCAGGCCCGGATGAGGGGTGCAGTTTATCCCGCCGGTTGTCTCCCACCAGTTGCGCGGCCATCGCGGTGCCCTCGCGCACCCACCAGGAAGCATCGGCGGTGAGGAAGGCCGGGATATCCGCATCCGGCATTGAGCTGAGGGTATCGGTTAGCCGGGTGACGGTGCTCACACGGTGAGAATATTCCTCTACCTCGTCGCATCTTTGTTCCCCAGCATTTTGACCGCACCTTAATATAGCCAGCGGCCCCCGCTCTGTGGTTCCCTAGAGACATGGATGCGGCACCCGCTCACTCCGTCGCAGAGTTGCAGACGCTGCGGCAGTTCCTCCTCGGCCTTGCCGAGGGGATGATCGCCGCCAACGAGTCGGTTGATGAGATTCACGACCTGCTGGTGCGGATATCCCGGGCCTACGGTGTGCCCGAAACCGACTTTGTGGTTCTGCCCACCGTCATCCTGGTACAAACCGGTGGGGTGACGCAGGGCCGGGTGGCGATCCGGTCGCGGGTGAGTTCCACCTTCCGCTTCGATCAGATCGCGGAGCTTTACGACCTGCTGCACGAGGCGGAGCGGGCGGGGGTCGAACCGGAGGACGGCATCCGGCGGCTTAACGCCATCGGTGCGATGCGGTCGCGGTTTGGCTGGGTGGTGCGCACCCTGGGCCACGCGCTCGTTACCGCGGGCCTGTCGCTTATGCTCGTGCCCACCTGGCAGGGTGCACTTCTCGCGTTTCTGCTGGGGCTTCTCATCGGCCTGGCCAAGCTGATCCGCTCGCCCACATTGCAACTGATATTCCCCACGTTTGCCGCGTTTGTGTGTGCTCTTGCGGTGTTCCTCCTGGCTGAGCAGATCGGTATTGGCGACCCGCTTCGACTCCTCATCGCCCCGCTCGCCACCTTCCTGCCGGGCGGAACCCTCACAACGGCCACCGTGGAGTTGGCCTCCGGCAACATGATCTCGGGGGCCTCCCGGCTGGTGACCGGCGTGGTTCAGCTCGCCCTATTGGCGTTTGGCATCATCGCGGCGGGTACCGTCGTGGGGGTGGGGGAGGCCGGGTACATGACCCAACCGGACGACGCCTCGCTACCGTGGTGGGTCTCCCTCGCGGGTGTGGGGCTCTTTGCCGTGGGGGTGTACCTGCACTTCTCCTCACCCGCCGCCACGTTTGGGTGGGTGCTCGTGGCGATCCTGGTGGCGTTTGGTGGGCAGTTGGTGGGTGCGGCCCTCGCCGGTCCGACCCTCAGCGGATTCCTCGGGGCCGTCGCGATGACGCCCGCGGTGCTGGCCATCGCGGCGCTGCCCCGCGGGGCGCCGTCGCAGATCACATTCCTGCCCGCGTTCTGGCTGCTCGTGCCGGGCGCCTCGGGGCTGATTAGTCTCACCGAGGCGGCGGGGGCGGGGGCCGGTCTGTACGGGTTTGCGACGGCCATGACCACGGTGATGTCGATTGCGATCGGTATTCTCATCGGTACCGCCCTCTACCGTGTGGTGCGTGACAGCGCGAAGGAGATCGAAACCTTCGCCGTGGCCCTGCCCGAGACCATCGCCCGCGCCGCGCCGCTGCCCCTCTGGTCCCGGATGTTCCCGGGCCGCTCCCGCCGTCGGCCCCCCTCGGGCGGAGAACCGACCGCCTAGCGCTGTGGTGACCGCCCGCCATCGAGATTTTCCGGTGCCGACGATTATCTCGCGGGAGGGAAAAACGGGGAAAACCGTGGAATAATGACGGGGTATCGCATCATCCCAACCATCAAATTCTGTCGCATTGAGCGATGACGCACATAGTAAGGAATGCGCAGAACCTGTGAGCAGCCCATCCGATAGCCGCCCTTCCTCTGCCTGGCTCCTCACCGTTGAGCGGGTGTTATCGTCAACTGCACTGCGGCGCGGGATCACGCTCACCGCGTGCATCGTTCTTCTGCAACTTGCCGTCTTTCTCACGTTCTATACGGGGCAGAGCATCCCCCCCTACGATTTTCTTGGTGCGTATGCGGGTGACGCCTTTGTCTGGTGGACCGACGGGGGTTTCTTCAACCGAACGGAGTGGGTTCCCTACGTGTGGGCTGGCTACCCGTCGGCCAGTGGCCTGCAAAACAGCGGGTGGTACCTTCCCACGGGAATCATCACACTCTTCGGGCCGTATAGTTTGCACCTGGCCGCGATTCTCGCCGCCATGCACGTGGCTTTCGGCGCGTACGGCATGTATTTCCTGCTGCGGGTGCTGCGGGCCCCCTTCTTTGTCGCGCTCTTCGCGTCGGTGGCGATGTTCTTTGGCGTTGGCTTTTTCAGTAACGCGTCACATATCGATATTGCGCGGGCGTATGCCTGGATGCCCTGGGTTCTGCTGGTCCTCACCCCGCTCTGGAAATGGAACAGGTGGTGGTCCATCCCGGTTGCCACGTTGATCGTGTGGCAGGCCCTCACGGGGATCTACCCGGGAACGACGGTCGCTGCGGTCTACGTTCTCGTTCCGTGGGTCGTGGTGGTCTGCCTCGTGTATCGTCCCCGGGTAACGGCCTTTCTGCTGCCGCTGGCGGTGTCGGGGGTTGTCGCGCTGCTGCTCTCCATGCCCCGGCTGCTTCCCTACTTTCTGCTCAACGGAGGGGGCGATGTTTCCCGGGACGCCGATTCCTCCCGCTTTACCCCCTCCGTTCTGGGCACCGTCCTCTTCAGCTACGACTACAAGTACGACATCCCCAACGATGTGACGATGCGCTCGTTCTTCATCCCGGTCGCGGTGCTCGTCTTGGCCCTTTTCGCCCGGTGGTCCGATCCGCTCTGCAAATTGGCGTGTGCCCTCGGGGTGCCCGCCCTGCTGCTCGGGATGCCGTTCCTCCCCTGGTATAATGCGGTCCAGAGCCTCCCGGGCCTCGGCCTGAGCCGGTTCACAATGAGCGATTTCAAACTTTTCCTGGTGCTCGCCGCCATTCTCCTGGCCTGTTCGGGGCTGCGGAGGCTCACCTCCACGCTCACCCAGCCGCGGGTGACCCGGGGGATGGCCGTGTCACTCACCCTCGCCAGCCTCCTCGTGATCGGGTTTAGTGTGCTTGCGGTCAGTGGCCGTCAGACCAAATCTGAGGTTGTCTACCCGCTCCTGCTGCTCGGTTTTGTCGTGGCGCTCGTGACGGTTTTCGTCGTGTATAATAACGCCCGTGACTCAAAGTGGTTCGCGAGCAGCGCGCGCGGGGGGCTCGCCACCCTGTTCAGCATCGTCATCATCCTGGCGACGGCCGGCTCGGGGCTGCTGTGGGCCTACACGACTCCCGGGCCCTGGAACGTGAACCGGGAGGCTATCGAGCTGAAGGCCTACGGTGCGACGATTGACAGCCTCATCAGCCAGCGCGCCGACAACACGGGTGAGCTGACGCAGCGCCCCGCCCGGGCCCCGCTTCCCGAGGACCTCACCCGAAAACTCCTGTATAATCGCCAGGGAAACGCGGCATTTTTCAGCGGGGAGTACTCCGTTGCCGGGTACATCAACCTCCGGGGGTCAGAAAGCCTCGACACCCTGGAACAAACGCTCCTTACCTCGGATATTCGCCACGAGTTCGCCGCATTCCTCGCGCTACCCGGCACGATTCTTGCCGTCTCCGAGGAGGGGCGTACCACGAAGACCGCGCTATCCGACTGCGTGCAGAACGAGGACTGTGGAGTTGACGCCACCCCGGTCTCCTACTCCCCCGGCGAGTACGTGTATCAGGTGTCGCTCACGAACCCAACGGTCACGAACCTCAACGAAGCCTACTTCCCTGGATGGTCGGCCGAGGCCTGTTTCGCGGATGGCGACTGTGTGCCCCTGACCCCCGAGTTGAGCCCCTACGGCACGATTCAGCTGGCGTTGCCGAGCGGAGACTTTGAGCTCTCCCTCAGCTACTCGCCCCCGGGGCGGGGGGCGGGTTGGGTTCTCTTCGGTTCGGGCCTGATGATACTGTTGGTAACCATTGCTACAACGGTTGTGACAACACGGCGCAGGGAAGTGACTGAGTGATGACGGCTGAAAAGAAGATCGTTCCGTTCAACGATCTTGGCCGCATCGAGCCAGGCCTTCACGCCGACATCATCGACGCGATCACCCGAGTCGTCGGGAGCGGCTGGTTCGTCATGGGCCCGGAGCACAACGCCCTCGAAAAAGAGTTGGCGGCCTTTGTGGGTGTTGAGTGTGCGGCGCTTGTCGCGAACGGTACCGACGCCCTCACCCTGGCCCTCTGCGCCCTCGGCGTCACGAGTGACGACCTGGTTCTCACCTGTGCCAACGCCGGTGGGTACACCTCGATTGCGGCGGGTGCTCTGGGGGCAACCCCGGTCTATGCGGATGTTGACGCCGTTAGCTACCTGGTAACCGTCGAGACGGTGCGGGCGGGCGTGGAGCACGCCGTTACCACACACGGTCGCCAGCCCGCGTGTATCGTCGTCACCCACCTGTTTGGGGCGAGCGCCGACATCGTGGGGATCACCGAGTGGGCACACGACCGGGGGATTCCGGTGGTTGAGGACTGTGCCCAGGCGCTCGGCGGTGTGGCGGGGAACGCCCGGCTGGGTTCCATCGCGGATATCTCCACCACCAGCTTCTACCCCACCAAAAACCTCGGCGCGCTCGGCGACGCCGGCGCCGTGTTCACAAACCGCTCCGACCTGGATGCCCGGGTGCGGAGCCTGCGCCAGTACGGCTGGGGTGCCAAGTATCACAACGTGGTTTCTGGCGGTATGAACTCCCGCTGCGACGAGGCGCAGGCCGCGGTTCTGCGCCTCAAACTTCGTCAACTTGACGGGTGGAATGAGCGCCGCCGGGCGATTCACGCGCAGTACGAGCAGGCACTCACCTCCCCGTCGGCGCGGCTGCTGAACAGCGTGCGCAACGACTATGTGGGGCATCTGGCCGTTGTGGTTGTAGAAGACCGCGAGGCTGCCGCCCGGGTCTTCGCCGAGCACGGGGTAAAGACCGACATCCACTACCCCGTGTGCGATCATCTTCAGGCAACGGCCCCGGCGGGGGCCTACTCCCTGCCCGTTTCTGAGTACGCGGCCGAGCACATCCTGTCGATTCCTCTCTTCCCGGAGCTCACCGACGAGGAAACCGGTCGAATCGTTGAGGCGCTGCGGGAGCTCTAGGTGATGACAGGCGGTCCTCCGGGGGGGCAGAAATCCCCGATTGTGTACTCGGTCGTGATTCCCGTGTATAAAAACGAGGGGAGCCTTCCCACCGTTGTCGAGCGGCTGGGGGAGATGCAGGGCCGCCTCGACGGCCCGCTGGAGGCCGTCTTTGTGGTTGACGGCTCACCCGATAATTCGCTCGCCATCCTGCGGCAGCTCCTGCCGGAGGCGAGCATCCGATCCCAGCTCATCGCGCACTCGCGCAATTTTGGTTCATTCCCGGCGATCAAGGCGGGTTTTGCTGCCGCCAGGGGCGACTACGTTGCCGCCATGGCTGCCGACCTTCAGGAGCCCATCGAGCTCATTGAGGAGTTCTTTGGATGCCTCGCATCCGGCGAGTGGGACGTTGCGGTCGGTACCCGCGAGGCCCGCGAGGATCCACTCGTCTCCCGCACGCTCTCCCGGACGTATTGGAGCAGTTACCGCAGGCTGGTCCAGCCGGATATGCCCGCCGGTGGCGTCGATATTTTTGCCACCACTCGTGCCGTCGCCCGGAAACTGGTCTCGCTCGACGAGTCGCACTCCAGCCTGGTGGGTCTGCTCTTCTGGCTTGGCTACCGGCGCATCGAGATCCCCTACTCCCGTCAGGAACGGGTGCACGGTAAGAGTGCCTGGTCCATGCGCAAGAAGGTCAACTACCTGCTCGACAGCGTGTTCTCGTTTACGAGTATGCCCATCACCGTGATTCTGGCGCTCGGCCTCACCGGTTCGCTGCTCTCGGTGGTTGCGGCCTTCTGGGTTTTTGTGTCGTGGCTGGTGGGGAGCGTGCCGGTGCAGGGGTACACCGCGCTCATGCTGGTCCTGCTTTTTTCGACCGGTGGCGTTCTCTTCGCTATCGGGGTACTCGGAACCTACGTGTGGCGAACCTACGAAAACACCAAGAATCGTCCATCTTCTGTTGTCATGAGCACAGAGGTCTTTCACGATGACGATGCCTAGGGCAGCCGATAGGACGCTCGGGCAGGTCATCCGGTTTCTGATCGTCGGTGGCTCCAACACCCTCATCACCTACGCGATTTTCATTGGGCTGGGGCTCGTGATTCCGCCGTGGATCGCCTACTCGATTGCCTTCGGGGTTGGCCTGGTGTGGGTGACCCTGGGGTCGTCGCGCATCGTCTTCCGGGCCCGGGCGGGGGGCGCCCAATTGGCGCTTTTCTGCGCCTGGTACCTTGTGGTTTTTGGGGTGGGCCAGCTGGTCATCCGACTGATTGATCCCCGGGGCTTTGTGAGCCTCGCGGTCACGAGCCTGATCGTTCTGGCGTGCACAACGCCCCTGACATTCCTGGGCGGTCGGTACATCTTCCGCCAGCGTGAACCCCAACAGGTGGCCAACGAAGAGAGAGAATCATGACCGCGTTTTTTCACCCCAATGCCCTCGTCGAGTCTCCGCACATCGGTGACAGAACGCGGGTGTGGGCGTTTGCCCACATCCTGCCCGGTGCCCGTATCGGGAGCGACTGCAATATCTGCGACGGTGTTTTTGTGGAGAACGATGTGCACGTTGGCGACCGGGTGACGGTCAAGATTGGGGTGCAACTCTGGGACGGCATCACGCTGGAGGACGACGTGTTTGTGGGCCCCAACGTGACCTTCACCAACGACCTGCACCCGCGGAGCCGCCAGTACCCGACGCAGTTTCTGACGACGGTGGTGCGGAAGGGGGCATCCATCGGCGGCAACGCCACGATTCTCCCCGGCATCACGATTGGGGCGGGTGCGATGATTGGTGCCGGTAGCGTGGTGACGCGGGATGTTCCGCCCGGTGCCGTCGTTGTGGGCAACCCCGCACACATTAGGGGCTACGTGAACACGCCCTCGGTCGTGTCGGATGGCGGCCCCGTTGAACCGATCGACTCGGCCCCCGACACCACCCCGCCCAGCCGGGTGAAGGGTGTAAAATTTGTGCGGTTGACGCGCGCAATCGACCTGCGCGGGTCTCTCGTTGCCGGGGATGTGGGTGGCGACGTTCCCTTTCAACCCCAGCGGTTTTTTGCGGTCCACGATGTTCCCTCGGCCGAGGTCCGTGGGGCCCACGCGCACCGCGAGTGCCAGCAGTTTCTGGTCTGCCTGTCCGGTTCCGTCCACGCGATTGTGGATGATGGGACCAACCGCGAAGAGTACGTGCTGGACTCCCCCGACCGTGCCCTCTACATGCCCCGGATGACGTGGGGAACCCAGTACCGGTACAGCCCGGACGCGATCCTACTGGTACTCGCATCGCTGCCGTACGACAACAGCGACTACATTCGCGACTACGACACCTTCCTTGCGGAGGTCACCGGCTAGGGTGCTCTAGGAACTACCGCAAGCTCGCGGCGCGAAAGCCGGTGGCGAACTCGGCGAGGAGTCTCGCGCCGAAGCCGGTCGGTCCCTTGGTGCGCCACAGCTCATCCTTATCGGACTGCATCGGCCCGCACATGTCGATGTGCGCCCAGGGCGTTCCGGCGACAAACTCCTCCAGGAAGAGTGCCGCCGTCGTCGAGCCAGCGTAGGGCCCGCCCAGGTTGGAGATATCGGCGACGTCGGAGTTGAGTTGCTCGCGGTAGCGGTGTTCCAGCGGCATCTGCCAGACCCCCTCATCGGTTGTGGCTGAGGCCTCCCGCACCCGGTCGATGAGGTCCTGATTGTTGCCGTACAGCGCCGCCGTCAACAGCCCAAAGGAGGCGAGGGATGCGCCGGTCAGCGTGGCGATGTCAACGATGGCATCCACCCCGTCCTCCGTGGCGAGGACCAGGGCGTCGGCCATGACGAGGCGGCCCTCGGCATCCGTATTCTTCACCTCAACGGTGGTGCCGCCCCGGATCGTGAGGACGTCTCCCATCGCGGTTGCGGAGCCCGACGGCATATTGTCTGTGCACATCAGGTAGCCGGTGACGGCCGCCGGGCAGCCCAGCTCGGCGAGCGTGGTCATCGCGGCGAAGATGGCGGCCGCGCCCGACATATCCATCTTCATGGCCAAGTGCATGGCGTCGCCCGGCTTGAGCGCGATCCCGCCCGAGTCGTACATGATGCCCTTGCCCACGAGGCCGAGGTGGCCCGTGGGGGTGCCCGTGGGGGTGTACTGGATTCGGATCATCCGTGGCTCCTCAACGCTGCCAGCGTTCACACCGAGGAGCCCGCCACAGCCCAGCTCAATCAGCTGTGCCTTGTCGTAGACGGTTACGTCAAGGTGAAAATCTGCCGCGATGGAGCGGGCGAACTCGCCAAAAACGGTTGCGGTGAGGTGCGCTGGCGGGGCAAAAGCGAGGTCGCGAGCGAGCGCCGTGGCCCGGGCCAGCTGGCTCCCACGCAGGGCACCAGCGGTGCTCTCGCGTGACCCCAGGAGGTCGAGCCGGGCGAGGCGAACGTGGTCTGTGGTGGTCTTCAGCTCGTCGTAGTGGTAGCGGGCGAGGAGTGCCCCCTCAACCACGGCGGTGGTGGCCTGATCGGCGTCCAGGTCGGGTGCGGCCTCCAGGAGGTCGAGCGCCAGGTGCCGGGACCGCTTGGCCCCGCGGCTTGCGGCGGCGGCGGCGTTGCGCAGCGCCGACACGGTGAGTGAGCCGACAGCACCCACCCCCACCGCGAGGAGGGAGGGTTCGCCGTGCCGGGGGAGAAGGAGCGTCTCGCCCACCTTGCCGGTGAAGCCCGCAGCGGCGAGCCCCTCACGGTCGAGGCCGATCACCCACGGGACATCCCCGTCGGTAGACACGGCGTGCCCCACGGTATCCGTGCTGGGGTCTACGTACTTCGTGATTTTCACCTCAGCCTGTGCGCCCCGTGAGGGCCACGGCGTGAAGTCGGAGGGGATAAGGCGGTGAGGTTGGTGCGACATGGTGTCCTCGTTTCGACGCTGAATCCTGGCGGCGGGCGGAGCCTCGCCGAGTGGTTCTCAGCTTAATCCTTGGTGGTTGCGGGGTCTAGGGGTGGGGGCGGGAGAGGTTATGGGGTTGAAGAGTTGTGCCTGCTGTGCGGGGTTATCCCCGCGTGGCGGGGAGCAGTTGGGTCTGGCGAAAAAGTTACCGGGAAGGTTGGGATCATCCCCGCTACGCGGGGAGCAGAAACGAGTGCGTTTGTCGTTCCTCGAATGGTGCGGATCATCCCCGCTACGCGGGGAGCAGGATCTACCGGCATCTCAACTCAAGTACAGGAGGGGATCATCCCCGCTACGCGGGGAGCAGTTCAGCGGGCTGGCACCGGACGCGGTCTACTCGGGATCATCCCCGCTACGCGGGGAGCAGCGGCAGGCCGTGAGTACGGGGAAGCGGGAAAAGGGATCATCCCCGCTACGCGGGGAGCAGCCGGTGCCGCCACAGTAGAGACAGGAGTGGTCAGGATCATCCCCGCTACGCGGGGAGCAGTCATCACGCCCCCCCTGCCCCGCCGCCTGGCGGGGATCATCCCCGCTACGCGGGGAGCAGACTACCTGATCAGGAACTTTGCGACGCAAACACCGGTTTTACCATCACAACTTTTTGCCGCCGCAGCCTGCCTCTCGCGTCATTGTGAATCCACATCATGCTCTAAGGCTATGGCAATAAGCGCAGTCGGTACCTTCGAATACCGCGAAGATTCACCCCGCAGATCCCCCGCATCGCTCACGTGGCCTCTGCACCCGTCCAGACGGCACCCCACAGCCAGAGGGTCTATCGTTGATGCGGGTCATTTCGCCGGGTACTGCCAGGCTGCCCCCCAGTTGCCCCCGCCCATCCGAAGGACGCACTCATCCCTACCCCAGCTGAAGCCCAGTCTCGTCTCGACCTGCTCCGTGCCGTCATCGCCGAGTTGGCCGGGCAGGAACGCGCACGCCTCGCCGCTACCCTGCGTGAGTCCGGGGATGCCACCGAGCTGTGGGAGCGGGATGCCCGGGCTGCCCACCAGCAGCAGCAATTGCACCGCCTGGAGTCGGCCGGGGAGAAGCTCATGTTCGGGCATCTCAACATGCTCAACGAGGAGAGCTGGTTCATCGGGCGGATGGGGATTACCGACCCGGCATCCAAAGACACCCTTCTCATCGACTGGCGGGCACCCGTCTCGCGCCCCTTCTACACCGCCACCCCCCTGCAACCCGAGGGCACGGCCGACCGCAGCACCATCGAGTCGAAGGGTTGGGACATTACGCGGGTGAGTACGGAGTCGCTTGACCCGTTGCGGATACCGGAGGGTGCGGCATCCGTCGGCGTCTCCAACGCGCTCATGACGGCGGTGTCACAGCACCGCACCGGGCGGATGAACGACATTGTGGCGACCATCCAGCGGGAGCAGGACAACATCATCCGCTCGGAGCTGCGTGGCACCCTGCTCGTGCAGGGCGGGCCGGGTACCGGTAAGACCGCCGTCGCGCTGCACCGCGCCGCGTTTCTGCTGTATGAGCACCGTGAACGTCTCTCCCGTTCGGGCGTGCTGATTGTGGGGCCGAACCCCACCTTCCTCCGCTACATCGGCAATGTGCTGCCCTCGCTCGGTGAGGACTCCGCCATTCTCACGACCATCGGTGATCTGCTGCCCGGGATCACCGCCGACCGCCACGACGACCCAGCCACGGCCGAGATTAAGGGGCGTCTCGTGATGGCGCAGGCGATTAAGCGGGCGGTGGAGCGTCGCCAGGTTTCGACGCAACAGCCGGTTACGATCCCGCTCGAATCGGGGGATGACGTCACCCTGTCATCCGCTCACCTCGCCGACCTGCGCACCCAGATGCGTCGCCTGCGCCGCCCGCACAACCCCGCACGTACCGTGTTTGAGAACCGGTTTCGTCGGCTGGTTGCGACCCGGGTGCTCAGCTCGAAGCGACTCAGCACGGTGTACTCGGCGAACAGTGCGGAGGATGTCGCCGACCTCGCCCACGAACTTGCCGACGACGACCGGGTGACCGCCACGATTGACCGGCTCTGGCCCATCCTCACCCCGGGGGAACTCCTCCGCGGGCTGTGGACCGACCCGCGTGAACTCGCCGCCTGCACGCCCGGGTTCAGTCGCGAGGAGCGCGCCGCCCTCGCCGCCAGCTACCGGCCAGCGGATGCCGGTGGACGGGCATCCTGGAGCGACTCCGACGTTCCCCTCCTGGACGAGGCGCAGGAGCTTCTCGGTAACGACCCCCGCCCCGAACTGCGGGCGGCAGCCCGACGCCGTGCGGGCGAGGCGCAGCAGCTACAGTACGCGCAGGGCGTGCTCGACATCATCAGCGACACAACAACCGATGACAGCGGCCAGGCTGGTTCCTCGGTGAGCGCCCAGCAGCTTGCGGAGCGACAGCAGCAATCCGACAACCGCACCGTGGCCGAGCGTGCCGGTACCGACGAGACGTGGACCTACGGTCACATCATCGTGGACGAGGCGCAGGAGCTAACCCCGATGGCGTTGCGCTCACTCATCCGACGCTGCCCCATGCAGTCGATGACGCTCGTTGGGGACATCCACCAGGCGTCCGTCGCCGTGGGGCGGGCGAATTGGGACAGCATTCTCGGTACCCAGGTGCGTCGGTACCGCCGCGAAGATCTCACCGTCAACTACCGTACCCCCGCCGAGGTGATGGCCGCCGCAGCCGGAGTTCTCCGCGTCATCGACCCGAACGAACGGCCATCCGCGGCCATCCGCTCCACGGGGCGTGCGCCCGTCTTCACGCGCGTGCCGGTGGACGCCCTGGTGCCGCGGGCCGTCGCAGAGGCATCCAGGTTTGTGGCCGACACCGGCGAGGGTACCGTCGCGATTATCGCCGGAATCGGGATGCCCGCCCCTGCCCTCACCTCCCTCCGCGAGTCGCTACCGGTGCACGAGCGGGTCTGGCTCGGCACCCCGCGCGACGCGAAGGGTCTGGAATTTGACCGGGTGTTGCTCGTGGAGCCGGGAGTCGCGGGGCGGGTGTTGACCGCGCCCGAGTACCGGGATCTGTACGTGGCGCTCAGCCGGGCGACACAGGACCTGGTGGTGCTGTTCTCGGGGGAGCTGCCGGAGGGGCTGGGGTAGCCCGCTCCCCGGGGGCTCAGCCGAGGTGGGGGGGACCCCGCACGGGTAGGGGCGGGGCTTCTCGTTGGTGGCTGTGCGCCGGGTATCCGTGGCACCCCGTCGTTGGACGAAACGCCGCGCTTCATGTGTAGTTCTGTAACCCCCGCGCCGCGGGGAGAAACGGTGTGCCCCGGGAAACCGGGGCACACCGTCAGGTTCATCCCCGCTCCGCAGGGGAACAAAATATCCCATTGCGTTGAATCTGTCAGGTGCTTCCTGGTCGTTGGGGGTGCCTAGGAAGCACCTAGGTTGTCACCGGCCATTACGTTCCCGCTACGCGAGAGACCTCGGGACGCAGCCGCCTGCGGGCCGGGGTAATATCCCCGCTGCGCAGGGAAGAATTCTTACGAAGGGAATCCACCCATCGCGAAAGGATCATCCCGTTGAGTCGGGAAAGTTATGGTGCCAAAAAACAAACACCATTTAAGCATTTTAGGTCATGGGAGGCTCCAATCGTAATCGGGCGGGTGGCAGTGTGTCGTAGCTGAGGACAGGAACATTGCCGCGGCTTCCTCATGGCGACAACCAAAGCAGACCTGATCATCCCCGCTACGCGGGGAGCACGCACGGTCCGGGCAGTGTCGGCGGCAGAAATCGGGATCATCCCCGCTACGCGGGGAGCACCCACACCCTCAGCCGCCAGCGCCTCGGCCGCGGGGATCATCCCCGCTACGCGGGGAGCACGCCGCTGCGTGGGCCACACCGGCCGCTTCCAACGGATCATCCCCGCTACGCGGGGAGCACGCCTGCACGCTGCGTTCCGCCAAAGTTCCTTTGGGATCATCCCCGCTACGCGGGGAGCACTGTCGGAAATGCGGACCGAGCTGGCTGACGCCAGGATCATCCCCGCTACGCGGGGAGCACCCGTTCTCCAGATTCTGTAAAGCCCAAGCACCGGATCATCCCCGCTACGCGGGGAGCACGCGTGTCCCATCTCCTGCTCCGAGGAGACGCTGGGATCATCCCCGCTACGCGGGGAGCACTGGAGCTGTACCGCGGGGTGGTGGACGGGCTGCGGATCATCCCCGCTACGCGGGGAGCACGGGTCGAGGGTTTGGGTTACGAGGTCGCCGCCGGGATCATCCCCGCTACGCGGGGAGCACACCATCACGGCTGAGCTGGTGAAGAGCCGGGCCGGATCATCCCCGCTACGCGGGGAGCACACCTCGCTGCCGTGACCGGCACGTCCGGCGAGGGGATCATCCCCGCTACGCGGGGAGCACCCAACGTTGCGGGCCTGCACGGTTCCGTCAGCGGGATCATCCCCGCTACGCGGGGAGCACAATCTCCGGGCTACTGAGCAGACCGCCAAGCCCGGATCATCCCCGCTACGCGGGGAGCACGCGACCACCCGGCACCAGGTCGCTATCGCTCGGGGATCATCCCCGCTACGCGGGGAGCACGTGAGCATCAGTGAGGTAGGAGCCCTGCCGGTAGGATCATCCCCGCTACGCGGGGAGCACAGGCACGCGAGCCGGGCGGGTATACCGGACCACGGATCATCCCCGCTACGCGGGGAGCACAACGGTGCGGGCCGACCGGCAGAAGAGGTTGTAGGATCATCCCCGCTACGCGGGGAGCACCCGGAGTAACAGGTCTCGGGACAACCTTTAATCGGATCATCCCCGCTACGCGGGGAGCACGCACCGACGAGGGTCGTTCCCAGGGCCATGCCCGGATCATCCCCGCTACGCGGGGAGCACGTCGAGTCGCACAACCCGACCCTGCTCGCCAAGGGATCATCCCCGCTACGCGGGGAGCACGGGTCAGCGCTTATCGCGCGGTACTTTGAAGAGGGATCATCCCCGCTACGCGGGGAGCACTGGAGACTGATTTTGGAGTGTTCAACGTCATGAGGATCATCCCCGCTACGCGGGGAGCACCGACGAGCGGCAGCTTGGCGAGCAGCGGTAGCAGGATCATCCCCGCTACGCGGGGAGCACTCTGATCCGCCGGTGTGCGGCGGCCGCGCCACCGGATCATCCCCGCTACGCGGGGAGCACACTAACTGATCAGGTGTTTTAAACCCAAAACTCCCGTTTTACAATCACTTCTATTGACCTACCAAGGTGCCACTGTATGCTGCACATCGTATGCCTTAGCGTCGCGGCTTCCGCGCTAACCCGTTGAGGTTTCACCTCTCACCTACTCCGTCACGCACCATATGCATAAATTGTGTTGTTGTCTTCTCACCCCGAGGAACCCTTCACCCCGGCCAACGCGGCTACCCGCCGCCGTATTTGCGCCGCTTCGCTGCCTTACTCCAGCCTGTTTTGGGTCTGCTCCCCGACCCGGCGGGCCCTTCCCGGCTCGCCGGGTCGTGCGGCCGCAACATGAGCGAGATTCCGTCGATATCTACCGGGGTCCAGTGGTGCCCGTGAACTGTGAAGGACATCCGCTGTTCGTTGCGGGCCGTAAAAACCATGATCGCCCGCCCCGAACCGATCATGGTGATGGATTTCTCCCACAGGAGTTCCCGAACCCGTTTCGACACGTGCCCCACAAAGACACCAGCGGATATTTCCAGCAGCCAGCGGGTCACGTAGCCGCGCAGCCCGGGCGGGCAGGCCGAGAGCACAAGAACAATCACGAGTCGTCAGCCCCGTAGGAGACGCCACCCTCGACATCCTCCTCGCCGTCATCCCAGAGCCGCATTACGTCCCTGTCCTCCTCGTGGGGGTCCGGGAGGTCTGCCGCGTCCTCCCCCGCCTCACCCTCCACCCGCAGGAGGTTCTGGATATCTGCCACGCACCGGTTCAGGAACGCGCCCCCGTGCAACCGGTCGCGTAAGGCTCGCCGTGTTTCGCCGGGGATGTCGAGCGGCGGGTCGGCGGCCAGATCAAAGGCCAGTGGGATTGTGATTTCCGCCTTGTACAGGTCCGCGATGTCGTACACAAACGAGCGCACATGGCCGGTGTGCACAAACCCGAGCCCGGGAGCGCAGCCGAGCGCAACAATCACCGAGTGCACCACCCCGTACAGGCTGGTGTTGGCGGCGGAGAGCGCCTGGTTGACGGGGTCACCGGCGAAAAAGTCGTCCACCTCGTAGGATCTCCGCTTCCATTCGACGCCCGTCCGGGCCGAGTGGGTCTGGTAGACCTTGCGCACTCGGGCCCCCTCCCGTCCGCGCAGCTGCTGCATGGTGAGTCCCGAAACGTCCTCACCGGGAAAACGCATGCCGTACATATCCCGCGCGACCCGCAACCGGGTCTGTCGGCGCGAGACCAGCAGGGCTTGACGCTCCAACAACCGCGAGCTGCGCGCCAGGGAGCGACCGTGCGCGTAGTACCGCACCCCCTGCTCACCCACCCACACAACCGTTGAGCCGCTCTCGGCCAGCAGCATCACGGCCTGGTGGCTCACCCGGGTGCCCGGCCCCAGGAGCAGCACCCCCAGCGAGGCGGCGGGGATGTGCACTGTGCCCTGGTCGTCGGTGGAGGTGATCGCGTTGCTCTCGCGGTGGATGACACAGCGCTCCAGGTAGAGGAAGGAGATCCGGTCATCCACCCGCGCCAGTTCGGTCAGTTCCGGCGGACGCGCGCCCATCCCGCTCATGCTAGGGGACCGGGGCAATCGTGAGCAGCCCGCATCCGTAGCCCTTCGCCGGTCCGATCCCCCGGGTGAGGGCGTGCACGAAGCGGTCACGGTCGGTGACCTCGCACACCCCGTCGAAGGTGACGGTTTTGAGCGTGACGCTCGACGACTCCCGGTCGAAACGCCGGGTCAGCTGGTTGCCGACCAGGAGGCCATCCACAGCGGTCCGTGTGGCACCTAGCGCATCCGTCTCCACGCGGGTTGTGAGCTGAAACCCGTTACTCTCCGATTTCTGTAGGAGCCACTCCTGCTGGTGCAGCGGTGTGACGTGCCCCATCCGCTTTCCCCGTTTTTCACCGGGGGCGGGCGGTAGCACCCGGATAGGGTTGGCCGTTAGCCGGAAGGCCCAGCGCTGCCCGGGCTGGACACGATCCAGCACGGGAAGGTAGGACTGGGTGGTCCAGGTTTCGGTTGTGGGCCATCCGGCCTGCTCGACCAGGTGGGTGAGGTCGGGCCGCCCGGGGCTCACAATGTACAGGTACACGGCGTGGTCCTCGGCGTCGATTCGCCAGAGTACCCGACCGGCCTCGGTGGCCTCCGGGTGCGGGAAGCCCGCCAGGACGGCCGCGTGCATCGCCTGCGGGGAGGCGAGAAGTTTACGACCCCCTCGCCGCTGGGGGTTGAGCTGGAAACGTGTGAGAAACACTAAAATCCTTCCGCCGTGAAGTCTGTGGGGTCGTGCGACGGCCGCCCGGAGTGGGACGGGACGTAGTCGGGATTCCGCACCACAACATCGCTGCTGCGCACCTTTCGCCACGCGTACTCGCGCCGTTCGGGGTTAAAGCTCACGGGCTCGTCGCGGTAGGTTTCGGCCGAGGGGTCGGTTGCCTCGGCGTCCACGAGAAGTTGCAGGGTCACGGTCTCCTGGGTGCGGTGTGCGGCCCGGTGGACGGCCGTGGCCCGCCACTCGGCGTCGGTGAGGGCGTCCACCAGGTTCTCCGGAACCACGGATGCCCACACGGGCCCCGCCGGAGGGCACGAGCGCCGCCCCAGGTAGAGCGGAAACCTCGGCTGCTTCAGGTTCTGCTGCAGCGCCTCCAGGAGGGTCAGGTCGGGGCTCTCCACTCCGGCCAGGAAGGTGGCATCGCCCAGGTAGTAGCGGTAGGACAGCGGCATGGATACCGAGCCGTCCAGGCTGCGCTCCGTCTGGAAATCCCGCACGATTTTCCCCGGCTGATCCACCCGCACGCCAAACGACAGGGTGAGGAGCTCGGCCAATGGGTCGGTGCGGCGCAGCCCGCGGGCCGCGGCCAGCAGGCCAATCACGCCGCTCTTGGTGGGGGCCTTCTCCGTGGCGCGCGTGGCAAAGCGGCTGCTTGACCCCCACGATTGGAGCGGGCCCGACAGGGGGATGAGAAGCGTGCCCATTAGTGTGCGGTGATCCGCTCGGCCACGGTAGCCCCCACCCGTGCGACGAGCTCGTCGAGCGAGACCTTCTCGCCCAGCACGGTGAGCGCCTGCGCGGCCTGACCTGCGACGACCCAGACGGCCACGGGGGTGGTGCCAAAATTGGCGTTTACGTCCTGGGTGTGGGCCGCCAGGCGCGCGGCAGCGGTCGCAATCCGCACTCCCACCACGGGCTCCTCGAACGCACCAACCATGTTCACCGACTGCGAATCACGGATGCTGACGACCACGGCATCCGGCACCGTGCGGTTGGCGAAGCTGTTCTGCTTGCCCGTGGGCATACTGCTTGCAAACGCCTTCACAAACGCCTCCACCGCTGCGCGCGTCGCCTCGGCGCTGCCCAGGTTGTCGTTGAGCCGGTTGGCGTCAACGGTCGCGTAGCGGTACAGGGTGGAGGAGTTGAACTCGACGTTACCGATCATGGCGGCCCCCGAGTCCTCCTCTTCTTCGCTGGCCTGCTTGTGGTCGTCAACGGCCGTGAAGTAGTCGAACTCGTTCTCGACCGCGTGCACGCTGATGGCGTGCGCCACCTGGGCGGCGGCATCCACGTTGAGGTCGGTTGAGTCGGCCACCATCCGGCCAAACAGGGAAATATCTACCGAGTGTTCCAGGCTCAGCTTCTTCTTGGGTTCGGCCGCCTTGATACTGGCCTTGGGGTCGTCGCTGCTGTGCGCCGCAATGGCGATCTCGGCCAGCAGGTCCACCTGTCGGCTGCTGAGGAAAAGCAGGTACTGCGACTCATCGGGGCCGGGCTCCTCACCCTTCTTGGCGCGCGGAGTGGCCAGCTTGATCCCGGCGGCCGTGAGCACCTGCCCGGCCAGGGCGAGCGCCTCCTCGCGGGCGATGGAGGCCTCCCCCGCCACCACGCGGTCGGCCAGGACCTCAACCACGCGCTTGGTGCGCTCGCCGAGCTGGCTGGGGTCGAGGTGCTGCGAGAATGCGAGCCGGGTGGCGCGCTTCCACGCCTGACTGGATACGCGGGCGCGCCGCACCCCGCCGTAGATGGCCGACTTGGGGCTGCCCGTGTCGTCACGGTTCAGGTTGCTCGGTGGCACCGTGTGCAGAATGTCGATGTCGATGATTGTGCGGGTCATGAGGGTTCTCCTGGGGTTTTGGTGATGTCGGCGGTCGTGATGTCGGTGGTGTCGGAGTCGGTTGCTGCGTCGTCGTTCGGCGGGGGTGTGCTCGCGCCGTCAACCTCTTTTCGGGTGCGGTAGAAGTCGCGCCCCCAGCGGTTGCGCACGCGGGAGGCGTACTCGGGCTGGTGCAGCAGAAAGAGGTCGGTCGCAAAGAGTGCGTAGTCGAGGGGGATGGCCTCACTACGCAGCTGCTGGATAATCCCGCGCGAGTGATACGTGGCCTCCTCCCAGGTGCTGGCCGTGCCGAGCGCCTCGAAGCGGCGCTGAACGGCCTCCTCGGAGCCGCCGCTCGTGCTCAGCCGCCACGCGGCCGTGCCGAGTGAGACCGTGGGTACGTGCATCGGGGCTTTCCGTTGCGACTGCTGGTGCATGGCGTAGAACGTGATCGCGGTGTACGCGGCCAGTTCCAGCGCGGTGGGGGCATCCGGCAGCGTGGGCGATTCCGGCTCCAACTGCGCGGTGGTGAGGCCGATCAACTCCACGCTCGACCCCAGCGGCTTCCCCACGCCGTGTCGGATGCGGGCCAACTCACTGACGGCCCACGCCCGGTCGAGCAGGTACCCCGTTTGCAGCCGGGCGACGCTCCTATTGACGTGCTGAAACAGTCGAGACGATGCCGTCTGCGGGCGGCTGGGGGTATCCAGTGTGGTGGTCATGCGCTGTGCTCCTTTGCAGTGATGAAGGTGGTGGTGAGCTGGCGGATGAACCACAGCTCGGCGCGGGCGGTGTTCATCCGGCTCCCCCGGTGATCCCGTCCGGCCCACGCGGCGGGCCCCGACTCGTCAATGAGTGCGGAGCCGAGGTCGCGGAGGATTCGGTAGGCCCTCGCCTGCCACGCGGCGTAGGCCGCATCCGGGTCGCTCGCCGGGGTGAGCCCGGCCAGCCACGAGCGGTAGGGGCCGTCCAGGGCGGCGAACCCCTCCTCGCGGGCGCGCTCCTCGAATCCGGCGGGCACCCCACCGGCCGCGATTGCGAGGTTTGCCGCCAGGTTACCGAGGGCACGCACGCCCTTATCGGCCCGCTCCACCGCGGCCTCGGCAATCGAGCCCAGCCGGGCCGATTCGCTCGACAGCACGGCGAGGGACAGCGTGAGTCGGTCATCCACGATCTCGGATACGACCGCGCTCATGGTGCCGTAGACGACCCCGATGGCGCGTAGCCGGAGGACGGTATCGGGAGGCAGGTAGCCGTCCAGTTGGAGCCCGGCCAACCAGGAGAGCACACCCGAGGGCTGGCGGGCGGCAGCCTCCGAACCGCTGTAGGAGTCCACCCGCTTGGGGATGAGCGCCGAGATACCCCGCCAGAAGGCGCGGCTCGGGTCGTGCTCCAGCGGCATATAGACGAGCGGCAGCCCCAGCTTCTTCTCCTGCGGTGTGCTGCGCCGCCAGGCCGTCATCGGCTCGACGCCGTGCTGGTTCTGCGGGGTGAGCCGGTCTCCGTTACACACCAGGCTTCCCACCACGCCGGAGGCGTCGGTAAACAGCCGGACCCGTCGACTCTGCCAGGTGTACAGGTCCACCGGTCCGCGCGGTGGCCGATCCGGGCACACCTCGGTTGACTGGGGCCGCTCCCACGGCGGCAGGTCGTTCTGGGCCGCGCCGCCCCACTCCGATGGGTCCACAAGGTTGAGCAGGAGTGTCCGGCTGAGTGTGTCGCCCTCCACCAGGATGCCGCCCAGCAGGCCCGCCCAGGCCACACCAATCGGATACCCCCGGCCTCCCTTCACCCGGTCATCCCCCACCGCGCCCGACTTGATCCCTGAGGAGTCAAACGCCTGCGCGTTGACCAGCCAGCGCGCGGCCTCCGCGAACGACAGCCGCTCGATACCCGCCCCGGCCCGCGTGCTGAACAACCGGTTGTTGGCCGGTAGGTCGAAGATGAGCTGCGAGACGTCCTTGTGCTCGCCCTTCGAGGTGCGCAGGTCGGCGACCTGAAAAAACGGTTCGACCGGGTGCAGCAGGTCGAAGCGGGGCTCGTGGGCATCCAGGTAGGCGTCGATGATGGGCCGGGGCAGGCCCTCCGCCCACAGCTCGGCCCAGTCCTCGCTCTCGCGGTACCCCTCGCCGAGGGCGCGATACAGGATGGCCAGCAGCAGCCGCGTGATCGCAAACGTTTGCGTGGCCACCTCGCCCACCACCTCGGCGATGCTGTTGGCGCGGGCAAAAACCTCGCGCAGGGACAACTCGGCAACCGTGCCGTCTGCCAGGCGGCAGAGAATCCACGGCTCGCTCACCAGGTTGAATCGGGTAACCTCGCTACCCCTGTGGTCGAGTGGCTGAGCCATAGGCGATCTCCAATCCGGTGCTGTGGTGGTAGGTCAGGGTGTGGGTGCCGAGGGTGGCGCGGTAGGGGGAGTCGTCGCCGGGATGTACCCGGTCGAGAACCAGCACCAGCTCGCCGCCGAGCAGTCGGTGGGTGTGCCACGCGGGCAGATCGAATGAGCGCTCCAACTGTTCGATGTGGGCGTCGATCTCGCGCGGGCGGCAGATGGATTCGGGCAGCCGCAGGGCGGTGCCGAGGATGACGCGGGCCAGCGCATCCGAGGGCAGCTCGTTGTGGGGGAGCGGGACGCCGCCATCCGTCACCAGCCACGGCGGGGTGGTGTACTGGCCGTCCGCGTTGCGGGTGAGCACCAGCACCTCCAGCGACTCGCCGCTATCGCGCACGCTCGCGGTGGCCTGAGCGTCGTCGTTGAGGGCACCCACCCCCACGGGGGCCCAGTCCAGCAGCGACTTGGTGGCCCGCACCTCGCCCAGCCGGAAACCGTCCGCCTCGTGCTCCGTGAGCTCCCGACCCCGTTCGAAGGATTCGCGGGCCGCGGTGAGGGCCTCGTCCCAGCCGGGCAGCCCGTACCCCTCCCCGTCATACACCCGCTGCACGAGAGGCGCGATGTCGTCGGGAATCGTGAGGGTGTCCCGCCCCGCGAGTTCCGCGAGGGTGCGCAGCAGCACATGCGGGTGGTAGATCTTTCCGTAGGAGCGGTCGTGCTCGGGCGGGGTCGTCGTCCAGTCCACCCCGGTGATGACGAGCCGGGGTGTGCGCAGCGCGGCCGGTCGCTCCGATTGGCCTGCCCCGCGCGGGTGCCGGTGCAACCGCCCCGAGCGCTGCAAGAGCAGGTCGATGGGGGCGAGGTCGGTCACCATCAGGTCAAAGTCGATGTCGAGGGACTGCTCAATCACCTGGGAGGCCACCACAATACATGCGCGTGGTCGCCCGGTGCTGCGGCGGGGCGAGCCGAACGCGTCAAGCAGTTCGGCGTCTTTGCGCATCCGGTCGGCGGCCAGGTAGCGGGAGTGGGCCACGATAACGTCGATGTGCGGGAAGGCCGTGCGCAGCATCCGCGCGGTCTCCTGCACCCGGCCCACGGTGTTGCGGATGACCGCCACGCATCCGCCGTCGGCCAGCGCCCCGCGCAGGGTCGCCACCAGCTGCTCCGGGGAGTCGTCAATGCGGTCGAGGGTGAGGATCACGGGGGTGGCCTCGTCGCGGCCGGGGTGTACGGTGCTGGGCGGCCCGGTGTCTCCCGCGACAGAGATGACGGGATATCCGATATCCCCGGCGAGGCCCGCGTAGCGCGCGGCAGCCTCCCCCTCGGGCAGGGTGCGCTCGCCGCGGGCCAGGCGCTGCCCGGTCTCGTAGGCCCGAGCCATGCGTTGCCGACGCTCGGCGGGGAGCGTGGCGGAGAGGATGATGACCGAGGTGCCGTGGGCCCCCAGCCAGTGCAGGGCGCGATCCAGGTACGCACTCATGTAGATGGAGTAGGCGTGCGCTTCGTCAATAACGACCACCTTGCTGGCGAGGGCCAGGTGTCGCAGCATCGAGTGTTTGCTGCGCAGCGAGAGGAAGAGCGCCTGGTCGATGGTGCCGATCACGAGGTGGGCGAGCGGGCCCCGTTTACGGTCGCTCAGCCAGCGGTGGGCGACCACCTCTTCGGCGATGGTGCGGCGGCGGGATGTCGGTGCCCCGGCATCCACCGCGAGCGAGCGGTAGAAGGCCCGGCCCGTCATCCGGCGGAACGTGGGGTTGAGCGAGGCCTTCGAGTGGGCGAGGAACACCGACGACCCGGTGGTGAGCCGCTCGCCCCACGCGAGCACCCGGGCAAACATGCTGTCGGTGGTGGCCATCGTGGGGAGCGCGATGAAGACGCCACCAGCGCCGCTGCGGTGCGCGAGCACCTCCGCCGCGGCGAGGGCTGCCTCGGTTTTGCCCGTGCCCATACCGGCCTCTAGGATGAGCAGGCGCGGCTCGTTGGCGTCCTGAGCTATCCCCACGAGTGCGGCCTGCGCCCCGCGCGGTGTCGCCCCGGGCGGCAGCTCGAAGCGCTCGGCAAAGAGTTGGTCCACCGCGGCGGGCGGGGTATCGGGCTGCCAGCGGCCGGGGAGATCCACGGCGGCCCACCCGGCATCCGTGCGGCTGGTCTGATCTATGGTGGGCACCTCACCCACCGGAAAGAGAGGAAAGTAGTCGTCGTTGCTGGCGATCCAGTCGGCCATGATGACGAGCGCGGTGAGCAGCACCAGCCCGGGCTGCGCGATGCTGTTTGTCGCGAGCAGGGGAAGGATGTCGGCCACGCCGCTGCGCTCGGCCGCGCGTTCCAGCAGCTCGTCCCGCACCTCGGCCCAGGGGCCGGTGCCGATCAGGTCGTCGCGGTTTATTGCCTGGGCGAGGATGTCGCGCCGCGGGCTCGCGCCGTGGTGCGCCCCCACCACCGAGGCGATCCGGTTGGCCGCCACCCGGGACAGGGAACCCTTCTGGAGGAGCCACTCCGAGAGCGCGAAGAAGCTCACGATTTCGTGGCGGGCGAGGCGGCGGTCGTCGGTGTCGCGGAGGGCGGCGTTCAGGTGTAACCCGGCGGACCGCATCGTGTCGGCGAGCACCGGCACCTGCACGGCGAAAGCGGGGGATGCCTTGCCCACGTCGTGAACCGCCGCGAGGAAGACGAGGAGCGTGCGGGCCGCGTTCTCATCGCCGCCCAGGGGTGCGGCCAGGGTGCGCCGGATGTGAGTGGGTACCCACTCATCCCAGAGCAGCCCCGCCACCCCCGCGGTGTCATCCAGGTGCTGATGGAGCGGAAGCCACTCCACCACCTCGACGTGACTCACCTCATCGGTGCGGCTCTTGGCCCAGACGGACCGCGCTCGGGGGGAGGGCATGGGGTGTGGTTCCTTCAGCTACGTATCCCTGGCACGGCCGCGGGAAGTCAAAAAAAGGATTTTGTATGTGTTTACCGTAGTGTACGCTCGCCGCGCGGTCAAAGCGTTTGTGGGGTGCCTCGCTGCGTCGGGAGGCTGCTTTCGCTGAAAAATCGTGTCTACTCCTAGCATGTTGGAGAAAGGAAAATACACATCACATCTTTGTAACTTTTGCCCGCGTATTCCACTTGCGGGAGTCGCCCACGCTGAGTTGCCTGTGAGTCCCATATGCTGATCGGGAAAATCAACGTCCCGGAGCATATCGGGGTGTGCCGATGCTCGGAGTTGTGCTCCGCGCCGAGGCCCGATCGCTCCCTGCGAAGCAGGGGAAAGCTCGCGCAGAGCGTACACAAGGAGGGGGCGGATGCTACAGCATCCGCCCCCTCCGACGTCTCTCAGACTGATCGACCCCTAGAAGTCGAAGTCCCCGATGTTGTCCTTGTTGAACTCAAACGGGTCTCCCAGCAGCACGGTGTTGTCCGCACCCACGGTGAACTCGCCGAGCTTGCCCGCCTTAAAGGTGTCGCCCTCCTTGCCGGTGATGGTGCCATCCACGAGTGCGGCGGCGGCAAATGCGGATAGGTAGCCCAGGTCTTCCGGGTTCCACAGCGCAAACGCGGTTACGGTGCCGTCCTCGACGTACTCACGCATCTGGTTCGGCGTGCCGAGTCCGGTCACGGCAACCTCACCCTTCTTGTCCGAGGTGGACAGGTAGCGCGCGGCCGCGGCGATACCCACGGTGGTGGGAGAAATGATGCCCTTGAGGTTGGGGTGCGTTTGCAGCAGGGCGGCGGTCTTGTCGAAGGATGTCTGGTCGTCGTCGTCGCCGTACACGGTCTCCACGAGCTTAATGTTCGGGTGGTTCTTGGCCAGGTCTTCCTTCATCAGGTCGATCCAGGCGTTCTGGTTGGTCGCGTTGGCCGCGGCCGAGAGGATGGCGATCTCACCCTTGTCGCCGATCTGCTCGGCGATCATGTCCACCTGAACCGTGGCGATGCCCACAGAGTCGGCCTGGTTCACAAACAGGTCGCGGAACTCGGGGTCGGTGTCGGAGTCGAAGGTGACAACCTTGGTGCCGGCATCCCGAGCCTCTTTCAGCGCGGAGCCGACGGCGGTGGGATCGTTGGCCGAGATCACCAGGGCGGAGACGCCCTGCTGGGCGGCCGTCTGAATGAAGGGCACCTGCGAGTCGGGGGCGGCCTCGGCCGGTCCCACCTCGGCGAAGGTTCCACCGATCTCCTCGACGGCGGCCTTACCACCCGTGCTTGAGGTGTCGAAGTAAGGGTTCCCCAGGTTTTTGGGCAGGAAGGTGATCGTCAGATCACCCGAGTTGCTGGCCCCGTCCGTGGAGTCGGGGCTGCTGCTGCTCGCGCAGCCGGTGGCGACGAGCGCGAGGCTCAACGCGAGGGCGGTGGCCGCGCCTACACGGCGGCCGGTGGTGTGAAACAACATTGTGTCCTACCTATTCTTTCTCTGTGTGATGCCGGGTGATGGGTCCGGCGCTGGGTCAAGCTAACTCTTGGTGAGGATCGCTTGCGTTTCTATCCCGGGGGATGTGGGGCGTTTGGGTTTGCCCCGCAGCCAGCCCAGGAAGCTGGGTGAAACGACCGACACCACGAGCAGGGTGCCGACAATGATGCGGCTCACGTCGGAGGTGACGTTGGCCAGGCGCAGGGCGCTCTCAATGGTGCCGATCAGGAGCACACCGGCGATGACGCCGTGCATGGACCCGCGGCCACCAAAGATGGACACCCCACCGAGCAACACGGCGGCGATCACGGTGAGCTCCAGGCCCGTCCCGTTCTCGGCTCGCGCCGTGTTGGTTTTGAGCGTGAGGTAGATACCGGCCAGGGAGGCCATCACGCCGGACAGGAGGAAGAGGATCATCTTGGTGCGCTCCACGTTGATGCCCGAGAACGCGGCCGCCTCGGTGCTGAGACCGATTGCGTAGACGCCACGGCCAAAAGCGGTGAAGTGCATGAGAACAGCAAATACCAGGATGAGCACAACCACCAGGATGGTGAGCACCGGGATGCCCGTCCCGGGAATCTTGATCGAGGTGAGGTTGGTCCACTCCACCGGGAAGCTCGTGACGGCCTTGGTGCCCAGGATGCCCTGGGCAATACCGCGGAACGCCGCCATGGTACCGATAGTCACGGCGAGCGAGGGCAACCCCACCACCGTGACGAGGAATCCGTTGATCGCCCCGCAGACGAGGCCCACGAGGAGCGTGCCCACAATCGCGGCGGGAACCGGCCAACCGTTCTGTACGAGGATGCCAAACGTCACACTCGACAGGGCCAGGATGCTCGCGACCGACAGGTCGATATCGCCCGTCAGGATGATGAGCGTCATGGGCAGCGCCATGAGCAGGATCGCGGTGACGTCGCGCAGCAGGTAGTACAGCGTGATGTCGCTGGCAAAGTTGCGCACCATCACGGAGGCCACGAGGGCCACCACGAGGAGGCCCAGGATTACGGCCGCCTCGGTGTTCAGGATGTAACGCTGCCAGAGCGGCTTGGCGTAGTCGGCGTAGGTTTTGGTGCGCGAGTTTGCCTTCGCGGAGGCCCAGATGGTTGTCATGATGCGTCGGCCTTTGTCGTCAGGAGCTTTTTATGTTGTCTCAGGGCGAGCACGCGGTCGAGCACGATCGCGCCGATGATGAGCACACCCACCACGGCCTGCTGCCAGAAGTCCTGGATTCCCAGCACGGGCAGCGCGCTCTTAATAGTAAGGAGCAGGATGGCCCCGAATGCGGCCCCCCAGAGGGTGCCCACGCCGCCCGAGATGGCGACGCCGCCGATCACGGCACCACCGATTGCGGTGAGCTCAACGCCGTAGCCGGCCGCGGAATCCACCGTGCCGTAGCGCGCCGTGTAGAGCACCCCGGCCAGACCGGCCATCGCACCACAGAGCACAAAGGCCACCAGGTTGCGCTTGACCACGTTGAGGCCGTACAGCTGTGCGGCCTCCGGGTCGGAGCCGAGGGCGTAAAATTCGCGGCCGCCGCGGGTGTTCTTCATGTACCAGGCCAGCGCGATCAGCACCACAACGGCGATGATGGTGAGCACGGGAATCGACAGGATTTGCGCGGTGCCCAGCGAGGTGAACCCCTTGGGCATGTCCTGCGGGTTGATCCGGTTGCTGCCAGCCCACGCCACGTTGATGCCGCGGTAGGCATACATCGTGCCGAGCGTGATGACCATCGCGGGAACCCGGGCGTAGGCCACGAGTGCGCCGTTAATCAGCCCCAGGAATCCACCGAAGATGATGCCGATCAGGAAGACGGCGATGATCGGGATGCCGGGGAAGTCGATGAACATCCGGCCCGTGAGGTAGGCGGTGAGGCCCAGCGTGGAGCTGACCGAGAGGTCAACGCTGCGCGTGATGATGACCATCGCCACACCCACCGAGAGCAGGATGTAGATGGAGGGGTTGAGGAGCAGGTTGCGGAATCCGTCGTTCGAGAGCAGGAACTGGTCGTTGACGAGGGTGGCCGCCGCGATGACCACGAGAATGGCGATCACGATACTGGTCTCGCGCCGCTTGAACACGGCGGCGATTCCGCGCGTGACGGCGTTGCCCGGCGCGGCGGGTGCCGGCGGGGTGGGGGTTTCGGTGAGGGTCGTCACTTGGTGTTCTCCAGGCTCTGTGTGGTGTCTGAGCTGTTGCGGGGGGCCGCGCCCTGGGCTGCCGCGGCGGCCTGGTCGAGGCTGGCCCCCGCGCCCACCGAGCTCTGTGTGGCGGCGAGCATGACGGCCTCGGCGGTGGCCTCGGCGCGGCTAAGTTCGCCCGTGATCCTGCCCTCGCGCATCACGAGAACGCGGTCGGCCATGCCCAGCACTTCGGGCAGTTCGGAGGAGATCATGAGGATGCCGAGGCCCTGTCCGGCCAGCTCAGAGAGTAGTCGGTGCACCTCGGATTTGGTGCCCACGTCGATTCCGCGCGTGGGCTCATCAATGATGAGGAGCGAGGGATGCGTGGCCAGCCACTTGGCGATGACCACCTTCTGCTGGTTCCCGCCGGAGAGCGTGCCGACGGGAGTTGAGAGGGCGGCGGCTTTCACCTGGAGGGTGCTGGCCCAGCCGTCGGCCACCGCGTTTTCGGCACGGTTTGTAAGAATACCCCAGCGGGAGAGTCGGTTGCGGATTGCGAGCGTGATGTTGCGGCCCACGGGGAAATCGAGTACGAGGCCCTGCTTGCGACGGTCTTCCGGGATGAGGGCGAGACCCGCGCGCATGGCATCCGTCACGCTCTTCTTCTTGAGCCGGGCACCGCGCAGTGACACGGAGCCGCTGTCGTACCCGTCCACGCCGAAGAGGGCGCGGGCGACCTCGCTGCGACCGGCCCCCACGAGCCCGGCGAGACCCACGATTTCACCAGCTTTGACCTCGAATGAGATGTCCTCGAAGATACCCGCGGAGGTGAGGTTGGTAACCGTGAGGAGGGTATCGCCGATGTCGGCATCTTCCTTGGGGAAGAGGTCGGTGACGTCGCGGCCCACCATCAGGCGCACGATTTCTTCGACGCTGGTGCTGGTGGTGGCGACGGTGGAGATGTACTCGCCATCCCGCATCACCGTGATCTGGTCGCACAGGGCGAATACCTCGTCGAAGCGGTGGGAGATAAAGACGAGCGCACGGCCCTCATCGCGCAGGCTGCGGGCGACCGCGAAGAGACGCTCCACCTCGACCCCGCTGAGGGCGGCGGTGGGCTCGTCCATGATGAGCACCGTGGCGTTGAGCGAGATGGCCTTGGCGATCTCGATAATCTGCTGGTCGGCGATGGAGAGGCCGTCGGCGAGGCGGTCGGGGTCGATGCTGACGCCCAGGCGTCTGAAAATGGCGACCGTTTCGCTGTGCATCGCGGCGCGGTCGATGCGGCCGAGCTTGTTGGTGGGCTGGCGGCCCATGAAGATGTTTTCCGTGACCGAGAGGTCGGGGAAGAGGGTGGGTTCCTGGTAGATCACGGCAACGCCTGCGGCCTTGGAGTCGGCGGTTGTTTTGAATGTGACATCCGCGCCCTGCAACCGGAACGTGCCGGAGTCGCGCTGGTAGAGACCGGCAATAATTTTCACCAGCGTCGATTTTCCGGCACCGTTTTCGCCCACGAGGGCGTGGATGGAACCGGAGTCAACCACGATGGTGCCGGAGCGGAGTGCAACGACGGACCCGAAGGACTTCCCGACGTCTCGGAGCTCAAGTGCGGGTGGTGGGGCGGATCGTGACATCATTGGCAATACCTCGGTAGTCGGAAATCTGCGTTTGTGAATCGTTTCAATTACGCGATCTGTGAAATAGTATGTCTCCTGAGTCGCACGCGTCAAGTTGTTGGCAGGATTCGTTACCCGATAGTCGCTATCATCGGCAGAGGCAGAGAAACGGAGGACCACGTGACGGTCAGCGTCAAAGACGTCGCAGCTCGTGCGGGGGTGTCGGTGGGCACGGTATCCAATGTGCTCAATCGACCCGAAAAGGTCAACGAAACAACCGCGAGGCGCGTGCACGATGCCATAGCTGACCTGGGGTTTGTTCGTAATGACGCGGCCAGGCAACTGCGCGAGGGCCGCAGCCGGAGCATCGGGCTCGTGGTGCTCGATGTGGCCAACCCCTTCTTCACCGACCTGGCTCGCGGAGCAGAAAACCGTGCGGCAGAGAATGGTTTATCGGTGCTCCTGGGCAACTCCGACGAGAACGACGAGCGCGAGAAGGCGTACCTCGAACTTTTTGAGGAGCAGCGCGTGCACGGCGTCCTCATCTCCCCCCGCGGCGAGGTGGACGAGAGCTTTGAGCGGATCCGCCGTCGTGGCACCCCGATTGTGCTCGTGGATCGGGACGGCACCGAGCACGGTCTCTCCTCGGTGGCCCTCGACGATGTAGCCGGTGGATACCTCGCGGTGTCACACCTGATCGCCAGTGGCCGTAGGCGCATCGCGTTTGTGGGCGGTCCCGTGAGTATCCGCCAGGTGTCTGACCGGTTGGCGGGTGCGCGGAAGGCTGCGGCGGAGCATCCAGAGGTGACCCTTGACATTATTCTGGCCGACTCGTTGAGCGTGCTCGCGGGTCGGGCGGTGGGGGAGGAACTCCGGGAGCGGCCTGAGGGGGATCGACCCGACGCGGTTTTTGCGGCCAACGATCTGCTCGCCATCGGCATCCTGCAGGCTCTCGTAATGCTCGGCCATGTGCGCGTGCCGGAGGATATCGCCCTGATCGGGTACGACGATATCTCGTTTTCCGCGACCGCGGTGATTCCGCTCTCCTCGGTGCGCCAGCCCAGCGAGCTGATCGGGTATACGGCGGTGGATCTGCTGATGCGGGAGGCTGAGCAGCGCGGCGACTATGCGCCCGAACACGTTGTCTTCCAGCCGGAACTGGTGGTGCGCGCCTCGACGGTGAGCCCGGAGGGGGGCCGCGAGGGTGCCGCCGCCGCCGAGGCTTTGCCCGCCGCTCACTGATTCACCCGCTAATGAACCGGCTGAGGTGGGACGGATGACATCCGAGGTTAAACCGGCCGTGCGGATTTCTTCTCCGTGGGGCCTACCGGATTTCTCCCCGCCCCGACGCGCTGCCTGTATCAGGGAAATTGTGTCGGTTGGACACTAAATTTGGTCTTTTTTGCCGATTAAGTGGGTAAATTTTTTCACCTATGATGAGCGGGCCCAAGCTACCCGGGTGGGATCGCGTCGTTCGGCACCGGTCTCTATTTTACTAGGAGGCATCTACGTGTCTATTTCTCGTCGTTCACTGATCGTCGGGTCCGCCGCAACGGCCACCACGGCTGCGCTTGCGGTGGGGGCCCAGCCCGCGGCCGCGGCACCCCCCGCTGGCCCCGCGCCGCTGAAACCCATTCCCGACGTTCCCGATAAGAGTTCGGCACTCATGGTCCTCAAATACAAGGCGATGGTTCCCGAGATTTTTAAACCGCGCCCCTCGGCACCCGCCCACAGCGATGTGCTGGTCATCGGGAGCGGATTTGGTGCCAGCGTTGCGGCGCTCCGACTCGCGCAGGCAGGTCAGAAGGTCACGGTGCTGGAACGTGGCTCCCGCTGGCCCCGCGATCCCAAACGCGCCATCTTTGCCACCGATGCCCTGCCCGATGGCCGTGGCTTCTGGTTCCGAAAGAAATTTACCGGCATTACCGGCATTCAGCAGTCCTTCGACTCGTTTGGCGGCGTCCTAGACGTCACCGAGTACGCGAACATCCATGTCTGGCGCGGTGCCGCCGTTGGTGGCGGCTCACACGTCTTCACCGGCGTGCTCATCCAGCCGGAGCGCCGCTACTTCGAGGGCCTTTTTGGAAGCACCGTCAACTATGACGAGATGGATCGCACCTACTATCCCCGGGCCATGGCCATGCTTAAGGGTGACCCCATGCCCGCCGATATCTACGCGTCGGCACCGTTTGGCCACTCGCGTCGCTGGGATAACAACGTGCGCAAAGCCGGTTATGAGCCCCAGCCGCTCAACTCGATCTTTAACTGGGACGTGATACGGAAAGAACTTAACGGCACCTCGCGCAAGTCGGCGACCGTTGGCGAGACCAACCTGGGCAACGCCAACGGGGCAAAGTACGACCTCACCCAGAACTACCTGTTGCAGGCCGAAGCGACCAACAACGTCACCATCCACCCGGGTCACGTGGTGCAGGACATCGGCCAGAACAGCAACGGCACCTACTGGGCTACCATCCAGGAGATTGAGCCCACCGGGAAGGTCACCGCCACCCGCACGATCACCTGCAACAAACTGTTTCTCGGTGCCGGCTCCATCGGCACCTCGGAGCTGCTGGTCAAGGCCAAGGCGAAAGGTTCGCTGCCCCGGCTGAACAACGAGGTGGGCCAGGGATGGGGGACCAACGGCGATGCCGCGCTCGTGCAATCGTTCTCTCTGTCCCGCGGTCTCAGCCAGGGTTCGCCCTCCCCCTCGCGAATCTCGGATAGCTCGGGCACGATGCCCGTGACGCTGGAAAACTGGGGCATTCCCGGGGTCCCGCTCAATGTGGGTTTGATCGGTTCGCTGGGGATGACCCTCGACCCGCAGCGTGCGAGCTTCCGCTACGACTCAGCAACTAACGATGTGGTCCTCGACTGGCCCCGTGGCGGAAACGATCAGACGGTCGCGGCATTGCGCGTGGTGCACAACAAGATCGCCAAGGCCGCCGGTACGGTGGCGGGTCTGCCACTGCTCGCGAAGGACGTCAACGCCGCGTTTACCGCCCACCCGCTCGGTGGTGCCGTGGTGGGCAAGGCCACGGACGCCTACGGCCGGGTGCTGGGGTACAGCAACCTGTACGTGATGGATGCCGCGATCATCCCGGGTAACACCGGTGCGGTCAACCCCGTGCTCACGATCACGGCGCTGGCCGAACGCAACATTGAGGAGATCATCCGCTCCGGTCGGTAGCCCCGTTCGCGGACCGTCCGTGCGTCGCTTCGGGCGCGGGAACCTTCTGTTCCCGCGCCCGTTTGTGTACCCCGCTGTGCGGTGCGGGGGTGCGGCGATAACGGTCTGAACATCCTCTCGTGGTGTATTTTTTGGCTGCTCTGTCGGCTATATTAAGTGACGTAACTTCATTGCTATTCGGGTGGGTTCTGCCGCTCTGATTCACGGGCACTTCTGGGAGAAGCGGCACGAGAATCTCATGACGTGGATGCCGCCCCCTCACCCCGAGAGAGCCCTCGTGAAAAGACTCTTATCCGTGCTGATCTCTGCCGTTGTGGTGGCCGGTTCGGTACTTATCGCTCAACCGGCTGCCGCCGCCGATGAGCTCACTATTCCCGATCCTCAGTTGCGGGCCTGCATCTCCGCCCACGCGGGTGGCACCCCGACCGCGGAAAATGTCACAAAAATCACCACGTTGTCATGCGCGCTGTTCAACGGAGATCGTATGCGCGATCCCTTCCCTGACTTCTATAGCCTGACCGGTCTTGAAGCCCTCACCAACCTGACATCACTTTATCTGTCGCGGGCGAGCGTCCCCTCGCTCGAACCGCTCGCAGGGCTGACGCAGCTCACCTCGATCACCCTCGGCCGCCCATATACCGGCAGGGCACAATTGGGCGATCTCAGCCCGCTCGTCGGCTTAACCAATCTGGAGACCCTGGCCCTCTACGGAACGAGCCTCTACCCACGATACGATGAGACGGCGGCGCGGTTCAGCGACCTGTCACCCCTGCGCGGCCTCACCAAGCTGAAGGTGCTCGCCCTCCCGTATGCCCAGGTGAAGGATGTGACCCCGCTCGCCGGACTCACCCAACTCACCGAGCTTCAGCTCAATAACAACCGCATTGAGGACGTCAGCCCGCTCGCAAACCTGCCCCAGTTGTCCTGGTTGTACCTCTGGGAAAACCGGGTCACCGACCTCTCTCCGCTCGGCGACTCGTCGGCACCCCTCACCCGGTTGTGGACGGAACGTCAGAACCCAGAATTGCCCCCCGTCGCGATTAACACGGCCCAGGCCAACCCCATTCATAATCTGAGTGGTGCCACAATTGTGCCGACATCCGCTACCGCAACCTACGATTCGGTGGCCCACCAGTGGAGCTACGGCCAGACCGGTGACAACCAGCTCACCTGGCGCAATGAGCTTGACCGGGATCAGTTTGTGGGCAACTACTTCTCGGGAACCCTCTTCCAGAGGTCAGAGACCCACCAGAGCAGGTTCACCAGCCCACAGGTGGAGGCGTGTGTTCGGGAGAACCTGGGCCTCTCCGCGGAAGTGCGGATTTATCCCACAATGCTTGCAAGAATTACCTCCCTGAATTGTGGGTCGCGGAGGATTACGGATATCACCGATATGGCCCAGCTGCCCAACGTGGTCACGCTGAATCTCGGTGACAACTCGATCTCGGACCTGACCCCGCTGAGCACTCTGACGAGTCTGACCACGCTCAAGCTGGGCCGCAACCAGATCAGCGACCTCAGTGCCCTCGCCCCTCTGGTCAAGCTTGACCGCCTTGAGCTCAACAACAACTTTGTGCAAGACCTGGCCCCGCTGCAGGGGATGCGGCGTCTTGACCGCCTGTACCTCTGGGAAAACGAAATCTCCGACCTTTCCCCGCTCGGGTCGCACCACATTCTTCAGCTGTGGGTGGAGCGCCAATACGTTGCCCTTCCCGACTTGGCAGCGGGCGAGTCCCAGCCCAACCCCCTGGTGAACCGTGATGGTAGCCCGGTCGTTCCGGAGAACGTCGTATACGATGAGGCGTTCAACTCCTGGGGCTACTCCACAACGGGCCCCTCGCAGGTCGCCTGGCGGGCGCCCCTCGCTGGCGGGTTAGGGTATCCCGATTTCTTCTCGGGTACGGTCTCGCAAATAGCCACTGCGGACGAGGTCACCTCATTTGCACCCGAGTTCACGGCCTGCCTCAACGAACTCCTCGGTCAGGAGCCGGATGCCCCGATTTACGTGACCCAGATCAAGAGAATCAGCACGCTGGACTGTTCCGACCGTGGGATCTCCTCGCTGAGCGGCATCACCGAGATGCCGCAGCTCGCCTCGCTCAACCTGAGCAACAACGACATCACCGATGTGACGCTCCTGGGGCACCTCAGCGCGCTGACCACCCTGAACCTCAGCGGCAACGCGCTGGGCGATGTGGCTGCCCTGAACAGTCTCAGCGCCCTCACGGAACTTCGCCTGAACGACAACAGGCTGAGCGATATCTCGGCCCTGAGCGGTCTGGCCCAGCTGACCACCCTGAGCCTGGATGACAACCAGATTGTCGATCTGACCCGCGTGCCAAAGCTGGCGGGTCTGAAGACGCTCTCGCTCGTGGGCAACGGAATACATAACATCAAACCGTTGGGGGGCCTCACCGGGCTCACCACCGTGAACCTGAGCGCCAACAACATCAGCGATATTTCGACGTTCTACGACCTGGATAGCGTGGCAACCCTTGACCTGAGCAGCAACGACATCACCGATATCACGCCACTCAAAGATCTGAAGCCGCTGGCCGCGCTCAACCTCGCGGGTAACACGGTGGCTGACCTGGGCCCGCTCACCCGTCTCACCAGAATGACCTCCCTCAACCTGGAGGGCAACGCCGTGACGGATCTGCGCCCGCTCAACGGGTTGGCCAAGTTGGCTAGCCTCAACGTCGCCGAGCAGGCCGTGACCCTGGCAGATATTGCGGTCAACACCCCCCAGGCGAACATTCTCGCCGATAACGAGGGCTTCCGTATCCGGCCAACCTCCACCACGGCGACCTACGACGCGGCACCCAACGTGTGGACGTTTGCCGAGGCGGGACGCCACACGCTGACCTGGACATCCGAGGTGATAATCGGTCAGGTGACGACTTCCTTCACGGGTACGATAACCCAGGTCGCAACCCGGGCGGAGTGACGGCGCTTAGCGCGCCGTCGCCCCGTTTGTGTTGGCCTGTCTCTCGGCGTAACGGGTGAGCAGGGCGGCACCCGTCTGGGCATCCTCCACCGTGACCACAAAGGTGCGTCGGCCGTCGTTGCGCTCCACTTCGATGGAGCTCTCGTGGCTGAGGATGACCCCCCACCGGCGGTTACCGCCAAACCGCACCCCGTAGCCGCCAAAATCTGCCAGGGGATTCACCTCGTTGACGCTCACGGCGGCCACGGCCGATACGGGAATGCGGATGAGGGGCCAGCCCATCGCCGGGCGCGCCGTGAGCCCGTTCGGGGCCACCGTCACGCGCCACGACAGCGTGCCGAGTACGAGGGCAACGATGACGAGCGGGAGGAGCGCCTGCCACCACATCTGCGGGTCGGTCATGAACATCACGGCCGAGGACACCACGAGCACGCCGCTGGTGCCGATCAGAAGCCACCAGATAGCCGGGGATGCGCTGAGATGCTGACTCCAAACGGCGCGTTCCTCCCCCGCGAGCGGCAGCGCGGCGACCGCCTCACCGCGCACCGAGACGGGGCTAACCTGCGGCGCGAGCAGCGCCGCCAGCAGGCCACAGAAGAGTGCGATGACCGGTCCGGCCAGGAGAAAAACCGTGCTGTTGTGGGCGTGGACCTCGGCCGTGGTCAGCTCCACCTGGCTGATCGTGGACCCCGCGATCAGGATGCTGATAAAAACGGAGGACCACGTAGAGGTACCCACCATGAAACGGATCCACGCGGTACTCTGCCCGCGTAGGGCACCGTACCGGGTGCTGTAGTAGATCAGGGCGATGAGCCCACCGCCCACCACCGTGAGCAGCAGGATGGTGGTCCAGGGCGGTGCAAAACCGTCGGCCTGGCCGTCCGCCCCCCAATGGGTCGCTACCTCCGCGGGCAGCCGGGGCAGCGCAATCAGCATCGAGGTCACTGCCGCCACCACGAAGATGCCGGGCAGAACCAGCCCGGCAAAGAAGAGCTGACGTCTCTGGGTGGTGCTGAGGATGCGGCGGTGAGCCGGGTTGATCGGGGTCATGCTGTACTCCTGAGTGATCCTGGTCGGGCTGGCGCGGGGCACCCGCCGCGCACAACGTTGTGCCCCACCCCCTGCTGAATCTACCGGAAAGAAATCGTAGCTACCGGAGGTAGTCCGGTGCCGCCGGCAACCCGAAGAATTCTTCGAGGGTCGTCACGCCGGTCCTGCGCATCTCCAGGGCGAGGTCGGTCCCCACGTAGCGGAAGTGCCAGGGTTCGAAGGTGAAACCCGTGACCCCCTGTTTTCCGTCCGGGTATCGCAGGATGAAGCCGTACTCGGGGGCGTGCTCCGCGAGCCACGCGCCCGTGGCGGTCTGGGCGAAGCAGGCCTGAAGGCCGCAGGAGCCCGAGTCATCCAGATCGGTGGCCAATCCCGTCTGGTGCTCCGAGTATCCGGGGCGCGCCGAGTAGGTGTCTGCTGCGGCCTGACCGTCCCGGCCCACGTAGCCGTTGTAGAGGCGGGTCTGGTAGGCAAAGTCTCGATAGGCGCTTGTGATGCGCAGGGAGAGCCCCGCCGCTGTTGCCGCGGTGTGCATGGTCTCCAGCGCGCGGGCGGCCTCCGCTCGCAGCGGGTGGCCGTTGGCGTTGCCGATGCCCTGTGGCATCGACAGGTCGGTCGGCGCATAGTCGAGCGGGGTGAGCGGGCGCGTCTTGTTGCTGACCACCCAGAGCGAGGTGGGGTCGTCACGTGAGCGGGCGACCGCGTCAAATGCGGCCGCGGGCGTCGGCTCCGCCGGGGCGCTGGATGCCGTGGCTGGCGATTCCGAAGCCGGGCTGGGCGAGGGGGTAGCGGAGGGGCGGGACGGGGTGGGGAAAATCTCCCCCTCCTGCGCCGCGCAGCCGCCCAGCATGGTCAGGAGCGTCGCGGTAACGCTGAGGCTGAGTACGGTGCGGGTGTGGCGGGTGCGGGCCGAAAACATGGTACCAACCTAACCCGTTCGGCTGGGCTGCACCCCACAATTTATTCGGGTGAGCGGCGGGCTGCCTGCCGAGCGGTCCGGCGCTCCGCCGCCCCGGGCCGGTAGACGAGCAGCAGGGTCGCGATGAGGCCCGTCACCCCGAGCACCCCGGCCCCCACGGCCAGCTCGCGGGTCGCGATGAGCGGTGAGGGGGTCTGGGTGAGGTCGATCGCGCGCGGCGTGGCCTTCGGTTCGGGCAGGGGCGCGGCGAGCGGGTTTTCGGGTCCACGCGCGGTTCCATCGGCAATAAAGGTGAGCGCGTTGTAGGGCTGGATGAGCCCCCACCCGTTGACGTCGTCACGCATACCGGGTTGGCTGCGGGATGCCGTCACCATCAGCCGGTACTTCCACCCGGCCGGACCCTCGGTGGGGAACGTTTGGGCAACGAGCGCCGCCGCTGCACTCGCGTAGGCTGTCGCGTAGCTGCTCGACGCCGTCGTCGTGGCCCACAGGCAGTCGCCCGCCGCGAGGAAGGTGCTGATCACGTTCATGCCGGGGGCCGAGACATCCACCTGGGGGCCGTGGTACGAGTCGTCGTTGACCACGTTTTCCGAGTTGGTGGCCGTCACGCCCAGCGCGCTCGGATGCCCGGCCGGGTAGCGCGGTGCCGTCGGGTCGTCGTCGGCCGAGGTGGACCGGTTTCCGGCACTCGCCACCACCAGGCTTCCCCTGCTGGTGGCGTACTCGACGGCTCTGCTCAGCTGATAGGTATTCTGCGAATCGCTCATGGAGACGTTAATGATGTGGGCACCGTGATCCGCTGCCCACTGGATGCCCTCGGCTATCCGGGCCAGGCTAGGCCCGATACCCGCCCGCTTTGACGCCTCATCATCAACGTTGAACACCCGCACGGGCATGACGATGGCTCCGGGCGCGTAGCCGACGAGCCCGGAGCCGGTAACGGGGCGCGCCGCGATGATGCCGGCCACCGCCGTGCCGTGACCGGCGTTATCGGTGTACCCCGAGGGATCCGTGCCGTCCGGGACGAGGTTGATGCCGGGGGTAACCGCCCCAACGAGGTGCGCATTGCGGGGGTTGATCCCCGAGTCAACCACGGCCACGAGGATACCCGCTCCCGTGGCGACCGGAGTCACCAGATCGCGCTGTAGCGTCTCGAGCGCGGGCGGAACATCCGGCATATAAACCACTGTGGTGGGGGAACACTTTTTGTCGTCGTCGGCATCTGGCACAACCGTGCCCGCGGTTGTCGTTACCTCGTCATGCTCCATCGCCCCGGCTCGGCTTGGCCCCGCGGCAAGGCCGCCAATCAGGAGGACCACCGTCATGAGGACGGCTCGGCTGAATGCCGTTCGCATCTAGTCCTCCGTCTCGGAGGTTTCGGCCGGCGCTGAACTCGCCGCGGCCTCGGTGAGTGACGGACCGATGGGGAAGATAGTCAGCCAACTTTGCGGAACGTTTCGGACGTCATCGGACGTGTAGTTGAGCTGTTTGAGGATGTCGTCAGTGGCGTGAGGAATGGGGAAGGCAACTCCACTGCTGTCGATGAGGTACAGGCTGCCCGCGTTTGGGGCACCCGCGCCGATTGCTCGCACGAGCGCGCCACGCGCGGGTGGTACCGTAATCTCGTTCTCGATACCACTGAGGGGTGATTCGTCTGCGAGTATGGAGAGCTCAACCGAGGGGCCCTTGCCCGAGCTGGGGGCGACCGTGGCGCAGGTGGCTGCGGCATCCGAACGGGCCGGGGTAACGATGTCGTCCGGCCAATTTTCGGGGGCGGCCTCGGCGGCGGCAGTGTTCAGGTTTTTGATGACCGCGGGCGGAACGTCAATCTCGTCCGCACCGGCACCCGCACCGATCAAGTACAGCTGATATGCCAGTGGCGTGAGACGCGCCAATTCTCCCGTGGCGGTGAGGATGTATCGCTTATCTTCGGCGAGTCCCTGGGGGTGTAATATCGTGCCCACCCGGAGGGAGGTCGAATCGACCGTGACCGGGGTGGGGGGAGCTTTCCCCGCGTCCGGGATAGTCAGCGTTGAGATCGTCGCACCGGCGGAGAAGAGGTTTAGCCACCGGGCATCCACCGTGATGGGAGTGACCTGGTCCATGCCGATGGCGCGGCGCACACCCGAGGTGTCTGTCGTGCTGATCAGGTATCGGTAACCGCCAACAACGAGGTAGAGGTTATCGTCTTGACGGGCGAGCACGGCATCCGATGTGGGCTGTGTGACCGCCTTCCGCGGTGTGAGCATCGTGAACTGGCTGCCATCCTCCACGATGCAGCTGGCCCACCGGGAGGTGATGAGGTCGTCGGCTGTCGGCAGCGAGTCGGGGGCACCGAGGATACCGATGACGCCACCGCGCGGTACCGTCGCAATCGTGTCTGCCGTGACCGTGATGATGTTGTAGGAGTCCGCAGGGATCACCAGTTGCGCGCTGGTGGTGTTGATGACGGGATAGAGCGTCCCATCTTTGGTGACGTAGCGAGCCCCGCTGTCCTTCACGATGAGCAGGGAGTTGTTTTCCCAACCGTCGGGGAGTCCCGGCTTGATGAAGCCAATGATCGCGCTCACGACGAGCACCAATACAGACAGTGCAATACCCGCGACAACCGCGCGCAGTGGCTTGGCCGGTTCCAGCTCTTTACCGCCGGGGGCACCGCTCACAAACGCGGTGAGCAGTCGCCGACGGCTATATCCCTGGGCCTGGATAAGTTCTTTTTTGGTCGCCATAGCGGTCCTATCCGAGCCGGGCTACGGTGACACCGAGCGGGAGGAGGAGTGCGAGAGCGCAAAGATCAACGCCGTCGGCGATCCGCCCCAATCGCATATGCGGCTTGGTGGAGAGCAGGGTGAGGCCCACCAGCAGGGTCGCGATAACGCCCAGGGTGAGCACCAAAAACTCACGCCACTCAGGATGCGCGAGCGCCGCCGATAACCCGGTGAGAAGGAGCCCGGCCACGCCGGTCCCCATCACGATGAGCACATCGCTGCGGGCAAAGGTCTGCCGCGCACCCAGCATGGTGCCCACAAAGCAGAGCGTGCACAGCAGCGCACCGGGCACACCCGAGGCCACCACAATCGGGGTCGAGGCGAGGGCCACGAGGCCGAGGGCCGCCCGCAGGGAGATCTGAACGCGCCGTCCCACGATAAACCTGGCCGTGATATCTGCGGTGTTGAGGGGGAGTGGGTCCTGGAATATCTCCATATCGGTCTGCGGCGAGGTCACGCGGATGCGGGATGACGAGAGGGCAAGCCACGGGATGCCGTTTCCCAGCGTGGCCGACACCGCCAGGGTCATCGCAAAGACCGCACCCGGGTCGGCGCTGGTGACGGCCGATACCGTTGCCGCACTTGCAATGATCACACCCCCGATCGTGGGAATAAAGCTGATTTCTTTGTGGGAGTTCACAATAATTGCCGCAATAATCCCCACAACCGCGGCCCCGGCACCGGCTGCGGCGATGTTCCAGCCCCAGGGAGCCTCTGAGGGTACCGCGAGGTAACCGCTGACCGCTCCGAAGACCGCCGCCGTGAGTGAGAGTACCTGCCCCGCCTGCGGCTGGTTCATTCGGCTCAGGACGGCACTTGCCGTGACGATGAGTAGGGCGGCGCAGCCCGCAATCAACGCGGCCAGGCCCACTTCGCGGCCGATCCCCAGAAGCAACAGCGCGCCCGCGATCAAAAACGCGGTGCTCGTCGCGAGCGCGGTGGTGGCGCTGTCGTGTGCGGTCCACGGGCGGTGCTGCTTTTCGACGGCATCCGCGACGGCTTCAACGACGTCGTCGTAGATCATCGGGTCGGGCTGGAGTGCCCCAGAGGTCAGTGTGAGGATGTCGCCATCCTTCACACTCTGCACCGAGAGCCCTCGATTGGCATCGAGCACGGTGGTGTCCGCTCGGAGGAGGGAGTACCCGCCGTGGACGAGGTCGGGCGAGAGCACTCCGAGGCTGCGGGCAAAGCCCGGGATCATTTCGGCGAGCGGGGTCGTCGCGGGTAGTCCGATGTCGAGACGACGGTCATTGCTCATCACGGTAATTCGGATGAGCGAGCTGGTCGTCCCGCCGGGGGAGGGGGGAGGGGTCATCGCTGTCCTGGATACATTGTTCTCGAACGTAAAAATGGCGCTGCGACTGGTATTGGGGGGCCGCTCAGCGGGGGACGCCCGCCTGTTGGCGAGTGGGTCTGGCGTCTTTGCTGTGCCACTTGTACAGTACCCCACCCGCCAAACATGGGTGCACGCTGAGGTCTCCTTGGTGGCCTCCTGTGCATAAACCGGGCAGTTTTTGGAGGTGTGGAGACAGGTCACCCCGGCGTTGAGTGGTTACCGGTCGGCGAGTGGGAAAAGGCGACTTTACTGGTTAATTCGGGGAGTTACCTTCTTTTTTTCACAGAGAAATATGTTGATTTTCCAGTGTTTTCTTGGAGGGATGGCAGGGAACCGCTTTGCGTCGTCGTCCGAGGGTCCGTTAGTGTGGCCCTAGTTTCGGTAAATCTCTGTGACGGGATGTGCCACAACTGCCAGGGGGCGATTCGAGTAATTCGAAGCGCCCTTTTTGCTTGCCTTCGGGCTCTGAATTGAGAAAAGGAAGTGAACAACTATGGCTGGAGTTATCTCAGCTGAAGAAGGTGCCCTACGCCGCGGAGCGCAGGCTGTTGGCGAGGCTAAAGCCGGAATCGATCAGCAGACCAAAAATGTGCGCAACGAAATTGAGCAGGTTCGGGGTTTCTGGCGCGGCTCTGCTGCCGGCTCTTTCACCACGTTGATGACCAGCTGGGACGAGCAGGCGCGCAAACTTAACGAAACCCTGGTCACTCTTGAGGCCGCACTTTCCGGCACCGAGAAGGACCAGGCGCGGACCGAGGAGGAACACCGTTCCACTATTTCCGGTCTCAATTCGATGATGAATGGTGCCTAAGCCCTCATCGCCCCAGAGTTTTTACCCGGAGTGTCCGGGTGTCTCATTTAGCGTGTAAAGGAAGTGTAATTATGCAGTCAATGTCAGTAAACCCGGCGCAGGTGTCGGCGCTGTCCAACCAGATTCGCAACGGTGCCACCGGCATCCGTTCACAGCTTGATACTCTCCAGTCTGAGGTGGGTAAGCTCCGTGCCTCCTGGGATGGTCAGGCGCAGAAGGCCTACGACGAGGCTCAGCGCAAGTGGTCCGCGTCGCTTTCTGAGATGCAGCAGTTGCTGGAGCAGATTGCGCGTAAGACTGAGGAAATGTCTCAGTCTTATGTCTCTGGTGACAGTTCGTCCTCCAACCGTTTCCAGATCTAGTATCTGAATCGGAACAGCGTTATAACGGTTCGCAGCGTCGCCAGCCGGTCATATAACGAGTTCGTTGCGGAGACTATTGCAGCGTCGCCATAGTTCCCGCAACGACATAAATTTTATCCGCACCGATTGTGTGTTCTCTCGCACAGGCGCTCTCTGATTCACCTCAATTCCCCAGATTCTTTTATCCAGGGGGCTATCTCCCGCCTTTCAGTGACAGAGGGTTTCGTTCGGGCTATTCGGATCACAGGGCGATATCACAGGGCCGGTTAAGGGTGGTTATGAGGGTTAAATAAAGGCGTTTTTCCACTAAAAACAATCGAGTGGTCGCTGAATCTTTCGGGATCGGCCTACACTTGCCGTGTTCGTCAGGGGGGCGAGAAATAAAGGTTGATATCGTGCTTATGCCGCACCGCCACGCGTGGGGAGTCCCTGTTCTTGTGGGCCTGCTCGGCGTTGCTGCGGCTTCGGCCGTGATGCCGTTGGTTGTGCGCCTAGCTTCTCTGGAGGGTACGGCCCCTGCGGTATTCACCCTGGTTGTGTTCCTCGTGCTCTGTGCTGCTGGAAGCCTGTTCTCCGCGGTGTGCGTGGGCATTCGCTGGCACCATCGCCATCGCGCTACCTCCTGGTTCGAGGAGGCCTTTGGCTCGGACACTCAGCGCGTTCTTGACACGCTTGATGCTGAGTTTCTCACGGATCGGCACGACCGGGAGGGGAGCCTGCGGTACAGCCCTACGGCGGTGATGCTGGTGCGTGAGAAATATCGTTTTCTCCCCGAGGTTGCGGCCCATGAGGTTGTTCGGCTTGCCGTGGAGAAGCGAGAGTTATCCGCGGCGAGCCTGAGCACCCGTTACGGTTACGACCATCCGCTCGGTGGGGTGCCTCGTGAGTTGAGTTGCGCTCCGAACGAGCCCCGATGGGGGCTCTCGGCCGCGTGTGCCGACCGAATGAGTATGCCGACCCTGCGCCGTATTGAGCGTTTGTGGCGGCTGCTCCCCTATATTGTGCCGAGTGGGTTTGGGGCAACGGTGGTCGTGGCGAGTGTGTACTCGGATGCGCATCCAGAATCCGCTCTTCCCCCGTGGGTGTTAGCACTCGCCTCGCTCTGGGCGGTGGTCAATGTGATGCTGTACCCGTCGATCACGAGACTCGTACTGAACGAACTGCCCCTCGCGTGGTACCGGGCTACGCTGCGATCATCTCCCGAGGCCTTCCTTGACGCGTCCGGCCCGGAGTTTGCCCGCGATATTACCCAGATGGCCGCCGCACACGGCGTTGGCGGCCCGGTTGTTGATGCGGTTCGGGTGCGTTTCCGCTCGCTTGCCGGTGGTGACATGTACTTCCGGATGCCCACCCACATCATCGTCGAGGTGATCCGGGCCGCCCAGAAACGGAACGCCGCCGAAACGGTTGTGAAACGTGCGAGTGCCGTTGTCGATGCCCAGTCGCTTGTGACCAGTCGGGCTCGTGGCTAGTCTCGGTCGCGCCAGGCTGTCCCCTGCCGCTCGCCTGTGGCTGTTATCCACAAGCGCGTATCGCGCGGGGTGCCGGTTCGTGCCGGAGCTATAATTGCCGTAATACGCACCCCCCTTGGCGTTTCTGCTATCTACCTCCGTGCACGGTTGTGGGGGGTCGGGTGGGAACAGAAGCTAAGGAGCGGGTGAGTGAGCAAGACCTTCGCCGAGCGGCGACGCATCGTGATCGCTCACGGTATGAGTCGGCACGATGTGGCTGTTCCTTCAGACGTTCCGCTCGGTACAACGCTGCGGCACCTCGGATTGGCTACCCAGCCGCATACCGCCCTCGCCATTGGGGTGGATGGGCAGCGGATCGACCTCTCTCAGCCCCCCTCTGCGGCTATCGTAGAGGGCACCCTGGTAACCGTCGTTGACCTCGCCTCGCTCACGGCCTCCACCGAAAGCGACCGGATGCGCGCCACCGCCGCATCAAGCTTGCACCGTGCTGTCTGGCTGTTTATCGCGGCGGCGGCCCTCCTCACCGTCGTAAACGGCTGGCTTGACCTCGTTGTTGGGCGCAACGGCCCGTTGCTTGCCGAGTGGCGGGCGCTTGTGGCAACTGTTTTTGTGGCCGTCGCGTTTGTGTGTGTACTGTCATCCACTCGCTATTCCGTGGGTCACGCGCGTGTGAGCGCGCTCACGGTGCCCCCCCTTGTCGCATTTACCGCGGGTTTTACCGCAATCTCGCCGACGATAACTGCGGCCCCGCATCTTGCGGTTTTCTGCGGCCTTGTGGCCGCCGCACTGGCCGCTGGTCTGGTTCACCTTCGCTGCGTCGCTGCCTCCCCGCTGGGAGCTACGGGAACCCTCCTCACCGTGCTGACGATCCTGGCGGGGATGTGGGGCCTGACCCTCCTGGTCAACTGGCCTGCTGCCGTTGCCGCCGCTGTTGCTGCGGGTGCCGCACCGCTCGGGCTTCGCCTGCTCCCGACGACGTGCCTGACGGTTCCCGATGGGCAATTCATCGAGTACGAGCAGTTTTCGAGCACCCGATGGACGGTGCGTGGTCGGCCGCCGGAAGGTTCTCAACCGGTGCGCTCGCTCTCGGTGGGCGGCCTCATCCTCAACGCCAACGCACAGTTAGCCACGGGCACGATCATCATTAGTGCTCTCCCGGCTGTTATGCTCCCGGTTGTTTTTCGTGAGCTTCCCGACGATCTCGTTGTACGTATCGGAGCCATCGTGATGTCTGTCAGTATTGCGGTGGCACTGCTTCTCGGACCGCGGGTTGCCACCGCCGGTATCACGCGCTGGGTGCCGCGAGCTGGCGCGGCCGTTGTCCTTGTTGAATTGGCCTTCACCGCCACCCAGGTCTGGGGAGACACCACCTTGGTGTGGCTCGTGACGATTCTGCTGTTGATGGCGCTCGGGATAGGCGCGCTGACCGTTCCCATTTCGCGCGGCGTCCAATCCATGTCGTTGTCTCGAACAGCCGATATCGTGGAGGCGCTCACCACCGTACTAGCGTTGCCCGCTGCCCTGATCGCCGCCAACATCATCGCGATTGTGCAGGGGGTGGTGTCTCGATGACGATGACACACCACCCCGAGACCGATCTCGTCTGTTACAAGTGCGGGCAGGCTCTCCCTCCGTCGGTTGCCTTCTGCATCCGCTGTGGCACGCCACTTGCTCTGCGTGGCGAGGTACCAACGGGAGTGGCCCAGCCTCCGATCGCCGCCTCGGCTTACGTGGCCCCGGGTGGGTATCTCGCTCCCGGGACCTTTCCCGGAGTTGCCCCAGCGGCGGAGGGCCCGGCTGGCTTGGCTCGTGTCGAGGCGGCACCGCGAAGCGGTGGTCCCCTCCTGGGGCCCGGTTTTGACGGGTTCACCCCGGCCGGGACGGGACGACGGTTGGCCGCGTTCACAGTTGATGTCGTCATCGTGCTGGTGGTCGGGTTAATCGTTGGCCTGACCACGTCAAGCGTTGTTTACGGGACCCTTGGCTCGGGTGAGATTGCGGTGGGAATTTGGGCCTGGGAAGCTGTCCGGGGTCGGACATTCGGAAACAGCCTGTTGGGTATCCGCACCACCCGCGCTGATCGCCCCGATGCTCCCGGGGTGCTGCGGGCGCTGCTGCGCTCACTCACTACGGGTGCCGGGTTTGTTGTTGTCGGCGTCGGTGCGTGGGTCATGGTGGGGTCTTCGGCCTGGGATGCGTCTGGACGCCGCCAGGGGTGGCCGGATAAGGTCGCGCGCACATTTTCCGTGCGGGTGCCCACGAAGCGTGAGCAAGCGCATAATGCGGCCCAACGAGCCCAGGCCGCGCCACAGTACGCAATGCCCCAGCAGATGGTGGTGCCCGTTGGGCAGGCCGGGCAGATGCCGATGGTGGATAACTCCCTCCCGTCCTACCCGATGCCACACTATTCCTCGCCACAGGTGACCCACCTCAATCCCGACTCCTCGAACGGTGGCGGCCAGCGTGCGGTCGCAGCAGACCCGCGCGCTATTCCTGATCGGGATGAGTCGGCATCCGTTCCCCCGGTTCCCCTACCCGGGAGCCACCCGGCGATGCCGTTGATGTCGTCCGGTGCGACCTCCCCCATGGTGACGATGGGTCAGGGGTCGCCCTGGGTGGCGAGCATCCCGCAGACAGAGCAGACAGAGCAGATCGGGCAGGGAATTCCGTCCGCTGCCGACATCGATGGGGTGGGAATCTCCAGTCCGCGGGTTGCTCCGCAGGGCGCGCCGCGGGTTGCTCCACAGAGCCCGCCGCGCGTAGTTCCGCAGGAAGTCCCGGTGCACTCTGCCGCGCCTATGGTGCCCGTGATGCCCCAGTCGCCGACCTTCTCGTCATCGCCTGTGGTACCCGAGATGGTTGTTCCGCACTCGGCGGTTGCTCATCCCGAGGCAGGCTCACCAGCAGGGGTGACACCCGAACCGTCGGTTATCGGTCAGGTATCGGCTCCATCTCAGGTACCGGTTGCTCAGCAGGTGGTTACGGTGCCGCAGGTGGTTACGGTGCCGGAGATGCCTCGTGCGCCGCAGATTCACTCCGAACCACGGCCGTCTGCCCCGTTGCCGGTGGAGTCGTGGCCCTCCGCCACCCGCCGTGACGCGCTCCCTCCGTCGCTGCCCAATCACCCGATTCAACCAGAGGAATCGAGGGGTTCTCCGGGTGTCAATGTCAGCTTCGCGGGCCATCCGGGGCAGGTCGCTTCTGCGGCAAACGTCCCGGCGGCGGGCGAGACTCCCACCGCGCCCCACCGGCATCACCTCCTGAACCAGCCAGCTCCACGGCTGAGCGCCGAGCAACGGGCCGCTCGGCGTCAGGCATTGGCCGAGGCTTCCTCCCCGCACCCCCCGGTGCACCCCCAGGAGAGCCGCTCGGCAGCGCCTGTTTCTTCAGTGCCTGTTTCCTCAGCGCCTGTCTTACCGGCGGTGCTCACACCTCCGTCAGTGAGCCCATCGACTTTCGCCGGTCCGCTGGGGCCGCCCAGTGGTCCCCCGTCGGGGGACTACGACATGTCGGAGTCGGGCAGTGGCGGTTCGGCCCGCTCCCGCGCAATGAGGGTCACCGGGCATTCTCCGCTGGGGGAAGGGTCGGTCGGTTCTGGCGGGGTAGCGGGGTCCGATCCCGGCCTGGCCGCAGTCCTACCGGTATCCACCGCGGCTCCAACGTATTGGTCACGCCCGGTGGATGCACCGAGCCCAGTTGCCGCGGACGTTCCCCGGCCGACCGTTGTACCCCCTGTGGATGGTGCGGAGGCCACTATTGTGGGAGTCCCCGTTTATCAGCCGCGTGGTGTCACCGGCACGGTACGGGAGGATGTGGTGGCTCAGCGGGTCGCCTCACTCGACGAGAGGGTGTCGGCCCGTATCCGGCAGTCACCCCCCGAGCATCCCGAATCGGGTCGTACGGCGACCCACCTCGTCCTCACCTTTGATACGGGGCAGCGGGAACAGCTTGTGATCCCCTGTAGTGGGTTCATTGGGCGGAAGCCCAAATCGGCCAACGCCGATCTCCGTATGATCGCGGTGCAGGATCCCGATTTCACGGTGTCCAAGGCCCATCTTCAATTTGAAATTGTGGCTGGCGAGCTGTGGGTCATTGACCGCACCTCGACGAACGGTACCGACCTCATCGACGAGCAGGGCGTGCCCACACCCGTCCCCCACGGTGACAAGGTTCGGGTTCCGCTGAACTACCGGGTGCGCATTGGTGAACGCATCTTCGCGGTGAGCGCCTTCACCGCTCCCTAACAATCGCGTGCGACTGCTGCTTATCCACAGGTGACCCTGATTGGTTTGCAGATTGTCGGAGGTGCGTGGAATGATCAACCCAATGCCCACACGGAACACGCGTCGTGGTGGTGGTGCCCCGCGGGGCAGCCCCGGAGATGCGACACGGAGGGAGACGTGCAGCGGCAGGTGAAGGCGGGGGGTCGTCCGTTCACAGAAGGAATCACGATGGAAGTCGATTACGCCGAGCTTGCCCTCGTCGGCCAGGTTGTCACCCGGCAACAGGGCCATGTGACGGCTATCCGTGCCTATGTGATGAATACATGCGGCATCCCCTCGGGCGAGATGGGCCTCCTGTTACAAGCGGTTTACCCACTCTCAGCGGCGGCCGTGTCTCTCGGCGGCAGAGCGCTCCGCGCGGTCGAGTCAGTTGTGGAGTGGGGCGCTCGCGCGACCCACGATACCGTCGATGCGTATCTTGCCGCCGATGTGGCCGCTCATCAGGATTTTTCCCGAGTGATGGCCGAACTGGGGGAGTCTCTGCGCTCCTACCCAGATCCTCGCGAGATACCGCCGACGCTTGGTGGCGCGCAGAGTCGCGCAGCATCCACGTATGGTGAAATGCCCGCGTGGGGTGGCGGGGAGGGGCTTAAGAACCTTTTCGGGGGCTCCTTAGCCGATGCCCAGGAGGGGGTATCCGGCTGGCGGGGCGGGTCGGTGGGGGTTGTGGAGCGTAGCGACGCGTCCTCCTACCTGGTGCTCCCTCATCCGGGTGAGACGTTTGTTGACGACCTTCGTCGGGGTGCCGCGCCTCTGCTCGGCAGCGTCGATTGGCTGGCCGAGCAGCTCCTCGGGTTCAGTATCCTGGAGGAGTGCATCACCACGCCGCTGAGCGGTGACTGGCAGGCTATCGGCTCTGCTGCCGGGGGGTGGTCACACGCAGGTCGGGCTCTCAGAGAGGTGGCAGGTAACCTCTCGCAGCTACCCGAACAGGTCACCACCTGGCAGGGGCGGGCGGCGGATGCTTTCCGAGCGACTATCCTCACCGTGAGCGAGGCTGTGGTGGGTTTGAGCGCCGCGTGCGACGACGTCTCCGGGCTGCTCTCCGCAATTGGCTCGGTGGCCCAGGAAGCCTGTGCACTGATCGCTCAGCTCCTCGAATTGATCGCAGAGAAGCTTCTCCGACTGGCGTTGGAGGCCTCGGTTCCCGGGGTCGGCGGGGTTGTTACCGGGGGCGATACGCTCTCCGGGGTCCGGGAGATCAGGGGGTGGGTAACGAAGATTAACCGGGCACTCAGCCTCATCCTTGACGCAATCGAGGGTTTCGCTGACGCGCGAGAGAAGCTTCTGCCTGCCGTCCGGGTGCTGGAGGATCTTGCGGAATACGTGGGCCAGAAGACGGCTGGGTCGGTGGTCTCGTGAATTCACCGGACGACTTCTTCAGCGACCTTGCGGCCCTCAACGCGCGGGTGGAGACCTCCCTGGGTGAGATCAAGCTGATGCTGTCCCAGGTAGTTGACGAGGCGAGCCGCTCCGCTGAGCGCGACGCCGCACACGACGAGGCTCGGGCCATCGCGGCGCGGCGCGGTGACCTGGGGCCGGAGTGGCGCAAGATTCAACATCGACTCGACCTCAACCAGACCAGCGTGCGCGACATTTTCAGTGGGACCGATGATTCCACCGAGGCGCAGGCGCTGCGGGCGACATCGCAGCAGCGCATTGCCGCCCTGCGCGAAGACCTGGTGCAGCAGGTGGAGGCGAGCGGAGAGGAGACGGATCCGCTCGTGGACATCCAGAATCTCAACTCCCAGCTGTACGCACGGCTGGACGATATCCGCGATCAACTGGGTAAGTAAGGTAGGTGACGAATGAGTGCGCTCATCAGGGTAGAGGAGGGCGAGATTACCGTTCTCGCCGCGCGTTTGGAGTCTGCGGTGGCTCAGATCCGCGACCTACTCGCGGATCTCGATGGCCGGGTGGCCATTCTGCGCCGCGAGTGGACCGGCGCGGCGCAGCAGGCCTATGCGGATGCTCAGGCCGAGTGGGGTGCCGAGATTGACCGAATGGTGCGGGTGCTTACCGACGCGATCACGGCGCTCGCCGGGGCCGAGTTGCGCTACGACCGTGCCGAAGACGCTAACACCGTGCGCTGGGCGTTGTAGCCGCTGTGCCCCAGAAAATCGTGCGAGCACGACGGTATAGTAAATGCTGGATTGTGAGGAACCCCCGCCATGTCTGACCCAACCCGTGGAACCCCCAGAGTCGCGCCCCCCAAGGTGCCATCGGGTAAATTGTCGATTCAAACGCCGCCGGAGCTAGAACCTGGTGACGGTATTAGCACACTGCTGAGTTCCATGCTGCCCATGCTCGGCAGCGTGGGTGCCATTGTCATGGTGTCGATGAATAATTCCGGCCCCACCGGCCTGCTCACCGGCGGCATGTTTCTCATGTCATCGCTCGGGTTTGTGGCGGTGAACGGCTGGCGGCAGCGTTCGCAGCGGGTGGCGGGCATCCTGGCTGCGCGCCGCGAATATCTGATGTACCTCACCGAGCTTCGACAGACGGTGCGGGTGGCGGCAAAGCAGCAGCGGAAGTCGGCCTACTGGGTTGACCCGGATCCGGCATCTCTTGTCTACGTGGCTGAGGAACGCAGTCGCGTCTGGGAGCGTTCGTCCGATGATTCCGACTTCATGAGCGTGCGGATAGGTCTGTCCAGTCAGCCGTTGTGCCTCACCCTGGAATCGCCCGATCTGCCCCCACTAGCCCAGCTTGACCCGGTGGCGGCCTCGGCCGCACACCGTTTTATGGTCACCCACCAACACCAACACGATCTGCCGCGATCCGCCGACCTCACCAACTTTTCACGCGTGGAGATTGTGGGCCCCCACGAGCCCTATCTACGCTCGCTCGCTCGCGCCATGGTCATCCAGGCCGCTACGCTGCACAGCCCCGAGCATCTGCAGATCGCAATTATTGCCGGGGAGAACTCGATTGCCGAGTGGGAGTGGGCCAAGTGGTTACCGCACACCCACTCCCAGCACACGACCGATGGCGTGGGTCCGGCCCGTATGATTGCGCCGGTGTTGTCGGAGATTGTTGATCTGCTGCCCAAAGATATTTCCGAGCGTCCCCGTTTTGGCCGTGGTAAAAGGTCTCAGCTCACTCCGCACCTGCTGATTGTGGTTGACGGTGGCCACGTGCCTTTCGGCAACCCGGTGGTGACGGAGGACGGCGTGCAGGGCGTCTCCGTGATTGAGCTCCCCACCCGGTGGCAGGAGGTGGAGGACCCGCTGCGGTTGCGGCTCACCGTTGAGCAGCACCCGCCCCTCGACGAGGCGGGTCGCCCACCCATGAACGTTATTGCGGTGGGGGAGACGCGAGAGGAGATCCGTGCCGACCAGATCACGGTGGAGGAGGCTGAGGCTGCCGCCCGCCGACTCATGCCGATGTTTAACGGTACCCGTACCGAGGTGGGGGAGTCGCGCGCCGCGACCTCCGCTGAGCTGGTTGATCTGCTCGGTATTGGCGATGTGCGCGACCTCGATTTTGACGTGGTGTGGAAGCCGCGCCTGCAGCGCGACCGGTTGCGTGTGCCCATCGGTCTCACCACGGAGGGCATCCCGATTTCCCTCGATATTAAGGAGTCTGCCCAGCAGGGGATGGGGCCGCACGGCCTCATCATCGGGGCCACGGGCTCCGGCAAGTCGGAGGTGCTACGCACCCTGGTGTTGGCCCTCGCCCTGACTCACTCGCCCGAGCAGCTCAACTTTGTGCTGGTTGACTTCAAGGGTGGGGCCACATTTGCCGGAATGGCGGGGATGCCGCACGTCTCGGCGATCATCACCAACCTGGGTGAGGAACTCACGCTGGTTGATCGAATGCAGGATGCGCTGCAGGGCGAGATGGTGCGCCGCCAGGAGTTACTGCGCTCCGCCGGTAACTTCGCCAATGTGAGCGACTACGAAAAGGCGCGTATGAACGGGCGCACCGACCTCGACCCGTTACCGGCCCTGCTCATCGTGGCCGACGAGTTCTCCGAGCTCCTGGAGGCCAAGCCCGAGTTCGTGGAAACATTTGTGAACATTGGTCGGCTGGGGCGCTCGCTCCAGGTGCACCTGCTGCTCTCCTCGCAGCGGTTGGAGGAGGGAAAGCTGAAGGGTCTCGATTCGCACCTCTCCTATCGCATCGGCCTTCGTACCTTCTCGGCCGCGGAGTCACGCGCGGTGCTTGGCGTGGCCGATGCCTACACCCTGCCGCCGATGCCGGGTGTTGGGTACCTCAAACCCGACACGACCACCATGATTCAGTTTCGGGCATCCTACGTATCCGGTCCGCCCCAGTCGCGTCGTCGCCGATCCGTGGGTCCGGGGGTTGTGTCGAGTGCCGAGCTGGAGATTGAGCCCTTTACCGCTGCCCCCGTGGCTCAGCGCATTGACGCGCGCGAGCTGGCCCCGGTCGAACCTGAGAGTACTCCAGAACCGGAGGAGGATGGCAGCACCTTCGAGCTGGCGGTTGAGCGGATGCGCGGCCGCGGCCCCAGCGCCCACCAGGTCTGGCTCCCACCTCTCGTGGTACCCGCCACCATGGATCAGCTCATGCCCGATCTCACAATTGACCCCGAACTGGGCCTCGTCTCGCGCACCTGGCGTGATGCTGGCGAGCTGGTTGTCCCGCTCGGTACGGTGGACCGCCCGCTCGAACAGCGGCGCGAAAATCTGACGATCTCACTCGGCGGTGCGGCCGGTCATATGGCAATCGTTGGTGGCCCCCGCACGGGGAAGAGCACCCTGGCCCGCACCGTTATGGTGGCGCTCTCGCTCACCCACACGCCCGTTGAGGTGCAGTTCTACGTCCTCGACTTTGGTGGGGGTACCTTCAGCCCATTGGCGAGCTACCCGCATGTGAGCGGTGTGGCGAGTCGCAACGAGCCCGAGGTGGTGCGGCGGTTACTCGCCGAGGTCACCGGCATCGTTAACAACCGCGAGCAGTACTTCCGAAATAACGGGATCGACTCGATTGAGACGTACCGTCAGTGGCGAGAATCCGGGCGTGCTGATGATGGCTACGGCGATATTTTCCTGATTGTGGACGGCTGGGCCACGGTGCGCACCGAGTTTGAGAGTCTTGAACCGCTTGTGCTCAACCTGGCAAGTCGCGGCCTCACATTTGGGGTGCACGTGGTCCTCACCGCCGCGCGTTGGATGGACGTGCGGGCCAATATCAAGGACCTGATGGGGACCCGACTGGAATTGCGCTTGGGGGACCCAACCGACTCGGAACTTGACCGTAAGTCCGCATTCAACGTGCCCCTTGAAGCCCCCGGTCGGGGGATTACCGCCACTGCCCACCAGATGCTCACGGCCTTACCTCGCATTGACGGTGATGGTGACCACACCTCCCTTGCCTCGGGAGTGGAGCATCTGATGGCGACGGTGCAGGATGCCTGGCACGGCCCCGTCGGCCCCAAGCTGCGCCTGCTCCCGGAGATGATCTCGATGGATGAGATTCGCGCCCTGGCCCCGCCCGAGCAGCGCACTATCTGGCTGGGTATCGACGAGGCCAACCTCGCCCCCATCGGCATCGACCCCCTGGTGGAGCCCCACCTCTACCTCTACGGTGACTCTGGTTCGGGGAAATCCTCCATGCTGCGCAGCTACGCGAGCGAAATTCGACGACTCTATACGCCGCAGGAGGCCAAGATATTTGTCGTGGATTTCCGCCGTGCGCTACTCGGGGAGATCCCGGACGACTACCTGGGTGCCTACCTCACCACCCACGAGGCGGCGCTCAGCGGGATGAACGAGCTCTCCTCGTTCTTCCGCAGCCGACTGCCCGGCACCGATGTGACGCCGGAGCAACTGCGCTCGCGCTCGTGGTGGACGGGGGCCGAGGGGTTCATCCTGGTAGACGACTACGACCTGGTGTCTACCTCCCAGGGCAACCCGTTGCAGGCCATTGTTCCCCTGCTCGCCCAGGCCGCAGACGTGGGGATGCACGTCATCATGACCCGTCGTAGTGGCGGTGCCAGTCGCGCCAGCTACGACCCGATGATCCAGGGCATGACCGACCTGGGGGTGACGGGTATCTTGCTTTCCGGTAACCCGGAGGAGGGGCAGCTGATCGGTAAGCTCAAAGCCGTGCAGTCGGTGCCCGGCCGGGCCCAGATCGTGAACCGGGCGCACGGTATGCGTGGGGCGCATCTGGGATACGTGACGCCGACGCACGGGTAGCGCGGGCCGCGGGGTGCGTCCCGCGGCGGTCGTGGGCGACGGGTTACGCGCCGTGCCGCGTGTAGGCCGCGAGCACCGTGCGCTCCGATTGGAGGAGGTAGTCGTTGAGGGCGACCCCCGCCTCGGCGGTGCGCCCCTCGGCGTAGAGGGTGTCGATGGTGGTGTTGAGGTCCACGTAGGGGCCGTGTAGAAATTCGGGATCATCCAGCAGACTGAACGCGAGGCGCAGTTCGGCCGAAACGTTGGCGTAGAGGGCGTCGAGGCGCTGGCTGTCGGCGAGTGAGACGATGGCCGAGTGGAACTCCATGTTGGCGGTTCCGACGCCAACCCAGTCGCCGGCATCCCGCAGTCGGAGGGCCTCAGCGCTGGCCGTGCGCATTCGCTCACCCGCCGGGTGTTTGGGTAGCGCTTGGGTGAGCGCCTGGCATTCGATGATGCGGCGCACCCGGTAGATGTCGATGATTGACGCGATCGTGGGCACCACAACGAACACGCCACGGTGGTGCTGGTGCGTGAGCAGACCCTCGTAGGTGAGCGCTCGGAATGCCTCGCGCAGGGTGTTGCGTGAGATCGCGAGGTCGTCACTCAGTGCGGCCTCGGAGAGTTGCTGGCCCGGTACAAGCTCGCCCGCGATGAGCCGCTGCCGGATGGTTTCGGCGGCCTGGTCGGCGAGACCGGGCGGGTAGGCGGTGTGGGTGGTGCCCGCAGGGGGTGAGCCGGTGGGGTGTTCTGCTGTCACCCGGCAAGTGTAACGGGAGGACAAGAATCTCACCGTTTTGTTGGACAAGTATTCATTAAATAAAGATTCAACGCGCAGATTGCTCAACAATTACTGGAATCTTGTTCACCAAATGTATGCTGTCTCGATCACCCCTACACTTTCCGCTGGCAACGACGCCCTCGGGACGACCGCTCACTTTTCGAGAGAAACGGATAAACAGATGACTGAGCCACGACACCCCTCGGCGGCCGAGGCCCCCGACACCACCGCAGCCGCCACCACCGCAGGCGGCGTGGGTGCGCAGGCGGCCACGTTTGCCCGGGCCCGCCGGGCCTCCCTGGTCGGCGCAATCTTCATGATGGCAACCTCCGCGATTGGCCCCGGCTTCATCACCCAGACGGCCACCTTCACCGCGACGATGGGGGCCGCGTTCGCGTTCGGCATCCTCGCCTCAATTGTGATTGACTTCGTGGTGCAGCTCAACATCTGGCGCATCGTGACCGTGACCGGAAAGCGCGCGGCAGACCTGGCCAACGCGGCCATCCCGGGCAGCGGCTACCTGCTCGCGGTCATCGTGATCTTCGGCGGTCTCGTCTTTAACGTGGGCAACACGGCCGGTGCCGGTCTGGGCCTCAATGCGCTGCTCGGTCTCGACCCCAAGATCGGCGGATTAATCAGTGCGCTCCTGGCGATCAGCATCTTCCTCGTGAAGCGGGCCGGTGTCGCCGTTGATCGGGTGGTGGTGACGCTCGGAATCGTGATGATCCTGCTCACGGTCTATGTGGCCATCGTCTCGGGCCCGCCCGTCGGTGACGCCCTCCGGCAGACCGTGTGGCCCGACCAGATCAACTTCGCCACCATTACAACCATTGTGGGCGGCACCGTGGGCGGGTACATCACCTACGCCGGGGCGCACCGACTACTCGACTCGGGCACCGCCACAGTTGACAATATTGCGCAGGTCTCGAAGGCGGCCCTCAACGGCATCCTGGTGACCGGTGCGATGCGCTACATTCTGTTCCTTGCCATTCTTGGCGTGGTGGCGAGCGGTGTGGTGATCGACACCTCCGGTGCGGGCGCCAACCCCGCGGCCCAGGCGTTCCAGGCGGCGGCCGGTGAGTTTGGCCTGCGCGCGTTTGGTCTCGTGCTGTGGGCGGCCAGCATCACGAGCGTGATCGGGGCCGCCTACACCTCCATCTCGTTTGTCACGGTCTTCAACGGCAGAATCACGGAGCGCGGGCGCAACCTGGCAACTGTGGGGTTCATCCTGATCTCGCTCGTCGTCTACCTGCTCCTTGGCACGGCCCCCGCCGCTCTGCTCGTGTTTGCGGGGGGATTTAACGGTCTGGTGTTACCGATTGGCCTCACGATCTTTATGTATGTGGGCTGGTTCCGGCGCGACCTGATGAACGGCTACCGGTATCCCGTTTCCCTCCTGGTGCTCGGAACGCTGGTGTGCGCACTCACCTGGTACATGGGTGCGGTGTCGGTCGGCCCGATCTTTGCCTTCCTGGGCGTGGGGGTCTAGTCGTGACGCGGATGACGATTGACCTCAATAGCGACCTGGGCGAGGGCTTCGGCCGCTGGAGCCTGGGCGACGACGACACCATGCTCGGTCTCGTGACGAGCGCCAACATTGCGTGCGGTTTCCACGCGGGTGACCCGGCCGGTATTCTGCGCACGGTGCGGGGGGCTCGGGATCGCGGGGTCGCCATCGGTGCGCACGTCTCCTACCGTGACCTGGCCGGGTTTGGCCGGCGCGCGATGGATGTTGACAGTGCCGATCTCGTTGCCGAGGTGATCTACCAGATTGGCGCGCTTCAGGGCCTGGCCCGCGCGGCTGGCAGCGCCGTCACCTACGTGAAACCGCACGGTGCGCTCTACAACACGATTGCACACGACGAGCGCCAGGCTCGGGACGTGATCCGCGCTATCCGTGAGAGCGACCCCTCCCTCGTGCTGATGGGCCTCGCCGGTTCAACCGTACTGCGGCTCGCCGACGAGGCCGGGCTGCGCACCGTTGCCGAGGCCTTCGCCGACCGCGCCTACACGCCCGCGGGCGCACTCGTGTCGCGCCGCGAGCCCGGGTCGGTGCTGCACGACGCCGAGGAGGTGGCCCGGCGGATGGTGCGGCTCGTGACGGAGGGTACCGTCACCGCGATTGACGGTAGCGTTGTTCCGATGAGCGCCGAGTCGATCTGTGTGCACGGGGACAGCCCCGGGGCCGTCGAGATGGCCACCCGGGTGCGCGCGGCGCTCGCCGGAGCCGGGGTGGGCCTCCGCCCGTGTGCGCCTCCGCCCGATTCTGCACGGGCTGGTGGCTAGCCATGCGGTTTTTACCCGTTAATACCGATGCTCTGCTGGTGGAGCTCGACGGTCTGGAGCAGACACTATCGCTGCTTGATTCCCTCACGGCTCGGCCGATTTCGGGCGTGGTGGAGCTGGTTCCCGCGGCCCGCACTCTTCTCGTGAGCTATCGGCCGAGTGCCGTGTCCGCCGCTGAGATTGTGGCGGATATTCGTGCCCGCGGTCGGGGCGAACGCCTGGCCGCGACGGGTCGACTCGTGACCGTTCCCGTGCGCTACGACGGGGCGGATCTGGTTGAGGTTGCCGGGATTCTGGGCGTCACGCCCGACGAGGTTATCGCCATGCATACCGAGAGTGAATACACCGTGGCCTTCACGGGGTTTGCTCCCGGCTTTGCGTATCTCACGGGGGGCCACCCCGCCCTCGACGTACCGCGGCGGCTGACGCCGCGCACCCGTATCCCGGCCGGTGCCGTGGGACTGGCGGGTACGTTCAGCGGGGTATACCCGCAGGCGAGTCCTGGCGGGTGGCAGATCATTGGGGTGACCGACGAGCGGATGTGGGATGTGGCGCGCGAGGTGCCCGCGCTCTTGCAGCCCGGGTTCCGGGTGCGTTTTGTGGAGGCGGCCGCGAGCGTTCGCTCCGGTGTGAGTGCGGTGGCTGCCGAGTCTCGGCCCACTGTGCCCGAGCGCAGCGCAGCCCCGGCTCCACCTGCGGCTCCGGCCCTGCGGGTGCAGGCCACCGGTATCCAGACCCTCTATCAAGACCTGGGCCGCCGCGGTCGGGCCAGTCAGGGCGTTTCGGCCGCGGGGGCACTCGACCACTCCTCGCTGCGTGTGGCCAACAGGCTCGTGGGTAACGCCTCCGACACCGCCTGTCTGGAGGTCGTTGACGGTGGCCTGAGCGTAGTGAGCGTGGGGGACACCCTGATCGCCGTCACCGGGGCGGACGCCCCACTCACGGTCACGCTCCCTGACGGCGGCTCCGTGGTCGCCGCCCCCTACCAGCCGATTGTGCTGGGTAACGGGGAGGCGCTCCACCTGGGCACCCCGACGCACGGCATCCGTTCGTATCTTGCGGTACGCGGCGGTTTTGCGGTGCCGCCCGTGCTCGGCAGTCTCTCTACCGATACCCTCTCCACGGTGGGTCCCGCCCCCGTTGCGCCGGGGGACGTGCTGCCGGTGCGAGCCGTTCTGGGGGCCGCGGATGCCGTGGCCCTGGAGGCCGGTACCGCACCCAACTTCCCCACCGCGAACGAGGAGGTGGTGCTCGACGTGGTGTGGGGCCCCCGCACCGACTGGTTTACCCCCGAGGCGCTCCGGCTGCTGTGCAGCCAGGCCTGGACGGTGACCCCGCAGTCCAACCGTGTGGGCCTCCGGCTTGCGGGCGATGCGGCCCTCGCCCGCGACATCGCGGGCGAATTGCCGAGCGAGGGCACCGTCGTGGGCTCGATTCAGGTTCCGCCGAACGGACAGCCCGTGCTGTTCCTCGCCGACCACCCGCTGACCGGCGGCTACCCCGTGATCGGGGCCGTGGCCAGTCACCATCTCAACCTGGCCGGGCAGATTCCCCTCGGGGCGCGCATCCGGTTTCATCCCGTCACCGCGTTTGGCGAGTTGGGCTAACACCCCGACCCTCACGCCCTACTACCCAAGGACACTCCCCCATGAAAAAAGTTTTGATTGCCAACCGCGGTGAGATCGCCGTGCGCATTATTCGTGGCTGCGCCGACTACGGGCTCGCCTCGGTGGCCGTCTACGCCGACCCGGATGCCGATGCTGTGCATGTCCGTCTCGCCGACGAGGCGTACGGGCTGGTGGGTGACCGGCCAGCGGATACCTATCTCAGCATCCCGAAACTGCTCGAGATCGCCGTGCGATCCGGGGCCGATGCCGTGCACCCCGGCTACGGTTTCCTCTCGGAGAGCGCGGAGTTTGCCCGCGCCGTTGAGGCGGCGGGGCTCACCTGGATCGGCCCGAGTCCCGAGGCCATTGATCTGCTGGGCGACAAGGTCGCGGCCCGTAAAATTGCCGAGCGGGTGGGTGCGCCGCTCGTCTCGGGCACCTCCGACCCGGTCGCCGACGCGGGGGAAGTGGTTGCCTTTGCCGAGGAGCACGGATTGCCCATCGCGATCAAGGCCGCGTTTGGTGGTGGGGGTCGCGGGCTCAAGGTGGCGTGGCGGCTCGACGAGGTGGCCGAGCTCTTCGACTCCGCCGTGCGCGAGGCCGTTACCGCGTTCGGCCGGGGCGAGTGTTTCGTGGAGCAGTTTCTCGACCGCCCCCGGCACATCGAGGCGCAGGTGGTGGCCGATGCCCACGGCAACGTTGTGGTCGTCGGTACGCGCGATTGCTCGTTGCAGCGGCGCAACCAGAAGCTGGTGGAGGAGGCCCCGGCGCCGTTCCTCACCGACGGCCAGCGGGAGCGCATCCACTCGGCCTCGCGCGATATCTGCGCAGCTGCCGGGTACCGCGGGGCCGGCACGGTTGAGTTCCTGCTGAGTGCCGACGGCACCATCTCGTTTCTGGAGGTGAATACGCGGCTTCAGGTGGAGCACCCCGTCACCGAGGAAACCACGGGTGTTGACCTGGTGATCGAGCAGTTCCGCATCGCCGAGGGTCTGCCCCTGTCGATCACCGAGACTCCGGCGCCGACGGGACACTCCTTCGAGTTTCGACTGAATGCGGAGGATGCCGGTCGCGGCTTTCTGCCCACCCCCGGCACCATCCTGAGGTTCTCCCCGCCCGCGGGGCCGGGTGTGCGCGTTGATTCGGGGGTGGAGTCGGGCTCGATCGTTCCGGGAACCTTTGACTCGATGATGGCGAAGCTCATCGTCACCGGGGCCACGCGCGAGCAGGCCATCCTGCGCGCTCGCCGGGCCCTCGCGGAGTGCACCATTGAGGGCGTTGCGTCGGTGCTGCCCTTCCACCGTGCGGTTATGGCGCACGATGATTTTGTTTCGCCCGACCGGTTTGGTGTGCACACCCGCTGGATCGAGACGGAGGGTGTGGCGCAGATCCCGTTGTCGCCGCGCTCTGAGCCGCTGCCCGGTGAGGCCCTCAGCCGCACGTTTGTTGAGGTTGATGGCCGCCGGATGTGCCTCGGCCTGCCCGCTGCGTTGCTCACCGGTCTGGCCGCGGTGGCCGGTTCGGGTTCCGGCACTGCGGGCGGGGTTGGCGACGCGGTGGCGGATGCCGGTGGGGCCGTTCCGTCCAGCGCATCCGCCCCCGATGATCCCGCCGTGTGTGTCGCACCCATCACGGGGACCCTGCTCGCCTGGCAGGTCGCGGCGGGCGATACCGTGGTGGTGGGCGATGTTCTCGCGATCATGGAGGCCATGAAGATGGAGACGCAGGTGCTCGCGCATCGGGCCGGGACCGTGACGACGCTCGTGGAGACGGGTGTGTTTGTGCCGGCCGGTACGGCGCTGCTGCGTGTGGAGCGGGAGGGCCGCGCGGGATAGTACCGGGGGTGTGGTCGGCGGTGGTGCGGAGCGGTTGATCATTCGGGGTTGACCTCGTTCACTGTGCGCGCTTATATTCGCCTCAGGAGAACCCCTCCGGCACGCAATCCCCTCAGTATCAGGAGAACGATCATGAGTAACGGATTGACCATCACTCGAATATTCACCGTGCCACCCGAGAGCGTGTATGCGGCTTGGACTCGGCCGGAGCACTTTTCCGTATGGTTTGGCACCGCGGCCGTCTCTGTGCCGCTCGACACGCTCTCGCTTGATGTGCGGGTGGGCGGTGAGTGGCGGGCGGTGATGCACCTGGCTGATGGTCATGTGATCAACTGGGTCGGCGAATATGTTGAGCTGGATCCACCGCACCGCTTGGTCTTCACGATGACGGATCGCCCGGACGACCCCGCGCGCGCGCGTCACCGTCACCTGTGTGGCGGTCGAGGGCGGTACCGAGATGACGCTTCACCAGGGTGCTGATTCCTTTACCGAGGAGCAGCGGGCGCAGACCGTGGCGGGGTATAACGCGTTCTTTGACGATATGGCGACCGTGCTTACCGCCGCCCGGGAATAAGTAGCGTCTTTCCCGTGGTGCCCCGCCCCTCCAGTGCCCGGTGGGCCGCGGCAGCCTCTGCCAGCGGAAAGGTGGCCCCGATGCGTACCGCGAGTGTGCCCGCCTCGATTGCCTCGAAGAGTTCGCGATACCGCCACTCCCGCTCCGCTCGGTTGAGCAGGAAGTGGGTCGAGGTGGGCCGCGTGATCGTGATCGAGCCGGCCGTGTTGAGCCGCTGCAGATTAAACGGAGGTACCTGGCCGGAGGCCCCACCAAACAGCACAAACGTGCCGCGGATGCGCAGGCTAGCCAGCGATCCGTCAAACGTGTCTTTGCCCACGCCGTCGTACACGACATCCACCCCGCGCCCGCCGGTCAACTCGCGCACCCGGGTAGCGAAGGCGTCGTAGCCGATGGTGTGCTGCGCCCCGGCTGCGCGGCTGAGCGCCGCTTTTTTCGGGGTCGATGTCGTTGTGATGACGGTTACGCCTGCGGTTGCGAGCAGCTGGGTGAGCAGGAGGCCCACACCGCCCGCGCCCGCGTGCACGAGCGCCACCTCGCCAGATCGGGCCGGGTAGGACGAGGTGGACAGGTAGTGGGCGGTGACGCCCTGGAGCGAGACTGCTGCTGCGGTCTGGATATCGACGCTCGCGGGGATGACAACAGCTCGCTCGGCATCCACCACGAACGCCTCCGCGTAGGTGGCCTCGGTTTCGGTGGTCGTCACCCGGTCACCCACGCTGAGCCCCGTGACACCCTCGCCAACAGCCTCGACCGTTCCCGCGGCCTCCATGCCGGGGGTGAACGGCAACTGTACGGGATAAATCCCCGCACGCTGGTAGGTCTCAATGAAGTTGACCCCCACTGCACCCGTGCGCACGCGCACCTGGCCGGGGCCGGGGGAGGGGAGGGGGACGCGGGCGCTGTGCAGGACATCCGGCCCGCCGTGCTCGGTGAGGACAATGGCCTGGATACTGTCTGGGGGTGTCATACGGAGCTCCTTCGGCGGGGTTTCTGTGTGCCTCTCTCATGCTGCCACAGGCCACCGACACGGGGGGGGAATGGGAGAATGGCCTGATGACCGCATCACCGACTCCCGAACACTCCACCTCCGGCGTTGGCCCCTGGGTGGGTGAGTGGCCGGAGGGCGACCACTACGACCCCGAGTTGCTGGAGCGTGGCGATACCCGCAACGTGATTGACCGTTACCGCTTTTGGACGATGGCGGCGATTGTGGCGGATCTGGATCAGCATCGGCACCCGTTTCACGTGGCGATTGAAAACTGGCAGCACGACCTCAATATCGGTTCGATTGTGCGCAGCGCCAACGCGTTTGCGGCGGATACTGTGCACATTGTGGGCCGTCGCCGCTGGAATAAGCGCGGCGCGATGGTCACCGACCGTTACCAGCATGTACTGCACCATCCCGAGGTGGCGGATCTGGTGGAGTTTGCGGCGGAGGCGCAGATTCCGATTATTGCGATTGACAATGTGCCGGGCTGCGTGCCGATGGAGACATTTGAGTGGCCGGAACGCTGCGTGATGCTTTTTGGCCAGGAGGGCCCTGGGCTCTCGGCGGAGGCGATTGCGGCGGCGGATGCCGTGCTGGAGATTACGCAGTACGGTTCGACTCGCTCGATTAACGCTTCGGCGGCTGCGGCCGTGTCGATGTTCTCGTGGATGATGCAGCACCGTGGAGCAGCCGGGGCGTAGCGGCGCGGGATGGTTCTATGACGGCGAACGGCTGAAGCTGCACGTAGGCGTGAATAGTGCCCACGTTAAAACAATTTCTTCTAGCACTCCGATTATTTTTTGCTTTTTGGGTGAGGGTACATATTTCCCTCGTGCTCACGTCTGTGGACGTCGAGACCGCCAGAAGAATTCTTTATCAGCAGATAATGCGGTTCAGAGAAAACAAACTTCATCATGTTGGAGATAGTGAGTACTATTTCTACGGGGCGTATGGGCAGGTGACCTGTTTGTGTATTGTGATGTTCTTCTCGCGATATGAGGGGTGCCGATTCCCCCGAGAAAGGCGGGTTTTTCCGCGGCTCTCAGAGAATATTAATCTCCCGTAAAGAAAGAATAACGTGACTTATCCAGAAGCTCCTCAATATTCCCCGCAGCCGTCACTGGTGCCGGTCGGTGCGGCTACCCCCGGTGATCTACGACTTCCGCTCTACGGGGCCACCTTCGGTCAGGCCGCCAGTCGTTTCGTGAAAAAGTATGCAACGTTTACCGGACGCTCCTCCCGCAGCGAATACTGGTGGGTTGTCCTCCTGAACTTCCTGCTTTCGTTGATTCCCACGGCGCTTGCCGTTATCGGTATCGTTATCGGTGCGAGCTACGCCGCAGCGAATCCTGTCAGTACCGTGATCGGCTATGACGCCGAAACCGGCGAGCCAGTAACGTATGAGAGCAGTAGTGGAATTATCAACTATGCGCCTGCAGCCGCACTCATCTTCATTGGCCTGGGGCTTCTCGTGTTGATCGGACTGGCCCTGATTATCCCCACTTACGCGCTGCTGTGGCGTCGCCTCCACGATGCCAATCTGCCCGGCCCATTGGCCCTTCTCACGCTCATTCCCACGGTGGGAGGAATTGCAACAATTATTATTGCGTTGCTTCCTTCTCGGCGGGAAGGTCAGCGCTACGACCTTCCCCCAGCGGTGTAGCTGTCGGGAACGAAGGGGTGCACGTGCTGCCGAGCCTGGGTTACCGTCCGTGTGATGCGATTTTCTCCTGTGCGCCGGGAGAGGGTGACTTTAGTGGCTAAATTTCAGGACATTAACCCTTTGTGCTCCAAGTGATTCTCTAGTCTGACAAGTGTCGTTGTGAGCCGAGATTCTTCGGTAAAACAGCAGCCGTCAGCAACTGAAAGGTCTGATCGTCCGTGATTTCCCGCAGCTATCGCCCGCGCATCTCAGGTGAGTGCGGTGGATTCGGGAATCCAGGGTGCTTCATCGCGGTTCCGGCGCGATGGGTCCCGCCAGGGGTGCGCTTCTCCGGTACCGTCGGCGAAGCGCACCCACCCCATAGCTCCGGGATCACTCATAGTCCGCTCCCCCCCTAGTGCCGTGAGTGATCCCGGTAACTCGTGATCGAGTTCGACCTCGGTTGGACCGTCACTGTACCTCGATGGTGAGGTCTCGTGCGTGAACCGCGAAAGGCGACTCCCACAGACGGATTCTGTGGCTGAGTGGGAGTCGTCTCTCGCGGTTCACGCACGAGGATGCGCGAAAAAGAGGTCCGAGGAGGTGCCCCCCGCGGTGGGCGGGGCACTCGCAGATCTGGGAATCTCGCTTCCGCTCAGTGCGAATGTCTGAGGGTTAGAGCCTCGGGCGACTCCAAAAATCAAGCGGGTGTATCTGTCTGATTAAGCGTGTGGTGCTCTCCGGGTGAGTACAGGTGAGTTTCGGGACGAAAAAGCCCGGGATTTGACCCGTTTGGGGCCCCAAGCGGCATATGGTTACAGACGTAACGACGAGCGCAACGCTCGTAACGTTACGGCGAAATATCCCCCCCTTTTGGCGGGCTTCTCACATCCCCCCCTAACGAGAAGCCCGCCAAATCCCCCCTACTCCGGGACCGCTCGGCGCTACCCCCAACCTTGCTTCCGAGCGGTCCCGGTTTGATTTTTGCGTGGCGCAGTGGGAGTGCGACGGGTCTCCCATCGTGAGTTCTCGGCTGTTACGACGGCCCGGGTGTCAGGGTTGTGGTGGGATAGCATTGAGTGTGACCCGAGAGAACTTATTGGGCGTGCCGCCCACGCTGTTACCCGTTGAAGCCGACGTTCTATCGGCTCTGGACCGGGGCGAACCCCTCACAGAGGTCGTCCGTTCGTATCCGGCGTCCTCATTGGCCTGGGCTCTTCTCGCAGATGAGGCGGATGCCGGGGGCCAGGTTCTTCCCGCATACGCCTACGCTCGCGTGGGTTATCACCGCGGGCTTGACGCGCTGCGGGGTGCCGGGTGGAAGGGGCACGGTCCCGTGCCGTGGTCACACGAACCGAACCGCGGAGTGCTCCGTTCGCTATATGCACTCCGCAGGGGGGCAGAACGTATTGGGGAGACCGCCGAGGTGGTGCGGCTCACCGAGTTTTTGCGTGGCGCAGACCCAGACGCGATATCGCGCATAGATGAGGGAGAATAAATGCCTGCCGTACTGATTGTTGGTGCCCAGTGGGGCGACGAGGGCAAGGGTCGGGCCACCGACCTGCTCGGTAGCCGGGTGGAGTACGTCGTCAAGTTCAACGGCGGGAACAACGCCGGTCACACGGTTGTGGTGGGCGATGAGAAGTATGCTCTGCACCTGCTGCCCTCCGGCATCCTGACCCCCGGCGTGGTTCCCATCATTGCCAACGGTGTTGTGGTTGACCTGGAGGTGCTCTTCCACGAGCTGGATGCGCTCAGTGCCCGCGGTGTCGATGTGTCCCGCCTGCGTGTGAGCGCCAATGCCCACGTCATCACGGCCTATCACCGCACGCTCGATAAGGTAACAGAGCGCTTCCTGGGCAAGCGTCAGATCGGCACGACGGGGCGCGGTATTGGGCCGGCCTACGCCGACAAGATTAATCGGGTGGGAATCCGTGTCCAGGATATTTTTGACGAGAATATCCTCCGTCAGAAGGTGGAGGGCGCACTTGAGCAGAAGAATCAGCTGCTCGTTAAGGTCTACAACCGCAGGGCTATCGAGGTTGACGAGGTCGTGGCTGACCTCCTCTCCTACGCCGAGCGCCTGCGACCGATGGTGAGCGATACCTCGCTGGAGATCAATACCGCGCTTGATGCGGGTAAAACCGTGTTGTTTGAGGCTGGTCAGGCCACCATGCTGGATGTTGACCACGGCACGTACCCGTTTGTCACCTCCTCCAATGCCACGGCGGGTGGGGCCGCGACGGGCTCGGGTATTGCGCCCGCCCGGATTGAGCGCGTGATCTCGGTGATTAAGGCGTACACCACCCGGGTGGGCTCGGGGCCGTTCCCCACCGAACTCTTTGACGAGTCGGGTGAGTATCTGCGCGATAACGGCTTCGAGTTTGGCACCACAACGGGCCGCCCGCGCCGCTGCGGCTGGTACGACGCCCCGATTGCGCGGTACAACTCGCGTATCAATGGCGTGACCGACTACGTGTTGACCAAGCTTGACGTGCTCTCGGGCTTGGAAACAATCCCGGTGTGTGTGGCCTACGAGGTTGACGGGGTGCGCCATGATGAGGTGCCCGTGAATCAGACGGACTTCCACCACGCGACCCCTATTTACGAGGATTTTCCTGGCTGGTCGGAGGACATTACGGGCTGTCGTGACTTTGCGGATCTGCCCGAGAACGCGCAGAAGTACATTCGCACGCTGGAGCAGATGAGCGGCGCGCGCATTTCCGCGATCGGGGTTGGCCCCGAGCGCGAGCAGGTTGTTGTTCTGCACGATCTGCTCGGTTAGCTCTGTGGCGGGGCCGGTTCGTGTGCGGACCAGCCCCGTCGCGCATCCCGCGTACTCACCCCCGCTGCACCCACCAGGAGACCCGATGGATCAGAGTATTCCCACACAATTACAGAATCTGCGCAACAGCATCGACAACATTGATGCGGCGCTCGTTCACATGCTGGCCGAGCGGTTTCGCTGCACCCAGCAGGTCGGCGTGCTCAAGGCCGAGCATGACCTGCCCCCGTCGGATCCGGCGCGCGAGGCTCGACAGATCAAGCGCCTGAAGGCTCTCGCCGAGGAGTCGCACCTCGACCCCGAGTTCGCCGAGAAGTGGTTTAACTTTGTGGTCGCCGAGGTTATTCACCACCACGTGCAGATCGCCCGGGATAGCGCGGAGTAGCCCGGTCTCCCGATCACTCACCCCCTCCGTTAGAAAACACGGGATCATCTTTTTGGTATGGTCGAGGATGTCGCGCGCTGCGACCTCCGCGAGGACTGCCGCGCCAAGCGCGACCTCACCAAGAGGAGAGACGAGTGAAAAAGCGTTACGCGTTGTCAAGTGGCCTGTTGTTGGCGGTGTTGCTGCTGGGTGGTGCCCCTGCGGCCCGGGCGGTCGATTCGGCCGACCCCACCGATTCCACCGCACCGCCCAGCTACGTGGTGATGGGAGATTCCTACACCTCCGGTTTTGGCCTTCCTCCCTACGCGCGAAACACCTACAGCCCCCTCGGTGTCACAAACAACTGCCAGCGATCCTTCTCGTCCTACCCCGCTAGGGTCGCGGCACAGCGAGGGTATCGCGTGACCAATGTGTCCTGCCAGGGGGCGGTCACCACCGACTTTTTCCTGTCTCCGGCCCGCCGACCACGCTGGGGTGAGCCGCCCCAGCTGGATGCTCTGGGCGCCGATACCGCCCTCATCACGTTCACCCTGGGCACCAACGATGCCGGTTTCGGCCCGGTTCTGACGGAGTGCATTGCCCGTCCCGATTTCCTGCTGCCGTCTCGGACCTGCTCCGGCGACCCCCGGGTCACGGCCCGGGTGGATGCCGCGATTGCCGCGCTGGACGGGCGGGGTGTGAGCGGTGATGTGCGGAGCCTGGACTCCGTTCTGGCTGAGATTCGGGCCCGCGCTCCCCGCGCTCAGGTGGTGGGGGTGGGATATCCGGCTCTCTACCCGGAGGGCGGTAGCGACAGCGGCATTCTGGTTCAGGGGCAGCGTTGTGAGGGGGTGAAGCGTGCCGACCAGCGGTGGATGTTCGAGAAAACTACGGAACTGAACGCTGTGATTCGTTCGGCCATGCTCCGTAACGGGTATCTCTACGCGGACCCTGAGCCGTATTTTTCGGGTCATGCGCTGTGTGACGCGGGGCCCAGCTACTTTTTTGGGCTCGTGAGCACCGGGCTCTTTCACCCCAATCAGGCCGGTCAGAACGTCCTGGCCGATATGGTGCTGGATACCCTTGCTGCGGCCCCCTCCTCCGCGTTGAGCGGTATCGCGGGGTCGGTTGATGTGGGCATTTCCGAGGCGTTGGGTGACCCGGGTGCGGGGGTGCCTGCCCGGCCCGATGCGGCGCTGACCGTCACGCGTGCGGGGGACACGCTCACCCTGGACGCACCGGGTGTCCGGGGCGAAGAGTCGTCGGTGGCCGAGTGGTACGTCGAGGGGGCGACGGTTGACCGCGTTGCGGTCGGCGACCACGTTGAGTTGGATATCGGTTCTGACGAGTCGGTTTCGGTGACACTCGTGGCGACCGGGGGAAACGGGCTGACATCCTTTGCGACGGCGACGGCGACGGCGATGGCTGGTGATGGCGAGAAGTCGGATGCCGCTTCGGGAGGATCTTCGGCAACGCCCCAGAGTGGTCGGGGAGCGCTGCCGACCGTGACCGCACCGGGTGAGACGGTGGCGGAGCATCCCGGGGTGATGGTGGATATTCCCGAGGGTGAGGTGAGTGACGCATCTCTCTCGGCGAGTGGGGTGGTCACGCGGAGCAGGGCGATGCCCGCGGAGGAGACCGGAGAGACGGATGAGCGAAACGGGGGGCTGATGACCATGCTGGCTGTTGCTCTGGTGACCGTGGCGGCCGGGTGGAGGAGATAGCGGTGAAAAGATACCTCCTCACGATTGCCGTGGCGCTCACCCTCCTGGTGCTGGCAGGTGCCCCCACCGCATACGCCGAGAGCCCGGCTCCGGCCCCGTCGGGGTACGTTGCGATGGGGGACTCGTTTGCCTCCGGTTTTGGTCTCGTCCCCTACGAGAAGAACACCTTTACGCTGCTGGGGGAGGGGAATGACTGCCAGCGTTCGAAGGTCTCGTACACTGTCGAGGTGGCCCGCCGGACGGGCTACGACCTCACCTCGGTCGCCTGCAAGGGCGCACCCACGTCCTCCTTCTACGCGGTTCCGTCTGATCGTGTGGCCTGGGGGGAGCACGCCCAATTGGATGCGCTGTCTCAGGAGACGGCCCTCGTCTCGTTCTCTGTGGGCGGCATCGACGCGGGTTTTACGCAGGTGTTCACCGAGTGCCTCACGAGTGTTAAATTTCTCCTCCCCGTTAACAACTGCTCGGGGGATGCCGCGATCAACGCCCGGATTGATGACGTTATTGCGGCGCTCGACGGACGCGTAGTCTCGGCGGATATCCGTAGCTACGACCAGATTCTTGTCGATATCCGCGCGCGTGCCCCGCGTGCCCAGGTGGTCGGGGTGGGCTATCCGGCGTTTTTCCCGGAGGACGGTGCCGGGCGGATCTTCACCCTGGGGCAGCGTTGCGAAGGCGTTAAACGAGCCGACCAGCGCTGGATCGTGGAGAAGACAAAAGAGCTGAACGCGGCCCTCCGTGCGGCGATGCTGCGCAACGGGTATCTGTATGCCGACGCGCAGGAGCAATTTGCGGGGCATGAACTGTGTGGAACCGGTACCGAATACTTCAACGGGCTCGTGAGTCCGGGGATTTTCCACCCCAACCGTCCGGGCCAGGGGGCCCTGGCCGAGTCGGTGATGGCTGCGCTTGGCACGGGTGCGAACGGCACGGGTGCGAACGGTCTTGAGGGTTCGGCGGCTGCCCCCGGCCGCGTCCTCACTGCCGCGCCAGCCGTCGCCTCCGTCGAGCTCGCGGCGAACGAGCGCCCGGAGGCGACGTTTTCGGTGCGTCGCGAGGCTGGCGTGCTGACCCTTGACGCGACCGAGTCCCAGGATGCTGACGGAGATCTCTCCTCGGTGCAGTGGTATGTGGAGGGTGTGGCTACGGAAGAGGTGGCCGAGGGGAACCGGGTTGATCTCGACATCCACTCGGAGGAGCCGGTGAGCGTAACCCTGGTGGTGACGGATGATCGCGGCCTGGCCGATTTTTCCACCACGACGGTCCCGGCGGCCCGGGTGAGCAGCTCGGTGCAGGGGGTGGTGGCCGATGGCCGGGTGTCGGTAACCCTCGTCTCGACCCCGGATGCGCGGATGGCAGACATCGTTGACCTCGATTCTCTGGTCTGGCCCGCTCGTGCCGGAGTCTCGGCAACGGTGGCCGTTGACGAATCGAGTGGTGAGGTGACCGTGAGTGCCAACGCGGCGCAGCTGGGCCTCTCGGTGGGTGCGAGTACGGTGTGCCTCTCAGGGGTCATGACCGATGGGCGGCCGCTCTCCTCGTGCGTCCCCGTGAGTCTCTCCGCGGAGGCGGTTGCGGCTTCGGAGCGGCTGGCGAGCGCGCTCGTACCGGCTGCGGAGGAGGTCGAGCCGGCTGCGGAGGAGGTCGAGCCGGCTGCGGAGGAGGTCGAGCCGCGTGATTCCGTGGGGGAGACGGGCGCGGTGGTGGCGAGCGCGAACGACACTCCCGGTCCCGACAGTGCGGGTGGGCTGACCGACTCGTTCTGGCCCAGTGTGACGGGTGGGGTGGCCGTATTGCTGCTCGCCGGTGGTGGCGTGTGGGGTGGCCTTCGGTCCCGGCGGCTCAGCGTGCGGTCACCTCTGCATCTCGGGCAGGGGTGACCGCTGTGGGTTATCAGTCTGCTCGCTCGGGAAAGGCCACCATCACCCTGTCGGCCGCCCCCGGTGTGACCGGGCCTACAGCGACATTCCGGCGAACATCCCCAGGCCCGCCAGCGCGATGCAGAGGAGGAGCATCCCCACCCCGTTGAGGAGCGCAGCTCCGTAGCGTCGCTCCCGCACGAGTGCGACGGTCTCGTAGCTTGCCGTGCTGAACGTGGTGTACCCACCGAGAAACCCCGTGCCGAGTACGACCCCCATCTCGGTGCCGAGTCCGGTGGGCAGCAGCTGGGTCATCAGGAGGCCGGTGAGAAAGCCGAGTGCGAGTGATCCCGAGGCGTTGATGACGGTTGTTGCCCAGGCGAATTTGGTCGATGTTCGGCTGCGGATGAGGTGATCCACCAGGTAACGCACGCCAGCGCCGACCCCACCGGCGGTGGCGAGGAGGATAAAAATCAGGGGGCTCATGGCCTACTCCGTCCCGTCACTGGGGGATGCGTTGGTTGTCGGGGCGAGCTTGTTCCGTCGGCTGGCCACCAGGATTCCGCCCAGCGTCGCGCTTGCCCCCAGCGCAAGCGTTCCGAACGCGTAGGCGACAGCCAGGCCGACCCGGTGGGTGAGAACCAGCGTGATCGTATCGGTGGCGAGCGTGCTGTAGGTGGTGAACCCGCCGCAGAACCCGGTGCCCAGAAGAAGTTGAGTGTGGCGGGCTCGCGCGCTTCCCCGCTGGTGTCGGGTGAGCCGCTCAATGAGGTAGCCGAGGATGAAGGCTCCCAGGATATTGACGAGTGCGGTGGCGAGGGGTACGGATTCCAGTGAGGGGATGGTGAGCGTGAGACCCGCGCGGGCGGCAGTTCCGAGGGCGCCGCCGAGCATCACCAGGATGACTGCCCGGGGTTGCGAGGGGGTGATTTTTGTGGTATCGGTCATCCGTGGCCTCTTCCCCTCCACATTCGGGTCTTGCCGCGAGTTTGCACCGTACAGCTATACCAGAAAATTGTGTGGCCTCGGCACGGAGCTTGTTCGGTGGGGGGTAAGTATTGTGTTTTCTCACAGGGTCGGGTGAAATTGCCGGATGGTTTCGTGCAGGAAGTCACTAATTTTGAGCGAATTTCCGACCTTATACCAGATTTAGAAAAATACTCAACCGTTTCTTCTGTTATGAAAATGTTATTCACTTCTTATCTAACTCGGCCTATCTTGAGAGAGTCTGGGAATGAACCCAGAGAGCACATTTGACAGGGTGAGGGTCATGCCAAATCTACGATCGAGTTCGTCTCGTTCCACTAACCGTCGCGTTCGCGCGCTTCCGTCGCTGTTTACTCGCACACGAGCCACACTCGTGGGGATGCTTGTCCCCGCGCTCGTGCTGGGGGTTGCCTTTACCGGTTTTTCCGGAACAGCCGCGCAGGCTGCCGTGGGGGACACCCGCAGCGCCGGTGTGATGACCACCACACCCGTCATCCGGTTTACCGCCCTGGGCACGAAACCGGCCACCGTCACGCCGAACGCGGACCCCGCTGCCGACCCGGCGGCACCCAGCGCGGCGACTCCCACGGTGGAGGTGCCCGTTGCCGACCCCGCACCGGCCCCCGTGGTAGAGGAACCCGCCACGGACACCTCGGCCACGGACACCCCCGCTGCCGATCCAGTTACCGACCCCGCCCCCGCGGTGGAGGAACCAGTCGTCAGCGGCCCGGCCGCCTCCCGTAAAGCTGCCGCCGCTCCCGCCGCCGCAGCCACCGATGTCTCGGTGTTCTCCGTTCCGGTTCCGGCCGCGGGTGAGGCCGTGATCACGGTCAAGGTGGGCGGTATCCGCACCTCGCTCACGAGTGTGGCTGGGCTGGCCGGTGTCACCCTCAAGCTTTACGACGGAAACGCCGGTGGCCCCAACGCCACCCCGCGCACCGACACCTGGGCCACCTGTGTCTCGGATGCCCAGGGCGACTGTAACTTCGTGGTGCCCAACACCGCGGCTGGTGGGGCCAACCGGGATGCTCGGTTCTGGATCAAGCAGGCCACCCCCGCCGCCTCCGGGTACTTCATCAACTCCACGCTCGCCGCGGGCGACCCCGCCACCTCGTCCGCGTACCAGTTCCGCACCGGAAACCAACTGCGCTCGGGCGTTACTTATTCGTCAACCGCAGAATTTATGATCGCCTCCGGCTCCGCTGACAATGCCTCGGGTGGTATCTGGCAGAACTCGCTCAACAACCCCACAGCGCCCCAGCAGTGTGGGCTCGACGTGGCCCTGATTCTCGACCTCTCCGGTTCGGTTTCCCCATTCATCACCAATCTTCGCAACGCGGCCAAGACCTTTGTTGACTCCCTCACTGGCACACCCAGCACGGTCTCGCTGTACACCTTCGCGGCCACGGCCCCCGCAGCAGGCGGGGCTAACTTGGGCGTGACCCCGGTCTCCACGGCGGCCGGTGCCACCACCGTTAAGAACCGCATCGACACGTACACAACCGGTGGCACGACCAACTGGGACCGCGGCCTCTACCAGGCGGCCAACGCGGCCACGATCTACGATGTGGCCGTTGTTATCACCGACGGTAACCCCACGGTGTACGCTAACGCCGAGGGTCCCGGTAACACCACCCGGTTCCGTGAGGTGGAGAACGGTATTTTCTCGGCCAACGCCATCAAAGCCCAGGGCACCCGTATGGTGGTTATGGGGGTCGGTGACGGCATTGACGGCTCGCCGGACAACCTCAAGTCCATTTCTGGCCCCACGCTCAACTCCGACTACTTCCAGAGCGCGGACTACACCACGGCCGGTAACACCCTGCGCCAACTGGCGCTCGGTAACTGTAACGGCTCCGTCTCCGTGGTGAAGCAGGTCGTACCCAACACCAACACGGGTGAGAACATCACGGGGGCTACCCCCGCGGCAGGCTGGAGCTTCGCGGCCACCACGGCCACCCCCGGTGTAACCCCAACCTCGCAGAACGGGGTCACCCAGGCGGGCACGGGTGCCGTCAACTTCCCGTTGTCCTTCTCCGGTGGAACCACCACCGGTACCGTGAAGCTCGCCGAGACGCAGCAGGCAGGCTACAACCTCGTGACCCAGGGCGGTAAACGGGCGGTCTGTCAAAACATTGCCACGGGGGCGGCGGTGACCGTCACCAATGACGGTGTTGATCCCAACGCCTTCAGCGTGGATGTCCCCTCCACGGTCGCCGTGAGCTGTACGGTCTACAACCGACCGCCCGTCCCGGTGGCGAGTATCACGGTCGATAAAAAGTGGATCGTCAACGGGGTGTCGTTCAACGATGGCGATCAGCCCCTGGGCTTCAACTCGCAGCTGACCCTCGCCGGCACGAACCAGGCCTGGTCGGTGGCCCGTACCGGGCTCACCGCGGGTGGCAGCATCGCCATCAATGAGACCACGAGCTTCACGGGTCGCGACCTGTGTACGGTTGATAGTTCCAAAGTCACCACCCAGAACGGCGCAACTGTTGACCTCGCGCTCCCCTACAGCGCGACCCTTCTGGCCGGCAGCAACACCTACACGGTGACCAACACCGTCACGTGTACCGCCCAGGTGACCCTGGTCAAGCAGGTGCAGGGCGGTTCGGTAACGCCCTCCTCGTGGACCCTCGACGCGGTCGCTCCCGCCGGTGCGCTCGCCGGGCCCAACGGTGCCACCGGCACGGCCGGTGCGACGGCCCCGGTTACCCCCAATGTGCGCTACCCGCTCGTGGAGTCGGGCGGTAGCGGCCTCTACACGCAGAGCATCACCGCGGGTGGTGTGCCGGTCGCCCCCTCGATTGGGAGCTGGCAGTGTGTCCAGCTGGACTCGGGTGGCAACGTCATCCCCGGTTTTGCGGACGGTATCAACGGCGGTGTCACGGTACCCCTGGGCTTCCGGGTGCGCTGTACCGCGGTGAACCAGACCGCCTCGCTGACCCTGATTAAGCAGGTCGTGAACAACAACGGTGGCACCAAGCTACCCGCCGACTGGACGCTCACGGCGACCCCGACCGGAACCAACCCGGTGGATGTTGTGGCCCAGTCGGTCGCCGGTTCCACCGTAGGGAACACCATCAATGTGCGCCCCGGCACCGCCTACAACCTCACGGAGACCGGCCCCAGCGGGTACACGCAGACCTCCCTCCAGTGCAATACCGGGCCGGGCGGTACCTTTGTGGATGCCACCTCGGTGACCCTCAACCCGCTCGACCAGGTCACCTGTCAGTACGTCAACGACGACCAGGGTGCTAAGCTCACCCTCGTCAAGAACGTGCAGAACGGCACGACCGGTGCCACGCACACGGCAACCGAGTGGACCCTCACCGCTGCTGGCCCCACACCCCTCTCGGGTGTGACGGGTAGCCCCGCGGTTACGGCGGCTAACGTCAACATCGGGGCCTACACCCTCGGGGAGACCGGCCCGGCGGGCTATACCGCCGGTGCGTGGAGCTGTACCGGCGCCACCCTCGCGGCCGGTGTCGTCACGCTCGTGGGCAATAGCGATGCCACCTGTACCATCACCAACACGGCCAACCAGCCCACGCTCACCCTGGTGAAGAACGTGCAGAACGGCACCACCGGTGCCACCTCGGTTGCCTCCGATTGGACGCTGACGGCCACCGGCCCCAGCAGCACGATCACGGGGGCGGGTAATAGCGCCGCCGTGACCAACCAGAACGCCACAATCGGCACCTACACCCTGAGCGAGGCTGGCGGCCCTGCAGGCTACACGGCCTCCGCCTGGAGCTGTGTGGGTGGTGCCTCAACGACGGGGACCACCGTCACGCTGGCTCTCGGTAGCTCGGCGACCTGTACCATCACCAACACGGCCGTGGCCCCCACGCTCACACTCGTGAAGAACGTGGCCAACACGAGCGGAGGCTCGGCCGCGGCCAGCGCCTGGACCCTCGGCTTCACTGGCCCCCAGAACGGGAGCGGCGCGACGGGCACCTCCGGGGTCACCTCCGTGACGGTTCCCGTGGGGGCTTACGCTCTGAGCGAGACGGGCGGTGCGAGCGGCTACACCGCCTCCGCCTGGTCGTGTGTGGGTGGCAGTCTCGCGGGTAGCACCGTGACGGTGGGTCTCGGCCAGAACGTGACCTGTACCATCACCAACACCGACCAGCCGGCAACGCTGACGCTCGTCAAGGTGGTCTCGGGCGGCGAGACGGGCAGTACCAAGACCGCTGCCGACTGGACCCTCACCGCGACCCCGAACAGCATTACCGGCCAGAACCCCGTCAGCGGTAACGGTACGGGCGTGACCGCCGACGGTGGCATCCAGGTGCAGAGCGTCTTCAGCGGCAGCTACACGCTCGCCGAGGATGGTCCCTCCGGCTTCGACGCTGGCAATTGGGTCTGTCAGGGCGGTGTGGTCACGGATGACACGGTGGCCATCCCGGCTGGTGGCAACGTGATCTGTACCATCACCAACACGGCCGTCTCGCCCGAACTCACGCTGGTGAAGACGGTTGACAACGGCTCCGGGCTCGGCACCGCGGTCGCGACGGATTGGACGCTCTCGGCGGCCGGACCCACACCGATCAGCGGCGCAACGGCCTCGGCTACCGTGACGGCTGCCCCCGTGAAGGTGGGCGAGTACACGCTGAGTGAGACCGGACCGACCGGCTACACGGCATCCGATTGGGTGTGTGACGGCGGAGAACTTGACGGTAACGTGCTGACTCTGGCGGAGGGCGAGGAGGTCTCGTGTGCGATTGTGAACACCGCGATTGCGCCGAAGCTGACCCTTGTGAAGAATGTGGCTAACGGCTCGACCGGTGGCACCGCGGTGGCGACGGATTGGACGCTCAACGCGGCAGGCGGCCCCGCCGGTAACATCAGCGGCGTGAGCGGTTCGGCCGCCGTGACCAACGCGGCAGCGAAGGCGGCCACCTACACCCTGACCGAGACGGACGGCCCCACCGGCTACACCGCCTCCACCTGGGCCTGTGTGGGCGCGACCGCGACCACGGCATCCACCGTCCAACTGGCCGCTGGTCAGTCGGCAACCTGCCAGATCACCAACACCGCGGTTGCTCCCGTGCTGACCCTGGTGAAGGAGGTGGACAACGGTGACACCGGTGCCACCCAGGTACCGGCCGATTGGACCCTGACGGCCGACGGTCCCACAACCGTGACGGGAGCGAGCGGCGCGGCCACCGTGACCGACGCGACCGTCACCGCCGGATCCTACGACCTGAGCGAGAGCGGACCCGAGGGGTACGACGCCTCCGACTGGACCTGTGACACCGGGCACTCGGTGTCCGGCGGCGCCGTTGAGTTGGCGGTGGGTGACGAGGTCACCTGCACCATCACCAACACCGCCCAGGAGTCCACGCTGACGCTCGTGAAGACCGTGTCTAACACGCACGGCGGCGTCGCCGTGGCGGATGACTGGACGCTGGAAGCCGGGGATCTCGTGAGCGGTATCACCGGAGTCAGCGAGACGGTCCCCGTGGGCAGCTACGACCTGAGCGAGACGGGTGGCCCCAGCGGCTACACGCTCCAGGGCCTCAGCTGCACGGGCTCGACCGGCACCTCCGTGGGCAACCCCGAGGTTACGATTGGCCTGGGCGATGACGTGACGTGTACCTTCACGAACGCTGACCAGCCGGCCTCCCTGTCACTCACTAAGCTCGTTGACCCGGGCTCGACGGGGGCGACGGAGGTGGCCGCCGACTGGATGCTCACCGCCACCCCGGACGGCATCACCGGCCAGGACCCGGTTGAGGGTGCCGGTGGCTTCGCGGCCACCCCCGTGAGCGCCGGGGTCTACGACCTCAGCGAGGACGGTCCCGACGGCTACACCGCGAGCGACTGGACGTGTGTGCTGGGCAGCGGGTCCACCCAGGTGGGTACCGAGCTGACCCTGACCTCGGGCAGCAGCGCGGCGTGTACCATCACCAACACGGCTCAGGCTCCCACTATCACGCTCGTGAAGGATGTGGAGAACACGCACGGTGGTGCCCTGGCAAACACCGAGTTTCCGCTGACCGCGACGAGCGGTGCGACCGTGGTGACGGGTGAGACCGCCACGCCAGAGGTAACTGACGTTGAGGTGCCCATCGGCTCCTACACGCTGACCGAGACCAACCCCGACACCGTCGGCTATACGCTCGATGAGTTGAGCTGTACGGTCAACGGCGACGCGGTGGGTACCTCGGTGAATGACCCGACCGTGGCGCTCGCCCTCGGCGACGACGCGATCTGTACCTTCGTGAACGACGACAAGGCCGCAACGCTCACCCTGATCAAGGATGTGCAGCCAAACGACTCGGGCACGACGAAACTGCCGAAGGACTGGACGCTGACCGCGACCCCCAACGGCATCACCGGGCAGGACCCCGTGACCGGTAACGGTACCGGCGTCACGGCGGATGGCGGTGTGCAGCAGGCCTCGGTCTTCGCCGGTACCTACGATCTGTCTGAGGACGGCCCCACCGGCTTTGAGCCGGGCGACTGGGTGTGTGAGGGTGGCGTGGTAGACGATGGTTCCGTGACCGTGCCGAACGGCGGCAACGTCATCTGTACCATCACGAACACCGCAACCTCCCCGCTACTCACCCTGGTGAAGGTGGTCGATAACGGCACAACGGGCGGCACGGCCGTGGCAACGGATTGGTCGCTCACCGCGGCTGGCCCCACCCCGATCACGGGTGTGATTGGTGCTGCCACGGTCACGGATGCCCCGGTCCAGGTGGGTACCTACACCCTGTCCGAGGCTGGTGCGGCCCTGGGCTACACGGCCTCTGAGTGGAGCTGTACGGGAGCCACTGTCGCCGCCGGTCAGATCACACTGGCCGAGGGTGATGACGCGACCTGTACGATCACCAACACGGCTCAGGCGAGCGTGTGGACCGTGGCGAAATCGAGTACGCCGCCCAGCGGCTCCTCGGTGCAGCCGGGCTCGCAGATTGACTACACCCTCACGATCGTCCACACCGGGGGCGTCCTGCCCACTGGTGTGGAGGTGACGGATAACCTGAGCGACGTTCTCGACGAGGCGACACTCGTGGGAACGCCGGTGGCCTCCGTGGGCACGGCGGCCCTCAGCGGTACGAACCTGGTGTGGACGGTGGGAACCTTCTCGGGAACCCAGACGCTCAGCTACTCCGTGCGGGTGAACAACGACGCAATCGGGGCGACCCTGCACAACGTCGTGACCCCGCCGACCGGCTCGAGCTGTGTGGGTGAGTGTGAGACCACCCACTACACACCCGAGTGGGCGCTGTGGAAGACGAGCGACCCGGCAACGGGCTCCGTCGTTCAGCTGGGTGATGAGATCACGTACACCCTGCACGCGGAGAACACGGGTGCGGTTCCGGCGACGGGAGTCTCGGCGATTGACGATCTGAGTGACGTCCTGGACGACGCCACGCTGAGCCAGCCGCTGGCCCCGGGCCTCACCTACGATCCCGGTACCCAGAAGCTGACGTGGGCCCTGCCCACGATGGCGGTGGGTGCCGCGGAGTCAACCGTGAGCTACACCGTGACGGTGAAGGAGGATGCCTTCGGTGCCGACCTCAACAACGTGGTGACGCCGACAATCGGTGGCGAATGCCCGGTGGCGGGCCAGCCCGGTCTGGTCCCCGTCGATGCGACGTGTGAAACTGAGCATCACGTGCCCAATGTGAACCTGTTCATCGCTAAGTCGCACGCTCCCGTGGAGGGTGGTGCCGTTGATTCCGGGAGGGATCAGCAGCTCGACTACACGATTGAGGTCAGCAACATTGGTGATGATCCGGCCCACGACACGACGGTATCGGATACCCTGCCCGACGGGCTGACCTACGTGGAGGGCAGCCTGGTTGTTCCCGCCGGCTGGACCGCGACGTTTACGAATGGCACGCTGTCGGCGAGCTACGCCGGCGACTTCAACCCGGGAGACACGGCCTCGTTCACCTACTCGACGATTGTGGGTGACATCGCCCGGGTGAGTCCGACGGGTGCCTTCGTGGATATTGCCAACACGGCGTGTGACTCCACGAGCGATCCCGATAGCGACACCACCAATGACTGTGCCACGGATGTGACCCCCGTCAAGTCGCTCGCGGTGACCGCGCTCGCGGTGTGTCAGAACGACACCCCGCTCGCGTCCTACTCGGTTACACCGATCAACCTCACGGAACTGCCGTCGATTGCGTTGATCTGGTGGACCCCGGAGGCCTACGCGGCCCACGACCCCAGCATTGACGCCTCCGACACGGCGGCGATCCTGGCCGATGGGGCCTCGCAGGTGAACCAGATTCCGGTTCCTGCCGGTTGGCAGCCGGGTGACGTCATCGAGGGTACCCAGCTCTGGCCGGGGGCTGCGGTGGATGCTGCGGGTGAACCGATTGACTGGCCGGGCTGGACACTGGGTGCCGATGGGGTCTGGTTCCTTGACCCCTCCGCCCCGTTCTACAACCTGCGCGACGAGGCTGCCCTGGAGGTTCGGGTGAACCCGTCCACGGCGAGCACCCTCGTCTACCCGCCGGCCACGCCGAACTGTAGCGCCTACCCGCCGGGGGCGGTGCCCGCCGGTCTGCTGAGCAACACGGGGAGCGACTCGCACAGCATCCTGCTCGCGGGCGGCACGCTGCTCCTGCTGGGCCTGGGTGCCGGGATGGTGGGGATGCGCCGCCGTCGGGAGGGCTTCGGCCGCCCGATGTCGGGGGGTCACCTCGGCTAACCCGCTTCGCTGAACCACAACGGGTGCTGTCCCTCTCCGGGGCGGCACCCGTTGTGGTTGGTGCGGGGCGCTACCGCTGAGGCGCGGTGATCTTACCCTGATTTGTTGCCGATTTCCATCCTGGCCACCCCCCGCTTTCCCTCGGGTTTCCTGATAAAAGCCCTGATCACATGGCAATATGCTACGGTGAACTCCTCGTTCCCCCGTCGTCTTTTTGACTGCACTCCATCCGTTTTTCGGGGTGCTATCGGAAGCTGCGGAGGGTGAAGCTGTACATCTGGAGTGTGTGTGAAGACTCTCCGTGCGCGGTTGTCCCCGGAGCGAGTCGCCCCTACTACCCCTAGCGCGAAGGAGCTTACGTGCCTCGAATAACCCGCCGCCTTGCCGCGGCCTCCTCACTGCTCATAGTGGCAAGCCTGATCATGGGTGCCCAAGCGGCCAGCGCCGCTCAGCCTGCACAGTCGCCACCATCCGTGCCCACCGTATCCGTGTCGGCTCCCGCCAACGGTACGGCCGCCGCGGCTGCGGCCCGTGAAAACCGGTGGATGTCACACAGCGAACTCACCCCAACGGGACTGTTTGTCCGAAAAGGGACCAGCCTCACCGTCTCGGTTACCGAGGGGGACCCCACTCAGCTCTTCCTGGGGGTTGGTCTGATCCCCGCATACCCGGATTTTAACGGGGGAAAAGAGGTCGGGATTTCTCGCCTGCCCCTGGCACTCGGCGAAAACACGATAGAAGCCGCGGCCGATGGCATGGTCTACGTGATTAACCTATCCGGCGATACCCCGGCAACCGCCGCGGTGACGGGCGGCGAGCAGGTGCCGTTTTTTGAGCTGGGGAAGATGACCCAGGATGAGTGGGCTGCCTCATTGGCCGCGCATCCCAACGCCCCCTTTGTGGAGATGGTTGGTGCGCGAATGTTCCTGACGTTCCGTGCACAGGTTGTGCGCGATAACCTCGCTGGCCGCTCTGCCGCGGACCTGATGGAGTACCTCGACGAGGTGACTCAGATCACCAACGGTGTCTACGGCCTTGACGACAACGCCGTGGGCGTGGCGCACAAGAGCGCACACCGGGTGCACCTCGTGAACCCGGAGGTTTCGGGGGAGAACGTCTACGCCTCGGCCACCAACGACCACCTCAACTTTTTCACGGATAGTGGTGCCGCCGCCCGTCTGCTGGAGGGTCATCACAACGCCGATCAGTGGGGCCTGTGGCATGAACTCGGACACACGTACCAGACACCGCAGTATCTGTGGTCAGGGGTTGAGGAGGTAACGGTCAATATCGCGTCGCTCACGGTGCAGGAGAAACTGGGCTACCCCAACCGGCTGCGTGATGAAAAATTCACGTCCAAGATCACGTCTTTCCTGGAGAAAGCCGATGGTGACCGCGACTATAACACGTTGAAAGACCCCTATACCAAGCTGGCCATGTTTGAGCAACTGCGCCTGGGCTTCGGTAACGATTTCTACCCGCGCGTAGCGCAGGAGTTTCGGGCCAACCGTGCACTGGGTCAGCCTGATCCCGCTACGGACGCCGAGAAGCAGCAGGCGTTTATCCGCACCGCCTCCCGCGTGGCGGATCGTAACCTGAGCGAGTTCTTTGACCGGTGGGGCCTGGCCCCGAGTGCCGAGACGCGTGAGGAGATCGGTGCGCTGCCCGCTCTGGGGGAGCCGATCTGGGAGAACCTCCTCGGGGAAAAGCCTGTTGACGAGGGCCAGGTGGGGTCTTCTGCCCTGCCGACCGGCACCCTTACCGTACTGGGCAACCCGACTATCCTGCTCGGTCAAACCGGCCCGTTCACGGGGCCCCTGGGCCTGGATGACCTGCGGAGTGGTAACGGTACCGTCACGAGTGGCGAGGCCCGCATCGTGGCAGACGAGTCGGGTCCCCACGCGGGGACTATCTCGGTTCCCATCACCGATAGCTCCGGTGCGCGTAACGTGCTGGTGGCACCCGTTGACGTCGCGATAGGAAATACGGTGGCGATCCGGCAGTCTAACCGTGCTGTCGGGTCGCTCACGTTACATCCCGATACCGAGACCATTCGCGTCGTGAATAACGGGGTCGAGGCTCGTGCCCCGTTCAACAATCCGCACTTTGCTGAGGTGTCGCTTCTCAGCGCTGCGGGCGAGGTGAAAGCCCACACGAGCATTAACCGCCTGGAGACCGCAGCCCAATTGCGGCAAGATTTCGATAACCTGGCGTATGCCGAGGGAGATTTCCTGAAGATACATCACAGCCAGCCGATCGGAGGTCTGGTGCGTTACGACCAGGGCGTCCCGGTGAAGCCCGCGTCCACGGATGCGCTGCAGATATTTGTGATCCAGAGCGGGAACTTTGTTCCCGTTGAAGAATTGAGCGCACCCACTCCGCTTGCGCACGCCACGGTCGGTGTGGGGTACGACGTCCTCGGGGTGTCGCTGAGTGCAGGTAACGCCGTCCTGGCGGGCGGTAGCCTGCCGGAGGGCATCACCTTCGACCCGGCCACCGGTCGGGTGACCGGTACGCCAACAACCGCGGGGGTGTACACCTTCAAATTGCACCTGAGTGGAGGCCCGGAGGGGGAGGTCTCGACCTCACGCAGTATCACGGTGGTGGGCGGTGAGCCGAGTCTCGGTGAATCGGGTACCTCTACCCTTGTGGCTACCGACGGCGAGTTGACGTCTATTGAGCCGACAAAAACGGTTACCGTTACGATTCGGGATGCTGCGGGTAATCCGCTGCCCGGCGTTGCGGTCACGCTCAGTGGCGCGGCGGAGCTGCAGTTTTCTCGGCACGACCTGGTAACTGATGAGGCGGGTAACGCGAGCACGCTTGTGGGATCAACGGTACTCGGTACCTTTGAGGTTTCCGCCCGGGTGGGAGATGTGGTTGTTGGCACAGCGGTGTCTGTTGACCTGAACTCTGTGGCACCCGAGGCAGAGACCCCGGCACCCGAGGGTGGACAACCTCCCGTGGGCGAGGAGCACCCTACCTGGGTGACCGGTGAGATCCCGGACTTCACGGGGGCGGGTGCGACCGTCGCCGGCCGGACACCGAGCATCGTGAACGCCGCGAAGCTTCCGCTTGTGGACGGTCGGATCGGGGTGGAGCCCGAGGAGGTCACGGCAGAAACTGCAACGGCGGAGTCGGGAGCGGCGGCGACCGCCGCCACGAAAGCACTCTCCCGTTCTGCGGATGTTTCCCCGCACCCTGCCGCATCCGGAGAGCAGCTGGCCCACACCGGAGCGCCCGGGACGGCTCTCCTGATCGCTATCGGCTTCCTCCTGCTCGGCTCCACGGCTGTCATCCTGGCACGCCGCGGGCGAGAGCGGGTAGAGGTGTAGTTTCGCACCCCACAGCAGCGGATATCGTCCTCCACGGGGCGGCATCCGCTGCTGTGACGTCCCGTGATGGCCGCTGCCGACCCGCTGCGGTAGCCTTGCGGGTATGAGTTTTGACGGATTCTCGCGCGCGGCCCTCGACTTCTACGCCGGGTTGGAGGGTGATAATTCGAAGGGGTTCTGGCTCGACCACAAACCCGTTTACGAATCCGCCGTGCGTGGCCCGCTCGCGGCACTCGCCGACTCGCTGGTGGAGGAGTGTGGCCCGTACAAGATTTTCCGTCCGCACCGCGACGTGCGCTTCGGGGCAGATAAGTCACCCTATAAGACTCACGCGGGGGCCTACTTCGAATCGGGTGGTTACATTCAGCTTGCGGCCGACGGCCTGGCCTGCGGTGCCGGGTACTACTCGATGGACCGCGGTCAGCTCGCGCGGTTTCGGGATGCCGTGGTTGCCGAGCCGAGCGGCACGGAACTCGACCGGATCATCGCCGCCGTGCCCGCCGACATCGAGGTGCGCCGCCTCGACCCCCTCACGACGGCACCGCGGGGTTACCCGGCCGACCACCCGCGGATCACCCTGTTGCGCGCCAAGGGTCTCGTGCTCTGGCGTGATTGGCCGGTTGAGCCGTGGCTCTTCACCGCCGAGGTGCGCGACCGGGTGGCGGAGTTTCTGCACGCAGCGGTGCCGCTGTGTACCTGGCTGGATGCGCGGGTGGGCCCGGCCTCACCCGTTGCGGGGCGCTCGCGTTAGTGGTGGGCACTCAGCCGCGGCAGGATGATGTTGTCGTCCGACTCCGGGTCGGAGATCGCGACCGTCCACCCGTTACCCAGTTCCTTCTGCACCCGCACCGTGAGCAGGTAGCCGCGCTGCGTAAACCCCGCGGGGAGCGGGGCCGAAGCCGACGGGTTGCTCGGGTTGAAACCTTCATCGTACGCGGCGGCCCACGTCTGCAGGTCTGCCCACAGCTCGGTACTGAGCCCCAGCTCGGGGCCGGTCACATTTCCCGCACCGTAGCGCCCTGCGATCCAGAGTGGATGCTGGCCCCACTCGGCGGCGACGCGCACCTCGGCCGGTAGCCCGGCATTCTGCACGGTGAGGCCCGCGGTCGTCCCGTTCAGGCGCAGACTGTTCGGATTGGCCCCCAGGATGTGGCCGTTCGCGGCGACGGCGACGGCGACCGTGAGCATCCGCCCGTCGAACTCAACCGCGTAGAGCGGCCGCGTGCCCTGTTTACCCACCTTCTCACCCGTGCTGAGCGAGGCGCGCAGGAGCTGCTGAATTTGAGCGGTGGCGACACCGACCGTGCGGAAAAGTGCCGCGTGGCGCTGGATATGTTGCGGGCCGGAGGGGCGCATAGGGGGGTGGTTCCTTTCGGGGACCGTCTTAATCTAGTTCAGACAGGTGCCCCAGCAAGAATCGGAGGGACCCATGGTGGGTCGGTCGGCGGCCCGGTCTACAGGCGGGGCGTTCGCAGCTGGCCCGACCCGCTGCCGCGCCCCACGAGGAACCACGCTGTCGGGCCGAGAACGGGGAACACGCACGAGGCCATCAGCCACAGGGTTTTCACCCCGCCAGAGATGCGCTTTGAGTTGAGGATGGACGCGACCGCCAGCACAAAGTACAGGACCAGCGCGGCGCACACCGCGATGACCGCGACGACAATCCACGCGCCCGCCAGGGGGTCAATCCCCGCAAGAAACCGGTTGGCTGTAAGAAGCATGATGAAACTCCACTCGCTGTGTGAAACGTATCGACATCCGGGTGATGCCGCTGTTCTCGAGCGTAGATTTCTCCGCGAGGGGGGTCATCGACCGGCGGTACCGGCTGCGTCATACCCCGGTGCTACGTTGGGCGGCAGACGGAGGGGAACGGTTGTGGCCCACGGGGTCGGCTCGGGCCACACCGGGTGACTTTTCCTCACGAACCCCGCAAAGTTTTGTCGTTCTGTGAGTTTTTCTCACCCAGAGCGCCGGATGCGTCGTGACGGGAGGGAGGCTAGTCAGCGTCGAGGATTTCCTCTTCCAGGCTCCACACGCGGTCGCCGCGGTCGCTGTCGCTCAGCGCGATGATGAGGGCGTGGGCGTCGATGTCGTCGGCGTACAGGTTGTCGCGGGCCTGGTCGAGCACGGATGCGCGGTCGGAGTCCGTATCGGCGGCCTCCTTAGCATCCACGAGTGCATCACGGTACAGGGCAACGGCCTGATCAAACTCGTCGCTGGTGAAGTGGAGCGAAGTCATGGCGGGGGTCCTAGCGTGGCGGTGGTGGGAGTGATGCACTCACAACGTTACCCCGCAACCGGTGCGGACGGTAGCGAGGCGGGGTGGGGCATCCCGCTTAGGGGGTACCCAGCCGCCCCAGCAGGTACCAGACCGCCGTGCTCAGCTCGGGGTGCTCACGGGGGATCTCGTGCAGCAGTCGGCGCTCGACCGCCTCGGCATTACGCCGATGTTCCGCGGCGTCGGACACGGTACTCATCCCGGCCAGTCGGGCCAGGCCGTGCTCGGCGGCCAGGCCGCGCCCGTGCAGCTCGTCGTCGAGCAGGGTCGCCACGACGAGCTCGTCCACGCTGGGCATTACGGCCATGAACTCGGCCGGGTCTTCACCCTCCCTGGCGTGGTGCTCGATTAGCGCCGCACGCTCGAGCCGGGCGTTGCGCCGCAGGTGGGGGATGCTCTCGGTGTCGATCATGCGGCCCGCACCCCGCCCCCGGCGGCGGCCCGCGCCGCGGCAATCGCCTCCACTACTCGGCTGCGCAGCGCGTTGGAGCGCTCCGTGAAGCTGCGCTGCTGGCGCACGTACTCTGCCTTACCGGCATCCGTCTCGATGGCCACAGCGGGCAGTCCGTAGGCCGACACATCGTAGGGGGAGGCCTGCATATCGAGTGTGCGGATGCTCAGGGCCAACTCAAAGGTGTCGAGCAGTAGCTCGCCGGGTACGAGCGGCCCGAGCTTGCTCGCCCACTTGTATACGTCCATCCCCGCGTGCAGGCAGCCGGGCTGCTCCGTGCTGGGCTGGTTGTCGCGCGTGGGGACGGGCGCCGCCCGGTTGAGTGGCACCGCCTCGGGCGTAAAGAAGCGGAACGCGTCGTAGTGGGAGCAGACAATCTTGTGCGACTCAACCACGGCATCCGTGTCGCCCCGCGATAGTCGGAGCGGCGTGTGCTCGTGCCGCTGCTCACCCGGGTGCTGCCGGTAGACCATCGCCCACTCGTGCAGCCCAAAGCAACTGAACTGCCCGGCCCGCGCGGCCGTCTGCGAGAGCAGCTGTTCCACGAAGGTGACCGTACCGAGTTTGGCCGTCAGAAACGCGGATGCATTCACCACGCGGCCCGCCCCGCAGCCCCGGTACCAGCGCCACTCGGCCCGCTCGTGGGCTCCGGCATCCGCCAGACAGACCCCCGCGCCGGGGTGCCAGCGGCGTAGCAGCGCGGGTCTGACCGGGTAGTAGGTGAAGAGGAAATCCTCGACGGCGTGGGTCTCACCCGAGAGCCGGCGTGCGCGCCAACCTGCTGTGAGCGTATCGGCCCGTTCGGCGTGTTCGAGGGCGCGCTGCTGCCAGTGCTCGGGGCTGAGGGCCACCGATCCGCAGGTGATGCAGCGCGTATCCATAGGCACAGATTCTACCCGCCACCGCCGACACGAGCCGGGATGAGCGATATCCGGTATCCTGGTGAGCGATTCTGCGACGGTCCGGCAGTACCACGGCCCAGGAGACCTCGCCCCGATAAGAACAGGACTACCCCATGACTGCTCCCACCCTGTGGTCGATTCCCACGCCGGTGAGCCACACGCTGTCCACCTCCGAGGGGTTCTCGCGGCACGTCAAACCGGAGAGTGCGCTCGGTAAGGCGCTCGCCGTTGTGGGTTTTATCGCCCTGCTTCTGCTCATGTACAACGTGTTCAGCACGGTGTCGGGGGCGCTTGACTCGGGCCTGGGGTCGCGCTATTGGCTCCCGCTCTTCTTCTCCACCCTGGGGGAGAATGGCAACGTTAACCCGATCCTGGTCGCGTATGTGTGGGGCCCGGTGATCGCGCTGCCCATCGTCCTGGTCCTCTGGGTTCTGCGGCTGGCGACGCGTCGTCAGCTCGCCGAGAAGGTCTTTGCCGCCTACAGCCAGGGCGGATTCCTGGTGAAGGCCCTGGGCCTGCCCCTCGCGTTTAACCAGGGCAAGGTGCAGCTGGTGCCCCAGATTGCGATGCCTGCCCACGCTGACGATATCGAATCGGCGCAGTGGTTTGTGAACCTCCAGCAGACGCTTGCCGCTTATGACTCCCGCACGGCCAAGCCTCTCCTCAAGTCGCTCACGGGCACGCTGAAGAACGTTAAGACGGTCGTGCCGGCCAGCGCCGTCTTTGCGGATGCTCCGCGCGAGGCGCTCCTCATGGCGGCCCCCGCGGCCTCCGGCGAGGCCACGATCCGGGCCATCACGAGCACTGATAAGGGCTTGACCTCGGCGATCGTGAACATGAAGGGCTTTGAGGGCGTCTAGCCGTGGCCTCCGGCCTATGACGATGTGGGGAACCGTGCCCGCCGCGTATCGTTACCAAAAGGTGTCTCAATAGCTCCCGTCCAGGAGTAGTGTTCTCGTTCGTGACGGATAAAAGTCGTGCGAGTGACGGAGACCTGCGAGCAGCCAAACGGTGGATCATCGGTGACCCGCTGCCCAACCACAAGTTGGAGGGTCAGCTACTCTCGAAGCGTCTCGCCCTGCCCATCTTTGCGAGCGACCCGCTGTCGAGTGTGGCCTACGCGCCCCAAGAACTCCTGATGATTCTGCTGCTCGGCGGGCTCACCTTCCTCAGCTTCGCACCGTGGGTGGCCGCGGCCGTCGTGCTGCTGCTGCTCGTGGTGGTGGCGAGCTACCGCCAGCTGATTCGCGCGTACCCCTCGGGCGGTGGCGACTATGAGGTGGCCCACAAAAACCTGGGCGAGAAGGCCGGGGTGATTGTGGCCTCTGCCCTGCTCGTGGACTACGTACTCACGGTGGCCGTGTCGGTGGCGAGCGGCGTGGACAATATCCTCTCCGCGATCCCCGAGCTCAACCCGTTTCGGGTGGAGATCGCGGTGGGTTTCGTGGTCATCATCGCGGCGGTCAACCTGCGGGGTGTGCGCGAGTCGAGCACGGCGTTTGCGGTGCCCACGTATCTGTTTGTGGCGAGCATCCTGGTGATGGTGATTGTGGGGCTGGGCCGTACCCTGCTGGGTGATGCGCCCGTTGCCGAGTCCGCGGGCTTCGACGTGCAGGCGGATTCGCTCACCCAGGCCGCCGTTGTGCTGCTCATCTTGCGCTCGTTTGCGAGCGGCTGTAGCGCGCTGACCGGTGTGGAGGCGATCTCGAACGGTATCCCGGCCTTCCGCCTGCCCAAGGTGCGTAACGCCCAGCGCACGCTCACCTGGATGGGGGGCATCGCGATCACGCTCTTTGTGGGACTGTTGTCGCTGGCCATGATTAGTGGCGTGCACTACGCGGAGGATGCCTGCCACCTGATCGGCCTGGCCGACTGTGAGAACACGCCGCAGCGTAGCCTGGTGGCCCAGGTGGCGGCGGCCACGTTTGGCAACAACAGCATCCTGTTTTTCGTTGTGCAGGCGGCCACGGCGGCGGTGCTGCTGCTCGCCGCCAACACGGCATTTAACGGCTTCCCGTTGCTCGGTTCGGTGCTGGCCCGGGACGGCTACGCGCCCAAGGCGCTCAACACCCGCGGCGACCGCCTCGTCTACTCCAACGGGATGCTCGTGCTGGCCCTGTGCGCCGTCGCCATTCTGGTGATCTACCAGGCCAACCTGACGCAGCTCATCCAGCTGTACATCATCGGCGTCTTTGTGTCGTTTACGCTCGGCCAGACGGGAATGGTGGTGCACTGGGTGAAGCTGATGCGCCGACTGGGGTGGACCTCCCGTGCTCGGCCCACTATCCTGCTGCGGCTTTCAATCAATTCGCTGGGCGCGCTGATGACCGCGAGTGTGTTGATCGTGGTAACGATCACCAAGTTTACCCACGGGGCCTGGATCGTGTTTGCGATTATGCCCCTGCTGGTCCTCGTGATGATCGGTATCAACCGCTACTACCGGGATGTCAACCACGAGATTGCCCTGGACGGGGTGACCCACTTCGGGGCGCGCGGCGACCACGCGATTGTGCTCGTGGGGAGCCTGCAGAAGCCCACTCTGAAAGCTCTCGAGTACGCGATTGCGGCCAAACACGAGAGCCTGGAGGCTGTGCACGTCTCGGTGGATCAGGAGTCCACCCGCCACCTGCAACAGCAGTGGATTGACCTGGATATGCACCAGAAATTGCGCATTATCTCCTCGCCCTACCGTGACATCGCGATCCCGCTCACCGAGTACATTGTTGCCCGGCGCAAGAAGCACGGTGCCGAGGTGGTCACGGTATACCTGCCGCAGTACATCGTGGGTCACTGGTGGGAGCGCCTCCTGCACAACCACAGGGCCACCCGGGTGCGGCAGAAGCTCATGCTCACGCACGGCGTGACGGTGGCGCTCGTGCCCTGGCGGCTCGACTCCTCCGAGCTGATCTACGGGCGGCGTTCGCGGCCGATCCCGGGGGCCGACCGTTCGGGGCTGGCGCAGCGGCCGGAGCGGAAGCGGTAGCTGCCGTTGTTTTTATGTGGTGGAGACCTGTCGTGTTTTGGTGGTTTCGATGACGAGTGAGAGTGCTGTGAGTGGGTCTTCGAGTGCGTCGCGGTCTTTCGGGTGGGCGAGGAAGTAGGCGATGGTTTCGGCAATGATGGTGGGGTCGGAGCCCATTGTGCTGATGTCGATGTAGTGGGCTGCTCCGGTTGTGCGATCCCGTAGAAGGATGCTCCGGCTCAGTTTGAATATGCCAAGTTCAACTTTGTGGATATCGTGCCACGGAATATCTGTTTTCTTTCCCCAGCTTTGCCACCGCACGCCTTGGGGGCTGATTTCGATGCCGAACGGTGTTATGCCGCAGCGGATCGAGTAGCCGAGGCCGATCAGTCCGCCGAGGAGAATTCCGTATGTTCGGACAGTGTCTTGGGCACCGTCTATCATGATCTCCCCCGCGAGTGGCACAGAGAAAATCGACAATAAGCCAAAGAAAATACAGCACGGGCTTCCGAGAGAAACCATTATTCGGGGAACCTGAGGGCAGGGAAAGCGGAGCGGTGCACGCGCCGCGAGATTTATCACGCCAGCCGCCGGGGTGCGCGCGGAGAGAAGTACAGCTGAAAAAAATATGACTGCTCCCAAAATTCCTACTGCCCCGACAAATCGCACATATGGGTGCTCCATCAGGGGGGTAAGAAGCAGGAAAGCGACTGATCCTGCCAGGAGGGCAAATAGTCGTTTCGGAATTCGTGCTTTTATGTACTCTGGCGAAGCGTGGAGTCGGGGCTTGCGTATCGTCCCACGTAGGTGGTGATTTTTCATGAAAACACGTAGTCCCAATCGCCCGCGTCAATTGCTTCGCGTATATCCAGAGGAACACTACCTTCCCATGCGTTTGTTGCGGCCCAACCTCCAAACCAGGCAATGAAACCGGCGGCGACGGCAATTCCTACTGGTGGAAGGGCCGTCGCGGCTCCGAGGCCAGCTCCGGCTCCGATGCCGACTCCAATGCCCGCGCCTGTGCCAACAACGGCTGATGAGATTGACCCGCCGTTGAGGACGTCAACACCAGCGGCGACAACGTCAATCGCTACGCCGATGATGGGGCCCTTGAGAAACTTGAGTTTCGTGATTTCCTCGTCCAGCAGGTCACGCGCGGCGTTCAGTTCTTTCTGCGATTCGCTCAGGGCCGGGTTGCGCGTCGCGGGGTCACCAGAGTTACGCCGATGAGTATGCGTATCGGCAGCTTCACGAGCCTCGGCGGCGGCGACCTCATAGTCTCGAAGTTTTTCGGCCCAGAGACCCTGAGTCGCGCTCACCGCGGTACCCCGCGAGAGGTTATTGCCCTCGCCGAGGGCATTCAGCACCCAGGAGAGCTCATCGCAATCAGTCACACGATTAATGAGCGGAACAAAATGCTCATCAATCCACTCCATGAGATCGCTCCACCAGATCCCCACATCCTCAGCAATACCGTTGAAGAGTTCGCGGGCCTCATCGTAGTCGCCCGGTGCCCAGGGCTGCACGCACACCCCGTCCTCCATCGACGTGGGCGGTGCTGTGGGGCCTTCCGGTGACGCGTATGCGGGCGGCGGAAGTGGCATCGTGATCCAATCACCACTGACAATCAGCCGCCCTGCCGCCGCAGAATCCGCGTAGTCCTGAAACGTATCCTTCCCGCGTTTGAGGCGACCAGCGAACGCGCGAAACACTTCGGCCGCATCAGCGGCGTAGATATCGACCGGGTCAACTCCCCGCGCAATAGCATCTACGGTCTCACGAAAAGCATCCCCCGTCTGACCAGACCAATACTCAGTCGAATCGTTTCTGAGCTTCTTCAGGCTCTGATGTAGCTCGTCACTCAGCTTTGACGGTTTCTCCGCGAGCCAATCCGCTAGGTCGTAGAGCGCGGCAGGGTCACCCGTGATCTTGAGGTAAATGCCGCTCACTTAGCAAAGGCCTCATCGGTGAAGTTATCAAGGGATTCCATGATCTCTTCCTCTGTCAAGAACTGGCTCTCAATCGCCTGGCGGGATACCTCACAAACCCCATGTGCGGCGTTCGACGCCATTTGTGCACTCTCCAGGGCGATCCGCACGATTAAAGCAATCTTGTCACTTGCGATGCCCCCGTCGGCACTGGACGAAAAACCGGCTAAAGCGGTGTTGAGCGTGCCCTCTGCCGTTTCGGTTTTCTTCAGCAGCGCGCTCATCTCGTCTCGCTCGACCTTAATAGTGCTCACGCCAGCCTCCCGTTGTGCACGAGGTGTTCAGAAAAGTGCGGATCAAAACTCACCGCGTCAAAGGGCTGTTGTTCCTTGATGGTTCCCAACTCCTCCGTCTGAACGAGAATCCACGGCTGACCCGCCCCGCAACGCTCAGCGAGCCGATCGAGCGCAGTGGAGGCAACCAACGCGGCGACCATCCGGTAACTTCCGCACCTCGGCGATATGCTGACCGTCCGCGACCTCACGCATCGGCAGATAAAGCACCGGCGGTATGATTCTCGGTCCGGCCACCGGGACAGAATCGGCAGCGCCCGGAGCCTGAAGCTTACTAATATCACGCATCACGGTGTCGTAAATAAGATCATCGTCGCTCATGCGAGAAACTCCTTCGGCGATTATCGGGGGGATGGTGCACGCCATTATGATCCTATCCGGCGAGCATCCCGGTCTGTTCGGCCACCGATAGTTCGCCCGATGGCAGGGCAGCCCGGAAGAGTGTGTCGTTTGCGGCGGCGATGTGGCGGCGATGCGACGATCTGCGCGTCGGCGAAGGCACATTGGTGCCGGGCGAGGGTCTCACCCCGCTCGGTGAGTTTTCAACGCAGTGAAGCATACGTTCGGCGTCAACGGTGATCTGAAAGGTCAGGCACATTCTACGGCGTTCACGGGTTATCCGTGCCGCCGTGACCCCCGCCACGACACTCACGCCACCCTACCGTTTTGTTCTGCGCCGCTGCATCCCTCGGCGCCCGCATCCGCTACGCTCATAACCGTGAACTCGGACCCCGGGGAGGCGGCCCCGTACCGCACTATTCACTCGGCGGTGGAGACCGAGATCGAGATTAAGCGCTCCCGGTTCATCTGCTTTCTGACGCCCGTGGCCGAGGAGGATGCCGCCCGGGCCCTGATTGCGCGGGCCCGGCAGCTGCATCCCAAGGCCCGCCACCACTGCAGCGCTTTTGTGCTCGGTGCGCGCCACGAGGTGCAGCGCACCAACGACGACGGCGAGCCTTCGGGTACGGCCGGTGCGCCCATGTTGGAGGCCCTACTCGGGGCCGAGTTGAGCGATGTTGTCGCCGTGGTGGTGCGCTACTTTGGTGGCATCCTGCTGGGAGCTGGTGGTCTCACCCGGGCCTACCGGGCATCCGTTGCGGAATCCATTGGGGTCGCCCGCACTGTTGTGCGTGAGCGGCGGATGTCGGTGGTCGTGTCGAGTGATTACCCGGCCGCCGCCCTGCTGGAGGCTGAGGCGTATCGTCGCGGCTGGGTCGTTGTCGGCACCGAGTATGGTGGGGATGTCTCCATGACTCTCTCAATTCCGCCCGACCAGTGGGGGGTTCTGGTCGAACGCGCGGCCGAGTTGACCGCGGGGCAGGCTCAACCCGTTGTGCTCGGCACGCATTACGTGACGCTGCCGTAGCGGAGAGATGCCCGGAGGCTAGCTGCTCGTTCCGGTTCCGGTGCTGGAGTCGCTGTCGTCGGGTGTGGTGGTGCTGTCGGGGGTGGAGCCGTCCTGGCTGCTTCCGCCTGGCCCCATCCCACCCCGGGGTGGTTGGCCACCCTGGCCACCGGGACCGCCGTCAAAGTCGCCGTCCATATTGGGGAAACCGACGGGCACGGTGGGGGCGGTGGCCTGGCCGAGGGCCCAGCCGATGCCGGTGCCCGCGCCGAGGCCCACCACGAGGACTGCCGCTGTCCCACCGATCACAATGCCGCGGGGGAGGGCCCACCGCTTGTTGCCGGTGGGGGCGGCTGTCGGCGTCCCCGCTGAGGTGAAAGCCTGTGCGCCGGTATCGGGTGTCGGGCTTGTCTGGGCCGGGGGTGCCGGGAATGGCTGCTGCGGGGTGCCGTTGGTGTCGCCGTGGGTGGGGGTGCTCATGATGTCCTTTCGTGGTGGGCGGGGAGCGCCGCGGAGTGGGGGGCCACCGGGGCGCGTCGTTATGTGAGACGATACGCAGGGTGGCTATCGGCATCCCGTGACCATGCTATGAGTGGGCTATTTTTGATATACGGCATAGTTGGTTTTATGATGGGCGAATGACTCTTCCACGCCAACTCACGCCTAAGGGCGCCCTCACCCGCCGCGAAATTCTCGATGTTGCCGCCCGTGTGTTTGGGGTTAAAGGATATGCCGCCACCCGCATGGACGACATTATTGCTGAATCCGGCATGACCAAGGGTGCCATCTATTTTCACTTTTCATCGAAGCGTGAACTCGCCGTAGCTGTTGTGAACGATCACAAGACGACCGTTTTGGGGGCGGCGGAGGCCGCCCTGGCCCGGCACGCATCACCGGCCGATCAACTGCGCGCCCTCGTGCCCATGCTGGTCGATATCACGGATGGGCATCCCGAAATCTGGGGCGTACTGCGGCTATCGGCTGATCTGCGCGATGAACAGTCTGACCAGGTTGGTGGCGACGCCCTCGACCGCTGGGTAGAGCTGGTCGAGTCGATTCTTGTTCGCGGGGAGGCCGCGGGGGAATTGATGCTCGCTGGGGGGGTCCGCGACTACGCGGTGCTGCTCGTCGGTGCCTTCGACGGGCTCAAGACAACGACGGCCGCCCTTGCGGAGCCGGACGGGGAGGCCTTCCGCCGCCGAGCCGACCTGTTTCAGCGTATGGTTGAACCGCTCATTATCGTTTCATCGGCCCGGTCGGCCTAACCGTCGGGCGGCGTTCCCGTCGCTCGATGCAGTGCATCCATTAAAAACCATCTAGTTGGTCTGAGAGTATCTTCATGTCACACCCTGTCACGTTTCACGGTAAAACGGCTCTCGTTACGGGAGCATCAACCGGCATTGGTGTTGACCTTGCCGCCCGTCTTGCCGCCGAGGGCAGCAATCTGGTCCTTGTGGCACGCAGCGCCGACAAGCTCAACGCGGTTGCCGAGCGTCTGCGCGGTGAGCGCGGCGTTACCGTCACGGTCATCCCCCTCGATCTGGGGGCTCCCGAGTCTGCGGAGAAGCTGGTGGCCGAGCTGGACGAGCGCGGAATCCGGGTGGACATCCTGCTCAACAACGCGGGCTTTGGCAGCCACGGCGACCTGGCTCAGGCCGACCCCGTCCGCATGGCCGAGCAGGTGCAGCTCAACGTGGGCACGCTCGTGGGCCTCACCACGCGACTGCTGCCCGGTATGGTGCAGCGGCGGGATGGTGTGATCATGAACGTCGCCAGCACCGCGGCGTTCCAGGCCGTCCCACACATGGCCGTCTACGGCGCGACGAAGGCGTTTGTGCTGTCGTTTAGCCGCGCACTGTGGGCGGAGACGCGCGGTACGGGCGTGCGCGTGCTTGCGATTGCGCCGGGGGCCACCGAGACGCCGTTCTTCAGTATCGCGGGGGAGCACGCCTCTCTCGGTAAACGTCGCCGACCAGAGCAGGTGGTTGACACGGCGTTCCGGGCACTGCGCGCGGGCAGGCCGAGCGCGGTGGACGGGTTTGTCAACGCGTGCCTGGCGCGCATCCCGGCCCGGCTGGTATCGGAGCGGCTACTGATCGCCGTGACCGAGCGGGCGATGCGGGCCTAAGCGTACTGTCCGGGTAACCCCGGGGTGCGAGTGGGGCGATGTGTGCCCTCCCGCCGGAGCGGGTAACTCGGGAGTGCCGTGTGAGCGGGTCCGTGTCGGTTCCGTTAGTCGGAGGGGTGCAGCGTGGCGAGGGCGAGTGTTAGCAGATCGTCGATGCCCGTGTCGCCGTTGACGGTGCGGGGCTCGTGCAGGTGTCCGGTGTTTCTGAGGTGTGCGAGGCCGTGGAGGAGCGCCCAGAGTGTCGTCGCGAGTTCGCGCGGTGGACCGTCGGGGAGCTCGCCGTCGGCTTGGGCGCGTTCGACGAGTTCGCGCAGGGCGCGCATCCCGTCGTCGGCGGCAGCATCGAGTTCTGGCCCTGGCTGGGCGAGGGGGGTGTCGCCAAAGATGAGTTGGTAGTGGTGGGGTTGCTCGACCGCGTGAGCGATGTAGGCGGCAGAGCCTCGGTGCAGCTGTGAGCGTTGCCCCTCGGCGGCGGCTCGGCGGATGCGCGTGGCGAGGTCCGTGAGCGTGTGGGTTGCGAGCGCCCGCAGCAGGGCGGCTTTGTCGTCGAAGTGTCGGTAGGCTGCGGACCGCGAGACTCCGGCGGCGGTGCCAACTGAGCGGAGTGTGACCGCTTCGGGTCCGCCCGATTCGAGCAGGGTTGCGGCGGCGGCGATGATTGCGGCACGGGTGGGGGCGGGGTCGCGTGGGCTCATCCGCCCAGTCTAAACCGGTATGTTGACAGTGACCACAATCGAATCGTAAGATGACGCTGTCAACAATCATTCGACGAGAGGCAACACCATGACCGCAGAAACACTCACCGACAGTGATCGGCAGTACCTGGAAACCTGGACCGAGACGGACCCTGAACGCCGTCGCCTGCTCATCGAGCAGGTGTGGGCGGCGGAGGGACGCCTGGTGGTGTCCTCCATCGGGTTGACCCTGAACGGGGTGGAGGAGATCGCCGCGCACATTGGCCGCGTTCACGAGCAGAACATCGTTGCTCGGGGGCTGCGCTTTGTGTACGACCAGCACATCGAAGCGGGTGACGCGCTCCTGCTGCGCTGGTCCATGCTGTCGGCGGAGGGGAACGCCGTCGGTCGCGGTGTTGACCTAGTTTTTCGGGATGCTGAGGGCCGGGTGCAGACCGTCTACATGTTTATGGGGGTCAACTAGAGCACGGTAGCGCTGAGACATTCTGGGTCTTCCCCGCCCGCCCCGTGAAAACGGCTGAGACCCCACGCCGAATATCTCGGGGTGGGGTCTCAGCGCGGTGACCCGTCGGGGTGACCGGGGGTTAGCCGATTACCGGCCCAAAGTGGTGCGGCAGCGTGGCCGCGCTCGTGGCGCGCAATTCGCTCACCGGAATGGTGAACAGGTCCTGCACCTCCAGCGCGGCTGCTTCGCCCGTGCCGTCGGAGACGCCAATGCGCAGCACCGGGTAGTGGCGCCCCTCGCAGAGGCCCTTAAACTTGACATCCTCTTCGCGCGGCACGGAGACGATCACGCGGCCGGTGCTCTCGGAGAAGAGCGCGGTGAGTGCGTCCACACCGTCCCGTTCCAGAATGTCGGTGAGCCACACGCGGGCCCCGACGCCGAAGCGCATGGTGCTCTCGGCGAGCGCCTGGGCGAGGCCACCGTCGGCGAGGTCGTGCGCCGAGTCGATGATGCCACTCTGGATGCCCGCCTGGAGAAGTTCGGCCAGGTTTTTTTCGCCCGCCAGGTCTACCGTCGGGGGGAGACCGCCGAGGTGGTCGTGCACTGTGCCCGCCCAGGCGGAGCCATCAAGCTCCAATGCCGTGGTGCCGAGGAGGTAGATGTTGTGGCCCTCATCCTGCCAGCCGCTGGGAACCCGGCGGGCTACGTTGTCGATGATGCCGAGCACGCCCACCACGGGGGTGGGGAAAATCGGGGTGTCACCGGTCTGGTTGTAGAACGACACATTTCCGCCGGTGACGGGGATGGAGAGCGCGAGGCAGGCATCGGACAGCCCCTCAACGGTTCGTGAGAACTGCCACATCACCTCGGGGTTTTCGGGACTGCCGAAGTTGAGACAGTCGGTCACCGCGGCGGGTACGGCCCCCGTGACCGCCACGTTGCGGAACGCCTCGGCGAGGGCCAGCTGGGCACCCGCGTACGGGTCGAGCTGGCAGTAGCGGCCGTTGGCATCGGTGGCAATGGCGAAACCCAGGCCCGATTCCTCGTCAACACGAATCATGCCGCCATCATCCGGGAAGCTGAGCGCGGTGTTGCCCATTACGTAGTAGTCGTACTGGTTGGTGACCCAGCTCGTGTCGGCCAGGTTGGGGCTGGCCACGAGTGCGAGGAACTGTGCGCGCAACTCGTCGGCACCCACCTCGCGCGGGAGGCGCGCGGCACTATCCGCCTGCAGGGCGTCGATCCAGGTGGGGTAGGCGACCGGGCGGTCGTAGACCGGGCCGTCTACCGCAACCGTGCGTGGGTCAACGTTGACAATCTCTTCGCCCCGCCAGTTGATGACCAGTCGGCCGGTGTCGGTGACGTGCCCGAGCACGCTTGTTTCAACATCCCATTTCTGGGTGACCGCGAGGAAGGCGTCAAGCTTCTCGGGTGCCACGACCGCCATCATGCGCTCCTGGCTCTCGGACATGAGGATCTCCTCGGCCGTGAGTGAGGGGTCGCGCAGGAGCACGCTGTCGAGTTCGATGAACATGCCGCCATCTCCGTTGGCCGCCAACTCGCTCGTGGCGCAGCTAATACCGGCCGCACCGAGGTCTTGGATGCCCTCAACGAGTTCACCACGGTACAGCTCCAGGCAGCACTCGATCAGAACTTTTTCGGCAAACGGGTCGCCCACCTGTACGGCGGGTCGTTTGGTGGGGCCACCATCGTCGAACGAGTCGGAGGCCAGAATGGAGGCACCGCCGATGCCGTCGCCTCCGGTGCGCGCGCCAAACAGCACGACCTTATTCCCCACGCCCGAGGCGTTGGCCAGGTGTAGATCTTCGTGGCGGAGGACACCGACCGAGAGCGCGTTGACGAGCGGGTTGCCCTGGTATACCGGGTCGAAGTAGGTTTCGCCGCCGATGTTGGGTAGACCGAGGCAGTTACCGTAGAAGCTGATGCCGGACACGACACCGTGCACAACGCGGGCAGTATCGGGGTTGTCGATGGCACCGAAGCGCAGCTGATCCATCACGGCAACCGGGCGGGCTCCCATCGAAATGATGTCGCGCACGATACCACCAACGCCGGTTGCCGCGCCCTGGAACGGCTCGATGTAGCTAGGGTGGTTGTGGCTCTCGACCTTAAATGTGACGGCCCAGCCTTCGCCGACATCCACAACGCCAGCGTTTTCACCCATACCGACCATGAGCTTCTCGGTCATTGCGGGGGTGACCTTCTGACCAAATTGGCGCAGGTACTTCTTGCTGGACTTATAGGAGCAGTGCTCGCTCCACATCACCGAGTACATGGCGAGTTCGCCCGAGGTGGGGCGGCGGTTGAGAATCTGCTTGATCATCTCGTATTCGTCGGCCGTGAGCCCGAGTGCGCCGTAGGGCTGCTCCTTGCGGGGAGTGGCCGTGGCGTTCGCGACGGTATCGGGAACATGAGCGGTGGATGAGTGTGATTCAGTCACGCGACGAGAGCCTTACGTTTCGTGGGATGCCAGAGGTGTCCCAGTCTAGCCCGGCTCGTGAGAGAGCAGGGTGGTGCGGAGAGAATGTGGATAACCTTCCGAGCGAGTCGCCTGCGGAGAGATGTAGAGAGGGTACGGGCGGTGCGGAAGCTCCCTGACCGGGCGGTTAGACTATCCGCCGGGGACCTGAATGAGAACGAACGGGAGCGCTTTATGAGCGACCACAATCCGGAGAAGACTTCGTATTTAAGCGCCGCGGACTGGTGGCGGGCTGTTCCGGCTGAGCCGAACAAGACCACGCCGGATGTCGGCGAGCCCTCGGAGAGTGCTGACGAGGAGACCGTTACCTCGGTCCTGAGCGACCCCATAAATGTTACAGAATCGTCTCAGTTTGCGGAGGTGACGGTGGCGGAGGAGCCCGTGGCGGGAGAGGGCATCTCCGGTGTCGGTTTGGTCGCGTCGGAGTCTATTCCGATAATGCCTGAGCCTGAGCCTGAGCCTGAGCCTGAGCCTGAGCCTGAGCCTGAGCCTGAGCCTGAGCCTGAGGCAGAGCCTGAGGCAGAGCCTGAGCCTGAGGCAGAGGCAGAGGCAGAGGCAGAGGCAGAGGCAGAGGCAGAGGCGGCAGCCGACGAGTCGCTCCCGGAGCCCGACGCGGCTCCGTCTGATCCCGCCGCCGCGCCTGAAGCGGAAACCTTCTCACCCTCCCGCCCCGAGACTCCCTCCCCCTCTTTTCCCGGATTAACCGCACCCGACGACTCGTGGTGGGCCAATCTGAGCGCATCCTTTGACGCGTCACTCAACGCCGTGCTGAACGACGAGGTCCATGAGGGCGAGCTGGTACAGACGATGGGCATCCCCCTCGTGTCGCACCCCGAAGAGGACACGATTGACGGCGAGTTCGTGGAGGAGGACGATGCGGAGCAGACTCGCCCCACCACCGGCAGTGAGGATGTCGCCGACGATGACGGTACTGACGAGGACAGTGTCGATGAGGAGGGCAACGACGAAGGTGACGATGAAGACGACGATGACTTTGCGTCCACCCAGGCACAATCGGCCCCACCCGCGGCCCACTACGCTCCGCATGTCGTGCCCGCCGAGCCTGTCTGGTCCGCTATCCCGCAGCAGGAATCCAGCTCGGCCGATGCCGCGGTACAGAAGGAAGAGACAGATGCGGCCGGCGCTTTTGTCCTACCGATGACCCCGGACACGCCACCGATTCCGATGGCCGTGCCGTTGCCCGATGGACACTCCGCGCTCATCCCGCCTCGCATCGTGCCCAGCCCTGCCCCGCGCCCCCGAAAATTGGACGACACCTCTGTGTCCACCGCGCCTGCGGAGACACCTTCCCCGGAGGCCGCACCCTCCCTCAGCGTTTTCGAGGCCCTGGTCCTTGGTGACCTGGTACCGACTGATGCCGCGCCCGCACCTTCGGCTGAACCTGTATCCGCTCCCGAGTTTCCGGGTGCTCCCAAACTCCTCGCCGAGCCGTCGGAACTGATTGCCTCCCCTCCCCCCGCAGCGAGCCTCCCCACCCCCGCGATGCAGGTCACACCCGCTGCTGAGGTCCAACCCCCACCCGCCGCTCCGGCGGCACCCCCGGCCTCCCTCCCGGCCGATCAGCACGTCAACACGTTCCCGGCGAATCAGCCGCTCGTGCCCACAAAAAAAGGCCGGAAATCCAAAAATCGTCGTTCCGGTCACACCCCCGTTCCGCCCGGGACCGCGCCCTATTCGATGGGCAAGCCGCGTCGAAAAAAGCGCGGTCTCCTGATCGGCGTCATCATCTTCGCCGTGCTACTGCTTGGCGGTGGTGGGGGCCTCCTCGCCTTCCGGGGTATGGCTGCGGCCGCCGCGCCCGAGGCTGTCGTTGATGGCTTCCTTTCGCAGCTTGTCGCTGGCACGCCCGAGCAGGCCTTTGAGAGCATCGGTCTCCCGGTCGGTGCGGATGATGTGCTGCTCAGCAACGACGTTTACGACGACCTCCCCAACCGCATCAGCGATTTTACCGTCACGGGTACCACGGTATCCGGGGACACCGCCACGGTTCAGGCAGAACTGACCCAGGGCAAGGAAACCGTTGACCAGACGTTTAAACTCACCCGCTCCGGTTCCCAGTTCGGCGTGATCGATACCTGGTCGCTCGCCGGTCTCACACTCAACACCATTGATGTCAGCCAACTGAACGTGCCCACCGGCGGGGTGCTGAGCGTGGCCGACATCACCATCGACAACTCGGCAGATTCTCCCGAGTTGCGGGCCCTCCCCGGCACCTACACCATCAGTGTGGCCGATAATACGTGGTTCACCTCCGAGGAGGTTTCGGTTGCGGTCACCGCGTTCGGCGGACAGGCCATTGAGGGCATCCACCCCCTCAGCTACACCCTGACGGAGGAGGGGACGGCCTCCGTGGAGGAGGCCATGACCTCGTTCTTGAAGACCTGTGCCCAGTCGGGCGAACTCGCTCCCGCGGGATGCCCTTTCGGTGCCACCAAGGAGCGTGACTACTTCGAGTACACCAATGTGGTGTGGTCCATTGACCCCTGGCCCGTCTACTCGATTGGTGACTACAAGGCTGGCGCGTGGAGCGTGAGCACCGTCACCCCGGGCAAAGCCTCGATGCGCTCGGATACCCGTGATCCGGTGAGCGGAATCAGCGCCCCCTCCACCACGTCCACCCCCATCACCGTGTCTGTCCTGGGCACCGTCACCGGCTTCGAGAAGGGTGTCGCCCAGGTGAAGGTGGTGCCCTGGATGTTCTAGTCCGCGGTTTCGGGGAGAATCTCGGTGCGGTGACTCGTTTGGCTGATCGCGCCTTCCTGTGTAATATTGAAAAAAATTTGGAAGAACCTGCGTGTTGTCCGGGCATCCTGAAGATGAAGGATCGTCGGCACAGCTAAGGGGCGCTGGTTTCCACACGGTACGTGATATTCGGGTGACCTCGTGAGGGTGCGATGTGCGCTGAACCCGGATATCCGCTCAAGGAGATCACCTCATGATGGCATCCCGCCTGCTTGGCCTCGGTATCGCGGCTGCCGTTGTTGCGGTCCCGTTCGTGGCGGCACCCGCCTCCGCCGGGGTCTCGTGTGACGGCCGCAGCCTGCTGTACCGTCTGGATTCTCTGGCCGCAACGGGGGCTCGCCACACCCTCGCCGCAGCCCTCCTGGTGGTTTTGGCCCGTGTTCCCGGGGCCGCCGCTACTCCGAGGGGCCGCCGTGTGTTCCCGCCGTCCCCGCCGCGGGGTTGCCTCTGAGACGTATCTGGCACGAGTCGCGGACCCTAACCGTGACTCCTGGGGTCCTCCCTCCGGCCGCTCGTATGCGCCGGACGGAGGGCCCCTTTCTTGATCGAATTTCCCGGTTTTTGCCGGTTATCTCGGTGCGAAGCAGGAGGTGTTTTTGCCGGTGTCGGGGGTGGCGTGTAGCATAGGCCTGTCTTCGAAATGAGGGATCTGTTCCGAGTCGGCCCGGCACCACGGGGTCTGTTCTGGGGCTGGCCCTTTTTTCGGTGCTTCGGTACCGGGCATTCCTGTGGGGGGAAAATTTTGGGATACCCAAAATGCTTTGAGGAGATCCACCTATATGTTGTCTACGCGTATGCGACGATTCGCTGTGCTCGGTATTACCACCGCGGTGGGGGCTTCGCTTCTGCTGGTGAGCCCGGCACAGGCCGCCCCTGGCGATGTTGTGGTGATTAACGACCCGGGCCTCGCCCGCTGCCTCACCGGTGTCACGGGTGGCACCACTGGCGCCCTCACGGAGGGGCAACTCGCGGCAATCACCACGATCGACTGTGGCAGCCTGCTCTACCCGGTGTCCTCCCTGGAGGGAATCCAGAAGGCCCCCAATCTCACCTCGATCACGATTCGAGACCAGAACGTCTCCGACCTCAGCCCGCTCGCGGCGCTGCCCAATCTCAGCAGCCTCACGCTGAGTGGCAACCAGATCACCGACCTCCAGCCACTCACCGGCCTGGCCAGCCTCGGCGTGCTCGACGTGAGTAACAATAATCTCTCCGTGGTGCCCTCGTTTGCCCGCTCCGGCAAGCTCGCCCGGGTGGATGTCAGCGGCAACCACCTGCTCGATGTCAGTGGGTTTAGCGGTGTTTTTGCCGGCGGAGTGAAGGCCGCAAGCCAGAAGGTTACCCTGCCCTCGGTCGAACTCAACACCCCCTCCCCGCTCACGCTCCTGGATGCCGACGGTTCCGTTCCCACGCCCACCGCAGTGGCCGCAGGGGTCACGTTCGTGCAGGGTACGATCACCTACACCGATCCCGCACTGGTGGGCACCACCCAGGTGACAGAGTTTGTGCCCAGCAGCACGTCGGGCACGCTCTCCGTCAGCGTCACGCAGAACGTGGTGCGTAACCTGGGTGCCCCCGTGACCATCGCGGATAAAGCCCTCCAATCCTGTGTGGCCACCGAGCTCAGCGGTGGCCCAATCACCGAGGTGACCCTCACCGACATCACGAGTCTGGCCTGCCCCGCGGGTTCGCTCACCTCGCTTGAGGGTGTTGAGAAGATGGTCAATCTGCAATCCCTTGCCGTGGCCGAGAACACGATTGTTGACCTGTCACCGGTCACCGGCCTGCCCCTGTTGGCAGAGGTCAACGTCGGTGAGAACGCCGTCACCGACCTGAGCCCGCTGGGTACACTGCCCGCCCTCACCACGGCCGATGTGAGCGGCAATAAGGTGTCAGATGTGTCGGCTCTCGCCGGTGCCGCGAAGCTGGCCGTCCTCGATGTGTCCGATAACCGGGTGGCCGACCTGTCGGCCCTTGCCCCGCTCTCGGCTGCGGTGCTGGCTACCAACCAGAGTATCCAGTTGTCGGATGCGGTGGTGGGTACCCCCTTCGCCTTCCGCCTGCTCGATTCTCGCCGTGCGGTGCCGGGGATCTCGGCTCTCGCCACGGGCGCCACATACGACGGGAAGAGCCTGCTCTACGGTCTCAACTCGCTCGTGGGTGCGCAGAGCTTTAACTTTACCGACCCCTCCGGCTCGTTTACGGGTCGAGTGCAGCAGAATGTCGTGGCCGCACAGCTCACGGATGCTCCGCAGTCTCAGCTGGTCCGGGTACAGCCCACGAAGGCCACCGCTATCCGCTCGCTCGCGAGCACGGGTGCCTCCGAGGCCTCGGTGCTTCTCGCCGTCGGCGCGGGTGCTCTCCTCGCCGGTGCCGCCGTCGTAGTGGCGGCCCGACGTCGCCGGGTCTAGTCACTGGGCTCGTCACCCCGGATCGCCTACGAGAGAGACCCGGTACCCCTGAGCCCATCCCCGGGTTCGGGGGTACCGGGTCTAGCTGAGGAGGGTGCGATCGTCGAGGGTTGCGCCCTTGATCTTCTCGAACTCGCGGAGCAGATCGGGCACGGTGGTGGTCTTTTTCTGGTCGGCATCCAGTTCCAGGATGACCTGGCCGTCGTGCATCATGATCAACCGGTTGCCCACACGCAGCGCCTGCTCCATATTGTGCGTGACCATGAGGGTCGTGAGCCCGTGCTGGTGCACCACGCTCTGCGTGAGGCGGGTGACCAGCTCGGCCCGCTGGGGGTCGAGGGCAGCGGTGTGCTCGTCAAGAAGCAGGATATTGGGCTGGGTAAACGTGGCCATCAGGAGCGAGAGCGCCTGTCGCTGTCCGCCGGAGAGGAGACCCACCTTGGCGGTGAGACGGTTTTCGAGCCCCAGTTCGAGTGTGGCTAGTTCATCCCGAAACCGGGCCTTGCGCGCGGAGGTGACGCCCCAGCCCAGCCCACGACGCTGGCCGCGCCGCAGGGCGATGGCCATGTTCTCCTGGATGGTGAGGCTGGGGGCCGTTCCGGCCGAGGGGTCCTGGAACACCCGGCCGATGAAGCGGGCACGCCGGTGGTCGTTCATCCGGTTGACAACGATGCCGTCGATCTGGATGCTGCCCGCATCGAGCGGGAGGGTGCCGGAGATGGCGTTGAGTAGCGTGGATTTACCGGCCCCGTTGCTGCCAATGATGGTGGCGAAATCGCCGGGGGCAAGGTGCAGGGTGATGTCGCGCAGGGCGGGCTTCTCGTTGACGGTTCCGGGGAAAAAGGTTTTGCGGGCATCCGTGATGGTGAGCATTACTGTGTCCCTCCCGCTATGACCGCGGATCTGGTGGGTTCGGCCGGGAGCGCCCGGGGGGTGCGGCGGCGGATGAGGCGCGGCAGCAGCAGCGCGATCACCACGATCACGGCCGAGATGAGCTTCATGTCGTTGGGGTCGAAGTTGAGGTCGAGCGCGAGGAAGATGATGAGGCGGTAGAGCACCGCACCCACGATCACGGAGAGGCTTGTGATGAAGATGCCACGGCCGGTGCCCACGAGTGCGTTACCGATGATGACCGAGGCGAGCCCCACAAGGATGAGACCAACGCCCATGCTGATGTCGGCGGCACCCTGATACTGGGCGATGAGTGCCCCACACAGCGCGACGAGCCCGTTGGAGAGCATGAGCAGCAGGATTTTGGAGGTGTCGGTGCTCACCCCAAAGCTGCGCACCATCTGCTCGTTGTCGCCCGTGGCCTGTGCGGCGAGCCCCACATCGGTGTGCAAGAACCAGTCGATCACGAGCTTAATGAGGAACGCACCGACGAAGAGAATGACCAGGGAGAGCCCGGTATCCAGGATGCCCGCATCCGCGAGCGGCGTGAAGAGTGTGCCCTGCATGGTGAGGGCGAGATTGGCGGTGCCGCCCATAATCTTGAGGTTGATCGAGTACAGCGCGATCATGGTGAGGATACCCGCGAGCAGCCCATTGATCTTGCCCTTGGTGTGGAGCAGGCCGGTGACGAGCCCGGCGAGCATTCCGCCCACGAATCCCGCCCCGGTGGCGAGCAGCGGGGGAACGCCGTTGGTGATTAGCATGGCCGCGACCGCCGCCCCGGTGGTGAAGCTGCCATCGACCGTGAGGTCGGGGAAGTTGAGGATGCGGAACGTCAGGTAGACCCCCAACGCCATGACGGCGTAGATGAGGCCGAGTTCGAGGGCAGCGATCATCGGTGGTCTCCAGGATGCTTGGGATGGTGCGAGGGGTGGGAGGTCGGCCTGCCTAGCTTAGCGGCCCGGCTGGTGGCGGGGGAATTCGTGCCCTACCCGTTGCGGGTTAGTCGGTCCACGAGGGCCGCCCAGCGGTGCGGTGCACGCTAGACGGTCTTGCGCCAGCGTCCAATGAGCGCCATGAGGTGGTAGACGATGATCGCGGCGAGCGTGCCGGTGGCGATGCCGTTGAGCTCAAACCCGCCGCTCGTGAACCCCACGTTGGCGACCGCAAACGCGAGCGCCAGGCCCGCCGTGAACTGGTTGATCGGGCGGCCAAAGTCCACCCCGTTTTCCACCCAGATCTTCATGCCGATGATCGCGATCAGGCCGTAGAGCACCATCGTCACACCGCCGAGAACGCCGAGGGGGATAGAGAAGATCAGTGCGCCCACCTTGGGTGAGAATCCGAGAAGCACGGCGAAGATGCCGGCCACCCAGTAGGCGGCCGTGGAGTAGACCCGGGTGGCGGCCATCACGCCAATGTTCTCGCCATAGGTGGTGGTGCCGGAGCCGCCGAAGAGACCCGCGAGGGTGGTGGCGAGGCCATCGGCGATCAGGGCGCGGCCTGTCATCCGGTTGAGGCCCGGGTCGGTCATCTGGGCGACGCCGCGGATGTGCCCCACGTTTTCGGCGAGCAGCACGAGCAGCACGGGCAGGAAGGCGGGCAACACGAGGAGGGTCGAGGGGTCGGCAAACGGGTTGGCCGGGAGGGTGAGTGGCGGCAGCCCGACCCAGGCGGCATCGTTGAACGGGCCCAGGTCCACCTGGCCCATCAGAGCGGCGGCGGCGTAGCCCACCACCACCCCCACAAAGATGGAGATGCGGCCGAGGATGCCACGGAAGAGCACCGAGCACAGAATCACGGCGGCGAGGGTGATCCAGGCTGAGTTGGCGTTTTCGTTGAAATTCTTGTAGGCGGTTGGGATCAGGTTGAACCCGATCAGGGCCACAATTGAACCGGCAACAACCGGTGGCATCAGGGCGGTAATCCAGCCGACACCGGTGAGCTGGGTGACCACACCGATCAGGGCAAAGAGCAGGCCCACGACCATGATGCCGAGGAGCGCGCTGCCGGTGCCGTGGGCGGAGACCGCCGCCCCGAGGGGGGCGATGAACGCAAACGATGAGCCCAGGTAGCTGGGCAGTTTGTTCTGCGTGACGAGGAGGAAAATGATCGTGCCGAGCCCCGAGAAGAGCAGCGTGGTGCCCACCGGGAAGCCGGTGAGGATGGGCACCAGGAAGGTGGCCCCAAACATCGCGACCACATGCTGCATCCCGATGCCGATGGTGAGCGGCCAGCTGAGTCGCTCACCCGGTGCCACCACTGCCCCCCGCTCGATGGTGCGACCGTTTCCGTGCAGCGTCCAGGGCAGTGAGAGTTTTGTCATGCGGTGTGGTGTCCTCGCGGGATGGGATACAGGGCCGAGGTCATCGTAGCCGCTCAGACGGGGAGTGCCGATGCGCCGCGGTGGGCGCGTCGGCACTCGCGCTCGGACCGTTAGTCCCCGACCACCTCGTCGGCACCGTCCACAAACGTCTCGCTCAGGTCGAGGCCCTGCCGGGCGGCGGCTTTCGGGTTGACAACCAGTTGCACCTCGTTCATGGTTTCGACGGGCAGATCGGCCGGCTTCGCGCCATCTTTCAGGATTTTGACCGCCATCTCGCCGGTCTGGTAGCCGAGCTTCTCGTAGTCAATGCCGTAGGTGGCGACCGCTCCGCGTTCAACGCTCGCCACATCCCCCGCAAATACCGGGATGCTATTGGTCTCGGCAAACTTAATCACGGCCTCAAATCCCTCCACCACGCGATTGTCGGTGGGGATGTACAGGGCATCAACGTCTTTCAGAGTGGAAGCCGCGGTGCCCACCTCGCTGGAGTTTGTGATGGTTTTCTCCACGATGGTGAGGCCTAACTTATCCGCCGCCTTCTTCGCGAGGTCAACCTGGATCTGCGAGTTGACCTCACCCGAGCTGTAGATAACGCCCACCTTTTCGGCCTCGGGCATCGTGTCGGCGATCAACTGAATCTGGTCGGCGACCGGGTTGAGGTCACTTGTACCGGTGACATTGCCGCCCGGCTTATCGAGCGAGGTGACGAGCCCAGCGACCACGGGGTCGGTCACGGCCGAGAACAGCACGGGTGTTTTGGTGATTTTCTGTGCCGCGGTCTGAGCGGTCTGGGTGGCAATGGCGAGCACCAGGTCGAGATCGTCGGTGGCAAACTTGCCCGCAATCGTGACGGCGTTGGCCTGCTCACCCTGGGCGTTCTTCTCGTCGTAGCTCACCTGCTCACCCTCCACATAGCCGTTATCGCTGAGGGCTGCCTTGAAGCCCTCACGCACGGCGTCGAGAGAGGGGTGCGTGGCCAATTGCGTGATGCCGATCTTCAGCATTCCGTCGTCGGTTGTATCGCCCGAGTCGGAGCAGCCGGAGAGGGCCAGGACGGACACCACGCCGAGGGCGGTGAGGGAGAGGAGGGATTTTTTCGTGAGCACGGTGACCTACGCTTCGCTGATGGTAGTTGTGGTGCGAGTACCGTTGGTGGTACCCGGCCTCCAGGCTAGCCCACGCCCCCGACATTACCGGCGGGAACCGGGATGCCGTTACGGTGCTGTTATGCCCCGCCCGTGACGGCCCAGATCGCCACGGCGCTCGCGGCAGCGACGTTGAGCGAGTCGATGCCGTGCTTCATCGGAATCTGCACGACCGTATCCGCGGCGGCAATCGCCTCGGGGGTGAGTCCTGCGCCCTCGGTGCCGAGGACGAGCGCCACGCGGGGGTCCCGGCCCGCGGCCCGCGCATCGGCCTGGTCCGTCGCAAACTTGCGCAGGCTCACGGCCTCCGCGGTGAGGGCGAGCGCCGCGATGTGGAAGCCTCTCGCGTGCAGCAGGTCGCGGCTGGTGGCCCAGTCGGGCATTCGGGTCCACGGCACCTGCAACACGGTGCCCATGCTCACCCGGATGGCGCGCCGGTAGAACGGGTCGGAGCAGCGCTCGGTGACCAGCACGGCATCCGCCCCGATGGCACCCACCGCGCGGAAGATTGCGCCCACATTGGTGGGGTCAACCACGTTCTCGAGCACCACAACCGTGCGGCATCCGGCCAGCAACTCGGTGAGGTGCGGCAGGGCAGGGCGGTCGAGCGAGGCGATCAGCCCGCGGTGCAGTTCGTAGCCGGTCAGCTCGGCGAGTAGTTCCCCGGGGCCGGTAAAAATGGGGGTGTCGGGATGCGCGGCCAGCAGCCGCTCGGCCTCCGCCGTTGTGCCACCCAGCGAGAGCACACCGCGCGGTCGATGTCCTGCTCGTAGCGCCCGCTCCAACACGAGCGCCGACTCGGCGATGTAGATGCCGTGCTCGGTTTTCTGGTCGTGCTTGAGCGCCACATCTGTGCGGTGCGCAAAATCGGCGAGCCGGGCATCCGAGAGCTCGGTAATTGGAATCAGTGGCACGGTGGAGCCTCGCGCGGCGGTGACCGGGTGGTTAGACGGCGGCCAGGGCGCGCAGGGCGCTCGTAAAGAAGCGCAGCCCGTCCACGCCGGAGCGCATGGCCACCTCGGTGTCGGGACCAAAACCGGCCTCGACGGCGTGCTCGGGGTGCGGCATGAGGCCGACCACGTTGCCGCGCTCGTTGGTGAGTCCCGCGATGTCGTTGAGTGAGCCGTTGGGGTTGAGGCCGGTGTAGCGGAACGCCACCCGACCCTCGCCCTCCACGCGTTTGAGGGTCTCGGCATCCGCGATGTAGCCGCCATCGCCGTTCTTGAGCGGGATGATGATCTCGTCGCCCGTCGCAAATTCGTTGGTCCAGGCGGTGTCGGCGTTCTCGACGCGGAGCCCCTGGTCGCGGCGGATGAACTGCTGGTGCGCGTTGCGGATCAGCCCGCCGGGGAGCAGGTGAGCCTCGACGAGCATCTGGAAGCCGTTGCAGATGCCGAGCACGGGCATGCCCGTGCCCGCAGCGTCAATCACCTCGCTCATAATCGGCGAGACGGCCGCGATGGCCCCGGCGCGCAGGTAGTCGCCGTAGCTGAAACCGCCGGGCAGGACAATCGCGTCAACGCCCTTGAGGTCGTGCTCGCCGTGCCACAGTTCAACGGCCTCGGCACCGGCCAGGCGGATGGCTCGTTGGGCATCACGCTCGTCGAGCGAGCCGGGGAAGGTGACAACGCCGATTCGGAAGGTCATGATGCGTCGTCCCCAAAGTCGATGTTCACCACGTCTTCGATCACGGAGTTGGAGAGGATATCGGCCGCAATCTCGCGGACCCGCTCGCGCAGTTCCTCGGTGACTGGTCCCTCGACCGTTAGCTCAAAGCGCTTGCCGATGCGAACCTCGCTGATGCCGCTCCCGCTCTCGCGCGATGAGCTCAGACGGTTGAGGGCTCCGGTTACGGCCTTCCCCTGGGGATCCAACAGCTCAGCCTTGGGCATAACGTCTACAACAATCGTGGGCATGGTGTCCATCCTATAGATGTTCCGCCGGAGTATCCTCACCCGCGCACCCCCACTCCCCCGCGGGTGACTTTTCCTCACAGATCGACGTTTATTTCCTCGTTTTTTGAGAAAAACTCCCCCGGGGTGCCACCACCGGTGGGCATCTCGCGGATCAGGCATCGGTGACCCCAGCGAGGCACACGGGCAGTTCCCCTTACCGGCGCACCGGCTGCACGATCAGCGCCCCCGTCACCGGGTGGGGAAACACCTCCACCGGATGCTCATACACCGCCGTGATCCGCTCGGACGTCAGCACCTCCGCAGGCGTCCCCGCCGCCGCCACCCGACCGCGCTGCAACAGCGTGATCGAGTCCGCGTAGGCGGCGGCCAGGCCGAGGTCGTGCAGGACCACCACCACAGCATCCCCGTTGGCGGCGCGCTGGCGGGCCAGCTGGAGGACATCCTCCTGGTGTTTCAGGTCCAGGGCGGCGGTCGGCTCGTCCAGCAGCAGGATGCCTGTGCGGCTCGCGATCACGCGCGCAAACGCCGTGCGAGCCCGTTCGCCGCCCGAGAGCGAAGGCACCTGGCGTTGGCGGAGGTGATGGATGTCGGTGCTCTCAATCGCCTCCCTCACCGCCACCTCATCCTCGTTATCGCGCGCCGTACCGAGCCACGGTGCCCGCCCCATCTCGACGACCTGCTCAACCGTAAAGGGGAAGAAAACGCCGTTATCCTGTAACAGCACGCCGCGCCGCCGCGCCAACTGTTTCAGCGTCCACTCGTGCAGCGGGGTGCCCGCGAGGGTGACGCTGCCCGAGGTGAGGTGGTTGTCGCCCGTGAGCGCGCCCAGCAGGGTCGATTTTCCGGCACCGTTGGGTCCAATCAAGGCGAGCATCTCTCCGGCGTGCACGGTGAGGTCCACGCCACTCAGCAACTCGCGCTGGCCCACTGTAAACGTGATACCGCGGGCCTCGATGGCCACCTCCCCGGGGGTGAGCGGGTCCGGGATGACCAGGTGCGTGCTGCGTGACCTCATGCCCAGCCTCCCGAGCGTTTGCGGGTGCGCCGCAGCATCCAGAAGAAGAAGGGGCCGCCCACGAGTGAGGTGAGCATCCCAATGGGCAGGTCGGCGTTGGGCACGGCCGTGCGGGCCACGAGGTCGGCGGTGAGCAACAGTACGGCACCGCCCATCAGGCTCGCGAACAGGAGGGGACCGTGTGCCGGACCCAGAATCATCCGCATCAGGTGGGGGATGACGAGACCCACAAACGCAATCACCCCGGCAAACGCCACCGAGGCTCCCACGAGCAGGGCGACGACGACGATCACGAACACCCGCAGCACCTCCACATTTACGCCGAGGTGCCGGGCGCTGCGCTCGCCGAGTGAGAGCAGGTCGAGCCGACGTGACACGATCACGGCCGCGATGATCCCCGCAACCACGAGGGGGAGGATGATGAGCACCTGGTCCCAGCGCGATCCGTTGAGGCTGCCGAGTTGCCAGAACACGATCTGTTCGCGGGATGCTGCGGTGCCCAGGAAGGTCAGGAATGCGAGCCCCGCCCCGGCAAACGCGTTGACCGCGATACCGGTGAGCACGAGGGTGACCACTTCGGTTTTGCCGTTGGCCCTGCTCATCACGTAGACGAGCAGGGTGGCGATCAGACCCGCGATGAATGCGGTGACCGCGATGGTCCAACCACCGAGGAAGGTCCAGCCAAAAACGATTGTGGCGGAGGCTCCGAGCGCGGCCCCGGAGGACACCCCCACCACGCCGGGTTCGGCGAGCGGGTTGCCAAAGATGGCCTGCATGAGCAGACCGGCAGCGGAGAGGGCGGCGCCGATCAGTGCCGCCATCACGATGCGTGGAAAGCGCACCGTCCACAGCGCGGTTTCGGCCGTGGCGCTTGCGGGCACGGGCCCGAGATCGAGGCCGATGCGGTGCATGATCGCGCCAAACACCTCAAGCGGGCTGATGCTGAGCTGCCCGGCGCCCGCCGACACCAGAACTATCAGGACAAACGCGACGGTTAGCCCGGAGTAGAGGAGGGTACGACGCACCCCATCAGTGTATCCGACACTGTGGTTAGGTAAGCCTATCTCCGTTGCGAGTGAGTTGCGGATGTTCCGAGGCCTTCGGCGGTCTGATCTGCGGTTTACTCTCCTGGGCGTGAACCGCTCAGGCGCACTCGCACGGTGTTCTGCCACGGGTCGTTGAAGAGCAGCTCGGCTCCGTCGTCGCGGGTGGTGACCCCGCGGCTCGTGAGTCGTTCCCGGAGCGCGCCCACCTCATCCGCGGAGCCGAGCCGGACGGAGACCTCGCCGAGTCCGAGCGCGGGGGTGCGATCGCCCGCGCCCCGGCTCTGCCAGGTATTCATCCCCAAGTGGTGGTGGTACCCACCGGCCGCCACGAAAAGTGCCTGGCTGCCGTAGCGGGTGGTGACCTCGAAGCCGACCGTGTTCACGTAGAAAGCCTCGGCGGTGGGGATATCGCCCACTTTGAGGTGCACGTGACCCACGCCGGCCGCGGTGTCGGCCACGGTTTCGGAGCCCGCGGCGGTGAGGTTCTCGCTGAGGAACGCGGTGGGGTCGAGGAACTCGGTCGCCATCGCGACCGTGCCATTGTGCCACTGCCACTCGTCGCGCGGGCGGTCCCAGTAGAGCTCAACCCCGTTGCCCTCTGGGTCATCGAAGTAGAGGGCTTTGCTCACGAGGTGATCGCTGCTGCCCGTGAACGACGTGCCAAAGTTGCGGGCTACAGAGTATACGGAGGAGGCCAGCTCGGATTGCTCGGGGAAGAGGAACGCCGTATGGTACAGCCCGGCGGCGTGTGCGGGGGCGTGCTTCAGACTGGGTGTGTAGTTGAGCGTGAGGGCGGGCACTCCCCGGCGACCGAGCGTGGCGCGTGAGGCGTCGTGGCTGAGCACCTGGAGGCCGACGCCGCGGTGGTAGTAGTCGATCATCCGGTCGAGGTCGCCCACGGCGAGGGTGACGGCACCCATCGCGGTGTCGGCGGCGAGGATATCGGTGGTGCCCGCACCGGATGCGGGGCGGTCGTCGGTGGCATTGTTCGCGTCGCGTGTGCGGGATTGTGCGTTCTGAGACACGGGAGAACCTTCCGTTGAGGTGTCTCCTCAGCGTAACTTAACTTGAATCTTCAATCAATCCCCTGGGTCGCTCGCCGACGGCCCTACCGCACCAGGCGCGCGAGGAGCTCCCGATACCGCGCCGCCGTGCGCTCCACGATCTCGACGGGCAACTCGGGTGGAATGCCCTGCCCATCCCAGTTGGCTGCGAGCCAGTCGCGCACGATTTGCTTGTCGAAGCTGGCCATCCGTTCGCGGGGAATGATGGCGGTGTGGTAGGCCTCAGCATCCCAGTAGCGGCTGGAATCGCTCGTGAGTACCTCGTCGCCGAGGGTCAGCTCGCCTGTGGCCGGGTGGGCTCCAAACTCAAACTTGGTATCCGCGAGAATGACGCCCCGTTCCTCCGCGATCGCGGATGCCGCGGTAAAAATCGCGAGCGACGCATCGCGCAGGGCCGCCGCAACATCTGCCCCCACCAACTCAACGCTTCGCTCGAAGCTGATGTTCTCGTCGTGGGCACCGAGCGGGGCCTTGTACGCGGGGGTGTAGATGGGCTCGGGCAGGCGGTCGCCGTCAACGAGCCCTGCGGGCAGCGCCACGCCGCACACGCTCTGTGACTGTCGATACTCTGCCCAGCCGCTCCCGGTGAGGTAGCCGCGCACCACGCACTCGATCGGATACATATCCAGCTTGGTCGTGAGCATTGCGCGACCCGCCACCTCGGCGGGAATATCCCCCACGATCAGGTGATGGGGGATCATGGTGAGTCGGTTGAACCACCAGATCGAGAGCTGAGTGAGCAACTCGCCCTTGCCCGGGATACCCGGTTCAAGCTCTCGGTCGAAAGCGCTCACGCGATCACTGGCCACGACCAGAAGCCGGTCGTCCGGGCCGTCGGCGGGCTCGAAAAGGTCGCGGACTTTGCCGGAGTAGACGTGCCGCCAGCCGGGCAGCTCGGTGGGGATATTTGCGCTAGTCACGGTACCCATTCTTACATCCCGGACCGACACGACCGGGGCGACGCGGTGCAGACAAACCGGGCCAGGTCAATGTTTGGCAAACGCGCAGCGATGGGATGCGCGAGTGTCAGCGGCGACCGGTACTCTCATACGAAGGAGGTCGCATAAGAATGCCTGTCGGTCCGGTGATTGTTCGGATGGTGCTGCCCGCAGCGCGACAAGACGTGTGGGACGCCATCACCGATGCAGAAAAAGCCGCGGTGTGGTGGCCCGATCTCTCCCTGGTAGCCGAGGTTGGTGGCGGCATCAGCGAGATCTGGTCTGAGGAAGATTCAGAGCGCCATGCCACGGGTGTGGTGGACATTGTGATTCCCGGTCACTCGCTGGGGTTTGCCTGGCGCGAACGTGGCGATGACTACGCCACCTCCGTGCTCATCGTGCTGCAATCAGATGGTGACCACTCGCGGATTACCGTCACCGAGACCGGTCTGGATAATCTCGAACAGGCTAATCGCCGCGCCATTGACTATCAGCAGGGTTGGGAATTTCACCTGGAAGATCTGCGCGCGTACCTTGCAGGCGAACTCGTCGAGTAGCCCCGTTCTGTTGTGCCGCGGCCGTGTTGTCCGCACCCGCTGGTGTACCGTGTGCTGTCGATGTCAGATGCTCGGGTTAGGCTTATTCCCGCCTGATACTTGTTACCGTACCCACTGTGAGGAATCTGCCCCATGTCTTCCACCCCCCACGACATTCTGCGCGAGGCGAATGATCCCACTACGGTACCCGCGCGGCTGGCAGAGATTGCTGCCCAGTATCCCGAGGCCCACGCGGCCGTGGCCGCCCATCCGCACTGTTACCCCGGCCTGCTCGAATGGTTGAGTCGGGCGGGGGATGCTACCACCCGGCAGATTGCGAATGACCGACTGGCGCAGGCGGCGGCTGATCCCGCAGTGTTCAGGTCGAGTGCGACCGCTGCTGCGCCGCCGAGTGTCATGCAGCCGACCGCTGTGCAGCCGACCGCTGTGCAGCCGAGTGTTATGCAGCCGACCCAGGCCTATCCGACCCAGGCGTATCCCGTTCCGGCCCAGCCCGGCCCGCCGCGTACACCGCGTCGGCCCCGCAGGGGTCTTGTGCTGGGCCTGGTGGCCGGGGCACTCGTGTTGGTTCTCACCGGTGGTGGTGTGGCGTGGGCGCTCTTCTTCTCGAAGCTGGGCGGGGCCGCCAGCCCAGAGGCCGCCGCGGATAAGCTTGTCACCGCACTCGTCAATGCCGACCTCGTGAGTGCCTACGGGGCGCTTGCGCCCAGCGAGATTGAGGCTATCCGCCCCTCACTGGAGAGATTGGCCAGTATCCGAGTGGATGACGATACCACGGCCGGTGATGAGGATCTGAGCGATGCCGTCCAGCCCGCTCTCGACTCGTTTGATATCTCGATGGACGGCTGGAGCTACGAGACCGAATCGCTGGGTGCCGACATCGAGGTGGTACGTCTCGTGGCGGGCTCTCTCACGATTGACGGCGATCCGGCCGCGATTGCGAATGCGGCTACCGCCCTCCAGCGCAGCCAGGCCGAGGTGACGGGCCAACCCACGAGCGCGCTCGATCGTCAGCGCGACGAGATAAAGTCCACACTGGAGGCGAAGCTGCCCTACACCATCACGGCAGCCGAAATGGCCGATGAGCTGGGATTCGATCCCCGTCTGGTGACCGTAAGGGAGGGCGACTCCTGGTATGTCAGCCCCGTGCTCACCGCTGGTGATTACGCCTATCAGGATGGCGATTACGGCGACTACGGCTCGGTGCCGACGGGTGACGAGGTGGCGCGCTACGACACCCCGGAGGACGCCGCCGACGGTCTCACCGAGGCCCTCAGCCGCTCCATGGAAACCGGCAGTACCGACGATCTGGCCGCCTCATTACCCCTCGTTGAGCGCCGTTTTGTGGGCCTCTACGGTGAGATGATGTTTGGTGATCCCGTTGTTGGTGCCCCCCAGTTGACCCCCGGGTTTGAGGCAGAGACCTCGGGCGACACGGCGCGCGTGCAGTTTAAAGATTTCATTCTGTCGCTGTCATTCCTGGGAACGAGCCTCAAATACACGGTTAACGGTCTCTGCGTGACCGCGGATTCCGCCTATTCCGACTCCACCTCCTGTCTCGATGACCTTGACGGTGTGCACCTGGACCGGTTGGATGTGAGTGAATGGCGCATCATTGCGGTGCGTCAGGATGGCGGATGGTTTGTCAGCCCCCTCTCCACGGTTGCCGATATTGCGAGCATCACGACCAAGCGCATCGTGGAGTTGTCGGAAGCGGGAGAACTCGACACTATCTTCGGCTAGCAGACGACGAACGAGAGCGCACGATGTCATACCCCACCAACACCGGCCCCAACGACCCCGGTCAGTCCGGCCCTGCCCAGAGTTTTCCTCCGGGAGGGGTGCCCGACTTCCCGGATCAGTCGGCGGCGCTCCCCGCGGTTAACCCGTTTGTGGGGATGCCCGTGTGGGACCTCATCCGCGATAGTGTCGCCGCGATTCTCCTGCTCGTCTCGCTTCCCCTGGCGTGGGACTACTCCGGGCTGTATTTTGCTACTCCGGCGACCGCTGGTGGGCGCACTGATGTGCTTCTGATCACCACCCTGTCGCTGCTCTCGCTCTCACTCTCGTATCTGGCGCGCGCCGGTGTTGTCCGGGCCTCGCTCGAAGCGGTTGTGCTCATCCGGCTACTTGCCAATGCACCATATTTTTTATTGTTACTTTTTTACCTGATCAGAAGCCTCCTTGTGATCCCTGCCGTGGGTATTGGGATGACCCTGGGTCTGCTGGGGGCGCTTCTCGCGGCTCTGCCCCGGCAGTACGAGGTGGCCGCGGTAGAGCCGACCAGTCAGGTTATTCGACTAACGCGTCGCATCGTGCTGGGCTATCTTGTCGCCTCAATGGCGCTTGTCCTGGCCAACTACGTGGTGCAGGCTCTCGCCTCTCTCGACGGATGGCAGCCGATTCCCACCGTGATGGGCTTCAGCCTGATGGCTATTCTGGTGATTCTGGCTCTGGTGTACGCCCTGCGGGGAGTATTGCGTCGCGAAGAGATCGCCCTCATTATTGCCGCAATCTACGGTGCCGCGGTTCTTGCGGTCCTTGTATTTCCCCTCGCCGATGGCAATCGCGCTCTCATCAGTATGAACTTCCTGATCCTGGCGGGGCTGCCCGTGGTGCTGACCACACCGGCCCTCCGCCGTTCGCTGCCGCAAATGGAGGGTGCGACCCGCTGGTTTGGTGTGGCCTCTGGTCTTCTCGTTACCATGATGTGTGTGGGCGGTTTCCTGTTCTTCCGCGCGATGGTGGCCCTCGCGTTTCCGGATGAGCTAATCTCTTTTGATGTCACGATGGCGTCCTACCTTTTCACGGTGGTGTCCGAACTGGTCATTATGGGGTTGATTGTGGCCACCCTATGGTGGGCTTGGCGGGAGTTACGGACGAAATCGGCCGCCTCGCGCTGGATCGTGATCGTGCTGATGGGTGTTGTTGTCGTGTTGTCTATCATCGCCCTGAGCGTCGCCGCCGTCAACGAGACAGCCAGCTATGACTATGCGTCGGTTGCCCTGGGGTTTATCTTCCCCGCCGTGGTGATACTCGTCCTGCTGCTGCCCGCCTCTGTTCGCCGCTACTACGCCTACTACGCGCCGAAACCCGCCACCCCGGCCGCCCGCCAGTGGCCGGGTGCCTCCTCGGCGTATGAACAGGGCCAGCACCAGAGCTACGGGCAGTCTGTGTCGCCGTCGTACTCGGGTCAGCCAACCCCGCACTCTACGCTGGGGGAACCCGGTGCCGCTGCTCCGTACGCTGCCCCGCCCTCGCCGCTCGGCCCGTCGGACAACATCCCTCCGCACCCCCCGACCGACCGCACCGGCCCCCCGGCCTAGCCCGGGCCCGCCGACCACACCACAGAGAGGCAGCCGGATGGCCCTACCCCTCGCCCGGCCAGTCCTCGCTTCCACTCGGATGCCGCGGGGTGATACTCTGCGCGATCTCGCCGCCATCGTGTTCCTTTGTGCTCCCCTCGGCCTGATCTGGAACTACGTGGCCACCGGAGACCGGCTCTTTTATCTCGGTCTGCACCATCTCGATGTCGTCTGTGTCACGGTGTTGTCGGTGCTCTCTCTGCTCGTGACGCATCTGCGGCGGTCCCGGGTTATGCCCGCCACTCTGTCCCTGCGCTGGGTTGTGCTGCTGAGGGCCGTGCTCAACGCCCCCTACCTGCTCCTTGTCCTGGTCTACGCGGTTATGGCTGCTCTCCCCGGGTTCTCGCCGGGGCCCGGGATGTGGGTGGGTCTGCTCGGCGCGTTTTTCGCCGCCCAACCTCGCCAGGCGGAGGCGGAGCTGATGGCCCCCGGCGATGTTGTGGTGCGGGTCGTGCGCCGCCTGGTCGTGGGGTACCTGTTGGCGTCGGCGGGCCTCCTTGTGGCGGCGGCCCTGACGGGTTTTTTTCGGGTGGTCACGAGTACCGGCTCGCGGGCACTCGGTTTGGGCCTGTTTAACGGTGTTTTCTCGGCCCTCGCGGGGCTTCTCCTGCTCGCGGGTGTGCTCGTCCTGTGCCTGCTTGGATTGGTGCGAGCCGTGCGCCGTGGCCGGGAGTCCCTGTGTCTTGCCGGGGCCGCGGCCGGGGTCATTGGAGTGGGTCTTGCGGTGGCGAGTAGCCTGACCAGTTCTACCCTGCTCACCCTGGTTGAGTCGGGCCAGGAGGCGCGCACGGCCGTGTGGGGCTTTCCCGACCCCTCTTTCTGGGTTTTCGTGCCGCTCATCGCGCTCCTCACCGATCCCGCGCTGCGCCGCACCTTCCCCCCGCTTGACGGGGCCGTGCGCTGGTTCGGTACGGCCGCCATTCTGCTTGCCGGCGGGATGGTCTATGGCGGATACCTGTGGGCGAGCGTTATGTTCACTGTCGGCTGGGTCAACCTCGGGCCGCGGATGGCGGGGGACCGGGTGGCGGAGAACTTTCGAGACGGGATGGCCATCCTGGCTCTCACCGGCGTGGCGTGGGGTCTCACCGCGGGTGCCCGCCGCGCGCTGCGCAGGCACCCGCGTACCTCCCGGGTGTGGGTGTTGGTGATGCTGGTTGCCGTTGCAGTGCTCGGCGTGCCGGTTGTGCTGCTGGGGGGCACTCTGCCGGGTCTTGAACTCAGCCAGCAGCAGCCGGTTTTCTACCTCGGGCTGCCGCTGCTGGTCGGTCTGATCCTGCTGGTTCCGCGGCCGGTACGCGACTATTACGCTGGACGAACTGCCACGCCGGTGACGGCCTCAGCCGTGACCACAGCCGTCTCCCGGCCCGCTCAGCTCCCCGCTACCTGGCGACCCGTGCCGCGATATCCGTCCGGTAGTGGCCGCCCTCCAGGGTGATGAGGTTCATCGCCCGGTAGGCGCGCTCGCGCGCCTCGGCAAAGCTGGGGGCCACGGCCACCACGTTGAGCACGCGTCCGCCGGTTGCCACGAGTGTGCCGTCGCTGTCCGCCGTTGCGGCGTGCACCAGGTGTACGCCCTCCACGGCGGAGGCCGCGTCAAGCCCTCCCAGCGGGCGGCCCGTGACGGGGGCATCCGGGTAGTTTTCGCTTGCCAGCACAACCGTGACGGCGACGTTGTCGGAGAAGGTGGGGGCGGGCATCCCCCCGAGGTGCCCGGTGGCCGCCGCGAGCAGCAGCGAACTCAGCGGCGTGACGAGGCGGGGCAGTACCACCTGCGTTTCTGGGTCGCCGAAGCGTGCGTTGAACTCGATCACGCGGGTGCCCGCCGCGGTGACGATCAGGCCGCAGTAGAGCAGGCCCACGAAGGGGGTGCCCTCGGCTTCCAGCTGGCGCACGGTGGGCAGCGCCACGGTGGCGACAACCTCGTTCACGAAACCGTCGGCCACCCAGGGGAGGGGGGAGTACGCGCCCATGCCGCCCGTGTTGGGTCCGGTGTCGCCGTCGTTGATGCGTTTGTAGTCCTGCGCGGGGGAGAGCGGGAGCACATTGTGGCCGTCGGAGAGCACAAAAAGTGACACCTCCTGGCCGTCCAGGAACTCCTCGATAAGCACGTTGCCGCGTGTGATCCAGTGGGCGGTGTGGTCGAGGGCCGCCTGGCGATCCCCGGTGACGAGCACACCCTTGCCCGCGGCGAGTCCGTCCGCCTTGACCACGTAGGGGGCTCCGAACTCGTCGAGCGCGGCGGCGGCGGCGGCGAGGTCGTGTACGGAGCGGGCCTGGCCGGTGGGCACGCCCGCCGCGGCCATGATGCGTTTGGCAAACTCTTTACTGCCTTCCAGCGCTGCGGCGGCCCGATCCGGTCCAAAGACGGGGATGCCCGCCGCCCGCAGCGGGTCGGCCACCCCGGCCACGAGGGGGGCCTCCGGCCCGATCACGACGAGTTCGAAGCCCTCATCCACGGCAAAGTCGGTGACCAGTTGCGGGTTGTTGGCGTCCAGGGCGATCGTGGTGACGCTGCGAGCGATTCCGGCGTTGCCGGGCGCGCAGACGATCTCGTGGTCGGCATCCTCGGCGAGCAGAGCGAGGATGATGGCGTGTTCGCGGGCACCGGGGCCAAGTACAAGAATTTTCACATGCCCAGCCTATGCGATGAGCGTCGCCTCACTCCCCGCCGAGGGGTGATCACCGCTCATGGCGACAGCCGCGTATCCGGCCCGCGTAGGCTGGTGGACATGGCACGACGAGCGATCCCTGACAGCGACGGTACGGCGGCCCTGCACGTGGTGACGGCGGGTTCGCCCACCCGCGACCAGATGGCGATGGCCGTGCGCTGGACCCTGCAACGGCTGGCCGAGGATGCCCCCGGCAACACCGTCGAGGTGCGGGTGCCGCCCTTCGGCGCGGTGCAGTGCGTTGAGGGCCCGAGACACACCCGAGGCACCCCACCCAATGTGGTCGAAATGGATGCCGACACCTGGTGCGCCCTCTGGACTGGTAGCACCGCCTGGGCCGAGGCTCTTGCCCTGGGCCGAGTACACGCCTCGGGGCAGCGTGCCGACCTCACCGACTATCTGCCGGGGGATTCCGTCCGCCGAGGCTGACGGCGTTCGCGTTTAACGATCCGCCGCGGGCCTGAGACAATGGTGGGTATGACAACTTCCACGCCGAGCGGGGCCGACGACAACCTGGATGCCGAGGGGGCCGCGGCGGAGCCCGTGACCGTCGAGACGGTTGAGGAGCGCGTGGTCGTTCGCCGTGCCGTCCGCTACCCCCGCCTGATGGTGCTGGGCGCGATTATCGGTGTGGTACTTGGCGGCATCGTTACCCTCCTGTTTCCGGTGGGTAAGGATTACACCCTCGGCCAGATCCTCGGCTTCGTCTGCCTGGCCGCCGGCGTGATCGGCTTGGCACTTGGCGGGCTGCTGGCGCTCATCCTCGACCGCACGGTGGGGCGCCGACAGACGGAGACCGTGGCCCGGCGGGTCACGACGCACAACGCGGATTAGGGCGGCTGGGGGGCCGTAGCGATCCGGCGGCGCGGGCACCGTGTCTGCCCCCCATCCTGGGCCTTGCCCAAATGGGTCGTGGACTATACCTTTTGAGGTCGAATATCACCCCTCCGGGATATCCGTTGGTCACCCTGACTATGATGGGCAGACAGTATCCACACCTCAGCGACGAGGTTCCGCGGTGGCATCACCCGATATTCTCGGGCACCGCGCCCCTCCCCGCTGGGCCCCACGTCCGAGCGGAGGCATCGTGCACCCGGCACCCCCCGAGCAACTGCTCATCCACACGAGCGACCCCGATGAGGCGTGTGCTCGACTCAGCAATATCTACTGTGAGCACCGGCTGAGTGTCACGCCCGGTTCGGGGCCGTTTGCGGCCAGGCAGACGGCCGGTAGTATCCCGGGCCTGCGTCTCTTTGAGCTGGGTTTCGGTGGGGCCGACACCGAGATCGACTCGCAGCCATTCGATGACTTTGTTCTCGTGTCTCGACCACTGCGCGGGCGGTTTTCGGTGGTTTCCTCGGATGCGGGTGGTGTGCGCGTGTCGAGCGATGCCCTCGTGATGGACCCCTACGCCTCCTACCGCCTGGGCTGGCACGAGGGGTGCGCGGTGTGGAATATGGCGTTTGATCGTGAGCGGTTTGAGGCTGTCGCCGCCGAATTGCGCGGATACGAGACGCCGCGCCGCCTCACATTTGCTCTCGGTCCCAGCGGCTCTCCGACGCAGCGGGAGGCCTGGGCCGGGGTGAGCCGGTTTCTGTACGAGCAGGTGGGGCCGGGATCCGCGGTGCGGCTTGCCCCGCTGGCCCGCGCCCAACTGGTGCGGCTCGCCATCGCCACGCTGCTCGATGCGTATCCCAACAGCTCGCACGCCGATGAACCCGCGGGTGGCACATCCCCCGGGCTACCGGCTCTCCGGCGGGCCATCGCCTTTATCGAGTCGCGGGCAGAGGACCCCATCGGGCTGCGCGAGATTGCGGAGGCCGCCCGGCTCAGCCCCCGCGGCCTCCAGCTGGCCTTCCGTCGCTTCGAGGACACCACCCCCCTCGCCTTCCTCCGGGAGACTCGCCTGCGCCGAGCGCACGTCGAGCTGGCGGGGGCGAACCCGGCGACGACGACGGTTACGGAGGTGGCCTCGCGCTGGGGTTTTGTGCACCTGGGCCGGTTTGCGGTCGAACACCGTCGGGTTTTTGGCCTCACCCCCAGTGAGGTACTACGGGGTGCCTAAGATGTTCCGCTCTGCCCCCACGCATCCACACTTTAATACCTGATTAAAGTGATTTTCTGTATATCAACGATTGTATAAAAAATTATAAGTTTATTTATGGTATTCTTTCCCAGCTCAGCAAGGTTGGTGACACGGTGTCGTCTCCCACCCCCCGGTCCACTGGCCGCTCGACGTGGGTGCGGCCAGAAAGGAAAATATGTTCAGGAAAGCAGTAATGACCGTCGCAACCTGCGTGCTCGCCGGAGGACTTGTTCTGGGCGGAACCGCCGCGGGTGCGTTTGCCTCGGGCGGTCACTCCGGGTCGGAAAAGTCCAGTTCAGGATCGAGCTGCAGCTCGGGGAAGGGCAGCCACTCGGGGAAGGGCAACAACTCGAACTCGTGCGGTTCCTGCGGCTCCACGACCAGCTGCGATTCGTGCGGGTCCACCGAGTGTGAGTCCTGCACCGAGTGCGAGTCGTGCGGCTCCACGTCGTGCGGCTCCACCGATAAGGGGTCGAAGGGCCACGACAAGGATTCGAAGAAGAACCACGACAAAGACCACAGGGACTCGAAGGGTCACGATCACACCAAGAAAGACGCCAAGGGCAACAAAAAGGGCGGCTGCTAAGCATCACCCCTCCGCGTTGGGGCGGGATGATCCCCTCGGATCATTCCGCCCCAACGTTTCCGGGTGTTAATCGGCCCCCGCTACACCCGCGGTGCGGGAACCTCCTCGGCCAGGACGATTGACTTCATCTGCGAGTACATGTTGAGGGTGTCCGCGCAGAACTCGCGGCCGATCCCGCTCTCCTTGTAACCGCCAAACGGCGACCCCGCCACCAGGTTCACGTACTGGTTGACCCAGACGGACCCCGCCTGGAGCCGGTCGGCGGTGCGCATCGCGTTCGTCAGGTTACTCGTGTAGATACCCGAGGCCAGGCCGTAGGGGATGTCGTTGGCCTGCTCGATCATGCTGTCAACATCCTTCCACCGGATGATCGAGAGCACCGGCCCGAAGATCTCCTCCTGCGCGATGCGGGTGTTGTTGTCGGTCTCGAAAATGGTCGGCTCGATGAAGTAGCCGTGCTCATTGCCGGGGACCACCCGGCGGCCACCGCCCGTGAGAAGATTGGCCTCGGCCTTCCCCGTGTCGATGTAGTTGAGCACCCGGGTGCCCTGAGCCTCCGAGACGAGGCAGCCGAGCGCCGTGGTCGGGTCGCTGGGTGAACCCACCGTCATGCTCTCAAATGTGCGCGTCAGCCGACCGGTGAATTCGGTGTAGAGGTCGTCGTGCACGAAGAGGCGGGTCCCCGCGAGGCAGGACTGGCCGTTGCAGTAGGTCGCGGCAAAAGCGGCGTCGGCGACCACGGCATCCATATTCTCGATGTCGGGGAACACGATGTTGGGGCTCTTTCCGCCCAGCTCCAACGAGACCGGCACGAGTCGTTCGGCGCCCGCGAGGGCCACCATCCGACCCACCGAGGGCGAGCCGGTGAAGGCCAGCTTGGCGACATCCGGATGCGCGGTGAGGGCTGCACCCGCCTCCTCGCCCAGCCCGGTGACCACGTTGACCACCCCGGCGGGGAAGATCTTGGCGAGGGCCGTGCACAGCTCCAGTGTGGATAGTGACGCGTTCTCGTCGGGTTTCAGTACGACGGTGTTGCCCGCGGCGAGCGCCGGGGCAATCTTGAAGCTGACCATGATGGCGGGCACATTCCAGGGGATGATCTGGCCGACCACGCCGATGGGCTCGCGTTTGGTGAGCGCCCAGCCACCCGGCACGGAGTGGTTCGCTCCCTCGTGGGTGAGGATCGCCCCGGCGAAGAAGCGGTACTGCTCCACGGCGGTGATGTGGTCGTGCGGGGTCTGGTTGATGGGGCGACCGATGTCGGCGGCGTCGATGGCGGCGAGGCGGTCCAGGTTGGCTTCGACCCAGTCAGCCAGGCGGTTGAGCATCCGGGAGCGTTCCTCGTGGCGGGTCGCGGCCCACGCGGGGAAGGCGCGTTTGGCGGCGGCCACGGCGGCGTTGATGTCCTCGGCACCGCCGCGGGAGATGGTGGCCAGCACCTCGCCGGTTGCGGCGTTGACCGCCTCGAAGGCTGCGGTTGCTGCTGACTGGAAGCGGCCGTCGATGAGGCTGTCGTAGTGGGATTGGAGGCCGAGTGCGGAGGACGTCGTTGTCATCATGGGGGTGATGCCTTTCGGTGTGAAAACGGGATGATTCCACCCTAGAAATCCCGCAACCGCCCGGCTATCCGCTGAGCGCAGCGGCTATCCGCGCGGCGAACGGACACCGTGGTGGGACCCTAGCTGTCGGACCCGTTGTCCCATTCCAGCGTGACGTGGCCCCGAGCGTCGGGGAGGAGAATGCCCTGGAGATCAACCTCCACAGTTTCCGTGGTGCCGTTGCGTGTGAATGAGACCCGGTAGGGGGCATCGAAGCGCCACTGGTCGGCTGGTGTGATGCGTTCGGAAACCGGTCTTTCGGTCCAGGTAGCCGTTCCGGCGCTGATGCTGCCCTGATCGCCATTCACCTGGCTCGTGATTTCCTCCGGGCAGGTCGCGCCCGTAAACCCGGTTGCGCTGCAGCTGTTGATGACTTTCGTGAGTGCCGTGTCGAACTCGTCGGCCACACCCTCACGCAGCACGGGCTGGGGTGAGAGTGCGGTCGTGTGTGTTCCCGCAGACGGTGGTGCGCTCTGCGTCAATTGGTCGCTATTGACGGGGAACTCTACCTCGAAGGGTGAGCCCTTTCCGCCATCGGCGTCGAGGGTGCCAAACCCATCCGGATCCACATACTCAAAGCTGTAAATGCCGGGCAGAGCGGTTACGGTCTGCTCTTTCGCAAAATCTGTGGTCTGTAGGCTGCCGTTGATCGTCAAGAATCCGGGAGCCTCGCTCGGAAAGATTGAGAGGCGACTGTGTAGCCATCCGGAGATGAGCGGCTTGCCCTCGGTCTCCTCGCTCACGGATACCGTGATGCTGCGCTTGGTATCAGCGGTTCCGATCACGTAGTCAACGTTTACGTACCAGAGTCCGGGCTCGAACTCGTATGTGTTTCCCACCGTGGCCTGTGTGGGGCGCGCGACGACGTCGGCGTAAAAGCTGTTATCGAGAAAATCGGATGTGTCCGCGGTGATCTCAGCGTCATCAGCCAAGAGGGGGCGGACGCCCTCGGCGTTACCGCTGGCAAGGAGGTCGAAGAACTCTGTGACAACGTTTGCCGCCCGGTCTTCCGCGGTTGCGGGTGTGCAACCCGATGCAACGAGGGGGATCGCCAGGACCGCCCCAACTGTCGCACCGCGGAACCAGCGAGACCGGCGTAAAAAGTGCATGTTATTCATCCTTAACTGAGGTTGGCGCCTGGCCATTTTCCATCTACCCGGGTGAGCCTTTGTGAAGATTCGGGCGCTGGATGACGCTGGTCAGCCCTCTAACCTGCATCATCGAATGCCAGCGTAGGTTCACCGTGACTGTCTGGCACCAGCGCCCCCGTGACGTCAACGGTCACCGATGAGTTCATCCCCCCGCGCGTGAAGTGAATCCTGTAGCGGGCCGCAAACCGCCACTCGCCGCCCGGCACAATGAGTTCCACGGTGTAATCCTGCCAGGTGACGGACCCGGCGTCCGGGGCCCCGCCGTCGGCGTTCACCTGAGCGATGATCGGATCCGGGCAGGCATCACCCGTGAGGTTCTGCTCGGCGCAGTTCGTTCTCATGTCGGCGAGTTCGTTCGTGACGGTTGTTGTTGCCTTTTTCGTCAGTCGAGGGCTCGGGGTGATCTGCCCGCTCGTCGAGGTCACCCCGGCGGGGATGTTAGCGGCGAGCTGAGCTCCCTCCACCGGAAACTCGATATCAAAAGGTTCGGTTTTCTGCCCGTCCGGATCAAGGGTGCCCCAGCCGTCCGGGTCAACATACTCGAAGGTGTAGATGCCGGGGAGGGCTACAACGGTTTGAACCTTGCTCAGCGGGGGTGTGCGGTAGGATCCGTTGATCTCGAAGACACCCGGGGCCTTCACCTCCGGTATCGTGAGGTCCTCGCGTCGCCAGCTGGAGATCTGTGACTGCCCGTCCTCCTCGACAACGGCGACCTTCATCGTGCGCGCTTCGCCACCATCCCCCAGCAGATAATCCACAGTGACGTAGATCAGGCCGGGTTTGTACTGACCGCTCATGACGACGGTGGCCTCGGTAGGGCGGGCAATCGCATCCGCGTAGAAGTCACTGTCAAGCAGCTCCGAATCACCCGCACGGAGGGGGGAGTTCTCTGCCAGCAACGGAAGGATGTTCTCCGTGTCGCCGCTCTCGAGGAGGTCAAAGAACTCTGTCACGACCGCGGAAGCCCGGTCCTCAGCACTGGCGGGCAGGAACGCGCACCCCGAGAGAAATAGTGCAGCACCGCACAAAAGCCCCAGCGCTGCTCCACGGTTTAACCGTGGCGCGGGTGATTTAAACATGAGAACCTCCAGAGATCTGCGAAAAAGGTCTACCCGAGACGCGCGACGGGCCAACTCCCGTGGTAGCTGCCTGAGATGTTAGACATATCGGATTTGAGCGTGTCAATCCGACCGTAGGAAGCCATCGTGAACTCGCGGATTCTCGTCCCGATATTGAGGATGGCCTCCAGAAATCGTGCGATGCAATCGGCGATTGGCTCAGCCAGCTCAAGCCACTTGAGCGGGTTAGCGTTGATAAACTTTGACGCGAGCGGGATGGCGTCAATCGCCAGATCAAAGATTTCTTCAATAAGATCCCCCCAGAGATCGACAATATCGGTGGCGTGTGTGCGCAAGAGTGTTCGCATTGAGTCAACATGCGGGAGTAAACCCTCTAGGGCGGCTCTCTGGATGGCCGGTAATTTGCTGTACTGCTGGCCCATCGCGTCGGTCCAGGACGTGGTTGCGCAAAAGCTTTCATCAGCCATCGGCCCTACTGACCCGGTTAAGTGGCGGTTGACCTCGTCCCAGCTATCAGCCATCGTCTTCATGATGAACGGGTTTCCGGGGCTCATGAGCTCACCAAGCTCGCTCAAGATGTCACTCACCGCGGTTTCTGCCTCGTTAAGCTTCTCCTGCACGGCGGGTTGTGTCGCAATGATGCGCTCAATCTCTTTATAGCCAAAGTAGAAACCGGCCACGGGGAAAATGCCTGTCAGAATAATCTGCCCAAAACGATCCCAGCCCGATGGAGCCTCGACCTCCGACACCTTTTCTTTGCACGAGGTAAGTTCGGCGGAAACCCGGGCGATCTCAGGCTTGAGTTTATTAACCTGGTTGTCGAGTTCCGCCTGTGTGGTGGGATCTGCCATGAGTGAGCCCGAGACCTTTCTACTGTGGGATGGTGAAGTGAAGTGTGCCGGGCCTATCCGGCGGCAGCCTCATCCGTGGCGACCATATTGTCGGCCGTTGCGCGGAGCTTTGCCGCAATGTCCGTAGTTTGGGTGACGCCGCCCTTCAGGAAATCTGCCATTTGACTGTGTGCAGCTGCGTAGGCGTCGGTGGCACCCAGGAGGTGGGTGATGCCGTCAAAAGTGGCGTATGGGAGGTCGAGCCCGTTGATGATAATGAGGGCCTTATTCAGCGCTGCTGAGATGTCCTCCCAGGAGGTGGCGTCCTTTCGGAGATCACCAATAACTAGTGCGTGATCATTATCCTCATTAGCCATGTCTCATTCTCTCTTTCTGTGTGGAATTCCGCTGCTAACTCACCAGCCGCGGAGAGCCTTTTTGATGGCACGCAGTCGGCGAAACTCTGCGATGGCAGGAAATTCATCACGGATTTTTTCGTCGATGCCGTGTCCCGAGGACATCGCCTGGGCGAGCGGTCCACGGGCGGTCTCCGCGATATCAGATGCATTCGCAAATGACAGCCAAAATGAGTCAAATGTCACGGTACTCGGTGAGCCTCCGCGGGCGGTGATCGTCACGTTGCCGTCAGCGCTTTCATATGAGTGTTCGGTCTGTAGCTCCGTCTCATACATGGTGAAATAGTGGTCCCGTTCTCGGCTGACCGCGTCGAGAAGGTAGTTATCAATCACGGGGATCTGACCGTCGTTTGTGACCGATGTGCCCGCTGCCCTGACCGGTGAAGTCTGCGTGGCTCCGGCACGCACGCGAGCGCCGATTGCGCCCATATAAGCAGTCATGACGGCTGGGCCGAGTTCATCGGTTGAGAGCTTTTTTCGCCAGTCAGGAGAAATTTTAAGCTCGCGAAGCTCTTCATTAATTGACAGGCCGACACCAACAGTATCGGTGGCATCCCACCCCCAGATCGTATCGTCGTCAGGGTTCTGCTCGTCGGGGTGTGCTGGGCGAACGCCAAAATCGGAAAAAGACACTAATCATTCCTCTTGCCAAGGGTGGGGGTGGGTTGGGTGTGAGCACATGTTCACGGGCAGGGGACGAGGGATTACGACCAGATCTCTCGGTTGCGCGCCGCTGCGCCACGGAAGAGTTCCTGGCTGGTGATGACGGAGTCCCGGTGTCGGGCAAGGAGCGCGCTCATCTCGTCCAATTGGCTTCTCCACAGGGCCTGTGCGCGTTGATACTCACGGGCCGCTGCGCCCGTCCATCGGTCGCGCAGAAGAGAAACTTGTTGATCTAAATCTGCCAAAATCTGCTCCATAGAGCGAATGGCTTCTCGAAGCAGATCAATGAGTCGAAGCATTCCTGCCTGATCAACCTTGATTTCGTCGTTCACAGTGCCTCCGTGATGCAGATAATCGGGTTCCCCGAATATGCATCATCGGCCCGGGGGATGCCGCGTTTTTTAGGCTATACCATGGTAGTGGGTACCACCAAAAGCATGGGTGCCCTTTGTGGCCCGCGTGTGTACGTCCGAACGCATGGTTACCGCCCAACAACGCAGAGGAACCGGTACTCGGTTGGCGGGCCGTTTTAATCCCCACACGGTTCTTCCGGACACAGACTAGCTCTGCTGAGTCTCCTCAACCCACCGCAGGTACTCTTCCGTGATGTTTCCGGCCGGGTAGTCGCCGTTAAAGCAGCTCGTTTCGAGTTCGGTCACCGCGGTTTGGCCCTCCAGGATGGCGGCGTTCATATCCGCAAGCTCCTGGTAGATCAGGTGATCGCTGCCCATTTCGCGATTGATTTCGGGGATCTTCCGGCCGTGGGCGATCAGCTCGGCCCGCGAGGGCATATTGATTCCGTACACGTGCGGGAAGCGCACGGGTGGGGCAGCCGACGCAAATGTGACCTTGTTGGCCCCGGCCGAGCGGGCCATCTCGATGATCTCCTTGGACGTGGTGCCGCGCACAATCGAGTCGTCCACGATCAGCACGTTTTTTCCCTTAAACTCCACGCCCATCGCGTTGAGCTTCTGGCGCACCGACTTCTTGCGCACGGCCTGGCCGGGCATGATGAAGGTGCGACCCACGTAGCGGTTTTTGAAGAACCCTTCGCGGTAATCCACGCCGAGGCGCTGGGCAACCTGCATCGCCGAGGGGCGGGCAGAATCCGGGATGGGCATTACCACGTCGATATCGCCGAGCGGGGCGTAGCTGGCGACGGTATCCGCCAGGTAGTTGCCGAGGCGCAGGCGGGCGTCATATACCGAGATTCCCGAGAGCGTGGAGTCGGGGCGGGCCAGATACACGTACTCAAAGGAGCACGGGATGAGCCTCGGATGTGTGGCGCACTGCCGCGAATACATCTCGCCGTTGGTCGTGATGAAGATGGCCTCGCCGGGGGCAACATCCCGAACGATCTCGTAGCCGCCCGACTCCAGCACGAGCGATTCGGAGGCCACAACCCAGTCGTCGCCGATCAGTCCCCGCTGCTTCTTGCCGAGCACGAGGGGGCGGATGCCGAACGGGTCTCGGAAGGCGAGCATCCCGTGACCGGCGATCATTGAGATGACCGCATAGGAGCCCTCGATGCGCTCGTGCACGTGCTCGACGGCCGTGAACACCTGCTCCGGGTTGAGGTCGAGGCCAGAAACCTGTGATTGCAGCTCGGTGGCGAGCACGTTGAGTAGCAGTTCTGTGTCGGAGTGGGTGTTGAGGTGGCGACGGTCAACGTTGAAGAGGTCGCTCGTGAGCTCACGCGTGTTGGTGAGGTTGCCGTTGTGTACCAGGATGATGCCGTAGGGCGCGTTCACGTAGAAGGGCTGTGCCTCCTCCTCGGCGGAGGCCTTGCCGCTCGTAGCGTAACGCACGTGGCCGAGCCCCATGGTGCCGGCGAGCCCGCGCATATCGCGCGTGCGGTACGCCTCGCGCACCTGGCCCTTGGCCTTCACCTGGTGAAACACGCTGCCATCGGCGGTCGCGATTCCGGTGGAGTCTTGCCCCCGGTGCTGGAGCAGCAGCAGGCTGTCGTAGATTTGCTGGTTGACGGGATCCGATGAAACGATGCCGACGATGCCACACATGTGAGCAGGAGCTCCTGAAAGGTCGAGAGTGGGTGAGACGACCATCATCCCATATGAACCAGGGAACGGGGGAGCCTGTGTGGGGTCGCAGACCCCAGCGCACCGGCTTGAGCGGGACCTCACCCGTCTTGATAGTCTTGTGCGGTGACTGAGAACCCGTCGATTTATGCCCAGGCCGGAGTGGACACCGCCGCCGGAGACATCGCCGTCGAGCTAATGAAGAGCGCCGTGGCCAAAACCCACGGCCCTGAGGTGCTGGGCGGAGTGGGCGGGTTTGCCGGCCTTTTCGATGCCTCGGCCCTCAAGGATTATGATCGCCCGCTGCTCGCAACCTCCACGGACGGGGTGGGCACCAAGGTCGCCATTGCTCAGGCAATCGACAAGCACGACACGATCGGGCAGGATCTCGTGGGGATGGTCGTTGATGACATCGTTGTGGTCGGGGCCAAACCGCTCGTGATGACCGACTACATTGCCACGGGCAAGGTGGTACCCGAGCGGATCGCCGAGATTGTCCGCGGCATCGCGCGTGCGTGCGAGGAGACCGGAACGGCCCTCGTGGGCGGCGAGACCGCCGAACATCCCGGGCTACTAAAAGAGAACGAGTACGATGTTGCCGGCGCGGCCATCGGTGTTGTTGAGGCTAAAAACTTGCTCGGCCCGCAGCGGGTCGCGGGGGGCGATGTGGTGATCGCGCTTGCGGCCTCCGGTTTCCACTCCAACGGCTACTCGCTCGTGCGTCACATCCTGGCCCGCAACGATGTTCTCTACACCGACCACTCGAACGAGCTGGGCGGCACCTACGGCGAGGTGCTGCTGGAACCCACCCGCCTGTACACGCGACCGCTGCTCGACATCCTGGGCGACGCCGAGTTGGGCTCGGCTGTGCACGCCCTCAGCCATGTGACGGGTGGCGGCATCTCCGCTAACCTGGCGCGGGTGCTCCCGGAGGGCTCCTGGAGTGAGGTGGACCGCTCCACCTGGACGCCCCTCCCCGTCTTCCGCCATCTGAGCGATCTGGGCGGCTACACCCTGGAGAGTAGCGAGGGTGCCTGGAACCTTGGCGTCGGGATGTTTGTGGTCGCCGAGGCGAATAAAGCCCACGCGATCATCGCCGCTCTGCAGACCCGGGGCATTGAGGCCTGGATCACGGGCGCGGTTTCGCTGGATGAACGCGACCTCACCGGATTCGATCAGGGGGCCAAGGGGATCAACGGTGGGGCCGTGCGGATGGTGGGCGAGTACGCCCGGTAACGCGCCCTATAAAAGAGGGAACAGAAAAGTGCGCCGGGCCCTCGGGTCTCTCCGAGAGTCCGCGCACGGTTCGGTGGATGACCTTCCTCGGGTAGGAGGGAGGGCGATGGCCGGAAGTGTCAGGTGTGTCGTGAAAAACGGTAGCCGGAGAAACCGACGGTGACCGGCCCGATGTGTTCCGGCTGTCAGTCTTCGTCGGTGTTGTATTTGTCAGCGTATTCTGCCCACGCCTCGGTGTCGCTTTCAGAGTTTTGGGCCTTTTTGGCTGTCAACTCTCGCTCCAATTCGGTGTAGTTGGTGTCCGGGCTGAAGTACTTCAACTCTCGGGCTACCTTGGTGTGCTTCGCCTTTTGACGGCCGCGCCCCATGCGAGACCCCCTTACAGTGTCGGGCCTCGCGGGAAATGAGCCGCGAGGCAGTGTTGCCAATGAGGGACAAAATTAGACTTCAGCTTATCACGAGCGACACCTTGAAAGAGCCGGATGTCAGCAACCTCCCCGTATATGAACATTGGGGCATCCATGTCTCCGATAGTGATGTCGCCCGCGGCATGGATATTTGTTGGCCTGAGTCCGTGGGCGGTAGGGGTGCCCCGATAAGATTGCTCTGAGATATCGGGGAGGCGTCACATGGTACAGATGCGTCGGTGGGGACGCTGGATGCTGTGGGCTGTCATGGGGATCATCGCGGCGGGACTTATCCTGATCGCGATTGTTGTCATCCCGATCATCACGCATACCGATAGCGGGCCCTCAACGCCCGTTCTGGACGGTTCCGTTTCGGAATCCGTCGCCGCCTCTACCGGGTCGGACGGGCGCGACCGGACCCTCTCCGTGTTTGCGGAGGACGGTGTCACGCCCGCTGATCTGAGCGCGGTGCAGCCCGGTGATCGATTTGTAGTGCGAGGTCGTGGGTTCGACCCGGCTCAGGGCATTTACGTGGCTGTGTGCGCGAACCCCGGAGACCCCGCGACTAAGCCGGCTCCGTGTCTGGGCGGCATCCCGGAAGGGGCCACCGAGAAGAAGGACGCGTCGGCTAACCGCAACGAGTTCATCCCCTCCACCTGGATTACGGATGCCCCGGTCTGGCGGCCATTCGCTACGCGCGGCTACGACAGTGAGACGGGTGAGTTCACGGCGTACCTGCAGGTCCCGGAGGCCACCGCGGAGGGGCTCGACTGCCGCGTTGACACCTGCGCAATCGTGTCCCGTAACGATCACACGGCAGCGGGGGATCGGGTGCAGGATCTGCTCGTTGATCTGGAGTTTGGCCCGACGAGGTAGGGAAAACCTGATCTGCCGTGCAGGGCGGGGCGGCGACACTGTGCGCCGAGCTGGTGGCGGGCGACCGCTACTCGCGCGAGATCGCCCTGGGGTGACCGTAGCGGGTTCCGTTCTCCCTGTCCTGATGCGGTTACTGGAGGACCCAGACGGCGGTGGGGTTGCAGACCCGCGCCTGGAGCGTGCTCGGTCAGCACCTGTCATGGCCGGATGTCTGGCGGGTGCGCCTCGCTGGCCTGCGCTGCTCACCGTATGCTGAGGTGCGTGAGCGGGCGCTGCGGCAGCGGGTCGAGGCGTAGGGAGTTCACGCTCCGGGTTGTTCGGGGGCCGTTCCGTCGCTGCCGAAGAGGGTGACCAGGATGTAGGCATCCTTAAGGGGGGTCTCGTCGGTTGCGGCCCCCGCGGCATCCGTGGTCTCCACGTTGACGATGGGGCCGGGGGTCGCCCCCTCGGCGGCGGCCTGCCACGCGGTGCTCCCCGGGAGGAGCGAGTAACCGTTGCGGCGCAGCACGGTGGTGATACTGGAGTAGGTACCGCCCGCATCCGTGAGATAGAAGCCGTAGAGCAGAGTTGTCGCGGTCGCATCTGCCACGGTGATATCGAACGCACAAGAGGGGGAGGGGAGTCGTCCGCCGCCGGTCAGGGAGAACCGGGCGACCGGGTGGGGCACAACCGTTGCCCCCGGGAAAAGCCCGACCACGTAGTCGCCGAGATCGTCGGGGCAGGAGCCGAGCACGGCGGCGGAGGTGGGGGCGACGGTGACGATTTCGGGGGAGGAACAGGCCGACAGTGAGAGCGCACCGGCGAGTCCGAGCACGGCGAGTGCTCTGTGGCGGGGGCGTTGGGTCATGGGTCCTTCCACACGGTGACGCGGAGAGGGCGGTGCCGGTGCCCTCCACCCTAGTGCTCCTCCCCAACGTGGTAGCCGTGAATGTTATGCACGCCGATGAGCCCGGGCGCAGGGACGATTCCGTTGGTATGGCAGAATTACGAGGGTGTTCCTACTTTCGAAGGCCAGCCTGAAAAACCGGGCGCTTATCGCCCTGATTACCGTTGTTGTCGCCATTTTTGGCGGCATTGCCCTCACCGGGCTCAAGCAGGAGCTTGCGCCCTCGGTGCAGTTCCCCACGCTCGCCATTATCAGCAGCTATCCGGGTGCGGCACCGGAAGTGGTCAACGAGGATGTGTCCACACCCATCGAGACGGCCATCCAGGGGGTGCCCGATCTGGAGTCCACCTCGGCGACCTCCTCCACAAACTCGTCGGTTGTCACGGCCACATTTGCCTACGGCACTGACCTGGCCACGGCCGAGCAGAAGATCGTGCAGGCCATCGGTCGCATCAACTCCCAGCTGCCGGATGCCGTTGACCCGCAGGTAATCGCCGGTAGCTTCGACGACTTTCCCGTGATCCAGATCGCGGCCACCGATCAGAGCGGCGATACCGAGAAGCTGGCCGAAAGTCTGCGGCAGTCGGTCGTCTCCGAGCTGGGTGACCTGCCCGGCGTGCGCGAGGCGGCCCTCGTGGGTGACCCGGGCAAGCGCGTTACGATCACACCCGACCCGGCCAAACTCGCTGCCGCCGGGCTCACCGCTCAGGCCATTTCTGCGGCGATGCAGAGCAACGGGGTTCTTTTTGGTGCCGGTACCATCACCGAGGATGGCCAGTCGCTCGCGGTCCAGGCGGGTGCGCAGCTCGACGATGTGAAGCAGATTGAGCAGCTTCCGTTGATCCCCGCGACCGCACCCACCGCGATCCCCGGACTGGCCTCCGCCCCCGCCACGCCCGTCACCATCGGCGAGGTGGCGACCGTGACGCTGGAGAATAACCCGGTTGACTCGATCTCCCGGGTGGACGGTCAGCCCGCGCTGACCATTTCGGTTACCAAATCGCCTGCGGCCAACACCGTTGAGGTGTCCACGGCCGTGCGCGATGCCCTGCCGGATCTGGCCAAGACCGTGGACGGTGTGAAGTTCACGATTGTGTTCGATCAGGCCCCCTATATACAGGACTCAATTGAGAGTCTCGCGACCGAGGGCCTGCTGGGCCTCGTCTTTGCCGTGATCATCATCCTGCTGTTCCTCTTCTCGATCCGGGCCACGCTCGTGACCGCGATCTCTATCCCCACCTCGGTGCTGATTACGTTCCTGGGGCTTCAGGCTGCCGACTACACCCTCAATATCCTCACGCTCGGCGCGCTCACGATTGCTATCGGGCGCGTGGTGGATGACTCCATTGTGGTGATCGAGAACATCACCCGACATCTCAGCCACGATACGGGCGAGACGCGCGAGTTCACGATTGTGAAGGCTGTGCGTGAGGTGGCCGGTGCCATTACCGCCTCGACCGTCACGACCGTGGCGGTGTTCCTCCCGATGGCGTTTGTCAGCGGGATGACGGGCGAGCTGTTCCGGCCCTTTGCGATGACCGTCACGATCTCGCTGCTCGCCTCCCTCGTGGTGGCGCTCACGATTGTGCCCGTGCTGGCCTATTGGTTCCTCCGGCCCGAGAAGATCCAGGCTAAGCGTGCCCGGCAGGAGGCGAAGGCCGCGCAGAAGGCAGGTGCCGCCGCCGTTACCGGTGCCGCCGCCGTTACCGGTGCCGCGGCCCCGACAGTGGCCGCCCCCGCGGAGGCTCAGCCCAGCCACGCTCTGCTGGAGGATGAGGAACACTCGCGCCTGCAGAAGGGCTATGACCCGATCATCCGCTGGACACTGCGTAAGCCCATCGTCACCCTGCTCTTGGCCGTGCTCGTGCTTGTGGGAACGTTTGGTCTCGCGCCGTTCATGAAGACCAACTTCCTCGGCTCCGACGGTCAGAACACGCTCACCGTGACCCAGACCCTCACGCCGGGGGCGAGCCTCGACGAGAAGTCCGCCGCCGCCAAGACCGTGGAGGACGCCCTGCTCGACACGGCCGGTGTTGACACCGTTCAGCTCACGATTACCTCGGGGGCAACCGCCCTGAGTAGCCTCTTCGGCAGTGGCGGCGGAGACGGTCAGACCACGTTCTCGATCACAACGGATGCTGATGCCGACCAGGTCGCTCTGCAAGACACGGTGCGTTCCACCCTCGACACGATTAAGGATGCTGGCGAGATCAGCATCAATGCGAGTGGTGGTGGCTTCGGCGCCTCCTCAGCCATTAGCGTGGACATCACGGCCCCCAGCCAGGACAAACTCAACGAGGCCTCCGACGCCGTGGTGAAGAAGCTACAAAGCTACGACAGCTTCAGCCAGGTGGAGAGCAACCTGAGTAGTTCGCGCCCCTACATTGCGGTGCGAGCTGATCGGGCCACGGCGGCGAAGGCCGGTCTCACCGAGTCTGCCCTGGGCACAATCGTGGCGCAGGCCATGCAGCCCGCCATCATCGGCTCGATTGCTCTCGACAGCTCCACCGTCACGGTCTACCTGGCCTCCCAGGATCCGCCGCAGACCCGGGCAGAACTGGCCGCGCTGACGATCCCCACGGCCACCGGTGTGGTGCCGCTGAGCGACCTCGCGACCGTTGAGGTCGTCGATGGTCCCGTCTCGATCAGCACGGTCAAGGGTTCGCGCTCAGCCACGGTTGACGCTGAGCCTGCTGCTGACGACCTCACCCAGGCCAATGCCGACGTGACTGCGGCGCTCGCCGAGGTGGACCTACCGGCCGGTGTCTCGGCCGAGGTCGGCGGAGTCACCGCCGATCAGGCTGAGTCGTTCTCGCAGCTGGGACTCGCCCTTCTGGCCGCGATCCTGATCGTCTACATCGTCATGGTGGCCACGTTTAAGAGTCTGCTGCAACCGCTCCTGCTGCTCGTGTCGGTTCCTTTTGCGGCGACCGGGGCCATCCTGTTGCAGATCGTGTCGGGTATCCCGCTCGGTGTTGCCTCGCTTGTGGGGGTACTCATGCTCGTGGGAATTGTGGTCACCAATGCCATCGTGTTGGTGGACCTGGTGAACCAGTACAGAGCCAGGGGTCTGAGCGTGCGGGATGCCGTGGAGCATGGGGCCTCGCGCCGTCTACGCCCCATCCTGATGACGGCTCTCGCCACGATCTTTGCACTCACCCCCATGGCGATTGGCCTCACCGGTCACGGCGGCTTCATCTCGCAGCCGCTTGCAATTGTTGTGATTGGCGGTCTGGTGTCCTCCACACTGCTCACCCTCGTGGTGCTGCCCACGCTCTACTTTGTGGTGGAAAACCGCCGCGAGAACCGGCGACTGCGCCGGGCCGGGCAGGCGGATACCGGCTCCACTGTGCCGGACCAGGCGTCGAGCGATTCGGCGTCGAGCGACCCGGCGCCGGTGCCGGTCGAGTAGCGCGGCGAATCCTTACCCCACGAAGCGCCCGAGGCACACCGTCTCGGGCGCTTCGGCGTATCCCCCCGTTGCGAGCCTCCGGGATCGGGCCGCCTTCTCTGCGCGCCCCAGAAACACCCAGCCGGGTACCGTCCCCAGCGTGTCTGATCACCCAGACAGTACCGTCGGGAGGCGAGGTCGGCGGGGGCATCCCGCACGGTTGGATAGCAGGAGACCGACCACACGAAAGGCACAACGATGGCGTTACCAGGGGCACGGCCCGTGCGGGCCGCACGCGGCACAGACATCACGGCACGGAGCTGGCAGACCGAAGCGGCCCTCCGGATGCTGCACAACAACCTTGACCCGGAGGTGGCCGAGCGCCCCGATGATCTGGTTGTCTACGGCGGCACGGGCCGCGCAGCCCGGGACTGGGCCAGTTTCGACGCGTTGTCGGCGGTGCTCACCGATCTGGAGGATGACGAAACCTTACTCGTGCAATCCGGCAAGCCCGTGGGTGTTTTCCGCACCAGTGTGTGGGCCCCGCGTGTGCTGATCGCCAACTCCAACCTGGTGGGTGACTGGGCAACGTGGCCCGAATTTCGTCGGCTGGAGGCGGAGGGCCTCACGATGTACGGCCAGATGACGGCGGGCTCGTGGATCTATATCGGCACCCAGGGCATCCTGCAGGGAACCTACGAGACATTCGCGGCAATCGCTGCAAAGCGTTTCGGTGGCACCCTCGCTGGCACGTTGACCCTCACGGGCGGCTGCGGTGGTATGGGCGGGGCCCAGCCCCTCTCGGTGACCCTCAACGGTGGGGCCGTGCTGATTGTCGATGTTGACCGGGCGCGTCTCGACCGTCGCGCCGGTAAGCGCTACCTGGACGTCGTCGAGACGGATATCGACGCCGCGCTGGCCCGGGTTCTCGCCGCGAAGGAGAGTCGGACGGCCCTCTCGGTGGGGCTCGTGGGTAACGCGGCCGAGGTCTTCCCGGAGCTGAGACGCCGCGGCATCCCGATTGACATCGTCACCGACCAGACCTCGGCGCATGACCCTCTCTCCTACCTGCCCGCGGGCATCCCGGTGGCGGAGTGGTCCGCGCGCGCCGCCGCTGACCCGGAGGAGTTCACCCGCCTGGCCCGCGCCTCGATGGCCGCCCAGGTGCGGGCTATGGTGGAGTTCCAGGATGCCGGGGCCGAGGTCTTCGACTACGGCAACTCCATCCGCGATGAGGCCCGCCAGGGTGGCTACGACCGGGCGTTCGACTTTCCCGGATTTGTCCCGGCGTATATCCGCCCCCTTTTCTGTGAGGGGCTGGGGCCCTTCCGCTGGGTGGCGCTCTCGGGCGACCCGAAGGACATTGAGGTGACCGACCGGGCCATCCTGGAGCTGTTCCCGGAGAACGAGCATCTGAAGCGCTGGATTCAGGCGGCCCAGGAACACGTTGAGTTTGAGGGGCTGCCCGCCCGTATCTGTTGGCTCGGCTACGGCGACCGCGCCCGGGCCGGTGTGCGCTTCAACGAGTTGGTGGCCGAGGGGAAGGTTTCTGCGCCCATTGTGATCGGCCGAGATCACCTCGACTCCGGTTCGGTGGCCTCGCCCTACCGCGAGACCGAGGCCATGATTGACGGCTCCGATGCTATCGCCGATTGGCCGCTGCTCAACGCGTTGACGAGCACCTCCTCCGGTGCCACCTGGGTCTCGATTCACCACGGTGGTGGCGTGGGCATTGGCCGCTCGATCCACTCGGGTCAGGTGAGTGTTGCCGACGGCACCCCGCTCGCCGCCGAGAAGCTGGCCCGCCTGCTGACCAACGACCCGGGTATGGGGGTTATCCGCCACGTGGATGCCGGCTATGCGCGCGCAGCCGAGGTCGCCGCGGAGCGGGGCGTCCGCATCCCCATGCCACCACGTATTCGCGACTAGCGTGGTCCGTGCGGGTGCCTCGCCCGTACGGACCACCATGTTTCACGTAGAACACACCCAGGAGTCCCGAATGAGCCTGCTCATCACTAATATCGGCGAGTTGACCACCAACAATGAGGAGACCGATTACGCGCGGCTGCACGATGCGGCCGTGGTGCTGGAGGGCGAGACGATTGCCTGGGTGGGTTCAGCGGCCCAGGCCCCCGCCGCAGATGAGCGGGTGGATGCCGACGGTTGCGCCGTCCTTCCCGGCTGGGTGGATAGCCACACCCATATGGTGTTTGCGGGTGACCGCACGGCCGAGTTTGAGGCGCGCCTGGCGGGGAAGCCCTACGCGGCCGGCGGCATTAATGTGACGGTTGCGGCCACGCGGGCCGCGACCGATGAGCAATTGCGCGCTACTCTCGCCCGCCTGGTCGCCGAGGCCAGGGCGGGTGGGACCACAACGATCGAGACCAAGACCGGTTACGGACTCACGGTTGCCGATGAGACTCGCTCGGCCCGGTTGGCCGCCGAGGTGGTCGAGGAGGTGACATTCCTGGGTGCCCACGTCGTGCCGCAGGGCACCGACCGGGAGGCCTTCCTCACGAGTGTGACCGGACCCATGCTGGATGCCGTGGCCCCGTTTATCTCCGCCGTTGACGTGTTCTGTGAGTCGGGGGCTTTCGACGCCGCCGAAACCGAGCGGGTACTCACGGCCGCCCGCAGCCGCGGGTTCGCCACGCATGTGCACGGTAACCAGCTCGGTCACGGGCCGGGCGTGCGGCTCGCGGTGGAGTACGGGTCGCTCAGCGTGGACCATCTCGGCTTCCTCTCCGAGGAGGATGTGGCTGCCCTCGCCGCGACCTGGCGGCCCGATCATCCGACCCGTGGCACCGTGGCCACCATCCTGCCCGCGTGTGACCTCTCCACCCGGATGCCCCTCGCTCCGGCTCGTCGGCTCGCCGATGCGGGGGTTGTGATTGCCCTCGCCAGCAATTGCAACCCGGGAACCTCGTACACCTCCTCTATGGATTTCTGTGTGGCCACGGCTGTGCTTCAGATGGGCCTCAGCGTGGAGGAGGCGGTGCGTGCGGCAACTCTTGGCGGCGCGATTGCTCTGGACCGTGATCGCTCCCGACCGGGTCGGCCCCGGGTGGGGGCTCTCGTGGTGGGTGCCCGGGCCGATGTTCAGCTGTTGGATGCTCCGTCTGCCACCCACCTCGCCTACCGGCCGGGGATGCCGCTCACCCGCTCCGTGTGGCGCGCCGGGCAGCGCCTGCGTTAAATTTCTTGATTTTTCTCAGGTTTCTTCTGAGCGCTTTGTGGGGAGACGCGCCCGAGTGAAACGAGGCTAGCCGTTCCGATCAGGAATTTTTATCCGCGATTAGTTTTTGTTTTGCATAGACTGTTAGTCTGAAATTTGCCTGCAAACCCAAGGGTTTGTAGGCAAACATGCGGGGGGATACAGCATATCTATCTGGAGGAAAAACGCATGCAAAAAACTGGCAGCCGGTTAACCCGGTTTGCGGCCCTCGGTGTCGTAGCTGCCCTGGGATCGACGGGGCTTTTTATGGGCTCCGCCGCCTACGCGGCTCCCGACTCGACGGATGCTCCCACGAGCGGGGACGCCTACACTGCGCAGGCGAAAGAGCTCCTGCTGAACGACGGTGTACAGGCTGTGGGTAAGGACAAGAATGGCGACTTCGTTATTGTCGCCCTACCCACTACCGACCAGGACGCCGCCTCGAAGGCGGCCATTACGGACTTCTCGAACACGTATGACAACGTCAAGGTGCAGACCATTGGCGGCGAGATGGAAGCGTTTAGCGCGGATGAGGTTGTGGGTGGTGCGGGGTACTACACCAGTGGTTTTGTCTGCTCCATCGGCTTTACCGCCTGGGACCGTGCAGGTAACGATGCCGCATTGACCGCGGGCCACTGCACCGGTGACGGTAGTCGTGCTGACATCAAATTGACCGTCCCCTCTACGGAAAAGGCGGTGACCGGCACGAATAACCCGGTTGGTCTCCTTGACGGTCTCGGCGATTTTGGTTTCTCCCAGTTTGGTGGCGTGGGTAACACGGCAGGTGGGGAGAACCGGGACAGTATTGATGTCGCCGTCATCGACGTTGACAACACCTTCCTCACGCTCAAGCCCGAGGTTACCGACTGGACAACCGGAGCTTCGGATGACCTGGCAGCCTCGACAATTAAGATCACCTCGGTGGGCACGGCCCAGGTGGGTAAGCCCGTGAGTAAGTCGGGTCGCACCACCGGATACACCTCCGATGCGAGTGTGGATATCGTGGATGGCTGGACCCTGATCGACGATCGCTACGTCTACGGATTCGGCACCTACGGCCTCGTTGCCGACCACGGTGACTCGGGTGGAGCCGTCTTCCAGGGCAATACGGCCGTTGGTATCCTCAGCGGTGGGCACCCTGCCGCGAACGGTCAGCCCGCCTTCCTGTGGGCCTCGGACCTGAAAAATAGCCTGGCTCACACCGACGGGTACACCGTGAAGCTTGCGCTCGACACCCCCGTCATCACCTCGGCCGCCGAGGGTGCCGATGTGGAGCGTCGCACCCCCATCAGCGGTACCGCTCAGGCGGGTACCACCGTTCTGGTGACCCCGACGGTCGGTGCCCCGTTTGAGGTGACCACGGCCAGCAACGGCACGTGGACGTTCAACGCTCCCGCTACCCTGGGAGCCTACGGAGTCAGCGTGCAGGCCAAGAACGGTTACAACCTCTCCGATTCGAAGCTGTACTCGTTCAACCTGGTTCCCCAGGTGATGAAGGTTCCCGTGCTCACCTCGCCGGCCAATAACTCGAAGGTGGCCACCGAGGTTACCGAGGTGAAGGGCACCGGCTTCCCCGGGGCCACCGTGACCATCGCGGGTTCCGTGACCGGTACCGCCATCGTTGACGCCAGCGGCAACTGGACAATTCCGGCTTCCCTGACCCTCGGTGACGACTTCACCGTGACCGTTACCCAGGAGCTGGATGGCGACACCGGACCGGTCGGCAGCAACACATTTGATGTTGTTCCCGAGTCCGTCGTTGTGACGAGCCCCACCGCAGGTCAGGCGTTTGACGCGGCCTCCGCACCCACCACGGTGACGGGTACCGGCCTGGTGGGTGCCGTGGTAACGGCGACCCTCGATGGCGTCGTGATGAACGATGCCCCCACCGTCGCTGCCCTGGCACGCGCCGCAACGGCCCCCTGGTCGGCCAAGGTTGATGTGGCCCTCGCCGCCGGTGAGCACACCATCTCGGTGGTTCAGGTGGTAGACGGTAAGTACACCTCGGTGCCCACCGTCATCACCTTCGTGATGAATGCGGATGGCACCGTCACGGTGGCCGGTGGCGGCTCCGGCACGCTCGCCCAGACGGGTGCCTCGGTGGCTCCCTTCGGTGCGGCCGCAGCCCTGCTGCTGCTCGTTGGTGCGGGACTTGTTGTCCTGCGCCGCCGGGTGAGTGCCCAGTAGTTCACCCCCGTTGTACCGGAGGGGCCCGTCAGTGATGGCGGGCCCCTCCGCTCGTTTGTCTGTGATCAGGGGTCGGCAAGCTTATTTGTGGGTGGGGGTAGCGTTTCGGTGGGGGTGGTGCGGGGTCCGCGGGCGCGATGGAGAGTCTTCATGTCTGCCTTCGAAACCGAAACCCCACACGGATGCCGTTCTCTCTGAACTTTGCTCGTAACGCGTTAGCGACTTGAGGGATTGGTGACCCGCGGGTGGTGGCGCGCAGCCCGAGCAGATCGCAGCGTGGCTTCACGGACACGGGGATATCGAGAACCGGCTCCACTGGGTTGGGGACGTCATCTTTCACGAGGACCGACACTAACTCTGCACGGGTAACAGACCCCATACCATGGCGAAACTCCGTAACGCCGCGATCAGTATCCTGTGCCCCAGGGCACTCGATCGATCGCTTCGACCCTACGACATTACATCCAGACGGACTCATCAGAGAGTATCTCCCGAAAGGCACCGAGATCACGACGCACCAACCCTACTTGGACGCGATCGCTGACGAGTTGAATAACCGACCCCGACAAACGCTCGGGTTCTACACGCCCACTGAAGTCTTCCCACAGCTACTCACCAAACCAGTTGCTGCTACCACGAATTGACACCACCTATCGTCGGGGGAATCAAATGACATGGTTTAAAACATAGCACCAGGCACTATTAGCAGAAAATCAACCACGCTACTCTGTGGAGTTCAACGCCATTTCGTCGCCGCGAGCGACCCCCCGATCCACCACCGGAATTGGCGCGGTCTCGTCGATCAGTGCCGGTTTCATCCGCCCCGTCGTCCGCACGAGCGTGGCATAGGCCACCACGAGTACGGCCAGCCACACGAGCCCCACGATGAGTGCGGTCCGGGTGTTCTCAAACCAGCCGAGCACGCCGATCACGAAGATGATGAACCCGATTGTGGCGTAGGAGGCTATCGGCCACAGCGGCACCGGGAACTCCGAGGGCAGGAGGCTCTCGCGGGCAATTTCCCGCTTCATCCGCACGTGCGAGAACAGGATCATCAGCCAGACCCACACCGTGGCAAACGTGGCGATGGACGCAATGAGCAGGAAGGCATTCTCGGGGATCACCGCGTTGAGGTACGCGCCAACGAGCAGGGCCGCACCCATCACGACGACGGTCATCCAGGGCACACCGCTCGCGGTCACCCGGGTGAAGACGCGGGGGGCCTGACCCTGCTGGGCCATCCCGAAGAGCATCCGACCGGCACCAAAAATATCGCTGTTAATGGCCGAGAGGGCCGCCGTAATCACCACAACGTTGAGAATGGCGGGGGCTGCCGGGATGCCCAGGGTGGAGAAGATCGCCACAAACGGGCTGCTCTCCCCGTCGAGAGTGTTCCACGGCACGAGCGACATAATCACGCCGAGTGTGAGCACGTAGAAGAGGAGGATGCGCACGGGAACGGTGTTGATGGCCCGGGGGATCATCCGCTTCGGGTCTTCCGCCTCGCCCGCCGTGATGCCGATGATTTCGATGCCACCGAACGCAAACATCACGATGGAGAAGCAGGCCACAAAGCCCTCGAAGCCGTTCGGGAAGAAGCCGCCGTGCGAGAACAGGTTGGCCACGCCCGACGCGTTCTCCGACTGGGTATTGAAACCGAAGACGATGATGGCGATGCCGCCCACGATCATGCCGATGATGGCCGTCACCTTGACCAGTGTGAACCAGAACTCCAGCTCGCCAAACACCTTCACGCTCAGCAGGTTGAGCGCGCCGATGATGAAGACGACGGCCACGATCCAGATCCAGCGCTCCACATCCGGAAACCAGAATCCCATGTAGATGCCAAACGCGGTCACATCGGCGAGTGCCACGATAATCATCTCGAAGGTATAGGTCCAGCCGGTGATGAAGCCCGCGAGCGGCCCGAGGTATCGGGCGGCGTACTGGCCGAATGACCCGGCGATGGGGTGCCGCACCGCCATCTCGCCGAGGGCGCGCATCACCATAAACACGGCTGCGCCGCCGATCATGTAGGCGAGCAGCACGGCCGGTCCGCCGGTCTGAATGGCCGCGGCTGACCCGTAAAACAGGCCCGTGCCGATGGCGGAGCCGAGGGCCATGAAGCGGATGTGGCGGGCACCAAGGCCTCGCTGGAGGATGCCGGGGGTAGGCGTCATTGCGTACGTGTCCTTCGATCTGAGGGGCGGGGGTAGGGTGTGCGCCCTACAAGCGTAGGGGAAGCTGGGGTGCTAGCGCTCGGCCAGCCCCGCCAGGGTTTCGAGCACGAGGAGTGCCGCCAGCCGCACGGTGCGACCGTCGGGGGTGTCTGTGGTGGCGTCGATCTCGGTGAGGTCGATGGAGGCCACCCGGGTATCTCGGGCGACGAGGCGCGCGGCAGTGCGCAGTTCGTGCGCGGCGAGACCGCCGGGGAGTGACGCGGGGCAGGCGGGGGCCACGGAGCGGTCGCACACATCCACGTCAATGTCTACGTGTATGGGGCCGCCGCCGCTCCCCGCGACGTCACACGCCTCGGTGATGATCTCGCTGAGGGGACGGGTGTGTAGGTCGTTGCGGGGGATGACGGTGATGCCCAGATCGGCGGCCCGCCGCGTGTAGGCGACTGAGTTCGCGAAATCGGCGATACCGATCTGAACGATACGACGACCATCGAGTCCGGCTTCGACCAGGCGGCGCACGGGGGAGCCGTTGCTCACGCCGTCGCGCAGGTCGTGGTGGGCATCGAATGTGATCAGACCGGCCGTTGCGATATCTGCTCCCCAGGTGCCGAGGACCGCGGGCACGGTGGCCGCGTTGTCGCCGCCGAGGGCGAGGACGAGCCGGGCCCGGGCGGCGAGCGCGGCGACGGCATCCACGGCCCCGGTCTCGCCGACGGGGGCGTCGGGCTCGGCCACATTTCCGGCGTCCACAATCGTGAGGAGGTTGTCGAGGGCCAGGGTTCTCCCGTCGCGCAACCGGGTGGTGCTGCCGTAGCGGCGCAGCGCCGCGCGGATGGCGTTGGGTGTGGTGTGCGCCTGGGTGGGGGAGAGGGAGGTGCGCCAGGTGGGCAGGCCGATGAGGCCGAGGTCGGCGTTGGCCCCGGTGGGGAGGGTGCCGGGCGCGGGCCAGGACCCGGTGCGCGGCCAGAGCGGGTCGTGCGACAGCTGTGCGGGTGTCATGTTGTGACGCTAGCAAGTGGGGGTGGTGGCGGGGAGTCGGGGCGACAGCATCCGTGTCTCGTCGGCCAGACACGCGGGAGGCGGTGCATCGAGTCGTGGGTGCCAGCCGCGGACATTCTGCCGTGTCTGGAATGCCAGACACCAGGGGCACCTTCTGACCGCGCCAGCTCCACTCGATGGAGTCCAATCGTAGATATGACAGATCACCCCACCATCGTTCTTGGTTCGCCCGGGCTGAGCCCGGACGACGTCGTCGCTGTGGCCCGCCGGGACGCCCCCGTGACCATCGGTGAGGACGCCGCCGAGCGCATCACCGCCAGCCGTAGCGTGATCGAGGCGCTCGCCGGGGATAGCCGCCCACACTACGGGGTATCCACCGGCTTCGGGGCGCTCGCCCGGGTGCATATTCCCCGCGACCAGCGTGCCCAGCTGCAACGCAGTCTTGTGCGCTCGCACGCCGCGGGCACGGGGGAGGAGGTCGAGCGCGAAGTCGTCCGCGCCCTGATGCTGCTGCGCCTCAACACCCTCGCTACCGGGCGCACCGGGGTGCGTCTCACGACGGCGCAGACCTACGCCGATATCCTCAACGCCGGGCTCACCCCCGTGGTGCACGAGTACGGGTCGCTCGGCTGCTCGGGCGACCTCTCGCCCCTCGCCCACTGTGCGCTCGCCGCGATGGGTGAGGGCCAGCTGCGCGACCGCACCGGCACCCTCCGCGACAGCGGCGAGGCGCTCGCCGAGGCGGGCATCACCCCCGTGGTGCTGGCCGAGAAGGAGGGGCTGGCCCTGATTAACGGAACCGACGGGATGCTCGGGATGCTCCTCCTCGCCCTCCACGACCTCCGGGATCTGCTGCGTGTTGCGGATGTCGCCGCGGCGGCGAGTGTGGAGGCCCTGCTGGGCACCGACACGGTTTTTGCGGCCGATCTACAGGCGCTGCGGCCGCACCCGGGGCAGGCCAGTGCGGCGTCAAACATTCGCCGGGTGCTGGCCAGCTCGGGTCTGATTACCCGCGCGGTGGACGGTGAATTTACCCGGGTCCAGGACTCCTACTCGCTGCGCTGCTCCCCACAGGTGCACGGCGCGGCCCGCGACACGCTGGCGCACGCCGCCGCGGTGGCCCGCATCGAACTGGGCTCGGCGGTGGATAACCCGGTGGTGACGCTCGATGGCCGGGTGGAGTCTAACGGCAACTTTCACGGTGCCCCGGTGGGCTACGTACTCGATTTTCTGGCGATTGCCGCCGCCGATGTGGCGAGCATCTCCGAGCGGCGCACCGATCGCTTCCTTGATGTGTCGCGTAATCACGGGCTGCCGCCGTTCCTCGCCGCCGACCCCGGCCTCGATTCGGGTCTCATGATTGCCCAGTACACCGCAGCCGGGGTCGTCTCGGAGCTCAAGCGTCTGGCCGTGCCCGCGTCGGTGGACTCGATCCCCTCCTCTGCGATGCAGGAAGATCACGTCTCGATGGGGTGGAGTGCAGCCCGTAAACTGCGCCGCTCGGTTGATGGGCTCGCCCGCGTGCTCGCCATTGAGCTGCTCGCCTCGACCCGCGCGCTCGATTTCCGCGAGCGGGATACCGCGGTTGCGGGCACCCCGGCACCGGCCACCGCCGCGGTGCACGCCCTCTTCCGCACCGAGATTAACGCGCCGGCCACCGACGAGTTCCTGTCACCGACCATCACGAGCGCCACCGCGTTCGTGCAGGGTGGTGGTGTGCTGCGGGCCGTCGAGAACGTCATCGGTACCCTCGACTAGGCTGTGCCCTGTGAGTGAGGCGAGGATGCGCGTGCGGGGCGGCGACCGGGAATGAGCGAGTCCTCGCACGTCCCCGCCGCCGACAACACGCTGCGCATCCTGCGTCTGCTCGCCACGTCTCGGGGCCCGCTGCCGGCCTCCATGATTGCGACCCGGCTCGAACTGCCCCGCTCCTCCGTCTACCACCTGCTGAGTGTGTTGGAGCGTAACGGCTTTGTGATGCACCTGCCCGAGGAGAAACGCTACGGACTGGGTATCGCCGCGGTTGAGCTGAGTTCGGCGTATGCCCGCCAGGAGCCGCTGTCTCGCCTGGGTCGGCCGGTGCTCGCCGGGCTCGTGGACCGGCTGGGGCTGAGCGCGCACCTCGCGGTGCTGCACGGCCGCGATGTGCTCTACATCGTGGAGGAGCGCGCCCGCAACGCGCCCTCACTGGTGACGGATGTTGATGTGCGGCTCCCCAGCCACCTCACCGCGAGCGGCCGCGCTATTCTCGCCGCGCTGCCACGGGCCCAGGTGCGGGCGCTATTTCCCACCGCTGCCGCGTTTGTGCAGCGGCATAACGAATCCGACGGGGTGAACCGCTACTCGCGGTTGCGCGCCGTGCTGGACGGGGTGACCACCCGCGGCTACGCGGTGGAGGAGGGGGAGGTGACGAGCGGGCTGTCCTCCGTTGCGGTCGCCGTGGCCGACCACCGGGACTGGCCGGTGGCGGGGCTGGCCGTGACGTTTCGACCGGAAGACCTTCCGCTGGCGGGGCTACCCGCGGTGGTGGACGCGGTGCGGGGGACGGCGGCGGAGCTCTCTCGGCGCATCTACGGGCGTGCGGTGCGGTGAGCCCGGCGCGGGATGGCTCGAGGTGTGGGGTGAGACCGAGGGGAATTCCCGCCGCTTCGCATCGAAGGGGTTTCCGGGTTCTCCATAGCCCCGGATGGGAGGCGTACACTCGCGGGTATGAGCCTTCGCAATATCCGTTTCGAGACCATCGGCGGCACCCCCACCTCACTCGCCGACTACGCCGGTCAGGCCGTGCTCGTGGTCAACGTGGCCTCCAAATGCGGCCTCACGCCACAGTACGAGACCCTGGAGGAGTTGCAGCGCACGTACGGCGAGCGCGGCTTCACGGTGCTCGGTTTCCCCTGCAATCAGTTTGCGTTTCAGGAGCCGGGGAGTGCCGAGACGATTCAGGAGTTCTGCTCCCTCACCTACGGGGTGACCTTTCCGCTGATGGAGAAGGTGAAGGTGAACGGTCGGCACGCGCATCCGCTCTTTGCCCAGCTGACGCAGACCCCGGATGCCAACGGCAAGGCGGGCAAGGTCAAGTGGAACTTTGAGAAGTTCTTGATTTCGCCCGTCGGTGCGGTGCACCGCTTTCGTCCGACGACGCTGCCCAACTCGCCCGAGGTGATCGCCGCGATTGAGGCGGCCCTCCCGTGACGGCGTAGCGGCGCATCCGGATGCCGGGTGCACCCCGGCACATCAACATACATTGCCCCTCCCCGTTCCGCTCGGAGACCGGTAGTCTCGTGGGTACGAGCGGCATTGCGCACGCGGCGCGGCTCAGCTACAAGGAGCCAGCATGTTTCTCGGACTACGCACCGTTGTTTATCCCGCACCCGATCTGGCAGTTTCCCGAGCCTTCTTTGAGGGGGTGTTGGGGGTCAAGCCCTACTTTGACGAGCCGTTCTACGTGGGATTTGACGTGCACGGCTACGAGTTGGGGCTGATGCCCGGTGCGGACGGTGCGCGCGGCGTGGCGACCTACTGGAGTGTTGCCTCGGGTAGGCGCGCGATGTCGGAGTTGCAGGCGCGCGGGGCCGAGGTGGTTGACCCGCTCGCGGATGTGGGCGGCGGCATCCTCACCGGTACGGTGCGACTCCCGGGGAATGTGGGTATTGTGGGCGTGATCGAGAACCCGTACTCTCCGGTGGCCGCCGAGCACTCCGGTACCCCGGCCCACGCGCCGCGCACGGCCCCCACCGAGGTGGTTTCGCTGGAACCGCCGCCCGCCCCGGCGCCCACGATCTTCGATATTCCGAGGTTCGCCCCCGCCCCGCGCGAGGTAGATACCGTCGTGGATGCCTCGCTGCGAGGTGCCGCCCGGCACGAGGTGGGGCGGCGACCGTGACGGAAACTCGTTTGCACAGCCTCGAGAGTATCGACACGCTGCTGCTGTCCTGCCCCTCGGCTACCGTCGGGTACCCGTTCGGTCCGGATGCCCGGGTCTATAAGGTGGGTGGCCGCATGTTTGCGATCCTCGGCAACGGCGGTGACGGGCCCTGGCCCACGCTCACACTCAAGGGGCCACCCGTGATGAACGACCTGATTCGGCGCGATTTTGCGGCTATCCGGCCCGGATATCACATGAATAAGCGGCACTGGAACACGGTCGCGCTCGACGGGGAGGTGCCTGATGCGCTTTTGGAGGAGCTCGTGGCGCAGTCGTATGAGCTGGTCTACCGGGCGCTGACCCGGGCCCAGAAGGCGGCGCTCACGAGGCCGGGGGAGTAGCCTCCACGAGCGCGGTGAGTGTGGCGAGTGCGGGTGGCCACACATCGGCCATCATGGCCATGACGTGTGTCAGTTCCGGGGTCTGCGGGAGGGTTTCGGTGTTGAGCTCAACCGTGAGCGTGGTGACGCCGTCGCGCTCCGCGAAGCGGTAGGTTTCGGTTGCTCCGGCCCAGGCCTGGGCATGTTCGCTTGTGGTGTCGTCCTCTGAGCGCTCCACCAGGCCGAGGTAGCGCACGCTCACGTACTCGCCGCGGCGGCTCTCGGTGACGAGCCCCAGTAGGCCACCCACGGTGCCGTCGTCGTTGGGCCCCAGGAAGCGGATGGTGTCGCCGCCGTTCCAGCTGCCCGTGTAGTACGAGCCGGGATTGAAGGCCGCGGTCCACTCGCGGTAGCTGGCGTCCGCGAGCATCACGTCCCAGACGCGGGTGGCGGGGGCGTTGATGGTGGCGGTGAAGGTGTGCATGGTCATAGGAAAACGATAGCGAAGCGGCGGGGGATGAGCCAAGGGTGGGGGAGATCTTGTTGAGATGGACGCTCACCGACTATCATCGGATGATGGTAAGGATATGCTTACTTGTTTTGCTTGTCTAATTCGGAGGTACCCGCATGGCACTCCCCAGCATCCCCCCTTACATCGTCCCCATCGAGACCGACTACCCAACCAACCGTGTCGCCTGGCGGCCTCATCCGGCGCGGGCGGTGCTGCTCATCCACGATATGCAGCGCTACTTTGTGGACGCGTTTGAGTCGAAGGCCGAGCCCCTGACGAGCGTGCTGGCCAACATCCAGCTGCTGCGAGAGCAGGCCGAGACCGCAGGCATTCCCGTGGTCTACAGCGCACAACCCCCCAGCCAAAGCCCGCGCGACCGCAGACTGCTCACCGACTTCTGGGGCCCCGGCCTCGGTGATGACGGGGGCGACGCGATTGTGTCCGAGCTGGCCCCCTCTGGCACCGATACCGTGGTCACCAAGTGGCGCTACAGCGCGTTTGTGCGCACCGACCTGCGCGAGCGGATGTCCGCCTGGGGCCGTGACCAACTGATCATCACGGGTCTGTATGCGCACATTGGCTGCCTGATGACCGCCGCCGACGCCTTCATGCACGATATTCAGCCCTTCCTGGTGGCGGATGCCGTGGCCGATTTCTCCGTTGACTACCATCGCCAGGCGCTGACCTACGCGGCCGAGCGCTGCGCGGTTGTCGCCCCCACACGCACGGTCACCCACGACCTGGCTCAGGGCGCCGAACTCTCGGCGGTGCGGTGAGCCCGGCGACGCCCCTCGCGCTCATCACGGGCGGATGCGGCGGTATCGGCACGGCCGTGGCCGCCGCGCTCGCGCGGGACGGGTACCGGGTACTGACGGCCGACACGGCGGGGAATCCTGACCTTCACCTCGACGTCACCTCGCCGGAGGAGGTGACCGCGGTTGTTGAGCGGGTCGAGAGGAGCCACGGGCCGATTGAGGCGCTCGTGAGCGCTGCGGGCATCCTGCACACCGGCCCGGCCCTGGATACCCCGCCGACCGAGTGGGAGCGGATGTTTCGGGTGAATACTGCGGGGGTCTTCCTGGTCACCACCGCGGTGGCCCGCCGCATGGTGCCGCGCGGCCGCGGGTCGCTCGTGGTGGTCAGCTCCAACGCCGGGCGCGTGCCGCGGCACGGGATGGCGGGGTATGGCGCATCCAAGGCGGCGGCAACGCTCTTCACGCAGTCGCTGGGGTTGGAGCTGGCCGGGCACGGTATCCGCTGCAACGTGGTATCGCCCGGCTCCACTCGCACTCCCCTGCTCGACGGGGTGCTCGCGGTCCCGGGCGGCGAGGCGGCACTGATCGCGGGAGACCCCCGCATTTTTAAGGCGGGCATTCCGCTGGGCCGCCTGGCCGACCCGGCGCACATCGCCGAGGCCGTGGCTTTTCTGGTCTCCAACCGGGCCGCACACCTCACCATGCAGGAGTTGGTGGTTGACGGAGGGGCGACGCTGAGCCGATGAAGACCGCCCGCCCGGTACGTTTCTCGCCGCGCTGGGTGAAATATCCGGGTAATTCGCCCGAGTGTGTCTACGATGGGTCCAGCAAAATACTCCGGAATACCGGGTCGTGTAGGTCGATTATTTATGCCAACCACAGTTTTTCCACGACGGAGGTTTCATTATGATCACAAAATCAGTCGCCCCGAAAAAGCCAGTCGGGTAGTGTGCTTGCTATGGACATTACTGCCCAAACCCGAACAGCGTGGGTACGCTGGGTTGACCCCGGCCAGCCCGTACGACCGTTCGGTACACGCGATTTTCGCCTCCTTGACATTGCCGAGCGCGCCCGCTGGCGGCGGATACCGCGCCGTATAGATCGCGAGCGGTTTACCACCGGACGAGCAACGCTCAAACGTCTGGTCAGCGAGATTCTGGATGTCCCCGCGAGTACCGTCGCGGTGGTCGAGCAATGGTTCGGCGATCGCCGTGGTCGCCCGCAGCTGTGGGTGGGCGGACGGCCCAGCGAGTTGAGTATGTCGATTACGCACTCGGCCTCCCGCGTGGGCGTTGCGGTATCGGATGCCCGCTGCGGCATCGACGTGCAAGACGTTGCCGCCGTCGTTCCCGTGCTCCACTCCGGCTTCGCGTTTGCGCCCGGAGAGTTGCAGGCCATCCGTACCCTGGACGGCTCACCCGAGGCGCAGGCTACCCTGTGGTGGACCCGCAAGGAGGCGGCTCTCAAGGCACTGGGTGTGGGGCTGCTGCATCCGCCACACCTGCTGGATGCGCGCAGTGAGGAGTCGCTCCGCGCGACCGTCCCGTGGGGTGGCGAGGACCCGGTGACGGATAACCCCGACGACATCGTGCCGGAGTCGCCCGCCGGATTTGGCTGGGCGAAGGAGTGGGATACGCTGCGCATCCGCGACCTTGATCCGGGCAGCCCGGGGTATCGCGCATCGCTCGCACTCGTGGGTGTTCCCGAGGGGGCGTTGATCGAGCTGCGCGAGGTGGCGGCACCGGTGCTGGAGCTCGTCTAGGTTTTCAGTTCGTCGCTGTGTGAGGAAAAGTCACCCGGCTGGGGCTGCGGTGCGGGCTCGGTGAGGAGCGCCGCGAGCTGGGTGCGGAGCTGGGCGCGGCTGATCTTGCCGACCGCGGTGAGGGGAAGGGTGGCCACGAACGCGTAGTCATCCGGGAACTTGTAGCGCGCGGTGCCGAGTGTGGTGAGGTGTGAGCCGAGGGTCTGGGCGGTGAGTGCGGGAGTGGCCTCCACCCCGCTTCGGGGCACGATGAACGCGTGGATGATCTCCCCGCGCGTCGCATCCGGTCGGCCGACCACGATGGCCTCGTGCACGGCCGGGTGGCTGAGCAGTAGATTCTCGACCTCTTCGGCCGAGATTTTCTCGCCCGCCCGGTTGATGATGTCGCCGGAGCGGCCCCGCACCTCGATCGCGCCGTCGGGCCGCAGTCGCACGATATCGCCAGTGCGGTAGAAACCGTCATCCGTGAAGCTTGTGGCGTTGGTCTGGGGGGCATCGAAGTAGCCGTTGATCGTGTACGGACCGCGCGTGAGTAGGTGTCCACTTATCCCCGCGGCAACCGGGGTGTCGCCGTCATCCACCACCCGGATCTCGTCGTGCGGGCTGAGCGGGCGGCCCTGTGTGTGGATGATCGCCTCCTCGGTGTCATCGAGGCGCGTGTAGCTGACGAGGCCCTCGGCCATGCCGAAGACCTGCTGGAGGGTGCCGGGCATCCGGTGAAGGAGTCGGCGGGCCACCTCGGGGGCGAGCCTGGCCCCGCCCACCTGGAGCAGACGAAGGGAGGAGAGCGCCGGGCGCGCGGGGAGGGCATCCAACCAGACGGGCGCGAGCGGGGGGACAATCGCTGTGACGGTGACCCGTTCGCTGTCGATGAGCGGGAAGCAGACGTCCGGTGAGGGGGCCGCGGCGAGAACAACCGTGCCGCCGGCGAGCAGGGTGCCGAGGATGCCCGGCGAGCTCATGGTGAAGTTGTGGGCCACGGGCAGGACGGCGAGGTAGACATCCCGGTCGGTCATCCGGCACACCTCGTTGCTCGCGCGTACCGAGTAGAGGTAGTCGTCGGCGGTGCGCGGGATGAGCTTGGGGATGCCCGTGCTGCCACCCGAGAGTTGCAGGAAGGCAATATCGGCCGGGTCTTCGTGGCGGCTGCGGCCGGGGGTGCCCGGGGTGATCGGGTCGGGGGTGGTGTAGAGGGATGCGGGGTCGGTGAACACGGTGGGGTGCGCTGGTTTTTCGGCGTGGGTCGGGTGCGCGGGCAGGTCCACGCGGGCGGCGGCCTCCCGCGCGATATCGCCGTGCCGCACGCCCAGGTGCCGTTCCACGGTGATGAGCGCGGGTGCCCCCGAGCGACGGAGTACGTGGCTGAGCTCGTGCTGCCGGTGGCCGGGGAGCGCACACACGGGGAGCGCGCCGAGCCGGAAGAGTCCGAAGAGTACGGGGAGGTAGGGCAGCGTGTTGGGGAGGTGGAGCACGACGCGCTCGCGGGGGCGGATGCCGAGGCGGGCCAGGCGGGTGGCGGCGGTGCTCGCGGCGGCATCCAGTTGGGCGTAGCTGAGGCGGGTGTGGCCGTCGGTGACCGCGGTGTTGCCGGGCCAGCGGGTGGCGCTCTCGCGCAGCAGGGCACCGAAGGTGGCACCGCGCCAGTAGCCCGCGGCCCGGTAGGTGGCAGCGCGCTCGGCGGGATAGGGGGTCGCTCCGGGGATCACGTGACGGCCCCTCGTGTGAGGAGGGCGACCCAGGCCTCGATGCTGGGGGCGTCGATCAGGTCGATGAAGGTGAGGTCACAGCCGTGGGCGCGGAGCTGCGAGGTGAGGCTCATGAGCTCGATTGAGCCGAGTCCGTGGTCGGCGAGGTCTGTGCTGCCGGGCAGCTCGCGCACGCCGGGTACGTAGCGCTCGGCGAGGTGCACAATCAGTTCGCGCGCCTCGGCGGCGGTGGGGGGTGGGCTGTCGGGGGTGAAGATCACGGGCATCCTCTTCTGTTTTCTCGTTAAAGTCAGATATTAGTTAGGGTAGTCTAAGATAACTTTCATGTCACGGGGAATGATGCCGCTCCTGCGAGCGCAGCACGGAATATGGATGGCCCAGCAACTCGCACCGGGAAGCCCGGTGTACAACACGGGTCGCTACCTCGACCTACCGGCAGCGCTCGACGGACCACGCTGGTGCGACGCCGTGCGCGCGGTTACCGCGCGCCACGAGGTGCTGCGGGCCCGGTTCGGGCAGGACTCCTCGGGCCACCCCGGCCAGGAGGTTGCGGAGACCGCCGCCTGGCACCCCGAGGTGCGTGACCTGCGCAGGCACGAACACCCCGAGGCTGCCGCACTCGAGTGGATGCGCGCCGATATGGCCGTGGCCCGGAGCCTCAGCGGTGAAGCGGAGGCCGACGGCCGCCCCGCCGACCTCGTCGCCGAGGTGCTGCTGCGCATAGCGGACCACCGCACGCTCTGGTACCAGCGCGCGCACCACCTGCTCATCGACGGTGTGGGACACTCGATGCTCTTCGCCGAGATCGCGCGGGTCTACGCGGGGGAGGTACGGCCGGACTCGGCCCCCACGCTCGCCGAGCTGGTCGCCGCCGAAGGCGAGTACGCGGCCTCCGAACGAGCCGCCGCGGACGCGGACGCGTGGGCGGAGGGATACCGGGCGGGGTCGGTGACGCTCGCCGAGCATCCGCCCACCGGCCCGGTGCCGCCGCCCCATCGACGGCACTCGCGCACGATTGACGCCGTGGTGCTCGCGGGTCTCACCCGCGTGGCCGCCGAGGCGGGTCCCTACTCGTGGCCCGACGCCTGCGCCGCCGTGTGGGCGCACCTGCTGGGCCGACTCGCCGGGGCGGAGGAGGTGGTGCTGTCGCTGCCCTATATGCGCCGCCGCGGCCGCCCCGAAACCGCAACCCCCGCCGTGCGCGTGACGGTGCTGCCGGTGCGCTTCCAGGTGGGGCCGGGCCGGACGCTGGGCGAGGCGATTGCGGGGGCCGGGGCGGGCATCCGCCGGGGAGCGACCCACCAGGAGGCCTCGGGCGACGAACTGCGCTCGGCCCGGCTCGCCGCGCTCCGCGGCTCCGCGGCTGCCCCGGTGGCGGGCTGGCACCTCAACATCAAACCCTTCCACGACGACCCGACCGTTGCGGGGATACCCGCGCGGATGGTGGACCTCTCGGCCGGTCCCGTTGAAGACCTCACCGTGAGCGTCTACCCCCGCGGCGATGGCCTGCACCTGGACGTGGACACCAACCCGGACCTCTACGGCGAGGAGCGCGCCGCCGACCTCACCGAGCGACTGGTCGATCAGCTACGGCAGGCTGCGGGACTCAGCGCCGCCAGCCAACTGGGTGAGCTCTCGCCGCTGCGGGGTGGACCGGCGGGGCCCGAGGCTCTCGCGGTGCGGTCCTGGGCGCACGGTGCCCGGGTAGACCTGCCGGAGCGTACCCTCGTAGACCTGCTGGCCGCCCGGGCGGCGGCGGTACCCGACGCGATTGCGGTGACCGGGGACCGCGCCGAGGGCGGTGCCGACGGGACCACGCCCTCCTGGACCTACCGCGACTTTCACGCGTGGGTTGGCGACCTTGCCGCGGCGCTCGCCGGGGCCGGGGTGGTGCGCGGCGACGTGGTTGCGGTATCACTCGACCGCAGCCCCGAGATGGTCGCCGTGCTCCACGCCGTGCTGCGCTGCGGTGCCGCGTATCTGCCGCTCGACACGGGATATCCGCCGGGGCACCTCGCCGGGATGGTTGCGGATGCCGCACCCCGGCTGATCGTGACCACGGGCCCCGCCGGGCTCGTGCTGCGCGACCCGGCCGGGGAGGGCGCGGACCGTGCGGTGGCGAGCATCCCGCGGGGGTGTCCCGTTCCGCCTGCCCCCGACGATATTGCCTATCTCATTTTCACCTCCGGCTCGACCGGCCGACCGAAGGGGGTTCCGATCACGCACCGGGCCATCGTCAACCGGCTGCTCTGGATGCAAGGGGCCTACCCGCTCGGCCCCGCCGACCGGGTGCTCCAGAAAACCCCGATCAGCTTTGATGTGTCGGTCTGGGAGCTGTTCTGGCCGCTGATCGTGGGGGCGCGTCTCGTGGTGGCTGCCCCGGAGGTGCACCGGGACCCGCACTCCCTGATCGACACCGTTGAGCGTGCCGGGATCACCGTGCTGCACTGCGTTCCCACCGTGCTCCAGGCGCTCATTGCCGCCGCCTCATCCCGCACCTCTGGTGCCGTCACCCCTGGGCTGGACTCCCTCACCCGCCTGTTCTGTAGTGGCGAGGTGCTGCGTGCCGACACGGCCACGGCTTTTTATGCACTCTGCGATGCCGAAGTGGTCAACCTTTACGGACCCACGGAGGCGGCGATTGACGTGACCCACTACGCGGTTCCGCGGGGGGTGACGGCGACCGGGGGTATCCCGCTCGGTACACCCGTCTGGAACACGGGTGTACACGTGCTCGATCACACCCACTGCCCGTTGCCGCCCGGCTATCCGGGTGAGATCTGGCTGTCCGGGGTTCAGCTGATGCCGGGATACTGGCGTCGCGAGAACCTCGCCGCCGACGGCCGCTACCCCACCGGTGACCTCGGTCTACTCCGCCCCGATGGTGTGCTTGAGTACCGGGGTCGCCTCGACGGGCAGGTCAAGCTGCGTGGACAGCGGATTGAACTTGACGGGGTGGCCGCCGCCCTCGGCCGTGCCCCGGGGGTGCGGGAGGCGGCGGCGGCCGTGCACTCCACCGCCGGGGGCGACGCGCTCGTTGGGTACATCGTGGGTGATGCTGAACCCGAGGCGGTACGGGCCCACGCCGCGCGGCTATTGCCCGGATACATGGTGCCGACTGTGGTGGTGAGCCTGCCCGGGATGCCCACCGGGCCCTCCGGCAAACTTGACCGGCGCGTGTTGCCTGCCCCCGTGCTGCGGGGGAGTGCGGAGGCCGGGGAGGCTCCCCGCCCCGGGCGCGAACGCGCCGTGGCCACGGCGTTTACCGCCGTGCTCGGTGTGCCCGCGGTGTGCCGGAACGACAATTTTTTCCACCTCGGGGGTAACTCGCTCAGCGCGGTGACCCTGCTCACGCGTCTCGCGGAGCCTCGGCTCAGTCTCGGCGACGTGTTTGCGAGCCCCACCCCGCGCGGTCTCGCGCGTCTTCTGGGCGGGTCCGGCCCGGGTGGGCTGGGCTTTGAGACGCTGCTCCATCTTGCCGGTGACCCCGGTGGCGACCGGCCGCTGTACTGTGTGCACCCCGCGGGCGGCTTGGCCTGGCCGTACGGCACGATCGCGCGGATGATGGTGCAGAGCCCGAGCCTGCCCGTCGATACCGTGGTGGGCATTCAGGCGCGCGGTTTTGGGGGCGAAGCTGTGCCGGGTTCTCTCGCCGAAATGGCCGAGATGTACGTTGACGCCGTGCGGGCCACCCACCCGGGCGGGCCGTATCAGCTGCTCGGCTGGTCGGTGGGTGGGATGCTCGCCCACCACATGACCGCCCGCCTCCAACAGCTCGGCGAGCGCGTAGAGCTGCTGGTGCTGCTGGATGCCTACCCCGGCGGTCAGTGGCGTCAGCGGCCCGAGCCGGGCCCGGGTGAGGCGATGGTGGCGCTGTTGCGGATGGCGGGTCGCGGTGTGCCAGCCGGGGATGACGTGCCCACGGTGGAGGATGTGCGCGCGGCGTTGAGCCGGGAGGGGCATCCGCTGGGCCGCCTTGGCGATGACCGTCTCGCGGCCCTCGTTGGCATTGTGGGGAACACCATGCGGCTTGTGTGGCGGGCCGAACATCCGGTTGTCGACGGGGACGTGTATTTTGTGCGGGCGGCGGCCTCGGGGGCGGAGTCGTGGTGTGATCCGCTCGCCTGGGCCCCCTCGGTGGCGGGTGAGCTGCACGTTCTGAATCTGCCTGCCCGGCATGAGGAGCTGGTGCATCCGGCCCACGCCGCGGCAATTGTCGGGTTTCTCTCGGCTACGTGGGGGCTGAGGGGGTAGATACCTCCCGGATGGGTGTGTACGGTAGTAAACCCTGGCTACTATTAGCCAACCCTAACCAAAGTCGGATGTTTAGGGTATGACCACCCCCCTGACGAGGAGAAAAAGCATCATGAGTCATGTTATCCATCAACCGGGCCACAGACCCGGGTTGTTTCACCGCGGTAAACGCACGGTTGCCGCGGTTGCCGTCGCGGCGCTGACCGCCGGCGGCCTGATCGTGGGGGGCGAGAATCCGGCCCTCGCCGAGACGGCTTCGGATACCGTCGAGACCCTCCCGGTAACGCGCGATATCAGCTTTGTCGCGCAGCGAGCCCAGGGCCTCCCCGGCCAGCGCCAGGTGGCGCACTCCGCACGCACCGGTTCGCTGTACGTGACGAGCGCACGCGGGAAATCGCCTGTGACGACGGCGACCCTGGCGAAGCTCGACCCCAACACCCTCACCGTTCAGGCCGTGGCCGATCTGCCCGTCATCCCGCACGGCTCGGGGGAGACCGCCGGATTTAAGCGTCTGAGCCCCCGCGGTATCGCCGTGGACGACACCAGGGGTACCGTCTGGGTGACCAACACCCTCGACGATCAGTTCTCCGTCTACGATCAGGAGACCCTGGACGAGGTGGCGAGTAGCTACCGGGGCCACGCACAGCGGGAGCAGGAGAGCGGTGCCATCACCGTGTCGGCCGAGGTGAATAAGCCCCGTGCGGTGATCATTGACGAGAAGCGTCGGCGCGCCTACATTTCGGAGGCACCGCACGCAACTAATTCCATCTCGGTGTATGACGCGGACACGTTTGAGAGCGTGAAGGGGCTCACGATCCCCGGCCGGATGGACTATCCCACACCCGGCAAAATGGCTGTTCCCCTCATCACGAGTTTCGGCCTGGACCAGGAATCGGGTCTGCTCTACGCCACCGATTCCCGTACCGATGAGGTGTACGTGATCAACCTGGAGACCCAGGAGCTGGTTAAGCGTATCCCCATCACACATCCCGGTGGGGAGAGTGGGCGTAAAAAGCTTCAAGCGTCGAGCGTCGCGATTAACGCCACCCTGGGTGAACTCTATGTGGCGATCCCGGGCGATAATATGGGCGGTTGGGCTGGCCTCATCGTCTACGATCTCACGACCGGTGCCGAAAAATACAGTGTGTACACGGGGAGCCGTGCCCGTGCGGTTGCCGCGGACACGGCGAAGAATCTTATCTACGTGGCGGACTACGATGACGGCACCGTGACGGTGATTGACGCGCTCAGTCAGGAGGTTATTGAGAAGATTGACGCCTCCGTTCGGGCCGCGAGGCACATTGTCGTGGCTGACGGCAGTGCCTACGTGGTTGACAACGCTGGAGACTTCACGGATGTGGAGATTCCGTGGGGCCTGGACTACGCGACCGGTGCAGTGGGTTCCGCCACCACCGAGGTTCCGGGCTACCGAGAGGGTGACTCCCCCGTTATGGCTGACCCCCGTCCGATTAACGCGGACGGTATCACCAAGATCACACCCGGTGCAGTCACGCCGCGCGTCTACGTGCAGAACACCAAGAGTCTCCTCCCTGGCGAGGAGCTGGTGCTCTCCGGCAGCGGTTTTGCTGCCGGTCAGCAGCTGACCGTCACTATTGATGGTGATGCGTATGGCGTTGTCGCCGGTGACCCGGGCGAGGCGGGCGCGGCGACTACGCGCGGTCCTATCCGGGCGGATGCCCACGGTTCCTTCACGGGTGAGGCGGTCACGCTCCCCACCGCGACGCTCCTCGATCAGAAGGTCACCGCGCCGGGCGACCATACCGTATCCCTCCGGGGCAGCAGCCCCGAGACGAGTGCGCAGGCCACGTTTGTCATGGCCACCGCGGCCACCTGCGAGTCGGCCTCGCCGCCGCTCACTACGACCACTGCCGAGGGTGACGCTGTCTTCTACAGCCCAGCCGAGGTTGTTGTGGGTGAGCAGATTGTTCTCTCCGGTACGGGCTTTAAGACGTCCGATAAGTCGGCCGGTTCGGTCGGCATGATCGGCTTGGCCTCGTCGACGGGGGAGGGCGAGATTCAGGTGAAGAACCGCACCATCGAGAACCAGGGCCCGAAGGCCCTTCAGGGCTATAACTATCCCCTCGTCCACGGGGTGTTTCAGGCAGATGATTCCGGTGACTGGAACATCAGTATCCCCTTCCCCACCTCGGAGAACTCCTCCCTGAAGGCAGGCTCCGAGTGGCAGGTGGGGCAGACCTACAGTGTCAGTGTGTCCACCGATAACATGGCGAAGGGAGACGTCTGGCGAGACCTGAGAGCCGCGGTTAAGGTCGTCGCCCAGCCCGGCGCGGCCCCGGAGGAGGAGTGCGTTCCCGTCGCCGAGGTGGCGCGCGCGATCTTTGAGCCCGGGGAGATCCGGTCGAGTAGTCCCGTGCCGTTTGCGGGATACCCCGCGCTGGGTGCCCAGTACCGGGCACCCGTCGTGACCGCGTCACCCCTGTCCGTCTCGGTGACCCCCGGCGAGCAGGCAACCTTTACCGCTGCGGCGAGCGGCGTTGCCGCGCCCACCGTGCAGTGGCAGATGAGCGCCGACGGCACCGAGTGGTCGGATATTGTCGGTGCCGCGACGAGTACGCTCACCCTCGACAACGTGGAACCGTTGGCATCGGGTAACCGCTACCGTGCGGTCTTCACGAACAGCAGGGGTGAAGCCATCAGTGAGGCGGCCACACTTCTGGTGAACGTGCCGAAGCCGGCCGAGCACGAGACCGCCGCTGTGGTTGCCCCGACGGTTGATGACCTGCGGACGCGTGACGCGGGCGATCTGACGGTGACGCAGACCGGTTCGACCGTGACGGTGGGGAACCTCCCCGTTGCCGACGATACGTGGGTCTGGATGTACGGGTACCCCGCAGCACAGAAGATGGGTGCGCACGCCGTGACGGGTGGTGAGACCACGGTGGATGTCTCCGCGTTTGAACCCGGTGAGCACTCGCTTGCCGTCTACGACGATGCGACCCTGCTGGGGTACGTGCCGGTGGCGATTGCCCCCGCGGAGGCGGTCCCCGCCGAGGCTATTGCGGTCGATACGGTCGTGACGGATCCGGTTGCGGCAGTGTCCACGGACGGGAGCGCGGCCGGTGCCGCGCAACTCACCCGAACGGGTGCAGAGGGTGCTGGTCTGATCGGATTCGGGCTGCTGGTTCTGCTGGTCGGGGTCGGTCTCGTGTATCGCGGACGTCGCCGAGCCGCGGACGCCATGCGGTAGGCGCTGTGCCCTCGGGGCGGGGTCGTCGGAGTTTTCTTCGGCGGCCCCGCCCTCTCGTGATAGCCCCTTCGGGCTGCCCGGGTGGGGGCGTTGTGGCGTTGTGCGCCGCGGGGTGGACAGCCACCGATGAATGCTATAACTTAGGTGAGCCTAGACTTAGTTAGTCAATCCTTACTAAAGTCTGATCTTTAGGTAATTCACCCCCCTGCATCAGAGGAGAAAACACCATGACCCATGTCAGTCAGCGATCAGGCCCTCCGGCCGGGTTATTCCACCACGGTAAGCGTACGCTCGCTCATCTGGTCGCGACCGCGCTCACCGTCGGCGGCCTCACCGTGGGAATCGGCACCGCCGCCCACGCCGAGACGGCCCCGGAGGCCGTCGCCGAGACTGTCGCCCCCGTCACCCGCGACCTCAGCTTTGACTCACAGCGCGTCCAGGGCATCCCGGGTCAGTACCAGATTGCCCACTCCGACCGCAGCGACTCGCTGTACGTGACCGGTTCGAGCGGCCGCCCGCCGATCATCACGGGGACGCTCGCCAAGGTTGACCCCGAGACCCTGACGATTGAGGCCGTGGCCGACCTGCCCGTCATCCCGCACAGCTCGGGGGCCACCGCTGGGTTTAAGCGTCTCAGCAACCACGGCGTCTATGCGGACGATAAAAACGGTACCGTCTGGGTGACCAACACCCGCGATAACCAGGTTTCCGTCTACGACCAGGACACCCTGAAACAGCTCTGGAGTAGCTACGAGAAAAACGCGACCCGCGACCCGGAGACCGGAGCGACAACCGTCGCGGTCGAGGTGAACCACCCCCGCGAGGTCATCATCGACGAGGAGCGCGGCTTTGCCTATGTCTCTGCCGCCCTGCGCGGCACGGGCGACCGCGTGGCCGTGACGGTCTACAACACCACCACGTTTGAGCATGTGACAGACATCGACATCCCCGACCGCGTGGACTATCCCGCCGCAGGCGAGAGTGTCTACCCCGTGACAATGGGCTTCGACATTGACCCCGCATCGGGCACGCTCTACGCCAGCGATTTCCAGACCGATGAGGTGTACGTGATCGATCTGGCCACGCAGACGCTACAGAAGCGCATCCCGCTGAACAACCCCAACATTGCCCAGGGAACCCGCACGCTCCAATCGTCGAGCGTAGCGATCAACGCCACCCTCGGTGAGCTGTACACGGCCAACCAGGGTGCCGGCGGTTCCGGGTGGTCGGGCCTGGGGGTCTACGACCTCACCACGGGTGCGTTCAAATACAACATCCAGACGGGCAGTCGGGCGCTCGCCGTTGCCGCCGATACGGAGAAGAACCTCATCTATGTGGCCGACTTCGCCGACGGCACCGTCACCGTTGTGGACGCGCTCAGCCGCGGCGTGATCGAGACGATCACCGTCTCCGCCCGGTCCGCCAACCACATCATCGTGGCCAACGGCAGCGCCTACGTGGTGGACAAGTCCGGCGACTTTACCGGCGTGGAGATCCCCTGGGGCCTCGACTTTCTCACGGGAAACGTGGGCACCTCCGCCACCGAAGTAAAGGGCTACACGGGTACCCCGCCCGTGCTCGCCGACCCCACCCCGATCACGGCCGACGGCATCACTAAGATCACGCCCGGAACGAGCGTCCCGCACGTTTACGTGCAGAACACCACGAGCATTGTCCCCGGCGGCGAAGTGGTGCTCTCCGGCAGCGGTTTCGCCCCCGGCCAGCAGCTTGCGGTGAAGATTGATGGCGACGCGTTTGGCCTCGTCGGCGGTGGCGAGGGTGAGGCCGGTAGCGAGACCACCCGCGGCCGCATCCAGGCGGATGCCTCGGGCTCCTTCACCGGCGAGAAGGTTACGGTTCCGGCCGAAACCCTCGTGGGCACGAAAGCCATCACGCCGGGTGAACACACCGTATCCCTGCTCGACAGTAGCCCCGTGACGAGCGTGCAGGCCACGTTTGTCACGGCCACCGCGGCCACCTGCGAGGCAACCCCGTTGGCTCCCGTTGAGAGCACACGAGAGGACGGTGACGGTGCGGTTCTGCGCACCCCCGCCGAGGTGGTTGTGGGCCAGCCGATTGTGCTCTCCGGCACGGGCTTTAAGGTCACCGCGGGCACGTCCGGACCGGTCTTCATCAACCAGCCCACGGGCGGCATCGGACCGGTGAACGTGGCCAATCGCACCATCGAGAACCAGATTCCCGGCAGCACCTACTCCGATGCCCGCGCCCAGGGTGTGTGGCAGGCGGATGCCTCCGGTAACTGGAACCTCAGCATCCCGTTCCCCACCCCGGCAAACTCGACCATCCCGGCCGGGTTTGAGTGGCGGGCGGGGCAGACCCAGACGCTGCGCGTCCTCACCGGTAGCCTGGCCGCCGGTGACACCATCCGTAGTATCGAGGCCACGTTCCGGGTTGTCGATACCCTCAGCACGGCGGTAGATCCCGACTGCGTGGCCGTCGCGCCGACAACCCCTGCGGTCTACGCGGCGGGCACCAGCTCACCCAGCCCCCAGACGTTTGCGGGCTACCCCGAGCTGGGCGCACAGTACCGGGCTCCGACGATCACGGCTTCGCCCGTTTCCGTCTCGGTGCCGACGGGCGACAGCGCCACGTTCACGGCCTCGGCGAGCGGTATCCCCGCCCCGACGGTGCAGTGGCAGTCGAGTAGCAACGGTACCGTCTGGTCGGATATCCCCGGTGCCACGCAGGTCACGCTCACGGTCGAGAAAGCCGAGAAACTGGCCTCGGGTACCCGGTATCGTGCGGTCTTCAGCAACCTGAAGGGTGAGGCGACGAGTGAGGTGGCCACGCTGCTTGTGAGCGTGCCCGAGCCGACCGAGCATGAGGGTGCCGAGGCGGTCGCCGCCACGACCGAGGAGCTGCTGCCTCGCGGTGCGGGCGAGTTGACGGTTGTGCAGACCGGGTCCACCGTCACGGTGGGGAACATCCCCCTCGCCGACGGTGAGTGGGTCTGGGCGTACGGCTACTCGGCCGCTACCGCCCGGGGCGCGCACCCGGTGCTGGACGGTGCGACGACGGTGGATGTGTCCGGTTTCGCGGGCGGCGAGCACCATCTTGCGCTGTATGACGGGGCGAACCTGCTCGGGTACGTTCCGTTTGTGGTCGCTCAGGAGGCGGCAGCGGTTGAGGCGGCAATGGTTGAGGCGGGGTCCGTTGATTCGGGTGTCGCGGGTTCTTCCGGCGGCGCGCAACTCACCAATACCGGCGCGGAGGATGCGGGCCTGGCCTGGTTCGCGGCTCTGGTGCTGGTGGCCGGGGCCGGTCTCGTCCTCCGCGGGCGTCGCCGAGCTGCGGACGCCTCAGCGTAGGTATCCCCGGGCGGGCCGTCGTGATCCCTTCGGCGGCCTGCCCCCCACCTTTTCCCCCGACCCCAAGGAGCCCTGGACTCGTGACCATCTATCGCCGCATCCCCATCTATCGCCGCATCCCCACCTCCACCTATCGCCGCCTGGTCGTCGTCGTCCTGGCCGCCGCCCTCGCCCTGCTCGTCGGTTGCACTGCCGCCCCGACCCCCGAGACCTCTGCGGAGACTCGCACGGTGCTGGATGCCGATGGCACCCCCGTCGTCGTCCCCCGCACCCCACAGCGTGTGGTGGCGCTCAGCGAGCCAGCGCTTGACGGTCTGCTCGCGCTCGAGGTTGAGCCCGTCGGCACCGTCACGGGCCGCGGCCAATCCGGGGTGCCGAACTACCTGGCGGAGCGGGCGGGCGACATCCCCCTGCTGGGTGGCGTGTCGCAGCCCAACCTGGAGGCGATTGGTGCGGCCCGGCCCGATCTCATCCTCGTGGACGGGACAAGTATCAACAACAACCCCCCGCTCCTCGACTCGTTGCGCCAGCTCGCCCCTGTGGTCTACACCGGGTTCGCTGGCGGCGAGTGGCGCGACAACTTTGCGCGGGTCGCCGACGCCGTCAACCGGGCCACGGAGGGCGCGGAGGTTCTGGCCGACTACGACAGAGCGGTCGCTGCTGCCGCCACCCATCTCGGCGATTACGCGGGTAAAACCTTCTCGATTGTGCGCTGGCAGGGCGGGTCGGCCGCGCTCATCCTCAGCGAGCTACCCGCGGGTGCGGCCCTCAACGACCTGGGGCTGACCCGCCCCGCCCACCAGAGTGTGCGCGGGCGCGGCCACTCCGAGCCCGTGTCGCTGGAGAACCTCGCCGATATCGATGCGGACTACATATTCTTTGGCACACTCGGTGGGTCCTCGGTTGATAACGCCGAGGCCGGTGGCAGCGTGGACGCCTCCGGGGCCGAGCGGGCCCTGACCGAGGCTCAGGAGGTGCCAGGGTTCACCCGGCTGAACGCGTACCACGAGGACCACATCATCCCGGTTGACGGTTCGGTGTGGACCTCAACGGGCGGACCCTTGCTGATGAACAGGCTGGTGGCCGATGTGACGGAGGCGCTCAGATGAGTGCCCGAGGGGCGACGGCCCGTCTGATCCTGGTGGTTCTCGTTCTCCTCCTGCTGTCCCTGCTCCTCGCCGTGTTGACCCCGGTCTCCGTGCATGCGGCGATGGGTGAGCACCCGTCCGCCTCGGGGGAGGACACGAGTGGGGTGCCGCTCGCGGGCAGCCCGGGCGATACCCCCGGCGTTGTCTGCTCCGCGGGGGCAACGGACACCGCCACCGTCACCGTCACGATTGAGAACCCGAGCCTCCCCGCCGGTGGTCAGCTGCACGTCACGGGCACCGGCTGGTGTCATCCCAGCCGGGGCGGCTCGGTCATTGGTCTCAAAATTGACGAGGGAGCCTACAGCCATACTGACGCCAGCCTGCACCAGAATCGCACCGTCTGGGCCCTGATCGAGGCGGATGCAACCGGCACCTTCAACGCGCTCGTCACGCTCCCTACGGGCAGCGAGACGAGCTCTGTGCCTGCCTTCGCCGAGGGGGAGCACCGACTGCGCCTGCTTTCCGGCTCGCTCGCCCCGGGGGACACCGTGCGTACGCTGCTGTCTGAACCGTTTATGGTGGGCAACTATCAGCCCAACGGCGTGCCCCGTCCGGTAGACGCCACGACCGAGCTCACCGCGGACACGCAGGGTGGCGTCACGGTTGAGCAGCGCCCGGATGGCTGGCTTGTCACGGTTCCGGGCGCGGCCGTCGGCGATTGGTTCTACCTCACCACCTATGTGGGCGCCTCCCCGCGCACCCCCTGGGGCCCGGCCTGGTTCCGAGCGGATGCCCGCGGCCAGTTCCTCGCCCCGACCACCGGAATCACCCTCCCGGTCGGCCCCTCCCGCGCCACCGTGCAGAGCGACGCCTGGGCGAAGCCCGGCGTGCGGCTGCTCTCCGGGTGGGCCGAGGTCACCGTTGCCCCTCCGGCCGCGCCCGCCGCACCCGTGCGGGCGGCCCCACCCGTGACGGTGGACACTCCCGAAGCTGCCCCCCGCCGTATCGCCGCGAAGCCAGTGCGCTCGGCGGCCCCCACCACGGTGCCCGGGCCCCCCGTCAGCCGGGCCAGCCAGCTCACCAGCGCCCTCCGTGGCGGGCTCGACCCGCTCTCCGCGGACGGTGTTGTCACCCTCACGGTGCCCGCAGGCCCCGCCCGCGACTGGGTTTTCCTCTACACCTACACCGGCCAGGCGGTCTCACCCGTCGGCTGGGTGCAGCCGGATGCGGACCGCCAGGTGCGACTCACCATCACCGATCTGGGTGCCGGCCGCCACAAGATCGCGGTACTCGGCACCGACGGCGGGCTGATCGGGTGGGCGGGTGTGCTCGTCGGGACGGTACCCGATGTGCCAACCGTGGTGTCGGGACCCGGGGTCAGCGCAGACTCGGCCGCACCGGTGAGTCGGGCGCGGACCGGTATCCCGCTCGCCGTCGGCCTAGTCTCCGGTCCGCTGTGGGCCCGCAACCTGCTGCTGAGCGTGCTCGGCGTGCTGCTGCTCGCCGCAGCCACCCTCGGCACCCTGCATCTGCGCAGCGCCCGGATTGTGCGGGTTACCCGATGAGGTTTCGCCCCCTGCTCGTGGCCGTCGCGGCGGTGCTGTTCCTCCTCGGGGTCGCCGGTGGTGCCCGGGCCCTGCCGCCCGACGGTCCCAGCCCCGACACCCCCGGTACCTGGGCGAGCGTCTCGCCCGCCCGCGTGGCCCCCGGCGAGGCGCTCACCTTCTCCCTCGGTGGCTTCCCCGCCGGAGAGACCGTTTATATCAAGCTGGATGACGGCAGCCCGGATGTTTGTCGTGTCTCCGCGCACGGTGCCTGCGTCATCCACACCCAGGTCATCCCGTCCAGCGGGGTGGTCTCGGGCTCGCTCGTGCTGCCCCACGATCTACCCGCCGGTGCGCACTGGCTGCGTTTCCTAGCCTCCGCCGCCGTGGACCCGGCCACCCCCGCGGCGGGAACGCTCGGTTTCACCGCCCGTGGAAACTCCGACTTCACGGTCGTCGCGGCCGGTGCTGATACCTCGGCGAGCGCCCCGGGCCGCCCGGCGGCTCCCGGTGCTCCCGGCAGCGCCGCCAGCGGCGGGGCGACCCCAACCGTGAGCGGTGGGGTCGCCGTGGCCGTGCGGCCCGAGCCGGTGGCCGAGCCTGCGGAGGTGCCAGCGCCGCCCGCGACCTCGGGGGCGGCGCTGGCCGCGGCACCGGAGGGGGGCGTTACTGCGATTCCGGCTGAGGGCCGAGTGGTGCTCCATCTACCCGATGATTACGCCGCCGAGTGGGTCTTCGTCTACGCGTTTTCCGAGCCGACCCCGTTCGGCTGGCAGCGGGTCGCGGCCAACGGCACCGTGCAGGTGCCCACGAACGATCTGCCCGCTGGTGTGCACCGGTTTGCCGCGCTCGACGCGGAGGGCGCGCTGATCGGTTGGGCGGCGGGGGAGGTCGCGGTCGATCCCGCCCCCGCTGGTGCCGCCGAGAACGTGCAAACCGCCCCCGCGGGATCGCTGCCCCTGGCGGGCCTGGGTGTGCTGGGCGGCTGCCTGCTGCTGAGTACGGGGCTCGTGGGGTGGGGGCTGGTGCCGGATGCGCGGCGCGGTGCCGTGAAGCGGAGGCACCCATGACCGTGAACGTGCCCCCCTGCGTCGTGCCCCCCTGCGCTGAGCCCTCCCAGCGCTGCGCCCCCCGCTGCGCCCCCGCCCCCGGGACCCGCCGTGCCCCCTACCCGAATCGCGCCCCCGCGCCGCCGCAGCCGCCCCCGCGCCGCCGCAGCCGCCCCCGCGCTCACCGCCGCGCTCACCGCCGCACCCGCCGCCGTGCTGGCCTCCTGCTGGCCGTCACCGCGTTGGTGCTGCTGGTCGCCGCGCTCAGCCTGCTCGTGGGCTCCAACCCGATCCCGCCCGGGACGGTCTGGCACCTGCTTGGGCACCCGGATGGTGGCCTCCTGTCAACCGTCATCCACGGCCAGCGTGTACCCCGCGCCCTCCTCGCGCTCGCGGTCGGTGCGGCCCTCGGCGTGGCCGGTGCGCTGATGCAGTCGCTCACGCGCAACCCGCTGGCCGAACCGGGTGTATTGGGTATCAACGCGGGTGCGTCGCTCGCGGTGGTCCTCGCCGTGGCGATCACGGGTGTGTCGAGTATCTGGTTCTCCCTGTGGTGCGCTTTTTTCGGTGCGGCCGCAGCCTCGGTTGCGGTGTACGTGTTGGGGTCCGTGGGCCGCCGCGGCGCGACTCCCGTGCGGCTCGCGCTCGCCGGGGTGGCCCTGAGCATGGCGATCTCCTCGATCGTGCAGACGATCATCCTGGCCAACCAGAACGTGTTTAACGAGTTCCGTTTCTGGGCGGCCGGTTCGATGGAGGGTCGCGGGTTTCCGGTGCTCTGCGCGGTGGTTGTGTTCATCCTGGTGGGCCTCGGGCTGGCCGTAGCGCTCGCCCCCGCCCTCAACGCGCTCGCCCTGGGCGAGGAGACGGCTCGCGCGCTCGGCGTCCGCGTGGGCCTCACCCGGGGGCTCGTGATGCTCGCCGTGACCCTCCTCGCCGGTGCCGCGACCGCGGCGGTCGGCCCCCTCAGCTTCGTGGGGCTCGGTGTGCCCTACGCGGCCCGTGCGCTGTGTGGCCCCGACCAGCGCTGGGTGCTGCCCTTCAGCCTTGTGCTCGGTCCCGTGTTTCTTCTCGTTGCTGACCTCCTCGCCCGCGTGGTCGTGGCCCCGCAGGAGGTCCAGGTGGGTATCATCACCGCCGTCATGGGTGGCCCGCTGCTCGTGATGATCGTGCGCCGTCGCCGGATCGAGTCGCTGTGACCGCCCCCGGCTACCCCGCTCACGCGCGCTATTTTCGCATTCGGGTCGGCCCCGTCTCGCTGCGCACCGAGCGGCGGAGTGTGGTTGTCGCCGGGTGCCTCGTGGTTGCGTTGCTCGCCCTCGGCACCGTTGGTCTCCTCGTGGGGGATTACCGGATTGCGCCGGTGGACATCCTCCGTGCGCTTGCGGGTACGGCCACCGACCCGCTCGGCAGCTACTTTGTTGCTGATATCCGTCTCCCTCGGGTGGTCGCCGCCCTCACCGTGGGTGCGGCCCTGGGGATGAGCGGTGGCATCTTCCAGCGCCTCTCCGGTAACCCGCTCGGCAGCCCCGACGTGATCGGCTTCACCACCGGCTCGGCCACGGGGGCACTCGTGGTGATTGTGCTCCTCGGGGGCACCCCGCTGGCCGTCGCTGGCGGGGCCTTCGCGGGTGGGGCCGTGACCGCGGCCCTCGTCTACACGCTCGCCTACCGCGGTGGCCTCACCAGTTACCGGCTGGTGCTCGTGGGCCTCGGTGTGGCCGCCGTGCTCGCTGCGCTCAACTCGCTGCTCGTCGTGCGCGCCGACCTTGACTCCGCTCAGGATGCCGCGCACTGGCTGGCCGGTTCCCTGAACGCGCTCCCGTGGGGTGGTGTTCTGTTCGCGGCCGCCGCGGTTGCCGCCCTCGCCCCGTGCGCCGCCGCCCTCAGCCGCCCGCTCGGGATGCTCGCCCTGGGGGACGACATCGCCACCGGTCTCGGTGTGCGCGTCCAGTGGGTGCGGCTCGCCCTGCTCCTCGTGGGGGTCGCCCTCGTCGCCACCGCGACCGCTCTCGCGGGTCCCATCGCGTTTATCGCGCTCGCCGCACCGCAGATCGCGGCCCGGCTCAGCCGCTCGTCGGGCGTGGGCCTCGGGCTGGCCGCGCTCACCGGTGCCCTGTTGGTGCTCGGCAGCGACCTGATCGCTCAGCGCCTCTACGCCCCCACTCAGCTGCCGGTTGGTGTGGTTTCGGGAGCGCTCGGTGGCCTCTACCTGATCGGGCTGCTCGTCAGGGAATGGCGCAAAATCGGATGACCGCCCCGTCATCTGCCACAGCATCCGCGGCACCGCGTCGGGCGGCCCGCCCGCTACCCCGTCGCGGCCGGGGGAGGTGTCGTCGGATGCGTAGGCTCGCTCGCGACCACCAGATCGCGGTCCGAGTGCCGGGCGGCTGCCCGGGCGGCGGCCTCGGCGTCGCGCTCGTCCAGCGCGGTGAGCAGGGCCGTGTGGTCCTCCTGCCGGACGGCGTGGCTTGCCCCGTGGATCACCGCGCCCGAGGCCAGGCCAGTGCGCAGGCTCATCATCACGCTTGCGTACATCTCCGTGAGGAGGGTGTTGCTAGACATCTCCACCACGGCAAAGTGAAAGGCCCCCGGGGTCACGCCGCGCTCCACCGCCCGGCTCTGAGCGTGTTCTACCCGGTCGTGTTCGGCCCGCCCCAGCGCCGCGGCCTCGCTCGCGATGAGCGCGCGCAGGCGGGCCACACCCTCGTCGGTGGCGTGCAGTGCGGCGAGCCGTGCGGCCTCCACCTCAAGCGCACGCCGGAAGCCGAGGATATCGGCCAGCCGGTGTGCCCCCAGCGTCTCGGTCACCACCTGCGGCACGGGGGCCAGCGAGCGCACGAAGGTGCCGCGTCCGGCCGCCGTTTCGAGCATCCCCAGGTTGGCCAGGCTGCGGACGGCTTCGCGAATGGTGCTGCGCCCCACCCCAAACAGTTCGGCCAGTTCGGCCTCGGTGGGGATGCGGCTGTTCACCGGCCAGGCACCGCTACGGATGCGGCTACGCAACTCGGTCATCGTGAGGCTCACGCGAGAACTTCCACGGCTAGGCACGCGGCCCCCTTCGAGAGTGTGAGATAGTGGCCCCCAGCTTAGTGCCGGGATCGAGATGCCGATGAGCAGACCACCTCGCCCACCCAAGGTTCCCCGGCCCGGCCCGAGCCCTTTCATGCAGGGCAGCCTGGAGCGGGATTTTGCCGCGGCCGACCCCGCTGCTCGGCGCGCGCTCGTCGCGGCGCTGCGCGCGGAACCGGCCTGGCCCCTCATCCGCCCGATACCCGGGTGTGCCGGTGACTCCGGTGCCCCGCCTCAGGCCGAGGTGACCTTTCTCCGGTGCGACGCCGAGGCTACCGCGGTTTTCCTTTTCCTCAACCGCATCACGGATGAGACCCAGCCGGAGGAGAGCGAGATGCGCCGCCTGGGCACAACGGACCTCTGGACCCGCACCGTCCGGATGCCCACCACCTGGCGCGCCAGCTACGCGTTTCTCAGCCACGCGGCCGCCACCGCACCACCGTGGCGGCTTGATCCTGCGGGTGGTGCCGACCATCGCGCCCTGCGCGCCCTGCTCGACTCCGGGAGGGCCGACCCCCGTAATCCCCTGCGTATGCGCAACCGTTCCGGTGGCCCCGTCTCCGTGGTGGAACTCCCGGATGCCCCACCCCAGCCCTGGTTTCGCGCCCCGCCGCCCACCCGGTTCCCCCGCGGCTGTCCCCCCAGCCACACGCTGCCCTATCGCGGTACCCCGCGAGCCCTCTGGCTCTCCGTCCACGGGGTCCACCCCCGCCCGGCCCCCGGCCGGTGTGCCCGGGGTGCCCCACCCGGCCCGCTTCCGATTGTGGTCGTCCTCGACGGTGATGCCTGGTGCGGTCGCTTCGGTCTCGCGGATGCCGTGCAGCGTGCCGTGGCCGCCGGTCACCTCGCCCCGCTGATCCTGCTGGGTGTTGACGCGGGTGATACCCCTACCCGCTGGCGCGATCTGGACGAGAACCGCGCCGACTTTGCCGCGTTCCTCGCGGCTCTCCTGCCGTGGGTGTCCGAGCGGATTCCGGATGCTGCCCCCCGCGACGCTGTCCTCGCCGGACAGAGCCTCGGGGGCCGTCTCGCGCTCGAACTTCTTGCGGGTCGGCTCACCCCATCGGCCGCGACTCCCACAGCCCCACCCCGGCACGGTTTCACCGCGGCCGTCAGCCTCTCCGCCTCCCTGTGGGGTGTGGATACCGTCGGCCTCCTCCCCTCGCCGGGCACGCGCGTCTCACTGCATGTGGGTACGCAGGAGTGGGTTCTGCTTGCCGATCACCGGTCGCTCGCGGCGGAGTGGGCCGCTCGGGGCATCCCGCACCACTACACCGAGTTCACGGGGGGCCACGACTACGCGTGCTGGCGCAGTAGTCTCATCGCGGGTCTTCGCGATCTTCTGCCACCGCCGACCCGTGGCTGAGTGTTGTGGCCTCGGAGCGCCCGCCCGTGGCTATTCTGCCGGGTAGGGGTACTCTGCCGAGCGCCCCTGGAAGGACAGGATTCCCGGGTTGACTATCCGTCCCAGGTGAATCTCAATGGCCCGGTTCACCGTCTCGTCCGCGGCCCAGGCCTCCGCCCCGCCCATCACGATGCCCAGGAAGGGCAGGAGCGCCTCGCTGATCTCCCACGTTGCCGAGTTCCACAGGTAGGACGGGCTGTGATCGACGCCGTAGTACAGGATGCCGTCGCCCACCGTCACCGTCGGCTCGCTGAACGTTGTGGGTCGCGCCCAGCTGAATCCCATTCCCGCATCGCAGGACACGTCCACGATGAGCGAGCCAGGGGCAAACGCGGGGAGGTCGGCCTCGGTGAGGTAGGTGATGGGTGCATCCGGATCTTGCAGCGTGCAATTGACCACGATGTCACTCCGTGCGAGAAACTCCGCCAGTTCGGCTGGCCCGTCCTCGGTCATCACGCGGCTGCGATCCGGGTCGGTGTCATCGCGGTCCAGGTGCACGATCTGCGCCGAGTGGATGGGCGAGCCCACGGCCGCCACGCCCCGATTCGTCAACACCTGAACATCGTGGATTCCGTGGGCGTTGAGCGCCGTCACCGCACCCCGAGCCGTGGCCCCGAACCCAATGACGACCGCGCTCAGGCGTCGTCCGTAGTCGCCCGTTGACCCGGTCAGTTGCAGCGCGTGAATCACGGAGCAGTACCCGGCCAACTCGTTGTTTTTGTGAAAGACGTGCAGCCCGAAGCCACCGTCGCTCGTCCAGTGGTTCATCGCCTCGAACGCGATCAGGGTCAGGTTGCGATCAATCGCCTCCTGGGTGACGGCGCGATCCTGCACGCAGTGCGGCCAGCCCCACAGGGTCTGCCCGTCGCGCAGATCGGCAAGGTCGGTGGCCTGCGGCTTGGGCAACAGGATTACATCGGCGGCGGCGATCACCTCGTTGCGGCTGTGAATGCCCGCCACGAGCGAGCCCAGGTGCGCATCAGACACCCCCCAGCGTTCGCCGTAGCCGCGCTCCAGCAGGATACGGGCGCGTAGGTCGGCGTCGATCCGCTCAATGTGTGCCGGATGCAGGGGCAGCCTCAGCTCGTTTTCCATTGATGACGTCGCGAGGACGCCCAGGGTCAGCTTCTGCATCCCCGGACCCTTCGTGACGCGGTCGTGAATACTTTGTACGCTGGGCTGGGCATCGTCACTCCCTCATTGGGAGCCGCAGTGGCTCCACATTTCCCCACAGTACGCCATTCCGGCCACCCGCGCCGTTGGTGAGGGTGGCCGTTTTTGGCGGGAACTCCGTACATCCCCCTGCCGCGCATGTTTCCGGGGGAGGGTTCGCCGAACTTTACACAGCGCCCGATCTCCCGTAAAGTTATCCGAGGTGATTGATTTCCCCAATACTTTTTTGCGCCTATTTAGCCTCTTCAGAGGAGAGAAAAACGCGGTAAAGTTGCGGGATCTCAGTCCTCTCTAGGGCGGTGGCTCAATTGGTAGAGCAGCGGTCTCCAAAACCGCAGGTTGCAGGTTCGAGTCCTGTCCGCCCTGCAAACCCCAGAGGGTGTGAATCCAACGGGACCGGAAAGGTTGGTAATAAGTGACTGACAACGTAGTAGACGAGCCCGGCGAGGAGCTTGTCGCCTCCGCGAAGCAGGAGCGCGCCGAAAAGAAAACCTGGTTCGGTCGCATTATCCTCTTCATTCAGCAAGTTTTTGCCGAGTTGAAGAAGGTTGTAACGCCCACCCGTAAGGAGCTGTTCAGCTTCACCGGTGTTGTTCTGGTCTTTGTGCTCATCATGATGGGCATCGTCTGGGTACTCGATCAGGCGTTTGGGTTCCTGGTGGTGTTCGTGTTTGGCGATGCCTCAATGATGTAGCTACCAACGAGCGCCTCACCTCCCGCTGGCGTAACGCCGTCGTTAGTGGTCCCGGGTGTTGCGCATCAGTGTTGCGGCCCTTAGACGGTACCGAGTCCTCCGATATTCATTACGACAAGGCTAAGAAAACAAGGTCATGCAGAACGAAGAAACCCAGAATAACCCCGAGGCCACACTCGACGCTGCCCTCGATGCGCTTGTTGAGGCAACCAGCGGTGCCGAGCCCGAGGCGGGTGCAGACGATGCCGAGGTTTCTGAGGTGAGTGAGACGTCCGCTGATGAGCTTTCGGACACCGAGGGAACGGCGTCGGCTGAGGATGCCGATGATGCGGCCCCCGTCGCCGAGAGCGAGGCTGTCGATGTTCCCGAGGTCGATGTTCCCGAGGTCGATCCGTACGATGAGTTCAAGCGCGATCTGCGCACTCGCCGCGGCAAGTGGTATGTCATCCACTCCTACGCTGGCTACGAGCGCAAGGTAAAATCCAACCTGGAGAACCGCCGCGAGACGATGGGTGCCCTCGACGACATCCACGAGATCCAGGTTCCGATGGAAGACGTGGTCGAGATCAAGAACGGCCAGCGCAAGATGGTCACCCGTGTGCGCATCCCCGGCTACGTTCTGGTGCGCATGGACCTCAACGAAAACTCGTGGTCCGTTGTGCGCCACACGCCCGGCGTGACCGGTTTCGTGGGTAACGCCCATAACCCCGTGCCCCTGCGGTTCAACGAAGTTTTTGAGATGCTTAAAACCACCGTCCAGCTGGGGGATGCCGCGGGTGCGAGCGCCGCTTCGGGTGCGGGCAAGGCCTCGGCCCAGTCCGCTATTCAGGCGGAGATCGACTTCGAGGTGGGTGAGACCATCACGATCAAGGAGGGCTCGTTTGCCGGGCTACCGGGGTCGATCAGTGAGATCAACACGGCCAGCGGCAAGCTCACCGTGCTGGTATCCCTATTCGAGCGCGAGACTCCCGTCGAGCTGAGCTTCGACCAGGTCACCAAAATCTAGCGATAGCTCTGTTGTCGCGCGCCGTGATCGGGTATGATCGCCGGGGCGCTGCGATGGGGTGGTGCGCCACAACTACAGATTTCCGCCGACAGCTGTCGGCGGTTACCGGAGCTCGGAAATACCGTGTTCCCGGGAGAGAATCTTCGCCCCCCCGGGGCGATGGAGTCTCGAAGAGAAAAGGACATAACATGGCACCCAAGAAGAAGGTTTCGGGTCTGATTAAGCTTCAGATCCAAGCCGGCGCCGCTAACCCCGCACCGCCTGTTGGCCCTGCGCTGGGTCAGCACGGCGTCAACATTATGGAGTTCTGCAAGGCGTACAACGCCGCAACCGAGTCACAGCGTGGAAACGTTATCCCGGTTGAGATCACGGTGTACGAAGACCGTTCGTTCACATTCGTCCTGAAGACTCCTCCGGCCGCCGAGCTGATCAAGAAGGCCGCCGGTGTTGCTAAGGGATCGGGCACCCCGCACACCGTCAAGGTTGCGAAGATCACCAAGGATCAGGTTCGCCAGATCGCAGAGACCAAGCAGGCTGACCTCAATGCCAACGACATTGAGGCTGCATCGAAGATCATTGCCGGTACCGCTCGTTCCATGGGCATCACGGTCGAGTAAGGCTGAGGAGAAATATCATGGCACAGAAGTCAAAAGCGTACCGCGCCGCCGCCGAGAAGATCGAAGACGGCAAGTTTTACACCCCGGCCGAGGCCGTAGCACTGGCCCGGGAGACCGGGTCTGCAAAGTTCAACTCCACCGTTGAGGTCGCCCTCAAGCTGGGTGTTGACCCCCGTAAGGCCGACCAGATGGTTCGTGGAACCGTGAGCCTGCCCCACGGTACCGGTAAGGTTGCGCGCGTGATTGTGTTCGCAACCGGTGCAGCGGCCGAAGCCGCCATCGCCGCCGGGGCCGATGAGGTGGGTGGCGACGAGCTGATCGAGAAGGTGGCCGCTGGCTACACCTCCTTTGACTCGGCCGTCTCCACACCCGAGCTCATGGGTAAGGTTGGTCGTCTGGGTAAGGTTCTGGGTCCCCGTGGCCTGATGCCCAACCCTAAGACGGGCACTGTGACCCCGGATCCCGCCAAGGCTGTCACCGACATCAAGGGTGGAAAGATTGAGTTCCGCGTGGACAAGCACGCCAACGTTCACTTCATTGTGGGTAAGGTGTCCTTTACGCAGGAGCAGCTCAGCGAGAACATCACGGCCGCGCTCGACGAGGTTATTCGTCTGAAACCGTCGAGCTCGAAGGGCCGTTACGTCCAGAAGGGTGCCGTCTCGACCACGTTTGGTCCCGGCATCCCCCTCGACGTCAACGCAATGTAGGTCTTTCCTCGGGAAGACCAGTGGGGCCGGAAGCAATCGCTTCCGGCCCCACTGTCGTTTATCCGGAAGAACAGAGCACTCCTGCACCGGAGGCGCAGTAATCCGAGGTATTTTCACGGGTGTAGTGCAGCTTCGGTCGAGGTCGGTCGGGTAACCTTGGACCGTTATGTATTCGTCCGTCGTCAGATCGGCGGTTGTACTCCGGCTGACCACATCGCAGGTGCCGAGTGCTCGCCCGAGACGGGCCAAACTAGGGGAGATAATCAATGTTTAGTCGTCGAGCTACGGCCGCCGTTGCACTTGTTGGAGCGCTCATGCTGGCACCAACGCTCAGCGCGTGCACCTCAGACACCACTACCGAGCAGCGCAAGGAGGTCTCGCTTCCAGAGGGTTTCCCCAAAGACTTTAAGCTCGCCGAGGGGTCGGTTGTCCGGGCCGAGCAGATGGGTGATGAGGGCTGGTCAGCCACCGTCAAGGTCGCGGACAAGGACGCGCAGGATGCGGCCCGCGAGGCTCTCCTCGACTCCGGCTACACCCTTAATGGCTCCCTCGAAGACAACCCCGACGAGCGCACCTACACCATGGATAACGGTAAGCGCTCCGTCACCCTGGTGTTACAGAAGGCGAACGGTGACTACCTGGTGGCCTACAGCTTCGCCCCGCTCGCCCGATAACCTCTCGGTCCGCACCCTGCCGCGGTGCTGCCTGACCCTCTCGGTCCGGGCAGCACCGCGGTTTGTGGTTTGTCCGGGTGATTTTTTGGATAAATGATGGTGATTTTTTAGCGTGATGCGCGTGATTTAACCGAGTTTCTGGGGCGGAATAACGCTGAGAAACCGCGAAATCGAGGAATAACCCTTCTTCGGCATGAGCAGCGCTTCGGGTATTGTTGGGCCAGGGATTGAACGGGCGCGCTCTGGTGCGCCCGTAGGGGCGCGTCAGCGCTCTTGGCGGGGGATTCGATTCACAATCACTATTGGAATCGTAACGTCATGAATGGACCAACTTTGGGGAAGCCACCTACGTCTATTTCCGCGCACCACAGACGCGCTGAACTGCACCGAGAGCAGCACAACACCACACCACGCCGGGGGGTCGCTCGCCTAGTTCGACCGCTCGCTTTCCTCACCGCATCAGTGCTACTGGTTGGTGGTTTTGTCGGTATCCAGGCCGATACGGCCCAGGCGGCAACAGGTTCGGTTTCGACGGGCGTTATTCTTGCCCCCGGTAGCCCGATCAAGCAGGTTGCGCTGAACGCCACCGGCAAAAGTCAGCTCATCTCAAGCACTCTTGGTGGTGCATATTACGAGCCCACGGATACGACGGGTGCAAAAAACACCGGCATCTTCGTCTCAACCCCGACGACAACAACGCAGTCCGCGTACGCGAGTGTCTCGAAGCAAGACTTCGGCGGCACGGGTACAGCGGCAGATCCCTATTGGGTATCCACCACCCAGGACACCACTAACGGTGTTCCGGCAACGGTCACCAAGAAAGACAGCTACGTTCCCGGGGCCAACTACGTGCGTTCCGACATCAGCGTGACGGTCAAAGCGGGTCAGCCGCGCACCGACGTTCAACTGGCTTCGTGGGCTGACTGCTTCCTCGGCGGGTCCGACAACGGAAAATCATCAGTGGACGGCTCGATTGGCTCGTGTATTGCCGCTTCGGGTGCCACGATCTCCTTCATCGCGGTGTCTCCGGGGGCCCAATTGGCCGCTGGAAACTACTACGCGGCTTATCGTCTGGCGTACAACTACTCACAGTTCCCGGCAGGCTGCCCCGACGTTAACCTGCTCTTCTCGGCCGCCAACTGTAACGCGAGCCTGGATAACGGCCTCACGATTGCCTGGAAGACAAGCTTGGCTGGCGGCGAGACCGCTACGCGCACCTACTACTCGTCATACGACAAGAACATGAGGTTCAGCGACCTTCAGGTCAACGCCTCCGTGTCGAAGACCTCGGTTGAGCAGGGCGGCACGGTTGATTACTCGGTAAACGTCACGAATGACGGCCCGGATGCCACCCCCTCTACCTCGGTGGTCTATAAGCTGCCCGCGGGGATGAGCTACGTCTCGGGTGGGGCTGGTTCCTACGATGCGACCACCGGCGGGTGGACGGTTGGACCGCTGGCCAGCGGTCAAAGTAAAACCCTCACGATCACGGCGAAGGCAACAAAACTCGGTTCGTGGACCTCGCAGGTGACCAACGCGACCTCCGAGTACATCGACCTGACGACCTGCTCTGACACCTCGCTCGCTTACTGTGGTGATGCGCAGAAGGTCACGGTTACGCAGGTTCTGAACATTGCCAAATCCACGACCGCCGCCGCACCCTCCACGGTTGCGGCCGACGGCGTGCAGACCAGCATCATCACCGTCACGGCTCGCGATAACTTGGGCCAGCAGATGCTCACGGGTGGCGAGAAGGTGGAGTTCACCACGACGCGTGGCACGCTCGGTGCCGTGAAGGATAATGGCGATGGCACCTACTCGGTCACGCTCGTCTCGACCGTGGCTGGCGAGGCAACCGTCTCCTTCACCATCAATGGAACGGCCAGCGACAAAGACAGTACAACGGTGACCTTCCTGACGGGTCCGCCCGTTGCGGCCTCCTCAGAGATGACCCTGACGACAGATGCTCGCATTGCCAACAACGTCGATCAGCACCGTGTCGAGGTGACCCTGCGGGATGCCAACGGTAACCTCGTGCGCAACGTTGGCGATATGATCCAGCTCGCGGCTCCGGCCGGTCAGAAAGTCACGTTCGGTAATGCAGTGGAGACGACCCCCGGCGTATACACGGTGACCGTGACCTCCACCACGGCCGCGCTGGCAACCATCACGGGAACGGTCTACGGCTCGCCCACCCGTATTCCCGGCAGCGGAGGCACCCTCAGCTACGTCGCTGGTCCCGTTGACGCAAAGTACTCTGCTCTGACCCTGTCCACGGGCGACCGTGTGGCTGGCGTCGAGACCCATACGGCAGGGGTCTACCTTGCCGATCTGTACAACAACCCCATCGGGGGCACCGAGACGCAGTTTGCCTCGTCGGCCACCCTGTCGGCTCCCACGTCGATCACGGATGCGACCGGTCACGCTACGGTGACGGTTTCGTCGCAGAAGGCGGGCACCTGGGTAGTTTCGGCTCGCTCTGCGGGCGTTGAGTTGCGTCATAGTGGCGATGAGGTGGGCTTCGTGCCCGGTGCGCCCTACTTTGGCACGGGCGGTATCACGGTAGAGGCCACGCCGGGTTCGGTTCTGGCCGATAACGCGGCCGAGCATCAGGCCTCCCTTACCGTTGTGGATAAGTTTGGCAACGCTATTACCGACGCTACGGTGGTCTACACCGTTGAGGCTCCGGCCCACATCGTGGGTGTCGCTTCCTCGCGGAGCGCGACAAACGGCCGGGCAACCGTCGCCATCGCCTCGGCCACGTCGGGTACCTTCGCCGTCACGGCAACGGTCAACGGCACCCCGGTTACCCTCGGCAGTCCCGCCAGTGTCACGTTCCAGGCCGGTGCGGC